>NZ_CP045072.1:735000-2255404 GCF_009301415.1 Paracoccus kondratievae | reverse complement strand
CATCGGTCGAGCCAATGCCCGCAGGCTTGTCCACGATCAGCCAACCGTGGATCTCGCGTCCCTTTTTTCGCGCCATTCTAGTTCTGTCCTACATATCCAATAATCGGCCCCAGCCGTCGGCCGAAATCGGCGCGGCCAAGGTCTGGGGCGTATAGCCGCGAGACCGAGCCATCGAAATAGAGCGCGTCACGCGCCCCAAGCCCGTCGCGGAACAACCGGCCGAATTCGTGAAAGGTCACTGCGCGGTCCGAGATGGCGAACCACGCCGTCTGTCCGTCGGGCGAGACGCCGACACCGTTGCGGATATAGCGGCTGTCGCTGTCCACCAGAAAGCGCGGGTGCAGTGCGCCGTCGATCACCAGCATCGGTCCCGACTGGGTGGCGATGCGGCATTCGGGCCGGGCCTTGGCAAAAGCGCGGCTTTCGATCACCTGATAGGGCCGCGTGCCGCCGGCGCAAAAGACGCCGTTTGGCAACATGCCGAAATTGCCGCCTCCGCCCGCCGTGACCAGATCGTGTCGGGTGACGCCCTCACTGACGTAAAGCCCGACCGGAGAGTAATCGGGGTGATACATGCCCGCGTTCATGGCAAACCCCAGCACTTCGTCTTCGGCGAGGGTGCGGCGAACAGAGGTAAAATCGCCCAGAACACGCCCGTCGGGACTGTTCAGCCACAGCCTGAGCCCCGGCTCCTGTTCGGCCGTCAGCGTGCAGATCACATAGTTCTGCCCGTCAAAGTCACGCTTTTCGCAGATCCCTGCTACGGCGGGCAGGGTCATGGCGATCAGCGCGCCGATGGCGAGGCCAAGCCGGCGCCT
Organism: Paracoccus kondratievae; assembly: GCF_009301415.1. Taxonomy (GTDB): domain Bacteria; phylum Pseudomonadota; class Alphaproteobacteria; order Rhodobacterales; family Rhodobacteraceae; genus Paracoccus; species Paracoccus kondratievae. The sequence goes on along the minus strand of NZ_CP045072.1, from coordinate 2,254,586 downwards.
GAGGTCAGTCTTCATCGTCTTCCGGGGCCGATTCGATATCACGCCGCACGCGATCTTCGGACAGAAGGCGGCGGGTGTCATCCATACGGTCGAAGGTCTCGTCTAGGACAAAGCGCAGCTGCGGCGCGTATTTCAGCGTCATCGCCTTGGCGACAAGGTGGCGCAGCTCGCCCGAGTTGCGGCGCAGCGCGGCCAGCGCCTCCTGGGCATCGTGCCCGCCCAGCGGCAGCACATAGGCAGTTGCGACCTTGAGATCGGGCGAAGTCCTGACCTCTCCGACCGTGATCGAATGCCGGTTCAGGTCGGGGTCGTGAACGTCCCCCCGCAGGAGGACGTCGGAAAGCGTGCGGCGAATCAGCTCGCCGACGCGAAGCTGGCGCTGCGAGGGGCCATGATGCGAAGATCCTGCGCCGGAATGAAAGCGGTTCTGTGCCATGGGCGCAGATGTAGGGGGTCGCGGCCCGCGCCGCAACGGGATAGACATGCCTGAAACGGGAGATCGAGTATGGAAAAACCGGGAATCGTCATCACGGGCGCATCCGGCCGCATGGGTCAGATGCTTGTGCGCACCGTTCTTGCCTCGGATCAGGCCCGCCTTGCCGGTGCCATCGTGCGCGAGGGCAACTCCTGGGTCGGCCGTGACCTGGGTGAGGCAATGGGCGGTGCGGCGCTGGGAATCACCGTGACCGACGACCCGGTCGAGGCGATTGCCAAGGCACAGGCGGTGATTGATTTTACCACTCCGGCGACAACCGTGGCCTTTGCGGAACTGACCGCGCAGGCGCGTGCCGTGCATGTGATCGGCACCACCGGCTTTGAGCCCGAAGATCTGGCCAAGCTGAAAGCGGCCGCCCGTCATGCGCCGATCATACGCGCGGGAAACATGAGCCTTGGGGTGAACCTGCTTGTCGGCCTGACCCGCAGGATCGCAGCCACCCTGGGCGAGGACTGGGATGTCGAGGTGGTCGAGGCCCATCACAACCGCAAGGTCGATGCTCCTTCGGGCACGGCGCTGATGCTGGGCGAAGCTGCCGCCGCCGGGCGGGGCCACAGCCTGGACGAGCTGCGCACCCCGGTGCGCGAAGGGATCACTGGCGCCCGTGTTCCCGGCTCGATCGGTTTCAGCGCCATTCGTGGCGGCGATATCGTGGGCGAACACGATGTGATCTTTGCCACTGCGGGTGAACGGGTGGTGCTGCGCCATGTTGCCACCGACCGCGCCATCTTTGCCCGCGGTGCGTTGCGCGCTGCGCTGTGGGGACAGGACAAGGGGCCGGGGGAATACGACATGGCCGACGTTCTGGGGCTTTGACAGGGGCGCGTCCCGCATTAGGTTTCCTGTGATGACCCTGCTTGCGACGCTTGATCATGCCGATGCCGACCTGACCGCATGCCTTGCGCGGATCATGGCGGCTGTTCTGAAACCCGGCGACGTGGTCGCGTTGCAGGGGCCGGTCGGTGCGGGCAAGACGCATTTCGCCCGCGCCCTTATCCGCGCACGTCAGGGTGCGGGGGCCGAAGAGGTGCCCAGCCCGACCTTTACCCTTGTCCAGACCTATGCCGACCCGATGGGGACCGAGATCTGGCACGCCGATCTTTACCGGCTGACCCATCCCGACGAGCTGGAAGAGCTGGGCCTTGATGATGCCATGCGTGAGGCGATCGTGCTGATCGAATGGCCCGAACACGGCGGCCCCCTGCCCGATCCGCTGACCATCGGGCTGGAGCCCTTGCCCGAGGCGCCCGATCTGCGCCGTATCACGATTGCCGGGGCCGAGCCGCATTGGGGCGCGATGACCCGCCTGCCCGCCATTGCCCGGCTGATCCATCGCGCCGGCTGGTCCGAGGCGCGGCTGGTCCCGCTGGCCGGAGATGCCTCGTCGCGGCGCTACTTCAGGCTGATCGAACCGGACGGGCGCAGTGCGGTGCTGATGGATGCCTCGCCCGGTGTGACCGCGCCCTATGTGGCGATGACGCAATGGCTGCGCGCCCTTGACCTGCATGCGCCCGGGATACTCGCCACCGATCAGGCGCAGGGCCTGCTGCTGATCGAGGATCTGGGCGACGATCTGGTTGCCCGCGTGCTTGAGGCCCAGCCCGAGCTTGCGCCGCGTATCTATGATCGCATGACCGACCTTCTGGTGCAGCTGCATGGGCACGAGCCGCCCGATTTCGTGCTGCGCCTCGATGGGGCGGAACTGGCCCATCAGGTCGGGCTTTTTGCCGAATATTACCCCGCCGCCGCTGGCGCGCCCGGCAAGGGGGCCGAGGTCGCCCCGGTGATCGAACGGCTGCATGCCGAACTGGCCGCGGACATGCCTCCGGTGCTGGGTCTGCGTGACTTTCACGCCGAGAATGTCGTCTGGCGCGACGATGCTCCGCTGGGGCTTCTGGATTTTCAGGACGCGGTGGCGGTGCACCCGGCCTATGACCTTGTCTCGGCATTGCAGGATGCGCGCCGCGATGTCGCGCCCGAGATCGAAGAGGCCCAGATCGCCCGTTACATCGCCGCGACCGGGGTTGATGAGGCGCGGTTCCGTGCCGTCTATGCGCTGCTGGGCGCGCAGCGCAACCTGCGCATCATGGGTATCTTTACCCGGCTGGCACAGCGCGACGGCAAGCGGCGCTACCTGGCGTTCATGCCGCGCGTCTGGGCGGCGATCCAGCGCGACCTGACCCATCCTGCGCTGGCCCCGCTGGTCGAGGCACTGGAGGGTGTCCCCGCCCCCACGCCCAAGGTGATCGAAGGGATTGCCGGATGAGCTTGCCGATGATGGTCTTTGCTGCGGGCAAGGGCACCCGCATGGCGCCGTTGACCGACCGGGTACCGAAACCGTTGATCAAGGTCGGCAGCCAGACGCTGCTTGACCGGGCGCTGGCGCTGGGACGGCAGGCGGGCGCCACCCGGCTGGCGGTGAACATCCACCATCTGGGCCAGCAGATACGTGACCACCTTGCCGGACAGGATGTCGCCATTTCGGACGAATCCGATCTGTTGCTTGAAACCGGGGGCGGGCTGCGCAAGGCACTGCCGTTGCTGGGCCCGGGCCCGGTCATCACCGTGAATCCCGATGTGATCTGGACTGGTCCGAACCCGGTCCGCGCGCTGCTTGATGGCTGGCGCGAGGATATGGACGCGCTTTTGATGCTGGTGCCGCTTGCGCAGACGCGTGGCCGTCAGGGGGGCGGAGATTTCAGCCTTGACCCCGCAGGCCGGCTGATCCGCAAGGGGGACCTGGTCTATGGCGGCGCGCAGATCATCCGGCACGACCGGCTGGCCGAGATCCCCGATGAGGTGTTTTCGCTGAACCGCCTGTGGGACCTGATGATTGCCGAGGGCCGGGCTTACGGCCTTGTCCACCCCGGCCTGTGGTGTGACGTTGGCCGGCCTGACTGCATCCCGCTGGCCGAGGCACTGATTGATGAGTGACTGGCAGAACGGCCTGTTCGCCCTGCCCTGCGGAGCCGATTTTCCCGGCGCGCTGGCCGAGGGGCTGATCCGCCGCATGGAGGGCCGCCCCCCGCAAGAGATGGCACGGGTCACGGTCTATGCGAACTCGGGTCAGTCGCTGATGGCGCTGCGTCAGGCCTTTATCCGGCGCGGGCCGCTGCTTTTGCCGCAATTGCGACTGATCGCCGATCTGGGCGGCGGCGCGGCCACCGCGCCTCTGGCCCGCCGGCTGGAGCTGGGGCGGCTGATAGACGCGGCGCTGCGGGCCGATCCCGATCTGGCGCAAGGGCAGTCGGTGCCGGAACTGGCGGCATCGCTTGCGGCGCTGATGGCCGAGATGCAGCTTGAGGGGCTTGGTCCCGACGCGCTTGAAAAGATCGACGCCAGCGAACATGCCCAGCATTGGGGTCGGGCGCTGGCCTTTCTCAAGATTGCGGCGGGCTACTATCTTGCCGATCCGCCGCAGGACCGCGAGGCCCGGCAGCGCGCCGCGGCCGAGGCGCTTGCCGCTGCCTGGGCGCGGGGCGAGAAATTGCCGCAAGGGCCGGTGATTGTCGCGGGCTCGACTGGCTCGCATGGCGCGACCCGGGATTTCATGCGCGCCGTGGCCCGCCTGCCGATGGGGGCGGTGGTGCTGCCCGGGTTTGATGCCGACCTGCCGCAATCGGTCTGGGACGGGCTGGATGTCATGGCCGAGGATCACCCCCAGGCCCGCTATGCGCCCTTTCTGGAGGAATTCGGCCCACCCCGCGAATGGGTCGAGGGTGCGGCCCCTGATCCGGCACGCAACAGGCTGATTTCGCTGGCGCTGCGGCCTGCACCAGTCACCGACCAATGGATTGAGGAAGGTCCGCAGCTTGGCGATCTGCCGCCTGCGACCGCAAACCTGACACTGATCGAAGCCGAAAGTCCCGGCGAAGAGGCCGAGGCCGTCGCGCTTATCATCCGCAAGGCGGTCGGGGATGCCCGGCCGGTGACACTGATTGCCGCTGACCGCATGCTGACCCGTCGCGTGCAGTCAGCGCTGGACCGCTGGGGCATCATCCCTGACGATTCCGCCGGTCAGCCCCTGCCACTGACCGCGCCCGGCCTGTTCCTGCGTCATGTCGCCGATCTTTTCGGGACGGAAATGATGGTGGACGCGTTGCTGGTGCTGCTTAAGCATCCGGTGACGGCAACCGGGCTTGGCGCTGATTACCGGCGCGAACACAACCGCCACACCCGCGATCTGGAATTGCACCTGCGTCGCAACGGCCCCGCCTTTCCCGATGGTAAGGCGCTGCGGGACTGGGCGGACAGGGGCGATGCCTCTAGCAAACCCTGGGCGCTGTGGCTGGCAGGTCTGCTTGAGCGGATCGTGCCGCTGGCCCGCGACCGGGCACCGCGCCCGCTGGCCGACCGGCTGCGCGATCTGCGCGCCTTGGCCGAAGAGCTGGCCGCGGGTCCGGGGGGGGATGCAGAATCGTCCGGACTGTGGGCCAAGGCATCGGGCGGGCTTGCGCGCGGGGTGCTTGACCATCTGGCCGCTCATGCCGCCATGGGCCATGATCTGCGTCCGGGCGAATTCCGCGATCTGCTTTACGAAGAGCTGCAAGGTCAGGCGGTGCGGCAGGATGTGGCCGCCCATCCTCTGGTCCGTTTTCGCGGCCCGCGTGAGGCCCGGACCGAGGCGGTCGGACCCGAGGCCGGACTGGTCATCCTGTCCGGCCTGAACGAGGGAGGCTGGCCGCAGGCGCTGCCCCCTGATCCCTGGCTGTCGCGGCCGATGCGGCTGGCAGCGGGGCTGACCCTGCCCGAACGGCGCGTGGGTCTTGCCGCGCATGACTTTCAGCAGGCGGTTGGCGCTGCGCAGGTGGTGCTGACCCGCGCCCGCCGCGATGCCGAGGCCGAGACGATCCCCTCGCGCTGGCTGAACCGGCTTGTGAACCTGCTTGGCGGCCTGCCCGCCCAGCAGGGGCCCGAAGCGCTGGAGGCGATGCGCAGCCGCGGTCGGTACTGGCTTGATCTTGTCGAGGTCCAGGCCCGTCCGCGCATTCAGCCTGAGCCTGCGCCGCGTCCTTCGCCTGTCCCGCCGCCCCCGGCGCTGCGTGAAATGTCGGTGACCGAGGTGCGGACACTGATCCGCGACCCCTATTCGGTCTATGCCCGCCGGGTTCTGGGCCTGCGCGCGCTGGATCCCTTGCGCCCCGAGCCGGACGCGGCCGAGCGGGGCAACGTCCTGCATGTGATCATGGACCGCTTTCTGCGTGGCCTTCCCGAACTGCCCGAGACACCTGCGGCGATGAAATCGCGCTTGCTGTCCATCACCGATGAGGTGCTTGAGGCCGAGGTGCCATGGCCCTCGGCGCGGCTTTTCTGGCGGGCGCGTATCGCCGGTATTGCTGATCGGCTGATCGCGGATGAGGTCGACCGGCTGTCGCGCGGCACCCCGACCGTGGTCGAGGAATACGGCGCCCTGAGTGTCGAGGGGCTGGATTTCCGTCTGATCGCCCGACCCGACCGGCTGGATCTGCTGCAGGACGGCCGGGTGCATGTCTATGACTACAAATCCGGCCCGCCCCCGACCGATAAGCAGATCCGGCATTTCGACAAGCAACTGCCGCTTGAGGCGGCGATGGTTCAGAACGGAGCCTTTCAGGCGCTGGGTCCGGCTGAGGTCGAAGGGATCAGCTATATCCAGCTTGGCGGCGAGGGAAAAACCCAGGGCCGCGAGTTCAGCCCCGAACTTGCCGAGGAAACCTGGCAGGGCTTTGTGACCCTGATCCGCCGTTATCTGACGGGCGAGCGCGGCTTTACCGCCCGTCTGGCGATGGAGCGGTCGGACCATGCCAGCGACTATGACCACCTGTCACGGCATGGGGAATGGGACACGACCGAGATGCCGAAAAAGCAGAGGTTCGGCGATGATGGATGAGGCGACGCTGGCGCAGGTGCGGGCGGCGGACCCGCATCGCTCGACCTGGCTGACCGCGAATGCGGGCTCGGGCAAGACACGGGTGCTGACCGACCGCGTGGCGCGGCTTCTGCTGGCCGGAACCGCACCCGAGCGCATCCTGTGCCTGACCTATACCAAGGCCGCAGCGACCGAGATGCAGAACCGTCTTTTGTCGCGACTGGGTAAATGGGCGATGCTGCCCGAGGCCGATCTGCGCGCCGAGCTGGCCCGGCTGGGCGAGGCGGGCGCGCCTGATCTGCCTGCCGCGCGCCGGCTGTTTGCCCGCGCAATCGAGACGCCGGGCGGGCTGAAGGTCCAGACGATCCACAGCTTTTGCGCCGGGGTCCTGCGCCGCTTTCCGATCGAGGCCGGGGTGCCCCACGGCTTTACCGAACTTGATGACCGCAGCGCCGCCCTGATCCGCGCCGAGATCATCGAGGAGATGGCCCGCGATCAGGTGCCTGAATTGCAGGACCTTCTGCTTTTGCATTCCGGCGACAAACTTGACGCCTTTCTTGCCGGGTTGCGAGGGTTCGATGCACCTGCGGACCGCGATACGCTATGGGCGGCCAGCGGGCTTGAACCTGGCGAGGACATGCAGGCGCTGCTGGCGGAATGTTTCGCGGATGGCGCGATGGTCATTCCGGCGCTGATCCCGCATCTGCTGAAAGGCCGCAGCACCGACCAGAAGGCGGCAGAAAAGCTGATGCCCGGCAATTGGACGCAGCCGGGGCTGGCCGAGCTTGCGATCCTTGAATCGGTGCTGCTGACCGGTGCGGGGGCGAAGCAACCCTTCAGCGCCAAATATGACAGCTTTCCGACCAAGGATCTGCGCAACGGTCCCTGCGCCGGGCTGATCGACGACCTTGCCATCCTGATGGAGCGGGTCGAGGCCGCCCGCCCTCGTCGTGTTGCCCTGACCCATGCTGAGCGGACGCTGGCGCTGCACCGCTTTGGCCATGCGTTTCTGACCCGCTATCGCGCCCATAAGGCGGCGCATGGCCATCTGGACTTTGACGATCTGATCGAACGCACCGCACGGCTGTTGTCCGAAAACAGTATGGCGCAATGGGTGCTTTTCCGGCTGGATGGCGGCATTGATCATATCCTTGTCGATGAGGCGCAGGACACAAGTCCCGCCCAATGGCAGGTGATCGAACGGCTGACGGATGAGTTCACCTCGGGTCAGGGGGCGCGAACGGACCGGCGCAGCCTTTTTGTCGTTGGCGACCCCAAACAGTCGATCTATTCGTTTCAGGGTGCCGATATCGCCGTATTCGAGGCCCGGCGCGCGGGCTTTGCCGAGGCGTTCGAGGCGGTCCAGAACCCCATGCAGATGCTTGAGCTGCGCCATTCTTTCCGCAGTTCGACCGCGATCCTGTCGCTGGTCGATCAGGTCTTTGCCGGTGATGCGGCGCGCGGGCTTGGCGATCCGCCACAGCACCGCGCCTTTCGGGATAAGATGCCGGGCCGGGTGGATCTGTGGCCGCCGATCCCCAAACCTGAAAAGCCCGAACCGGGGGACTGGACCGCTCCGGTCGATCAGCCGGCCGAGAATTCGGAAACGGTGCAGCTGGCCCGCGCCATCGCCGCCGCGGTCGGTGACATGCTGGGCCAACCGATCTTTGACGCCAAGATCGGCAGGGCACGCCGGATCCGCGCAGGGGATGTGCTGATCCTTGTCCAGCGCCGGTCTGAGCTTTTTGCCGAGATCATCGCGGCGCTGAAGGCGGCAGACCTGCCTGTCGCCGGTGCCGACCGGCTGAAACTGGCCGGAGAGCTGGCGGTTCGTGACATCCGCGCCCTGCTGTCGGTGCTGGCCACGCCCGAGGATGATCTGTCGCTGGCCGCCTGCCTGCGCTCGCCGCTGTTCGGTCTGTCCGAAGAGGAACTTTATCGCCTCGCCTCGGGACGAAAACGTGGCGAATACCTGTGGCGGCGGTTGCGCGAATCCCAGCACCGTCATGCGGTCGAGGTGCTGTCCGATCTGATGGGTCAGACCGGCTTTATGCGCCCCTATGACCTGATCCAGCGCCTGCTGATCCGCCATGGCGGGCGCGAGCGGCTGATCGCCCGTCTGGGTCCCGAGGCCGAGGACGGCATAGATGAGCTGCTGTCCCAGGCGCTGAGCTATGAAAGCATGGAGACCCCCTCGCTGACCGGGTTTCTGGTCTGGCTGACCGGGGGCGATGTCGAGGTACGCCGTCAGGCCGGTTCCGCCGGAGATGGCGAAGGGTTGATCCGGGTGATGACCGTGCACGGCTCGAAAGGTCTGGAAAGCCCGATCGTCATCATGCCCGACTGCGCGACACGCCGTGCCCCGCGCGAGATGCCGGTACTGGTCGGGCCGGACGGGCTGGCGCTGTGGCGGGGCCGCAATGGCGAGCGTCCCGAGCCGGTCGAAGAGCTGGCCGCGCTGCAAACCGAGCGTCAGCTACAGGAACGCAAGCGGTTGCTCTATGTAGGTCTGACGCGCGCAGAAAGCTGGCTGATCGTTGCCGCAGCCGGTGATACCGGCGTGGGCGAGGACAGCTGGCACGCGATGGTCGAGGCTGGCATGGGCCGCAGCGATCTGACCCAAACACGCCTGCCCGCCCCTTGGGGCGGCGAGATCCGCCGCCTGTCTTTTGGCGACTGGCCCGAGAATGCGCCCGAAGCTATCCGGGAAAGCCGCGCACCTCTGGATGAGCCGCAGTGGCTGCGTTCGTCCCCGCCGCCTGCGCCGCCAAAGGCCCGGCCGGTGGCAGCGACCGCTTTGGGTGGGGCCAAGGTGATTGGTACCCCCGGCGATGGTGATGGCGACGCCGAGGCGGCAATGCTTGCCGGGACCCGGCTGCATCTGCTGCTTGAGCATCTGCCCGACCGTGACCCCTCGGACTGGCCCGGGGTCGCCCGCGACGTGCTTGCCGATGCCGAGGGCGGATTGCCCGGCTCCGAAGAGATGAGCGCGCTGCTGGATGAGGTTCGCGCGGTGATCGAGGCCCCGGACCTTGCGCAGGTCTTTGCCTTGTCAGACAAGGCCGAGGTGCTGACCGAGGTAGCTTTGGCCGCCGATATTCCGGGTATCGGCACCCTGACCGGTGCGGTGGACCGGCTGGTGATCGAGCCGGGACGGATCGTCGCCGTTGACTACAAATCGAACCGCGAAGTGCCCGACCGGCCCGAGGCGGTGCCCTTGGGCATTCTGCGCCAGATGGCCGCCTATCGCGCTGCGCTGCGCCAGATCTGGCCCGATGCGCAGGTCGGGGTTGCGGTTCTGTGGACGGTCGCGCGCAGCCTGATGGTGCTGCCGGATGCGCTGCTGGATCGGGTCATGGCGGGCCTTGACCCCGGCACCGACGGTGCATAGCTCTTGTCCGATACGCCCCGCCGGTGCCAGCCGGCACATTGCAGGAGAGCCCTATGGCCAACACTCAAGCCGTTACCGACGCCGAATTCGACAGCGAAGTCCGTCAGTCCTCGACCCCTGTCGTGGTCGATTTCTGGGCCGAATGGTGCGGGCCTTGCCGCCAGATCGGCCCCTCGCTGGAAGAGCTGGCAGCCGAATACGAAGGTCGTGTGAAAATCGTCAAAATCAACGTGGACGAGAACCCCGAAAGCCCCGCCGCCCTTGGCGTGCGCGGTATTCCGGCGCTTTTCCTGTTCAAGGACGGGCAAGTCGTTTCGAACAAGATCGGCGCTGCGCCTAAAGCTGCGCTGAAAGCCTGGATCGACGAGTCGATCTGATCCTTTACGCGTCGGGGGCGGTGCCGATAGGCCAGCCGCCCCTGCGCATTGCATCAATGATCCGCGCCCCTGCATCGGGCCGCGAGGCATTGATCGAATTTTCCTGAAGAAACCAGAACAGGTAGCGATCGAAATCCGGGGCATGTGTCTCGGCGCGGGCCAGCGCCTCTGCCACGCCCAGATCGGCGACATTCAGGCCGATATGGTGAAAGTCGATCTGCCCGAACAGCACCGCAGGCTTGCCCAACAGATAGCCGTCAAAAGCGACAGCGCTGTTTTGCGTCGCGACAAAGGCGCAGTCGCGCAAGATCCGCATCGTGTCGCCGCCGATTTTCAGGTTGGGGTAGCGCGCAGCAAGCTGGTCCAGCGCGGCATGGTCGGCGTCGTCATAGATCTCTCTTGGGTGCAGGGTGGCGACGGTCGGGCGCCCGGTGGCAGCAACGGCATCAAGCATCTCGACCGGGCTCGTGCTCTGGAATGACCGGCAGCGGCGGATGTGGCCCTGTAGCGGCACCAGCACTGTCTTGCCCCGCTGCGGCGGCGGCCCGGGCAGGACCCTTGTGCGCAGCCGCTCGGCAAAGGTGTGCGCTGCCTCGGGATCGACGGTTGCGGGGTCGTAGCTGCGTTTTGCGACCTGAAAGCGCCAGCGCTGCTGCACCGGCTCGATCTGCCAGAACGGATAGTGATAGGCGCGGCGAAAGGTCAGCGCCCGCTCATGCGTGGGGGCCTCCATGTGAAACAGCGCATATCCGCCCCGCAGGGGGGCCGCCATCCGCGCCATATGGCCGGTTTCGTGCCATTCGACCTGCCAGCCCGCGCCTTCGACCGCGCGGCGCAGAACGGCCATGAAGTTAAAGCTGCCTGCCCGGGCCGATCGCAGCATCGAACCTTCCAGATAGACACGCAGGATTGGCGCTTTGGTCATGCCGGCAAGCTATCGGCCCGCGCGGCGCTGTGGAAGGGGGCGGGTTGCGAAAGCGGCCATGGACCCATATCTGACGCGGCAGGGCTGAGATCGGAGATAGGCATGTCCGAAGACAAATTTCCCGGCTGGCACGGAACCACGATTCTGGCGGTGCGGCGCAATGGCCGTGTCGTCGTCGCCGGGGACGGGCAGGTCAGCGTTGGCCAGACGGTCATGAAGGGCACGGCACGCAAGGTGCGCCGGCTAAACCCGGGCGGGCATGACGTTGTCGTTGGTTTTGCCGGTTCGACCGCCGATGCCTTTACCCTGCTGGAACGGCTGGAAAAGAAGCTTGAGGCGGCGCCCGGGCAACTGGCCCGCGCCTGTGTCGATTTGGCCAAGGACTGGCGCATGGACAAATACCTGCGCAATCTTGAGGCCATGCTGATCGTGACCGATGGCAAGGATATTTTCGTCGTCACCGGCGCGGGCGACGTGCTTGAGCCTGAACATGACGTGGCGGCCATCGGTTCGGGCGGGAACTTTGCCCTTGCCGCTGCGCGGGGGCTGATGGAAAGCGACCTGGATGCCGAGGCTGTCGCGCGCAAGGCGATGGCGATTGCCGCCGATATCTGCGTCTACACCAACGGAAATCTGACGGTCGAGGTGCTGGGCTGACGCCCGCCGCCCGTGAGCAGGAAACAGGAAGGCCGCCGGTAGCCCCTGACAGGAAAGGTAGAGCATGAGTGACTTGACGCCGCGCGAGATTGTCTCGGAGCTGGATCGCTTCATCATCGGGCAAAGGGACGCCAAGCGCGCCGTGGCCGTGGCGCTGCGCAACCGCTGGCGGCGGCGGCAGCTTGGCGACGATCTGCGCGACGAGGTCTATCCCAAGAACATCCTGATGATCGGCCCGACCGGTGTCGGTAAGACCGAGATCAGCCGCCGCCTTGCCAAGCTGGCCCGCGCCCCTTTCCTGAAGGTCGAGGCGACCAAGTTCACCGAGGTCGGCTATGTCGGCCGCGACGTCGAACAGATCATCCGCGACCTGACCGATGCCGCGATCATCGAGACGCGTGAGCGTATGCGCGAACAGGTCAAGGCCCGCGCCCATAAATCGGCTGAGGACCGCGTTGTTGCCGCCCTTGCCGGCGAAGGCGCCCGCGAGCAGACCCGCGAGATGTTCCGCGAAAAGCTGAAACGTGGTGAGCTGGACGACAAGGTGATCGAGCTTGAGCTGCGCGACAGCTCGAACCCCCTGGGCATGATGGAGATCCCCGGCCAGCCCGGTGCCATGGGCGGGATGATGGATCTGTCAGGTCTTTTCAAGGCTTTCGGTGGCCGGCAGGTTCGCCGCAAGATCACCGTCGCGGAAAGCTATGAACTGTTGATCGCGGAAGAGGCAGACAAGCTTTTGGATGACGAGGTGGTCCGCGCCGCCGCGCTTGAGGCGGTGCAGGAAAACGGCATCGTCTTTATTGATGAGATCGACAAGGTCGCCGCGCGTACCGATGCAAGGGGCGGCGATGTCTCGCGCGAGGGGGTGCAGCGCGACCTGCTGCCGCTGATCGAGGGGACCACGGTTTCCACAAAATACGGCCCGGTCAGGACGGATCACATCCTGTTCATCACCAGCGGCGCTTTCCACATCGCCAAGCCATCGGACCTGCTGCCCGAACTTCAGGGCCGCCTGCCGATCCGGGTCGAGCTGCGGGCCCTGACCGAAGAGGACTTTATCCGCATCCTGACCGAGACCGACAACGCCCTGACCCGGCAATACACGGGCCTGATGGCGACCGAGGGGGTGACGGTCCAGTTTACCGATGATGGTATTCGTGCGCTTGCCCGGATCGCTGCCGAGGTGAACAGCTCGGTCGAGAACATCGGTGCCCGCCGCCTTTACACGGTGATGGAGCGGGTGTTCGAAGAGCTGTCCTTCAGCGCTCCCGACCGCTCGGGCGAGACGGTGGTGGTCGATGAAGCCTTTGTCGAAAAGCATCTGGGCGATCTGGCGCGTTCGACCGACCTGTCTCGCTATGTGCTTTAGGGAACCCTGACGCCTTTCCCACCGTTGTGCAGATGACGCAACGGTGGGGAACGCTTATGGGATATGTCTTCGGATTCATCATCTTCGCGCTGGATGTCTGGGCCATTGCCTCGATCATCAACACGAATGAAACCACGACGACCAAGCTGATCTGGATCGCGCTGGTGGCTATCCTGCCCGTGGTCGGGTTGATCATCTGGTGGCTGGCGGGTCCCAAGGCGAATTACGGCTGAGGACTTTCCCGCCGCGTCGCGGCATGGCATTGTCCCCCGCAAGTCTGAAAGGCGGGGGATATGTCGGCGCGGATCCTGTTTTCGCTTATCTTGTTGCTCGCGGCTTGTGCGCCACGGGGTGATATCACCATCGCCCCCGAGGCGGCGGGGGTCGGTCATGTCGAGCGCATCTATATCGCTACCAACCGCACCCCCGATGGCCGTGGTCAGGAGCAGGTAAGCTTTGGCCGCGTCGATGTCTCGGTCCCGCCCGAGCGCCAGCCCGGCTCGATCACCTATCCCCGCAGGGGGGCAAGGCCAGATCCCCGACGCGACTTTCTGGTTTCAGAATTTGTGCGCTATCCCCGCCCCCGGGATTTCCGCGCCGATCTGCGCCATGCCATCGCCGCGCGGCCCGCAGGCGACCGCGACGTAGTCCTGTTCGTTCATGGTTACAACAATACCTTTGCCGAGGGGCTTTATCGCTTTGCCCAGCTTGAACATGACCTGAGCCTGCCCGGAGTGCCGCTGCATTTCTCATGGCCATCACGCGGGCAGCCGCTGGCCTATGCGGCAGATCGCGAAACCATCCTTTATTCCCGCGATGCACTGGAAAGCAGCATCGACATCGCCACTGATGCGGGTGCCGGCAAGGTCATTCTGGTGGCACATTCGATGGGTGCTGCGCTGCTGATGGAGAGCCTGCGCCAGATGGCCATCGGCGGCAAACGTCAGACGCTTGACCGTATCGGCGGGGTGGTGCTGCTGTCGCCCGATATCAACGTCGACCTGTTCCGGATGCAGGCCAAAGCGATCGGGCGGCTGCCGCAACCCTTTGTCATCTTTACCTCGGGGCGGGATCGGGCGCTTAGCCTTTCGGCGCTGATCTCGGCCGAAGAGGTGCGGCTGGGCAGTCTGACCGATGCGGCGCCGGTGGCGGATCTGCCGGTGACACTGGTCGATGTCGGTGCCTTTTCGACCGGAGACGGGCATTTCAACGTCGCCACCTCTCCGGCACTGTTGCAGATCCTGTCACAGGCGCAAGAGCTGAACCAGAAATTCTCGCTCGATGCCTCGGGCGGGCTGGGGCCGCTGACCCGCGCCACGCTGCATGCCGAGCGTGCGGCCCAGATCGTGATCTCGCCCGCTTTCTAGCGGCGCAGATAAACGTAATAGGCGCCTTCACCGCCGTGGCGGCGATGCGCTGGACGGACCTGCAGCACGGCTGTGCTTAGTGGCGGCATATGCAGCCAATGCGGCACATTGTGGCGCAGGGCCCCGGGCCTGACCGGCAGCGGCGCATCCGGCCCGCCTGCCCGTCCCTTGCCGGTGATGACCAGAACCAGCCGTAATCGGTCTGCCCGCGCCTGCATGATAAAGCGGGTCAGCACCGGCTGGGCGACGGCCAGTGTCATGCCATGCAGGTCGATCCGCGCCTCGGGCGACAGCTTGCCGCGCGTCATCTGGCGATGGGTCTTGTGATCCATGCGCAGGGGCTGGGCGTCCAGCGCCTCATTCGGCAAGGGGGACAGGTCGATGCGGGTCGAGGCGGCATCCTTGCGGTTGCCAAGCCGCAGTCCGGCTAGCGAGGGCGGCGGCACCGGCTCGGCCGCCTGCCGCGAGGGCGCTATCTTTGTCGGGGTCAGTGCCGGGGGCGGATCATCCGCTGGTGCGGGATGCCTGCCCCCGGGGTGCAATGGATCGACGCTGGCGGCGACGCGGGACCACAGGACCTTGTCCTCGGTCGAAAGTCCCCGCCGCCGCTTCATGGTTCAGGCCGTGGCAACAAGCTGCCAGTTCGGATCATCCTGACCCATGCGGCGGGCAAAGGTCCAGATGTCGCGCTGTTTGCGGGCAGCCTTGGGATCGCCTTCGACCACATTGCCTTCGGCATCGCGGGTGGCGACGATCATTTCGCCGACGAAGCGCACCGAAAGCTCGGCCATGCCGGTCGCCTGCGTGAACTCGGCCGCTGCAAGCGCGGTTTCGCGGGTGCCAAGGAACTGCGCCTCGGTGGTCAGGCCGCGCGATTTGCGATCCTCGATCACCGCATCAAAGGCCTGCGCGATCTCGGGGGCGAGAAAGGCGCGGACCTCGGACAGGTCGCCGCGTTCAAAGGCCATCAGGATCATTTCATAGGCAGCTTTTGCGCCGGACAGGAACGGGCCAACGGCAAAATCGGGTTCAAGCCGCTTCATCTCGGCCAAAGCCCTGGCGGTGGGGCTGCCCGGTTCGGCGTGATCGGCGATGTCGCTGTCACCCGGTTCGGCTGTGCCGTCGATAACGTCGAACCGGCTGCGCTGCGCCGGTTCTTCGGGCACGCGTGGCGGTTCGAATCCATCTCGTGTGCCCAGGACCCCCCTTAGACGCAGGATCAGGAACACGGCAATCGCCGCCAGGACGATCAGTTGCAGCAGGGGGTTCGACATCAACGGACCTAACGAGCTTTGTAACGGCGGTTTGCATGCTTATGTAGGGTGGAGACCGGCCCAAGTCCAGTTGACGCCGGAAAGAGAAGCTGCCGGAGGATAAGGCTTTATGTGGCTGTTCTTGCCATTCGTGGTTTTGCCGATCATCGAAATCGCGCTGTTCATCCAGGTCGGAGGCGCGATCGGCGTCCTGCCAACCATCGCGCTGGTCATCGGCTCGGCGTTTTTGGGGGTGGCAGTGATGCGCTGGCAAAGCACGCGTGCTGCGATGGATCTGCAACGTGCGATGCAAGAATTTCGCGCGCCCGGCCGGCCTATGGCCCATGGTGCGCTGGTGATGATCGGCGGCATGCTTCTGGTGGTGCCCGGGCTTTTCACCAGCATGCTTGGACTGTTGCTGCTGATCCCGCCGGTGCGCAGTCTGATCCTGCGACAGATGGCCTCACGTGTTCAGGTCTCGGGTATGGGGCTGCACTATAGCCAAAGCGGCGCTGATTTCGGCACCGATTATCCGGCGGGTTTTCGGCCCGGTCGGGGCGGGCGCGAGGATGGCGTGATCGACGGCGAATATTCGGTTCAGGACGACCCGCCAGCCCCGGTGCGCGAGGGTCTGACCGATCAAAGCGGGACCGGCGGGAAACCCGGCAACTCGGGCTGGACCCGGCATTGAGTGGCGGGCCGGGCGGTGCTAGAACCGCCTCAAGATCCGAGGAGAACTTGATGAGCGACGAAAACAACAACGGCGCTGGCGCGCCCGATGCCCAGAACCCCGGGCAGAATGCGGGCCAGCAGCCAGCGGTGCGCCTGCAGATCCTGACGCAATATGTCCGCGACCTGTCCTTTGAGAATGTGGTTGCGCAAAAGGGTCTGCCCTCGGGCGAGGTCCAGCCCGAGATCAGCGTGCAGGTCAGCCTGGACGCCCGCAAGCGCCCGGCCGACAACCAGTACGAAGTGATCAGCAAATTCCGCGTGCAGTCCTCGAACGCCAAGGACAAGTCGCCGCTGTTTCTGTGCGAACTGGATTATGGCGGGATCTTTCTGGTCGAGGGCGTGCCCGAGGACCAGTTGCATCCGTTCCTGATGATCGAATGCCCGCGGCTGATGTTCCCCTATGTGCGACGCATCGTTTCGGACGTGACGCGTGACGGTGGCTTCCCGCCCTTTAACATGGACCCGGTGGATTTCGTGACGTTGTACCGGCAGGAAATTGCCCGGCGCATGCAGGACCAGCGTCCTGCCGATCAGCCGCTGTCCTGAACCGTTCACTTCTAAGTGAGACTGGTCCCTTGGGGTCTGCGGTTTCCTGACCGCAGACCCTTTGCATGTCTGGCGTGGGCCTGACGGCCCTGCCCATTGCAAAAAAGACGGAGCGCAGCATGACAAAAGGCACAAAACGGGCCTGGCAGAGGATGCTGTCAGGGCGGCGGCTGGATCTTCTGGACCCGACCCCGGTCGATATCGAGATCGGCGACATTGCCCATGGTTTAGCCTTTGTCGCGCGCTGGAACGGGCAGACCCGGGGCGACTGGGCTTATACGGTGGCCGAACATTCACTGTTGGTCGTGGAGATCCACGACCGCATAAATCCCGGATGCGATCCGCGCTGGCGTTTGGCCGCACTGCTGCACGATGCACCGGAATATGTGATTGGGGACATGATCTCCCCGGTAAAAGCCGCGCTTGGCAGTGAATATGGAGAAATGGATGCGCGTTTGACGGCGGCAATTCATCGCCGCTTTGGTTTACCCGCGCAATTACCCGCCCCGGTTAAGCGCGCAATAAAGCGTGCCGACCGGATTTCGGCCTGGCTGGAAGCCATTCAGATTGCCGGGTTTTCCAGGGCAGAAGCAGATCGGTTATTTCCAGTTCCACAACCAGAAATTGTACAAGGGCTGGAAATACGTTTGCGTCCACCACTGGAAACCCGCAACGCGTTTCTACGCCGCTTTTCCGAACTCATAACAGAATTAGACAAATACTAATAAACATAAAGCAAGTCACCGCATGGAGAATGCAGTAACGGCCTAGATTTCCATATCTTTCAGATTTTTACCTGCGTCCAGAGCTTCTTGTACCCAGCGGGGCTTGCGTCCGCGGCCGGTCCAGGTCTGGGACGGATCCTCGGGGTTCGCGTATTTGGGTGCGACTTTGCCGCGTGCTTGCTTGGCAACGGTCAACTCGGCCAGGTTAAAGCCAAATTCCCGGGCAGCACTCTCGGCTGCGGCCAAAGCTTCACGCTTGCGACGGTCTTCAAAAGTCGAAATAGCGCGATCAAGCTTATTCCGCAGGTCCCGAAGCTCGCGTAAGGACAGGGCGTCCAGATCGATGCTCATACGTTTATCCTTATTCTGCAGTTTGTGTGCCTCAATATTTGCATTCTGCATTGGAATGCAATCTTTTTCAGGCCTCTGCTATTAACGTGGGCTGCGCTTTGCCAAAATTCTTTGTAGGGTCCGGCGATGCATATGCAGCCGCCTTGCCGTCTCGCTGACATTACGATCACATTGTTCGTAAACGCGCTGAATATGCTCCCAGCGCACCCGATCAGCAGACATGGGGGTTTCGGGCGGGGGCGGCAGCGTCTCATTCCGCGACAGCAGCGCGCGGGTCACATCATCGGCATCAGCAGGTTTTGACAGGTAATCGGTCGCGCCCATTTTGACCGCCGCCACGGCTGTGGCGATCGCGCCGTAGCCGGTCAGAACGACGATGCGGGCGTCTTCGCGGGCCTCGCGCAGGGCATCGACGACATCCAGCCCGTAGCCATCTTCCAGCCGCAGATCGACCACCGCATAGGCCGGGGCGCGTTCAGCGACTGCGGCGCGGGCCTCGGCGACCGAGGCGGCGCGAATGACGTTAAAGCCACGTTTTTCCATGGCGCGCGCCAGACGGTTCAGAAAGATCTCGTCGTCATCGACCAGAAGCAGACTGGGGTCGGGTCCGATTGCGTAATCCTCTGCCATATTTGCTCGCCTTTGAACGCTGTGTGTTGATTAGGGGGTTTTTCCGGATCGGTCAAACTCTGCCGCTACGGTAACGAAACAGGCAGAGCGGTCTGCAACCTCTTGCGCCGGAATGTCGCGGCCAAAGATTTCGACCGTCCCGGCGGCGGGAATGATCAGGTAAGTGCTGGTGGTATGGTCCACGAGATAGTTTTCCGGATCGTCCTGATCATTCACCATGTAATAGCTGCGCCAGGATTTTGCGACCTTTGCGATTTCATCGGGGGTCCCGGTCAGCCCGATCATCCGTGGATGCATGGCCTGGGCGAAGCCTTTCAGCACCTCGGGCGTGTCGCGCCCGGGATCGACAGAGATAAAGACCGGCCTGACCGCGATGCCCTGTTGATCAAGGATCGAAACCGCCTCGGCATTGCGCGCATTGTCTAGCGGGCAGACATCGGGGCAATAAGTATAGCCGAAATAAAGCAGTGCGGGTTCTGCCAGCACCTGCCCGTCGCTGACACGCTGCCCGTTTTGATCGGTCAGTTCAAATGACCCGCCCAACCCGCCAAAATCACCAGAGACCGTGCCTTTACGGCAAACGGCAAAGGGATCAGCCCGACCCGGAGAAAGCCAGAACGCGCCGGCGACAAGCAAAATTCCCGCAATCAGGCTGCCAAAGATCAGGATTCTGCGGTCTTTGCTCGTCATCGTGACGCACCTTTGCGGCTGTGCGGCGCATTGATCGCCCATTCTGCCGTGGCTATCAATGCGAAACCCTGTCTCAAGCAGAAAGACCCGACGTGCCCCTCGGCCTTGTCTCTCGCCGCATCGACCTGTTCCCCGGACAGCCCGCGCCCGAACCGATCCGCCTGCGTACGCTGATCCTGCTGCGCTGGGTGGCCATTGCCGGACAGCTTGCCGCCGTTGGCGCCGCGCTGGTGATCGGCGCGGGCTTTCCCCTGCTTGGGGTTCTCTTGGTGATCGGGCTGGCCGTGGCGCTGAACGTGATGCTGATGGCGCGTCCGGGCCGACGCATCCCGGCGCGCGAGGCCGCCTGGCAGCTGGGCTTTGATCTGGCGCAGGTTGCGACCTTGCTTGCACTGACCGGGGGGCTTGCGAACCCGTTTGCCCTGCTGTTGCTGGCCCCGGTGACGATTGCTGCAACGGCTCTGCCGCCTCGGCACCTGCTGGCGCTGGGGATTGCCACTTTCCTTATGGTCACTCTGGCTGCGATTTTTGCCCAGCCGCTGACCTTTGGACCGCAGGGGCTGGTGGCGCTGCGCGAGCCACTTCTGGTCGGGCACTGGTTCGCCATTGTCATCGGCGCGGTGTTTTTCTCGGCCTATGCCCGTCTGGTTGCGGGTGAGGTCAATGCCACCTCGGACGCGCTGTTCGCTGCCCGTCTGGCACTGGAGCGGGAACAAAAGCTGCAACATCTGGGCGGTGTCGTCGCCGCAGCCGCGCATGAGCTGGGAACGCCCCTGGCCACCATCAAGCTGGTCAGCGCCGAGCTTGCCGACGAGCTTGCCGACGCCCTGCCTGATCGTGAGGATCTGGCCGAGGACGTCGCTCTGGTCCGCCAGTCCGCGGATCGTTGCCGGGACATTCTGAACTCGATGGGCGGTGCGGGGCGCGATGACCTGCTGATTCGGTCAGCACCCCTGACCGAGGTTCTGGCCGAGGCAGCCTCGCCCCACCAGGATCGCGGGGCCGAGATCTCGATCCTGCCCGCGCCCGAGCGGCTGATTGTCCAGCGCGACGCCGCGGTGATCCACGGCCTGCGCAACCTGATCCAGAATGCTGTCGATTTCGCCTCGGGCCGGGTGACGATTGAGACCGGGGCCGACCGTCGCAATATCTGGGTGCGGATCGTCGATGACGGTCCCGGCTTCCCCTCGGGGCTGCTGCCGCGCATTGGCAGCCCGTTTCTGACCACCCGCCCCCGGGCCGAGGACGGGCGCAGCTACGAGGGGATGGGGTTGGGCCTCTTTATTGCCAAGGCGCTGTTGGAACGCTCTGGTGCGTGGCTGAACTTTGCCAACGCCCCCCAAGGCGGTGCCCAAGTCGTGGTGACCTGGCCGCGCGAGATGATCGAGGCTGAAAATCGGGCGGCTTTGGGGCCAAATCCTGAAATTCGCTCATAATTTTCAAATAGCGTTAACCACTTTTTAAAGTATCCGCTTCAGGCTGTAAGCGTTGGTCTTGCTCAGGGATGCTTTGCCATGGTCGTGCATTTCCTTATCGCCTTCCTGGCGGCGGCGCTGGCGGTGCTGCTGGCACTGGCGTTGATCCGGCTGCTGGACCGGCAAGGCGAAAAGGCCCGGCGCGCAGGCCAGCTGGAACGGGAAATCGAGCCTATTGTTTTCCTGTTCTGCGGTACCGCACTGGTCGATGCGACACCACCGGCCCGGGCGTTGCTTGCAACTTTGCCGGGTGAGGGCGACTGGCAGCGCCTGACCGCATGGCTTGGTATGCGCCTGCCAGAGTTTGCGGCGCGTTTACCAGATCTGGGCAGTGCCGCGCGCCATGAACTGTGTGAACATGAGAGCGAAAGTCCCTTGCGCCTGCTGATCGAGGATCTGGGAGAGGGGTTCATGCGTCTGACGCTTGCCGATCTTGCGGCGGAAAACGCAGGAATTCTGGTCGACTCCCTGACACTCCGTGCGATGGAGCAAGAGCTTGAGACCCTGCGCAGCACTATGGATCATTCGCCGATGCTTGCCTGGCGCGAGGACCGGCAGGGACAGGTAACATGGGCGAACTCGGCCTATCTGGGGCTGGTTGACGCGCAGGGACATGTGGCCTGGCCGCTGCCGCAGCTCATTGATCTGTCCGCACGGCCAGCGCAGGCCAGTACCAGCAGCCCGGGTTCGGCGCGACGGGTGCAGGTTGATGCGGGTGGGCAAAGCCGCTGGTATGATTGTTATCTGCATGAAATGTCTGATCAGACTGTGGCCATCGCCCTGCCTGCGGATGCTGCGGTGCGCGCCGAGCGCTCTTTGCGCGAATTCGTCCAGACGCTGACCAAGACCTTTGCAGATCTGCCCATAGGGCTTGCTATCTTTGACCGTGATCGCAATCTGCAACTTTTCAACCCGGCATTGATCGATCTGACCGGGCTTGCCACCGGCTTTCTGACCGCGCGTCCGACGCTTTACGCCTTTCTGGACCGCCTGCGCGAGGCGCGGATGGTGCCTGAGCCCAAGGATTACCGCAGCTGGCGCAATCAGATGAACAGCCTTGAGGCTGCCGCATCTACCGGCCACCATGTCGAAATGTGGTCTCTGCCCGGTGGTCAGACCTATCGCGTTACCGGGCGCCCGCATCCCGACGGCGCGGTGGCCTTCCTGTTTGAGGATATCACCTCGGAAATCTCGCTGACCCGCAAGTTCCGGGCTGACCTGTCGCTTGGGGCCGAGGTCTTGGACGCGATTGAGGATGCGATGGCGGTGTTTTCCGGCAATGGTGCGCTGCTGCTGTCGAACCGCCGCTATGCCGAACTTTGGGGCAAGGCGATTCCGACCACCCTGACGGATCATGTCGCGGTCTGGTCGGCTGCCTGCGGTGCCAGCCCCGGCCTTGCCACCCTGCGCGAGGCGCTGGATTCTGCCCTGCTTGACGAGCCTCTGCACGGGGCTATGGCAGGCCCTGCTGGCGGGCTGCTGTCCTGGGAGTTGCGCGGCCTGTCGGGCGGGCGGTTGCTGCTTTGCTTTGCTGCGTCGATGCCCAGCCTGCCTTTGGGGCACGAAACTATCCACGGGGCTGCGACCAACCTTAAGCCTGCGGAAAAGGCCAAGGAACGGCGTATGGTGACCGGGTGATATCTTGCCCTTTCGGCCGGTCCGCGCTTCCTTGTCCGAAATATTCAGGGAGCGATTGATGACAGGGTGGATGTCTCGTCAATCCGGGCGGTCATGACGACCAGCCCCGATCTTGTCGCCGGGCGGCGTGTGCTTTTCGTCATGGCGGTCGATAGCGAATACGGTCCGCATCTGCGGGCGCGGATCAGGCCGTTGATGACGGGTGTTGGCCCGGTCGAGGCGGCAGTGGCGCTGACAGCGGCCCTGACGCAGCTGTCACTGCAGGGTGAGTTGCCCGAACTGGTGGTCTCGCTCGGCTCAGCCGGATCGCGGCGGCTTGAGCAGCTTGGCATATATCAGGTTTCATCGCTGGAATATCGCGACATGGATGCCTCGGCACTGGGCTTCCCACGGGGCGAAACGCCGCTGCTGGGTCTGCCGGGGCGCATCGATCTGGCGCTGCGCATCCCGGGCATTGCCGAGGCGAGCCTTGCGACCGGGGCAAGCGTTGTCAGCGGTGCTGCCTATGACGATATCCATGCGGATATGGTCGATATGGAAACCTATGCTGTGCTGCGCGCCTGTCAGCGTTTCAACATCCCGCTGATTGGGCTGCGCGGCATTTCGGACGGGGCCGAAGAGCTGTCGCACCTGTCGGACTGGACACAGTATCTGCATCTGGTCGATGAGCGGCTGGCTGAAGCGGTGGACCGCCTTAGCGAGGCACTGGAAAGGGGGGACCTGCTGCTGGAATGCGGCTGACCGCAGCATCGGGCAATGTGATCATCAAAGACGTGCCCGATATGATGCTGCCAATCTTGGCATCCTTTAGCTGAGGCGGTGGGTCACACAACCCTGGTCCGGCAATAAAAGGCAAAGGTGGGCGCTTGCGGTCCATGACCTCCCTCGCGGAGGGGTTTGCGGGGAAAAGGCTGCGCCAGCCAGGCATGCTCCGGCATACCACCTGGGCCAGTAGCGCCAGCCGGGTATCCGCCTAACCGGAAAGGTTTTGACCTGTCAGAACCCCAAAACCGGGGGCGATCTTGATCCGCATGCTCTGGCTGCGGATGCCGGTTTCCCGTTCCTGGCATGCTGATTCTGACCCCCCTTCGGGAATTTGTCCTGCGTTTGCAGAAAAAGGCTGTACCGTTGAAACTAGTGAGGAAGCCATTGCCCTGGACTGGCCTTATGCCTGTTCAAGAGCGGTCACCGACCATCTGATTTCCGGCCCCGGGCGCCATTGGTAAGTTTCTGCATAGCAACTACACTCGGCTAAGGCAGCAAAACCCGATCAGCCGGCCGGGGCGATTTCGCCCCGGTATTGATCGCGGGACGGGCGCGTCACTCGCCGCCGACCAGCGCCTGCCCTTCGGGCCAGCGTAGCGCGGTGGTCAGGGTGATCTGCTGTGTCTCACCTGCCTTGATCTCGCCGTTCCAGACCAAAAGCCCGCGCTTGCCATCAGGGTCGGTCTCATCCGGTTCGGGCTTGGCGGACCAGTCGATGCGCAAAGCCTCCTGGGTCGAAACTGGAACCTGATCGATCACCCGCAGCGGCCATGCCTCGGCGGTCAGGTTGCGGATCTGCAAGATCGCGGTTTCGCGCCGCTCAGAGGATTTTGAGATCAGCCCGCGATTGCCCTCGACCTCGTCGGGAATGCGCCGTTCCAGCTTGATGCCGGTCAGCGGACCGAAGCCCAGTTTCATATCGTCGCCGGCGGCGGTCAGCTCAAGTGCGCTGCGTCCGACCATGGCGCCGTCGGCATAGAAGGTCGCCTGTCCCGGCAGGATGATGGCGCCGGTCGAGTTAACCGTGTCGGCGACCAGATAGGCGGTGCTGTCGCGCCGCGGGACGGCTTCGGCAAGGATCCTGGGCGTCAGATCGTGGGAATCGAGCGGCAGGCGCAGCGCGTCGGCCCCATCGCGCAGCGTTACCGGCGCCGGGTAGTCATAGACCACTGTTTCGCCCAGCATCCCCATCAGCGCGGTGCCGGCGATCCTACCTCGGGCGAGGGGGGCGGCCTCTGCAGTCGCATCCATGGCCATTTCTGCCATCGGTTCACCTGAACGGCTGTAGAGCTTTCTGTCCTGACCTTCGAGGCGGGGGAACGAAGGGTAAAGCTCGCTCGGTGCCGATTGATCCATAGGCCGCGCGGTGGAAAGCAGCAGATGCGCGCCCAGCCAATCCTCGCCGGTTTCCTGCCGGACGACCAGCCCGCGATCCAGCCGCAGCGTCTTTTCCTTGCGCTGCAGCCAAAGGTCATAGACCGGCGACCAGCTTGCCTCGTCAGTCAGGCTTGTGATGCGGATACGGGCGGGCTGGCCCTGCCCCTGCACTGCGATGACCAGCGCGCCGCGACCGGAATCCGTACCGCGCAAAGCCTCAAGCCGGGCCTCGGCGCGGGCCAGCTCTTCTTCCAGATCCTCGCGCCCGGCCTCGGCGGTCTCGGCCTCCAGCTCGGCGCGAATCGCGGTTTGCCGGGCCTGCAAAAGTTGCTCGCCAACCGTATTTGCCAGGGTGGTGATGTCCGTGGCACCGACGGTGTCGGATTCGGCAAGCTTCATCAGGAATTCGATGGTGTCTTCTGCGGCTTCGGCACGGGCCTTGATTCCGGCCACGCTGGCGTCGCGTTCGGCGAGTGCGGATTTGAGGCGGCGGACCTCTTGCTTTGCCTCGCGCAGTGCGGGGGATTTCGCCGGAGTTTCGGGCAGCGCGCGTTCCTGCTGAAAGCCGGTCGCGCCAATCACCGCGCCTTTGGCGGTGACGCGCAGGCTGGCGGGATCGATCCCTTCGGGAATGCCGGGGATGACCAGTTCATGCGCTCCGTCGGGCAGATCAAGGCTGGCTTCGCGCGTAACGCTTGCACCCCACGGATAGACGGTGACGTCAGTGACGCGGGCAGTGGCCTCGATCCGGTCGGCAAAGGCCGGGCCGGCGGCAAGAATGGCGGTGGAAAGCAACAGATGGCGCATCAATTTCCCTCGTCGTGAATCCGGTCAGGGTCTGCAAGCGCCGTGGGAAATGCAAGAGGGCGCCCCCACGAAATCTGCGGGAGCGCCGTCACATCTTCGTATCCGATCAGCCCTTCCTGAGGCAGCGATTGCCCAGAAGCTCGGCGATCTGGACCGCGTTCAGCGCCGCACCCTTGCGCAGGTTGTCGCTGACGATCCACATGTTCAAGCCGTTTTCAACCGTCACGTCCTGACGGATGCGGCTGACGAAGGTGGCGAAATCGCCGACGCATTCCACCGGGGTCGCGTAGCCGCCCGGCTCGCGCTTGTCGATGACCAGCAGGCCCGGAGCCTCGCGCAGGATGTCGCGGGCCTCGTCTTCGTCGAGGAACTCTTCGAATTCGATGTTCACCGATTCCGAATGGCCGACAAAGACCGGCACGCGCACACAGGTTGCCGTGACCTTGATCGCCGGATCGATGATCTTTTTGGTCTCGACCACCATTTTCCATTCTTCCTTGGTGTCGCCGCTATCCATGAAAACGTCGATTTGCGGGATCACGTTGAAGGCGATCTGCTTTTGGAACTTCTTGGGCTCGACTTCCTGACCGGGGACATAGACGCCCTTGGTCTGGTTCCACAGCTCGTCCATACCCTCTTTCCCGGCGCCCGACACCGACTGATAGGTCGAGACGACGACGCGCTTGATACGGGCGCGGTCATGCAGCGGCTTCAGCGCCACCACCATCTGCGCGGTCGAGCAGTTGGGGTTCGCGATGATCATCTTGTTGCGATAGTTCTCGACCGCGTCGGGGTTCACCTCGGGAACGACCAGCGGGATCTCGGGGTCGTAGCGATACAGCGACGAGTTGTCGATCACCACGCAGCCTTGCGAGGCGGCGATCGGCGCATAGGTCTTGGTCGCGTCGGAGCCGATGGCAAAAAGCGCGATGTCATGGCCGGTAAAGTCGAACCCTTCGATGTCCTTGCACTTCAGGGTCTTGTCGCCATAGCTGACCTCAGTGCCAATGCTCCGGCGCGAAGCCAGAGCAACAACCTCATCGGCAGGGAACTGGCGCTCGGCCAGGATGTTCAGCATTTCACGGCCCACGTTCCCCGTGGCGCCGGCGACAACGACCTTGTAGCCCATTGGGGTCTCCTATGACAAAGGACGACGCGATATAGGGTGTTTCCCGGGAAAGGGAAAGCAAGATTTCGTCAAAAAGACTGATATAATGGCAAAATTCTGTCCTAATGACGAATAATTCGGCGATCTGACGAGATCAGCTCCTGAACCCAGGCAGATTCCTGTGAAAAATCATGGGGAACCTGCTCGGCGGTTCGCCGGCCCGACAGCGACAGAGAGGCAAAGAAATCAAAGCCGAAAAGCTCTAGCCGCGCCATTTGCGACCAGGTGATCAGCGCGATCATCATTGCTCCGGTGGTGGGCGGTGCGCCAAGCTGGTCTCTTAGTGCCTGATAATCGCCCAGTGGATGCAGGTAAAAGCCGGGGCTGGTCGCGGTTTGCCAGTCCAGCCGCTTGCGCTTGGGCGACATCCACAGGATGCGCGCGGGCGCGATACGGTCACGGTCCGCATCGGGCAGCCGTGTCGCCAGCGCCAGCCAGTCGGTGCGGGTGCCGTGGCTTGCGGCGGCGGGCATCGGGGCGCGGTTGATGCGGATAACCAGGTCGGCGTTGTCGATACGCTTGCCGTGTCCGGTCTGGGCCAATGCGCGCGCATTACCGACCAGTGCGACATGTTTGTCCTTTAGCGCCGCAAGCAGGTCGCTTTGCGGTACCGAGAGGCTTTGCAGCGCCGTCTCATTGCGCAAGGTCCGGGCGATCAGAAAGCCCAGGCGGTTCACGACAACAGCCTGCGATAGACCTCTGTGATGGCGCGGGCCTCGCCCTCGATGGCGTGATTGGTCTGGACATGCTCGCGCGCCGCCTGCCCCGCCGCCTGCCTGCCCGCATCGTCGTCCAGCCAGTGCGCCAGTGCTGTGGTCAGCGCATCAAGGTCCTCGCGGTCGACAAGGCTGCCCGTTTCTCCGTCGCGGATCAGCGTTTCATAGGCACCGACCCGGGTGGCGACGGTCGGCACGCCGCAGGCCGCGGCTTCAAGCGGGGTCAGGCCAAAACCTTCCCATCGGGCCGGGGCGGTGAACAGGTCGATGGCCTGGTAGTTGCGCACCACCTGCTCCCACGGGACTTCGCCGAGAAAGCGGATACGGTCTGAAAGGCCGGCGGCCTCGATTTTCGCCTTCAGCCCGTCCGCAAAGGCCTGATTGTCGGCGGTGATACGTCCGCTCATGATCAGCCGCGCACGCGGTCGCGAGGGGAACAGTCGCAGCGCCGCCTCGACCAGCAGATCAATGCCCTTTTGCGCACGGACGCGGCCAAAACAACCGATCACGATGTCATCAGGTGCAAAGCCCAGCTCGGCCCGCAGCGCCGCGCGATCGGGGGCGGGATGAAAGACCGACAGGTCCACGCCGTGCAGGATCACCGTGGCGGGACGTTCAAGATAGCTCGCAGCCTGCGGCGAGGTGGCGATCAGCGCGTCCTGACGACGGATCAGCCAGCGGGTAAAGCCGGTATGGCGGCGTTGCGCGGCCGAGGTGAACAGCAGCCGGTAACGCCGCCGCAGCATATGCCGCAGGATCAGCCCCAGCGCCATTTCCGTGTTGCGCCGCGCGTGCCAGACCCGCCAGCGGTCCCGGGGCAGCAGCGCGGCGCGGGTCAGTGGAATATGTGGCAGATCGGGTGGCAGACCGGGGCCGGTGGCGACGATGCCGATCATGCGTGCCTGTACCGGGATCAGCCGCACCACGGTGGCCGTCACGCCCGACAGGCGGCGTTTCAGGTTCGGGGCAACCACATTGATCCGGTCGGCGGGAATTTCAGGCATCAGGTGTCTCGGGCGTCAGGAAATACAAAAGGAACCCCACCGTAAGCGGAATCAGGAAAAACAGGAACAGGGTCGAGTAAGCATGCGCCGCATCCCCGCCCGCCGAGGCCCAGCGATAAACCGGGCGCGAGGAGAATTGCAAAAGTCCGGTTCCTCCGATCGAGAACATGTTGAGGAAGGTGACGCCCCGCCCTACCAGATGTTGTGGTAAAAAGGCGCGGCCATGCGCCATGAGGACGCTGTAACTGACCCCCGACAGCCCGACGAGCGCCAGCAGCGTGACCGACAGCGGGACGCTTTCGGCGGGAAAGAGCCATAGCGCCGCCATGACCGCCACCCCGCCGCCGTTCGAGATCAGCGCCAGACGCCGGATCGAGCCGACAAGCCGCAGTGCCGGCCCGACAAGAAAGTTGCCGACCACCATGGCAACACCCATCGCCAGCGTTGCCTGGCCGATAAGCTGGTCCGATGCGTCGTGCACCTCGGCCATATAGGGGCCCGCCCATAGCCCGCGGATCGCGGCCGAGGCGGCATAGTTCACTGAAAACAGCGGCAGGATGAACCACAGCGGCCGCAGTCGCAGGATTTCGGCCAAAGAGCCGGGCCGCTCGGTCGGGGGCAGCCGCTCGGGGTCGCGGGTCAGCGCAAGGATCGCCACCGCCACCGCAAGTGTGGCAAGCGCAAGCAGGGCCAGCGTTTCGCGCCAGCCGATGGCCTCGATCGCCCAAAGCAACGGGGCCGTGCCCAGAATATTGCCCATCGAGCCAAAGCCCACCGTCGCCCCGGCCAGCGTGCCAAAGACTGCCGCCGGATAAGTGCGCGCAAAGATGTAATAGCTGCCCATCAGTGCCGGCGCGCAGCCAACCCCCATCAGGGCCAGTGCGACGTGCAGATGCCAGGGCGCCTGCGCCAGCGCAAAGACCGCTGCCCCGCCCGCGCCCCCAAGCGCCAGCAAAGCTGCTACGGTCCGGCGCGGCCCGACCCGGTCCAGTGCCGTGCCGATGGGGATCTGCATCAGGGCAAAAGTCAGGAACCACATGCCAGATGAGATCGCCAGATCTTCGGGGTCGGCCCCCAGTTCGGTGCGTAGCACCGGCGCCAGAACCGCCAGGAAAGCGCGGTAAAACTGGCTAAGTGTATAGGCCAGGATCAGGCTGATGATCCCCGCCGACATCAATGCACGCATGAACCCCCTCCGGCCAGACGGGCCGAGACTTGCCGATCCCCCGGCCAGAGGCAATGGTCCTTTCGGCGGTTATTCGGTCTTGAGCACGGCGTCCCAGCCGGTCAAAGGTGCCTCGCTCCATTCGCCATAGGTGGCGTTTGGCAGCACGATCCAGTCGGTGCCGAAATGGGCGCGGTTTTCTTCTACCTTCTGCCGTTTGGTGGCGGTGTCGGCCTTATGAAATACGCCGTCAAAGTCGTGCAGCGTATCGCCGAGCAGCAGGATGATCTGATGATCCTTTGACACGACGCCGCGCCGCTCGACCTTGGTGGTGCCGTACAGCAGCACCTGATCGTCCGAAACCTGCGGCAGCCCAAGTTCGTTCAGCGTGGCGATGGTCGAGGGTTTGTTCTCGCCGAAACGGTCCGAGATGTAGTAGATCGCTACCCCTGCCTTGTCGGCATGATCCAGAAACTCTTTGGCGCCGGGGATCAGGGTGGGTTTGCCCTCACGTTCCCAGAAACCCCAGGTGTCCCAGGTGTCGTATTGGTGGCATTCCTGCATGTCACGGACCAGCAGCGCGCTGTTGTCGATCACGGTTTCATCGAGGTCAGTGACAACAGCCAGCTTTGACGGGTCTTCGGCCTTGGCAACGGCGGCATCCAGCCGTTCGGTCGCCAGCGCAAAAGCCTGCAATTGCAGCGCCTGCACCTCGGCCGATTGCTGCTGATAACGCAGACCCATGGCAAATTCGCGCACCTGGCATTGCGGCATTTCCCCGGCGTCCTGCGCCAAAGCAGCCGGAACAAGCAGCGCCGTTGCGGTCAGGCCTGCCGCCAGACGGCGGGCAAGGCGGTCAATGGACATGAAAACTCTCCCTGTTTCGCGGTGGCGCTTCTGTCTGCGCCTGACCGCAAAAGCTAGATTTCATTGATTGACCAGTCAAACAAAAAACCGCCTGGTTCAGGTAGTGGCCAACCGTGAGGGGGCCTCGCGCACGGGCAGGTGGATCAGCGCGCTGAAGGCTCCGACGCCGACCCCTACCCACCAGACGATCGTATAATCGCCGTAGATGTCGTACATCTTGCCGCCCAGCCACACGCCAAGGAACGAACCAAGCTGGTGGCTAAGAAAGACAAAGCCGTAAAGCGTGCCCATGTAGCGCAGCCCGTAGATATAGGCGACCAGCCCCGAGGTCAGCGGTACGGTCGCAAGCCACAGCCCGCCCATGACCAGCGAAAAGATGATGACGCTGGTCGGCGTGATCGGCAGCAGGATAAAGGCAGCGGCGGCAATGGTGCGCAGCGTATAGATTCCGGCCAGCAGGTATTTCTTGGTATAGCGCTTGCCCAACCAGCCCGCAAAGATTGATCCGGCGATATTTGCAAGCCCGATCAACGAGATAGCTGCCGCACCAAGTGTCGAAGTGGTGGTGATCCCGATGCTTGCCAATGTTCCAAGGGGGCTGATCGGTCCGCACATCTCGGTCACCATGGCGGGGAAATGCGCGGTGATAAAGGCCAACTGATAGCCGCAGGAAAAGAAGCCGGCAAAGATCATCAGATAAGACGGGTCGGTAAAGGCGCGTTTCAGCACCGAACCCATGCTTTCCTCAAGCTCGCTGCGGCTGGCGGGCTTGCCACTGCTCAGCATGGGCAGGAAAAACAGACAGGCCAGCACGATCACCCCAAAGATGATGAACACGCTTTGCCACGGGTAATGCATCAGCAGCATCTCGGCGAGCGGCGCGCCAAAAACCTGCCCGGCCGAGCCGGCGGCAGTGGCGATCCCCAGCGCCAGGCTGCGGTTTTCGTCGCTGGCGGCCCGCCCGATCACGGCAAGGATCACGCCAAAGCCGGTGCCGGCGATGCCAAAGCCGACCATGACCTCTAACAGCTGCACGGTCAGTGGGTCGGTCGCATAGGCAGTCAGGATCAACCCGGCAGAGTACAGGAATGCGCCGATGATCACCGACCAGCGGTCGCCCCAGCGTTCGGCCAGCGCGCCAAAGATCGGCTGACCGATCCCCCAGGCCAGGTTCTGGATGGCGATGGCCAGGCTGAACTCGGCGCGCGGCCAGCCGAATTCCTGCGCGACGGGGATCTGGAACACGCCAAAGCTGGCACGCAAGGCAAAGTTGATCAGCAGGATAAACGATCCGCCGATCAGCACCGCATTGAACAGCGGGGCGCGCAGTGTCCTGTTCATGAAGATCTCCCTCTCGCAGCCCGCAATTCCTGCGCCTCGATGGCGGCCGCGTCAATGGCGCTGATTGTGGGAATCGTCCCGTCGGTCTAGCCTTGGATCATAAGGCAATGCGAGGAGCCAGATGTATCAGGTAATCGGAACTGGCAAGAGCCGCGCCCTGCGCGTGCTCTGGATGCTCGAAGAGCTTGGGCGTCCCTATGAGCATGTCGCCGTCAATCCGCATTCCGAAGGGGTCACACCCTTCAACCCCGCAGGCAAGGTGCCGGTGCTGGTGGTGGAC
This sequence comes from Paracoccus kondratievae, assembly GCF_009301415.1. Classification (GTDB taxonomy): domain Bacteria; phylum Pseudomonadota; class Alphaproteobacteria; order Rhodobacterales; family Rhodobacteraceae; genus Paracoccus; species Paracoccus kondratievae. Next base: position 2,222,626 of record NZ_CP045072.1, on the reverse strand, counting down.
GGCACGCCCATCACTGATTCGACCGCGATCCTGACCTATCTGGCCGACAAGCATGGCGCGCTGACCCATCCCGCAGGCACGCTTGAGCGCGCGCGCCAGGACAGCCTGATGCAATTCGTGCTGGACGAATTCGACGCCGCCTTATGGCTTGCCGCGCGCCACAGTTTCATCCTTCCCGAGGAAATGCGCCTTGCCGCGATCAAGAATACCCTGCGCTGGGAGTTTGAGCGCAGCCAGCGTACCCTTGTCCATCGCATGGCCGACGAAGGTTTCCTGATGGGCGACCGCATGACGGTGCCCGACATCATTCTGGCGCATTGTCTGACCTGGGCCCTGACCGCACGGTTTCCGATCATCGAACACCGGCTGACGGGTTATCTTGAGATGATGCGCGCCCGGCCCGCCTATCTCCGTGCCGCGGCGAGATAAGCGGCGGCACCCCGGCCAGCCCGGCGCCCGGTGGCAAGACAGCCGGTCAGCAGATAGCCCCCGGTCGGAGCCTCCCAATCCAGCATCTCGCCCGCGACAAAGACCCCGGGCATCGCCTTCAACTCCAGAGTCTCAGCCACGCTCTCGGCGGCAATCCCTCCTGCAGAAGAGATCGCGCGCGCAATACCCATCGGCCCCTCATGCGACAGCACCAGCGCTTTGGCGCGACGGGCCAACTCATCGTTCGCCAAAGGCAGCGGCCTGCCCCATTCCATCAGCAGCGCAGCGCGAACCGGATCGCCCAGCCCCCGGCGCAATCGGTTGCCGATCGACAGTCTGGACGGTGCGCGTGCAAACCGCCGCGCCAGCTCATCAACGCCCAGATCCGGCGCCAGATCGACGTGGACCCGGGCGCCGTCGCGAATGGCAGCCGAGACCTCATAAACGCCCCCGCCCTCAATCCCCTTGGCAGTGACGACCCATTCGCCCCGGCTGACATGCTCTCCGGCCCATAGGGCGACACCCTTGACCGCCTGCCCAAAATGCCGCGCCATCTGCGCTGACCACGAGACGCGAAAACCCATATTCGCAGGCTGGAAGGGCACGACCTCAACGCCGCGCCCGACAAGCCAGGGCACCCATGCCGCGTCCGAACCAAGCCGGGGCCAACTCGCCCCTCCCAGTGCCAGCACCACGGTGCGGGGACGCAGCAAGGCTGTACCCTCCGGTACTTCAAACCGCCAGAACACTCCGTCAAAGCCGTTCCAGCGCCAGCGGGTACGCAAATCGACGCCTTGCCCCGCTAATCGCGCCAGCCAGGACCGAAGCAGCGGCGACGCCTTCATCCCGACCGGAAAAACACGCCCGGTTGAGCCGGAAAACAGCTCGATTTCCAACCCGCGCGCCCAGCTGATGACCTCCTGCGGCCCGAATTCTTCTGTGATCAAATATCCCGGGGGACGCGCGCCCGCCCCCATTGAGGGGGCGGGCGCGCGGGGGGCAGAGCCCCCGTACCGCGTCATGAACAGCTCCCAAGGCTCATCCTTAGTCAGGTTCAGCCCAGATTTTCCGGCCATCAGGAATTTGCGCGCCGGGGTCGGCATGGCCTCGGCCACCATCACCTGCGCACCCTGTCCGGCCAGAACCTCGGCCGCCATCAACCCGGCAGGCCCCGCGCCGATCACCAGTGCCCCGACGTCTTGCGGATTTGTCACCGCACCCCCCGCGGCATCATGCATAACCGCAGCAGCATCCGCTCCATCAGCGCCATCGCCGGAGCGCGAGAGGATGAGCGCAGCACCAGATCGGTCTCGATCAGCTGATGGATCGCATCTTCCAGCGCGCGCATCCCCCAATCCTGGGCCTGCCGGATCATCCGGTCACGGCGTGGCCCAAAGACCGGAGGGCGCAGCCGTGCCAACCCTGCCCCCGGTCCGCCGGGGTCCGAGGCGGCGGTATGCAGCGCCCTGAAATGCCGCAGCGCCGCGATGCACAGCGTCACCGGGGCAATGCCTTGTCCCTCGATGCGTCGCATCAGCTTTCCGAATTCGCGCGCCCTGCCCTCGGCCACGCAATCAATCAGGTCGTCGACCTCGGCCTCGATGGTCGCAGGTGCAAGGGCTGCGATCTCGGCCGGGCTTAGCGGTTCGGGGTCACCATGTTTGTAAAGGCCGATCTTTTCCACCGTCTGGCGGAAATCGCCGGGATCAAGCGCGCGCGCCAGCGCCATCAGATCGCGCATCGATTCACGCGGGATTTCCCGCAACCCGGCATCGCGCAACCAGCGCCCGACCTCATCCTCACCAGGCGGGTCGTCATAGATCGGGGCGGTGACAGCGGCAGGATGGGGCTCGAAAAGCTTGCGCAGCGCCGAGGATTTGTTCAGCGCCCCGGCCGCGACAACGATCACGGCATCGCCCGACCTCCATTCCGAGATTGCCGCGGCGATGGCGGGGGCAGCAGCATCCGTTGCGTCATCGACCAGCACCACGCGCTGACCGGGAAAAAAACCGACCGCCTTGACGGCATCAAGCAGGGTTGCGGGGTCGCGGCGCAGGTCACCGCCCGGGATGCGGGTCAGTCGCATCTCTTCCTCGGCACCCTCACCGACCAGAGCCTTGATGGCCTCGGCCCGTTTCAGTGCCACCCGCATCGCGTCCTGGCCATGGATCAGCAGTGCCGGGCGGGTCGGATCGGGCCGCGCCAGATAATGTCCGATCTCGGCGCCCTTGAGGATCATGGCACCGCGTCTGGCTGAACGGCCAGCAGCCGCGTCACCACCTGATCGGCCAGCATACGGGCCAGCCGGTCATGCGCGTCCTGTTCGGCCGCCATGGTGGCGATGGTGGTCCCCGTGGTCGAATATGAGGTAAAGCTGCTCACCTGTCCGCGCGTCACCTCGCGGGCTGAGCTTGCCTCGGTCAGCACGAAATCGGCGGTGCCGTTCAGGGCGTAGCGCGTCGTCACCTCATCCCGGGTGATCGCCTGCGGAACAACAGCGATGCGCAGCCGGTATTCCAGCAGGAAGCGCGCGTCTTTTTCCGGCCCCAGCTGCTCGGCAATCCGGCCTGCAAAGGCAAAATCGTCCGGGGTACGCGGATCGGCGGTGCGGACCTGGCCAAAAAGCTTGCCGCCCGTGCCCCCCGGTCCGTAGACCGGGGAAAAGCCGCAGGCCGCCAGCGCCAGCGCGCCAAGGATCGCCGTTCGTCTAGACCACGACATTGACGATCCGCCCCGGCACGACGATCAGTTTCTTGGGCGCAGAGCCGGCCATGAATTTCTGCACCGTCTCATCGGCCAGAACGAGCGATTCGATCTGTTCCTTGGGCATGTCTTTGGGCACCTCGATCTCGGCACGGCGCTTGCCGTTGATCTGGATCGGCAGCACGACCGAATCCGAAATCAGCAACGCCGGGTCCGCCTTGGGCCAGGGGGCATCGACAACCATGCCCTGTCCGCCGGCCCTGGACCAGACTTCTTCGGCCAGATGCGGCACCATCGGGGCCATCAGCTGGGCAAGGATGCGCAGCACTTCGCGCCGCGAATCGCCGCCTGCCTTTGATTTTGCGGTCGTGTTCGCCAGTTCGTAAATCTTGGCCACAGCCTTGTTGAAGGCAAAGCTTTCTATGGCGCGCGTCACCTCATCAATGGCGCGGTGTGCGGCGCGGATCAGATCGGGGTCTTCGCCCCCTTCGGGGATCTCGTCGGCAAGCCGCCACACCCGGCCAAGAAAGCGGTTCGCGGCCTCGGCCCCGGCGGCGGTCCATTCGACGTCACGTTCGGGCGGGCTGTCCGAAAGCATGAACCAACGCGCGGTATCCGCACCAAAGCTTCCGACGATATTGACCGGATCAACGACGTTTTTCTTGGATTTCGACATTTTGGCCGAGGGAATCACCTCAACCGCTGTGCCATCGCTCAGCTTTCCGTCGACGACATCTTCGGGCAGGTGATAGACCGGGCGACCGCGTCCATCCCGGGTCATGTAGATCTCATGCGTGACCATGCCCTGGGTAAAGAGCGCATCGAAAGGCTCTTTCGCGGCTTCGGGCAGGTGGCCGGTCCTGACCATCGCCCGGGCAAAAAAGCGCGAATAAAGCAGATGCAGAATCGCATGTTCGATGCCGCCGATATATTGGTCGACATTCATCCAGTAGTCAGATTCGGCCCGATCGGTCGGGGTCGCGGCATGGGGCGCGGTAAAACGCGCATAATACCAGGACGAATCGACAAAGGTGTCCATGGTGTCGGTTTCGCGCCGCGCGGCAGCACCGCAATTCGGACAGGTCACCTGACGCCAGTTCGGATGGCGATCCAGAGGGTTGCCGGGCTGGTCAAAGCTGACATCCTGCGGCAGCAGAACCGGCAGGTTGTCTTTCTTTTCAGGCACCACACCGCAGCTGTCACAATGGACCACAGGGATCGGGCAGCCCCAATAGCGCTGGCGCGAGATGCCCCAGTCGCGCAGCCGGTATTTGGTCACGCCTTCGCCATAGCCATTCGCCTCGGCATGGGCGATGGCGGCATCCACCGCGGCCTCTCCGGTCTGTTCGGCCTCTCCGGCAAAGCCGCGCACATAGGTCACGACTTCGGATTTCAGCGGCACATAGGGTTCTTTGGCGACCAGCGCGTCGGCCTCGTCCAGCGTCGTGCCGCGCGGGCCAAAGGTGGCGCGGATCGGCAACCCGTATTTCACCGCGAATTCATGGTCGCGCTCATCATGGGCGGGCGAACCAAAGATGGCGCCGGTGCCATAGTCCATCAGCACGAAATTCGCGATCCAGACCGGCAGTTCCCAGCCGGGATCAAGCGGATGACGAACCCTGAGCCCGGTGTCAAAGCCCAGCTTTTCTGCCTTTTCAAGAGCTTCCTCGCTGGTGCCGAGCTTGCGCGCCTCGGCGGCAAAGGCGGCAATGCGAGGGTCGGCCTCAAGCCTGCGCGCCAAGGGATGATCGGGCGAGATCGCGACAAAGGACGCCCCGCGCAGCGTGTCCGGGCGGGTGGTATAGACCTCAAGTTTTTCAAAGCCTTCTGGGGCGTTCACGGTTTCGAACCGGAATTGCAGGCCCCGCGACTTGCCGATCCAGTTCTGCTGCATCAGCCGGACCTTCTCGGGCCAGCCCTCCAGCCCGTCCAGCGCCGCAAGCAGCTCTTCGGAATAGTCCGAGATGCGGAAGAACCATTGCGTCAGCTCGCGCCGCTCGACCGGGGCGCCCGACCGCCAGCCCTTGCCGTCGATCACCTGTTCGTTGGCAAGCACGGTCATATCGACCGGGTCCCAGTTGACCATGGCCGATTTGCGATAGATCAGCCCCGCCTCAAGGAAATCCAGAAACAGCGACTGCTGCTGCTTGACGTAATCGTCGTCGCAGGTGGCAAATTCGCGGCTCCAGTCGATTGACAGGCCCAGCGGTTTCAGCTGCCCCCGCATGGTGGCTATATTGCCGTAGGTCCAGTCGCGCGGATGGCCGCCCTGTTCCATCGCGGCGTTTTCGGCCGGCATGCCAAAAGCATCCCAGCCCATCGGGTGCAGCACGGAAAAGCCCTGCGCGCGTTTGAACCGGGCCACAACGTCGCCCATGGTATAGTTGCGCACATGGCCCATATGGATGCGCCCCGAAGGATAGGGGAACATCTCGAGCACGTAATATTTGGGCCGTTCGTCCCGGACGGCGCGGAACGCGCTCGCCTCTTCCCACGCTTTTTGCCAGCGCGGCTCGCTGATTGCGGGATCATAGGGCATGGAAACCTCCGGGCGTCAGACTGCCCGCAGGGTATTAGCCGCTTGCCCGATGCAGGTCCAGCGGGGTCGGTGCTGCTTAGAGATTACGGTCCTGCAGCCGCAGCTGACGGGCGCGGGTCAGAATCGCGTCTTCGACCGCGCGGACCGTGTCCGGCGCCACCGCTGCGCCGCCCGAACCCTGCAGCGAAACCTTAAGCGCACGCGCATCAAGCGAAGGATCGCTGACCTTGATTGTGGCGCGATAGGCGCGGCCACCGCCCGGAGGCGTGCCGTAGCCGGTGACGATCACGCCGGTAAAGGGGTCGACCGACTGGATCGGCAGAAAGTCCAGAACCTCCAGACTGGCGTTCCAGAGATAGCGGTTGACGGCCACCGTATCGTTCGGGTCGCGGCGATTCGAAAAGACGTCCCAGATCGTGGATTCGCGCTGTTGCGGCTGCGTGGTCTGGGACTGGCCCTGACGTCCTGTGCCCGAACAGGCGGCAAGCCCCGCCAGGATCAGCAGGGTGGCGGTCAGCCGTACGGCGCGTCTGGTCATCTGAAGTCCCCCGGATCGTCCTTGCCGGAGCCATAGCGCAATTTTGCCCCTTGCGACAAGAGATGCCGCGCCTGCCTGCGCAATCCGGCTGGCCGTGGTGAATATAGTACGCGCGCGGGACAGGGGGCGCATGGCTCCGCGGCGGGGCAAAACCGGCACCGGGGCGTTGCAATGGGGTGTGGCTCATGTGCATCACAGCATCCCGGAAACTGGCTAAGTGGATGCGATTTCGTTGCAATGCGGGGGGGAAAGCGCGACACAACAGGCATACCCCAGCCGGTACTCCGGGGTGGGGCATACGAGAGAGACAAGAGGGAAAACCATGAAAAAGGTTCTTTTCGCCACCACCGCGCTGGTTATGACCGCCGGTGTTGCCGCTGCCGAAGTCGCCATCTCGGGCGACGGCCGCATGGGTGTGATCTATGACGGTGACGATGTCCAGTTCGCCAGCCGCGCCCGCGTGAAGTTCACGCTGACCGGCGAATCGGACGCTGGTCTGTCCTTCGGCGGTGAATTCCGCGTTGACCAGGAAGACTGGAACAACGAGTACCGTTCGGCTGCCCGCGGTGAGCGTGGCGCTGTCTGGATTTCGGGCACCTACGGCAAACTGTCGATGGGCGACGTCGTTTCGGCTTCGGAAGCCGCGATCGGCGACCTGTATGAAATCGGCTACACCGACGGCGCCGTTGCCGGCGATCCGGAAGAGATCAGCTACCTGGTCGGCGACGGTGCCAACCGCAATCAGGGCCCGACGATCCTGTACGAATACACCGTCAACCAGATCTCGTTCTACGCTTCGGCTACCGATGGTGTTGACACCAGCGTCTACGACGTGACCACCGGCGCTAACCTCTACACCCCCACCGGCAACCCCGACACCGACGCTCTGTCGGATCACGTTGCCTACTCGCTGGCCGCTAAATACGACGCCGGCAACTGGTGGGCCGCTCTGGGCTATGCCAAGCACGACGACATGAGCGAAATCTCGCTCGGCGGTGAAGCCAAATTCAATAATTTCTCGGTGAAAGGCGTCTTCGTCAAATACGACGACGTGTTCGTCGGCACCGGCGCTGAGTTCGACTCGACCATCGGTCTGTCGGCTGCTTACCAAGCTGACGCTCTGACCGTGAAGGGCTTCTTCCGTCAGGACAAAGTTGACGTGTATGGCGCCAGCGACATCAAACCGCGCGCTATCGGTATCGGCGCTGACTACGACCTGGGCGGCGGCGCCGTTCTGGCCGGCGGCATCATCAACGTCGACTCCGACGTTGCTGGTGTAGACGACGACACCTACGCTGACGTCGGCGTGAAGTTCAAGTTCTGATCCGTCAGAACCTGGAATCAGGAAGAGCGGGCCTTGCGCCCGCTCTTTTCTTTTGGGAATCATGCACTCATGGGACTGGAAGAGATCAAGCGCCGCATCGCGGCGGCCGAAAAGGCATCGGGACGCGCAGCAGGAGAGGTCACTCTGATTGCGGTCAGTAAGGTGCAGCCCCCCGGGCGGGTCGAGGCGGTATTGGAAACCGGCCACCGCATCTTTGGCGAGAACTACGTCCAGGAAGCGGTCGGAAAATGGCCCGATTGGCGCACGCGCTTTTCCGGGGTCGAGCTGCACATGATCGGCCCCTTACAGACCAACAAGTTGAAACCTGCGCTTGAGCTTTTTGACGCGATCCACACGCTGGACCGTCCGTCTTTGGCAAGCAAACTGGCCCGGCAGGTGCAGGCACGCGGCAATTGTCCGCAGCTTTTCGTTCAGGTGAATACCGGTGCCGAGCCGCAAAAGGCGGGTATTCTGCCGGATGATGCCGATGCCTTCATCGCCGAGTGTCAGGCCATGGAGCTGGTTTTGTCGGGGTTGATGTGCATCCCGCCCGAGAGCGAAGATCCGGTGCCGCATTTCCGCGCTTTGCGTGACATCGCCGCCCGTAATGGTCTGCGCGGCCTGTCGATGGGCATGAGCGCCGATTTCGAAACCGCCATTGCCGAAGGCGCGACCCATGTCCGCGTCGGCAGCGCAATCTTTGGCGCTCGCGATTATAGCTGACCCGTTCAGATCACCCTTTTACTGAACCCCCGGTGCAGCCGTGAGGAGCATCTGCTTTGTTAACTCATTGTTGACATTGAGGATGCGAGCCCAGCGGTGCCGCGCTAGGTTGCTCGTAAAGGTTGTGTGATTCTTTCGGGTGTTGTCATGTTATTGCTCAGCAGTCTGCTCACGATGCTGTTCGCTGGTCTTGCCATTGACGTGACCTCGACGACCCGGAACCCGACGACTGATGATGAGCCGGACGGTTCGGGCAGCCCGCCTGACGGTGATGAGGGTAATGGGGCTGAAAGTTCCGTTCAGGATGGCACCGAAGGTTCGGACTGGCTGGCCGGCGGCGAGGGTGATGACCTGCTGCGCGGTCATGGCGGCAACGACGATCTGCATGGCGGGCAGGGGAATGATACCCTGTTGGGCGGCAACGGCGATGACTGGATCTATGGCGACGGCGATTATGGTCCGGGTGGCGACGATCTGATCGGCGGGGGCGAGGGCAACGATTACCTCACCGGTCAGGGCGGCAATGACACTCTGCACGGTGGCGGTGGTAACGATACGATCTTTGGCGGTGAGGGCGATGACCTGCTTACCGCTGGTGACGGCGATGATTGGCTGTGGGGCGGGATCGGCAATGACACCCTGATCGCCGGGCGGGGCGAGGATGATCTGGACGGAGGTGAGGGCGACGATCTGCTGATCGGTTCGGCCGATCCGGATCGCGCCTGGCTGCATGGCGGTGAGGGTCGCGATACGCTGTTGCCCGGCGCGGGCGATTTCGCCGAGGGGGGCGAGGGCGAGGATCTGTTCGCTCTCGAAATGCCTGGCGACCGGGCTGACTTGGACGCGCCTCCGGCCGTTATTGCCGATTTCAACCCACGTGAGGACCGGATTGAACTGCGCTATCAGGATGATGGCAGCGGCACCGAACCTGTCGTGACGGTTGAGCGGGACGAAAACGACGCAGCGGTGATCCGCGTGGACGGGGTGATTATCTGCGAGGTTCAGAACGCTCCGAACCTGCGCGCAGAAGATATCCTTTTGAACCAGATCAAACCGCAGAAGTAACCGTGCTGGCCAAGGAATCCGCTTTCCTTTTGCACCGATTCCGCCTATACGCCCGCATCCGCCTGAACGATTCTGGCGGTGTTCTCCATGGGCCTGTGCTGGACGACATCCCGGCCTGAGCCATAACCCTTTGTTCTGAAAGGAGCCCCCGATGTCGATTACGGTTGAAGAAAAGAACCGCGTCATGGCCGAATTCGCCACCAAGAAAGGCGACACCGGCTCGCCCGAGGTGCAGGTTGCGATCCTGTCCTCGCGCATTGCTACTCTGACCGAGCACTTCAAGACCCACAAGAAAGACAACCACTCCCGCCGTGGTCTGCTGAAGCTGGTCGCGCAGCGTCGTAAGCTGCTGGACTATCTGAAGCGCAAGGACGAAGCCCGCTACACCGCGCTGATCGGCAAGCTGGGCCTGCGCCGCTAAGGCAGGAACAGGGTGGCGCAAGCTGCGCCGCCAAGCGTTGCGCCCGTGGCCAAGGCCGCGGGCGTTTGCATTTTCCGGCCACGGATTTGCCCGTTACGCTGCTGGCCTGAAGGGGCAGGGCGCTGGCAAACCACTTCCCATGCACCCTGTTTTCCTGTATGGGGCAACTCCATCTGTGACGTGACGCCAGGCCCCGGGGCACATGCAAAGGATAGGGGCGGCGGCAATGGGGCCGCCATTTGACACGGGACGCGACCGGAGGGCCGGCGCGTCGCCAGAGGAAACCGAATGTTTGATGAAGTGAAGAAATCGATCCAGTGGGGCAATGAAACGCTTACGCTGGAAACGGGCAAGGTTGCCCGTCAGGCCGACGGCTCGGTGATTGCCACTCTGGGCGAAACCAGCGTGATGGCCAACGTCACTTTCGCCAAGGAACCCAAGCCCGGTCAGGATTTCTTTCCCCTGACGGTGCATTATCAGGAAAAATACTATGCCGCCGGCAAGATCCCCGGCGGTTTCTTCAAGCGCGAAGCACGCCCGAGCGAGCGTGAGACGCTGACCGCGCGCCTGATCGACCGTCCGATCCGCCCGCTGTTCGTCCCCGGCTTCAAGAACGAAGTGCTGGTGATGTGCACCGTGCTCAGCCACGATCTGGTCAACGATCCCGATATCGTCGCCATGATTGCTGCCTCGGCTGCCCTGACCATCTCGGGCGTGCCCTTCATGGGGCCGATCGGCGCGGCGCGCGTTGGCTTTGCGAACGGCGAATATGTGCTGAACCCCGAAGTTGCCGATATGGAAAACCTGCGCGGCAACCCCGAGCAGCGCCTTGATCTGGTCGTCGCCGGTACCCGCGACGCGGTGATGATGGTCGAATCCGAGGCCTATGAGCTGACCGAGGCCGAGATGCTGGGCGCGGTCAAGTTCGGCCACGAGGCCATGCAGCCGGTGATCGACCTGATCATCTCGCTGGCCGAAGAAGCCGCCAAAGAACCCTTTGAGTTCCAGGCGCCGAACTACTCGGCCCTGTATGACCGCGTGAAATCGCTGGGCGAGGCCGATATGCGCGCCGCCTATGCAATTCAGGACAAGGGTCAGCGCCGCGACGCCATCGAGGCAACCAAGGCAAAGATCCTCGAAGGTCTGAGCGAGGAAGAGCAGCTTGACCCGAACCTGGGTTCGGCGCTGAAAAAGCTGGAATCGGGCATCCTGCGTGGGGGCATCATTGATGGCCGCCCGCGGATCGACGGCCGCGACAACCGCACCGTGCGTCCGATCGACGTGGAAGTCGGCTTCCTGCCGCGTACCCATGGTTCGTCTCTGTTCACCCGCGGCGAGACGCAGGCGCTGGTCGTGACCACCCTGGGCACCGGCGATGACGAACAGATCATCGACGCGCTGCACGGTAACTTCCGCAGCAACTTCCTGCTGCATTACAACTTCCCGCCCTATTCGGTCGGCGAGGTTGGCCGTGTGGGTTCGCCGGGCCGTCGTGAGATCGGTCACGGCAAGCTGGCATGGCGCGCGCTGCAGGCGGTTCTGCCTGCGCCGACCGACTTCCCCTACACCATCCGCGTGGTCAGCGAGATCACCGAATCGAACGGCTCGTCCTCGATGGCTTCGGTCTGCGGTGGCTCGCTGTCGATGATGGATGCGGGTGTGCCGCTGAAGGCTCCGGTTGCCGGTGTCGCCATGGGTCTGATCCTCGAAGAGGATGGCCGCTGGGCAGTCCTGACCGACATTCTGGGTGACGAGGACCATCTGGGCGACATGGACTTCAAAGTTGCCGGGACGGAAAACGGCATCACCAGCCTGCAGATGGACATCAAGGTCGCGGGCATCACCCCCGAGATCATGGAGCAGGCCCTGGCCCAGGCCAGGGACGGCCGGATGCACATCCTGGGCGAAATGTCGAAAGCTCTGTCCGAGGGCCGTCGCGAATTCAGCGCCCATGCTCCGCGTATCGAAACCATGACCATCCCGGTCGACAAGATCCGCGAAGTTATCGGCTCGGGTGGCAAGGTCATCCGCGAGATCGTCGAGACTTCGGGCGCCAAGGTGGACATCAACGACGATGGCACCATCAAGATCGCCTCGTCCAACGCCGATGCGATCCGCAAGGCGCATGAGATGATCTATTCGATCGTGGCCGAGCCCGAGGAAGGCAAGATCTACACCGGTAAGGTGGTCAAGCTGGTCGACTTTGGTGCCTTCGTGAACTTCTTTGGCAAGCGTGACGGCCTGGTCCATGTCAGCCAGATCGCCAACAAGCGCCTGAACCACCCCAATGAGGTGCTTAAGGAAGGCCAGGAGGTCAAGGTCAAGCTGCTGGGCTTTGATGACCGTGGCAAGGTTCGCCTTGGCATGAAAATGGTCGACCAAGAGACGGGCGAAGAGATCCAGCCCGAGAAAAAAGAAAAAGAAGACGCCGAAGGCTGATCTTTCTTTTTCTTAGTGCATATCGGCCCGTCCGCAGGTTTGCGGGCGGGCTGTTGCTTTTTCGGCGAGGTTATTGTCCGCCAGGGCGGTCGGGTCAGCTGTTTGTTTCCCCGGTTTGATGGTGCGATCCATTCTTTGGAATGGAAGGATGCCTTATAGGCGAGTTCGTTGTGGAAGCGCCACGACCACGCTCGCCGTCCAAGCGGCCATACAGTGATTGGCGGCCTTGCCCGCAGGCTCAAGACCCTCGACGGTCAATACATCTGCAAGATCCGGACATCAGAGCCGGAACGATTCATCCAGAACCGTCCGCCAGATGTCCGGACTGAACAATCCAGGCGGGGCGAAAGGCCCCACCCGGCCCGGAGTTACGCCGGGTCCTTGGCAAAACGCAGGTAAGGCAGCTTTTTGTCAAGCTGGCCATAGCGCGCCTCGGCGGCGGCGTCGTCCAGCGCCAGCGCCACGATCACATCCTGGCCCGGGACCCAGTTTGCCGGGGTTGCCAGCGGAACGCCGTCGGTTTTCCGCACCGCGTCAAGCGCGCGCAGGATTTCGGCAAAGTTGCGGCCGACCGACATCGGATAGGTCATGGTCAGGCGCACCTTTTTGTCCGGCCCGATGATGAACACCGTCCGCACGGTGGCCGAGTGTTGGGGCGTGCGGCCTTCGTTCGGCAGGTAATAGTCGGCGGGCAGCATGTCATAGGCCTTGGCGACCGTCAGATCGGTGTCGTCGATGATGGCGAAATTGGCCGGAACGCCAGCGACTTTTTCAATGTCGGCCTTCCATTTCCCGTGATCCTCGACCGAATCGACCGAGACGCCCAGCACCTTGGTGCTGCGCTTTTCGAACTCGGGGACCAGTTGCGCCACGGCACCGAATTCCGTGGTGCAGACCGGGGTAAAGTCCCGCGGATGCGAGAACAGGATCGCGTAACTGTCGCCGATCCAGTCGTGGAAGCTGATCTGCCCCTCGGTCGAGTTGGCAGTGAAATCGGGGGCGATATCGTTGATGCGCAGGGACATTGCAGGTCCTTTCGGTTGGCTCTCCCGCGTCAAGATAGTCATGCGTATCGGATTGTCCAACACGATCTTTCAAGTCGTGATAAAAATCGGGGCGGCTGCTGTGGCTTGCAGCCCGGCTGTCCGGGTGCCAGTCTGCTGGCCAATCGCAGATCAAGGGAGGCTCTCATGAGCGGACTTGCCGACAAGCGGAAATTTTACATCAACGGCGCCTGGGTTGCGCCCAGCCAGCCGCGCGATCTTGAGGTGATCGACCCCTCGACCGAAGAGCCGGTGGCGGTTATCAGCCTTGGCGATCAGGCGGATACCGATGCGGCGGTTGCGGCGGCCAAGGCGGCTTTCCCGGGCTGGTCCCGGACGTCTCCGGCCGAACGGCTGGCCTATGTCGAACGGATTCTGGAGATCTACAAGCGCCGCGCCTCTGATATGGCCGCCGCGATCACCGCCGAGATGGGCGCGCCGCAGGACATGTCGTTGAACGACCAGACCGCAGCCGGCAGCTATCATATCGAGACCTTCATCGAGGCGTTCCGCAACTTTGAATTCATCCGCCCGCTGGGTCCGCATGCCCCAAACAGCATGGTCGCGTGGGAGCCGGTTGGCGTTGTCGGGCTGATCACGCCGTGGAACTGGCCGATGAACCAGGTGACGCTGAAGGTGATCCCGGCGTTGCTTGCGGGCGATACCGTTGTGCTGAAGCCCAGCGAGATCGCGCCGCTTTCCTCGGTCGTCTTTACCGAAATCGTGGATGAGGCCGGGTTGCCTGCGGGTGTGTATAACATGGTGAACGGGGACGGCTTGGGGGTAGGGACCCAGCTTTCCACCCATCCTGATGTGGATATGATCAGCTTTACCGGCTCGACCCGCGCCGGGATTGCGATCACCAAGGCTGCTGCCGACACGCTGAAGAAAGTGGCGCTGGAACTGGGCGGCAAGGGTGCGAACCTGATCTTTGCCGATGCCGACGAAAAAGCGGTGGTGCGCGGGGCCCGGCATTGCTTTTACAACAGTGGCCAGTCCTGCAACGCGCCGACGCGGATGCTGGTCGAGCGTTCGTTCTACGAAACCGCGGTCGAGCAGGCCCGTAAGGTTGCCGAGGAAACCCAGGTCGCCAGCGCCCATCAGCCCGGTCGTCACATCGGTCCGGTGGTCAGCAAGCAGCAATGGGACAAGATTCAGGGTCTGATCCAGCAGGGCATCGACGAGGGCGCGCGTCTGGTCGCCGGTGGTCCCGGCCTGCCCGAGGGCGTCAATCGCGGCTATTTCGTCCGGCCGACCGTCTTTGCCGATGTGACCAATGAGATGACCATCGCGCGGCAAGAGATATTTGGTCCGGTGCTGTCGATCATCCCATTTGACAGCGAAGAAGAGGCGGTCGAAATCGCCAATGACACGATCTATGGGCTGACGAACTATGTTCAGACGCAGGATGGTGCCCGTCGCAACCGACTGGCACGTCAGCTGCGTGCCGGCATGGTCGAAATGAATGGCCAGTCGCGCGGGCGCGGCGCGGCCTTTGGCGGGGTCAAGGCTTCGGGCCGGGCGCGTGAGGGTGGTGTCTGGGGGCTCGAAGAGTTCATGGACAGCAAGCAGATCAGCGGCTGGGACCCCGAGGCCTGATTCCTGCGCCTTTGCCCGAGCGGCCCTTTTCCTGGGCGGATGTTGTCGCTAGCATCCGCCCACGACGGGAAAAGGGGGGCATGCGATGAAAACGATCCTGATTACCGGCGGTGGCAGCGGCATTGGTCGGCTTACCGCCCGACGGTTTCTTGATGGGGGTTGGAAGGTCGGGCTGATCGGCCGACGCGAGTCGGCTTTGGCCGAGACGGCGGATGGCCATCCTGATGC
Organism: Paracoccus kondratievae; assembly: GCF_009301415.1. GTDB lineage: Bacteria > Pseudomonadota > Alphaproteobacteria > Rhodobacterales > Rhodobacteraceae > Paracoccus > Paracoccus kondratievae. Next base: position 2,207,575 of record NZ_CP045072.1, on the reverse strand, counting down.
GCTGATTCTGCCCTGCGACGTGACGGATGAGGCGGCGGTCGATGCCGCCTTTGCCCGTGCGGTGGCCGAATGGGGGCGACTGGATGTTCTGTTCAACAATGCAGGCGCGATCCTGATTTCGCGCCTGATCGACGAAATTTCCTGGCAGGACTGGCAGGGCGTTGCGCGGGTCAATATCGACGGTATGTTCCTGTGTGCCCGTGCAGCCTTTCGCCAGATGCGGCGGCAGGACCCGATGGGCGGGCGGATCATCAACAACGGCTCGATCGCTTCCGAGGCGCCGCGCCCCGGTTCGGTTCCCTATACGGTTTCCAAACATGCGGTGACGGGGCTGACGCGGACGCTGGCGCTGGATGGGCGGCCCTTTAACATCGCCTGCGGTCAGATTGACGCCGGCAATGCCGCGACCGAGATGATTACGGGTGTGGCGACGCAGGGTGCGCCCCAGGCCGATGGCTCGATCCGGCCCGAACCGGTGATGGACGCGGCGAATGTCTCTGAGGCGGTGTTTCATATGGCGAACCTGCCCGAGGGCGCAAATGTCCTGCATATGACTGTCATGGCGACCAACATGCCCTTTGTCGGGCGCGGTTGATACGCCGCCCGAGCCATAGGCGAACAAGCGAAAGGATCAGCGATGAAACTGCTGCGCTATGGCCCGGCGGGTCAGGAAAAACCGGGGCTTCTGGATGCCGAGGGGCGTATTCGCGACCTTTCGGCCCATATCGCCGATATCTCGGGCGAGGTGCTGGGCCCCGATGGGCTGGCGCAGTTAGCGGCGCTGGATCTTGATGCGCTGCCCATCGTGTCGGGTCAGCCGCGCCTTGGGCCCTGCGTCGGCCATGTGCCGAAATTCGTGGCTATCGGGCTGAACTATGCCGATCACGCGGCCGAGGCCGGTTTGCCAGTCCCGGCCGAACCGGTGGTGTTCAACAAATGGACCAGCTGCATCATTGGCCCGGATGATGATGTGATCATTCCGCCCGGCGCGCAAAAGACCGATTGGGAGGTCGAGCTGGGCGTCGTCATCGGCGCGCGCGCAAGTCAGGTGTCCGAGGCGATGGCGCTGGAACATGTCGCGGGTTATTGCGTCGTCAATGACGTGAGTGAGCGCGAATGGCAGGCCGAACGCGGCGGCACCTGGGACAAGGGCAAGGGTTTTGACACCTTTGGCCCCATCGGCCCGTGGCTTGTCACCCGGGACGAGATCCCCGATCCGCAGGCGCTGGACCTGTGGCTTGAGGTGGACGGGGTGCGTCGCCAGCATGGCTCGACCGCGACGATGATCTTTGGCGTGGCCGAGATTGTTGCCTATTGCTCGCGGCTGATGACGCTGATGCCGGGGGATGTGATCACGACCGGCACGCCCCCGGGTGTGGGCATGGGCGCGAAACCCCCGGTCTTTCTGCGCGGCGGCGAGGTGATGCGGCTTGGTATTTCAGGCCTTGGCGAACAGTCCCAGAGGGTACGGCGCTCGTGACAGGCCGGGCGCGGCTCAGCTTTCAGCGGCGAGGGTTTCGGCCAGCGTGTCGGTTTTGGTGAAATAGTTCGGAGACAGGCGCAGCACGCCCGGCAGCTCCATCAGTACCCGGCGCAGGTGGTCGCGGATCGCGGCCTCGGCCCGGTCGGGGTCCTGGGCGGCGATGGCCTGGGCGATCTCCCGGTGCTGGGCCAGCATATCGTCCTTGGGCGTCATCGCCGCCAGCAGGTGGCGGGCACGGTCCAGATGCACCTTGAGCTGTTGCAGATGGTTCCAGACCATCACCTTGCCCGAGATCCGGGCCAGCATGGCGTGAAACTCTTCGTCAAGCTGGGCGAGGTTGGCGGGGTCGGTTTCGGCCTCGTGCCGCGCGATCTGGGCGAAAAGCGCCTCGTGGTCCTGCGGCTGGGCGCGGGTCGCCGCCAGCCGCACGATGTCGGATTCCAGCGATTCGCGAATAAAGCGAGTACAGAGCACCCATTCCATATCAATGCGGGTGACAAAGGTGCCGCGCTGGGGGCGGATCTCAAGCAGGCCCTCTCCGGCAAGGCGGATGAAGGCTTCTCGCACCGGCTGGCGGGAAAGCTCGTATTGATCGGCGATTTCCTGTTCGGACAGGCGCGTCCCGGGCGGCAGTTCGCCGCGAATGATGCGTTTCCGCAGCCGGATCTGTAGCTGCACCGCAAAGGGCGCCTGCACGAAAGGCTCGGAATAGGCGTTTATAATCGGTGCAGGGTCCATGGCTCCTCCCTGTCCCGCATTAGGGGCTTGGTTGATGTAAGGTCAAGCTACCCTGCCACGAAAGCTCATGACCGTGGTTTGGCGGTAAAGCCGCCCCGGCTCTAACCGCGCCGAGGGATAATCGGCGTGGTTCGGTGCGTCAGGCCATATCTGCGATTCCAGCGCGACCCCGGCATGACGGTCATAGGGCCTGCCGCCGTGGCCCGGCGCCCCGGGGGACAGATGTTCAGCGGTATAGACCTGCAGGCCCGGTTCAGTCGAGCTAAGGTCCATACTCAGCCCACCTGCCTGCAGGGTTGCGACCTTGCGCGGCAGGACATGGCGCTGGTCCGACAGGCAAAGATTGTGGTCGATACGCGGCCCGCCCAGCCTTTCCCCCAGACGGGTGGGGTTCTGGAAATCCAGATGGGTGCCCTGAACAGGTGCGGGCGCACCAAGGGGAATCAGGTCATCATCCACCGGCAGATAGGTCGCAGCGGGCACGGACAGGCGGTGATCGGCAATCGTATCCGAGCCGTCGAGGTTGTAATAACTGTGCTGGGCAAAGTTGCAAAAGGTCGTGTCGTCCGATGTGGCCAGAATGGTCAGCATCAGGACCGGCCCTGGCAGGATCGACCAGGTCGCCCGAATCAGCATCGCCCCCGGAAAGCCCATGTGGCCGGCAGGCAGGTGATCGGCCATCGCAACCGAGCTTTTGTCCCAGTCGGCAAGTATCCAGTTGCGGGTGCCGCAGCCGTCATGGCCGCCGTGCAGCATGTGGCGACCGTCCTGATTGCGGTCAAGCTGCAGCTTTTGCCCGTCAAGGACGGCCCGGCCATGGGCGATGCGGTTGGCATAGCGCCCGACCACAGCCCCGAAATAGCGCCCTTCGTCAAGATAGGGTTCAAGCCGGGGAAAGCCCAGCACCAGAGAATGCCCGATCCCGTCGAGCCGCAGTTCCTGAAGCGAAGCCCCAAGCGTGATGATCGAAGCCCTTAGCCCGTGCCCCGAGATTGTGACCTGCATGACCCTTTGCCCATCGGGCAGAGTGCCGAATTCGCTGGCCATCACGCGTGGACCCGTGGTTCGGCCCGCCCCCGTGCGTTGGGGGCCAACAGCCAGGTGCGACCGTCATCGGGGCCGTGCCGGCCTTCGGCGGCGCTGGTGACGATCAGCCGTGTCAGGTCGGGTCCGGCAAAGACCGGGCAGCTTGGCTGGACGGCGGGCAGGGCCAGCTGTTTCAGCAACCGTCCGTCGGGCGCGTGGCAGGCGACCGTGCCGCTGCCCCAGCGCGCATTCCAGAACCGGCCCTGATCGTCGGTCACGGCCCCGTCGGGGAATTGATCGGTGCCGCTCAGGTCCAGAAAGACCCGTGCCTCGGCCAAGGGCCAGCCCTGCTCATCAAGGTCTTGCGACCAGACGACCTGGGCGGCGGTGTCGGCGAAATAGGCCAGTCGGCCATCAGGAGAAAAGCAGATCGCATTCGGAATCGACATGTTTCCCCGCAAAAGGCGCAACTCTCCGTCAAGATAGCGATAAATTGCGCCCTGGCCAGCCTGAGCGTTCCGCGCCATCGTGCTGATCCAAAATCCGCCGAAGGGATCGGCGCGCCCGTCGTTCGAACGGTTGCCGGGCCGGTCGGCCTCAAGCGCGATCAGCCGCTTTTGCTGGCCATTGCGCAGGTCAAACCGGATCAGCGCGCTTTCGCTTGCGATCAGCAACTGGTCGCGGCCGATCCACCCTGCGGCCGAGACCATTTCGTCAAAGCGCCATTCCAGTTCGGCCCCGTCCTGACGCGACAGCAGTCGCCGGCCAAGGATGTCGAACCAGAAAGGCTGGCCGCGTTCGGGGTGCCAGAATGCGCCTTCGCCCAATTCACAGATGCGAGGGTCAAAGACCTGCGCGCTCATGTCAGGGCCTGTAGTGCCGCCACCACCTCTCGTGCCCTTGCTGCGACTGTTTCGGGGGTGTCGCCGGGGCGATAAAGGGCGCTGCCGATGCCAAAGCCCTGCGCCCCCGCCGCGCGCCACTCGGCGAAATTATCAGGGCCGACGCCGCCCACGGCATAGACTGCGACCTCGCTGGGCAGCACCTGCCGCAGCGCCTTCAGCGTTCCGGTTCCGGCCTGATCGGCGGGGAACAGTTTCAGCCCGGTCGCCCCGGCAGCGATGGCGGCAAAGCATTCGGTGGCGGTATAAACGCCGGGCCAGGCTTGCATCCTGCGCGAGCGCGCCTCGCGGATAACCGCCGGGTCGGTATTGGGCGAAACGATCATCCGCCCGCCGGCATCGGCGACTTGGGCCACTTGTGCGACTGTCAGAACGGTGCCCGCCCCGATTGTTGCCTGCCCTGCCAGCGCCGCCGCCATCAATCGGATGCTGTCGAGCGGCTGGGGTGAGTTCAGGGGCACCTCGATACGGTCGATCCCCGCTTCAACCAGAGCGCGACCAATGGGTAGGGCCTCCGCGGGGGTCAACCCGCGCAGGATGGCAATTATAGGCTGGTTCATGTGTTCTCCGGCAACGCTAAGCTGGCGGCGACAAGACCGGCAAGGACAAGGGCCGCGCCATCCTTTTGGCACGCCTTTGCGCCCGCTGCCAGCAGCAGATCTTCGTAAAGTTGTGCCAACCCTGCCGTGCCAATGATCACGGTTGAGTTACCTTGCCAGAGGTCGCGCGCTGCGGCGAGTTCGGCGCCGATCAGCAGGCCTGACAGCCGCCCCGCCGCCTGTTCCGGCGTAAGCCCCTGCAACAGCGCGGCGGCGCGCAGCGTGAAAAGCTGCGCGTTCGCGGCATGGGGGTCAGCCAGCGCCAACGCGCCGGCCCTGGCAAAGGCCGTGGCGTCGGGCTTTGCCGTCCCGATCGTCAGCCGCAGTACCGATTGGCCGGCGAGCAGAGAGAACAGCTCTCCGGTCAGGAAGGTGCGGAAACCAACGACACGCCCGCGCGCCAGCCGGACCCATTTGCAATGGGTGCCGGGCAGACAAAGCGTGCCGTCAAAATCCGGGTTTTCAGCCAGAAAGCCTGCGATCTGGGTTTCTTCGCCGCGCATGACATCGGGCGGATCGTTCTGTGACAGGCCGGGCAGGATGCGGACATCCAGCCGTGGATCAATAGCGGGGGCGTGAATGGCTTGCAACGGGTCAAGCGGGGGGCAGGGGATGGCGCGGTAGGCGGCTTCGGTCCAACCGCCCCGCGCGCCGACCATGCCGCAGGCGATGACCCGTATCCGACCCGAGGCGGGCAGCCAGTCGCTGACAAGATCAAGCAAGGCCGGCTCGAACCCTGCGGGGCTAAGTGCACCCATCCCCCTGTCCGAGGCCCGTGCCTCGACCGCTTGGGTCCCGCGCATGGCCCAGGTCCGCAGCCGGGTGGTGCCCCAGTCGACAGCGATCCAGTCCGGGGTCACGTCTTGCTCTTGTTCGAGACGTCGAAGATCACGGCGGCCATAAGCACCAGCCCCTTGATGACCTGCTGATAGTCGATGCCGATACCCAGGATCGACATGCCGTTGTTCATCACGCCCATGATAAAGGCTCCGACCACTGCGCCGATCACCGTGCCGACGCCGCCTGCCATCGAGGCGCCGCCGATAAAGACCGCCGCGATCACGTCAAGTTCGAACCCGACCCCGGCCTTTGGCGTGGCCGAGTTCAGCCGGGCCGAGACTACGATCCCTGCCAGCGCCGCCAGCATCCCCATGTTCATAAAGGTCAGGAATACCACACGTTCCGAGTTGATGCCCGAAAGCTTGGCCGCCTTGGCGTTGCCGCCGATCGCATAGATGCGCCGCCCCAGCGTCGTGCGCTCAGAGATAAAGGCGTAAAGCGCGACCAGCACCGCCATGACGATAAAGACGTTGGGCAGACCGCGGAAATTCGCCAGCACCCAGCTGATCCACACCAGTGCCAGAAAGATCAGCGTGTTCTTGGCGGCAAAGAAGGCAAAGGGTTCATCCGCGATACCGACGGCCTCTTCGCGGCGGCGGGCCCGGATCTGTAGCCACAGGATCAATGCCGCCGCCCCCCAGCCAAGCAGCAACGACAGGGTGTGCGGTTTGTCGGGGCCAAAGATATCCGGGATGAAGCCCGAGGCGATCATCTGAAAGCCACGCGGAAAGGGGCCGATATTCTGGCCCTGCAGGATCCACATGGTCAGCCCGCGGAAAATCAGCATACCCGCCAGCGTGACGATAAAGCTGGGGATTTTCCAATAGGCGATCCAATAGCCCTGAATGCCGCCGATAACTGCGCCTGCGGCAAGGCTAAGGACAACCACGACCGGAATGGGCAGTCCCAGCCGTACCACCATCAGCGCCGCCAGTGCCCCCACAAAGGCCGCGACCGAACCGACCGACAGGTCGATATGGCCCGCGACGATGATCAGCAACATGCCTACCGCCATGATGACGATGTGGCTGTTTTGCAGGAACAGGTTGGTCAGGTTGACCGGCCGGAACAGGATGCCGCCGGTGACCACCTGGAAAAAAGCCATAATGATGATCAGCGCGAACAGGATGCCATATTCGCGGATGTTGCGGCGGATGAAGCCGAACGTATCGCCGGAGCGTTCAGTGGTCGTGTCAGACATGTGCGGCCTCTGCCTCGATTTGCTCGGGGGTAACGTTTTCGTCGGTCAGGTCCTGGCCCGACCTGATGATGACCTGCATGATACGTTCCTGCGTGGCCTCTGCGGTCGGCATCTCTCCGACCAGACGGCCCTCGTTCATGATCAGGATGCGGTCGGTGATGCCCAAAAGCTCGGGCATTTCTGACGAGATGACGATGATCGACTTTCCAGCGGCGGCGAGGTCGCGGATGATCGTATAGATCTCGTATTTCGCGCCTACGTCGATGCCGCGCGTCGGCTCGTCAAGGATCAGGATCTCGGGCCCGGCGAAAAGCCATTTCGCCAGCACTACCTTTTGCTGGTTCCCGCCCGAGAGGTTGACGGTCCTTTGCTCGACCGAGGGCGAGCGGATGTTGATGCGCTGGCGAAAGTCGCGCGCGACCGCACCTTCGCGCTGACGGTCCACCACCCCCTGGCGCGAGATACCGGGCAAATTCGCCAGCGGAATATTGCGGCGGATCGTGTCCTCAAGCACGAGGCCCAGCGATTTTCGGTCCTCGGTCACATAGGCAAGGCCGGCCCTGATCGCCGCGGGCACCGTGGACAGATCGACGGGCTTGCCGTGCAGCGCGACCGATCCGGATCTGAACTCGCCCATCGAGCGGCCAAAAATGCTCATCGCCAGTTCGGTCCGGCCAGCGCCCATCAGTCCGGCGATGCCCAGCACCTCGCCGCGCCGCAGTTCAAAGCTGGCCTCTTTGACCAGCAAACGGCCATCGCGCGCGGGATCTGCAACGGTCCAGTCGCGCACCTGCATCACCACCTTGCCGATCTGAGGCTGGCGCGGCGGATAGCGGTCATTCATCGAGCGACCGACCATATCGCGAATGATGGCGGATTCATCGACCATACCGTCGTGATGTGCGACCGTCGCGCCGTCGCGCAGCACGGTGATACTGTCGCAGACCTGACTGATCTCGTTCAGCTTGTGCGAAATCAGGATCGCGGTCATCCCCTGTTCGCGGAACCGCTCAAGCAGCCGCAACAGCGCGTCCGAGTCATGTTCGTTCAGCGATGAGGTCGGCTCATCAAGGATCAGAAGATCGACTTTTTTCGACAGGGCCTTGGCAATCTCGATCAGTTGCTGCTTGCCCATGCCCAGCGTGCCGACCTTGGTCTCGGGGCTTTCTCGCAGCCCGACCTGGGCCAAAAGCCCGGCCGTGCGGCGGTTGGTCTCGCGCCGGTCGATGACGCCATGTCTTGCGATCTCGTTGCCAAGAAAGATGTTTTCGGCAATCGACATCTGCGGCACCAGCGCCAGTTCCTGATGGATGATGACGATGCCTTGCTCTTCGCTGTCCCTGATCGAGCGAAAGGCCATCGGCTTGCCGTTATAAAGGATATCGCCCTGATAACTGCCATGCGCATAGACGCCCGACAGCACCTTCATCAGCGTCGATTTTCCGGCACCGTTCTCGCCCACCAAAGCACGGATCTCTCCGCGCCGGATGGTCATGTTCACATTGTCGAGGGCTTTTACACCAGGGAATTCCTTGGTGATTCCCCGCATTTCCAGAATAGCGTCCATGGCCACCCCTTGCGGTCACGCCGAAGGCGCCGCCGCGAGAGGGTCCGCGACAGCGCCGGTTGGTGTCACTTCAGCTGGTCTTCGGTGTAATAGCCTGAACCGATCAGCGCCTCTTCGAGGTTCTTTCCGGTCACGGCCACCGGCTCCAGCAGGTAAGAAGGCACGGTCTTGACGCCGTTGTCATAGCTTTCGGTGTCGTTCACCTTGGGCTCTTCGCCCTTCATCATGGCATCGACCATGCTGACGGTGACTTTGGCCAGTTCGCGCGTGTCTTTGAAGATGGTCGAATACTGCTCGCCCGACTTGATCGACTTGACCGACTGGATTTCTGCATCCTGACCCGAGACGATGGGCATTTTCAGGTCGCCCGAGCCATAGCCGACCCCTTTGAGCGAGCTGAGGATACCGATGGACAGCCCGTCATAGGGAGACAGGACACCATGCACCTGTTTGTCGGTATAGTTTGCGGACAGGATGTTATCCATGCGCGCCTGAGCGGTGGCGGGGTCCCAGCGCAGGGTGCCAACCTTGTCCATGCCCATCTGTCCCGAAGGGATCACGATCGAACCGTCATCAATCAGCGGCTGGATGACCGACATCGCGCCGTCATAAAAGAAATAGGCGTTGTTGTCGTCCGGGCTGCCGCCAAACAGCTCGACGTTCCACGGCTTCACCTCCGGGAAACGTTCCTTGAGGCCGTCTACCAGAGTGGTCGCCTGCTCGACCCCGACCTTGAAGTTGTCGAATGTCGCGTAATAGTCGATGTCGGGCGTGTCGCGGATCAGCCGGTCATAGGCGATGACCTTGATATCGGCGGCTTTGGCATTGGCCAGTGCGTTCGACAGCGTGGTGCCGTCGATCGCCGCGATCACCAGAACGTTCACGCCCTTGGTGATCATATTCTCGATCTGCGCAAGCTGGTTCGGGATATCGTCGTCAGCATATTGCAGGTCGGTCTGGTAGCCCGCATCCTGGAACTGCTTGACCATATTGTTGCCGTCGTCGATCCAGCGCGCCGAGGTCTTGGTCGGCATCGAGATCCCGACCATGCCTTCGGCCACAGCAATGCCGGGCAGCGAAAGTGCTGCCGCCGAGGCCAGCGCCAGGGCGTATTTCCTGAGGTTCACCATCATTCCTCCCACTCCATTTGCCCGGGTGGCGGCTGCCTCCACAGCCGGGGTCCAGCCCGTGCCTTCCCCTTTCTGCGCGGGTGCAGGGCGGTCCTTTCGGGACGCATCCGCGACGCGGCGGTGGCCAGGCCACCTGCCTCCCCGCGAAGCTAGACATGGACGACATGTCCGTCAATTATTCAGAAAGTGAGTTTACATACCGGTACTGATATGTTTGTTTGCGCTAACATAGCAAAGCGTACAATGTGACGGCGCGTCAATCGCGGTCAGACCTCTGCCTGAAGATCGGACCATTCGGGATGGCGCCTGAACTGGGCACGGACATAGGAACAGGCCGGGATGATGCGCAGGCCACGCTCACGGGCATCAGCGATCAGCCGCTGAACCATCGCTGAGGCCGCGCCGGTGCCGCGCATCGAGTCGGGGGCGTAGGTATGGTCGGCCACGATGATCCCCGGGCCGGCACTGCGCCAGGTCAGCTCGGCCTCGCCCTCGACCCCGGGCAGGGTGACGACGTAACGGCCTGAATTTCCTTGATCTTCATGCGCGACATGGATGGTTGGTTGCGCCATGTTGATTTCCCTGTCCTTGATAAAAAATTACGGGGAAACCTGATCCTGCCATATCGGCTGATTTCCCGTCATTGACTAAATCTACGCTAATTCTAGGCTTGCAAACCTGCGCTTGACCATAGCCGGAATAAAAACTGGCGGAATATCTGTTATGCGCAACCATTGCAGTAAGCTAAAGAATCGCTGATAATATCGTTGCGCGTTATTTGCAGACGGCGCAATTAATGGCGGGCAAGCCCGCATAATTCCGCGACAGCTTTGACAAGCTTGCAGGAATTCCGCCTCGCGAGGCTTGAACCGTGGGGGTAAACGCCTATATCCACCCCCGTGTCCTTCGGAAACCCGATCACGCTTGCAGCGTTGTCAAGGGGGCCTGCGAACTTCCGCTTGTCGCAAGACCGTTGCTTTTGGCGGCTATTCTTTACATCCGCCGGGGTTTGCACAGTGTGCATGGCGGACATGCGGTGGGGGGCATACCGAATCATGGCCTGGATCGGCTAAGCCGACCAGCGCCGCCTGGAGGCAAGACCATTAAGCAGCCTTGGCATTGTTCAAGGTGCGGTGGCACCGCAAGAAAAACAGGATAACGATGATGCGCGATTTCGTGGATGGCTCGGCTTTCAACTTTGAACAAGGACAGCGGGCCCGCAAGCTTTTTGCTGCGGTTGTGCTGGCCGCGCTGGACGATGCGATCGCCGATGATAAAAAATACGGCAACGGGCCTGAACAAATTGCACGTTGGGCACGGTCGCGCGACGGTCGCGAGGTTTTGTCCTGCGCCGGAATTGATCCGAACGAACGCGTGGTGAAAGGTCTGATGGAATTCGTGGCCAAGGGTGTGCGCACCTCTGTCGCGCTGTCGCGCGAGGAAAGTGAGCGCCGCCATGCCGCAGAAGAGGCCGACGCCGCATAAGCGCGCCTTTCATTCCTACTGCGATGGGCCGTCCTGCGGGCGGCCTTTTTCGTTGGGTGATCGGGCCCGGTCAGGGGATCAGCGCCAGGGCGATCCCGCCAGGCACCGACAGGATCACCACGACCCATGGCGACGATTTCCACGCTGTCAGCAGCACGAAACAGATCAGGGCCAGTGCGAAATCCCGCAGATCCCCGATGGCGCTGGAAAAGACGGGCGTGTAAAGGGCCGCGCCCAGGATACCGACCACGGCGGCATTCGCGCCCTGCATCAGCGATTGCGCCTGCGCTATTGATCGAAAGCGGTTCCAAAAGGGCAGGGCGGCGATCAGGATCAGAAATCCCGGCAGAAACAGAGCCAGCAACGCGAGAACGGCTCCGGTCAGGCCATTCGGCGCAGGTCCCAGAACAGCGCCGAGATAGGCGGCAAAGGTAAAAAGCGGCCCCGGCACCGCTTGCGCCGCGCCATATCCGGCCAGGAACTGATCTGGTGTAACCCAACCAGTAGCAACCGTTTCGGCCTGCAAAAGCGGCAGGACGACATGCCCACCCCCGAACACCAGGGCCCCGGCGCGGTAAAAGCTGTCGATGACGGCCAGCGCCTGCCCTTGGGTCGCAAGCAGTGGCAAAAGGGTGAGCAGACCCAGAAAGGCAATCCCCGCCCCGGTCGCCAGTTTGCGGGAAATAGGCAGGATGGCGGGGCCATGGACCTTGGTCACTGTCCCCCGGCCCAGTGCCAGGCCAAGGATTGCGCCAATCAGAATTGCCCCGATCATCCCCAAGGCCCCTGGGACAAAGGCCAGCACTGCCACTGCGACGGCTGCAATCGCCGCGCGTTCTTTATCCGGGCACAGGTTGCGGGCCATGCCCCAGACAGCCTGTGCAACGATTGCTACTGCGACAATCTTTAACCCGTGCAGTGCGCCGTCTCCGACCGGGCCAGAAATGCTTGCTGCCGTCATGGCAAAGACCAGCAACACCAGCGCCGAGGGCAGTGTGAACGCGGCAAATGCTGCCAGCGCACCTGCCCAGCCCGCGCGCATCAGTCCCAGCGCAAAGCCGACCTGGCTTGAGGCCGGGCCGGGCAGGAACTGGCAAAGCGCCACCAGATCGGCATAGGCGCTGTCGTTCAGCCATTTGCGCCGCGTCACCAGCTCGTCGCGGAAATAGCCCAGATGGGCGATCGGGCCGCCAAAACTGGTCAGGCCCAGTTTCAGAAAGGCCGCAAAGACCTCGGCCGGCGTTCCCTGCCGGGGCGGTATGTTTGTCGGCTGATCTGTCATCCGGCCTCTCCGCTTTGATTGGCAGGGGCTATATCGCTGGCGCGTTTCCCGGATATGACATTCCGCGCAGAGGGCGCGGCAATCTTTACTGGAACAGATAAAGAGCGAGCGGCGCAATGATCGCGGTCAGCACCGCGTTCAGCCCCATGCCGATTCCGGCAAAGGCGCCGGCGGTCTCATTCACCTGAAAGGCGCGGGCAGTGCCGATGCCGTGCGCGGCGACCCCCAGTGAAAAGCCGCGTGCCCGCCAGTCGGTGATCTTGAGCGCGTTCAGCAGTGGTGTTGCTATAATCGCGCCAAAAATACCGGTCACCAGCACCAGAACGGCGGTGATGGTCGGCTCTCCGCCCAGACCTTCGGCGATGCCGATGGCAACAGGTGCTGTGGTGGATTTGGGGGCAAGGCTTGCCAGCATCACCTCGGACAGGCCAAAGGCCTTGGCAATCGCCAGCGCCGAGACCACTGCAGTTATCGACCCCGCCAACAGTGCCGCAATCAATGGCAGCAGTGCCTTTTTGACCCGGTGGAGGTTGTCATAAAGCGGCATCCCCAGCGCCACTGTCGCCGGGCCCAGCATGAAATGCACGAACTGAGCGCCTTCGAAGTAGGTTTGGTAGCTGGTGCCGGTCACCCCCAGCACGCAGGCCAGGATAATCACCGCACACAGGACAGGGTTCGCCCAGCTTTGCCGGCCCATGGCGCGAAAGAAGGTATCGCCCGCCCAATAGGCCAGCAGGGTCGCCGTCAGCCACAAAAGCGGGCCTTCGGTCAGATAGCTCCAGATCAGGGCTGCGTTTGTCATTCTCTGGGTCCGCCCATCCACTTAACCACGGCACAGAATACAAGCGCCCCGGCAGCAATTGCTAATGCGGTCGATACCGCCAGCGCCACCGCCACGGCTAACCCATCGCTGCGGAACTGTCCCAGATGCGCGATCACACCGACACCCGCAGGGACAAAGAACAGCGACAGATGCCCAAGGATCCCATTCACAACCGGGCGCAGCAGTTCAGCCAACGCCGGGCGCAGACTGCACGACAGCACCAGCAGCAGCAGCCCCAGAACCGGCCCCGGCAACAACAGGTCCAGACTGCGGGTCGCGATCTCGCCCACAAGTTGAAAGATCAGAATGATGGAAAGCGCTGGAATCATGGCGCCAGATTAACACCAGTTTTCCCGGCGTGAACCAGAATCTTGTGGATAGATCGGTTAAACCCCGCGATATATGGGGTTTGTGTTGACTTGTTGGCCGGTATGGCCAAAAATCCCCAGCATCTGGATGACCCTCAGGGACCCCCCTTTTGCGCTTTGACCGCCTGCGCCTCAATGGTTTCAAAAGCTTCGTGGATCCGACCGATCTGGTCATCCGCGAGGGCCTGACCGGTGTGGTCGGGCCGAACGGCTGTGGCAAGTCGAACCTGCTTGAGGCATTGCGCTGGGTCATGGGCGAAAACCGTCCCACCGCCATGCGCGGCGAGGGGATGGAGGATGTGATTTTTGCCGGCACGGCCCGCCGCTCGGCCCGCGCCCATGCCGAGGTCACGCTGACCATCGACAATAAGGACCGCCTTGCCCCCGCCGGGTTGAACGACAGCGATGTGCTGGACATCACCCGCCGCATTACGCGCGATGCGGGCTCGGCCTATCGCATCAATGGCAAAGAGGTGCGGGCGCGCGATGTGCAGATGCTGTTTGCGGATGCCTCGACCGGGGCACATTCGCCGGCTCTGGTGCGTCAGGGGCAGATTTCCGAACTGATCAACGCCAAGCCCAAGGCCCGCCGGCGGGTGCTGGAAGAGGCGGCAGGGATCTCGGGCCTTTATCAGCGTCGGCATGAGGCCGAGCTGAAGCTGAACGCGGCCGAGGCGAACCTGACCCGTGTCGACGACACGCTGGACCAGCTTTCCAGCCAGGCGGCGAGTCTTGCCCGTCAGGCCCGTGCCGCCGCCCGCTACCGCGAAATCGGCGCTGCTTTGCGCCGGGCCGAGGGGATGTTGCTTTACCGGCGCTGGGCCGAGGCAGACCGTGCCAGGGCTGCGACCGCCGAGGCGCTGCAGGCTGCGATCCGCGCCGCTGCCGAGGCCGAGGGTGCCGCCCGCCGCGCCATTGCCGCCCGGCAAGAGGCCGAAGAGAAACTGCCCCCCCTGAGGGAAGAGGAACAGGTCGCCGCCGCGATCCTGTCCCGCACCGTCGTTGAGCGCGAGGCTTTGGATGAGGCCGAGACCCGCGCGGCGCAAGCGATCCAGACGCTGCTGGCGCGCATCGCCCAGCTTGACCGCGATATCGAGCGCGAGGCGGCGCTGAACCGCGACGCTGGCGAGGTGATCGAGCGGCTGGTCTGGGAAAAACGTGAGCTGGAAAAGGCCGGACAGGGCCATGATGAACGGTTGCAGGCCGCGGCCGATGTTGCCGATGAGGCCGCCGAGACGCTGCGCGAGGTCGAGGCCAAGCTGGCAGAGCTGACCGACGAATCCGCCCGTATCGCCGCCCGTCACCAATCGGCCGAGCGGCTGGTTCACGATCTGCGCCAGATGCAGGAACGCGCGACCCGCGCTGCGACTGAGGCTGAAACCGCCGCTGTCCGCGCCGCTGAAACCGGTGCCGAGGCCGAGGCCGCCCGCGAGGCTGCCGAAGAGGCCCAGGAAGAAGCCCGCGCCCGCGTCGAAGCCGCCGAAGAGGGGCTGGCCGAAGCTGAGGAAACCCGCGCTGCGCTGGAGGCTGAGGAGTCTGCCGCCCGCTCGGCCCGCGCCGAGGCCGAGGGCGAGGTTTCGGCGCTGAAGGCCGAGGTGGCGGCGCTGAAACGGCTGGTCGAACGCGGGCAGAGCAGCGATTCTATTCTGAATCTGGTCCGCGTCGGGCGTGGCTATGAAACTGCATTCGGCGCGGCACTGGGCGACGATCTGGGCGTCGGACTGGCCGAGGATGGCTCGGGCTGGCACCTGCTGCCGGGCTATGACGCGCCGCAACCTCTGCCCCATGGGGTCGAGGCCTTGGCGCCCCATGTGGACGGGCCTGCCGCCCTGGCCCGCCGTCTGTCGCAGGTCGGGCTGGTCGCCGATGTGACAACAGGCGTGGCCCTGCAGGCGCAGCTTGCCCCCGGTCAGCGGCTGGTGACCCGGGAAGGTGACCTTTTCCGCTGGGACGGGATGCGGGTGATGGCGGGCGAGGCCGCATCTGCGGCTGCATTGCATCTGCAAAAGGTTAACCAGCTTGCCGAAATGAGCGCGCAAGCCGAGGTGGCGCAGGCCCGCGCTGATGAGACCCTGTCCGCGCATGAGACGCTGCGCGCCCGCTATCTGGCGGCGACCGAGGCCGAGAAACGCGCCCGCGACGCAAGGCGCGAGGCCGAGCGCGGACTGTCCGACGCTGTCCGGGCCGTAACGCGTGCCGAATCCGAGCTTGCCATGGCGCAAAGCCGCGCCGAATCCGCCCGCGCCGAACTGGCGCGCAACCGCGAGGACGCGCTTGACGCCCGCACCCGGCTGACCGAGGCCGAACGGGCGTTGGCCGAACTGCCCGACCGGGGCGCGGCGGCTGCGGCGGTCGAACATGCCCGTACCGCTGTCGAGGCTGCGCGCATCGCCACCCTGACCCGGCGCGGCGCGCTGGAGGAACTGCGGCGCGAGGCCAATGCCCGCATCAGGCGTCTGCAGGAAATCGCCAAGGAGGAATCGGGCTGGCGTCTGCGGCTGGATCAGGCAGGTACCCGCTCCGCCGAGCTTGCTGCCCGCCGCGAAGAAACCGCCCTTGAACTGGAAGAGGCCGAGGCCCAACCCGAAATCCTTGCCGGGCGTCGCAGTATTCTGATCGACGCCGAAGCTCAGGCCGGGGCGCGGCTTGCCCGGGCCCGCGATGCGCTGTCAGCCGCCGATCAGGCGCTGCGCCACGCTGCCGAGGCCGAGCGCGAGGCGGAACGGGCGGCCTCAGACGCGCGCGAAACCCGTGCGGCCTGCGAGGCCCGCGCCGAAGCCTCGGTCACGGCCGAGGCGAATGCCCGAGCCCGCATTCATGAAGAACTTGAGGCCACGCCCGGGACGCTGCTGGAATCGCTGGGCGAGATCGACGAGATCACCCCCGATGCGCTTGAGGCCGAGATTGCCCGCCTGCGTCAGGGCCGCGATGCGCTTGGGCCGGTCAACCTGCGTGCAGATGAAGATAAGCGCGAGCTTGAGGCCGAGCGTGACCGCCTTGGCGCCGAAAAAGAGGACCTGACCGAGGCGATCCGCAAGCTGCGGCAGGGCATCGGCAGCCTTAACCGCGAGGGGCGCGAACGTCTGCTGGCGGCCTTTGACACGGTGAACGCCAATTTCGCCAATCTCTTTACCCATCTGTTCGGTGGCGGCGAGGCGCGGCTGGTGCTGGTCGAATCCGACGACCCGCTTGAGGCCGGGCTTGAGATCATGTGCCAGCCTCCGGGCAAGAAACTGTCGACGCTAAGCCTGCTTTCGGGGGGCGAACAGACGCTGACCGCGCTTGCGCTGATCTTTGCGGTGTTCCTTGCCAATCCCGCGCCGATCTGTGTTCTGGACGAGGTGGACGCGCCTTTGGACGATGCCAACGTCACCCGTTTTTGCGACCTGATGGACGAGATGACGCGGCGGACCGAGACGCGCTTTCTTGTGATCACGCACCATGCCGTAACCATGTCGCGCATGGACCGGCTGTTTGGTGTGACCATGGTGGAACAGGGCGTCAGCCAATTGGTCAGCGTGGACCTGAAGCGTGCCGAAGCACTGGTAGCCTGAGGCGCAAACCGTTAAGCAATCAGCTGTTCCCGTGACGGAGAAGAGTATGCGTACCTTGGTTTCCCTTGCGTTGGCGATGCTGCTGCAGGCACCTGTCGCACAGGCGCAGGTCCTGGGCGATCCCGATGTGATTCGCTTGTTGATGATGGACTTTGGTCTGCCGGTAGAGATGACCAAAGACGATTCCGGCGATCCGATGATCGAAAGCCGCATCGATGGCACCAGGTTTCAGGTCTATTTCTACAGCTGCGAAAAATCCTGCCAGTCGATCCAGTTCTCGGCTGGCTTTGACCTTGACGATCCGATGAACGCGACCAAGGCCAACCGCTGGAACCGGGACAAGCGTTTCGGCAAGGTCTGGCTGGACGAAGAGGGCGATCCCTTTATCGAAATGGACATCGGCCTTGCAGGCGAAGGTGTGGGACGCAAGAATTTCGAGGATACTCTGGACACCTGGCGCATCGTCCTCAGCGACTTCCGCGGGTTTATCGACTGGTAGGAGAAACAAGCATGTCCATCGAAACGAAACTGGCAGATCTGGGAATCACGCTGCCCGACGCGCCGGCTCCGGCGGCGAATTACGTGCCCTTTGTGATCACGGGCAACCTGCTGTTCGTTTCGGGGCAGATCAGCCCGGCCAAAGGCCGTCTGGGCGCAGATCTGGCTGTCGAAGAGGGCGCCGAGGCGGCGCGGGCCTGCGGTCTGGCGCTGCTGGCGCAGGCGCGGGCGGCGCTTGGCTCGCTTGATCGGGTGACGCGCGTGGTCAAACTGGCTGGCTTTGTCAATTCGACCCCGGAATTCACCGACCAGCCCGAGGTTATCAACGGTTGCTCAAACCTGATGGTCGAGGTGTTCGGCGATCTGGGCCGCCATGCCCGCGCCGCCGTCTCGGCCCCGGCCCTGCCGCGCGGGGTCGCCGTCGAGATCGAGGCCGTGTTCGAGTTCGCATGATGAGTCTGCACCCGGATTTTCTGAACATGCCCATTGCCCATCGCGGGCTGCATGGGCCGGGCATGCCGGAAAACAGCATGGCGGCCTTTCGCGCCGCTATCGCTGCGGGATATGGCATCGAATGCGACATCCAGCGCACGGCCGATGGCACGGCGCTGGTGTTTCACGACGACGACCTGCCGCGGCTGACCGGGGCTGAGGGTCCCGTTGGCGCCAAGGGCATGGATGATCTGTCGCAACTGCGCCTTCTTGGCACCTCGGAACCCATCCCGACGCTGGCAGATCTGCTTGCCGAAGTTGCAGGCCGGGTGCCGTTGCTTATCGAGATCAAGGACCAGAGCCTGCGTCTTTCCGATCAGGTCGGCGATCTGCAGGACGAAGTGGCGCGGCTTGTCTTGGCCTATGGCGGTCCGGTCGCGGTCATGTCCTTCAATCCTCATACGATCGCGGCCTTTCACGTCGCAGCGCCAGACGTGACGGTCGGTCTGACCACCTGCGACTATAAGGATGAGGAATGGGCCGTCGCGGGCGAGGCTGCCCTTGCGCATCTGGCCGCCATCGGTGATTTCGACCGGGTCGGTGCCAGCTTCATCTCGCATGACCGCAAGGATCTGGACAATCCGGCGGTGACGGCGCTGAAACAGCGCGGCGTGCCGGTACTGTGCTGGACCGTCCGTTCGCCCGAAGAAGAGGCAGCTGCCCGCCGCGTGGCCGATAACATCACCTTCGAGCGTTACTTGCCCGCAAGGCCCTGACAATCGTCGCGCCCGCCCCTATGTTACTGCCATGAGCGAGCTTGCCGTTTCCGTCCTGCCCGCGATTTCCGGGATCAAGGCCCCTGAATGGGATGGCTGCGGGGCGGGCACCAACCCTTTCACCACCCATCGCTTTCTGTCGGCGCTTGAGCAGTCCGGCTCGGTCGGCGAGGGCACGGGCTGGCATCCGGCCCATCTGGTCGCCCGGCTGGATGGCAGGGTAGCGGGCGTTGCGCCCTGTTACATCAAGACCCATAGCCAGGGCGAATACATCTTTGACCACGGCTGGGCACAAGCCTATGAGCGGGCGGGCGGGCGCTATTACCCCAAACTGCAATGCGCGGTTCCCTTTACCCCCGTCACCGGGCCGCGGCTGATCGCGCCCGATCCGGCGGTGCAGCGTGGTCTTTTGGCCGGGATGGCGCAATTCGCGCAGCAATCGGGGTTGTCGGGGGCGCATGTCACGTTCTGTACCGAAGCCGAGGCCGGGTTGGGTGAGGCGGTCGATTTCCTGCCTCGCGCCAGCGAACAGTTCCACTGGCTGAATCAGGGCTATGACAGTTATGACGATTTTCTGGGCCAGCTTTCGTCTCGCAAGCGCAAGGCGATCCGCAAAGAGCGTGAGCGTGCTCAGGCCTTTGGCGGCACTATCCGCAGCCTGACCGGGGATGAGATCAGGCCCGGCCACTGGGACGCGTTCTGGACCTTTTATCAGGACACCGGCGGGCGCAAATGGGGGCGGCCTTATCTGACCCGGGCGTTTTTCGACATCCTGCATGACACCATGCGCGACGATTGCCTGCTGGTTCTGGCCGAGCGTGACGGCATCCCGATTGCCGGTGCGCTGAATCTGATCGGGCCGGATGCGCTTTACGGCCGTTATTGGGGCTGTATCGAGGATCACCCCTTTTTGCATTTCGAGCTGTGCTATCACCGTGCCATTGACTGGGCGATCAAGCATCGCCTGTCACGGGTCGAGGCCGGCGCACAGGGCGAGCACAAGCTGGCGCGCGGCTATTTGCCCAGCCAGACCCATTCGCTGCATTGGGTCGCGGACCCCGGCTTTTACGGTGCCATCGCCGATTATCTGCAGCGTGAGCGCGAGGCGGTGGACGAGGAAATGGCGGTCCTGACGGAACTTGGCCCGTTCCGGCGCGGCCAGACCGGTCCGCTCAGGTCCGCTTGATCAGCCGGAAGGCCGCCGATGCCGCCCAGCCTGCTGCCATTGCGATGGCAAGCGACATGATGCCATAGATAAACGGCTGTTCCAGGGCGAGGCGGTAAAGCCAGCGCTCCAGCCCGACCTTGCGTACGTCGATGGGCGCGCGGAACGTGTCGATTACCTTGCCGTCGCGCAACAGGAAAATGCGGGTGCTGTAGAACCCCTCGATCAGGTTCGCGGGCAGGCCGATATCGGCGCGAAACAGCGTCTGTTCCGCCAGCAGGACCGAGCCGTCATCCTGTCGGTAAAGGTCTGCGGCGCGACGCAGGCGGATCAGGGCCTCGGTATAGGGGACGACGTCCTCGACCTCGGTCGGGCCGGCAAAGGCCCGCATCGCCAGCGGGATCGAGATCCGGTAACGCTGGTCCTCTTCGGGCGGCAGGATCAGGTGCAGGGGCCGGGTCGTTGCCACGACATAGAAATTCGGGGCCGAGCCGATGTTCACGCGGCCGGTATTGACCCAGATGCCCAGCCGCCGCTCTTTGTGGCGGACGGTGACGGGGCGGTGTGGGCCCTCGACGGTTACGATCACATCAAGGGGCTGGCCGGGCGGGATGCGGCTTTCGCGTTTGACGGCGCCGTAGATGATGATCTCGGACCCGTCAAAGCTGGTGGTGATATCGATGTCGTCGCGCGACAGGCCCGCAACGATCCGCTCGGGCGTGGTCTCGGGCTCGGCCTCGATTGTGGCCGAGGTCGCGCCCTCTGCCGGGGTGGGTGGCGGGCTTTCCTGCGCCTGCAGGGGCAGGGCCAGCATCGCCAGCGCCAGAAGGGCGTGACAGGACTGCCGGATCATGCCTTGCCCCCTTGTGTGATCGAGTAAAGCTCATCCGGGCGCAGGAACAGATCCAGCGCCAGCTTGCCACAAACGCCCAGAACGAGCAGCGCCAGCAGAATGCGCAGCTGCTCGGCCCTCAGCCGTGCGCCAAGATGGGTGCCGACCTGTGCCCCGATCACGCCTCCGACGATCAGCAGCACTGCCAGCATCACATCGACGGTGTTCGACGACACCGCGTGCATCAGCGTCGTATAGGCTGACAGGAACGTGATCTGGAACAGTGAGGTCCCGATAACGACCTTGGTCGGCATGCCAAGCAGATAGATCATCGCCGGCACCATGATAAAGCCGCCGCCGACGCCCATGATCGCGCCAAGAACGCCGACCGCTGCGCCGACCATCAGCACCGGAATGGCGCTGATATACAGGCCCGAGGCGCGGAATTTCATCTTCAGCGGCCATTTGTGCACCCAGCCATGCTGGTGACGGCGCATGGGCTTGATCGGTCCGCTGCGGCGGGCGCGATGCAGGGCGCGCAGGCTTTCCTGCAGCATCATCGCGCCGATCAGGCCCAGGAAGATGACATAGCACAGCTGAACGACCAGATCGACCTGCCCCAGCCGCGACAGCAGGTTAAAAATCAGCACGCCCACCGAGGACCCGACCAGACCGCCCGCCAGCAGGACCCAGCCCATGCGGAAATCGACCGCCTTGCGTTTGACATGGGCCAGCACGCCGGAAAAGGACGAGGCCACGACCTGGTTTGCGCCGGTCGCCACCGCGATGGCTGGCGGAATGCCGATAAAGAACAGCAGAGGCGTGATCAGAAAGCCGCCGCCGACCCCGAACAGGCCCGACATCAGCCCGACGATGCCGCCCAGCCCGGTCAGCACCAGCGCATTGACCGCCACCTCGGCGATGGGAAGATAGATCTGCATGTCCTGCCCGGCCTTTTGCCTTGTTCCAATGCTGCCCCGAGCGCAGCCGCGCGTCAAACGCTTCCATGGCTGTTCCTGCGGGTTGTCGCAAGGCTGTGGCCCGGATAAGCATGCAAGATGAGGGCAAAAATGCCTCGGGCGCGGGCGGCCTTGCCGGGCAGGCCCGTCACGGCAGGTCGGACAGGAAAGAACATGCGTATTCTGATTACCAATGACGACGGCATCAACGCTCCGGGGCTGGAGGCGCTTGCCGCCATCGCGGCCGAGGTTGCCGGGCCCGGGGGTGAGGTCTGGACCGTCGCACCGGCCTTTGAACAGTCCGGTGTCGCGCATTGCATCAGCTATGTTCACCCGACCCTGATCGCCGAACTGGGGCCGCGCCGCTTTGCCGCCGAGGGCACCCCCGCCGATTGCGTGCTTGCCGCGATTGCCGATGTGATGCGGGATAACCCGCCCGATCTGGTGCTCTCGGGGGTGAACCGCGGCAATAACTCGGGCGAGAACGTGATGTATTCGGGTACCGTCGGCGGCGCGATGGAGGCCGCTTTACAGGGGCTGCCCGCCATTGCCCTGTCCCAGTATATGGGCCAGCGCACCGCCACGCTTGATGACCCGTTCGAGGCGGCGCGCGTGCATGGACCGCGCCTGATCCGGCAGTTGCTGGAATATGGCGACTGGACCTCGGACGAGGATTTCCGCCTGTTCTATAACATCAACTTCCCGGCCTGTGACGCCGCCTCGGTCAAGGGCACGCGGGTTGCCCCGCAGGGCCGCCGGCGCGGCGTCCGTTTTGAGGTCGAGCCTTATCACGCCCCGAACGGGCGGCGGTTCCTGTGGGTTCTGGGCGGATCACAGACCGCACCCGCGACGCCAGACAGTGACGTTGATGCCAATATGCGCGATTATATCTCGCTGACGCCGATGCGGCCGGATCTGACCTGCCACAAGACCCTGGCCGAACTGCGTGGCGTTCTCGAAGAGGGCTAAGCAACAGATGAGCGACGATCCCGAGACTGCCGAACGCAAGATGCGCTTTTTATTCGCGCTGCGGCAGCGCGGGGTTACCGATCCGCGGGTACTCGAAGCGATGGAGCGCATCGACCGCGGCGAATTCGTGCGCGGCCATTTCGAAGACCGCGCCTATGAGGATACGCCCCTGCCCATCCCTTGCGGCCAGACCATCAGCCAGCCTTCGGTTGTCGGGCTGATGACCCAGGCGCTGGAGGTCGGGCCGCGTGACAAGGTGCTCGAGATCGGAACCGGCTCGGGCTATCAGGCGTCGATCCTGTCGCTATTGTGCCGGCGGGTATATACCATCGACCGCCATCGCCGGCTGGTGGCAGAGGCCGAGGCGCTGTTTCGCGACCTGGGCCTGACCAATATCACCACGCTGGTTGCCGACGGTTCGCGCGGGTTGCCCGAACAGGCGCCCTTTGATCGCATTATGGTGACGGCTGCCGCCGAGGATCCGCCGGGCCCGCTCTTGGCGCAGTTAAAGATCGGCGGTATTATGGTGGTGCCGGTCGGTCAGTCGGACGCAGTTCAGACGCTGATCCGCGTGCGCCGTGGCGAAAACGGTTTTGACTACGACGAATTGCGGCAGGTGCGTTTCGTGCCGCTGGTCGAGGGGTTGGGACAGACATGACCCCCGACCGTCCAGAGTGAGGAACGGGCAGATGATCAAGATCAGGCAGTTGGCATTGGTTGCCGGAACTGCGGTGACTCTGGTGGCTTGCGGGCCGCAGGGTGGCCTGGACTTCAGCAATTTCGATCCCGACCTGCGCGGCTGGGGCGGCGGGGGGCTGGACACCGCCGGCGCGGCCGCGCGCGCGCAGCCCAGACCGACGCCGGATCAGCGCGGGGTGATTTCCTATCCCGGCTATCAGGTCGCCATCGCCCGTCAGGGCGATACGGTGACCACCATCGCCGCACGGCTGGGGCTGAGCGCGGGCGAACTGGCCAGCTACAACGCGATCGACGCGAATACTCCGCTGAACCCCGGGGCGGTGGTTGCCTTGCCGCGGCGGGTTGCAGCAGGTGCGCCTGCCGCACCTGTCACCTCCTCGACCGGGCAAGTCACCGATCCCTTTGCCGGTCAGGGCGTCAAGCAGCCAGCGGTGCCCCCGGCAGAAGGAGGGGTGACTGCGCAGACCCTGCCGGCCTCGAGCCAACCCAAGCAGCACGTTGTTGCTGCGGGCGAGACGGCCTGGTCCATTGCCCGTAAATACAATGTCTCGGTCAATGATCTGGCCCAGTGGAACGGCCTGTCGCAGAATATGGCTTTGCGTACCGGCCAGCGCCTGCTGATCCCGGTCGTCGGTCAAAGCCGCCCTGCCAGCGGTGCCGTGACCGCTCCCGGTACCGGCAGTCCGACCCCGCGCCCGCCTTCGGCAGCCGAGCCGCTGCCAAAGGAGCAGACCAAGCCCGCCACCAGCAAGGTCGACACCCCCGCAAGCCCTGATCTGGGCAAGACGCGGACTGCTGCTTCGGGCAATGGAAAATTCCGTATGCCCGCCAATGGTTCGATCATCCGCACCTATCAGAAGGGCAAGAACGACGGCATCGACATTGCTGCCGCGCCGGGTAGCACCGTGACAGCTGCTGGCAGCGGGACGGTCGCCGCCATCACCCGCGATACGGATCAGGTGCCGATTATCGTTGTTCGGCACGACGGCAATCTGATGACTGTCTATGCCGGTCTTGATGATGTTACCGTCACCAAAGGGCAATCGGTCAGCGCAGGAACCGCACTTGGCAAGGCGCGCAATCAGGGCGTGGTGCATTTCGAGGTGCGCAACGGTTTCGATAGCGTTGATCCCGAAAAATACCTGAACTAGCGGGCTCTGCCCGTTGCCGCAGTGGCCGCGCCTTAACGGCTGGCCGCTGCGACGGTCGCTGACCGGCAGATCCAATCCATCAGTGAATGGCAGCTTGAGCAAACCAAGTCAGGGCAAGCCTTTTCAGGGTATTGTGGACGGGTCTGGCATTTGACCGGCCCCAGCACCACCATTCGCGATGGGCGGGGGCCGCTACCCCACCCTATGCGGCATTCAGGCGGTTGCCTTGCTCAGTCTTGTTCGCACATCTGACGCAGCGCCAGCTCGATCTCGTGGCGGATCATTTGCTGCAGATTGCGGCTAAGGCGGTTGCCGATCTCTCCCTGAAGCTCTTGCCGGATCGCCTCGCGAATCAGGCCGCGCAGTTGGGGGCCGTTCTGCGGTCCTTTGTCCCTGGGCGCAAAGAGATGCGGCTCGCTACTATCGCGGGCAGAGGCAATGCTGTCCTCCATCTCGACGACAGGAGTTGCGGGGGTTGCGGGTGTGCTCACATGCAGCATGGCTTCTTCCATTTCCGTGATAGTAGCGGGTCCTTGCAGCGAAAGGTCGGGGGTGCTGCTGCTGATCATTTCGATCGCAGCAGGGGGCGCCGTATCGAACGACGGCGGTTCCGTGTCACTGTCGGAGGTAAGATCATCCGCCCGTTCTGGCTTGGTCACGCGCGCCTCGGGCAGGGCGTCGGAGAGCATTTCAGGCTGATCGGCGTTTTCCATCACAGCATGCACCTCTGGCAGTGCGGCTGGCGGCTCAGCCTGATCCTCGGGATCGGGTGCGACCATGGCGTTTACATCCAGCACCAGCGGTGTCACGCGCGCTGCTGTTGCGGGTGGCTCGGATGACACCAGCTCGATCCGGGCGCTGGTCGGACCTGCGAGGTCGCGGGTGATCCGCGGGCCAGAGGGATGATCCGGGCTGTGGCTGCCGGCAGTGTCCTGATCGATAAGCTTGCGGATCGAGGACAGGACATCGCCGATATGATCCGGCATCGGGGCCGGAGTCGGTTGGCGCATCATTTCATGCTGCATGATGCGCCCCCGTAGCAGGGGCGGGATTAGTCCCTGCCGATGGCGCGCAGGACCCGGTCCAGGCTTTTGCCCTGCCTGCTGGTATAAGGTGCGTCCTGCACCGCGTTGTAATAGGCCGAAGGGTCATAGGTCGGTATCCCCAGTTTCAGGTTTTCCACCGTCAACAGACCCATAGCAGCCAGAAGTTGATAATGTGCTAATTGCAGATTGGCTTCCGCCGAGATTTTATTGGCACGCGCCTCAAGCAGCGACTGCTCGGCGTCCAGCACGTCCAGAGTGGTGCGTGCACCCAGCGTCGCCTCTTCGCGCACGCCTTCGTAGGCTTGCCGTGCTGCGACGATCTGTTCGTCAATGGCGCGAATCTGCGCCTTTGCGACGTCGATTCCCGCCCAGGCCTGACCGACCGCCTCGTTAACCTGACGCGAAACCTGCAGCAGCGACGCCCGTGCCTCGTCCCGTCGCGCCATGGCCTTGCGATGGGCCGCCGGCAGGCGTCCACCGGAATAGATCGTCTGCGACATGCTGACCGACGCGCCAATATCGTTCGTCGTCGTTTCGCGTTGCGTCTGCACCGACATATCGTGCGAACGGCCAATGCCGACCGTACCGCTGAGGGTCGGGTTACGCTCGGCCTCGGCCGCAGCGACGCCCAGTTCGGCCGCGGCGGCCAGACGTTGCGCCTGCTGGATCGCCGGATGGCTGCGCTGTCCGATCTGCCGCGCCGCCTCCAGCGTGGCGGGCAGGGCGGGCGTGGGCGGGGGCGGGGAAAGCTTGCCCGGCGCACGGCCCGTAGCGGTGCGATAGATTTCGCGTGCTATCTCAAGCTCTCCTCGCGCAGAGGCGAGGCTGGCGCGCGCGGCGGCAAGGGCTGCGTCGGCCTGTGCGACGTCGGTCTGGGTGATCTCGCCCACCTCGAACCGGTCCGAGGCGGCCTGCTGTTCCTGACCGATCACCCGCACCGAGTTTTCCTGCAGATCGACCTGTTCAGTCGTGCTGCGTACGTTCAGATAGGCCTGGACGGCCCCCAGGAGGACATCCTGTTCAACCCCGACCAGCGCGGCGCGGGTGGCCAGAACGGTTTCCTTGGCGGCGTCGATGGCGATGGCGTTGCGGCCCCAGTCGTAAAGCGTGATCTGGGCTTGCAGCGCGATGCTGGTCGAACGGCCGATCCGGCTGTTATCGACCTTTTGAAAGCTGTGCTCGGCGATCCATTGCACCACCGGGCGAAGCTGGGCGAGGGCCGTCGCCACATCTTCGTCCGCGGCACGCAGGACGGCGCGATTCTGCTCAAGCAATGCCGAGTGGCGATAGGCCGCGACCATGGCATCGGCCAAAGTCTCGGCCGAGGCGGGCAGGGCGGTCGCCCCTGCAACAATGGCTGCGATCAGTGGTCGCCGCAGGGTTTCGAACGTTCTGCGAAACATGCCTTGGCCTTTCGTGTCGGCAGTCACAAGACGAAGCCTCTGGGCCGTACGAACCCCGGCAGAACCGGGGCGTCGGCATTGAAGGCAAAGCGCCAGTTCACCCGGCCGTCCAGCTTCTGGCCGATGCGGGCGGTACCCAGATTGCCTTCGCGGAACAGCGCGACGATGCGGCCGCCTTCGCTTAGCTGCTCAACCAGGCCTTCGGGCAGTTCTTCGATGGCGCCTTCGATCAGAATGGCGTCATAGGGGGCCTGACCGGCACAACCTTCGGCCAGCGGGCCCTGAACCACGGCGACGTTAAAAACGTCCTGCGCGGCAAGCCGGCTTTCAGCCTCGGCAGCCATGCCGGCATCTTCTTCGACCGCGACGACGGCTTCGACGATGCGGGCCATGACGGCGGCTGCATAGCCGTAGCCACAGCCGATATTCAGAACCAGATCTTCGGACTGAAGGTTCAGCGTGTCGATCATCTTGCCCAGCGTGCGCGGCTCTAGCAGCACGCGGCCGGGGATGAGGTCGATGTTGTTGCCGACATAGGCAACTTCACGGCGTGCCTCGGGGACGAACTGTTCGCGCGGGACGTTCAGCATCGCCTCGATCACGGGGTAGCTGGTCACATCGTTGGGGCGAACCTGGGTATCGACCATATGGGTGCGGCGCTGCGCGAAATCGGTCATTCTGAGACCCTGCTCTCGGTTGGCTTTGATGCTCTCTTGCCATGAAATTCCCGGTTGGGCAACGGCAGCCGGCACGCTTGCCGCGACGGTGTTGCCGTGGCAGGGTCGCACCATGACCGGATATCTGTTCCCTTTGCCCCCGCCCGCTGCACTGCCCATCCTGGGGCAGAGCACTGAATTCCCCGTCAATCGCATCTTTTGCGTCGGGCGCAACTATGCTGCCCATGCCGCCGAGATGGGGTCCGAGGTTGACCGCGAAGCGCCTTTCTATTTCCTCAAATCTGCCCATGCGGTCAGAAAAAGCGGCACGATTCTGCCCTATCCGCCCGGCACGGCCGACCTGCATCACGAAATCGAGCTGGTCGTTGCCATCGGCCTTTCGGCCTTTCGCATCGGTGCTGATGACGCAATGTCAGCAGTCTGGGGCTATGGTTCGGGGCTGGACATGACGCGGCGCGATTTACAGGCGCGGGCCAAGGACAAGCGCCACCCCTGGGATCTGAGCAAGAATTTTGAAGGCGCGGCGGCGATCTCGGCCCTGACCCCGGCGGCGGGCTTCACCCCCTGTGCCCAAAGCATCCGGCTGGAGGTGAACGGTGATCTGCGGCAAGAGGGTCAGGTTTCGGACATGGTCTGGACCATACCCGAGCTGATTGCCGATCTGTCACGATATTATCATCTCGCGCCGGGGGATCTGATCATGACCGGCACGCCATCCGGTGTCGGGGCGGTCGGACCGGGTGATCGTCTGGCTGGCGGGGTCGAGGGGCTGGCGCAGGTCGAACTGACCATCGGCCCGGCTGAATAGCGGGCCGGTTCAGGCCGGTTCCTTCCATTCAATCACCAGTTGCGTCTGGATCACCACGGCGGCAAGTTTGCCGTCGCCACGCAGGATATCGGTCTGCCAGATCATCGTGGTGCGGCCCAGATGCAGCGGTTTCGGCCGCGCCTCGGCCACATCGCCCAGCCGGATCGGGCGCAGGAAGTTGGTCTTGCTTTCCATCGTAGTGGTCGTCGCCCCAGCCGGCAGGCGCAGATGGGTTGCGGTGCCAGCGGCATGGTCGGCAAGGCTCATGATCGCGCCGCCATGCAGGACGCCATTGCGATTGGTCAGGGCCGTGGTCACGGGCATGTGCAGGACGACCTCGTCCAGCGTGGCCGAGATGACCTGCATCCCCAGCGATTCGGAATAGGGCGCATGCACATCAATGGTGGCGGCTGGCTGGCTGTCGGGCATCGCGGCTGTCTCCCTGCTTCGCCCGCATCTTGGGCGGGGGCGGGGACCGCGTCAATCGCTGTGCCCTGTCAGCAGGGTGCCGTCGGTTCGGGCCGTCCGGCAAGATCAAGGCCCCGCGCGGTCGGCGGCTGCCATGTCCGGGTGGCATGATGCGCGCCCGAAGGGTTGGTCCCGATCTGAGAGCCTCCGGTCCCGCCCGTCCAGCCGGTCGAGCCCGAGTTGGCGGGCGCGGTGCCGTCAGTTGAGGCGGTCTCGGGCGTTGCCGGTTCGGCCTTGCCAGCGGCGGGCGGGCATTCGCCAGCGGATGCTGCTGTCTCGGCCGGTTGCGGCGCTGGTGCGGGGGTAGCCCCGGCAGGGACGGTTTCCGTGGTCGCGGGCTCTGTTGGTGCTGTCTGGGCGGACAGAGGCGCGGCCAGACAGGCCAGCGCCATGCTGAGCGCGGCAAGGCGGGGCAGGGAAATCTGCGGCATGGTGCGTTCCTCCTTTGCCCCAACGCCCGCCCGGGCGCCGGGGTTCCGCACTGTCCCGCCGCCCGGTCCGCCAGCCTTATTCGACCACGATGCCAGCCGGGCCTTCCTCGGTCTGGCCGATGATCGCTGCCAGCGGGAAACCGGCGGCACGGACCATCGCCAGTACCTCATCGGCTGAACCGGGCGCGCAGGCGACAAGCAGCCCGCCCGAGGTTTGCGGATCGGTCAGCAGCGCCTGCTGCCATGGGGTCAGCCCCTCGGGCAGCGTGACCTCGGCCCCATAGGCGGCCCAGTTCCGATTCGATGCGCCGGTGACAAATCCCGCCTCGGCCAGTTCGGCGGCGCGGGACAGCAGCGGAAGCTCTGCCAGTTTCAGCCGCAGGCGCAGCCCCGCACCCCGTGCGATCTCCAGCCCATGGCCCAGGATGCCAAAGCCGGTCACATCGGTGATGGCGTGGACGTCCTCGCGTTTGGCAAGATCGGCACCCACCTGATTCAGCGTGGTGGCCGATGCGATCATCTCGGCCACTCCGGCTGCGTCCAGAACGCCTTTCTTGATCGCGGCGGAATAGATCCCGACGCCAAGACCCTTGGTCAGGATCAGCGTATCGCCGGCGCGCGCATCGGCGTTACGCCGCAGCTCGGACGGGTGGCAGAGGCCGATCACCGCAAGGCCATAGATCGGCTCGGGCGAGTCGATGGAATGGCCGCCGGCGACAGGGATACCCGCCTGCAGGCAGATCTCGCGCCCGCCTTCAAGGATGTCGCGGATTTGCGCGGGGGCAAGCTTGTCGATCGGCATGCCAAGGATCGCCAGCGCCATGATCGGCCGCCCGCCCATGGCGTAGATATCCGAAATCGCATTGGTGGCGGCGATGCGGCCAAATGCGCGCGGATCGTCCACCATCGGCATAAAGAAATCGGTGGTGGCGATGACGCAGGTGTTGTCGTCGACCTGCCAGACCGCGGCATCGTCCGAGGTTTCGGTCCCGACCAGCAGTTGCGGAAAGGCCTGCGCCACCGGCTGATTGGCCAGCAATTCGCGCAATACCGAAGGCGCAAGCTTGCAGCCGCAACCGCCGCCATGCGCCAA
Organism: Paracoccus kondratievae; assembly: GCF_009301415.1. GTDB lineage: Bacteria > Pseudomonadota > Alphaproteobacteria > Rhodobacterales > Rhodobacteraceae > Paracoccus > Paracoccus kondratievae. Next base: position 2,177,170 of record NZ_CP045072.1, on the reverse strand, counting down.
AGAGGTCAGTCGGGGAAGATCTTTCATGTCCGGGCACTCCTGTCGGTCAGCCGCCGCACGGTAACGTAGAAAGCCGGGACCATGAAGATGCCTAGGAAGGTTGCCGCCATCATACCGCCCATGACCCCGATCCCGATCGAGTTCTGCGCGGCCGCCCCGGCCCCTGTGGCGACCGCCAGAGGCAGCACGCCAAGGATGAAGGCCAGTGAGGTCATCAGGATCGGCCGCAGCCGCAGCCGCGCGGCCTCGACCGCTGCTTCTACGGCGCTGCGACCCGCGGATTGTTGCAGGTCCCGGGCAAATTCGACAATCAGGATGGCGTTTTTGGCGGCAAGGCCGATGGTGGTCAGGATGCCGACCTTGAAATAGACGTCATTGGCCTGACCAAAGGCCAGCGCCGCGACGACCGCGCCAAGAACACCCACCGGCACCGCCAGCATGACCGAAAACGGGATAGACCAGCTTTCGTAAAGCGCGGCCAGCGACAGAAACACCACCAGCGCCGACAGCGCGAACAGAAATGGCGCCTGATTGCCGGCCTGGCGTTCCTGATAGGACAGGCCGGTCCAGGCGGTGGCGTAATTGCCCGGCAACTGCGAAACCAGCTCTTCCATCGCGGCCATCGCCTCGCCCGAACTGGCGCTGTCGCTTTGCTGGCCGCTGAACTCGATCGCGTCGATACTGTCCATGCGCGACAGGCTGGGTTCGACCGGTTCCCAGCGGGTGGTCATAAAGGCCGAAAAAGGCACCATCTCACCATCGGCATTGCGGGCATACCAGCTGTCCACGTCCTCGGGCTGCATGCGGTTTTCGGCGGCTGCCTGCACGATGACCGGGCGCAGCTGGGCGCCAAGCGCAAAGTCGTTCACCTCGGTTCCGGCAAAGATGGTTGAAAGCATCGCGTTCACGCCCGACAGGCTGACGCCCAGGCTTTCGGCCTTTTGCTGGTCGATGTCGATTTTCAGCGCGGCCTCGTTCTCGGCACCGCTGCTTTCGACGTTTTGCAGGCGCGGGTCAGCAGCGGCCGCCTGTTCCAGCGCCTCGGCGGCGCGGGTCAGCGCCTCGGTCCCGGCGCCGGCCTGATCCATCAGATACATGCTGAAGCCCGCGGCATTGCCAAGCCGAGGAATGGCGGGGGGTTGCAGGAAAGCGATCCGTCCCGCCCGGTGCCCGGCAAAGCGCGCATTGGCGCGCGAAGCCACGGCGCTGGCCGCAAGTGCGGGGTCCTGCCGTTCGTCAAAGTCGCGCAGCTTGACAAAGATCATCGCCCGGCTTTGCGAATTACCCGAAAAGCCAAAGCCCATGGCGACAAAGACCGACTCGACTGCCTCGCTTTCCTCGTTAAGCATATAATCTTCGATCTCTTGCACGACGGCGGCGGTCTGTTGGGCGGTCGAGCCTTCGGTCAGGGTGATGCGCGATTGCAGCACGCCCTGATCCTCGGACGGGATAAAGGTGGTGTTCATCCGCCCGAAAAGCTCGGCCGCGCCAAAGCTGATTGCGGCCAGCACCAGCATGACCAGCAGCGGGCGGCGCAGGGTACGGCGGACGGTGGCCGAATAGCCGCGCGTCATCCGCTCGAACCCGGCGTTGAACCAGCGCGCGGGGGCAAAGCGGGTCGGCCCGTGGCTTTGCCGCAAAAGGCTGGCGCACATCGCAGGCGTCAGGATCAGCGCCACCAATAGCGACAGCACCATGGCAGTGATGATCGTGACCGAGAACTGGCGATAGATCACCCCGGTCGAGCCGGGCATGAAGCCCATGGGCAGAAACACAGCCGACAGGACCAGCGCGATGCCGATCAGCGCGCCGCTGATCTGGCCCATGCTTTTTTCGGTGGCCTCGACCGGGCCAAGCCCGTCCTCTTCCATCACGCGCTCGACGTTCTCGACCACGACGATGGCGTCATCGACCAAAAGGCCGATGGCCAGCACCATGGCAAACATCGTCAGCGTGTTGACCGAGTATCCCAGCGCCGCCAGCATTCCGAAGGTGCCCAGCAGCACCACCGGAATGGCGATGATCGGGATCAGCGTCGCGCGCCAGTTCTGCAGGAACAGCAGGATGACCAGAAACACCAGCACGATGGCCTCGATCAGGGTGTGATAGACCTTTTCGATCGACAGCTCGACAAAGGGGGCGGTGTCATAGGCGATATGGATCTCGACCCCTTCGGGCAGGGCGTTTTTCAGGCCATCCAATGTCGTCCGCACGGCGTTTGCCGTTTCGACCGCATTGGCACCGGTGGCGAGGTTCACCGAAAAACCCGAGGCGTTCATGCCGTTAAAGCGTGAATCCCGGCCATAGCGGGTCTGGCCGATGGCGACTTCTGCCACGTCCCCCAGCCGCACGGCTGCGCCATCCGACCCGGTTTTCAGCAGGATGTTGCGGAAATCCTCGACCGAGGTCAGCTGGCTTTGCGCGGTGATATTGGCGGTGAACTGCTGGCCGGGCACCACCGGCTGTTCCCCCAGCGCCCCGACCGATACGGTGCTGTTCTGCTGGGCGACCGCAGTGGTGATATCGGTCGGAGTCAGCTGGAATTGTGCCAGCCGCAGCGGGTCCATCCAGATCCGCATGGCATAACCCGAGCCAAAGACATCGACACCACCGACACCCTGCGTGCGCTTGACCGGACCTTCGACCACCTGTTCCAGCAGGTTGCCAAGCTCGATGGTCGAGTGCTGGCCGGTGGTCGAGACCAGCGCCCCCACCATAAGGATCGACGAGGATGATCGCGAGACCGAAACGCCATCATTCTGCACCGGTCCGGGCAGGCGGCCTTCGACCGAGCGGACCTTGGACTGTACCTCGTTCAGTGCATCGACCGGGTCCACACTGTCGTCAAAGGTCAGCGTGATGACGCTGCGCCCGGTTGATGAGGATGAGACGGTGTAAAGCAGCCCGTCCAGCCCGGTCAGCGCGTCCTCGATCGGTGTAGTGACCGAATTCTGCACCGCCCGCGCTGTCGCCCCGGAATAGCCGGCGCTGATGCGGATCGTCGTCGGGGCGATGTCGGGGTATTGCGAAACCGGCAGGCTCAGCAGCGACCAGGTGCCGATCAGCATGGTCACGATGGCCAGCACCCAGGCAAAGACCGGGCGGTGAATGAAAAATCCAGCCATGCCCTAGCCTTCCTTGCTATCCGTGGCCTCGCGCACCACGCCTTCGGCATCGATGGTGACCGGGATGGTGGTGACCTCTGATCCGGCGCGCAGGTTGTCCAGCCCGTCAAGGATCAGCTGTTCGCCGGGGTTGATGCCCTGTGTCACGATCCAGCTGTTGCGGTAGCTGCCCTGTTCGATCAGCGTCACCTGCTGGGCCTTGCCATCGCGGGCGACAAAGGCGGTCAGCGTGCCGTCCGAGGCGCGGCTGGTTGCGCGCTGGGGCACCAGTACCGCGCGGGTCGTGCCGAGCGTCAGCTTTACCCGCAGGAACTGGCCGGGCAGGATCATCCGGTCGGGGTTATCGAACTGCAGCCGGATCGGCACCGTGCCCGTGGTGGGTGAGACGGCGATGCCGGGGCTGACGATACGCCCCTCTCCCTGATATTCCCCGCCGGTTTCAAGGATCAGCTGGGTCTTGACCCCGCCGTTGACGACCAGAAGGCCGGCCTTGATCCGCTCGCGCACCCGCAGCATCCGGGCGCTGGATTCAGAGACATCGACATAGATCGGGTCAAGCTGGGTAATGGTGGTCAGAACCTCGGACTGGTTTGCCGTGACCAGATCCCCGACCGACACCGCCGCTACATCGGCCATGCCGTCCAGCGGGCTGCGGATCTCGGTCCGTTCAAGCGCAAGGCGGGCGGCGTCCCGCGAGGCCTCGGCGGATTTCAGATTGGCCTCGGCCTCTTTCAGGGCCACTTCGGCATTGGCGCGCTCGACCGCCGAGACACCCGACCCCTCAAGCCGCCGATAGCGCGTGACGGTGTTCTGGGCCTGGGTAAGGCCAGCCTCGGCACCTGCAACGGCGGCCTCGGCGGCGGTCAGTGCAGCGGCCAGCGTTTCAGGGTCGAGGCGGAAAAGCACATCGCCCGCCTTGACGGGTTTGCCGGGGTCGTAAGAGATTTCAAGCACTTCTCCGCCGACCTGCGGGCGGATACCGGTTTGCTGATAGGCAATCGCGCGGCCGGGCAGGGTAACGGTATAGGGGACGTCCTCTTCGGTGGTGACGATCACCCCGACCTCGATCGGGCCCTGTGGCCCGCGCCTGCCCGGACCTTGCTGTGCCAGTGCCTGTCCTGCCAGCAGCAGCGTCAGCGCCGCCCATTTCAAAATCCCCTGCCCAGAGGCCATCTGCCGTTCCTTGCGGTTTGGTGGTTGGCGCATTCTTTAAGCGGCGAACCCCAATGGCAAGTAAACGGCGGACCCACCTCTGTTCACGGATTCGCCATCACGGCAGAGTGGGCAGAATATGTCCAAATGCTCGCGCAGCGAGGCGCGCGAGGCTTAGAAATCGACGCAGAGGCCCTTACGCTCATAGTCGCCATAGCGCACCGGCTCGGGCCCGTCGCGCCCGCCCAGTTCAACCGGCAGGTCCAGCGGTTTGGCCTTGCGGCGGCGTTCTTCGGCTTCGGCCAGGGCGCGCTGGGCGGCAGGCGGCAGATCCTTGCGGTCGGTCATGGCAGTTTCCCCTGCTACACGCTAGACCAGACCAATCTAGGCAAGAGGCAGGCTTTGGACAAGTCACGCGGCAAGATGGTCAGGGATGGGGCGCGTTCGGGCGCCCTGCGGCTGCTCGGAGCGGTCGAGGCAGGTGCGACGCTGGACGAGGCCGCCGCGCAGGTTGAGCGTCTGCCGCCGGCCGAGCGTGCCCGCGCCCGCCGTCTGGCGCTGGAGGTGCTACGGCGCATGGATCGTGCGGACCAGCTGCTTGCACCGATGCTGGCCCGTCCCCCGCGGCCCGAGATCATGCGCATCCTGCGGCTCGCGACGATCGAGATGCTGGCGCTGGCCGAGGCTCCGCATGGCGCGGTGAATGCTGCTGTTGCGCTGGCGCGCGCCATGGGCCCCAAAGGGCAGGCGGCAGCCGGGATGGTGAACGCGGTACTGCGTAAGGTCGCGGGCACTGGTCAGGTCTGGGCCGGGCTGACGCCGCAAAAGATGCCGTCATGGCTGCGTGGCCCGGTCGTTGATGCATGGGGCGAGGATGTCGCGCGTGCCATCGAGGCCGCGCACGAGGCAGGCGCGCCCCTTGATCTGACGCCCAAGGGTGCGGATTGCCCGGGGGAGGCGCTGCCGACCGGTTCACACCGCATGTCTGTGGGGACGCAGGTTTCTGCACTGCCGGGTTATGCTTCGGGCGACTGGTGGGTGCAGGATGCCGCTGCCGCGCTGGCGGTACGGGTGCTTGACCCGCGCCCGGGTGAGCGGATCGCCGATCTTTGTGCCGCGCCGGGCGGCAAGACGCTGCAACTGTCTGCCGCCGGGGCCGAGGTCACGGCGCTGGATATCTCTGAGCCCCGTCTGGCGCGGGTGGCTGAAAACCTTGCCCGCTGTGGTCTTTCGGCGCGGCTGGTGGCGGCGGATGCGCTGGAATGGTGGCCAGAGGCACCTTTGGATGCGGTTTTGCTGGATGCACCCTGTTCGGCCACCGGCACCATTCGCCGTCATCCCGAACTGCCGCGCATCCGCGATGACAGTGCGCTGGCCGAACTGACCGATCTGCAGGCGCGGTTGCTGGACCACGCGCTGACGCTGCTGAAACCCGGTGGGCGGCTGGTCTATGCCACCTGCTCATTGCTTTGCGCTGAGGGAGAGGACCAATTGGCCGCCCTGCTTGTCCGCCACCCCGGCCTGATGGTCGAGCCGCCCCAGGCACCGGGTATCGAGCCGGGCTGGATCACCCCGCAAGGCGGGCTGCGCCTGCGCCCGGATCTGTGGCCGGAACGCGGCGGGATGGATGGGTTCTTCATCGCGCGCTTGCGAAAATCCGCTGACCAGACCTAAGGTTAAGCCGTCCTTAGTCAATGCGTTGCCCATGACCGAAAGTTCTGTTGCGCCAAGGGGGTTTCTGCGCCGCCCCGAACCCAAAGCCATCGGCCATCCCGGTCGCGGCGAACAGATCGTCGGCGGCACGCTGCATCTTGGCGGCTTTACGCTGAGCGATGATTTCTTTGCCGCCGACCTGCCGCCCACCGTCGCGGCCGGGCTGCACGGCTTTGGCTGGCTGGACGATCTGGCCGCGGTCGGTACGCCCAGGGCCCGGGCGGTGGCCCAGAACCATGTCATGCGCTGGTTGCGCCTGCACCCCGAACCGGCGCCTGGCACGCCGGAATGGTCGCCCGAGGTTTCGGGACGCAGGGTGTTGCGCTGGATCTTTCACGCCGGGATGATTCTGCCCGGTCTGGACCGTAGTGGGGCCGAACCCTATTTCGACGCGCTTGACCAGCATCTTAGCCACCTGCGCGATTGCTGGTATGACGCCGCCGACGGGCTGTGCCGGCTTGAGGCGCTGGCGGGGCTGGCGATTGGCGCCATGCTGCTGCGCGACCGTCACGCCATGGCCCAGCCGGCGTTGATTGCCCTGGCCGAAGAGGCTGACGCCATGGGCATTGCCACCCTGTCCGAAACGCGCGCCCCCGAATCGCTGCTGGAGGCGATGGCGCTGCTTGTCTGGGCGCAGGAGGTCGCTGATGAGGTGGGGCAGGAATCCCCGCCCGAACTTGGCGCCATCATCTCGGAAATCGCCCCGATCCTGCGGGCGCTGCGCCATGCCGACGGTTCGCTGCCCTGTTTCCATGGCGGCGGCCGGGGCGCGGCGGGGCGGCTGGATCGCTGTCTGCGCGCTGCCGAGGGGCCCGCGCTGCCGGTCAGCGGTCTTGCCATGGGCTTTGCCCGCATGACACGGTCGCGCACCACGCTGATCCTTGACGCGGCACCTCCGCCCGGGGGGCCGGCTGCCGTCCGCGCCCATGCCTCGACGCTGGCTTTTGAGCTGACGGTAGCGCGCCAGCCCCTGATCGTGAACTGCGGCCCGGGCGACGGTTTCGGCCCGCTATGGGCCAGGGCCAGCCGCGCCACGCCCTGCCATTCGGCGCTGTGCCTGGCCGGGCTGTCTTCGTCACGGCTGAACCCCAACCGTCAGGAGGGAGAGCCCGATATCCTGACCGAGCGTCCCGATCTGGTCTGGGCCGGCGATTGCGATGCGCTTGGCAACCTGACCACCCCGGATTGCGGCCCGGCGCATTCGCCTGAACCCGCGCATCTGCTGGCCGGCCACGACGGCTGGCTGGCCAGCCACGGACTGACCCATCTGCGGGAATTGTGGCTTGATCCCGACGGTCTTGGGCTGCGGGGCGAGGATTCGCTTGCGGCGCTTGATGCCAGTGCCCAGGCCCGGCTTGAGCAGGTCCGCCCCGAGGGCGGTCTGGCCTTTGACGTCCGTTTCCACCTGCACCCCGAGATTCAGGCCCGCCAGCAGGGGCAGGAAATCCATCTGACCCTGCCCGGCGGCGATGAATGGCTGTTTTCGCATGATGGCGTCGGAGAGCTGCGGCTTGAGGCGTCCTGCCTGCTTGACCGGGCACTGGCCGAGCCGCGCCCATCGCGTCAGATGGTGATTTCTGCGCGATTGCAGGGCCGCGCCATCCAGATCTGCTGGACCTTGGCGCGCTCCGGCGCTAGGTGACGGGCCAAATCTGTCATCCATTTCACGGGGCCCAGACCGATGACCGACCGCATTCCGCTGAAGCGCGCGTTGATTTCCGTTTCCGACAAGACCGGGCTGATCGATTTCGCGCGGGCGCTTTCGGCGCGGGGCGTCGAGATCCTGTCCACCGGCGGCACTGCCAAGGCGCTGCGCGAGGCCGGGCTGAGTGTCGTTGACGTCGCCGATGTCACCGGCTTTCCCGAGATGATGGACGGCCGCGTCAAGACGCTGCACCCGGTCGTGCATGGCGGCCTGCTGGCCCTGCGCGACAACGAAGAGCATATGGCCGCTGCCAGCTCGCATAATATCGGGATGATCGACCTGCTGGTCGTGAACCTTTATCCGTTCGAGGCGACGGTCGCCAAAGGCGCAAGCTACGAAGACTGCATCGAAAACATCGATATTGGCGGCCCGGCGATGATCCGCGCGGCGGCCAAGAACCACGCCTTCGTGACTGTGGTGGTGGACGTTCAGGATTATTCCGCCGTCTTGGCCGAGCTGGATGCCAACGACGACGCCACGACCCTGGGCTTTCGCCAGCGTCAGGCGCAGATCGCCTATGCGCGCACGTCTGCCTATGACGCTGCGGTCTCGGGCTGGATGGCCGGGGCGATCGGCGAAGAAACCCCGCGCCGCCGCAGCTTTGCCGGCACCCTTGCCCAAAGCCTGCGCTATGGTGAGAACCCGCACCAGTCCGCCGCCTTCTACCGCGACGGTTCGGACCGGCCCGGCGTTGCCACCGCGCAGCAGTGGCAGGGCAAAGAGCTGAGCTATAACAACATCAACGACACCGACGCGGCCTTTGAACTGGTGGCCGAGTTCGACCCGGCCGAAGGGCCGGCGGTGGCGATCATCAAACACGCCAACCCCTGCGGTGTGGCGCGCGGCAAGACGGCGGTCGAGGCCTATCGCCGCGCCTTTGACTGCGACCGCACCTCGGCCTTTGGCGGCATCATCGCGCTGAACACGGTTCTGGACGGTGAAACCGCGCAGGCAATCACCGAGATCTTTACCGAAGTGGTGATCGCGCCCGATGCCACCGACGAGGCAAAGCAGATCTTTGCCGCCAAAAAGAACCTGCGCCTTCTGACCACTGGCGGGTTGCCTGATCCGGCGGCCCCTGGGTTGGCCTTCCGGCAGGTCGCGGGCGGTTTTCTGGTGCAGGGCCGTGACAATGGCCGCATCCTGCGCGCCGATCTGAAAGTCGTGACCAAGCGCCAGCCGGGCGAGCAGGAGCTTGAGGACCTGCTTTTCGCCTGGACCGTTGCCAAGCACGTCAAGTCGAACGCCATTGTCTATGCCCGCGATCTTGCCACCGTCGGCATCGGCGCCGGTCAGATGAGCCGCGTCGATTCGACCCGGATCGGCAAGCGCAAATCCGAGGACATGGCCGAGGCGCTGGGTCTGACCGAGGCGCTGACCATCGGTTCGTCGGTTGCCTCTGACGCCTTCTTCCCCTTTGCCGACGGGGTCGAGGCGCTGGCTGCAGCCGGGGCGCGGGCGGTGATCCAGCCCGGCGGCTCGATGCGTGACGCTGAGGTGATCGAGGCGGCAGACCGTCTGGGCCTTGCCATGGTCTTTACCGGCCAGCGGCATTTCCGTCACTGATGGCCGAGACCGCGACCCCCCAGCCGCGTAAGAAATCTGCGGCACCCCGGCGGCGCTCAAAGAAACCGGCGCCCCCGGTCTGGCGTCCTGTCATCCTGACGGCGGGGGTGATTTTCCTGCTGGATCAGGTGCTGAAATATCTGGTCGTGCATATGATGCGGCTCGACCGGGTGCGCGAAATCGACCTGTTCGATCCGTGGCTGAACCTGCGCATGGCCTGGAATCAGGGCATGAACTTTGGCCTGTTCGCCAGCGATGTCGACATCATGCGCTGGGTTCTGATCGCGATTGCGCTGGCGGTCTGTCTGTGGGTCGTGATCTGGATCCGACAGGCAAAGCCTTCGCGCTTTGCCCAGATCGCGGCGGGGCTGCTGATCGGCGGGGCTTTGGGCAATGTCGTGGACCGGCTGACCTATGGGGCGGTCGCGGATTTCCTGAACATGTCGTTGCCCGGCTGGCGCAACCCCTATAGTTTCAACGTCGCGGATATTGCCATCTTTCTTGGTGCTTTGGGGCTGGTTCTGCAGCCGCCGGAAAGCAAGAAGGGTACAAAAAAGCGCAAGGCTCCTGCCAAGCCCCGGCAGGCCAGATCCCGCCAGCCCGAACCTGCGGCGCAGCCCGAGGCGTCGGGCGATGCGGCCTTTGACGACAAGACCCGTGACGAGGACGGGAATACGCGCTAAGAACGGCGCGGGACGAATAAGAGGGACGGAAGATGCGGGCGATCGCACTGATCTTGACCATGCTGGGCCTTGCCGCCTGCAGCACCGATCCGCACCTGATGAACATCAATGCCGGGCGGACAAGTCCCGACGAATTCGCCATCCTGCCCACCAAGCCGCTGCAAATGCCGACGGATCTGAACGACCTGCCGGCTCCGACGCCGGGTGGCTCGAATATTACCGATCCGACGCCGCGCGCCGATGCCGTTGCCGCCCTGGGGGGTAACCCGGCGCAGCTTTCGGCCCAGGGGGTCGGGGCAGCGGATGGGGCGCTGATCGCCTATAGCTCGCGGCTGGGCCGCGACGGCACCATCCGCCAGACCACCGCGCAAGAGGATGCCCAATGGCGTAGCCGTCATTCGCGTCGCCTGCTTGAGGTGCTGGCGCGGACCAATGTCTATTACCGCGCCTATGAGCCTATGACGCTGGACAGCTGGGCCGAGCTTGAGCGTTGGCGCCCGACCGGCGTGCTGCTGCCCGCCGCGCCGCCGCGCAACCGGGGTGTGCCTGCGCCGGCAGCCCCTGAAAGAAGCGTGCTGCGCGACTGATTCCGCGCGTATCACGCTTAGGTGACGGGCGGCAGGCTTGCGCGCCCGCGCCGGGCAAGGCAGCTTCTGGGCGCGCACCCGGAACCGGAGCCTGCCCATGAATATCCTTTCCCGCCTGACACCTTTTGCACTGGTGCTGGCCGCCACGCCTGCACTGGCCGAGATGCCAAAGGGAATCAGCCACTTCACGCTTGATAACGGGCTTGAGGCCGTGGTGATCGAGGATCACCGCGCCCCGGTTGTCGTGCAGATGCTGTGGTATCGGATCGGCTCGGCTGATGAACAGCCCGGCAAGTCGGGCATTGCCCACTACCTCGAGCATTTGATGTTCAAGGGCACTGACAAGCTGGCAGCGGGTGAGCTGTCCAAAACCGTGACCGCCAATGGCGGCATGGACAACGCCTTTACCAGCTATGATTTCACCACCTATTTCCAGCGTATCGCCAGCGATCGCCTGCCGCTGATCATGGAGATGGAATCAGACCGCATGGCGAATCTGCGTATTGGTGAGGATGACTGGCAGGCCGAACGGCAGGTGGTGCTTGAGGAACGCTCGCAGCGCACCGACAGCGACCCCGGTTCGCAATTCGCCGAAGAGCGCAGCGCGGTTCAGTTCTATAACCATCCCTATGGCCGCCCGGTGATCGGCTGGCGCCAGGAGATGGAGGGTCTGACGCGCGAGGACGCGATCGCCTGGTACGATGCCCATTACGCGCCCAATGCCGCCGTGCTGGTGGTGGCAGGCGACGTAACCGCCGATCAGGTCCGCGAACTTGCGCAGAAATATTACGGTCCGGTGCCGCCCAAACCCGACGCCGCCCGCAAACCGCGCCCGCAAGAGCCGGTCCAGCGCTCGCCCCGCCGCATTGAGCGTGTTGACGCCCGTGTGGCTCAGCCGGTGCTGATCCGCACTGTGATTGCGCCCGAACGCAACCCCGGTGACCAACAGACCGCCGCTGCCTTGACCGTGCTGGCTGATCTGTTGGCCGGCTCGGCCCAGACCTCGGTTCTGGCGCGCGATCTGGTGCTGACCGGCAAGGCGCTTTACGTCAATGCCTTCTATGACGGGCTGTCGGTCGATCCGACCACCTTTGGCATCTCGCTGGTGCCGGTGCCGGGCGTCCCGAATGACGAGGCCGAGGCGGCTCTGGACGCGGCGCTGACGAAATTCCTGACCGACGGTCCCGACCCTGCCCAGCTTGAACGGGTCAAGACCAGCATCCGCGCCGCCCGCGTCTATGCCCAGGATTCGGCGCATGGCCGCGCCTATGATTATGGTCAGGGCCTGGCGGTCGGTCTGACGGTCGAGGATGTGAACGACTGGCCGGATATCCTTGCCGCTGTAACGCCCGAGGATATCCGTGCCGCCGCAAAACTGGTGCTCGACAGCAAGGTCAGTGTCACCGGCTGGCTCTTGCCCGCGCCTGACACGACGGACGAGGCTGCAAGATCGGCCTCGGCAGACGCCGCCAAATCAGGGGAAATCGAATGATCCGCGCTGTCTTTACCCTCGCCTTTGCCGCGCTGGTCAGCCTGACTGCCATGGGTCAGGGTGCGCGCGCTATTGATATTCAGGAGATTACCTCGCCCGGTGGCATCAAGGTGTGGCTGGTCGAAGATCACTCGATTCCCTTTACTGCGCTGTCGCTGATGTTCAGGGGCGGCGCCAGCCTTGATGCGCCCGGCAAGCGCGGCCAGATCAGCCTGATGACCGCCTTGCTTGAGGAAGGCTCGGGCGACATGAGCTCGGTCCAATATGCCGAGGCGGTCGAGGGGCTGGGCGCGCAGAACCGCTTTGACGTTGGCGATGACGCGCTGATCGTCAGCGCCCGTATGTTGACCGAAAACCGCGATCAGGCAGCCGGGCTGCTGCGTCAGGCGCTGACCGAGCCGCGTTTTGACCCCGACGCGGTCGAGCGGGTGCGCGGACAGTTGCAAGCGGTGATCCGTTCCGAAGCGACCGATCCCAATGCCATTGCCGCCAAGGAACTGGCCCGACAGGCATGGGGCGATCATCCCTATGCCACCTCGGTCAACGGCACTGCCGGATCCGTTGCCAGCCTGACCCGTGATGATCTGGTCGCCGCCAAGGATCGTATCCTCGCCCGGGATCGCGTGGTCGTCGCGGCGGCGGGCGACATCACTGGCGAGGAACTGGGCAAGCTGATCGACAGCGTGCTGGGCGGGCTGCCTGAAACCGGCTCGGCCCCCTTGCCCCAGCCCGCCAGCCTGCAACTGACCGGAGGCGTGACGGTGATAGACTGGGACAGCCCGCAAACCGTGGTGAATTTTGCCCAACCCGGTCTGCCCATGTCCGACCCGGATTATTTCGCGGCTTTCGTCGCGGATCACATTCTTGGCGGCGGCGGTTTTTCCTCGCGCCTGATGGAAGAGATCCGCGAAAAACGTGGCCTGACCTATGGCGTGGGCACCGGTCTGTCGAATGGTGTCTATGGCGAGACATGGCAGGGTGGCATGGCCAGCGCCAATGACAAGGTGGCCGAGGCGGTTGATCTGATCCGGCAGGTCTGGGACCGTTTTGTCACCGAAGGCGTGACCGAAAAGGAACTGGCCGATGCCAAGACCTACCTGACCGGGGAATATCCGCTGCGTTTCGATGGCAATGGCAAGATCGCGTCGATTCTGGCGGGGATGCAGCTGATCGGCCTGCCGGCTGATTACGTGAATACCCGGAACAGCAAGATTGAGGCCGTCACTGCCGAGGATGTGCAGCGCGTCGCGCGTCGCCTGCTGCATTCCGATCAGATTCGCTTTGTTCTGGTCGGTCGGCCCGACGGGGTTGAGGCGACCGACTGACGAATCCTTTCCCACCTTGCCCGAAACTGCTAAATATGGGGTTATGAACACCCATGACCCCAATATGCGCCCGGTGATCCGGCAACTGGACGAGGCGGCCGCCAACCGCATTGCCGCTGGTGAGGTGGTCGAGCGGCCGGCCTCGGCGGTCAAGGAACTGGTCGAGAACGCATTGGATGCCGGTGCCACCCGCATCGAGGTGGCGATTGCCAAGGGTGGCAAGGCGCTGATCCGCGTTACCGATGACGGTTGCGGCATGACTGCCGAGGACTTGCCTCTGGCGCTTGCCCGCCATGCGACCAGCAAGATCGACGGCAGCGACCTGCTGGATATTCGCAGCTTTGGTTTTCGCGGTGAGGCTTTGCCCAGCCTGGGCGCGGTCGGGCGACTGCGTATTGCCAGCCGTGCCGCGGGGTTTGACGGGGCTGAAATCTCGGTCTCTGGCGGTCGTATCGGTTCGGTCAAGCCTGCCGCTGGCAATCGGGGCACGGTGGTCGAACTGCGCGATCTGTTCTTTGCCACCCCTGCCCGGCTCAAGTTTCTGCGCACGGACCGGGCCGAGACGCAGGCCGTGGCCGATGTCATCCGCCGCCTTGCCATGGCCGAACCCTATGTCGGCTTTATCCTGACCGATGAGGACGAGGCGCGGGTACTGTTCCGCGCCGATGCCGAACAGGGCGATCTGTTCGGCGCCCTGCAAACACGGCTGTCGCGGGTCATGGGTCGCGATTTTATCGACAACGCCCTGCCGATCGACGCCGAGCGGGACGGTATCACTCTGACCGGCTTTGCCGCCCTGCCGACCTATTCGCGCGGCGCGGCGGTTGCGCAGCATCTTTACGTGAACGGTCGTCCGGTTCGCGACAAGCTGCTGACCGGGGCGCTGCGGGCCGGTTATATGGATGTGCTGCCTTCCGGGCGTCACCCGGCGGCGGTGCTGTTTGTGACCTGCGACCCGCATCAGGTTGATGTCAACGTCCACCCTGCCAAGGCCGAGGTGCGTTTCCGCGAACCGGGGATCGCGCGCGGGCTGGTCGTTTCGGCCCTGCGTCACGCGCTGGCGGGGGCGGGGCATCGTGTCTCATCGACTGTGGCAACGGCGGCGCTGGGTCTTGCGCGGCCTGAGCCGCAGCCCGAAGCTCCGCGCCGCTATCAGGCAAGCTACGCCCCCTCTCGCCCCTCGGCTCCGGCGATTGCAGCCAGCCTTGCCCTGCAGGCGCCGGGCTTTGCCGAATCGCCCTCGGCCCGCGTCGAGCCGGAGCCCGAGGGCGAGGCGCAGACCGACGCCCCGCTGGGCGCGGCCCGCGCGCAACTGCACGAAAACTGGATCATCGCCCAGACCTCCAATGGCATCGTCATCGTCGACCAGCACGCCGCGCATGAGCGGCTGGTTTATGAGCGGCTGAAGGCGCAGCAAGAGACGAACGGCATCGCCAGTCAGGCCCTGCTGATCCCCGAGATCGTCGAACTGTCCGAGGCCGACGCCCAGCGGATTCTTTCAATCGCCGGGGATCTGGCCGAGCTGGGTCTGGTGATTGAACCTTTCGGCGGCGGTGCGGTGGCGGTACGCGAGGTGCCGGTGCTGGTCAAACGGCTGAACGTCCAGCGACTGATCCGCGACATTCTCGACGATCTGGCCGATCAGGGCACATCCGAGCGGCTGCGGGCGCGGGTCGACGCGGTCCTGTCCTCAATGGCCTGTCACGGCTCGGTCCGTTCGGGACGGCGCATGACGGCGGATGAGATGAACGCCCTGCTGCGCGAGATGGAGCGGGTGCCGAAGTCGGGCCAGTGCAACCATGGCCGCCCGACCTGGATCGAGCTCAAGCTTTCGGATATCGAGCGGCTGTTTGGACGGTGACCGTACGGCCGTGATTGACCCCGTCGTCGCCCGGCGCGACAAAGGGGCAAAGACCGGAGGTGCAGCCATGCTGGAAATCAGCCCCGAAAAGATCGCCCATGTCATCATCCGCGCGCGCGAATATGACAGCGGGGTAAACCCTTGGGCGCATAGCGGGCAGCGCAGGGGCCATGGAACCGAAACCGAGCTTGCCGAATTCATCGCCGGTCTGAACGAGGATGAGCAGGCAAGCCTTGTCGCGGTGATGTGGATTGGCCGCGATACCTTTGCCGCCGAAGATCTGGCCGAGGCGATTCGCACCGCCAAGGCCGAGCGCCGCACCCCGACCGAGGATTACCTGATGGGCGAGCCCCAGCTTGCCGATTACCTCGAAGCCGGGATGGAGGCTTTGGGCCTGTCCCCCGAAGAGGAAGAGGACAACCTGCAACGTCCGGTCTGACCCTCAGCCCCGGGCAAGCCGGATCAACGCTCCGCCGTCGGTCAGGATCAGGATCGCGCCATCGGGGGCAACCTCGATATCGCGGACGCGGCCGATGCCCTCGACAAGGCGCTGTTCGCCGCTGACGCGGTCGCCGGTGATCCGCAGGCGCACCACGGCCTGTGCTTGCAGGCCGCCGATCAGCGCGTCGCCGCGCAGCTCGGGAAACATTGTGCCCTGATAAAAGACCATGCCGCTGGGGGCGATGACCGGGTCCCAGTAATAGACCGGCTGCTCCATCCCCTCGCGTTGGGTGATGCCCTGGCCGATGGGCGCGCCGCTGTAATCCTGCCCATAGGTGATGATTGGCCAGCCGTAGTTGCGCCCTGGCTGCGGGCGGTTCAGCTCATCCCCGCCGCGCGGGCCGTGTTCGACCGTCCACAGCCGACCCTGTGCGTCAAGCGCCGCTGCCTGAAGGTTGCGGTGGCCAAGGGACCAGATCTCGGGCCGCGTGTCACCCTGAGCGGGGGGATTGCCCGGTGCAGGGCCGCCGCTTGCCGGATTGATGCGCAGGACCTTGCCCAGATGGGTGTGCGGGTCCTGGGCCAGCTTGCGTGGCTCGGGCAGCGATCTTTCGCCTGTGGTGACGAAAAGCTGCCCTTGCTGGTCAAAGATCAACCGCGAACCGAAATGCAGGGTCGAGGCCCATGCCGGCTCTTGCCGAAAGATCACGCGCACGCCCTCAAGCGCCTTTCCGTCTGCTGATAGCTTTCCGGTGCCGACCGAGGTGCTGTTGCGCCCCTCGCCGCGTGGTTCTGAAAAGCTGAACCAGACCTGCCGTGTCCGGGAGAAATCCGGTGCGACTGCCACATCCAGCAGACCACCCTGGCCGCGGGCGTCGACAGCGGGCAGGCCCTTGATCGGGTCTGAAAGCTTGCCATCGCGGAAAAGCCGCATCCCGCCACTACGCTCGGTGATCAGCAGCCCGCCATCAGGCAAAAGCGCCATCCCCCATGGGCTGTCGAGCCCGCGAATAAGCGTGCTGCGGGCAATCGGGATGTCCTGATGGATTTCGGGCGCACGGGTCTGGCCGGGAAAGGCCGGGCTTTGGTCACGGGCATTCGGGGGACGGTCGTTCAACTCGGCCATCGCTGCAGGCGCAGCAAGGCCGAGGACGAGCGTGGCGGCAAGGGTGCGTCGGATAGTGTTCATGATCGCCTCCGGTCCCGGATCGGTTCGCAAGCTCAACGGTCCGGGGCGGCTTGTGTTCCCCTTTACGCTGAAAGCGCCGCGAGATGGTCGCGAAACAGCGCGCCGGCCCGGCCCCATGCGCCCTGATCTATATGATCAAGCTGCTTGAGGACTGGCAAAAGCTGTCCGGCATAATCAAGCGAGCTTTCGCGCGGCAAAAGTGACGGCAGATTGTCGATTGCCATCACATCCAGCGGTGGTTGCTCGGCGACGCGTATCACCGGCCGGGCCCAGTCCGTCACCCGGTCATAGACCTTGACCGGGTTGAAGCTGCTGGAGGGATCGCAGGCCACATCGCCGATCACGGTTAGCAGGCGGCCGGGATTGACCGCATTGGGCGGGACAAAGACCGGAGTTTGCGGGCTGGCGAGAATGCAGTTGATGAACATCTCATGGGCAAGGACCTCTGGGAACGGGCCGCCGCCTGCGGTTTCGGCCATGTCCCATTTCGTCACCCGTACCCCCATCCGCGTCAGCAGGTCCGAGGCCCCGCTACCCACCCGCCCCAGCGCGCCGATGACGATGGTATGGGGACGCGGGGCGCCGGTCGCGTCCAGTTCGGCCCGTAGCTCTGTCTCAAGCGCGTCTTGCGAAGGCCAGGTATCAACCGGCCCGCAGATGCCACCCCTTCGCTGGGCCGCCCATGCCTTTAGCGTCACTGCTGCCCCGGCATACCCGGCCCAATAACCAAAGGCTGCCAGCCTGCGGCCATTGTCGTCGGTCAGGTATTCCAGATCGTAAAGGGTGCCGCCCCCGTCGCGGAACCGGCGCAGCAGCGCTTGCCCGGCGGGCTGTCCCTTATAGGCGTGGCCGAACATGATGTGCCGATGGGCAAGCGGCGCACCGTCTTCGGGCAGCTCCTTGATGCCAAAGATGATCGCATCGCCTGGGGCGTCGGGCCAACTGTCATTGGGGGCGATCGCGGCCCCTGCTGCCCGGTAATCGGCGATAGGCAGGATGCGATGCGGGCTTTCCTCGACCGTGACGCGGAAGCCTTGGTCAATCAGCGCGGCCACGCCTTCGGGCGTGACGCCGACCCTTTGCTCATTGGCGCGGCTTTCCGCGCGGACCCAAAGATGAACCAAGCATGCCTCCTTTGTTATAGGGGGTCAGGGATAGGTGGCCCCTCCCGGTGGTGGCGGGCGATGGGCGCCAAGAAACGGCCCGTTCCCAGCCGTATCGATTCGGGCGACAGCTTCGGCGATAGGCTCGATGATCACCGCCATGGCATAGGCGGTGGCATGAATTATACGCTGCGAATCCAGTGCAAGGGCGACATGACCGGGCCAGAACAACAGGTCGTTGCGGCGAATCTCGTCCCCTATCTCGGGAAAGGCTTTCCGTTGCAAATCGCTGTCGCCGGGGCAGGGGATCGCACAGGCGCTTAGTGCCGCCTGCGCCAGACCCGAGCAATCAATCCCGCAGCGGCTGTTGCCGCCCCAGAGATAGGGCGTGCCGAGCAGACGCCCGGCCACCGCCGCAGGGTCGGCTTCGGGCCGGTCCGAGATATGCTGGACCGGGACCCAGCCGCCTTGCGCCAACCGGGCAAAGCCGTCCTTTATCCCGGTCACCGACAGCCGTGCGCCCAGTGACAGATGCATCGTTTCGGGCGTTTTCAGGTCCGGCCCGGTATAGGCGTGGCTCGCGGGGGCGCTGAGGCGATGGGTAATTTCCGGGTGTTGCGGGCCGAGCCCAGCCGCCTGCACCCAGCCGCAATAGCTATCGGATGTGGCCTGGACAAAGGCCCAGTCCCCCTGTCGTTCAATCACAGTCAGATCGGCGCCAAAGTTCAGTTGACGGTCGCGCGCGCCTTGCGGTGCGCGGCACAGATCGGCCACCGGCACTGCCAGACGCGCTGGCTCTCCTGCCGTATAGCTGGGGCGCTGCAGGGTGCCGCGCAATGTTTCCAACGCGACCCGCTCGGTCGCCGGGGTCAGGCGGCGGTCGGGTGCGGTCATGACAAAATCTCCGGCAGGGCATGCAGAAGGGCGCGCATACCCTGACCCGCGCCGCCCTTGGGTCGGCCGGGCGCGGTGCTGGGTTGCCATCCATAGATGTCAAAATGCGCATAGGCCCGGGCCTGGCCAGTAAAGCGGCGCAGGAACAGGGCGGCGGTAATCGCGCCCGCAAAGCCGCCCGATGGCGCGTTGTCGAGATCGGCGATGGCGGGTTCGATCATCGCCTCGTACGGTTCCCAAAACGGCATGCGCCAGACCGGATCATCGTGGGAAAGCCCGGCCGACTGGATTGCCGCCGCGACTGCATCGCTGTCGCAGAAAAAAGGCGGCAGTTCAGGGCCAAGTGCGACGCGGGCCGCGCCGGTCAGCGTTGCCATCGAGATCAGCAGATCGGGCGCCTCTTCATCTGCCAGCGCCAATGCGTCGGCGAGCACGAGCCGGCCCTCGGCGTCGGTATTGTTCACCTCGACCGTCAGTCCCTTGCGGCTGGTCAGGATGTCGCCGGGGCGGAATGCATTGGCGGAAATGGCATTTTCCACTGCCGGGATCAGAACGCGCAGCTGCATGTTCTGGTGCAGGCCCAGGCGGGCCAGCGTTTCGGCCAGGCCCAGGACATTGGCCGCGCCGCCCATATCCTTTTTCATCAGCCCCATCGACGAAGGGGGCTTGATGTCGAGCCCGCCCGTGTCGAAACAGACGCCTTTTCCAACCAGCGTCAGCCGTGGCCCCTTGCCCTCAAAGCGAAGGTCGATCAGCCGCGGTGCCTGCGCGGCGGCACGGCCGACCGCATGGATCATCGGGAAATTCGCGGTAAGCAGATCTTCGCCGTGGATCACCTCGACCGCTGCACCATGACGTTGGGCAAGCGCGCGGGCGGCTTGCTCAAGCTCGTCGGGGCCCATATCCGAGGTGGGGGTGTTGATCAGGTCGCGTGCCAGATATTCGCCCGCCGCCATGGCGATCAATCGCCTGGGCTCCAGCTCTTCGGGGCAGATGAGCCGGGCTTTCGGCGGTTCGATTCGCTTGTAACGGTCAAAGCGGTATTGTGCGAAAAGCCAGCCAAGCGCGCCGTTGGTCAGATCGAACCCGTCAGGCCGGTTTGCAATCCGCCAGCTGCCTGGGGGCAGCGCCTCGGCTGCCCGTGCCAGTGAAAAGCGCTCGCGTGCTGGTCGGCTGGATGGTTTTGGTGCCGGGCCTATGCCGAAAAGCGCCCCTTCGATCCCGCCCTGGGCCGAGGGCAGAAGGCAGATTTGCCCCGGTCTGCCGATGAAACCCTGCGCCTTCGCCCAGTTCGCTGCCACAGAGCCAAGCTCTGGAGGCAAAACGGGTTCGTTCTCGCCCTGGCGAATCAGCCATAGGGGTAGCGAAGAGGTACTCGGGTCCGCGAATTCGGGTGTCATTGATATGCTCTGTTTTGCATTTCTGACCACAGCCTAGCGCCCGGGTCGGGGGCTGCAAGGGCTTAGCTTTATGGTGTCTCTCGCAAGTCCCACAGTTCGGTCAGCGAATGGTTTCCGATTCGCTCCAAGCGACCGACGGTGGCGGCGAGGGCGGTGAAATCCTGCCGCTCGGCACAGGCCCCGACATCGATGGCGACAGCTGCCAGTGTCACCATCCCCATTTGCCAGGCCAGCCGGGAAAGTTTGTCTGCATGGGCGACGATCATCCCCGGATCACCCCTCTGGAACGCAGAGACGGCACGATGCAAGGTCAGGGCCATCTGCTCAAGTGCCATGCCGATGATCTGACCGGCTGCGATTTCCCCCAGTTCCTGTATGATTTGCTCAAGCCTTTGCACATCTATCCGCGCGGCCTCACTTACAGTCAGAACTGAAATCCTGGTCATAGCCGCTCATTTGTCGGGTCATAAAAGTTGAGGTGGAAACTGGCACCAATCCCTCAAGAAAAGGTTATGAGGATGGTGCCAAAACGCTCGAACTTTACGGGTTCTGCGGTTATCAAGTCGCGGCTGACAGATGAGGAAACGATGAAGCAAGCACGTCCCCTGCCGCAGTATCTGATCCAACGCTATTATGGATGGCGTGCGACAACCTTTCTTGAAAACAAGGTCTGGTATCGCCGCCTTGCCGAGGACGGTCAGCACCCCCGGGCTATGGTCATCGCGTGCTGTGATTCGCGAGTGCATGTGACCTCGATCTTTGGCGCGGACACCGGCGAATTCTTCATTCACCGCAACATTGCCAATCTGGTCCCGCCTTATGCGCCTGACGGAGAGCAGCACGGCACCTCGGCTGCGATCGAATATGCAGTCAATACGCTTAAGGTCGCGCATATTGTTGTCGTCGGACATACCAACTGCGGCGGTGTTCAGGGCTGTCACGCTATGTGTTCAGGTCATGCACCCGAGTTGGAAGAAAAATCGAGCTTCGTTGGACGATGGATGGATATTTTGCGTCCCGGCTATGAACGTATTGCGTCCCTACCGGCCGAGAAGCAAATCCGCGCGCTTGAACGGCAGGCAGTGCTGATTTCTCTCGAAAACATGATGACCTTTCCATTCGTGAAGGAAGCCGTGGAAACAGGAAACCTGTCCTTGCATGGCGTTCTGCACGACATCGCCGAAGGTGTGCTTGAGCAGTATGATAGCCAGCTCAGTAGTTTCATACCGATCCTGTGATCCGTCGAAGCTGACGTGTTCCCTACCCGACCGGGCGCTGCTGGCGTGGGAATCCATTATCGTCGATCTGCAGTGTCGTAAGCTGCTCAGTTCACGACGAATTCGGCGTGCAGCGCGCCGGCGGCGTGGATCGTTTTCAGAATGTCGATCATGTCGCGTGGGCGAACGCCAAGCGCGTTGAGCCCAGCAACAACATCAGAAAGAGATGATTCTCCAGTGACTTCGGCAAAACCGATTCCGGGTTCCTGAGTGATGGCAGCCTCTGTCCGAGGTACTACGACAGTTTCACCCGGGGCGAAGGGGTTGGGCTGCGACACTACGGGAGTTTCGCGCACCTGCAGCGACAGGTTGCCCTGTGATACAGCCACGCGCGAAATGCGGACATCTTTCCCCATGACGATGGTGCCGGACTTGTGATCTATGACCACCCGGGCAGCGGTTTCTGGTTCGACGACGATATTCTCGATCTGGCCC
Source organism: Paracoccus kondratievae (assembly GCF_009301415.1). GTDB lineage: Bacteria > Pseudomonadota > Alphaproteobacteria > Rhodobacterales > Rhodobacteraceae > Paracoccus > Paracoccus kondratievae. Next base: position 2,155,222 of record NZ_CP045072.1, on the reverse strand, counting down.
ATCATGCGCGCCGGATTCAGACGGCCTTGGGATGTAAGGTCGATGGCAATAGTCCCTGAATCGATCATTTCGGCCAGGCCCCGGCCGAGCTTTTGGTTGATCGCCGCCTCCACCCTCGCTGCAGTGGTAAAATCGGGATTTCTTAGTGCCAGACGCAGATTGGTCATCTGTGAAAAGTCAAAGGCGACCTCTCTTTCGATTCTGGCGCCAGACGGGATCATGCCTGTCGTTGGCACGCCCTGCACGACGGAAGCGGCAGCACCCGAGGCCTCGACCCCGCCGGCTAGTACTGCGCCTTGTGCGACGGCATAGATTTCACCATCGGCGGCGTTCAGCGGTGTCATCACCAGAGTCCCGCCCAAAAGGCTTTTCGCGTCGCCGATCGCGGCCACATTCACATCAATCTGTGATCCGGTTCGGGCAAAAGGAGGCAGTGTGGCTGTCACGATCACTGCTGCAACGTTCTTTGGCCGAAATGCTTCGTCAGTTACGTTCACGCCGAGCCGTTCCAGAAGACCAGCCATGATTTCTTCGGTAAAGGGAGCGTTGCGCAGACTGTCGCCGGAGCCGTTGAGGCCGACGACGAGGCCATAGCCGACCAGATCATTGCCTCTGACGCCATCGACATTGGTCAGATCCTTGATGCGGACCGGCATGGCAAAGCTGGGATGGATGATGCCAAGCAGCAATAGAAGAAGGCAAAGAAACCTCACGACAGGTGCTCCGTCAGACTAAGGCGGGAAAGCCGGTTCGTGAGGATGTAGAGGCTTTCAATGCTTGCTTCGGTTTCTTTTAACGCTGTTGCGGCCTCAAAAGGATCTGCTCCGATCAGAGCGTTGCGCGCGATTGAGAATGCTGTCACTTCGGCAGCATTCCGGGCTTGCGCTTGTGTCACCCGCGCTTGCTGCTGACCTAATTCAGCTCGGGCACTGGTTAACCCGGTAGTTGCTTTGATGAGCAGGCCGCCGGCCTCGGTGAAGAGTTCTCGAAGGTTGGTCGCGTCAATGGTTTGGCCGGCCGAGGCAATGTAGGCCATGATCGCCATACCTTTTAATGCGTCCCGCAGTTCTGGAGAATTTGCAGTCAAACGGCTGCCGGTATGGTGTTCTGATGAGATAGGAACCTGCTGACCTTTAGCATCTGCACCTTGGTAGATCAGGTCGGTGAAGCCGCCCTCTCCGGCTGGGGCGTCGAACCAGGCGTCAATTTTTTTGGTGATATCAGCCGCAGTTGTCGCCCCCGCGACAGCAGTTTTCAGTTCGGACAGCATGGTTTCAAAGCCGCCGAGCGGTGCGCGATCATTTCGCGTACCCGAGAAAACATAGTGACCGCCTACATTACCGTTCAGTGCGTTGAACACCTGACGGAGGCTTTGTTCGACATCCTGAGCCCGCAAGATCAGGTCGCTGGGCTCAAGATTTTCTGCCTCGACAAGGAGCTTGGGACCAAGGTCGTCCGTCAGGGACTGGACTTGACCCAATGCCAACTGCATGGCCTCCAGCCGGATCCCGGCCTCTGAGGCATTCTGCTGAAGCGTGGTCAGTATTTTCAGGCGCGAATCAATATGCGAGATTTCCGATAGATCACCGCCGACGGCCTTGGCAATATCCGACTTGATGCCTGTGGTGACCTCCTGAGTCAGGCGGTTGAGCTTGGCCTTTAACGTATATTGACCCAGCCGGAGTTGATGCGGGCGGGTGAGATCGCCGATGGAGGAGAAAGAGCTCATGTCAACCTCAGGATAGCGTCAAGCATGTCATTAGCGGTCTGAAAGACCTTGGCATTAGCCGAATAGGCGCGCTCCAGGGCCAGCAGGCTTTCCATTTCCTTGTCGCTGTCTACGCCGTCAGCGAGAAGTGCTTCCTTGAGGCCGGACTGGCGCGAACGGTCTTGCAGCGCGGTTGCTTCCGAAGTCAGCCGGCTCGTCGCCGCTTTCGAGGAAAGCTCAGCGGAAAGCGTCTGCAAGCTGCGTTGTGTGTCAGAGAGGTTGGACGAAGCCGGGCTTTGGGTATCTGTTATTGCTTTCGCCAGACGGCTCAGAAGTTCGCTTTCCCCGGCGTCGCCCGGCCCATCGGCATTGATCCCAGCCCGAAGCCGCCACAATTGCCCACCTTGATCGGGGACAACCAAAGAGTTGAGGGCGATACGACTGGCGAAACCGGGCTCATTGTCGGGATCAAGCGCGTGTTGAGCATCTGTGAACAGCCCCGGATCATTTTCAGTCAGCGACGAATCTAGGGCGGGATCGGAAAAGCGCGCATAAATCTCACGCGCGAAGGCGTCGATTTGCTGTTGGTAGGCGGGAGCGATTTGATCACGGATGGCAAAATTTGCGCTAAGGCTGCCCTTGCCCAACATTGCCTGCTGCGCGGCGGTGAGGGGGGTGCCGTCAAAGGTCAGAGCGGAAAGGTCGCCATTCTCGACTGACATCCCGGCACTGATGCCCGGGGCGGCGCTGAAACCAATTCGCACCGGCTTGGTGCCATCCAACAGCGCCATTCCACCTGGTGTGAACAGCGAGACCTGACCATTTTCACGCGGAACTTCGCGAAGCGGCAAGATGCCCGAAATTTCGTCAATCGCGGCCTGACGTGCGTCGACCAAGGAAGCGGTGTCCTTGCCTTGGGCGGCAAGGACGACGATCTGGCTGTTCAGCTTTGCCACCTGTTCGAGCGCATCGTTTACCCGTGTTACGTCCTGGCTGATGGTTTTGTCTGCCTTTGCGCGTTCCTTTTGGATCGACGCCGAAATGTCGTTGATCTTTTTAACCAGTGCTCCGGCTGCATCGACCACGCCCGACAGGCGCGCCTCGCTGTCCGGACGCGATGCGGCGCTGGTCAGCGCGGTTTCAAAATCGGTCAGGGCCTGAACCAGCGAGGTGCGCTCAGTTCCGGCCCCGAAGGTCTTTTCCATAGCGGCGTGAAAGGCGGCAGTGGTTTCCGAGGCACCCAAACTTGCCTTAGCCAACCGGTTATCGGCAAGCAGTCCTTTGTTGATCAGCCTGCTGACACCGTCGATGTGCACGCCGCCGCCCATTTGGGGGGAGCGGGTAGAAAGGTTCAGCTCCCGGCGTGCATAGCCGGGAGTCAATGCATTGGCGATGTTGGCAGAGACGACCTCGGTGCCCCGCGAAGCCGCGGTCAGGCCCGATACGGCGTTTGAGATAGCCGATGAAATACTCATAAACAAATCCTTGCTTTTCTATAATGCGGGATGGTCCGAGATCGTCCCGATCAGCGTCAGCGCTTGAGGTTTGTTGTTTCCTGCAACATCTCATCGACCGTCTGAATGATCTTGGCGTTGGAGGTATAGGCGCGCTGGGTTTGAATCAGATCGGTCATCTCTGCTGCGACATCGGTCGTTGATGTTTCGCGTGCATAGCCCACGACCGATCCGGTCGGGCCATCGCCTGCGTCCCAAAGGTAGAAGGCCCCTGATTCAGGTGAGATCTTGTAGGTCTGGTTGTCCATTGCGATCAGACCGTTTGGATTCGGAACGTCCACCAGCGGAACCTGATACAAGGTACGGGTGAAGCCGGTGTCATAGGTTGCCTGCAGAGAGCCATTCTCGTCGATTTCAAGCGCGGTCAGGCTGCCGACGGGCGAACCATTCTTGGTCACATTGGCGGATGTGAAATCCGTGCTGAGCTGGGTCAGGCCCTGACTGTCGCCATAGCGTCCAAGGTTGATGGTCATAGGGCCGTTCGCACCAGGAACCGTCAGTGTACCTTTTTCAGGATCATAGGAGCCTCCGGCGTCGGTAGTAACCTTCGACAAGGTGCCGCCGCCGCTTTGGCTATTGTCGAACTCCAGAGTGTAGACGCCGATCAGCGACTCATCATCCGGGGTGGACGGATCGTCGGTAATCGCCTTATCACGGATCTCCATTGTCCAGCGGTTCGTTCGTGCCCCCGCCGTGCCGGAGACATCCGGCTTGAAGGTGATCTCCATTTTTTCCGAATTGCCGAGGTTGCCGAAATATTCGACCTCGACCTTGCGTGCGGTGCCGGCCGCATCACCCACCGCCTCATCCGCGGGCAGGTTGACGTCCAGGTTGATTCGTGTGGTTGGCGCGGCGGCGGTCTGGCTTGCGTTGATCATGATTGGCTGCAACCCGCCAGCCGAATTGCGCGACTGCGCAGGGATGGTGCCGTCGCTATTTGCTGGCCAGCCGGTCAGGACCAGACCTGAATCGGTGCGCAGGTAGCCCTGTTCATCAATCCGGAATGCCCCGGTCGAGGTCATGAGCAGGTTGGATGATGTTGCACTTTCGCCTGCGCGTACCGACGACGCATCAAGTACCGGCAGCATGCCACGGCCCGCAATGGCGATGTCAAGCGGATGCGAGGTTGACACGAGGTTGCCGCGCTGATCAATCGCGCGGCTGCTGCTGGCGCGCACCCCGCCAGCGGTATAAAATCCGTCGCCCCGGGCCTGGTTGATCACCATGCTTTCAAAGCTGGTATTGACGCGCTTGTAGCCATAGGTGCCTGAGTTCGAGATGTTATCTGAAATATTCGCCAGGCGGGTAGAGTTTGCGGCCAGCCCCGAAACCCCGGCGCTGAGGGCAGATGAAATCGACATTCTGTTGTCACCCTGTATGAGTCGTTCTTGTAGGAAGTCTGCCCGTCTCGGGTTAACATGCTCCTAACGGCACCCGATCTGGCCGGGTCATCTTAATAAAATCACCTCTATCCGGTTGTTGTTCGGGTCCATTGGATTGACAGAGCGGTTGCGCCGATCAGCAAAGGCCGTGACGCGCTGAATACGCTTTTCGTCAAAGCCGGCCACTTCCAGCAGGTTGCGCAGCGTATGGGCGCGCGCGTCCGACAGTGCCCAGACCGGAGAGTGGATCAGCATTTCGGGATAGGCGCGCACATGGCCGTTGACCGCAACCTGATTTCGGACCCGGCCAAGAATGTCCGACAAAATCCGGGACAGCTCGATCATCGTTGGGGTGGGCTGGGCGCTGTCGCCGACAAAAAGAGGCTCGTCCACCAGGTCGGTCAGCTCGATCACCAACCCTTCGTCTGTCATGCGGGTTATGACATGGCGCAGCAGATTGACCTTTTGCAGGGATTCTGCCCCGCTGCCGGTCAGCTGGTTCTGGATATGGCGGGCCATCTTTTCGAACTCGGCCTCTTGCTCTTCAAGTGCGCGGGCAAGAAAGGTGTCGCGCGATGCGCCCGCACCCTGTCCCGAATTCGTTTCGGCATCCTGAATCTCACCGCCGAAGGGGCCGTCACGACCGCTTTGCACCGATTGGACGATGGTCGGGTTGAAATAATCCGCCAGCCCCTTGCGCTGCTTTTCAGTCGTGGCGTTCAGCAGCCACATAAGCAGAAAGAACGCCATCATGGCGGTCACGAAGTCCGCATAGGCAACTTTCCAGGCGCCGCCATGATGGCCGCCCGAATCTCCGCCTTTGACCCTTTTGATGATGATTGGCGCGCCGCCGCCGTTGCCGGCCATGAACTTTCCCTTTCTCTGCTCGCCGGGGAAGGTCTTTCGCAACGCGGTGAAAATCCAGTTAACGCTTCAAATACCATGTATTTCCTGCATGTGGGGTGATGAGGGCGCGTTCAAGTACATGATTTCTTTTAAATATCATGTCTGCCATGCCGTGTTATGTTATTGGGCCCTGCGCGGGTGGCCTGGTGCGCCAATGTCACCGGTGCCGAATCGCTTCTGTCACGCTTCTGTCGCGTCTTGCGCAGCGGCGGCGGCCCGATATTCTGACGGAATGCAGAGCGAAGGCACATATGATCTGACCACCGGCGCGGGGCTGATTGCCTGCCCGCGCTGCGACGCGCTGCATATCGAGCGCGAGCTTGAGCCGGGCGAAACTGCGCGCTGCATACGCTGCAATACCGTGCTGGCCAGTCCGCGCGCAGGTGCCTTTACCCGCATCATTGCGCTGTCCTTTACCTCGCTGGTGCTGATGGTCGGGGCGGTGTTCTTTCCGTTCCTGGAAATCTCGCGCATGGGGTTTGGCAACCAGACCTCGCTTTTCGGGGTGGCGCTGGCCTTTTCCCACGGCTGGCTGATGCCGCTGACGGTGGCGCTGCTTGGCTCGATCATCGGGCTTCCGGTGCTGCGGGCGGTGCTTTTGGTCTATACGCTTTGGCCCCTGTCACGCAGACGCCCGCCCTATGCCCATGCCGTCCCGGCCTTTCGCCTGTCCGAGGCGCTGAGGCCGTGGTCCATGGCCGAGATCTTTGTCATCGGCACGGCGCTTGCGCTGGTCAAGGTGGGCGGGCTGGCAAATATCAGTTTCGGCCCGGCCTTCTGGGCCTTTTGCGGGCTGATCGTGGTCAATGCGGCCAGCAACGCCTTTACCAGTGCTGCGACCATCTGGGACGCCATCGAGGACGCCGGTGTTGCCACGGACGGGCGCGAAATGACGCCCGAGATCCGCGCATGAGCACGCATGACGGACCGATCCTGACCGCCCATCGCGCCGGGCTGGTTGGCTGCCGCAGCTGCGGCCGGGTCTGGCCGGAAGGCGAGGCGATCTGCCAGCGTTGCGGCGCAGAGCTGCTGCCGCCTGACCGGCGCTGTCTGAACGCGGTCTGGGCCTGGCTGGTGGCCGGATTCATCTTTTACATTCCGGCGAACATGTTCCCGATGCTCAAGACCTCAACCTTGGGCGGGATCAAGGGCAGCAGCGAATCCACCATTCTGGGTGGGGTGGTCGATCTGATGCATTATGGCAACTATGGTGTTGCGGCGATTGTCTTTATCGCCTCGATCATCGTGCCGATCGCCAAATTTGTCTCCATCAGCTGGCTGGCGCTGGTCGCGGGGCGGCCGGCAACGGTAAGCGCGGCGCATAAGCGGTTGCATCTTTATGAGGTGGTCGAATTCATTGGCCGCTGGTCGATGATCGACGTCTTTGTCGTCGCGATCCTGTCGGCTCTGGTGCAGCTTGGCTTTGTTGCCTCGATCCATCCGGGACCGGCAGCTGTCTCATTCGCGCTGTCAGTTGCCTTCACCATGCTTTCCGCGCAAAGTTTTGATCCAAGACTGATCTGGCGCGGCTTACCGCTGCGCAGCCGCAAGGACTAGGAATGACGGACAGGCCTTCGCCCACGCAAAGCGACAATACCCCGCTGAAACCTGCTGATCCTGCCCGCAAGCCCGCCGCTCGTCCGGTGCGACCCGGCCTGCCGCTGATCTGGCTGGTGCCCATTCTGGCGCTGATTGTCACGCTGGGCGTTGGCTGGAACATGATTGCCAGCCGCGGCACGTTGATCTCGGTCGCGTTCAAGGATGCAACCGGCATCACTCCCGGTGAGACGGCGCTGAAGTTCCGCGAGATCACCGTTGGCAAGGTCGAATCGGTGCGCTTTACCGACGATCTTCAGCAGGTTCTGGTCAATATGCGCGTGGACAAGGACCTTGCCCCTTTCATCGACAAAGAGGCACAGTTCTGGATCGTGCGGCCGCAGGTCTCGGCGCAGGGGATTTCGCGACTGGATACGGTGCTGACCGGTGCCTTTATCGAAGGGTTCTGGGATGACAAACCGGACGACCCGCAGACCCGGTTCCAGGGGCTCGACAAGCCGCCGCTGACCAGCTTTGGCGAGAAAGGCACCTGGATCGTGCTGTCGGCGGAACGTTCGCGCGGTATGACCGAGGGCGCGCCGGTGATGTTCCGTGGCCTGCCGGTCGGGCAGATGCAGAACCTGCGCCTGTCCGAAACTGATGAATCCGTTTTGGCCGATGTCTTTATCGCCGCACCCCATGACAAGCGGCTGACCACCAATACGGTGTTCTGGGATACCTCGGGCTTTTCCGTTTCGCTTGGGGCGCAGGGTCTGTCGCTGAATGTAAACTCGCTGGCGTCGGTGCTGCAAGGCGGGGCCGAGTTCGCCACCCTGACTTCGGGCGGGCGACCGGTCGAGGACGGGCATGTCTTTACCCTGCAAACCGATCAGGCCACCGCGCAGGCGAACAAGCTGGCCGAGGACGACTCAACCGCGCTGCGCGTTCTCATGCGTGTTGGTGAATCGGTCAAAGGGCTGGATAAGGGCGCGAATGTACAGTTCATGGGCCTGACGGTCGGCCATGTCAGCAATCTGGCGGCGCGGATCATTACCGACGATCAGGGCCGCGAACATGTCGAGCAAGAGGTGACGCTGGTCATCAACCCCACCCGTCTGGGCCTGTCCGAGGACGCGCCACATGAAGACGCGCTGGACTTCCTTGCCCGTCAGGTTCAGGCGGGGCTGCGTGCGCGGGTCGCCAGCGCCGGATTCTTTGGTACCTCGCTGCAGGTGGAACTGGTCTCGCTGTCCGAGGCCGCCCCGGCCGAGCTTGACCGCTCGGGCGAGCCCTATCCGATCATCCCTTCGGTGCCGGGCGATATTTCGGATTTCAGCGAGACTGCACAGGGCTTCCTTGCCCGGGTTGGCGATCTGCCGATCGAAGAGGCGCTGAAGTCCGCCACCGACATGATGAACAGCATCACCGCCATCGCCAGCAGCGAAGACACCCGCGCCATTCCTGCTGCTTTGCGCGGAACACTTCAGGATGCGCAGGCCGCTGCGGGCGAGATCCGTCAGGTCACCACCGAGTTGCGCGAATCCGGCGCGGTCGGTCAGGTGCGCCGCATGGTGGACGAAGCTGCCGCCGCCGCCGAGGCGGTCAAGCTGGCCGCTGCCGATGTGCCAGCGATGGTCGATCAGATAGACGCCGCCGCCGCCAAGATCGAGGCGGTGGACTTTGCCGCCATCGGCAACGAAGCCGAGGGTATTCTGCGCGATGTCCGTGCCCTGCTGGGGACCGAGGACGCCGAGCAACTGCCCAAGAACCTGTCCGAGACGCTGCAGGCGGCTTCGGGTCTGCTGAACGATCTGCGCGACGGCAATGCCGCGGGCAGTCTGAATACGGCGCTGGCCTCGGCCAGTACGGCAGCGCAGGATGTTTCGGACGCTGCCAAGCGCCTGCCGCAGCTTTCGGCCCGGCTTGAGGCCCTGGCCGCGCGGGCCGATGCCGTGATGGCCGCCTATGGCGAACGGTCAAGCTTCAATAACGAAACCATCAACCTGATGCGCGAGATGCGTCGCGCCGCCAATGCCTTTGGCAGTCTGGCGCGCACCATCGAACGCAATCCGCAAGCTTTCATCCTGGGACGATAAGATGCGCCTCATCCTTGCTTCTGCCGCCTGCCTCGCCCTGCTTGGTGCCTGCTCGAACGGTGAAAAGACAGCGCGCTACCTGATCGATCCGCCAAGCAGCGGCGCGCGCGTTCCTGACCGTCTGGGCACGGCCGAGCTTAAGGACGTGTCCCTGCCGCAATATGCCTCGGGCGATGAGGTTAGCTGGCAGACCGAAGACGGGGCGGTGCGTTCGAACACCAAACAGCTTTGGGCTGACACCCCGCAGCGCGCCTTTACGCAGACGCTGGCACGCAGCATCTCGGACCTGTCCGGCGCCACGGTGATCGCCGAGCCGTGGCCTTTGGCCGAGCCGCCCAAGCGCCGGCTTGAGGTGCGGGTCGAAAAGGCGCTGGCGCAGGCCGACGGCAACTATCGGCTCAGCGGGCGCTATTTCGTCTCGAACGAAGGGGCGGGCGGCGCGAACCATGCGCGCAGCTTTGACATATCGGTGCCGCTGACGAATGACGGGCCCGCCGCCATAGCTCGCGCCCAGTCGCAGGCCATTGCCCAGCTGGCCCGCCAGATCGCCACCTTGTCGGGGCCGGGCCGGGCGATTGCCACCTCATCGGCACCGGTGCCACGCATTGACGACATCTTTTCGCAGCCGCTGCCCCCGCTTGAGGGCAGCTAAGGCCCGGCTGCGGGGTTTGTCCGTTTTATGTGTCGACGGCGTCACCTGGGCTGGTGTCCGCAGCACAGTGACGGAGACGCGAGACATGGTGCAAGGCAGATCAGATCCACAACGTGCCGCTGGTGGCTGCACGCGAGCAGTTGAATTGCCGTAACCAGTAAAAGATGGGCGGCTTCAGCCACCGATCACGCTTGAAGCATGAAATTACATCTGCGGCCATCCTTTGCCGCTGATGAGGCTGACCTTTCGCATCCGCGATGCGGTCTCGGTGCGGTTCGGGGTCCGGCGTATCGGCGGGTCGGGCCGAGAGCCTGGCGACAACGCGCGTGTGGCTGAAAAGCTGGGTTCTTTTCTGGTTGAACAGTCCACACTCGACCTTTTGGTGCTGAACGAGCGGCAGCGGCATCTGGATGTGATGACCTGCATTTCGACCCAAGGGGCAGAGCTGGCGATCACTTCATCTGTGGTGACGCATAACCGCTGTGGCCGGGCGTATATGCTGGTTGCAGGACCGGCGTATCGGCTGATCGTACGCACCCTGCTGCGGCGGTTAAAGTGCGGTTAGCCTGCGTCGGGCTGGAACTGGCCAAAACGTCCGGCGGCAAAGACCAGCGGGTGGTCGCCCGGTCCGGCCACGGTCACCCGCAGCACCCTGCCGATCAGCACCGAATGATCGCCAGCCTCATGCACGGCATGTGCGGCGCAGTCGAAACGCGCGGCAACACCGGGGATAACCGGGACGCCCTCGGCGGTTTCGGCGGTCTCCAGCCCTTCGAACTGGCGACCGCCGCGGGTAAAGCGCAGGCAGGTTTCCAGCTGTTCCGAGCCGAGAATATGGACCGACCATGCCTTGGCCCCGGCAAACGCGTCGTGCCGGGTCGAAGAGCGGGCCGGGCACCACAGGACCAGCGGCGGCTCAAGCGAGACACTGGAAAAACTGTTCACCGTCATCCCGATCGGGCCCTGCGGGTCGGCGGTGGTAACGACGGTGACGCCGGTGGCAAAGCGCCCCAGCGCCTCGCGCAGCAAGCGTGCTTCGGCCGTGGCCGGATGAAATGTGATCGCGTCGGCCAGCCGGTCGCGGGTCGCGGGGGGAAGACGGCTCATATTCGCGCCCTGTCGTCTGCGGGACTAGACCAGAGCGGCTCCGGCCTTTGGTCCTTTTTAGCTGCCGTGCGGCGGGGCATCAAGCTGGCTGCCTGAACGTCCTTTGCGTGGTGTCAAGGCGGCCAGCAACTGATCGTGCAGCGCGGGTGCTGCCACAACCAGCCCGTCGGTCAGCGGGCGCGCAGCGTTGAAATGCATCGGGGTGCCGGACAATTCGCTGACCGTACAGCCGGCACGGGCGGCGACAAGGCTGCCCGCCGCCACATCCCACTCCCAGGCCGGGCGGGTCGACAGCGCCGCGTCGAACTGTCCTTCTGCCACCAGGCACAGCCGCCAGGCCAGCGATGGTCGGAAACCACGCTTGAGCGGGGGCGTTATGCCGCGCCAATGCACCGGGTCTAGGCTGGGCTTGCCGGTCAGGACATGCGCGCCCTCGAAGCTGTGGGCCGAGGGCGCGATAGGCTGGCCGTTGCGCAGGGCCGGTCCCTCGGCCAAGGCGGTATAGGTGATGCCCATGGCTGGCAAATGGACCACGCCCGCCACCACCTGGTCGCCGCGCGCAAGTGCCAGCGCATTGGAAAACCCGGTCTGCCCGTCGATAAAGGCGCGGGTCCCGTCGATCGGGTCGATGATGAAACAGTACTCGGCCTCAAGCCTGGCCGGGTCATCGGTGCTTTCTTCGCTAAGCCAACCGTAATCGGGGCGTGCGCTGCGCAGCAGTCGCTCAAGATGTTCATTGACGGCCAGATCGGCCTCGGTCACCGGACCTGCACCGCCGTCCTTGTCCCAAAAGCGCGGTTCGCGCCGCCAGTAGCGCAGCGCGATTTCGCCAGCTTCATGCGCGGCTTGCTCCAATAGTGCAAGGTCACTCGCCGGCAACGGTCATCCCTTCGACCAGCAGGCTAGGCACGCGCATCGACCGCCAGTCATGCAGGTCATTTGCCGCAATCAGGCGCAGCAGCATGTCGCGCAGGTTGCCGGCAATAGTGCATTCATTGACCGGATAGGCGATTTCGCCATTCTCGACCCAGAAACCGCCGGCCCCGCGCGAGTAATCGCCGGTGGTGCCGTTGATCGAGGCGCCAAGCATTGAGGTGACGATCAGGCCGCGCCCCATCTCGCGGATCAGCTCTTGCGCAGAGCGGTCACCGGGGGTCAGTTCCAGATTGGTCACGCCGGGCGAGGGCGGGCTACCCGCCCCGCGCATGGCGCTGGCGGTCGACTCCATTTCCAGTTTGCGGGCCGTTGCCAGATCCAGCGTCCACCCCTGCAGGACACCATCCGCAACGATCAGCCGGGGCGCGGTCGCCAGCCCTTCGGCGTCAAAGATGCGGGATGAGCCATAGCGCGGCCGGTGGGGATCTTCGCGCAGGTCAAAGCCCTTGGGCAGCACCTGTTCGCCAAGCGCATCGCGCAACCAGCTTGCCCCACGTGCTACCGCAGCGCCATTCACCGCCGAGACCAGATGCCCGATCAGCCCCGACGCCACCCGTTCATCATACAGGATAGGAAAGGCTCCGGTCGGCGGTTTCTTTGCGCCGCGCCGGGCGACGGTGCGTTCAGCGGCCAGCCGGCCGATTTCCTCGGGCGAGGGCATGTCGGCGGCATGAACACGGCTTTCCCCGGCCCAGTCCCGCTCCATCGCCAGCCCTTCGCCGGTGATTGCAACTGTGGACAGGCTGTGGCCGCTGCGCCCATAGCCAGCCGAGAAACCGTTGGTCGCGGCCAGCCACATCCGGCGCTGCGAGTGGCTGGCGCCAGAGGATTCGATCTTGGAGATACCATCAACGGCAAGTGCTGCTGCCTCGGCGCGCAGCGCCAGTTCTTGCAGCTCTTCTGGTGTCGGCTCGCGGCCGTGATCAAAGAGGTCCAGCCCGCTGTTGTCGGTGTCGCGCGCCAGTTGCCCGGGTTCGGCAAGGCCCAGCGTATCGTCAACCGGAGCTTCGCGCGCCATGGCAACCGCCCGCGCGGCCATCTCTTCAATGGTGCGCTGTGAGCGGTCCGAGGCCGAAACGCAGGCCTGTCGCCCACCGATCAGCACGCGCAGGCCGATTTCGACCCCCTCAGCGCGTTCGGCATGTTCCAGATGCCCCCCCCGCACATCGACCGAGACGGCGGCAGCTTCAAGCGCCACGGCATCCGCCTGCTCGGCGCCCGCCTTGCGCGCCGCAGCCAGCAGCTGCTGCGTCAAAGTCTCGAGTCGGTCGAATTCTGACATGCGGTTCACCTTGTAAAATGAATGCGGGGGCGCGGACAATGCCCGACCCCCGCGAAAGCATCCCTCAGGGCGCGTCGGTGCCGCGCCGCGCGGGATTACTTGATTTGTTGGCCGTTGGCAAAGATCGAGCCGTCTTCCTTGAACTCAAGCTTGGTTTCCAGCTTGTCGTCGCCGACCGGCTTGGCAAACATGGCCATCATCATCCGCACGCTCATGGCCTGATCTTCGGGGATCAGCCCGATGGTGCTCAGCTTGTCGATCAGGCCGTTGACGCCTTCGTAGCTGGCGTTCAGTTCACCCACCGGGGTGGTCATGTCGCCGCTTTCGGGGGCTTTCAGCGCACCTTCGGCGTGGATCTTGGCGCCAAGCGCGTTCAGCGCGACCTGGTTGATGGTCAGGTCGATCGGTTCGAAGGGCGGCTCGTCCGAGGCCATATCGCCGGCACCCTCGTCGGAAGAGATGTCTGCGTCAGCCATCGTGGCCGGATCGAACAGATCCTTGATGACCTTCATCGTGCCGGTCACGTCGATATCCAGCGTGGCCGGATCGCGCGGCAGTTGACCCTGGGCGTCGAACAGGTTCCAGATCGCATCGCCAAGCGTCAGCCCGGTCAGCGAATAGGTGAACTTGAAGGGCTGCGCCTCGTCCGACTTCATTGCGGGCAGCTGAACGTCGAAACTGCTGCTTTCAATGGCGTAGTTGATCGGGAAGGGCAGGTTGCTGCTGGCCAGCTCGAAGGTGTTCGCATCGGTGCCGGCCTGATAGCTGACGCCTTCCGAGGACAGCGAAAAGCTGAAATCAAGGCCCTTGCCGTCGTATTTGCCCGAACCGCTGGTGGGCTGGTCGTACTCATCGGTGCCCGAGAATTCAAAGCTGACCGCCAGCGCACCGGCTTTGGCCAGACCGTTCATGGCAAGACCGGCTTTCAGCGCGGCATTCATGTCTTTGCTGATGTCGGCGATGCCGTCGGCGGGGACGACCATGTCGCCCGAGGTTGCGACGCCTTCGATGCTGCCGTCGAATTTGACATTCACGTCATCTTCGGACGTGATGTCGCCCGTAAAGGTGACCTTGCCGGTCTTGACGTCATAGTCATACTTTGCGGGGGTGCCTGCGACAAAGTGCATGGTGCCGACCGAATCCGCCAGGCCGATCTTAACGGGCAGTTTGGTTTCTTTATCTTCCGTCGTGATCGAGCTCAGGGTGATATCGATGGTCGGATAGTTGAGCTCATGCGTCATATCCTCGATCGCACCCGAGGTAACGGCGGTGTTGCCGGGCAGGTCGATGGTAAAGGGCAGAGCGTATTCCGTGCCCTCGGGGTTAACGCCATGCACCTGGCCGGTCATCTGATCGGCATAGACGGTGCGGACCTTGCCATCGCCGATATCGCTCAGCACGATCTGGGGAATGATGAGGTCAACCCGTCCTTCCGGAGTGCCACCTTTGACGGTGATTTCGGATACGGTCAGCGTATCGCCAGCCGCCTCGCGCTTGCCTTCGGACACGCTATAGCCAACCGACTGATAATACTCGACCCAAGACTGCCAGACCTGTTCCGGGGTTACATCAGCAAAAGCCGGAGCAGTCATGGCGGCCAGTGCCAGGGCGGAGCTTGTCAGTCGCAGGTTCATTTCTTAACACCTTTCAGGGCGAGAACAGATAAATAACGCCACCCGGCTTCTGCCACAACCAGCGCCCGGGGCCAAGGAGGGAATGATGGTTATCAGTGAATTCATTGACGGAATTGGTCGCATCATCATTTCGCGCCCAGCTAAGGCCAACTCTTTGACCGGCACGATGCTGGCCGAGCTGACGGCTTCATTCGATGCGCTTGCTGCCCGGCCCGACCTGCGCGCGGTGATCCTGACCGGCGAAGGCAAGGTCTTTTCCGCCGGTGCCGATCTGGATGAGGCGCGCGCAGGCCTTGCCCTTTCCCCCGAGTGGGAGCGCCTGTCGTCCCGTGTCGCCTCGATGCCCTGTCTGACCATCGCGGCGCTGAACGGCACGGCGGCGGGCGGTTCGCTGGGCATGGTGCTGGCCTGCGATCTGCGGCTGGCGGTGCCTGAGGCAAAGTTCTTTTACCCCGTGATGCGTCTGGGCTTTTTGCCGCAGCCAAGCGATCCGCAGCGGTTGCGGGCGCTGGTCGGGCCGTCCCGGGCCAGAATGATCCTGATGGCCGGGCAAAAGATCCCCGCCCCGGAGGCCCTGGCCTGGGGGCTGGTGGATCGGCTGGTCCCGCCCGAGTCTTTGCTGGACGAGGCCGCGGCGCTTGCAGCCGATGTTCGCGCCGCCAGTGCCGAGCAGGTGGTCGCGATCAAGCGTATGCTTGATTAAGGTGCCAGGTCGGCGCCCTTTGGGTCGCGCAAGGGCGGGCGGCCCTGCCCTTGCGGTTGCCGGCTTCTGACCCGTCAGGCGGGTTCAGGCATAGACCGACTGTTTGCCGAAATGCGTGCAGAGCATGTAATAGACGACCGCACGATATTTGTTGCGGTTCGAGCTGCCGTATTTCGCGATGACCTCGTCGATGGCTGAGGAAAGCTCGGGGCCATCGGGCAAGCCCAGCTTGTTGATCAGGTAGTTGTTCCTGATCCGCTCAAGCTCGGTCTTGTCCGAAGCAGCCACGGTTTCCGCATCCGCGTTATAGATCGACGGCCCGCAGCCGATGACCACCTTGGTCAACAGATCCATGTCGGGCGTAATGCCCAGCTTGTCCTTGAGATCGGCGGCATATTTGGCGATCAGATCGTCGCGCTTGCTCATGATTGTCCCCCTGGGGTTTGGTCCGTCCCAAGAGAAAGCCTAGCGCCGGTCCGACGAATATCAACAGAAACCGCGCGTTCGCGGCGATTAGCCGCCAAAGGCTGCCGCCAGCGCATCCGAAATTGCCGCGCCCTCATCGGCGGCAAGCTGCGGAGCGATCGCAAAATCCAGCACTCCGTCGCGCAGATAGGCCTGTGATGAGACGTCGTGTTCGTGGTGCATCGGCACGACATGGGCATGTGCATGGGCGACATGGATGCCGGTATAGAACAGCGCCACGCGCCTGACCGGGTAAAGCACCTTCATATGCCTGGCAAGGCGTTGCGCGCAGGTGGTGATGCGGGTGGCAAGCGCCTCGGGCAGATCCTCGAAGAAGGGGTGATGCTCTTTCGGGATGATCAGGCAATGGCCGGGGCGGATCGGGTGCAGGTCCAGAAAGGCAAGGATCTGGTCGTCCTCATACACGCGATGGGCGGGCAGATCGCCGCGTGCGATGCGGCAGAACAGGCAAGCGTCGGACATGCGGGCGGCCCCTCCTCCTCCCCGGCATTTGCGGGGCACGGCCCCTTTCAGGGCCGTGCCGGCAGTATCAGTAGCGGTAGTGATCCGATTTGAACGGACCTTCGGGCGTCACGCCGATGTAATCGGCCTGTTCCTTGCTAAGCTTGGTCAGCTTGACGCCGATCTTGTCCAGATGCAGGCGGGCAACCTTTTCGTCCAGCGCCTTGGGCAGGATATAGACGCCCGGAGCATATTCGCCGTGCTTGGTCCACAGTTCGATCTGTGCCAGTACCTGATTGGTAAAGCTGGCCGACATCACAAAGCTGGGGTGGCCGGTGGCATTGCCGAGGTTGAGCAGCCGCCCCTCGGACAGCAGGATGATGCGATTGCCCGAGGGCATCTCGATCATGTCCACCTGATCCTTGATGTTGGTCCATTTGTGGTTGCGCAGTGCCGCGACCTGAATCTCATTGTCGAAATGGCCGATGTTGCCGACGATGGCCATGTCCTTCATCCCGCGCATGTGCTCGATGCGGATGACGTCGCGGTTGCCGGTCGTGGTAATGAAGATATCAGCGGTCGAGACGACATCCTCAAGCAACACCACCTCGAACCCGTCCATCGCGGCCTGCAGGGCGCAGATCGGATCGACCTCGGTCACCTTCACCCGCGCGCCTGCGCCACGCAGCGAGGCGGCCGAGCCTTTGCCCACGTCGCCATAGCCGCAGACCACCGCGACCTTGCCCGCCATCATCACATCGGTGGCGCGGCGGATGCCGTCGACAAGGCTTTCTTTGCAGCCGTATTTATTGTCGAATTTCGACTTGGTGACGCTGTCGTTCACATTGATGGCCGGGAAGGGCAGCAGTCCTTTCTTGTGCAGGTCATAAAGACGATGCACGCCGGTCGTGGTTTCTTCGCTGACGCCGCGAATGGCCTCGCGCTGGCTGGTGAACCAGCCGGGAGAGGCGGCCAGCCGCTTGCGGATCTGGGCAAAAAGCGCCTCTTCTTCTTCGCTGGTCGGCGTGGCGATCAGGTCAGTCTCGCCCGCCTCGACCCGTGCGCCCAGCAGCACATACATGGTCGCATCGCCGCCATCGTCGAGGATCATGTTGGCGGTGCCTTCGGCGAACTGAAAGATCTGGTCGGTATAGGACCAGTATTCCGGCAGCGTCTCGCCCTTGACGGCAAAGACCGGGACGCCAGCCTTGGCGATCGCCGCTGCAGCGTGGTCCTGGGTCGAAAAGATGTTGCACGACGCCCAGCGCACCTCGGCACCCAGCGCCACCAGCGTTTCGATCAGCACGGCGGTTTGTATGGTCATATGCAGGCTGCCCGCGATCCGGGCGCCTTTCAGCGGCTTTGCTTCGCCGTATTCGGCGCGCAGGGCCATCAGGCCCGGCATCTCGGTTTCGGCGATATCCAACTCTTTGCGACCGAAATCGGCCAGGGCGATGTCTCGGATGATGTAATCGGTCATGGTGGCCTCGCGCATCTGCTGTTGGCGCGCCATAACATTCCCGGGCTTTGCCTGCAAACCGAAGCCACGCGGCAGGGGATGAAAGCAGGTCGCCAGATAGAGGTGTGAGCGCTAGCAGCCTGGCGCGGAATAGCCTAGAAGGCCCGCAGCAGACTGCGGCTAATGTATGGGGGCAGGCATGGCGATCCTGTTGGCGGATGTGGGTGGCACCAATGCGCGTATGGCGCTGGCGCGGGATGGGGCGCTGGATACGGGCGCGATCACGCGGTTTCGCGGCGATGACCATGCGACCTTTGACGACGTAGTTGTGAAATATCTTGCCCAGCAGGGCAGTCCCCGGATCGAGGCAGTCTGCGTTGCCGTCGCCGGGCCGGTCTGGGGCGATGAGGCGCGGCTGACCAACCGCGACTGGACCTTTTCCGAGGCGCGGCTGCGGGCTTTGTCGGGCGCACCGCGTGCCCGGCTGATCAACGACCTGATCGCGCTGGGCTATGCCACTCCGGCACTGGATGGCGAGGCGGCGGGCTTTCTGCGCGCCACGCCAAAGGGTGCACTGTCGAACGGTCAGCGGCTGGTGGTGAACGCGGGCACCGGGTTCAATGTCTGCGCGGTCAAGGTACTGCCCGAAGGCGGCATCGCCTGCCTTGAATCCGAAGAGGGCCACACCCGACTGCCGCAATCGGTGGCTGAGCCGCTGATCGCCGCCTTGGGCGAGGCGGGCCGCGCCATTGATTCGGTCGAGGAGCTGTTCGCGGGCCGCGGTCTTGCCCGGCTGCACAGTATGCGCGTGGGCCAGCCTCAGGGCCGGGCCGAGGCGGTGGTTGAGGCCGCCGCCCGGGGCGATGACATGGCCGAGGCGACGCTTGCCCTTTATGCGCGGCTGTTTGGCCTGTTCTGCCGCGAACTTGCCTTGCGGTTCATGCCGATGGACGGGCTGTTTCTGGCTGGCAGCGTGGCGCGTTCCTGCACAGACAGGTTCGGGATATTCGAGTGTGCTTTCCTGTCCGATCCGCTGATGGCGCGCATTCCGCAGGCCGTGCCCGTCGGGGTAATACGTGACGACATGGCCGCATTGCATGGCTGTCTGGCCGCAATCCGCTGAAATTTACCCTGAACGGGGCTGCTGCGCTGGATTTTGCCTCCACTCCCTGCGATGCTCTGGCAAAACGCCAGAAACAGGGCAGTCAGGCAATGAAAAGCTGGATCAGGGCAGGTGCAGTTGCCGCGGTCGCATTGAGCGCCGGCGCGGGGGTGGTCTGGGCGCAGTCCTCGGCCTCATCCTCGCCGTTTTCGGGCTGGTTCGGGCGCGGCGACAGGAACGCTTCCTCTCCGGTTCAGCTGGATATCAAGGTTAGTGGCGGCGACGACGATCTGCTCGCGGCGATCAGGCAGACCTCATTGCTGGTCAGCGCCCAGGACGAAGGCCGGGTGGCCGGACAGGATATGCTGGCGGCGGCGCGGGGGGATTATGCCCGCATCCTGGGGGTGCTTTACGATCAGGGCTATTACTCGGGCGTCATCGACATCAGGCTGGACGGGGTAGAGGCGGCAAGTATTGCACCGCTCGATGCGCCCAAGGCGGTGCGGCAGGTGGTTGTCTCGGTCCAGCCGGGGCCGCGTTTCCGCTATAGCCGGGCCGAGATTGCGCCGGTAGCACCCGGGACGGATCTGCCACGCGACTATCGCCGGGGTGAGATCGCCCGCACCGGCGATATGAAGAATGCCGCGCTGGCCGGGGTCGAGGGCTGGCGCAATGTCGGCCACGCCAAGGCGGCCGTCGCCGAGACCGAGATCATCGCCGATCACGTCGCCAATCAGGTGGACAGCCGCATCCATCTGGCGCCCGGCCCGCAACTGCGCTTTGGCAAGCTGACGATCCGGGGCGAGAAACGTATGGACCCCCGCCGTCTGCGCAAGATCGCAGGCTTTCCCGAAGGTGAGCGTTTCGACCCCGAAAAGCTGGAGGATGTGCGCAAGCGCCTGCGTCGCTCGGGCGTATTCTCGGCCATCACCCTGACCGAATCGGATTACATCGGTCCCGGAAATACGCTGGATGTCGACCTGCTGGTGACCGAGCAAAAACTGCGCCGTCTGGGCGCGGGTTTTGAATATTCCAACACCGACGGCCTGTCGCTGACTGGCTACTGGATCAACCGCAACCTTTTCCGCGGCGGCGAGCGGCTGCGCGTCGATGCCAGCATATCGGATATCGGGGGGGATACCGGGCGGGATTACAGCCTTGGGCTGCGCATTGACCGGCCCGCGACCATCACCGCCGATACGACCGGCTATCTGATTGCCAGGGTCGATAGCCTTGAGGAAGAGGATTACGATCTTGAATCCGGCACCTTCGGTCTGGGCTTCACCTGGATTCCCAGCGATGAGCTGACAGCCGATATCGCCCTGCAATACCGCGCCCTTAAGGTCGATGACGACAGTGGGCGCACGAATTTCCGGCTGCTTGCGCTGCCCGCCTCGGTCACCTGGGACAAGCGGGACGATACAACCGATGCCAAGCGCGGCTACTGGCTGTCGGGCGGGATCACCCCCTTTGTCGGCCTGCGGGATGGGACCGGCTCGGGCGCGCAGGTCGTTGCCGAAGGCCGCACCTATTACAGCTTTGGCACCGATGACCGCTTTACGCTGGCAGGGCGCGTGCGGCTTGGCACCGTCGTCGGCCCCGAGATCGAAGAGACACCGCGCGACTATCTGTTCTGGTCTGGCGGCGGCGGCACGGTACGCGGCCATTCCTATGAATCGCTTGGCGTTGAGGTGATCGAGGGGCCCGAGGGCACCGTCAAGACCGGAGGCATGTCCATCGTCACCCTGACCGCCGAGACGCGTATCCAGATCCGCGAACGCATCGGTCTTGCCGTCTTTGCCGACGCTGGCCGGGTGTGGGAGGACAGTGCCTGGTCCGGTGCCAGCGGCTGGCAGGCGGGCGCGGGTGCGGGCATTCGCTATCGCACTCCGGTCGGGCCGCTGCGCTTTGACATCGCTACACCCGTCGGCGGCGGCGATGGCGATGACGGCGGGGTGCAGGTTTATATCGGTCTGGGGCAGGCGTTCTGATGCGTGATCTGGTTTATCGTCTTGCGTTCGCGCTTTGTCTGGCGCTGACCGCCCCGCTGGCTGCCTTGGCGCAGGACAGCGCCGCCGAGATCTCGCAGCAGGTCGAGGACGACAAGGGCTTTATCACCCGGTTTCTTGAGGAGAAACTGTCCGGTGCCGGGCGGCAGGTGGTGATAGACGGTTTCCGGGGTGCCCTGTCCTCGCGCGCGACCTTTGACCGCATGACCATTACCGATGACGACGGCGCGTGGATCACGCTGGAAAACGGCGCGATGCAATGGACCCGCTCGGCGCTGCTGGCTGGCCGGGTCGAGATCGACGAGCTTTCGGCCGAGCGGGTGATCCTGCCGCGCCTGCCCGGCGGCGGCGAAAGCGCGCCCCGGGCAGAGGCGCGCGAATTCTCTTTGCCCCAGCTGCCAGTGGGCGTGAATATCGACCGCATCGCCATCAGCCGGGTCGAGCTTGGTCAGCCGGTGATCGGGCAAGAGGCGGTGATCGCCATAGACGGTTCGATGAACCTGTCGGGCGGCGAGGGTGAGACGAAACTAACCATCAATCGCGTGGACGGGCCGCGCGGCGAATTCGCGTTGGATGCAGCCTTTTCCAACGAAACCCGGGTTCTGCGCCTTGACCTGAAACTGGACGAGGACCGCGACGGTCTGTTCGTCAACGCGGTTCAGCTGCACGACCGTCCCGCTGTCGCTGCCGAGATCGCGGGCGAAGGGCCGTTGGCGGATTTCAACGCCAGCATCAAGCTGGCAACTGACGGCCAGCCGCGTGTGACCGGCACTGTCTCGGTCGATTCGGTCGAGCAGAGCGGTGCGCCCGGCACCGCCTTCCGGGCCGAGCTTGGCGGCGATGTCGCTGCGCTGGTTCCGCCCCAGCACCGCGCCTTTTTCGGCAGCCAGTCCAAACTGTTGGCCGAGGGCTGGCTTGGTCAGGATGGCCGGCTGGTCATTCCTTCGCTGCAAGTGGCGACCGATGCTTTGCGCGTGGACGGAAACCTTGCCACCACCAGCCGGGGTGCACCTGAAAGCGCGCATCTGACACTGCTTTTGGGACAGGACGCAGGTGCGGCCAAGTTGCCGGTGCTGTTGCCCTGGGCCGACAAGCCGACAACGGTTCGTTCGGGCAACCTGCGGCTGGATTACGACGCAACGCAGGGCTCGGGCTGGGTGCTTAAGGGCGTGGTGGGCGATATCGCCCGTGACGATGTCTCGCTGTCCGAACTGCGCGTGGATGGTCGTGGCCGCGTCACCCTGACGGCCGAGCAGGCGCTTGAAGAGGTGCGGGGCTGGGTCGCCTTTGGCATGGACGGCCTGACCCATTCCGACCCCGGTCTGGCGCAGGCGATGGGTGATACGCTGAACGGCGGTCTGAACTTTGCCTTTACCCCCGGCAATGCGCTGCGGCTCTGGGGCATGAACATCAACGGCGCGGATTTCGGCTTCAAGGGCGAGGCGACGGTTTCGGGTCTGCGCACCGGCATTACCTTGTCGGGCGACATTACCGCACAGCACCGCAATATCGGGCGCTTTTCGACCCTGGCCGGGCGCGAGGTTGGCGGCACGGCTGACGCACATATCAAGGGAAGCTATGCCCTGCTTGGCAAAGGTTTTGATGTCGAGGCGCAGGTCCTGGGCAACAATATCAGCGTTGGACAGGAACATGCCGACCGGATGCTTTCAGGTCAGTCGCGGATCGGGCTTAGCGCGCGGCGTGACACTTCGGGCATCAACCTGCGCAAGCTGACGGTGAACGCACAGAACCTGACGGCCGAGGCGCAAGGGCGGCTGGACAGCTATTCAAGCACGCTGACCGCGACCATCGACATGCCGGATCTGTCGGTTGCCGATCCGAACTTTGCCGGCAGCGTCAGGACCGAGGCTCGTGTGACCGGAGCATCGGGCGCGCGCAAGATTACCCTGACCGGCAAGGGGCAGGATCTGGTCACCGGCATGGCCGAGCTTGACGGCGCCCTGAAGGGTGAAACCGACCTTCTGGTCGAGGCGGTTGAAAAGGGCGGGAATTTTGAGGTTCAGACCCTGCGGCTGAGCAACCCCCAGCTTGACGCGCAGGGGCGCGGCAGTTTCGCGCCGGGGACGATGGATGCGACGCTGAACTTCTCGGTTCCTGATCTTGCGGTGCTGGGCAACGGCCTGTCTGGTGGGCTGACGGCCGAGGCCACGGCGGTCGAACAGGACGGCGCCCGCCGGATCGAGCTGACCGGGCGCGGTACCGACCTGCGTCTTGGCCAGAAGGATGTCGAAGGCGCGCTGACCGGCGTGACCGATCTGCGCCTCTCGGCTGAGCAGCGCGGGGATGAGATTACTGTCCACGATTTCAACCTGACGAATGAACAGATGCTTGCTTCGGCGCGCGGGCGCATTGCGCCCAGCGGCACTGACATGACCGGGCAGGTCGATGTGAAATCCCTGGCAAGTCTTGGCCGGGGCTGGCGTGGTGCGCTGACCGCGCAGGGCAGCTTTAAGGATGACGGGACCGGCGCGCGGTTGCTGGACGTGACGGGCACCGGAACCAACCTGTCCTTTGGTCAGACGCAGGTCGATGGCGCGCTGGCGGGCGAGACAAGGCTGGTTCTGCGCGGTGTCGAGCGCGGCGGCGTTCTGGCGATCGAGACGGCGACGGTCGAGAACCCGCGCCTGCATGTCGGCGCCGAAGGCCAGCTGGGCAAGGGCGCGACCGATCTGACTGCGACCCTGCGCGCCGATGACCTGCGGTTCCTGGGCCGCGGTTTCCGTGGTGCGGTGAATGCCACAAGCCATGTTGTGGACGAGCAGGGCGGCGGGCGGCAGATCACCGCGAATGGTTCGGCCCGGGGGCTGGGCGTTGGTAATCCGCAGGCCGATGCCGTCCTTGCCGGCGAGACCCGCTTTGATCTGGCCGCCGCACAACGCCCGGATGGCAGCCTGACTGTCAGCCGGCTGCGCGCTGGCAACGGCCAGTTCAGCATCACCGGTGACGGCAACCCGACCGAGGGGCTTAATCTGGATGCCAGGCTGAACAATCTTGCGCTGCTGGTGCCCGGGTTCCCCGGCCCGCTGACTGTGGCCGGGCGTATCCAGAACACCGGTCGCGCCTATGATGTGAACCTGACGGCGACGGGACCGGGCAATACGCAGGCGCGGATAACCGGTTCGGCGGCGACGGACCTGTCCACTGCCGATATTACAGTCAATGGCAATACCAATGCTGCTGCTGCGAACCCCTTCCTGCGTACCCGCTCGGTCGAGGGGCCGTTGAATTTCGACCTCCGCCTGAACGGGCGGCCGGGACTTGAGTCCCTGTCGGGCCGGGTGGCGCTGACCAATGGCC
The DNA here is from genome assembly GCF_009301415.1 of Paracoccus kondratievae. Lineage (GTDB taxonomy): Bacteria > Pseudomonadota > Alphaproteobacteria > Rhodobacterales > Rhodobacteraceae > Paracoccus > Paracoccus kondratievae. The sequence continues at coordinate 2,130,951 of NZ_CP045072.1, read as the reverse complement.
GACTGGCCGAGCCGCGCTTTGGGCTGGCGGTGGCTGGCCTGAATGCGAATGCTGATTTCAACGGCGGCCGGATCGACGTGAATGTGCAGGGCGCGGTCGAGGCGGGCGGGACGATCACCGTGACCGGCCCAGTCAATCTGACTGGCAATCGCCAGATGAATCTGGATGTACGGCTGGCGAATGTCGTGTTGCGCGACCCGAACCTTTACGAGACACGGGTGAATGGCACGATCAACGTCGCGGGCATGCTGGGACAGGGGCCGATGGTTTCGGGCCGGATCGACGTCGGCACGACCGAGCTGCGCATCCCCTCGACCGGGCTTGGTGGGGCCAAGGCTATCCCGGATATCATCCACCGTTCGGAACGCCCGCCGCAACGTCAGACCCGCGCCAAGGCCGGGCTGCTTGAATTCCCCAGCGAAGCCTCGCGCGAGGCGGGGATGGCCGCGCCTCCGGCAACGCCCCCGGCGCATCCGGCACAGTTCGATCTGCTGATCTCGGCTCCTGATGAGGTGTTTGTCCGCGGTCGCGGCGTCGATGCAGAGCTGGGGGGCGAGATCCGCCTGACCGGCAACGCCCGCCAGCCCATCCCCATCGGCGAACTGGAGCTGATCCGTGGCCGCGTCGACCTGCTGGGTAAGCGTTTTGACATGACCGAGGGTCTGATCGAACTGCAGGGCAGCCTGATCCCGGTCATCCGGCTGGTTGCCCAGACACAGCAAGACGATATCACCACCCGCATCATCATAGATGGTGAGGCGCAGGACCCCGAGATCACCTTTGAATCCTCGCCCGAGATGCCGCAGGAAGAGGTGCTGTCGCAGCTTTTGTTCGGCCGTGGCCTCGACAACATAAGCGCCTTGCAAGCCGCGCAACTGGCAAGTGCCGTGGCAACGCTGGCCGGGCGTGGCGGTGAAGGGATCGTCGGGCGGCTGCGCGCCTCGACCGGTCTCGACGATCTGGACCTGACGACGGATGATCAGGGCAAGGTCTCGGTCAGGGCGGGCAAATACCTGTCCGAGAACCTTTATACCGATGTGCAGGTCGACGGTGACGGCAAGACCAAGCTGAACCTGAATCTTGATGTCTCCAAGACGCTGACCGCGCGTGGTTCGGTGGATAGCGAGGGCGATAGCGCCATCGGCCTGTTCTACGAACGCGACTACTGATCCCATCCCTTTCGTCATTGTGGCGAGGGGGACTTGAAACTCGCGATCTATTTAATTAGCTGGCTAATGAAATTGTTTCAGCCAGCCCTATGACGCCATGAAAGACCAATCCTCGACCTTGTTTGAGACGCTGATCGGACTGACCAGAACGATACGTTCGGCCTTTGAGCACCGCGTTGAACATTACGGGCTGACTTTTGCCCGCGCCCGGCTGCTGATCATCATCGGCCGCAACGAAGGCGCCAGCCAGGCGGAACTGGCCGAGGAAATGGGGATTGAGACCCCAACGCTGAAGCGCCTTCTGGATGCGCTGGAGTCGCTGGGTCTGGCCGTGCGCCGCCCGACTTTCGGGGACGCACGCAAACATGCTGTGTATCTGACCGACACCGCCCGGATTGAGCCTCTGCTGGGCTTTCGCGCCGAGGCAGACGCCAAGCTGGCCGAGGATATCCCGCCCGAGGATCTGGAGGTGACGCGCCGTACTCTGAAGCAGATGGCCAAAAATGCCGAGAAGCTGAGGAAAGCATGACTGCCACTGCGGCCACATCAGAAGGGGCCGCACCGACGCCCACGCCCCCACCTGCCACCCCGGCGGCGGCGTCATTTGTTACAAAACCCTGGCCGGTGGCCTTGGGTTATATTGGTGCCTCGATCATCATCGGCCTGACGCAGGGGCTGGCGCAGGGCTTTGTCAGTACCAACATCCCGCAGGTTGCTGGTGATCTGGGCATCACCACCACGCAGGCGACATGGCTGATGGCGGCCTTTATGATCCCGCGCGCCTCGATGCCGCTGTTGCTGATCAAGATCCGCACCCAATTCGGTCTGCGCCGCTTTGCCGAGGTCGCAATCTTTGTCTATCTGGCCGTTTCGCTGGCGGCCTTTGCCATTTCGGACCTGCGTTCGGCGGTACTGGTGCAGTTCTGCGCCGGGATGGCCTCGGCCCCGCTTTCGACGCTGGCCTTCATGTATATGCTCGAGCCTTTGCCGCCCCAGTGGAAGATGCGCTTCGGCCTGCCCATGGTGCTGGCCGTGGTCGCGACCGGGCCGATGCTGGCGCGGGTGATCTCGCCTGCGCTGATGGGTGATAACGGCTGGGACGGGCTGCATTACATGGCGCTGGGGATGGCAGCAGTGTCACTGGCGCTGGTCTATGCGCTGCCGCTGACCTCGCAGCCGCGCGTCAAGGTGCTTGCTGCTGCTGATCTGCTTAGCTGGCTGCTGATCGCTATCGGTTTTGGCGGGCTGACGGTCAGCTTTGTCATGGGGTCGATCCATTGGTGGACCGACACCGAATGGCTGGGCTGGACGCTGGCGCTGTCGATCGTGGCGCTGACCGTTGCCGTGGTGATCGAGCTGCATCGCAAGGCGCCGCTGCTTGATATCCGCTGGCTTGCCAGTCCGGCGATGCTGCACCTGACCGTGACGCTGTTGATCTTTCGGCTGGTGCTGTCCGAACAAAGCTCGGGCGCGCCGCGCATGTTTCAGGTGCTGGGGATCACGCAGGACCAACTGGTGGGACTGTTCGGGGTGATCTCGGTTGCTTCGATCCTGGGGGGGCTTGCGCTTGTTCCCTTCATGAAGGCTGAGCGCGTGCCGCTGTTTCACATCATCGCACTGGTGCTGATCGCCGCCGGGGCCTTTATGGACAGCCATGCCACGCAGGACACCCGTCCGGCGCAGATGATGCTTAGTCAGGCGATGATCGCCTTTGCCGGGGCGTTCTTTCTCGCGCCGGCAATGATGCGGGGGCTGCTTGCGGCGCTGGCGCGGGGACCGAATTACATCCTGTCCTTTGTCATCGTGTTTCTGTCCACGCAGTCGCTGGGCGGGGCGATGGGCTCGGGCCTGTTCTCGACGCTTATCAACCACCGTCAGGCCCTGCATCTGCAAGTCCTGCGCGAAGAGCTGACCGCCGCCGACCCGCTGACCACGGCCGAGATCGCGCAGCGCAGCGCCGCCCTTGCCCCGCAGATCGCCGATGCGGCGCTGCGGCGTGCGCAGGCGGTGGCGCAGATCGCACAGGACGCCAGCGCCCAGGCCTATGTCATGGCCTATAACGACGCTTACTTTCTTACCTTTCTGGTGGCGGTGGCAGCACTGGCCGCGCTGCTGCTGCATCTGTTCCGCGACTGGCTGGCAGAACGGATGAAGCCCCTTTTCGCTGCCGCCCGACCCCATCCCGAGTCCGATATATGACCAAGAACCATCTTATCCCGACCCTGATCGCCTTGATTGCCGGTATCGCCGGCCTGCTGATCGTGCTGTACGCTTGGCATCTGCCGCCGTTTCGTCCGGCCCATCCGCAGACCGAGAACGCCTATATCCGGGGCCAGCTCACCTCGATCTCTCCGCAGCTGTCGGGCTATGTCGCCACGGTCGAGGTGCAGGATTTTCAGGCCGTCAGAGAGGGGCAGGTCATAGCCCGGATCGACGACCGCCAATATCGCCAGAAGCTTGCGCAGGCTCAGGCCGCCTTGCAGGGGGCGCAGGCCGCGCTTGAGATTCAGCGCCAAAGCGTTCACTCGGCCCGCGCCAGCCTGCAATCGGCCGAGGCGGCTTTGCGTTCGGCCGAGGCGGCAAGGGACACGGCGAAATCGAACTGGGATCGTGCGCAGGCGCTGCAATCGCGCGGCGTGACGGCGCAAAGCTCGGCCGATCAAAGTGAGCTTGCGCTGCGTCAGGCCGAAGCTGCCGTGACCCAGGCCGAAAGCGCCATCGCGGTTGCGCGTGAAAACGTTGCCGGGGCCGAGGTCGGGCTGGCCTCGAAACGCGCCGGTATCGCCTCGGCCAGGGCCGAGGTCGAGTTGGCGCGGATCGACCTGGATAATACGGTGATCCGCGCACCCGCAGACGGGCGGCTGGGACAGGTAGGCGTGCGCGTGGGCCAATATGTGACCGCGGGGACGGTGCTTGTCAGCCATGTCGGTCCCGAAGTCTGGGTCATCGCCAACTTCAAAGAGACCGAACTGCACGGGATGCGCCTTGGCGACCGTGCCAGCTTTACCGTCGATGCCATGCGACACCGCGCCTTTACTGGCCGGATCGAAGCCTTTTCGCCCGCTACGGCGTCCGAGTTCAGCCTGCTGTCCTCGTCGAATGCCACCGGGAACTTTACCAAGGTCGCTCAGCGCCTGCCGGTACGCATCGCCATCGATCCGGGGCAAGAGATGGCGGAATACCTTGAGCCGGGCCTGTCGGTGGTCGTGACGGTGGACGAAGGCTCGGGGCAGCGTGATCGCTCGGCCAGTCTTGCGCCGCTGGTCATGGGGCATGAGGGTTAAGCCGCTTGCGCGGATGACCGGTGCCGGCTAACCCAGCGTCTGCAAGGGCAAGCCCGTTCACCGCCAGCCCGCAGGCAGACCGAGGTGCGGATGAAGACCCCCATTTCCCGACGTAACCTTCTGGCGGCTTCGCTGATCGCCATGGCTGCATCGGCCCACGCGCAAGAGCGCAGGCCGCGCGGCATGGAGCCGGCTGAGCGTATCGACGATCCCCGCGCCAGCTATTTCGACATTGGTCCGGCACAGAAACCCTGGCGCATCTTTATGGGCCTGCCTGCTGCGCCGCCCCCCGCGCAGGGTTATTCGGCCATTGTCGCGCTGGACGGCAACGCGACCTTTCCGATCCTGTGGCATCTGCGCGAAGAGATTGCGCCCAACGCGCCGGTGGCGGTGGTCGGTATCGGTTACCCGGTGAAGACCCGCTTTGATCCGCTGCGGCGCTGGTACGATCTGACCTCGCCCGGCAAAAAGCCGGTTCCGCCACAGCCTGACCTGCGCGGTCCGGGCGAACGCCCGACCGGAGGGCAGGACGCCTTTCTCGACATGATCGAAACCACGCTGTTGCCCGAACTGGCCCGGCGCGAACTGATCAATCCGCAGGATCTGACGCTGTTCGGCCACTCGCTGGGCGGGCTTTTCGTGTTACATGCGCTTTTTACCCGGCCGCGCCTTTTCGCCCGGCATGTCGCCGCTGATCCTTCGACCTGGTGGAACGCGGGCGAGCCCCTGCGTGAGGCGCGGGCGTTTCGCGGCGGCATATTGGCGGCGGGCGGGCGTCTGGATCCGCCGGCCCCGGTTCTGATCGCCAATTCCGGCAGACAGCCCGAAACACCCTCGCAGCCGCCCGCGATCCTTGCTGCATTGTCCGGTATTCCCGGGCTGAACCTGATTCACCGGCCTTATCCTGATGAAAGCCATGGGTCGCTGATCCGCCCCGCCGCGCGCGACGCGCTGCTTTTACATCTGGGTCGGCCTCAGGAGCAGGGCGAATAAAGAAAAGGCCGGGCTAAGCGGCCCGGCCCAAGTGGCATATGCGTGCGGTTTTCAGACCTCTGGCACCAGAACTTCGCGCTTGCCGACGTGGTTGGCGGGGCTGACGATGCCCTGCTCTTCCATCTGTTCGACCAGTCGCGCCGCCTTGTTATATCCGATCGCCAGTTTGCGCTGGATGTAAGAGGTCGAGCACTTGCGGTCCTTGGCGACGATGGCAACGGCCAGGTCGTAAAGCTCGGCATCGCCCCCCTCGCCCGAGGACAGGCCAAGCACCTGATCTATCGACTCGGCACGCTCTTCGTCCGGACCCTCGACGACGCCAGCCATATATGAGGGCGGGCCAAAGGATTTCAGATGGTTCACGACCTCTTCGACCTCTTCGTCGGACACAAAGGGGCCATGGACGCGGGTGATGCGCGAGCCACCGGCCATATAAAGCATATCGCCCTGACCCAGCAGCTGTTCGGCCCCCTGTTCACCAAGGATAGTGCGGCTGTCGATCTTGGAGGTCACCTGGAAGCTGATCCGCGTCGGGAAGTTTGCCTTGATCGTGCCGGTGATGACGTCGACCGAGGGGCGCTGGGTCGCCATGATCAGGTGGATGCCCGAGGCACGCGCCATCTGCGCCAGACGCTGGATACAGGCCTCGATCTCTTTGCCGGCGACCATCATCAGGTCGGCCATTTCGTCGACGATGACGACGATATAGGGAAAGGTCTCGGGCTGGAACTCTTCGGTCTCAAAGACCGGTTCGCCGGTGTCCTCGTCAAAGCCGGTCTGCACGGTGCGCTTGAACATCTCGCCCTTGTCCAGAGCTTCGCGCACGCGGCCGTTATAGCCCTCGATATTGCGCACGCCCATCTTGGACATCTTGCGATAGCGCTCTTCCATCTCGCCCACGACCCATTTCAGGGCGACGACGGCTTTCTTGGGATCGGTCACCACGGGCGAAAGCAGATGCGGAATGCCGTCATAGACCGACAGTTCCAGCATCTTGGGGTCGATCATGATCAACCGGCATTCTTCGGGCGTCAGCTTGTAGAGCAGCGACAGGATCATGGTGTTGATCGCCACCGACTTGCCCGAGCCGGTGGTCCCGGCGATCAGCAGGTGGGGCATCTTGGCAAGGTTTGCCACCACCGGCCCGCCGCCGATGTCCTTGCCCAGGGCAAGGGGCAGGGGCTGGGAGCCGTCGCCATAGGCCTTGGAGGCCAGGATTTCGCGCAGCACCACCTTTTCGCGCCGGGCATTCGGCAGCTCGATCCCGATGACCGTGCGGCCGGGCACGGTCGACACCCGCGCCGACAGCGCCGACATGCTGCGTGCGATATCATCGGCAAGCCCGATCACCCGGCTGGCCTTAAGGCCCGGGGCCGGTTCAAGCTCGTAAAGCGTGACCACCGGACCGGGGCGGACCTCGGTGATCTGGCCTTTGACGCCGTAATCGTCCAGCACCGCCTCAAGCATGCGGGCGTTTTCCATCAGCGCCTCTTGCGACAGCTGATGGCGCTCGACGGTCGAGGGGGCAGACAGAAGCGACAGCGGAGGCCGTTCGTAATTGTTTGCCGCATCGTCAAAGCGCAGCGCGGGCTGGGCCTCGGATTGCGCCTGGCGTGAGGGGGCGGGCTTTTTCGGCGGCACCACCACGCGCGGGGTTTCGGCACCAAAGGGTGCGGCGGTGACGGGTTCGGGAAAGTGATCCTCGTCGTCGTCCCCGGCCCGCAGCGGAGGCTCATTGCGTGCCGGGGCCGAACGGGCTCCGGTCAGGCGTGCGGTCACCGCCGACAAAAGCCCTTTGCCTTCCGAGCGGGTGCGGATCGCATCGGTGATCCGGGCGCTGATTGCGGCATCCGATGGCGGCTCATCATCCTCGGCGTAATGCGTTTCGGGATCGACAAGCTCAGGCTCGGGCGCGAAATCGCGATCCTCGGCCAAAGGCGCGGGGGCAGGGCGCAGGCCGGGCAGGGCACTGCGACGCGCTTGCGTGGTCTGGCCCTCTCCACGTTCGCGCCGGGTCTCGCCCCGGTTTTTTATGCGCTGTGCCATGCCCGAGGACAGGCGTGCACCACGATCCACGCCGCGCAACGCCAGCAGCCGGGCGGTTGCCAGCCCCTCGCGCAGAAAGCGGGTGATGGCCGTCAGTTCCTTGCGGTCAAAGCCCAGCACGAATGCCAGCAGCGCAACGGCGCCGATGGCGGTCAGCAGCGCAAGGATCTTGATCGCGACCGAGGCCCGCAGAGGCATCGCCGACAGCATGCCCCCCATCAGCATATCGCCCAGATGCCCGCCAAGACCAAAGCTTTGCGTCCAGTCAGCGGGCGGGGCAAGCGAGGTGGCATAGACCGACACCAGCACCATGGCGAGCGGCAGAAAGATGCCGCGCATGATGCGTTCTTCGCCCCGGTGCAGCATCAGCCGCAGGCCCCAGACGACGGCGCCGACCACCAGAACCCAGGTGCCAAAGCCGGTAATCATGAACAGCGCCGAGGCGACATAGGCACCAAAGCGGCCCAGATAGTTCTGCGCCGGCTGGTCGGTTGCGGAAAGGAAACTGGGGTCATCGGGCGAATAGCTGACCAGCATCATCGCGATCAGTACGCCCAGGATGACCAGGCCCGCACCCAGCAGCTCTTTGCCGCGCCGTTCCAGCGCAGCCTGCGTGCTTTGGTCAAACAGCGGATCGCGGTGTTTCGCCTGCCAACTCGCCATGCGTCAACCCCCTTGATACAAACAGTTTTTCAGGCGGTTCAGCGCCGCCTCGGTCTGGTCAGCCGGTGCGACCAGCGCAACGCGGATGAAATTCCGCCCCGGATTTCCGGTGGCGGTGTCGCGCGCCAGATAGGCGCCGGGCAGCACCTGAATGCCGGCCTCGGCCCATAGTTTCTTTGCCGCGGCCTCGCCGTCCCCGACGCTTTCGGGGACCGGCAGCCACAGGAAAAAGCCACCCTGCACGGGTTGATAACCCGGCACATTGCCAAGCACCCGGTCTGCGATCGCATATTTCTGCTGGTAAAGCGCGCGGCTGGTGTCGACATGGGCCTCGTCCGCCCAGGCGCGGGCGCTGACACGCTGAACCGGCAGCGGCAAAGGCGCGCCTGCATAGCTGCGCAACCGTCGCATCTGGGCGATCTGTGCCGCGCCACCCGCTGCAAAGCCCGAGCGCAGGCCCGGCAGGTTCGAGCGTTTCGACAGTGAATTGAACATCACCACCCGGTCGGCCAGCCCCATGCGCGTCGCCACGGCCAGCGCGCCGGGCGGGGGCGCATCGCGCCAGATTTCGGAATAGCATTCGTCGGAAAAGACCAGGAAATCATGCCGGTCGGCCAGCGCGATCAGCTCTTCCAGATAATCCTCGGATGCGATGCTGCCCTGCGGGTTTGCGGGTGAGCAAAGATAGGCCACGGTAGTGCGGTCCAGCACATCGGCGGGCAGATCGGCAAAGCGGGGCAGGTGACCCGTTTCAACGGTGGCCGGGACGAAGACCGCCTCGGCACCTATGGCCGAAGCCGCCACGGCATAGACCTGATAGAACGGGTTCGGCACAAGGATCGCCGGTTTCTGGCCGTTCTTTTGCTCGGGTGCGAGCGCGAGGGCGGCGTTGAACAGCCCCTCACGCGTGCCGTTCAGGGCCATGATCCGCTCGGGGCCGATCTGCAGCCCGTGGCGGCGTTCAAGCCAGTCCGAAATCGCCGCCAAAAGCTCGGCCGTCCCTTCGTTCGAGGGGTACTTGCCAAATTCCGCGATGCTTTCGGCCATGACCGGACCGACGAAATCCGGCAGCGCGTGGCGCGGTTCGCCAATGGTCAGGATCAGCGGATCGCCCCCGGGCTCGATCCCCGCGAGCAGGTTCCGCAGGCGCGGGAATGCGTAATCCGGCAGGTTCGAGAACCGCTCGGGAATTGCCATGACTGCCTCTCAGTCGGGGTCGTTGCGCCCCGTTTTGTCGCAAGATTACCGGCAATCCCCCCATGCGTCCAGAGTTTCACGGGCTGTTTGCGCACCTTGGGCCGCGTTTTTCCCTGAAAATGACTGGTTCAACGCAGGGCAGCCTCGGCCGCGGCGGCGGCGGTAAGCAGGGCGCGGTCGTCGCCTGCCCGCCCCATCAGCATGATACCGCAGGCCGGATGGCCGGTTGGCAGGCTGATTGCGGGCAGACCAAGAAGGTTTGCGATACGGGTATTACGCAGCGTCAGCAGGTTTTCGCGGGTAAAGAATGCCTCGTCATTCAAAAGCCGCTCTACCGGGGGCGGCATGATCGGCACTGTGGGCAGGATCACCGCGTCAAAGCCCGCGACAAGCTCGCGCCAGGTCTCGCGCAGGCGGTCAAGCTCGGTCCAGGCGGCGACGTAATCGGCGGCGAGCACATTCTGGCCGCCGCGGAACCGTTCAAGGATCGGGGGGTGCATCAGCTCGGGCGCGGCCTCGATCTGCGCGCGCCAGATGCCATAGGCCTCGGGCGAGAACAGCAATCCGGCAAGCGTCATCGCCTCGGCCACGCAGGGCGGTGCGGCATGGGTGATGCGGGCGCCGGCGCGGGCAAGGCGGCTGACCGCATCTTCGAAAGCGGCGACCGGTTCGGCGCGCGCCTCGTCAAAGGGCACGCCGTCCAGCACCATCAGCCGCAATCCGCGCGTGTCCATTCCCGCCAGATCGGCAGCAGGTTCGCTGCGCAGAACGGCGAAAAGTTCGGCGCAGTCCTCGACGGTACGGGCGATGGGGCCGGCGACGTCAAAACGGGGACACAGCGGCACGACGCCTTTGCCATTGATCGCGCCGGTCGTCGGCTTGAAGCCCACGACCCCGTTCCAGGCCGCAGGCACCCGCAGCGAACCGCCGGTGTCCGTGCCGATGGCTGCCGCGGCCAGTCCCGTGGCGACCGAAACCGCCGCGCCCGAACTGGACCCGCCAGGTGCGAGGTCCTGATCAATGCTGTTCGGGGGCGTAGCCGTCATCGGGTTTACGCCAAGGCCGGAAAAGGCCAGTTCGGTCATATGGGTCTTGCCAAGGCAGACGAGCCCGTGCAGCACCGCCGCGCTCAGGATCGGCGCGTCGCTTTGCGGGGTGCGGCCTTGCAGCAGGCGCGATCCGGCCTCGGTCGGGATGGCGGCGGTGTCGATATTGTCTTTCCAACTGATCGCTACCCCGTCAAGCAAGCCGCGCCGCAGCCCGGCCCGCGCACGGTCATGGGCGGCGACGGCCTCGGCCCGTGCGCGCGAAGGGGTCAGGCGGGCATAGATCCGCTCGCCATAGGGATGGCGCGTGGCGGCATCCAGATAGGCCTCGGCCTGTTCAAGCGGGCTGATCAACCCTGCCAGAATGGCACGTCCCTGTTCCGCCGCTGATGCCTTGAGCCAATCCATGCGCTTCCCCCGAGCCAATATCTTTATGGTGATGATGCGCAGGCTATCCCGGCGCGGGAAGCCCTGCAATGAGCACGGTGGCAACCATGACACATGGACATTTCGCCGCTGAAAGTCATAGTGCGCCGCATGAGGACCGATTTCGACATCCTGATCGCGGGCGGTGGGCTGAATGGTCCGGCGCTGGCTTTGGCGCTGGCTGACGCGGGCCTGTCGGTGGCCGTGGTGGATACCCGCCCGGCCGATGCCCGCGCCTCTGACGTCTTTGACGGCCGTGCCTATGCGCTGGCGCTGGCCTCGCAACGGCTGCTTGCAGCACTTGGGCTATGGGCCGAGCTGGCCCCACATGCGCAAGAGATCCGCAAGGTCGAGGCGACGCAGGGCCTGCCGGGCGAGGGCGCGGGTCCCTTTGGCCTGCATTTCGACGGTGCCGAGCTGGAAGAGGGCCGTCTGGGCTATATGCTTGAGGACAGGTTCCTTTATCGTGCGCTGCTGGCCGCGATGGGGGGGCGGGTCACGCATCTGCCGGGCCTTTCAGTCATCGGGCAAGAGCTTGAGGGCCCTGCCATCCGCGTCACCCTGTCGGACGGGTGCAGTTTCAGCGCCAGTCTGCTGATCGGTGCGGACGGGCGGCAATCGGGCGTGGCGTCGCGGGCGGGGATCCGGCGCGTCGGTCACGATTATGGCCAGATCGCGCTGGTCGCGGCGGTCGATCACGAATTGCCGCATAACGGCACGGCGCATCAGTATTTCATGCCGACCGGGCCGCTGGCGATCCTGCCGCTGCCGGGTAATCGCAGCTCGATCGTCTGGTCCGAGGCCGAGGCCGAGGCCCGCGCCATCATGGCCCTGCCGGACGCTGACTTTCTGGCGGTGTTGCGCCCCCGCTTTGGCGATTTTCTGGGCGAGATCAGCCTGACCGGGCCGCGATTCTCATACCCGCTGAATCTCACGCTGGCCGAGCGTTACGTTGCCCCCCGCGTGGCCCTGGTCGGGGACGCCGCCCATGGCGTGCATCCCGTCGCCGGGCAGGGGCTGAACCTTGGCCTGCGCGACGTGGCGGCTTTGGCAGAGGTGATCGTTGCGGCCCGCCGTCGCGGCGAAGATATCGGCACCGATCTGGTGCTGGCGCGCTATCAGGGCTGGCGCCGCCCGGATGCCACGGCACTGGCCATGGGTATGGACGGGGTCAATACGCTGTTTTCCAACAAAAACCCTTTGTTGCGTGCGGCGCGGGAAATCGGCATGGGGCTGGTTGATGCCATCCCACCCCTGCGGCGCGGGTTCATGCGGCAGGCGGCGGGCCTTAGCCTTGACCCCATGCCGCGCCTGTTGACCGGGCGCCGGCTGTAAGGAACGCTCACGGCCCTGTCAGCGTTAAGCACGCGCGCATCCAGTGAACGTGATGTGCAAGTCTTTGGAGGTCCGGTATCATTCCGCTCATGAAACTGAAAACGCTCGCCCTTGCGCCCGTCCTTTGCCTTGCCATGGCTTTTCCCGCCTTGGCAGAAAAGATCCCGCTGAATGAGATCTCGCGCTATCTCAACGGCCTCAAGACCGCCAAGGCGGATTTCACCCAGGTGAACGCCGATGGCTCGATCTCGACCGGAGTGGTCTATATCCACCGCCCGAACCGGGTCCGGTTTGAATACAAGGGTGACCGGACGCTGGTTCTGGCCTCGGCAGGACAGGTCGCGGTCTTTGATGGCAAGACGCGCGGCACTCCGCAGCAATATCCGCTGTCAAAGACCCCGCTGTCGCTGATCCTTGCGCCCAATATCAACCTTGGGCAGGCGCGCATGGTCACTGGCTATGCCGAGAAAAAGAATACCACGGTGGTCACGGCTCAGGACCCCCAGCACCCCGAATACGGCAATATCCAGATGGTTTTCAGCGCCAACCCGACGCAGTTGCGCCAATGGGTGGTGACTGATGACACCGGCAAGCGCACGACGGTGATTCTGGGTGAAATGCGGACCGGGCTTAGCTTTCCGCCCTCGACCTTTACCATCGAAAACGAGATCGCCCGCCGCAAATAGGCGGGCGAACCGGCCCCTTAGCGGCACGAGGCGAGCTGTGCCCGGTAAAGCTCGGACCGCTGCTGAACCCTGCCCGCCACATTAAGCAGCCACGGCTTGGAATTGTGCGAACCCCGGGCAAAGCCGTTGCGACCTTCGTGATAGGCAAGATACTGCGCGCCGGCATCCCATTTCGAGATACCAAGTATCCGCGCCGAATCGTTCATGTACCAGCCCATGAAGTCGGTGGCGTCGCGGATGTTGTCGCGGCGCGCGCGGCGGTTGCCGGTCTTTTTGCGGTATTCCTCCCACGTGTCGTCCAAAGCCTGGCTATAGCCATAGGCCGAGCTTTGGCGCCCCATGGGAATGATTCCCAGCGCATAGCGGTGCGGGGTGCGGGCATCGCCGATGAACTTTGATTCCTGATGGATGGTTGCCATCTGGACATGAACCGGTATGCCCCAGCGCCGTTCAGTCGTCTTCATCGCCCGCATATAGGCGGGCCTTTCCGCTGCAAGGGCGCAGGCGTTGTCCAGACTGCGCGGCGCCTTATAGTTTCCGCCGCCCCCGCAAGAGGCCACCAGCCCGACAATGGCGAGCTTGAGAAACCTGTTCATACTGCCCTCATGTCTTTTTTGCGGGGCAGAATAAGCAAATTCCCCGGCCGGGCGCAAATGACAATGGCTCGACCCGGTTTAACTGGGCAGGACCGAGACCGATTTTACGATGGCGTGACACTGGGTTCCGGGCAGCAATTCCAGCGCTTTGACCGAGCGTGGCGTGACTTGCGCAAGCATCCGCTCATTGCCAAAAGAGAGCTGGATCAGCCCGCCATCGACCCGGGCCACAGTAACCGGCAGGACGTTCAGCGCCGAAAGCCCCTGCGGTGCCTCACGGGCAAGGATGACCTCATGGGCGAGGATTCGCAGCCGCAGCGCCTGGCCCTGGGGCAGGTCCAGATCGGGCAACAGCATTGGCCCGCCAGCGGTAGCGACCCGGATCATGCCGTCGGCCTCGCGCCCTTCGACCGTGGCGCTGATCAGGGCCCCTGCCTCGCGCGCGCCAAGCTGGGGCGCAAGTTCGGGATCGGCAAGGATGCGGGTCAGCGGGCCGGAATGCAGCACCCGCCCCTGACGCATCAGAACCACCGTTGTCGCCAGTCGCAGGACCTCGGCCACGGAATGGCTGACATATAGGATCGGTAGCCGGATCTCGTCCCGCAGCCGTTCAAGCCAGGGCATAATCTCGGCCTTGCGGGCCTCATCAAGCGCCGCCAAAGGCTCGTCCATCACCAGCAGCGCCGGGTCCGACAAAAGCGCGCGGCCGATGGCAGCACGCTGACGTTCGCCCCCTGATAAAGTGTCGGGGCGGCGCTGTAGCAAAGGTTCAAGCGCCAGCATTCCGATGATGCGATCAAAGTCCCGCGCCGCGCCGCGCCGCCAGCGCGAGGGGTAACGCAGGTTGGCCTCGACCGTCATATGAGGAAACAGCCGGGCATCCTGAAAAACACAGCCGATGCGGCGCGCCTGTGGGGTAAGGTTGGTGCTGTCGGCAAACAACACCCTGCCATCCAGCGCGATCCGTCCCTGATCAGGTCGCAAAAGCCCGGCAATGGCATTGATCGCCGTGCTTTTGCCGCAGCCCGAGGGACCGAACAACGCCGTTATCCCCGAAGGTGCCTCGAATGCGACATCCAGTGCCAGCCCGGGAAAGCGGTGACGAAAGGCAACCTCAAGCATCAGCCTCGTCCCTTCATCCGCCGTGCCAGCCACTCCGAGACCAGCACCGCCCCCATGGCGATCACCACCGAAACCGCGACCAGTCGCAACGCCGCGCTTTCGCCCGACGGTGTCTGTAACAGCGCATAGATCGCCGAAGGCAGGGTCTGGGTCTGGCCGGGAATGTTCGAGACAAAGGTGATGGTTGCGCCGAACTCTCCCATCGCCTTGGCAAAGCCCAGGGTTGCCCCGGCAAGGATCGCGGGCAGGATCAGTGGCAGCGTCACGGTCAGGAATATCCATGGCCGGGGCGCGCCAAGGGTGGCTGCGGCCTGTTCCAGCCTGGGGTCGACCGCCTCGAACCCCAGCCGGATCGCGCGCACCATCAGCGGAAAGCCCATGATCCCGCAGGCGAGCGCCGCGCCTGTCCAACGGAAGGCAAAGACGATGCCCAGCGGTTTGAGCATACTTCCGACCGGCCCTTGGGTCCCAAATGTGACGAGCAGCAGATAGCCGGTGACGACCGGCGGCAGGATCAGCGGCAGGTGGACGATACCGCTGAGCAGCCCGTGCCCGGGAAAGCGCCGTCGTGCCAGCAGCCACGCCACCCCGATGGCAAAGGGCAGGCTGACAAGCGTTGCCACCCCGGCCACCCGCAGGGACAGGCGCACGGCCTGCCATTCCTGAGGGCCAAGCCAGTCGGTTGGGATCATGGCGCGACGGTAAATCCTTGTGATTCAAGGATGGACCTTGCCGGCTCTTGCGTCAGGCTGTCAAGAAAGGCGGCTGCTTGCGGCGTATCGGCGGCGCGGGTCACGGCCGCCGGATAGGTGATCGGCGCGTGACTGTCCTGAGGAAAGGTCGCGATCACGCCGACACCCGGCTCGGCCACCGCATCGCTGCCATAGACGATGCCCAAGGGGGCCTCTGCGGTCGAAACGAGCTTTAGCGCGGCGCGAACGTTGTCGGCCTGGGCGACCTGCCCCTCGACCTTTTCCCACAGGCCAAGGGTGGTCAGCGCCTCTTTGCCATATTGTCCGGCGGGTACGGAATCGACCAGCGCCATGGCCAGTTTGCCATCACCCAATAGCACGGGCAGATCAGCGATATCCGCGCTGGCCGGCTTGTCGGTCCCGACCAGCACCAGCGTGTTGCCCAAGAGGTCGCGGCGTGTGCCGGGGTCGATATCGTCCGACTTTTGCACCGCATCCATCCATGCCGTCGAGGCCGAGATGAACAGATCAGCCGGTGCCCCCTGCTGGATCTGTTTTGCCAGCTGCGAACTGCCTGCATAGGAAATCACCAGCGTATCGCCATGGGTTTTCTGCCATTCGGCAGCGATCGCATCCAGCGCGTCCTTAAGACTGGCCGCAGCGAAAATAGTGACTTCATCGGCCCGCGCGGCGGGGGCCAAGGCCAGTAAGGCGGCAGCAATCAGGGACAAGCGCATGAGAGGGTCCATTCGTTATGTCTGATTGGACATAACCAGACCGCGACAAGCCTGGCAACCGTTATTTACGTTGAAACATATCGCTGCCCTGCGCGAAGACGGGCCAGATGCTTGGCCCCCTGCTCGCGCAAAAGTGTCTCAAGCGCGCGGTAATCGGCCAGCACCTGCCGGCCCAGATCAGTCAGCTGCGCGCCGCCTCCACGTGCGCCTCCGCGGCTGCTGTCCACCAGTGGCGAGGTGAAATGCGCGTTCATCTCTTCGACCAAAGACCAGGCGCGGCGATAGCTCATCCCCATGCGTCGCCCGGCGGCCGAGATCGAGCCCTCTTCCTCGATCCCTTGCAACAGGTCGGCCTTGCCGCGCCCGAAGGTCAGGCCAGAGTCGAAATGCAGGCGCAGGCTTAGCCGTGGGTCGCTGGTCATGCAGGCATCTTGCGTGGATTCCGTAACGTTGCAAGGGGCCGGGGCTTTCCCGGTCACTGCGGCGCGGCTACGACTAATTGGATTTCAGCATGATCGGGGGGGAATCATGGCCCAGAACGATATCGTCATCCTGTCCGGGGCTCGCACAGCCATCGGCACTTTCGGAGGCAGCCTTGCGGATGTGCCGCCGATCCAGCTGGCCGCGACTGTGACCCGCGCCGCGATCGAGCGCGCAGGCATTACCCCCGAACGTATCGGGACCGTGGTTTTTGGCCATGTGCTGAACACTGAACCACGCGACATGTACCTGTCCCGCGTGGCAATGCTTGAGGCGGGCGTGCCGCATACCACCCCGGCGATGAACGTGAACCGGCTGTGCGGTTCGGGCGCGCAGGCGATCGTTTCGGCTGTGCAGGCACTGACGCTGGGGGATGCCGATTTCGCCGTCGCTGGCGGGGCCGAGACGATGAGCCGCGCGCCCTATGCCGTGCCTTCGGCGCGCTTTGGCGCCCGGATGGGCGATGTAAAGATGCTCGACATGATGGTTGGCGCACTGACCTGCCCGATGGGTACCGGTCATATGGGCGTCACGGCCGAGAACGTCGCGCGCGAGCATGATATCTCGCGCCAGGCGCAGGACGAATTCGCACTGGAAAGCCAGAAACGCGCCGCCGCCGCCATTGCCGAGGGCCGCTTTAAGGAACAGATCGTCCCGGTCGAGATCAAGACCCGCAAGGGCGTGGTCAGTTTCGATACCGACGAGCATCCGAAAGCGACAGATCTGGACAAGCTCGCCGCGTTGAAGCCGGTGTTCCAAAAGGACGGTACCGTCACTGCGGGTAATGCTTCGGGCATCAATGACGGAGCGGGGGCGCTGGTACTGGCGCGGGCCGATGCGGCGCAGGCGGCGGGGACAAAGCCGCTGTTTCGCGTCATCGGCCATGCCGTCGCCGGTGTGCGTCCCGAGGTCATGGGCATCGGTCCGGTTCCGGCGGTTCAGGCGCTGTTGCAGCGCACCGGGCTGAAGGCAGCCGATTTCGACGTGATCGAGTCGAACGAGGCCTTTGCCGCCCAGGCACTGGCGGTGAACAAAGAGCTGGGCCTTGATCCGGCGCGGGTGAATCCGAACGGCGGCGCCATCGCCCTTGGCCATCCCGTTGGCGCGACCGGTGCCATCATCACCGTCAAGACCATGTATGAGCTGATGCGCACCGGTGGCCGCAAGGGGCTGATCACCATGTGCATTGGCGGCGGTCAGGGGATCGCGCTGGCGATCGAGCGTATCTGACCCGCCCGGCGCCCCGGTTTGGCCGGGGTGCTTTCCTGCCGGGATCGCGATTTTCCAGGTGGCAAAGTTCAGGTGCCGCGTGAAATCGGGCTGCGAAGAAATAGCAGAAAAACTGAACGGGCCGCTCTGTAAAAGAACGGCCCGCGAGTTCTTCGGAGATGGTCCGGTTAGGGTTGGTGCCTACCGTCCCAGCCAGGGTTTACAACCCTTGGGGCTGCCCTTAGGCCACGGCTCCCCTGACTGTCCCGACACCTCTCTCCAACATCACTCTCGACACTGGACCACCTCCTTTCAATAAGTTGCCGTATGAATCCAGCCTGCCACAGAACCATTGACAGTCAATGAATTTGCGCGCGGCGGCGGATCAAATTTCCTACAACGATACGGAAAGGGACAAGCGCCAGCACGGCCTGCGCCAGTTTCACGCCACAATCGGCGATGGCCAGAGACACCCAAAGAGGCTGAACCGGACCGTGACCCAGCAATGCAACGGGCTCATTTGCCCAGGAAACATCGTCGCCAGGAAAGAGTGGGGCCAGCTGATCGGCAAAAGCGATGCTGAAAAAGACGGCCGTATCCAGGATCGAACCCGCGACGCTGGCCGCAAGCGGTGGGAGCCACCAGTTGTATTTTCGCAACTGGTTGAAGACCGAGATGTCCATCAGCTGCGCTGAAAGGAACGCCGCACCCGAGGCGACGGCGATGCGCAGCGTGGTCTTGTCCATGCCGGCCGCCACGACCGAACACAGCACTCCGGTCACGAAACCGGCATAGACCACCTTACGCGCAGCGGCGGGGCCATAGATCCGGTTCATGATATCGGTGACAAGAAAGGCGACGGGATAGGTCAGCGCCCCCCAGGTCAGCCAGTCGCCCAGCAGGTGCTGGACCAGAATGTTCGAGGCCACCACGACGGCGGCCATGGCGATGACGCCAGGAAGAATACGGGGCATGTCTGCTTTTCCGTTTTGGCAAGGTAGCGGAGACTCGGCCCCGACCGGGGCAAGGCCGGATACGGCCCTGCGGGGATCGTGTCAACGATGTCGCAGGAATTATAGCGCGGCAGCGGCGGCGATTTCCACTGCGAAGGCGCCGTTCATACCTTCAAGCGCGGTATTCGTCATCGCGATCACGCAGCGGCGGTTGAGAGGGTCGATGATCCAGTTGTGGCCATAGATCCCACCCCAGCTGAGGCAACCTTGCGGCAGGCCGATCCCCGCTGCCGCCGCATCGGTGATCACAGCGCCAGCCCAGGCGTGGCCCCAGCCCGGGCCGCGCAGCGGGTGGCGCTGGTGGATACGGTTGCGATGCGCCTCGGTCCGCAGATCCTGACCAAGGAACGAACCCGTGCGCAGGGTTTCAAGCAAGGTCAGTGCAGCCTCAGCCGTGCCGGCCATGCCGCCTCCGCCCGAAGGATATGCCTGTGGATCGCGGATACGCTCGGGCAGATAGGAATAGCTGTGTTCGGGTTGCAGCGGATTGGGGATGCGGGTCAGACCCTGCATCCGTACTGGTTCGGGCCGGGCAGCGGCGTAGTTTGCGGCCAGCTCAACTGCCTCGGGGGCGTGGAAAGCGGCCTCGACGCCCAGGGGTTCGGTAACCAGCCGGGCCATGGCATCGGGCAGGGGCATGTCGGCCGCCGCCTCGATCACCGCACCCAGCACATCGGTTGCGATCGAATAGCGCCAGCGCGTGCCCGGCAGCCGGTCGAGCGGGACCGAGGTGATACGGCGCAGGTTCTCGGCCATAGAGATTCCACTGTCAGAGATCCCGTCCGACACCCCGGCCTGTGCATAGGGTCCGTCCTTGGGCTGGTTAAAGCCGTAATCAAGCCCGGCCAGATGCGACATCAGGTGATCGACAGTGATCAGCGGCTGGCGCCCGTCGGGCATCGCTGGGGTAAAACCCGGCAGCCAGCGCGTCACCGGATCATCGGGCGCAAGCCGTCCCTCTTGCATCAGCCGCAGCGCCGCGACGGTGGTGAAGGGTTTCGAGATCGAGGCATAGCGCAGCCAGGTCGATTGCTGCATCGGCTGGCCCGCTTCGCGGTCGGCAAGCCCGGCAGCACGGGCATGAGCCAGCCGCCCGTCTTCGGCCACCAGCACGACACAGCCGACGATGCGACGCCCGGCCAGCGCGCTGTCGATGGCGCGATCCACGGCGGTGACGCAATCGGCAATGCTCATTCCGTGACCCGATACTCGACCAGCTCGGTTCGTTGCAGCCAGCCGAAATTATCGTCTGAGATCATGGTGATACGGATACCCTGTCCGTCATGCCAGACCGAGATACCCTCAAGGTTGTCATATTGCAGCGGCCGGGTCTCAAGCAGCACCCTTTCGTTCGAGATGGCGTTTTCGCCAAGATCAAAGCGGCGCACGCGCGAGCGAAAGCCAAGAAGACCTTTGAAGTCCCGTTCCAGCAGATAGAACCGCCCGTCGGGCCCGATATCTGCGCTGACAGCCAGCCAGTCGCCCGTGCGTGGGATCGAGAAGGGCTGGTCCCATTTCCCATTCCTCCAGCGCCAGACCGGAAACGGCCGGGTCAGCACGCCAGAGCGTTCGGGCAGGGTCAGCAGGGTTCCGTCAGGCAGGACCGCCAGCGCCTCAAGCGACGAGTTGCGCTGCATTTCCTTGAACTCGGGCGGACGGGGCAGGGGCTGGGCGGGGCTGTCGGGGGTGTCATAGCGGGCAACGCGCGTCAGCCCTTCAAAGCTGACCCAGATCGTGCCGTCAACTGAGATGGCAAGCCCCTCGCTGTCGCCCTGCCAGCCGGGTTTCAGCGGCTTGCCGCTGCTGTCACGCAGACGTGCCCGACCAGCCAGATCCAGTCCGCGAATCCGGCCCTGAGTGTCACGCTCTATGCTGCCCCAGCGGATGGTGGCGCGGTCGGACAGTGCGGTGAAGCGTTCGCCATCGGCGCTGATTTCGATGCCCGAGAAGCCGCCGAAATCCTCATCCTCCATCCGCCAGACATAGGTTGCGACGTAATCGACCTTGGGCGTTCCCGAAGGTGTCGGGTCCGCGGCGCAGGCTGCAGAGGCAGAAAGCAACAGTGCCAGCGCAAGCCCCGGCAGGCGGCGGGGCCGCCCTGCCGCGCCGCCTGCCGGACCACCGCGCCTTAGCGGGCGGTGGCGACGACCTGACATTGACGGGGCATTTCGCTAAGCCGGTAGCTGCGGGGGTGACGATAATTGGGGTCGGGCGGAACCGGCTTGACCCGGCTGGGGTCGATGCGGTCCTTGATCCACTCTGCGGCCTCGGCGCAACCGTCGCCGGGCGGGGGCGGGTCCTGCTGCTGACAGACCGAGCCTGCCGGGCAGGACAGGCGCACGTGGAAGTGGTAATCATGCCCTCCCAACGGACGGATCTTGCGCAGATAGCTGCGGTCCCCGGTTTCGGTCTGGCACATTGCAACCTTGGCGACCGGATCGACAAAGATACGTTCGACGCGCGGATCGCGGGCAGCGGCGCGGATGATCGCCATATGGCTGCCACTCCACAGTGCCGAGGGCGCGGTCCCGGCCTTGTTCACCACCGATTGGGACGAAATCTTTTCGCGCTGCGCGACGGTCAGCTTCAGGCTTTGGGGCGGCAGCATCCAGATGTCGGCGTCAAGGCCGGACTGGTGGCTGGCATGGCCCGAGGTCATTGGTCCACCACGGGCCTGTCCCATGTCGCCGATGTAAAGCCCCTGCCAGCCGGCCTGGCGGGCGGCTTGCGACAGGCCAATCAGAAAGCTGACCAGCTCGGGATGGCCCCAGTGGCGGTTGCGCGACAGGCGCATCGCCTGCCATGTCGGACCGGTTTCCGGCAGCTGCGCGGCGCCCGAAATACAGCCCTTGGAATAGAAACCAATCGAGACGGGCTTGCCCCCGGTCGGGCCGGGCGCGGCGCCAAAGACACTGCGGGCCAGCGGGTCGGCTGCCGCGGGCTGGACCAGGCCAAACCCGGTCAGCGCCAGCACGGCGGCGGTCAGGAATTTACGGATCACTGCGCGGCCTCTCCTTTTGCTTTGACCCAGATTAGCAGAACCAGCGCCAGAATGAACATCACGATGAGCGGAGAGATGCCCAGCCGTTGGTTTCCGGTCACATCGGTCACCGTGGCGATCAGCAGCGGCGCCAGGAATGCCGTCGCCTTGCCCGACAGCGCGTACAGCCCAAAGGCCTCGGTCGCACGCTCGGGCGTGGTGTGGCGCACCATCATTGTCCGGCTGGCCGATTGCAGCGCCCCGCCTGCGCCGCCGATCAGCGCACCGCAAAGGAAAAACAGCGCATCGGGCAGGTGCGAGCCCTCGGGCAGGGGCAGGCCCATGATCTGCTGGCGGCTCATGCCAGTGATGAGGATGCAGACCCCGATCAGGACCAGCGTACAGATGATGATCACCGGCTTGGGACCCCAGCGCCGGTCCGCGCGTCCTCCGATCCAGCTGATCACTGCGGCCGAGACCGCGCTGACCACGCCAAAGACACCGGCAAGAAACACCGGCCAGCCCAGCACCGTACCGGCATAGACGCCACCAAAGGCGTAAAGCGCATTCAGCGCATCGCGTGAGAACATGGACGAGGCAAGCCATGCCGCCAGCGACCTGCGCCACCGCAGGCTGGCAAGCAGGCGCCAAAGCTCGGTCATGGCGGTGCCAAGCTGCAGCTTTCGGCGCGGTCCCGGGGTCTCGGGCACCCAGAGGGCAAAGGGGATCATGAAGGCCAGGTACCACAGCGCCGTGAACGGCCCGACCGCCCGCGTGCCCTCGCGCAGCGCCGGATCAAGGCCCAGCACCGGTGCGATCCCCAGCATGGTGCGGCCGGTCTGGGCGTTCTCGGCCAGAAAAAGCAGCACCACAGCCAAAGAGATCACGCCGCCAAGATAACCGAAAGCAAAGCCTGAACCCGAGACGCGGCCGATATCGTCATGCGGGGCCAGCCCCGGCAGCAGGGCGTTGGTAAAGATGGTGGCGAACTCCATCCCGATCAGGCCGATCCCAAAGGACAGGACCGCCAGATGCAGGTGCGGCTGGTCGGGCATCAGGAACCACAGGCTCCATGAACCCGCTATATAGAATGCCGAAAAGATCCACACCCAGATCAGGCGCCGTCCGGTATTGTCGGCGATGGCGCCAAGCACTGGTGCAAGAACGGCGATGATGATGCCGCAGATGCCAAGCCCGTAACCCCAGAGCGACTGCGCCGCCGCCCCCGCCGCCTCGGGGGTCATGCCTTGTGCGGTGTAATGCTGGCGGGCGATCTCGGCGTAATAGACCGGAAAAATGAAGGTCATCAGCAGCGTTGAAAACGGCTGGCTGGCCCAGTCAAAGAACCACCAGCCCCAGATGCGTCTGCGCTCCATGCCGCCCCCCTTGCTCATGGGTGGCCTGTGCCGCGCCGCCCGGGCGCATAAGGCCCCAGC
The DNA here is from genome assembly GCF_009301415.1 of Paracoccus kondratievae. Lineage (GTDB taxonomy): Bacteria > Pseudomonadota > Alphaproteobacteria > Rhodobacterales > Rhodobacteraceae > Paracoccus > Paracoccus kondratievae. The sequence goes on along the minus strand of NZ_CP045072.1, from coordinate 2,107,841 downwards.
CGGTTCAGGCTGGCAAGTCCGGATTACGCGCGGCCTCGGGGATCGGAGGCAGGATCGGGGGCCATGGCCGCTGCGCATCCGCCGCAATCCAGGCGTGTACCCAATCCGGCAGTTCGGGGCTGACGGGGTCGCGGCCCGCAGCCTCCATCAGCTTTGCCGGCGACACGATGCCCTGAGGCGAGGTGATGGCGCCGCGCAAAAGCATGTGGTTGCAGCATTCGCCCTGCCGCCACATCGTCTGTTCCATATAAAGAAAGCGCGCGTCCCAGCCGATCGTGCGTGAAACCATGGTAAAGCGGTCGAATGCCCGGATACGGCGGCGATAACGGACCGAGTTTCCGGCGACGGTGATCCCCCAGCCATTGCGGCGCATCGTGTCGATTATGCCGGTACGGATCGCCATCGGAATGCGGCCCAGATCGTAAAGCGTCAGGGTGCGGCCGTTGTTCAGCTCGATCCACGGGTCCAGATCCCAGGGCCAGCAGCGATGGGTCGAGACATGCGGGTCCAGCACCCCGATACGGGGGCTGTTGCGGAACTTCAGCGCCTCTTTGGCAAAGCGGAGGATGGGATACATGGGCGTCTTTCTTGCCTTGCGACAGCCCGGGGCTAGCCGTGCCGCCCGGGGGCGTCAACCGGAACGCTGCGGCCATGCTTGCGCCTTGCGCAACGCGGATGCCTGCCTTACCTGTCCGGGGAACAGCCGGAAGGGGATGAAATGGGCACGCTCTACGAAGCCTTGATGCTGATACTCGACGTCGTCTGGTTCGTGATGATCGTCCACATCATCATGTCCTGGCTTATCAACTTTCAGGTGCTGAACCTGCGCCAGCCGCTGGTCTGGCAGATCTGGAGCGGCCTCAACCGCCTGCTTGAGCCGATCTATGGACCGGTGCGCGCGATCCTACCGAACACGGGCGGGCTGGATCTTGCGCCACTGGTGGTCTTTATCGCCATCATCATCCTGCAACGCGCTCTCGCCAACAACGCTGGCTGGTTCTACGGGTTCTAGGCCATGTCGGCTGCGCCCCTGCTGCGTCAGGTCTTCGGCTTCGATTCCTTTCGGCCGGGGCAGGAAGAGATCGTCAATGCCGTGGCCTCGGGCCGCGATGTACTGGCCATCATGCCGACCGGAGGTGGCAAGTCGCTGTGCTATCAGCTTCCGGCGCTGATGCGCGACGGGCTGACGGTGGTGATTTCACCCCTGATTGCGCTGATGCGTGACCAGGTGCGCGCGCTGACCGAGGCGGGGGTTGCTGCTGCTGCGCTGACCAGCGGCAATTCCGACGAAGAGAATTCCGAGGTTCTGCGTGCCATGGCCGCGCGTGAATTGCGGCTGCTTTACATGGCGCCCGAACGGCTGGCCTCGGGCGCGACGGTGCCGATGCTGCGCCGCGCAGGTGTACAGGCCATCGCGGTGGATGAGGCGCATTGTGTCAGCCAGTGGGGCCATGATTTCCGCCCCGATTATCTGCGCGTGGGCGAGCTGCGCCGCGTGCTTTCGGTGCCTTTGGCCGCCTTTACCGCCACTGCCGATGCAGAAACCCGGGACGAAATCGTCCAGCGCCTCTTTGACGGTGCGCAGCCCCAGACCTTTCTGCGCGGCTTTGACCGGCCAAATATTCATCTGGCCTTTCAGCCCAAGGACGGGCCGCGCCGCCAGATCCTTGATTTTGCCGCCGCGCGGCGGGGACAGTCCGGCATCATCTATTGCGGCACCCGCGCCAAGACCGAGACACTTGCTGCCGCGCTGAACCAGTCGGGGCTTGCCGCCACCGCCTATCACGGCGGGATGGAGGCCGATGCCCGCCGCGAGGTCGAGGCGCGTTTCCAGCGCGAGGACGGGCTGATCGTCGTCGCCACCGTGGCCTTTGGCATGGGCATCGACAAACCGGATATCCGCTGGGTTGCCCATGCCGATCTGCCCAAGTCGATCGAGGCCTATTATCAAGAGATCGGCCGCGGTGGCCGTGACGGCGCCCCCGCAGAAACGCTGACGCTTTACGGTCCCGACGATATCCGTCTGCGCCGCGGCCAGATCGACGAAAGTCTGGCCCCGCCCGAGCGTAAGGCGGCCGACCATGCGCGGCTGAATGCGCTTTTAGGTCTGGCCGAGGCGACGGGCTGCCGCCGCATCGCCCTTTTGCGCTATTTCGGCGAAAAGGCTGTCGCGCCTTGCGGTAATTGCGATATTTGCGACGATCCGCCCGAATGTTTCGACGCGACCGAGGCCGCGCAAAAAGTGCTGTCGGCCATTCTGCGCACCGGTCAGACCTATGGTTCGGGTCATATCATCGACGTGCTGACCGGGACCATGACCGAACGGGTGCAGGCCCGCGGCCATGACCATTTGCCGACCTTTGGTGTCGGGCGCGACCTGTCAAAGCCGCAATGGCAGGCGGTGATCCGTCAGATGCTGGGTCTTGATCTGATCCGGCCCGACTCTGAACGCCATGGCGGCCTTGCCATCACCCTTGCTGCTCATCCGGTGCTGCGCGGAGAAGAGCGTATCACGCTTCGCCGCGACACTATGGCCCGCGCCCGCCCGGCAGTCGTGGTGCGCAGCCAGGTTGACCCCGAGGATGAGCCGCTGTTTTCGGCGCTCAAGGCCAAGCGTCGGGCGCTGGCCGAGGCGGCGCGTGTCCCCGCCTATGTCATCTTTCCCGACCGCACCCTGCAAGAAATGGCGCGCCTGCGCCCCGGCACGCTGGATGAGATGGCGCGGGTGAACGGCGTTGGCGCGAAAAAGCTGGAAAGCTATGGCGAGGAATTCTTGCAGGTCATTGCCAAGGATGTGCCGCCAATGCATCCCGCGCGCCGCGCGCTGGCCGGGCGTCCCTCGGGCCAGCTTTTTGATCGGCTGGCCCAGGCGCAGGTCCGGCTGATGCGGGGTGTGGACGGAACGGAAAAGCCGCTTTCGGTCGGAAATTCTGCCTTGCGCCGCATTGCCGAAGACCGGCCGCGCGACCTGTCGCGCTATCTGGATCCGGCGCGGCTGGATCGTTTCGGCGCTGCATTTGCCGCCGAGATCGCCGGCGACCCCGAGTGCTGATCACCGGCCTTGCGACGGGGTTTTCCCTTTCAGCCCGGCCCTGCTGATCGCTTGTGCGACTTCCTGCCGCTATTTATGCGCGGCGGCTCGGGCACGATCCCCGGCACTGGGCATCGGGTCACCATTGGGCGGGCGGACGCCAAAGACCGCGCAGTAAAGCGCCGGGACAAAGATCAGCGTCACCAGCGTCCCGGCGATGATACCGCCCATCATGGCAAAGGCCATCGGCCCCCAGAACACCTGACGCGAGATCGGGATCAGCGCCAGACTGGCCGCCGCCGCTGTCAGCAGAATTGGCCGGGCCCGGCTGTCCGAGGCCTCAAAGACCGCGTCCCATTTGGCGTGTCCCTTGGCAATCAGCTCCTGGATTTCATGGACAAGGATGACCGAGTTGCGGATCAGAATGCCGATCAGTGCCAGAATGCCCAGAATCGCAACAAAGCCCATCGGCACGCCAAAGGGCAACAGGGTTGCAACCACCCCGATCAACCCCAGCGGAGCGGCGGCAAACACGATCAGCGACAGCCGGAAGCTTTGCATCTGCACCATGACCAAGGTCGCCATCACCAGCAGCATGATTGGCACCACGGCTGCGATCGGTTCCTGGCTTTCGGCCGAGGTTTCGACCGTGCCGCCGACCACGACTTTGACGCCGGGGGGCAAGCTGGCCTGAAAGTGCGCGACTTTGTCGGCCATCGCCTCGACCAATGTCGCGGGCTGGTCTTTGCTGGCGATATCGGCCTTGACCGTCACTGTCGGCAGGCCGTCACGCTGCATGACCAGTGGCTGTTCGGTGGCATATTCCAGTTTGGCCAGAGAAACGAGCGGGATCGGCGTCCCTGTCGGTGTCGCAAGCTGCAGGTTCTGGATCGACTCCAGCGACTCGCGATCCGCCAGCGCGCCACGTGCGGTGACGTTGATCAGAAAGATTCCGTCGCGCAGCTGGGTGATCGTGCGGCCGTTAAAGGTCCCCGACAGCGCCCCCGCGATATCTTCATTGGTCAGGCCAAGGCGGCGCGCCTGATCCTGATTGACCCGCAGCCGTACCACCCGCGCCGGCTCATTCCAGTCAAGGGTGATGTCGCGCAGACGCGGTTCGGTCGCCAGAACCGCCGCCAGCTCGCGCGCTGCGTCGCGGGCCTGATCGAGGTCCGGGGACGAGACACGGTATTGCACCGGCTTGCCGACCGGCGGGCCGATCTCAAGGTTTTTGACATAAACATCGGTGCCGATCAGCTCGCGGCCCGCGAATTCGACCAGCCGCGCCTTTAGCCGGTCGCGTGCCGCCAGATCCGGGGTCTGGATCACGATCTGGCCCATATAGGGACCGGGCGTCGGCACATCCATCGACAGAACGAAACGCGGTGCGCCACGACCGACATAGGTCGTCCAGAACAGGGCGTCTGACTCATCAGACAGCATCGCCTCGATTTTGGCCATGTCCTCATCGGTTTTCGCGATCGAGGCATTAGCACGTTCGGTCACGTCGACGATGATCTCAGTCCTGTCCGAGGTCGGGAAAAACTGCTGTTCGACAAAGCCCATCCCCACGACCGAGGCTGTAAAGACCCCAAAGGTGATGGCGATGGTCAGCCATTTATAGCGCATCCCCCGGATCAGCAGCGCATGAAACTGACGACGAAGCCAGCTTGGCTGTCCGGAATGATGGGCCATGGCTGCGGGTAGCATCGTTACGCCCAGCAAAGGCGCAAACAACACCGCGACGATCCAGCTGATGATCAGCGAAACGGCGATCACCACGAAAAGCGAAAAGGTGAACTCGCCCGCTGCCGAGCTATTCAGTCCGATAGGGATAAAGCCCGCCACCGTGACCAGCGTGCCGGTCAGCATCGGAAAGGCGATCGAACTCCACGCATAGCTGGCGGCGCGGCCGAGGCTGTCGCCCACCTCAAGCCGCGAGATCATCGTTTCGATGGCGATCATCGCATCATCCACCAAAAGCCCCAGTGCGATGATCAGCGCACCCAGCGAGATACGCTGCAAGGTGATGCCGTAGATGTCCAGGATGACAAAGGTGATCGCCAGCACCAGCGGTATGGTCAGCGTCACCACGAAACCCGCGCGCAGACCAAGGCTGATAAAGCTGACCAACAGGACGATTGCCACCGCCTCGGCCAGTGCCTGAACGAAATGGCCGACGGCCTCGTCCACGACATGGGGTTGGTCGGCGAACTTGGCCATCTCGATTCCGATGGGCAGGTTGCGCGCGACCTCGTTCATCAGCCCGTCGACCTGCCGCCCGAATTCAAGAATATTGCCGCCGTCGCGCATGCCGATCTGCAGGCCGATAGCCGGCTTGCCATTATAGCGGAAAAGCGCGCTCGGGGGGTCCTCGTAACCGCGCTGGACCGTGGCGACATCGCCGATGTTAAAGAAACGGTCGCCGACCCGCAGGTTCACCGCAGCGATCGATCCGGCATCGTCGAACTGCCCGTCGATGCGCACCAGCACCTGTTCCGGTCCAGCCTGCACGATACCCGAGGGCGAGATTGCGTTCTGCACCGCCAGCGTCTGGACCACCTGATTGTGGTTCAGCCCGAGGGCCGCCAGCCGTGCCGACGAAAACTCCAGATAGATCTGCTCCTTGCGCACACCCAAAAGTGCTGTCTTGCCGGCCATGGGCAGGGCCTGAACCTGTTTGCGGATATCCTCGACCCGGTCGCGCAGTTCGCGTTGGGTAAAGCCGTCTGTGGTAAAGGCGTAGATATTGCCGAAAACGTCGCCGAAATCGTCATTGAACTGGAAGCCCTGAAATTCCTTTGGAAAATCAGGCCGGATATCCGACATCATATTGCGAACACGTTTCCAGACCTCGGGGACCTCGGGGCCTCGGATCGTGGGGTCAAGCTCAAGATAGATCACCGACTGTCCGGGCATGGTGACCGAGTGGGTGAATTTCAGTTCATCAAGCTCTTCAAGCTTGGTCTCGATCCGCGTCGTGACCTGATTAAGCGTGTCCTCAATAGTCGCCCCGGGCAAAGAGGCGCTGATCACCATGACCTTGATGGTGAAATTCGGGTCCTCTTCGCGGCCAAGGCGCAGATAGCTCAGCGTTCCTGCCACCATCGAGATGATCAGCAGGAACCACACCAGCGAACGGTGATGCAGGGCCCAGTCGGAAAGGTTGAAGCGACGTTCTGTCATGGTGTCACGCTGCGGCCTACGGCCTGACCTTCGCTAAGGGATCGGATGCCGCGGATCACGACCTCTTCGCCCGGGGAAAGACCCGAGGCTACGGTGACATACCCGTTAAGCGGTGGGCCGACGGTCTTAATAGTGCGCAGCGAGACGGTGCCTTCCCCGGTATTATTCTGACGGGTGACGACCCAGACATGGCTGGCACCGTCCCGCTCCAGGATGGCCGTTTCGGGCAGGACAAGTCGCGAGGTACCCGCCCCGGCAGGACGCGCGCGGACCAAAGCGCCCAACCGCAGATCCGCATCCTCTTGCAGCTCCAGATGGATGCGCCGGGTCCGGGTTACAGCATCCGCGACCGGCTCAATCTGCTCGACCGTGGCGGTCAGGATGCGATCGGGTTCGCGTTCCGACCAGACCTCATAAGGATCGCCGGTCCGGATCCCGGAAAGAACGGCATCGGGCAGATCGATCATCGCCTCGATCCCGTCCTGCGTGGAAAGCCGCACCACAGGTTCACCCGCACTGACGACTGCGCCGGCATTGGCGAACACCTCACTGATCACCCCGTCGAAGGGCGCGCGCATCACGGTAAACCCTTCGGCATCGCGAGCCCGGATCAGCTCTGAACGTGTCTGTTGCCGGGCCGCCTGGGCCGTGGCAAGTGCACGCTCGGCCTGTTCAAGCTGCGCGGCCGTGGCGACATTGCGTTGCGCCAGCGCCCGTGTCCGCTCGGCTGTGGCCAAGGCGGTGCTCAACTCGACCTCGGCGGCTTCGGCGGCGGCTTCGGCGGCCCGGACATCCCCCTGAAGGTCGTCAGGATCAAGCGTGGCCAGCACTTGCCCCTGCTTAACAATATCGCCGATATCAACATTGCGCGCCGTCACCCGGCCAAGCGTCTGAAAGCCCAGCATCACCTCGATCCGGGCGGTGATGACCCCGGGGACCGAATGGCCGGAGCCTTCGTCATCGCTGACAAGAATGCTTGCCACCGGGCGGGGCGCAGTATCGGGCTGGAGTTGCGTTTTCTGCCAGGGCAGGGAAAAAGCGGCCACTTCTCCGGCCAGTACGGCAAATGCCAAAAGCATCGGGATCAGGGTTCTTGGCATCATTCCGACTGCTCCGTAACAGATGCATCGGCGACCTCTCGCCCGGGATAGAGGATTTGCGAGCCGGCACCGACCACGGTCTGTCCCGGCTCGACCCCGCCGCTGAGGATGATGATACCATTAGCGAAACGCTCGATTTGAACCGGGGTCAAAGAGACCCGATTATCATCGCCCACCAGCCATACTGCGGGGCTGCCATCGGCAGCGGTCAGAGCGGTCCAGGGCACGGCAATGCCGGTGCCAGCCGGATAGTGCACTGCGCCCCGAACTGCAGCGCCCAGCAGCGCGACATTGGCCGGTGCATCATCGATTTCGGCCCGCACGGTGACTGAGCCGGTGGTCGGATCGACCAGCGGAGCAATTTCGCTGACCTTTGCCGTCATGCGCAGGTCAGGAAGGTCGATGCCATACAGGGTGACAGGTGCGCCGATCGCATCGCGCAGCAAGGGGGTATCAGGTGCCTGAAATACGGCCTCTCTGCCGGTTTCGGAAGCCAGTGAGATCACCGGCTGGGCCGTTCCGGCGATCTGTCCCGGTTCGGCCTGTCGCGCGGTCACGATGGCATCGGCCGGGGCATATATCACCGTATCCTCAAGCGCGCGTTTAGCCTGACCAAGAGCGGCGCGGGCCTGCTCCAGCCCGCCGCTTGCTGCTGACAGGGCCTGACTGGCCGCATCACGTCCGGCAAGTGTGCCGACCCCGCGGCTGAGCATCGCCTCGGCCCTTTCCAGCGCCTGGCGGGCCTGCGCCTCGGTTGCCTCGGCAGAAGCTACGGCCGCCTGTGCGACGCGCAGTGCCTGTTCCTGTTGCAAGGGGTCGGTTCGCGCGAGCGCCTGTCCCTTGATGACATGGTCGCCTTCATGCACCAGCACCTCGGTCACGCGCCCGCCCAGCCTGAAGCCAATATCGACGCTGTCGCTTGCGTGGATGGTGCCAGTGAGGGCTGCGTCAAAGGTCAGTTCGGTTCGTTCAACCTGAACGAATTCGACCCGCAGTGGCGCCTGGGCCCAGCCCGGCCCGGCGAGAAGCAGCAGCGCAAAGATCGGTATGGCCCGGTTCGGCATGACTGTCCCGTCGCTAGTTTCTGAATTGGTGCCTAAAACCTGAGGTGGTGAAAAGCCCCAGAATGAAATGACCTTACGGAGAAGCAGCCATAGCGTAGTCCTGATTGGTTAGGTTGATCCGCAATTGCGCTCTCCCGACGATAATCGCTGCGTCACATAGTGGTCCTATTGATAGCTGCGCACCAACGCGGCTGCGATCATGCCCCAGCCGTTCACGACGACAAAGAACGCCAGCTTGAAGGGCAGCGCAACAACCACCGGCGGCACCATCATCATGCCCATCGACATCAGCACGGCCGAAACCACCAGATCGATAATGAGGAAAGGCAAGGCGATCAGGAAGCCAATCTCGAAGGCGCGCTGAATCTCGCTAAGCATGAAGGCGGGGATCAGGACCGACAGACGATCTGGCGCAGCTTGCGGGTCAGGCGCAACCTCTGCCAGCGTTGCAAGCATTCCGGGGTCGGTCCGATGCTCCATAAAGCCGCGAAACGGAATGATGCCGCGTTCGAACGCCTGTTCGATGTTGATCTGGCCGTCGCGTAATGGGGCGCCGGCGACCTCCCATGCTTCGGTCAGCACCGGGTTCATCACAAACCAGGTCAGGAACATCGCCAGGCTGACGATCAGCATATTCGGTGGAGATTGCTGTAGCCCCAGTGACTGGCGCAGGATTGACAGCACCGTCACGATAAACGGAAAGCAGGTCACCATGATGGCAATGCCAGGTGCCAAAGATAGGGCCGTCATCACCGCCAGCAGGGTGATCGCATGGCGTCCGACGCCACCGGTAGCCGTATTCAGTCCGGCGGCGTCGGTAAGCGGCGACAGATCTTGCGCTGCCGCTGCGACGGGCAGGACCAGGGCAGCGAAGATGCTAGTCCAGCGGATCACGATGCATTGGCCGGAGCTAGAATGCGGACGCAAAGGCGGTTGTCGGTATCCTGACCGGCCACCAACTCTCCATGAGCGATGATCTTGTCACCTACACAGATATCGACCCCGTCGGACATGTCGCGGTCCAGGGGAACGATATCGTCAGGTCGCAGACGCGACAGCTCAGCTACAGTCAGTCGCGTGCTGCCTAGTCGGATGGTGATTTCTACCTGAATCTGATCGGTCGCGATCAGCCCTGCAAGATCGTTCATGGTCAGTCCCTTGCTCCAATGTCGTTGATAATGGACTTGAGTCCCGCGATGGCGCTTGCGGGATCAAAGATGATCTGGCCCTGAGCAGCAGTCAGTTCGACTATGCTTTGTCCTGTGTCTGCGGCCTCGATCCGTGCGTCCAGGATACCTGCCCGCTCAAGGCAGTCGGCCAGATCGGGCTGCAGGTCCTCTGGACAGCGTATGGTGATGATTTGCCCCGGGGTATGTTTGATGATCTGTCCAATTTCCGCCGTCAGCGCGTGGCACAGCCGTTCTTGTTCTGATCGTGGTGCGAGCAGGTCTACGATGGCTTGCAACACTGGTGTCAGGGCGGTCTGTAGGTCACGCCGCAACTCTGACTCACGCTTATGGGCGGTTAACAGGTCCCGGTGCAGCGTGGTCAGGGCGGAGGTCAGCGCATCCAGGCTTAGCTCGCGGCCCTCGGCAAAGCCTTTTTCATAGCCGTTCTGAAATGCCTCTTCCTCGGCTATGGTGATGGCTGCCTGCGCGGCAGGGGGGGATGAGGTAAATGATTCCAGACGAAGTGCTGTCGGGTTCATGAGACATCCTCATGCTTTTCGATCCAGCCCGAGAGAATCTGAAGGCTTTCATCCTTACGCGATTTCATAAGTTCTTTCAGACGCCCGACCGGATCGGCGCTGCCCGTATCTGAGGGGGTAAAGTCGATCTCGGGGACCACCTCGGGGATAGTCTGCTGATCCGGAGTATTTGTTGCCAAGGCTGGCAGCGGCTCAGAGCGGTCCAATGCAGGCAGAGCCTGATTGGCTGCGGACTTGGCGCGCAGCAAAGGGCGCAGCAGGAAAGCGGCCAATGCCAGCGCAAAAAAGCCAATAAGGGCGACGCGGATCAGGCCGTTCAGGTCCAGCCTGGACAGCAGCCCGCCGGCTTTGGCAAGCGTGCCGACGTCGGAGAGCGAGGCGAATGGCAGCGATTTCACGGTGATCGCATCGCCCCGACCTTCGTCAAAGCCAACGGTCGAGGCGACGAGTTCGCGCAGCGCCTGCAGCTCGGTCTCGTCCCGGGGAACGAGGGTGCTTTCGCCATTGGCACTGGTCCGGGCGACCCCGTTGACCAGTACCGCAACGGTCAGGCGGCGGGTAGCCCCCGGCTGGCGCGACACCTCACGCGTGATCTTGCTGACCTCGAAATTCGACCTCTGCCGGGATTCCGAGCGTGATGAGCGATTCTCATCGCCCGAGCTATCCTGCCCCTGCGGCAGGTTCGATGCCGCTGTTACCGCACCCTGCTGCGAGTTTGAGCTTTGATCGGCGCTTTCTTCGCTTTCCTGCGAGATCAGCGCCCGTTCCTGCGGATCGAATCTCTGTTCGGTCAGAAGTTCGGATTCCTTGATGACATCCAGATTCAGTTCGACAATCGCATTGCCCGGACCGACATGCGCGGCGAGGATACGTTCGACATTGCGCTTCATCTCGGTTTCGCGTTCGTCCCCACTGAAGTCTTCGCCCGGAGAGACCACGCCGTGTTCACTGTCGATGACAGAAACTTGATCCGCAGCCAGTCCGGGAACGCCGGATGACACTAGAAACTTCAGTGCTTTAGCCTGATTTCGGGTTATGGGCGCACCATCGGTGGTCAGCGTGACTGATGCAGTTGCCTCGGCTTCGCGGCGGTAGCCGCGACCTTGAGGCACAGCCAGATGCACACGGGCCGACCGGACATTTGGCAGGGCCAGAATGGTGCGGGCCAACTCGCCCTCTTTTGCGCGCCAATAGGCGGCATCGAACATTTGCGAAGTGGTGCCGAAACCCGACATACCGTCCAGAATCTCGTATCCCGAGCCCCCGGCTGAGGGCAGCCCTTCGCCTGCCAGCGCCATGCGCAACTGATCCCGACGGCTTTCTTCGACCCAGATGGAATCGCCGCGAATCTCGTAAGACACACCGGATTTCTCGACTGCTGCCATGACGGCACCCGATTGCTGGGGGTCCAGCCCTGAATAAAGCAGCGCCATGCCCGGACGACTGGCCAGCCAGGACAGGCCGACAATTGCGGTGAAAGTGAAAAGAAAGGCTGCGGCCAGAACGGCCCGCTGCCTTGCACTTCGCTCGCGCCAGTAGTCCTGCAGCTTTTGCACAGCCACCCCTTTCGAATCGCTTTCGTTCCTGCTGCGGTTTTCATGGCATGGGGGCGCTTAAGAATTGGTTAGCCCGCCGATGGTATCCAGACCGGGAACGGATGGAGAATCACCATGGCCGATGCCGCTGACATCAATGCGGATGAAAAACCTGCCGGGGGGATCGGCCGCCTGTTGCTGCCGCTGGGATTGGCAGTTGTACTGGGTGGGGCTGGCTTTGCCTCGACCTATCTGGGCTTTTGGTCGCCGTTATCGCTGGTCGCGAGCGGTAAGAAAGAAGTGCCGATCAGCACAGCCCGGATCGAGGAATTCGTCGACATCCCCCAGATCGTGCTGACCCTTGCCGGGCCGCAAGTGCGCACACTTGTGATGACGGTCAAAATTGAGACTGATCAGTCCCACCGGACCGAGGTCGAGCATCTGATTCCGAGGCTTCTCGACAGTTTCAACAGCTTCCTCGCCGATATCGACAGTACCGCTTTTGAGAAACGCGGCATTCTGGACATCGTCCGGGACGAACTGGCGACCCGGGCCGTTTTTGTCCTCGGCAAGGAGGCGATCACCGATGTCCTCATTACGGAGTTCAGGATCCAATGACGATAGCGCAGCTTCTGCAGGTGACCCTGATCGTCTTTAGTCTTGGCCTGTCGGGGTTCTGCTTTACCCTGGCACGCAGGTTGCGGCGGCTGAATGACCTGGAAAGCGGTCTTGGTGGCGCCATAGCCGTCATGACCAGCGAAATCAGCCGGCTGGAAAAATCCATTCTGCTTGCCAAGTCCGAGGCCACCGCCGCCACCCGCGCGCTGTCCGGCGAGATCGAGCGCGCCAAGGAAGAGCGGGCCTTTTGGCTGCTGCAACAGAAGTTTGCCCAGGCTGATCCGGTTCGTCAGGCTCGGCTGCAGCGTCGCAGGCGGCGCGAAGTGGTGGTGGCAGATGTCTAGGCCGCTTCTTTCATTTCTGGGCGGTGTCATGGTGCTGGCTGCAGCTGGACAGGCGGCGATGCTGATGGATGGGGTTTCCCGCCTCACCGCCAATGCCGAGCCGGCAAAACTGATGGCCGGTTGCACAGATGTCCCCGAGGCTGTGACGCTGGCCGAAACCTTGCGTGAACGCGCGTTACGCATTGACCGCTACATGCAAGATATCGACCGACGCAAAGCTGAACTGGCAGCAGCCGAAAAGCAGCTGACCGAGAAACTGATCGAGTTGCGCAAGCTCAAACAGCAGATTGCCCAAAGCGATCAAAGCCAGAACAGGGCGCAAAGCGACGATATTTCCCGGCTGATCGCTGTCTATGACCAGATGAAGCCCGAACAGGCAGCGATGGTGCTGTCCAACCTGCCGCCGGATTTTGCGGCACAGATCCTTGTCCGTGTCCAGCCCGAGACCGGAGCACGCATCATGGCCTCGGTCGAACCGGGCCATGCTGCAATCCTGACTTCATACATGGGCGCAATCAGAGCCAGAAGGTAGTTTAGTTCATGTTCGGCATGATCGGTATTGTTGTGACCTTCGCCATGGTTTTTGGCGGATATGTGATGGCTGGTGGCAAGCTGGGTGTGATCCTGCATTCGCTGCCCTTCGAGATGATGATGATTGGCGGGGCGGCGGTCGGGTCATTCCTGCTGTCGAATGAAACGTCGGTGATCAAGCAGGTGCTTGGCGGCGTTGGCCGCTCGCTCAAGGGCTCGCGGTGGCACGAAGGCGATCTGCGGGACGTGCTGTGCCTGCTGTTCCAGCTGCTGAGGATCGCCCGCACCAGCTCGGTCGAGCTGGAAGAGCATATCGAGAACCCCGAGGCCTCACCGATATTTCAGGCTTATCCCCGCATTCTTGCGGATGAACACGCGGTCACGCTGATTGCTGATACGCTGCGCTCGGCCAGCCTGAACTATGATGACCCCTATCAGGTCGAAGAAATGCTCTCGCAACGTATCGGCCTGATGAACGAAGAAACCATGCACGCGCCGCACGCCTTGCAAAGTATGGCCGATGCCCTGCCGGCGCTGGGTATCGTTGCGGCGGTTCTGGGGGTGATCAAGACCATGAGCGCGATCGACCAGCCACCCGAGGTACTGGGCAAGATGATCGGGGGTGCATTGGTGGGCACTTTTCTGGGTGTGTTTTTGGCCTATGGCATCGTCGCACCCTTCGCGCAGCGGCTGGCGAGTGTGACCAAACAGGAACAGGCCTTCTATGATGTAATCAAGTCGGTTCTTGTCGCCGGGCTGCATCAGCATGCCACAAATCTTTGTGTCGAGGTCGGCCGCCAGACCGCTCCGGACCATGTTCGCCCTTCTTTCGGGGATGTCGAAAACGCACTTCGTGAATTGAAGAGGGCGTCGTGATCGCAGCCCTGATCCTGTCGGCAGCCTTGGCAAGCCAGGACCAGGAGGGTGCGCTGACCCGCGACAGCATGGTCAGTGACGCCAAGGATCGGCTGCTTCACGGCGAGCCGTTGCCCTCTGACCTGGATGAAAGGCTGATGCGCCTCAATCCCTCTGACAGAATCGAGGTTCTGATCTTTCTCAGACGTTCGGGCTTGCTGTCAGGACCGGCATGGCCCGCAGATCGCCTTCTGGCGCCATCAATCGCTGGGGGAGGGCGGGAATGATCTTGTCTGAAACTACCCAACGGACGGGGTGGGCAGCCCAGCCGCTGATCATCACCGGGATGCTATTGTTGATCGTGCTGTCCATGGTAATCCCGATGCCACCCGGCATGCTGGACTTTGGCATCGCACTATCCATTGCAAGCGCGACCCTGATCCTTGTCATGGCATCTCTGGTGGAAAAGCCCACGGATTTTCAGGCTTTCCCGGTTCTGTTGCTGGTATCGCTGTTGATCCGGCTATCGCTTAACATCTCATCGACGCGGCTGATCCTGACCAACGGCCAAAGCGGCACCGCAGCTGCCGGACATGTGATCGAGGCCTTTGCGGAATTTGTCGCCGGGGGTTCGCTTCTGATCGGTATCACCGTCTTTGCGGTGATTTCGGTGGTGAACTTTATGGTGATCACGAAAGGCTCCGGCCGCATGGCCGAGGTGTCCGCCCGCTTTGCGCTGGATTCGCTGCCCGGCAAACAGCTGGCCATTGACGGTGATCTTAACTCAGGTGCCATTGATCATGAAGAGGCCAAGCGTCGGCGCGCCCGCGAACAGCAAGAGATCAGCTTTTTCGGTTCGCTCGACGGGGCGTCGAAATTCGTCAAGGGCGATGCCATCGCTGGCCTCGTCATCACGCTGATCAACCTGTTCGTCGGACTTGCCGCAGGCATGCTGTTGCATGGTATGCCACTGGGCGAGGCGCTGACCACTTATTCCAAGCTGACCATCGGAGACGGGCTGGTCAGCCAGGTTCCTGCGCTGATTACTTCGATGGCGGCGGCGCTGCTTTTGTCCCGCGGCGGCGCGACCGAGACGACCGCGGATCTGTTGTCCCAGCAGTTTCTGAGCAACTGGCAAGTCCCCTTTATCGGTGCGGTCGGGATGCTGTTCATCGCCTTGGTGCCGGGTATGCCAACGGCGATATTCCTGGGTCTCGCAGCTGTCCTGACGCTGGCTGCA
The DNA here is from genome assembly GCF_009301415.1 of Paracoccus kondratievae. GTDB lineage: Bacteria > Pseudomonadota > Alphaproteobacteria > Rhodobacterales > Rhodobacteraceae > Paracoccus > Paracoccus kondratievae. The sequence goes on along the minus strand of NZ_CP045072.1, from coordinate 2,092,629 downwards.
CGTTTCATTCGTAACCGGCAGACCCGTTCCCCGGTCGAAGAGCAGGCCTTGCCCGAGCCTGCCGAAACCGCTCTTGCCCAGCCGCGTATCGGTGATGTCCTTGATACTGATGAAATCTGTATCGAGATTGGAGGCGGGTTGATCCTTGCCGCGCTTGATCCGGTGCGCGGCCTTGGACAACGCATCACCAACCTGCGGCTGCATGTGGCGCGCGGCTATGGGCTGATCCTGCCTGATGTGCGGATCACGGATGGTGCTGCCTTTCATGATGGCGAATATGTCATCCGTTTGCAGGGCGTTGTGCGTGGCAGAGGTATGCTGCGCCCACAATCCGCGCTCGCGCTTGGCGCCGATTCCATCCTTGACGAACTGGGCGGAGAGGAGGTGCGCGAGCCTGTCTATGGCAGTGCCGCGCGCTGGATCGATACAGCGCAGCAGGAGAATGCTGCAATTGCCGGCGCGACGGTTGTGTCCCCCATCGAGGTGGTATCCACCCATTTGATGGAGGTGGTCAGGGCCAACCTGTCGGCCCTTCTGACCATGTCGTCGATGCAGCGCATGATCCGCGAACTGTGCGAGGTGTCGGACGAACATCGGGCCCAGCTGAACCAGCGCTTCTTTGACAGTATGGTGCCGGACAAGGTGTCGCCTGAACTGTTGCTTGCTGTATTGCGAGGCTTGCTGGAGGAACGGATCTCGATCCGCAACCTGGTGCTGATCACCGATGCAGTGAACGAGGCGCGCAATGCCGGCACCCCCGAGGTTGTTTATGAGCAGGTGCGCAAACGTTTGCGCGGCCAGATCACCGAGCAATTCCTCGACAGCGAAGGGCACCTGAACATCCTGCAGCTGAACCCGCAATGGGAGGGAGAGATCGTCCGCGCCGAAATGGAGGGCAACAGGACCGGGGCAAGCGCCCTTCCACAGATCCAAAAGCGCCTGACCGATGCCATGCAGGCTGTGCTGCGCGAGCTGCCGCCTGAAATAGAGGTTGTCCTGACAGTACCTGACCATCGCCGCCGCCTGCTGCGGATGATGCTGGTTTCGGCGGGGATTGCTACTCCGGTGCTGGGGTTGGATGAAATTGACCCTGTTGCAAAGGTTCGCTTGCGAGGAACGGTCAGCCCATGACCGATTTCCTGGTTAATCCGGGCAATGTGTCCACCTATGGCGCTCTTTTGCTGGTCTACTGCAGAGTGCAGGCTTGTTTTCTGACCTTGCCGGTTTTTTCCGAGCGTGTGCTGCCGGCCCGGGTGCGAATAGCGCTGGCCATGGCTGTTACCCCGCTGTTAGCCGAACATACACTGATCCCTGATGGGATAAGGGGGATATTGCATCTTGCTGCGCTTGCTGGGGCAGAGGTGTTGACCGGGCTGATATTGGGTGGTCTGGTGCGGATGTTTGCGACCGCGCTGGACATTATGGCGACGGCTATGGCTGCATCTGCTTCGCTGTCGCAACTGGTGGGTGCTGCCAGTGAATACTCTCCTCATCCGATTGGAAATCTGCTGCATCTTGCCGGTCTGGCGTTGCTGATGGCGTTGGGTCTGCCGGCCCTCGCTTGTGATTTGTTGCGCGAAAGTCTGGTGGTTCGGCCTGTGGGCGAATGGCCGCAGATCACTGGCATCCTTCCCGGTGCGATCGCACTTGTTCAGCAAGGCTTTGCCTTGGCCCTGCTGCTTGCGGCACCATTTATCCTGGGCGGTTTTCTGTTTCAGGCCCTGTCAGGCATGGTCAGTAAGGCCATGCCCGCACTGCCGGTGGTCTTTATCGCTGCGCCTGGCGCAATCATGCTGGCGCTGCTGGCCCTGGCTGTCATGACGCCCTCGATCCTCTCTGTCTGGGCCGACGCTGTGCTGAATATGATGGGGACTCTGCTCTGATGAGCGCGGATAGCGGCGATAAGCAATTCGAACCTACCGAAAGCAAGCTGCGCAAGGCCCGGCAAGAAGGTGACGTGCCACGTTCGACCGAATTGCAGTCGGCATTGATGTATCTGGGCCTGTGGTTTGCCCTCGTCTTTGCTGCGACCTGGGCGGTGCCAGCCTGGATCGGCATTGCCGCGCGCGGGCTGGGGGCTGAACCCTTTCCAGATGTCAGAGGACAGGCAGCGACAGATCTGGCTCGCGCCATCGCCGGGCAGGCTGGGCTGGCCACCCTTGCAGGAATTGGGATCATGGCTGTGCCGATCCTGTTGGGGCTTGTGGTACAACGCTCGATAGTGCTGACGCCTAAGAAGCTGTTGCCAGATTTCAAACGTATCAATCCGATCAAGAACGCTGCCCAAAAATTCGGCAAGAAGGGTCTGGTCGCTTTCGTGATTGCGCTGGGTAAAGCCCTGTTGGTGGGGGTCGGTGGTTGGTTTCTTTACGCATCGCTTTTGAACGCGCTGGTAAGTGCAGGCGCGATGGCTGACCTGCAATGGGTCGAAGGGTTGGGGGTGATCCTGCGCCGGGCGGTATTGTTAGCCATAGGGATCGGCGTGGTCTTTGCGGGCATTGACCTGATCTGGAAGCGGCTGGAATACCTTAAGCGTCACCGCATGTCCCGGAAAGAGATGCAGGACGAGCATAAGGAAAACGAGGGCGATCCCCACCTGAAGGCTGCGCGTCGGCAAAAAGGGGTGGATATCGTCCTTAGCACCATGCTGGCTGATACTGAAAAGGCAGATGTGATCATCGTTAACCCGACCCATTACGCTGTCGCGCTGGAGTGGAAACGGGGTAGTGGCCGCGCGCCAGTCTGTTTAGCCAAAGGCGTGGATGAGGTTGCTGCCCGCATCCGCGAACGCGCGCGAGAGCATCAGATTCCGATATGGTCGGACCCCCCTTGCGCCCGGGCGATCCACGCAACCGTCGAAATCGGGCAAGAAATCAAGCCTGAGCATTTCGCACCCGTCGCTGCAGCCATTCGGTTTGCCGAGGCGATGCGTAAAAAGGTGCGCGAGGGTTGGGGCAGCTTGCCACGGCGGAAGGTAAGGTCATGAGGCGCCAAAAAGCTCTGCTTGCCGGATTGGAACGGATCGCTCGTCTCAAGGCTGATCTGGAAATGCAGCGCCTGGCGGTTCTGCGCACCCATGTGGGCGCGGCAGAGCGCCGCGTTGCGCAGCTTAAGGCTGAACTGGACACAATCTACCGCACAGACACCTCATTTACGCTTGCCGGCGCGCGGTTGGCAAATGCTCTGGCAGGAGAGTACTGTCGCGCCTTGCTGACTGCTGAGCAGGAACTGGCCGGGATGCTGCCAGGTTATGAGCTTGCACGGCAGGCCGCTGCGCGCGAGTTCGGCCGTGCTGAGGCGGTGCGGGCATTGCAGCAGCGGCTGGCTTCGAAGCCCCGAGCTGATCAGGGCTCAGCACAACCGTGATTCCTGCACGGCAACGAGATCAGGCATTGTCCCCCCCGACGGATTTCCGGGAAAATCCATGTGCAACGACAAATGCCGCAACCTGATCGAAATCACGTTGGGTTGGCTCAAGGCGTGGTGTTGGGGCCCGGTGCGCTTGCGGTGACTGTCATGCTTTCGATAGATGGTCGGCCCCCAGTGACCAACCGGCGGATGCTTGACCGGAGTCTTCGCTTAGGACCGGAAAAGAGCGGTTAGCTTAGGGTCACAAAGCGGCTGGAAACTGGAAAAGATACGGCGGCTTTCAGCCCCGGGCGCGGTTGTGTTGCCGCCTTACGCCCCGGGGCTGTCGCAGCCATATCCGGTCAATAGCAAGCGATCTTGGCGATCTTGCCGTCTTGGCCGATCTCAAAATTCAACCGATTTGCACGATAATCCATCGTGACCGGGTCACGCGGACCAATGACGCGGGTGCCCGCGGGCAAGGTCATTTTGTCGAGGACCGATCGCGGCTGACCTGTCAGGCCGCGAAACGAAGTAGCCTGACATTGATCGCTTTGAGAATCCGGAGCCGGTGCTGGGGCCGGAGCCTCTGCACAGGCGCCCAGGACGCAAAGCGGCGCAAACAGTAAGGCCTGTCGGATTACTCGCATAATCAGCCGCAATCGATGTTGTAGATGTTGCCCGAGGCGTCCAGCCGGAACACGATGCGCAGCGGATCATATTCTTGCGGCTCGATGCCACGATACTCGACCACGCGATATTCGCGGGAGACGCCCAGACTTGGGATGATGCTGCCCGGTTGGCCGAGGGCCGAGACATAGTTCTTGGCATGGCAGGCATCGGGTTCGCGCGATTCCAGACCACTGACGCCGGCGACCGGCGTGGGCGGCAGTGGTGCAACGTTCGCTGCGGGCTCCGGCGCGGGCGCATAGGCCGGGGCGCAGGCGGCAAGGGGGGCAAGAGCAAGAAGCGCGATCAGGGCTCGGTTCATCGGGTGGCCATCCAGTGAGAGAATTTCCGTCACCGTATCATAGGAGTGCAGCAGGGAAATGAGAAGCGGTCACTCGGACACGACCAGCGGATCTTTGCGGTGGGATACGCCTATTCGGCCGCCTCCATCAGCGAGCTCTTGCCGCTTCCATAGCAGGCAAGAAACATAGTTACGGCGCCGCGATTCACTTTGCGTACAAGTTCCCTGTCCACCGATTGCGGCCCAAGGAACAGGGCGCGGTCGTGGATCGCAGTGCCAGCCAGCTCGATGAGCTGATTGGCAGCCAGTTCAAGATCCGGGATGCGCAATTCGCCGCGTTGGACGCAGCGATCAAGGTATTTGACAAGCTGCTGGCGCAGCAGGGCCGGGCCGGATTCGTAATATTCCTGCGCAAGCAAGGGAAACCGTTCGGCCTCGGCCACGCTGACCCGAAAGACGCGCAGACCGATATCAGAAGTCACATAGGTCGAGATGATCTGGACGAGAAAGGGTAGTACCTGCTCAACCGGCAGATCCACGTCGATCAGCGCGCCGGTGTCGGTGGCCTCACGCGCCAGTTCATGGCGGAAGACCTCCATGAACATGATCCGCTTGTCCGGGAAATAACTATAGAGCGTGGCTTTGGAGACACCCGCAGTCCGGGCGATGTCGTCGACGCTTGCCCCCTCAAAACCGTCGCGCAGAAAGATCGTGCGCGCGCCTTCCAGCACTTGCAGGAATTTGCGACCACGCGTCACCGGAAGAGCCTTAGGCTCCGGACTCATAGCCAAAAGATGACGATGGCGGCGAGAGCGATGGCGGAGAAGAAGGCCTTGGGGCACCGGTCGTATCTGGTTGCGACACGTCGCCAATCCTTGAGCCGGCCGAACATGATCTCGATGCGGTTGCGGCGTTTGTAGCGGCGCTTGTCATATTTTGCCGGAGTTTTCCGCTGTTTCCGGCCGGGGATGCAGGCGCGTATGCCCTTGTCTTGCAACGCTTCCCGGAACCAATCGGCGTCGTAGCCACGGTCCCCGAGCAGCCAGTCGACATCCGGCAGGCTGCTGAGCAGTGCCCGCGCTCCGATGTAATCGCTGATCTGACCGGCAGAGACAAAGAAGTTGATCGGGCGGCCCTTGCTGTCGCAGATGGCATGTAACTTGGTATTCATGCCGCCCTTGGTGCGGCCAATCAGGCGGCCACGCCCCCTTTTTTCGCGCCCAGGCTGGACGCGGTGCGATGGGCTTTCAGATAGGTGGCGTCGATCATCACTGTCTTTTTCTCGCCGTGCTGAGCGGCCAGGCCAGCCATCATCTGCGCAAAGATGCCCTTGTCGCTCCACCGCTTCCAACGATTATAAAGCGTCTTGTGCGGACCATACTCTTTCGGCGCATCGCGCCACCGTAAGCCATTGCGATTGATGAAGATAATCCCACTCAAGACGCGCCTATCATCGACACGAGGCTTGCCGTGGGGCTTCGGGAAATAGGGCTCCAACCGCGCCATCTGCGCGTCGGTCAGCCAGAAGAGATCAGACATGTTCACCGCTCGTTTTCGAGCCGTGAATCACGCAACAGACCTGAAATCAATGGGTCCTGACCCTAGCCATCCGCAAGCACCCCTCATTACCCTGACTGTCCTGCAATGCCCGCAGAACAGCAACTCAGACACTAAAACAGCCACACATGATCGACCTGCTTTATCCATAAAAGCATTTCGGTTGGGATGCAAAGCCTGTGATCTGCGGCCGCTAATACATTTTCAATGTGTTAACAGCTTCTGGTCTGGATCTGGTGGGGCAGAAGCAGGAGCGACCGCATGTTTTTAACACGGATTCGGGATGAAAAGGGACAAAAAAACTATAATCTCCCGTAGGTTGTGTTTGATTTTTTCATCCTTATGGGTGGTAACAGCTGCTTTCTTATGGATGCGATACCACCTTGAGGGCGTTAACCATTTGCGTCGGGATTTCCGCATTCACGTGGGAGATAAGCCGCCTGGGAGGCGCAATTGAGGCCCTGATTCGCGTCGGGAGCTACAAACCAGAACAGGTAGAAACAGTCCTTCAGGCCCAGCAGCTTGATAAGCGACTGGCTCAGCTCTCAACTGTTCTGATCTGGTGTCGCGATTGCTGAGAATACGCGGCGCAGACCTGATTTTCATGCTCGGCCAGCGAGCAGATGATGGGTCTGAACCCGCTCTCCGGCAGGTCGGTAAAGTTCCTCCGGAACTTGTGTGCTGAAACATCGGTCCGAGTGGCCACAACCCCGCCTGTAATGGGGTGTCGGTATGAACAATGACGCGACGATCCGGGCAATCAGGGGCTCCGCAATTGATGACGCAGGTGTCCCGCAGTTCTGGGCTTTGCTTGCATAAAGAAAGACCGCCGGAGGGGCTGGCATTCCATCCGTCGGCGCTGTCAAAGGTGAGAACATGATTTGCCAGCGCCTGCGCGATCAGCTGGCTCATGGTGATGTCGCGCCGCAGCGCCTCGATCCGCAGGGATTTGTGCGCCTCGGCGCTGAGGCAGATCGAGGTGCGCTTCGGGCTGACGGCTGGCTTCCGCTTCGCGGCTCTTGTCGGTGCCAGCCCTGCTGCATCCGGGGGATCACATAGCGCCGGAACAGGCCGACACCGCCAGCGAACAGCATGAAGGGTGACAAAAACAGAAAGGCGATCATGCCGTCGAACCAGATCGTCGAGGAATCCGACGCTACCCAGGTGCCGAAAGCTATCCCGGCCAGGACGAAGAATGCGGCCACGCCGAGCATGAAGGTCGAGGCCTTGCGCCAGCTTTCGACCGAGCGGCCCCACCCGCCGCGGATCGCCCCGCAGGCAGGGCAGGTCGAGGCCTCGGCATGGATCTCGGTCATGCAATGCGGACATTGGTGGGCATCGGCTGGTCCTGAAAATAAACATGCAGGCACGTCCGGCACGAAGCGACCAGCGAGGGTGAAAGCTGCAAAGGAACGAGAGCAGAAGGACAACAGCTTTGAGCGAAGAATTCGCAGGCAATACATAATACGGCGATATGGCAGGATATCGGGATCCTTGACACGATGGTGTTTGGTCGCCGGATTATGAAATGCAGTGGCGTTCGCATTTTTGGAAGCGCGAACGCCACCTCGTCTACTCGGATCTTTCGCATCCCAAGAAAATACTGGTTTGCGGCTCGGGGCAGCTCCGTCTCAAATGCTGGTCACACTCTTCTCTTGAGTTATTATCGGTTAATAGCCCGCGGCTGGAGGAATGAAGATTTTGAAACACTATGCGCATACGGGTATTCGTGAGGATCGAAGCGATTGGCAATTGCTGGCCGACCATCTCGAAAATACGGCTGCTCTGGCTGCCGAGCGAGCTGAACCCCTCGGGTTGCGGGCAGCGGCGCATATGGCTGGCCTTTTCCATGACTTTGGCAAATATGATCCCGCCTTTGATCGCATCCTGTCCGGCGAAAAATTGCGTGTGGATCATTCGACCGCCGGGGCTGCCCTGCTACATGCCAGGACGCCTGCCGGTTTGCGACCAGTTTCTGAAGTGATCGGCTATGCCATCCTGGGCCATCACGCCGGGTTGCCTGATCGCCATGGCGCCGACAGCAGTATGGAGCGCCGGTTTGAGACCTTCCGCGACCCGATCGCGCCGGAAATCTCGGCCGCGGCCAGCCCAGATTTTGGCCCGGTCGCCAGGGAGCTGGCTAAGCTGATGCGCCCGGCCTCTTGCGGCTTTGACCTGTCGGTCGCGGCGCGCATGGTGTTTTCCTGTCTGGTTGACGCGGATTTCCGTGACACCGAGGCATTCTATGCCGGGCTGAACGGCACGCAGCCGGATCGCGACTGGCCGGCACTGGCCGATCTGTTGCCGGAATGGAGGAGCGCCTTCGATGCGCATATGGCGGGGTTCGACCAGGGTGGTCCGATCAATCGCCTGCGCGCGGATATCCTGGCGCATGTCCGGAAGTGCTCCGCGATGACGCCGGGTCTTTTTACGCTGACCGTGCCCACCGGCGGTGGCAAGACGCTGGCCTCGTTGGGTTTCGCGCTGGACCACGCGGTACGCCACGGGCATCGCAGGATCATATTCGCAATCCCCTATACGGGGGCGTGGATCGAAACGCGATGTTCGTGATGAACTTCTGGCGCTGCCAGAGTCGCCCCCTTCGCGGGGGCGTGGATCGAAACGCGCACCTATGCCGAACTGCCCGACGCCCTTGTCGTCGCCCCCTTCGCGGGGGCGTGGATCGAAACTGATAAATTCGACAAGGCTAATCAGGATAAACTGTCGCCCCCTTCGCGGGGGCGTGGATCGAAACTTCCACCGTCACAGGCGCGACAAATTCGCCATCCGTCGCCCCCTTCGCGGGGGCGTGGATCGAAACATGCTGATGATCCAGCAAGGGCCGCAAGTAGCGCGTCGCCCCCTTCGCGGGGGCGTGGATCGAAACCCAAAGATGGGCTGCGATCCCGCCGCCGATCTGGGTCGCCCCCTTCGCGGGGGCGTGGATCGAAACTGTATAAGCCCCCCCCTCGTGCGGACCCCGCGCGGGGTCGCCCCCTTCGCGGGGGCGTGGATCTAAACACGGCAGAGGAGGTCCCGTGACCATCGCTGGTTCGGCAGCAACGGCACTGGTATGGGGGCCGTCTGCCGCACGCCCGCTTGCGACCGCGCCTGCGCCGCACCGACAGACCTTCCTCCCGGTAAATCCGGCAGAGCTTCTTCTCGTTCATGACCATGCCCTTGTGCTCCAGCATGATGCCCACGCGCCGACAGCCGAAGCGGCGGTGCCGCTCAGCGATCTTGCGCATCTCCCCACGGAACTCCGGGTTATCGGGCGGCCGCTTGCGCCGCACCGTTTTCGGATCGACGCCGATCAGAACGCAGGCGCGGCGTTGAGAGATCGGATGATCCCTCATCGCCCGCAGCACCGCGTTGTCAGGCATGGCATCGGCCAGCGGGCGCTTGAGCTTCGCATTCCCGTCCTCAAGCTGCTTCAGCCGCTTGGCGTCAGACAGCTCCATGCCGCCATACTTCGCCTTCAGCTTGCAGAATGTCGCGAAGCTTAGCCGATGCTTCCGACAAAGCTCGGACGTGGGCAAACCAGCCTCCTGATCCTTGATCATTCCGAATAATCTTGCGCTTCGGTAAAACGGCTCTTCCTCATCTCGTCTGCTCCTGCAGATTGGGCAGACTCTACATCACGGCGAAGGAACTTCCGCGGGGGGCAGGGCACCACGGTCTGCGAGCAACGCCCCGGCCGAAGGGATCGAGGACAGCAGTGCCCGCGCGCCAATGTAGCCGGAGGTCTGGCCTGCCGACAGGAGCATCCGGATCGGACGGCCCTTTGCATCCGCCAGGACGTGCAGTTTCGGGTTCAGACCGCCTCTTGGTCTGCCCGATCAGCCGTCGGCGACCCCTTTTGAACCGCCAGGCTCGATGCGGTTCGATGGGCCCTGGCGTGGGTCGCGTCGATCATTACGATCCCGGTCTTCTGCGCTCCGGCAGCCTGCTCGGTCATGATCGTGGCGAACACGCCCATCCGGCTCCACCGCTTCCAGCCGTTGCAGAGCGTCTTCGGCGGGGCATGGCCGCAGGCGCGACCTTTCACATTAACCCATTGCGCTGGAAGAAGTTATCCCGCTCAACACCCGCAGGTCATCGGCCCTCGTCCTGCCTCGGGACTTCGGAAAGAACGGCCGCAGCTGCTTAATCTGCGCGTCTGTCAGCCGGTAAGGCTCACTCATGATCCCTCCCCAAGTCGGGAGTTTGAAGCATCCCGCCCGCCGGCATTCAAGAAAAGTTATAGGTTTCAACTCAAGACCCAGCCCTTCTAAGCCCCCGGTCATGCCTCGGCGCGGAACGGGGGTCCGCCTACCTCGCGGGGAAAGAGGTGCGGATCGCAACAACCCCCTTGACCCCATCAATCGAAAACCCTAGCAAACACGAGGCTCCGGCGGGTTGGCGGAGAGGTTACGCAGCGGATTGCAAATCCGTGAAGACCGGTTCGATTCCGGTACCCGCCTCCAAGCCTTTTCAAGAGCTTGTGCCATATCGGGTTTTCCTCGCATTCCAGCGTTTGCAGTTTCGTTCACTTCGCCCCCCTTTCACTTGGGCAAGCTTGACCAGAATGCCGTCCGATTCATCCGGCGAGACACGGGCGTAATGCTCGATTACGGCTGCCGCGTAGCGGACCGACCAGCCCATGTGCGAGGCGATATGCGCCAGTTCAAGCCCTCATTCAGCAGACGTGTAGCAGCGGTCCCACGCGTATCCTGGAGCCGCAAATCATACTCCAAGGCCTCGGGTGTCAGCCCCGCCTTGTTCCGCCAGTAGCGCAGGCTGTCCGAGGCGTGGCGCCCGGTCATGGCCCGCCCGCGATCACTGCCAGGATCGACACGCGGTCGGCGGGCGTGGTGTCGATCAGCCCGGCCATGGCGGGTGTCACCGGGATAGTAGCCGTCCGCTTGCGCTTGTTCGTCCTGATACGGATGCGGTGGCCCTGCGGCGTCCTCTCGATCTGGTTGCGATGCAGGCGCGTCGGCCGGCCGTAGCCCGGTTTCACAGCCGGCAGTAAAGATGCGCTGCACCCACTCCGGCGCGATGGCGCCAACAGCTTTACGCTGCGTCGGAGTCCACACGATTTCCGAACGATCCACCTCATAGACCGTCCGAAAGTCGCCTAGGGCATCCGGAGCTTGCCGACGTCCTTCCAGGCCCAATTGAGGATCCGCGTCACCACGGTTCCGGCATAGTCGTACTGGCGCGGCGAATGCGCCCATTGCTTGCGCCATTCATTGACCTCGCCTCGCACCTCGGGTTCCTCGAACATCGCGGCGGGGTCGTCCTTGAACGCCACAGCGAAGCGTAGCGCCCAGAGGCAATACTCCTGCCGGGTGCGCTCGCCCCTGGGTATTTCCGCGCTCGACAGCAAGTCATCGACCATTTGCACGGTCATGTAATGCGCCGGCTTGGGGCGGGCGGTTGCCTCGGCGAACGCCACGAAGAAGGCCAGCCATATGCGCCGCTGCCCGCAACCCGAGGGGTTCAGCTCGCTCGGCAGCCAGAGCAGCCGTATTTTCGAGATGGTCGGCCAGCAATTGCCAATCGCTTCGATCCTCACGAATACCCGTATGCGCATAGTGTTTCAAAATCTTCATTCCTCCAGCCGCGGGCTATTAACCGATAATAACTCAAGAGAAGAGTGTGACCAGCATTTGAGACGGAGCTGCCCCGAGCCGCAAACCAGTATTTTCTTGGGATGCGAAAGATCCGAGCAGACGAGGTGGCGTTCGCGCTTCCAAAAACGCGAACGCCACTGCATTTCATAATCCGGCGACCAAACACCATCGTGTCAAGGATCCCGATATCCTGCCATATCGCCGTATTATGTATTGCCTGCGAATTCTTCGCTCAAAGCTGTTGTCCTTCTGCTCTCGTTCCTTTGCAGCTTTCACCCTCGCTGGTCGCTTCGTGCCGGACGTGCCTGCATGTTTATTTTCAGGACCAGCCGATGCCTACCAATGTCCGCATTGCATGACCGAGATCCATGCCGAGGCCCCGACCTGCCCTGCCTGCGGGGCGATCCGCGGCGGGTGGGGCCGCTCGGTCGAAAGCTGGCGCAAGGCATCGGCCTTCATGCTCGGCGTGGCCGCATTCTTCGTCCTGGCCGGGATAGCTTTCGGCACCTGGGTAGCGTCGGATTCCTCGACGATCTGGCTCGACGGCATGATCGCCTTTCTGTTTGTGTCACCCTTCATGCTGTTCGCTGGCGGTGTCGGCCTGTTCCGGCGCTATGTGATCCCCCCCGGATGCAGCGGCACCGACAAGAGCCGCAAAGCGGAAGCCAACCTGCGCACCCCAGCCTGTGCAAGCTGTTCCTGTGTGAGCTAGCGCCTTTGCGCGGATTACCTGCACGATAGCGGCAGTCAGCCCCCCGGCATCACATAGACCCCTTGCCTGATCTTGCTGGCCAGCATCTCTGCGGTTGCTTCGACGCCTTGAGCACTTCCAGCTGGAGATGGCTCTTGCCGCACATTGTCGGCCACCTCTTTTCACCTGCACTGTTCCAGCCAGTTATCCGCCGATGCGATGTACCGGGGATCTGTACCCCATCATCCATCGCGGTAGTGCTTTGCTGCGGCAATGACGCGCTGCGCATCCACCCCGCTTTTCTCAGCAGCCTGCCACAGTTCCAATGAGTGTTTCTGTTTCCGGGGCTTGGGATGCGATTATCAAAAGATTTCGACCGCCAGGAGGCTGCCCGGACCACCTGCGTTCGCGTCAGGCGGGCTTACTGGTTCTATTAAAGGCTCTCTTACAAGATCAGTGTCGGAATTTCCGGCACGGCTTTGGGAGCAGGTCTTCAAGACGCTGACGGCCGATCGTGACAATCAGTAACTGATGATCGACTGCGCGATTGTGCGTGCTCATCAGCAGGCGGCATCTGGAAAGGGGGGCAGGGATCAGGCGCCGGGGCGTTCCCGAGGCGGGCTGACCACCAGGATCCACATGCAGGCCGATGCCCTGGGCAGACCGTCGCGGTTCATCATAAAGGCCGGCCAGGTTGGCGAGATTACGCAGGCCTCGTCTCTTCCGCAGCGACAGAGCGGTGATCTCGTGCTGGTCGATAAAGCCTGTGACAGCAAAGCCTTGCGGCAAATCATTGCCGGCATCGGAGCAGAAGCGGTCATCCCGTCAAACGGCTTGCGTAAAATCATCATTCCGCACGATGAGCGCGCCTGTGCGCATCGCAACCACATCGGACGTTGCTTCAGCCAGATGAAGTACTTCCGCCGCTTCGCCACTCGATATGACCGAAGAGCCGTTTACCTTCAGGGATTCGTTTGTCTGGTTGCCGCTATGCCCCGGATGCGGTGAATGTCCGATCCGGACTAGGACTGCCCCGCAAAGCCAAAGGCGACGTAATCGCGCAGATAGGCCTTTTTCGCCGCCGAGCGCAGTTCCTGTTCGTTCAGGAATGCAGGGATAGGCTCGGGGTCGGGGAGGTTTGCCGGCTGCTTGATCCCGGCACTGTCGGCAAGCCAGGCCAGATCGCGCGACAGATCCGCCTCGCGCAGGACCATGTCGGGCGCACCAAAACGCGAAAACCCGGCAAGAATCTCGGACTGACTGGCCCAGCCGGGATAGCTGGGCAGGCTGGTCTGGCCATTCAGGTTACGGCGCAGAAAGTCCAGAAACGCCAGGAACAGTTCGACCTTGCGGTCCTGCGCCAGCGTTGGCAGCTCTTCGTCCGCAGGCAGGGCGACGCGGTAGATCTGCCGCATCATTTCGCGCAGCTCTGCCTTGCGGGTCCCAAGCAGCGTTTCGAACGCCGTCCAGGCGCGGGGCAACGGATGACGCAGCACGGTAAAACTGCGGTGGCCCACATGCTGGCGCTTCCACTGGCGCAGGCTGTTTTGGTTGAAATCGCCCACGACATCGCCCATCGCCCGCAACCAACCTGCAATCGCCGTCGAAGGGCCGCCCTTGATCGGCATGAAGATCAGCCCCTTGCCTGCCTCGGCCCCCATGAACGAAGGGACGGCAGGCCCCTTGCGCGGTTCAAAATTCGGGATGCGGCGCAGCATGAACGGGTCAAGACGCGCAAGCTCGGCCTGCATTTCGTCAAAATTCTCGACCTTTTCGGACAGTTCACGTGGGTTCTGAGGCACCTGATCGCTGGCCGGTTCGACCCGCTCCAGATCGGTGCGGCCCAGCCAGTGCAACAGGCCGGTCATTACCCCGGCGTCGCGCAAATCCTCGTAACCCAGCCAGAAGGCGGCTTGCCCGGTGACCTGCAACCGATTCATGACACGCAGCTGGAATTCCTCGATTTCTTCGGTGACCTTGCGAAACTCGGCGCCGTCAAAGCGGATGGCGGCGGGGATCGGAGTCTCGGTCTCGTTCAGCTTCCACTGATTGGTGGCCCGCGCCAGTTCGGTCGAGACATAGCTGTCCACCGGATTGCGGGTCAGGATGATCTTGGCGCAGGAACGGTCCTCGATGATCGCATCAAAGACACGCGGGTCGTGATCGTGGAAATAGCGAAACCCCGGCAGGTGGTTCGGCCGCTCGAAAATGGCACGCAGCAACCGGTGGGGGTCTTCCTCCCGCTCGGCCCTGGTGATGCCGCACAGCTCATCCTTGTCGGGCCAGCCCATCATGTAGGGGTTGAAAGCCTCACCAAAGCAGGTGACGCGCTTGATCGCGTTCAGCGTCGCCTCAAGCAGGTTCGAGCCGGTGCGCATCTCGGCAAAGATGACATAACGGCGGAAGGGCTGGGTCATGGTCATGGTCTTTCCTGGGCAGAGGCAGCGGGCGAGCCACCGGGATTGACCGGAGAGAAATCGCCCATGAGCTGCGGACGCAGGCCGGCATTACGCAGCCTTTGCAAAAAGCGCCCCATCCCGGCAATGTCCCGCATCTTGGGCAGGTTGGCAGCTGCTTCGGGGTCACCGCCAAGCCGGCGCAGGACGCTGCCCAACACAGCCGAGGGACGGGCACAAAAATCGCTAAGATCCCAGATCTCGACCTGAGCCTTGAGCCAGACCGATTTCAGCACATCCATCTGTTTCAGTTCAATGCGCTGCAGGGTCGCAGCAACGCGGCGGATGTCGTCAAAAGGCATCCCCGAATGCAGAAGTGGCACCGCCCACGCCCCGGTCACAATGAACATTTGCGCATTGGGGTCGGTGGCAAAGAACCAGTTCATCTCTTGCCGGTCACGCGGGCTGAACTGCCACACCTGCATACGCCGCGACACCCGGATCAGATTGGCGATGAAACCGCGCTGATCCACATCGCGCAAACCGGCGCTGTCAGAAAGCGCACCGGGACCAATCGGGCGGCGTTCGGCGAACTCAACCCCATGCACCGCGAAAAGATGGCCATGCACATCCGCGTCGATCCGGCTGGCGAGCCAGGGCTCAAAATCCGGAAACAGGTCGGCAAAGCCCTGAAACATCGCGTAGGGCGCGGCGGTCTTGCCATTCTCGCGGTCCTTCAGCGGATAACGGCTTTGCATGTAAAGCCCGGGCCGGCCCAGACGGCAACGGGCCACCGCCTGACTGATCAGCCGGTCCACCCGCTCGGGTCGGGGATCGGCAATCGTCCTGCCCGTCGGCGCGGCATGGGGGAAATGGGCATAAAGCTGCTTGGCCCCTCGCCATATCTTGCGGGCGACAAAACAGCGAGACTGCTGCAAAAGCTCAAGGTGATCGTCGTAAAAGATGCAGGGTTTGCCCTGATCGTCGAACCTTGCCAGCGTCAGCGAGCGGCTTTCGATATTCATCGAATGCCGCCGCGCCAGCGTCTGGAAATAACTTTCATCCGGGATCCAGACGCGGCTGAAATAGCGGTCAAACTCGGACCGGCGCGGATCGTTCAGAATGGCGTGCAGCGTATTTCGCGTCAGACACCACCATTGCGAACCCAGATGCGGAACCAGCCCCTGAGGTATACGGCGTCGGAATTTCACCCGGCGTTGCAGGCTGACATAATGATCAAACAGCCAGCGCTGGCGACGGAACGAAAAGGGGAAACGCATCGTAAAGCGTTCCTCGTTCAGCCCGCCAACCGTCCAGCCGACATCCTCGGCGGTGACGCTTTCGATAAAGTCGCGGGTGGGATGTTGCGCAAGATAGGCGCACAGTTCGTGTACCGGTCTCAAGGGCAGACAGGAACCCGAAACGACCAGCACATGCGTGACATCTTTGAACCGGTTGAGCAGCACGGCCGCGGCGTCCTGCGTCGCCCGCACCAAGCTGAAGGTGCCCCATTCGCAGCTGTGACGCGGACTGAATACCACTTGCGGCAAATCAGCCAGCGTCGCGCCCATCGCCGCCAGATCGCGTGCCGGGACCTTGCCGTCGACATGAACGGACACCGCGGCCCCACCATCGGCCCAGACCCGGGCCATGCGCGCGGCAACCGCCAGCTCTTCATGGCAGAGCATTACGACGCCCAGCTTGATCGTGCTGTCGATCATGCCCAGTTCCCTCTGGAGATCAGGCCCAGATCCTCAAGCTGTCGCCAGCCTTGAAATTCGCGGGATTCCTCGCACCAGAAATCGGGGTCCTCACGCAGACCGGCATGATAGGCAAGGTATTCCTGACTGTTGGCATAGTGCTGGCGGCGGGTCAGCTCTTCAGCCGATTTCTCGACAAAGGTGGACAGGAACTTGGCATGCAACAGGCAGCCCGAGGCTTTTTCTCCGCCGTTCTGGTCATAGACCCGGTTCAGCGACCGCGGCAGCAGCATATGGGTCGAACTGGCATAGACCTGCCCGCGCTGCCAGCGCACCAGCGGGATCTTGTTTAACGCAGGGGCGCTGGCGGGATCGTCAGCAAAGAACATCCGCGCCCGCGGCCCGCCCTGAATCCACAGATTGTCGTAGCCGCCGTTCTTGCGAATGACGTAATTCGCCGGATCGAACCAGCGCGCCAGCTCAAACGGGTCCTGCCCGGGCTGATAAGGCTCGGCCGCGATCGAACCCTTGGGATACATGTCCAGCAGCATGGCCGAGAACGAGCGAATGTTGCTCGCATCCAGCCAGTCCGTCAGCGCCTGCAGGGGACGGGTGTCGTGGTGGGGGTAGATCAGGAATTCATCGGGATCGACAGTCAGACACCAATGCCCGGCACCGTAACGGTGCAGCAGCCAGTTGATCCAGTCCATACCAAAGCGGGAGTCTTTGTAGCTGGCACGGGTCAGCCACAGCGAAACATCTTTCTGCCGGGCCATATATTCCCGCCCGCCGTCATCCGAACCATTATCGACGACCAGAAAATGCCGGATGCCCAGCTTGCGGTAATAGTCAAGAAACCACGGCAGTCGAACCGACTCATTGCGCATGGTCATGAACAGCAGAATATCGTCGGGACGTATGCGTGAGCTGTTATCGCTGACCCTGCGCAGCCGATAGCAACGCCGAATTGCGCGCCCAAGCAGCCATTGACGGCGGGCACGGAACTTCAGATTGCGTCGAATAATCCTTAGCGTGCGCGACACTGATCCACTTGACCTTTTAAGGTTTCACATAACGGTGACAGCAGAAGCGCGCAATGCTTCGAACAACCCCTGGTAGAGAAGGGAAAAGTGCCTCTCCCAACCAGAGATTTGAAGTGGTTGTAGCCTGAAAGGTGCCGCTGCCGCCAGCCTTGCGATTTCTTTTGCCCAGTCGGCGGGGGCATCGGGCGAAAGCCAGATGGCGTAATCGCCCAGCATCTCGCGCGCGGCCGGCAAAGGGGTGGCAAGGACGGGGACGCCGCGACCTGCCGCCTCGGTCAGAGGCAGGCCAAAGCCCTCGGCCCGGCTGGGCATCAGCAACCCGTGGCTGCGCCGGATCAGCTCTGCCACCGCAGCATCATCCAGTCCGGAAAGCTCACGCACCGGCCCATTTGGCGACAGACGATCAAGGCGGGAGAAAACCTCGCGGTTTTCCCAGCCCCGACGACCGATGATGAAAAGCTGCGGCGGGTCAGGGGTGCGTTCAAGCATCTGCCATACGTCAAGCAGCAACGCATGGTTCTTGCGGGGCTCGATTGTGCCAAGTGTGACGAAAAACGGGCGAGACAGGTCCAGATCGGCAGGCAGATGCGCAGGATCGGGGGCCGCAAGCCTTGTCCCGATGGGTGTGGCGACGACCTTGGCACGGTCCGGCAGACCCAGCCTTTCGCGCCAGTGCAGCACATCGGTCCGTGTCGCCTCGGACACCGTCAGGATCACCTCGGCCTGTCCCAGCGCCGCGGAAAAACGGGCGCGGAACTTGTCCGACTGTCCCGCGCGGGTAAATTCGGGGTGATCCAGGGGGATGGTGTCGTGGATCATCACCGCACGAGGCAGAGGCCGCAGATTCGCCAGCAGATCGGCCCGCAGATTGGCATGACCGACATTCAGGTAGACCGCGCCGTCCAGATAAGCCTGCGCGGCGGGGCCAAGACCCCGCCCCATTCGCCCACTGCACCTCAGCGCCATGCGGCGCAACGCAGCCCCGGCCCGCGCGGGCAAAGTCCTGCGCCCTCGCAGCCGGTCAAAAAGGCCAGGGGCGGGCAGGTCCTCGGTACCGCCGTCAAGCCAGCGCAAAATTGCCGCCCCGGCAGGGGGCGGCAGCAGCAGCTGACCTCGTGGGACCCGGCATAGTAAAAGATGCGGCCGGCCCTGAAGATGGGCCAGCCATTCAGCTTCGACCCGGTCGATCCCCGTCGCCGGCCCGCCGCCAAGCCGCGAGATCAGCCGCGAGACATCCAGCAAAAGCGCGGGATCACGCTTCATATCCGCCGTTCTGATGCCAGCGCCAGGCGTCGCTGATCATCTGTGGCAGGGTCGAGCGTGCCGGGTTCCAGCCAAGCATCCTGACCGCCTTTTCACTGCCAGAAACCAGCTTGACCGCATCGCCGCCACGGCGCGGCCCTTCGGTCACAGGAACGGGCCGGTTGGTGACGTGGCGGGAGTGGTCGATCACCTCGCGCACTGAAAAGCCGTTGCCGGTGCCAAGGCAGAACACCTCTTGCTTGCCGTCGGCGACCTTGCCGTCCAGCATGTATTTCAGCCCCAGCACATGCGCCTCGACCAGATCCATGACATGGACATAGTCGCGGATGCAGGTGCCATCATGGGTCGGGTAATCGGTACCGTGGATGGTCAACGCCGGACGCTTGCCGTCGATGGCATCTAGGATCAACGGGATCAGATGGGTCTCGGGCTGATGGAACTCGCCCACCTCGCCATCAGGATCAGCGCCCGCCACGTTGAAATAGCGAAAGATGACCGAGCGCAGCCCGTCCGAGGCCCCGAAATCGCGCAACATATCCTCAATCGCGCGTTTCGAGGCGCCATAGGCATTCAGCGGCGTCTGAGCGGTATTTTCATCCAGCACCACGCCGTCATGATCACCATAAGTGGCACAGGTCGAGCTGAAGACAAAGTTGCGCACCCCGGCCGCCAGCGTCGCCTCGATCAGGCTAAGCGAGGCGCCGACATTGCCACGCCAGTATTTGCCCGGCTCGCGCATCGCCTCGCCGACCTGACTTAGCGCAGCAAAATGCATCACGGCAACGGGCCGGTGCCTGGCAAAGACCTCGTCAAGCCGCGCGCGATCCATAAGATCGCCTTGCTCGAACGGGCCGAATTTCACCGCCTGCTGCCAGCCGGTGCAAAGATTGTCATAGGTTACAGGCTGAAAACCTGCTGCACGCAACGCTTTACAGGCATGCGAACCGATGTAGCCCGCACCGCCTGTCACCAATACCGTATCCGTCATGAGGCCTATTCCGCCGCCTTGCGCACAGCCAGAACGTCGGACAGATATTCCGCGAACTCATCTTTCAGATCGTCGCGCGCCAGACCAAAGGCAACGGTCGCCTGCAGGAAGCCGGCCTTTGAGCCGCAGTCAAAACGCTGGCCGCGGAAACGCAGGCCAAAGACGTCGCGGCCCTCGGCGATCTCGTCGGCAATCGCGTCGGTCAACTGGATCTCGCCGCCCGAGCCTTGCTTGAGCTTGTTGAGGTTACCAAGCACGGTCGGTGCAAGGATATAGCGTCCGATCACCGCAAGGTTCGAAGGCGGGTTTTCCTTGGGCTTTTCCACCATGCCGCGGGCGCGCACGATGGCACCCATGTCCTCGGCCACGTCAAGCACGCCATAGGCCTGGGTCTTTTCAGCAGCAACCTCCATGGTGGCGACCATGCTGCCACCAGTCTCTTGATAGGCCTCGATCATCTGCTGCAGGCAGGGCGGCTCACCCATGATGACGTCATCGGTCAGGATGACGGCAAAGGGCTCATCCCCGATCAGGCGGCGGGCACACCAGACGGCATGGCCAAGCCCCAGCGCCTTATGCTGGCGGATATAGGCGATGGCGCCCGATTCCATATTGGTCGAACGCAGGGTGTCGAGCAGGTCGTTCTTGCCCGCCTTTTTCAGATTCGATTCCAGTTCATGGGCATGATCGAAATAATCCTCAAGCGCACCCTTGCCACGCGAGGTAACAAAGATGAACTCCTTAATCCCGGCCGCCCGCGCCTCATCAATGGCGTATTGGATCAGCGGCCGATCCACCAAAGTCATGATCTCCTTTGGAATGCTCTTCGTGGCGGGTAGAAAGCGGGTCCCCAGTCCAGCCACAGGAAAGATGGCTTTGGTGACTTTGCGACTCATGAATTCCGTCTCCTGATCTTTGCGCTGACGCGTTGGGGATCTTATCCCCCTTTGTCAGCACCTTCGCAACAAGCGCTTGGGGGGTGCAGTTGTTCCCAAAAATAAGCAAAGTGAATCGATTATAGTATATTTTGGCGATTTTCCGCCTGTTCATTCTCTCCGTCCAGGCAAATTCCCTCTTTCGCGCAAGATACGCGCGCGCTTTCCCAGAAAGAGAACCGGAGGATCGCCCGAACGGGACGCCCCCCACAGGCCCCCATTTTGCTCCCACCAGCCCCCTGGCACAAGGGTCAGCCGATGGGGCAGAAAGCTGGGCGTTAAAAGCAGCAGAACCACCCGACGCCCCTCGGCCGCTGCCCGTGCCGCGCGGGCACGCAAACGCCGGGCATGCCAATGCCACCCTGCAAGAAGCAGCGGCTGATCCCCTGTCGCAGGGGGCATGCTCTGGAACGGCGGCGGAGGGGGCCGGTCCCAGACAGGCGGGCTGGGCGCAAGGTCCCGCCCCTCGCTCAGACCACGATCAAGGGTCGCAAGGATTCGTCCGATCGCCAGCGGATCAAGCCGCCCGGCGACCATGTGGCGCAACAGCCGCCGGCGTTGGTTGTCGCGTAGCCAGTCTGTCTTACCCCCATGGCGCGCGGCAAAAATCGCGGCCGAGCGACCGACAGCCGTCAGATCATGGGGCACCCCGGCTTCGCCCCGTCCAGTGCCAGGGGCCACACCGTGCAGGACCTGCGCGGCGGGAACCACAGCCGTCAGCCCCAAGGGAAACCGGGCCGCCATACGCATGTTCACATCGCTTTCGTCGAGGTGATAGGCAAAGGCGGGATCAAAGCCGCCGACGGCGATCAGCGCCCTGTGACGAAAGCCACAGTTCGTGCCGATGGTGCTGACCGGACAGCCATTTTCTGGCTCAAGCAGCGTTGTGCGGGCGATATTCAGGGGCGTTGTGTTTCCCGAAGGCGTGATCCGTTCGCCCCGGACCTGCCAGCGCAACCCATCCGGCCCCCGCGTAAAGCCGGTCGCCGCGATCACGCGCGGATCGGCAAAGGGGGCGGCCAATGCCTCGGCCCAGCCGGGTTCGGCAAGAGCGTCATCATCAATGAACAGCACTACCTCGCCCGCAGCAAGCGCAAGGCCCTCATTCCGTGCAGCCGAGACATTGGCACGGTCAAAGACGACACGTTTCAGCGGCAGATCCGGGCGGATACCAACCGAGGCGGGGTCAGCAACCAGCACGACCTCAAGCCTTGGGTGGGTCTGATCGGCCAAGGTGGTCAGGCAGCGGGCCAATGCCTGCGGCCGATGCCGCGAGATGACGACGATACTGGTCGCAGGCATCCCGCTTTCGGACATCAGGCGATGCCCATACGTTGCATCATCGCCTCTAGCTTGGCCACGTCCGAGGGGTTGTTCAGTTCCCAGAACTCGCGGCCCCGGGCCTCAACCTCGACGCAGAGAATACGCCGCCCGCGTTCAAGAAAGCGCAACTGTTCAAGCCCTTCCAGCGCCTCAAGCCGGCCTTCGTCCCATGTCGGATATTCGGCCAGCGCCTCGGGGCGATAGGCATAAACACCGACATGGTGATAGACCGGGGTCGGATCGCCCGGACCGAAATCCGCCGCGGCGTAGGGTATGACCTCTTTGGAGAAATACAGCGCCCGGCGGTCATGCCCAAAGACGGCGGTGGTGCCGCCAACACGACCGGCCACGCGGTCGGCGATCAGCTCGGACCGCATCGCTCCGCTACAGCGCAGGACCGGCGTCGCCACATCAGCCCCCGGATCGGCGCGCAGCCCGGCGACCAGTTCCTCGACAAACCATGCCGGGGTCAGCGGCGCATCGCCTTGCAGGTTTACCACGATCTCGGGCGACAGCCCCAGCCGCGCCACCGCCTCGGCACAGCGCTCGGTACCGTTACGGGCAGAGGTCGAGGTCATCGCGACCTCTGCCCCGAAACCCTCGGCGTGGTCGCGGATGCGCTCGTCATCAGTGGCGACGATCACCCGGTCGGTGCCCTGGACGGCACGCGCTGCCTCCCAGCTGCGGCGAATCAGGCTTTGTCCCTCACCCGTGGCTCCGCGCAATTCGACCAGAGGCTTGCCGGGATAGCGGGTCGAGGCATGGCGGGCGGGGATGATGATGACGACGGACATGGGCGTCAGTCCTTGACCAGCAGCACGCCGGGGGCAAAGGCGATAAAGAACGGGTTCTCAAAATCCGGTTTGCCGTATTCCAGCGGTGTGTGATCGTCAAAGCGTACCACCTGACCGCCTGCACCACGCAGAACGGCGTCGCCTGCGGCGGTGTCCCACTCCATCGTGCGGCCAAGGCGGGGGTAAAGATCGGCCTCACCCGTTGCAACCAGACAGAATTTGAGCGAAGAGCCCGCCGAGGTCATGTCGCGGACCCCGTAACGGGCAATGTAGGCATCGGTCGCCGCATCACGGTGCGATTTCGAGGCCACGACCATCAGCGCCCGGTTATCAGGCATCGAATTGACGCCGATCGGCGTAACCTCGCCCGGAACATCGCTAAACGGCCCCTTTTCCTCGACCGATCCGCCTTGCGCAGCCGTGTAGAAAAGCCGCTCTTTGGCGGGGGCATAAACGACGCCAAGGCGGGGCACGCCATCTTCGACATAGGCGATATTGACGGTGAAATCGCCCCGGCGCTGAACGAATTCCTTGGTGCCGTCCAGCGGATCGACGATCAGGAAGGTCGAAAGGATTTGGCCATGGGTTGCGGCCTGTTCCTCGGTCACCAGCGGGATATCGGGAAAAGCGGCGCGCAGCCCGGCAGAGATCAGGGCATCGGCCGCTTCATCCGCCTCGGTCACCGGAGAGGCGTCGGATTTCGCCCGAACCTCAAAGTCCTCGGCTCCATAGATCTTCATGATCTCGGCCCCGGCTTGCAGGGCAAGCCGTCGCATCTCGGCGATCATCTGATCGAATTGCATGTTTTTTCCTTTCCGACCGGAAGCCTGCGGGCTGCGGCGCCGATTGAATATGACAGTCGGCTTACATATGATGCCCGGAGCGGTATAGGGCAAGCGCCCCTGCAAGCCGCAGTCGAAACCCCTGGCAGAACCGAGCCGCCCATGTTCACTCCCAGACGCAGCCGCAACATGGTCGAGGCAGCCTTCACAACGCTGGCGCTGATCTATCATGTCACTGTAAACAACCTGCGCAAGGGGCACCGCAGCGCCGTGATGGTGCTCTTGATGACGGTGATTCAGGCAATCGCCATGATCGCCGGCTTTTATCTGATCTTTGCCGTCATGGGCGTTCGCAGCGCACCGATCCGGGGCGATTACATCGTCTATATCATGTCTGGTATCTTCATGTTCATGGCCCATACCCAGACCATGGCTGCGGTCTCGGCCTCGGGCAATCCCAGCAACCCGATGCTGAAGCACGGACCGATGAACACGGCGGTGATGATCACGGCCACGGCGCTGGCCGCGCTTTACCGGCAAACATTCTCTGCCGTCGTCGTGCTGGCCGGCTATCATTACATGATCCAGCCCATCCATCTGGACGACCCGCTGGGCTGTTATGGCATGCTGCTGCTGGCCTGGTTCTCGGGCTGCTGTGTCGGGCTGATCTTTCTGGCGATCCGTCCCTGGTCGCCCCAGACCGCGCAGGTGCTGACACAGTTCTATCAGCGCCTGAACATGGTATTTTCCGGCAAGATGTTCGTCGCTAACATGATGCCCAACTTTCTGCTGCACATGTTTTCATGGAACCCGCTGTTCCATGTCATCGACCAGACCCGGGGCTTTGCCTTTATCAACTATTCACCGCGCAATTCGTCGCTGGACTACCCGATCTATGCCGCGCTGACGCTGCTGATGATCGGGCTGATGGCCGAGTTCTTTACGCGCAAGGCGGCCTCGATCAGCTGGTCGGCGGGACGTTGAGTGTCGCGTTTTACCGGTCGTTCCATCAGGTCCCGAACGGATCGGTGCCTTCGCCAGCCCTGTGGTCGAAAGAGATACAAGACGATCTATTTTCTGCGTTCAGGTCTGCTTGCAGGCCGCCAGACCCCTTCCTATATAGGCCCATGAAGCTTGAGGGGGCCCCGGATCAGGGTCTCTGAAGGCAAACATTGGGATCAGGTCTCGGGGGCCTCTTGAGGACCCAAGGCCCAGAATATCGCCGTAAGAAAGGTTATTGCATGTCCAAAGTCATCGGCATCGACCTCGGAACCACCAACAGCTGCGTTGCCATCATGGATGGCAGCCAACCAAAGGTCATCGAGAACTCGGAGGGTGCGCGTACCACGCCCTCGATCGTTGCCTTCACCGATAGTGAACGTCTGGTCGGCCAGCCCGCAAAGCGGCAGGCGGTGACCAACCCGTCGAATACGGTCTTTGCCGTCAAGCGCCTGATCGGCCGCCGCATCAACGACGCTGAAGTCGAGAAAGACAAGAACCTCGTCCCCTATGTCATCGCCGACGGTGGCAATGGCGACGCCTGGGTCGAGGTCCGGGGCGAGAAATACTCTCCCAGCCAGATTTCCGCCTTCATCCTGCAAAAGATGAAGGAAACCGCTGAATCCTACCTGGGCGAATCCGTCACCCAGGCGGTGATCACGGTTCCCGCCTATTTCAACGACGCCCAGCGTCAGGCCACCAAGGACGCCGGCAAGATTGCGGGTCTCGAAGTCCTGCGCATCATCAACGAGCCGACCGCAGCCGCGCTGGCCTATGGTCTGGACAAGAAGGATTCCAAGACCATCGCCGTCTATGACCTTGGCGGCGGGACCTTCGATATCACCATCCTTGAAATCGACGACGGTCTGTTCGAGGTCAAATCCACCAACGGGGATACCTTCCTTGGTGGTGAAGACTTTGACATGCGCATCGTCAACTACCTGGCCGAAGAGTTCAAAAAAGAACACGGCGTCGATCTGACGAAAGACAAGATGGCGCTGCAGCGGCTGAAAGAAGCCGCCGAAAAGGCCAAGATCGAACTGTCGAGTTCGAGCCAGACCGAGATCAACCAGCCGTTCATCTCGATGGACAAAGACTCGGGCACGCCGCTGCACATGGTCATGAAACTGACCCGCGCCAAGCTGGAAAGCCTGGTCGGTGACCTGATCAAGCGCACGATGAAGCCGGTTCAGGACGCGCTGAAAGATGCCGGCCTGTCCAAAGGCGACATTGATGAGATCGTTCTGGTCGGCGGTATGACCCGCATGCCGAAGGTCATCGAGGAAGTAACCGCCTTTTTCGGCAAAGAGCCGCATAAGGGTGTGAACCCCGATGAGGTCGTGGCGCTTGGTGCGGCCATTCAGGCCGGTGTGCTGCAAGGTGACGTCAAGGACGTGGTGCTGCTCGACGTGACGCCCCTTTCGCTGGGGATCGAGACGCTGGGCGGTGTGTTCACCCGCCTGATCGACCGCAACACCACCATCCCGACCAAGAAGTCGCAGATTTTCTCGACCGCCGAGGATAACCAGAACGCCGTGACCATCCGGGTCTTCCAGGGTGAGCGTGAAATGGCCGCAGACAACAAGCTGCTTGGCCAGTTCAACCTGGAAAACATCCCCCCGGCGCCGCGCGGCATGCCGCAGATCGAGGTGACCTTCGACATCGACGCCAACGGTATCGTCAGCGTCAGCGCCAAGGACAAGGGCACCGGGCGCGAGCAAAAGATCACCATCCAGGCTTCGGGTGGCCTCTCGGATGAGGATATCGAACGTATGGTCAAGGACGCCGAGGCTAACGCCGAGGCCGACCGGCAGCGCAAGGAACTGGTCGAGACCAAGAACCAGGCCGAAAGCCTGATCCACTCGACCAAGAAGTCGCTGGAAGAGCACGGCGACAAGGTGGATGGCTCGACCGTCGAGGCGATCGAACTGGCCATTGGTGCGCTGGAAGAGGCCCTCAAGTCCGAGGACGCAGGCAAAATCCGCGGCGGTATCCAGAACCTGATGGACGCCTCGATGAAGCTGGGCGAGGCGATCTATAAAGCCACCCAGTCCGACGCCGAGGGTGCCGATCACGAGGCTGGCCCGCGCGACGTGGACGATGAGATTGTCGATGCCGATTTCGAGGATCTCGGCAAAGACAAGCGCAAGTAAGCGTGATGTGAACCCATCGGCCGGCCCGCTGCAGACCCGCACAGGCCGGTCATTTCTTGAAAGACCCCGGACGCAAACGATATGGCGAAGCGTGACTATTACGAGGTGCTCGGCGTTTCTCGGGGCGCCTCGGCCGAAGAGATCAAAAAGGCCTATCGCACCAAGGCGAAACAGCTGCACCCCGACCGCAACAAAGACTGCAAAGTCTCAGAAGCGGCGTTCAAGGAACTGAACGAAGCTTACGACTGCCTCAAGGACGACCAGAAAAAGGCCGCCTATGACCGTTTCGGTCACGCAGCCTTTGAAAATGGTGGCGGCGGGTTCGGCGGATTCAGTCGCGGCAACGGCCATGCCGACTTCGGCTCGGCCTTCGCTGATGTGTTCGAAGACCTGTTCGGCGACATGATGGGCCGCCGCGCCGGAGGCGGGGGACGCTCGCGCACCAGCCGCGGCCAGGATCTGCGCTATAACCTGCGCGTCACACTGGAAGAGGCTTATAACGGCATCCAGAAAACCATCACCGTGCCGGGCTCGGTTTCTTGCACCGCCTGTAACGGCACCGGAGCCGAAGGCGCTGTCGAACCCGTCACCTGTCCGACCTGTTCAGGCATGGGCAAAGTCCGGGCAACGCAGGGTTTCTTTACCGTCGAGCGCACCTGTCCCACCTGCAACGGCCAGGGCCAGATCGTTAAGAATCCCTGTCAGGAATGCCGTGGCGCCGGCCGGGTACAAAAAGACCGCACGCTTGCGGTGAATATCCCCGCCGGGGTGGAAACCGGCACCCGTATCCGCCTTGCAGGTGAGGGTGAGGCCGGGATGCGCGGCGGACCTGCGGGCGATCTCTATATCTTCATCGAGGTGGCAGATCACCCGATCTTTATCCGTGACGGGCGCATGCTTGCCTGTCAGGTTCCGGTCAGCATGGCCACCGCAGCCTTGGGGGGCGAGATCGAGGTTCCGACCATCGACGGCGGCCGCTCTCGCGTCCGCATCCCGCCGGGCACGCAATCCGGCAAGCAGATGCGCCTGCGCGGCAAGGGGATGCCACCCCTGCGCCACGGGCCGGGCATGAACGGCGAATCGGGCGATATGCTGATCGAACTGGTGGTCGAAACGCCGGTTAACCTGACCACGCGTCAAAAAGAGCTTCTGCGCGAATTTGACGCGATCAGCGCCGATAACAGCCCTCAGACCCAAGGTTTCTTTCAGAAAATCAAAGGGTTTTGGGACGAGATGAAGGGCTGAACGGGCGTTAACCGGCTGTTCATCGTTTCTGTGCCAACCTGACGGTATGGGAACGAATCATGCCTTTCACGAAGCGCCTCTGCCGCTGTTTTCCTCGGTTTCGCGACCGGCCGAGGATGAAACCCTGGCGGCCGTCGCCCTTTCAGGGAGTGCCGGCCGTCTTCCCAGCTATATCGCCGATCATCGCGCCCGGCTGCGTGAACGCTTTATGCAGGGCGGCGCGGCGGCGATGCCCGATTATGAAATGCTGGAATTGGTGCTTTTCCGCGCCATCCCCCGTCAGGATGTAAAGCCGCTCGCGCGGCTGCTGCTGGACCGGTTTGGTGATTTCAACCGCGTCCTTTCGGCCCCGCCCGCCCGGTTGGCCGAGGTGACGGGCGTTGGCCCTGCGGTCATCCAAGAGCTAAAGATTGTCGAGGCTGCGGCGCAGCGGCTGGCACGCGCCCGCGTCATGCACAGGCCAGTTCTGACCAGCTGGGATGCGCTTTTGGACTATTGCCACACAGCCATGGCGCATGGCGAGGTCGAACAGTTCCGTGTCCTTTACCTTGACCGTAAGAACGTGCTTATCGCGGATGAGGAACAGGCAAGGGGCACCGTTGATCATGTCCCTGTCTACCCGCGCGAGATCATGCGCCGGGCGCTTGAGCTGAATGCCTCGGCCCTGATTCTCGTCCACAATCACCCCTCGGGCGATCCAACCCCGTCGCAGGCGGATATCACCGTGACCCGCCGGATCCAGGCTGCAGCCGAGGTGATGGGCCTCATCATCCATGATCACCTGATCATCGGACGATCCCGCGAGCTTAGCTTTCGCAGCCAGGGTCTGCTTTAGCGCAAACAGCTGACAAGCTGTGTCTTCCCGCGCAACCAAAAATCCACACCTGCGCCAATTTGCAGCGTCTGGGCGCACCGGGGCCGCTGGACTGACGCGGATTTGATCGCTAGAACCGCCCGGCGAGGGCTGTGCAATGACACGGCCCGTTCCGTCGTATCGCCCCGATTCCCGGGGCATAAATGGAGATCAGACCCGTGTCCCACGCAGACGAACACGCAGGCGATCACGGCGCCACCCGGAGGGATTTCCTCTACTACGCGACTGCCGGTGCCGGCACCGTCGCGGCCGGGGCCGCTGCCTGGACCCTTGTCAACCAGATGAACCCGTCGGCCGACGTTCAGGCGCTTGCCTCGATTCAGGTCGATGTCAGCGGCGTCGAGACCGGCACCCAGCTGACGGTGAAATGGCTCGGCAAGCCTGTGTTCATCCGCCGCCGGACCGAGGAAGAGATCGAGGCCGGTCGGGCGGTCAAGCTCAACGAGCTGATCGACCAGAGCGCCGAGAACCCCAACAAACCCGGTGAGCCCGCCACCGATGAAAACCGTACGCTCGACGAAGCGGGCGAATGGCTGGTGATGATCGGCGTCTGCACCCATCTGGGCTGCGTGCCGATCGGTAACGGCACCGGTGACTTCGGCGGCTGGTTCTGCCCCTGCCACGGTTCGCACTACGACACGGCGGGCCGTATCCGCAAAGGGCCCGCACCGCAGAACCTGCACATTCCCGTTGCCGAATTCGTCAACGAAACCACCATCAAGCTGGGCT
This sequence comes from Paracoccus kondratievae, assembly GCF_009301415.1. GTDB lineage: Bacteria > Pseudomonadota > Alphaproteobacteria > Rhodobacterales > Rhodobacteraceae > Paracoccus > Paracoccus kondratievae. Next base: position 2,063,221 of record NZ_CP045072.1, on the reverse strand, counting down.
GAGGAGGCGCACATGGCCGGTATTCCCCATGACCATTACGAGCCCAAGACGGGTATCGAACGCTGGCTGCATCGCCGCCTGCCCATCGTCAGCCTGATCTATGACACCATGATGATCCCCACCCCCAAGAACCTTAACTGGTGGTGGATCTGGGGTATCGTGCTGGCCTTCTGTCTGGCGCTGCAGATCGTCACCGGCATCGTGCTGGTGATGCATTACACCCCGCATGTCGATCTGGCCTTCGCCTCGGTCGAGCATATCATGCGCGACGTGAACGGCGGCTACATGCTGCGCTATCTGCATGCAAACGGTGCTTCGCTGTTCTTCTTTGCCGTTTACATCCACATCTTCCGCGGCCTCTACTACGGCTCTTACAAGGCCCCGCGCGAGGTGATCTGGATCGTCGGCATGCTGATCTATCTGGCCATGATGGCAACCGCCTTCATGGGCTATGTGCTGCCCTGGGGGCAGATGTCCTTCTGGGGCGCGACCGTGATCACCGGCCTGTTCGGTGCAATCCCGGGTATCGGCGAATCGATTCAGGCCTGGCTGCTTGGTGGTCCGGCGGTCGACAACCCGACACTGAACCGCTTCTTCTCGCTGCATTACCTGCTGCCCTTTGTCATTGCCGCGCTGGTGATCGTCCACATCTGGGCCTTCCACACCACCGGCAACAACAACCCGACCGGTATCGAGGTGCGCCGCACCTCTAAAGAAGAGGCGGAAAAGGACACTCTGCCCTTCTGGCCCTATTTCGTGATCAAGGACGTATTCGCGCTTGCCGTGGTGCTGGTCGTCTTCTTTGCGGTTGTGGGCTTCATGCCGAACTACCTCGGCCACCCCGACAACTATATTGAGGCGAACCCGCTGGCGACCCCGGCCCATATCGTGCCTGAATGGTACTTCCTGCCGTTCTATGCGATCCTGCGCGCCTTCACAGCCGATGTCTGGGTTGTTCAGCTGGTGAACTTCCTGTCCTTCCGCTTCATCGACGCCAAGTTCTTTGGTGTTCTGGCGATGTTCGGCGCGATCCTGGTCATGGCTCTGGTGCCGTGGCTTGACACCTCGCGCGTGCGCTCGGGTCAGTACCGTCCGCTGTTCAAGTGGTGGTTCTGGCTGCTCGCGGTGGACTTCGTGATCCTGATGTGGGTGGGCGCCATGCCGGCTGAGGGGATCTATCCCTACATCGCTCTGGCTGGGGCGGCCTATTGGTTCGCCTATTTCCTCATCATCCTGCCGCTGCTGGGCATCGTCGAAAAGCCCCTGCCCATGCCGCAGACCATCGAGGAAGACTTCAACGCCCATTACGGGCCCGAAACCCATCCTGCCGAGTAAGGAGAGGCATCAATGACCCTGAGAAACGCATCGCTCACGGCCGTTGCGGCCCTGACCGTTGCCCTGGCAGGCGGCGCGGTGGCCCAAGACGCAAGCACCGCTGCGGGCACCACCGCCCCCGCGGGTTCGAGCTATCAAAGCACTGAATCGGCCGCCCCGGCGGCCGAGGCAGCGACGACCGACGCCGCCCCCGAAGCCGCTGCCGAACCGGCAGCCCCTGAAGCAGAGGCCGAGGCCACTGAGGCCCCGGCTGCCGAAGAACCGGCTGCGGCTGAACCTGTCGCAGAAGAAGCCCCTGCCGAAGCGACCGGGGCCGCTGACGATCAGACCCCGGCTGCGGATACCCCCGCCGCCGAGGACGCTGCCGCAGAAGCACCTGCTGCCGAAGAGGCTCCGGCTGCCACCGAGCCTGCCGAGGCCCCTGCAGCCGAGGAACCGACCGCTGCCGAGCCTGCGGCTGAAGGGCCGGTTGCGGAAGAACCCGCCGCTGCTCCGGCCGGGGAAGCCGCTGCTGAGGGCGAACAGCCCGCCGCGGAAGAGCCCGAGGCTGCCCCTGCAGAAGAGGCTGCGGACCAGGCCCCCGCTGCTGAGGAACAGCCCGCACAGGGTGAACCCGCGGCCGCGACTGCCGAGGATGCCGCTGCCGAAGAGCCGGCAGAAGCAACCGCCGAGAAGGCCGAAGCACATATCGAGGATATCTCGTTCAGCTTCGAAGGTCCGTTCGGCAAGTTCGACCAGCATCAGCTGCAGCGCGGCCTGCAGGTCTATACCGAGGTCTGCTCGGCCTGCCACGGGTTGCGCTATGTTGCCCTGCGCACGCTGGGTGATGAGGGCGGTCCGCAACTGCCCGAGGATCAGGTCCGCGCCTATGCCGCCAACCTGACCATCGTCGACCCGGAAACCGAGGAAGAGCGTCCGCGCACCCCGACCGATCACTTCCCGACGGTCAGCGGTGAGGGCATGGGGCCTGACCTGTCGCTGATGGCCAAGGGCCGCGCCGGCTTCCATGGTCCTTATGGCACTGGTATCTCGCAGCTGTTCCGTGGCATCGGCGGTCCGGAGTACATCCACGCCGTCTTGACCGGCTATAACGGCGAAGAAAAGGAAGAGGCGGGCGCTGTTCTCTACCACAACTCTGCCTTTGCCGGGAACTGGATCCAGATGCCCGCGCCGCTGTCGGATGGCCAGGTCACCTATGAAGACGGGACCGAAGCCACCGTCGATCAGATGGCGCAGGACGTGGCAGCCTTCCTGATGTGGACGGCCGAGCCCAAGATGATGGACCGCAAGCAGGTCGGCCTTGTTTCGGTCCTGTTCCTGATCGTGCTGGCTGCACTGCTGTATCTGACCAACAAGAAACTGTGGTGGTCGGTCAAGCATCCGCGCAAGCCCGAGTGATCTTTTGCACCTGATCCTGAAACGCGCCCTTCGGGGCGCGTTTTTCATTGCGGCAGCAGCGTATTCAGCCCCGGCGATATGGACAAGCTGCCTGCGCCCCGGTCAGATGGGTGCCGGCGCTTTTGGCCTAAGAAACGGGTCTGAATATGACGATCTTTAACCTCGGTTCGATCAACATCGACCATGTCTACCGCCTGTCCGCCATGCCCCGTCCGGGTGAGACTTTGCACGCGCAGTCCTATTCCCAGGGGCTGGGTGGCAAAGGTGCGAACCAGTCGGTGGCCGCTGCCCTCGCCGGGGCACAAGTTGTGCATCTGGGGGCTATGGGCATGGGCGACGACTGGGTGCTGGAACGACTGGCTGCTCTGGGGGTCGAAACCGGTGCCATCGCCCGACTTGCCGATACCGTCACAGGCCATGCGGTGATCCTTGTCGATGAGCGGGGCGAAAATTCGATCGTCCTGCATGGCGGGGCGAACCTTGCGCTACCAGCGGATCTGACAGACCGTGCGACTTTTGGTCCGGGCGATCTTTTGCTGATGCAGAATGAAACCAACCGCCAGGCCGAAATCGCCGCATTAGCTCGCAAGGCCGGGGCGCGGGTGATCTACTCTGCTGCACCTTTCAGCATCCCGGCACTGCGCGAGGTGCTGCCCCATGTCTCGATTCTGGCGATGAATGCGGTCGAGGCGCAGGACACTTTCGCCGCATTTGGCGAGAATCTGCCGGTCGAGGGGATGCTGATCACCCGCGGTGCCGACGGTGCCGAGTTCCGTGACCTGCGCCCGGGGCAGGTCTGGCACCAGCCCGCCTTTGCTGTAAAGGCCATCGACACGACCGGAGCGGGGGATTGCTTTACCGGCTGGTTCGCGGCGGGCCTTTCGCGGGGCGAGGACCCGGCAACCGCCCTGCGCCACGCCGCCGCTGCAGCCGCGCTGCAAGTGACCCGCAAAGGTGCGGGCGATGCGATGCCAAACCGGGCAGAAGTGGCCGAGTTTCTAAACTCTCATGGCTGAGCGCTTGTCCGCGGGCCCGCATCTGCCTATCTGGAAACTATGAAAATTCCATTCGTGAACCGTCCGGCCACCGTCGCCGTCCTGCGCCTGCAAGGAACCATAGGAACCACCGGTCGCGGCGGTTCCGGCCTGTCCGATGCCGCGCTGGCCCCACTGCTGGAGCGCGCCTTTAAGCGCCGCAAGCCAGTCGCCGTCGCGCTGCTGGTGAATTCGCCCGGAGGCTCTCCGGTCCAGTCCAGCCTGATCGGCGCCCGCATTCGCCGCCTTGCCGAAGAGCGAGAGATCCCGGTCCACGCCTTTGTCGAGGATGTCGCTGCGTCGGGTGGGTATTGGCTGGCCACGGCGGCCGATTTCATTTGGGCCGACGAAAGCTCGGTTCTGGGTTCGATCGGGGTGATCTCATCAGGGTTCGGCTTTGCCGAATTGATCGAGCGTCACGGGATTGAGCGGCGCGTCCATACCGCTGGCCGCTCGAAATCCATGCTCGACCCGTTCCGCCCCGAAACGCCCGAGGATATTGCCCGGCTGAACCGGCTGCTGGGCCCCATTCACGAGGCGTTCAAGGATCAGGTCCGCACCCGTCGCGGCAACCGCCTTGCGGCTGACCACGACCTTTTCACTGGCGAGATCTGGACCGGCCGCGAGGCTGTCGCGCTGGGGCTTGCCGATGGTATCGCACATCTGGTCCCGAAAATGCGCGAGCTTTACGGTAAGAAGATCCGCTTCCTGACCTATGGCCAGCGCGTTTCGTGGTTCCGCCGCTTTGGCCTTTCCGCCGATGATTTTCTGGAAAGTATTGAGGAGCGCGCCGCCTTTGCACGCTTCGGGGCAGGGCGCGGATGATTAAAACCGTCCTTCTTTGTCTTCTCATCATCGTTGCGATGGCACTGGCAGCCGGACCGGGCGTGCGCCGGATCGTGGCCAGACTTTTGGGGATTCGGCTGAAATGACCGCCCTGGTGACCGGAGGGGCCCGCCGTCTGGGCCGGGCCATGGTGCTGTATCTGGCGCGACGCGGGATGGACGTGGCAATCCATTATCAGCACTCGGCCGATGAGGCGCAGGCGACGGCGGCCGAGGCACGTGCCCTTGGCGTCCGGGCCGAGGTATTTCACGCTGATCTGCTGGACCTTGATCAAAGCGAGGCGCTGATCGACCGGGCACATCAGGCGCTGGGGCCTCTGTCGGTGCTGGTCAATAACGCCTCGATCTTTGAATATGACAATATCGCCAGTGCGACGCGTGAAAGCTGGGATCGTCACATCGGTTCGAACCTGCGGGCGCCTTTCGTGCTGACGCAGGCCTTTGCCCGGCAAGCGCCCAAGGCGGACCGCAGCGCAGACGAGCCGCTGGCGCGCAGCCTTATCGTCAACATGGTCGATCAGCGCGTCCTGAAACCGACGCCTGAATTCATGACCTATTCCTTGGCCAAGGCGGGGCTGTGGTGGCTGACGCGCACCCTGGCCCAGGCGTTGGCGCCCGACATCCGCGTAAACGCCATTGGCCCCGGCCCCACCATGCAAGGCGTGCGCCAATCCGACAGCCACTTCATGGGCCAGCGTGCCGCAACCATCCTGCAACGCGGCGCAGGCCCCGATGATGTCTGCGCCGCGCTTGGCTATCTGATGGATGCGCCATCGGTCACAGGACAGCTGATCTGCGTGGACGGGGGCCAGCATCTGGGTTGGCGCACCCCCGATGTGCAGGGAGTCGAATAGGACAAAAAACTGTCCCGATGCGACAAGTTGTCCACGCTACGTAATGGCTTCACACAAGCTTCACGATTCTGGCAAGAAATTCAGGGCATTGCAGAGCAGAGAAAAAATATCTCTTTAAAACAGTGCGTTGCAAACCTGCCTAGAATTTGTGCAAAGTAAGGGAATCCCAAGAAACGCTAATTGAACGTGTGTTACTCCCAAGCTGATTCACAGAGTTATCCACAGATTCCGTGGAAAGGTTTCAGCTTGAAATTCTGGCCGCGAACTTGCAGCCGCACGAAAGAATCATTTGGTTGGTGCCATGACCGATTCCGCCCCAGAAAAGCGCCCCGGAAAGACTGGCCATGCGCTGATCCAGGACTATCTGAAGACGCTCGACAGTTCGCCCGGCGTCTATCGGATGCTGGATGCGCAAGGGGCGGTGCTTTACGTCGGCAAGGCGCGGAGCCTGCGGGCCCGGGTTTCGAACTATGCGCGCGGTACGGGGCATTCGGCGCGCATCGCGCGGATGATCCGCGAAACCGCTTCGATGATGTTCCTGACCACGCGCACCGAAACCGAGGCGCTGTTGCTGGAACAGAACCTCATCAAGCAGCTCAAGCCGCGCTACAACGTACTGCTGCGCGACGACAAAAGCTTTCCAAACATTCTGGTTGCCAAGTCCCACCCCTTTGCCCAGATCAAGAAGCATCGCGGTGCCAAGGCGGAAAAGGGCGATTATTACGGCCCCTTTGCCAGCGCCGGGGCGGTAAACCGGACGCTGAACCAGTTGCAGCGGGTATTCTTGCTGCGCAGCTGCACCGATGCGACTTTTTCCAGCCGGACGCGGCCCTGCCTGCTGTATCAGATCAAGCGCTGCAGCGCGCCATGCGTCGGCCGGATCGGGCTTGAGGAATACAACGCCCTTGTGGCCGACGCCGAACGCTTTCTTCAGGGTAAATCCACCGCGATTCAGGCCCAGCTTGCCCGCGAGATGGCCGATGCGAGCGAGGCGATGGAATATGAACGCGCCGCCGCGTTGCGCGACCGCATCAAGGCGCTGACCGCCGTGCAATCCGTCCAGGCAATCAACCCGCGCGGCGTGCCCGAAGCGGATGTGATCGCCCTGCATATGGAGGGCGGTCAGGCCTGCATGCAGGTGTTTTTCATCCGCGGCAATCAAAGCTGGGGCAACCGCGATTTCTATCCCCGGCTGAACGGGGTCGAATCGGCAGATGAGGTCATGCAGGCGTTTCTGGTCCAATTCTATGACGGCAAGGTCCCGCCTCGGCTGATCCTTTTGTCCCATGGGATCGAGGACCCCGACCTGATGACCGAGGCGCTGTCGGAAAAAGCCGGGCGCAAGGTTACCCTTGGTGTACCCCAGCGCGGTGAAAAGGCCGAACTGGTCGAAAACGCTCTGCGCAACGCCCGCGAAAGCCTTGCCCGCCGCATGTCGGAAAGCGCCGCCCAGCAGCGGCTGCTTGAAGGGCTGGCCGAGGCTTTTGACCTGCCCGCCGTGCCCCAACGCATCGAGGTCTATGACAACAGCCACATTCAGGGCACAAATGCTGTAGGTGGCATGATCGTCGCCGGTCCCGAGGGCTGGATCAAAAGCCAGTATCGCAAGTTCAATATCAAGGGCACCGAGATCACTCCGGGCGACGATTTCGGCATGATGAAAGAGGTGTTGACCCGCCGCTTTTCACGTCTGCTGAAAGAGGACCCGGACCGCCAGACCGACGCCTGGCCCGACCTGCTGCTGATCGACGGCGGCGCAGGGCAGGTCTCGGCCGTGCATGAGATCATGGTCGAGATGGGGGTCGAGGACATTCCCATGATCGGCGTCGCCAAGGGCGAGGACCGTGACCATGGCAAAGAAGAGTTTCACCGCCCCGGCAAGCCGGCCTTTGCACTGCGGATGAACGACCCGGTTCTGTATTTCATCCAGCGCCTGCGGGACGAGGCGCACCGCTGGGCCATCGGCACCCATCGCGCCAGGCGCAGCAAAGCCGCGTTGGCCAACCCTCTGGATGAGATCCCCGGCATCGGCGCGGCACGCAAACGCGCGCTGCTGCAACATTTCGGCAGCGCCAAGGCAGTCAGCCGGGCCGGTTTGGCCGATCTGGTTGCGGTCGAGGGGATCAGCGAATCGATGGCCCAGAAGATCGTCGATCACTTTCACAACGGCTGAAACCTGCCTGTAGCGCCCTCAGCGACAACGGGCAGGGTTCACGCCGACTGCGCGCATCCCCCAATCGGTCATCTGCGTCACCAACTGCTGACCCGCCGCATCAAAGGCGGGGATCAGATCCGAAGTTTTTGTCGTCCCGGCCTGAGCGGTCGCGGTAAAGCGCCCGCGCGAGACGACGGTTGCATCCATTTCGCGCACCATCTGGGCATCGACCGACAGTTTGACGACCGCGCCCTTGCCCGAGACCTCGGCGTTGAAATCGTTGATCTCGCTGATCAGGGCGTAATCGCCTGCCGTACCCAGCGGCGCGCGCCCGACATGGGAAAATGCGTCATAGACGCCAAAGCCACGCACCAGCAGGGTTTGCAGGGTCGCCGGAACAGTATCGCCCCAGCGCGCATCGGGCAGATACTGGGTCTGCAACTCATTCGGGCGGATCATGATGCGCTCTGTGTCCAGCGTGGCGCGGGCCTTGGGCGCCTCGATCACCAGCTCGGCTATCCGGCCCCGGCCGCAGACGCGCGGCGCATCCGACGGCGGACGCAGCTCGAACACATCGCGGTCGGGCTCTCCCTCAAGCGCGCGCAGGGCGGCGCAGCCCGGCAAGGTCAGGGTCATCACAAGAAGGGCGGCAACGATACGCATCATGGACTCCTTCAACGGCGGAACTCGGGCGTGCGCGGCCCTGAAAGGATTTGCGACGGGTTACGCCGCAGCGTCGATACCAGCGCGTTCACATTGCCGACCAGATCGCGCAATTCGCTGGCCATGCGGGTGAACTGCGGCAGCCCCTCGCGAGTGAAAGCCTGCACCGGCCCACGGGCGCTGTCCAGCATCCCGCGCAGGCTGGCAAAGGCCGCATCGGCGCTGTCGGCGGCGTCGCGCAGCCGGCCAGTGATCTCGGGCAGGTCGGCGATCACATGATCTATCGCTTCGTTCGCCTTGCCCAAGGTCACGCGCAGATCCGCAACCACTGGTTCGACATTGCTGTTCATCACCCGGTCGGCGCTGTCAAAGGCCCGCTCGGCCGATGCAAGCGTGCGCTGCCCGACCTCAAGCGCCACATCAAGACTGTCGAGGCTTTCACTCGCCCGCGCGCCAAGCCGGGACAGATCGGCCTGCAAGGTGGCGGCGGTTTCGTCCAGCCGCTGGGTCAGATTTCGCAGATCCCCCGCGACATAACCGCGGATCTCATCAAGTGCGGCGGTGCCCGAATCCAGCGCCTGATCGGCCTTGGCCGCACTTTCGCCGAACTGGGCCAGCGCTGTGTCGGCATTGCCAAGCGTCGTCTCGGCCGCCATGCTCAGCCCATCCAGCCGCTCACCAAAGGCCGAGATATCCGCCGCAGCCGAGGCGATGGAATCGGTGGCCTTGGTCACATCCGCCAGCGCCTTGTCCAGATTGGCGCTGGAGCGTTCGACATTGTCGAGGATATTGCGCACCCGGGTCTGATTCTCATCCCCCAGCAATTGGGTCAGCTGTTCGGCCACGGTGTTCAGCCGCGACAGCATCTCGGGACCCTGTTCAGACAAGGTCTGCAAGGCCGAGCGGTTGGCAGCGATGACCGGGATCGAATCGGGCTGGATATCGCGCAGCAGCGGCGCATCGGGGCGGCCCGGAGTGATCGCGACATTTGCGACCCCGGTAACGCCCTGAATTTCGACCATAGCCCGGGAATCAGTACGGATCGGCGTGTCCTCGGCCACCTCGATGCGGACGCGCACAGCACCGTTGACGTTCTGCGCCAGTTGCATATCCACGACCCGGCCCGCCGACAGCCCGGCGAAAAGCACCGCAGACGAGGCGCTCAGCCCCGAAACCTCGGGGAAATAGATGTCGTAATAAGCAAACTGCCGGTCCAGCTGCAGCTTGGCAAACCACATCAGAAACAGCAGCAGGCCAAGAAAACCCGCGATGGTAAATGCGCCGATCAGGGCGTAATTTGCCTTGGTCTCCATAGGCTTACTCCTTTGCGCGGCCAGTGGTCATGGCGGCGCGTGCCCGCGGACCGTGGAAATATTCATGTACCCAAGGATGATCGACCTGCAGCATCTCGGCCATGGTGCCGCTGACCAGCACCTTTTTTTCAGCCAGAACCGCGATGCGGTCGCAACAGGCGTGCAGCGTATCTAGATCATGGGTCACCAGAAAAACCGACAGATTCAGCGCATCGCGCAGCTCAACGATCAGCCGGTCAAAGGCATCGGCCCCGATCGGGTCCAGTCCGGCGGTAGGTTCGTCCAGAAACAGGATCTCGGGGTCAAGCGCCAGGGCACGGGCAAGACCTGCGCGCTTTTTCATGCCGCCAGAAAGGTCCGAGGGGTATTTGTCATTGGCGTTCCACGGCAGCCCGGCCATCGAGACCTTGAGTTCGGCCAACCCCTGCCGCACCTCGGGCGCAAGGTCCGGGACGGCGTTCAGCGGCACCTCGACATTTTCGCGCACGGTCAGTGAAGAAAACAGCGCGCCGCCCTGAAACATCACGCCCCAGCGCCGTTCAAGCGCCTCGCGCGCGGGGCCCGCCAGTGCGCCAACGTCCTGACCAAAGACCCGCACTGTTCCGGCACGCGGCTGGTTCAGCCCGACAATGGTACGCAATAGCACTGATTTCCCGGTACCCGAGCCGCCGACCACGCCCAGAATCTCGCCCCGGCGCAGGTTGAGGTCCAGCCCGTCATGCACGACATGGCGGCCAAACTGGGTACGCAAGCCCCTGACCTCGATGATATTTTCACTCACAACCCCACCTCAGCAAAGAAGATCGAGAACAGCGCATCCGCCACGATCACCGCAAAAATCGCGTTGACCACAGCGCGGGAGGTCTCGGCCCCAAGGGATTCAGCATCTTTGCCGACCCTCATCCCGGCATGGCAGCCGATGACCCCGATGATCAGCGCAAAGATCGGGGCCTTGCTGATCCCGACGATGACGTGATCGACACTCGTTTCGGCAAGCAGCCGATAGCGGAAGGTAGACGGAGAGATGCCAAGTTCGATCCACGACATCAGCGCCCCGCCAATCAGGCCCGAGATGTTAGAGATCAGCCCCAGAATCGGCAGGGTGATGACCAGCGCCAGCACTCTTGGCAGGATCAATACCATGTCGGGGTTAAGCCCCAGCGTGCGCATGGCGTCGATTTCCTCGTTCATCTTCATCGAGCCGATCGAGGCCGTCAAAGCCGAGGCCGTCCGCCCCGCGACGATAATCGCGGTAAGCAGAATCCCCAGTTCGCGCAGGATTGAAATGGCGATCAGGTCGATGACAAAGATCTCGGCTCCGAGCTGCCTGAGCTGTACCGCCCCCTGAAAAGCCAGAACCACCCCGATCAGAAAGGACATCAGCGCCACGATGGGCACCGCGCGCAGTCCCGTTTCCTGACAGTGCCAGACAAGCGAGGTCAGCCTGAAATCGCCCGGATGGCGAATGCCGCGCGCCAGGGCTGCCAGAAACCGGCCAAGATATTCTGCAATCTCGCGCATATAGACCATAAAGGCGGCAACGCGCCTGCCCGTCCGTTCAAGCAACTGGTGCCAGCCGGACGGGCGCGCGGGTTCCGTCTCGGGCTGGGGCCACGCCTGCTGAACGGTTTCCAGCAGGCGGGCCTGGGCCTCTGTCAGGCCGTCAAGCTGTACGCCCTCACGCTTGCGCCCTGTCAGATACCACGCGGCGGCAGTGTCGATACGGCTTAGCCCCGAAAGATCCAGCCGCTGCGCCTTTTCCACCTCGGGTGGAAGCTGGCCAAGGGTCCAGACCGTCAGCTCACCCTCCAGACGGAGCGCGTCATCAGCAACGGTAGCGACAAGCCTGGGATCGGGTGGATGGCTGGCCATGAAGGTCCTGATCACAAGGGGCAAAAGGGATTCATCCAAAGATTGCGGGGATTTGTCAAATACGTCACCCGATTTCCCACGCCAGCGTGGCCATTAGGTCAGCCCCGTAAAAGCGCAAGCGGCCGAAAGCCCGCATTTGCTTGATCAAGCCGCGTTCCGCAGCAGCGTTCCTCAGATTGGTTGTATTTTACACTTGTTCATATTGACCATAATGCACGCTATGGTTTAATACACGCGTGCCAGTTGAATGGCAGCCTGCGGGATCAGGCCTTTTCTGACCCCGGCAGAGAGTATCTCGGGACTCGGTTTTGACGAGTTTTTTTGTAGCGATGGTCCCGAGATTCTCATATCGGCGGGGCGGGCCTAGGCCCGCCGCGTCCGTTTTTCTGCCGCGTCTACTCATCCATCTTCGGCAGGACCACGCGGTCCCATTGGAACGGGGCAGGTGGTGTATCGGGGCAGGCGGCCCCGGATCAGCCTTGCGCCAGCGCCCGCATCATCCTGACCGGTTCGGTCCGGGCCAGACGCAGGACATGGACCATATAGGGCTGTTGCAGATCCTCGCTGCGCAGCGCGGCGAAAAGGCGGCGGAACATTCCCTGCGGCCCCAGCGGCAACAGCGCCAGTTCGGGATTTCCGGCCTGCGCGCGCAAAACCCAGTCGGGCATCACAGCAACCCCCCGCCCCGATGCGATCAGCATCAGCGCAATCGCCGTCTGCTCAACCTGCCGGACCCGCGCCGGCTCAACCCCTGCCGGGTCAAGAAATTGCGAGAACACATCAAGACGCGGCCGATCCATCGGATAGGTGATCAGCGTCTCGCCAGCCAGATCGGCAGGTTCAGCATAACCTTTGGCGACCAGAGGATGCGCTGCCGGCACCACCATGGTCGGCGCATAGTCAAAAAGCGGCTGAAAGGTGATTCCCGCGATTTCTTCGGGGTCAGACGAAATCACCATGTCGACCTGACCGCGCTCAAGCGCCGGCAGCGCCTTGAGCGCGAGGCTTGAACGGATGTCCAGATCGACCTCGGGCCAACTGCGGCGGAACTGGTCCAGCACTGGCAGCAGCCAGTCAAAGCAATGGTGACACTCCATCGCCACATGCAGCCGCCCGGCGCGGCCCATCTCTACGGCGCGGAATTCGGCCTCGGCGGCCTCGATCAGCGGCAGCACCTGTTCAGCCGTGCGCAAAAGCCGCATCCCCGCCGCCGATAACCGCAAGGGTTTGGTACGGCGTAGAAAAAGCTCAATTCCCGCCTGCTCTTCCAACGCCTTGATCTGGTGCGACAGGGCCGATTGCGTCAGGTTCAGCACCTCGGCCGCACGGGCAAGCCCGCCCTGTTCGTGAATGGCGCGCAGGCTGCGCAGATGGCGAAGCTCAAGGTGCATCTTGATCAAAACTCATGACGATCTTGAAGATTATGAATTTGTCTCACGTCCCGGCGCATGTCACAAGCCCCTCGACAAGAGGAACATTGCCATGACCACTCCGGCCGTCAGCTTCGAATTCTACCCACCGCGGAACCTCGACCAGTCCTTCCGCCTGTGGGAGACCGCGCGCGCTTTGGCGCCGCTGGGCCCGGATTTCGTCTCGGTCACCTATGGTGCGGGCGGCACCACCCGACAGCTGACCCATGAAGCGGTGACGGCGCTGGCCAGCCATTACAAGCTGAACGTCGCCGCGCATCTGACCTGCGTCGATGCCACGCGCGAGGAAACGATGCAGATCGTTCAGGATTACGCGGTGGCAGGCGTGCATGAGATCGTCGCCCTGCGTGGGGATGCACCGCAAGGGCAGGCCCGTTTCATCCCCCACGCCGAGGGGTTTGCCAATTCGGTCGAACTGATCTCAGCCATCGCCGAACGCGGTGACATGACCATCCGCTGCGGCGCCTATCCCGAGCCGCATCCGGAAAGCCCCGACACCGCCGCCGATGTCGCCTGGCTGAAACGCAAGGTTGAGGCAGGCGCCTCAAGCGCCATGACGCAGTTCTTTTTTGAGGCAGACACCTTCTTCCGCTTTCGCGATGCCTGCGTTTCAGCGGGAATCGAGGCTCCGATCATCCCGGGCATCCTGCCGATCCAAAGCTGGTCGGGCACCCGCCGCTTTGCCGAGCGTTGCGGCACTTCGGTCCCGCAATGGGCCGAGGAGGCCTTTGCCGCCTCCGGGAAAGAGGGTGAGGCCGCGCTGGCACTGGATCTTTGCGTCAAGCTGTGTGAGCGACTGGTCGAAGGCGGCGTCGATCGGCTGCATTTCTACACGCTGAACAAGCCTGAACTGGTGCTGAAGGTCTGTGCCGCGCTGGGGATCAAACCCAAGGACGAGGTCCCGCAGGTCGCCTGAACCGCACTTCAGGACCTCCGCCTGAACCGGCTGCCCTTTCCGCGACGGCTCGCGCCCTGTCCCGCCCCCTCATAGGCCGGGGCCAGCCCGTCCTCCTTGGGTTTTACGACCGTTGCGCGGCGCCCGACGGGCTGATCCTCTGCCATTTCATCGACGGCGGAGCGCTTGGGTGCCGGGGGTCCCTGGCGCAACCGGCGGCGCGGGCGCGGCGGCGCAGCATCCGCCAGATCACCCGTCAGAAGTGCCGGGCCCGTATAGGGGCGCGGCACCGAATCGTGCAGCATCTCAGAAGGATCGGCCCCGGCCAAACGCGGCGCACGGGCAAGAAAAGCCTTGCCCCAGCTGCGCCACGACCCGACCGAGGGCGCGGTCGGGTCGCAGGGGAAATGCGCGCGCCAGCCCTGCGGCAGCGGCAGGCCCAGCTCTTCGGCCCGCGTCATCATCCAGACCAGCGGGATATTCGCCAGCGGCCGGGCGTATTCCAGCCCCGAAAGCTGGCCGCCGACATCGGGGTGACAGCCGCGGAACCACATCTGCTCAACCCGGCCCGGCGCTGAGCTGCTGTCCCACAGCAGCGGCTGAAAGGTCGCCCGCGTCTCGTCCAGCGCCAGCGCCTGCAGACCATGTTCGACCTCAGCCCCCAGATGTGCGTCGTGAAAGCGAAAGCGCGGATCGGTCAGCATCCACAGGATGGGCAGCCGGATCCCCAGCGCCGTCACCGTGTCAAAGACCCCGATCATGCGGATCGGCACCGAAGGATGGCACAGTGCGGGATCCAATCGCTCAACCACACCATCCCGTCCGTTGCGATAAAGCTCCCACGCTTTCTGGATATTGGGACGTGTAGCCCGGTCATGGGTCAGCAGCCCGACGCGCCCGATCATCCCGGCCAATGAGCGGACTGCAAAAGCGCCGCGTGAATAGCCAAAAAAGAACAGCGGATTCCCCGGACGCCACCGGCGCGCAAGCCAGCCGTAGGCGTCGCAGATCTGGCGTTCCAGCGTCGAACCCATGGCGAGCTTTGGCAGGGTACGCCACGCCTCCCACTGCTGGCCGGGGGCATAATGGATCTGGACCGGCGCGGGCAGTCTGCCGCGTTCCCCAGACAGCATGGCATAGATCCGCGCGATCGACGACCTTTGCCCCTGGGTCAGAGAGGCAAAGGTGCCGTCGATCATGACGACCTGGCATTTCGGCGGAGGCAGTGATTCCATGCGGTTACGCTAGCACGGAAAAACAAAGCGTCGATTAATCCCTACTCAAGAGCGTTCACGGTCAGGTGTGCCATCAGCCCAAAGCCGTTGAAACGGGTGTTGGTCACCGTCGAATAAGCGCCCGCACCGTGAAAGATGATGTAATCGCCTTCCTGAATATTGGCAGGCAAGGTCAGTTCGCCTGGCAGCCGGTCGACCGAATCGCAGGTCGGGCCAAAGATGACGCGCGGCAGCGGCTCGCCCTCGCGCGGGGTGCCCTCGGGGGTCAGCATCTGCAAACGGTCAAGGTTTCCGACGATAGGCAGCTCGAAAAGCCCACCGTAAACGCCGTCGTTCAGGAAAATGCTCTGGCCGTCGCGGACCGCTTTGACCCGGGTGATCAGCGAAAAGGCGTCGGCGCACAGCCCTCGCCCCGGCTCACAGACCAGTTGCGGGGCCTCGGCGCCAAAGGCCTCTTTGGTGATGCGGCTGATCAGCTGGAAGATGGACGAGAGGTCAGGCTCAACCCCTGTGACGCGATGCGAGGGGAAACCGCCGCCGACATTCAGCCTCCGCGCCTTGACGCCGGCCATATCGCAGATCTCGGCCGCGGTGGTGATGTAGCTTTCCCAGGCATGCGGATCGACACATTGCGTACCCGGATGGAAGGTCAGCGAGGGGATATAGCCCCGATCCGCCACCGCGCGCAAAAGCTCGGCCGCCAGCTCGGGCGAGGCACCGAATTTCGAGCCAAAGTCATAGGCCGCGCCCAGCACGGGCAGTTTGAACCGGGCCGAGATCTCACAATTATCAGCCGGGACACGGGCAAACAGCTTGTCCAGTTCCGAGCGGCTGTCCACCGACCAGGAGGTAATCCCGGCGTCAACCGCATGGGCAATCTCGGCCTGCGAGCGGACGGGGTTGTGATAGTGCCGCGCCGCATCGGGGGCGAGCCGGCCGATCAGGTCGATCTCATACGGAGAGGCGACGTCAAAGCCTTTCACGCCGGCGGCCGAAAGGGTGCGGATCACCGCCTCATCCGGGTTCGACTTCACCGCATAGGTGACCAGACCCGGAAAACCCTGCAGGAACCGTTGCGCCGTCGCGCGCAAGACCGACGGTGCAAAGACCATCACCGGATTTTCCGGCGCCAGCCTGCGGATAATCTCGGCGGGATTGTTCCAGACAGTCTTGGGGCCACGGCCCTCGGTCAGTCCCATCGGCATGTCCTTCCTGTGCGCGTGTGGGTGGAAACAAGTCTGCGCCCTATGAGTTCCGATTGAAGCAATGAAAAGGGTGGAAAAGGGCTACTGCTTCGTTACTATGACGAAAGGTTTGGCAGATCGACAGGTGAACGATGGACGAACTGGATCGCGGCATTCTGGCCCATCTCGCGCAGGACGCGCGGATGTCCGTGGCGGTTCTTGCACGGCGGCTCAAAGTGGCACGCTCGACCGTGCAGGCACGGCTGGAACGACTGGAAACATCGGGTGCCATTGCAGGTTACACCTTGCGGCTGGGCGATACTGCCCGCGAACACCGCATTCGCGCGACCTGCCTTCTGACGATCGAACCACGCGCGCAGGCGGCGATTCTTGCCCGGCTGCGTAGCCTGCCCGAGGTGGAACGCATCCATACCACCAGCGGCCGCGTCGATCTTTTGCTGCAATTGGCTGCCGTATCGACCAGCCAGCTTGACGATGTGCTGGATCAGATCGGCGGTTTGACTGGTGTTCGCTCCAGCGAGAGCCTGATTCACTTGTCCACCAAGCTGGATCGGGCCACCTGATCGTGCCCATTACGCAACAATGTGACAATTGTGTCGCCATATTTGCGCTGGTCGATCTGCTCAAGCCCGGCCACGGGGGCAGGGGGACGCGCTTCTTCCCACACCACCATGGCACCGGGGGCGAGCCAGCCCCCCTCAATCGCAGATTGTAGGGCACGTTCGCCAAGGCCCATGCCATAGGGCGGGTCGAGGAACACCAGATCATAAGGCGCCGCGCGATTCTGCCCCAGCCGGGTCGCGTCGCGCCGCCAGACATCTGTGACACCCATTGCGCGGGCCTTTTCGATATTGGCACGTAACAGCGCCCGTGCCGCCACGCCGTCATCGACAAAGGCGACGCGTGCCGCGCCCCGCGACAGCGCCTCAAGCCCCAGAGCCCCGGTTCCGGCAAACAGGTCCAGCGCCCGCGCACCGGGAATCGGATTCCCATGGGTGCCGTTGATCAGCAGGTTAAAGATAGATTCGCGCACGCGGTCGGTCGTCGGGCGCAGATGTGCAGCAGGGTCGCCGGCCCCGACCTCGGCCAGCTTCAACCCGCGCAAAGAGCCGCCAACGATCCTCATGCCATCAGGGCCTTCAGATCGCCCGCCTCGGCCACTGCCTCGGGTGTGGGAGAGCGGCCGGCCTCGATCAGCCGCTTGCCGATCATATAGGCGCGTGCATCGTTCAGCGCATCCACCGCGATCAGCCGCCCGTCCCGGAAATACCAGACCGAGCCACCCGGTTCGGCCGTGCGCGTCACCACCCGGTCATAACCAAGATTCAGCCCAGCGATCTGCAGCTTGGCGTCAAACTGATCCGACCAGAACCACGGCTTTGGCACGTAGTCCGCACCTGCCCCCAGCATGTTTGCGGCCACTGCCTCGGCCATGTCGATGGCATTGCCGACGCTTTCCAACCGCAGCTGGCCACCGCCCGGGCAGGTATCGGGTGCAGGAAAGCTGGCACAATCGCCCGCCGCCCAGATTGCCGGGTCCGAGGTACGCCCCTGCCCATCAGTGGCAATGCCATTATTGAGGGTCAGTCCCGCCGCCCCGGCCAAAGCGGTCTCAGGCCAGATGCCAATACCGCAGATCACCAGATCAGCAGGCAAATGGCGGCCATCGGCCAGTTCGACCCCATCGGCGGCGGTCTGGCCGGTGATGCGGGTAATGCCAGTACCTTCCAGCACCTGAACCCCATGGGCTGTGTGCAGGTCCCGGATCATCGCCGCCGTTTCGGGCGCGGCGACGCGGCCAAGGATGCGCGGCGCGGCCTCGACCAAAGTGACCTCAAGCCCCAGCTTGCGGGCGACAGCCGCCGCCTCAAGGCCGATATAGCCGCCGCCAATCACCACAAGGCGACGCCCGGCAACCAGCTCCGGCTTCAGCCCGGCGATATCAGCCAGGCTGCGCACCACATGAACACCGGGCAGCGCGCCGCCCATCGCCTCGGGCAGGCGGCGGGGCGTTGCGCCCAGCGTCAGGGCAAGCTGGTCATAGGGGTGTTCGCCCCGATCAGTCACCACGACGCGGCGGTCACGGTCGATGCGCAGCGCCTTTTCCCCCAGATGCAGGGTGATGCGCTGTTCCTCCCACCATTCGGGGGCGCGCAGCGTCAGGCGATCCAGCCCCATATCACCCAACAGATAGGCCTTGGACAGGGGCGGGCGCTGATAAGGCGGCGCTGGCTCGTCGCCGATAATGGCAATGCCGCCCTGATGCCCCAGCGCACGCAGTTTCGCCGCCAGAGAGGCCGCCGCCTGTCCCGCGCCAAGGATCACGATGTTCATTCTTCGCCCTCGCTGGTTTGCCTGCGGCGCAGAGCCTATAGTCGCCCTCGGATCGATGCAATTGACGGAGGAACCGCGCATGTCCATCGCAAAAGGCGACAAGCTGCCCGAAGGCAAACTGCTGAAACTGGGCGCCAATGGCCCCGAGGAAGTGGCGGTTGCCGATCTGGCCAGGGGCCATGTGGCCATCTTTGCCGTGCCGGGCGCCTATACCCCGACCTGCACCAACGCCCATATGCCAAGCTTTGTGAAAAACGCCGACAAGTTTCGCGAGAAAGGCGTCTCGCGCATGATCTGCATCACGGTGAACGATCCCTTTGTCGCCGGGAAATGGGCGGCTGACACCGGTGCAACCGATGCCGGTATCGAGGTTCTGGCCGATGGCGACGGCAGCTTTACCAAGGCGCTTGGCATGAACATCGAGGCGCCGGGCTGGGTCAATGGCCGCTCCAAACGCTATGCCATGCTGGTCAACGACGGCTCGGTCGAAGAGCTTCAGGTCGAAGAGGCCCCCAGCGCCTGCACGATCTCGTCGGGCGATTCGCTGCTGTCGCTGATCTGAGGCTTCAGGCTGAAAAGCGACGTGAACCCCTGCGCGGCGGCGTGATCGCCGCGCAACCCCACCAGACCTGCGGCGGCCAGCGCCATCGGCCCCGGCCCATATATCGCCGCGGCCAGTGCATTGCCCGACCCCTCCATGACGAAATCGGCCACCGGCTCACGCATGGCGCGGACCTGCGGTATGCCGGCCGCGGACAGCGTGACCTCAAATCCCTCTTTGCCTGAAACAAACCCCGCACGCAGAGGTAATCCGGCAGCACGCGCCCGATCCACCGTGGCCGAGATCGAAATCATCAGCGCCGAGATGCTGATGAACTTGGCCGGGTCATGCCCCGGCATCCGCAACGCCCAGCGGCAAAGCTCGCGCAGCACCGGATGCAGTGCCCGACCTGCATCGGTCAGCGCATAAACCCCCAGCACATCATCATGCGCCACCACCCCCGCCTGCACCAACTGGGTCAGGCGCTGGGTCAGCACGCTTGCCGTCACACCCGGCAGCCCGGCGCGCAGCATCTGAAAGCGCTTGGGCTGAAACATCAGCTCACGCACCACCAAAAGCGCCCAGCGGTCGCCGATGAAATTCAGCGCATGGGCGCCAAGGCACCCTTCTTCATAGCGTAAACGCAGAGTTTTGCCAGTTTCAGTCATGTTTTAATATTAACAGTTGCTTTTTAATACTTCAAGTGCCAACCTGCGACTCATTGGCGCATTCAGCGCCCGGTGAGGAGGAAAAGAGATGACCTATTACTCTGGCTTCCTGCTGGCGGTTCCGACGGCCAACAAGCAGAAATACATCGACATGGCTCAGGCAGCCTGGCCCATGTTCAAACGCTACGGCGCCTTGCGCATGGTCGAATGCTGGGGCGTCGACGTCCCCCGCGGCAAGGTCAATGATTTCTACATGTCCACCCAGGCAAAGGATGACGAAACCGTCGTGTTTTCCTGGATCGAATGGCCCGACAAGGCAACTGCCGATGCGAGCTATGAAAAGATGATGTCCGACCCCGAGATGCAAAAACCGCCAGAAATGCCTTTTGACGGCATGCGGAT
The DNA here is from genome assembly GCF_009301415.1 of Paracoccus kondratievae. Taxonomy (GTDB): domain Bacteria; phylum Pseudomonadota; class Alphaproteobacteria; order Rhodobacterales; family Rhodobacteraceae; genus Paracoccus; species Paracoccus kondratievae. The sequence goes on along the minus strand of NZ_CP045072.1, from coordinate 2,043,042 downwards.
GATGTGGGGCGGGTTCGAACCCATCGTCGATGTGAAAGCCTGAAGGGAACCGCCATGTATCACGGAAAACCCTGCTGGTTCGAGCTTTCGACCGCGAAAGGCGCGCTTGCCGAGGCCGGGGCCTTTTATGGCAAGATCCTTGGCTGGACCACTGCCGACGCCGGGATGGAGGGCTTTACCTATCACCTTGCCAGCCATGGCGGCGACATGGTTGCCGGACTGATGGAGACGCCGGAGGATTGCGCCGACGTCCCTCTGTCCTGGATGATCTATTTCGACGTCGATGACGCCGATGCAGCCGTCGCCAAGATCAGGAACCTTGGCGGCTCGGCCCTTCGCGAACCCGAAGATATTCCCCACACGGGGCGCTTTGCGGTCGTCGCGGATCCTCAGGGCGCGGTCTTTGGTATCCTGCAGCCACTGCCGATGGACCCCCAGCCCCCGGTCGAGGACGGGGCATGGAACCAGCGTAAAGAGGCCCATGGCAACTGGGTCGAGCTGATGTCTACCGATCCCGTGGCCGGATTCGGCTTCTATTCCGAGCTGTTTGGCTGGACGAAATCCACCGCCATGGACATGGGAGAGATGGGGACCTACCAACTGTTTTCGTGGCAGGGGGCCGAGATCGGCGGCATGATGGGTCTGGGAAATTCGCCCGTGCCCTGCTGGCTGCCCTATTTCGGCGTGAACGGCGTCGCAGCCGCTCTGGATCGCATCCGCGACGGCGGCGGCGAGGTGGTGCATGGTCCGATCGAGGTGCCCGGCCCGGCCTTCATCGCCGTCGCCCGCGACCCGCAAGGTGTGTATTTCGCGCTGGTCGGTCCCAAGGAGGTTGCATCATGATCCGTGCCTCTTTGATCGCAATCGCTCTCTGGGCGGGGCCTGCCGCCGCCCAGGAGGTGACACCCGACAGCATCCCGCGCGGCCAGCAGGACTATCACGCCGCCAGCGCCGGGACCTACCGGCTGGACCCGGCGCATACCGCCGTCCAGACCCGCGTGCCGCATATGGGCTTTTCAGTAAGCGTTTTCCGCTTTGGCTCGGTCTCGGGTCAGCTGGAGTGGAATCCCGACGATCCGGCGCAAAACCGGCTTGAAGCCGAGGTCGAGATCGCCTCACTTTCAACCCCGGTCGAGGGGTTTGCCGAAATCCTGACCGGCCCCGACTATCTCGACAGCGCAAAGAACCCGACAGCACGCTTTGCGGCCGACGGTTTCACTGCCGACAGCCTGACAGCGGGCAAGGTCCAGGGACAGCTGACATTGCTGGGCAAGACCCTGCCCGCTACCTTTGACGTGACCCTGATCGGTGCGGGCAAAGGCTTTACCGGGGATGAGGCTGGCAACCCGATCATCCGCGACCTGATCGGAGTTCATGCCGAAACGCAGATCGACCCGCAGGCCTATGGCATGAGTCAGTTCTTTACCGATCCGATCACCATTGAGGTCGATGCCGAGTTCGCCCGGCAGGAATGACGCCCGGAAAGCAGGCCAAACCATGCTGACGCTGTATTATCACCCGCTGGCTTCTTATTGCTGGAAACCGCTCATCGCGCTTTACGAGGCGGGGACCGCGTTTACGCCGCGCCTTGTGGATCTCGCGCAGCCGGACGATGCGGCATTGCTGGAACGGCTGTGGCCAATGCGGCTGTTTCCGGTTCTTGAGGATGGCGATACGGTGCTGCCGGAAAGCTCGATCATCATCGAATATCTGGACCTGCATCACCCGGGGCCCCATCGCCTGATCCCCGCCGACCCCAAGGCCGCACTTCAGGTGCGGCTATGGGACCGCTTTTTTGACATGCACATGGAATCGCCTGTGCAGGAAATCGTCCGCGACGCCCTGCGACCCGAGTCGCGCCGCGACCCGCAGACGGTGGCCGAGCAAAAAGAAAAGCTGGATCGCGCCTATATCGCAGCCGAGCGGCATCTGGCCGCCTGCGACAACGACAGCTGGATCGCAGGCGCGTTCTCTTTGGCAGATTGCGCGGCCATGCCTGCACTGTTCTATGCCGGGGCGATTCACCCCTTTTATGCCCATCCGGCACTGTCGGAGTATTTCACGCGGCTGACCCGGCGCCCTTCGGCCGGGCGTGTGATCGAGGGCGCGCGGCCCTGGTTTCAATATTTTCCCTTCCGGCAGGGGATTGCAGCGCAGTTCCTGGCCTAGCGCCTCTTGGCCTTTTGCCCGCGCTTCGCTATCCCCAACGCGATTCAAGGGGTGAAACACCATGGCCATGGACAAGAACTTCGACGCGCAAACCGCCGAGGCCCGGATTGCGCGGGAATGGGCGGCAAGAAACGCCTTTGCCGCAGGCGCCAATGCAAAACCGGGGGCGGACAGCTTCTCGGTGGTAATCCCACCCCCGAACGTAACCGGCAGCCTGCATATCGGCCACGCCCTGAACAATACGCTGCAAGACATTCTGGTGCGCTGGCACCGGATGCGGGGCTTTGACACGCTGTGGCAGCCCGGTCAGGACCATGCCGGCATCGCCACCCAGATGGTCGTCGAACGCCAGATGGCCGAACGGCAGGAGCCAAACCGCCGCGACATCGGGCGCGAGGCCTTTTTGCAAAAGGTCTGGGCCTGGAAACAGGAATCAGGCGACACGATCATCGAACAGCTCAAGCGGCTTGGCGCCTCGTGCGACTGGTCGCGCAACGCCTTTACCATGTCCGGCGCCCCCGGCGCGCCAGCGGGCGAACAAGGCAACTTCCACGATGCCGTCATCAAGGTCTTTGTCGAGATGTATGACAAGGGGCTGATCTACCGCGGCAAGCGGCTGGTCAACTGGGACCCCCATTTTGAGACCGCGATCAGCGATCTTGAGGTCGAGAACCGCGAGATTCCCGGCCATATGTGGCATTTTAAATACCCGCTCGCCGGCGGCGAGACCTATGAATATGTCGAGCGTGACCAGGACGGGAACGTCACCCTGCGCGAGACGCGCGACTATATCAGCATCGCCACCACCCGCCCCGAAACCATGCTGGGCGACGGCGCAGTCGCGGTTCATCCCGATGATCCCCGCTATGCCCCGATCGTCGGCAAGCTGTGCGAAATCCCGGTCGGACCCAAGGAATACCGCCGTCTGATCCCGATCATCACCGACGAATATCCCGACCCCGATTTCGGGTCAGGCGCGGTCAAGATCACCGGCGCGCATGACTTTAACGACTATGGCGTCGCCCTGCGCAACAACATCCCGCTTTATGTGCTGCTGGACGGCAAGGGGCGGATGCGCGCGGACGGGCTGAGCTATGCGGAAAGCGCCGGGATCGCCACCCGCGCGGCCCGGGGCGAGGATGTGGGCGATGTCTCAAACGTCAATCTGGTGCCCGAAGAGCTGCGCGGCCTTGACCGCTATGAGGCGCGGGCGCGCGTGGTCGAGGCAATCACCAGCGAAGGGCTGGCCGTCACCTATCTACATAAGGAAATCGACAAGGAAACTGGCGCTGAACATCTTGAGCGTCGTCCCCTGGTCGAATCCAAGCCGATCATGCAGCCCTTTGGCGACCGCTCGGGCGTGGTGATCGAGCCGATGCTGACCGACCAGTGGTTCGTGGATACGGCCAAGATCGTCGGCCCGGCCATCGAGGCAGTCCGCTCGGGTCAGACCCGGATCCTGCCCGAACAGCACGAAAAGGTCTATTTCCACTGGCTTGAAAACATCGAGCCATGGACCATTTCCCGCCAGCTGTGGTGGGGTCACCAGATCCCGGTCTGGTACGGCCTCGACCTGCGGCTTGAAGGTCAGGTCGATGACGATCATGACGGCGCGCTTGACGAGGTCGAGATCTTTGCCCTGCTGGAAGAAGGCCTTGTCCACCGCGACGAGGTCCACCATGCCGCATCGAATTTCGCCGAGGTGGCCGAGAAGTTCCGCGATTCCATCGCCGCGCTGCCGGTTCCGCTGGAAACCGCCCGGGTGATCGAGGTTGCCGACCGCGCGGCCGCCATCGACGCCTTTGCCCAGGGGCTTGCCGATTACAACCTGTCGCAGGACCCGACCAGACTGGTTTATCCGGTCTGGCGCGACCCCGATGTGCTCGACACCTGGTTCTCGTCCGGGCTATGGCCGATCGGGACACTTGGCTGGCCCGAGGACACGGCCGAGCTGCGCAGGTATTTCCCGACAGACGTTCTGGTGACGGGTTTCGACATCATCTTCTTCTGGGTGGCCCGGATGATGATGATGCAGCTGGCCGTGGTCGGTCAGGTGCCCTTCCACACTGTCTATGTTCACGGACTGGTGCGCGACGAAAAAGGCGCCAAGATGTCGAAGTCGAAAGGCAACGTCATCGACCCTCTGGTGCTGATCGACGAATATGGTGCGGACGCGCTGCGCTTTACCCTGACCAGCATGGCCGCGATGGGCCGCGACCCTAAGCTTGGGCCGAAACATGTCGAGGTAAACCGCAACTTTGTCACCAAGCTGTGGAACGCGACCCGCTTTGCCGAAATGAACGGCGTGCGCGGGGGTGTTGCCCTGCCGCAACCGCGCCATGTCGTGAACCGCTGGATCATCGGCGAGGTCGCACGCATCCGTCAGGCGACCGACGAGGCGCTGGCGAGTTTCCGCTTTAACGATGCCGCGACCGGGCTTTACGCCTTTGTCTGGGGCAAGGTCTGCGACTGGTATGTCGAATTCTCGAAGCCGCTGTTCGATGGCGAGTTCGGCGATGAAACCCGCGCCACCATGGGCTGGGTTCTGGATCAGTGCTATACGCTTTTGCATCCGATCATGCCCTTTGTCACCGAAGAGCTTTGGTCGCTGACCGGCGACCGGGCAGGCATGCTCATCCATGGTGACTGGCCGGAATATGGTGCCGAGCTGATCGACGCCGAGGCTGACCGTCAGATGAACTGGGTGATCCAGCTGATCGAAAACATCCGCTCGGCCCGTGCCCAGATCGGCGTGCCGGCAGGTGCCCGTCCCGAGCTGATCGTGACCGAGGCCGATGACGCCGCCCGCGCCGCCCTTGCCGCCAACGGCCCGCTGATCGAGCGTCTGGCCCGGGTCGGCGCACCGAAAGAGGGTGCAGTCGGCCCCGGCATGATCTCGGTCGCGGCACTGGGGGCAAGCTTTGCCTTGCCGGTGGGCGAGATGATCGACGTCAAGACCGAGACCGCGCGGCTGGAAAAGGCCGCCGCCAAGACGGAAAAGGATGCGCAGGGCCTGCGTGGTCGGCTGGCGAACCCCAAATTCGTCGAACATGCCGAACCCGAGGTCATCGAAGAGACGCGCGAAAAACTCGCCGCGCTCGAAGACGACCTGACCCGCATCCGCGGGGCGCTGGCGCAGCTCGCCTCGATGTAATCCCTGCGCTCCCCGCGGGACACCGCACCGCAATACACTTATCTCAGGGCCGTTCGGACAAGGCGGCCCTGATGCTATTTGCGATCATCCTGGGCACTTCGGGCGCCAGCCCGACGGGCGGCAGGGTCAGGCCGCGAAACCCGGCCCCGGCCAGCGCCGTGGGCAAGTCGTCAGTGACGTGATCGGCCCCGGTGGCAAAAAGCGGCAGGCAGATCGACTGCGCCGGCAAACCGCGCGCGGCATCGGCAAGGCGCGGCTCCTCTTCGATAAAACCGCACGAGACAGCGGCAACATGGGGGGCAAGCGTCTTGGCCATCTGCTGCGCGGCCTCGGCAGGGGCACGCGAACGCCCCGAGCCATGTGCAGCGATCAAAAGATGCGTCTGCGCCATAGACCACCTCTGCCCTGCCGCCGCCTCGGAGATCAGGGCAAGGCACAGGCCCGGCAATCCCGGATCGCTGCCAAAGGGTGGCAGGACGCGTGCCCGCGCCGCACCGGAAAGCGTCAGGCGGCGGGGCAGCTCGCTGCGGGTAAACCATCCCGTGGCCATGAACAGCGGATAGATCAGCGTCTTATCATCAGCGATATCCAGCGCGCCGGGCATGGCAAGCGTCGCGCCCCGCACCTGCGCCTGAGGCAAAAGCGCGGCGACACGGGCCGCCAGCGCCTCGACCGCATTTTGCTGCGGGACCGGATCGCCCGGCTGACCATGGGCGACGATCAGCGCCTTACGCACGAAAGGCGGCGGCGAAAGGCTCGGGGATCGCGAACTCCCCAAGCGCCCGGGCGCGGGCCATGGTGGACATCTTGCGTGCGGTCTTTTCAACGATGCGCTGCAATTCCTCAGGGTCGCGCCCCTCGGCAAAGGGGCCCATATACCAGCGGATAAAGGTAAAGCAGGCCACATCCTCAAGCGCCTGCACCTCGGGGTCGCGCTTGATGCCCTGTTTGGTCAGCATCCGTTCGGCTGCTGCGATGTCATCCCCGTCATAGCCAGCCTCGCGCATGATCCCGGCGATACGGGCGGCATGGCGGCGACCCTGCTCGGTCCGCCATGCCAGATAGCCCGCCCGGTCCATGGGATAGGCATCGCGCGGCAAAAGGAACCGCTCGACATGCTGGCCGCGACAGGCGATGCGCACGGGCTCAGAGGCATCAGGGTACAGCGTCTCTTGCTCGGCCGTCATGCGCTGGCCGTAAAGAAGCGCCTCGGGCCGCCCTTCGGCGTCCAGATGCGGGTCGGCGGAATTAGCCTTGTCGATGGCGTCAAAAGCGGTCTGAAGGCGTGTCATGGGGTCCCCTTTTTCGCGTCATCATGCCGCAGCAGGGCGCGGCGTCAACGCGGATTGCCGTCACAGGGGCGCAAGGCTAGGCTGGCGGCATGGAATGGGGCGAATTTGCATTGGCGCTGGCGGCTTTTCTGGGCTCGCATGTGATCCCGGCCCGATTCCGCGAGCCGCTGATCCGTACGCTGGGGCGGCGGGGCTATGTCATCGGTTACAGCCTGTTGTCGCTTGCGCTGCTGTACTGGCTGATCCTTGCCGCCGCCCGCGCCCCCTTTGTCGAGATCTGGCCGCAAGAGCCGTGGATGCGCTGGCTTGCCAATATCGCCATGCCCATAGCGGTGCTGGCAGCGCTGACCGGCGGCATGGCGGGGTTGATGGCGGGCTTTACCCTGTGGGGCGCAGCGCATTTGATCGCCAACGGCGATCTGGCGCATGTGATCCTGTTCGGGCTGCTGCTTGCCTATGCCCTGTTCGGGCTGGCGATCAGCCTGCGACGCGGATGGGCCCTGCGGCTGACCTGGCCGCGCCTTGCGCTGGCCGTTCTGATCTGGGCAGGGCTGTTCCACCTGCACCCCATGGTAATCGGGGTCAGCCCGGCACCCTGAAGCCCTCGGGGATGCGATCACGCCCCTCAAGGATCAGATCAGCCAGCATTCCTGCGCAGGCCGGGGCCATGGCAAGGCCGATTTTGAAACCACCGTTGGCGACGTAATGGCCCGGCCGCCCCGGCCATGGCCCGACGATGGGCGCGCGGGAGCGCGCGCGCGGGCGGATGCCGGCCCAGCGATCAACGACCGGTGCATCCCCCAGTGCCGGACACAGGGCGCGGGCCTTGTCTATCAGCACCTCAAGCTGGGCGTCGGTGCCGGTGTCCATGACATCGCGTTCCGAGGTCGAGCCAATGGCCACGGTCCCGTCCGCATGGGGCACGATATGGACCCCATCGGCAAAGACCTGCGGGGCATCGGCCATATCCAGCGCCAGAAGCGCCGACTGGCCCTTGACCCCGCCGCCGCCAAAGGGCGCAAGACCGGCCACTCCGGTCGCCCAGATCGCGGGGGCGTCGGGCGCGGCCTGCCCCTCGATGAGCTCTCCGCCCCGGGCGATGATCGCGGCGGCAAGCGCGGCACCTGCACGGCGTGGACTGACCCGCGCGGTCAGTCGGTCCACCAACCACAGGCCCGAAGGCGACAGGGGCACCAACGGCGCCTGTGGCGCCTCAGTCATCTCCATTCCCGCCCATTCTGGCCAGTTGGCGCGGGCTGCCTCGATCCGTTCGGCCATCCGCGCCTCGGACCCCTCGGGCACGGGCTGGATACGACCGGTGCGGGCGTAACCAGGATCGACCCCGCCCGCCGCGGCAACCTCGGTCCACCACCCTTCGGCAGCTATCAGAGCCTCCAGCTGGACCTGCTTTTTGGCGTTCCAGTTCTCGGGCGCGTGGGGGGCAAGCGCGCCGACATGCCCGCCCGAGGCACCTGCCCCGATCCGCGCCGCCTCAAAGACGCGCACCCGTATGCCACGCCGCAGCAGCTCCCATGCGCAGGCAAGGCCAAAGACACCTGCGCCCGCCACTGTGATTTCGCTTGCCATTCCGCCGCCCCTTGCCGCATCTGCCTGCAAAAAGGAGTTAGCGCGGATGGCCAAGCGCGACCAGAGCAGCGCCGATCTGGATTGGCGTGACGGGGCGATTCCTGTCTCGCGCCGCTTTGACGACCCCTACTTCAGCCTCAGCGGCGGGCTGGACGAGACGCGCCACGTCTTTCTGGCCGGAAACGATCTGCCCGCCCGGTTGCGGCCCGGCTTTCACGTCGCCGAACTGGGCTTTGGCACTGGGCTGAACCTTCTGGCACTGGCGCAGATCGCAACTGTGCCGATCCGCTTTACCAGCTTTGAGGCCTTTCCGATGAGCGCCGATGAACTGGCCCGCGCCCATGCCGCCTTTCCCGAGCTTGCCCCGCTTGCAGCCCAGTTACGCGAGGGCTGGCCGCAACAGCATCTGACCGTCGGGCTGGTTCAGGCCGAAATCATCCAGGCCGATGCGCGCGAGGCCCTGCCCGTATGGGATGGACAGGCGGATGCGTGGTTTCTGGACGGGTTTTCGCCAGCCAAAAACCCCGAGCTTTGGGGCGAGGCACTAATGACCGAGGTCGCACGCCACACCGCCGCGGGCGGGACCTTTGCGACCTACACAGCGGCAGGCCATGTACGACGGGCACTGGCGGCGGCAGGTTTTACCGTCAGTCGCGCGCCGGGCTTTGCCGGCAAGCGCCACATGAGCCGCGGCCGGCTTTAGCGCCGACGCACCGGCGGGATGCGTGAGGGGGCATAGGCCGGGGCATGAGGCGGGCGACCATGGGTGCGCTGCCAGAAACCCGACCCGCCCCGACGCAGAAACAGCGGCACGGCAAATACGATCCCCGCCAGGAACCCCGCTGCATGGGCCACATAGGCAACGCCGTCATCGACCATGCTGGCGCTTGAGACCAGCTGGATGCCGAACCATGCCAGCAACAGCACCCATGCCGGAATGGTAAAGCGGCGAATAATAATGATGATAATGGCGATGACATCGACGCGGGCGCGCGGGAACATCAGCAGATAGCCGCCCATTACCCCGGCAATTGCACCCGAAGCGCCGATCATGGGGACATCGCTCATCGGGTCGGCCGCGATCTGGCCCGCCGCCGCCGCCAACCCGCAGGCAAGGTAAAAGACCAGAAAGCCGAAACGCCCCATCTGATCTTCCAGATTGTCGCCAAAAACCCACAGGAACAGCATGTTACCGGCGATATGCATGATCCCGGCATGCAGGAACATATGCGTTACCAGCCCCCACAGCCAGTCGCCATGGCTGACCGCCACCGGGTATAGCGCAAGGCGGTTCCACAGACCGACCTCTCCGCCCGCCCATGGCATGGTGATGAGAAACATCGCCACGTTCAGAAAGATCAGCGCATAGGTCACATAGGGCGTGCGCTCGGATGGGTTATGGTCGCGGATCGGAAACATGACTTCAGCCTGAAGCATCACCGGGTGCTGTGCAAGCGGCCCTGTTCGGATCGCCGGGCCGCGTATAGCATCGACCCCGAATCGCATCGAGTAAGGGGCGCCCAGTATGACCAGCCTGACCGAACGCAAGAATGCCGCCATCTCGCGCGGGGTGGGGATGACGACCCAGATCTATGCCGAACGCGCCGAGAATTCCGAGATCTGGGACAAAGAGGGCAAGCGCTATATCGACTTTGCCGCCGGGATCGCCGTGGTCAACACCGGCCACCGTCACCCAAAGGTGATCGGGGCGGTGCGTGCTCAGCTCGACCGTTTTACCCATACCTGCCATCAGGTCGTGCCCTATGAAAACTACGTTGCCCTGGCCGAGCGGCTGAACCAGCTTGTCCCCGGCGACGGGCCGAAAAAGACCGCCTTTTACACCACCGGGGCAGAGGCAGTGGAAAACGCGGTCAAGATCGCCCGCCATTACACCGGTCGCGCCGGGATCATCGCATTTGCAGGGGGCTTTCACGGCCGCACCTTCCTTGGCATGTCGCTGACCGGCAAGGTCCAGCCCTATAAGGCAGGCTTTGGGCCGATGATGAACGACGTCTGGCACCTGCCATTCCCCAACCCCTTGCATGGCGTGACTGCCGACGAGGCGCTGGCGGCGCTTGACCGGCTGTTCCGCGCCGATATCGACCCCTCGCGCGTTGCAGCCATCATCATCGAGCCGGTGCAGGGCGAGGGCGGCTTTTATGAGGCGCCGACCGGCTTTATCCAGCGCCTGCGCGAGATCTGCGACCAGTATTCGATCCTGCTGATCGCCGACGAGGTTCAGACCGGCTTTGCCCGCACCGGCAAGCTGTTCGCGATGGAACATCACGGGGTTGCCGCCGATCTGACCACCATGGCCAAGGGGCTGGGCGGCGGCCTGCCGATCAGCGCCGTCACCGGACGGGCCGAAGTGATGGACAGCCCCGCCCCCGGCGGGCTTGGCGGCACCTATGCGGGCAACCCTCTGGCCGTCGCCGCCGCCCATGCGGTGCTGGACGTGATCGCAGAAGAGGACCTTTGCGAACGTGCCACCCGGCTTGGCCAGCGGCTGAAACAGCGCCTGGCCGGCATCGCCGATTCGGTGCCCGAGATTGTCGATATTCGCGGTCCGGGTTTTATGAACGCGGTCGAGTTCAACCTTGCCGGCACCGACAAGCCGAACCCCGATTTTGCCAACCGCGTCCGCGAAGAGGCGCTGAAACGCGGCCTGATCCTGTTGACCTGCGGCGTGCACGGCAATGTCATCCGTTTCCTCGCGCCGTTAACCATTCAGGATCAGGTCTTTGACGAGGCGCTGGATATCCTGGAAGCCGCGCTTAGGGCTGCGCGGGAATAAATCAGCGCCAAGACCGCGAAAGATCAAATGGAAAGGTCCGCCCCGACAGGACGGACCTTTGATTTCCCCGGGGCTTTTCGGCCTCAGCTCAGCGCCTTGGACCCCATGTTCAGGAATTTCTGCCGCCGCTCGTTGATCAGTTCCGCGGGTTTCTTGCCCTGAAGCTCACCCAACATTGCGGCGATAGCCTCGCCCACAGCAGCGACTGCTTCTTCGGGGGCGCGCTGCGCGCCGCCCATCGGTTCAGAGATGATGCGGTCAATAACATCAAGCTTTTTCAGATCCTGCGCCGTCAGTTTCAGCGCATGGGCGGCCTCGCGCATCTTTTCGGCGTCTTTCCACAGAATCGAGGCGCATCCTTCGGGCGAGATCACCGAATAGATCGAGTGTTCCAGCATGGCGATACGGTTCGCCGTGGCAAAGGCCACAGCCCCGCCGGAACCGCCTTCGCCGATGATGACCGAAATCAGCGGCACGCCGATCTGCAAGCATTTCTCGGTCGCCCGGGCAATAGCCTCAGACTGGCCGCGCTCTTCCGCACCTTTGCCTGGATAGGCGCCGGGCGTGTCGACAAGCGTGATCACCGGCAGGCGGAAACGATCGGCCATATCCATCAGGCGGATCGCCTTGCGATACCCTTCGGGCCGGGCCATGCCGAAATTGTGAAAGATGCGCGATTTGGTATCATTGCCCTTTTCATGGCCGATGACCACGCAGGGCTGATCCTTAAAACGCGCAAGACCGCCCATGACGGCATGATCCTCGCCAAAGGCGCGGTCGCCGGCCAGGGGTGTGTATTCGCTGAACAACACGTCGATATAGTCGCGGCAATGGGGCCGCTCGGGGTGGCGGGCGACCTGCGTCTTGCGCCACGGATCAAGCTGTTTGTAGAGATCGCGCAGCATTTCCTCGGCCTTACGGTCAAGGGCGGCCGCCTCTTTCTCCAGATCAACACCTTCACCCTTTCGGGCCAATGCACGCAGTTCCTCGGCCTTGCCCTCAAGATCGGCAAGGGGCTTTTCGAACTCCAGGTAAGTCATGCAGGGCTCCGCGCTGTCATCCGGTCGGGTCTGTCTGGTCCGCGCCCTATATGATCGCCGCGCGCCGGGAATGCAACTTTTGCCTCACCACCGTGACAAGGCGTCCTCATCCTCGGCCTTTGCTTCGACCCAATCACCGGGACCGTCAGGACCGATTTCGCGTTTCCAGAAGGGGGCGCGGGATTTCAGCCAGTCCATCAGGTATTCCGCCGCCTCAAATGCCGCCTTGCGGTGCCGGGCGGCTGTGGCGACCATCATGATCTGTTCACCGACTTCAAGACGGCCGAAGCGGTGGATGATCCGCCAGCCGGTCAGGCCAAAACGTTGTGCTGCCTGCTCGCCATAGGCTTGCAGCGCCTTTTCGGTCATGCCGGGATAATGTTCGATCTCAAGTGCGACCAGACGACCATCTTCGTCGCGCACCAGGCCCGAAAAGCTTACGACCGCGCCTGCGCCTGCGCCAAAGCCTGCCAGCTCGGCACCAAGGTCAAAGGGCACGCTTTGGACCCGGGCCGTCATCCTAGCCTCCGGTCATCGGCGGGAAAAAGGCGACTTCGCGCACCCCTTCCAACGATGCGTCCAGATCAGCCAGTTCCTGATCCACAGCGATGCGCACCGCTGTCAGGTCGGCCAGTGCCGCCGCGTGCCATTCGTCCATTGCAGCAAGTTCGGCCACCAGTTCACGGACGGTACGGGCCTGTGTCTCGACCCGCTCGCGCGGCTGGCCGATGCGTTCGCGCAGCCAGGCGAAATACAGAACGTCAAGCGCCATGGTCATCCCTCAGGAATGGCCGGGCCTTGGCGAAGTAGTCCCAGCCAGTGATTGCGGTCAGAACCGCCGCGATCCAGATCAGCACCAGCCCAACCTGCGTCGCCAGATCCGACCAGTTGTCGGACCAGGGCAGACTGGTTTCACCCACAAGCGGCGGATGGCCGGTTTCATAGTAATTCAGCCCGGTGCCCAGAAACAGCACGGCAATGGCGACCATCTGTGCCGTTGTCTTCCACTTGGCCAGTTTCGTGACCTTGAGCAGCCGTGCCTTGTCCCCCAGGAATTCGCGCAGGCCCGAAACAAAGACCTCGCGAAACAGGATCACGGTGGCGGGCAGGATCAGCCAGGGGTTCATGCCCGAATAGCCGGTGATGACCACCACGGCGATGATGACCATGGCCTTGTCCGCAATCGGGTCCATGGCGGCGCCAAAGCGGCTTTCCTGCGCCCAGGCGCGGGCCAGATAGCCGTCGAACCAATCGGTTACGGCGGCGATCAGGAACAGCGCCAGCGCCGCGAAATCAGCAAAGGGCCGGCTGAGAAAGAAGAACATCAGCGGCACCAACGGTGCCGCCAGAAGTCGCAGAACAGTCAGTAGATTTGGCAGGGTCCAGCGCATGGTCGCACTCTAGGACGTCGTCGCGGCGGGGGGAAGGGGTCACCCACGGGATCAGGCCGCGCTAGGCGGGTCCGGCCCCCTTGGGCACGCTATGGTCATCATGCGCGCATAGAGCGTGATTGCCCAGAACCTCGATCACCCGGCATTCGGCGATTGTGTGGCTGGCACAATGATCCAGCATGCGCCGCAATTCATCGCGCAGCGCCGCCAGCCGGGCGATTCTTGCCTCGACCTCGGCAAGCTGGCGGATCGCGATCTCATCTGCGGTGTGGCACGATTCGCCGGGCTGGTCCGAAAGGCTCAACAGCTCGCGGATCGCCTCTAGCGGAAAGCCAAGGTCGCGGGCATGGCGGATAAAAGCCAGCCTTTCTTGCATCTTGCGGGTGTAAAGGCGCTGGTTGCCCCCGGTCCGCTCGGGCTCGGGCAAAAGGCCGATCTGCTCATAATAGCGGATGGTGGGTACCTTGACCCCTGTCGCCGCGCTGAGCCTGCCGATCGAGAACATCGAAATACCTCTTGAAGCTCTGGTCGCTAGAGCATCTAGGGTCCCGAATGGCGTTGTTGCACTTATCAGTGAGGCGGATTCACGTGGTGAATCCTGAGTGTTAGCTTCGTGTCATGGCGAAGCCTTCTTCTCTCCGCTACCGCACGACGAACTGGCCCGACTATAACGCCGCACTGCGCCGCCGCGGCTCGCTCTCGATCTGGTTCGACCCGACGATGGCCTGGCATGCAGCGCAGACCGGGAAGCGCGGTCATCCGGAGACGTTCTCGGAGAGCGCGATCCAGACTTGCCTGACGTTGAAGGTGCTGTTCTGCCTGCCGCTGCGGCAAACGGTTGGGCTAGTTGCCAGCCTGATCGAGATGGCGGGGCTGGACTGGCCGGCCCCGGATTATTCCACGCTCTGCCGACGCCAGGCACGGCTTGTCGTGCAGATCCCTTACCGCCGCCCCGGCGGTCCCGTGACCCTGCCCGTCGATAGCACCGGCATCAAGTTCCGCGGCGATGGTGAATGGCAGGCGCGCAAGCATGGTGCGTCCCGCCGCAGGCAATGGCGCAAGGTCCATATCGGCATGGATGCGCAGACCGGTGATGTTCGAGCTGTCGAACTCACGTCGAGCCGGCAGGGCGATAGCCGGTGCTGCCAGACCTGCTGGCGCAGCTCCCCGAAGATGAAGAGATCGGCTCGGTCACGGCCGACGGTGCCTGTGACACCAGACGATGCCATGGCGCGATCGTCGAACGGGGGGCCGAAGCGCGTATACCCATTCGGCGGAACGGTCGCGCCTGGAAAGAGGATTGCCCGGCCGCCCGCGTCCGCAACGACATCCTGCATGAGACGCTGCGCCTGGGACGGGCCAACTGGAAGCGTTCGGTCGGCTATCATGTCCGAAGTCGCGTCGAGGCGCGGATGAATTGCCTCAAGGCGTTCGGCGAGCGCATCGCCTCATGCGACCCGGATCGACAGACTGCAGAAATCCAGATCCGCATCGCCATCATGAACAGATACAACGCCCTCGGCACCGTCGAGATCATAGCCGTTGGCTGAACGAAAAGAGGAAAAGGGTCATATCGGCCTGCAGCCGATTAGCTCAACAACGCCCAGGGGGCAGGTCAAAGCTCAGAGGGAGGAGCGGCATGGGCCAGAAGTTCGTACCCGAACTGCACGACCCGGATTGCCGCCGGGCTGTACGGACGAAAACCGCGGACCTCTCTGAGATCGTATCTGACGCGATCATCGCCCGGATGGACGCCGAAGAAAGAGAGCCAAAGTGGCGGGATTGATACATGCACCTGCTCAGGGATCTCCTCTACTATGCGCCTGCGGGATTAGCGTTTGTGCCCTATCAGAAAGCCGACGCCGCCGTTGATAGAAAAAGGGCCACAGTTTTCACTGTGGCCCTAAAGACAATGTTGATGCGCTGATCAGCACACCATCGGGCGATGGTGCTGCCGGTGGCGGACGGTCAGCTTGCGCGCCTTGCGGCCCGAAGGCAGCATGCGGGCGGGTTCGGGCACGAAGTCAGCGTCGCTAAGCTGGGGGAACAGGGCAAAGATCTCTTCCCGCGCTGCCTTGCCGACGGATCTGAGTGCCTGCGGGCCGGTGTAAAGTGACTCGGTCAGCGCGCCGTTCGAGTTCACCACCTCATGCCGTTCAAAGAGGATGTGGAAATACTCGACCTCGGCCAGATCAGTGGCGATGTCGACACCGTCAAGCTGCAACAGCTGCTTGGCGGCCACGAGAACCTCCATGGTGCCGAACATCTTTTGCGCTATTTTTGAGCGTACCAGAACCCGGTGCTGCGGCGAAACCAGCAGGTCCGACGAAGGCACCCCGTCACCCAGTGCCCCGGCGCGGATGCGAATCGGCATCAGCTTGGGGCTGGCCTTCAGCGCGGCGGCCTTGAGCTTGATTGAGCCGATCCAGCGGATCGGTTGCAACCCGTTGTCGCGCGTCATCACCTTGTCGCCGACCTGCAGCGTCTCGACCGGGACAAAGCCGTTCTCGGTCTCGATCAGAGTGCCGGCGACAAAGCAGAACACCTCGTCGTCAGACAGCTCCAGCGTGCCGTTCGGATCGTGATCCATGGTCACGATGGCGGTGTTAGCGGTTTGCTGGATCAGGTCAGCCCCTGCCCGGATCGTCGCAGCAGGAAGAATGCCGACCCCGAGTGGCAAGTCCTCTACTGCCGCTGCCAGCGTTTCCGTGATCTGGGAGATGGGAGCAGTCACGGAAACCGTTTGGCCAGCAACGACGATGGATGCCGTCACCGCAAGGTGGTCATCATCCAGCGGTTCGTCGCTGATGAAGTAATAGCGACCGTCGGCCTCCATGATATGGCCGCTGATCGGGTTCACCTGCAGCCCAATGGCTGCCAACGGCGGAAGGCCAACGCTAACGGCCGCGTTCGAAACCGTTGTCGAGCCAAGATAGGTGCCCGGGCCGGTTAACGGATCTCCGTTGGTATCGACGGGGGTAACGTTGTCGCCATTTTCAAGGGTCGTGGCACCGTTGGCGTCGACGTCATACTGCGCGAACTCTTGCGAATCCTCAAATGCGTTGAGCAGCGATGTGTTGGGCACGAAGGCAATGATGCCATCAAGGCCAACGGTGATAAAGCTTGAGGGGATCTCGGTAATATAAGGCATGTGCGCCACCTTTTGTCAGACCGTCGCAGCGATGCGCGGTCGATTGGTTGAACTGCGAGACCAGAAACTGGGGAACACACCAACTGCTTGAATTGGATCAAGCCATTCCACTTATGGGCGATTCGCCCTTTCCGATCAACATGATTCACAAATGCGTGTGGTATTTTTCTGACAAAAGGCAGATACATTAATGTACATTTTGATCGTGTCGATTGTCGTATGGCAGAATTGTACAATCACAGGGGGTGATTGATTTTATTGAGTAATAATAATTTGTTAGCCTGCGTTAACGAATTCGGGCCTGGTTCGCAGGCTGTGATGCAAGCAAGCCCCTGCGTGAGAGATGAGCGTGGTGCGTGCCCAGATCCCTGACGATGAGCGGGCCTTCTTTCAGCGATTCATCCGCACCAGAACGTGCGCAAGCCGGCCAGCCAGAACATTGTTTCAGATAGGGTTTTCCGGATTGTGAGAACCGGACATCCTGGTGCGACCTGTCCGAAAAGTTCGGCAAATGGTCGCCCGTCTGCCGTCGGTTTCACTGCTGGGTGCTGACCGGATTGTGAGAGGATGCGCTGTACGCGGTGAACCCAGTGGGCGCACGCGCGCCAAGCTTCGGATCGCTGGCAGTGCCGTGATCTTCGTTCGGAGCCATACGGCGGGCGCAAAAAGGCACCTGGCCGTTCGGGAGGTGGTTTCACGACCAAGATCCATCTTTGCGCAATGGTGTCAGCTCAATGATGAGGGCCGCGGCTATGACCTGGACAAAGCTCGGGAAGACATCGCAATCAGCGGCGCACGGCCGACGATCCCGATGCGTGAGAACTGGCAGGTCTGCAAGGTCGTCGGCATGACCATCTTCACGATGCGCAACATGTCGGGCACTGTTTCAACAAGTTGAAGAGCAGCCGTCGGCGGGTCACCCGCTATGACAAAACCGCAGACGGATTCATCAATGTCGTCTGCATCAGCTGATGGGGCCGCCATTTGTCAATATGACAGAGGTCTCTGGCTCATTTCCTGCCAACTATCGGGTTTTCCAGTTCCCAGCCGAGCTTTCGCGCAATCGGTGGCATATCGTCAGGATCCGAGACGACAGCATATCTGATCCAGAATTTTGCGCCAAATTCGTCATTATCAATTATCTCATCGCACCAGTAATAATGATTTCTGTCTCGGGCCAGTGGTGCGGGTCCGATTTTATGAGAGCTGAAAACTGGCACAACCTCGAAGCTTTCCAGATCTGCCCCCTCGACCCGGCTGTTCAGATAGAAGATCGCTTTTTCGTCCCGGCTGTAGCTGTAGGACAGATAGCGCCAGCCCTTTCTTTTTGCTTTCGGGATTGATGATCCCTGGGCGAAGGTGAAATAATCGTCATATCCGACAAGACAAGTGTCGCCGCATGAACGAAAGGTTCGGGTATCCGCCTTGACCACCCGGCGCGCGCGCAGGTCACCTGGCGAAAAGAAGACGCTGTTTGCGTCTTTGCCGTAACCTGTGCCCCAGTGGTTTCCTTCGCCGGAATCGCAGGCAGCGAACGTTGTGGGATCGGCGTCCTTGACCTTTCCGATGTGGTTCCAGACATGATTGCCGTCGGTTACAAAGGCGCGGCTGAGAACCCGGAACGTTGCGGGATTTGCACCCATGATGCGCCGCCCCCAGCTGTAAACCGCCTTTTCATCTTTGGAAAAACCGTTTTCATATTGCACGAAACCCTTGCGCAGCTTGAGCGAGTCATAACCCATCCTGCTGCCATCGCGCATGGCAATATTTCCGTCCGGCCCAAGACAATAAGGCAGCCCCTCAACATCGGCGTCGATTGGATATGGCTGAAGTTCCGGTATTGACTCGGTCATCACTGTCACATTTCTTTCGGCACGGATATCATATTCGGGTAGCTTTATGCTGTTGACGGTATTTCGTCCATCGCATTTACGCCCATGCGTCATTATCCGGCGTCAAATAGGCCCGACCTGAATCTTGTCACAATCATCGTCTCTGCCGGCCACCAGGATTGCTGGTTGCGGCAGGTTGCGTGCCAGCTCATCTCTCGCGCAGAGAGCGGCATGAATCACCATACGCGGACTTGAAGCCCCCTTTTTGCCAGCACGATCTGGGATATTCCCGGTCGGGGCATTCACGTCGGGGTGCGTCGCGATCATGTACCGTCCCAATGGGCGGTATGTACGATGAACCCTTTCCCTCTGAACGCTTCCTTGTGTGTCGAGACGAGCGAGGGGGATGAAGCACGGGCTTACAGAGAAGGTCGGAAAGCGTTGTCAGGCTGCGGCGGCTGACTGTTACGCCTGCTGTAATGCCGACATTTCGACGAGAGTTTGATTTGCCAAGGCGCGGTTCGCGGGCCTAGGCTGCTCGTATGACGACAACCGGGCATATTCCGCGACTCTACAGCCGGGCCGAGCGGTTCAGCGATGGAGTCGTCCATATCCTCGGCCTGACGCTGGCAGCGTTGGCCGTGCCTGCCCTGATTGTTCTTAGCCTGTTCTCTGAGGCGGGGTCGACGGCGGTGGTCGGGGCTTCGGTCTATGGCGGCACACTGATCCTGATGCTGACCTTTTCGGCGCTTTGCAACATGGTGAACAGCCCCAGGTGGCAGGGGCTGCTGCGCCGGCTGGATCATTCGGCAATCTACATGAAGATCGCGGGAACCTACACGCCCTTTACCCTGCTGTCGGGTGGTCAGGCGCTTGGGTTGCTGGTCGGCCTGTGGATGGCGGCGGCGCTGGGCCTGTCGTTAAAGATGCTGGTCCCGCCATGGCGCCTGCGTTGGCTTGCACTTGCGCTTTATCTGGGCATGGGCTGGGCCGCGGCCTATGCCGGAGGGCCGATGCTTGCCGGGCTATCGGGTCCGGTGCTGATCCTGATGATGATCGGGGGCGCGATCTACACCATCGGGGTGGTGTTTTTCCTGATGCAGCGCCTGCCGTTTCACAACACGATCTGGCACGTTTTTGTCCTGACGGGCAGCGCGATCTTTTTCGCTGCGGTTGCTCATTGCATCACCCATCCGCCGATAGCCGGCCTTTGACCCCGGGGCTGTCCGCATCATCAGCCATTGCATTCCCCGCCGTACCATCATGTTATTCTTGCGCGAAAATAATCGGAGCATGAACGGTCATGACAGAGGAACGAAGTGGGCGAACCGCCGCGATCAGAGGGCTGACCGGTCGCTGTCCGCATTGCGGCAAAGGTCGGCTCTTCAAGGGCTATCTGACCATCGTGCAGAGCTGCGAATCCTGCGGTGAACCGTTGGGGCTATACCGCGCTGCCGATGGCCCGGCCTTCTTTACCATGACGATCATGCTTTTGCTGCTGATCCCGATGATCGGCTTTGGCTGGGTGCTGTTCCGGCCGGATCCCATAACGCTGCTTGTTACGGTGGGGCTGGCGATAACGGTGCTGACACTGCTGATCCTCCGCCTCGTGAAGGGGGCGTTTGTCGGCTATCTTTGGGCGCAGCGCGAACAGGATCGCGGCGCCTGAACCCTGCGAGCCCCCCGCGGACCCTGTGATCCGCGGGGGTGGCCGATCAGCCGGCCAGCCAGAGGCCACCAATGATAATCACGCCGATACCGGCCAGCATGATGCACCAGTTCAGCAGCACAATCTTGCCGGATTCGACCGTTCCGGCAGAGGGAGGCGCAGGCGTGGTTTCTGTTGCGTTGTCCTGCACCGGCTCACGCTCGGCAGGCGGCACCCGGTGCACCACCGGTTCGTCATGGATGATGTTCATTTTTCGTCCTTCGTGAACGCAAGGGTCATGGTCTGCCGGCCCGGAAAAGCCGGGGGCAGAGCGATCTCAGGCGGTCATGCGAAAGACGGGAGGGGCGCGTGCGCAGGGCGCCAGCGCGCATAGCGGTGCGCCGATCAGGTGGTGATAGGTATAACCTACAGCCGCTGCGGTTCGCGGCGGTGCAGCCGGGGTCTCTGACGGCGGCAATGCTGCCGCGGTCAGCGGCTGGACCTGCGCCGTTTCCTTGCGTGCAAGCTGGTCCCGGCCGTGGATCGCCGTCAGGCTAAGGGACGGCGCGACCAGTTGCTGCGGATGCTGGACCTCGACACTGACCCGAGGTCCGGGCAGGGTGGCGACCAGCAGTACCAGCAGCAAGGCCATGAACAGCCTTGCCGCCCGCAAAGGAAACCGAAGCTTTGGGTCCTGCAGGTCCGTCATGGTCCCAGTGATCCATGGTTTGCGGCCGGGACGCAAGGCCGGGGACCTCAGCGGCCGGACCATAGGGTGGGCTCAGTCCCCCAGGCGCTGGCCACTTTCCGCGTCAAAGACATGCAGCGACGCGGGATCGAGATGGGCCAGCACCCGCTCTCCCTCGGACAGCCGTGTTGCGGCGGGGACCGAGACCATGAAGCTTTCCGCACCGGCGTTCAGCGAGATCAGCCGCATGTCGCCGTGGAACTCATCCCGCTCGACCGTGGCGGCGATGGCGTCGGGCGTACCTTCGGGAACCAGCCTGATGGCTCCTGGCCGAATGCCCAGGGTGACTTTGCCTGCACGCAGCGGAAAGGGGGCGGCAAGGTCGATATCGGCGTTTCTCAATCGTCCCTCGCCCGCGTCGAGGGAAAAGAAGTTCATGCTCGGCGTGCCGATAAAGCCTGCGGTAAAGACCGTGGCCGGGCGGGAATAGATCTCCTCGGGCGTGCCCATCTGTTCGATCCTGCCCTGATTCATCAATACGATGCGATCTGCCAGCGTCATCGCCTCAAGCTGGTCATGAGTGACATAGACCGAGGTGGTGTTCAGTGCCCTGTGCAGTCGCGCGATTTCGACCCGCAAATGACCGCGCAGCTTGGCGTCCAGGTTCGAGAGCGGCTCGTCGAACAAAAACACCTCGGGTGTCTTGATCATCGCGCGGGCGATAGCGACGCGTTGTTGCTGACCGCCCGACAATTCGGTCGGCTTGCGGCCAAGGTAGATGTCCAGCCCCAGCGTTTCGACCACGGGATCAAGGCGACGGCGGATCTCATCCCTGCTTGTTCCGGCGCGCTCCAGTGCAAAGGTGATGTTTTCGCGCACGCTCATATGCGGATAAAGCGCGTAGTTCTGAAAGACCATGGCGATGCCCCGGTCGCCCGGGTCGCGGTCATTGACCCTTGCGCCGCCGATGAAAAGGTCGCCGCCGGTGATCTCTTCCAGCCCTGCGACCATGCGCAGGATCGTGGATTTCCCGCAGCCGGACGGGCCCAGGAAGACGATGAATTCATGGTCAGAGATCGAAAGGTTGAAATTCCGGATGACTTCATGCGAGCCGTAGCTCTTGCACAGGTTGCGGCATTCAACGGTCGCCATCACGATTCCTCACTCTGCATATCTGCGTTTGGGTAGCCACGGCGTGCGCGGCCGGGCCAGGGGGCTTTCATCTGCGTCAATCCTGCGTGGACTTGCGGGAAAAGACCGAGTTCATCCCGGCGCCCGCGACAGCCAGCAGGATCAGCGGCGGCAGCGACAGCAGGACCACCGCGGCATTCAACACTCCCCAGGGAACGTTCATCCCCAGCTGGGACATTTCCGAGGCGACGACAGGCAGGGTGCGCGCCTTTGATGTACTCAGCATCATCGCAAGCAGGAATTCGTTCCAGACGAGGATGAAGGAAAAGGCGATGGCGGCAAGGATCTGCGGCCGCGCAATCGGCAACGCCACGCGAAAGAAGGTGGCATAGGGGCCAAGGCGGTCGACGCGGGCGGCCTCTTCCACCGCGATCGGCACGCGCTCGAATGCAGGGATCGACAGCCAGACCGTGATCGAGATGGTGATCGTCATATAGGTGACGATCAGGGCAAAGCGGGTGTCGTAAAACCCGAGCCCCAGCCAGATCACCATCATCGGAATGGCCACGGCGACCGGCGGCAGAAAGCGCAAGGACAGGGCAAAGAACTGCGCCTCGCGCGTCAGGCGGTTCTTGACCCGCGCGATCACGTAGGCGGCCGGTACGCCAAGCAGCGCCCCCATGGCGACAGCCGAGGAACAGATCACCAGCGAGTTCGTCAGCGCCCGTGCAACCGAACGGCGGCCCAGCACATATTGCATGTTGTCCCAGACCGGCGTGAAGATCAGCTTGGGCGTGTTGACCAGCAGATCGGCGTTGGTCTTGAAGGCGTTAAGCAGCGTCCACAGCAGCGGCAGCAGCACCATCAAAGCGGCGCAAGCCAGCACGATACGCAAAAGAAGGGTCGAAAGCTTCATTTGTTCAGCCTCTTCCAGATCGAGGTGAAGAGGATCACGGTCAGCACCATCATGATCACGGCCATGGACGAGGCGTAAGAAATATTGCCCGCCTCGATAAAACCCTGCGAATAGGCATACATGTCCAGCGTCTCGGTCGAGACACCGGGACCGCCACGGGTCATCACATAGACCAGATCGAATGAGCGCAGCGACTCGATCGCCTTGACCAGCAACAGCGAGATAAGCGGCAGTTTAAGCATCGGCAGGGTGACAAAACGGTGGATCTCCCACCCCTTGGCCTTGTCGATCCGGGCGGCCTCGATGGGCTGGGGGGGCAGGGCCTCCATCAGCTTCAGGATGATGACCGCAAAGAACAGTCCCCATTGCCAGACATCGACAAAGGCGACCGTCAGCATCGCCCCCCAGGGGTGGGCCAGAACATCGGGGGTCTGGCCGGTCAGGGCGCGGACGGGCCAGGTTACCGCGCCGTAAAGCGGGTGGAACGAGAATTTCCACACAAAAGCCGCGCAGACACGGGGCAGCAGCACCGGAATGATGAAAAGGACGCTAAGGATCATGCGCCAGCGGCGGGTAGCCGCCTCGAACATGGCGATGGCAAGGCCGATCCCGACCGCCATTGTGGCGCTGACGGTCAGCACCTCCCATTTCAGCGAAACCCACAGCGCGTTAAGAAAGCGGTCGTCCGAAAAGAGTTTCAGGTAATTGGCAAGCCAGACATATTCGGCTTGCGGTGCACTAAGGGTCCGGTTTTGCAGCGAAAGGTTCACCGCATACAGTGTCGGGACCGCCGCAAGAATGACCAGCACCAAAAGCGCAGGCCCCAGAAAGACATAGGGAAGAGAACGCCCAACTCTCATCGGTGCCTCATTGTACTGGAAAGGGAATGGGGCGGGGACGCAATGCGCCTCCGCGCCCCGGGTCAAAGCTTCAGAGCGATTTGGCGAAGGTTTCCAGCTCGTTCAGAGTGGCCTTCACATCGGTGCGCGAACCGGTGATCAGTTCTTCCAGCATGATGCCCCAGGTGTTGCCAAGCTCCTGCCAGCGCGGGTCCTGCCAGAACAGGACCTCGGTCCTTGCGCCGGTTTCGGCCATGGCGACCGACAGGTTTTCGCCGAATGTCTTGACGTATTCGGGGCTTTCATAGGTGCTCTTGCGGGTCAGCTCACCCGGCTGGCCCTTGGCAAGGCGGCGGGCCTCCTGCTCTTTCGAGGTGGCCCAGGCCACGAACAGACCGGCGCAAGCCTTGTCCTGCTCTTCGGGGTTTGCCTTGGCAGCAATGGCAAAGCCATGGGCATAGCCCGAACCCGGCAGCGGTGTCGGCGGCGGGGCAAAGCCCACCACATCGACCACGCGGCTTTGCGAGGGGTCCTTGGACATCGCGCCAAGCGGGGCGGATTCAACGATCATCGCCACCTTGCCCGAACGGAAGGCGCCGGTGGATTCGTCAAAAGAGCCAGTCTGCGTGCCGGGGGCCGAGTATTTGAACAGCTCAAGATATTCCTCGGTCGCCTTGACCGCCGCGTCAGAGTTGA
Source organism: Paracoccus kondratievae (assembly GCF_009301415.1). Classification (GTDB taxonomy): domain Bacteria; phylum Pseudomonadota; class Alphaproteobacteria; order Rhodobacterales; family Rhodobacteraceae; genus Paracoccus; species Paracoccus kondratievae. The sequence goes on along the minus strand of NZ_CP045072.1, from coordinate 2,018,714 downwards.
ACGCAAAGGCGCCCGTTTCATCGGTCCATTTGCCGCCATTCGCCGCAAACAGCGGCAGCCAGCGCCAGACGTTCGCGCCCGAGCCACGCTGCCCGCGCAGTGCGACGCCATAAACCCCGTTGTCCGGGTCATGCAGTTTCCTGATGGCGGCGACGTATTCTTCCCAGGTTTTCGGCGGCTCCAGCCCCGCGGCGGTCAGCAGGTCGGTGCGATAGACCATCAGGTCGCCGCCGCCCTGGATCGGTGCAAACCATTGCTTGCCGTCATAGCTTGCAACGCTGCGCATGCCGGCGTCGAAATCTTCATAATCGTATTCGGCGGGATAATAGCCGTCCAAGGGCACGATCCAGCCGGATGAGGCGAACAGAGGCAGGTTTGCCTCGTCCACATAATACACGTTGTAGCTGCCAACGGTCGAGGCATCCGCCTGCGATTTGGCGCGGCGGTCATTCTCGTTCAGATAATCGATCTCGAAACCGGCACCAGAGAGTTCCTCGAACTCATCGACATAATCCTCAAGCAGCGTCAGCCCGTCGCGAGGCTGGGCCAGAACACGTAAATCACTGGAACAAATGGATTCTGCTTGCGCAGTAGTCGCCATCAGCACCGCCAGAAGACTGGCGGTCGAGAACAGGTGTTTCAAGGTGATATCCTCCCGGATGCAAGGGGATCTTTTCCCCAAACTGCGCCTGAAGCTGGCATAGATGGGGACGGTTCACTAGTTGCGCTCTTGCGCAAAACCGATACTTTAATGTCAAAACCGGGGGATTGCGGGCCGTGCGGATGCAGAAACAGTCAGATTGTGATCCTGTGACGATGCAGGACGCATGGCCGGACGACGATGTTTCCCGGGCATCTGCCAGCCTGCCCCGGCCCATGCGGGTGACAGCGGCGATGCGTGAAAGCATCACAATCCCCGAGGATCGGTCCTATCTGATCCGCCGCGACGATTATCCCCATCCGCTGTGCACCTGGAACTACCACCCCGAATGGGAGATCCATTTCATCCCCGAGGCGCGCGGCTATGCCTATGTCGGCGACTATATCGGCAGTTTCGAGCCCGGCCATCTGTCCCTATGCGGCAGCAACCTGCCGCATAACTGGGTCTCGCCCGGCCTGCATGCGCCGGGCCGCGACTATGTCCTGCAATTCGACGCGGCGGCTCTTATGGCAGGCGGGGTCCCGCTGGCCGAGCTGCGCAGCCTTCAGACCCTGTTGCCGCTGTCCGGGCGCGGTATCGAGATCATGGGCTCTGAGGCGGCTGAGATCGGCGCGCTGATCGTGTCGCTGTCTCAGGCCCAACGGGCGCGGGGGCTTGGTATTTTCGTCGAGATCCTTGAGCGTTTCGCAGCGGCGCAGGATTATCGCCTGCTTGCCAGCCCGGGGTTCGTCTCATCCTACGCGGCATTGGCCAGCGGACGGCATTCCAACGTCAACAATGCCATTCAGGTTCTGCAACTGGCCCCCTCGGTAACCATGTATGAGGCGGCCGAGATGGTCGGAGCAAAGCCCTCGACCCTGTCGCGCAGCTTTAAGGCACTGACGGGGATGACCTTTTCTTCATATCAACGCGCCATCCGTATTTCCCGTGCGCGCAGCCTGCTGGCCGAAACGACGATGCGCATCATCGACGTCTGTTTCGAGGCGGGGTTTTCGAACCTGTCGAACTTCAACCGGATCTTTCTGAAAGAGACCGGCATGACCCCCCGTGATTATCGCAATATCTCGCGCATCCGCACGATCTCGCGTCTGGCAGAGGATGAGGACAGTTAGCCTGTCCCGAAACCCCGGCAGGACCTGCCCACCGGGGATGGTTCGGATCAGCCGCTCTCTGCCTTGGCCAGCCAATCCGGCAGCGCCTTGGGTGCCGTCCCGGTCAGCGCGGCATCTATGCATTGTGCCAGATTGCCAAAGCGCACCGCCCGCCCCGAAAGCCCCGGCCCGTAATGGGCGTATTTCCCTGAGTTCGTCATCACCGCATGAGTCCGGGGCGGAAACACCGGTTCCGAGATCGAGCACCAGCACAGATCGGGCAGAACCGTCACGCCGCTTTCTTCGAGCCTTTGCAAAACTCCCTCGGCCCGGGCCTGTGCGATAATGGCCCGGCCGGTGGTCAGGATGGTCGGCACAGCAACCCGGCGCGAGGCAAGCCCGTCCGCCAAAGCCCGGCATTCACCTGACGACGCATGGGGGCTGCCAAGGGCGACAAGGTCGATCTTGTCCGGACCCTCGTTCAACTGTCGCCAGCCCGAGGCCATCATCGCGGCGGTGATCCGGTCGTGGTCGGCGTCATCTGCGATCTGCTCTGCTTCGGGCGTCACGCCCTCGACATGCAGCATGGGTGCAGCGGATGTGGTGCCAAAGGCGGCGCAGAGCGCCTTCAGCTCATCCGTTCCCGGCTTTGCCGGTGACAGGCCGCGCAGTAACGGGATGCGGTCCGGCGACGCCTTGCCCGCCAGATAGCCGATCAGCGGCCAAAAGGCATCGTCCGCGCCGGGGGGCAGTTCAACCTCGATGATGCGGCGGGCCTTGCGGTTCTGATCCAGATAAGGGCCGGACAGGGGGGCCCGACCCGTCATGGCAATGCACAGGTCCAGAAAGTCCGGATGTTTGGCTGTGCGCGCGCCAAGCACCGTATTGGCATAGACGACTGCATTGGATTCCGCCCACGCGATGGCCTCTCCCTGTGTCGGCGCGCTATCCAGCAGGTAGGGGGAGCAAGTAAAGCTGGGCTGGCAGCCCATTTTCACATAGGCATCCGCCAGCCGCTGTGCCGGTCCGCCAAGGCTGGGCGGCACGCCTTGCTGACGCCAGTTCTCACGATCGACCGAAATCGCATTCATCGTCGTCGGGATGATTACCCGCGCATCCATGTCGACCATACGCTCGGCAAAGGTCAGGTTCGCCGGGCTGGCATAGATGCAGCCGTCGATATGGCCTTGCGTGACATCGACCAGCCCCGCCGCCCCCTGCTGGGCGGCCATGGCGCAGATGATCCGCATGGCCTGCGCCGTCGCCGTTCCATGCTGTCCCTGCAGGAAGGCACGGTCCTGACCGGTCAGTTCCAGCGATGCCGTGGCGGGTGGCTGGACCGGTACCGACAGTGTGCCTGCGGTGATCGCGTCATGGCCGATCCGGGCCAGGGTTTCCTGCCCAAGCGCATCGAACAATGCGCGCGGCAGGCGCAGGACCGGCAGCTCTTTGCCAAACATCTCGGCGGCGATCAGTGCGCCAAGCGTCACGACGTCCTCGGGCTCGGCAAAGATCAGCGCTGCCGGACCCCGGCCTGAAAGGACCAGATCAAGCAGCACCCCCGAGCCGGTGCATGAACCACGGGTCGAGGGCATCATCAGCACCTGACCGGTCACGCTTTGCCCATGCAGGGGGTGATGGACGTCGATGATCTTACCGGTTGCCGGGTCAACCCCGCCCCAGAAGCTGAGCGGCTCGTCCGAGAACAGGATAGGCCCGGCCGCGACGCCTGGCAGAATGCTGAGCGCGGTCATGATCATGGCCCCCTATTGCTTCAGCGTCGGAGTGACGCCCCAGGTGTCCGAAAGCATATAGCCCGATTGCCACGGGTCCTCGGGGTCGACGTAATAGGTATGCTGGCCGGTGATCCATGCACGGCCGGTGATCTGCGGGATGATCGTCCTCACGCCGCCGCGATCCCCGACCTCAAGGATCTTGCCGATAAAGCGTGACCCGATGATCGATTCATGGATCAGCACATCGCCCACACCCATCAGGCCACGCGCCTGCAAAACCGCCATCCGCGCCGAAGTGCCGGTGCCCGTGGGTGAGCGGTCCGAACGTCCCGGCGCGACGATACAGGTGTTGCGGGTTACTGCTCCGCTGCCCTGAAATGGCATGGCAAACTGGACGATCGAGACGCCGCGCACATTCGGAAACTCGGGGTGGGACACGTCGAACTGTTCCCGCGCGGCTTTGCGGATCTTTTCGCCCAGAATGGCCAGATCGCGGGCCTCGTCAGGGCGGATATGAAAGCCAAGCGCCTGCGCATCGACGATGCCAAAGAACATGCCGCCATAGGCGATATCAAGCGGGATCGTGCCATGCCCTTCGATCTCAAGCGCGCCATCCAGCACGGCGGCAAAGGCGGGGGCGTTGCGGAAGGTGATCGAGCGGCATTTGCCGTCGCGGCATTCGGCGGTGACCTCGATCACGCCTCCGGGCATGTCCAGCTTAAACCGGGTGATCGGTTCTTGCATCGGCACCATGCCGGTTTCCAACAGGACGGTTGCGACGCAGATCGTGTTCGAGCCTGACATCGGGACATACTCGGTCGGCTCCATGATGATCGCCCCGGCGGCGCAGCCCGGCGTGATGGGCGGCACGATCAGGTTCACATGCCGCGCGACCGAGCCGCGTGGCTCGCAGATCAAAAGCTGGCGGATGTGGTCGTGGTCGCGCTCCATGGCGATCATCCGCTCCATCATCGTGTTGCCGGCCGGGGGCAGAACCCCGCCGACGATGACATCGCCGATCTCGCCTTCGGCATGGCAGCCGACCACATTGATCGAAAGACGTGAACGCATGGGTTTTCCTTTCAGCTCGATGGGTTCGGTTCGCTTGAGGCTGCGGCATGGGACCGGCCCGCAATAAATCGGCCCTCGGGGCGGTTTCCTGTTTCAGGACCCACCCCGGGCGGCCGGTACCATGTCCTGTCATTCGTCCCGGCGGGGTGCCGGGACGTGGCTGGTCGTTTTTGGGCCTCAGCGCGTGATTTGCGCCGTTTTGGCGTCTGGTTACTTCACGACAAACCCGTGGGCGAAAGGATCGCGCTCGGCGTCGATATAGATTGTGTTCAGCCCGGTCTGCCGTGCCCAGCCGGCGATCGAGGGGATGATCGCGTCGCGATCGGCGACAGTTGCCGCGCCCTCGACCCGGCCCTTGAAGATCGAACCGATGATTGATTCATGCCAGAATTCATCGCCGACCTTCAGCTTGCCCTTGGCGGCAAGCTGCGCCATCCGTGCCGAGGTGCCGGTGCCGCAGGGGCTGCGGTCGATGGCCTTGTCGCCGTAAAAGACGGCATTGCGGGCATGGGCGCCTGAAACCGTCGGGGCACCGGTCCATTGGATATGGCTTAGCCCGCGGATTTCTGACAGTTCGGGATGGACGAATTCGTATTTTGCGTTCAAGGCCGCGCGCAGCTTGGGGGACCAGCCGATAAGCTCGCCCGCGGTATAATCGGCCATGTCGCGGAAATTCTTTTGCGGCTCGACGATGGCGTAGAAATTGCCGCCATAGGCCACGTCCACGACGATTTCGCCCAGACCCTCGACCTCGGCGGTCAGGCCTTCGGCGTAAAGAAAGCTTGGGACATTGGTCAGCCGGACCTCTTCGACATAGCGGCCTTCCTCACGGTATTCGATATCGACCTTGCCTGCCGGGGCCTCGATCGACAGGCGGCCGGGCGTGCGCGGGACGATCAGCCCGTTTTCGATCCCCATGGTGATCGTGCCGATGGTGCCGTGGCCGCACATGGGCAGGCAGCCCGAGGTTTCGATATACAGCACGGCGACATCGCAGTCCGGACGCGTCGGCGGATAAAGGATCGCGCCCGACATCATGTCATGGCCGCGCGGCTCGAACATCAGGCCGGTGCGGATCCAGTCGAATTCGCGCAGGAAATGCGCCCGCTTTTCCAGCATGTTCGCCCCTTCCAGCCGAGGGGCTCCGCCTGCGACAAGTCGGACTGGGTTGCCACAGGTATGGCCGTCAATGCAGGGAAATACGTATTGCGTCATGCTTGCCTCAGAAGCGCGCCGGAGAAAACGGCGCCAGATTGATAGCGGGGTCTGTGCCGGTCAGCAGATCGGCAACGATCTGCGCGGTCCCGGCCGATTGGGTCAGGCCCAGATGGCCGTGCCCGAAGGCGCAGATGATGTTTGGATGACCGGGCAGGGGGCCGATAGCGGGCAGGCTGTCGGGCAAAGAGGGGCGGAACCCCATCCATTGCTGCCCGCCCACGGTCCTGAGACCGGGCAGGAAAGTCCTGGCTTTTTTCAGCATTGCCTCGGCGCGTTTGAAATTCGGCGGCAGTTTCAGCCCGCCCAGTTCGACCGCGCCGCCGACCCTGATCCCCGAGGTCAGTCTTGAGACGACAAATCCGTGCCCGCCGAAAGTTACCTGACAGCGCAGGTCAAAGGCATCGGCTGGCAGGGTGGTGTTATAGCCGCGCTCGGTTTCCAGCGGGATGCGGTGACCCAGCGTGCGCGTCAGCAGATGAGAGAACGCTCCGGCTGCCACGACGACCCGGCCAGCAAGCTTGCCGTTCGAGGTGATGACACCATCATCGGCCAGCCCTGTCGCCTCGGCGATGGTGATGTCGCCACCGTTGGCGCGGAACCGCTCGGCCAAAGCCAGCGTGTAGTCGCGCGGATCGGCGATCGAATACCAGCCCGGCGTAAAGGTCGCATGGGTAAAGCGCGGCGCAAGTCCCGGCTGGATCTCGGCGATCTCGTCGCCCTTGAGGTGGCGAAAGGCGATCCCGTGTTCCGCCCGCGCCTCCCATCCGGGCAGAGAGGCGTCAAACTCTGCCTGCCCCTCATAGACCTGCAATTGCCCGTCCTGATGCAGCATATGCGTCAGCCCGTCACGGGTCAGCGCCGGTATCAGCGCGGCCTTGGACAGATCCATCAGCGCCGTCTGGGCGATGGTCGAGGCACGGACCCGTGACGGCGCACAGGCCCGCCAGAACCGGAACATCCATGGCGCGATGCGCAGCGCATAGGCTGGCGGCACGGTCAGCGGCCCCAAGGGATCAAGCAGCCATTTCGGCGCCTGCCGCATGATCCGGGGCGAGGCAAGCGGAAAGATGTCAGTAAAGGCAAACGCCCCGGCGTTCCCGGTCGATGCACCTGCTGCCGGGCCCTCGCGGTCGATCACCTGCACCGCCAACCCGCGCTCTTGCGCAGCCAAAGCGACCGAGAGGCCGACAACCCCGGCGCCGATGACGATGACCCGATCCGTCATTGCCGCGTGCTCGACAGGAATTTGCGGGTTTCGGGGTTCTGGGGATCGCCAAAGATCTGTTCAGGCGAGCCTATCTCGGCCATGACGCCCTGATGAAAGAAGGCCACGCGGTTTGAGACATCGCGCGCAAAGCTCATCTCGTGGGTGACGCAGATCATGGTCATGCCCTCTTGTGCCAGCATCTTGAGCGTATCCAGAACCTCGCCCACCAGTTGCGGGTCGAGCGCCGAGGTCACCTCGTCAAACAGCATGTATTCGGGCGACATGGCCAGTGCGCGGGCAATCGCCATACGCTGTTGCTGGCCGCCCGACAGCCGGCCCGGAAAGGTCTTCAGCTTGTCGCCCAGACCCACATGGGTCAGCTGGCGTTCGGCGATTTCTTCGGCTTCGGCGCGGGACATGCCCAGCACTTTGCGCGGCGCCAGCGTGACATTGTCGAGCACGGTCAGATGGGGAAAGGCGTTCCATTGCTGAAAGACGATTCCCACCTTGCGCCGCAGCTTGTTAAGGTCGGTGGATTTCGCGTGAACCTCGGTCCCGTCGATAAGGATGCGGCCGGAATCAATCGGCTCAAGCCCGTTGATGCAGGTCAGAAGCGTCGATTTGCCGGACCCCGAGCCACCGATGATCGTGACCACCTCGCCCTTTTCCACAGTCAGGTCGATGCCCTTCAGGACCTCGAGCTGGCCAAAGGACTTGCGGACATGTTCGATCTCAATCATTGGACCACCGTTTTTCCAGATAGCCGCCGAACCGCGCCAGCGGGAACGAAATGACAAAGTAGAAGGCGCCGCAGATCAGCAGCAAAAGCATCGGTTCTTGCAGCCGTGTGATCAGGATCTGGGTGGACTTCAAAAGCTCGGTCACCTGCACGACATAGACCAGGGCCGAGTCCTTCATGACCCCAAGCGCCAGCCCGATCCAGGACGGCAAAGCGATGCGCGTAGCCAGGGGCAACACGATCTCGCGCATGTCCTGGCCCCAGGTCATGCCAAGCGAGCGCGCCGCGCGGCGGGTTGTTGCGGGCACGGCCTCGATGCCTCCGCGCACGATCTCGGCGCAATAGGCGGCGGTGTACATCGACAGCACGATGCAGGCGACGGTAAAGCCAGAAAGGTTCAGCCTCAGGATCGTGCCCAAAAAGGCATTGGTCAGTACCAGCTGGATCAGCAGCGGGATTGAGCGGCAGATATCCAGAACAAAGATCAGCGGCGCGGCCCAGATCGGTCCCAGCTGATAACGCAGGACGCCAAAGATCACCCCCAGCACGGTTCCGATAAGGACCGAGATCGCGGTAACCACGATGGTCATCCCGGCGCCCTTGGCCAGAAAGATGAAATCGGCGGTTGTCAGAGCGGTATCGAACATCGAAGGGCCCTCAATACCGGAACAGCCGTGCGGCGATCAGCCGTGCGCCGATGGTGATAATCTTGGTGATCAGGTAAAAGATCACGGCGGCCAGCGCGAACAGCTCGAATGTGCGGAAGGTCAGCGCGTTCAGATCCTGCACGACGCCGTAAAGGTCAGCGTTCATCCCGACCGTCACCCCCAGCGAGGTCATCAGGATCGCCCAGACCATCTGGTTCGTCATCGGCAGGAATGCGATGCGCAGCATCTGAGGCAGCACGACATAGCCAAAGGCGCCTGCCGCCCCGAACCCAAGCGACCGGGCGGCGCGGGTCTGGGTTTCGGGGATCGCTTTTAATGCGCCGCGGAAGTTTTCGGCCAGATAGCCGGCGTTGTTGAAGGTGATGCCCAGCAGGATCGACAGGAACGGGCTTAGGTGCAGGCCAAAGCTGCCCAGCCCGAAATGCATCATATAGATCTGGAACAGGGCGGGCGTGTTACGCGCAACCTCGACCCAGGTTCTGGCGATGGCGGACAGGATGCGACTGCCTGACAGGCGGAACATTGTCAGGGTGATCGCAAGCAGGATGCCCAGCACCATCGACAGGATCGCGATCTGCATGGTGACGGCGGCGCCATCCAGCATCTGAGGAAGCCTGGCGAATGCTTGCTTCCATTGGAAGGTATAGTTGAACATGACCGTTCCGGCTCTGGCATGATGCATCGGGGCGGCGCGAGGACCGCGCCGCCCCGGGCCGATATCAACGATAGACGCCGCTCACCGTCAGGTCGGGCAGATCGCCGCCGACCCATTTTTCATAAAGCTCGGCATAGCGCCCGGTGCGAACCTGCTGGTTCACAAAAAGGTTCAGGTAGTTCAGCAGACCATATTCGTGACGATCCGTGAACAGGGCCACATAGTCGATGTCGAACGGCGCCTTGCCCACCACCGAGATGCCGGGGAAGTTGCCGGTCTTGACGTTCGACTGAGCCACGGTCGAGGTCGAGACAGTCGCGTCAAGCTGGCCCTGGCTCAGCGCCAGGAACACGTCGGCCTGGGTCTGATAGGGACGGAAAGTGCCTTCGCCCCATTCCTGGACCTGTTTTTCCAGCGCGATGGCCTCAAAGGTGCCTGCCGTCGCCCCGACGGTCTTGCCCTTCATGTCCTCAAAGCTTTTGACGCCCGATTTGTCGTTGGCGGTCACCGCCATTTCAAAGGCGAAATAGGGGATCGTCATGCCGACGGTCTTGGCCCGCTCAAGCGTGTCCGAGGTCGAGGCGACGCCGACATCGACGCGGCCCGACATCAGTGCCGGGATCCGTTCGGGGAAGGGCGTCTCGACGATCTCGGCCTTTACGCCAAGCGCCGCGGCAAGATCGTTGCAGTAATCGACGTCGAACCCGATCGGATTGTTGTTTTCGTCGCGCATCCCCATGGGCGGGAAATCCAGCACGACTGCGCAGCGCAGCGTGCCCGAAGCGATGATGTCGTCAAGCTTGTCGGCCTGGGCGGGGGCGGCAAAGGCGGCGGCGGCCAGCAGGCCCACCACGAATTTGTGGTTCATCAGAACCTCCTCCTGTCATTTCCCTGTCGGTCTTTCATGACCGATTCCATGAGGAGCAATATCCGCAGGTTTCCCTTTCAACGCAAATTAAAAATACAACTAATATACAAAAAGTGCACGAAGCCTGCGGAACAAGCACCCTGCCTGCGTTGTCAGCGCAGGTCTTCGGGCAGCAATTCCTGAGGGAAGTTCTGATAGCTTACCGGGCGCAGAAACCGGCGAATCGCCATAGTCCCGACCGAGGTGGCGCCGAAGTTCGTCGAGGCCGGATAGGGTCCGCCATGGACCATGCTGTCCACCACCTCGACCCCGGTCGGAAAGCCGTTGACGAGCACCCGACCCGCTTTGCGCTCAAGGATCGGGCGCAGCGCCTGCGCGGCCTGTAAATCGCCAGCGTCCATATGCAGCGTCACGGTCAGCTGTCCCTCAAGGCCGCGCGCCAGCCGTGCCATCTCGTCGGTTGATGAGACGCGCACGATCAGTCCCAATGGGCCAAACACCTCTTCACCAAGGACGTGATCCTGAAGATAAGCCTCGCCCGTGGTTTCATAGAGGTTCGGCCGGGCCTCACGGCCAGTGCTTTCGGTGGTCAGCACCGGCTTGACCGAGTTGCGGCTGTCGAACCTCGCTTTGCCTTCGCGATAGGCGCGGGCGATGCCCATGGTCAGCATGACCTGTGGTCCGACCTCGGCAAGTGCCTTGCGTGCGGTTTCGGTAAAGCGGTCGGCATCCGGCCCGTCAAGGACGACTGCGATACCGGGATTGGTGCAGAACTGCCCTGCGCCCATGGTCAGCGACCCTGCCCAACCGTTGGCGATCTCATCTGCCCGCGCGGCCAGCGCCTGGGGCATGATGAACATCGGGTTGACCGAGCCCAGCTCGCCAAAGAAGGGGATTGGTTCGGGCCGTGCGGCGCACAGATCGAAAAGCGCCCGCCCGCCGGCAAGGCTGCCGGTAAAGCCGACCGCCTTGATCAGCGGGTGCTGAACCAGTGCTGAACCGACCTTGCGGTCGCCACCCTGGATCAGGCTGAATACGCCGGGATGCACGCCGGTTTTGACAATGGCGGCGTGGATCGCCTCGGCCACGATTTCGCCCGTGCCGGGGTGGGCCGAGTGGCCTTTGACCACCACCGGGCAACCGGCCGCCAGTGCTGCCGCCGTGTCGCCACCGGCTGTCGAAAATGCCAGCGGAAAGTTCGAAGCGCCGAAGACTGCAACCGGCCCGATGGGCTGTTGGATCATGCGGATCTCGGGTCGCGGGGCGGGTTTGCGGTCGGGCAGGGCGGCGTCGTGCCGACGATCCAGATAGCCGCCCTTGCGGATATGTTCGGCAAAGAGCCGCAGCTGGCCGGTGGTGCGGCCGCGTTCGCCTTGCAGGCGCGCCTCGGGCAGGCCGGTTTCTTGCGAGCCGATCTCGGTGATGGCTTCGGCGCGGGTCTCGATCTCATCGGCGATGGTTTCGAGGAATCTCGCGCGGGTTTCGCGGCTGGCATAGCCATAGGACCAAAAGGCCTCTTCGGCCTTTTCGGCCGCCTGTGCCACCAGATCGACCGTGCCGACCGAGAATTTATGCACCGGACCATGCGCCGGTTCGCTGTCAAAACTGGTCGGGCTGGCGATCCATTCGCCCGCGATCAGATGCTTTCCATGAGGGGTGAAGGGCATGGGAGGGTCCTTTCGGGTCAGGGGCAGCGATGCCGAAAGCCGTGGTGGGCTCAATCATCGTTGAGTTCTTGTATATTTATTGTATGCAAAAAGTCAATCGAACAGAGCGTCACCCTGAGAGGAAATCATGAAACAGACATTGAGTTTTGAAACCCTGAGGGAGCGTATCGAGCAGATTTTCCTGCGTGCCGGGATGAATGCGGTGCAGGCTGGCGCGCTGTCGCGGGCGATCGCAGCCGGAGAGCGTGACGGCTGCAAATCGCACGGCATCTACCGGATCGAAGGCGTTTTGCGCACACTTAAGGCTGGCAAGGTCCGCGGTACCGCCGAGCCGCAGATTGTTGGCGGGGATGACGGGGCGATCGTGCGGGTCGATGCGCGGGGCGGTTTTTCCAACCCCGCGTTCGAGCTGGGCGTGCCGGTGCTTGCCGAACGTGCAAAGCGGCTGGGGCTTGCGGCGCTGGTGGTCAATGATTGCACCCATTTCGCCGCCCTTTGGCCCGAGGTTGAGGCAGTGACAGAACACGGCCTTGCCGCGATGGTCATGTGCCCAAGCTACGCGACGGTCGCGCCGGCGGGCGGTACCCGGCCGCTTTTGGGGACCAACCCCTTTGCCTTTGGCTGGCCACGGCCGGGTCGTGCCCCCTATGTCTTTGACTTTGCGACCTCGGTTGCTGCGCGTGGCGAGATTGAACTGCACCGGCGCGCCGGGAATCAGCTGCCCGAGGGCTGGGCGATTGACACCGACGGCCAACCCACGACGGACCCCGAGGCGGCGCTGGCCGGGGCGATGCTACCCTTTGGCGGGCACAAGGGTTCAGCCATCAGCACGATGATCGAACTGCTGGCGGGCATCATGATCGGTGATCTGACCAGTCCGGAAGTGCTGGATTTTCTGGGTACGACCACGCTTGCACCGTTCCATGGTGAACTGGTCATCGCCCTGTCGCCTGAGAAATTTGCGGCTGGCCGTTCGGGAGATCCCTTTGCCCGGGCCGAATTGTTGTTCGAGGCCATCCAGGGGCAGGGCGCAAGGCTGCCTTCGCAACGCCGTTTCGCGGCGCGGGAAAAGTCGCTGGCGGATGGCATCACGCTGAGCGCGGATGAAGCCGCGCAACTTGATCGCTGGCTGAGGCTTGGCCTCGACGCGGTGGCGTAAGGTAGAAAAATGGCCCTTCCGAACTGGAAGGGCCTTTCTGATTTCAGGCTCAGGCTGCGTATTTCTGAACCGCGCCGGGTTGTTTGCTCCACCCGGCATACCAGGTCTTGAACTGGTTGTACTGCTGTTCGGCCCATGCGCGCTGGCTGGGGGTCAACTCGTCAGTTTCATTGAAGTGCAGGGTATATTCCTTGTCGCCTTGCAGGACCATCAGATGCTTATAGTAAAGCACCAGATCGGTTCCCTCGTCCCACGAAGACAGCACCTCCAGCGCCTCGCTCAGCTCCTGCGCGCGCTGACGGGCCTCAAGATCGCCGGCGGCGGCGGCTTTGGACAGGGCGACGAAATGCAGGATCTCGCGCGGCAGGACATTGCCGATCCCGGTGATCGTGCCGGTCGCGCCGCATTTTACATAGCCATGGAAAACGCCTGTATCGACACCGGCCATCAGGATGACGCTGTCATCGGCGCTGGTGATGTGTTCGGCCGCATAGGTCATCGCCTTGGCCCCGCCGAATTCCTTGAAGCCGACAAGGTTCGGGTGTTCGGCACGCAGGGCAAAGAACAGATCCGCTTTTGTTTCGAACCCGTAATAGGGGCTGTTGTAGATCACGGCGGGCAGATCGGGCGCGGCGGCCAGGATTGCCTTGAAATGGTTGCGCTGGGCAGTGACCGAGGCGCCGCGCGACAGCACCCGGGGAATGACCATCAAACCGGCTGCCCCGACCTTTTGCGCGTGGGCGGCATGGGCAACCGCCGAGGCCGAGTTTACCGCGCCGGTCCCGACGATCACCGGGATGCCGGCCTTGACCAGTCGCTCGACCCCTTCCATCCGCTGGGCGTCGGTCAAGAGCGGCCAATCCCCCATCGAGCCGCAGTAGACGACCGCTGACATGCCCGCGGCTATCAGTTCCTGCCCCTTGCGCACCAGTGCATCATAGTCGGGTTGGCGCTCGGCGGTGCAGGGGGTCATCAGGGCAGGAATGACGCCGGTAAAGATCTGAGTGTTCATGGATGGCTCCTTCTGTCGTGCAGGCAGGGTGCTGATTCTCTCAGCCGCCATCCTAGTATTTGCATTTTATTTGTCGACAAGAATCTGACGAGTTCGGCTATAGCGTCAACTGCTGCCGCTGATCTCGCGAGATGAATTTCTGGATCTGGCGGACGATCTGATCTGCATGCGCCTTGGCCAGCCGGTCACACAGTTTGACATCCCGTGCCTCGATCGCGGCGATGATTGCCTCGTGCTCATCTACATATTCGCGCGGCAGGCGGTCGTTGAACGACTGGTAGTAAAGCCGCAAAAGCCGACGCCCTTCGTCGAGCAGGCGCACAAAAAGGCTGAGGTAATAGGGGTTGCGCCCGGCCTCGGCGATGGCGGCATGCAGGTCGCGGTTCGAGGCGATCATTGCCAGTGCATCCTGTGCCTCGACCGCAGCCGAGAACTTTGCCTGATGCGCACGCAAGATTTCCAGATCAGCGGGTTTGTGATAGGTCGCTGCCAGCCTTGTCGTCACGCGATACATCAGCGTCAGCGCGTCAAAGAACGTATGCAGGTTCAGAAGGTCGATATTGGCGACCATGGTCGAGCGGTTCGGGAGGGTCTCGACCAGACCTTCGCCGGCAAGGCGGACCAGAGCCTCCCGGATAGGGGTGCGCGACATGCCGAAACGCTCGGCCAGCTGGACCTCATCTATGGGGCTGCCGGGGGGCAGAACCAGATCCAGAATTTCGTCACGCAACACATCATAGACCAATTTGACGCCTGATCCGCGTCGGCGCTCGGGAAAGGTTTCTGGCTCGGTCATAGGTGCACCTATTTGTAATGTTGTTAATGAAGTCGACAACTTGAATACTTAATTCACTTATGGCAAGGCAATGGCCTGCGCCTGTCCGGGCCGTCAGCCGTGGCAGATCCGCGCTGTCTGACAGGATGAAAAGGATGGATTTGCCTGTAAAGGATGCAGCGTCAGACGCGGGCGTAAGGTGCTGACAATCATGCACCGTCACTATCAGGCAGCAGGGCTGTTCATTAAGCACCGCGAATGGCCGCTTGGAGCCTTTACCGGACGGTAACTGCTTACTATCGTCCAGAATGCCACACCCTGACGACCCTGCTCTTTTGGTGCGTGCAGTCACGCTGCGGATTCTTCGCGCGTGCAAGAACGCAGTCAGATCCCATTGGAGCTCCTTTGGAAAGGCGGGCAAACCACAAGCCCACATCCGAAGCATTCTTGTTGCAGCAGTGTTTCTGCTGGCGGCCTGCCTGATCACCGTCTAACCGTCAGCTTTGCAATCTTTGTGAAGGTCGGCGCCGCTGCTGGACGAAACAACGCGATGATCTTGCGGATTGTCAGCAGTAAAGCCCGGGATATGCGTGCAATCAGCTTAATTCACAGCGGGCAGCGACCGTCGCGGCTAATGCAAAAGGTCAGATGGCCGGGACCAGCCGGTCACAGTGCACCTGCGACGCGCGTTCGCTGCGCCGCAGGGCAAAGGTACTGTCAGAGACCGCGCTGATCTTGTAGAGGCGCGAGCGTCGGGCAGAGCTTAAAGAACGCTTACGCGCCGCCCAAGATTCGGTTCCGCGTCAACATCACCTGCGACATGGAGGGGTTCCTGAACGACGGTCTGCGTCCAGGCGGGCAGATCCTTTTTCTCACCCTGGCTGAGCAGGTGCTGCAGGGACGCGAACTCTTCGACGGCCTGCTGCGCCTGGGCAATTTCGCGGATCGTCTTGAGTTGTTTTTCAAGACCCTTGACGCGGGTTTCGATATCCATTGCCCGTTTCGAAAGCTTGTCAATTTCGCGGTTGGCGCGCGCCAGCTGACCTTGGCTGGAGTTGGCCTGCCAGAATCTCACCACATCCCAGATCCCGCCAGGCAGGCGCAGCCGGTCGGCCTGATACCAGATCGTGGTGTTGGACATCTCTTGCCCGAGTTGCTTCCAATGCTCGTCGGGAATCTTTGCCAGCGCCTCATGCGCCTGAGAGCCATAGGGGAAATAGGCCGAGGCTTGCAGTCGCGGGATATGCCAGGACATGTTGCCCAGCAGCCAACGCCCTGCCTGCAGGCGCAGATCGTCCCGGTTTGCAGGCAGTTCTGCAAGGATGGTGTCGAAATGGGTAAAGAAGGCTGCCAGCTCGACACCGGTTGAGGCCATGGTCTGCCCGGGGCGGTTGATCCGGTGATGGCAGACGACCCGGCGGGAATGACCGATGCTTTCGGCTAGGGTGCAGACCCGCCAGTGGAACGGGTTGTCCTCAAAGAAGAAATCGCCTTCGGGAAAGCGGATACGATGCTTGCGCAGGAATTCGGTGCGGTAGAATTTGCGCCAGGGCACAGCGATCAGATTGATGCCTGCCAGCCGCAGCTCTTCTGGCGTGCGCGCCGTTTCGAGCGCATCCCATTTGAGCCGATCAGCTGGCTGGCGAACATCGCCCGCTTTCTGGTCATATTCGAGGTAGTCGGTGAAAAAGATATCTGCCGGTCGGGCCTCGTATTCCCGCCGGGCGCGCAGGAAGCCCTCGGGGATCAGGTAATCGTCGCCATCAACGAAAAAGACCGTGTCGCATTCGACCCGGTCCAGTCCCAGATTGCCGGCAATTCCGACGCCGCCGATGGTGTTGGCGCCAAGCCAGACAGTCGTTACTTTTACCCCGGCGCCAAAGCCCGCCCCGTCAAGAAAGCCGCGCACGGCTTCGTCAGTACCGTCGGTCGACCCATCGTCAACGATGATCACCTGATCACCGGGCTGCAGGCAAGGCTGCAGGCTCTTCAGGCATTTCGCGATATAAGGGGCAATATTGAAGGTAGTGACGATGAAGGAAATGCTCATGATAGTCCTTCCTCGATGATCGAGCGGTTGATACGACGCGCAAGTGCGGGGTCACGGAATGCAATCAGCCGCATCCAGTCGGGGTTCATTCCCGAAAGATAGAAGGCCCGCGTCCGCCTGCGCAGCTCATGGTGGTGCTCTGCATCGATATTATTGCGGACCCAAGACAAAAGGTCCGACGCAAAGCGGGTGAACGGATGCAGAAAGCCGAGCCGCTCGGCGGTCGGGGCTGTACGCAGCCGGGTCAGCACGTTCTCGAAGCTGCGGAACACTTCCAGCCGTTCGGCATTACGCCGGTTGGTCAGGCGCATGCCGCCAGTCGATACGAAATGCGTCGCCCCCGTCATCGTGGTGGCGAGAATTCGCCGGGCCATGATAAAGCTGGTCCAATGCAGCTCGACGTCGTTATGGACCATGGTTTCCGTACAGCGGATGCGCTGGGAGCGCAGGAATTCGGTCCGGTAGATCTTGTTCCAGGGATAGGCCGAAACGCGGGCCAGTATCTGCGCCGGCCCAGGCGGAACCACAATCGTCCCCTGCTTTTGCGTTCCATCTTTTGGCGCCCGGTCAACGCAAGCGCGCTGCCAGCGCGCTTCGTCATCGTGCAGCATGCCGCTGCCGCCATTTTGCAAAACGCGACTGTCGTGATGCCGGAACATCAAGAAGTCAAAGGGCCGGGTCTCAGCGGCAGCAAGCGCCACGATGGCAGGAAAATCCTTGGTGAAAAGATCGTCCGAGTCAAAAAAGATGACATGGTCGCCGCTAACACGTTCCAGCGCCAGGTTGCGGGCGTGGCCGGCACCGCGCCGCTGGGCGCTGCGCAACCAGGTCAGCCGGTCCGCAACTGCCGCCGCTGCGGGCACGGTCGATGGCCCCGCAGGCTCATCGGATGCATCGTCAACGACGAAAATTTCGGCGAATACGCCCAGTTCGGATACCTGGCGCAACAACCGGTCCAGCCCAGGCAGATCGTTCCAGACTGGGATGACAAGCGAAAGCTTCATGATGGCTCCTGCAGAGCTGGCGGATAGCGACCGCCGGTTCACACAATGAAAACCCGCAGATCCCGAATTTCGAAACTGGCTGGGGTCGGTTGGAAGAACAGGATCAGATCCCGCCAGTCGGCTTGGCCCGGGACATCAGGGTTCCCGTCAAGTCGCAGCAGGTCGATATGGGTACTGTCTTTGGCGAAGGACACGACGTCCTTGGGCAGGAAGGCGTCGATGAACCCACTCGGGGTCGACGAGCGCAGGCAGACCCGGAAGGTCGAAGCCTCGGAGGCACGAGACTTGCACACGACACCCAGCAGGGTCGAACCACGCAGGTTCACCCCACCCAGAGAGAGGTGCAGCGCCAGCCAGCGCGGGCGTTTCTGGACGGTATAGTCCAGCCGCAAAAGCGCGCCTTCGCCACTGGTGCAGCGGCCGCTGATGTCGCCTTCGCGGTCGACAGACAAGAGCGTCCCCGGAACCAGAGAAGCGCCATCGGAAATCGCAATGTCGACCTTCTGTTCGCGTAATACCACAAGTGTGTGATTGACTTGGGCATCGGCCCCGAATTGCAGACTATCCGTCATATGGTCGTCCCGGTTTCGTTCGGTGAAATGGTTAACGCAGCAATTTAACGACATCAAGACACCCCGGCTGAACATTGCCGATACGGGTTTTTCTTTTTGTTGCACCTGCCTAACAAGGCAGCGTAGAGCGGCCAATGACGGCACCTGCCACTTTGGCAACATCAAATTTTCGTCAGCTTCCCGATGACCTGTGTTGAGGAGGCTGCCGCGGGAACTGTGCCGCCAGAGGGCAGGTCAGACATGTTATGCAATTGGCTTTGTGGCATGCCAAAGTGGCATTGGAAACTTGACAATTTGGCGCGGGCTCTGGCGAATGATGGCCCAAAGATCGCTTGGGCAAGCTCTCATTGCGGCAGAACAAAGAAGGTAGAGAGATTCGATTATGAAGATGCCTGTTTCATTTCCTGCCGGGACGGTTCCCCTGCATGACGGCCCGCGATATCAGGCGATTCTACGCGATTTCGGATCAGACATCCTGCTGGTGACCTTCGCGGAGCGCAAGGAGCCCAAGCCTGCTGACTTCTTTGGGGTTCGCCTTATGGAGAAGGAAGGTCTGTCCTATATCGCGGTCCGCTCGTTAGAGAACGACTGGTATCTCGGCCCGGAGGTGGACCAGGTCTTTGCAGCAATCAAAGAGGCCATTGCGCGAGTTGCGCCCAAGAGACTGATCCTGTTCGGATATTCTATGGGTAGTTTTGGGGCTGTCCGTGCGGCAAATATACTGAACCCGGACAGGATTATTATTGGTGGCCCGATCGTTTCTTTGGATGTGAATATAGAAAGGCGCTGGCTATCTGATTACCGGGAACTCTTGCCTTATTACGAAGAGCGTATCTCTGAAATAATTCCGTGGAAAAAATGTTACGAAACGGTCGTGATATTTGACCCGGATTACGAGGACGCAAAGCATGTTTCTATTATTGAAGAATTCGCAAATCCGCATCGTCTTGAGATTCCCGATGCCGGTCACTTTGTGCTGACCTATCTAAGGGATTCGGGCGTCCTTGGGAAAATCATGCGTAAACTGTTTGAGGACGACATTGATCTTGTTTCAGTGCAGCGCATGATCCGCAGTGCCAGAAAGACCAATCGCTCATACCTGCTGACCCTGGCGAACCGCCTGGCGCGGCGGCCCAAGCTGCAACGGCGGGTGCTGGACTACGCACAGCGTTCGATGCCGGACGATGTCGATATCAACCTGGCGAAGGCCGCCTATCTGGCGCAGCACGGCGATCTGGAGGGTGCGCGGGCAGGCATAGCCCGGATGTTCGCCGAAAAGGGCGACAGGATCTTTGGCGTTCCCCTCGCAAAGACGATCACCGCTTTCGCCTCAGGAGGCGGGTCCCCAGACGACATCGCCGATGTCCTGGCACTTTTTCGCAGCAACCGCCCCAGATCGCGAGAGACGCAGCTGTGGTATGCGCGCTTCCTGCGCCAGATCGGTGCGTTCGATGAAGCCTATGCTGCGCACGAACAGTTCATGTCCGGTGACACGTTCGAAGCGCATGCCCATATCGAGCGTGGCCTGATTCTTGAACATCGCAAACAGATCCACGCCGCCCGTGATAGTTTTCGCAGGGCTGTTGAACTGGCCCCCGACTTTCGGCCAGGACACCAGCATCTGAGGCGGGTGGAGCGGGTTCTGCTGACGCTGCCCTAGACCTGATCGCCATTCAAGGTTCATAAATCGGCCGATGAGTGCTTCACAGGCCTCCGTGTTGAGCACGGAGGCCTGTCAGTGGAGGCGAAACGATATGAGCTGAGCGACGGACAGTGGGACAGGATCGCATCGCTGCTTGCTGGCAAAGCTGGCGATCCCGGCCGGACCGGGGCTGACAGCCGGATATTCATCAATATCTGATGATCGACTGCGCGATTGTGCGTGCTCATCAGCAGGCGGCATCTGGAAAAGGGGGCAGGGATCAGGCGCCGGGGCGTTCCCGAGGCGGGCTGACCACCAGGATCCACATGCAGGCCGATGCCCGGGGCAGACCGTTGCGGTTCATCATAACGGCCGGCCAGGTCGGCGAGATTACGCAGGCCTCGTCCCTTCCGCAGGGACAGAGCGGTGATGTCGTGCTGGCCGATAAAGTCTGTGACAGCAAAGCCTTGCGGCAAATCATTGCCAGCGTCGGAGCAGAAGCGGTCATCCCGTCAAACGGCTTGCGTAAAATCATCATTCCGCACGATGAGCGCGCCTGTGCGCATCGCAACCACATCGGACGTTGCTTCAGCCAGATGAAGCACTTCCGCCGCTTCGCCTCTCGATACGACCGAAGAGCCGTTCACCTTCCGGGGCTTCGTTTATCTCGTTGCCACTATGCCCCGGATGTGGTGAATGTCCGATCCGGCCTAGCTCGTCAGGCGTGGCCCGGCGTTGAGCTGCTTTGCCAATCGTGGAGCGGCGGTCCGGAGGTCGGCGCTGCGGTATACCGGCTGACAGAAACGCTGGAAGACGATGGGATACCGCTTGTCCCCTGCCGCAGGACTTTCTAGCCTGTGCACGATTTCTGAAGGATAAGGTGGGATCATGCAGAGCAAAGTCATTCTGATCGTCGGGCCGCTGCTGCTTGCGGCCTGCACCATATCGAGCAATTACGATGAGGCTATTGCGCGTTCCACGCCTCCCGGTGCAGCCCTGAGAGCTGAGATCGTGGCGGGCGCGAAAGAGCTGGTCTATGATCCTGCTTCGATCCGAAATGCCGAGATTTCCAACGTCGCTTCGCTGCCGGATGGGTTGCAGGGCGTCTGCGTCCGTGCAGACAGCAAGGATGTTTCGGGCCGCTATCTGGGGGTACACAGCATCGGCATCCCTATTCGGGATGGCAAGATCGCCGGAGGCAAGCTGGACCCCTCCCTTTGCAACCTGCCGGACATCACGTGGCACCCGTTCCCCGAGCTTGAGCGGCTTTCTGAGAGCTGAGCTTTGTACACCGATGAGGGCGCGCGCTACCGCGTCCCTCACCACACATCAGCCAGCGCTCGCGAGGCGGACGAGGGCTGCGCCGGTGTTCAAGGGCAGGATGCTCATGAGATCAGGATATCGCTGAGAAAGACTGGAGTCTGCTGAGAAAGACTGGAGTCTCTGGTCCTGCTGGCCTTGCTTGGCGTCTCGCTGCGAATGACCTTTGGATATTCTGAATGGCCCCATCAACTAGAATCAGGGCTCACAACCACTATATGACGTTTGCGGCCAGGGCGCAGGCGGAGAGGGACAGGATCGGGCAGCGGTCGTATCGGGTTCCGATGCGGCACCAGTCCTTGAGGCGTGCGAACATGTTCTCGATCCGGTGGCGCAGGCGGTAGAGTCCGGTGTCATGCGGGATCGAGGTTTTCCGGCCGGTGCGGGAGGGGATGCACGGCGAAATACCCATCCCTATCAGCGCATTGCGGAACCAGCCGGCATCATGACCCCGGTCTGCAAGCAGTGCCCGCGCGCCAATGTAGCCGGAGGTCTGGCCTGCGGACAGGCCTCCCCAGTGGAAGAGTGAAGTGCGCTGATGACGATCCGGTGCGGCGAAGCACCTTCGCGCATCAGAGAAAAATATCTGGAAGCGAGGGGAATGGCGACTGAACGAACGTCCGCTGTCGCGGCGTCAAAAACACTCCGCGAACGGCGACTATTCGGTGGGAAACGGACCCGTCTAGGAACGGGGTGCCAGAGACCGCGTCCACCCTTCTATAGCCATCGCTGCGCTGATCCAGGGTGCAACATCACCGATAGGCCCGCTGCAATACCACAAGAGGGAGTCGGCTTCTTCTCGCACCCAGGCCACCAGTTCCGCAGCCTGGCGTGAAGTAT
The DNA here is from genome assembly GCF_009301415.1 of Paracoccus kondratievae. Taxonomy (GTDB): domain Bacteria; phylum Pseudomonadota; class Alphaproteobacteria; order Rhodobacterales; family Rhodobacteraceae; genus Paracoccus; species Paracoccus kondratievae. The sequence goes on along the minus strand of NZ_CP045072.1, from coordinate 1,996,759 downwards.
AGGACACGATTGCCCCACTTGCCGCGTGCCAATGAATCCCGGCGATCGCTGATCAAAGCTCAACGCCGCATGCACCATCCGCTCTCACCTCTTCGCCAGCGAAGCGATCGATAGTGGCTTCGAATTCCTTTATCGGTCGCAGCAATCGCTGGCTGTGCACCGTCGCGAAATCAGCTCTATCGAAAAAGGGGAAAATGAATCTCCCGAGGCTCCGCTCTATTTGATCGGGCGCTTATATTGTGCGGGAAACGGTGGTTTACGGCGGTATTTGGCGTTCTTAAATTGGGCCGAAACAGGAAGTGTGGCGGAGACGAAGGGATTCGAACCCTCGAGACGGTTTCCCGTCTGCACCCTTAGCAGGGGTGTGCCTTCGACCACTCGGCCACGTCTCCGCTGCCCCGTATATGGGGCGAGCGGCGGGGAAACAAGGGCTTTTTGACTGACCGGCGCAGTTGCAAAGCCCGGCCTGTATGCCGTCGTTTTCAGAGTATTTCGACCAGAACACTGCATGGTTTGGCGCAAGCCGCGCGGGAGACCACCGGCCTGTCGGCCTGACACGCCGCAGCTGTCCGGCCAAAGCTGTTGTGAACAGGCCACAGTTAGGCTTATCAATGGATTGCGGGCAGGAGGAACGCTTGGTGGGCGTCCCGCAGAACGCATCTTGCGGGGCGCGTCAAAAGGGCAGGGAGGAGCAAGAGGGCCATGCGTGCTTCCTCGGAGGCTATGGGTTTGCCTGTGTCCGCCGCATGCAAGAGGTGCGGGCGGTGACGGGGGCGGATCGCAGCACGCGCCACGAACAGCGCGAGATGGTGACACTGGTCACGGCGCGGGTGCGCGATGCCGCCCTGCGCAAGCCATATGTGGTCGATGCCGGGACCGATCTTGCAACGTTGTGCCGCGAACTCGCGGCCCGTGCCCTGACCGATGCGCTGGTGCGGGACGGAAAGCGGCTTGGCATCTTTACCACCACCCAGCTGGTCCGGGCGATCCTGCGCGATGAGCCGCCACAGGCGCTGGCGGTGCGCGATTTCACCAGCTTCACCCCTTGGTCCGTGGCGGTGGACGACGATCTGTACGATGCGATGATGCTGATGCTGCGCCACCGTATTCATCGCGTTCTGGTGCGCGATGGCGATGAAGTGGTGGGCATTCTCAGCCAGTTCGATCTGATGAGCTTTCTGGCCAGTCACTCGCATCTGATCGCGGCCGAAATCTCGCGCGCCCGTAGTCCGGGTGAGCTGGCCGAAGCCGCTGCCGGGGTTGAGCCGCTGATCCGCGTCCTGCATGCCGATGGCGTACGAAGCGAGATCATCGCCGAGCTCGTCGGCCGTCTGAACCGCCAGATCTTTCGTCGGCTGTGGCAGATGCTGGCCCCCCGGCCTTTGCAGGAAAACAGTTGCCTGATCGTCATGGGCAGCGAGGGCCGGTCCGAGCAGATCATCCGCACCGATCAGGACAATGCGCTGATCCTGCGCGACGGATTCCGCTTTGACGGGCTGGAGCGGGTGACGCAGGCCTTTACCGATACGCTGATCTCGTTCGGCTATCCCCCCTGTCCCGGGGGCATCATGCTAAGCCGTCCGTTATGGTGCCAAAGCGTACAGGACTTTGGTGACAGTATCCGCGACTGGGTCCATGGCTCGGACCCCGAGGGGCCGATGCATCTGGCGATCTTTCTTGACGCCGCCGCGGTTGCCGGGGACGAGCGGTTGCTTGCCGCCCTGCGCGACCGGCTGCGGCGGGTCCTGACCGGGGGCGACAGCTTTTATGCCCGTTTTGCCTTGGCGATCCGGCAGTTTGACGGCGGTGCAGAGGGCGGCTGGTGGCGGCGTCTGCCCGGTCTGCGCGGACCCGAGGCGGCCGAGATCGACCTGAAAAAGCTGGGGATATTTCCGTTGGTCCATGGCACGCGCGCATTGGCGCTGGAACACGGGATCACATTGCCGGGCACTCAGGCCCGTCTGGCGGCGCTGGCCGGGGCCGGGCGGATCGATGCAGGGCTTGCCCGCGACGTTGCTGACGCCCTGCATTGCATGATGGGGCTAAAGCTTGACAGCAACCTCGCGCAGATTGCCCGTGGCCAGGCCCCTGACAACAGCATCCGTCCGTCCGAACTGGGCCGGCTCGAGCGCCAGGCCTTGCGCGATTCGCTGAACATCGTGCGCGAATACAAGCAATGGCTTGGCCAGCATTACCGGTTGGATCTGCTATGAGACGGCGCGACGGACCCCGGCCCGAGGTGCTGTTGGCGCTGTGCGGCGCGGGCTTTTTGCTGTTCAACTTTCCGCTGCTGCTGATCTGGGACCAGCCTTTGACTATCCTTGGGCTTCCACTTTTGCCGGTGGTGCTGTTCGTGGTCTGGGGCGGGCTGATTGCGGCGCTGGCATGGGTCAGTGCCCGCAGCGCCCGACCGCCCCGCAGCGACCGGGCCGGGAACCGGAGGAAGGGCGAATGATCCAGCCCGGTTTCGTTCTGGCAGCCTCTTTTGGGTATCTGGTCCTGCTGGTGGCGGTCGCAGCACATGGAGATCGCCGCGCAGGGCAGGGCCGGTCGCTGATCGACAGCAGTCTGGTCTATGCGCTGTCCTGGGGGGTCTATTGTTCGGCCTGGACCTATTTCGGCAGCATTGGCCGCGCGGCTTTGGGTGGGGTCTGGTTCTTGCCAATCTATCTGGGGCCGATGCTGGCCATGCTGCTTGCATGGCTGGTGCTGCGCAAAATGGTGCGGATCGCGCGCAGCTATCGCATCACCTCGATCGCGGATTTCATTGCCAGCCGCTACGGGAAAAGCCCGCTGCTTGCCGCGCTGGTGACACTGATCACCGTGGTCGGCATCCTGCCTTATATCGCCTTGCAGCTGAAAGCCGTCTCGGCCGGTTACGAGGCATTGACCGGGGGGCAGGGCCAGTCTGACATGGCCTGGTGGCGCGACGGCACGCTTTACATGGCGTTGTCGCTTGCGGGTTTCGCGGTGGTCTTTGGCACCCGCCACCTTGACCTGTCCGAGCGGCATGAAGGCATGGTCGCCGCCATCGCCTTTGAATCGGCGGTCAAGCTTGCGGCTTTTCTGGCGGTGGGGGTCTTTGTCACCTACGGGCTTTTCGCAGGCATGGGCGATATCTGGGCACGGGCGCAGGCACAGCCTGATATTGCCAATCTGCTGCGCCTTGATGGGCTGGGATTCGAGGGATTTCAGGGTGCGCAATGGTTCGCGCTGACTCTGCTGTCGATGCTTTCGGTGCTGATGCTGCCGCGCCAATTCCAGATGATGGTGGTGGAATGTGTCGATGAAAGGCACATCCTGCGCGCAGCCTGGCTGTTTCCGGCTTATCTGCTGCTCATCAACATCTTTGTCCTGCCCATCGCCATCGGCGGCATGTTGATGATGGGCGACGCAGGGGCGGGGGCGGAAAGCTATGTGCTGACCTTGCCCCTGTCACAGGGGGCGGCGTGGCTGGCACTGCTGGCCTATATCGGCGGGCTTTCGGCAGCGACGGGTATGATCATCGTTGAGACGGTCGCGGTCTCAACCATGGTCTGCAACGATCTGGTGATGCCCGCGCTGCTGCGCAGTGGGCGCTTTGCCCAGGCCGGGGGCGACCTGACGCGGCTGCTCCTGAATATTCGCCGGGCCGCGATCCTTTTGGTGCTGCTGCTGGGCTATCTGTATTTCCGCGTCGCGGGTGAGGCTTATGCGCTGGTCTCGATCGGGTTGATCAGCTTTGCCGCCGTCGCGCAATTCGCCCCGGCGCTTCTGGGTGGCATGTATTGGCGCGGCGCGACGCGGGCGGGGGCGCTGGGCGGGCTGATCGGTGGGTCTTTGGTCTGGGCCTATACGCTGATGCTGCCTTCGGTCGCCCGGTCGGGCTGGATCGGGGCAGATTTCCTTGATGGCCCATTCGGTCTGACCTTTCTGGCACCGCAACGGCTTTTCGGCCTTTCCGGTTTCGACGAACTGACCCATTCGCTGTTCTGGAGCCTGCTCGTCAACATTGCGCTTTATGTTGGCCTGTCGCTGATCGGCCGCGCCTCGGCGCGCGAGGCAAGCCAGGCGCTTTTATTCGTCGATGTGTTCGAGCGTGGGCAGGCCCAGCCGGTGTTCTGGCGCGGTCGGGCGCGGCCCGAGGATCTGCGCCGCCTTGCCGGGCGTTTTCTGGGGGCGGCCCGGGCCGAGGCGCTGTTTCGTGACCATGCGCGCGAAACGGGAACGGCGCTGGACAGTCTGACCGCCGATGCACGGCTGGTGGATCGGGTGGAACGTCAGATTGCCGGGGCTATTGGCACGGCCTCGGCCCGGGTAATGGTCGAATCGGTTTCGCAGGAGGAACCGCTAAGCCTTGATGATGTGCTTGAGATCATCGACGAGGCCTCGCAGGTGCGCGTCTATGCCCGCGAACTGGAAGAGGCGACCATCGAACTGCGCGCTGCCAACGAAAAGCTGAAAAGCCTCGACCAGCTCAAGGATGATTTCATGTCCTCGGTCACGCATGAATTGCGCACGCCCCTGACCTCGATCCGGGCGCTGACTGAGCTGATGCTGGACACGCCCGATATCGAGTCCGCTCAGCGTGACGAGTTTCTGGGGATCATCCTGTCGGAAAGCGAAAGGCTAAGCCGGCTGGTCAATCAGGTGCTGGATCTGGCCAAGATCGAGGCGGGCGTGGCAGAATGGCATACGACCCGCGTGGACATGAAGGCGCTGATCGCCGCTGCCCTGCGCGCCACGGCCGAGCTGTTTCGCGAACACGGGACCGAGGTGGCGCTGGACCTGCCCGAGCGGGTGCCCATGGTGCTGGCTGATCCCGACCGGCTGACACAGGTGCTGGTGAACCTGCTGTCGAATGCGGCCAAGTTCGTCCCCAAAGGGCGAGGCCGGGTCCAGATCGTGCTGCTGCGGCAGGGGGATGAGCTGGTCGTCAAGGTGCGCGACAACGGCCCCGGTGTTGCGCCCGGGGATCAGGCGACGGTGTTTGAAAAGTTCCGGCAGGGCGGCGATGCGTGCAACCGTCCCCCCGGTACCGGGCTTGGTCTTCCGATCAGCCGGCAGATCGTTGTTAATTTGGGGGGCAGGATGTGGCTGGAATCCCGGCCGGGGCAGGGCGCATGTTTCGCCTTCAGCCTGCCGTTACAGGGTCAGGGGAGGAGCAGATGACGGACAAGGTACTGATCGCGGATGATGAGCCGAATATCGTCGTGTCGCTGTCCTTCATGCTCAAACGCGAGGGGTATGAGGTCCTTGTCGCGCCGGACGGGTTGCAGGCGCTTGATATGATCCGCAGCGACCCGCCCCGGCTGGTGCTGCTTGACGCGGCCATGCCGGGGATGAACGGCTTTGACGTTTGCGAGGCGGTGCGCGCCGATCCCGGCCTTTCGGGGGTCCGCATCCTGATGCTGACCGCCAAGGGGCGCGAGACGGACATCGCCCGCGGCATGGGGGCGGGGGCCGACGCCTATGTGACCAAGCCCTTCTCGACGCGCGAACTGATCGTTCGTATCCGCGAGCTACTGGCATGAGATCCGCCACCCGCCTCCTGTTGCCTGTCGTCCTACCGGGTCTGGCGGTGGCGCTATGGGTGCTGGGTGGCGTGGCGCTGTTTTATGCCGCCCTGTCGCCCGAGCGGCGCGAGGGGGTGTCCGCCGGGCTTGCGCCGGCGCTGGCCGAAGGCGGCGCGCTGATCTTTGGCTGGTGGCTTGCTGGGGCGGTGCTCGCTGGCTGGCTTGCCGCGCGTCTTTACGCCCGCCATGTTGCAGCCCCGGCGCGGCTGGCTGATGCGGCGCGGCTGCTTGCCGGGAATGCCGATGCGCCCCGCGCGCAGGCTGCTGGCCCCGAGGCGCTGTCCGGGCTGGCCGAGGCGCTGAACCGTCTTGCCGACGAACGTCGGACCTTGCAGACCGACATGGCGCGTCTGGTGGCCGAGGCCCAGCACAAGGTCGCGCAAGAGCGCGACCAGCTTGGTGCGCTGATGGCTGAGCTGCGCCAAAGCGTGATCGTCTGCAACCTTGATGGTCGCATCCTGCTTTACAATGACCATGCCCGCAGCATGTTCCGCCGGGTCTCGGGCGGGGGGGATGTGATCGGGCTTGGCCGCTCGATCCATACTGTTATCGAGCGGGCCCTGATCGACCATGCGCGCGATACTGTGGACCGCCATATCGCACGGGGAGAGGCGCCCGTTTCGGCGCAATTCGTTACCACCACGCCAGCGGGCAGTCTGCTGCATGTCGTGCTGGCCCCGGTTCGCCCGCAGGCCGGGGAATCCGATCAGATCAGTGGCTATGTGTTGCTGGTTGATGACATTACCGGCGATTATGCCGCCCAGTCCCGTCGCGACCGTCGCCTGATCGAGCTGACCGAGGCCAGTCGCGCCTCGCTGGCCAATATGCAGGCGGCGCTGGACATGCTGGATTATCCCGACCTGCAACCGGCCGAGCGGGACGGCTTTCACGCCATCGTCCGCGATGAGGTAACGGCGATGGGCCAGCGGCTAAAGGCGATGACGGCGGATGCCTCGCAAGAGATCCTGACCCGCTGGCCGCTGCAAGAGATGCTGGGCGACGACCTGCTTGCTGCCGCTTCGCGGCATGTCCAGGCTCAGACCGGGGCCGAGGTTGCGGTCGGGAATGCCGATGACGGGCTGTGGCTGCGCGTTGACAGCTTTTCCCTGATTCAGGCGCTTGGTGCACTGGCGGTGCAGGTCGCGGGGGCGCAGTCATCCCTGACGCTAAGACTTGCCCCCGCAGCAACGCCGGGCTGGGCGCATCTGGATCTGGTCTGGCCGCTTGAGGTCGGGACGGGGCCGGGCACTGCCGGGGCCGTCGCTGGTCAGGCCGAGGTGGACCGTGCCCGTGACATCGCGGAACGTCACGGCGGTGAATTGTGGCTGGAACAGGACCGTCCGGCGGGGCAGTCCTTCTTTCGCTTTCTGCTGCCGACCGCCCTGTCCGGACCCGAGATCGCCTGGCCCGAGTCCCGGCCCGAATTCTATGATTTTGACCTGTTTGCGGCCAGCGATTCCAGCCGCTCTTTGGACGATCAGCCGCTGGATCAGCTGACCTATACCGTCTTTGATACCGAGACGACGGGTCTGAATCCGGCCGAGGGCGATGAAATCATCCAGATCGGCGCGGTGCGTATCCTGAACGGCAAGCTGTTGCTGGGCGAGCGGTTTGACCAGATTGTCGATCCGGGCCGCGAGATCCCCGAGGCCTCGATCCCCTATCACGGCATCCACCCCGAGATGGTGCGGGGTCAGCCGCGTATCGCCGAAGTGCTGCCCGTTTTTCACGCCTATACCGCCGATACGGTGCTGGTCGGGCATAACGTTGCCTTTGACATGCGGTTTTTGCAGATGAAAGAGGAGGTGACAGGCCTGCGCTTTGACCAGCCGGTTCTGGATACGCTGCTGTTGGCCAGTATCGCCCAGCCCCATGAACCTTCGCATTCGCTTGAGGCGATTGCAGAGCGGTTGGGGATCGAGGTCGCCAATCGCCACAATGCCGCCGGCGATGCGCTGGTGACGGCGCAGGTGTTCTTGCGGCTTTGGCCGCTGTTGCAGGCGCGGGGCATTGCGACGCTGGGTCAGGCACGTGCGGCGGCCGAGAACTCGTATTATGCGCGGCTGCGCTACTAGCGTCGGGGGCGGCTATGGACCAGCTGCAAGGGATGTTCCAGAAATCCAGAAGGGGGAGTATGCGGCGGCCCAGAGCATTTCCGAAGGAGCTGTGACATTGGCCACGCTGAAGGATGTCGCGCGTGCGGTGGGCCTGTCGATCACACAGGCCAGCCGGGCATTGAACGATCATTCCGATGTCAGCGAGATGACGCGCAAACGGGTCAAGGCCGCAGCGTGTTCGCTGAATTATCAGGCGAGTATCTCGGCGCGCAAGCTGGTGACGGGCCGCTCGGGTAGCGTTACCAAGGCACCGCGGCGTGACAGCCGGGAGCTGCCGGCAGATTGCCTTGCCGGTCTGCTGGAGGGGCGGCCGCTTAAGGAATTGCAGCGCGTCGGCCCGCATGAACTGATCATCCGTAATTCGACCGGCCCTGCGCCGGAGTGACCTGACGAGGACCGACATGACCTTTCCCGACCGTGCCGCAATCGAGACCATGGATGCCCAGGACCCGCTGGGCCATCTGCGCGATGCCTTCCTTTTATCCCCGGACGAGGTCTATCTGGACGGCAACTCTTTGGGTGTCCCGACCCGTGCCGCTCAGGATGAACTGATGCGCGCTGCCCGTGACGAATGGGCGGGACAGCTGATCCGCAGCTGGAACAGCGCCGGTTGGTTCGACCTGCCCGTCGAACTGGGTGATCGTATTGGCGGGCTGATCGGCGCGGCTGCGGGACAGGTGGTGGTGGCCGATACCACCTCGATCAACGTCTATAAGGCGCTGCATGCCGCCATGAGATTGCGCCCGGGGCGCAAGGCAATCATTGCGGAAAGCAGCAGCTTCCCGACCGATCTGTACATCGCTGAGGGGGTTGTTTCGACCCTGCCCGGGGCGCGGCTGCGGCTTGAGGGCGTGGATGGCGCGACGATCGAGGAGATGCTTGATGGCGATGTCGCCGCGGTGCTTGTCAATCATGTGGACTATCGCACCGGAGCGTTGCGCGACATGGCGGCGCTGACGGCGCGCATCCATGCGGCGGGCGCCGTCGCTGTCTGGGACCTGTGCCATTCTGCCGGTGCGCTGCCGGTCGGGCTGGATGCGGCGGGTGCGGATTTCGCCGTGGGCTGCACCTATAAATACCTCAACGGTGGGCCGGGCTCGCCCGCCTTTATCTATGTCGCACAGCGGCATCAGGGGCAGGTGTCGCAACCCCTCAGTGGTTGGTGGGGACACGCCCGGCCTTTTGCCTTTGAGACGGGGTATGAGGGTGATACCGGCATCCGCCGTTTCCAATGCGGCACCCAGCCCATCCTGTCGATGCGGGCGCTAAAGGGCGCGTTGCAGATCTGGGAGGGGGTGGACCTGCACCAGCTTCGCGCCAAGAGCATTGCCCTGACCGATCTTTTTATCCGGCTGGTCGAAGGGCGATGCGCCGGGCTGGGACTGACGCTTGAGACCCCGCGCGAGGGCGCCCGGCGCGGCAGTCAGGTTGCATTGCATCACGATCACGCCTGGCCGGTGATGCAGGCACTGATCGCGCGCGGTGTAATCGGCGATTTCCGCGCACCCTCGACCCTTCGCTTTGGCTTTGCGCCGCTTTACCTGCGCTATGCTGATGTGCTGCGTGCGGTCGATGTGCTGGAGGATATCTTGCGCAGCGAAAGCTGGCGCGATCCGCGCTTTGCCGTAAAGGCGGCCGTGACCTGAGGAGTTATTCGTCCGACGGGGGACAGACCCGGACCTTGGTCCCCCATTCTGCGCAGCGTCGCGTCAGGTCCTCGGGTAATGGCTGGTCGATAAAGACCGCATCCAGTTCGGACAGGCTGGCAATGCGGGCGGGTGCGGGGCGGCCAAGCTTGGAATGGTCGGTGACCAGAAAGGCCTGACGCGACTGGCGCAGGATGGCGCGGCTGACCCGCACCTCGGCCAGATCGAAATCCAGCAGATCGCCGTCATGATCCAGCGCCGAGGTGCCGATGACTGCGTAATCGACCTTGAATTGTTCAAAGAACTGGGTGGTCAGTTCTCCGACCAGCCCACCGTCCGAGCGCCGCAACGCGCCACCCGCCACCATGATTTCGCAGCCCGGATTGGCCAGCAGGATATTGGCGACATTCATGTTGTTGGTGACAACGGTGATATTCGAATGATGGATCAGCGCGCGGGCCACCGCCTCGGTCGTGGTGCCAAGGTTCAGGATCAGGCTGCAATTGTCGGGGATTGCCGCTGCGCAAGCCTTGCCGATGGCGGTCTTGGCCTCGGCATTCATACGCCGCCGCGCCTCATAGCCCAGATTGACGGCCCCGGCGCGCGGCACCGCCCCGCCATGCACGCGGTCCAGCAAGCCTGCTCCCGCCATTTCGCCCAGATCACGGCGGATCGTCTGTAAGGTGACGTCGAAACGTTGTGCCAGATCCTCGACCAGAACCCGGCCTTCGGCGCGGGCAAGCTCAAGGATCTCACTTTGGCGAATGCTGAGGGCCAAGGGCGCTCTCCATCGGCTGAACCGTGGTCAATGTAAGCGATCCGGAAGGGTGCGCAAGTGTTCCTTGCATAGGGAAAGAGCCGGCGCTGATGTTCGCATTGCTGCTGCTTTGGCCTGAAACGAAAGCTTCTTGACCGTCCGGGGCCTGCGGTGCAGCCTGCGCCCGACCTTGAAAACAGCAGGCCGCCATGTCCCACACGTTTCGATTGACCAGCGCATTGCGCGTGCCACTCTGCCCGAAATGCGCGGGGGCGGCATGAACGGGTTTTCCTTTGTCCTGCCGGGGCGTGTGATCTTTGGTCGGGGCGAGGCGGAACAGGCTGCGCCCCTGATCCGCACATACGGTCCGCGCGGTGTGCTTGTACATGGTGCGAACCCGGCCCGCGCGGCATGGCTGCTTGACGCCCTGCACAGTCAGGGGGCTGAGGTCATGGCTCTGGCCTGCGGGTCTGAGCCAAGCTTGCCGATGCTGGAACAGGCACTTGGCCAGGCCAAAGAGTTTGGCGCTGACTGGGTTGCGGCACTGGGCGGAGGCGCGGCGCTGGATCTGGGCAAGGCGCTGGCGGGGCTGATCCCTGCTCCGGGCGGGGTCATGGATCATCTTGAGGTGGTGGGCCGTGGCCTGCCGCTGGCCGCGCCGCCCTTGCCCTATATCGCCTTGCCGACCACAGCCGGGACCGGGGCCGAGGCGACCCGCAATGCCGTGATCGGCCTGCCCGATCATGGCCGCAAGGTTTCGATCCGGGACGAGCGTATGCTGCCCCGGCTGGCCATCGTCGATCCGGCGCTGACCGATCATTGCCCGCGCGCGGTGACGCTGGCTTCGGGGCTTGATGCATTGGCGCAGGTGATCGAACCGTGGATCTCGTGCAAGGCGACGCCGTTTACCGACGCTTTGGTGCGGCCGGTCATCCGCCCCGGCCTGCAGGCGCTGAAACGGTTGACAGAGGCCGAGGACAGCGCCGCCCGTGACACCATGGCCTGGGTCAGTCTGTGTGGGGGCATGGCGCTGGCCAACGGAGGGCTGGGCGCGGTGCACGGCCTTGCAGGGGTGATCGGGGGCGTGACGCCCGCCGCGCATGGCGCGATCTGTGGGGCGTTGCTTGGCCCTGTGCTGGCCCTGAATCGCACCCATTCCCCTGATTCCGCCCGTATCCGAGAGGTCTGTTGCGAGATAGCCGGGGTGCTGGACTGCACCACCGCCGAGGCTCCGCAAGCGCTGACTGCCTGGGCGCGCGGTGCCGGGTTGCCTGGGCTGATCGCGCAAGGTCTTGACCCGGCGCGGCATCAGGTGGTGGCCGAAGCGTCGCTTTCCAGTTCTTCGATGAAGGGCAATCCCTTTGCCCCGACGGTTCCGCAGCTTTGCGATGTGCTGCGCGAGGCGAGCTGACCGCCGGATGCGTCGAAGGCTTGTCGCAAATCATCTGCTCGGCTGACGTAGCCTGTTTTGACCCAAGTCGCAAAACGACACTGTCCTGTCGCAATAGGGTCTGACCTTTGCGACGGCCAGTTGGAAAAAGGCGTCAACGGGGATAGAGGCGAACCGGGACGGTCAGGTCCGCCATGGGGCGGGTTTGCACATGCCGGCGCCTGCGCTATCCGCGAGCGGGGGCGGTCGGCTATTGCCGCCCGCGACACGGGTGCGGAATGCGAAGGAGGTTAGGCCGATGGGGGCAAGGATCATCGACGGCAAGGGGTTTGCGGCCGGGGTTCGCGGCCGTGTGGCAGAGGCTGTGGCAAGTCTTAAGTCCCGGCACGGGATTACGCCGGGCTTGGCGGTAGTTCTGGTGGGCGAAGACCCGGCCAGCCAGGTCTATGTCCGCAACAAGGGCATCCAGACCCGCGAGGCCGGAATGGTCAGCTATGAACACAAGCTGCCGGTCGAGACGCTGCAGGATGAGTTGCTGGCACTGATCGACAGGCTGAACGCCGATCCGAACGTTCACGGCATCCTGGTGCAGTTGCCGCTGCCCGACCATATGGACGCCGCGGCAGTGATCAACGCCATCGACCCCAAGAAGGACGTGGACGGGTTCCATGTCATCAATGTCGGCCTGCTTGGCACCGGGCAAAAGGCGATGGTGCCTTGCACCCCTCTGGGCTGTCTGATGCTCTTGCGAGATCTGCACGGCGATCTGACGGGGCTGAATGCTGTGGTGGTCGGGCGCTCGAACATCGTCGGCAAGCCGATGGCGCAGTTGCTGTTGAATGCAAGCTGCACCGTGACCGTCGCCCATAGCCGCACAAAGGATATCGAAGAGCTGTGCCGCTCGGCCGATATTCTGGTCGCGGCGGTGGGCCGGCCGCGCATGATCCACGGCGATTGGATCAAGCCTGGTGCCACGGTGATCGATGTCGGCATCAACCGGATCGAAGAGGATGGCCGGGCGCGGCTGGTTGGCGATGTCGACTTTGACAGTGCCGTACAGGTAGCGGGGGCTATTACTCCGGTGCCGGGTGGGGTTGGGCCGATGACCATCGCCTGTCTTTTGGCGAATACGCTGACAGCCTGCTGCCGGGTGCACGGCCTGCCTGAGCCGGAGGAGCTTACCGCCTGAGCGCGCTGCCCGGCCGGGGGCGCTGCCCCCGGACCCCCGGGATATTTGCACACAAAAGAAATCAGGGGCCTTGCGCCCTTTAGTGGAGAGCCAGATGAAGAAATATGTCCTGACCGTCGCTTGCCCCTCGACGCGCGGCATCGTTGCCACCGTGGCCGGCTTTCTGGCCGAGAATGGTTGCAACATCACCGATTCAAGCCAGTTCGACGATCCGCAGACCGGCAAGTTCTTCATGCGGGTGAGCTTTGTTTCGGAACAGGGCGTCGGGGTGGAGGAGCTGCGTGCGGGTCTGACAGAGCCGGCAAAGCCCTTCTCGATGGATTACGCGATCCATGACGAAGCCGATAAGATGAAGGTCGTGATTATGGTCAGCCGCTTTGGCCATTGTCTTAACGATCTGCTTTACCGTTGGCGGATCGGGGCGTTGCCGATTGATATCGTGGCGGTAATCTCGAACCACATGGACTATCAAAAGGTAGTGGTGAACCACGACATACCTTTCCACTACATTAAGGTGACCAAAGAGAACAAACCCCAGGCCGAGGCGCATCTGGTGCAGGTGGTTGAGGAATCCGGGGCCGAGCTGGTGGTGCTGGCGCGCTATATGCAGGTGCTCTCGGATGAGCTGTGCCGCAAGATGTCGGGGCGGATCATCAACATCCATCACTCGTTCCTGCCCAGCTTCAAGGGTGCGAATCCCTACAAGCAGGCCTTTGAACGCGGCGTGAAGCTGATCGGCGCCACCAGCCACTATGTCACTGCCGACCTTGATGAGGGGCCGATCATTGAGCAGGATATCATCCGTGTCACCCATGCCCAAAGCCCCGAGGATTATGTGAGTCTTGGCCGTGACGTGGAAAGCCAGGTTCTCGCCCGCGCCATCCATGCCCATATCCACCGCCGCGTGTTCCTGAACGGTAACAAGACGGTGGTCTTCCCAGCCTCGCCCGGCAGCTTTGCGTCTGAGCGCATGGGCTGAAACAGCAAAGGGCGGCCATCGAGCCGCCCTTTTCACACCTGTCATCTTCCGTGGAAAAATATCCCCGCCGGAGGCAAGAACTTCAAGACGAGAAGCCGATGCGGCGTGTCAGGGGCGGTTATGCCGCCGCAGCGCTTCTTCGACGGACGGGGCATAATGGGCGAGCGGGCGACGCAGACCATGCCGCAGCAGAACGCGGCGAATGTCTCGGCTCGCCCCTGTCAGCCACAGGTCGATGCCACGCCGTTGCGCCTTATGTGCCAAGCCTTCGATCATATTCGCGCCGGTCGAATCGAGAAAGGGTACGGCGCTGAAATCCACCACCAGTACCTGCAACCCATCCTGAATGCGGTCCAGAACCGATCCGATCGAGGCTGTGGCACCAAAGAACAGTGCTCCCGAGATGCGATAGACCATCACATCGCGCACCTGCGGCTGATCTGCGCGCGGCTGATCGCTGTCAGCAAGATCTGCCCCGACCAGCGCCTCGACCCCGACGGCCTGGCTCATCCGCTGGATGAACAGCACCGAACCCAATGCCAGACCGACCACGATGGCCTCGGTCAGGTCGCGGAAGATCGTCAACAGGAAGGTGACTGCCAGCACCGCTGTTTCGCCCCAGCCCGAGCGCAGAAGGATGGCGATGGCGGGTTTCTCGATCATGTTCCAGGCTACGACCGCCAGCACTCCGGCCAGAGCTGCCAGCGGGATGTAAGAGGCAAGCGGCGCTGCGACCAGCATGAAGCCCAAGAGGAACACCGAATGCAGCATCCCCGCGACAGGCCCGTGCGCGCCCGAGCGCACGTTGGTCGCGGTACGGGCGATGGTGCCAGTCACGCAGATGCCGCCGAATAGCGCAGAGCCCATATTCGCGACGCCTTGCGCGACAAGCTCGCAGTTAGAGCGATGCCGACGGCCGGTCATTCCATCTGCCACCACTGCCGAGAGCAGCGATTCGATGGCCCCGAGCAGCGTCAGTGACATGGCACCGGGCAACAGCGCCTTTACCTTGTCTGGCGAAAATTCGGGCAGGGCCGGAGCCGGCAGGGTCGAGGGGATGCCTCCGAACTGGCTGCCGATGGTCGCGACATTCGCGCCAGTGACGGCGATGAAAATCGCCGCCAATGCTACGGCGATCAGCATGCCGGGCCAGTGCGGACGCAGGCGTTTCAGCCCGACGATAACTGCGATGGTGCCAAGCGCCACCCCCATTGCTGCGGGTGTCACAGTGTCCCGGACTTGCCAGAGAGCAGGGATCTTTTCGATCAACGCGCCGGGTTCATTCTCAAGCGCCAGGCCAAAGATCTCTTTCAACTGGCTGGTAAAGATGATCACGGCAATACCGGCGGTAAAGCCGACCGTCACCGGGAAAGGGATGAACTTGATGAAGGTGCCAAGGCGCAGCAGCCCGATGGCAAGCAGCATCATTCCCGACATGAAGGTGGCAAGGATCAGCCCCGACATACCGTGTTGCGCGGCGATCCCGGCGATCAGCACGATAAAAGCCCCCGCAGGCCCGCCGACCTGATAGCGTGAGCCGCCGAGCAACGACACCAGAAAGCCGCCGACGATGGCAGTATAAAGCCCCTGTGCCGGAGTTCCGCCCGAGGCAATGGCGATCGCCATCGACAGGGGCAGGGCCACGATGGCGACAGTCAGTCCGGCCACAGCATCGGCGCGCAGCTGGGCCGCGCCATAGCCTTCGCGCAGAACGGTGATCAATTTCGGGGTAAACAGCTGCGCGAATCCCGGCGCTGCGTTGACCTTCTGGTTCATTTGGAGCCGCACCTTCATGAAAAAAGGCGGCGGGGTCGTCGGCGTTTGCCGGCGGTCTCCGTCGCGATTACGTCTGCGGACCGGATTTCAGCCGCACGCCACGCCCGCCCGAGGCGCTTGCCGCGCCCTCGCCGATCAGTTCGATCCCGGCGGTCTCCAGCGCCTCGACCACGCGGGTCAGGCTTTCAACCACGCCGCGCACATTGCCATCGCTGGCCTCCATGCGCTGGATGGTGGGGACCGACAGGCCCGAAAGTTCGGCCAGCCGCTTTTGGTCTATGCCAAGCAGGGCACGTGCTGCACGCATCTGGGCCGAGGTTATCATCAGCTGATTTCCAATCCTTGATTATGCATATGTAGCATAAGACAATTGATATTTCAAATATCAATACTGGCGGCTCAGCTATGAAAAAGGCCCCTGTGAAAGGGGCCTTTCCGTTCCGTCTGTCCGTTCCGTCTGGCGGATGGATCAGAAATCCATCTTCAGGCCCAGTGTGACCGTACGGCCGGGGGCGTAGAGCGGATCAATATCACGCGCCAGCGTACCACCGCGGACAACGTCGCGTTCGCCGTAGCTGGAGCGTTCGTAGTAGGTCCGGTCAAAGACGTTGTCGATGCCAAGGCGCAGCACGACATTTTCATAGCTCTCGGGCCGCCATTCACCGTAAAGGTTGACGACAGTGTAGGAGCTTTGATCGTAGAAGCCACCCTCGCCGTTGACATAGTCGCCCTTGAGCTTGTCAGCCCATTCCACAGAGCCACCGACCTTGAGATTGTATTGCGCGATCTCCTGGTCGACGAACAGCGTTGCGACCTTGCCGACCGGTACGGCGGCTCCGCCTGCGGGCAGTGCGTCGATACCGCCCTGCGACACATCGGCCTTGGTAAAGCTGCCGCCCACACGGCCCGATCCCCAGCTGTAGGTGCCTTGCAGGGTAAAGCCCTTGCTGCGGTATTCATCCACATTGCCAAGATAGTAGGGCTCTTCTTCAAAGATGAACTCGCCCATCTTTTTCAGGCGGGTGTCAAAGAAGGTCAGGTTACCGGTCCAGTTCCCCTGGTTGGCGTTAAGACCGACCTTGACGTTGCGCGCTGTCGAGGGTTCAAAGTTATCGGCGGTATAAAGATCCGCGGTCCGCGCGTGCAGCAGCGCGTATTCGCCGAACCGATAGCCCAGCCAGGTGTGCGAGGCGCCGGCAAAGACTTCGTAGCCTTCGGCGAATTCGTAGGACACGGTGCCGTTCACGCTGGCGCCGGTGTCGCTGTAGCGTTTACCGTTCCAGTCGGTGAAGCGATGGTGATCCAGCCGCAGGCCCGTGGACAGGTCGATGCCGTTGTCGAATTCGAACCGGCCCTGCACAAAGGCACCGACCTGCATCGTTTCCATGGTCCAGTAACGGCGGTTCGTGTCGCCGTAGTTATCGACATCATAGTCGTTATAGGCCCAGTCGATACCCGAGGTGACGTTGCCCGGGCCCACGGTGAAGGTGTTCTTGATTACGCCGCCGATGGTGCTGTTTTCCAGCTGCATGTCGCCGTTCACGCCGTCCGGCACATAGTTCGGCCGGTCATACTTGTTGCGGGTGACATAGATCATCGCCTCTGGATCCCAGAGATCGGTCGGCGCAGTCGAGCTGTATTTCAGGCTGAACGAGTCGCGGGTGACCTTGAGCGGATAGACCAGCTTGTCCGCGTTCAGGTCCATGTTCATCTTGATGGTGCGGTCGGCGTCGTCCTCGGTGTGATCGACGGTCACCTCAAGGCGGTGCCCTTCGGCCTCATAGCCCAGTTTGACAAGCGCGCCGGTGACGCCCGGTTCGGTTCCGACGATTTCATAGCCGTCGCCGTTTTCGTAGTCCTTGCCGTTGGTGCCATGAACCATCGCGAACCAGTCAAAGCCACCATAGATGCCATAGCCTGCCAGCGAAGCCGAAAGCCCCCGACCGTTCGAGCCATAGGACAGGCCGACGCGGCCGCCCTGGGTCTTGCCATCGGTCAGCAGGTCCCTGGCGCCGACGGTTTCATAGCGCACCGCACCGGCCGCCGCGCCAAAGCCTGCGTCTGCGGCAGCCGCGCCAGCCTCGACCTCGACCGATTTCAGGAAGGCCGGGTCAACCACGTTCGAGCCGGTATGATGCCAGCTCGTCGGCCCTTGCGGCACGCCGTCCACGGTAACGGCGAGGTTCGACTGTTCGAGGCCAAAGACGTGAATCCGTTTTGACGGGCCCGCGCCGCCCGAGACGGTGACCGCGGAATCGCGGGCAAAAAGCTCGGACACATCGGCCGGCTGCATTGCCTCGATGTCTTCGGACGAGACGACCACACCACCGGTTGCCTCAACGTTTTCCTGACCATCTGCGACCAGCGTGATCGGGCTAAGCACGACGGTATCGGTTTGCGGATTTTGGTTGTCCTGCGCGTAAAGCGCAGAGGCCAGGGCAAGCGAGGACACCCCCGCCAGCGGGATGATGCGGCGCAATTTCATGGTCAAAGCCTTGTTTTGACAGGTTCTCGCGCGGCTTATAGAGGCGCGGAACCAGATTCAAGTATTTTACTCAGGAATACGTGCAAAAATTTTACTGTTTTGGTATGGATTGTTGCACATCTGCGCCACTATCGGCGACGGGCCGCCGCGGCGGGGTATCTGGCGGCCTTGCTTGCGGACACCGGGGCTGGCGCTAACGGGGGCAAAGGGGTTACAGCAACTCAAACCCGCAGCCCGAGAAGCTCGACATGACCATTACCCTTCATCGCAATGACCTGCCCGACGATCTGGATCTTGGCCCGGTCGTCGCCATCGACACCGAGACGATGGGTCTTGACCCGCGCCGTGACCGGCTGTGCCTTGTCCAGCTGTCCTCGGGCGATGGAAATGCGCATCTGGTCCAGATCACCAAAGACCAGCGTGAGGCACCGAACCTCGTGCGGATGCTGGCCAATCCCGATGTGGTAAAGCTGTTCCACTTTGGCCGGTTCGACATCGCTGCGCTGGAAAACACCTTTGGCGTGGTGACCAAGCCGGTCTGGTGCACCAAGATCGCCTCGAAACTGGTGCGCACCTATACCGACCGTCACGGACTGAAATATCTGCTTTCGGAACTGGTCGGGGTCGATATCTCGAAGCAGCAGCAGACCAGCGACTGGGGCGCGTCCGATCTGTCCGAGGCGCAGCTGGAATATGCTGCATCGGACGTTCTGTACCTGCATGCGCTGAAAACCGAGCTGGAAAAGCGGCTGGCCCGCGAAGGTCGGCTGGAGCTTGCGCAATCCTGTTTTGATTTCCTTCCTGTCCGGGCCCATATGGATCTGTTGGGCTGGGGGGATGAAAACGACATCTTTCATCACTAGATAGCCGGCCATGAGCGCATATCTTGACACCGCCCACCGGGTGATCCGAACCGAGGCCGAGGGGCTGGCGCTGCTGGCCGAAGGTCTTGGCGACAGTTTCGACCGCGCGGTCGAGGCCATTCTGGCTGCCCGTGGCCGGGTGGTGGTTTCGGGCATGGGCAAATCCGGCCATGTCGGGCGCAAGATCGCGGCGACGCTGGCTTCGACCGGTACTCCGGCGCAATTCGTCCACCCTGCCGAGGCAAGCCACGGCGATCTGGGCATGGTGACCGAGGCGGATGTGGCGCTGGTCTTGTCAAACTCGGGTGAGACGCCCGAGCTTGCGGACCTGATCGCCCATACCCGGCGCTTTCAGATCCCGCTGATCGGCGTTGCCAGCCGGCCGCAATCGACCCTGCTGCGTCAGGCTGATGTCGCGCTGGTGCTGCCTGCGGCACCCGAGGCCTGCGGCACCGGCATCGTGCCCACCACCTCGACCACCATGACCATGGCGCTGGGGGATGCGCTGGCCGTGGCGCTGATGGAACATCGCAAGTTCACACCCGAGCATTTTCGCACCTTCCATCCTGGCGGCAAGCTGGGGGCGAAACTGTCGCGCGTCGCCGATCTGATGCACAAGGACATGCCGCTGGTTTCCGAAGGCGCGCCTATGGCTGATGCGCTGCTGACCATCAGCCAGAAAAGCTTTGGCGTGACTGGCGTGACCGACGAACTGGGCCGCCTGACCGGTATCATCACCGACGGCGACCTGCGGCGGCATATGCAGGGCCTGCTGGATCATACTGCGGCCGAGGTAATGACCCGCAATCCGCGCACCATTGCCCCCGAGGCGCTGGCCGAATCCGCGCTGGCCGAAATGCAGTCCCGCCGCATCACCTGCCTGTTCGTGGTGACGCCCGACGGTGCGCCCGCCGGATTGATCCATATCCATGATTTTCTGCGCACGGGGTTTTTGTAGGTGAGCACCCGGTCCTGCATCGTCGCATGGTTGAGGGTGCTGTTGCCGCTGTCGGCGCTGGCGCTTTTATCGGTGCTGTTTCTGCTGGGCCGCAACCCCGACCCCGATGCGAGCATCCCCTACGCCGATGTCGACCCGCGCGAGCTGGCCGAACGTCAGGCAGTGACCAGCCCGACCTATGCCGGGGTGACGGATGACGGGGCGCAGCTCAGTATCACGGCCGCCGAGGCGCGGCCCGATGGCGGGCAGGGCGAGGGACAGGCGCAGACGGTGCACATGACCTTGCGCGCCCGTGATGGCAGGGCGGCGGATGTCAGCGCCGGCTCGGCCGCGCTCGAGGGCGAACAGGTCCTGCTGGGCGATGGCGTGCGTATGACCACAGCCGATGGCTGGGTGGTGACCGCGCCCCAGTTCCTGGCCTCGACCATCGCAGGCACGGTCGTCTCGGACCGCGAGGTGAATGTCCTTGCCCCCTTCGGCGAACTGACGGCCGGGCAGATGGAATTGCGCCCTTCAGGACGGGGCAGCGGCGATCATGTGCTTGATTTAAGCGGCGGAGTCCGCTTGATATACCGGCCATGACCCGGTGCCGCCGCCACAGAGGGGCTGTCACAGGCGCCAGAAAGGAAATCCGATGATCCGGCCCGGACCGCTTTTGCCCGTGATCCTGTCGCTTGTGCTGGCAGCAGGATCGGTGCAGGCGCAGACTACAGGGTTCGGCAGGGCGCAGGACATCAAGGCGCCGGTCGAAGTTACTGCTGATTCGCTGAGCGTCGATCAAAAGACCGGGAAGGCCACATTTTCGGGTCATGTGCTGATCGGGCAGGGCGCGATGCGGCTGTCAGCCGACAGCGTGACCGTGACTTATGCCCAGGGAGACCAGCGCCGCATCAGCGCCCTGCATGCAGAAGGGAACGTCACCCTGGTCAGCGGACAGGACGCGGCCGAGGCCCGCGCCGCTGACTACAATGTCGAAAGCGGCACCGTCGTACTGACTGGCGACGTGCTGCTGACCCAGGGCAGCAATGTGCTGGCCGGTGAGCGGGTCATGGTAAATCTGGAAAGCGGCACGGCCAATGCTTCGGGCCGGGTCCGCAGCGTATTGCAGCCGGAGAATTGACGCTATGGCCGGGGAACTGGGGCTGCGCGTCCGCGGGCTGCGCAAATCCTATCGCAAGCGCCCGGTTATCCGGGACGTGGCACTGGATCTGGACCGGGGCGAGGTGGTGGCGCTGCTTGGGCCGAACGGCTCGGGCAAGACGACCTGCTTTTACTGTGTGGCAGGCCTTGTCGCCCCCGATTCGGGTCAGGTGCTGATCGACGGACAGGATGTGACTGTTCTGCCCATGTATCAGCGCGCCCGTATGGGGATCGGCTATCTGCCGCAGGAAATGTCGATTTTTCGCGGCCTGACGGTCGAGCAGAACATCATGGCTGTCCTTGAACTGGTCGAGCCGCATGTCCATCAGCGCCGCGAACGGCTTGAAGAGCTGTTGGGCGATTTCTCGATCGGCCATTTGCGCGGCGCCTCGGCCATGGCGCTGTCGGGGGGGGAGCGGCGGCGGGTCGAGATCGCGCGCTGCCTTGCAGCCGATCCGGCCTATCTGCTGCTGGATGAACCCTTTGCCGGTGTCGATCCGATTGCCGTGGGCGAGATTCGCTCACTGGTCCATGACCTGAAAAGCCGCGGCATCGGTGTTCTGATCACCGATCACAACGTGCGCGAGACGCTGGAGATCGTCGACCGTGCCTATATTCTGCATGACGGACATGTACTGAAATCCGGCTCTACCGCAGAAATCGTCGCCGATCCTCAGGTCCGTCGCGTCTATCTGGGCGAAACCTTCCGCATGAACTGAACGCAGGGACGTGCCGATCCTCTGCGCAGCCGTTGACACAAGGCCGCGGCTGTCACCAAATGAGGATATGACCGGGCACGAAAGCACGGTCGGAAAACCCCGGACGCCAGGCTCCTCGCAAGGGCCGCAACCACAGCCCGGGCAACCGAAAGGACGAAGACCATGCGCTACCAGATCAGCGGAAAACAGATCGACGTAGGTGAGGCGCTTTCGACTCATGTCAAGACCGAGCTTGGCGTGACCATCGAAAAGTATTCGCAACGCCCTACGGATGCGACGGTCATCTTTTCCCGTAACGCGCATGAATTCATATGCGACGCCGTGGTGCATCTCTCAACCGGGCTGACCGTTCAGGCCAAGGGCAGCGCCACGGATATCTATGCGGCTTTCGAACAATGCCGCGAGCGGATGGACAAGCAGCTGCGCCGCTACAAGCGCCGTCTTAAGGACCATTACAAGGATCGGACCCAGCCGGTTGAATTCGAACAGGCGGGGATGTATGTGCTTGCCGCCGATGAGGACGAATGGGAAACGCAGGAAAACGGCCTGCAGCCCATGATCATCGCCGAGATGGAGACCCGCGTGCCCACCCTGTCGGTTGGCGAGGCGGTGATGCAGATGGAACTGGCCGGCAGCCCGCTGCTGGTCTTTCGGAACGAGAAACATGGGGGCGTGAACGTGGTTCATCGTCGCGATGACGGTAACGTAGGCTGGATCGACCCCCGCAACTTGAGCTAGACTGGTACCAGACGGGCAGTCTTGTTGAACCAATCGTCCCGGTCGCGCAGCCCGCGGCCGGGACCTGACAATTTCGGGCGACATGCAGATCAGCGACATTCTCTCCCCTGCCGCAGTGCGGACGATGAGCCAGACCACCAGCAAGAAGCGGTTGTTTCAGGAAATCGCCGAACAGGCGCGGGCGGTCTATGGTGTGGACGCGGCGCAGACGCTGGACGCGCTGCAGGAACGCGAAAGCCTGGGGCCGACCGGCGTCGGGCATGGCGTGGCGTTGCCGCACGCGCGGCTGCACGGGCTGGATCGCGTGGTCGGGCTGTTCCTGCGGCTGGAAAAGCCGCTGGATTTCGACGCGGTGGATCGCCAGCCGGTGGATCTGATCTTTGCGTTGCTGGCGCCCAAGAACTCGGGCGTTGATCACCTCAAGGCGCTGGCGCTGGTCTCACGCACGTTGCGTGATCAGGACCTGCGCGCCAAGCTGCGTGCCAATGAGGACCCGGTGGCGCTGCATGCCATGCTGGCCGCTGCGCCGGGCATCAAGGCGGCCTGAGGTCAGCTGTCGCGGGCCAAGGGGTGAAATGCCCGCGCATTCGCGCTATACTCTGTTGCAGGAGGAAGACCGAACATGACCAGACATATCGCTGACCGAAGTCAGGAAAGCAGTTCCGGCCGCACGCAATATTTCACGCGGCAGGAACGCGAATCCGGCCTTCACCCGTCCATTATCACGCTGCGCACGCGGCCCCGTGCCCGTGACGAGGCGGCGAATCGCCGTGCTGCGGAATTCGCCCGGATCGAGCGGGGTCATCGGGTCTGATCCCGTAACCCGCAAGTGAAAACCGGCCGGGCGTCAGGGCCCGGCCGGTTTTTTGTCCTGCGATCTGCGATCAGGCGCGGACCAGCTGTTCATATTCTTCGGCGATCTTGCGGGTGGTGTCGCCGACCTGGAAATGCCAGTCGCCGATCTGCCCGACCGGGGTCACCTCGGCCGCGGTGCCGGTCAGGAAGCATTCCTGAAAATCCGCCAGCTCTTCAGGGCGGATGCGGCGTTCATGCACGGCGATGCCCTTGTCATTGAGCATCTGGACGACGGTCTGGCGCGTGATGCCGTTCAGGAAGCGGTCGGCCAGCGGCGTATGCACCTCGCCATCCTTGACGAAGAAGATGTTGGCGCCGGTGGCCTCGGCGACATAGCCCTCCCAGTCCATGAACAGCGCATCCGAGCAGCCTTTCGCCTCGGCGGCGTGTTTGGACATGGTGCAGATCATGTAAAGCCCGGCGGCCTTGGCGGCGGTGGGGATCGTCTCGGGGCTGGGGCGTTTCCACTTGGCGATGTCAAGTTTGGCGCCCTGCCATTTCGCATCGCCGTAATAGCTGCCCCATTCCCAGGCGGCGACAGCCATGCGCACCGGGTTGCGGCGGGCCGAAACCCCCATATCCTCGCCCGAGCCACGCCACATAACCGCACGGACATAGGCGTCCTTGAACCCGTTTGCGGCCAGAACCTCATCCTTGGCGCGGTCGATCTCTTCAGCGGTATAGGGCGAGGTCATGTCCAGCAGCCGGGCCGATTCGATCAGACGCAGCGAATGTTCATGCCCCCTGAAGATCTTGCCGTTGTAGCAACGTTCGCCTTCAAAGACCGAGCTTGCATAATGCAGGGCGTGGGTCAGGATGTGCACCTGGGCATCCCGCCAATCGACCAGCTTGCCATCCATCCAGATCTTGCCGTCACGATCATCATATGCGCCCGCCATTTTTCCCTCCGGCCGGTTATGTGTTCGGAATGTTGCGTTTCATTACCCTGTCTGGCAAAGAAAGTTGCGCAACTTGACGTCCGGGCTATCCATTCATGGTTGGAAAGTCAACAAGTCTGACGTAATACAAGGTAATGGTTTACGGAGAAGTCATGCAGGACAAGGTGGGCGCTGCGCCGGCGGGGGGCGAAAACCTGCTGTTTCTGACCGACGACCAGCTTCGTCGCGGCATCGAGGCGATGTTTTTCGCCTATCGGGCCTTTACCGCCGATCCCGACATGATTCTGACCGAGCTTGATTATGGCCGCGCCCATCACCGCGCGATCCATTTCATCAATCGCGAGCCAGGTCTGACGGTGACGGCGCTGCTGGATGTGCTGGGTGTGACCAAGCAGTCGCTGAACCGTGTGCTGCGTACCTTGATCGAGGACGGGCTGGTTGAAAGCCGTATTGGTCGCCGTGACCGGCGCGAGCGGCAGCTTTACCTGACCGAAAAGGGCGCGCTGCTTGAACGCCGGCTGTCCGAGGCGCAGCGTGCCCGTATGCGCGCCGCCTATCGTGCCGCCGGACCGCAGGCGGTGGCTGGCTTTCGCCAGGTGCTTGAGGCGATGATGGACCAGGAAACCCTGCGCCAGTATCACGCGCTAAGGGAAATGCCCGAGTGACATGACCAATCCCGACTCGCAGCCCGCGCCCCATATTCTGGTCGTCGATGATGACGAGCGTATCCGCAGCCTCTTGCGCCGCTTTTTGCTGCGCAACGATTTTCTGGTCACTACCGCGCGTGACGCCGCCCATGCACGGCGCCTGCTTGGTGGTCTGGATTTCGACCTGATCGTGCTTGACGTGATGATGCCGGGCGAGGACGGGTTTGCGCTGACCCGCGACCTGCGCAAGCGTATGAACACGCCGATCCTGTTGCTTACCGCCAAGGGCGAGACCGAGGACCGGATCGAAGGGCTTGAAAGCGGCGCGGACGACTATCTGCCCAAGCCCTTTGAGCCGCGCGAACTGCTGCTGCGCATTGCTGCCATCCTGCGCCGCATGCCTGCGGCCGAGACAAAGGGGCCAAAGTTCCTGTTCCTTGGTCCGCTGCGCTATGACGCCGACAAGGGCGAGCTGTGGCAGGGTGAGACCCCCTTGCGCCTGACCGGGACCGAGCAGGCGCTGTTGAAACGACTGGCCGATACGCCGCGCCAGCCGGTCAGCCGCACCGAATTGATCGAGGATCTGGGCCGCAGCCCGGCCGAGGATGCGGGTGAGAATTCCGAACGCGCCATCGACGTGCAGATCACTCGCCTGCGCCGCAAGATCGAGCCTGATCCCAAAGAGCCGCGCTATCTGCAGACCGTGCGTGGCACGGGGTATATGCTGGTACCCGACTAGGCGGCCGCCAGCACCGTAACGATATGAAAAAGGGGCCCGGGGGCCCCTTAATTCATGCCAGCGCGCCGTGGCAGTGTTTGAACTTTTTGCCCGAGCCGCAGGGGCAGGGATCGTTGCGCGACGGATTACCCCATGTGGTGGGGTCGGTCTCGTCAAAGCCCGCCACTCGGCCCGAGACTTCGCCGCCCTCGGCCTCTTCATGCTCAGGGTGCATCTGCTCTTGCACCGCTGCCTGCTGCTGCTGGTATTCGCGCAGCATCTGTTCGCGTTCGGCATCGGTCAGCGGACGGATACGGGCCAGCTGCTGCGTCACATCAATGCGCAGACCGTCAAGCATGGATTCAAACAGCTGGAACGCTTCGGTCTTGTATTCCGACAGCGGATCGCGCTGCGCATAGCCGCGGAAGCCCACGACCGAGCGCAGATGCTCTAGCGTGATCAGGTGCTCGCGCCATTTGCTGTCGATCTGTTGCAGCAGAACCTGCTTTTCGATCTGGCGCATGTTTTCCGGGCCGAACTGCTCGGCCTTTTGCGCCATATAGGAATCGGTGTGCTGCTGGATACGCTCGTGGATCGTGTCCTGATCGACACCATCCTCGGCCGCCCAATCGGCGATGGGCAGATCCATGTTCAGCTTGTCGATCACCGCGTCATGCAGACCCTTGACGTCCCATTGCTCGGCATAGGCGCGGGGCGGCAGATATTCATCAATCAGATCGTCAATCACCTGCGAGCGCATATCCGCTGCGATATCGCCGACCTCTTCGGTATGCATGATTTCCAGACGTTGGCTGAAGATCGCCTTGCGCTGGTCGTTCATCACATCGTCGAATTTCAGCAGCTGCTTGCGGATGTCAAAGTTGCGGCCCTCGACCTTGGCCTGTGCGCGTTCCAGAGATTTGTTGACCCAGGGGTGAACGATCGCCTCGCCCTCTTTCATGCCCAAGGTGGACAGAACCTTGTCCAGCCGTTCAGAGCCAAAGATGCGCATCAGGTCATCTTCCAGCGACAGGAAGAACAGCGAACGGCCGGGGTCGCCTTGACGGCCCGAACGGCCGCGCAGCTGGTTGTCGATGCGGCGGCTTTCGTGGCGTTCGGTTGCCAGAACGAACAGGCCGCCGGCCTCTAGTACCGCCTGCTTTTCGGCGGCATGTTCGGCCTCGATCCGGGCGCGGATCTCGTCGGGGTTGGCCTCGGGGTCTTCGGCCAGCGCCTCAAGCACTTTCATCTCGACGTTGCCGCCCAGCTGGATGTCGGTCCCGCGGCCGGCCATGTTGGTGGCGATGGTCACCGCGCCCAGCTTGCCGGCATCGGCGACGATCTTGGCCTCTTGCTCGTGCTGGCGGGCGTTCAGAACGTTGTGAGGGATGCCAGCCTTGTTCAGCATCTGCGACAGCATCTCGGATTTTTCGATGCTGGTCGTGCCGACAAGGATCGGCTGACCTTTGGCATGTGCCTCTTTGATCGTTTCGATCACGGCGGCATATTTCTCGGCCGCGGTGCGATAGACGCGGTCATGTTCGTCGATACGCTGCACGGGGCGGTTGGTCGGAACCTCGACCACGCCAAGCTTATAGATCTCGGCGAATTCCTCGGCCTCGGTGGCGGCAGTGCCGGTCATGCCCGACAGCTTGTCATAAAGCCGGAAGTAGTTCTGGAAGGTAACCGAGGCCAGCGTGACGTTTTCGGGCTGGATGGCGACGCCTTCCTTGGCCTCAATGGCCTGATGCAGCCCGTCCGAAAGGCGGCGGCCCTTCATCATCCGGCCGGTAAACTCGTCGATCAGTACGACCTCATCGTCGCGGACGATGTAATGCTGGTCGCGCTGGAACAGTTTATGCGCCCGCAGGGCCTGATTGACGTGGTGGACGATGGTGGTCGATTCGGGGTCGTAAAGCGTCTGCCCCTCGGGCAGCACGCCCGCCGCCTGCAACCGCTTTTCCAGATATTCGTTGCCTTCCTCGCTAAAGGTGGCGTTGCGGGACTTTTCGTCCAGCTTGTAATGCTCGGGCGTCAGTTCAGGGATGAACTTGTCGAGCGTTTTGTAAAGCTCGCTGCGGTCCTGGCTTGGCCCCGAGATGATCAGCGGCGTCCGAGCTTCGTCGATCAGGATCGAGTCAACCTCGTCCACGATGGCGTAGAAATGCCCGCGCTGGACCATCTGATCAATCGAGCCCTTCATATTGTCGCGCAGGTAGTCAAAGCCCAGCTCGTTGTTCGTGGCATAGGTCACGTCGGCCTGATAGGCGGCGCGCTTTTCCTCGTCGGGCTGGAAAGGGTAGACGACGCCGGTGGTCATGCCCAGCTGGGCAAAGACCTTGCCCATCCAATGTGCGTCCCGCTTGGCCAGATAGTCGTTGACGGTGACGACATGCACACCCTTGCCCGCCAGCGCGTTCAGATAGGCCGGGAAGGTCGCGACCAGCGTCTTGCCCTCGCCCGTCTTCATCTCGGCGATATTGCCCTGATGCAGAAAGATCCCGCCCATCAGCTGGGTGTCAAAGGCGCGCAGGCCAAGTGCCCGGCGCGCTGCCTCGCGGCAGTTGGCAAAGGCTTCGGGCAGAAGCTTGTCCAGATCCTCACCCGATTGCGCCCGGCCCTGCAATTCGCGGGTCTTGCCGATCAGTTCGGCATCGGAGAGCGCACGGAACTCCTCTTCCAGCGCGTTGATCTGGGCCACGAGGGGGCGGACTGATTTCACCTTGCGGTCGTTGGGTGTTCCAAAGACCAGTTTCGCCAAGTTTCCGATGCCGAGCATATGAACCTTCAAAATCGCGTATCTGGGGCTGCGCCGGACGTTCCGCCCACTTGCCGGCACCATTCGCCTTGCCCTATCACGGGGCCGGAAAAACGGCGACGGGCGCGCATTTTCGGTTGAGCCGGATGTATGCCCCGGTTGCCCCACTGTCAACGCTTGCGCCCGTTCACCTGTATGTGGACGCGCCGTCCCATGAAAGGGAAGACCATGCTGAAACCGCTTCTCGCTGCCTCGGTGCTGATGTCGGGGGTCCTGTCGGGTCTGCCCGTCTGGGCGCAGGACGCTGATACCGTTGTCGCCACCGTCAATGGCGAGACGATCACCCTTGGCCAGATGATCGCCATGCGCGACGGGTTGGACCCTCAGGCCACGCAGGGCCTGCCCGATACGGCGCTGTGGGATCTGATGCTGGACCAGATGATCCGCCAGACCGCCGTTGCCCAGGGGGCCGAGCCGCTGAGCAAGCGCGATACCGTGGCGCTTGAGATCGAAAAGCGCGCCTATCTGGCCGGTTCGGTGCTGGAAAAGGTCGCCGCTGCCGAGCCGACCGAGGCTGAGCTGAAAACCGCCTACGATCAGGCAATTGGTGCAGATGCCGGCCCGCGCATGGAATATAGCGCCGCCCATATCCTGGTGAAAACCAAGGAAGAGGCCGACGCCATCGCCAGGGAACTGGCTGAGGGCGCCGATTTCGGCAAGCTTGCCGAAGAGAAATCGACCGACACCTCGGGTCCTAACAAAGGCGATCTGGGCTGGTTCCAGCCCGAGCAGATGGTGGAGCCCTTTGCCGAAGCGGTGAAGAAGCTGGAAAAGGGTCAGGTCTCTGAGCCGGTCGAGACCCAGTTCGGCTGGCATGTTATCAAGCTGAACGACACCCGCGAGGTCACTCCGCCCGCCTTTGAAGAGGTCAAAGAACAACTTGCCGTGCAGGTCCGTCGCGACCGTGTGCAGGCCGAGATCGAAAAACGCGTGGGCGAGGCCAAGATCGAAAAGACCGAAGGCCTGACCCCCGATCTGCTGAACAAGACCGACATCCTTGGAGAGTGAGCCATGGCCAAGACCGATGACAAGAAGTCCGGCCTTTCCGATGCTGAAAAGCTGAAGACGCTAAAGAAAAAGCTGAAAAAGCTGAAATCTGCGCTGAAAGAGGCCGCAGCCGGCATCGAGGCCCGGGCAGGTGCGGCCGCAGGTGCCGCGATCGGGGCGGTGGCCAAGCCCGGGAACCCGGTCTCTCCGCTGGCGCCGGCCAGGTTTCCCGATCTGCCGGTGGTCGAGGGGGTGGAATTCGCCGCCGGTGCCGCAGGGGTCAAATACAAGGGCCGTACCGATGTCATGCTGGTCCGGCTGGCGCCGGGTACGGCTATCGCGGGCGCGTTCACCAAATCCTCGACCCGTGCGGCCTGCGTTCTGGACTGTCAGGCCAAGCTGGCGCTGAAACAGGACACGGCCAAAGGCGCGGCGATCATCGTGAACTCGGGAAATGCCAATGCCTTTACCGGCCGGCTGGGCCAGGAGGCGGTCGATACTGTCACCGGTGGCGTCGCCAAGACGCTGGGCGTGCCGCGTGAGCGGGTGTTCTCATCCTCGACCGGGGTGATCGGCGAGCCGCTGCCGGCCGAGCGCATCACCGCCGTTATCGGCGATCTGGCGGCCAGTCTGGACGTCTCGGGTGCGGCGGATGCGGCGCGTGCCATCATGACCACCGACACTTTCCCGAAAGGTGCTTCGGCGACCATTCAGGGTGAGGGCGGGCCGATCAGCATCGTTGGCATCGCCAAAGGTTCGGGCATGATTGCGCCGGATATGGCGACGATGCTGGTCTATATCTTTACCGATGCGCAGATCGCGCCGGCGATGTTGCAACGGATGCTGTCGTCGCGCCTGGATCAGACCTTTAACGCGATCACCGTGGACAGCGACACCTCGACCTCGGACGCGCTGATCCTTGCCGCGACCGGCAAGTCCAGGGCTGCGCCGATCACCGATCTGCGTTCGGCCCCGGCGCGGGCCTTTGGCAAAGCGCTGTCGCAGGTGATGCTGGATCTTGCCCAGCAGGTGGTCCGTGACGGCGAAGGTGCGACCAAATTCGTCGAAGTGCAGGTCACCGGTGCGGCCAATGATACCGACGCGCATCGCGTGGCCATGGCTATCGCCAATTCGCCGCTGGTGAAAACCGCCATCGCCGGTGAGGATGCTAACTGGGGCCGCGTGGTCATGGCCGTCGGTAAGTCCGGTGCCAAGGCTGACCGCGACCGGCTGTGCATCCGCTTTGGCGACATGGTCCTGGCCGAAAAAGGCTGGCGCGCGCCCAGCTATGACGAGGCCGCCGCCAGCGCCTATATGAAGCGCGACCACCTGATCATCGGCGTCGACCTGGGGCTGGGCAAGGGGCAGCGCACGGTCTGGACCTGCGACCTGACGCATCGCTACATTGATATCAACGCCGATTACCGCTCATGAAAATGGTGCTTGTTGCGGCCGTCGCTCTGATCGACACCGACGGTCGCGTCCTGCTGGCACAGCGCCCCGAGGGCAAGTCCCTCGCGGGCCTGTGGGAGTTTCCGGGCGGCAAGGTCGAGCCGGGTGAGACCCCCGAAGCCGCGCTGATCCGCGAACTGCACGAAGAGCTGGGGATCGAGACATGGCAATCCTGTCTTGCGCCTCTGACCTTTGCCAGCCACGCCTATGAAGATTTCCATCTGCTGATGCCGCTTTATGCCTGCCGGCGCTGGCAGGGCGTGCCAATGCCTCGTGAAGGGCAAAAACTGTCCTGGGCGCGTGCCTCGGAATTGAACAAATACCCGATGCCACCCGCTGATTTGCCGCTAATTCCCATCCTGCGTGACTGGATATGAGACATATCGGTCACGCGAGCGGGGATCATATCAACAACTTGCAGTATATTTGCACATTCCCGATTAACATTTAACGAATTTGTGACAATCCTGAAATCCTCAAGAGGAGGAGATTGGACATGATTCGCACGATCACGATCGGTAGCTGCATTTCTGTTCAAGGTGTTTTTGAGCGGCAGCAGGCGAATGGGAACATTGTCGTCCGGGTAGGCACCAAGACCTATGAGGGCAAACCCGTCTTGTCCTGAGGCAAGCGAACTATCTGGAATGCTGAAACGGGGCCCCTGTCGGGCCCCGTTTTTTTGCGCCAATGCCCGCGCAAGGGGCGGCGGATATGAAAAGGGCGGACCCGCAGGCCCGCCCTTTTGTCTCATTCTGCGCAGTATCACAGCTGACGCTGTACCTCCTCGCGCTCAAAGATCTCGATGATGTCGCCTTTGCGGATGTCGTCGTAGTTTTCAAAGGCCATACCGCATTCCTGACCGGACTGGACCTCTTTGACCTCATCCTTGAAGCGCTTGAGCGTCTTCAGCGTGCCTTCGTGGATCACCACGTTGTCGCGCAGCAGACGCACGCCGGCAGAGCGTCGCGCCACACCTTCGGTGACCAGACAGCCGGCGACGTTGCCGACGCCCGAGACGCGGAACACTTCCTTGATCTCGGCGTAACCGATGAAGGTTTCGCGCACCTCGGCCGACAGCAGACCCGAAGCCGCCGCTTTGATATCATCAACCAGATCGTAGATGATCGAGTAATAGCGGATCTCGACCCCTTTCTGGTTGGCAGCATTGCGGGCCGGGGCATTGGCGCGGACGTTGAAGCCGATGACCGGAGCGCGGCTGGCCTCGGCCAGACCGACATCCGATTCGGTGATCGCGCCGACGCCGTAATGCAGCACGCGGATGCGTACTTCGTCGTTGCCGATCTTTTCCAGCGCCTGGACGATCGCCTCGGCAGAACCCTGCACGTCGGCCTTGATGACCACGGGCAGTTCGGCGACGTTTTCATCCGCCTTGGCCTTGGCCAGCATCTGGTCAAGGGTGATCGCGGCACCGGCAGCGGCGCGTTTGTCCTTGGCTGCCTGAATACGGTAATCGGCGATCTCGCGCGCCTGGGCTTCGGTTTCGACCACGTTCAGCACGTCGCCCGCTTCGGGCGTGCCGTTCAGGCCCAGAACCTCGACCGGAACCGAGGGGCCTGCTTCGTCGATACGGTCGCCCTTGTCGTTGATCAGCGCGCGCACCTTGCCCCACTGTTCGCCGACGACAAAGATATCGCCGCGCTTCAGCGTGCCGTGCTGGACCAGAACCGTGGCAACCGGGCCCCGGCCAACATCCAGCTTGGCCTCGATGACCGCGCCCTGAGCGGGACGGTCCGGATTGGCCTTAAGCTCAAGGATCTCGGCTTGCAGCGCGATGGCTTCCAGAAGCGTTTCCAGACCTTTGCCGGTCTTGGCCGAAACCTCGACATCCTGCACGTCGCCCGACATCGCCTCGACCACGACCTCATGCTGCAAGAGGTCGGTGCGGACCTTTTGCGCGTTGGCCTCGGGCTTGTCGATCTTGTTGATCGCGACAATCATCGGCACTTTGGCGGCCTTGGCGTGGTTGATCGCCTCGACCGTCTGCGGCATCACTGCGTCATCGGCGGCAACCACCAGAACGACGATATCCGTCACCTGCGCACCACGGGCGCGCATCGAGGTGAACGCCGCGTGGCCGGGCGTGTCGAGGAAGGTCAGCGTCGCACCCGATTCGGTCTTAACCTGATAGGCGCCGATATGCTGGGTGATGCCACCGGCCTCACCCGTGACGACGCTGGTCTTGCGGATCGCATCCAGAAGCGAGGTCTTGCCGTGGTCGACGTGGCCCATGATGGTGACCACGGGGGGACGCGGCTTCAGATCCTCGGGCTGGTCCTCGACCTGATCAATCACCTGCTCGACGTCGGAATCTGAAACACGGATAGCGCGATGGCCGAATTCGTCGATCACCAGCTCGGCGGTGTCGGCGTCGATGGTCTGGTTTGCCGTGACCATCATGCCCATTTTCATCAGGACCTTGACGACGTCAGCCGCGCGTTCGGCCATGCGGTTGGCCAGTTCCGAGACCACGATGGTTTCGGGCAACTGGACATCGCGGACCTGCTTTTCGGCGCGCTGGTTGCCGCCCATGGCTTTCTGCCGGGCTTTTTCCTGCTTGCGCTTCATCGCGGCAAGGCTGCGCTGGCGGCCGCCTTCACCATCCAGTGCCTGGCTCAGCGACAGCTTGCCGGTGCGGCGGCTGTCCTCGCGGCCCTTGCCACGGCTGTCGCGGTCGTCCGCCCCGCCGCGGGGGTCGCGGTCGCGGTCGGTCTTGCGCGGGCCAGCGGCGCTGACGCCCTTGGTTTCGGCGCGGACGGCTGCGGCCTCGGCAGCGGCACGGTCGGCGGGGGCCGCCGGGCGCGGCGCTGCCTTGGGCTTGGCAAGCTCGGCCTTTTTCTTTTCACGCAGCTCGGCCTCGCGGGCACGGCGCTCATCCTCTTCGGCTTTCAGCCGCAGGGCTTCTTCACGCTCACGCTCTTCACGCTCTTTGGCCTCGGCTTCCAGCCGGCGGCGTTCGCGCTCTTCCTCGCGGGCCTTTTCCTCGGCAGCACGCTGCGCAGCCTCTTCGACCTCGCGGGCCTTGGCGGCCTTGAGAGCAGCCAGACGGCGCTCCATCTCGGCATCCGAGATCCCGGCCGGGCGCTTCGACGGGTCGCCCGACACGGCCGAGGGCGAACCTGCGCGTGCGCCGCCAGCCGCTCCGGTCTTGCCGGGTACGACCACGCGCTTGCGTTTGGTCTCGACGACCACGTTATGGGTCCGACCGTGGCTGAAGCTTTGCTTCACATGGCCCGAACGGCCGCCGCCAAGACCCAGGGGTTTCTTTCCGTCACTATCGCTCATCCGATCTTCATTCCTTCCCGGCGGGTGCACCGCCGTCATGCCCGCGCAGACCAGTCAGTCTGCTCGCGTCCCTGATCAATCTTTCGGTCAGGCCCCCCGGCGCAAGCGCGCTGTGTATGACATGATCGCGCCCAAAGGACAAACCCAATTCTGAGGCGGTCATGCAGCCGAACCACCGGCCTCCCGGCGGCGTCCACAGTTTACCCTTGCCCCGCTCGGATCCGTCGCTGGCCTGAAGCAGTACCTTGACCTTGCCCGAGGCCAGCCAGTCCTTGACCTTTTCAAATCCTGCAACCGCCAGTCCCGCCTTGCGGGCCAGCGAAAGCGTGTCGGTCACCCGCCGCGCCAGCCCCGCCTCGATCATCTCAAGAAGATCGGACGGAGCGGTGACGCGGGCTTTGGCACCGCGTGAAAACAGTCCCTTCGCCGCCGCCCTGTCCAAGGCAGCGCGATCAGCCACCACCCAGAACCCGCGTCCGGGCAGCTTTTCAGCCAGATCAGGCACGACCTCGCCATCGGGGTCCGCGACAAAGCGGATCAGACCCGCCTTAGGCTGGGTCTCGCCCGTGACGATGCAGCGCCGTTCGGGCGTCTCGCGGTCCTTGATACGGCCCCCGCGCGTCATCTATCTCCCGGGGCGTTACACCCCGGCCTCCTGTCCGTCGGCTTCATCGGCTTCTGCCGATTCCAGCTCGGTCGGGTCAACCCAGCCCAGCATGACACGGGCGGTCATGACGAGGTTCTGGGCCTCTTCAAGGCTGATATCGAAGGGCTCAAGGATGCCATCATCCTTGACGCGCTGACCGTTCTGCGTGGTCCAGCCGCCCGCCAGTTCCCAGTCGGCGCAGGTGGCAAAATCTTCAAGCGTCTTGACGCCTTCCTTGGCCAGCGCCTCGACCATCTGCGGGGTCAGGCCCCCGAATTCGATCAGGCTGTCCTCGACGCCAAGGGCGCGGGCATTCTCAAGCGCGGCCTTGTTCGCGGCCTCCAGATGCTCGCGGGCGCGGGTCTGCAGCTCCTCAGCGGTCGCTTCGTCCACGCCTTCGATCGCCAGCAGCTCGTCCACATCGACATAGGCCACCTCTTCGAGATCGGTGAAGCCTTCGGCAACCAGAAGCTGGGCAAAGAATTCGTCCAGATCCAGCGTGTCCATGAACAGCTTGGTGCGGGCGTTGAATTCGGCCTGCCGGCGCTTGGACTCTTCTTCCTCGGTGAGGATGTCGATGTCGAGCCCGGTCAGCTGGCTTGCCAGCCGCACGTTCTGGCCGCGGCGACCGATAGCCAGCGAAAGCTGCTCGTCGGGGACCACCACCTCGATTCGGGTCGCATCCTCGTCAAAGACGACCTTGGCGACCTCGGCCGGTTGCAGGGCGTTCACAAGAAAGGTCGCCTGATCGTCGGACCACGGGATGATGTCGATCTTTTCGCCCTGCAGCTCGCCCACCACGGCCTGAACGCGGCTGCCGCGCATGCCGACGCAGGCGCCGACCGGGTCGATCGAGTTGTCATAGCTGATCACGGCGATCTTGGCGCGCGAGCCGGGGTCACGGGCCACGGCCTTGATCTCGATGACGCCGTCATAGATTTCCGGCACTTCCATCTTGAACAGTTCGGCCATGAACTGCGGGTCGGTGCGCGACAGGAAGATCTGCGGACCGCGGGCCTCGCGGCGCACGTCCTTGACATAGGCGCGGATGCGGTCGTTCGGGCGATAGCTTTCGCGGCCGATCTTTTCGTTGCGGCGCAGGATCGCTTCGCCACGGCCGACATCGACGATGATGTTGCCGTATTCCTCGCGTTTGACGACACCGTTGATGATGGTGCCGATGCGGTCCTTGAATTCCTCGTACTGGCGGTCACGCTCGGCCTCACGGACCTTTTGCAGGATCACCTGCTTGGCCGATTGCGCGGCGATGCGGCCCAGCTCGACCGGAGGAACGCGTTCCTCGAACACATCGCCGGGCTGAGGCCTGCCTGAGAAATCCTCAAGCTTCTGGCCCTCGCGCAGCCAGCCCGACTGGCCGTCCCTGGAGGGTTCGAAATAGGGCAGGGCCTGCGCGGCGGTGAACTGGGCCTGATAGTTCTCGACCGCGTCATCCTCGACCACGGTGCGGGCGCGGGTGAAGGTGGCGTTGCCGGTCTTGCGGTCGATATGGACGCGGATGTCCATTTCCGAGCCGTAGCGCGACTTGGCGGCACGGGCGAGGCTGTCCTCCATCGCCTCGATCACCAGATCGGGGTCGATCATCTTTTCCCGCGCAACGGCCTCGGCAGTTTGCAGCAGTTCAAGCTGGTTGGCAGAGGTGATGGCCATTCCTCACTCCTTCGCGGCGGCGTTGTCTTCGCCGGCTTCCGTTTCGATCTCGTCAAAGGCGGATTCGTCCAGATTGTCGATCTGTACGCCCGCGTCCTTTTTCTGCCGTAGCATTTCGGCAATCAGTTCGTCGGTCAGGACCAGCTTTGCATCTGAAAGCCAGTCGAAATTCAGCCCGATGGTGTGGGTCTCATCACCTTCGGAGATATTAAGCAGCACCTCGTCACCCTCGACGCCCGCGAGCACGCCCTTGAAGCGCTTGCGCCCGTCGATGGGCTGGTTGGTTTCCAACCTTGCCTCATAACCTTCAAAGGTGGCGAAATCTTTAACCCGGGTCAGAGGGCGGTCGATGCCGGGGCTTGAAACCTCAAGATGATAAGCGTCCTCAAGCGGATCCTCGACATCCAGCACCGCGCTGACCGCGGTCGAAATATCGGCGCAGTCGTCGACGTTGATGCCGCCTTCCGGCCGGTCGGCCATGATCTGCAAGGTGGCGGTCTTACCGCCTTGCAGGCGGATGCGCACCAGTTCGAAACCCAGATCCTCGATGACCGGGGCGATGATCTCGGCCAGACGCCGGTCGATGGCGGTCTTGGCGATGAGGTCGGTCATTCAGTTTCCCCAAATACAAAAAACGGGCCGTGGCGGCCCGTGCGTCTTACCGGTGGGCAGGGTGTGGACGCCTGCGCCGCTGTTGAGCCGCATATAGGCCGCCCGGCACCAAATTGCAAGGGAAACCGCCGCAGGGACGGGAAACCCCGCAAAGGGCGTGTCAGCTCTGGCGCGTTCCATCGCGCAACCCGTCCATGACCCGCACCAGTTCAGCGGCGATTCGCGGCTCGCTCAGCGCATGGCCCGAGGCCGGTACCAGCCGCAATTCGGCCTTGTCCCAGCCCTCGGCCAGCTCCCACGCGGTGCTGGGGGGGCAGACCATGTCATAGCGTCCCTGCACGATCACGGCGGGGATATGTTCAATCCGGTGGCGGTTATGCAAAAGCTGCCCCTCTTCGAGAAAGCAGCCATTTGCGAAATAGTGATTCTCGAGCCGGGCAAAGGTGCGGGCGTAATCGGGGGGAGCATGGCCGGCGCCGATGATTTCAAGCCCTGCCAGAGTATTTTCCCAGACCAGCCAGGGCATGGCAAAGCGCGTTTCCTGCCCCCGGTCGCCGCTGAACAACCGCCGGTGATAGGCGGCGATCATGTCGCCCCGCTCGGCTTCGGGGATCGGGGCCTGAAACTCGGCCCAACGGTCGGGGAAAAAGCGCGCGGCACCGCCACCGTAGAACCAGTTCAGTTCGGACCGGCGGCCAAGGAAAACGCCGCGCAGCACCATGGCCCCGACCCGGTCGGGATGGGCTTCGGCATAGGCGACGGCCAGCGTTGCGCCCCAACTGCCGCCGAACAGGGTTGCCCGTTCGATCCCAAGGGTGCTGCGGATGATCTCGATATCGGCGATCAGGTGCCGGGTCGTGTTGGCCTCGACCGAGGCATGGGGTTGCGAGCGTCCGCAGCCGCGCTGGTCAAACAGCACGACCCGGTAATACGACGGATCAAAGAAGCGCCGCATATACGGGCTGCACCCTCCGCCCGGCCCGCCATGCAGGACGATCACCGGCACCCCGTCGGGATTACCGCTTTGTTCGACATGCAGCTGATGTCCGTCGCCAACATCCAGCACACGGCGGTCGAAGGGTTCGACCATCGCGTGCAGTCTGCCATGCGACGACATGCCGCCGATTTGCCCTGCCAATCTGTCCATGGCACCACTATATAGCGCCTCGCACGCGCCCGCCACATCAAGGACGGCCAGATGACCGAAAGACCAGATACCGCCGCCCCAAGCAGCATCGACCCCGCCGAGGTCGCCAAGTTTCAGGCCATGGCGCGGGAATGGTGGGACCCTCAGGGCAAGTTCAAGCCGTTGCATATGCTGAACCCGACCCGGCTGGAATATGTCACGACGCAAATCGCCGCCCAATTCGGCCGTGACCTGACCGGGGCCATGCCTTTTCGCGATCTGGCGATTCTTGACATCGGCTGCGGCGGCGGGCTGATGGCCGAACCTATGGCGCGGCTAGGGGCCTTGGTGACGGGGGCCGACGCGGCCGAGGGCAACATCGCCATTGCAAGCCTTCATGCCGAAGAGCAGGGGCTGCCTATCGACTATCGCGCCACCACCGCCGAGGCGCTGGCTGCCGAAGGGCTGCGTTTTGACGTGGTGATGGCGCTGGAGATCGTCGAGCATGTCGCCGACCCGGCCCAGTTCATCGCCACCTGTCGCGATCTGGTGGCGCCGGGCGGGATGCTGATCGTCTCAACCCTGAACCGCACGGCGCGCAGCTTTGCCGCCGCAATCGTCGGGGCCGAGTGGATCATGCGCTGGCTGCCCAAGGGCACGCATGACTGGCGGCGTTTTATCACCCCCGGTGAACTTGCGCAGATGACCGAGATCACAGGCCTTAGCGTTGTTGATCGCTGCGGGATGGTCTTTAACCCTCTGGGCTGGAGCTGGTCGCTGTCGCATCGCGACCTGTCGGTGAACTATGTCCTGACCGCTCTGCGCGAAGGGTGACGGGGCAAAGCGGGTCAGCGCCCTGCCGGTCCGCGATGTTCCTGTCCCAAGGTTTCCTCCAGCTGTTTGCGCAGCATGCGCAGCACCGGCAGCGCCGCACGCACCCGGTCGGCACCCACATCGCGCACCACATCGGCAATGCGCGGCATAAAGGCAGCCAGTGCCGCGTCCCGCGCCGCACGACCCGCCGGGCTGATGGCGATCAGCTTGCGCCGCGCATCGTCCCAATCGGGGCGAATATGAATATGCCCGGCCCATTCCAGCCGTGACAATGTGTTGGTCATGGCGCCGCGCGTGACGTGAAAGGCTTCGGCCAGTTCGGCAGGCGTGCGCTCGACATTCAGATGGGCCAGCAGATTCAGCACCGAGAAATGCGAAATCTGCATGCCCTTGGGCAGTGCCTTGCCAATCAGATCGCGCGCCAGCTGGTCGGCGATAAACACTTCGGAAAACAGGCTGGCGGCCAGGGCCTCGGCCGAGCCGTCGGCATGCCCTTGCGGGCTGTCTTGGGTCTTATGGATCATGGGCCCGTGAAATTCCGGTCATGCGTCAGTGATGGGATGCGAGACCGTGCATCGACAACCGCCGCCGGGTCAAGCGTCACGAGAGTCACCCCCGGTTCGGTCCCGCCATCGGCGAGGACCTCGCCCCACGGGCTGACCGCCAGCGAATGGCCATAA
This sequence comes from Paracoccus kondratievae, assembly GCF_009301415.1. Classification (GTDB taxonomy): domain Bacteria; phylum Pseudomonadota; class Alphaproteobacteria; order Rhodobacterales; family Rhodobacteraceae; genus Paracoccus; species Paracoccus kondratievae. The sequence goes on along the minus strand of NZ_CP045072.1, from coordinate 1,957,202 downwards.
CTGCGACGGGTTGGGCGGTCCGGTTCGGCATGGGTGGCATGGGTGCCGCATTGCGCCGGTGCCAACACAAAGCTGCCTGTTTCAATGGCGCGTGCGCGCAAGAGCACCTCCCAATGCGCGGCACCGGTCGTGTCGTTGAAGGCCGCCGGAACTGTCAGGACCGTCGCCCCCGCCTTGGCGAGCGCGCGGTAAAGGTAGGGAAAGCGCAGATCGTAACAAACCGTCATGCCGACCGGCAAAGGACCCTCTGCCAGAACTGCGCGATCTCCGGGCCGGAAAGCTGCGGATTCGCGGTAGGATTCGCGTTCTGAAACGGTCACATCGAACATGTGCAGCTTGTCATAACGGGCGCGGATGCTGCCGTCCGGTGCGATCAGAAAGCTGCGATTGGCAAAGCGGGTCTCGCCCGGCTCACCGGTCCTAAGTGACAGAGAACCGATCAACAGCCAGATGCGCAGATCCCGCGCCTCATGACGCAGGGCGGCCAGTGTTTGGTCCTCAGCCTCGGGGCGCAGAATCATCTCTTGCCGCTCGCGACTCGCGCCAAGCAGGTTCGTCGCCTCGGGCGTCAGGACCCAGGTCGCGCCTTGTCGCGCGGCCTCGCGGATCAGGGTCCGCGTTTCGGGAAGGTTGCGCTCGGGATCGTCCGAGACGTTCAGCTGTACGAGCCCGGCAGTGACGCCTTTGCTCATGCGGTCAGGCCCAGCAGCCCGTCCAGCCGGCCCTGACGGTCAAGCGCATGCAGGTCGTCCGAACCGCCGATATGCTGACCGTCGATAAAGATCTGCGGCACCGTCCGGCGACCCGTGGCGCGCTGGGTCATGGCCTCGCGCAGTTTGGGATCGCGGCTTACATCGGTCTCTTCATAGGCGATGCCCTTGCGTTGCAGCAGCGACTTTGCTGCGTGGCAATAAGGGCAGGTGGGCGTGGTATAGATTTCGACCTTGGCCATGGATGCATCCCGATGTTCATTGTCCGGCCCCCTATCTAGGCATCCTTGACCGCCCGCGCCAGCACCAGGATGGAAAGAGGTCCCGCCCCCGCTGCGTTAAGTGCTGTCGCAGCAGCACAAAGCGTCGCACCCGAGGCCATTACGTCATCAACAAGCAGCACCGGCCGCCCCTGCAATCGTTGCGCCATCCGCGTGGGCGCAGTGATGGCGTCCTTTTGGTTGGCATAACGGTCGGTGACGCTGCGATGATCCTGCATCGGCGTATGACGCAGCCGCCGCAACGCGCCGGGCAGAAAGTCCAGCCCATAGGCCCGGGCGACGGGCCGGGCCAGTATCTCGGCCTGATTGTATTTGCGCCTGAGCAGCCTGCGCAGCGGCACCGGAACCGGCACCACCACCATTCCCGGCTGCACCAGCGGTTCCGCCGTCCGTGCAAGCCACCCCCCAAGTGCCGGTGCCAGATCCAGCCGGTCGCCATGTTTCAGCATCAAGGCCAGCTTGCGCCCGGTACCGCGATAGACCAGTGCCGCCCGTCCGCTCTGCCATGGGCGCGGGGTGATCAGACATTCGTCGCAAGACAGCAGATCGCCAGCCTCTGTGTCCGCATCGCCAGAGTCGGGCAGGGGTGCTCCGCAGCATGTGCAGCAAGTGCCGTGAATGAAATCAGCTTCGCGCCAGCAGAGCGCACATAGCCCGCCTTCTTCGGTAACAGGAGTACCGCAGCTAAGGCATTGCGGTGGGAAAACCAGCCGCAATGCGCCTTTCATCAGGCGGCGAAGCCCCCTATGTTGCACCCCCATGATGCCTGATCGCCCCCCTTCTGTTCCCAGTCTGACCGACCGCCCGGCACTTATGCGGAACCGAATCCGCGCCCTGCGCCAGGGGCCGGCCGACTTCCTGCACCGAATCGTCGCCGACGAGATTCAGGATAGGCTTGCAGAGGTTAACAGACGGTTTAACGACATCGCTGTCGTTACCGGCTGGCCGGATTTTTGGCGGGCCGTTCTGCCCGGGGCGCGTATTGTCAGCGACGATCCCGTTCTTGATCTGCCCGAAGGTGCGCATGATCTCGTCATCCATGCCATGGCGCTGCACTGGGCCGAGGACCCCGTGGGTCAGATCGCGCAATGCGCCCGTGCCCTGCACCCGGACGGGCTGTTTATCGCTACCTGTCCGGGGGGACGCACACTGCACGAACTACGCGATTCGCTGACCCGGGCCGAGGTCGAGGTCGCAGGGGGCCTGTCGCCGCGCGTGCTGCCCATGGGCGAGATCCGCGATCTGGGCGCGCTTTTACCACGTGCCGGGCTTGCCCTGCCGGTGGCTGACCAGATCGCGCAGACGGTAAGCTACCGCAATCTGTTTCACTTGGCCCGCGACCTGCGCGCCATGGGCGAAGGCAATGCCCTGGCGCAGCGGTTGCGGCGCCCGACGCGACGAGATGTCCTGTTGCGGGCCGCCGCGCTTTATGCCGAAAACCATCCCGACCCACAGGATGGAACGCGCATCCGGGCAACCTTTGATCTGGTCTTTCTGACCGGATGGGCGCCCGACGCCAGCCAGCCAAAACCGCTTCGTCCCGGCTCGGCCAAAATGCCGCTGGCCGAAGCCCTTGCCCGCGTGAGAAAGCCCGAATGATCCCTGCCGAGCACGCCCCCGCCAGCCACCCGCAGCTTCCTTCCCGCAAGATCGGCGTGCTGATCGCCAATCTGGGCACCCCCGATTCGCCTGATTACTGGTCGATGCGGCGCTATCTGAACGAGTTCCTTTCGGACAGGCGGGTGATCGATTATCCGGCGTGGAAATGGCAGCCGCTTTTGCAGGCCATCATCCTGACCAAGCGGCCTTTCAGCTCTGGCGCGAATTACCGTCAGATCTGGAATTACGAAAAGAACGAAAGCCCGCTGATGACCATCACCAAAGATCAGGTCGAGGCGCTGCGCCAGCGGACAACGGCTCTGTGGGGCGACCGGGTGATGGTTGATTTTTGCATGCGCTATGGCAACCCTTCGACCTTTGATGTGGTGGATCGGATGGTCAAGGCAGGGTGCGACCGCATCCTGTTTTTCCCCCTTTACCCGCAATATGCCGGTGCGACGACCGCAACCGCGAACGACCAGTTCTTTCGCGCACTTATGCAGCAGAAGTGGCAGCCCGCTGCGCGGACCGTGCCGGCCTATTTCGACCGTCCCGACTATATCGCGGCGCTGGCCGCGTCGGTCGAGCGGACGCTGGGCGGGACCCGGCCCGGCAAGCTGGTCGCCAGCTATCACGGTATGCCGCGGCGCTATCTGCTTGAAGGCGATCCCTATCATTGCCAGTGCCAAAAGACGACGCGTCTGCTGCGTGAACATCTGGGCTGGCCCGAGGACGCCATCGACACGACCTTCCAATCGGTCTTTGGCCGCGAGGAATGGCTGCGGCCCTATACGGTCGAGCATGTGGCCGAGCTGGCAAAGCAGGGGATTACCAGGATTGCGGTGATCTCTCCGGCCTTTTCTGCCGATTGCATCGAAACACTTGAGGAAATTCAGGGCGAGATCCGCGAAGCCTTCATCCATGCCGGGGGCGAGGAGTTCACTTATATTCCCTGCCTCAACGCCGAGCCTGACCATATCGAGGTGCTGACCACGGTGATCGGGGAAAACCTCGCGGGCTGGGTTTGACAGGGGCTGGCACCAGACGCGGTCCTGTGCGCCGCAGCGTATGAATATGCACGAAAAAGGGGCCGAAAGGCCCCTTTTGCATTCACAGTCTTTGCTGGCCGGTCAGATCAGCAGCACCTGCGTGCCGATCGTGGTCAGATCGTAAAGCTGGGAGATGTGCTCGTTGTAAAGCCCGATGCAGCCGTTCGAGGATTTGCGGCCGATCTTGCGCGTGTCATGGGTGCCGTGGATGCGGTAATATTGCCAGCTGAGCCACAGCGCATGGGTGCCAAGCGGGTTATCGGGGCCCGGCGGCACGAAATCCGGCCATTCGGGGTTGCGCTTTTTCATCTCGGGGGTCGGAGCCCAGCTCGGCCCTTTGACCTTCTTGATGATCTCGGTCCGGCCGGTGCGGGTCAGGTCGGGGCTGACCGGGACCGAGGTCGGGAACAGTTTGTAGACCGACTGATCCTCGGACCAGTAATGCAGCGCGCGTGAGGTCAGATCGACAAGGATCGCGCCATTGGTCAGATCCTTGAAGTAGGGCTGCCAGTCCTGCATGCGGAAACTGGAGATATTGCGGCGCGAATCCTGATTCGGATCATATTGCACCATGCCCGCGTCAGGCGTGGCGCCGCCGCCCGTACCTTGCAGCGGCAGCCCGGTATAGGGGTCGATGGCCTGTGCGATGGCGGGGGCTGCCAGCCCCGTAGCGCCGAGAGCCACCGAGGCGGTCAGGAATTTCCGGCGCGAAACCGGATTTTTCGGCGTGATCATGTGTCGCTCCTGATAGTGACGGGCCGCTTGGCGCGGCCTTCTTTGCCCGAATGTGTGAATAGGTCTTGCTGGAGTCGCGATTTACGCCTGCGCCTGACGCCTTGCAATTCAAACTGGCGTCATTGTCGCAACAGAGTCGCAGCCTGTGGCTATCACGCAATCTTGGGTTTGAAGCAGCTCGCGCGCTTTTGTATGGCTGACGCAAAACCTCCTTTGGGGACAGGACATCATGTTGAAATTCGCTACCTTGGCTCTTGTGTCGGTGCTGGCCCTTTCGGCCTGCCAAAGGCCGGCCCAGCAACTGGGCCCCGACGGGCAGCCGCTGCCGGTCGCATACAAGATTACCCCGCGTGAGGCAGCGCAGATCCCCGGCCGCGTTCTGGGCCAGGTCAACTCGCTGCGCGCCAATGTCGCTGCGCCCGCGATGATCCAGAACCCGATGCTGGACGCGGCTGCCCAGGCCCATGCCCGTGACATGGCGGCACAGAACCGCGCCTGGCACTTTGGCTCGGACGGTTCGTCGCCGCTCGACCGTGTGCGGCGTCAGGGCTATTCGGGCCACCTGATCGGCGAAAACATCTCGGAGACCTATGAGAACGAGATCACCACGCTGAACGCATGGATGCAGAACCGCGACACCCGTGACGTGATCATGGACCCGCGTGCGACCGAGCTGGGCATGGGCTGGTATCAGGAACCGTCGGGCAAGATCTGGTGGGTGCTGATCACCGGCGGTGCGGGCGGCGCGTCGAATATGGTAGCCGGCAGCTTTGCTGCGCCCGGCGCCGGTATCTGATTTTCCGGGTCACCGAATCGCAAAGGGGCGGTATTGGCTGCCCCTTTTTCATGTCTCGTCGTTTGCCGATCCGCGGGGCTAGTGGATAGTGGAATACGGCTGCGTCATGTGCAGGTGACCTCCTTATCCCGACCTTGCTCATCCCCAGCGGCCTTTTTCGACCGGTGTCGACGGGACCCATCCGGCGGATCGCGCCAGGTACTTGTGGTCCGGATACATCCCGCTGCGGATCGCGCAAATAAACAGGCCCCGGGTTTCCGGGGCCTTTCGCATGTCATCGTTCTTGTTTCCCGTGGGCTAGTCGGGGGCTAAGGCGAGTTTCCCCTATGCCCGGCAAGCCGCCGTTACGGGTAGAGAAAGACCGGAACGCCGGGCCTTAGCATGGTAAAGATCTCTTCGATCTCTTCATCGGTGACAGCGATACAGCCAGCGGTCCAATCCGGGCGGTTCAGTGCCCGTCCTTCGGGGCCCAGGCCGTGGATGAAGATGTCCCCGCCGGGCCTGAGTCCCATGGTAGCTGCACGTGCTACGTCCTGAGCCGAGGGGTAAGAGATGCCCACCGACAGGTGATAGCGGCTACGCGGGTTGAACCGGTCGATGAAATACATGCCCTCGGGCGTGCGCCCGTCGCCCTCGTACTGCTTGGGGCCGACCGGCTGGTTGCCAAGGTTGATCTTGTAGCTTTTGATCACTTCCTTGCCGCTGACCATATACATCTTGCGCTCACCCTTTTTCACCACAACCTGGGTGATGGGTGGCCCCTGATAGGTCTTGCTGGGTTGCAGACTGTCTCCACCGCCGCAACTGGCCACAACGGCCACTGCGACAACCGCGAAGAATGCGCGAATTGCCCGAATCATCACTGCCCTCTAAGTGCGCTATGCGCTTCGTTTTATTATGAAATACCACAAAGATTAAAAATTCGCTAGCGGCGACGAAATTCGGCGACGGTCTCGACATGCGGCGACCAGCGGAACTGATCAACGACAAAGAGCCGCGTCAAAATATAGCTGCTCTCGGCAAGAATTCGCGCATCCCTTGCGAAAGTGACGGGGTCGCAACTGACCCAGGCGAGCCGTGGAACCACGGCTCGGGCAATCTCGCGGGCCTGCGTTTCTGCACCGGCACGGGGTGGGTCGATCACGATTGCGTCATAATCCAGCTCATCAGGCAAGAGCGGACGGCGGGCCAGATCCCGAATCTCGGTCGTGATTCGGCGCAGGCCGGGGGCGCGGCGTGCGGCGGCATCCAGTGCCTTCAATGGCGCTGCCAACCCCTCGACCGCGTGCAGCATCGCTGTTTCGGCCAGGGGCAGGGTAAAGGTGCCGCAGCCCGAGAACAGGTCGAGCACCCGGTCCGCATCCCCAACCATGTCGCGCACGGCGGCAAGCAGCGCGGCCTCGCCCTCGGCCGTGGCCTGCAGAAACCCGCCCGGAGGCGGCACGACCAGCGCCCGGCCCATGGGCAATGCAGGCGGCCGGCGGATGATGCCTTGACCGTCCCAGCTTAGCCGCGCCAGATCGCCCTGATCGGCCAGCGCTGAAAGGCTTTGGAACAGACCGGGCGTCATCGGCTTGCCGCCGGTGACCGCGATATCCAGCCCCGCCGGTGTCTCGGTCACTGCCAGAGAAACCTCGCCCGAGCGTGAGGCACCTGCCGTCACAAGCTGGCGCAGAAAGGGCAGGGCGGATTGGATGGCTGGGCGCAGCACATGACAATCTGCGATATCGACGATCACATCAGAGGCACGGGCGTGAAAGCCAAGCAGAGCGCCCTTTTTCGTCCTGCGCCCCGACAATACCGCACGGCGACGCGAGCGTGGCGGCGAAACATGAACCCCCGCAACCGGCGCAGACAGCCCCTGTGCGCGCAGCGCCTCGGTCACTACGCCGACTTTCCACGCCTTTACGAAGTTTTCCGAGCCGTGCATCAGCGAGCAGCCGCCACAGGCGCGGTAATGCGGGCAGGGCGGTCGTACCCGATCGGCCGAGGGCGTCACGATGCGCGGCGCGGCAATGCGGCCCTCGGCAGGGTCACCCTCAATCTCTTCTCCGGGCAGGGTCAGCGCGACAAGGGCTCGCTGATCGCCGCTGACGGCCACGCCATCGCCCTTGCGGCCCAGACGTTCAACTGTCCAGATTGTCACTCGGCTGCCTCGGCGGTCTCGTCATCATCCTCGGTGCCAAGGAAACCGCCCGACTGGCGATTCCAGTAGCGCGCATAGGTGCCGTTCAGTGCCAGCAGTTCGGCATGGGTGCCCTGTTCGACAATGCGGCCTGCCTCCAGCACCACAATGCGGTCAAGCTCGGCAATGGTCGAAAGCCTGTGCGCAATCGCCAGCACCGTCTTGCCCTGCATGGCGCGGTGCAGCGCGTCCTGAACCTGCGCCTCGACCTCGCTGTCAAGCGCGCTCGTCGCCTCGTCCAGCACAAGGATCGGGGCGTTCTTGAGCAAGGCACGGGCAAGGGCGATACGCTGGCGCTGGCCGCCGGACAGTTTCACGCCCCGCTCGCCCAGATGGGCGTCATAGCCGGTGCGTCCCATATGGTCGCGCAGCGTCAGGATAAAGTCATGCGCCTCGGCGGCTTGGGCCGCTGCGACGATATCTTCTTCGCTGGCGTCAGGGCGACCGTAGAGAATGTTCTCGCGCGCCGAGCGGTTGAACATCGCGGTTTCCTGCGTGACCATGGCGATGTTGCGGCGCAGGCTTTCCTGGGTTACGGCACGCACGTCATGGCCATCCACCCGGATCGCGCCGCGATCGACGTCGTAAAGCCGCAAGAGCAGCGACACCATGGTCGATTTCCCCGCCCCCGAGGCCCCGACGATCCCCAGCTTTTCGCCCGGGGCGATATGCAGATCAAGATCGCGGATGCCCCCCTTGTCGCGACCATAGGCGAAATCGACATGGTCAAAGTCGATGCCGCCCCGGACTCGGCCCAGAGAGATGGCATCGGAAGCATCCGTCAGGGCATGGGGCGGCGCAAGGGTCTGCATCCCGTCCTCGACCTCACCGATGCTGCCCCAGACGCCCATCAGGGCCATGCTGACCCAGCCGGTCATCTGCGCCAGCCGCATGGCGATGGCGCCGGCGGCGGTGATGTCGCCTGCCGTTGCAAGCCCCTGTCGCCACAAAAGGATGCTGCCCCCGACGAGGATCACCGGCAGCGCACCCGCGATGGTCATCAGCGACAGCCGGAACCAGGTCGAGACGCGGCCGAAATCCAGTGCCCGTTCGCGGAAACCGGCCATGGCGCCAAGCGCGGCGCGGTCCTCGTGTTCGGCATGGGCGAAAAGCTTGACGGTCTTGATATTGGTGATCGTATCGACGACCTGTCCCGTGACCATGGCACGGGCCGAGGCACGGCTGGCCGAGCGTGAGCGGATGCGGGGCAGGAAAAAGCGGATCAGCAGCAGATAAGAGCCCAGCCAGACAATCAGCGCCAGTGCCCCCCATCCGTCGACCGAGACCAGAAACGCGGCCGAGCCGATCACCGAGGCCAGCGCAAAAGCGACCACGTTCACGAATTCGGTTGCGACATCGGTCACTGCGCGCGCGGTTTGCATCTGCTTTTGTGCAATGCGCCCGGCAAAGTCGTTGTCAAAAAAGGTGACCGCGTGGCCCATCGTCCAGCGATGCAACCGCGACAACACCAGCGGCAGGATGTTCGGGCCAATGATGACGCTGGAGCTGGCGGTCGAAAGGCCAAAGATCGCCGGACGAATCAGCAGGAAAAAGGCGACAAAGCCAAGGATCAGCCCGCCCTGATCGGCCCAGATCCGGTCGACGGGGGTCGAGATGACTGCATCGACCACCCAGCCCAGCATCACCGCCGAGACGACATCGGCAATCCCGCCAAGCGCCGAGGCAATCGCCGCGACCGTCAGCCCCGGCCAAGCCCCCGAGAGGCACCAGCGGAAAAAGGCCAGCAGGCTGCGCGGCGGCGGACCTTCGGCGGGGCGGAAAGCATCAATCATGCGGGCAAAAAATTCGTGCATCAGCTTCCGGCCTCTGGTTGCAGTGCGATTTGCAACAGCGCCTCGCGCGGCAGGGTGAAATCGCTGTCGATGTAGGCGGCCTCGGCGCGACGCAGCGCCTGACCCAATGCGGGGCCTGAAAGCTGGGGCATCAGGTCGCGGGCGGTCAGTGGGAATTTTGCCTCGGCCCCGCGCGCAAGCCGATGGCACCAGCCAAAGGGCGGAGTTTCACCCCGGGCCGCCCGGATCAGCACCGATTGCGCGGCGACGGCGCGGCCAAAATGATAGGCGGCGACCGGGGCGGGCATGGTCAGGGCCTGTGCGATCTGGTCTTGCGTCCGCGTCTCGTCCCGCGACAGGCGCAGCGCCTCGGCCGCGTCCGGGGGGGCAAGCAACGCCAGGCGGCGCGGCCAGGCGGTCAGCGCGCCGGTGCCGTATTCATGCTCGGCCTCGACCAACTCGGGCAGGTCGCTGGCATCGGCACCGGGCAGGACCTGTGTCAGCACCCCGGTTTCCGTCATCAGCGCCACAGAGGGCGAAGGGTCGGGCGCGTTCAGCAGCCGGCGGATTTCATACCCGATCCGCTCACGCGAGATGCGGGCCAGCCCTTCACGCAGCTCACCGCAGGCGGCGACCGCCTGCAGCTCGGCCTCGCGACCATACCAGGCAAGAAAGCGAAAAAAACGCAGGATACGCAGGTAATCTTCGGAAATCCGGTCATGGGGGTCGCCGACAAAGCGCAGCCGGCGTCTGGCCAGATCCTCAAGCCCGCCGACCGGGTCCAGCACCTCGCCTGTCGAGGTGGCGTAGATCGCGTTCATGGTAAAGTCGCGACGCTGCGCGTCCTCTTCGATCCGGTCGGAATAGGCGACGACGGCGCGGCGGCCAAAAGTCTCGACATCGCGGCGAAAGCTTGTCACCTCAAAGCCGCGCCCTCCGGCGATGACGGTGATGGTGCCGTGGTCGATCCCGGTCGGGACGGTACGCAGCCCGGCGGTTTCGGCAAGGCGAAGAGTTTCCCCGGGCCGGGCCGAGGTTGCGATATCCACATCTGCTACCGGTTCGCCCAAAAGGGCGTTACGGACCGCGCCGCCGACGATCAGCGCCTGTGCACCCTCGGCCGACAGCGCGGCCAGCACCTGTTTCAGGGCCGGATCGTCTAGAAAGGGCGCGGTCAGACGGGTCATGCAGAAAGCCTTGTCGCAAGGGAATGCAGTACGCGGGCGGTGGCGCCCCAGATATAATAGGGGCCCCAGGGAGCGACGTAATAATCGCGCCGCGCCCCGCGCCAGTGCCTGCCCTCGATACGGTAATTCGCGGGGTTGGTGATATGGGCAAAGGGGACGGTAAAGACCTCTTCGACCTCGTTCGCCTCGGGGGTGAGGGTAAAAGGGCCATGGACCAGCGCCAGCACCGGGGTCATCGCAAAGCCGGTGACGGTGCGATGCGGCGGCATGGTGCCCAGCACCTCGACCTGTGCGGGGTCAAGGCCGACTTCCTCCTGTGCCTCGCGCAGCGCGGCGGCGACCTCATCCCGGTCGTCGGGGTCGACCTTGCCGCCCGGCAGCGCGATTTGCCCGGGGTGGTGGCGCAGGCTTGAGGCCCGCTTGGTCAGGATCAACCGCCCGTTGCTGGCGTCAAACCCGGCAAGCACGCCTGCCGGGCGCAGCGCGGTTTCGGCAGCGGGGGGCGGCGCACTGGCGAAATCGTAATCTGACGAAGGCCCCGTCTGTACCGACAGGGCCTGCATCAGCTTTTCGCGCAGCGTCGCCATCAAAGCCCGGCCCGGCTTTCCCGGGCGTCGCTGTGGGGCAGAGGCTTGCCTTTGGCGTCGACCGTCGCGTCAAACCCAAGGCTTTGGGGGTCGAACTCGTAATGAGCGCCGCAGAACTGGCAATCGGCGGTCACGATCCCATCGGCATTAGTCATATGGGCGATGTCCTTGGCCGAATAGATCGACAGCGTGCCGCGCACCCGGTCGGCGCTGCACGAACAGCCAAAGACCAGATTTTGCCGGTCAAAACTGGTCGGCTCATCCTCGTGAAAGAGGCGATAGACCAGATTGGGCAGCGGCAGGGTGGGATCGACCAGCTCGATATCCTCGACCGTCGACATCAGCGTGGTGGCGCGGTTCCAGTCCTCGGACTGCGCGCCTTGCAGGATGTCGGCGGATTTGAGGTTTTCCTCCTCGGGATCAGCAGAGGCGTGGCTGGAGGCGGGCAGGGTCTGCAGCATCACGCCACCGGCGCGCCAATGCTCATCATGATGGCCGGGCAGGCGCGAGCGGCCCACCGTCAGTTCAAACTGGGTGGGCAGCTGTTCGGACTGCTCGAAATAGGTCTGCGCACAGGCGGCAAGCGACCCGCCGGCCAAAGGAGTCAGCCCCTGATAGGGTGTCGTCCCCTGACCCTGATCGATCAGCACAGCGAAATACCCCTGACCGATCTGGTCAAAGCCGGGCCGGTCAAGCTGCAGGCGATCGGCATCAAAGCTGGCCCAGGCACGCATGCGGGCGGGACCGCCCTCGGTTTCGGGGGCGTAGTAATCGGTTGCGATGGTGCGGACGGCACCATTGCCGCGCACCTGCAGCGACAGTTTCCAGCGCAGCTTGATAGTCTGGCCGATCAGCGCGGTCAGCGTGGTCAGTTCAGCCAGCACGGCGCTGACGGGCACCGGATAGTCGTGGCGAGACAGGATATGTTCAAGAACCGGCCCAAGACGCGCGATGCGGCCGCGGATGTCCGAGCGTTCAAGCTGGAAAGGCAGCACGCTGTCGTCCCAGGAAAGTTCCTTCGTTTCGGTCATTGCAAGTCCTTCGGAATGCGGAATGCGCGGGGCCGTCAGCGGCCTTGCGCCTTGGCTTCCAATATAGGCGCTGCGTGGAAAAGCCCAAGGGGCCGCGTTCCGCCTGTGGGCTTGCGACTTTCATGTGTGTTGACGGCCGGCGGGCTGGGGCGATAACCCGGACCGGCGCAATGCAGGGAGCCAGCCATGACCTTTGATCGCCGCATCAAGATCGCGCCTTCGATCCTTTCCGCGGATTTCGCCAATTTCGGCCAAGAGTGCCGCGCGGTCGAGGACCAGGGTGCCGACTGGGTCCATGTCGATGTGATGGACGGCCATTTCGTACCGAACCTGACCTTTGGTCCTGCGATGTGCAAGGCGATCCGTCCGCATATCCGCGGCGTCATGGATGTGCATCTGATGATCGCGCCGGTCGATCCCTATATCCAGGCCTTTGCCGAGGCGGGCAGCGATTTCATCACCGCCCATGTCGAGGCTGGGCCGCATATTCACCGCACGCTTCAGGCCATTCGCGGAGCGGGTGCCAGGGCGGGTCTGGCGCTGAATCCCGGCACCCCGGCCGAGGCGGCGCGGCCACTGCTTGATGATGTCGACCTGATCTGTGTGATGACCGTGAACCCCGGCTTTGGTGGGCAAAAGTTCATCCACAGCCAGATCGGAAAGGTGCGTGAACTGCGTGCCATGATCGGAGACCGCCCCGTGCATATCGAAATCGACGGTGGCGTCGATCCGACCACCGCGCCGCTGGTTGCGGCAGCGGGGGCCGATGTGCTGGTCGCGGGTTCGGCAGTGTTCCGGGGCGGCTCGGTTTCAAACGCCGCGCCCTATGGCGAGAACATCCGTGCCATCCGTGAAGCAGCCGAGGCCGCGCTGCGTTGATCTGGCGCGGCGCTACGGCGCTTGCCGGCGCGGCGCTGGGGCTGGCCGCGCCCCTTGCCGGTGCCGACTGGCGCGAACGGCTGGCCCTGTCCGGGCCAGAGGTCACGCCCGGCGGCATCTGGCTGCATGCGGCAAGTGTGGGTGAATTCAACTCGGTCCGCCTGCTGGCCGAAGAGCTTGCGCGTGACTTTCCCCTGATGGTGACCACGAACAGCCTTACTGGCCGCGAGCTGGTGCGGGGGCTTGGCCATGCGGCTGCCCTTGCGCCACTGGACGTGCCGCAGGCTGTGGGGCGCTTTCTGGACCGGATACGGCCACGCGTTCTGGTCACGGTCGAGAATGAGCTTTGGCCCAACCGCTCGGCCATCGCGGCGGCGCGGGGGGTGGCGCAGGTGGTGGTGGGCGCGCGCATGTCGCAACGCTCGGCGCTGCGCTGGGGCAGGTTGCCGGGGCTGATCGGGCCGATGCTGCGCCGCATCGACGCGCTTTCTGCCCAAGATGCGGGTAGCGAGGCGCGGCTTCTTAAGCTTGGGCTGCCCGAGGCGGCGCTGACCCCACGCCTGAACCTCAAGCTTTTGGGTCCGGCGCGGGTCGAGCCGGGTCAGGACGGGCCAGTGCGCTGGTGTACCGTGCTGGCTGCCTCGACCCACGAGGGCGAGGAGGCGCCGATCCTTGATGCATGGCTTGCCGCGCGCGAGGCGGTGCCACAGCTGCGGCTGATCCTTGCCCCGCGCCACCCGCGGCGCGGCGATGCTGTGGCGGCCCTGATCGCGGCGCGGGGGCTGGAGTTTTCCCGGCGCAGTCGGGGTGCAACCGAAAGCGCGCCGGTGCTGCTGGCCGACACGCTGGGCGAGATGGAGCACTGGTATCACGCCGCCGGGATCTGCGTCACCGGCGGTTCTTTCGTCGAGGTGGGCGGTCATACACCATGGGAACCGGCGGCATGGCGCTGTGCCATCCTGCACGGGCCGCATGTCGAAAACCACGCTGGCGATTACGCCGATCTTGATGCAGCGGGGGCGGCAACAGGCTGTGCATCCGCCGATCTGCCACAGCGGCTGGTCCGGTTGGTGCAGGACGCCGAGGGGCAGCGCCACATGGGCGTGGCGGCGCGGGCGCTGCTGCTTGAAAGGGCTGGCAATCCCGCCACGCTTGTTACGCGGATTCGGGATCTGGCGCAGCGCGACCTTGTATAAGCCCTTTCATCCCCCGATATCTGAAGGGGAAAGGAGTCAAGATGATCCGCTACGCCCTGCGCTGTGACAAAGGCCATGATTTCGACGGCTGGTTCCGGTCTTCGGACGGGTTTGAAAGCTTGCGTTCGGCGGGTCAGATCTCTTGTACGCATTGCGGTTCGGCCAAGGTGGAAAAGGCGCTGATGGCCCCGCGTGTCGCGCAATCGCGCGACGAGGCTGCCGATCTGCACACCCCGCGCAATGAATATGAGGCCACGGTCGAAAAGCTGCGCCAGCATATCGAGGATAACTCGGATTACGTGGGCATGTCCTTTGCCTCTGAGGCCCGCGCCATGTTCGAGGGGCAGGTCCCCGAACGCGCGATCCATGGCGAGGCGCGGCTTGAGGACGCCAAAAAGCTGCTTGAGGACGGCATCCCGGTGACCCCCTTGCCCTTCCGTTCGCGCCAGCGGGCGAACTGAACCCAGCGGCTCAGGCGGGGGCGTGCTCGCCGTCGATCATTACCATGATGCGCCCGCGCGAACAGCGTTCAACCCTGGCCTCGACGCCATAGACTTCGGCCAGCAACTCGGGGGTCAGAACCTCTTCGGGGCGTCCTTCGGCACGGGTATGGCCGCCGTGGATCAATACGATGCGGTCGGCCCATTGCGCCGCCAGCGCCAGATCATGCAGCACTGCGACAACGATCCGGCCCTCGCCTGCCAGCCGACGCAGTTCTGATAACAGACGGACCTGCCGCGCCAGATCCAGCGCGCTGGTCGGTTCGTCCAGCAGCAACAGGCGTGGGTCGCGCACGATGGCTTGCGCCAGGCTGACCATCTGACGCTGCCCGCCTGACAGCGATGACAGGGGCTCAAGCGCCAGCGCCTCGATCCCCAGCTTGTTCAGGACTGCCATGGCCGTGGCATCGGCCTGTCGCGCGCTGACGGTGTCCCCCGAACGCAGCGCCGCGATCACGCTTTCCAGCGCCACAAGAGAAGAGCTGGCCGGCAGGCTTTGCGGCATGAAGCCGACCAGCCGGGCGCGGTCGCGCATCGGAACATGCGCAAGGTCGCTGCCGTCAAGGACTACCTTGCCACCATAGGGTTGCAGCTGGGCGATGGCGCGCAGCAGCGTGGACTTTCCTGCGGCGTTCGGTCCGGCCAGCACAGTGACTTCGCCCGGGCGCAACAGTGGCAGATCCAGCCCCGACAGCACATTGCGTGCACCGTAGCGGACCGAGATATTCTGTGCGAGCAACCCCTCCATCAACGCCGCCTTCCCCGCAGGATCAGCGCGAAAAAGATCGGCAACCCGATCAGAGAGGTGACCAGCCCGACCGGCAGCAGCACACCCGGCACCAGCGTCTTGCTAAGCGTCGAGGCCAGCGACATCACCAGCGCCCCGGTCAGGATGCTGGCGGGCAGAAAGACGCGGTGGTTTTCGCCGACCAGCATGCGGGCGATATGTGGCCCGGCCAGACCGACAAAACCGATCACCCCCACCATCGACACGGCCGAGGCGGCCAGCAGGCTGACCCTGAGCAGTGTCCAGCGCCTTAGCCCGGAGACATCGACGCCAAAGCTGCGGGCCTGCGCCTCGCCCAGCCGCAGTGCGGTCAGCCTCCATGCGGCGCGGAAGGAAAAAGGTACCGTAATGGCCAGCACCAGCGCCAGCATCAGCACCCCCTGCCATTGCGCCGACGCCAGGCTGCCCATGGTCCAGAACACCAGCTGTTGCAGCGCATCGGCCGAGGCGACAAATTGCAGCAGCGACAGCAGTGCGGCCGAGGTAAAATTCAGAGCCACCCCGAAAAGGATCAGGACCTCCGGCCCGCCGCCGCGCAACCGGCCAAGCAATTGCAGCAGGGCAAGCGCGCCAACCGCAAAGACAAAGGCGTTGACGGAAACGCTCCAGACGGCGGGCAGGCCGGGCAGGGTCAGGCCCAGCACGATCGCCACCGCAGCGCCAAGCGCGGCCGAAGACGAAACGCCCAAGGTAAAGGATTCGGCCAGCGGGTTTTCCAGCACGGTCTGCATCTCGGCCCCGGCAAGCGCCAGCGCCGCCCCGACGAGCAAGGCCATACAGGCGACCGGCAGCCGCACATCCCAGACGATCACCTGCGTGCCGCGCCCGACCTCACCTCCGGTCAGCGCGCGCAGCGTTTCTGCCAGCGGCAGACCGGCCGGGCCGGTGACCAGATCCAACAGCAGCGCCGCCAGCGCCGCCACACCCAGAACGCCCACGAGCAGGGCGTTGCGCCGGCCTTGCCGGTGGTAAAGTTGCAGGATCGCGTCGCTCATTTTTTGGGGGCCACCCACCATGTACCCGGCACAGTGACAGGCGAGAAACGGGCGTTGATCTCGGCCAGGGTGGCGGCGGGATCGACGTCCTCGAAAAGGTCGGGATGGAAGGTTTTCGCCAGATATTCGATCAGCGCGATATGCACGGGCGAATCGTTGAAAAGATGCCAGACCCCGGCGACGCGGCCGTCCTCCACCGCCCGCAGCGAGGAAAAGCCGGGGGCCGAGATCAGCCGGTCAAAGCTGGCCTGCGCGGTCCTGGCATCGACGCCCGAGCCAAGCACAAGCCCGCCACGCGCCGCCATATGCGTGCCGCCTGTGGCGATATAGATGTCGGGATCGGCCCCGATCAGATATTCCAGACTGACATTGCCAAGCACGCCTTTCACGCTGTCATTGCCGATATTCTGGCCGCCAGCAGTGGTGATAAAGTCGTTAAACACCCCGGTTCCGACCGTTGAACAGCAGTTCACCGGCGCGGCATGGACGTGAAAGAACACGCGTGGCCGCCTGATATCCGGCGCGGCCAGCCGGTCGCGGATACGCGCCAGGCGGCTTTCGTAGAAGGTCGCGAATTCCTCGGCCCGTTCCTCGGCGCCGGTCAGTTTGCCAAGAACGCGCAGGCTGGGGATCGAATTTTCCTGGGGGTGGGAAAAGAAATCCACATAGGCAACCGGGATACCTGCGGCCTCGATTTGCTGGCGGGCGACTTCGGTGCCGGGGTCGTTGCGGTCGATCAGTGTCAGGACCACCAGATCGGGATGCAGGGCAATGATCGCCTCGGCCGAGATGTCGCGGTTGCCCGAGCCGACGGGACGGATCTCGTCAATGGCGGGGAATTTTTCGCGATAGGCCTGCATTGTCGGCTCATCCAGTGCCTTGTCCAGCCGCCAGCCCGCGACCAGCGCCACCGGATCGTCATGGATCAGCCCAAGGACGGCCAGATGACGGCCTTCGCCCAGAACGATATGCTTTGCAGGCTGGGGCAGGGTGACCTGACGCCCAATGATATCCGTGACGGTCACCTCAGCCCGGGCCGCAGCCAGCGAAGTGACCAGGGCAAGGGCGGCAAGCAGGGCGCGGGTCAGGGTCATGGGCGCATCCATTCGCAAATACCCGTGGCGCGCTGGGATTTGCTCGCCACGGGCCGGGTCAGAGGCTGTCTTAGCCTGCGGCGGGGGTGATGCGCCAGATACGGTCGCCGGCCTCGTCCCCTTCGCCTTTCGACTTGTTCACCGCCCAGATGTTGCCTTTGCCATCGGCGCGCAACTGGTTCGGCAGGCTGCCGGCGTCGATGTTGGCGACGATTTCGCCTTCGGGGCTGACGACGGCGATGGTACCGGCGCCGCGCGTGGCGACATAGGCCAGCCGCGAGACCGGCTCGAATGCGACGTTCAGCGCCCCGGCACCCACGGCGACGTCATGCAGGACTTCGCCGGTTTCGGCCTTGATGATCAGCAGGTTGTCGGTGGCCTGCGAGGCGACAAAGATCAGCCCCTCTTTCGGGTCATAGGCCACGCCCGAGGCGGCCTTGGCGCCGGGCAGCGCGATCACCCGGACTTCGCCCGATTTCAGATCGACGATTGCTGCTTCCGGGGTGGACAGGCTGACGGTGACAAGCGTGCCGCCCTTTTCGTCGATATCCAGCGCCATGGTCGAGAACTGCTCGCCCCGGATCTGCGATTTGATGACGATAGGCTCCAGCGGCTCAAGGGTCTTGGTGTCAAAGACCTTGATCTCGGATGAGCCGGTCGAGCTGGCATAGGCGCGGCTGTTGGCCTCATCCACGATGATATCGCGGGCATGAGGAACGGCCCCCGGCTCGAACTGCTTGACCAGCGACAGGTCCGATTGCCTGTAGACTGCGGCGGTGTTCTGACGGGTATTCGTCACCCAGACATTGCCGTTTGCCTCATCGACGTCGACGCCATAGACGGCGAAAACCCCTGCGTCGCTGCCGTCTCCGCCAGCCGGAGCGGCGGCGGGTGTAACCTCGGCCTCGATCTTCAGCGTCTCGGGGTTGATCTTGACAAGTTTGGATTCCTTGACCGGGGGACGGCCGACCGCGCTGGTCACAAAGGCGGCGTTCGCGGCCTCGCTGAACTTGACCTGATAAAGGCCGCGCACCACCGGTTCGCTGGCGACCGAGAACTTGTCCGTGCCCGAGACCGGTACCTCGGGCGAGATCTTCAACTCGACCACCTTGGCCGAGGCGGGGTTTTCGGTGATGACGACGATCGGTTGCAGGCCCAGTTCGGCCTCGGCATCAATGTCCAGCGCAAAACTGAACTTGCCCTCGGCATCGACGGTGATCGGTTCAGCGTTCAGGGTGGTCGTGCCGCGCATCAGCGTGACGGTCTGGCCGGGGATCAGGTCCTCGCCCTCGATCACCGCCTTGCCGCCTTTATAAACAGGGGCGCGGTCCACGCCGCCTGCTCCGACATAACCGGCGAAATCAACCAGCGGTTTGGTAAAGATGGTGTCGGCCAGCACCGGGCCGGACAGGACCGACAGTGCCAGCGCCGAGGCGCCCAGCATCGCGCGCAATGAGAGGCAGGAACGAATGGCCATGGGGGAACTCCTGAAAGGGATCGGGTTAGCTGACCGCTATGGCTGGCTGGTTTCGCGGGGCACCCTATATTCCTGACGGTCCTTGTCAACTAACCCAAACCACGGCACAGAGCTTTGTGAACGGAAGGATTGTCGCACCATGTCGCAGCTAGGCAAAGTCGGGCCCGAACACGCAAGAAAGCAGGCAGAGCTGCGCATATTTCAGACCGGCGCGCCAACACATGAACTTTCGCAGCGCACGGTGGCCGTTGGTCCGGGCTACCGGTTGTTTCTTGCCTTACCCAGGGGGCCAGCGCCTGTGCAGGGTTGGCCGATCCTCTACATGCTGGATGGCAATGCTGTTTTCGACTTTCTGACGGCCGAGCATTTGGCCCAGGCGCCGGGGCTGGTGATCGTCGGTGTCGGCTATGACACTGACCGGCAATTCGCGCGTGAGCTGCGGACGCAGGATTTTACCGCCCCCGACGGTCCCGGAGACGGGCTGCGCCCCGATCACGTTCATCCCGGCCGGACGGCTGGAGGTGCGGCGATCTTTCACGATCTGCTGACCGGACCGCTGCGTGCTGCGGCCGAGGATGGCCTTGCTGTCGACCCCGCCCGCCGCACGCTCTGGGGGCACAGTTTTGGCGGGCTTTTTGCGCTTTATGCGCTGTTGGCGCGGCCCGGGGGGTTTGCGCGTTACGCCTCGATCAGCCCGTCAATCTGGTGGGATGAGGCACTGATCCGCCGTGTTGCCGCTGCTGCCGCCCCGGCCTCGCTGCCGCTGCTGGTGGCATTGGGGGATCGCGAAAAACGCTCGGGCAGTGACGGCCCGCCGCCCGATGGTCCTGCGCCTGCGACCATGCAGTTCGTTGCCGATCTTGCACAACATCCCGGGCATCGCGCGCAACTTCATGTGCTGCGCGAACATGTCCATATCCAGACCCTCGCCGGCTCGTTCCCGCTGGCTTTTCAATTCGCCGAGGCGGATTAACCGGATCTTTGGACTTTCGCGCGAATGATGGTGCGAAACGATGAGGTGATTCGGATGGGCTTGGCCGGATATCTGTTAATCGGGTTGCTTTGCGGCCTTGGCATGGTCGGAATATGGCCGCGCATCGCGTCCCGCGGAGGCGGGGAGCTGCCTAAATGCGCGAGGACTGGGCGTTCTGCCATGGCTGAGTTGAGGCAAGGGTCTGCCCCAAATCTGCCCCTTGCCTTACCGTTGTTGCTGCTGCGCCCGCCGGATACGGTGGTCAGCCGCGGCGCAGCCTTTGGTTAATCGCGGGTCCAATCAGGGCGGTGGCCTCGGTCGAGGTCATCTCGGCGTGTAAAAAGGGCAGGTCGATGACCTCTAGCCAGCCGACATAGGGGCCCCACATTTCCGGTGTCAGATCCCGGTCCTTGTGATCGCGGGCGGCGCGGAAATGCGTGATCTTGCCGTCGTAGCGACGGTGGCGATGGTTGCGGATCAGCCGGTTCGTGCCGGTGACTGTGCGGATCACCCCGTCAAGCACCTGCGCGGGCAATGCCCCCAGCGCGCTGTCTCCCTGACGCAGAAAGGCGACGACCGCCTCGCGGGTGTCCAGATCGCGATGCGCCTCGGGATCATAGCCGGCAATGGCCAGCAGTGCGCGCAGCGCGGCGACCGGGTCAGGTTCGGGCTCATCACGCCAGGCGTCGCAGGGATAGCTGTCCAGCATGGCGACAAGGCCGGGCTCACGGCCCATGCCGGACAGGATCGCCGCGATTTCCTGGGCCAGGATGCCGCCGACCGACCAGCCGACCAGATGGATCGGTCCCTGTGGTGCCAGTTCAGCCGCCTTTTGCGCATAGTCCTGCGCCAGCGCGGCAAGGCTGTCCGGCATGGGCACGGATGGATCAAGCCCCGGGTGCTGCAACCCCCAGACCCGCCGGGTGGGGGCGATGCGCCGGGCAAGACCGCGATAGCCCCAGGACAGCCCGCCAGCCGGGTGGATAAGGAAAAGTGGCGCGGTATTGGCATCGCCTTCGGCCAGCAGGATCACCGGGCCAAGCCCGTCGTCCTGCGGCGCCTGACCGTCCAGTGCAGCGGCCAGTACCGCCAGCACGGGATGTTCAAAAATCGTGCCAAGGCCGGGGTCGCGGCCGATTTCGGCCTCAAGCGCCTGGGCCAGCCGCACAGCGGATAGCGAATCCCCGCCAAGCGCAAAGAAATCCGCTTCGGCTGGGGCGGGTTCAGACAGGTGCAGGATCTCGGCGTAAAGCCGGGCCAGCAGTTGTTCGGTCGGGGTTTCGGCGGCCCGGCCGGCCACGGCGAATTCCGGCGCGGGCAGCGCCTTGCGATCAAGCTTGCCGTTCGAGGTTACGGGCAGCGCCTCCAGCGCCACCTCGGCCGAGGGGACCATATAGGCAGGCAGGCAGGCCGCCAGCCGCTCGGCCAACAGGCCCGGCCGCCAGTCCGCGGTCGGCACCAGATAGGCGACGAGACGCTTTTCGCCGGCATGATCTTCGCGCGCGATGACCACACATTCGCGGGCAAGGCCGGAGGCCATGATCGCGGCCTCGATCTCGCCCAGCTCGACCCGCAGTCCGCGGATCTTGACCTGATGGTCCGAGCGGCCAAGATAGACCACCGCCCCATCCGGCCGAAGCCGCGCCAGATCGCCGGTGGCGTAAAGCCGTCCCGCAGGCCCGTTGATAAACCGCTCGGCCGTCAGATCGGGGCGACCCAGATAGCCGCGCGCCAGTTGCACCCCGCCCAGATACAGATGCCCGGCCAGTCCCGGCGGCACGGGGCGCATCCGGTCGTCCAGCACCTCCAGCGCCGTATTCCATACCGGCCAGCCAATCGGGATGGGGTTTGAGCGGTCTTCGGGCGTAGCGGGCCAATAGCTGACATCCACTGCCGCTTCGGTCGGGCCATAGAGGTTATGCAACCCGGCCGTGATCCGGGCGTGGAAACGGTCGCGCTGATCCGCTGTCAGCTCTTCTCCCGAGCAAAAGACCCGCCGCAGCTGCAGTCCCTGCGAGGCCGGCGAGGCCAGAAACGCCGAAAGCATCGACGGGACGAAATGGCAGGTAGTGATGGCACGTTCGCGGATCAGGCGCGCGATGGCCGCGGGGTCACGATGTGCGCCGGGGGGTGCCATCACCAGCTCGGCCCCCGTGGTCATGGGCAGGAAGAACTCCCACACTGAAACGTCGAAGGTAGCGGGGGTCTTTTGCAGGATGCGGTCCTGCGACCCGACGCCGTAATGCGCCTGCATCCACAACAGGCGGTTGACGATGGCGCGATGTTCGACCGCGACGCCCTTGGGCTCGCCGGTCGAGCCCGAGGTAAAGATCACATAGGCCAGATCGCCGGGCCGAGGCCCGTCCTTTGGTTGGCCTTCAGCAGGCCAGTTTTCGGGCAGCAGAATCCGGGTTTCGGGTGGGAACAGCCCGGTCAGATCGGCCGAGGTCAGTGCCGCGACCGGTTGTGCCTGCGCCATGATGCGGGCGATGCGTTCGGGCGGATGCGCAGGGTCAAGCGGCAGATACGCCGCCCCGGCGCGCAGGATCGCCAGCAATGCGACGGGCAGTTCCAGCGACCGCTCAAGCGCCACCGCCACGATACGGTCGGGACCTGCGCCAAGCTGTTGCAGTTGCGCGGCAAGGGCGGCGCTGCGGCGATCGAGTTCCGCAAAACTGAGGGTCTGTGCGCCAAGGCTGACGGCCGGGTCCTTGGGCGTTGCGGTCAGCCGGGTCTCGATCAGCGCAGTCAGGGTAGTGTCGGGCAGGGGGTGGCGCGTGGCCTCGGCCCGTGCGCGCGAGGCTGCGATTTCTTCGGGGCTGGCGGTCGGGACACTGGCAAGGCTTTCTGCGCTGAGCGCGGCGGTCAGAAAGGCCACCAGCCGGTCGCCATGGGCGCGCACCTCTTCGGTTGAGTAGAGGGCGGGGTTTGCATCCACCTCAAAGATCATGCCCGAGGCGGGATCGCCGCGAAAAGTCAGGGTCAGGTCATCGACTGCGCCAGCGCCAAGAATATGTAAACGACAATCAAGGCCCGGAAACTCAGGCGCTTTGTCAAAAGGTTGCACGTTTACCAGCGGGCCATAAAGGCGCCGTGTGCCACCCACGAGCCCCAGCTCGCGCCGCAAAAGCTCGCTGCGGTAAAGGCCACGGCGACGGGCCTGCGCCATACGCCGGGACTGCGCTGCCAGCCATTCGGGCAGGGGCGCGTCCTCGTCCAGTTGCAGCCGGTGCGGCAGCACGTTCATCGCCATACAGGGCACCTGGGCAATCGTGCGCCCCATGCGGGCCATGAAGGGCAGGCCGATCACCGCCTCTCCGCCCGTCCAGCGCGCAAGATAGGCCCCGGTCAGCGCATTCAGCACATCGGGCCAGCCCAGCCGGTGCGTGGTGCTGTAATCGGCCAACCTGTCCAGCAGCGACTGGGGCAGCAGGCGCGAATCGCGCAGGAAATCATGGCCGCTGACCGCGCGACCCTGAGCCAGCCCGCTGACTTCGGGCATTTCGGCCAGTTCGGCGTGCCACCAGTCACGGTCGGCAAGGCGGCGGGGCGAGGCGCGCCAGGCTGTATCCTCTTCGAACGCCAGCGACAGAGGGCCAAAGGGTTGGGGTACGGGGGCTCCGGCAACCAGCGCCGCGTAATGCGCGGCGATACGGTTTGTCACCAGCACCATGCCATAGCCGTCGATGGCCAGGTGATGGATGCGCTCGTAAAGCAGATGGTGCCGGGGGCCGAGTACGAAAAGCGTCAGCGCCCCCGCAGGTTCATTTTCCAGATCCAGCGGGCGCTGGCTGTCGGCCTGCATCCGGGCCAGAGCCTGCGCCTTGGCGTCGGGTTGGGCGGACAGATCGGCAAAACCCAGCATCGGGGGCTGCCCCACCCATTGCCGCGGTCCCTCTGGCCCGGTGGCAAAGCGCAGCGCCAGGGCCGGGGTCTCGGCGACGGTGCGGGTCACGGCCTGAACCAGCGCATCCCGGTCCAGAGAGCCGGTCAGCTCAAGATACTGCCCGGTATTCAGAATCGGGTTTTCGGGGTCCAGCGCCTGAACATACCACAACCCCTCTTGTGCCTCGGTCAACGGGTGGTTGTCTGCGCTTTGTGCCTGATGACGAAAGACATCCATGTCACGCCCGCCCTTTTCGGGATGGGAAAAACTGCAAGGGAAAGAAAGCGTTGACAATCATGTGACCCCGGATGCCGGCTTGCGGGACTTGCCCGTATGGGGTCATGGCCATACTGTCACCAACAAATCTAGTCAACTTTACCCATTTCAAGTGACCGTGCCAAAAGAGACAAATCTTTGCAATTCCCTAACGTGGCGGGATACCGCGCTGCGCTATGGCAGGATGACGCGGTTATTGCATTGGAGCATCGCCGTCCTGATGCTTTGGCAGTTTACCGGCATGGGGCTGAGGCTCGTGTTGGGGCGCACGCCGCTGGTGGGGTTCTTTGTCGGCTGGCATCAACCGGTTGGAACGGTGCTGTTCCTGCTGATCGTGATCAGGGTGATCTGGGCGCTGGTCAACCGCCGGCACCGGCCTGACCATGGGGCCGGGTTCTGGGGCATTGCCGCACGGCTTGGCCATCTGGCGCTTTATCTCGTGATGGTGATCGTGCCGGTGTCGGCGCTGCTGCGTGCCTATGGTGGTGAGCGGGTGTTTGCGCCCTTTGGTTTTGAGGTTTTTCCCGCGCAGCAGCCGCCCATCGACTGGATGGTCACCATAGGTGAGGCGCTGCACGGTGAGCTGGCCTGGCTGCTGCTGGCACTGATCGCGGGCCATGTCATCATGGTTGGCGTGCACGAAGGCATGTGGCGCGACGGTACCCTGGCCCGAATGGCGGGTCGTCGACGGGCGGGCCTTTAAGGCCACAGATGCGCGTGGGCTGCCGGGGCGCAAGGCGCCACCCCTGTTTTCCATTGATTGTGCGCCGGGCCGGTGTCACCATTTCGTCATGATGAATATGCCCTTCGGTTTCCCGTCCGAGCATGATCGCGTGGCCTTTGACCGGGCCGAGCTGGGCGTCATTCTTTCTCTTTACGGGCGCATGGTGGCGGCGGGCGAATGGCGCGACTATGCCATGTCTTTTCTGCGCGACATGGCGGTATTTTCGGTGTTTCGCCGTGCGACCGAGCATCCGCTTTACCGCATTGAAAAGCGTCCGCGGTTACGCAATGCCCAGGGGCAATATGCGGTGATCGGGATGGATGGCCGCATCCTTAAACGCGGCCATGATCTGCCGGCCGTCCTGCGGGTGCTTGAGAAAAAGCTGATCCGCCCGGTGAACTAGGCGTGGGCGGGGCTAGGCCCCTGCACCCTGAGGTTTGATCTTTTGCGCCGTGCCGCGGGAAAAGCTGTCAAGCCGGTCCTTGGCGGCCTCTTGCGTGTTGACGATGCCCGCGACCATCGCCTCGGCATAGGCGGCGTCCAGCCCCGACATGTTCTGCATATGCGAGATTGCCGAGCAGATGGCGAAATTCGACAGGGGCGTATTCTGCGCGACGCGCAAGGCGATTTCGCGGGCCTTGGCCCCGCTGTCCTTGACGCGATATTGCGCCAACCCGACCTGCACGGCCTCATCGCCGGCATACAGCCGACCGGTCAGCATCATATCGACCATGCGCGCCTGACCGATCAGACGCGGTACGCGGATGGTGGCGCCGCCGCCGGTGAAAAGGCCGCGCTGGCCTTCGGGCAGGCCGAAATAGGTGGTCTCGTCCATGACGCGGATATGGACAGACGAGGCAAGCTCCAGCCCGCCGCCGACCACCGCACCCCTAAGGGCCGCGATGACCGGGACGCCACCATATTCGATCTTGTTAAAGGCCTCGTGCCAGCGCAGGCAGATGCGCATGAATTCGGCGGGGCTGCGTTGTTCCTGCCCATGCTCGACCAGATCCAGCCCGGCGCAGAAATGCGGCCCTTCGGCACGCAGAATGGCTGCGCGCGCTCCGGCGGCGGGCAGGGCGGAAAAGACGCTGATCAGCTCTTCGATTGTTTCGGCGTTCAGGGCGTTGCGCTTGGCCGCGCGGTTCAGCGTGACGGTCGCGATCCCGTCGTCATCCATGTCCAGAATCAGGTTTTGCAGCCGCAGTTCGGAAATGCCGGGCATGGTCTAGCCTTTCGTGATCAGGTGAATGACGACAGGGACCGTGGCGATGCTTACCGCGGTCGAGATCAGGATCGCAGCCGAAACGCGCTGGACGGCGGTGCCGAAATATTGCGCAAGGATATAGACATTGCCTGCGACCGGCAGAGCCGCCGCCGCAATCATTACCCCTGCCGCCTCGGGGTTCACGCCAAAGATTGCAAGCGCCGCCACACCGACCGCGACAGGGTGCAGGATCAGTTTGGCAAGGCTTAGCCAGATTGCCGGGCCCAGCCGTTCGGCCGCGCGTCCGGCAAGGCTTGCCCCGATGGCAAACAGTGCCCCCGGCGTGGCCGATGCCCCGAGAAGCGCCAGAAATTCATCCAGGGGGCCGGGCATCGGCAGGTGCAGCCCGGACCATGCCAGCCCCGCCAGCATCGAGACGATCATCGGGTTCGAGACAATCCCGCGCAGCAGGGGCAACAGCGTTGCAAGCCGCACCCGCCCCTGTCTTGCGGCGGTAACGATCAGCGTGATCAGGGTCGAAAAGACGATCATGTCGATGGTCAGCACCATCAGTACCGGGCCGATGGCGTGTTCACCCAGCAGCACCACCAGCATCGGCACGCCCAGAAAGCCGGTGTTGCCGGTCATAGCGGTATGGGCCTCCATTGCGGCGGTGGCGAGTGGCTGTTTGCGCCAGCGCGCCACCCCAAAGGCCAGCGCCCATACAGCAGCCGAGCCAGTCAGATAGGCAAGCACGAAGGCGGGATCGAAAAGCTGCGCCACATCCAGCGTCGCGGCAAAGCGAAACAGCATTGCTGAAAGCGCAAAGTAAAAGACGAATTTCGTCAGCCAGCCGGTCGCCTCGGCCGGGAAAAAACGCAGCCGCCCGGCCAGCCACCCCGTGGCGATGACCAGAAAGAAGGGCAGGGTTTTCAGAAAGATTGCCAGCATCAGCCCGCCGCGACAGGGCAGGCCGGGCCGCGCTCGACGATATATTCGGTCTCACCGGGGGCGATCTGCCGGCTGGTGATCAGGCGATGGCCCGCCTCGGCGCAGAAATGGGGTACGTCGATCACGGCGGCGGGGTCGGTGGCCAGCAACATGACCCGGCTGCCCTGTGGTAAATCAAGCAGCCGTTTGCGCAGTCGCAGCACCGGCAGAGGGCACAACAGGCCGCGGGCGTCGATCAGCGTACTCATGCGGCGGGGCGTGCCAGCCGGGTGCGGCACCAGTCGTCAATGTTTTCAGGCGCAAGCGGCTCGGCCAGATCACCGGCGAACAGGCGGAACCCGGACAGCTGTTCGGGCGGTACGTGGACCAGCACCGGGATGCCCGCGGCCAGCGCCCGGCCGATGGTATCGCGAAAGCCACGGCCAAAGCATTCCTGCTTGCCGAATTTGTTCACGATCAGCAGATCGGCTCCGCGCTCAAGCACTGATTCGGTGCGGGCGACGGCCTGGGCCAGCGCCGCGCTGTCCAGCCGGCAGGCCTGTGAGCCGGGGCCAAGCGATTGGGTGATGCGCACAAGGGGGCCGTCATCGCCAAGGATCATCAGATCCATGTCGCAATCGCCGTCAGGGATGATTTCGGTATTGATCTGTACCGCCCCGGCCAGCCGCAGACTGCTATCAGCCAGCCGCCGGGCAAGCGCGGTCAGCAGCCGGTCGCCTTCGCCCGGCGTATGGTCGTGGATGGTGATGTAACCCAGCATGTTGACCCTCTCCTGCCGGTCAGCATAGCTGTTGCTGGCGTGCGTGCAATATTGCCCGTGGCGGGGACAAACGGGTTAATCCCCCAGCGCCAGAGGGCCGTAAAGAATCAGCGCCGGATGCGGGCTTGGCCCCTCGGTTGTCAGTTGCCGGGCAAGCTCGGCTACCGTCGAACGGATCAGGCGTTGATGGGGATGGCCCACCGCTTCGGCCAGCAGGGCTGGAGTGTCGGCGGGCAGGCCGTTCTGGATCAGCAGAGCTGCCATCTGGGGAAAGGTGCGCTGTCCCATAAAGACCACGGTGGTCGCATGTGGATCGGCCAGCGCCGCCCAGTTCTGATCCTCGGGCAGACCTCCGGTCACATCGGCGCCGGTGACGAATTGCAGCCGCCGTGCGGTCTGGCGCCGGGTCAGCGGCAACCCCGCCATCGCGGCGGCCGCCATAGCCGAGGGCACGCCGGGCACGATCTCAAAGGGGATGTCATGGTCGCGCAGCGCGGTCAGCTCTTCCTCCAGTCTGCCAAAGACGCCTGAATCGCCTGACTTTAGCCGCACGACATGTTTGCCCGCCTGCGCATGTTCGACCAGCAGGGCGTTCACATGCTCTTGCTTGGCCGAGGGGCGGCCAGCGCGTTTGCCGACCGGAATGCGCTCGGCCTGCGGGCCGACCTGCTCCAGCACCGGCCCCGAGGCGAGGTCGTCATACAGCACCACGTCGCAGCTTTGCAGCAGGCGGATGGCGCGCAAGGTCAGCAATTCCGGATCCCCCGGTCCTGACGAGACAAAGCTGACGTGGCCCTTACTGCTCATGTTTTCGCGATGCGGCAAAAACCGTTCCGATGCAAGAGGTCGCGCCGCTTGCCGGGCCGGGCCGCATTTGTCATAGAGGGCGCGACCGCGACCTTGGGGACCAAGCCATGTTCCGTGCCCGCCATCTTTTGGGGATCGAGCCGCTCGCCCCCCCCGAGATCACCACGCTTCTTGATCTTGCCGAAACCTATGTCGATCTGAACCGCCGCACGGTGAAACATTCCGATGCACTGGCCGGGATGACCCAGATCAACATGTTCTTTGAGAACTCGACCCGCACCCAGTCCAGTTTCGAACTGGCGGGCAAGCGGTTGGGTGCTGATGTGATGAACATCTCGATGCAGACCTCAAGCGTCAAAAAGGGCGAGACACTGATCGACACCGCCCTGACGCTGAATGCCATGCATCCCGACCTGTTGGTCGTGCGCCATCCTCAGTCAGGGGCGGTGGACCTCCTGGCCCAAAAGGTGAATTGCGCGGTGCTGAACGCAGGTGACGGCCGGCATGAACATCCGACGCAGGCGCTGCTTGATGCGCTGACCATCCGCCGCGCCAAAGGCAGGTTGCACCGGCTGACCGTAGCGATTTGCGGCGATATTGCCCACAGCCGGGTTGCGCGCTCAAACCTGATCCTGCTTGGCAAGATGGAGAACCGCCTGCGCCTTGTCGGTCCGGCGACGCTGATGCCCTCGGGTGCCCGCGACTGGGGTTGCGAGGTCCACGAGGACATGCGCGAAGGGCTGAAAGGTGCGGATGTGGTGATGATGCTGCGCCTTCAGAAAGAGCGGATGGACGGCGGGTTTATCCCCTCTGAGCGGGAATATTACCACCGCTGGGGGCTTGATGCGGAAAAGCTGGCACTGGCCGCGCCCGATGCGATCGTCATGCATCCCGGTCCAATGAACCGCGGGGTCGAGATCGACGGCACCATCGCCGATGACATCAACCGTTCAGTCATTCAGGATCAGGTCGAGATGGGCGTCGCGGTGCGCATGGCGGCGATGGACCTTCTGGCGCGCAACCTGCGGGCCGAGCGTGGCGCCAGGGCGGCGGAGATGATGGCATGATCCTGCATTTTCACAACGCCCGCCTTATCGATCCCGAAGCGCAGACCGTGGCCGGGGGCACGCTGACCGTCCGCGACGGCCTGATCGAGGCAGTCGGGGCGGAGGCCCCGCAAGGCGCCGAACTGATCGACTGCGGCGGCAAGCACCTTGCGCCCGGGCTGATCGACTGGGGCGTCAAAATCGGTGAACCGGGTGAACGTCACAAGGAAAGTTTCCGCAGTGCCGGGCTTGCCGCAGCGGCGGGCGGGGTGACGACCGTGATCGCACGGCCCGACACATTGCCGCCGATCGACACGCCAGAGGCGCTGGAGTTCGCCACCCGCCGCGCGGCGGATGCGCCGGTCAACATCCGGCATATGGCGGCGCTGACCCGTGCCCGCGAAGGCCGCGAGATGGTCGAGATGGGCTTTCTGCAGGACGCTGGGGCCGTTGCCTTTACCGACGGCGTGCGGGTCGTTCCGGACACCCGGCTTTTGTCCCGCTGCATGACCTATGCGCGTGGGTTGGACGCGCTGATCGTCGGTCACCCGCAGGACCCCGGCCTGTCGAAGGGTGCGGCGGCGACCTCGGGCAAGTTCGCTTCGCTCTACGGCCTGCCCTCTGTCTCGCCCATGGCCGAGGTGATGGGGCTTGATCGCGATCTTGCGCTGGTGGCGATGACTGGTGCGCGCTACCACGCCGACCAGATCACGGTGGCAGCCAGCCTCCCCGCGCTGCGCCGCGCGCGTGAGGCCGGGCTGGATGTCACTGCTGGCATTTCGATCCATCATCTGACGCTGAATGAATATGATGTGGGCGGCTATCGGACCTTCTTCCGCTTCACGCCGCCCCTGCGGGCCGAAGAGGACCGGCTGGCCATGGTCGAGGCGCTGGCCGAGGGCCTGATCGACGTGATCGCCAGCTTTCACACCCCGCAGGACGAAGAAAGCAAGCGTTTGCCCTTTGCCGAGGCGGCCCCGGGTGCCGTCGGGTTGCAGACCCTCCTGCCGGCGGCGATGCGGCTTTACCATCAGGGAGGGCTTAGCCTGCCGCAACTGTGGCGTGCGATGTCGCTTAACCCCGCGCGGCGTCTTGGCCTGCCCGCCGGGCGGCTGTCAGCCGGAGCGCCCGCAGATCTGGTGCTCTTTGATCCCGATGCGCCCTTTGTGCTTGATCGTTTCACCCTGCTATCGAAGTCTAAGAACACCCCCTTCGACGGCGCGCGGCTCGAAGGCAGGGTGCTTGGCACCTGGGTTGCCGGTCGCCGCGTCTTCGGAGCGCAAGCATGACCCTGATCCTCTGGGCCGCCATCGGCTATCTGCTGGGTACGATCCCTTTTGGCATCGTCATCACCCGTGCGCTGGGGCTGGGTGATTTACGCCAGATCGGCTCGGGCAATATTGGCGCAACCAATGTGCTGCGTACCGGAAACCGCCCCGCAGCCCTCGCCACCCTGCTGCTTGACAGCGGCAAGGGCGCGATTGCGGTGCTGCTTGCCCGCGCGCTTGCTGACCCCCATGCGGCGCTGATCGCGGGTGCTGCTGCATTCCTTGGCCACCTTTTTCCCGTCTGGCTCGGTTTTCGGGGCGGAAAAGGTGTTGCGACCTTCCTCGGCACGCTCCTCGCGCTTGACTGGCGGCTGGGCCTTGTCGCCTGCGGGTTGTGGCTGCTGACTGCGCTGATCTTGCGGATCTCGTCTCTCTCGGCACTGGTCGCAGCGGCGCTGACCCCTTTTATCGCCCTATGGCTTGACGGAAAGGCGATGGCAGCCGTTACCGCCTTTATGACCGTGCTGATCTTCATCCGTCACGACGCCAATATCCGCCGCATCCTTGCTGGTAGTGAGCCGCGCATCGGCAAGAAATCCTGACGCTTCTTTCGTGGTGAAATATCCCGGGGGAGTGCCTTTCCGGCCCCATTGAGGGGCAGGAAAGGCATGGGGGCAGAGCCCCCTAACCCTCGCGCCAGCAGGGTTGCAGATCCCCCGGCCGGGGACTTGCCGCATAAACCCCACGCGCGATCGCGCGCGCCAGCGTGCACGCGGCGGCGTGACCCAGTTGAAAGGGCGTCAGCGCCGGATCGGGCAGTGGCTTCATCCCGGACGAGACGGCAAAGACCAGATCGCCGTCAAAGGGGGTGTGGCTGGGTACGATAGCGCGGGCCATCCCGTCCTGTGCCGCCGTCGCCAGCCGCGTCAGCCCTGCCTTGTCCAGCCGCGCATCCGTGGCGATGATGGCAATGGTCGTCGCCTCGCCCAGCCGTTTGGACGGGCTTGGCTCATGCGCGGCGGGATAGGGGCCGGAAAGCCCAAGGCCACCGAACTCACCCTCTGTCTCCCAAGGGGCTGCCCAGAATTGCCGCGTTTCGCCCGCGGTCACCGATCCCAGCGCATTGACGACCACCAGCGCCCCCAGCGTGATCCCGCAATCAAGCACTGCCGAGGCTGAGCCGAGCCCTCCCTTCCAGCGATGGGTCATCGCCCCGGTTCCGGCACCCTCGCTGCCTAGTAAGAAATCGGGGCTGGCGGTTTCTAACGCCGCGCGGCCAAGGGCGGGATAGGGGTTTCCCTGCCAGTCCTTGTTACCGCCGTTCAGCAGGTCAAAGACGATGGCGCCGGGGACGATTGGCACGCGCACCGGGCCGACCTCGAATCCCCGGCCCATGGCGCGCAACCCCTCGGATACCCCGTCGCAGGCTGCCAGTCCAAAGGCCGAGCCGCCCGACAGCACCAGAGCATCCACCCCCGGCACCAGTTTGTCGGGGGCCAGAAGCTCGGTTTCGCGCGTGCCGGGGGCGCCGCCCATGACGTTGAACCCGCAGGCCAGCGGTGCATCGCCCAACAGAACCGTACTGCCCGAGCGTAAAACGTCGTCGCGGGCATTGCCGACCCGCAGGCCGTCGACATCGGTGATCAGGTTTCGGGGTCCGGGGCGCATTGGGGCCTCGCGCAGCTCAATTTGCGTGCAACTTGGCAGAACCGGTTGCCCGCCCGCAAGCCGGTTTCGGTATTCCGCCGTTGCGCGGGCGGTCCGGCAGCCCTACCTAATGCGGCAGGACATGCGAAAGGACGCAACCATGACTGCCCCCCTTCACCGGATCTTTGGCCGGCCGCTGGATGCTGAAATGCCAAAAGGTTTTGACCAGGCGATTTTTGGCATGGGCTGTTACTGGGGTGTCGAACGGCTGTTCTGGCAGCAAGAGGGAGTCTGGCTGACTGAGGTCGGCTTTGCCGGAGGCCATGCCGAAGATCCCAGCTACAAACAGGTTTGTACCGGCACGACTGGTCATGCCGAGGTGGTGCGCGTTGTCTACGACAGCTCGCGCATCAGCTATGAACGACTTTTGCAGATATTCTGGGAAAACCACGATCCGACCCAGGGCAACCGCCAGGGCAATGACGTGGGCTCTCAATACCGCTCGTTGATCATGTATTTCAATGACAGCCAGAAGGCAGCGGCGGAACTGTCCAGGGCCGATTACAGCAACCGGCTGGCGGTTCAGGGCTATCCCGATATCACCACCCAGATTATCCCTGCCGGTCCCTTCTGGCGGGCCGAGGACGATCACCAGCAATATCTGGATCGTTATCCCGATGGCTATTGCGGGTTGCGTGGTACGGGTGTCAAAGCCCCTTTGACCGATATAGCCGAGGAGCATTGAATGCCGACCTGGACCGCGCTGACCCACACCAATGGCCGTGACGCGGCCGAGGCGCTTGCCGAGGCGGGCGAGGACCTGAACCCCGAACCCGTCGGCACCGGCGTTTTCGAGATCGAGGATGGCTCAGGCCGCTGGGAGGTGGGGTTGTATTTCACCGAATCCCCGGACGAGGTCGGGTTGGCGTTGCTGGCTGCCGCCTGGCAGGCAGAGCCTTTCGTCATCTCGGAACTGCCCGAGGTGGATTGGGTCGCCCATGTCCGGCGTGAACTCTCGCCGGTCGAGGCCGGGCGCTTTTTCGTCCATGGCAGCCATGATGCCGACAAGGTCCCCGAAAGTGCCGAGGCACTGCTGATCGAGGCCGCCATGGCCTTTGGCACCGGCCATCACGGCACGACCAAAGGCTGTCTTCTGGCTTTGGACCGGCTGATCAACGAAGGCTTTGCACCGCAGCGCATCGTCGATGTCGGCTGCGGGACCGCTGTGCTTGCCATGGCTGCGGCGCGTTCGTTCCCGGTGATCGTGCTTGCCGGTGATATCGACCCGCAGGCAGTGGATGTGGCGCGTGCCAATGTGATTGCCAACGGGCTGGATGGACGTGTCGAATGTGTCGAGGCAGCGGGCTTTGATCATCCGCTGATCGAGAATGCCGCGCCCTTTGATCTGGTTTTCGCCAATATCCTGAAACAGCCGCTGATAGACCTCGTACCCGATATGGCGAAAAATATCGCACCGGGCGGCAAGGCGATTTTGTCGGGCATTCTGGTCACCCAGGCTGATGAGGTCATCGCGGCCTATACGGCTGGCGGTTTGCAGCTTGAGCGGCGCGATGATCTGGGCGAATGGTCGACGCTGGTCGTAAGGCGGGATTGATCGCGGGAATGCCGGGGAAATCCCCGGCAAAAACCATCCACAGAAAATACTGAAGGCGGCCTTTGGGGCCGCCTGTTCGTTTTGCCCATTCGGGCCGAAAAAGGCTTGCGGATTATCCGTATAGCCGATCTCGCGTCTTCAACCGCTGATCAGCGGGCGCGCGCAATACGTTCGATATCGCCGCGGCACAGACCGATGTCGTCCAGCTCGCGGTCGGAAAGACGGCTCAGCGCATTTTTCGTAACGCGCGCATCGTTCCAAGCGGTCACAGCCGCCCAGATTTTCGAGCCAATACCGAAAGAGCCCGCCCCGCCATGGATGCGGTTCGTGTCAATCGCCGACATAGTTTCCACCTTGAGATCATTGCCCGATTATCGGGCGCTTCGTTCATGCATCAGCATATAGGCCGGGCAGTCTGATAAAACCACGGCCAAACGGGCATCTCTGCCATGCAGCTTGTGCATAAGAGACCGAATTCCCTTAGTTTTTGCGGCAAGAGGGAAATACCGATGCTGCGCCGCAATATTTTCCCGCCAGTGGCCCGGTTTTCGGATGAAAATTGCGCCCCCAAGGCCCGGGCGGTCAGCTCCAGTCGCCCAGACTTGCCTGCCACAGGGCCAGTGACGCAACGGCAGCGGTGTCCGCGCGCAGGATTCTTGGCCCCAAAGAGATGCGCGTGACGCAATCCATCGCCGAAAGACGCCGTCGTTCCGATTCAGACCAGCCGCCCTCAGGGCCGATAAGAATCGCCCAAGGGCCGTGCGGCAGACCAGCCAGCGTCTGTGCTGGTCCCGCCAGTGCCTCATCCGCCCAAAGGATGCGCCGCCCGGTATCCCAGCCGTCCAGCAGGCGGGACAGCGGCACCAGTTCACCGACCTCGGGGACGAAGGTGCCGCCACACTGCTCGGCTGCCTCGATGGCATGGGATTGCAGCCGGTCCTGACGGATCCGTTCAGAGTTCGTGTGATCGGTCTGCACTGGCAGGATGCGGGCCGCGCCCATCTCGGCCGCTTTTTCGACGATGAAATCGGTGCGCGCCTTTTTGATCGGGGCAAAGATCAGCCACAGGTCAGGCGGGTTCATCTGCGGCGCGCTCTGTCGTTCGGCGATCAGCGTGCCGTTGCGTTTGGCAATGCGCTCGATTCGCGCCAGCCATTCGCCGTCGCGGCCGTTAAAGACCAGAATTTCGTCGCCCGCCGACTGCCGCATGACCGAAGAAAGGTAATGCGCCTGATCGGTATTCAGCTCGATACCTTGTCCCTTGGCCAGCGGGTGATCTATGAACAGTCTGATTTTCGCCATGATGGGGCGCAGCGTAATGCAGATCGACCGTCCGATGCCAGAGGGCCAAAGCACCGTCGCCGATGCGCCGCCGGATAACTGGGTGGATCGTTACGCGCCTGTGGGCTGGAGGCCATGGCTGCGGCTTTCCCGCGCTGACAGGCCAATCGGCACCTGGCTTTTGCTTTTGCCCTGCTGGTGGGGGATCGGGTTGGCGATGATCGCAGGCAATCCCGGCTGGCGCGATATATGGATTGCGCTTGCCTGTGGGATCGGCGCTGTGCTGATGCGCGGTGCGGGCTGCACCTGGAACGACATCACCGACCGCGACATCGACGACAAAGTGGCGCGCACCCGTTCGCGCCCGATTCCCTCGGGGCAGGTGACGGTCAGGGGGGCGCTTATCTGGCTGGCCGCGCAGTCGCTGGCCGGTTTTGCCATTCTGCTGACGCTTGGCAGTGCGGCGATTGCGCTGGGGATCGCATCGCTGGCGCTGGTGGCGATCTATCCCTTTGCCAAACGCTTTACCTGGTGGCCGCAGGTATTTCTGGGCCTTGCTTTCAACTGGGGCGCGCTGCTGGGTTGGGCGGCGCATACGGGCAACCTCGCCCCGGCGCCGGTGCTGGCCTATCTGGGCGGCATCGCATGGACGGTCTTTTACGACACCATCTATGCCCATCAGGATGCCGAGGATGACGCCCTGATTGGTGTCAAGTCCACTGCCCGGCTGTTTGGTCGCGATACGGCGCGCTGGCTGGCGGGCTTTGGCATCGCCTCGGTCCTGCTGCTGGTGCTTGCGGTGCTGGCGACGGGCGCGCAGGGGCTTGCGCTGGTGCTGGCTCTGCTGGGTGTGGCTGGTTTTGCCGCGCATCTGGCCTGGCAGCTTTTGCGCTTTGATATGACCGACAGCGCCGGTTGCCTGCGCCTGTTTCGCAGTAACCGCGATGCGGGCCTGCTGATTGCGCTGTTTCTTGCTTTGGCGGGGCTGGTCTGATTGCGAAACCCGCCCGCAGGGATTACATGCGGCAGGTCGGAAACAGCCCGAAGGTCTCCCTGATGGCCAATTCCCAGCAATCCGCAGGTCGTCCCCCGCGCCGGGGCCCCGCGGTGGCTGTAAGCCTTATCGCCCTTGCCGCAGCGGCGGGCCTGTCCTTTTTGGCTGCCCGCGCGGCGGCCGATTTCATCGAAACCCGCTCGGCGACGGATCTGCGCGCGGCGCTGGCCGGTTTCGACTGGGTGACGGTGACGACCGACGGGCTGCAAGTCCGGCTTGAGGGCATCGCCCCCGACGAGGTGCAGCGTTTCCGCGCCCGGGCCCGGGCCGAGACGGTGGTTGATGCCGGGCGGGTGACCGATGCCATGCAGGTCACTGCCAGCGCCGAACTGGCAACCCCCGCTTTCGAGGTCGAGCTTTTGCGCAATGACGAGGGCATTTCGATCATCGGGCTTGTCCCTGCCGATCTGGACCGCGCCGGGCTGATCGGTCAGTTGAAACGCCAGACAGGGGCAACCCGCATCTCGGACCTGATGGAGACCGCCGATTATGCCGTCCCCGAAGGTTGGGAGAACGCCTTTGCCTTTGGCATCAAGGCAGCCGAGCTGGCCAGACGGGCCAAAGTCTCGATCGCGGCGGGTGAGGTCTCGATCCGTGCGATCACTGACAGCCCGCGCGAAAAGGCGGCGCTCGAGGCAGCTTTGAACCGGGCCAAACCCGCGTCGGTTCGCCTGACGGCTGAAATTACCGCACCACGGCCGCTGATCGCCCCCTTTACCCTGCGCTTTGTCAAGGATGCGGCAGGCGCGCGGTTTGATGCCTGCTCGGCCAATGATGAGGCCGCCCGTGACCGCATCCTTGCCGCAGGACGCGAGGCCGGGGTGCCAGAGGCGGCGCAATGCACCCTTGGCCTTGGCGCGCCCTCGGCTCGCTGGGGCGATGCGGCGGTTGCGGCGGTTGCGGCGGTCAATGACCTTGGCGCGGGCTCGGTGACGATCTCGGACACCGATGTCGCGCTGTTCGCCCCCGCCGATGTCGAGGCTGCCAGCTTTGACGAGGTGGCCGGCCGGCTAGAGGCGGCGTTGCCCGATGTCTTTACCCTTAGCGCCGAGCATGAAGAGGCGACCAAGGGCGAGGCGGGCCCTGCCGAGTTCTCGGCAGTTGCAGACAGCAGCGGTGTCGCCCTGCGTGGCCGCATCACGGATGAACGGATGCGCGAGGCGGTGGAAAGCCTTGCGCGCGCCCGTTTTGGCCGGGTGGACAGCGCGCTGCGCAGCGACGCTTCGGTGCCCGATGGCTGGACCCTGCGCGCCATCGCCGCGCTTGAGGCGCTGAATGCGCTGGATCGTGGCAATGCGACGGTGACACGCGATCTGGTGCGGGTCAGCGGCGTGTCGGGCAGCCAGACGGCCTCGGATGCGGTGGCGGCGCGGCTGGCACAGAGACTGGGCGCAGGGGCGCGTTATGAGCTGGCAATCCGCTATGACCGGCGGCTGGACCCGCTGCTGGGTCTGCCGTCGGGTATCGAATGCGTGGACCGGCTGAATGCAGCGATGCAGGAATCCGAAATTGGGTTCGAGCCGAACAAATCGGTTATCGCAGGCGACCCGGGTCCGACGCTTGAGCATCTGGCCGAGACGATGGCGCTATGTTCTGATTTCCGCATCGAGATCGGCGGCCACACCGATTCGCAGGGTTCCGAAGGGTTCAACGCCGAACTCTCGCGTTCGCGGGCGCAGGCGGTTCTGGCGGCGATGACCGAGGCGGGGATCAACACTTCGAATATGACCGCCAAGGGTTATGGCGAAAGCCGCCCCATCGCCGATAACGACACCGAGGCCGGGCGTGAGGCGAACCGGCGCATCGAATTCACCCTGCTTGGCGAAGAGCCGGTGCAGACCGAGGCCCTGGCGCCGGCTGAACTGGTCAAGGGTGTCACCGACAGTCCCGAAGAGGTCGCCGCGCGGGCTGCCGGGGCAGCATTGCGCGCCGTGACCGCCGCTGTTGGTCCGGTGCTTGGCGTGCCGACTGATCCCGAAGCCGCAGCATTTGCCGCGACCGAGCCGGTGCGCCTGCTTGTCTCGGGCGTCGATCCGGGGCGCATTGCCAGCCAGCCTGCGCAAGAGGCGGGGTTGCCTGAACTGCCGCTGTTGCAGGCCGCGACCCTGCCAGCCGCGCAGCTTTTGCCTGATCCTGACACGCTGGTTGCCCCGGCCGAGGCTGCGACTGCCCCTGCGCAAAAGGCTTTGCGCGGCGCGGCGGTCGAGGCGGGGACTATCCCTGCGCAAGAGGCCTTGCATGTGAACCGCCCCCTGCCGCGGCCTGAAGAGCCCCGAAAGCCATGACCAGATCCGCCCTGTCCCTTTTATCAAAGCCGCGCGCATGAATCGTAACGAACTCATCCTGGCGACCGCGATCCTTCTTTTTGCTGCCTTCCTTTTGGGATGGTTCGCAAGCTGGCTGGTCCATCGCCTGTCCCGCGCCACCCGCGCCGAGATGGGCGAGCTGGAGACGATGGCCCAGCAGCTGCACGAGGCAGAAGAGGCGCGCGAGCGTGCCGTCAGCGCCCTTGAGATGCGCGAGGCCGATCTGATCGCCCGGCTTTCGACCGCCGAGGCCGAGCTGCGCGCGGCCCAGGGCGAATTGCAGGAAAGCCAGACCGAGATCGAAGAGCTGCGGGAATATATCGACCGCAAGCTGGGCCGCAAAACCTGAGGACCGGCGGATAAAAGAAAAAGCCGCCGGGCAGGGCCGGCGGCTTTTGCATGTGACTGGCGGTGCTCTGGCTTAGACGCCGGCTTCGATGATGGCGCGGGCCAGAACCGGGATGCTGTTTTCGTTCAGTCCGGCGATGTTGATCCGCGAATCTCCCACCATATAGACGGCGAATTCGTCCTTGATTTTTTGCACCTGCTCGGGCGTGGCGCCCAGACGCGAGAACATGCCGCGGTGGCGGGCGACAAAATCGAAACGGTCCGAACCCGACAGGTCGCGCAGTTCGCTTGCCAGTTGTTCGCGCAGCTTGAGCATACCGTTACGCACCGCCTCCAGTTCGGCCATCCAGTCGGCGCGCAGCTCGGGCGTGTTCAGCACGGTCGAGACGATCTTTGCGCCGTGGAAAGGCGGGAAGGAATAGGTCTGGCGGTTCAGGAAGGCCATGGCACCCTGCGCAAGCTCGCGCGTGCCCGCATCGGTGCACAGCGCCAGCAGGCAGCCCGTGCGTTCGCGGTAGATGCCAAAGTTCTTGCTGCACGAGGCGGCGATCAGCACCTCGGGGATGCGCGAGGCGATCAGCCGGGTGCCGGCCGCGTCTTCTTCCAGCCCGTCGCCAAAGCCCTGATAGGCAAGGTCGATCAGCGGCATTGCGCCGGTTTTTTCAAGGACCGAGGCGACCTCGGTCCATTGCTCCAACGTCAGGTTGGCGCCGGTCGGGTTGTGGCAGCAGCCGTGCAGCAGCACCACATCGCCTTTTTTCGCCTGGGCGATATCGGCCTTCATCGCCTCGAAATCGACGCCGCGGGTGGCACTGTCGAAATAGCGGTAGGTCTGGACCGGAACGCCCATGAAATTCATGATCGAGATATGGTTCGGCCAGGTCGGGTCCGACACAAAGACCCGCAGATCAGGGTTCGCCATCCGTGCCAGTTCCAGCGCCTGACGGATCGCGCCCGTGCCGCCGACGGTGGCCAGCGTCGCCGTCGTTTCAGGCTTGAGGCCCTGACCAAGGATCAGGTCGCCCATCGCCTTCTGAAAATCGGGCTCGCCCGAAAGGCTGGCATAGGTCTTGGTGGTCTCGGTCTCAAGCATCCGCTGTTCGGCGGCGTGGACGGCGCGCATGATCGGCGTATGGCCGGTGGCATCCTTATAGACCCCGACGCCCAGATCGACCTTGCCCTGACGGGGGTCGGCCTTGAATTCGCCCATCAGGGCCAGAATCTTGTCGGGGGCCTGCGGTTTCAGATTGCCCAGCATCACGCTTCTCCGGTTGCGATTTTGAGGTCGGGGAAGCTGCCCCATTCGGCCCAGCTTCCGTCATAAAGCGAATGGTCCCGGTGCCCGATCCGTTCAAGCGCCAGGAACAGCGAAGCCGCCGTTACCCCCGACCCGCAGGTGGTGATGACGGGTTTCGTCAGATCTACGCCGGCCGCCTCAAACTCGGCGCGCAGCGCGTCGGGGGATTTCAGCGTGCCGTCGGCATTGTAGAGCCGGCCAAAGGGCAGGTTCTTTGAGCCGGGGATGTGACCCGAGCGCAGGCCGGGCCGCGGTTCAGAGGCCTCGCCGCGGAAACGCTCGGCCGAGCGGGCATCGACAATCTCGTGATCGGCAAGCTTGCTGGCGGCGGCAACCTGCGTCACGTCGCGCACCAGCGCCGCCTGACGCTGCACGGTAATGTGGCGGTCACGCAAAACCGGGGGCATGTCCTCGACCGGGCGGTCCTCGGCCCGCCATTTGGCAAAGCCTCCGTCCAGAACGGCCACGTCCTGTTTGCCCATCAGCTTGAAGGTCCACCAGACCCGCGCTGCCGAACGGACCGGGGAATTGTCATAGACCACGACCTGATGGCCGTCGCCGATCCCCATGGCGCGCATACGGCTGATGAACATTTCGGGCTGCGGCGCCATATGAGGCAATTCGCTGCGCTTGTCCGATATCTCGTCTATGTCGAAAAAGCGTGCGCCCGGGATATGTGCGGCCATGTATTCGGTACGCGCGTCGCGACCGGGTTCAAGAAGCCACGTGGCGTCGATGATACGCAGGTCGGGATCGTTCAGATGGGCCGCAAGCCAGCCGGTCGAGACCAGCACTTTCGGATCGTCGGAATCGATGGACATCGGCCTTTCCCCCCCGCGCGCAGAAACGACACCGATGTAACCGCAGCCGCGCGGGGCGGCAAGGCTTAACCCTGCTTCAGCAAACGCTGTTTCTGCCGGTTCCAGTCACGTTTGGCGGCGGTCTCGCGCTTGTCGGCGACCTTCTTGCCCTTGGCGATGCCCAGTTTCAGCTTAACCCGGCCGCGATGGTTGAAATACATCACCAGCGGCACCAGCGTCATGCCCTCGCGTCCGACCGCCTGCCACAGCCGGCTGAGTTCGCGTTTCGATACCAGCAGCTTGCGTCGGCGCCGTTCCTCATGCCCGAATACGCCGGCCTGTTTATAGGCCGCGATATAAGAGTTGATCAGCCATAGCTCACCCTCTTCGACCGAGGCATAGCTTTCGGCGATGTTCGACTGGCCGGTGCGCAGGCTTTTCACCTCGGACCCGGTCAGTACGATGCCAACCTCGAGATCGCTTTCGATAAAGTAATCGAAGCGCGCCCGGCGGTTCTCGGCGATGATCTTGTAGTTCGGGTCGGATTTCGTGGCCATGGTCGGGCAGAGATAGGGCCGGGCGTGGCGGCTGTAAAGGCCGGGCCTTATTCTTGTCCAATGATGCGTTGCAACAATGCGTGAGCCCCGGCAGTCACGTCGCGCCAGGTGATGTCAAAGCCCCCGGCCTCGCCGAAATAGGGGTCGGCAACCGATTGCCCTTCGCGCCCGGGCACGTGATCCAGCAGCAGCGACAGCCGAGCGCGCCCGTCCGCAGGCGCGATGCGGCGCAGATCCGCCAGGTTCTGCCCGTCCATGGCAATGATAAAGTCAAAGCGGTGAAAATCCTCGACCGCGACCTGTCGGGCGCGAAGTTGCGAAATATCGATCCCCGCCCGCGCTGCCGTTGCCTGCGCCCGGCGATCCGGGGCATGGCCGATGTGCCAGTCGCCGGTTCCTGCCGAATCAATCAGCACCTGCACTCCGGCGCGCCCCGCCGCGTCGCGCAAGGCAGCCTCGGCCAGAGGCGAGCGGCAGATATTGCCCAGACAGACGAAAAGAACCGACGGCATCGACATGACGAACCTCACTTGACCGGCTGTATCTTGCCAGTTCCGCCCAAGCTGGCCCAGACTGGCGGGAAAGAAAAGCACAGGGGGAGGAGGCAGAGATGCGGCACGGCGGACAAATCCTTGTCGATGCGCTGAAGGTGAACGGGGTCGGGCGGGTCTTTTCGGTCCCCGGCGAAAGCTTTCTTGCGGTGCTGGACGGGCTGCATGCCTCGGG
This sequence comes from Paracoccus kondratievae, assembly GCF_009301415.1. Taxonomy (GTDB): domain Bacteria; phylum Pseudomonadota; class Alphaproteobacteria; order Rhodobacterales; family Rhodobacteraceae; genus Paracoccus; species Paracoccus kondratievae. The sequence continues at coordinate 1,914,792 of NZ_CP045072.1, read as the reverse complement.
TATTCAGAACATTGTTTGCAGGCATGAAGGCGGTGCCGCGATGATGGCCGAGGCGCATGGCAAGCTGACCGGCCGTCCGGGGGTGGCTTTTGTCACTCGGGGGCCCGGTGCGACCAATGCCAGTGCCGGGGTGCATGTGGCGCGGCAGGATTCGACGCCGATGATCCTGTTCGTCGGCCAGATCGCCCGCGCCGACCGTGACCGGGGAGCCTTTCAAGAGGTCGATTACCGCGCCATGTTCGGCCCGCTGGCGAAATGGGTTGCCGAAATCGACCAGACCGAACGCATCCCTGAATATGTCTCGCGCGCCTTTCATCTTGCCATGTCTGGTCGACCCGGTCCGGTGGTGCTGGCGCTGCCCGAGGATATGTTGTCCTCACGCGCCGAGGTGCCGGACCTTGCCCCGGCGGCACAGCCGCTTTCCGCCGTTGCTGCCGAATCTGTCGCGGCGATCGCGCAGGCGCTTGCGGGGGCCGAGCGGCCTTTGGTTATCCCGGGCGGGACGCTTTGGTCGCAAGCGGCTGCCGATGCGCTGGCTCGCTTTGCCAAGGGCTGGGGCCTGCCGGTGGCTGTGCCCTTCCGCCGTCAGGGGCATATGGACAACGCCCATCCGAACTATGTCGGAGACCTTGGCGTTGGCATGAACCCGGCTCTGGGGCAGGCGCTGGCGCAGTCGGATTGCCTGTTGTCGCTGGGTTCGCGGCTGGGTGACACGCTGACACGTGGCTATGAGCTGATGGACCCGACGCGACCCCATGCCCGGGTGATCCATGTCCATCCCTCGCCTGATGAGCTGGGGCATCTGTGGAGGCCTGACCCCGGGCTGGTCGCCGATCCGCGCGTGGTGGTTTCCGCTCTGGCAGATTTGCCCGCGCCCCGGCGATGGGATGGCTGGACCCGGGACCTGCGCACTGCCTATGAAGCATGGCAGGATCCGCGCCCCACCCCCGGCGCAGTCCGGATGGAAGAGGTCGTGCGCTGGCTTTCGGACCAGTTGCCCCAGGATGCGATTATCACCAATGGCGCGGGCAATTACGCAGCTTTTCTGCATCGCTATTACCGCTTTCGCCGCTTTGGCACCCAGCTTGCGCCGACGTCGGGTTCGATGGGCTATGGTTTGCCCGCAGCCATCGCGGCCAAGCTGGAACATCCTGACCGCACCGTCATCTGCATGGCCGGGGATGGCTGCCTGCAAATGACGGTGAATGAGCTTTCGACCGCTGCCCAGCACGGCGCGGCGATCATCGTCATCGTCGCCAATAACGGCCAATACGGTACAATCCGGATGCATCAGGAGCGCAGCTACCCCGGTCGCGTTTCGGGCACGGCGCTGGCCAACCCGGATTTCGCCGCACTTGCCTGCGCCTACGGCGGCCATGGTGAGCGGATCGGGCGGCAGGAGGATTTCGCCGATGCGTTCCAGCGCGCCCATGCCTCGGGCCGGCTGGCGGTGCTTGAGCTGGTGCTTGACCCCGAGGCGCTTAGCACCGGGGCGACGCTTTCAGAAACCCGCACGGCAGGAGAGGCTGCCCTGCGTTGCGCGTAAGAGCCGGGCCTAGAACCCGCCGATCCAGACCAGCAGCGCGGCAAGAAGCGCGGCGGCGGGTACCGTCACCAGCCATGCGCCCAGAATCATGCGCATGTACGAGCGGCGTACCAGATGGCGGCGGCGGCGCTCTTCGGCGGGCAAAGGGGCGGGGTTCGCGGTCAGCCTGCGGTCGCGCAATTCGCGGTAGAAACCGACCCCGAATACGCCCCCGACCGCCACATGCGTGGTCGAGACCGGCAGCCCCATCAGTGAGGCACCCAGCACCGTCGCCGCCGTCGCCAGCGAGACGCAAAGCGCCCGAGACGCGTTCAGCCTTGTGATGCGGCTGCCGACCATATGCACCAGCCTGCGACCGAAAAGCAGAATGCCAAGTGCAATCCCCAGCCCGCCCAAAAGCAGCACCAGCCGACCGCGCAGGCCGTCATCGCCCCCTGCCGACAGGCTGTCGAGGATGATGGTCAGCGGTGCCGCAACGTTCGAGGTGTCATTCGCGCCATGGGCAAAGCCCAGCACCAGCGCAGCCGCGGCCAGCGGCACGGCCAGCAGTTGCTTCATCGCCAGCCGCCCGGTCGGCTCGCCCTGCGACAGGCGCTTGAGTTGCCGGCGGGTGAACAGCCAGCCAAGCAGGCCGCAAAGCAGTGCCAGCGCCATATTCAGCACGGGGCGTGATCCCTGGACGGCGGCCTCGGCCACTCCGGCCAGCATGGCCGAGGTCAGCCCGACGATAACCGGCATCCAGTGATGTGCGGCGGCGACGCGGTCATCCCGATCCAGCACCAGCCCGCGCAAAAGCGCCATCAAACCCGCCGCGACGACGCCAGCCACCACGGGCGAGATGATCCAGCCAAAGGCAATCATCGCCATGGCGGGCCAGTTCACTGCGTCGATGCCAAAGGTCGCCAGGCCCGCACCAGCAATAGCGCCGACCACCGAATGGGTGGTGCTGACCGGGGCATCAAGCCATGTCGCAAGGCTGATCCAGCTGCCTGCCGCCAGCAACGCGGCCAGCATCATGCGCGCTGTCGCTTCGCCCTCGCCAAGGGTGCGCCCGACCAGCCCCTCGGTCAGGGTGGCGGTGACGGCGCTACCGGCAAGGACCGCGCCCAGAACCTCCATCACCGCGACGAGGATCAGGCCGGTGGTCATGCCGATCGCACCTGCGCCGACTGCCGGGCCAAGCGCGTTTGCGACGTCGTTGCCGCCAATCGACAGCGCCAGATAGGCTGCGACGGCCATGCTGGCGGCAAGGATCCCGATCGCCGGCTGGTCCGAGAAAAAGCCCGTGCCGATATAGCTGGCAGCGGCGATAAAGATCAGGGCCAAGCCCAGCCGCAATAGCGAACGCGCCGAATGCAGGACCGCGCGCTCGGTATTCGTTACCCGGCGCAGGTCTTTGTCGAGGGTGCGGTATTCGCGGGGTTCGCGCCTCATTTCGGGGGCGACTGTCGTTTAAAGGGCAGGTCGTGCAGGATCTGCTGCAACCCCGTTTCGGCTACCAGCCGGGCGGCGTCCTCGGGCGGGAACCAGCGGCGCGTGCGCTCATGCGCTTCGGGAAAATTCCGTTCGAGCTTGTCAACATAAAGCGGAAAGACCCGAACCTCGACCGGGATGGCAAAGCCGCGATCCTGATCCTTGTCATAGCGATAGCGGCCGATCTCTGTCTGATCGACACGGCCTTTGACTCCGGCTTCCTCCCACGCCTCTTGTCGGGCGGCATCGGCAAGGCTGCGGCCCGGCATCGGCCAGCCTTTGGGCACAATCCAGCGCCCGGTGCCGCGGCTGGTGACCAGCAGCACCTCGCCCGTTGATTCATTCAGGCACAGTGCCGCGACCTGCATATCAGGGGGGCGACGACCGATCAGCCGCGCCAGCTTTTCGCGAAAGGCGACGATCATGCCGGGTCCTCCCCGTCGCGGATGCGGCCCCGCATCGCCTTGACCTCGCCACGCTGGTTCTTGGCCGCCAGGCGGCGGCGCTGGCTGCCCAGCGTTGGCCGGGTCGGGATGCGCTTGCGCGGCGCGATCAGCGCCTGCCGGATCAGTTCGGCCAGCCGCTCGCGCGCCATCTCGCGGTTGCGGGCCTGACTGCGGGTTTCCTCAGCCCGGATCAGTACCGCACCGTCCTGTGTCCAGCGCCGCCCCGCCAGCCGTTTCAGCCGTGCCTTGACCGGAGGCGTCAGATGTGGCGAACGCTCGGCCTCAAAACGCAGCTCGACGGCGGTTTCGACCTTGTTCACGTTCTGCCCGCCCGGTCCCTGAGACCGGGAAAACTGTTCGGACAGCTCCCATTCCTGGATCGTGATCTGGTCGTTGATGCGCAGCATAGTGCGAATATGTCGCAAAACGCGCGTAAGAAAAGGCCAAGCGAATCACGAATCGCGCAATTTGTGTCAGTGCAGCCGGATTGCCGCACTTGCCGAGGCGCCATCTGCATCCACAACCGTAAGCTGAGCAAAGCCGGGCCCGGGGTTGGGCAGGTTTGCCGTCGGCTGCGCCTGTGCGATGGCAGCGGGCGCCCCGTTCAGCAGAAAGGTCCATGGGCCGCGTCCGCCCCGCGCCTTGGCGATCAGGGGGCCGTCGGTGTCGATCTCGGCCCCGTCTGGCGGATAAGTCAGGCGCAGGGCGTCCGGACCGGCGGGGCGGGCTGCCATTGCGCTGGCTTCACCTGCCGGGGCAAAGCGGCGCAGGGGCAACGGCAGGGCGCTGTTTGGCAGGGTCAGCGTCTGCGGCGGGGGCGGTGGCAGTGCCACCGCCGGCAGGGCGTCGAACAGGTCAAACAGCACCGGCGCGGCCAGATCGCCGCCAAAGGCGCCGGGCACGGGCGTCCCGTCCGGCCGGCCAAGCCAGACCGCACCGACCCGTGCCCCGTCATAGCCCACCGCCAGCGCGTCACGGTGGCCGTAAGATGTTCCGGTCTTATAGGCCAAAGGCCGCAGCCGCGTGCCATGCGGCGCGGGGTTCTGGCTAAGGATATGCCCGACCTGCCATGCCGCGACAGGGCCGAACATTGGTGTGCGGCGTTCCTCGCCCCCGCCCGGCAGTGGCGACAGGGTGATTGCCCGCCCGCCCCGCGCCAGCGCGGCATAACCCTCGGCCAGACCTTCAAGCGTAACCCCCGCACCACCAAGCACGATTGCCAGGCCCGGCGCATCCCCGGTCAGGCGCAGCTCAATCCCGCCGCGGCGCAGCGCCTGGGCGATGCGGTTCGGGCCGACCGCTTCGGCCAGTTTGACCACCGGAATATTCAGCGACCAGATCAGCGCGTTTTTAAGGCTGACTGTGCCACGAAAATGGTGGTCAAAGTTCTGTGGCTGCCAGCGGCCAAAGGCGGTGGGCCGGTCCTCGATCAGCGTTTCCGGATGGGCAAGCCCGTCGTCAAAGGCCAGCCCATAGACAAAGGGCTTCAGCGTCGAGCCGGGGCTGCGCCAGGCCCGCGCCATATCCACGAAACCCGCCGAGGCGTTGTCGGTCCAGTCGGCGGCGCCGACCTCGGCAAGGATTTCGCCCGTGCGGTGATCGGCCAGAACGATTGCCGCCGAAAGCCTGCGCCCGGCCCCGACCACGGCACGCGAGGCCAGCTCTTCGGCCCGGCGTTGCAGGCGGGCGTCGATGGTGGTTTCGATCCGGGACGCACCGGGGTTTTCGCGTACCAGTCGCGCAGCCAGCAGCGGCGCAAGCGCCGGAAAGGCGCGGCGCTGGTTCGGCACAGGCTCGGCCATCGCGGCCTTGGCGTCCGAATCCGAAATCAGCCCTGCATCGGCCGCCCGCGCCAGCACCCGGTCCCGCGCCGCCTTGGCTGCGCTGGGCGAACGGTCGGGGCGGCGCGCCTCGGGCGATTGTGGCAGGGCGACCAACAGGGCTGCCTGAGCAGGGGTCAGGCGGCGGGGCTCCTTGCCAAACCATTGCAAGCTGGCAGCACGGATGCCCTCGACATTCGCCCCATAGGGAGCAAGCCGCAGATAAAGTTCAAGGATCTGGTGTTTTTCAAGCCGCCGTTCCAGCGCCAGCGCAAGGCGCATCTGCCGGGCCTTACCTGCCCATTGGCCGGTCGGCCCTTCTTCAAGCAATCGCGCGACCTGCATGGTCAGGGTCGAGCCGCCCGAGACCACGCGCCCATAACGCAGCGCCTGCCAGCCCGCACGGATGATTGCGCGTGGGTCGATACCGGCGTGATCGGGAAACCGGCGGTCCTCCCATAGCAAAAGCATGTCGATCAGCAGCGGATCGACCGGCCCGGCGTCCAGCCGCCAGCGCCCGTCCGCGACCTGAAAGGCGCGCAAAAGCGTGCCGTCCCGTGCCACCACCTCGGCCCCGACCTGCACATCAAGCCGGGGGATCCTGGTCGCTGCGACCCAGTCGTCAAACCGGTCCCGCGCGCCGGCTCCAAGGCCAAGCAGCAAGACAGTCGCAAACAGTACAAGGGCAACGCGGCGCGGACTCATGCCCGATCCATACGCCAGTTGGCAGGAAGAGAGAAACGGCTGTTTGCACGATGGGGATGTCTCTGATGTGCTGGTTCAGGCCGGTATCCTGGAGCGGTTAGCCTGGGCCCACTTTACCTGCACCCGAGGGCTCTGGGGGTTTATCCCCGCGCGTGCGGGGAACATGCCCTTACAATCTGCTTGATTTGCTGCCGGAATGGCCCATCGCCGCGCCCTCGGGGAACATAAGGGCGCCAACATGCCCGACAATATGTCGTCTGGTTCATCCCTGCACGGCACGCGCGGGGCACACCCTATCCTGACGGTGATGCCGCCTGATCGTCCGGAGCCTCTCGGTCGATTCGGCGAACGTAAGATCATCGTGCCGGGGGCGGCTACTTCTCGGTGTCCTCGCCGAAAAGCCCCTTCAGGCCGCGTGCGATCAGATTGCCGACCCGGGGGCGGGGCTGGTGGATGAAGGGCAGCGGACGGCAGACCTCCATCGCTGCGATGCCGACCCGGGCGGTCAGAGCCCCGTTGACCACCCCTTCGCCAAAGCGTTTCGAGACCTTGGCGAGCAGCCCCCCTCCGGCGACGGTGTGGATCAGGTCGTCGCCGGCCGCGACCGCCCCGGTGGCGATCAGATGGGTCATCACGGTGCGCGCCAGCCGCCAGCCGCCCACTGCGCCCGCCCGACCGCCATAGATTTCGGCCATGCGGCGGATCATGCGCAGGTTTGCGGCCAGCGCGGCAATGATATCTGCCAGCGCCAGCGGGATCAGCGCCGTGGCGGCGGCGACGGTGCGGGCGGCTGCCTCGATCTCGCGCCGGGCCTCGATGTCGAGGGGCGCGAGCAATTCGGTCTCGGCCAGCGCGATCAGGGTTTCGGCATCATAGGTATCGCCCTTGCGTTCGCGCAGGCGCGTCAGGCCCCATTCAAGCTCGGGCCGGGCGCGATACAGGCTTTCCATCCGGTCCACCACATGCCGCGCCGACCTCAAGTCGTTTGCAGCCAGTGCCGCCCCGGCCTCGCGGTTAATGCCGTCGATGGCGGCAAAGCGCGACCAGGCACGGAACTCGCGAAACGCCATCGCCAGCGCGGCAAGGCAGAACAGGACCATCAGGCCGATGCCGATCCAGCCCAGCAGCGGGTAGCTGTTCAAGAGGTCGGTCAGATAGCGCAGCGCGGCGACCGACAGCAGAAAGGTGAACAGCGCGACCCCGGTATTGATAAAGAACCGCGTCAGCCGTGACGGGCCACGCCCGACCAGCCGCGCCACAAGCTGCATGGTGCGCGGCTGTGGCAGGGGGGCCAGGCCGTCGTCAATCATTGGCGCATCCGCGGGCGAGGGTGCGGCGTCGCCTTCGCGCAGCTCGGTCCGGGGTGGCTTGCGGTCGCGCTGATCGGGGCGGGGATCGAACTGGGCGCCGGGTTGTGGCGGTTCAGTCCGGGACAGCTCGGGCTGGACATCGTCCAACTCCAGCAGAACCGGTCCGCGCCGTTTCGGAGGTTCAGCCATTGCGCTCTCCTATAGCCTGTCGCCGATCAGGAATTCGGCCGCGCGGTCCAGACGAATATGCGGAGGTCCATCGCCCGGCCGCATCGTGTTCGGTGCCGGGGCAAAGTTCATGATCGCGTAATCTCCGTCCAGCCAGCGCGTTGCGCCCTGACTGGCGGGAACCAGCAGTTCCGATGGGTTGGCCGGCAACTCTCCAGGGTAGAATGCCGCCTGCCGCCCGTCCATCAATGTGCCGCGCACGGCGGGCAGGTCCTCGCCGTCCTGCCGGATCATCTCTTCGGTGGTGGTGCGCAGCGAGGCGATGGACATGGCCTCGGTCCGCGCACCCGAGAAATCGGCGCGGTCGCGGGCCTCGCGCAGCATCGCGGTGGTGATGCCGGTCAGGCGCGGGTGCTGGATATGGTGCAGATGGTCGGCCTTGGTCGCGGCAAAGAGGATGCGTCCCACGCGCCGCGCACCCAATAGCTGGGCAAGCCAGCCCGCGCGTCCGGGTCGGAATGCGCCAAGGATATCGGCCATGGCGCGGCGCATATCCTCGACCGCCTGCGGCCCTGCATGGATCGCGCCCAGCACATCCATCAGCACGACCTGCCGGTCAATGCGGGCGAAATGGTCGCGAAAGAAGGGCCGGACCACCTGTGCCTTATAGGCCCCAAAACGGCGGGCGAATTCGCGGCCCAGAGGCGTTGACCGCATCTCATGCGGCAGAGGGGTAAAGGTCAGCGCCGGAGAGCCGTCAAGCTCCCCCGGCATCAGGAAACGGCCGGGGGTGCAGTCCGACCAGCCCGCTTCGCGCGCCAGATGCAGGTGACGGGTATAGGCAGAGGCCAGCGCCTGCGCTGCCGTTTCGTCAAAGCGGGCGGTGTCGGTGCCGGCAAGTGCGGCGCGGAACTCCAGCACGCCGGGGCGCCGCTCCATCCTGTCCAGGACCTCTTGCGACCATTGATCAAAATCCTTGTCCATCAGCCGCAGGTCCAGCAGCCACTCGCCCGGGTAATCGACGATATCAAGATGCAGGACCTGCTGGCCGCGCCAGCCTGCGATCAGCCCGCGCGGCTGGACCCGCAACGACAGGCGCAACTGGCTGACGTGGCGTGTGCCTTCGGGCCAATGCGGATCGGGGCCGGTCATTGCCGCGAGATGCCGCTCATAATCAAAGCGCGGCACGGTATCGTCGGGCTGCGGCTGCAACCATGCTGCCTTCAGCGAGCCATCCGCCGCTGCGCGCAGCGCCGCCATCCGCCCCCGGTCAAGCAGGTTCGCAACCAACGAAGTGATGAACACGGTTTTGCCTGCCCGCGACAGGCCCGTCACCCCAAGGCGCAGCACCGGGTCGGAAATGCCCAGGCCCTGCATCAGATCGTCGGCTATCCCCATTCGGTCCCTCGCATTGGCCCCAGCATCGGCGGGATCAAAGATAGGCAGGCCGGGGCCGGATGTGTAGAGGTCCCTCTTTTCGCTCCGGCGGTGCTTTGCCATAACGCGGGGATGGATCTGCCCATCGACGCCGTATTGCCCCAGTTGACTGCCGCGCTGACCGCCCATGGCCGCGCGGTTCTGATGGCACCGCCGGGTGGGGGCAAGACGACGCGCGTGCCTTTGGCGCTGTTGCCGGTCGTCGCGGGCCGGATCGTCATGCTTGAGCCGCGCCGCCTTGCCGCCCGTGCCGCGGCCGAGCGTATGACCGAAACGCTGGGCGAGCCTTTGGGTCGCACAGTCGGCTATCGCATCCGCGGCGAGGCGGTGCCGGGCGCGCGTATCGAGGTGGTGACCGAGGGCATCCTGACCCGGATGATCCAGTCCGACCCCGGGCTTTCCGGCATCGGTTGCGTGATCTTTGACGAATTTCACGAACGCAGCCTGAACGCCGATCTTGGCCTTGCCCTGACGTGGGAGGCGCGCCAGGCCCTGCGTCCAGACCTTGCGTTGCTGGTCATGTCAGCGACGCTTGATACCGAGCCGGTGGCGGCGCTGCTTGAGGATGCGCCTGTCATCCGCTCTGAAGGCCGCGCCTTTCCGGTCGAAACCCGCTGGCTGGGCCGTCCCCTGCCCGCAGGGGCCCGGCTGGTGCCCGAGGCGGCGCGGCTGATCGCCGAGGCCGAGTCGACGACCCGTGACACTGGCGGCACCATCCTGGCCTTTCTGCCGGGCGAGGGAGAGATTCGCCGCGTCGGGGCAATGCTTGATACCGATGCCGAAGTGCTGCCTCTTTTCGGCAACATGGACTTCAGGGCCCAGCGCGCTGTTTTGCATCCGACGGGTGGCGGGCGGCGGCGGATCGTGCTGGCAACCTCGATCGCCGAGACCTCGCTGACCATTCCAGATGTGCGGGTGGTCGTGGATGCGGGCCGGGCGCGGCGCGCGCGCTTTGATCCCGGTTCGGGCATGTCGCGGCTGGTGACCGAGCGGGTCAGCCGGGCCGAGGCCGAACAGCGCCGGGGCCGTGCCGGACGAGTCGCGCCCGGCATCTGCTACCGGCTATGGGCGCGGGCCGAAGAAGGGGCCCTGCCAGCCTTTGCCCCACCCGAAATTGCGGTGGCCGATCTGACCGGATTGGTGCTGGAACTGGCGATCTGGGGTTCGGATGGGCGCGACCTTGCCTTTCTGACCCCGCCGCCCGAGGCAGCTTTGGCCGAGGCGCGGGCACTGCTGCGCGATCTTGGCGCGTTGGATTCATCTGATCGTATTACCGATCATGGGCGGCGGCTGGCACCTTTGCCGCTGCATCCGCGGTTGGCGCATATGCTGGTCACTGCGGGGCGCGAGGCAGCCGATCTGGCTGCGCTGATGGCCGAGCGTGACCCGCTGACAGGCGCGCCTGCTGATCTGACCCTGCGGCTTGCCGCAATCCGTGACCAGCGCGCCTATCAGGACCGTCACCCCTGGCCTGTAAACCCCGGTCCGTTGCACCGCATTCGTGATGAGGCCAAGCGCCTGCGTCGCATGGCGGGGGATGGAGCTGCGGCGGGGCTGTCGCCCGGCGCGATGGCGGCGCTAGCCTATCCCGACCGCATCGGATTGCGCCGCAAGGGCGATCAGCCGCGTTATGTCCTGTCAGGCGGCAAGGGTGCGGTTCTGCCCGAGGGCGATGCTTTGGCCGGCGATCGCCTGATCGTCGCCACCGATCTGGACGGAGACACCCGTGAGGCGCGGATCCGCATGGCCGCCCCCATCAGCGAGGAAGAGCTTCGCGCCCTGTTTCCCGATCGTATCGAAAGCGTCGAACTGGTCGAATGGTCACGCCGCGACAACCGCGTCATCGCTCGTCGGCAGGAACGGCTGGGTGCGTTGGTGCTGGCTGATCGTGTGATGGACGACGCCGACCCTGCGGCCCTTGCGCGCGCCGCCTTTGAGGGGCTGCGCGCCAATGGCCTGAGCTGGACCCCCGCGGCGGCGAGGCTGCGGGCGCGGATCGCTCTGATCCCTGAGCTGGGTGCGGTGGATGATGCAAGCCTGCTTGCTGAACCTGACTGGCTGCTGCCCTGGCTCGGCAAGGTGCGGACACTTTCAGATCTGCGCGGACTCGATCTGACCGAGGCGCTTAAGGCCCGTATCGGCTGGGATGGGCAGCGTCGGCTGGACAAAGAGGCTCCGGCATATTTCCTGACACCTTTAGGCCGCAAAGTGCCCATTGATTATGATCACGAGACCCCTTCGATCGAGCTGAGGCTGCAAGAGCTTTTCGGTGTCGCGCGGCATCCGCGCGCAGGCGGCAGGCCCCTGCGCATCACCATGCTGTCACCCGGGGGCAAGCCCGTCGCGGTGACGACGGACCTGCCGGGTTTCTGGGCGGGCGGCTATGCTGATGTCCGCAAGGATATGCGTGGTCGCTATCCACGCCACCCCTGGCCAGAGAACCCGCTGGAGGCCGACCCGACCACCCGCGCCAAACCGCGCGGGACCTGATGGTCAGGCGCTTCTTAGCCGCCGCAGCCGGAAGGCCAGCGCGATCATCACCACGCCGATCAGCAGCGCAAAGGTTCCGATCAGCCATGCGATGCTGAGCAGGCCCGCCGCCGGCAGCAGCGCCATCAGCACACCCCAGGTGATAAGCAGCAGCCCGCTGAGTCCCAGCGCCCATTCACCCTCGATCTCGTGCCGCAGGCGGATGGCGGCGACGATGCGGAAGACACCGGCGACCACACCCCAGGCGGCCATCCAGATGATGAAGGCCAGCGCCGTCGCCTCGGGCCAGAACAGGGCCATCAGGCCGATGACAATGGACAGCAACCCGTCCAGCGCCCAGGCCCACCAGCCATCGTCCGAAGACTTGCGACGGAAGGCAATGACGATCGCCATGACCCCGTCAAAAATTGCATAGGCACCAAAGACCAGCAGCAGCATATAGACCGTCAGGCCCGGCCAGACCAACGCCATCAGGCCGAAAAGGATGGCCGCGATGCCGCGCAAAAGCGGCACCCACCAATGGTCGGCCATCACACGGATCAGATTTTCCATGATCGTCATCCCCCTTTCCAGGATTACCGGACCAAATCATATTGTTCCGGTGTGACAGGGAAATATTAACATGGTGTTAAGCGGAACGGCCTGCAAGCGCGAGTTCATCCATAGGTTGTAACGAAATCGCTACAGCGCCTCAGCCAAGCCGTGGGGGCAGGGTCAGGCCGCGCAGGATTTCGATTGCGGGCATGGGGCGTTTGCCTTCGCGCTGGGCCTCAAGCACCTCGACCGCGCCTTCGCCGCAGGCGATGGTAAAGCCCGACAGAACTTGCCCCGGCGCACCTGAACCGGGGGCAAGGCGCGAGCGCAAAAGCTTCACCCTTTCGTCCCCGATCAGACACCACGCGCCGGGAAAGGGCGACAGGCCGCGGATCTGGCGGTCGATCTGGGCGGCAGGCTGGCTCCAGTCTATCCGCGCCTCGGCCTTGTCGATCTTTTGGGCGTAGGTCACGCCTTCGGCCGGTTGTGGGCGGGCAGGTTGCGGCAGACGCTCCAGCTGTTCGACGATCAGCGCGGCGCCCATCTCGGCCAGCCGGTTGTGCAGATCGGCGGTGGTGTCCTCGGGACCGATGGGGGTGCGGGCCTCGGCCAGTACCGGGCCAGTGTCCAGCCCCGCCTCCATCTGCATGATGGCGACGCCGGTTTCGGCGTCCCCGGCCATGATGGCGCGGTGGATGGGCGCCGCCCCACGCCAGCGCGGCAGCAGTGAGGCGTGGATATTCAGGCAGCCAAAGCGCGGCGCGGCCAGCACCGCAGGTGGCAGGATCAGGCCATAGGCGGCGACGACCGCCACATCGGCACCAAGATTGGCGAATTCCGCCTGATCTTGCACGGATTTCAGCCGCTCGGGCGTACGGACGGGCAGGCCCAGTTCCGCGGCAGCGCGCTGCACCGGCGAGGGGCGCGGCTTTTGCCCGCGTCCCGCCGCGCGGGGCGGTTGGGAGTAGACCGCGACGACCTCATGCTGCGTGGCGATGGCCCGCAGCGCCGGGACCGAGAAGTCGGGTGTGCCCATGAAGATGACGCGCATTGCTGCCCTCCGTTACTGTGGCGACCTCATATCCCGGCTTCGGCGGCGGCAAAACCCATGAAGGCGCGGATATCGCGGGTCGCCTGTGCCCGGGCTGGTGCATTGAACTCCAGCGGTGAGAGTATGGAACGCTCACTTTGGTCAAAGCCGTGGTTGATGCCGGGATAGGTGATGACGTCGAGATGCGCACCTGTGGCGGCAAGATCCGCCGCCATCTGTTGGCAATCGGCGGAATCGGTGATCGAATCCTCGGCCGCCAGCAGCATCAGCATTCGCACCTGACCCGGCCACGGCCCCTTGGCCGCACCACTTAGCAGGCCGCAATAGGGGTAAAGCACCACCGCTGGCCCAAGCTGGGCGGTCAGGTTGTCGGGCGGCACGGGCCATTCCGAAAGGCCGGGAGGGGGCGTGTCAGAGGACAGCTCGCGCATCAGCTCCATCACCGTCCAGCCCCCATGCGACGCCCCGAGCAGCGCCACATCCGAGGCATTGATCCCCGGCATGTCGCGCAGCGCCGCGAGTGCCACGGCCAGATCGGCGGCCCGCTCGGCCCCTGGCAGGACCTGCCCCGCGCAAAGCGCCCGCCACGCCTGTGCCCTGTCGAGCGATCTTGGCGCGTGGCTGTCAAGGATCAGCGCCGCCCGGCCCATGGCAACGTATTGTTGCGCCCAATAATCCATATTGTCATGCACCCCGTCGCAGCCCGACAGCAGGATTGCGGCGGGATGCGGGCCGGGCCCTTCGGGGCGCAAAATGCGCCAGTAGGGTTCAAGCCGCGCCAGCCGTTCGGCGGGGGTTTCGGTCGCGGGCTGCCAGCCGGCATAGTTGCGCGCCGTGTTCAGCACGAGCACAAGCAGCACCAGCCCGGGCAGCACCAGCGCCAGGATCAGCCCTTTGCGCATCCCAGCCTTCCGTTCTGACCGCAGATGGCCTTGAGCCGTTGTGTGTCGGCGGCGCTCCAGCCCTCGGGGGCGGTCACGGATACCCAGCCATCAATATAGTCATGCGCGTGATAGGTATGGCCAAATCCGGGCGGGGCCGAGGTCGAAACCAGCAAGTCCACCGCCAGCTGCAACTGTGTCACCACCGGGGTAAAGCGCAACCGGGGCGAAACATCGGGGGCCAGCGGCTCGCGCATCCATTGCGGTTCGCGCCACAGCGAGACGGGATCATAGAAGACGATCGGATCGCTGGCATATTGCAGGAACAGGATGCGCAGCCGGCCCCATGGGCGACCCGAGCGGTCGGGCGATGCGAACTGGCTTGCATAGCGGATCACCTCGCCGTCATCGACATCGGGCAGGACAAGGCGGCTGCCGGGTTCGCGTGCGTCATTGGCCTGACGCCACAGGGTCGACGGAAAGGGCGGCCCGGCCCAGAACGCGCCCGAGACCGGTTCGTTCATCATCTGGAACGGGTTGAAGGCATACATCGACGACCAGGCCCCAAGCGAGATGCCGTGCAGATAAAGGCGTGGTCTTTGGTCCTGCGGCAGCTGGCGCCAGTGGTCATAAATGACGCGCATCAGCGCCGTGGTCTGGTCAAGGCCGGATTCGGTCTCAAAGATCAGGGCCAGAGGGCTTTGCAGATAGGAATATTGCACCCCTACCGTCGCCACGTCTCCGCCATGCATATATTCCAGCGCATCGTAACTTGCCGGGTCCATCCAGCCGGTGCCGGTCGGGCTGGCCAGCACCAGCACCTTGCGGTCAAAGGCGCCGACGCGCAGCATTTCGTCCAGTGCCACCTTGGCGCGGACCTCGGGGTCCTTGTCCTGAGCAAGGCCGACATAGATGCGCAAAGGCTCTTTGGCCGGACGGCCGGTAAAGGCCGAGATATCGCTGGCGCGCGGCCCGCTTAGCACAAAGTCGCGGCCAGGCTTGCCCATCAGCCCCCAATCGACCCCCGAGGCGGCCGAGCCTGACTGCCATGGCTCGGATGGTGGGCCAAGGTTGGGATCGGTCAGGTGCTGGGCGGCGGCGTAAGAGCGGTCGGCAATGCGCATCGCCCAGTTCACCACCCCGTCGCGGGTCAGGGTGACGACGATCATCGCGGCGAGCAAAAGCCCCAGCACGTTGGCGCTGCGCGAGGGGATATGGCGCGCAAGCCGCAGGCGCAGAAGGTCAAACAGCGCTTGCAGCCCCCGACCGAACAGAAACAGAGCCAGAAACACCACCAGTGCCAGTCCCAGCATCTTGGCGGTGTTATTGGCCTCAAGATCCGGCATGCCCATGCGGACACGGATGCTGTTTTGCCACTCGACAGACAGGATGAGGGCGCGTGCGAGCAGGATCAGCACCGGCACCGCCAGGACCGCATGGGCGATACGGGCGGCGCGGTCTTTCAGTCCCGGCAGCTCAAGCGTGCGCCAGATCGCCAGCAGGAACTGGGTCAGCACATAGCCCGCCGCCATGGACATGCCTGCCAGCACCCCCTGCATCATCCAGTCGCGTGGAATAAGCGAAGGGGTCAGTGACGCTGAAAATAACAGCAATCCGGCCAGAAGAGGGAGGAGGGAGAACATGTGCTGGGTCCAGGCGCTGGTTGCGACCCAAGCCTAACCCCCCGCATTGCGAAAGAAAACCGTCAGCGGCGGGTCAGCTTGGCCGATTTGGCCACCATCATCTTGCGACGCAGGGGGCTGAGGTGATCGACGTAAAGCCGGCCGTTCAGGTGGTCGATCTGATGCTGTACCGAGGTTGCCCACAGGCCGACGAAATCCCGGTCCTCGATTTCACCGTCGGCGTTCAGAAAGCGCACGGTGACAGCGCGGGGCCGCTCGATCCGGGCCGAGACGCCGGGCAGGTTGGGGCTTGCCTCTTCATGGGGGCGCAGCTGTACGCTGGCATGCAGCACCTCGGGATTGGCCATGCGCACCGCCTGACCACGCTTTTCCGAGGCGTCGACCACCGCCAGCCGCATCATGATCCCGATCTGGGGTGCGGCAAGGCCGACGCCCGGCATTGCCTCCATCGTGTCGATCATGTCGTCCCAGATCATCCGCACGGTTTCGGTGATCTCGGCGACCGGCTCGGCCGGAGTGTGCAACCGGCGGTCGGCATAGGGCAGGAAAGGGCGGATGGTCATCGAAAGGGCCTTGTCAGCAGAGAAAGCCCGGCTAGCACGGCGGCAGGCGAAGGTAAATCATTCCCCTGTGTCCTGCGGTCCCGTGCCAAAATCAAGGATCAGGCGACCGTCGAGATGGTCTGCCTCATGCTGGGCGATACGTGCCTCGATCCCTGTCAGGGTCAGGCTTTGCGGCTGGCCTGCAAGATCAAGGCAGCGCAGCCGCACCGTGACTGGTCGAGTTACCGCCACCGGATGATCGGGGATTGAAAGGCAGGCTTCCTCCATCGTGCCCACCTCGCTGCCGAGGGGCTCGATCTCGGGGTCGATCACAATGCGCGGACTGGGTGCACCCTCTTTCCAGCCGTGATCCATGACAAAGATGCGCCAGGGCTTGCCGATCTGCGGTGCGGCAAGGCCACGCCCACCCGCGTCATACATGGTTGCCAGCAGATCGGCGGCAAGTTCATTGATCCGGTCGCGGGACAGTGCCGCTGCCGGATCGCAGCGGTGACGCAATGCGGGATGGGGATGGATCAGGACGGGCCGGACGCGGCCCTGTCTTGCAGGCGCAGGGGGTGCGGGCTTAGCCACGACCCCGCTCACGCTTGAGCTTGACCATCTTGCGGGTGATCATCTGGCGCTTGATCGGGCCGAGATAGTCGATGAACAGCTTGCCATCGAGGTGGTCGATCTCGTGCTGGGCGCAGGTGGCCCACAGTCCTTCAAAATCGCGCTCATGGGTTTTGCCGTCGAGGCCCAGCCAGCGGACCTTGACCTGGGCGGGCCGGGTCACATCGGCATATTGGTCGGGGATCGAGAGGCAGCCTTCCTCATAGGTGTTCAGCTCGTCGGAACGCCAGGTGATCTCGGGGTTGACCATGACCACGGGGTTGCGCGGGGCCTCGGGGTCCTTTTCGCAGTCCATGACGTAAAGCCGTGACAGGACGCCAACCTGCGGCGCGGCCAGGCCAACGCCCGGCGCGTCATACATCGTGGCCAGCATGTCGGCGGCCAGCGTTTCGATCTCGGGGGTGATGCGGGCCACAGGCTCGCAGATCTTTTTCAGCCGCGGATCGGGGTGGAGGATGATGCTGCGCAATGTCATGCCCGTGATCTAGGGCAAGCCTTGGCCTTGCGCAACAAGCCGCTATGGTGTCAGCGAATGGAAACCGAGGTATGACCCATGACGCTGCCTGACTTTGACGAGTTGATCGACCGCACCGGAACCACCTGCTCCAAATGGGATGACATGCAGGCGACCTATGGCGTCTCGCCTCGTGACGGGATCGCGATGTGGGTGGCGGATATGGATTTTCGCCCGCCCGCTTCGGTGCAGCAGGCGGTCGAGCGTCTGGCCGCGCATGGCGTCTATGGCTATCCCGGCGCGAACCCGGCTTATATCGAATCGATCCGCTGGTGGATGGCAAACCGCCACGGCTGGCAGGTTGAGCCTGAATGGATCCTGTCTGCGCATGGGCTGGTGAACGGAACCTCGATCTGTGTCGATACCTTCACCCAGCCGGGCGACCGCGTCATCCTGATGACCCCGGTCTATCACGCCTTTGCCCGGGTCGTCCGCGCCTCTGGCCGCGAGGTGGCCGAGTTTCCGCTGGTCATTGAGGACGGTCAGTACCGTCTGGACTGGGAGGGCTGGCAAAGCCTGCTGACCGGACGCGAGCGGATGCTGATCCTTTGTTCGCCCCATAACCCCGGTGGCCGGGTCTGGAGCACCGAGGAACTGCGCCAGATCGCCGATTTCTGTGCAGCCCATGACCTGATTCTGGTCTCGGACGAGATCCATCACGATCTGGTCATGCCGGGCAGCCCGCGGCATACGGTTTTGGCCAATGCTGCGCCCGAGGCTGCGGCGCGGCTGATCACGCTGACCGCCGCGACCAAGACCTTTAACATTGCGGGCGCACATATCGGCAATCTGATCGTGGCCGATGAGGGGCTGCGCAAGCGGCTGCAGGACCGGATGATGGCCGGGGGCATCTCGCCCGGGCTTTTCGGGCCGGCCATGGTCGCCGCCGCCTATTCGCCCGAAGGGGCCGCCTGGGTCGATGCGCTGGCCGATTACCTTGACGGCAACCGCCGCATCTTTGACGACGGGGTGGGCGCGATCCCCGGCCTTGGCTCAATGCCCTTGCAGGCGACCTATCTGGCATGGGTCGATTTCTCGGGCACCGGGATGGAGCGGGCCGAGTTTACCCGCCGGGTCGAGCAAGGTGCCCGAATCGCCGCCAACCACGGCGGCACCTTTGGCACCGGAGGCGAAAACTTCCTGCGGTTTAATATCGCCACCCAGCGCGCCCGTGTCATCGAGGCGGTGGGACGGCTGCAAGAGGCATTCCGCGACCTGCAATGAAGCGGCTTGGCGCGATCTTTTCGGTGCTTTGCCTTGCGGCGTTGCTGTGGGGGCTGTGGCTGATCTGGGCCCCCCAGCCCGCCACCTTGCCGCCGCCGGGCAGTACGCAGCCGCCAGCTTCGGGCTGGCACTGGCCGCGGCTGCCCGAATTCCGGCTGCCCCATATCGCGCTGCCGCCAATCTTTCAGCGCCCGCCAGCGCGGCCCGAGGCGCCCATTGCCTCGTCCGTACAGCGCATTCTGGTCGAAAAAGCTGCCCGCCGGATGACCGTCTATCAGGAAAGCGGACCGCCCAGGACCTTTCGCATCGCGCTTGGCTTTGCGCCAGATGGTGACAAAAGCCGTGAAGGCGACGGCCGCACCCCCGAAGGCATTTTTCGCATCGACCGGCTGAACCGCAACAGCGCCTATCACCTGTCGCTTGGCATCGACTATCCCCAGCCTCATCACCGCGAGGCGGCCCGGCGCATGGGTGTCAGCCCGGGCGGAGACATCATGATCCACGGCCAGCCGAACCAGATCCCCGACGGCTATCGCGTCAAGGGTGACTGGACTGCCGGCTGCATCGCCGTCACCAATGACGAGATCGAAGAGATCTTTGCCCATGCCCGTGTCGGCACCGAGGTCGAGATCCTGCCCTGAGGTTCGCCCTTGCGTGCCATCTTGCCGCAGCCTCTGCCCAAGGATAAGGCAGACACATGAATTTTGTCCGCTATATCCCCCATCTGCGCGCAACACTGGCGCTGGGTCTGCCGCTTGTTGGCAGCCACCTTGCGCGCATGGCCATTCATGTCGCCGATACGGTGATGATGGGGTGGTATGGCGTGACCGAGCTGGCCGCTTTGGTCATTGCGGTGTCGTTCTTTAACATCCTGTTCTTTCTGGGCATGGGGTTCGGCATCGGTGTCATGGGCCTGATCGCCACCGCCATTGCGCGGGGGGATGAGGTCGAGGTCCGCCGTTCGGCCCGCATGGCGCTGTGGCTGTCGGTGATCTATGCCGTGCTGGTGTTGCCGGCGATGTGGTATTCTGGCCCGATCCTGCTGGCTGTCGGACAAAAACCCGATGTCGCCCAGCTGGCCCAGGACTATCTGCGCATCGAGGGTGTCGGCCTGATCGCCGTTCTGTGCCAGCTGACGCTGAACAGCTATCTGGCGGCGATGGAGCGTACGCAGGTCGTGCTGTGGATCACGCTTGCCGGGTTGCCGGTGGTGATTTTCCTGAACTGGGTGCTGATCTTTGGCAATATGGGCATGCCGGAAATGGGCGTGCGTGGGGCGGCGATTGCGGCGGTCGTTGTGCAATATGTGGGGCTGCTCGCGATCGCGGCCTATGCCGCATGGCTGCCGGTGGCACGCAAATACCGGCTGTTCCATCGCTTTTGGCGCCCGGACCGGGCCGAGATGCGCGCGGTCTTTTTGCTGGGTCTGCCCATCGGTCTGACCATGGTGGCCGAGGGTGGGCTATTTGTCGGCTCGAACGTGATGATGGGCTGGATCGGCACGCGAGAGCTTGCGGCGCATGGAATTGCGCTGCAGCTGGCCTCGCTGACCTTCATGCTGCATCTGGGCATGTCGAACGCAGCCACCGTGCGCGTCGGGCAGGCCAAAGGCCGCGGCGATGCGCTGGGGATGCGTGATGCGGGAATTACGGTGACCGTGGTTTCGGCCGTGATCGCGGTACTTGCCGTTGCAGCATTCGAGCTGTTTCCGCGCCAATTGGTCGGGCTGTATCTCGACGCGACCCATGCTGAAACCCCGGCTATCATCGAGATTGCGGCGGCGCTGCTGTTTTACGCAGGTCTGTTCCAGCTGACCGATGCCATGCAGGTGATCGGGCTGGGGCTTTTGCGCGGGGTGCAGGACACCCGGGTTCCCATGGTCATTGCAGCAGTCAGCTATTGGCTGGTCGGCATCCCGGTTGCCTATGGCCTGGCCTTCATTGCGGGGATCGGTCCGGCCGGATTGTGGCTGGGGCTGGTGGCGGGGCTGACCTGTGCTGCGGTCCTGCTGATGCGCCGCTTCTGGCGCGGACTTGCGCGGGGGGACTGGACCCGCGCCGCGCCGACGGTCTAGTCTGTCGCCGTCTGAGATCAAGAGGATCGCCATGCGCCCGGTTTTTGTCCAGTTCCGCTGCTCGCCCGGCAAGACCTATGAGGTCGCTGATGCGATCTATGACCGCGAGGTCGTGAGCGAGCTTTACTCGACCTCGGGTGATTATGATCTGCTGGCCAAGATCTATGTGCCCGAGGATCAGGATGTCGGGCGTTTTCTGTCGGAAAACCTGTTCGACATTCCCGGCATTGTCCGGACGCTGACGACGATCACCTTCAAGGCGTTCTAGGTCCGGCTTTCCGGGGGCTTTGTCCCATGGATATTTAGACACGAAAGAAGCGGAGGCGAGGGGCACCCTTGCGCGCGGATCGCGATTGGGTTTTCTGTTGCGGCATGACACGTTTTCGTTTCGCCCCTATTCCCGCCGGACTGCCTGCGACGGTCCCCTTTACCGGTCCCGAGACGCTGGAGCGTCGGCGCGGTGCGCCCTTTCGCGCCCGGCTGGGGGCGAATGAGAACGGCTTTGGCCCCTCTCCCAAGGCGGTCGAGGCGATGGCGCGCGCGGCGGCCGAGGTCTGGAAATACGGCGATCCTGACAGCCATGATCTGCGCCATGCTTTGGCGGCGCATCATGGTGTTGCTCCTGAGAACATCATGCTGGGCGAAGGGGTTGACGGGCTTTTGGGTCTGCTCGTGCGGCTGATGGTGGCCCCGGGCGAAGCGGTGGTGACTTCTGAGGGTGCCTATCCGACCTTCAATTATCACGTTGCCGGTTTTGGTGGACGGCTGAGCAAAGTTTCCTATCGTGACGATGCCGAGGACCCCGATGCCCTGATTGCGGCAACGCGTGAGACCGGGGCGCGGCTTGTCTATCTGGCCAATCCCGACAACCCGATGGGCAGCTGGCACGAGGGGGCGCGGATCGAGGCGATGCTGGATGATCTGCCCGAAGGCAGCCTGCTGGTTCTGGATGAGGCGTATGCTGAATTCGCCCCTGTTTTGGCCATTCCCCGGATTGACCCCGAAGATGCGCGGGTGATCCGGTTCCGGACCTTTTCCAAGGCCTATGCCATGGCCGGGATGCGCATCGGCTATGCCATCGGTCCGGCCGAGCTGATCGCCGGGTTCGACCGCATCCGCAACCATTTCGGCATCAGCCGAACCGCCCAGATTGGTGCTCTTGCCGCGCTGGAGGATCAGGACTGGCTGGGCCATGTGCAGGCCCAGACCGCCGCGGCCCGTGCCCGGATCGCCGGGATTGCAGCTGACAACGGGCTGAGCGCCCTGCCTTCGGCCACGAATTTCGTCACCATCGACTGCGGCCGCGATGGCGCCTTTGCCCGCGCCCTGCTTGAGGCGCTGGCGAGCGAGGGCATCTTTGTACGCATGCCCGGCGTTGCACCGCTTGACCGCTGTATCCGCGTCTCATGCGGGCCTGAGGCAGAGCTTTCTGCTTTTGCCGAGGCGCTGCCGCGCGCGCTGGCCGCCCTAGCTTAGAGGCAGGGCGGTCGTCGCCTTGAGCTCTTCCATCGACAGAAGCGCGGTGACGTTGTGGATCCTGACCTCTGAGATCAGCGCCTGATAAAAGCGGTCATAGGCGCGCGCGTTGCGGACCCGGACCTTAAGGATGTAGTCGATGTCGCCGGCCAGGCGGTGCGCCTCGATCACCTCGGGGCGCGAGCGGACGGCGGACAGAAAGCGTCGCGCCCATTCGGGGTCATGCTCGCTGGTGCGGATCAGCACGAAGAAACAGGCGTCGAGCCCAAGGGAATCGGGGTCAAGCAGCGCGACCTGGGCGCGGATCACTCCGGCCTCGCGCAGCTTGCGAATCCGGTTCCAGACCGGGGTCTTGGACGCCCCCACACGGGCCGCAATATCGTCCAGCGACAGGGTCGCGTCCTCTTGCAGCAGGAACAGGATTTTGCGGTCAGTGTCGTCCAGCCGGATGGGTGTTTGTCGCTCGTCGCTCATTGTGAAATTGCGTCCTGACTATTTGCGCCATTACGGGACATGTTTCTTATTTTTCTGGCCCACTCGTCAATATGGGGGATTTTTTTCTATATAGACAGGACAGGAAACGAAAGGCAAAGGGCCATGTCCAAAGGCTTTACCCCATCCCCCGCGACCCCCGCCGTCATTACCGCCAATGATCTGCGTCAGGGCCATTGCGTGTGGATGCGCGACGGGGGCTGGACCGCTGACCCGCGTGAGGCCGATCTGTTCGAGGATGAGGCCATCGCCGATCTGGCGCTGCTCGACGCTTTGTCGCAGGGCAATATCGTCGTCGGCCCCTACCTGGCCGAGGCCCGCCGCGGTCCCGATGGCCGCCCCGAGCCCACGCATTTCCGCGAAGCGTTCCGCCGCCGCGGTCCGTCCAATTATTTCCACGGCAAGCAAGCCGAGTTCGCCCAGTCCGAAGTCGAGGCCAGCAATGTTTGACGCGCGTCCCCAGCACAACGAATACCTGCGCCACCGCGCCCAGCAATTCCGCCAGCAGGTCGAGCGGCGCTTGAACGGCAGCCTGACCGAGGATGAGTTTCGCCCTCTGCGGCTGATGAATGGTGTCTACCTGCAGCTGCATGCCTATATGCTGCGGGTGGCCATTCCCTATGGCACGATCAGCCCCGACCAGATGCGCACGCTGGCGCTGCTGGCCAAGAAATGGGACAAGGGTTACGGTCACTGGACCACCCGCCAGAATATCCAGTTCAACTGGCCGAAGCTGGTTGATATCCCGGATATGCTGGACGCTTTGGCCGATGTCGGGCTGCATGCCATCCAGACCTCGGGCAACACGATCCGAAATGTGACGACTGATGCCTTTGCCGGCGCGGCTGCTGACGAGGTTGCCGATCCGCGCCCTTATGCCGAGTTGCTGCGGCAATGGTCCACCGACCATGGCGAATTCCAGTTCCTGCCGCGCAAGTTCAAGATCGCCGTCTCGGGCGGCAAGAGGGACCGCGCGGTCATCGCCGCCCATGACATCGGCCTGCGCCTTAAGCGTAACGAGCAGGGTGAACTGGGCTATCAGGTCTGGATCGGCGGCGGGCTGGGCCGTACGCCCTTGCTGGGGCAGGTGGTGCGTGAGTTCCTGCCCGAAGGCGATCTGCTGCCCTATGTCGAGGCGATCATCGCGACCTACAACCTCTCGGGCCGGCGCGACAACAAATACAAGGCGCGCATCAAGATCACCGTGGCCGAGCGCGGCCTTGACGTGATGCGCGAAGAGATCGAGGCCGAGTTTGAGCGTCGCCGCAAGGTCTTTACCGGCGTCGATCAGGACCTGCTGGCCGCGTTGAAAAGCCTTTACGCCCCACCAGCCTTCCGTAACGAGCCCGAAGGTGATTACGAACAGCACCGCGCGGCAAATCCGGCCTTCCGCAGCTGGACCGACACCAACCTGTCGGCCCATAAGGTCGATGGCTATGCCAGCGTCACCGTCACCTTTAAGGCACCGGGCGCGACGCCGGGCGATGCTTCGGCTGAACAGATGCGCCTGCTGGCCGATCTGGCCGAGCGTTACGGCCATCACGATCTGCGCATCAGCCATGAACAGAACGTGGTCCTGCCGCATGTTCACAAATCGGACCTGTTCGCGGTCTATCAAGAGCTGAAGGCAGCCGGTCTGGCCACCGCCAATGCCGGGCTGATCAGTGATATCGTTGCCTGCCCGGGCATGGATTACTGCACGCTGGCGACTGCCCGCTCGATTCCGATCGCACAGGACATCGCCGAGCATTTCCGTGCCCGTGGTCTTGAAGAAGAGATCGGCCAGTTCAACATCCGCATCTCGGGTTGCATCAACGCCTGCGGCCATCATCACCTGGGCCATATCGGTATTCTGGGCCTCGATCGTGCCGGGGTCGAGAACTATCAGATCACGCTGGGTGGTGACGGTTATGACATTCCGGCCATTGGCCAGCGCGCCGGCGCTGGCTTCCCGGCCGAAGAGGTGGTGCCGGCCATCGACCGCGTCATCAACGCCTATCTGGAACTGCGCGAATCGCCCGAAGAGCGCTTTATTGACACCTATCGCCGTGTAGGGGTGGCTCCGTTCAAGGCGGCGCTGTATCCGGCCGATGCTTGATCAGACGCTGGATGCCCGCGCCGCGCGGCTGAACGACCGCTATCGTCACCATGCCGCGACCGAGGTGTTGCGGCGTGCCCTGCGCGACCCCGATCTGGGCGAGACGGCGCTGGTTTCCAGCTTCGGTTCGGAATCGGTGGTGCTGCTGCATATGGTCTCGGTGGTGGCGCCGGGGACTCCGGTGTTGTTCATCGACACGATGATGCTGTTCCAGGAGACGCTGGATTATCAGCTTGAGGTCACCGAAAAGCTGAAGCTGACCGATGTGCGGGTGGTCCGCGCGACCGAGCGTGAGGTGGCGTTGAACGACCCCGACGGCACGCTGCACCAGTTCAACGCTGATGCTTGCTGCGATCTGCGCAAGACCGTACCGCTTGAACGTGAGCTGTCCAGGTTCGACGCCTGGATCACGGGACGCAAACGCTTTCAGGGCGGTGCCCGCAAAGAGCTTGAGTTCTTTGAGGCCGAGCCTCCGGCGCGGCTGCGCATCAACCCTCTGGCGCATTGGCGGCCGCAGGACGTTCAGGACTACATGGCCGAAAACAACCTGCCGCGCCATCCTCTGGTCGCCAAGGGTTACGCCTCGATCGGCTGCGCACCCTGCACCTCGCCCGTCAGACCAGGCGAAGACCCGCGCGCAGGGCGCTGGCGGGGCAGCGCCAAGACCGAATGCGGCATCCATTTCATCGGCGGGCGCATGGTCCGCACAGGAGCAAAGGCATGAGCGAATTCTTTCTGGTCCGCGATGACGGTTTCCACCCCCATGACGGGGCCGAGCCGGTTGTCCTGGCGCCGGATACCGATCCGGACAGCCTTGACGGCTATCTTGGTCATGAGCTGATCGCCATCGACTTTCCGGCCATGACCGACGGACGCGGCTTTTCGCTGGCCCGCATTCTGCGCGAAAAGGGCTATCAGGGCCGGCTGCGCGCGGTTGGCGGGCTGATTGCCGATCAATATGCCATGGCGCGTCGCGTGGGCTTTGACGAGGTGCAGATCCCGGCTGCGCTGGCCGAGCGCCAGCCGCAAGAGCAGTGGCTGTATCGTGCCGATTGGCAGGTCTGGGACCATCGGTCGCGGCTTGCTGGCTGAACCCGGGGTTTCACCCCGCCCCCTCATGCATTAGATAAACCGGGACCCCGATATGACGTTGGATCTTTCCGTGGATATTGCCGCCAAACCCGCCAAGACCCTGCCCGATGCCCAGACCGTGACCTCGGTCCGGCACTGGACGGATCGCCTGTTCTCGTTCCGGGTGACGCGACCGGCGTCCCTGCGCTTTCGTTCGGGCGAGTTCGTGATGATCGGCCTGCCCGATGACAATGGCAAGCCGATCCTGCGCGCCTATTCCATTGCCTCTCCGGCATGGGATGATGAGCTTGAGTTCTACTCGATCAAGGTGCCGGACGGGCCGCTGACCTCGCGGCTGCAGAACATTCAGCCGGGCGACCAGATCATCCTGCGTCCCAAGCCCGTCGGCACGCTGGTTCTGGACGCGCTTCTGCCCGGCAAGCGGCTGTGGTTCCTGGCGACCGGCACAGGCATTGCGCCCTTTGCCTCGCTGATGCGCGACCCCGAAACCTATGAGCGGTACGAGCAGGTGATCATGATGCACACCTGCCGCACCGCGGATGAGCTGACCTATGGTCGCGAGCTGGTCGAGAACCTGCGCCACGACCCGCTTTTGGGTGAGCTTTACGGTGAAGAGTTCTTTAACCGGCTGCTTTATTACCCGACGACCACGCGGGAAGAGTCGCCCTTTATGGGCCGGATTACCGATAACCTGACCTCGGGCAAGGTCTTTGCCGACCTGAACTTGCCGCCGATGGATGCAGCGAATGACCGCGCCATGATCTGCGGCAGCCTTGCCTTTAACACCGACGTCAAAGCGGTGCTTGAGGGCTTTGGCCTGCGCGAAGGCGCCAACAGCGAACCGCGCGAATTTGTGGTCGAAAAGGCCTTCGTGGGCGACGGGATCTGATTTGGCCCAGCCCGAAACCCTGAATTTTCAGGGATATTCGGGCGGGACGGCAGGCCGGCGTTGACAGTTCGTCGGCTGCCCCCCATGTTCCGGCGCCGAATCAAGCGAAGGAATCTTCATGCCTGTCGTCGTCGTTGAATCTCCGGCCAAGGCCAAAACGATCAACAAATATCTGGGCGACGACTATACCGTTCTGGCCTCGTTCGGTCATGTGCGCGACCTGCCGCCCAAGGATGGCAGCGTCGATCCCGAGGCGGATTTCGCCATGAAATGGGAGGTCGCGGCCGAATCGAGAAAGCACGTCAAGGCGATCAAGGACGCGCTGGCTTCGGACCCGACCCTGATCCTTGCCACCGACCCTGACCGCGAAGGCGAGGCGATTTCCTGGCACCTGCTTGAAACCCTTGCCCCGGCGCTGAAGAAAGGGGCCGAGGTCAGCCGTGTCACCTTTAACGCGATCACCAAATCCGCAGTGACCGAGGCCATGGCGAACCCCCGCCAGATCGACCAGCCGCTGGTCGATGCCTATCTGGCGCGGCGGGCGCTGGATTACCTTGTCGGTTTCAACCTGTCTCCGGTCCTGTGGCGCAAGCTGCCGGGTGCGAAATCGGCAGGCCGGGTGCAATCGGTCGCCCTGCGCATCATCGTTGACCGCGAGATGGAGATCGAGGCCTTCAAGGCCCGGGAATACTGGACCGTCCACGCCCGGCTTGCGACGCCGCGTGGCGATGAATTCGATGCCAACCTGACAGTTTTTGGCGGCAGGAAGCTTGAGCGTTTCGACCTGGCGACCGAAGAGCAGGCGAAATTGGCTGTCACTGCCATCACCTCGCGCGATCTCAAGGTGCTCAGCGTTGCGGCCAAGCCTGCCAGCCGCAATCCGTGGCCGCCCTTCATGACCTCGACCCTGCAGCAAGAGGCCAGCCGCAAGCTGGGTCTTGGCGCGCGGGCTTGCATGTCCGCGGCGCAGCGCCTCTATGAGGCGGGCTATATCACCTATATGCGAACCGACGGCATCGACATGGCGCCCGAGGCGGTGATGGCGGCGCGTGATGCGATCAGGGCGCGGTTCGGCGCCGAGTACCTGCCGAAATTGCCGCGCATGTACAAGAACAAGGCCAAGAACGCGCAAGAGGCGCATGAATGTATCCGTCCGACCGACATGATGCTGTCGCCGGACCGGTTGCCGGTTTCGGACAAGGATCAAAAGGCGCTTTACGACCTGATCTGGAAGCGGACGCTGGCCAGCCAGATGGAATCGGCGCGGATGGAGCGTACCACGGTCGAGATCGGCTCGGCCGATGGACAGGTCGGTCTGCGGGCCACTGGTCAGGTGATGCTGTTTGACGGCTTTCTCAAGATCTATGATCAGGGCCGCGACGACGAAGAGGATGAGGACGGCCGCCGCCTGCCGCTGATCCACGAGGGCGAGACCCCCGAAAAGCGTTCGGTCACGCCCGAACAGCATTTCACCCAGCCCCCGCCGCGCTATACCGAGGCAACGCTGGTCAAACGCATGGAAGAGCTGGGGATCGGCCGGCCTTCGACTTATGCCTCGATCATCGGCACGATCCAGGAACGCGACTATGTCCGCAAGGAACAGAACCGCCTGATCCCCGAGGATAAGGGCCGCCTGGTCACGATCTTTTTGCAAAAATACTTTCCGCGCTATGTCAGCTATGACTTCACCGCCAATCTGGAAGGTGAGCTGGACGATATCTCGTCGGGCGAGCGGGCCTATCGTGAAGTGCTGCGCCGCTTTTGGCGCGATTTCACCGCGGCGCTGGAAAGCACGGCGGATCTGCGTATCGGCGAAGTGCTTGAGGCGATTGACGACGCGCTGGCCCCGCATCTTTACCCGCCGCGTCCCGATGGTTCGGACCCCCGCGAATGCCCGCTGTGCCACAAGGGGCGGCTGCATCTGAAAACCGCGCGTTCAGGTGGGGCGTTCATCGGGTGTTCAAACTATCCCGAATGCCGCTTTACCCGGCCGATCAGCTCGCCCGAGGGCGAGGTCATGGGCGACACCGTCCTGGGCGTCGACAATGGTGATGAGATCAGTCTGAAGAACGGCCGATTTGGCCCCTATGTCCAGCGCGGCGAGGCGACGGCCGAGAATCCCAAGCCGCCGCGCGCCTCGATCCCCAAGGGTTGGGATACCGGGTCGGTCGATCTTGAGCGGGCGCTGGCGCTGCTGGCCCTGCCGCGCGAAATCGGCCCCCATCCCGAGGACGGCGTGCTGGTCGAGGCCGGGATCGGCCGCTATGGCCCCTATGTCAAACATGGCGCGACCTATGCCAACCTGCCCGATGTGGACGAGGTGTTTACCATCGGCATGAATCGCGCGGTCGAGGTCCTGGCCTCGAAACGGGGTCGTGGCCGGGCGGCGCCCGCTGCACCTTTGGCCGAACTGGGCGAGCATCCCCAGGGCGGGCCGGTGCAGGTGCTTGATGGGCGTTATGGGCCCTATGTCAAATGGGGCAAGGTCAACGCCACGCTGCCCAGGGATCTTGCCCCCGGCGATGTCACGCTTGAGCGCGCGCTTGAGCTGATTTCGGAGAAAGCGGCGAAATCGGGCAAGAAGCCGGCCAGGAAAGCTGCGGCGAAAAAGCCGGCAGCCGCCAAAAAGCCTGCTGCCAAGAAGACGGCCTCAAAGGCGAAAAAAGCCGAGTAACGGCGTTCCCCCGGTGGTGGGGACGCTGACCGGGACCGGATGCGGCGATCCTTTGCCGCATCGCAGGCTTGCGGCATATCGCTTTTGACCTTCGCCATTCTGCTGCTAGGCTCGCCCCTGCGCGGGTCAAGCAGAGGGCGTGATGAACAAACGAATTTTCAAAACCGGCAGCATTGCAGCATTCGCCTTGGCAGTCGGCATCAGCCAGCCTGTCATGGCGCAAGAGTCGGCGTTCTTTGATCCGATGGATCGCATCCATCCGGTCTGGGCTGAAAATGGCATGGTATCGGCCCAGGAGCGGCTGGCGGCCGAGATCGGCCGTGACATTCTGGCCAAGGGCGGCAATGCGGTCGACGCCGGTGTGGCGGTGGCCTTTGCGCTGGCGGTGACGCTGCCACGGGCAGGCAACATCGGCGGCGGTGGTTTTATGCTGATCCATGACGCCAAGACCGGCCAGACCCACGCCATCGACTATCGTGAGATGGCGCCGCAGGGTGCCTCGCGCGATATGTTCCTGAATGCGGCGGGTGATGCCGACAGCGACAGGTCGCTTTACAGCGGCGCGGCATCAGGGGTGCCGGGGACGGTCGCGGGAATGAAACTCGCGCTTGAGAACTATGGCAGTATGGAATGGGCCGAGGTCATCGCCCCGGCGATCCGGCTGGCCGAAGAGGGGATCACCGTCACGCCCGAGCTTGCCGACAGTATCGAGGCCGAGCGTGAGCATCTGGAGAAATTCCCCTCGACCGCCGCGGTCTTTTTCAAAGAGGGCGGGGAAGCCTATCGCCCCGGCGACCGGCTGGTGCAGGCCGATCTGGCCAAAACGCTGAAAAAGATCGCTGCCGGAGGGCCGGACGGTTTCTACAAGGGCGAGGTGGCCGAGGCTATCGCCAAGGCCGTGCAAGAGGCGGGGGGCGTGATCACGCCCGAAGATATGGCCGCCTATAAGCCCATCCTGCGCGAACCCGTGCGCGGAACCTACCGCAGCTATGAGGTGGTCTCGATGCCGCCGCCGTCTTCGGGTGGGGTACACCTGATCCAGATCCTGAACGCGCTTGAGGGCTATCCGATCGGGGCGCTGGGGCAGAACTCGGGTGAGACGATCCACCTGATGGCCGAGGCGATGAAGCTTGCCTATGCCGACCGTTCGGAATATCTGGGCGACCCGGATTTTGTCGATGTGCCGGTAGAGGCACTGACCAGCAAGGATTACGCGGCCGAGATGCGCCGCAAGATCAGTGCTGATTTCGCCACGCCCTCGGTGATGATCAAACCGGCCGGTTTGGCCCCCTATGAATCCGACCAGACCACGCATTTCTCGGTGGTGGACAAGGACGGCAATGCGGTCTCGAACACCTATACCATCAACCTGAATTATGGTTCGGGGCTGGTGGCGGCGGGCACCGGCGTGCTGATGAACAATGAGATGGACGATTTTTCGGCCAAGCCTGGGGTGCCGAATGCCTTTGGCCTTGTCGGGGGCGACGCCAATGCCATCGCGCCGGGCAAGCGGCCGCTGTCGTCCATGACGCCGACCATGGTGCTTAAGGATGGCAAGGTCTGGCTGGTCACCGGCTCGCCCGGCGGGGCACGGATCATCACCACGGTTCTGCAGGTGATCATGAACATGATCGACCACGGCATGAACGTGGCCGAGGCCTCGACCGCGCCGCGCGTCCATCACCAATGGCTGCCTGATGAACTGCGGGTCGAAGAGGGGATCAGCATTGACACCGTCCGCGTCCTGCAGGCCAAGGGTCATGCCGTGGCGCTGAAAGAGGCGATGGGTTCGACCCAGTCGATCATGCGCGACCCCGAGACGGGTTCGGTCTATGGCGCCTCGGACCCGCGCCGGCCGGATGCGGCGACGGTGGGTTACTGAGCCAGATAATCGCGCAGGGCGACGGCGTTGTTATGTTCGCCGTCCCTTGCACCATAAAGCAGCGTCACCGGCCCTGCGTCGATCAGGTCGCGCAATTGCTGCAAGGGGCCGGGGTTCGCATCAAGTTCGGCGGCGTAGCGGCGGCGGAACTCGTCCCACTTTGCCGGGTCATGGCCGAACCAGCGGCAAAGTCCGGCCGAGGGCGCGATTTCTTTCAGCCACAGATCCGCAGCCAGAGCCTCGCGCCGGATACCACGCGGCCAAAAGCGATCGACAAGCACGCGTCTGCCCTCATGTGGCTCGGGTTTGTCATAGGCGCGACGCAAAATGATTTCGTTCATGGCGCACCTCTTTACAGCGTAGCCGGTTATGGTTTGGCAGGTTTTCGCTGCGTTGACTAGCTGTGCGAAACTGGCCAAAACGGCCCCGGTCAGCGTGGGAAAGGCGCATGAGCATGATCATCTCTGGTACAATGAGAGGCATCGCCAACCGCGCAACCTGCGACACGACAAGGGCGGGCATCGCCTGCTGAAGGCACCCGGCGCCAAGGTATTCACCGGTCAAGGAAAGGCGACATCATGCTCGATGCCGAAGGGATCGCAGCGCTCTTCACGCGCGAGGGGCAATATCTCTGCGCGCGCTGGGGGCGGCCGGTTGCGCCGGTGATCTTTGGCCTGACCGATGAAAGTCTGGCGGTCTTTCGTGACGCCACCCGGGCCGTTCTGGCCCATGCCCGCCACCCGATTGCCGATACCGATCCCGAGATGGGCGCGAACATGCTGACCTTTTTCGTGCGCGACTGGGATGAGTTGCAGGGTATACCCGATCTGGACCGGCTTACCGGCCAAAGCGGACTGCCCGAGCGGTTAAAGGCCAGCGCCGCTGATCAATACCGGCTGTTCCGCTTTGATGCCGACGGGGCGATCCGGGCCTGTATGGCCTTTGTCAATATGGGCGGCGCGCTGGCTGACGCCCATCCGGGCCAACTGGCCGAGACGCTGGCGGTGCGCGCGATGCTGTCCTTTACCCGCGATGTGGTACCGACGCCGGAACTCGCCAGCCTGATCCGCGCGGCCTATGACCCGGTCATGCCCGCCGTGGCGACCGATCCATCACATGCGCTGCGGCTGGCGGCGCGAATGGATCGTGAAGGCTAGAGGGGGCTGTCTGCCAGATAAGGCGACAGTTTTTCGATCAGGGCTGCTGGTATCCGTGCCGCGCGCATCTGGGCGTTGATATGGGCCAGCTCAATCTCGATCTGCACCAGCATTTCCTTATCGCGGTAGAATGCGTGGCGAATGCGCAGGCTCGCGCCCCGGATGGCGATGACCGAGGATTCGCAGCGGATCAGATCGTCAAGCCGCGCCGGCCGCTGCCATGAGATCGAGGCGTTGCGCGCGACGAACTGCCCGCCCTCGGCGCTGACCAGCGGATAGCCGACATGGCGCAGCAGCTCCGAGCGGCTGCGCTCGGCGAACTCCATGTATTTTGAATGATAGACGATCCCGCCCGCGTCGGTTTCAGCGTAATAGACCCGGTAGGTCTGGACAAAGACGTTTTCGGCCTGCACGGGGGATGTAGACGGCATGTTCCGGGTTTCCTTGTTCTTTGGGGACAGGGCCCAAGGACATGAAATCAGCGTCCGCAGGTGCGGGGCGGCTCATGCCCTGCTAGCCAGACTGCCCCTTTGGGTCAATGCGGGCGCCCCCTTGGACCGATGTGGCGGGATCGCCGCGGATGGCTGTTCTCGCGGTCAATTGACGCAGATTTGACGCAAGCCGGCTTTGCCCCGTTCGGCGGTTCTGTTAACTGCCCATGCAGAAGCCGCACGTCAGCGGCCCAAGGACAGGCCGAATTCCATGGAACAACTCGCCGGAGCCGGACAGCCGGTCGATTTCTCGCTTATCGCGCTTTTCGCACGCGCCTCGCTGACCGTTCAGATCGTCATGGTGATCCTGATCCTCGCCTCGTTCTGGGGCTGGGCGATCATCATTCAGAAGTTCATCACCTTCAACGCCGCCCGGCGCGAGGCGGATCGCTTTGACCGCGCCTTCTGGTCGGGTCAGCCGCTGGATGATCTTTACGACCGGATTGGCGAAAATCCCTCGGGTCCTGCCGAACGCATCTTTTCCTCGGGCATGGCCGAATGGCGCCGCAGTTTGCGCGACGACGGCAATCTGATCGCCGGTGTAACCGCGCGTATCGACCGGGCCATGAATGTCGCCATCAACCGCGAAAATGATCGCCTGACCCGTGGCCTGCCCTTCCTTGCCACGGTCGGTTCGACCGCGCCCTTCATCGGGCTGTTCGGCACCGTCTGGGGCATCAAGACCGCGTTTGAAGAAATTGCTATCTCGCAAAACACGTCGCTTGCCGTGGTTGCGCCGGGCATTGCCGAGGCGCTGGTTGCGACCGCGCTGGGTCTGCTTGCGGCTATTCCGGCGGTGATCTTCTACAACAAGCTCAGCTCGGATGCCGACCGTATCACCGGTGGCTATGAGTCCTTCGCCGACGAATTCTCGACCATACTTTCACGCCAGCTGGACGACGAATAAGATGGGTGCCGGGGTCGTCAAACGCAGCCGCAACGGCAGGGGCAGGGCGCGCGGGCGCAGCCAGCCGATGGCTGAAATCAACGTCACGCCCTTTGTGGACGTGATGCTGGTGCTGCTGATCATCTTTATGGTGGCGGCGCCGCTCCTGACCGTGGGCGTGCCCCTGGAGCTGCCCAAGACCGCCGCCCAGGCCGTGCCGGCCGAGCCGGAGGAACCGCTGAGCGTCTCGGTCACGCCCGAGGGGCCGATCCTTGTCATGACCACCGAAGTCCCCGAGGATGAACTGGTCAGCCGTCTGCGCGCTGTTGCCACCGAACGGCAGAGCGACAAGATCTATCTGCGCGCCGACGGCTCGATCCCCTATGCGCGGGTGATGGAGGTGATGGGCGCGCTGAACGCGGCGGGCTTTAACAACATCGTTCTGGTGACCGATGCCGGCGGGCCGCGTATGGATGCGGGTGGGGAAGGCTAGGACGATGGACCGCGCTGAACGCATCGGCTTCTGGGTCTCGGGCGTCGCCCATGCCGGACTGCTGGGCGCGGCGCTGGTGGGCGGCGCGCTGTTCCGGCCCCAGCCGCTGGAGGCCGTGCGCATGGCCGAGGTCGCAACCATGACCGAGGCCGAATTTCAGTCCCTTGCCGCCGCAGCCGCCGGGCGCGGGCCGGTGTCGGACGAGGCTGCGACTACGCCCGCGCAACCGCGCCCGCCCGCCGATGAGAACCGGCTGGGCGAGATCGAGGCGACGAGTCCGCCTGATCCCGATGCGACGGCGGCTGAGCTGTCGCGCCCCTCGGACCGGCCCGAGGCGCGTCCGGACCTGTCAGATTTCGAAAACGCCAGCCGCCCGGTCGAGGTGGCGACCGACACGCCGCGTCCGACCGAGCCTGACAATGCCGTCGAGCTTGCGGCGCTACCGCAAAGTCAGGATCGGCCCGACCCGGCCCGCAACCCGGCACAGCCGCAATCTCCGGCCCCGATTCCGCAGCGTTCGGCGCTGGCTCCGGTTGACTCGGTGCGCCCGCGTGGCCGTCCCGAGGGGCTGGCCGAGGCCGTTCAGGCCCGCAGCGCCGCTGCTGAGGCTGCCCGTGAGCGTGAGCAGCTTTTGGCCCGCGAAGAGGCCGAGGCTGCTGCTGAACGTGCTGCCGCGGCCAAGACTGAGGAAGCCGCCGCCAAACGCGCCGCCGATGAGCGCGCCAAGGAAGAGCGGCGCGAGACGGAACGTAAGCAGGCCGAAGCAGAAGCCGCCCGTAAGGCCGAAGCTGCCGCCGAGCGCGCGCGCCGTCTGGCAGCAGCCGAAGCGGCCGAGAAAGCCGAGGCTGACAAGGCGGCTGCCGAAAAACGCGCCGCTGAGCGTAAGGCAGAGGCCGAGCGCCGCGCAAAAGCCGAAAAGGCCGCCGCCGAGAAAGCTGCCGCCGAGAAAGCTGCTGCTGAAAAAGCAGAGGCAGAGCGCAAGGCCGCTGAGGCCAGGGCCCGCAAGGAGGCTGAGGAAAAGGCGGCCGCTAAGAAAGCTGCCGAGAAGGCCGCAGCCGAAGCCAGGGCCCGGGAAAAGGCCGAGGCCGAGCGCAAGGCAGCCGAGGCTGCCAAACAGGCCGCGCTGGCCGAGGCGATGAAGGATCAGGGCTCGGCCGGTTCGGGTGGTGGCGGGGCTGCTGCGAGCGGTCCTCCGCTGAGCCAGGGCGAAAAGGATGGCTTCCGCGTCGCGGTCGAGGCTTGCTGGAACCGCGGCTCTCTTTCGACCGAGGCCAGCCGTACCACGGTTTCGGTTCGCTTCTCGATGGCCCCGGATGGCACGGTCGAAAAGGGTTCGTTACGCATGATCGGCCATGATGGCGGATCGGACGCGGCGGCGAAACAGGCTTATGAGGCCGCGCGCCGGGCGATCCTGATGTGCGAGCGTGGCGGCTACAATCTGCCGCCCGAGAAATACAACCGCTGGAAGGATGTCATCATCGACTTCAATGCCAGCGGCGGCGCGCGGGTAAAGTGACATGGTATCTCGCCGCGCGACACTTTATCCTGCAACCAAGACCTCCAGAGGGCGATTCATGTTGCGAAAACTTTTTCTGACTTCTGTCATGGCCCTTGCGGGGCTGGGGCTTGCTGCGCCGGTGCTTGCGCAGGACGGGCCGTTGCGAATCGAGATCACCGATGGCGTGATCGAGCCGATGCCCTTTGCTATCGCCCAGTTCCATGATGAGGGCGGGGCAGGCGAATACCTGCAACAGGTGCAAAGCCTGATCGCCGCCGACCTGACCGGGACGGGCCTTTTCCGCGAAATCCCCGCCAGCGCCCATATCGCGCGGCCTGAAAGCTTTGACGCCCCGGTTTCCTACGAGGACTGGAAAGCGATCAACGCGCAGGCGCTGATCACTGGCGCCGTGCGGGTCGAAGGTGGCAAGGTCATCGTCAAGTTTCGCCTGTTTGACGTTTTTGCCGGTCAGCCTTTGGGCGATGGCATGCAGTTCGACGCGGCCACGGGCAACTGGCGCCGCGCTGCGCATAAGGCCGCCGATCAGGTCTATTCGCGCCTGACGGGCGAGGGGCCTTATTTCGACAGCCGTGTGGCCTTTGTGCAGGAAAGCGGTCCCAAGGACGCGCGCCGCAAGCGTATCGGCATCATGGATTATGACGGCGCCAATGTGAAATGGCTGACCGACGATTCAACTCTGGTGCT
This sequence comes from Paracoccus kondratievae, assembly GCF_009301415.1. Taxonomy (GTDB): domain Bacteria; phylum Pseudomonadota; class Alphaproteobacteria; order Rhodobacterales; family Rhodobacteraceae; genus Paracoccus; species Paracoccus kondratievae. The sequence continues at coordinate 1,878,468 of NZ_CP045072.1, read as the reverse complement.
GAAGCCGCGTTTCTCGCCTGACGGGTCACGGCTGCTTTACACCAGCTATGCCACGGGGTTCCCGCAGGCGATGGTCATGGACGTGAACACGCTGGCCACCCGCTCGCTGGGCTCGGCCCAGCAGGGCACGATGAGCTTTTCACCGCGCTTTTCGCCCGACGGGCGCTGGATCGTCTATTCGCTGGAAAAGAACGGCAATACCGATATCTATCAGATGGATGCCGCGACCGGTGCGCAGCGGGCGCTGACGAATGCCCCGTCGATCGAAACTTCGCCCAGCTACAGCCCCGATGGCCGCCAGATCGTGTTTGAAAGCGACCGTTCGGGCACGCCGCAGCTTTACATCATGGGTGCGAATGGCGGAGAGCCCAAGCGGATCAGCTTTGGCGAGGGGCGCTATGGGACCCCGGTCTGGTCGCCGCGTGGTGACATGATCGCCTTTACCCGGCAGGTCAGCGGCAAATTCCACATCGGGGTCATGCGCACCGATGGTTCAGAAGAGAAAATGCTGACGGAATCGTTTCTTGACGAGGGGCCGACTTGGGCCCCCAATGGGCGCGTGGTGATGTTCACGCGGGTGACACCGGGCGGCGACGGCGAGCCGCGCTTGCATTCGGTGGATATCACAGGGCGCAATATGCGTCCGGTCAAGATCAACGGTGCGGCCTCGGACCCCGATTGGGGACCGTTGCTGCCCTGAGGCGCGTGAAATGGACAGAGTTATGAAAACTTTCATTAAAATTGCCGCAGTCGGCGCCGTTTTCGCGCTGGCGGCCTGCGCCCGGCCTATGCCGGATGCGCAGGTTCAGGATCCCTATGCCGGGGCAGGCGGTGCTGGCGGCGTCGGGTCAACGGCGCTGCCGGGCACGGCTGAATATTTCAAGACCGCCGTTGGGGACACGGTTCTTTTCGCCGTTGACCAGTCGACGCTTTCGCCCGAGGGCCGGGTTATTCTGGCCAATCAGGCTGGCTGGCTGAACCAGAACCAGGGTTTCTCGGCGGTGATCGAGGGGCATGCGGACGAACAGGGCACCCGCGAATACAACCTTGCCCTGGGCGCGCGCCGGGCCAACTCGGTTCAGGAGTACCTGATTTCTCAGGGCGTGCCGCCGGGCCGTCTGCGCACGGTCAGCTATGGCAAGGAACGTCCGCTGGCGATCTGTTCGACTGAGGAATGCTATTCCAAAAACCGTCGGGCTGTGACTGTGGTCAGCCCCGGGGCAGGTATGTGATGACCGTCCGGGGCCTCAGGGGATTGATGCTTGCAGCCGGGCTTGCGCTGGCTGCGCTGCCGGCGATGGGGCAGGATGCGGGCACCCTGGCCGACATCCGGGCCGAGCTGAACCAGCTGTCGGCTGATCTGCAGTCGCTGCGGGCGCAGCTGGTTGCCTCGGGACCGGCCGGTTTCGCGGCGGCCGGAGGCGACAGCGCCATTGACCGCATGAACTCGATGGAGATGCGTCTGCAGCAGCTGACCGGCCAGACCGAGCAGTTGCAGAACCGCATCGACCGCATCGTCAGGGATGGTACCACCCGTATCGGCGATATCGAGTTTCGCCTGTGCGAGATGGAAGAGGGCTGCGATCTTGGCAGCCTGACCACGCCTCCGCTGGGCGAACAGGGCGGGACAGGTGCGCTGCCCTCCTCGGACCAGCAAGGTGCCTTGACGCAACCCAGGACCCCTGCGGCTGGGGTCGCCGTGACCGCGGCGGAAAAAGCCGATTTCGACCGGGCCCGGGAGGTGCTCGGTCAAGGTGACTTTCGTCGTGCTGCGGAGCTCTTTGCGGCCATCGCCGAAACCCATACTGGCGGTCCACTGACCGCCGAGGCGCTGTTCCTGCGAGGGGCGGCGCTTGACTCTGCCGGTGATCTTTCAGGCGCGGGGATCGCCTGGCTTGAAAGCTTTGCCGCCAATCCCAACGGACCACAGGCGCCCGATGCCCTTCTGGGCCTGTCCCGGGCCATGTCTGCCAAGGCCGGCCCGCAAGAGGGCTGCTATTACCTTCAGGAAATCCTTGCCCGTTTCCCTGATGCGCCACAGGCCACCGAGGCCGAAAAGCGCATCGCAAGCGCCGGCTGCGACGCCCCGGCCGAGGGCGAGACCGGGGAGATGGACCCCGAGGCTGCAGCGGATCTTGTTGATGGCGGCTGAGCCCGCAACAGTCGAACCCCTTGTCCATACCGTGCTGGACCGCCTTGCCGGTGAACACCAGGCCATCGGCATCGCCCTGTCAGGAGGCGGAGACTCGATGGCCCTGATGCACCTTGCCCATGGCTGGGGGCGCAGACCACTGTTTGCCGCGACAGTCGATCACGGTTTACGCGCGGCCTCGGCTGATGAGGCACAGCAGGCCGGTCTGGCGGCAGCCTCACTTGGTATTTCCCACGAAATTCTGCGCTGGACCTATGGCGGCGACGGCAATCTGATGGCGGCCGCGCGCGAAGGACGCCTGCGCCTGCTTTCCGACTGGGCGCGGCGGCGCGGGCTGTCAGCCGTACTTCTGGGCCACACGCTGAATGATCAGGCCGAGACGCTGTTGATGCGGCTTAATCGTGGAGCGGGGGTGGACGGGTTGTCAGCCATGGCCCCCGTGCGTGAGGCTATGGGCGTCACCTGGCTGCGCCCCTTGCTGGAGGTTTCGCGTGCCGATCTGCGGCAATGGTTACGTGGGCGCGGCATTTCCTGGGCTGATGACCCCTCGAACGAGAATGAGGATTATGAGCGTGTGCGTGTCCGCAAGGCCATTGCCGCGCTGGACCTGCCCATGCGCCAGATCGCGCGTTCGGCGGCCAATCTTTCGATGGCGCGTTCGGCACTGTGCGATTTTGCAGCGCGGTTGTCCGAGGGGGCATTCAGTCGCGCGGGGTCTCTGGCACTGCCATTGGATGCCTTTCGCGGTGCCCCGGTCGAGATCAGGCGGCGACTTCTTGTCGCAGGGCTGCGCTTTGTCAGTGGCGCGGCCTACCCCCCCCGGGGGGAGCCGGTGCTGCACGCGCTTGAGGCGCTGGCGGACGGCGCGCGTCTGACACTTGACGGGGTGATCCTGCAACCGCGCGATGGGTTTTTGCTGATGATCCGCGAACCCGCTGCTGCGCGGCGCAGCCCTCCGGTCGAGGGGGAGGGGGCGATTTGGGACCGCCGCTGGCGGATCAAAGGGCTAGAGCCGGGCCAGCAGGTCCGGGTGCTTGGCCACGAACCGCTGCCTGATCTGGAATGGCGCGCCTTGGGCCTGACCCGGGATGAGGCTGCAGCAACGCCGGGTATCTGGGCGGGCAGGAATCTGGCTGCTGCGCCAGCCCTGCAACCGGACATAAAGCTTACCGCGCAACCGCTGCGCGGGCTGGGCGAATTCCGCGCGTTGCTCTATACGCATTGAACCTGACGCCGGAATCCCTATTTTCAAGCGGAAGCCTGTTTACCCGCGGAGGACATGCCTTTGGGCAATGCGCGCAATATCGCCTTCTGGGTGGTTCTGTTTTTGATGATCCTGGCGCTGTTCAATCTGTTCAGCGACGGATCGGCTCAGATGAACAGCCGCCAGATCAGCTATTCCGATTTCATCCAGCGGGTGGAAAAGGACCAGGTCGCCGCCGTCACTATTGATGGCGAGAATGTCGGCATTACCGGTAAAGACGGCCAGCAATACTCGACCGTCCGTCCGCAGGGCGAAGAGCTGGCAAGCCGCCTGGTCGACCGTGGCGTCGATGTCCGGGTCGAGCGTCAGCAGCAATCCGGCTTCATGTCGCTTCTTGGCGTCTGGCTGCCCTTCATTCTGCTGATCGGCGTGTGGATCTTTTTCATGAACCGCATGCAGGGCGGCGGCAAAGGCGGGGCGATGGGCTTTGGCAAATCGCGCGCCAAGCTGCTGACCGAAAAGCACGGCCGCGTGACTTTTGACGATGTCGCCGGTATCGACGAAGCCAAAGAAGAGCTGGAGGAAATCGTCGAATTCCTGCGCAATCCGCAGAAATTCAGCCGTCTGGGCGGCAAGATTCCAAAGGGTGCGCTGCTGGTCGGCCCTCCCGGCACCGGTAAGACGCTGCTTGCGCGAGCCATCGCGGGCGAGGCCGGCGTGCCCTTCTTTACCATCTCGGGCTCGGATTTCGTCGAAATGTTCGTCGGCGTCGGTGCGAGCCGCGTCCGCGACATGTTCGAGCAAGCCAAGAAATCCGCCCCCTGCATCGTCTTTATCGACGAGATCGACGCCGTCGGCCGCGCCCGTGGTGTCGGCATCGGTGGCGGCAACGACGAACGCGAGCAGACGCTGAACCAGCTGCTGGTCGAGATGGACGGCTTTGACGCTAATGAGGGCGTCATCATCATCGCGGCCACCAACCGCAAGGACGTGCTTGATCCTGCGCTGCTGCGTCCGGGCCGCTTCGACCGTCAGATCTATGTGCCCAATCCCGATATCAAGGGCCGCGAAAAGATCCTTGCCGTCCATTCACGCAAGGTCCCCGTCGGCCCTGATGTGGACCTGCGCATCATCGCGCGTGGGACCCCGGGCTTTTCGGGCGCCGATCTGATGAACCTTGTGAACGAGGCTGCGCTGATGGCTGCCCGTATCGGTCGCCGCTTTGTCACCATGGAGGATTTTGAGAACGCCAAGGACAAGGTCATGCTGGGGGTTGAACGTCGCAGTATGGTGCTGACGCCCGAGCAAAAGGAAAAGACTGCCTATCACGAGGCCGGGCATGCCATCGTCGGGCTTAGCCTGCCGAAATGTGACCCGGTCTATAAGGCGACGATCATTCCGCGCGGCGGTGCCTTGGGCATGGTGGTTTCACTGCCGGAAATGGACCGGTTGAACTACCATAAGGACGAGGCCAAGGAAAAAATCGCCATGACGATGGCAGGCAAAGCAGCCGAGATCATCAAATATGGCGAAGAAGGCGTCTCGAACGGTCCGGCGGGCGACATCCAACAGGCCAGCCAGCTGGCCCGGGCCATGGTGATGCGCTGGGGCATGTCCGACAAGGTCGGCAACATCGACTATGCCGAGGCACATGAGGGCTATTCCGGCAATACCGGCGGCTTCTCGGTCTCGGCCGCGACCAAAGAGCTGATCGAGCAAGAGGTTCGCGACCTGATCGAGGAAGGCTACCAGACCGCATATCGCATCCTCACCGAGAAAAGCGAGGAATTCGAGCGTCTGGCCAAGGGCCTGCTGGAATATGAAACCCTGACGGGTGAGGATATCGGTCGCGTGATCCGGGGCGAGCCTCTGGGCGGTGACGATGATACGCCCGGCTCCTCGATTCCCTCGGTCAGCGCCATTCCGCGGGCCGGCGTGGCCACCCCGCCCTCGGATGCCGCGCCTCAACCCCAGGGCTGAGCCTGCGCGCTGATGAAATAGCCCCCGGTCACCAGGCCGGGGGCTTTTTGTTGTCTTCCAACGTGGTGACTGGCGGAAATTTGTCCTGTGCTGGAGGTCAGTCAGGGGCTGGCGGGGCTTGCACTGCCAGCCGGCGCAAGGCATGGGACAGACATGAACCGTCGCTACCCTGAACTGTCGCCGAACTCTGCCATGCCTGAACTGCGCGCGCGCATCGACGCGCTGGACGCGCAGCTGGTGGCGCTGCTTGCCGAACGTTCGGCGCTGATTGACGAGGCGGCAAGGATCAAGCTGCGCGAGAAACTGCCCGCCCGTATCGACAGTCGTGTCGAAGAGGTTGCTGCGAATGCCCGCCGCCTTGCCGGCAAGCATGGACTTGACCCCGATCTGGCTGAACGGCTGTGGCGGCTGATGATGGAGCATTTCATCGCGCAAGAGGATCGCGTCCTCTCCGCCCGCCCCGAGTGAAAGCCTCAGACGCTCCGACCGTCACTTACTGAACCGCACATGCAGCCTCTGGCCCGGCCCATGCATTCTTCCGTGATTAAATATCCATTCCGGAGGCCGCGATTGCGGATCTTGCACATAGCGAGCCGGTCAGACCGGGATCATCGTGCCCTGCAACATGGCGACCTGTTTGCGTCCGCCCTCGGCTTCGGCCCAGACATCGGCGGCGACCACGGTGATACGACGGCCTGAGCGGACGACCCGCCCTTCGGCCACCAGCCTGTCCCCGATGGCGGGCGAGAGCAGGTTGATCTTCATCTCGACCGTCATCACCTCGGCACCCTCGGGCATCAGTGTCAGCGCCGCATATCCTGCTGCCGAATCGCCGATCGAAAACGCCAGTCCGGCATGACCCGCACCATGCTGCTGCAACACGGTCGGCAGGATTGGGGCGGTGATGACGACCTTGCCCCGCGCGACCCCGTCAATGCACGCGCCCAGCGTGTGCATCATGCTCTGGCGGTCGAAACTGCTGCGGATGCGGCTTTCCAGGTCACTCATCGAACAGGCTTTCCTGTGCACGTGGCGCATCAAGACCCAGATGCCGCCAGCCCAGTCGCGCCAACATGCGACCGCGTGGCGTGCGGCTGACCAGTCCCTGCTGCATCAGATAGGGCTCGATCACCTCCTCGATGGCGTCGCGGCTTTCCGACAAAGCGGCAGAGAGGGTTTCCACCCCGACAGGCCCGCCGCCGTAATGTTCAGCGATCAGCGTCAGATAACGCCGGTCGGCACCATCAAGGCCCAGATGATCCACCCCCAGCCGGGTCAGCGCCGAATCGGCGATCTGGCGCGTCAGTCGGCCGTCGCCCTCGACCAGAGCAAAGTCGATCACCCGGCGCAGCAGCCTGCCGGCGATACGCGGGGTGCCCCGGGCGCGGCGGGCGATCTCGCGCGTGCCGTCAGGCTCGCTCGGGATGCCCATCAGCCGCGCGCCCCGGCTGACGATCAGGTCGAGTTCTTCAATTGTATAGAATTGCAGCCGTGTCGGGATGCCGAAACGATCACGCAGCGGCGTGGTCAGCAGGCCAAGACGCGTAGTCGCGCCGACAAGGGTAAAGGGTTGCAGCTCGATCCGCACCGTGCGGGCGGCGGGACCCTCGCCAATGACCAGATCCAGCTCGAAATCCTCCATCGCCGGATAAAGGACCTCTTCGACTGCCGGGTTCATGCGGTGGATCTCGTCGATGAACAGGACGTCGCGTGCTTCAAGATTGGTCAGAATTGCGGCCAGATCGCCCGCACGTGCCAGAACCGGTCCCGAGGTCATCTTGAAGTTCACGCCCAGCTCGCGCGCCATGATCTGCGCCAGCGTCGTCTTGCCAAGACCGGGTGGTCCATGAAACAGCGTGTGGTCCATGGCTTTGCCACGCATCCGCGCGCTTTCGATAAATACGCGCAGGTTGGCCCTTGCCTCGGCCTGACCGACGAAATCTTCCAGCCGCTGCGGGCGCAGGGCGCGGTCTTCGCCATCGCTTTCCAGCGGCTCGGGCCGCAGCAGGGGGTCGGGCTGGCTCATCTTGCGCCCCATGGGCCAGCGCCGGTCGTCATGGCCTGCAGGCGGGCGATGCGCTCTTCGGTCGGGGGATGGGTGGCAAACAGCCGGTCCATGCGCAGGGCGTGCAGCGGGTTGATGATAAACATGCTGGCCGAGGCCGGGTTCTGTTCGGCTGGCAGGTTCACCACCTGCGACGCTGCGCGCGAAATCCGCGCCAGCGCCGAGGCCAGGGCCAGGGGCTGGCCGCAGATTTCGGCCCCGATACGGTCAGCCTCATACTCCCGGGTGCGTGAGATCGCCATCTGCACCAGACCTGCCGCCAGAGGCGCAAAGATCATCGCCAGAATCGCAGCAAGCCCACCGCCGCGGTTTTCATCGCGGCCGCCGAACATCGACGAAAACATCAGCATATTGCCCAGCATGGCAATGGCCCCGGCCATGGTGGCGGTGACGGTCATGGTCAGCGTGTCGCGATGCTTGATATGCGCCAGCTCATGCGCGATCACCCCGGCCAGCTCGTCCCGGTTCAGCACGCGCATGATCCCTTGTGTTACCGCGACGGCGGCGTTTTCGGGGTTGCGGCCGGTGGCAAAGGCGTTCGGCTGTTCGGTTTCCAGAACATAAACCTTGGGCATCGGAAGATTGGCGCGCTGTGCCAGCGCCGCCACCATATCCACCAGCTCTGGCGCCTGTTCGCGGGTAACAAGATGCGCGCCCTGCTGGCGCAGCACCATCTTGTCGCTGTTCCACCATGCGAAAAGATTGCCTGCCCCGGCGAGGATCAGCGCGATCACTGCGCCGCCCTTACCGCCGATCAGCCCCCCCATGCCCATGATCAGCGCGGTCAGGGCGGCCATCAGGATGAAGGTGCGGATATTTCCGGTCATCGTCTCACTCCTTGGGCGCCAAAAGCCGCAGCGCCGCGCGGATCAACGCCGCCGTCTGGGCCTCGGGTTCCCGGGCGGCCGCCTCGGCCACCGCCGAAGCGGCCTCAGAGGGCGCATAGCCCAGATTGCCAAGCGCCGAGAGTGCATCCGCCGTTGTCTGCGCCGAAGAGGGCGCGGCGGGTTTTTTCGCGGTAGTGGCCGGGGCAGTAGGCGCGGCGGGCTCGGGCTCGGCCAGAACGCCGGGATCGACGGTCAGCGCACCGCCAAGTGCCATCACCGCCGGAGCCTTGTCCTTAAGCTCCATCGCCACCCGCTGGGCGAGTTTGGGCCCGACACCCGGAGCCTTGCGCAGCGCGGACCAGTCGCCAAGCGCCAGCGCCCGTGACAACCCTTCGGGTCCCAAAGTGCCAAGGATCGCCAGTGCCACCTTGGCCCCAACCCCCTGAACCGAGATCAGCAGCCGGTGCCATTCCTTTTCCAGCAGGGTGGTAAAGCCGAAAAGCTGCAACAGATCCTCGCGAACCAGCAGCTCTGTATATAGCGCGGTGGCCTGCCCTGCGGGGGGCAGGCTGGCGGCTGTGCGTTCGCTGACATGGACGATATAGCCCACGCCGCGCACGTCGATCAGAACATGGTCCTGAGCGCGATGCAGGATGATCCCCGCGATACGTCCGATCATGGCTTGACCCTCATGCGCTTGCCTTGATGCGCAGGGCGCGGCCCTGCTGGTGATGGGCATGGCAAATTGCCACTGCCAGCGCGTCAGCGGCGTCGGGGCCGGCGAATTCGACCCCCGGCAGCATAAAGCGGACCATATGCTGGATCTGCTCTTTGCCGGCATGGCCGACGCCGACGACGGTTTTCTTGACCGCGTTCGGGGCATATTCGCCGATCTCAAGCCCCGCCTCGGCCGGGGCGAGCAGGGCGATGCCGCGTGCCTGCCCCAGTTTCAGCGTGCCCACTGCGTCCTTGTTGACAAAGGTCTGCTCGACCGCGGCGCTGTCAGGGGCATGGCGGGCGATCACCGCGCAAAGCCCGCGATAAAGCGCGGCCAACCGCGGCCCCAGATCGCCCGCGTCGGAATGGACGATGCCGTTTTCCAGATGCCGCAGGCGCGGTCCGTCCACCGCGATCACGCCCCAGCCCATATTCCGCAGGCCGGGGTCTATGCCGATGATCTTCATGCCTGTTCCCTTTTTCCTCAGCGTTAGCACGAAAGGCGAACATCGCCTAGCGGCTTTCGTGAATTGCTTGACATCTCTGGCCCTCGCCGCGAACAGAGGGGCACGAAAAGGAACGAGGGACAATGTCGCCAGCACTGATCGCCGCGCTTCCGTTCATCGGGGCGCTATTGCCCGGTCTTCTGATCCGCTCGGGGCGCAATGTCGCGGCGATTTCTTGCGCGACGGCAAGTTTTATCGCGCTGCTTGGGCTTTGTCTGCATATCCCGGCCATCATGGCGGGTGAGGTGGTGACGGCGCGCCTTGAATGGCTGCCTTCGCTGGGGCTGAACGCGAATTTCCGTATTGATGGGCTTGGGCTTTTGTTCGGGATCCTGATCCTTGGGATCGGGCTGCTGATCATCGTCTATGCGCGCCATTACCTGTCGCGCGAAGATCCGGTCGGGGTGTTTTACACCTATCTGATGCTGTTTCAGGGCGCGATGCTTGGGATCGTGCTGTCGGATAATATCCTGCTGCTTTTGATCTTTTGGGAACTGACCTCGCTGTCTTCGTTCCTGTTGATCGGCTACTGGAAGCATCTGCCCGAGGGCAGGCAGGGCGCGCGCATGGCCCTGACCGTGACCGGCATGGGCGGGCTGGCGATGATTGCTGGTATGCTGATCCTTGGCCAGATCGCCGGCAGCTATGACATCGGTGATATCCTGCAAGCGCGCGAGGCGGTGCAGGCCAGCCCCTATTACCTTCCGGCACTGCTGCTGATTCTGCTGGGCGCCTTTACCAAATCGGCGCAGTTTCCGTTCCACTTCTGGCTGCCCCATGCGATGGCGGCGCCCACCCCGGTTTCGGCCTATCTGCATTCGGCCACCATGGTCAAAGCAGGGCTGTTCCTGATGGCGAGGCTGTGGCCGGTGCTGTCGGGCACGCCCGAGTGGTTCTATATCGTGGCGACCACCGGCCTTGTGACCATGGTGCTGGGCGCGTGGATCGCCATGTTCCGCGATGATCTGAAATCGCTGCTGGCTTTCTCGACCGTCTCGCATCTGGGGCTTATCACCATGCTTCTGGGCTTTGGCACCGAGGCGGCGGCGGTGGCGGCGGTCTTTCACATCATCAACCACGCCACATTCAAGGCGGCGCTGTTCATGACCGCCGGTATCGTCGATCACGAGGCCGGGACCCGCTCGATCGCGGGTCTGGGCGGGCTGCGGCGGCTGATGCCGGTGACTTTTGTGATCGGCACGGTTGCGGCGCTGTCCATGGCCGGCATCCCGCCGCTGAACGGCTTCCTGTCCAAAGAGATGATGCTTGAGCAGGCAGGCCATGCCGTCTGGCAGGGCCACCCCAGCCTGATCGCGGCGTTCGCGACGGCGGGCGCGCTGTTTTCGGTCTGCTATTCGCTGCGGTTTGTCTGGCAGGTGTTCTTTGGCGCGCCACGCAACGATTATCCTCATCACCCCCATGATCCGGGCTTTGGCCTGTGGTCAGCCCCGGCGGTGCTTGTGGTGCTTGTGGTGCTGATCGGGCTGTTCCCCGCCGTTATGGCTGGCTGGCTGGTCGATGCGGCTGCCAGTGCTGTCACCGGGACGGCCCAGCATCCGCATCTGGCGCTGTGGCATGGCGTGACCCCGGCGCTGATGATGTCGCTGACTGCGCTTGTCGGCGGGGTGCTGCTGCTGGTGCTGAACCGCAGGATGCTGGCCATCCGGGCGGCTATGGCCTGGCCTGATGCCAAGGCGATCTTTGATGCCGTCACCCGCGCCGTGACCTGCGCGGCGGTCGCGCTGACCGACCGGCTGACCAATGGTTCGATGTCACGGGCCTTTGCGGCCTTTTCGCTGACGGTGATGCTTTGCGGTTTCTGGGCCTTTTCGACCGGAGGCTGGCAGGGCGCGACACGTCCCATGCTGCCTATCCAGCCCGTGCCGCTGATCGGCTGGGCGGCGCTGATGGTCGCATGCGGCTGCATGGTCGCCTTTCATCGCAAACGCATCCTTGCGCTGGTGCTGGTGGGGATCATCGGACTGATGGTCTCGGTCAGCTTTATCTACCTGTCCGCCCCTGACCTTGCGCTGACCCAGATCTCGGTCGAGGTGGTCACGGTGGTTTTGCTGCTGCTGGCGCTGAACTTTCTGCCCAAGTTCACCGTCCTTGACAGCCGTGACCGCAAGCGGGCGATGGATGCCTTTATCGCCACGCTGACAGGCCTGGGCTTTGGCGCGCTGGCCTATGTCATCATGCGCAGCGATTTCGCCTTTTCCCCGATCTCGCAATATATGCTTGCCAATAGCCACAAGCTGGGCGGAGGCGACAATGTCGTCAACGTCATCCTCGTAGACTTCCGCGGCTATGATACCTTTGGCGAGATCACCGTTCTGGGTATCGCGGCGCTGACCATCTATGCCCTGACCGAGACATTGCTTGCCGGTGCAAGCGGTCGCCGGCTGCGCAACTGGGTTCATGACACCGCCCGTGCAGGGGATCGTCATCCGCTGATGCTGGTGGTCGTGACGCGGCTGGTGCTGCCGATTGCACTGGTGGTCGGGCTTTATATCTTCCTGCGCGGCCACAACGTGCCGGGCGGCGGGTTCATCGCCGGGCTGGTGGTCTCGGTGGCGCTGGTATCGCAATACATGGCTTCGGGGTTCGCCTGGGCGCAAGAGCGGCAAAAGATCAACTACCACGCCCTGATCGGCGCCGGGGTTATCGCCGCCGGCATCACTGGCATAGGGGCCTGGTTCGCCGGACAGCCGTTCCTGACCTCGACCTACGGCTATGTGAAGCTGCCCGGGCTTGAAGAGTTCGAGCTGGCCTCGGCCATGGGCTTTGACCTTGGCGTGTTCCTGTGCGTGCTGGGGGCCGTGATGCTGGCGCTGAACTCGCTGTCGCGGATTGCGCGGCAGGCGGGAGGCACGGTCAACCTGGACCCGATGGACATCGACCCCAGCAAGGAGGCGCGGCGCTGATGGAGCTTCTGTTGTCAGGCGCGATCGGGATGCTGACGGCGGCGGGGGTCTATCTGATCCTGCGTCTGCGGACCTTTGCCGTCGTGCTGGGCATGACGATGCTCAGCTATGCGATCAACCTTTTTCTGTTTGCGACCGGCAGGCTGGTGGTGAACGCGCCGCCGATCCTGAATGAGGCAGGCGGCCCCTATACCGATCCGCTGCCGCAGGCGCTGGTGCTGACCGCAATCGTGATTTCGTTCGGCATGACGGCGGTGGTGGTGATGATGGCGCTTGGCGCCTTTCTGGAAGGCGGGGACGACCGGGTGGATATGCCGCGCGCCGACCGCCTGCCTCCGGCACCGCAATCGCAGGACGGTGACGTATGAGCCATCTTATCATTGCCCCCGTTATCCTGCCCGCTGTCATCGGGCCGCTGATCATCCTGTGGATGCGCAACGACCTGATGTTGCAGCGCGTCTTTTCGATTGCGGGAACGGCGCTGCTCGCCGGGGTGGCGATCTATCTCAATGCCCTTGCCATGGGGGGCGACGTCCATGTCTATCGCCTGGGCAACTGGGCCGCGCCTTTTGGCATCGTGCTGATGCTCGACCGGCTGTCGGCGCTGATGCTTTTGCTGACGGCGGTGCTGGCGCTGGCGGTGCAGCTTTACGCCGTGGGGTCTGGCTGGGACCGCAAGGGGCGGCATTTCCACGCGCTATGGCAATTTCAGCTTATGGGGATCTGCGGCGCTTTTCTGACCGGGGACGCCTTTAACCTTTTCGTCTTTTTCGAGGTGCTGCTGATCGCCAGCTATGGGCTGATGATCCATGGCGGGGGCGGGATGCGCCTGCGCGCCGGTGTCCAGTACATCGCCTATAACCTTGCCGGCTCGACGCTGTTTCTGGCGGCGCTGGGGGTGCTTTATTCGGTCACCGGCACGCTGAACATGGCCGATATGGCGCTGCGCGTCGCGGCAATGCCGGCCGAGGATACCGCGCTGCTGCGGACCGGGGCGGTGCTGTTGATGCTGGTCTTTGCCGTCAAGGCGGCGCTGGTGCCGCTGCATTTCTGGCTGCCTTCGACCTATGCCAATGCTCCGGGGCCGGTGGCGGCGCTGTTTGCCATCATGACCAAGGTCGGGGTCTATGGCATCATCCGTTTCTTTACGCTGGTATTTCCGCAAGATGCGGTGATCGAGGGCGTGGTCGCCGATCTGCTTTTGCCAGCGGCGCTGTTCACGCTGGCCATCGGCCAGATTGGCATTCTTGGCACCCGCCATCTGGGACGGCTTGCCGCCTTTGCGGCCATCGGCTCGATCGGTACGCTGATGATCGCGGTGGCGCAGTTCAACCCGCAAGGGACTGCGGCTGCGGTCTATTACATGATCCATTCGACGCTGGCCGCCGGTGCGCTGTTTCTGATCATGGACATGATCGGCGCGCGGCGTGGTGACCTGTGGCTGCGGCTTGAACAGGTGATGCCCGGTAACGGGCTGGTCGCGGCGTTGTATTTCATTGCCGCAATTGCGGTCGCCGGAATGCCGCCGCTGTCGGGTTTTATCGGCAAGCTGCTGGTGATGCAGGCCACCCGCCCGGCCCCCGGGATGGTGTGGATCTGGGCGACGATCCTGATCACCTCGCTGATCGCGATCTATGCGCTGGCCCGCGCTGGCTCGATCGTGTTTTGGAAAAGCTACGAACTGGGCCCGGCCCCGGTTCCCGCACCACCAGCCGCCACTGGCCCCAAACTTGAACCGGACGAACCAATTCAGGATCTGGGCGATGCGCCGGCGAACTGGCTGGCGGTGGCCTCGGTCCTGCTGCTGTTGTCCGGGATTGTCGCCCTGACGGCACTTGCCGGTCCGGCCCTGCGGCTGGCCGAGGCGACTGCCGCGCAGCTGCATAACCCCGATGCCTATGTCTCGTCAGTGCTGGAAGCGCAGGAGGGCACGAAATGATCCGTCGCCTGCTTCCCCATCCCTGGCTGTCGGTTACGCTGGTGCTGGTGTGGATGGCGCTTGTCAACCGCTGGGCCGTCGGCTCGCTGGTCTTTGCGGTGATCATCGGCATCGTCGTCCCGCTGATGACCGCGCCCTATTGGCCCGGCGCGCAGGGCTATGGCAAGCCGCACAAGATCCCCGCCTATCTGGCCATCGTGCTGTGGGACATCATCAAGGCCAATTTCGCCGTGGCGCGCATCGTGCTGTTCACGCCGCGCCGGGCGCTGCGTCCGGCGTGGATATCGGTACCTCTGGATCTGCGCCGCCCCGAGGCGATCACCGCCCTTGCCGCAACCATCACCCTGACCCCCGGTACAGTCAGCTGCGACCTGTCCGAGGACGGTCGCGCCCTGCTGGTCCATGCCATGCACGCCCCTGATCCGCAGGGCATCCTTGATGAGATCAAGACCCGCTACGAGGCCCGGCTGAAGGAGATCTTTGAATGATCGCTTACGCGCTGATCTTCGCCTATGGCTGCTTTGGCATGGCGCTGCTTTTCTGTCTTTACCGGGTGGTCTTTGCGCCGGGGTTGTCGGATCGGGTGCTGGCGCTCGATACCATGTCGATCAATGTCATCGCGCTTTTGACGCTGTTTGGCATAGACAAGGGCACGACGATGTATTTCGAGGCCTCGCTGTTGTTTGCCATGGTTGGTTTCATTTCGACCGTGGCCTATGCGAAATTCGTCCTTCGCGGCGATATCATCGAATAGGGGGCGGGAATGATCGCGGAAATCATCGTCTCGGTTCTGTTGGTGGCGGGCGGGTTCTTTGGTCTTGTCGGCTCTTACGGGCTGGTCAAACTGCCCGATCCGATGACGCGCCTGCACGCGCCGACGAAATCGGCAACGCTGGGGGTCGGGGCGGTGCTTGTCGCCTCACTGATCTGGTTTCCGGCGCGCTATGGCGTGCTGACCTGGCACGAGCTGCTGATCACCCTGTTTTTGCTGCTGACCGCCCCTGTCACCGGCTATTTCATTGCCAAGGCCCATATGCATATGGGCTGGAGCCGCGACGAATTGCCGTGTCCCGCACCCGGCAAGGATTGGGCGACCTTTGCCGATCCGGACGAGGAAAGCTTTGTTGATCGCAAGCGCCGGGATCAGCAGGGCAGCCAGCCCCGCATATGAAAATGGGGCGGAAATCCCGCCCCGTTCTTTTTGATCTGATTGTTCCGGCGTCCCGCGCCTAGATCAGCCCGGCGTGAGACATTGCCGCATCAATGCGGGCCTTGGTCGCGTCGCTGAGGCCGACCAGCGGCAGCCGCACGCGGTCGCTGATCAGGCCAAGCCGCGACATGGCGTATTTCGCCCCGGCGACCCCCGGCTCAAGAAAGATCGCCACATGCAGCGGCATCAGCCGGTCCTGATATTCCAGCGCCTTGGCGTAATCGCCAGCCAGAGTTGCCTCTTGGAATTCGGCGCACAGCTTTGGTGCGACGTTCGCCGTGACCGAGATGCAGCCCACGCCGCCATGAGCGTTAAAGCCAAGCGCGGTCGCGTCCTCGCCCGACAGCTGGATAAAATCCTTGCCGCAGGCGATACGCTGCTGGCTTACCCGCTCAAGCTTGCCAGTGGCGTCCTTGACGCCGACGATACGCGGCAGTTTCGCCAGTTCGCCCATCGTTTCGGGCGTCATGTCGATGACCGAGCGGCCGGGGATGTTGTAGATGATGATCGGCAGCTCGCTTGCGTCATGCAACGCGGTATAATGCGCAATCAGCCCGTCCTGCGTCGGTTTGTTGTAATAGGGCGTCACCACCAGTGCCGCATTGGCCCCTGCGGCCTGAGCGTGCTGGACCAGCCCGATTCCCTCGCGCGTCGAGTTTGAGCCAGCCCCGGCGATAACCGGGATGCGGCCGGCGGACATGCGCACGACCTCTTCGATGACCAGACGGTGCTCCTCGTGGCTCAGGGTCGGGCTTTCGCCGGTGGTGCCGACGGGCACCAGACCATGGCTGCCCTGCTCGACATGCCACTCGACGAGCTTCTCCAGCGCTGGGAGATCCAGCTCCCCATCGGGGGTGAATGGCGTGACCAGCGCGGGCAGCGAGCCTCTGAACATGTGGGTATCCTGAATTTGCTTCTGTTGCGGGCTTACATCCGGGCGCGCGAATTGCCAAGGATTTGAGTTGCGCCCCCTGCAGGAAGCCCGCAGAAATGAAGCCATGATGTATCCTTTCCGTGACAGGCTTGTCGGGTTTGCTCTGGCCTTTGCCCTTAGTCTGGCCTTGCCGGCCCGGGCCGAGGATGCCCAGCGTTTGTCCCGGGCGTTGGGCGCTGCTGCGATGCGTGACTGGTCCGCTGCCACGGCCGAGGCCGAGGCCTCGGGTCCTGTCGCCCGCGACCTGATCCTGTGGCAGCGGCTGCGGGCAGGGCAGGGGACTTGGGCGGAATACCGCGACTTTGCTGCCCGTAATCGCGACTGGCCCGGCATGGCGCTGTTCTGGAAGCGCGGGGATGCACTGTTGCGGGCCGACCTGCCGCCGGATGAGGTGATCGGCTGGTTCGGCACGCGCCACCCCGACACGCTGAACGGTGCGATGGCGCTGATCGCGGCGCTAAAGAAAACCGATCCGCAGGCCGCCCGCGACGAGATTGCCCGTTTCTGGTCCGAACAGGCGCTAAGCAAGGCCGAGGCCGATGTTTTCCTGGCTGCCCATGGCGAAACGGTCGCGGGTCTGCACGATACGCGGCTGATGCGGCTTTTGGATCAGGGCGAATGGCAGGCCGCGCAGGTTGCCTTGCCGCTTGCCTCGGCTCCGGCGCAGGCCTTGGGCCGGGCGCGGCTGGCGCTGCAAGCTGGACAGACCGGCGTGGATGCGCTGATCCTTGCGCTGCCCGCCGGACAAAGAGATGACGCCGGGCTTGCGCTTGACCGCTTTCGCTGGCGGGTATGGGCCAAGATGCCGGATCTGGCACGCGATCTGATGCTGGAGCGTTCGACCAGTGCCGAGGCCTTGCGCGACCCTGCCGCCTGGGCTGGCAAGCGGGCCGATTACGCCAGGCTCGCGCTGCGGCAGGGCAACTGGGCGCTGGCTGAAAAGCTGGCCGCCGGGCATTTCCTGTCTGCGGGCGGCGATGATTATTCCGATCTGGAATGGCTTGCCGGTTATGCGGCCTTGCGAGGTGGCGCGCCGGACCGGGCGTTGGCGCATTTCCAGACGCTGGAAAAGGCGGTGGCAAGCCCGATCTCGCTATCGCGCGCCCATTACTGGCAGGGCCGGGCATACGAGGCCGCAGGGAAAACCGCCGACGCCAGTGCCGCCTATACCCGCGCCGCTGGCTACCAATCGGCATGGTATGGCCAGCTTGCCGCTGAAAAGCTGGGCCTGCCCATGCAGCCGGAGCTGGCGATTGCCGGGCGCAGCACCGAGACCTTGCCCGACTGGCGCGGCAGTGATTTGCGCGAAAACCGGATCTGGCAGGCGGGCGTCTGGCTGATCGCGGCAGGTGAGCCTGATCAGGCGGCCCGCTTTTTTCTGCATCTGGCCGAGACAGCCGCGCCCGAAGATATCGGTCGCATGGCCCGGCTGATGATGGAAATGCGCCTGCCTTGGCACGCGCTGCGCTTGGCCAAGGCAGCGGCGGCCAAGGGCGTCGTCTATCCTGCGGCCTATTACCCTCTGACCGGGCTTGAGACCCGTCCGCTGGGCCTGCCGCCCGAACTGGTCATGGCGATTGCGCGGCGGGAAAGCGAGTTCAACCATACCGTTTCATCGCATGCCGGGGCGCTGGGGCTGATGCAGGTGATGCCCGACACCGCGCGTTCGATGGCGCGGCGGCTGGGTGAGCCCTTTGATCAGGCGAGGCTGACCCGTGACGCCGCTTATAATGCCCGGCTGGGCGCAGCCTATCTGGCCGGGCTGCGCGACCGCTTCGGCCCCTCGATCGCGCTGGTCGCGTCGGGGTACAACGCCGGTCCGGGTCGTTCGGCCCGCTGGCTGGGCGAATTCGGAGACCTGCGCGGCGGGGTCGATCCGGTCGATTGGGTCGAGATGATCCCCTTTGACGAGACGCGCAACTACGTCATGCGCGTGGCCGAGGCGCTGCCAATCTATCGCGCCCGCATCAAAGGCACGCCGGTGCCTCTGGTCCCGACATGGGATCTGACCGGGGGCGGGATGAAACCTGCGCCCGCGCCTCCGCCGATCCGGCTGGTGCGTTCTGCCCGGCCCCTGATGACCACGCGGTCGCTGACCGGCTATGCGGCGGGTGGCGCGCTGGCCGAGGTATTGGGGCAGGCGGCGTTCTCGGTCGAAGAGGCGAATGCCGCCCCGCTCAGTTCAGTCCGGCCCGCTCGCGCTGGCGTGCGCGCCACCAGGTAAACAGGCCCGCGCCGACGACGATCAGCCCGCCGATGGCGACATTCGGTGCCAGCGTTTCACCAAAGATCGTCACGCCAAAGATGCTGACCCAGACAAGCTGGGTGTATGAAAAGGGCTGCAAGGTCGAAGCTTCGGCCAGTTCATAGGCCTTGATCAGCATGTAATGCGCGACCACCGCCGTCAGGCACAGCAGCAAAAGCCAGGGAATGTCGCGTCCTGCGATCGGTTCCCAATGCCAGACGCCGACAAGGGTGATGGCGATGGCTCCGACGATGCCGGTCCAGAAAAAGCTGACCATGGCCGGATCGTCGCGCCCGACCAGCCGGGTCAGCAGGCCATAAACCGCAAACATCGCCGCGCCGGCAAAAGGCAGGATCGCGTCAGAGCTGAAGACCCCGCTGCCCGGTTTCAGCACGATCAGGATGCCGACGAAACCAACCGCGACGGCTGCCCAGCGTCTCCAGCCGACCTTTTCGCCCAGGAACGGTCCCGACAGCGCCGATATCAGCAGCGGATAGCAGGAAAAGATCGCATGGGTGTTGATCAGGCCCAGACGCACAAATGCCTCGACCGTGACCACCACTTCGGCCACCAGAAGGACGCCGCGAAAGGCTTGTGTCCATGGCCGTTTTGACCGCGCTGCCCGCGCCAGCCCGCCCGACGAGCGGGCGCAGAGCAGGATGACGAATGCCGCGAAGAACCAGAACCGCAGCATGATGACAAAGATCGGGGAATAGGTGGCGCCCAGATAGCGCGAGATACCGTCCTGGGCTGCAAAGATCAGCGCCGATCCACAGATCAACAGGATGGCCGTGCCCTGACGCTCTGTCCGTGGGGCGGCAAGCGGTGGTGGAACGGCAGGCGGGCGGGCTGCCGGGGCCATCAGCGGCCCCGTCTGGCTGTCATTTGGCATCGGCGCATTTCCAGACTTGAAATCCGCCCATGCCTTTCCCGGCAGGAAAGGTCAAGCCGGGCTCAGTCGCGCTGACGCACTATTCCTGCCAATTCGTCGAAAAGCTGGGGGTTGGCGGCGACGATCGAGCCTGATTCCACCGGGCTTTGGCCGGGATGGATCGAATCGACCCGACCGCCAGCCTCTTTCACCAGCAGAACGCCAGCGGCCACGTCCCAGGATTTGATCCCGCGTTCCCAGTACCCTTCGTAGCGGCCCGCGGCGACATAGGCGAGATCCAGCGAGGCCGCGCCCCAGCGGCGCACGCCTGCGGTCAGCGGCATCAGCCGGCCAAGATCACGCAGCGTTGCAGGCAGGGGACCGCGCCCCGCGAAGGGAACGCCGGTGGCAAAGATCGACTCGATCATCTGCCGACGGCCCGAAACGCGGATACGGCGGTCGTTGAGAAATGCGCCGTCGCCCTTTTCAGCGGTAAACAACTCGTCCTTGGCGGCGTCAAAGACCACCGATGCGACAATCTCGCCCTTGTGCTCAAGGGCGATGCTGACCGCCCAATGGGGCAGGCCGTGCAGAAAGTTGGTGGTGCCGTCCAGAGGATCGACAATCCAGCGCCGGGTCGGGTCCTCGCCGTCCTCTTCGCCGGTTTCCTCGCCGATCCAGCCATAGTTCGGCCGCGCGTTGCGCAGCTCTTCCTTGATGATGCGCTCGGCCTCGCGGTCGGCGCGGCTGACGAAATCGCCCGCGCCCTTGACCGAGACCTGAAGGTTTTCGACCTCGCGGAAGTCTTTGACGAGGCTGCGGCCCGCCTTGCGCGCGGCCCTGATCATGATGTTGAGATTGGCGCTGGCCATGGCTTTTCCTTTTTGGGATTGGCCGATGTCTTAGGCGAAGGCCGTGGCAAAGTGAAGCGGGCGCGCCCCTCAGTGCGTTGCAATCATGGTGTGGCCCGGATGAAAGGCCACACGGACGGTGGTGATCGCGCCCAGATCGTTGAAGGTCGTGCGCTGCAGGATCAATAGCGCACTGCCTTGCCGCGTCTCTAGCAGGCGGGCATCGCGGGCATTGGCGTTCTCGGCTGAAAAGGCGATCTCGGCGCGCAGCCATGGCGCGTTGCGCACCAGCCATTCATTGGCGTTGACACGGTGAAAGTCGATCCCATCAACGCCCGGGGCAGCAGCCGGGTTGATCCAGCGATCCTCGGCCTGAAACGGCTTGCCGTCGCCGTAATGGACCGTGCGCAGATGGATCAGCATCTGACCCTCTGGCAGTTCCATCCGTTCGGCAATGGCGGCGGGGATCGGGCTTTTCTTTTGTGCAACGACGCGGTGGCTGTATTCCATTCCCGCCTGCTCGATCTGTTCGCGCACGATGGGAATGGTCAGTGTCGCCTTGCGCGTCGGGTTCACCGTCACATGTGTTCCGGCGCGGCGTTTGCGGTCCAGAAGCCCCTCTTTGGCCAGCAGTTGCAGGGCCTTGTTCACAGTGGCCCTGGCAGCGCCGAATTCGACGGCCAGCTCTGCTTCGTCCGGGATGCGGTCGCCCTGCCGCCATTCGCGGTCAGCGATACGGCGACGCACCTCGGTAACGATGGCCTGTGCCTTGGATGAGCTTTTTTCGGTCACATGTGGTCCTGAAGCCGTGAGATAGTCGTCAGATAATCCGCGATAATGCGATCGCGTTCCATATGCCGACCTTCGCTGACGACATGGCGGCCCGCCGACCAGACGTCCCGTACCAGCCCGTCGTGCCCGGCAAAGATCAGACTGTCGAGCATCTGATCGCCCTTGCGTCCCGCCATTACCGGATTTTCAAGGTCTACCGCGACCAGATCAGCCCACAGACCCTTGCGGATCGCCCCGGTCTCGCGCCCTGCGGCGGTCGCACCACCGTCAAGCCCGGCTTCATAAAGCACCCGTCCGGTCGAGCGTTCCTGCTCGGCCAGGATCGCCCGGCCCCGATCACGCAGGCGCTGGCTGTATTCCAGTGTGCGCAATTCTTCGACCAGCGAGATGCGGATGTTGCTGTCCGAGCCAAAGCCGACCCGGCCCTTTGCCGCTGCCCAGATCGTGCCGTTGAAGATGCCGTCGCCAAGGGATGATTCGGTGATCGGGCACAGCCCGGCGACTGCGCCGGTGGCGGCAAGGCGGCGGGTCTCATCCTTGGTCATGTGGGTCAGGTGGATCAGCGTCCAGCGCCGGTCGGGCTGGTGGTTGTCGAGCAGCCATTCGACCGGGCGGCGGCCATAGGCGGTGCTGATTTCCTCGATCTCGGGGACCTGCTCGGCCAGATGCATGTGCAACGGCCGGCCGGGCCGCAGATCGACGCAGGCCGCCAACCCCTCGGGCGAGACGGCGCGCAGCGAATGGGGCGCAACGCCGATACCGGCATCGGCGGGCAGGCCGCCAAGCGCCGCCTCCGAGGCGTCAAGCAGGCGCTGAAACTCTTCGGGCGTCGTGCCAAAGCGGTTCTGGCCGGGGGCAAGCGCGCGCTGGTCTACGCCGCCAAACTGGTAATGCACCGGCAAAAGCGTCAGGCCGATGCCCGTCCGGCTGGCCGCTGCTGCGATGCGCTCGGCCATCTCGGCGATATTGTCATAGGGCGCGCCGCCGGGGCCGTGGTGCAGATAATGGAACTCGACATTGGTGGCGTAACCGGCCTCCAGCATCTCCATCTGCACAAGGGCGGCGATGGCCTCGACATCATCTGGGCCAAGGTGGTCAAGAAAGCGGTACATGATTTGCCGCCAGGTCCAGAAGGTATCGCGTGGCTCGGGGCCCTTTGCCTCGGACAAGCCGGCCATGGCGCGCTGAAAGGCATGGCTGTGCAGGTTTGCCATTGCCGGCAGCAACAGTCCCGCCTGATGGCCGCGCCGCGCCGCGCCCTTTTCGACCTTGGCGATTCGGCCCTGATTGATCGTCACCCGGACATTTTCTGCCCATCCTTCGGGCAACAAGGCCCGTTTCGCCCAGATAACCGTCATCTCGTCACTCTTCCTTGCGTCAAAATAAGTTTAGACATAGAGGTTAATTAAGTTTAGACATAGAACAACCTGGAAATCAATCGGGGATGCGAGCCGATGAAGCTTCTTCACCACGCACATCTTGTAACAATGGACGAAAAGTCAGGCGGTTATGGCCTGATTGAGCAAGGCGCGGCGGTGATCGGAGACGACCGAATCATCTGGGTTGGGGCTGAAGCGGATCTGCCTGCCGAATATACCGGTGCGACGCGCGAGGATCTGGGCGGGCGGCTGGTGACCCCCGGGCTGATCGACTGTCACACCCATATCGTCTTTGGCGGCGACCGCGCGCGCGAGTTCGAGATGCGGCTGGAAGGCGCCTCTTACGAAGAGATCGCCCGCGCCGGCGGCGGCATCCTGTCCAGCGTTCGCGCCACGCGTGAAGCGGACGAAGAGGCGTTGCTGGCCTCGGCCCTGCCGCGTGTCGATACTTTGCTGGCCGAAGGGGTCACGACGCTTGAGATCAAGTCGGGCTATGGGCTCGATGTTGATGGCGAGCTCAAGATGCTGCGCGTTGCCCGTCGTATCGGCCAGATGCGCAAGGTAACGGTGCGCACCACCTGGCTTGCCGCCCATGCCCTGCCGCCGGAATACAAGGATGACCGTCAGGGTTATATCCGCGATGTCGTCATTGCCGGGATGGAGCGCGGCCATGCCGAAGGGCTGATCGACGCCGTTGACGGATTCTGCGAAGGCATCGCGTTTTCGCGCGAGGAAATGGCGGGGATCTTTGATCACGCCGTCCGGCTTGGCCTGCCGGTCAAGCTGCATGCCGAGCAGCTGTCCGATCTGGGCGGTGCGGCTATGGCTGCGCAGCATGGCGCGCTGTCGGCCGATCACCTTGAATATCTGGGCCAGGACGGGATCAAGGCGATGGCGGCCTCGGGCACCGTCGCGGTACTGCTGCCCGGTGCATTCTATACGCTGCGCGAGACGCAATATCCGCCGATGCAGGGGCTGCGTGATGCTGGCGTGCCGATTGCGCTGGCGACGGATTGCAACCCCGGCACCTCGCTGCTGACCTCTCTGCTTTTGACCATGAACATGGGCGCCACACTGTTTCGCATGACCCCGGCCGAATGTCTGGCGGGCGTTACGCGCCATGCTGCGCAGGCGCTGGGCCTTGAGGATCGCGGCCGGCTTGCTGCCGGGATGCGCGCCGATCTGGCCGTCTGGGACATCCGGCATCCGGCCGAGCTGACCTATCGCATCGGTTTTAATCCCCTTCATGCCCGCATCGTCGGAGGCGAACTTGTCTGAACTGATCCTTATTCCCGGTGAAACGACACTCGCGCAGCTGGAGCGTATCTGGCGCGAGGGGCTGGCCGCGCGGCTGGACGACTCGGCCCGTGCGGGCATCGCCGAATCTGCCGCCCGGATCAATGCCGCCGCCAATGGCGAGGTTCCGGTCTATGGCGTGAACACCGGCTTTGGCAAACTGGCCTCGATCAAGATCGCGGCGCAGGACACCGCGACGTTGCAGCGCAACCTGATCCTGTCGCATTGCTGCGGCGTGGGCGAACCGGTCGAGCCCGAGACCGTGCGCCTGATCATGGTGCTGAAACTTTTGTCGCTGGGCCGTGGCGCTTCGGGTGTGCGTCCCGAGGTAATCCGGCTGATCGAGGACATGCTTGCCCGTGGCGTGCTGCCGGTGATCCCGTCGCAAGGTTCAGTCGGCGCTTCGGGCGATCTGGCGCCGCTGGCCCATATGGCTGCTGCCATGCTGGGCGAAGGCCGCGCAATGTTCGAAGGCCGCGAAATGCCCTCGGCCGAGGCGCTGGCGGCCGCGGGTCTCAAGCCCGTGGTGCTTGCTGCCAAAGAGGGGCTGGCGCTTATCAACGGCACGCAGGTTTCGACCGCATTCGCGCTTGCCGGGCTGTTTGACGCCTTTGCCGCCGCACGGGCTGCGCTGGTCACCTCGTCGCTGTCGACCGATGCGATCATGGGATCGACCGCGCCTTTCCTTGACGAAATCCACACTTTGCGCGGTCATCGCGGCCAGATCGTCGCGGCGCGCACCATCCGCGCGCTGATGGACGGGTCAGAGATCCGCGAAAGCCACCGCGAAGGCGACAGCCGCGTGCAGGATCCTTATTGCATCCGCTGTCAGCCTCAGGTCACCGGCGCCTGTATTGATCTGCTGTGGCAGGCTGCCCGCACCCTTGAGATCGAGGCGAATGCCGCAACCGACAACCCGCTGGTGCTGGTCGGCGCTGACCTTATCGTCTCGGGCGGGAACTTCCATGCCGAGCCGGTGGCCTTTGCCGCTGACCAGATTGCGCTGGCAATTGCCGAGATAGGGGCCATTTCACAGCGCCGCATTGCGCTGATGGTCGATCCGGCGCTGAGCCATGATCTGCCGCCCTTCCTGACCCCCGATCCGGGTCTGAACTCTGGCCTGATGATCGCCGAGGTGACCTCGGCCGCGCTGATGAGCGAGAACAAGCATCTGGCCACGCCATGCAGCACCGATTCCACGCCCACCTCGGCCAACCAGGAAGACCACGTGTCGATGGCGGCCCATGGTGCGCGGCGGCTTAAGCGGATGAATGCGAACCTCGCGCAGATCCTTGGTATCGAGGCGCTTTGCGCCAGCGCCGGGGTCGAGTTCCGCGCCCCGCTGCGGACCTCGGGCCCGCTGCAGGCGGTGCTGACGGCGCTGCGCCAGACGGTGCCCGTGCTGGAACAGGACCGTTATCTGGCCCCCGACCTGGCCGAATCCGCCCGGCTGGTGCGCGAAGGCGTGTTGGCTGGTGCCGTTCCCGGCCACCTGCTGGATGAGGTGCGGCCGTGAATCCCGTCGAGGTCATCCAAGGCGACAGCCCGGTCATTCTGGGCCTGCCCCATACCGGGACCTGGCTGCCGGACGACATTCGTGCCCGGCTGAACCCGCGCGGACAGGTGCTGGCCGATACCGACTGGCATATCGAGCGGCTTTATGACCGGCTGCTGCCCGGCGCGACAACGGTGCGCGCGACCTTTCATCGCTATGTCATCGACGCCAATCGCGGGCCGGATGATGCAAGCCTTTATCCCGGCCAGAACACCACCGGCCTTGTGCCGCTGACCGATTTCGACGGCGAAGCGATCTGGCTGACCGAACCGGGTGCCGAGGAAATCGCCGACCGCAAAGCCCGCTTTCACACCCCCTATCATCAGGCGCTTACCGCCGAGATCGAGCGGGTGCGGGCGCGCCATGGCGTGGCAATTCTTTACGACTGCCACTCGATCCGCTCGGTGATCCCCTTTCTGTTCGAAGGCGTACTGCCGGATTTCAATATCGGCACCAACAGCGGCGCGTCCTGCGACAAGCGTATCGAAGCAGCCACGGCCGAGCTTTGCGCCGCCACTGGTCGCAGCAATGTGGTGAACGGCCGCTTTAAGGGCGGCTGGACAACCCGGCACTATGGCCAGCCGCAGCAGGGCGTTCACGCCATCCAGATGGAGCTGGCGCAATCGACACATCTGGCGACCGAGACCCCGCCCTTTGCCTATGACGAGTCCAAGGCCGAAACATTGCGGGTAACGCTGCGGGCGATCCTTGAACGTCTTGCGGCACTGGCACCGGAGCTGCGCGCATGAAGCCGTTGCAGGGCATCAGGGTACTTGATCTGTCCCGCGTGCTGGCGGGGCCATATTGCACCGCGCTTCTGGCCGATCTGGGGGCCGAGGTCATCAAGCTGGAGCCTCCGGCCGGTGACGATTACCGCCATATCGGCCCGTTCAAGGACGGAGAAAGCGCGCTTTTCACGTTGAACAACCGGGGCAAGCAAAGCCTTGTCCTGGACCTCAAGGCGCCCGAAGATCTGGCGCTGGCCCGCGACATTGCCGCCCGCGTCGATGTGGTGGTCGAGAATTTCCGTCCGGGCGTCGCTGCGCGGCTGGGCCTTGGGCCCGAGGCGCTGCGCGAGGCAAATCCGCGGCTGGTCTATTGCTCGATCTCGGGTTTTGGCCAGAATGGGCCGTTCCGTGACTTGCCGGCCTATGATCTGGTCGTGCAGGCCATGTCGGGCCTGATGGCCGGCACAGGCGAAGAGGGCGGTGCGCCGCTAAAGACCGGCGAAAGCATGGCCGACCTGATCGCGGGGCTGTTTGCAAGCTGGGCGATCATGGCCGCGCTTGTGAACCGCAACACCACGGGGCAGGGCGCGACGCTGGACGTTGCCATGTATGACGCGCTGTTCTCGATGCTGACGACCAGCCATGCGCTGCATTTCTATGCCGGGCAGGTGCCGCAGCGGGTGGGCAACCGTCACCCCCTTTCCACCCCGTTTGGCTGCTTTGCGACCCGCGACGGGCAGGTGGTGATTGCGGTTCTGAACGGTAAGCAGTTCACCACGCTTGCAACGCTGATCGGTGCGCCCGAGGCCGCGCAGGATCCGCGCTTTGCCAGCGACGAAAGCCGCACCGCGCATGAGCCCGAGGTAAAGCGCCTGATCGAAAACTGGTCGCGCGAGCTGACGACAGAGGAGGCTGTCGCAGCCCTTGCCGGGGTGGGCCTGCCCGCTGCGCCGATCTGGGACATTGCCCAGGCGGCGGACAACGAACATGCCCGGACCCGCGAACTGGTCAGCCAGTTGCCGCATCCGGTGCTGGGACTTGCCCCGACCATTGGCCAGCCGGTGCGCTTTGACGCAGCAAAGCCTGTGGCCACGACATCGGCCCCGCGCCTTGGCGGAGATCGCGCCGCCATCCTGCGCGAATTCGGATTGGAGGAGACCGCATGAGCGATGACTGGCACATGCTGAACGAGGAAGAGCGGCTGTTCTGCGACGTGCTGGAACGCATCTGCGCCGAGCAGATCGCGCCGAAGGCTGCCGGGACTGATGAAACTTCGGCTTTTGTCCACGACCAGCTTGCCGTTCTGGGCGAGGTCGGGATGATGGGCGCCAACCTGCCCGAGGAATATGGCGGCAGCGGTATTTCCGCCCCGGCGCTGTTGCGTGCGGTGGCGATCGTTGCAGGGGCCTGTGGCTCGACCGCTTCGGCGCTGACAGCGCATTACCTTGCGACCGATTCTATCCTGCTGGGCGGGACCGAGGCGCAGAAACAGCAGTGGCTGCCGAAAGCCGCATCGGGCGAAGTTCTGGGCGCTTTTGCCCTGACCGAGCCGACCGCCGGGTCCGACCCCGCCGATATGAAGACCCGCGCCCGCCGGACCGAGAATGGCTGGCATCTGAAGGGCACGAAATGTTTTATTTCGAACGGCGGCGTTGCGGATTTCCTCGTCGTCTATGCGGTGACCGACGCTGAAAAGGCGCATCGCGGCATCTCGGCCTTTATCCTGCCCAAGGGCACGCCGGGGCTTGAGCCGGGTGCCCCTGAAAAGACCATGGGGCTGAAGGGCGGGCATGTGTTCACCCTGAGCCTTGATTGCCATCTGCCCCATGACGCCCTGCTGGGCGAAGAGGGCCGGGGTTTCCGCACCGCGATGCAGGTGCTGGACAACGGCCGCATCGAGGTCGCCGCGCAATGCCTGGGTCTGGCCGAGGCGGCGATGAAGGCCTCGATTGCCTATGCCAAGGATCGTGTGATCGGTGGCCAGCCGCTCAGCGAACGGCAGGGCATCCGCTGGATGATCGCCGATATGGGCGTCGCCTATCGGCAGGCGCTTTTGCTGTCGCAGGATGCGGCACGGCAGCGGCAGGCGGCGCATCATGGCGGTGGGCGCTTTTCGCTTGCCTCCAGCATGGCCAAGCTTGCGGCCAGTGAGGCGGCTGGCCGCATCGCTGACACCGCGCTGCAACTGCACGGCGGCTATGGCTACACCCGCGACTTCCCCATCGAGAGGATCGCCCGCGATCTGCGCATCATGCGGATCTACGAGGGCTCCTCGGAAATCCAACGCATCATCATTTCCGGCCATCTGCTGGCTTGAACGGAGAGAGACATGGACAACCCCCGTCAAAACACCCGCGACATCTTCCCGCCCACCGGCACCGAGATCACCGCGAAAAGCTGGCTGACCGAGGCGCCGATGCGGATGCTGATGAACAACCTGCACCCCGATGTGGCCGAGAATCCGCATGAGCTGGTCGTCTATGGCGGCATCGGCCGCGCCGCCCGCACCTGGCAGGACTTCGACCTGATCGTCGACAGTCTGCAAAAGCTTGAGACCGACGAAACCCTGCTGGTGCAGTCGGGCAAGCCCGTGGGTGTCTTCAAGACCCACAAGGACGCCCCGCGCGTGCTGATCGCCAACTCGAACCTTGTTCCCCATTGGGCGAATTGGGATCATTTCAATGAACTCGACCGCAAGGGGCTGGCCATGTACGGTCAGATGACCGCCGGGTCGTGGATCTATATCGGCTCGCAGGGGATCGTTCAGGGCACCTATGAAACCTTCGTCGAGGCGGGCCGTCAGCATTATGACGGCAATCTTAAAGGTAAATGGATCCTGACCGGCGGCCTTGGCGGCATGGGCGGTGCCCAGCCTCTGGCGGCTGTCATGGCTGGTGCCTGCTGCCTTGCGGTCGAATGCGACGAGACCCGCGCCGATTTCCGTCTGCGCACCCGCTATGTCGACGAAAAGACCCATTCGCTGGACGAAGCACTTGAGATGATCGACCGCTGGACCAAGGCGGCCGAGGCGAAGTCGGTGGCGCTGATCGGTAACGCTGCCGAAGTTTTCCCCGAGCTTGTCCGTCGCGGCGTGCGCCCCGATATCGTGACTGACCAGACCTCGGCCCATGACCCGGTCCATGGCTACCTGCCGGAAGGCTGGACCGTCGCGGAATGGCGCTCGCGTCAGGAGACCGACCCCAAGGCGGTCGAGCGTGCGGCCCGCATCAGCATGCGCAAACAGGTCGAGGCGATGGTCGCATTCGCCGATATGGGGATTCCGACCGTCGATTACGGCAACAACATCCGTCAGATGGCGCTGGAAGAGGGCTTTGAGCGCGCCTTTGCCTTCCCCGGCTTTGTGCCTGCCTATATCCGGCCGCTGTTCTGCCGGGGCATCGGGCCGTTCCGCTGGGCGGCGCTTTCGGGCGACCCCGAGGACATCTACAGGACCGACCAGAAGGTCAAGGAACTGGTCGACGACCCCCATCTGCACAACTGGCTGGACATGGCGCGTGAGCGGATCAGTTTCCAGGGTCTGCCGGCGCGTATCTGCTGGGTCGGCCTTGGCCTGCGTCACAAGCTGGGCCTTGCCTTCAACGAGATGGTGCGCAACGGCGAGCTGAAGGCCCCGATCGTGATCGGCCGCGACCATCTCGACTCGGGCTCGGTCGCCAGCCCCAACCGCGAGACCGAGGCGATGCAGGACGGTTCGGACGCCGTGTCCGACTGGCCGCTGCTGAACGCGCTGCTGAACACCGCTTCGGGCGCGACCTGGGTGTCCCTGCATCATGGTGGCGGGGTCGGCATGGGCTTTTCGCAGCACTCGGGCATGGTCATCTGCTGCGACGGGACCGAGGACGCCGATGCGCGTCTGGCCCGGGTGCTGTGGAACGATCCGGCAACCGGCGTGATGCGTCACGCGGACGCGGGATACAAGATCGCGCTGGACTGTGCGCGGGAGCACGGCTTGAATCTTCCTGCCATTCTCTGATCCATAGGCGCGGCGTCGCAACGCACCGGTGCCGCGCCTCATTTCCGTCCAACCAGGAGAGACTGACATGACCTTCCACACCAGCATCAAGGCTGCCCTGTTCGGCCTGACCGCGCTTGCGCTCGGCACTGCCGCGCAAGCCGACCAGCTTGCCGACATCAAGGCAGCCGGCAAGATCGTCACTGCGACCGACATGCACTACGCCCCCTTCGACATGCTGAACAACGGCAAGTATGAGGGCCTGACCAAGGATCTGTTTGACGAAGTCGCCAAAGAGCTGGGCGTCGAGCCGGTCTATCAGGACATCCCCTGGACCGCCGAGCTGCCGGGGCTTGAGGTCGGCAAGTTCGATATCATTATCGCCCCTGTGACCATCACGCCCGACCGGGTCGAGCGTTATACCTTTACCCTGCCGATCGCGGATGCCAGCGTCGCGCTGATCAAGGCAGCCGGCAACACCGAGCTGACCAAGCCCGAGGACATCAAGGGCAAGACCGTCGGTGTCCAGCAGGGTACCGCTCAGGCCCGCATCCTGCAGACCTTTGGTGAAAGCCTTGGCGGCGTGAACGTTAAGGAATACGGCACCACGGACGAGGCCTATGCCGACCTTGCCGCCGGTCGCCTGGACGCGGTGACAGGTTCGCTGCCGAACCTGACCTATCTGGTCAGCAACCGCCCCGAGACCTTTGCCCTGTTCGATCCGCCCCAGTATGGTGAGCCGAGCTATTTCGCCTGGGTGCTGCGCAAGGGCGATGACAGCGCAAGCTTTGCCAAGGCTATCAACGACGCGCTGCTGAAAATGACGGACGACGGTCGCGTCAAGGCGATCCAGGAAAAATGGCTGGGCAGCTATACCGAACTGCCCCGCGAAGTCCCGACCAACTGATCGCTGACGGGCGGGGCTGGCCCCGCCCGTTCCCAAGGGCCAAGGCGAGGCGCGCATGTTCTCCATTCCGGTCTTTCTTGATAGTTTCGAACCACTGATCTGGGCGGCGCGGTACACGCTGTTGATTTCGGTCCTTGGCATCGTGCTGGGGCTGGTGATCGGCACGCTGATCTGCGCGGCGCGGCTTTCATCCAACATGGTCTTGCGCAAACTTGCGGCGCTCTGGGTCAGCTTTTTCCGTGGAGTGCCGCTGCTGGTGCAGCTGCTGGTGTTCTACTATTCGCTTGCGGTGATCGGCATCGACGTGCCCGCCACTTTTGCGGCGGTCTTTACCGTCGGGATATGCGCCAGCGCCTATATCTCGGAAATCTGGCGGGGCGCCATCGCAGCTTTGCCCAAAGGGCAGGCCGAGGCCGCCGTTGCCATTGGCATGAAGCCGAGCGATGTCTGGACCCGGATCATCCTGCCTCAGGCCGTGACCATCTCGCTGCCGGCGCTGATCAATGAACTGATCCTGCTGGTCAAGGCCAGCTCGCTGGTCTCGGTTGTCGGCATCATGGAAATCACCCGCGCCAGTCAGGCGCAGGCCGCCACCACCTTTCGCCCGCTTGAGGTCTATATCGCGGCCGCCTGCATCTATCTGATCATCAACCTGTGCCTTTCGGCGCTGGGACGCTATCTCGAACACAGGACGGCCATCTGATGGAATGGAGCATCCTTGAACAATACGGCCCGTCCCTGCTCAGGGGCTTTGGCGTCACCGTGCTGTGCTGGATTCTGGGCACCATCTTTGGCATGGCGCTGGGGCTCGTCATCGCGCTGGTCCAGCGTTACGCACCGCGCTTTGTCGGCTGGATCGTCCAGGCCTATATCGAGGTCATTCGCGGCACGCCCTTTCTTGTCCAGCTGTTCGTGCTTTACTATGGCGGACCGCTGATCGGACTGCGGCTGGACGCGATCCCGGCGGGCCTTCTGGGCCTTACGCTCTATGGCAGCCCTTATTTCGCAGAGATCTTCCGCGCAGGCTTCCGGGCGGTGCCGCATGGCCAGATCGAGGCTGCGCGCGCCATTGGCATGGCCGAGCCGACCATCGTGCGCCGCATCCTCCTGCCTTTGGGGCTGGTGTCGTCGCTGCCGGCGCTGGTCAATTTCTCGATCATCCTGACCAAGGAGACGGTGATCCTGTCGATCATCACCGTGCCCGAACTGATGTATCAGGTCGGCCGCATGTCCGCCGAGACCTACCGTTACCTCGAGGCGAATCTGGTGCTGGCACTGTTCTTCTGGGTGCTGGTCGAAGCTATCTCGCGCGTTGGCCGCAGGGTTGAGACGCGTATCACCAAACATCTGATCGAAAGGACCTGAGCCGATGCAGGCATCCGCCGTCGAGATCCGCAAGGTCAACAAATATTACGGGCCGTTCCACGCGCTGAAGGACGTTGATCTGTCCATCCCGCCGGGCAAAGTGACTTGCCTGATCGGGCCCTCGGGTTCGGGCAAGTCCACGCTTTTGCGCTGCATCAACTTTCTCGAGGAATACGACTCGGGCGAGATCCGCATAGACGGCCAGCTGATCGGCTATGAAACCCCGGGCCGCAAGATGTCGGGACGCAAGCTGCGCGAGATGCGCCGTTCGATCGGTATGGTGTTCCAGCAGTTCAACCTTTGGCCACATATGACCGCGAAAGAGAACGTGGCCGAGGGGCTGATCCGCGTGCGCGGCCTTTCAAAGGCCGAGGCCGAGACCCGCGCGGCCGAGGCGCTGACCAAGGTGGGTCTTGCCGACAAGATGGAAAACCACCCCTCGCGCATGTCCGGGGGTCAGCAGCAACGCGTCGCCATCGCCCGCGCCATCGCTATGGAGCCGCGGCTGATGCTTTTTGACGAGCCGACTTCGGCGCTGGACCCCGAACTGGTGGGCGAGGTGCTGAACGTCATGAAGACGCTGGCGTCCGAGGGCATGACCATGGTGGTCGTCACCCATGAGATGGGTTTTGCCGCCCATGTCGCCGATCAGGTCGCGTTCATGGAAAAAGGCGAACTGGTCGCCGTGGACAGCCCTCAGGGCATCTTCCACGCGCCGAAGGACCAGCGCATCCAGAACTTCCTGCGCACCTACCACGAGCGCAACAGCTTCTGAACGAACAAGGGGGCGTTTTGCCCCCCGAAACGCCCTTGCCGGCAGGAACCGCGCGGGCAGGGCTTGTGGCAAGGGATCGGCGGCCTATGTGAAAGGGACAACCGTAAGGACCTTTTCATGCCCAGATCCCAGCTATTTCAGCCGATTGCCATTGGCGGCAAGACCCTTTCCAACAGGATCGTCATTGCTCCGATGTGCACCTATTCCGCCGAGAATGGGCGGATGACCGACTGGCACCTGATCCATCTTGGCGCCCTGTCGCATTCCGGCGCTGCCATTCTGACCATCGAAGCCACCGCCGTCCTGCCCGAGGGCCGCATCTCTTATGGTGATGTCGGGCTGTGGGATGATGAAACCGAAGCGGCGATGGATCGCGTTCTGAAAGGTGTCCGGGCCTGGTCCGACATGCCCATCGCGATCCAGCTTGCCCATGCCGGGCGTAAGGCCTCGACCGCGAAGCCATGGGAAGGCGGGGCCCAGATCGCGCCTGATGCCGCGAATGGCTGGCAGACGGTATCAGCCTCGGATCTGCCCTTTGCGGAAAGTGACCATCCTCCGGTGACGCTGGACCGGGCAGGGCTTACACGTGTACGTGACGCCTTTGCCGCAGCGGCGCGTCGGGCGGTGCGGCTGGGGATCGACGCGATCCAGATCCACGCCGCGCATGGTTATCTGTTGCATCAGTTCCTGTCGCCACTGTCGAACCGGCGCGAAGATGAATATGGTGGCAGCCTTGAAAACCGCATGCGTTTCCCGCTGGAGGTTTTTGAGGCGGTGCGAGACGCCGTGCCAGAGGGCTATCCGGTGACGGCCCGCATTTCGGGCACTGATTGGGTCGAAAACGGTTGGGACATCGAAGGCAGCATCGCCCTTTCGCAGGCGCTGGAGGCGCGGGGATGTGCCGCCATTCATATCAGCAGCGCCGGGCTGGACCCGCGTCAAAAGATCCCGGTCGGGCCGAATTATCAGGTGCCGCTGGCGCGCGCCGTCAGGCAGGCGGTAGGTATCCCGGTCATTGCCGTTGGTCTGATTACCGAGCCTGAGCAGGCCGAGGCTATCGTCGCCACGGGTGACGCAGACATGATCGCACTGGCTAGAACCGTGCTTTACGATCCCCGCTGGCCCTGGCACGCGGCGGCCAAACTTGGTGCCAGCGTCAAAGCCCCACCGCAATTCTGGCGCAGTCAGCCTTCGACACTAAAGAGCCTGTTCCAGACTGACTGATCCCCCAACGCTGATATTGCCCCTGCTGTCATGTCACACCGCCCGCAACCAGCCGGGCGGTGTGTCCATGTGATGGTTCAGCTGGCGGCCGCCTCTTGGTGATGCGGGTCGCTGATGTCAAAAATCATCAGCCCATCCTGCGGTACCTGCCGGTTGATCCAGCGCGGATCGCGCAACGAGCGTTCTGCGTCCCGCCGCCCGTCGTGCCAGTGATCCAGCATCGAAAGGCGCGAGAATTCGTAATCCTTGGATGCGCCTTCATAGCTTGCATGGCGATAGATCAAATGCATCAGGCTGACCGGATGGGCAGGGCCTGCCTCGATCAGCCGGGTCAGATCCGGGTCGTCACGGAATTCGCGGGGCAGGCGGGCGCGCAATCGGCGCGCTGCGCTGGCCAGCGCATGACGGTTGCGGAATTCATCGGTGTTCAGCCGTGTACGGCTGGAAAAGCGGATCTCGCGTTCGCGTTGTTCAACCTCGGCCATGGAGCGGGGCAGGCTGTCCCGCGACGGGTAAAGGTCCACCTGATAGATGGACAGTGGCCGGGTGCTGGGTGTTTCCAAGACGAATTGCAGTGGTGAGTTCGACACCAGCCCGCCGTCCCAATAGTGTCGCCCCTCGATCTCGACCGCAGGAAAACCCGGCGGCAGCGCACCCGAGGCCATGATATGATCAACGGTGATCGTGGTCTCGCGGCTGTCGAAACAGGTGAAATTGCCCGTCTCGACATCCACGGCGCCGATAGACAGCCGGGGTCCGTAGCGGTTCAGGTGGTCAAAGTCGATCAGCTCTAGCAGCGTATCGCGCAGGGGCCCGGTGTCATACCAGCTGGTCTGGCGCATCAGGCCGGGCAGAAACGAAAAGAGGTCCGGCAGACGCGGGCGGAAAAAGCCTGGCGCACCCAGCAGCGCAGTCATGGCGGCGCTGCCTTCGTTGCAGGCAGCACGCATCTGTTCATGCAGCGGCCCCTTGCCAAGGCAGGGGGCCATGAGCCAGGGTGCCCCCGTCACCCGATCCCAGAACTGACGCAGCGCTGGCAAGCGTTCACCCGGAGGGTTTCCCGCAATAAGCGCCGCATTGATCGAGCCGATCGAGATTCCGGCCAGCCATTCTGGTTCCTGCCCTGCGTCGCATAGTGCCTCGTAAGCGCCGGCCTGAAACGCCCCCAGCGCGCCGCCCCCTTGCAGAACCAGCACAATTTTTTCGGGGGTTTCCCGATTTTTGTCCCTCATTCCGGCTCCAGATCTTCTGGTGTGATTCCCTGCACGCTATGTCTCAGGAATGAAGAATTCCATAACGCGGAAAACCGCGGATGAAAAATTGTTAAAAATCAAATTTATAACTGACATATGTCACAGTGACGGCAAGGAAATCGGTCGGAACGATTGCCACGGCGCTGTCAACGGATATATTGAAGGGCGACACAGCCGGAGCCAACCGCCGACAAGCGCATGATCGACGACCCTTCCGACAGGTGCAGCATGCTGCATCCGACCAGCCTTCCGGCTTTGCCCCTCCCCCAGCGAGCTCCCTAGATGTGGATCGAAATCCTAGTCGTTCTTGTCCTGACCCTGCTTAACGGGTTGCTGGCCATGTCCGAGCTGGCGATTGTCTCTGCCCGCCCTGCGCGGCTGAAGGTCTTGGCCGAGCGTGGCGACCGGGGGGCGGGCACCGCGCTTGCACTGGCCGAGGACCCGGGTCGTTTTCTGTCCTCGGTCCAGATCGGCATCACGCTGGTTGGTGTGTTGTCGGGGGCCTTTTCCGGCGCGACCCTGGGTGCGCGGCTTGCCGCGGCGCTGCCGGGTCTGGGGGTGCCTCCTTCGCTGGCACAGCCTTTGGGCATGGGCGGTGTGGTCGTGGCGATCACCTATCTGTCGCTGATTGTCGGCGAGCTGGTGCCAAAACAATTGGCGCTGAAATCGCCCGAACGGGTCGCGGCGCGGGTGGCTCCGTTGATGCAGGCGATCTCACGCGGGGCGGCGCCGCTTGTCTGGCTGCTTGATCGTTCGGGCAAGCTGCTGCTTGCGGCACTGGGGCAGTCGAGTGAGGACCGCCAGACCATCAGCGACGAAGAGATCAAGCTGGTCATCTCGGAGGCCGAGACGGCGGGCGTCATCCACCGGGCCGAAACCGAGATGATTGCAGGCGTCATGCGTATTGCCGACCGCAGCGCGCGCGGGCTGATGACCCCCCGGCGCGAGATCGAGGCGATCGACCTTTCAGACAGCTGGGAAGAAATGGCGCGCAAGTTCCGCGACAGCCGCCGTACCCGTCTGCCGGTCAGCGACGGCGACCCGAACAACCTGATCGGTGTCATCGCCAGCGTCGACCTGATGTCGCAGAGCCGGGCCGAGGCGGTTGATCTGCGCGAGGTGATGCAGCCTGCTCCGATTATCCCGGAAACGATGGATGCCCCCGAGGTTATCGCCCGGCTGCGCGCCGCACCGGGTCAGATGCTGCTGGTCTATGATGAATACGGCCATTTCGAAGGCGTCGTCGCGCCGATGGACGTGCTTGAGGCGATTACCGGTGAGTTCGCGGGCTTTTCGGATGATGAGCCAAAACTGGTCGAGCGGGATGACGGTAGTTTGCTGGTCGCGGGCTGGATGCCGGTCGATGAATTTGCGGATCGTCTGTCGGTGCCTCTGGATGAGGATCACGATTATTCGACCGTGGCTGGTCTGGTTCTGGATCTGGCGGGCCGCCTGCCGCAAGCCGGGGACCGCGTGATCTGGCAGGGTTGGCAGATCGAGGTCGTCGATATGGACGGCCGGCGCATCGACAAGCTGCTGGTTCACCGGCTGCCTGCCTGAGCGGACCAGCTGCACGGCGCCTTGTGACTTTCGCTGGGGCGGGTAACCTTGGGCCATGAATTTTACCCTGCGCCAGATCACCTATTTCCTCGCGGTTGCCCGGCTGGGCAATTTCGGTCGCGCCGCCGAAACCGTCCATGTTTCGCAGCCGGGCCTGTCAAGCCAGATCGCCCAGCTTGAATCGCGTCTGGGCGGTACGCTGTTTGAGCGTGGGGCAGGGGCGGGGCCCGTTCGGCTGACGGCCTTGGGTGAGCGGCTTTTGCCCGTGGCCGAAGAGTTGATCGACACTGCCAGGCGGCTGGATGCGCTGGCGCGAACCGGGCCTTCGCCCCTGTCTGGCCGGCTGCGGCTCGCGATCATTCCGACGGTTGCGCCCTATCTGATCCCGCATCTGATTCCGGCCTTGCGGATCAGTCACCCCGGTCTGGATCTGGAGCTGCATGAGGTTGTGACCGACGATCTGATCTCGGGCGTGCAGAGGCGGCGCTTTGATGCGGGGATCATGGCCCTGCCGGTCAGTGAGGCGGGGATCGAGGCCGAGGCGGTCTTGCGCGACGCCTTTCTGATTGCGCTGTCGGGCAATGATACCACCATCCTGTCGGGTCCGGCCCGTCCTGACAATATCGAGGCCGAGCGGCTGCTATTGCTGGCCGATGGCCATTGCCTGCGCGATCAGGCGCTGGAGGTTTGCGGGTTGCGCAGTCCGCGCCGCAAGCTGAATCTTGAGGCGGCCTCGATGGCGACGCTGATGCGGATGGTGGCAAGCGGCATGGGTATGACGCTGATCCCGCGTCTGGCGCTTAAGGATGAGAACCGCGATGGCGGGCTGCGCATCGTGCCTTTTGCCGAGCCTGCCCCCTCACGTGATCTGGCTGTGGTCTGGCGGCATAACGCCGAGACAGAAACCGATGCCCGCGCCCTTGCCGCAGCAGTGCGCGGCATTGCGCCGGTGCTGGGGGTCGAGCCCATCGGGCCGCCCGGAGCGGCTGCCGGTGATCAGATCAGGATCAGTGCACGATCTTGACCGGCAGCACCAGCGAGGTGGTCTTGCCCGAAGGCGGCGCGGGCAGGCGCGGCATACGTGAAGCCTGACGGTTCAGCACCGAATCGATTCCCGCATCTCCGGTCGAGCTTGCCAGTGCCGCCCCCGCCACCCGACCGCTGGGGTCGACGGTAAAGCGAACGGTGATGGTGATGCTGCCCCGGCCGCGGCTGGAAAAGCTGGCACGCTGCATGTGACGGGCGACGGCGGTCTGAACCTTGGACTGCCAGCTTGCGACCTGCTTTGCGCTGGGGGCGCTTGCCCCGGCTTGCGGGGCGGCGGTGCGCTGGCCCTGCGGTGCCCGCACCTGTGTCGCAGCCGTGCGGGCCTGTTGCGGCTCGGGGGCTTTTTCCTTGGGTTCGCGCTTTCTTTGCTCGGGTTCGCGCTTGACGACCTTGGGCTCGGGTTCGGGCTCCGGCTTTTCACGCTCGGGCCGTTCGGGCGGACGGGGGGATTTCTGCAGCACGACCGCATCCGGCGGCGGCGGAAACAGCGAGTTCATGTCTGCCATCGGCTCAAGCTGCTGCATGGGCAGCATGGGCATTTCCGGTTCCGGTTCCGGTTCTGGCTCGGGTTCCGGCTCGGGTTCCGGTTCTGCTTCGGCGGTTTCGGTTATCTCGGCTTCGTCCGGGGGGGCGGCCGCTTCGGGCATCGGGGCCAGGTCGACAAACACCGGTTCGGGCAGGCCGGGTGGGGTGGCCGCCTCGGCGCGGTGCAGGATCCATAGCGCGCCGCCCAGATGGGCAGCCAGCACCATCACCGCGGCGCTGCCCCAAAGCACGCCTTCGCGCATCATCAGGGATGAGGGTTTCAGGCTCATGGCTGGCTCGTTCCACTGGCCGCGGTTGCTGGGGCAGGGGCAGCCGCTGGCGCGCCCGCTGGGGCATCGGCAGCGGCCTCAACGGCAATTGGTGCCGCCTCAAGCCCGACCAATGCGATTTTCAGATAGCCCGTCTCGCGCAGGGTATTCATCACCCCCATCAGGTCCCCGTAAGAGACGTCCCTGTCCGCGCGCAGAAAGATGCGTTCTTCCCGGTT
This sequence comes from Paracoccus kondratievae, assembly GCF_009301415.1. GTDB lineage: Bacteria > Pseudomonadota > Alphaproteobacteria > Rhodobacterales > Rhodobacteraceae > Paracoccus > Paracoccus kondratievae. The sequence continues at coordinate 1,839,156 of NZ_CP045072.1, read as the reverse complement.
GTTCTTGGTCGCCTCGGCCAGCGCGGCGGCCAGTCCTCCGGCCGGGACATCATCGTTGCCGATCGACAGCGTCAGGTCGGGTTTGACGGTGACATAGACCGGCAGGTCCGGGCGCTGCGCCGGGGTCGCGTTCGAAACCGGCAGATCCACGTTCACATCAACCGTGGCCAAGGGGGCTGCCACCATGAAGATGATCAGCAGCACCAGCATCACGTCGATGAAGGGCGTAACGTTGATCTCGTGATTTTCGACCAGGTCGTCGCCTTGAGATTCGCGGATGCCGCCGGCCATGGCTCAGACCTCCGTGCGTGAGGTGGTGCCGCGAAAATCAAGATCGCGGCTGAGAAGGCGCCGGACACCAGCGCCGGCATTGCCAAGCCGCAGGCGATAACCGGTGATGGCGCGGGCAAAGACGTTATAGATCACCACTGCCGGAATTGCCGCGACAAGGCCGATGGCTGTTGCCAGCAGCGCCTCGGCGATACCGGGGGCGACGACGGCGAGGTTGGTGGTCTGTGCCCTCGAAATGCCGATAAAGCTGTTCATGATGCCCCAGACGGTCCCGAACAGCCCGACGAAGGGCGCAGTCGAGCCAATGGTCGCCAAAACACCAGTGCCCCGGCTCATGCGACGGCTGGCGATGGCCTCGATCCGTTCAAGGTAGGAATCGACGCGTTCTTTCAGGCCGGTGTCGCCCGCCTGATCCAGTGCAGCGGCAGAGCGGTCGTATTCCACCGCAGCCGCGCGGATCATCTGCGACACCGGATCGCGGCGGTTACCAACGGCGGATTGTGCCGCCGTAAGGCTGGCCGCACCCTCGATGCGGCGGATGCCGGATTGGGCCCGGCGCATTGCGCCCAAAAGCTCCAGCATCTTGGCGACCAGCACGGTCCAGGTCACGATCGAGGCGAAAGCCAGACCGATCATCACGCCCTTCACCACCCAATCGGCGGCAAGGAACATGCCCATGGGCGAAAGGTCGTGGGGCAGGTTCGGGTCGCGGGCGGGCGGGTTCAGGACCGGAGCCAGCGCGTCCTGAACCGATTGCGGCAGGATGCCGGAACCTGCGGGCGCAGCCGTTTCGGGTGCGGTGGCGGATTCGGCCACCGGAGTCACCGCAGTTGCGGCTGGTTCGGTGGGCTGTGTTTCAGCCGGGACAGTGGCCGCCGGCGCGTTTTCGGCCGGGGCCGGGGCAATGGCTGCCGGTGCGGTCTGTTGTGGCGCAGCGGCGGGTGCCTCGGTGGTTGTCGCAGCGGTGGCGGGCTGTGACGCGCTGTCCTGTTGCGCGGTTGTCTGCGCCGGAGCGGTTTCCGATGCGGCATTCTGCGGCGCAGGTGCTGCCGTTTCCGGCTGGGCGGCGGGTTCAGGTGCAGGTTGGGCGCCGGAGGGGCTTTCCTGTGCCGAAAGGGGGGCAGCCATCAACAGGCAGGTCAGCGCGAGGGCGGTCCCCGCTCGGAGGCGCGGCAGCGGAAGATGAGTCATGGCGATCCTTAGTCGTTCCGGCATTTGATCCGTCCGCATCTGGCTGGGGCGAGGCAGGCACCAAGAGCTGTGCCATCAGGCCCATTGGCCGCGGTCCGGGGACCGTATCAATCACCAAGGTAAAATTGTCAACTATTCCGGGCGACCTGTCACCGGTCAGGCGGACCAATAGGCGGCAAGGCGGGTAAGGCCCTTGTCATGGCCCAATTCTTCATGCAGCAGGGTGCGGATGGCGGTGACGCCCGATTTCTCGGCGGCCATCCACGCATAGCTGTCAGGCGCGGGCGGGCTCTTTCTTAGCTGTGCGCAAAGCGCCGCAGCACCTTCCGGCAGATGGATGAGGTCAAAGCCCCGGGGTCTGGGCAGGGGATAATCGGCGCATTTCCCAAGCAGCCAGACCTGCCCCTTTGCATGGTCCGCCTGCGATTCAAGGATGCGGGCAAGGGCGGGATAGGCGGTTTCATCCCCGGCAAGAAGCAGGTGCCGCTGCTTGGGGATACCGCCGCCGCTTGGGCCAAGCAGGCCGATGTGCTGACCGGGCAGGGCGTGGCGCGCCCATTCGGCCGTGCGTCCGCCAGTGTGGTCAAAGATATCGAGGTCGAGCCAGCCAGCATCGGGGTCGATATGGCGCACTGTATAAACCGGACGGTGCAGCGCCTTGCTGCCCTTGGGCCAGATAATCTGACCGTTCGCGCCGATTCGGGGCCATTCCGGGGACAGGTCCCCGGCCGGGGGCAGTACCAGCCGGAAATGGATCGAATCGGTTCCGGCGAGGCGATGCAGATCCGGGGCCGTCAGCCGCACACGCAGGAAATCGGGGCATAGAGGCGTAATTGCGCTGACCTCGGTAAGGCTGAAGTTGCCCGGAAATGTGCCAATATCCTTGTCCGAGGGCCAGCGCAGGGCCGCCCTGGGCAGGTGACTGGCAAGATACTCTGAGATTTCTCGCTGCATCGCGCCCAGCCACTCGGCCCGATGGGCGCGGGCAAAGACCAGAACGCCGTCGCCGCGCTTTTTTGCGCCGAACTCTCCCTCATCGACCTGGCACCAGATCGAGCGGCCATGCCCGATGTGCAGATCCAGCCCCTGCGCCCGCGCCTTGTCGCGGATCAGTTGCTCAACCGGCGCGAAGGCCTGACCGGGCAGCAGCGCTTCGGACTGGAATTCGGGCAGAGGAGTAATGCGCATGTCTCGTCGTCGCCTGTCACGGATTTCCGACCCAAACGGCCTTTAGATTATCGGCGCTGCGGGTTCACAACAGCCATTCCTCGTCCAGGCTTACCGGGCAAGTTCGGATGCTGCCATCGCCGCAATCGTCAGATCCACCTTTGCCAGCGGATCTTTATCTTGCAGGAACCAGGCCGCCGACAGCCCCGTCCATGCGAGAATCCATTGCAACAAGCGGCGGCGTTCCAGGCCCGATGCCTCGACCACCACGCTAAGCCTTTGCTGAAAGCGCCCCGGCTGGGTCGCAACCGGGTGCGTTGGGTCGCTTAGATCGGGATTGGTGAAAATATTGGCATAGTCAAAGCCACGCTCACCGATAAGCCCATGCGGATCTGTCGCGCGCCAGCCGCGTTCACCGAAGTCCAGGACGTTATCGTGGTGAAGATCACCGTGCAGGACGGTCTGCTCTCTTTGGTCGGCAAGCAGGTCCCGCGCTGTCTGCAGGCTTTGGACCAGAATGCCCCCATGGTTTACAGCACCTGCTTCAAGGTCATGGAACCAGCGGTCCAGAGGGACCAGATCGGGTAACTTGCCGGAACGCTGACGATGCAGCCGCTTAGCCGTCGCACAAAGAATGCGGCAGGCGCTATCGTCCCCGCCCGTGCGCGCCATATCGGCCAATGACCGCGTGCCGGTCGCCCGCTCCATCAGTATGGCGTGATCATCCCGGGCCAGGACCTTGGCCGCGCCGTCGCCTGCCCACCAATCCATCAGGGCCGCTCCGCGCTGCTGATCCGGCTGCGAAGAGAGTTTCAGCATCGCAGGCATTTCCTGCCGCAAAACCGGAAGCAGACGGGCGGTCGCCGTGATGACCGGCTCACCATCGGCTAGCAGACCCCAGCGATGTAAGTAAGGCCTGAACATGGCGTTCTTTATAAGCCGATGTGGGGGCGGAGGCTATGTGAACAACGGCAGAGGGGTGAGCTGTAACGCAATAGTTCTTTCCTGACGTTCAGAACCCATGGCGGGCGGCTGTGACGGCGTGGTATCCTTGTTCACGCAGTCCCCTCACAGCATCGGCATTCATCGGAATAATGATCTTTGTCGCTGTTTCGATGCGAGAGATGATCGCCTCGCGCGGACCTGTTTTCCACGCGTCACCGGCATAAAATGCCGACTGCGCCTCATCCAGTTCCGCCATATCTGCAAAGCCCCGGATCAATCCATATCCGTCGGGATCATGCATGGATTGCCCGTGCCAGATCACATCAATCCCATTCTGCCGGTGAAGCGGGACACTGATGTTATGCATGATATCAAAGAATTCACCCCCTGTGCCGGGCTTAAGCTTGTAAAGCAATATTTCGATAAGGCGGGGCATGGCGTTCTCCTTTTGTCCCGGCAGTTATCCGAAAACGCACCATCTGCGCAATGACTGCCTTCTTTCACCCAGCAGAGACCTGCCATCGCTGATGCAAGGCGCTCATTGCGGGTGGTCGTGCATCTATGCAGAGACCATGCGTGTGAATACATCGTTCAGATATGCTTGCTCTCGGATGCGGAAATGCGTGGTGCCGATTTTTTCAAAGCCGTGCTTCAAATAAAAAGCTATCGCCGGGGCGTTTTCGGAATTAGCGGTCAGCCACACTGACGGGCTGCCTAGACTGCCCGCGCAGATCAGCCCTTGTTCAAGCAGAGCGTTCCCGATGCCTCTGCCATGGTGGCGCGGCTGCACGTAGAGGGTCGATATCTCTGTGTTTGAACAGGCTGAAAAAGGCACGTTCTCACGTTGAGTGAGGCGGATGAAGCCATCAATGCCGTCTTCATTTTCCGAAACGATCACATGCTCGCCGGAGTTGCCGAGCAAGGCTGCAAACTTGGCTGTTGTGAACTCGTTCAGCGCATATTCAGCAAAGAATGCGCTTACACCTTTCCGGAGATAGGTCCCCACCCAAACCTCGATAGAAATGGCGGCAAGGGCCGGCGCGTCAGTTGGTTGCGCTGTGCGGAGCTTCATTTGTCAATTTCCAACGTTGTGTGACGCGGGGCGTGATTGCGAACAAACGGTAACTGGGGCTGCGCCCCTTGCCAGATGACCGCCGTCTGCCATGCGCCACTGAGGCGATAAGGTGTCGGCCGCCGTCGGGCCCCCAAACATTCATGCGAGGCGGGCGACCTCGGCTGTGGCGGCGTCAAGCGCGCCAGACCCATGAGGGATGTTCAGCGCGGTCATTCCGGCCTCGATTACTGCCAGAACGCCCAGAAGCTGATGGGCATTGGCGTGACCCATATGGGCGATGCGCAGCGCGTGACCGGGGTCGGGCGCACCAAGGCCGACACCCAGCGTCACCCCTGCCTTGCCAGCCGTCCAGTCGCGCAGGGCGCTGGCCTGTGTCACCCGCGCGGCAGTGACCGAGCGGGCGCGGCCGGCTGGATCAGAGATCATTGCCCCGATCCCCGGATTGTCCGCGCCCCAGCGGTCCAGTGCCGCCCAGCAGGCCCGGGCCAACCCTTCATGCCGGGCCCATGCGGCGGGCAGGGTTTCTTCGTCAAGCAGGATGCGCAGCGCCTCGTTCAGACCAAAGACCAGCTGTACGGGCGGGGTGCCACCCCAGAATTGCCACAGTTCTTCTGCCTCGGCGCGGGGGGTCCAGTTCCAATAGGGGGTGGCAAGGCTGCTGGGTTTGCGCGCCTTGAGCCGTTCCGAGAACCAAACGAAGGTCAGGCCCGGCGGCACCATCAGCCCTTTTTGGCTGGCCGATACCAGCAAATCCACGCCCCATTCGTCCATCAGCATCGGCTCGCAGCCGAGTGAGGCGATGGCGTCGACAGCCAGAAAGGCAGGGTGGTCGCCCATTGCGGCGCGCAGGGCAGGGATATCGGCGCGGGCCGAGCTGGCGGTATCGACCTGACAGACCAGAACCGCACGGATCTGCCCCTCACGGTCCTGCGCCAGCCGCTCGGCCAGCCGCTGGGGATCGGGGGGCGCAAGGTCGAAATCAAGCTCTTCGACCTCGATCCCCATTGCGCGGGCCGAGGCTGCCCAGCTGCGTCCGAAATGGCCCGAGATCAGTGCCAGCGCCCGCTCGCCCCGGTCGAGCATGTTGACATTCGCGGCCTCCCACCCGGCATGGCCGTTGCCGATATAGGGCGCGACATGGGCCGAGGTCCCGGCCAGCCGTTTCAGCCCCGCGATCAGGGTGCGGTTCTCGGCCGCGAGGTCCGGGCCATAGATATCGGGCGAGGGGCGGTGCATGGCCCGCAGCACGCGATCCGGGACAGGAGAGGGGCCGGGAATAGCAAGGACGGCGCGGCCCTGGGCAAAGCTCATGGGAATGCCTTTCGTATGACATGCAATCGGTAGGCCGGCCCCTGCGCAAGGTCAACGGGGCGCGTCTGACCCGAGCGCCTTGCCCCCGGACGTCTTGCGGCTTATCCCTTGGGGTCGAACCGAATTCCGGGGATGCGATGGCGGACAGACTTAACAGAACGGCCAATCTGTTCGCCCGTATGTGGCGCGACTATCTGCACCCCTATTGGGCGCGCATCCTGCTGGCGCTGGTTTTTCTGATTGTCGAGGGCTCGACGCTGGGCCTGCTTAGCTGGATGCTGAAGCCGCTGTTCGACCGGGTTTTTGTCGGTGGCGACACCGATGCGATCTGGTGGGTCGGTGGCGTGATCTTTTCGCTGTTCCTGATCCGCGCCTCGACCTTTGTCATCAACCGTAGCCTGATGACATCGGTCTCGCTGGCGGTTTCGACCAGTATGCAGACGGATTTGCTGCGCCATATCATGACGTTGGACAGCAGCTTTTTCCAGGAGAACCCGCCCGGCGCGCTGATCGAGCGGGTGCAGGGCGATTCCATCGCCGTGCAGGGTGTGTGGTCCACATTCATCTCGGGCGCGGGGAGGGACATGGTCTCGCTGTTGTCGCTGTTCGGGGTTGCGGTGGCGGTCGATCCCTGGTGGACCATGGCGGCGCTGGTCGGTGCGCCGCTGCTGATCCTGCCCACCGTGCTGGTCCAGCGATATATCCGCCGCAAGATGCGGCAAAACCGCGTTAATGCCAGCCAGCGCGCCACCCGGCTTGATGAGGTCTTGCACGGTATCAACGCCGTCAAACTGAACCGGATGGAGGATTATCAGGCCGACCGATTCAGCCAGATCGTCAGCCGCATCCGCAAGGCCGAGATCAAGATGTCAGGTATCGGCGCCACTGTGCCGGCGCTGGTCGATGTCGTCACCGGGCTGGGCTTTATCGGCGTCCTTGCCCTGGGCGGGGCCGAGGTGACGCGGGGCGAACGCACGGTCGGGGACTTCATGTCCTTTTTCACCGCCATGGCGCTGGCCTTTCAGCCTCTGCGGCGTCTGGGCAACCTGACCGGCACATGGCAGATCGCAGCCGCAAGTCTTGAGCGCATCTATTCCGTGCTTGATATGCAGCCCGGGATTGCATGCGGACCGCGCCGCGAGCCGCCACCCGACACCACCATCCGCTTTCATGATGTGCGGCTGGCTTATTCCGGCCATCCGGTCCTGAACGGGCTGAGTTTTACCGCCGAGTCTGGTCAGACGACGGCGCTGGTGGGGCCTTCGGGCGCTGGAAAATCCACGGTCTTCAACCTGCTGACCCGGTTGATTGATCCCGAAGCGGGCGAGATCACCCTGGGTGGGGTGCCTTTGCGCGAATTCGATCTGGGCGTGCTGCGCGATCAGTTCTCGACCGTCAGCCAAGAGGCCGCGCTGTTTGACGAGACGCTGCGCGAAAACATCCTGCTTGGCCATCCGCAGGATGACAAGGCGCTGCGCCGGGCGACTGTCGCTGCCCATGTTGCGGATTTCACCGATAACCTGCCCCTTGGGCTCGACACGCCGGCGGGGCCGCGTGGCTCGGCCCTGTCGGGGGGGCAGCGCCAGCGCGTGGCGATTGCGCGTGCCGTTCTGCGCGATGCGCCGATCCTGCTGCTTGACGAGGCGACCTCGGCGCTTGATGCGCAAAGCGAGCGGCTGGTCCAGCAGGCGCTGGACGAGCTTTCGGCCGGGCGCACCACCTTGGTCATCGCGCACAGGCTTTCGACCGTGCGCCAGGCCGACAAGATCGTGGTGATCGAGGCAGGCCGGGTTGTCGAAGAGGGCAACCATGACCAGCTAATGGCAAAGGGCGGTGCCTATGCTGCCCTGGTCAGGTTGCAATTCGGAGATCAATGATGCGGCGCATTCTGGCGGTTTCGGGCGAGGATCGGGTCGAGTTCCTGCAAGGCCTTGTGACCAACAAGGTCGGGGACGTGCCTTGCTGGGCGGCGCTGCTGACGCCGCAGGGCAAGTATCTGGCCGATTTTCTGATCGTCCCGGATGGCGCGCGGCTGCTGATTGATGTCGACGCGCGGCTGGCTGATGATCTGATCCGGCGGCTGTCGCTGTACAAGCTGCGTTCACGTGTCACGGTTGAGCCGACCGAACTGACCGTCACGCGCGGTATCGGCGATATGCCTGACGCTGCCATAGCCGATCCGCGGCATGAGGCGCTGGGCTGGCGTCTTTACGGCGGCTCGGGCGGTGAGCGGGCGGCTGACGACGGGATTGATTGGGATGCGATCCGGGTCGGACATTGCATCCCCGAAAGCCTGATCGAGCTGATCCCGAACGAGACCTTTATCCTTGAAGCCGGGTTCGAGCGCCTGCATGGCGTCGATTTCCGCAAAGGCTGCTATGTCGGGCAAGAGGTCACGGCGCGGATGAAGCACAAGACCGAGCTGCGCAAGGGGCTTGTCACCGTCGGCATCGAGGGCGCGGCCCCTGTCGGGACGCCCATCCTGATGGCGGACGGGCGCGAGGCGGGCACGCTTTACACCCAATCCGGCAACCGGGCTATCGCCTATATGCGCTTTGACCGCATGGGCGAGGGGTTGACGGCGGGGGCCGCCCGCATTCTGCCATGACCGCCCCGACCGAGGAGCGTGTGCGCCGCATCGTCCATGTGGATATGGATGCGTTTTACGCCTCGGTCGAACAGCGCGACAATTCCGAGCTGCGCGGGCGCCCGGTCGCCGTTGGCGGCATCCGCCGTGGCGTGGTGGCGGCGGCGAGCTATGAAGCGCGCCGCTTTGGCGTGCGCTCGGCCATGCCCTCGATGCGGGCGATGCGGCTGTGTCCCGACCTGGTCTTTGTAAAGCCGCGCTTTGACGTCTATCGCGCGGTCAGCCAGCAGGTGCGCGACATCTTTTTCGAATACACCCCGCTTGTCGAACCCTTGTCGCTGGATGAGGCTTATCTGGATCTCACCGATTATCTGCACGGCCGCACCGCGACGCGCATCGCGCAAGAGATCCGCGCACGTATCCGCGAGGCGACAGGGCTGACCGCCTCGGCCGGGGTCAGCTATAACAAGTTTCTCGCCAAGCTGGCCTCGGACCAGCGCAAACCGGACGGGCTGTTCGTAATCCCGCCTGAGGCTGGACCCGAGTTTGTCCATGGCCTGCCCATCGGTCGCTTTCACGGCATCGGTCCGGCGACAGCGGCGCGGATGGAGTCGCATGGTATTCTGACCGGCGCCGATCTGGCACGGCAGACCCTTGAGTTCCTGACGGCGCGTTTTGGCAAATCGGGCACCTATTACTGGAATATTGCCCGTGGCATAGACACGCGCGAGGTCAAGCCGAACCGTATCCGCAAAAGCATCGGGGCCGAGAACACCTATTTCGAAGATCTGCGCAACCTTCCGGCAGCCCATGAGGCGCTGGAGGTGCTGGCCGACAAGGTCTGGAGGCATGCCACGAATGCCGGGCGCGTGGGGCGGACGGTGACGCTGAAGGTGAAATACGGCGATTTCCGCCAGATCACCCGTGCGCGTTCGCTGCCGCGTCCGGTAGAAAGCCGGGATGAGATGCTGGGCATGGCCCGCGACCTGCTGGGGCCGGTTTTTGCCGACCCGCACGGGGTCAGGCTGTTGGGGATCACCCTGTCCGGACTCGATGAGGCGCGGCAGGATGAGCCGCCGCGCCAGCTTGGTCTTTTTGATCAGGCGTAAAGACTGGTCACGCCGACCTTTTGATGGATGTCGTTCACCGTTTCCTTGTCTAGCCCAAGGTTCTGGGCAAGCTCGTGCAGGTATTCGGCCTCTTTCCGATTGTCGAATTCGATCGCCATCAGTGACATCAGATAGATTTGGGGGCCAAAGTCCTCGGGCACTTCGCGGGCCAGCGCCGCCGCATTGACGGGGGCTGCCATCTGTTCGCGGATAAAGGCGCGTTCTTCGTCGTCCAGCTCGCCGAATTCCGACATCAGCTTGGCTTTTTCCTGCTCGTCGATCTCTCCGTCCGATTTTGCCGCCTGGATCATCGCCCTGAGCATCAGGCCGGCCAAAGCGTTCTGTTCGGGCGTGGGCGCGGTCGAGGGCTCATCACCGGTCGCAAGCGCCTCGTTGAAGAGCTCGCCAAAGCTGGCATCGTTCTGGGGTTGTGCACCCTTTTGCGCCAGCCCGCCGGTGCTGCCCTGCGGGGCCTGAGCCTGCGCGCCGCCGCGACCGCCCAGAAGATCACCCAGAATACCGCCAAGGCCGCCAGCCGCCGCGCCGCCAAGGACGCCGCCCAGGCCGCCAGAGCCGCCCGAACGGCCACGCGGCCCGGCCAGCTGGTCAAGCAGGCCACCCAGCCCGCCCTGTGCTGTCCCGGCCGAGCGGGGGGAATTCGGGCCACCATAGGCCGAGCCGCTGCCTGTACGACCGCCCAGCACCTGACCCAGCATATCGCCAAGCCCGCCCGAGCCGGTGCTGCGGCTGCCCGCCCCACCGGTGTTGTTGCCAAAAAGCTCGTCCAGCAGGCCGCCCGAGCTACGCCCGCCGCCGCTTTGAGGCCGGTTCTGGGCGTTCTTCATCATGGTTCCGATCCCTTTGGCCAGCATGACGCCAGCCGCGACGCGGGCGAGGGATTTCATCAGGCTCATAGCATTCCTCCGAAAGCGTTGCGCGGCCGCCGGGCCGGGCAGCCTTGTCTGCCGGATTCCAACGTCTTTGCCGGGCAGAGGTTCCCGCGTTTCATGCTTATGTCGCCGGGTCGGGCGCCCTTGATTTTTCCCCGGCCGGATTATAAGTCGCGGCGGATGTTTCACGACGGGGGCTGTCGCGCGGGTGGCCCCCCCGATAGGAGGCCAGGATGGCAAAGGCAAAGTTTGAACGTACGAAACCGCACGTCAACATTGGTACGATTGGTCACGTTGACCACGGCAAGACGACTCTGACGGCAGCGATCACCAAGTACTACGGTGAATTCAAGGCCTACGATCAGATTGACGGGGCCCCTGAAGAGCGTGCTCGGGGTATCACGATCTCGACGGCGCACGTTGAGTACGAGTCCGATACGCGCCACTATGCGCACGTCGACTGCCCCGGCCACGCTGACTATGTCAAGAACATGATCACGGGCGCTGCGCAGATGGACGGCGCGATCCTGGTTGTGAACGCTGCTGACGGCCCGATGCCTCAGACACGTGAACACATCCTGCTGGGCCGTCAGGTTGGCATCCCCTACATGGTCGTTTACCTGAACAAGGTTGACCAGGTTGACGATCCCGAGCTGCTGGAACTGGTCGAGATGGAGGTTCGTGAGCTTCTGTCGTCCTACGACTACCCCGGCGACGACATTCCGATCATCAAGGGCTCGGCTCTGGCTGCTCTGGAAGGCCGCGACGCCGAGATCGGCGAGAACTCGATCCGGGAACTGATCAAGGCCGTTGACGAGTACATCCCGACGCCCGAGCGTGCGGTTGACCTGCCGTTCCTGATGCCGATCGAAGACGTGTTCTCGATCTCGGGCCGTGGTACGGTTGTGACCGGCCGTGTTGAGCGTGGCGCGGTGAACGTCGGCGACGAGCTTGAGATCATCGGGATCCGTCCGACCAAGAAGACGACCTGCACCGGCGTCGAGATGTTCCGCAAGCTTCTGGATCGCGGTGAGGCTGGCGACAACATCGGCGCTCTGCTGCGCGGTGTTGAGCGTGACGGCGTTGAGCGTGGTCAGGTTCTGGCGAAACCGGGTTCGGTTACCCCGCACACCGAGTTTGAAGCCGAGGCCTACATCCTGACCAAGGAAGAGGGCGGTCGTCACACTCCGTTCTTTGCGAACTACCGTCCGCAGTTCTACTTCCGGACCACTGACGTGACCGGTACGGTGAAGCTGCCGGAAGGCACCGAGATGGTTATGCCTGGCGACAACCTGAAGTTCACGGTTGAGCTGATCGCTCCGATCGCGATGGAAGAGAAGCTGCGCTTCGCCATCCGTGAAGGCGGCCGCACCGTCGGCGCAGGCGTCGTCTCCAAAATCATTAAATAAGCGTCGTGGGGGCGTAATGCCCCCGCGCGCCACAGGCGTCGGCTGATCTTTCAACGGATATCGCGACAGGAAGGCCGCTCCGAAAGGGGTGGCCTTTTTTCTTTTGGACGCCCCGGGCTTTACCGGCTCACGCGAGTTTTTCGCGTCAGTAAGGCTGTGTCATGTTAGCCTTTCCCCCTCAGAGGAGGGTACGATCATGACCGAACGCAGGAAGGCTGCGGATTTTCACCCCCGCATTCTTGAGATTTTTGACGGCTACGTGCACGGCCGAATCACCAAGCGCGATTTCATGGTACAGGCAGCGCAATTCGCCACCGCCGGGATGAGCGCTGCCGCGATCTTTGAGGCGCTGCGCCCAAACTATGCGCTGGCCCAGCAGGTTCCGCCCGACGACCCCGCCATCCGGACCGAGACTGTGAGTTACGACAGCCCGCAGGGTCATGGGCGCATCAGCGGGCTGATGGCCCGCCCTGCCGAGGCGCAGGGCAGCCTGTCCGCCGTGCTGGTGGTACATGAGAACCGTGGCCTGAATCCCTATATCGCGGATGTGGTGCGCCGTCTGGGCAAGGCGGGCTATCTGGCCTTTGGTCCTGACGGGCTCAGCTCTCGGGGCGGGTATCCCGGGAATGATGATCAGGGCCGCGAGATGCAGACCAGCATGGATCCGGCCAGGCTGATGGAGGATTTCTTTGCCGCCTATGAATTCCTGCGCGACCACGCCGACTCGACCGGCAAGGTGGGCGCGGTGGGCTTTTGCTATGGTGGCGGGGTCTGCAATGCGCTGGCGGTAGCTTACGCCGATCTTGCCGCCTCGGTCCCCTTCTATGGCCGCCAGCCCCGGCCCGAAGAGGTGCCGCAGATCCGCGCCCCGCTGCTGCTGCATTACGCCGAGAATGATGAGCGGGTGAACGCCGGCTGGCCCGATTATGAGGCCGCGCTGAAAAAGCATGGCAAGGAATATCAGGCCCATTTCTATCCCGGTACCCAGCACGGTTTTCATAACGACACCACGCCGCGCTATGACAAACAGGCGGCCGAGCTTGCCTGGCAGCGGACACTGGAGTTTTTCGGCGAAAAGCTCTCCTGACACGGTCTGTCAGCAGTCCGGGTCCATTCTGGCCGGGAAAGGAGATTTCGCATGATTGATCATATTGGATTTCCCGTCTCGGATCTGGCCCGCCCGCGCGCCTTTTACGACCGGGCGCTGGCACCTTTGGGCATTAAGCTGATGATGGAGGTGACCGAGGAAATGACCGGCGGTCATGGTGCCCATCTGGGCTATGGCCGCGATGGTAACCCCTTTTTCCGGATCGGCACCGGCCGGTCGGTGCCGACGGGGGTGCATATCGCCTTTGCCGCCTCTGACCGCGCGATGGTGGACGCATTTCACGCGGCCGCGCTGGCCGCAGGTGGACGCGATAATGGCGCGCCGGGGCTACGGCCGGAATATCACGCCAGCTATTGCGGAGCCTTTATTCTTGACCCCGACGGAAACAATATCGAGGCCGTCCATCACGGAGCGCCCGCATGACCCTGTATCATGGCTCTTGTTTCTGCGGCGCGGTCCGGTTTGAGGCCGAGGGAGATCTGTCCCAGGGCACCATGCGCTGCAATTGCAGCTTTTGCCGCAAGATGCGCTACTGGGAGATGCGTCTGCCCGATCCCGAACGGTTCCGTGTCTTGCAAGGCGCTGATGCCCTGGCCGAGACCCCGCGCCGTCAGCAGGATGGGGCGGATATGCACCACCTATTTTGCTCGCGCTGCGGCACTCGGCTATGGACCGAGGGTAACATTGCCGAGATTGGCGGGCAGTTCCGCATGGTGTGCATCAACGCCCTTGACGATCTGTCCGAGGCTGAGCTGATCGCGGCGCCGGTCTTTTATGCCGACGGTGCGCATGATGCGTGGTGGGACCCCGCGCCGGAAACGCGGCATCTTTGACTTTCGTCCCTCCCTGGCAGGGCGGGGAATTCGGTTGCCGGAAAGGGCGCTGTCAATCACGTTGCCTCACCCGGAAAATCCGTCTAAAGTAGCAGCCGCAACAGAGGAGAACGGTGTCATGGACAGCTCGCACATCTGACCTTTCACGGACGGATTGACGAGGATTCCCATGACTGCTGACTTCCTTGAGGCGGCTTTGCCCCACCCTATGCGCTTTCCAGACGGTTCTGTGAGCCGGGGTCTGGTGTATCTGAACCAGGTGATCGACCATCCGAATATCGAGATCGGCGATTTCACCTATGCCAGCAGCTTTGAGCCGCCAGATGACTGGGCGGTGCGGTTGGCACCTTATACCTGTGCGGGCGCGCCCGAGCGGCTGGTCATCGGGCGGTTTTGCCAGATTGCCGACCGGGTGCGGATCATCACCGCCCCGGCCAACCATCCGATGGCCGGCGTATCGACCTATCCCTTTGCGATCTTTGATCACGCACGGGTGGGCGATTACATCGACCAGATCAGCGGCCTGCCTGATACGGTGATCGGCCATGATGTCTGGATCGGCGACGGTGCTACCATTCTGCCCGGTGCCCGGATCGGTAGCGGTGTCATCATTGGCGCGGATTGCGCGTGCCACCGCCGCATTGGCGCGCGCCGATGTCGCGGCGCTTGAAAGACTGGCCGCCTGAGGCGGTTTGACGGAACGAACCGGGCCGCGGCCCGGACCAATGAGAATGAGGTTCAAGATGTTTGGCTGGTTCGAGCGCCGGCTTGATCCCTATCCGGCTGATCCGCCGCAGATGCCGCCGCAGGGTTTGTGGCGGTTCATCCTGCATTTTTCGCGCGGTGCCAAAGGCTTCATGCTGGCCATGGCGGCCTGTTCGGCACTGATCGCGATCGCCGAGGTGATCCTTTTTGGCTATATGGGCGAACTGGTGAACCTGCTGGCCGAGGCAGACCGCCAGAACTTTTGGTCGACCGAGGGCAGTCGCCTGATCCTGATGGGCGTGCTGCTGGTGATCGGTCTGCCGGTGCTGCAGGTGCTGTTTTCGCTGTTGATGCACCAGACGCTGATGGGCAACTTTCCCCAGCGCATCCGCTGGCAGGCGCATCGCTATCTGCTGCGCCAGTCGATGAGCTATTTTCAGGATGAGTTTGCCGGCCGCATTGCCACCAAGCTGATGCAGACCGCGCTGGCTGTGCGCGAAGTGGCGATGAAGTTCATGGACGTGCTGACCTATGTCTGCGTCTATTTCATCGGTGCGCTGGTGCTGGCGGCATCGACCGACGGCTGGCTGGCGCTGCCCTTTGTCGCCTGGGCCGTACTTTACGGTCTGCTGCTGTGGTGGCTGATTCCGCGCATCGGCCGGATCAGCGAGGCGCAGGCCGATGCCCGCGCGGTGATGACCGGCCGGGTGGTGGACAGCTACACCAACATCTCGACCGTCAAGCTGTTCTCGCATTCATCGCGGGAAGAGGCTTACGTTCGCGAAAGCATGGACGGCTTTCTCGGCACGGTTCATGTGCAGATGCGGCTGGCCTCGATCCAGAACATCCTGATCTCGACCCTGAACTCTCTGCTGACCTTTGCGGTCACGGCGCTGGGGCTGTGGCTGTGGACGCATGGCAAGATCGACGTCGGCGCGGTGGCGGTTGCTATCCCGCTGGCGCTGCGGCTTGGCAATATGTCGCACTGGATCATGTGGGAGTTCGCGATGCTGTTCGAAAACATCGGTACGGTTCGCGACGGGATCGGCTCTTTGTCGCTGCCACGCATGGTGACGGACGCCAGGGGCGCCCGGCCGCTTTCTGTGCCCGAAGGACAGGTCGAATTCAGCAAGGTCACCTTCCGCTATGGCGAACAGGCCAGCCAGGGTCGCGGCGCGGTGCTTGATGATCTTAGCCTGACCATCGCGCCGGGTGAGCGTATTGGCCTGGTCGGTCGCTCGGGGGCGGGGAAATCGACGCTGGTGAACCTGCTGCTGCGTTTCCACGATCTTGAGACGGGGCGTATCCTGATCGATGGTCAGGACGTCTCGCAGGTGACGCAGGAATCACTGCGCGCCGCCATCGGGGTGGTCACGCAGGACACCTCGCTTTTGCACCGGTCGATCCGTGACAACATCTCGTATGGTCGCCCCGATGCTTCTGAGGCCGAGATCCGGCGTGCTATCGAACTCGCCGAGGCGGACTTTATCTTCAGCCTGACCGATTCGCAGGGCAGGCGGGGGCTGGAGGCGCATGTGGGTGAACGCGGGGTCAAACTGTCCGGCGGTCAGCGCCAGCGGGTCGCTATCGCGCGGGTGCTTTTGAAGGATGCGCCGATTCTGGTTCTGGACGAGGCGACTTCGGCGCTGGACAGCGAGGTAGAGGCGGCGATTCAGTCGCAGCTCGACATGCTGATGCAGGGCAAGACCGTGATCGCGATTGCGCACCGGCTTTCCACCATTGCCCGTATGGACCGGCTGGTGGTGATGGAGCGGGGCCGCATCGTCGAGCAGGGCACTCATGAGGAGCTGCTGGCACATGGCGGCATCTATGCGGGGCTTTGGGCGCGGCAATCGGGCGGGTTTCTTGAGGCAGAGTGATCTTACCTCTTGAACCGGCCTTGCAGCTGCCGTAATCAGCAGCGCGGCCTAGGGGTATAGCTCAGTTGGTAGAGCATCGGTCTCCAAAACCGAGGGTCGGGGGTTCGAGTCCCTCTGCCCCTGCCAGTCACCTTGACTGGACAGGCACCGCAGCAATCAAAGACAGTGCCGGATAGTGGGCAAGGCTATGCCTTGTGCTGATTCGTACCCGTCAGCCTGCGCGGCTGGCCAAGCTGTCAGGGACATCCGGTCGCAGCCGGAGATGGGGTATGAAACCGGCGCTTGAAAAGCGGCTCGGCACAGGCTATCTGACCCGCTGCAAGACCGAAGGGAAATCCATGGCCAACCCCGTCCAGTTCATCAGCCAGGTCCGCAGCGAGCTTGGCAAGATCGCCTGGCCCACCCGCCGCGAGGTGGTGACGACCACGATCATGGTTTTCATCATGGCGACGTTGGCGTCGGTGTTTTTCTTCCTCGTGGATCTGTTGATCAAGACTGGTCTGTCGAGCGTCATCAACCTGATCGGTAGCTGAGGGCTTGCATTGAGCGGCAGGGGGCGGTATGTCCGCCCGACCTGCCCTTAACGCGGCGTGCATCGATTCGGTCGTGCGCGCCGATTTCGATTTGGCCGGCGCTAGCATGATTTGCGCCCAGTCCGGCCGGGGCGGTAAAGGAATTCAATGGGTTGGCCTTGGTCCGCCCGGAAGGAAACAGGGGTCGATCGAGACATGGCAAAGCGTTGGTATTCGGTCAGCGTCCTGTCAAACTTTGAAAAGAAGGTCGCCGAGGCGATTCGTCAGGCGGTGACTGAAAAGGGTTTGCAGGACCAGATCGAAGAAGTGCTGGTCCCGACCGAGGAAGTGATCGAGATTCGCCGGGGCAAGAAAGTCACCTCCGAGCGCCGTTTCATGCCCGGCTATGTTCTGGTGCGGATGGAGCTGACGGATCAGACCTATCATCTGGTCAACTCGATCAACCGCGTCACCGGTTTCCTTGGCGCGCACGGCAAGCCGATGCCCATGCGCGACGACGAGGTGAATGCGATCTTGAATCGCACGGGCGAGGGCGGAGCCGAAGTCGCGCCGCGTAACCTGATCCGCTTTGACGTGGGTGAAAAAGTGAATGTGACCGACGGGCCGTTCGAAGGCTTCTCGGGCATGGTCGAGGAAGTGGACGAGGTCGCGAATCGTGTCAAAGTGACCGTTTCGATCTTTGGCCGTCCCACCCCGGTCGAACTGGAATTCACGCAGGTCGCCAAAACCGCGTGATCATCTGCGGGAGGCGTGAGCCGCACCGCTAAGTCGGCCCCAAAGCTCATACCGGGCGGGGCGTGATGATAAGGAGAGGGCCAGATGGCCAAGAAAGTTGTCGGCAGCCTAAAGCTGCAAATCAAGGCGGGTCAGGCGAACCCGTCCCCGCCCGTCGGCCCGGCTCTGGGTCAGCGCGGCATCAACATCATGGAATTCTGCAAGGCGTTCAACGCCCGCACGCAGGAGATGGAGCAGGGCATCCCTGTTCCGGTCGTGATCACCTACTACGCCGATAAATCCTTTACCTTCGAGACCAAGACGCCGCCTGCGTCGTTCCTGCTCAAGAAGGCTGCCGGTCTTAAGCCGCAGGGCAAGCGCAACCGCGCCAAGGGCTCGGAAAAGCCCGGTCGTCAGGTCGCTGGCACCGTGACTGTCAAGCAGATCCGCGAGATCGCCGAAGCGAAGATGAAGGACCTGTCCGCCAACGACGTCGAGGCCGCGATGCAAATCATCCTGGGCTCGGCGCGTTCGATCGGCATCGAGGTGAAAGGCTGAGCCATGGCTAAACTTTCGAAAAAGCAAGCCGCTGCCCGCGCCGCCTTTGATGGCAAATCGAACCTTTCGGTCGAGGAAGCTGTCAAGCTGGTCAAGGACAACGCCACCGCGAAATTTGACGAAACCGTCGAGATCGCGATGAATCTGGGCGTTGACCCGCGCCACGCCGACCAGATGGTTCGTGGTGTCGTCACCCTGCCGAACGGCACCGGCAAGGACGTGCGCGTTGCCGTCTTTGCTCGTGGCCCCAAGGCTGACGAAGCCCGCGCCGCTGGTGCCGATATCGTTGGCGCTGAGGACCTGATGGAAACCATCCAGTCGGGCAAGATCGAGTTCGACCGCTGCATCGCCACTCCGGACATGATGCCGCTGGTTGGCCGTCTTGGCAAAATCCTTGGCCCGCGCAACCTGATGCCGAACCCCAAAGTCGGCACGGTGACGATGGACGTGAAAGCTGCTGTCGACGCTGCCAAAGGTGGTGAGGTTCAATTCAAGGCCGAGAAAGCGGGCGTTGTCCACGCTGGCGTCGGCAAAGCCTCGTTCGAAGTCGAGAAGCTGGCCCAGAACATCCGCGCCTTTGTGGATGCGGTGAACAAGGCCAAGCCCTCGGGCGCGAAAGGCACCTATGTGAAGAAGGTCTCGATCAGCTCGACCATGGGTCCGGGCGTGTCGCTGGACCTGACTTCGACCGCCGCCGAATAAGCGGCAAGAATTTCGCCGGCGTCCTTTACGGGGGCCGGCGGATGGCGAGGCAGCGATGCCTCGTCCTGTCCGAGACGGAGGGTGCCGGGAAACCGGCTTAATCGTCCTTCCTGAGATGGGATCAAGACCATTTTCCGGGCCCCGCCCCGGGTGATCTTGGGACCGTCACGGACCCGCCCCGGTGCCGCTTGCGGCGCTGGGAAAATGAGAGCCGGGGGGAAACCCCCAACTTGGAGTGAAACCGTGGATAGAGCGCAAAAAGAACAGGTGGTCGAGGAACTCGGCCAGATCTTTGAAGCCTCTGGCGTCGTGGTGGTTGCCCGCTACGAGGGAATGACGGTTGCCGAAATGCAGGACCTGCGCGCGCAAATGCGCGAAGCTGGCGGGTCCGTCCGCGTTGCCAAGAACAGGCTCGCCAAGATCGCCCTGGATGGAAAGCCTTGCGCAAGCATCGCCGACTATCTGACGGGTATGACCGTGCTCGCCTTTTCCGAGGACCCGGTGGCTGCTGCCAAGGTCGCGGACAAATTCGCCAAGGGTAACGACAAGTTCGTGATTCTTGGCGGCGCCATGGGTGACACGGCGCTTGACCCGGCCGGTGTGAAGGCTGTGGCCCAGATGCCGTCGCGCGAGGAGCTTATCGCTTCGATCGTGGCTTGCATCGGTGCCCCGGCATCCAACATCGCGGGCGCGATTGGCGCACCTGCCAGCAACATCGCGGGCATCCTCAAGACTCTGGAAGAGCGCGAGGCCGCCTGAGGCAATCCCAATTCCGTCGTGGGGTTGAAACCCCGACGTTGGAACACTTAATGAAAGAACGGAAAAATGGCTGACCTGAAAAAACTCGCCGAAGAAATCGTGGGCCTGACCCTGCTGGAAGCCCAGGAACTGAAAAACATCCTGAAAGAAGAATACGGCATTGAGCCGGCTGCTGGCGGCGCTGTCATGGTTGCCGGCCCGGCTGCTGGTGGTGACGCCGGCGGCGCTGCCGAAGAGAAAACCGAATTCGACGTCGTCCTGGTCGACGCCGGCGCCAACAAGATCAACGTGATCAAAGAAGTGCGCGGCATCACCGGTCTGGGCCTGAAAGAAGCCAAGGACCTGGTCGAAGCTGGTGGCAAGGTGAAAGAGGGTGCCTCGAAAGCCGACGCCGAAGAAATGAAGAAGAAGCTCGAAGCGGCTGGTGCCAAGGTCGAGCTGAAGTAATTGGCCCTTGCGGCCAGTTGACTGCAAGAAAACGGGCAGGGTCCGGGGTTTTCCGGTCCCTGCCGAACCTGTCTTGAAGGGCGGTTTCGCAACAGACCTTCCCTCAGGGCATGTTCGGGGTTCGGGAGTCGTGCGGTGGGACGCACGGCACGAATTGAACCCCGCCCTCATTCGCCGCCTTGTGCAGTCCGGGCCCCGACGGCCTGCGCAAGCGAAAGACGAAAGGTTAGACCCTCTATGGCGCAAGCTTATGTCGGCCAGAAACGCATCCGGCGTTACTATGGCAATATCCGCGAAGTTCTGGAGATGCCGAACCTCATTGAGGTTCAGAAATCTTCTTATGACCTGTTCCTGAATTCCGGCGAGAGCGACAGCCACCGGGATGGCGAAGGGCTGCAGGGTGTTTTCCAGTCGGTGTTCCCGATCCGGGACTTTAATGAGACCGCGACGCTCGAATTCGTGAAATACGAGCTGGAAAAGCCCAAATACGACGTGGATGAGTGCCAAAGCCGCGACATGACCTATGCCGCGCCGCTAAAGGTGACGCTGCGTCTGATCGTATTTGATGTCGACGAGGCCACCGGTGCCAAATCGGTCAAGGACATCAAAGAGCAGGACGTCTATATGGGCGATATGCCGCTCATGACTCAGAACGGTACGTTCATCGTGAACGGGACCGAACGGGTCGTGGTGTCGCAGATGCATCGCTCGCCGGGCGTGTTCTTTGACCATGACCGTGGCAAGACCCATTCCTCGGGCAAACTGCTGTTCGCCTGCCGCATCATTCCCTATCGCGGTTCGTGGCTGGACTTTGAGTTTGACGCCAAGGACCTGGTCTTTGCGCGTATCGACCGCCGCCGGAAACTGCCGGTGACGACGCTGCTCTATGCGCTCGGCATGGATCAGGAAGGCATCATGGACGCGTTCTACAACACCGTCCATTATCGACTGCAGCGCGCCGGCAAGGGGCAGGATGCTGGCTGGGTCACGAGGTTCTTCCCCGAGCGTGTGCGCGGCACCCGGCCGAGCTTTGATCTTGTGAATGCCGAGTCGGGCGAGGTCATCACCAAGGCCGGCGACAAGGTGACGCCGCGCCTGGTCAAGCAGTTGGTCGAGCAGGGCGATATCAACCTGCTGCTGCCGTTCGATAAAATCATTGGCCGCTTTGTTGCCAAGGACATCATCAACGAGCAGACCGGTCTGATCTACGCCGAAGCCGGGGACGAGATCACCGTCGAGTATGATCGCGACGGCGAGATTTCGGGCGGCCTGCTGAAAGTGCTGCTGGACAATGGCATCGAGGATATCCCGGTCCTCGACATCGACCATGTCAACGTTGGTCCTTACATCCGCAACACCATGGCTGCGGACAAGAACATGAACCGCGAGCAGGCGCTGATGGATATCTATCGCGTCATGCGTCCGGGTGAGCCGCCGACCGTCGAGGCCGCCTCGACGCTGTTCGGCAGCCTGTTCTTTGATGGCGAGCGTTATGACCTCTCGGCCGTTGGCCGGGTCAAGATGAACATGCGCCTTGATCTTGATGCGCCGGACACTCAGCGCACCCTGCGCAAGGAAGACATCATCGCCTGTATCCGCGGCCTTGTCGAACTGCGTGATGGCAAGGGCGAGATCGACGATATCGACCACCTCGGCAACCGCCGGGTGCGCTCGGTCGGCGAGCTGATGGAAAACCAATATCGCATCGGTCTGCTGCGCATGGAGCGTGCAATCCGTGAGCGTATGTCGGGCGTCGAGATCGACACCGTCATGCCGCAGGACCTGATCAACGCCAAACCTGCTGCTGCTGCAGTGCGCGAGTTCTTTGGCTCGTCGCAGCTGTCGCAGTTCATGGACCAGACCAACCCGCTGTCAGAAGTGACGCACAAACGCCGTCTTTCGGCGCTTGGCCCGGGCGGTCTGACCCGTGAGCGTGCGGGCTTTGAGGTGCGCGACGTTCACCCGACCCATTACGGCCGGATGTGCCCGATCGAGACGCCGGAAGGTCAGAACATCGGTCTGATCAACAGCCTCGCGACCTTTGCCCGTGTGAACAAATACGGCTTCATCGAAACCCCCTATCGTCGGGTGGTCGATGGCACGGTCACTGATGACGTGGTCTATATGTCGGCCACCGAAGAGATGCGTCATACCATCGCCCAGGCCAATGCCGAACTGGATGAGAACGGGCGCTTCGTGCAAGAGCTGGTCTCGACCCGTCAGGGCGGCGACTTCATGCTGAACCCCGTCGATGCGGTCGATCTGATCGACGTTTCGCCCAAGCAGCTGGTTTCGGTCGCTGCCGCGCTGATCCCGTTCCTGGAAAACGACGACGCCAACCGCGCGCTGATGGGGTCGAACATGCAGCGTCAGGCTGTGCCGTTGCTGCGGGCAGAAGCGCCCTTTGTCGGCACCGGCATGGAGGCGACGGTTGCCCGCGATTCGGGTGCGGCGATCATGGCGCGTCGCGGCGGGATCATCGACCAGGTCGATGCCCAGCGTATCGTTATCCGTGCGACCGAAGATCTGGGTGCCGGTGACGCTGGCGTGGACATCTATCGTCTGCGCAAGTTCAAACGTTCGAACCAGTCCTCGACCATCAACCAGCGCCCGCTGGTCAAGGTGGGAGAAAAGGTCGTCAAGGGTCAGGTCATCGCTGACGGTCCCTCGACCGATCAGGGGGAACTGGCGATCGGCCGGAACGTGGTCGTGGCCTTCATGCCCTGGAACGGCTACAACTACGAGGACTCGATCCTGATCTCTGAGCGGATCCACCGCGACGACGTGTTCACCTCGATCCATATCGATGAATACGAGGTTGCGGCCCGCGATACCAAGCTGGGCCCGGAAGAGATCACCCGCGACATCCCGAACGTCGGTGAAGAGGCGCTGCGCAACCTTGATGAGGCTGGCATCGTCTATATCGGCGCCGAGGTCGGCCCGGGCGATATTCTGGTTGGCAAGATCACGCCCAAGGGCGAAAGCCCGATGACGCCGGAAGAAAAGCTTCTGCGCGCTATCTTTGGTGAAAAGGCGTCCGACGTGCGCGACACGTCGCTGCGTCTGCCGCCGGGCGCCTATGGCACCGTGGTCGAGGTCCGGGTCTTTAACCGTCACGGCGTCGACAAGGACGAGCGTGCGTTGCAGATCGAGCGTGAAGAGGTCGAGCGTCTGGCCCGTGACCGGGACGACGAGCTTGCGATCCTTGAACGCAACATCTACGCGCGTCTCAAGACGCTCATCATGGGCAAGGAAGTCGTCAAGGGGCCGAAAGGCATCCGCGCCGGGGCTGTCGTGGACGAGGATCTGCTGGGTCAGCTGAGCCGCGGCCAGTGGTGGCAGCTTGCTGTCGCCGACGAAAGCACCGCCAAGGAAGTCGAGGCGCTGAACCAGCAATTCGACGCGCAGAAACGCGCGCTTGACAACCGTTTCGACGACAAGGTCGAAAAGGTCCGTCAGGGCGACGATCTGCCTCCGGGCGTGATGAAGATGGTCAAGGTCTTTGTCGCTGTGAAGCGCAAGCTGCAGGCGGGCGACAAGATGGCCGGTCGTCACGGCAACAAGGGTGTCGTTTCGAAGGTCGTTCCGATCGAGGACATGCCCTTCCTTGCTGACGGTACCCCGGTTGACCTGGTGCTGAACCCGCTGGGCGTGCCTTCGCGGATGAACGTCGGGCAGATCCTTGAAACCCACATGGGCTGGGCTTCGCGCGGTCTGGGCATCAAGATCGACGAGGCGCTGCAGGACTATCGCCGCAATGGCGACATGACCCCGGTGCGCGATGCGATGCGCAATGGCTATGGCGACGACTTCTATGCCGAGACCTTCGAAGGCATGGATGACGCGACCCTGCTTGAGCATGCCGACGCGGTGCGCGGCGGCGTTCCCATCGCGACGCCCGTCTTCGACGGCGCGAAAGAGGCCGATGTGAATGACGCTCTGCGTCGCGCTGGTTTCGACACCTCGGGTCAGTCCATCGTCTTTGACGGCCGCACCGGCGAGCAGTTCGCGCGTCCGGTCACCGTGGGGATGAAATACGTCCTGAAGCTGCACCACCTTGTCGATGACAAGATGCACGCACGTTCGACCGGGCCGTACAGCCTCGTCACCCAGCAGCCGCTGGGCGGCAAGGCCCAGTTCGGTGGCCAGCGTCTGGGTGAGATGGAGGTCTGGGCTCTGGAAGCCTACGGTGCCGCCTATACCCTGCAAGAGATGCTGACCGTCAAGTCGGACGACGTGGCGGGCCGGACCAAGGTCTATGAGAGCATCGTCAAGGGCGAGGACAATTTCGAGGCCGGCGTGCCGGAGTCGTTCAACGTTCTGGTCAAGGAGGTCCGGGGTCTGGGCCTCAACATGGAACTCCTGGATGCGGAGGACGAGGAGTAACGGATCACCGCGCGGGGTGCGCCATAGTGCGCGCCCCGCAGGTCCCCTCCCGCAGTCCGCGCCCCTGAATAGGATTTGGAAATGAACCAGGAACTTGCCACCAATCCGCTGAACCCGCTGGCCTCGCCGCGGCAGTTCGATGAAATTCGCATCTCGCTGGCCTCGCCCGAGGAAATCCTCGCCTGGTCCTATGGTGAGGTGAAAAAGCCCGAAACCATCAACTACCGTACGTTCAAACCCGAACGTGACGGCCTGTTCTGCGCCCGTATTTTCGGTCCGATCAAAGACTACGAATGCCTTTGCGGCAAATACAAGCGCATGAAATATCGCGGCCTCGTCTGCGAGAAATGCGGCGTCGAGGTCACGCTGCAAAAGGTCCGGCGCGAGCGTATGGGCCATATCGAGCTGGCCGCGCCGGTCGCCCATATCTGGTTCCTCAAGTCGCTGCCTTCGCGCATCGGCCTGATGCTGGACATGACGCTGCGCGATCTTGAGCGTATCCTCTATTTCGAAAACTACGTCGTGATCGAACCCGGTCTGACCGAGCTGAGCTATGCCCAGCTGCTGACCGAAGAGGAATATCTGGACGCGCAGGACCAATATGGCGCCGACGCCTTTACCGCCGATATCGGCGCCGAGGCGATCCGCACCATGCTGGCCAATATCGACCTTGCCGCGACCGCCGAACAGCTGCGCGAAGAGCTGAAAGAGGCCACCGGTGAACTGAAGCCGAAAAAGATCATCAAACGGCTGAAGATCGTCGAGTCCTTCCTGGAATCGGGCAACCGTCCGGAATGGATGGTCATGACCGTGATCCCGGTCATCCCGCCGGAACTGCGCCCGCTGGTGCCGCTGGATGGCGGCCGCTTTGCGACCTCGGACCTGAACGACCTTTATCGTCGGGTTATCAACCGTAACAACCGTCTGAAGCGGCTGATCGAGCTGCGCGCGCCCGACATCATCGTGCGTAACGAAAAGCGGATGTTGCAGGAATCGGTCGACGCACTGTTTGACAACGGCCGCCGTGGCCGTGTCATCACCGGCAACAACAAGCGTCCGCTGAAGTCGCTGTCCGATATGCTCAAGGGTAAGCAGGGCCGGTTCCGTCAGAACCTGCTCGGCAAGCGCGTGGACTTTTCGGGCCGTTCGGTCATCGTGACCGGTCCCGAGCTCAAGCTGCATCAATGCGGCCTGCCCAAGAAGATGGCGCTTGAGCTGTTCAAGCCCTTCATCTACTCGCGCCTTGAAGCCAAAGGTCTGTCGAGCACCGTCAAGCAGGCCAAGAAACTGGTCGAGAAAGAACGTCCCGAGGTCTGGGATATCCTTGACGAGGTGATCCGCGAACACCCGGTCCTGCTGAACCGGGCGCCGACGCTGCACCGTCTGGGCATCCAGGCATTCGAACCGATCCTGATCGAAGGCAAGGCGATCCAGCTGCACCCGCTGGTCTGCTCGGCCTTCAACGCCGACTTCGACGGCGACCAGATGGCCGTGCACGTGCCGCTGTCGCTTGAGGCGCAGCTTGAAGCCCGCGTCCTGATGATGTCCACGAACAACGTGCTGTCGCCTGCGAACGGCGCGCCGATCATCGTGCCGTCGCAGGACATGGTTCTGGGTCTTTACTACACGACCATGGAGCGCGAGGGCATGAAGGGCGAGGGCATGGCCTTTGCCAGCCTCGAAGAGGTCGAACACGCGCTGGCCGCCGGCGTGGTGCATTTGCATTCCCGCATCACCGCCCGCCTGCCGCAGATCGACGAGAACGGCAACGAGGTCATCAGGCGCTTTGAGACCACGCCGGGCCGCGTCCGTCTGGGTGCCTTGCTGCCGCGCAACGCCAAGGCTCCGTTCGAGCTGGTGAACCGTCTGCTGCGCAAGAAGGACATCCAGAACGTCATCGACACCGTCTATCGCTACTGCGGTCAGAAGGAATCGGTGATCTTCTGTGACCAGATCATGGCGCTTGGCTTCCGCGAGGCGTTCCGCGCCGGTATCTCGTTTGGCAAGGACGACATGGTCATCCCGCCGAACAAGTGGGAACTGGTCGAAGAGACGCAGGACCAGGTCAAGCAGTTCGAACAGCAGTATCTGGACGGCCTCATCACCCAGGGTGAGAAATACAACAAGGTCGTCGATGCCTGGTCGAAGTGTAACGACCGCGTCACCGATGCGATGATGAAGACCATCTCGGCTGTCAAGAAGGACGAGAAAGGCGCTGAACAAGAGCCGAACTCGGTCTACATGATGGCGCATTCGGGCGCCCGGGGTTCGGTCAGCCAGATGAAACAGCTGGGCGGCATGCGCGGCCTGATGGCCAAGCCGAACGGCGAGATCATCGAGACGCCGATCATTTCGAACTTTAAGGAAGGTCTGACCGTTCTTGAGTACTTCAACTCTACCCACGGTGCGCGGAAGGGTCTGTCTGACACGGCGCTCAAGACGGCGAACTCGGGTTACCTGACCCGCCGTCTGGTCGACGTGGCGCAGGACTGCATCATCCGCGAACATGACTGCGGCACAGAGCGTTCGATCACCGCTTCGGCTGCGGTCAATGACGGTGAGGTTGTCAGCCCGCTGTCCGAGCGCGTTCTGGGCCGTGTCGCGGCTGAGGACGTTCTGGTCCCGGGCGAAGACGTGGTCATCGTTCGCAAGAACGAGCTGATCGATGAGCGCAAGGCCGATGAGATCGAAACGGCGGGCGTCCAGTCCGTCCGCATCCGCTCGGCCCTGACCTGCGAGTCGGACGACGGCGTTTGCGCGCTCTGCTATGGCCGCGACCTCGCGCGCGGTACGCTTGTCAACATCGGCGAGGCGGTGGGTATTATCGCCGCCCAGTCGATCGGCGAGCCGGGCACGCAGCTGACCATGCGGACCTTCCACATCGGCGGTATCGCTCAGGGTGGCCAGCAGTCCTTTATCGCTGCGGCGCAAGAGGGCACGGTTGCTTTCGAAAACGAAAGCACGCTGGAAAACGCCAATGGCGAGCTGATCGTGATGAGCCGCAACATGCAGCTGCACATCCGCAGCGCCCAGGGCGACACGCTGACCAGCCACAAGCTGTTCTACGGCTCGAAGCTGTTCGTGCGTGAAGGCGAGCCGGTGACCCGCGGTCAGAAGATGTTCGAATGGGACCCCTATACCCTGCCGATCATCGCCGAGAAGGCGGGTGTGGCGAAATATGTCGATCTGGTCAGCGGCCTTTCGGTGCGCGACGAGACCGACGATGCCACCGGCATGACCCAGAAGATCGTAACCGACTGGCGCTCGGCCCCGCGTGGCAACGAGCTGAAGCCCGAGATCATCATTGTCGACCAGAACGGCGAACCGGTTCGTAACGAACAGGGTAACCCGGTCACCTATCCGATGTCGGTCGACGCCATCCTCTCGGTCGAGGACGGGCAGGAGATCCGGGCCGGTGACGTGGTGGCGCGTATCCCGCGCGAGGGTGCCAAGACCAAGGACATCACCGGGGGTCTGCCCCGCGTGGCGGAATTGTTCGAGGCCCGTCGTCCCAAGGATCACGCGATCATTGCCGAAATCGACGGCTATGTGCGCTTTGGCAAGGACTACAAGAACAAGCGCCGCATCGCTATCGAGCCCGCCCAGGAAGGTCTGGAGCCGGTCGAGTACATGGTGCCGAAAGGCAAGCACATCCCGGTGCAGGAAGGCGACTTCGTGCAGAAGGGTGACTATATCATGGACGGCAACCCGGCGCCGCATGACATCCTGCGCATCCTCGGTATCGAGGCCCTTGCCGATTACCTGATCGACGAGGTGCAGGACGTCTATCGACTGCAGGGCGTGAAGATCAACGACAAGCACATCGAAGTGATTGTTCGCCAGATGCTGCAGAAGATCGAGATCATCGACAGTGGCGATACCACGCTGCTGAAGGGCGAGCATGTCGACCGCGACGAGTTCGAGGAAGAGAACGCCAAGATCGAAGCCAAGGGTGGCCGTCCGGCCACGGGCGAGCCGGTGCTGCTGGGCATCACCAAGGCCAGCCTGCAGACCCGCAGCTTTATCTCGGCCGCCTCGTTTCAGGAAACGACGCGCGTGCTGACCGAGGCTGCCGTTCAGGGCAAGCGCGACAAGCTGGTTGGCCTGAAAGAGAACGTGATCGTGGGCCGGCTGATCCCGGCCGGTACCGGTGGGGCGACGGCCCGCGTGCGCCGGATCGCCTCGGATCGCGACCATGAGGTGATCGAGACGCGCCGCGCCGAGGCCGAAGCTGCCGCTGCGCTGATCGCGCCGGAAGAAAGCGCCCCGGTCGAGGCGGGCGGCGAAGAGTGATCCAGATCATGATCTGAAGGAAAGGCCCGGCAGAAATGCCGGGCCTTTTCGTTTCTCTGTCCCGGTCGCACACTTGCAGGTCTCGATTGCGTGAATTGCGGGCGGCGGATAACGATATTAGGGGCGAGCCACCATCTGATCAGTTCGCAGGAGAGGTCATGCGCGCAGCGGTCAATCAGAAGATCCGTATCAACATCCTCCGCCTGTCGGCGCTGGCTCTGATACCAGCCGTTTTTGTCATCAACCCGGCCCTGAAATTGCAGGGCTTTGGGCATGAGACTATCGAAGCCTTTGGCATCCTGCTTTTGCTGGCGGGGGTGCTGGGGCGGTTCTGGTCAATCCTCTATGTCGGCGGGGCCAAGAACCGGGTCGTCATGCAGGATGGACCCTATTCGATGACCCGAAATCCGCTTTACTTCTTTTCGACCGTGGCGGCGACGGGGATCGGACTGATGTTTGGCGCAATCAGCCTGGCGCTGCTGATCGGGGGCACAGTGGGCGCGATCCTGTGGGTCACCGCCCGGCGCGAGGCGGATTTTCTGTCCGAAAGCTTTGGTCCCGAATATGACGCCTATGCGGCGCGCACGCCCTTTTTCCTGCCCGATCCGACCCTGTTCCGGACCGGTCCCACAGCGCAGTTCGATACGGCGACGCTGCGGCGCAACCTGTTTGACGCATTCGTCTTTCTTTCCTTCATCCCGATTGTCGAGCTGGTGGATGAGGTAAAGCTGAGCCTTGGCTGGTCACTGATCACTCTCTGGTAGATGATCGGGGGCAGCCATCTTGTGTATCGGACCGCTATGCTAAGGCCTGATCTGCCCCCCGCTGCAACGCCGCCGGTTCTGCCGCCCTCGTCCGTTTTGCCGGGCGGAGGGGCGGATAATCTGCGCGGCTCATTGCTGATGATGCTCAGCACTGCTGCTTTCATCTGTAACGACACGGTGATGAAGGCCGTCACCCAAAGCCTGCCGCTTTATCAGGCGATCGCCCTTCGCGGAGGGGTTGTGCTGCTGCTGCTGGTGTTTCTGGCGCGGGCACAAGGCGGGGTGCGCCTGCGGGTGCCCCGCGGCGATATGGCACCGCTGATCCTGCGCACAGCGGCGGATGTTGCCTCGACGGTGCTTTATCTGCTGGCGCTGCGGCAGATGGCGCTGGCCGATATCTCGGCCATCATGCAGGCGCTGCCTTTGGCGATCACTCTGGCGGCTGCATTGTTTTTCCGCGAAAGGCTGGGGTGGAGGCGGATGCTTGCCATCACCATCGGTTTTTGCGGAGTGCTGCTGATCCTGCGCCCGGGGACGGGGGCCTTTGACCTTTGGTCGGGTGTGGCATTGGTGGCGATGCTGCTGATCGTATTGCGGGACATGACGACGCGGCTGTTCTCGGTGGGGGTGGGCTCATCGACAGTTGCGTTTCACGCCGCTCTTGCGGTGGCGCTGTCCGGTCTGTTGCTTAGCGCCGGGGAAAGCTGGCGGTTTCCGACGACGGGTGAACTTGCGCTTTTGGTGCTAGCTGCGGTGTTTCTAAGCGTCGGCTATATCACAGCTGTCGCGACCATGCGGGTAGGAGAGATTTCCTTCGTCGCGCCGTTCCGTTACAGTTCGCTGGTCTGGGCCGTGCTGCTGGGGCTGACAGTCTTTGGCGAATGGCCCGATATCTGGACCTGGGCAGGCTCAGCTCTGGTCGTGGGCGCGGGGATCTACACCATCCTGCGCGAGGGAAAACTGCAAGGCAGGGATTGATGCGAATACAGATGCTGGGCCTGTGCCGCTTTTCCTATCTGGGCGGCCGCGGTTTCCAGACCGCTCCTGACAGCTTGGAAGAACGACGGGCCTATCTTTACGATCCCCAACGGCTGGCACGCCGCTGGTTCTGGTTTGAACATGTCACTCTGCCCAGTCTGCTCGTGCAAACGGATCCGGATTTTACCCTTGTGCTGATGACCGGGCCGGACCTGCCCGACCCGTGGCTGTCCAATCTGCGCGAACTGGCTGGGACTGTGCCGCAGTTCAGGTTGGCCCTGATCCCGCCGATGGAGTCGCATCTGGATGCCTGCATGGCGGCTGTCGCACCCCATATCGAACCGGGTGCCGATGTCGTTGGCCACTTCCGTCAAGACGACGATGATGCGGTGGCCGTCGACTATATCCGTCATGCGCGGCGTGACTTTGCTGATATGCGGCAGCTGTGGGAACGCAAGCGCAGGCTGTTTTGCGATTATACGCGCGGCGTGGTGCTGCGGGTAAAGCCCAAGGGCATTACGACCGAACTGCGCATCACCCACCACGCCAGTGCGGCATTGACCGTCTATCTGCCACCGGATGCCGAACGCTGCGTTGTTCATTATCCGCATTGGCAGGTGGGCGCGTTGATGCCTGGCGTGGCGCTGGCGAGCCGACCGATGTATGTGCGGCTTTTGCATCACGACAATGACTCGGGCGCTGTCGGGCCGGGCTACAGGACCCCTGTGCAACCCGAGAGTTTTGAACCGGTTCTGGCAGAGCGGTTCCGCATCGACCTTGCGGCCCTGCGGGATGGTACGGAGCGGCTCTTGGCGGGGTGAAGAGTGGGGCAGGGTTGTTGACTCGTCCCCGGTTTGCCCATATACGCCGCTCACCCGTCAGGAATCTGATCGGGGCCCAGAACCTCTGTGGTCATGATCCGGGCCAAAACGCCCCGATCCTCTGGTAATCAACCCGTCCTGCCTCACTAGGGGATAGGATGGGCTGTGGCGTTTCACGATGGGCGTGATTCGCCGTCGAGAAGTGGCGCAGCCGGTGGCTGCGAGTATTGACGAAAGCAAGACGGGGAACCGAATGCCGACGATCCAACAGCTGATCCGCAAACCGCGGCAGCCCAAAGTGCAGCGATCCAAATCGCAGCACCTCCAATCCTGCCCGCAAAAGCGTGGCGTGTGCACGCGCGTCTATACCACGACGCCGAAAAAGCCGAACTCGGCCATGCGGAAAGTCGCCAAAGTGCGTCTGACCAATGGTTTCGAGGTTATCTCCTACATCCCGGGTGAAAAGCACAACCTGCAAGAGCACAGCGTCGTGCTGATCCGCGGCGGCCGGGTAAAAGACCTTCCGGGTGTGCGTTACCACATCCTGCGCGGCGTACTGGATACCCAGGGCGTCAAGGACCGTCGCCAGCGTCGTTCGAAATACGGCGCCAAGCGTCCGAAGTAAGGAGATCCGCACATGTCTCGTCGTCATGCCGCTGAAAAGCGCGAAGTGTTGCCCGACGCCAAATACGGTGATCGCGTTCTCACGAAATTCATGAACAACCTGATGGTGGACGGCAAGAAATCGGTTGCCGAACGCATCGTTTACAATGCTCTGGACCGTGTTCAGGCCAAACTGAAGCGCGAGCCGGTGGAAGTCTTCCACGAGGCGCTGGACAACGTGAAGCCTTCGGTCGAAGTGCGTTCGCGCCGCGTCGGTGGTGCGACCTACCAGGTTCCGGTCGAGGTGCGCCCGACCCGTCGTGAAGCTCTCGCCATCCGCTGGCTGATCGCTGCGGCCAAGAACCGCAACGAACACACCATGGAAGAGCGCCTTGCCGGTGAGCTTGCCGATGCCGTCAACGGCCGCGGTACCGCCGTCAAGAAGCGTGAAGACACGCACAAGATGGCCGACGCCAACAAGGCGTTCAGCCATTACCGCTGGTAACCGGAAGGAAGGCCCTTAATGGCACGCGAATATCCGCTGGAGCGCTACCGGAACTTCGGGATCATGGCCCACATTGATGCGGGCAAGACCACGACGACCGAGCGCATCCTGTTCTACACCGGCAAAAACCACAAAATGGGTGAGACGCACGAAGGTGCGTCCACCATGGACTGGATGGAGCAGGAGGCCGAGCGCGGCATCACCATCACCTCGGCCGCGACCACGACTTTCTGGCAGCGTCACGAGGATCCGGACTACAATATCGATGAGAAAGAGCGTTGCCGCTTTAACATCATCGACACCCCCGGCCACGTTGACTTTACCATCGAGGTCGAGCGTTCGCTGGCGGTTCTGGACGGCGCGATCTGTCTTCTGGACGGTAACGCCGGCGTTGAGCCGCAGACCGAAACGGTGTGGCGTCAGGCCGACCGGTACAAGGTTCCGCGGATCGTTTTCGTCAACAAGATGGACAAGATCGGCGCCGATTTCTTCAAGTGCGTCGCCATGATCAAGGACCGCACCGGTGGCACCCCGTGCCCGATCGCCCTGCCGATCGGCGCCGAGGACAAGCTGGAAGGCATCGTCGATCTGATCAAGATGGAAGAATGGGTGTGGAAAGGCGAGGACCTTGGTGCCTCGTGGATCCGTCAGCCCATCCGTGAAGAGCTTCAGGACGTCGCCGAAGAATGGCGCGGCAAGATGATCGAACTCGCCGTCGAACAGGACGACGAGGCGATGGAAGCCTATCTCGAAGGCAATGAGCCTGACGAGGAAACGCTGCGCAAGCTGATCCGTAAGGGCACGCTGTCGCTGTCGTTCTTCCCGGTCATGGCTGGCTCGGCCTTCAAGAACAAAGGTGTTCAGCCGCTGCTGAACGCGGTTGTGGACTTCCTGCCCGCACCGACCGACGTTCCGGCCTATGTCGGCTTCGCCCCGGGCGACGAGACCGAGACCCGCAATATTGAGCGTCACGCTGCTGACAGCGAGCCCTTCTCGGCTCTGGCGTTCAAGATCATGAACGACCCCTTCGTTGGTTCGCTCACCTTTACCCGCATCTACTCTGGCCAGCTCAAGAAGGGCGACCAGATGCTGAACTCGACCAAAGGTAAGCGCGAGCGCGTCGGCCGTATGATGCTGATGCATTCGATCAACCGCGAAGAGATCGAAGAAGCCTATGCCGGTGACATCATCGCTCTGGCAGGTCTGAAAGAAACCACCACGGGTGACACGCTGTGCGATCCGAACAAACCGGTGGTTCTGGAAACCATGACCTTCCCCGAGCCGGTGATCGAAATTGCCGTCGAGCCGAAGTCCAAAGCCGACCAGGAAAAGATGGGCCTTGCCCTTCAGCGCCTGGCTGCCGAGGACCCGTCCTTCCGCGTTGAAACCGATCTGGAATCGGGACAGACCATCATGAAGGGCATGGGCGAACTTCACCTCGACATCCTGGTCGACCGCATGAAGCGCGAGTTCAAGGTCGAGGCGAACATCGGTGCTCCGCAGGTGGCCTATCGCGAGACCATCTCGCAGGCGGCCGAGATCGACTACACGCACAAGAAACAGACCGGTGGTACCGGCCAGTTCGCGCGCGTGAAGCTGGTGATCGAACCGACCGAGCCGGGCGAGGGCTATTCGTTCGAATCCCGCATCGTTGGTGGTGCGGTTCCGAAGGAATACATCCCCGGTGTCGAGAAAGGCATCAAATCGGTGATGGATTCGGGTCCGCTGGCCGGCTTCCCGGTGATCGACTTCAAGGTTGCGCTGATTGATGGTGCCTTCCACGACGTCGACTCGTCGGTTCTGGCCTTTGAAATCGCTGCCCGTGCTGCGATGCGCGACGGTCTGAAGAAGGCGGGTGCTAAGCTGCTCGAGCCGATCATGCGCGTAGAGGTCGTCACGCCGGAAGAATACACCGGTTCGATCATCGGCGACCTGACCAGCCGTCGGGGCATGGTGCGTGGCCAGGACAGCCGCGGCAACGCGAACGTCATCGACGCTTTCGTGCCGCTCGCCAATATGTTCGGCTACATCAACAACCTGCGTTCGATGTCCTCGGGCCGTGCGGTGTTTACGATGCAGTTCGACCATTACGAGGCCGTGCCGCAGAACATCTCGGACGAGATCCAAAAGAAATACGCGTAATCCCGGCGGTGCGTGGGCGACCACGCACCCTACCAACCCCGTAGGGTGCGTGCTTGCACGCACCGTCAACACAAGGAGCCATTCTCATGGCAAAGGCAAAGTTTGAACGTACGAAACCGCACGTCAACATTGGTACGATTGGTCACGTTGACCACGGCAAGACGACTCTGACGGCAGCGATCACCAAGTACTACGGTGAATTCAAGGCCTACGATCAGATTGACGGGGCCCCTGAAGAGCGTGCTCGGGGTATCACGATCTCGACGGCGCACGTTGAGTACGAGTCCGATACGCGCCACTATGCGCACGTCGACTGCCCCGGCCACGCTGACTATGTCAAGAACATGATCACGGGCGCTGCGCAGATGGACGGCGCGATCCTGGTTGTGAACGCTGCTGACGGCCCGATGCCTCAGACACGTGAACACATCCTGCTGGGCCGTCAGGTTGGCATCCCCTACATGGTCGTTTACCTGAACAAGGTTGACCAGGTTGACGATCCCGAGCTGCTGGAACTGGTCGAGATGGAGGTTCGTGAGCTTCTGTCGTCCTACGACTACCCCGGCGACGACATTCCGATCATCAAGGGCTCGGCTCTGGCTGCTCTGGAAGGCCGCGACGCCGAGATCGGCGAGAACTCGATCCGGGAACTGATCAAGGCCGTTGACGAGTACATCCCGACGCCCGAGCGTGCGGTTGACCTGCCGTTCCTGATGCCGATCGAAGACGTGTTCTCGATCTCGGGCCGTGGTACGGTTGTGACCGGCCGTGTTGAGCGTGGCGCGGTGAATGTCGGCGACGAGCTTGAGATCATCGGGATCCGTCCGACCAAGAAGACGACCTGCACCGGCGTCGAGATGTTCCGCAAGCTTCTGGATCGCGGTGAGGCTGGCGACAACATCGGCGCTCTGCTGCGCGGTGTTGAGCGTGACGGCGTTGAGCGTGGTCAGGTTCTGGCGAAACCGGGTTCGGTTACCCCGCACACCGAGTTTGAAGCCGAGGCCTACATCCTGACCAAGGAAGAGGGCGGTCGTCACACTCCGTTCTTTGCGAACTACCGTCCGCAGTTCTACTTCCGGACCACTGACGTGACCGGTACGGTGAAGCTGCCGGAAGGCACCGAGATGGTTATGCCTGGCGACAACCTGAAGTTCACGGTTGAGCTGATCGCTCCGATCGCGATGGAAGAGAAGCTGCGCTTCGCCATCCGTGAAGGCGGCCGCACCGTCGGCGCAGGCGTCGTCTCCAAAATCATTAAATAAGCAAGCCTTGTGCTTGTTGCGGGCTGCGTCTCTGGCGCAGCCCGTAAAGAAAATATGGCAATCGCCCGATTCGGGGTTGCCAAGAGGCGGACCGGCGGCTATGTCGCCGGCCTGCCAATTTGAAGACGGTTCGACGCAGGCGCCGCATGGTGTGGGGTCTGCCTCTCAACTGAACACGCCCCGCAAGAGGGATGATGATGCAAAGCCAGAATATCCGCATCCGGCTGAAGGCGTTCGATTACCGCGTTCTGGATGCCAGCACGCAGGAAATCGTGAACACCGCCAAGCGCACCGGCGCCCAGGTCCGCGGTCCGATTCCGCTGCCCAACAAGATCGAAAAATTCACCGTGCTGCGCGGTCCGCATATCGACAAGAAATCCCGCGACCAGTGGGAAATCCGCACGCATAAGCGGCTGCTGGACATCGTCGATCCGACCCCGCAGACCGTGGACGCCCTGATGAAGCTCGACCTCGCCGCTGGCGTGGACGTCGAGATCAAGGTGTAAGGAGGCTATCATGCTGCGGACTGGTGTTATCGCCAAGAAGCTGGGCATGACCCGGCTGTTCCTGGAAGACGGGCGTCAGGTGCCCGTCACCGTCCTGCATGTGGACAACGTGCAGGTTATCGCTCAGCGTACCGTGGAAAAAGACGGCTATGTCGCGCTGCAGCTTGGCGCTGGCGAAGCCAAGGCCAAGCGCACGACCGCTGCGCTGCGCGGTCATTTCGCCAAGGCCAATGTCGCGCCCAAGCGCAAGATCGCGGAATTCCGCGTCTCGCCCGAGAACCTGGTTGAAGTGGGTGAAGAGATCGTTGCCGATCACTACTCCCCCGGCCAGTATGTCGACATCGCCGGCACCTCGATCGGTAAAGGTTTTGCCGGTGCGATGAAGCGGCACAACTTTGGCGGTCTGCGCGCCTCGCACGGTGTGTCGATCAGTCACCGCTCGCACGGTTCGACCGGCCAGTGCCAGGACCCCGGCAAGGTGTTCAAGGGCAAGAAGATGGCCGGCCATCTGGGTGCGGTCCGTGTCACCACCCAGAACCTGCAGGTCGTCAAGACTGATTCCGAACGTGGCCTGATCATGGTCAAAGGCTCGGTTCCGGGTTCGAAAGGTGGCTGGGTCACCATCAAGGATGCCGTGAAGAAGCCGCTGGCCGAAAACACCGTTTTCCCGGCCGCGACCCGTTCCAAGGTCCAGGCTCAGGCCGAGGCTGCGGTCCCGGCTGAAGCTGCCGCGCCCGAAGGAGACAACTGATGAAACTCGACGTTATCACGCTCGATGCCGGCAAAGCCGGGAACATCGAACTGAGCGATGACATCTTCGGGCTCGAGCCGCGTGCGGATATCCTGCATCGCGTCGTGCGCTGGCAGCGTGCGAAGGCTCAGGCGGGCACCCATTCGGTGCTGGGCAAATCGGATGTCAGCTACTCGACCAAGAAGATCTACCGCCAGAAGGGCACCGGTGGCGCCCGTCACGGCAGCCGCAAGGCCCCGATCTTCCGTCACGGTGGTGTCTACAAAGGTCCGACCCCGCGGTCGCACGCCTTTGATCTGCCCAAGAAGGTCCGCGCTCTGGGTCTGAAGCATGCGCTGTCGGCCAAAGCTGCTGCCGGTGAGCTGGTGATCGTAGAGAACCTGAACATCGCGGAAGCCAAAACCGGAGCCGTCGCCAAGGCAGTCAAGGAAAACGGCTGGAAGCGCGTTCTGGTCATCGACGGTGCCGAGGTGAACGAAACCTTTGCCCGCGCTGCCCGCAACCTGGAAGGCGTTGATGTGCTGCCCTCGATCGGCGCCAACGTCTATGACATCCTGCGTCGGGATACGCTTGTGCTGACCCGCGCCGGTGTCGAAGCTCTGGAGGCTCGCCTGAAATGAGCGTCAAACCCGAACATTACGACGTGATCGTCAAGCCGGTCATTACCGAAAAGGCCACCCTGGTGGGCGATGCCAACGCCTATGTCTTCCAGGTGGCCAAGGACTCGACCAAACCGGCGATCAAAGAAGCCGTCGAGGCTCTGTTCAATGTCAAGGTGAAGGCCGTGAACACGACCATTACCAAAGGCAAAACCAAGCGTTTCCGCGGCCGCCCCGGTGTCCGTTCGGACGTGAAAAAGGCCTATGTCACGCTGGAAGCTGGCAACAGCATCGACGTGTCGACTGGTCTCTGATATAGAGCCTGCGAATCGACGGCCCCGGCAGCGGGGCCGTCGCCTTTTGACTGAAACGGACCACCTGAGGTCCAAAGCAACGGAAGACAGAAAGCATGGCACTCAAGTCGTATAAACCGACGACGCCTGGCCAGCGTGGGCTGGTTCTGATCGACCGTTCGGAGCTTTGGAAAGGGCGCCCGGTCAAATCCCTCACTGAGGGTCTGACCAAGAACGGCGGCCGGAACAACACCGGACGGATCACGATGCGCCGCAAGGGCGGCGGGGCGAAGCGTCTCTATCGCATCGTCGATTTCAGGCGCACTAAATTTGATGTTCCGGCGACCGTCGAGCGGATCGAATACGACCCCAACCGTACCGCCTTCATCGCGCTGATCAAATATGAAGACGGTGAGCAGGCCTACATCATCGCTCCGCAGCGTCTGGCTGTGGGCGACAAGGTCATCGCCGGCAATAAAGTGGACGTCAAGCCCGGCAACGCCATGCCTTTCAGCGGTATGCCGATCGGTACCATCGTTCACAACGTCGAGCTGAAGCCCGGCAAGGGCGGCCAGCTGGCCCGTTCGGCCGGCACCTACGCCCAGTTCGTCGGCCGCGACGGTGGCTATGCCCAGATCCGCCTGTCCTCGGGCGAACTGCGCATGGTGCGTCAGGAATGCATGGCGACCATCGGCGCCGTGTCGAACTCTGACCACTCGAACCAGAACTTTGGTAAAGCTGGCCGCAACCGTCACAAGGGCATCCGTCCGAGTGTGCGCGGTGTCGCCATGAACCCGATCGACCACCCGCATGGTGGTGGTGAGGGCCGGACCTCGGGTGGTCGTCACCCGGTTACCCCCTGGGGCAAGGGCACCAAGGGGACCAGGACCCGCTCGAACAAATCGACCGACAAGTACATTCTGCGGTCGCGTCACGCGAAGAAGGGGCGTTAATCCATGGCACGTTCTGTTTGGAAGGGCCCCTTTGTCGATGCCTATGTGCTTCGCAAGGCCGAGAAAGCCCGCGAATCCGGCAAGTCGGATGTCATCAAAATCTGGTCGCGTCGTTCCACCATCCTGCCGCAGTTTGTCGGCCTGACCTTTGGTGTGTACAACGGCCAGAAGCACATCCCGGTCTCGGTGACCGAAGAGATGATCGGCCAGAAGTTCGGTGAGTACTCGCCGACCCGGACCTACTACGGTCACGCCGCCGACAAGAAAGCGAAAAGGAAGTAATCGTCATGGGTAAGGAAAAGAATCCGCGCCGCGTGGCGGAGAACGAGGCGATGGCGAAGACCCGCATGCTTCGCACCTCGCCGCAGAAGCTGAACCTGGTGGCGGCGATGATCCGCGGCAAGAAGGTCGACAAGGCTCTGGCCGATCTGACCTTTTCGTCCAAGCGCATCGCGGGCGATGTGAAGAAATGCCTGCAATCGGCTATCGCCAATGCCGAAAACAACCATAACCTCGACGTTGACAATCTGATCGTCGCCGAGGCCTGGGTTGGCAAGAACCTGGTGATGAAGCGCGGCCGTCCGCGGGCGCGGGGCCGTTATGGCCGCATCATGAAGCCGTTTTCGGAAATCACCATCAAGGTGCGTCAGGTCGAGGAGCACGCGTAATGGGTCAGAAGGTAAACCCCATCGGGATGCGTCTCCAGGTCAACCGCACCTGGGACAGCCGCTGGTATGCGGATGACAAGGACTACGGCAATCTGTTGCTGGAAGACCTGAAAATCCGTAGCTTCATCAAAAAAGAAGCCAAGCAGGCCGGCGTCAGCCGCGTCGTGATCGAACGTCCGCACAAGAAATGCCGGGTGACGATCTATGCTGCGCGTCCGGGCGTGATCATCGGCAAAAAAGGCGCCGATATCGAAACCCTGCGTAAAAAGCTGGCGAACTTCACCGCCTCGGAACTGCATCTCAACATTGTTGAGGTTCGCAAGCCCGAGTTGGATGCCCAGCTGGTGGCAGAGTCGATCGCTCAGCAGCTTGAGCGTCGGGTGTCCTTCCGCCGCGCCATGAAACGTGCGGTGCAAAACGCCATGCGCATGGGCGGCCTGGGGATCCGGGTGAACGTTTCGGGCCGTCTTGGCGGTGCTGAAATCGCCCGTACCGAATGGTACCGTGAAGGCCGGGTTCCGCTGCACACGCTGCGTGCCGACATCGACTATGCGCTGTCGGAAGCATCGACCCCTTACGGGATCATCGGTGTGAAGGTCTGGATCTTCAAGGGTGAGATCATGGAGCATGATCCGCAGGCCCACGACCGCCGCGCGACCGAAGCGCAGGACGGGCCGTCGCCCCGCGGCCCGCGCCGTGACCGCGACGCGCGCTAAGGAGAAGAAGCAATGCTGCAACCGAAACGGACTAAGTTCCGCAAACAGCACAAGGGCCGCATCCACGGCGAGGCCAAGGGCGGGTTCAACCTGAACTTCGGCTCCTATGCGCTGAAAGCCATCGAGCCCGAGCGTGTCACCGCCCGTCAGATCGAAGCGGCTCGCCGCGCGATCACTCGTCACATGAAACGTCAGGGCCGGGTCTGGATCCGGATTTTCCCGGACGTGCCGGTTTCGTCGAAACCGACCGAAGTGCGGATGGGTAAAGGTAAAGGCTCGGTGGATTACTGGGCCGCTCGCGTCCACCCCGGCCGGATCATGTTTGAGATCGACGGTGTGAACGACACTATCGCGCGCGAAGCTTTGCGTCTTGGTGCTCAGAAGCTGCCGGTTCTGACCCGCATTGTGGTTCGCGAAGACTGGTAAGAAGGAGGCGCTATCGCGCCTTCGACTTCGGTTTGAAATAGAAAAGCTCCGGAGAGATCCGGGGCTTTTTCATATGTAGTCTCTAACCAGCTTTCCGACTGACTGATTGGCTGGCTTGGATTGTGTCTGTTTTACGCCAGGGGCATTCCACGTTTGATAGCTGAGCAAGCCCCGATCGCCTGAACACTACCGTCCTCCCCACTATAGGGGTCGGCAGTATATGAACTAATTGCATCGGCCCTGCTCTCGCCATGGATTGCTGCGAGTTCACTGGATCAGCCGGGATAATAGCTGATCCCGTCATCTCCATCGTTCCGGCCATCCGGCCCCGTTCGTCAATCGCGGGTTCAGGTCCTTAATCCGGCATCGGAAAGCCCTCGGGGCCGGGCTCATCCGGCTATGTCATTGCCATCCGGGTTAACGACAGCAGAATTATCGCTCACTTGCGAGCAATTATAGGTTGGATGATGCAGGGGTAGGTGAGCACACCTGTCCGGCTGGTACGGCTGGTTCAATAAAGCCCTTGTGTTTGCTGGGGGTCCAGCGTATAGGCACGGCTTCATCATGGACTCCACCGGGAATCAGGGTGGCCCTGCGTGCAGGGGCTCTCCGGTGATGTTGAAAGGAAGAGGCGCATGAAAGCGCAGGAACTAAAAGACAAAACGCCGGATCAGCTGAAAGAACAGCTGCTCTCGCTGAAAAAGGAAGCGTTTAACCTGCGCTTCCAGCAGGCCACCGGCCAGCTCGAATCGACCGCCCGTATCCGTGCCGTCCGTCGTGACGTTGCACGCGTCAAAACCGTTTTGAACCAGAAAGCGGCCGAAGCCGCGGCGTCGAATTAAGGAGCCGGTCCATGCCCAAACGCATCCTGCAAGGCAAGGTCGTCAGCGATAAGAACGAACAGACCGTCACCGTTCTGGTGGAGCGGCGCTTCAAGCATCCGCTGCTGCACAAAACCGTGCGTTCGTCGAAGAAATATCGCGCCCATGACGCGAAAAACGAGTTCAAGGTCGGGGATATCGTTCGCATCGCCGAATGTGCGCCGATTTCGAAAACCAAACGCTGGACTGTTTTGTCTGACGCTTCTGAAGCCCAGGCCTGACACCAGAATTTAACGAAACCCTGGGGCCGGAGCATGAAGCAATTCGGGCCGGTCCCCAAAGGTCGGGAGTAACCAAATGATCCAGATGCAGACCAATCTGGATGTTGCTGATAACTCCGGCGCACGCCGGGTTCAGTGCATCAAGGTCCTGGGTGGTTCGCACCGTCGCTATGCGTCGGTGGGCGACATTATTGTCGTCTCCGTCAAGGAGGCCATCCCGCGCGGCCGCGTCAAGAAAGGCGACGTCCGCAAGGCCGTTGTCGTGCGCACCGCCAAAGAGGTGAAACGCGAAGACGGCACCTCGATCCGCTTTGACCGTAACGCTGCCGTCATCCTGAACAACCAGGGTGAACCGGTCGGTACCCGTATCTTCGGGCCGGTCGTGCGCGAGCTGCGGGCCAAGAACTTCATGAAGATCATCTCGCTTGCGCCGGAGGTGCTGTGATGGCTGCGAAGCTCAAAAAGGGCGACAAGGTCGTCGTGCTGACGGGCAAGGACAAAGGCAAGCAGGGTGAAATCACTGCTGTGTTCCCGAAAGAGAACAAGGCCGTGGTTGATGGCGTCAACATCGCTATCCGTCACCAGCGTCAGACCCAGAACAGCCAGGGCGGCCGCGTGGCGAAAGCCATGCCGATCGACCTGTCGAACCTTGCGCTGATGGACAAGAACGGCAAGGCCACCCGCGTCGGCTTCCGCGTCGAAGACGGCAAGAAGGTCCGCTATGCCAAGACCACCGGGGAGGCGATCTGATGCTGGATCAAGCCAATTACACTCCGCGCCTCAAGTCGCTCTACAAGGACAATATCCGCGCCATGCTCAAAGAAGAGTTTGGCTATAAGAACGACATGCAGATCCCGAAACTGGACAAGATCGTCCTGAACATGGGTATCGGCGAGGCCGTCAAGGACACCAAGAAGGTCAAACAGGGCGCTGAAGAGCTTTCGTTGATCGCTGGTCAGAAAGCCGTCATCACCAAGGCGAAGAAGTCGATCGCAGGCTTCCGCGTCCGTGAAGAGATGCCGCTGGGCGCCAAGGTGACCCTGCGTGGCGACCGGATGTATGAATTCCTGGACCGTCTGATCAACATCGCGCTGCCCCGCGTCCGCGACTTCCGCGGCGTCAAAGGCACGGCTTTCGATGGCCGCGGCAACTACGCCATGGGCCTGAAAGAGCACATCGTGTTCCCGGAAATCAACTTCGACAAGGTCGACGAAGTTCTGGGGATGGACATCATCATCTGCACCACCGCGCGGACCGACGCGGAAGCGAAGTCGCTGCTTCGGCATTTCAACATGCCGTTCAACAGCTGATCGCGGAGGGAAGAAGATATGGCAAAAAAATCCATGGTCGAGCGCGAGAAAAAGCGCCAGCATCTGGTTGAGAAATACGCCGCCAAGCGTGCTGCTCTTAACGAGATCA
Source organism: Paracoccus kondratievae (assembly GCF_009301415.1). Taxonomy (GTDB): domain Bacteria; phylum Pseudomonadota; class Alphaproteobacteria; order Rhodobacterales; family Rhodobacteraceae; genus Paracoccus; species Paracoccus kondratievae. The sequence goes on along the minus strand of NZ_CP045072.1, from coordinate 1,795,755 downwards.
TTCACGATCAATCCCGCCCGATGGAAGAGCGCTTCAAAGCCAGCCTGAAACTGGCTGAACTGCCGCGCAACTCTTCGGTCACGCGTCTGCACAACCGGTGCCAGCTCACCGGCCGTCCGCACGCGTATTACCGCAAACTGAAACTGTCGCGGATCATGCTGCGCGAGCTCGGCTCGTTCGGCCAGATCCCTGGCATGGTCAAATCGAGCTGGTAAGGGGGCACGATGTCGATGAACGATCCTCTCGGCGATATGCTGACCCGCATCCGCAACGCACAGATGCGCGGCAAATCGACCGTCCGCACGCCCGCCTCCAAGCTGCGCGCCTGGGTGCTGGACGTGCTTAAAGCAGAAGGCTACATCCGCGGTTATGAGCAGATTCAGACTGAATCCGGCCATACCGAGCTGGAAATCAGCCTGAAATACTTTGACGGCACCCCGGTGATCCGCGAGCTTGCTCGCGTGTCGAAACCCGGCCGTCGTGTCTATGCTTCGGTCAAGGACATCCCGCTGGTCCGCAACGGCCTTGGCGTGTCCATCGTCTCGACGCCGAAAGGCGTGATGTCGGATGCGGCGGCTCGCAGTGCCAATGTCGGCGGCGAAGTCCTCTGCACCGTGTTCTAAGGAGGGCAGGATGTCTCGGATTGGTAAAAAGCCGGTCGAACTGCCCCAGGGCGTGACCGCCGAAGTGAAAGGCCAGACCATCGAGGTGAAGGGTCCGAAAGGGACCCGTTCCTTCACCGCGACGGATGACGTGACCCTTGCGATCGATAACGGTGCTGTCACCGTTACGCCGCGCGGTCTGTCCAAGCGCGCGCGCCAGCAATGGGGCATGTCGCGTTCGATGGTGGCGAACCTTGTAACTGGCGTCAGCCAGGGCTTCAAAAGAGAGCTGGAAATCCAGGGTGTGGGTTACCGCGCGCAGATGCAGGGCAAGGTCCTGAAACTGGCGCTTGGTTATTCGCATGACGTGGATTTCGTGACGCCCGATGGCGTGACCATCACGGCGCCGAAGCAGACCGAGATCGTGGTCGAAGGCATCGACGAGCAACTCGTCGGCCAGGTCGCCGCGAACATTCGCGAGTGGCGCCGTCCCGAGCCCTATAAGGGCAAGGGGATCCGCTACAAGGGCGAGGTCGTCTTCCGCAAGGAAGGCAAGAAGAAGTAAGGGGCGCATAAATGGCACTGACCAAAAAAGAGCTGTTCCAGAAGCGCCGCCTGCGCGTGCGGAACAAGTTGCGGAAGATTGCGAACGGTCGTCCGCGTCTCTCCGTCCACCGTTCGTCCAAGAACATCAGCGTTCAGGTGATCGACGATGTGAAAGGGGTCACGCTGGCCTCTGCCTCGTCGCTCGAAAAGGACCTGGGTGTTATTGGCAAGAACAACGTCGAAGCCGCGGCCAAGATTGGCGCCGCGATTGCCGAGCGGGCCAGGAAAGCCGGTGTCGAAGAGGTTATCTTCGACCGTGGTGGTTTCCTGTTCCACGGCAAGATCAAGGCTCTGGCGGATGCAGCCCGCGAAGGCGGTCTGAAATTCTGATGGTGCGGGTGGCGTTCGCGCCACCCCGATGATCCGGGGACTGCTCTTTCTTTTGCGGCCCACTTGGATTGGCTAACACGGCGCGCGACGCGCCAGCTTATGAGGAATGCCAGATGGCAGAACGTGAAAACCGTCGGAGTCGGCGCGAAGAGCGCGAAGAGACTCCGGAATTCGCCGACCGGCTGGTCGCGATCAACCGCGTGTCGAAAACCGTTAAGGGTGGTAAGCGTTTTGGCTTTGCTGCTCTTGTGGTGGTTGGGGATCAGCGCGGCCGCGTCGGCTTTGGTAAAGGCAAGGCCAAAGAGGTGCCCGAGGCGATCCGTAAGGCTACTGAACAGGCCAAGCGCAGCCTGGTCCGCGTGCCGCTGCGTGACGGTCGCACCCTGCATCACGATGTCGAAGGCCGTCACGGCGCTGGCAAAGTGGTGATGCGGACCGCCGTTCCGGGTACCGGTATCATCGCCGGTGGTCCGATGCGCGCTGTGTTTGAGATGCTGGGCGTTCAGGACGTTGTGGCCAAGTCGCTGGGTTCGCAAAACCCCTACAACATGATCCGGGCCATGATCGACGGGCTGAAAAAAGAAGCCTCGCCCCGCAGCGTTGCACAGCGCCGCGGCAAGAAAGTGGCCGAGATCCTGCCGTCCAACGACAAGCCGGCAGAAGCCGCTGTCGAAGCGTAAGGAGACAGGCTTATGGCTAAAACCATCGTTGTGAAGCAGATCGGTTCGCCGATCCGCCGTCCGGCCATCCAGCGTGAAACGCTGAAAGGTCTTGGTCTGAACAAGATGAACCGTACCCGCGAGCTTGAGGATACCCCGGCGATTCGCGGTATGGTTGCCAAGATCCCGCATCTGGTGACCATCATCGAAGAGCGCGGCTGATCTCGGTCCCGCGCGACGGAAAGTCAGAAACGCCCCGGAGATATCCGGGGCGTTTTTCATTCGCGCAGGGCACGAAAGCAGGACCTGTTAACCTTGTGGTAAGGGGTTCTGTCTATGCTGTGGGGGTGATTTGGGCTCCTGCAAGGGACATGCTGTGCTGTGCCGGATATTTGGTCTGATCCTATGCCTGTTGTTTTCGGCTGGGTTCGCTGATGCCAGTCCGTGGGCGCGTGGGAAGCGGGGTGTTTTTCTTTCCCTGTCCGGGGAGCGGGATCATGAGGGCAACGGCTATCTTGGCCTTTATGGCGAATATGGGCTGAGCCCGCGAGACACGCTGGGCTTTGAACTGGGGCGCGCCAGCGGCGGCGAAAGCAGCGCAATGATCTGGTGGCAGCGGTCTCTCGATCAAGGGGCGGGGCCGGATCGCTGGGTGGTTTCTGCTGGTGGTGGAGTGCTGAAACGTGGCGGAGATTATTTGCCGTTAGCTCAGGTTGGTGTGGGCTGGGGCAGGGGTTGGGATGCACTTCCGCTGTTGCGCGCCCTGCATGGTGGCGGCTGGCTTTCGGTCGAGGCCCGTTACCGGGTCGCACTACGCTGGAAGGATGGGGAGGCTTGGTCCGAACTCGCCTCGCATGGGGCGGGGCTGTTTAGTTATCTGACGCCAGAGGCGACCGCCAAGGCTGAGCTGACATTCGGCTGGCATACGACCGACACAATGATGCTGATCAACCAGTTGCGATTTGAGGATCGCACGGATACCGGCTTTTCAGCGAGTCTCGCAACCACAGTGGTGCGGGATCTGGCTGGCCCCGTAAGACTGGAAGTCGGCGCGGTTCTGCCTCTGAGCGGAGCGGGGGAGACGGCGGTAAGGATCGGAACATGGGTCGAGTTTTGAGTCAGGCCGAAGGGTTGTGCGACCAAACCCCACAGGGTAACGGCAGCTTGTTGACCGCGGCGCCTGCACTGTATAAAGACCCCCGGTGCCCATCGGCACCGACTCAATCAAGAATGCCGTGTTCGCCCTTTTCGCTTCATGGGGCGCTTCCGGCCAAGGAGAAGCGATATGAAACTGCATGAACTGCACGACAATCCCGGCGCCTCGCGCAAGAAAAAGCGCGTTGCCCGTGGTCCCGGCTCGGGCAAGGGTAAAACCGCCGGCCGTGGTATCAAAGGTCAGACCTCGCGTTCGGGCGTCGCGCTGAATGGCTATGAAGGCGGCCAGATGCCGCTTTACCGCCGCCTGCCCAAGCGTGGCTTTAGCAAACCGAATCGTCTTGAATTCGCGGTGGTCAATCTTGGCCAGCTGCAAACGTTCATTGACGCCGGCAAGCTGGACGTAAAAGCCGAACTGAACGAGGATGCGCTGGTTGCTGCCGGTGTCATTCGCCGCAAGCGCGATGGCGTGCGTCTGCTGGCCAAGGGTGAGCTGAAGGCTGCCGTGAACCTGACCGTGACCGGCGCGTCGAAATCGGCGGTCGAAGCTGTCGAGAAAGCTGGTGGCAAGGTCACCGTCACCCGTCCGGCAAAAGAAGCCGCTGACGCTTCCGCGGCCGAATAAGCTGTTGAAGGGCGCGCCCGCGCCCCATAGATAGCTATCGAGTTTTCCAGGCGCCGCGGGATCGGGAAACGATCCGGCGGCGCTGCCACGAAGGGGCTTAAGCATGGCGTCAGCCGCAGAACAGATGGCCGCGAACCTTTCCTGGGGCGCGCTCGGCAAGGCGACCGAGCTGCGTCAGAGAATCTGGTTCACCCTCGGACTTCTCATTATCTACCGCCTTGGCACCTATATCCCGGTGCCCGGCATTGATGGCGCCGCATTGCGCAATTTCATGGATCAGGCGCAGGCTGGTCTGGGCGGAATCCTGTCCATGTTCACCGGCGGTGCGCTGGGACGCATGGGCATCTTTGCGCTTGGCATCATGCCCTATATCTCGGCCTCGATCATTGTGCAGCTGCTGGCTTCCATGGTGCCGGCTCTTGAGCAGCTCAAGAAAGAGGGCGAACAGGGCCGCAAGAAGATCAACCAATACACCCGTTATGGTACGGTCGCGCTGGCGCTGTTCCAGGCCTGGGGTCTGGCGGTCAGTCTTGAGCACGGCAACCTTGCCCATGAACCGGGGATGTTCTTCCGCGCCTCGGTCGTGATCACGCTGGTCGGCGGCACCATGTTCCTGATGTGGCTGGGTGAGCAGATTACCGCTCGCGGCATCGGCAACGGTATTTCGCTGATCATCTTTGTCGGCATCGTTGCTGAAATTCCGGCCCATCTGGCACAGTTTCTGGCGCAAGGCCGTTCGGGTGCAATCTCGACTCCGGTGATTCTGGGCGTGATCGTCATGGTCGCCGCAGTGATTGCCTTTGTGGTCTTCATGGAGCGGGCGCTTCGCAAGATCCACATCCAGTACCCGCGGCGGCAGGTCGGGATGAAGATCTATGACGGCCAGTCCTCGCACCTGCCGATCAAGGTGAACCCGGCGGGCGTGATCCCGGCGATTTTTGCCAGCTCGCTGCTGCTGTTGCCGGTGACGATCTCGACTTTCTCGGGCAATCAGACGGGCCCGATCATGTCGACGATCCTTGCCTATTTTGGCCCCGGCCAGCCGCTTTACCTACTGTTCTTTGCGGCGCTGATCGTGTTCTTTACCTACTTTTACACGTTCAACGTCAGCTTCAAGACCGAGGATGTGGCCGAGAACCTGAAGAATCAGGGCGGGTTCATTCCGGGCATTCGTCCCGGCAAACGGACCGAGGATTATCTGACCTATGTAGTGACCCGGGTGCTGGTCATTGGTTCGGCCTACCTGACCTTTGTCTGCCTTTTGCCTGAGGTCATCCGTAACCAGCTGGCGATCCCCTTTTATTTTGGCGGAACGTCGGTGCTGATCGTTGTCAGCGTGGTCATGGATACGATCAACCAGGTGCAGAGCCACCTGCTGGCGCATCAGTACGAAGGTCTGATTGAGAAATCGCAGCTGCGCGGCAAGCGTGGCAAGGCGAAGACGCGCAAGGCCCCCGCGCGTCGCTGAGGCAAGCCCACCATAAGGGTAGGAGAGGGACGAGACATGGCGATCAACATCATTCTGCTGGGCCCGCCCGGCGCAGGCAAAGGCACCCAGGCGCGGCGTCTGATCGACGAGCGCGGTCTCGTCCAGCTCTCGACCGGCGATATGCTGCGCGAAGCGCGCAACTCGGGCACCGAGATGGGCAAGCGCGTGGCTGAGGTCATGGACCGGGGCGAGCTGGTGACGGATGAGATTGTCATTGGTCTGATCCGGGAAAAACTGGCGCAGCGCAGTAAGGGCTTCATCTTTGACGGCTTCCCGCGCACTCTGGCACAGGCCGACGCGCTGCAATCGCTGATGGCGGAAATGGATCAGCGCGTTGATGCCGTGATCGAGATGCGGGTCGATGACGCGGCGCTGGTTTCGCGCATCACCGGCCGTTTTACCTGCGGCAATTGCGGTGAGGTCTATCACGATGTGACCAAGCCGACGAAAGAGCCGGGGGTCTGCGATGTCTGTGGCTCGACCGACCTGCGTCGTCGCGCCGATGACAATGAGGAAAGCCTCAAGACGCGGTTGATGGAGTATTACAAAAAGACTTCGCCGCTGATCGGTTACTTCTACGTCAAGGGGAACCTGCATACGGTCGATGGCCTTGCCGAGATTGATGAGGTTGCCGGCCAGATCTCGCGGATTATGGACAGGTTTCCGGGTCAGGGTTGACCTCGACCTGCAAATCCCTTAATTCGCAGCATCTCGGAAGAGAATCACCTGAGTCTCAGGTGTAGCTTTAGGCCCGAAGGCACGGCTTTCGGGTCTTTGGTTGTGAAAAAAGGTTCCGGTATTACGGAACCGCAACATGGAAAAGGAAACACGCGTGGCTCGTATTGCTGGCGTCAACATTCCGACGGGGAAACGCGTCCCCATCGCTCTGACCTATATCCACGGGATCGGCCCGAAATTCGCCGAACAGATCATTCAGGCTGTCGGTATCGATCCGGCGCGCCGCGTGAATGACCTGTCGGACGCTGAAGTTCTGCAGATCCGCGAATACATCGACGCCAACCTGACCGTCGAAGGCGACCTGCGCCGTGAGACGCAGATGAACATCAAGCGTCTGATGGACCTCGGCTCGTATCGCGGCCTGCGTCATCGTCGCGGCCTGCCGGTGCGCGGTCAGCGCACCCACACCAATGCCCGCACCCGCAAGGGCCCGGCGAAACCCATCGCCGGCAAGAAGAAGTAAGGGGGAACGGACATGGCACGCGATAAGACTCGCATCAAGCGCAAGGAACGCAAAAACATCGCCGCTGGCGTGGCGCATGTGAATTCGTCCTTCAACAACACCAAGATCCTGATCTCGGACGTGCAGGGCAACGCTATTGCCTGGTCGTCGGCCGGCACCATGGGCTTCAAGGGTTCGCGTAAATCGACCCCCTATGCCGCCCAGATGGCCGCTGAGGACGCTGGCCGTAAGGCGCAGGAACATGGCGTTCGCACGCTGGAAGTTGAAGTTCAGGGCCCCGGCTCGGGCCGCGAATCGGCGCTGCGTGCGCTGGCTGCGGTTGGCTTCAACATCACTGCGATCCGCGATGTTACCCCGATCGCGCACAACGGCTGCCGCCCGCCGAAGCGCCGCCGGGTCTGATCGGTCAAGACTTTGACGCGCTTCGCGCCGTTTTTCGGCGCGGGCGCGCTTTTCGCTTATCACCTCGGGCGTTTCCGACTGTCGGTCATGGGTCGGAAACTGGTATGGAGGCAATCGCATGATCCACAAGAATTGGGCTGAACTGATCAAGCCGACCCAGCTTGAAATCAAGCCGGGTGCCGATCCGTCCCGCGTGGCCACCGTCGTGGCGGAACCGCTTGAGCGCGGCTTTGGCCTGACGCTGGGCAACGCGCTGCGCCGTGTGCTGCTGTCCTCGTTGCAGGGCGCGGCCATCACCTCGGTGCAGATCGACAACGTGCTGCACGAGTTCTCCTCTGTCCCGGGGGTGCGCGAGGACGTCACCGACATCGTCCTGAACCTCAAGGGCGTGACGCTGAAGATGGAAGTCGATGCGCCCAAACGGCTGACGCTGTCGGCCAAGGGTCCGGGCGAGGTCAAGGCTGGTGATATCCAGGAAACCGCTGGCATCACCATCCTGAACCGCGACCACATCATCTGCCATCTTGATGACGGCGCCGAGCTGCACATGGAACTGACCGTTGCCAACGGCAAGGGCTATGTCGCCGCCGACAAGAACCGTCCCGAGGATGCGCCCATCGGCCTGATTCCGATCGACGCGATCTTTTCGCCGGTCAAGCGTGTCAGCTACGAAGTCACGCCGACCCGCGAAGGCCAGGTGCTGGACTATGACAAGCTGACCATGAAGGTTGAAACCGACGGTTCGCTGACCCCGGAAGATGCCGTGGCCTATGCTGCGCGTATCATTCAGGACCAGCTGTCGGTCTTCGTCAACTTCGAAGAGCCCGAGACGGCCACCCGCTCGGATGCCGAGGATGGGCTGGAATTCGACCCGCGCCTGCTCAAGAAAGTGGACGAACTGGAGCTGTCGGTGCGTTCGGCGAACTGCCTCAAGAACGACAATATCGTCTATATCGGCGACCTCATCCAGAAGACCGAAGCCGAGATGCTGCGCACTCCGAACTTCGGCCGCAAATCGCTTAACGAGATCAAGGAAGTGCTCTCGGGCATGGGCCTGCATCTCGGTATGGATGTTGTGGACTGGCCGCCGGAAAACATCGAAGATCTGGCCAAGCGTTTCGACGACCAGTTCTGATCACGAATACCGGGGGCGCATGTCGCCCCCGGAGTACCGGGCATTCCGCCCCAAGGAGAGCGGCCCGCACGCATGGGCTGCCGGACAAAGCAAAAAGACGTAAAGGAGACATATCATGCGTCACGCCCGCGGTTATCGCCGTCTGAACCGTACCCACGAACACCGCAAGGCGCTGTTCGCCAACATGGCTGGCTCGCTGATCGAGCATGAGCAGATCAAGACCACTCTGCCCAAGGCCAAGGAACTGCGCCCCGTCATCGAGAAGCTGATCACGCTGGCCAAGCGCGGCGACCTGCACGCCCGCCGTCAGGCGGCTGCCCAGCTGAAACAGGACAGCCACGTTGCCAAACTGTTCGAGATTCTCGGCCCGCGCTACAAAGACCGTCAGGGCGGCTATGTCCGTGTTCTGAAAGCCGGTTTCCGCTATGGCGACATGGCACCCATGGCGATCATCGAGTTCGTCGAGCGCGACACCAGCGCCAAGGGTGCGGCTGACCGTGCCCGTCTGGAAGCCGAATCGGCCACCGACGAATCGTGAGAAGTCTAACCGTTTCTTGCGGTTAAGCGAATCTTGGGCCCGCAGCCACGCCAGATGGCTGCGGGCCTTTTTGCAACAGTTGCCACAACAAGCTCTGCAAGCAACGGTAGATAGAATTTCTACAGTTCTTCAAATAGTTGTGGCGGCTTATGGAAAAGGTATGGAAAACAGGGGTGCGCCGGGCCGTCATTGGTGTCTGCGAAGATGACAACAACCCCCGGCGCCGACGAGGAGAGACGACGGCGGCAGAAAAAACGTTGCTTCTTAATACAGTATTGCTTGAATACCCTGTAATACATGCCAATTTTCTTGATGACCTGAGGTAAAAGCAATCTGTACAAATAGTCATGTCGTCTCGCGCGGAAATCAACGCAGCACTCGCCAAACTGAAAAAGCTGGCCCCCGCGGGCTACTTTATCGGTTTGCACATCCGCTTTGCTGCGCCCCTGATGCAGTTCCAGACCTATAACAAGGAGTGGACGCAGCGTTATTCCGAGCGCGCCTATGCCTTGCGCGACCCGACGATTGCCTGGGGATTCTCGACAACAGGCGTATGCCGCTGGAGCGTGCTGCCGATTCCCGACCCCTTTTCGATCCTTCAGGACGCAGCAGATCACGGCCTGCCTTATGGTGTGGTGGTGGCTCATGGGCCGATCAAGTCGCGTACCATCGCTGCCTTTGCTCATGACAGGCGGGAGTTCACGGATGATGAGATTGATGTGATCTCGGCGACGATACGTCGGCTTCACGAAATTACGGAGCCGCCGGAGAGCCTGACGAAGGCTCAGCAAGAGGCCCTTCGGTGTATCGCAGAGGGCGATCGTCATGCAGCGGCGGCTGCAAAGCTTGGTATTACGGAAAGCGCATTCAAAGCTCGTCTGATCTCGGCGCGCGAAAGGCTGATGGCAAGAACGACTGCCGAAGCGCTGCAACGGGCCAAGGACTACCGCCTGCTGTAGGACGTTGCGTTAACCATTGCGGTTTACACCTGGGGGCCAGTACCACCGCAACCCCAGGAGAAGAGCATGCAGACCACCACCCTTTCCTTTGCTAACCTGCACATCCATGGCGAGCTGTTCGCGAACATCTTTCGTGCACGCAAGCAAAGCTTCATCGTCCAGAAGTGCTGGGATCTGCCCCAGACGGACGATATGGAGTTCGATCAATACGACACCCCGATGAGCCGTTGGGTGGCGATCCATCAGAATGGGCAGGTACTGGCTGGAGTTCGGCTGACGCCCACCACGGCGCACTGCGGCATGTACTCTTACATGATTCGCGATGCCCAGCTTGATCTTCTGGGCGGTTCGATCCCTCAGAACCTGCTTGATGAGCCGGCCCCGGTCGATCCCGGGACGTGGGAGGCAAGCAGGCTGTTCGTCAATCACGACGTCCCCCAGCGTGAACGTCGCCGCGTTCACCTGAACCTGGTGCAAGAGATGACGAACTCGGCGCGTAATCTGGGTGCCACGCGTCTGGTGTGCCTTGTCGCCTCGAACTGGCCGCGTTGGCTGGTACCCTGCGGGCTTGATGCGCAGGCCATGGGGCCGGTGGTCTGGATTGATGACGGTTACTTCCAGTGTGTCTCGATCAACCTTGCGGCAAAGATGCACTGATGCGCGGCATCGGGTGCAGGGCCTTTCGCCGATGATGCGGGCGGCGTAACATACCGTCCGCATGGCTGATCTGTTTGATACCGCGCCCGCCTCGGGCGAACCTGCGCGCGCTGTGGCGCGTCCTCTGGCCGACCGGATTCGGCCGGCACGGCTGGCTGATGTCGTTGGTCAGGACAAGGTGCTGGGCCCGGACGGGCCACTTGGCGCCATGCTGCATGCCGGCAGCCTGTCGTCGCTGATTCTCTGGGGGCCGCCGGGGGTTGGGAAAACCACCATCGCGCGTCTGCTCGCACAGGAAACCGACCTGGCTTTCGTGCAGATCTCGGCGATTTTTTCGGGTGTGCCCGAACTGCGCAAGGTTTTTGACGCAGCCCGTCTGCGTCACCAGCAAGGCAGGGGCACGCTTTTGTTCGTGGACGAGATCCATCGTTTCAACAAGGCGCAGCAGGACAGTTTCCTGCCGCATATGGAGGATGGCACCATCACGCTGGTCGGTGCCACTACCGAAAACCCTAGTTTTGAGCTGAACGCCGCGCTGTTGTCCCGCGCTCAGGTCATCGTGCTGGAGCGGCTGAGCCTTGCCGATATGGAACGTCTGGCGCAGCGGGCCGAGAAAGAGCTTGATCGCCCGCTGCCCCTGACCGCCGAGGCGCGCGACCGGCTGCTGGAGATGGCAGATGGCGATGGCCGCGCCGCGCTGAACCTGATCGAGCAGGTGATGGCCTGGCGGGTCCCGGGCAAGCTCGACACCGACCAACTGGCGCAACGTTTGATGAGGCGCGCGGCGAAATACGACAAGTCGGGTGATGAGCATTACAACCTGATCTCGGCCCTGCACAAATCGGTGCGTGGAAGTGATCCCGATGCGGCGCTGTACTGGTTGTCGCGTATGCTCGAAGGCGGAGAGGACCCGCGCTATCTCGCCCGCCGCCTGACCCGTATGGCGGTCGAGGATATCGGCCTGGCCGATCCTGCCGCGCAACGCCATTGCCTTGACGCCTGGGCACTTTACGAACGGCTGGGCAGCCCCGAGGGAGAGCTGGCGCTGGCGCAGGCCACGATCTATCTGGCGCTGGCGCCCAAATCGAATGCCGGCTATGTCGCCTATAAAGCGGCGCGAGATCTGGCGCGACGCTCGGGCAGCCAGATGCCGCCCAAGCATATTCTGAACGCACCGACCGGATTGATGGCCGATCAGGGCTATGGTGCGGGCTATCGCTATGACCACGACGCCGAGGACGGATTCTCGGGTCAGAATTATTTCCCCGACGACATGAAGCGGCCGGTTTTCTATCTGCCTGTCGAACGCGGTTTCGAGCGTGAGTTGAAAAAGCGCGTTGAATGGTTCGCCGGGCTGCGCCAGAAGCGGCGGACAGAGGACAAGGCATGACACATACATTTCTTCAGGTCGGGCTGGGCGGGGCCTTGGGGTCCGCTGCGCGCTATGGCGTCAATATTCTGGCCGGGCGGATGACACAGGGTTTTCCTCTGGGCACGTTGATCGTGAACATCGTCGGCTGCCTGGCGATGGGGCTGCTTGCGGCCTTGCTCGCGCATCGCGGCGGGCAGCATCTCGCGCCCTTTCTGCTGACCGGGGTGCTGGGCGGCTTTACGACCTTTTCCGCGTTTGCACTGGATACGGCAACGCTGTGGGAGCGTGGCGCGGGCGCGGTTGCGCTGGGTTATGTGCTGTGCTCGGTGATCCTGTCGCTTGCGGCGGTGGTCATGGGGCTGGTCATTGGTCGGGGGCTGTTCTCGTGAGCGGCGTGCAAACCATCCGCGTCAGCGCGGACGAAGGCGATCAGCGTATCGACCGCTGGCTGAAAAAGCGTTTTCCCCAGCTGACCCAGGGCGCGGTCGAGAAATGGTGCCGCACCGGTCAGTTGCGCGTCGATGGTGGACGGGTCAAGGCCAATACCCGCATTGAGGCGGGCCAGGAGGTACGTGTGCCGCCGTTGCCTGTGGCGGCCTCGGGACCTGTGCCCGCCCGTCCCAGGGCGGCGGTGAAACAGTCCGATGCCGAGATGATCCAGTCCTGCGTCTTGTGGCGCGACGAACATATCATTGCGCTGAACAAGCCTCCGGGCCTGCCTTCTCAGGGTGGTTCGGGGCAGGGGGACCGGCACGTGGACGGGCTGACCGCGGCGCTGATGTTTGGCTACAAGGACCGGCCCAAGCTGGTGCACCGTCTGGATAAGGACACCTCGGGTGTTTTGCTGCTGGCGCGCACCGACCGGATCGCACGCTCTTTGTCCGAAGCGTTTCGTCATCGCCTGACCCGCAAGATCTACTGGGCGGCGGTGGCCGGCGTGCCCAGCCCGCGCATGGGGTCGATCAAATACGGGCTGGTCAAGGCACCGGGACGTGGGCGCGGCGGCGAAGGCGAAAAGATGATGACCGTGCATCCTTCTGCCGTCGCCTCGACCGAAGGGGCCAAGCGCGCCCATACCGATTTTGCGGTGCTGGACGCTTTGGGCAGCCGCACGGCATGGGTTGCCATGGTCCCGGTGACGGGCCGCACCCATCAGCTGCGCGCCCATATGGCCGGGATCGGCCATCCCATTGTGGGCGACGGCAAATATGGCGGTTCGGGTCAGGAAAACCCCGGTGACGGATGGGGCGCCCAGCTTGGCGGTGAGATCAGCCGCAAACTGCATCTGCACGCTCGGATGATCCGTTTCGAGCATCCGATCACCAAAAAGCTGATCACTGTGACCGCGCCCTTGCCCGACCACATGGTCCGGACGTGGAAAACACTGGGCTGGTCGGAAAACGATGTGCCCGAGGACCCATTTGCCGAGGCAACATGAAACTGGTCATCTTTGACATCGACGGCACGCTGGTTGACAGCCAGCATGAGATTACCCATGCGATGAACAGCGCCATGGCAGGCGCAGGCCTGCCCGAGATGGAGCCGGCGCGCATCCTGTCCATCGTCGGTCTGTCACTGCCGGTGGCGGTGGCGCGGCTGTTGCCGGAGGCCGGGCCAGACCTGCACGAGCGCGTCGTCGCTGGCTACCGCGAAGCATTCATCGCGGAACGGCTGGCAGGGGCACGGCCGCCGCTGTATCCCGGCGCGCTGGACTGTCTGGATGCGCTGGCGGCGATGGACGAGGTGCTTTTGGGTATTGCCACCGGCAAGCCAGCGCGGGGGCTGGCGGCGACCCTTGATGCGCATGGGCTGACGCGACGTTTTATCACCCGGCAATCGGCGGACGGGCATCCTTCGAAACCACATCCGGCGATGCTGGAAAGCGCGCTTTCCGAAACCGGGGTCAAGGCCGGGCGGGCGGTGATGATCGGCGATACTGTTTTCGATATGGAAATGGCGCGGGCGGCGGGTGTTGCCGGGTTCGGCGTCCAGTGGGGCTTTCACCCGGCCGAGGATCTGCACGCGGCCGGTGCGCGGCTGGTCGCCCCGGACTATCCCGCCCTGACCCGCGCCCTGTTGGAGTGGGCGAATGAGTGAATGGAAGGCGCGCCGGTTCTGGAAATCCGTGAACCTGCGCAAGGAAGCCGGGGGCTGGACGGTTCTTTTGGACGAGCGGCCCTTGCGCACGCCGGGCAAGCAACCGCTGATCCTGCCGGCTGGGGCTTTGGCCGAAGCCATTGCCGAAGAATGGCAGACGGTCGAGGATGTGATCAATCCTCAGGACATGCCGCTGACCCGTGCCGCGAACTCGGCCATTGAAAAGGTGATCCCGCAATTTGCCCAGGTCGCGGCAATGCTTGCTGAATATGGCGGAACCGACCTTTTATCCTATCGTGCCGACGCGCCCGAAACACTTGTCCGCGCCCAGGCCGAGGGCTGGGACCCGCTGATCGACTGGGCCGCGACCGAACTGAAGGCGCCCCTGCGCATCACCCATGGCGTGATTCCCGTGCCACAGGAACCAGCGGTGCTGGGAAAACTGCATGCCGAGGTGGCAGAGCTTGATCCATTCGGCCTGACGGCGTTGCACGATCTTGTGACGCTGCCTGGTTCGCTGGTCCTTGGACTGGCGGTAATCCGGGGCCGGATCGACGCTGATACGGCCCATGCGCTGTCACGAATTGATGAAGAATTTCAGGCACAACGATGGGGTCGGGATACCGAGGCCGATGAGGCGGCCCAGAACCGTCTGGTCGCCCTGCGCAGTTCCGAACGGTTCTGGCAGCTTAGTCGCAGCTGAACCGTCTGGTTTGGGTTCTTTCTTGACGCATGGCCCCCTATCGGCACAATGCCGCTTATGGGGGTATAAAGCCTCCTTGCATAAACCGGGCCCGCCAATGGCCCAGTTACGGCTCATTCCTCGGCGGGACCGGGAACAACAGTGGGGAAATCTATGAAGAAATCCGTATTCTTCGGCTCTGTGACAGCGGTCGCCCTGGCGGCCTCGGGCGCGCTGGCCGCAGAGGGAGACACGCTGAAAGAGGTCAAGGCCCGCGGCGTGCTGAATTGCGGCGTGAACACCGGCCTGATCGGTTTTGCCGCCCCCGATGCGAACGGGAACTGGTCGGGCTTTGACGTTTCGTTCTGCAAGGCGCTGGCTGCGGCCGTTCTTGGCGATGCCACCAAGATCAAATATGTGCCGACCACCGGCCAGACCCGGTTCACCGCCCTTTCCTCGGGCGAGGTGGACATTCTGGCCCGCAACTCGACCTGGACCTTCCAGCGCGATACCGACCTCAAGCTCGATTTCATCGGCGTGAACTATTACGATGGTCAGGGCTTCATGGTGCGTAAAGATCTGGGCGTGTCCTCGGCCAAAGAGCTGAACGGCGCGACGATCTGCATCCAGACCGGCACCACGACCGAGCTGAACCTGGCAGATTACTTCAAAGCCAACAACATGGAGTATCAGCCGGTCAACATCGACAGCAATGCCGAGGGCGAGCAGCAGTATCTGGCCGGCGCCTGCGATGCCTATACGACCGATGCATCAGGTCTTGCCGCGACGCGCGCAAGCTTTGCCGACCCGGAAAACCACATCATCCTGCCCGAGATCATCTCGAAAGAGCCTCTCGGCCCGGCGGTCCGCCATGGCGACAGCAACTGGGCTGATATCGCGCGCTGGACCCTTTACGCGCTGATCGCGGCCGAGGAATACGGCGTCACCTCGGCCAATATCGACGAGCTGGCAAAAAGCTCGAACAACCCCGAGGTTCAGCGTCTGCTGGGCACGACCGATGAGCTGGGCAAGATGATCGGCCTAGATGCCGAATGGGCCAAGCGGGCGATCAAGGCCGGCGGAAACTATGGCGAAATCTTTGCTGCCACCATTGGCGAGCAGACCCCCATTGGCCTTGCGCGCGGCCTGAACGCTCAATGGACCCAGGGAGGCCTGATGTATGCGATGCCCTTCCGGTAATCGCATCTGAAAAAGGGCGCGCGGGGGCCCCTATGCCCCCGGGCGCCCCCAGGCTTGACCGGCAGTACAGAGGCCAAAGGCCCGACATCCAAGCCGGAAACAGGGGGTTAAAATATGGTGACTTACACGGGGGCGGACCATCCGCCGTTCCGGTTGTCGATGCTGATCTATGATCGGCGCTACCGCTCGCTGACCTTGCAGGCGATTGTCTTCATCCTTGTCATGGTGATGGCGAGCTGGCTGATCGACAACACGCTGCGCAACCTGTCCGCGATGGGCAAAACGCTCAGCTTTGACTTTCTATTCCGCCGTGCGGGATATGACATTCCGCAACAGCTCATTCCCTACAACTCAGACGACACCCATCTGCGCGCCACCATCGTGGGGCTGCTGAACACGCTGCTGGTTTCCCTGTTGGGCTGCATTGCGGCCACTGTGCTGGGCGTGGTCGTCGGTGTGTTAAGACTATCCTCGAACTGGCTGATCGCGCGGCTGATGACGATCTATGTCGAGGTGTTTCGCAATATCCCGGTGCTTTTGTGGATTCTCGTCTGCCTTGCGATCTTTACCGAGGTCATGCCCGCACCGAACGCCTATCGCGGCGAAAATCCTGCGGCGCAGATGATCCTGTTTGACCTGATCGCGCCGACGAACCGCTATACCGCCATCCCCTCACTGGGCATGACCAACCCGCCGGGCACCATCGCCCTGGGGCGCGAAGCGATCAGCTGGGCGCTGATCGCCTATGTCGTGGTCATCGTTGTCGCATGGATCGCCTGGCGGCGGTTGCGGGTCTGGGCGCAGGCGGTGCAGGACCGGACCGGGACCCGCCCGACGACCTGGTGGATCAGCCTTGCGATCTTTGCCGTGCCGCTGCTGCTGTTGACCTGGTATTTCGGCCTGCATCTGGTGCCGCCGGTGCTGCGCGGCTTCAACTTTGCCGATGGCATAAATCTTGATAACGCGCTGGTGGTTCTGTGGCTGGCGCTGACCCTTTATACCGGCGCTTTTATCGCCGAGATCGTGCGCGGCGGCATTCTGGCTGTCAGCCGTGGTCAGACCGAGGCGGCATTCGCGCTGGGGCTGAGGCCACGCCGGACCATGTCGCTGGTGGTGCTGCCCCAGGCGCTGCGGGTGATCGTGCCGCCGCTGATTTCGCAGTATCTGAACCTGACCAAGAACAGTTCTCTGGCCATCGCGGTCGGCTATATGGATCTGCGCGGCACGCTGGGCGGTACCACGCTGAACCAGACCGGACGCGAGATGGAATGCATGGTGCTGATGATGGGCATCTATCTGGCACTAAGCCTGATCATTTCGGGCGGGATGAACATCTTCAACAGCCGCGTCAAGCTGAAGGAGCGGTGAGATGAGCGACACTCATGCAGAAACCGTTGCCTATGTACGCGAAACCATGCTGCCGCCCGAACCTCCGCCTCTGGCCGAGACCGGGGCGATCAAATGGCTGCGCGAGAACCTGTTTTCGGGGCCGCTGAACATCGTCCTGACCCTGATCGGTCTTGGCATTGTCTGGCTGGTGGCCAGCATTGTCGGGCCATGGCTTGTTCACGGGGTCTGGAACGCAAACAGCATGGCAGAATGCCGCCAGATCATTGCCGAGACCTGGGGGCAGGGGACGGATGGCGCCTGCTTTGCCATCATCAAACATCGCTGGAATCAGTTCCTGTTCGGCTTTTATCCGCAGACGCTTTACTGGCGGCCGGTGCTGGCCTTTGGCCTGTTGTTCCTTGCGCTTGCTCCGGTGCTGTTTGCGGACAGCGAGCGGGCGCGACGCATCGTGCTAGGCCTGGCGGTGGTGCTGACGCTGCTGGTTGCCAGCCTGCTTGGCGCGGGCGGCGCGGTGCTGCTGGCTGCCGCGCTGGTCATGCTGGGCTGGAGCGCGCTGATCGAGACCCGCCCCGGCTGGTCGCTGCTGGCGACCCTGGTTTATCCGTTCATCGCAGTCTGGCTGCTTTGGGGCGGTTCGCTGTGGGGTGAGATTGCGGCACTGGCCGGTTTCGTGATCGGCTTTATCGTCTGGCGCCTGCTGGTGGTGCGGTTCGGCCTTTTGGCCTTTGCGCTGGGTGTTGTCGCGGCCGTGGCCTGGTGGCTGGTCGCTGCCGGACCCCTGACCTCGTCCCTGGCCGGTGTGCTGCCCTTGCGATTGCAGCCGGTGTCGTCGGACCAGTTCGGCGGTTTCGTACTGTCGATCACCATTGGTGTTGCGGGTATCGCGCTGTCCCTGCCGGCAGGGATCATCCTTGCGCTGGCCCGGCGTTCGGACCTGCCGGTAATCAAGATGCTGGCGGTGATGTTCATCGAGTTCATCCGCGGTGTGCCCTTGATCACGTTGCTGTTCGTGGCGTCGCTGCTGCTGAACTATTTCCTGCCGCCGGGGACGAATTTCGACATCATCCTGCGGGTCATCATCATGGTGACGCTGTTCGCATCGGCCTATATGGCCGAGGTGATCCGTGGCGGGCTTGCAGCCCTGCCCAAGGGGCAGTACGAGGCAGCCGATGCGCTGGGGCTGGACTATTGGAAAGCACAGCGGCTGATCATCCTGCCGCAGGCACTCAAGATCTCGATCCCTGGCATCGTCTCGACCTTCATCGGCATGTTCAAGGACACGACGCTGGTCGTGTTCGTCGGGTTGTTCGATCCGTTAAAGGCGATGGCCGACACCATCCGCGCAAGCTTTGAATGGAAAGGCGCCTATTGGGAGCCTTACATCTTTGTCGGCGCGATCTTTTTCATCCTCTGCTTCGGCATGTCGCGCTATTCCATGTATCTGGAACGCCGGCTGAAGCGCGACCACCGCTGAAGGAGGCCAACCATGACTGCACAAACCAACGCAGCCCCCGCGATGACCGGCGAAACCGCCATCGAAATCGCCAAGCTCAACAAGTGGTACGGCACTTTTCACGTCCTGCGCGACATCGATCTGGTCGTCAGCCGGGGTGAGCGTATCGTCATTGCCGGCCCCTCGGGGTCCGGCAAGTCGACGCTGATCCGCTGTATCAACCGTCTGGAAGAGCATCAGGCCGGCAAGATCATCGTCGATGGGACCGAGCTGACACATGACCTCAAGAACATCGACAAGGTGCGTTCGGAAGTCGGAATGGTGTTTCAGCACTTCAATCTCTTTCCGCATCTGACCATTCTTGAGAACTGCACGCTTGCCCCGATCTGGGTGCGTAAGATTCCCAAGCGCGAGGCCGAAGAGATCGCCATGCATTTCCTGACCAAGGTCAGGATCCCCGATCAGGCCCACAAATACCCCGGTCAGCTTTCCGGCGGGCAGCAACAGCGGGTAGCGATCGCGCGTGCGCTATGCATGCGGCCCAAGATCATGCTTTTTGACGAGCCGACCTCGGCCCTGGATCCCGAGATGATCAAGGAGGTGCTCGATACCATGATCGAGCTTGCCGAAGAGGGCATGACCATGCTGTGCGTTACCCATGAAATGGGCTTTGCGCAGGCAGTGGCGCATCGGGTGATCTTTATGGATCAGGGGCAGATCGTCGAGCAGAACACTCCCAAGGAGTTCTTCAATAACCCCCGCTCTGAGCGGACCAAACTGTTCCTTTCCCAGATTCTGGGGCATTGAGCTGCGCGGTCGCAGGGGAACTTCGCGTTCCCCGTCCGCCGCCGGTGCGGCGGCCTCCCCTTGCGGGATATTTGCCCACGGAAGACATCGCAGGAATGCGGGCAGTTGCGGGGCAGGGCGGGGCCGGTTTATCTTGCCGCCGACCGCTTCGGAGATTTCGCGATGAATGAGACCATTTTTCTGGTGCTCGGCCTTCTTGGCCTTGCCGGCATCGGCTCGCTGGTGTCGAGCAATGACGACGACCATCCGCCGGAGGGTCCCTCGGATGATCCCCGGCTGTATCCCGACAAGCTGATCGAGGGTGATGGTGAGGATAATGAGATGACCGGCACCGACGGCGATGACGGCATCCTGAGCTATGACGGCGATGACAGGGTCAATGGCGGTGCGGGTAATGATCTGATCGGCACCGGCGCAGGCAATGACACCGTGATTGCCGATGCGGGCGATGACGAAATATACTTGGGCAAAGACGATGATCTTTACGGTGCCTACAACCCCGGCGTGGATGAAGGGAACGACACCATCGACGGCGCCTCGGGCAACGACACCATCATCACCAACCTCGGCAATCATTCGATCACCGGCGGCGATGGTGATGATCGTATCGAGGATCATGGTGGTTCGGTCTTTATCGACGGCGAGGATGGCGATGACCTGATTCTGTCGCCCGATGCATCGGACCCCGAGCGGCCGGATACGTTGCTGGGTGGGGATGGCAATGACACCATTCATGCAGGCGCCGGCGATATCGTCGATGGTGGTAGCGGCGCGGATGAGCTGGTGCTGCGCAGCGATATCGGTGGCGAGGCGGATATCCGTTATGGCAGCGCCGATACCATCACTGTCACGCTGGCAGAGGATTACGAAGGCGAAGGTCGCTATGAGCTGGTTCAGGATGGCTCGGACGTTCGCCTGCTGCTTGATGGCGAACCGATCGCCGTGCTGCGCGATACGGAAGTGCGCGACGTAAGGGACATCAGCGTGGTCCGGGAGACCTCTTCGCGCTAATGCAGCGGTTCAGGTTCTGGCAAGCAAGAGGCGCGGGGTTGGTGCCCGCGCCTTGTTCGTTCAGGTGGTTCTGATCCGGGCTTCAGACTGCGGATTTGCGCGATTCTTCCAGATAGAGTTCGCGCAGGCGGGTCGCCACCGGGCCGGGCTTGCCCGCGCCGAGTTTGACGCCATCGACCTCTACCACCGGCATCACGAAAGCCGATGCCGAGGTGAAGAAAGCCTCATCGGCTGCCTGTGCCTCTGCGATGGTGAAGGGGCGTTCCTCGATCTGCATCTGCGCTTCGGCTGCGTAGCGCAGCAGCGAACTGCGGGTGATGCCGTGCAGGATGTCGGTCGAAAGCTGGCGGGTGATGATCTTGCCGTCCTTGACGATATAGGTGTTGTTTGAGGTGCCCTCGGTCACGAAGCCATCCTCGACCAGCCAGGCGTCATCGACGCCCTTGGCCTTGGCCTCCATCTTGGCCATCGAGGGGTAAAGCAGCTGCACCGTCTTGATGTCGCGGCGGCTCCAGCGCAGGTCGGGCAGCGAGATCACCCGCACACCGGTTTTCGCCTGCGGATTGTCCGCAAGGCCGGGTTTGGACTGGGTGAACATGACGACGGTTTGCGGCGTCTCCTCGGGCGGATAGGCAAAATCGCGGTCACCGGGGTTGCCACGGGTCACTTGCAGATAGACCATGCCCTCGGTCACCTCATTGCGGGCGACGAGCTGGCGATGCGCCTCAAGCCATTCCTCTTCGCTAAGGGGGTTACCCATCCCAAGCTCGGCCAGTGATCGGGTCAGCCGCGCCATGTGACCGGCAAACTCTAAAATCTTGCCGTCCAGCACACTCGTCACTTCATAGACGCCGTCACCCATCAGGAAACCCCGGTCGAAGATCGAGACCTTGGCTTCGGTTTCCGGCAGATAGTCGCCATTCAGATAGACGGTGCGGGTCATGTCGTTTCTCCTGTCCCAGAGGCTTGCAGCGCGGTCCTGCGCCTAAAGCGGCGAGGCGTCAAGACGCTGGGTTTTTCGCAGATGCAGAATCAGCTTGATGCTGGCGCAGCAATTATCTATCACATCGGTGGCGCTGATTGAAACATCCTTACCCGAAAGGCAAGATATGTCCTTCCGCACGCAACCCGCTCCGCCCGCACGTCTGAACCGCTGCCAGCTTTTCGGTCCCGGCTCACGCGAGGCGCTGTTTGAAAAGATGGCGGGATCGGCCGCCGATGTCATCAACCTTGACCTTGAGGATTCGGTTGCGCCCGACGACAAAGAGCAGGCGCGCAAAAATGTGATTGCGGCGATTGGCGATATCAATTGGGGCAACAAGACTCTGTCGGTTCGCATTAACGGTCTGGATACACCCTGGTGGTATCGTGACGTGGTCGATTTGCTTGAGCAGGCCGGAGAGCGGCTGGACCAGATCATGATCCCCAAGGTCGGCAATGCCGCCGATATCTATGCCGTCGATGCCTTGGTCACCGCTGTCGAGGCGGCCAAGGGCCGCTCAAGGCGCATTGCGCTGGAAGTGATCATCGAATCTGCTGCCGGCATCGCCCATGTCGAAGAGATCGCCGCCTCAAGCCCCCGGCTGCAGGCGATGAGCCTTGGCGCGGCAGATTTTGCCGCCAGCATGGGCATGGCCACGACCGGGATCGGCGGCACGCAGGAAAACTATTACATGCTGCATGAGGGCGCCAAATACTGGGCCGATCCGTGGCATTGGGCGCAGACCGCGATTGTCGCCGCCTGCCGCACCCATGGCGTGCTGCCGGTCGATGGACCGTTTGGCGATTTCAGCGATGATGAGGGCTTTCGCGCTCAGGCCCGGCGTTCAGCCACTTTGGGCATGGTCGGAAAATGGGCGATCCATCCCAAGCAGGTGGCGCTGGCGAATGAGATCTTTTCGCCTGGCGAAAAGGCCGTGACTGAGGCGCGCGAGATCCTTGCCGCGATGGAAGAGGCCAAGCGTAGCGGGGCCGGCGCGACGGTATACAAAGGTCGACTGGTTGACATCGCGTCCATCCGTCAGGCACAAGTGATTGTGCGTCAGGCAGAGTTGATCAGCGCCTGAGCAGATCAGTTACCTGAGGCGGCTACGCGGGGAGGCTGGCCGCCACAACAGGGGAGGAGCAACAGGCCCTGCCAGCGCGGGGCCTGTTGTTTTTGGAAAACCGCGGGCCGTTCCGGTCGTAATGAATTTTCTGTGATTTCAGATGGTTGCAAATTCGGTAACGGCCGGGGCACTGCCACTGGCGCGATCCTGACCCTTTTGCGCATCATTCACCGCAGGCCGGGACTGCACGGCCGTGGCGTCAGAGCTGTGCTGCGTCAGCGGATCAGGGGTGCGGTTGCGGGCCGACCAATCGGGAATAGGTGATTCGGGCATGGCGGGGAGCAAAGCGCCGGTGCCGCCCTGCAGGGCCGTGGGCCCGTCAGCCTTGCTGCCGCTGGCCGGGACGGTTGTGCCGTGATCTTCGCGCATGGGTTGTGGTCTTTGGTTGCGTTCAGCTTTGGGAGTGCCGCAGCTAAGGTTCCGGAAAAGAAAGTGCAACCCCGTTGACCTGTTCGTGAACGCTCCACCCGTCGGGGATCTGCGGCGTCGCGGCAAGCAGACTGGCGGTATAGGGATGTTCGGGCGTTTCCAGCACCGCATGGGTGGGGCCGGATTCGACGATGCGGCCCTTTTCCATGATCATCACCCGGTCGGTGATCCGGCGCACGACCGAAAGGTCATGGCTGATAAACAGGTAGGACAGGCCATGGCTGACCCGCAGCTGGGCCAGAAGGTCCAAAACCTGCGCGCGCACCCGGACATCAAGCGCGCTGACCGCCTCGTCCAGAACGATCAGCCTGGGCTTGATGATCAGGGCCCGGGCGATGGCGATACGCTGGCGCTGGCCGCCGGAAAATTCGTGGATATGGCGGCGCATGGCATCCCCAGCGATGCCGACCTCGAACAGCGCCTCGGCCACCTGTTCGCGCCAGTCGCGGGGGCGGCCGGTCAGGTGAAACGGTTCGGCCACAAGCTGTTCGACTGTCCAGCGCGGATCGAAACTGCCGAATGGGTCCTGAAAGACAACCTGCATCCTGGCGCGCAGATTGGGCGGCATGGCGTGACCGGCGCGGATCTCTTGTCCTTCAAGCAGGATGCGACCGCCCTGCAGCCGGTCGAGGCCTAGGATCGCCCGCGTCAGCGTTGATTTCCCGCAGCCTGACTCGCCGACCAGTCCAACCGACTCTCCGGCGTCGATGTGAAAGCTGACGCCGTCCACCGCCCGCAGGCTGTCGCGCCTGCCGGTCAGGCCGCGACGGGGCAGGGGGTACTCGCGCACCGCGCCCTCGACCTGCAACAGCGGGCGGGGCTGGTCCGATGGCAGCACCAGCCGCGGCTGATGGGTCGAGGCGGCAAACAGCGCGCGGGTATAGGGATGGAGCTGCTGGCGAAAGACTTGCTCGGTCGGCCCCTCTTCGACGATGACGCCGTGCTGCATCACCGCAACGCGATCCGCGACCCCTGCAACCACGGCCAGGTCATGGGTAATGAGCAAAAGCGCCATCCCCTCGTCGCGCACCAGCTCTTTCAGCAGGTCAAGGATCTTGGCTTGTGTGGTCACGTCCAGCGCGGTCGTCGGCTCATCCGCGATCAGCAGTTCCGGGCGCAGGGCGATGGCAAGGGCGATGGCGACGCGCTGGCGCTGACCGCCCGATAGTTCATGCGGGTAAAGCGTCAGCGGAAAGCGCGGGGCGGTCAGACCGACGCGATCCAGCCGGTCGCGGGCACGCAGCAGCGCCGTTTTGCGGTCCAGACCCTCATGGATGCGCAGCACCTCGGCCACCTGATCGCCGATGGTCATCAGCGGGTTCAGCGCCGTCATCGGCTCTTGAAAGATCATGCCGATGCGCTTGCCCCGGATGCGGCACAGCTCGCGTTCGGGCAGGTCAAGCAGGTTCAGCCCGTCAAGCCCGATCCGGCCCTCGGCGCGCATCCCCTCGGGCAACAGGCCCATGATCGCCAGCGCCGCCATGGATTTGCCCGAGCCGCTTTCGCCGACCAGCCCGGTGATCTCGCCCGGCGGCAGGCGCAGGCTGATCCCGTGCAGGATGTCATGAGTGCCGATGCTGATGGCAAGCTTGCTGGTCTCGATCATGGCGACCTGCGCAATCTGGGATCCAGAGCGTCCCGTAACCCGTCCCCAAGCAGGTTCAGCCCCAGTACGGTCACCACGATGGCAAGGCCGGGGATCACGGCGACATGCGGGGCCAGCGCGACCATGGTCTGGGCCTCGGCCAGCATCCGGCCCCAGCTTGGCGTCGGAGGCTGCGCGCCAAGGCCGACATAGGACAGGCCTGCCTCGGCCAGGATGCCCAGGCTGAACTGGATGGTGCCCTGCACGATCAGCAGGCTGGCGACATTCGGCAGGATATGTTGCAGGCTGATCCGCGTGCGGCCCTTGCCCGCGACCTGCGCTGCCCGGACATAGTCCAGCGTCCACAGCGGCAGGGCGGCCCCGCGCGTGACCCGGGCAAAGACCGGGATGTTGAATATCCCGATGGCGATGATCGCATTCGTCGCCGACGGCCCCAGCGCCGCGGTGATAAGGATGGCGATGACGAGGCTTGGAAAGGCAAAGACAAGGTCATTGCCGCGCATGATCGTTTCGTCCAGCCAACTGCCGCTGCGGGCGGCGGCGACAAGGCCCAAAGGCACGCCAAAGCCCATACCGATCCCCACCGCCACCAGCGCGACAGCAATCGAGGTGCGCGCACCGACCATGATCATCGACAGCATGTCGCGGCCAAAGTGGTCGGTGCCAAACCAGTGTTCGGCCGAGGGTGGCAGCAGCTTTTGCGCAATTGCCAGCTGGGTCACATCCGCGGGCGTCCAAAAGAATGAGACCGCCGCCGCGACCAGCGCCAGCCCCGAAAGCAGCGCCCCAAGGATCAGCGATACCCTCATCTGCGCAGCCTCGGATCGACGGCCGCGTAGGACAGATCGACCAGAAAATTGACAAGGATGACAGCTGCGACCAGCACCAGCACCGCGCCCTGCACGACGATCAGATCGCGCTGGGTGATGGCCTGAAAGATCAGGCGGCCAAGCCCCGGCAGGTAAAAGACGTTTTCGATGATGATCGCTCCGGCCAGCAGGAACGAAAACTGCATGCCAAGGATGGTCAGTACCGGAATCAGCGCATTGCGCAGCGCGTGGCGGCGCAGGGCCCGACCCGCGCTCAGCCCCTTGGCGCGTGCAGTGCGGATATAGTCCTGTCCCAGCGTCTCGATCAGGGCCGAGCGCAGCACCCGCGCAAGGATCGCGGCCTGCGGCAGGGCCAGCGCCACAGCGGGCAGGATCAGCGATTTCAGCGCCGCACCGGGATGATCCCAGCCCGGGAAACCGCCAGCCGGCAAAAGGCGCAGGTTCACCGCAAAAACCAGCACCAACAGCATGGCGAACCAGAAATTGGGCAGTGCGATCCCGACCTGTGTCGCGCCCATCACCACCGTATCGCCCACCCGCCCGCGGCGTCCGGCAGCGAACATGCCGATGGGCAGGGCAATCAGCGTCGATAGCGCCAGCGCCATCAGCGCCAGCGGCAGCGAGACCTGCATCCGGTCAAGGATCATCCCTGCGACCGGGGTCTTGTAAGTGAAGCTATGGCCCAGATCACCGCCCAGAATACCGCCGAGCCAGTGCAGGTAGCGCAGGGGCAGCGGCAGATCCAGGCCCATCTGCTGGCGCAGCGTGGCCACCGTTTCGGGCTGGGCGCCCGTGCCCAGCATAAAGCTGGCGGGGTCCCCGGGCACCAAAGCGACCACCGAAAAAATCAGCGCCGAGGCCACGAGCAGGCTCAGGCCAAGCGATATCAGGCGGCGGATCAGATAGCGCAGCATGTGAAAACGCTAGTGCGGCGCGCGGCTTGGGTAAAGCCGGTAAACTCACCTATACGCTCAGGGTACCTCGATCTTGCCGATCAGCGGCATATCGTCGTCCAGACTGACGGTGTGACGCTCGATCATGCGGTGGACAAGCGGAGGCTCGCTGCCGCGGTGCAGTTTGTGCAGGTCCTGATAGGTCTCGAAATCCGCTTTGGTGCGGCGCAGGTTGTGGCGGATATATTCATCCCAGGTGGCGATGTGATAGCTTTCGGTCCAGCGCTCGGGGTGTTCAAGATCGCGCAGCAGTGCCCAGTTCCGCGCCCCGTCGCGGCGACGGATATTGCGGCGCAGCGCCATCAGGCGCAGGAATTCGGGCACGTCTTTCTGGTCAATCTCGTAATCCACCATGACCATGATCGGGCCCGAACGGCTGCGTAGATCCACGGCCAGTTCAGGTTCGCGAAAGCGGTTTACCGGGTCCAGATCCAGCGTGCCGAATTCAGGGATGCGCAGCCAATGCCCCAGAATTGCGCCCAGAAACAGCGGGACCGAGGCCGCAATCAGTGCCGTGTTCACGTCATAGCTGTTGGCGACCGCGCCCCAGATCCAGCTGCCCGCTGCCATGCCGCCAAAGACCGCCGTCTGGTACAGCGCCAGTGCCCGTGCCACCACCCAGCGCGGCGTCGACAGCTGGACCGTCACATTAAAAAGCGACAGCGCCAGCACCCAGCTTGCCCCCGCGGGCAGCATCGCCAGCACATGCAGCCATGTGCTTTCCGTCAGCGCCAGCAGCAGGGCTGAGCCGCCAAAGGCGGCAAAGGCCAGCCGGATGACATTTTCATTGTCCAGCCGTTCGCGCACACGCGGGTTGATCAGCGCCCCGCAGATCGCGCCCAGTCCGAAACAGCCAAGCAGCAGGCCAAAAAGCAGCGAACCTCCGGCCGGGTTCTGTTTGGCGACCACCGGCAATAGCGCCATGATCACGATGGCCGAAAAACCGAACAGTGCCCCACGCGACAGCACGCGCACCAGATTGGGCGACAGCGCCACATAGCGCAGCCCCGCGCCCACCGCCGCGACAAAGGGCTCGGGCGTTGTGGTACGGGGTGGGGTGACCGGATGCCAGCGCAAAAGCGTGCCAAGCAAAGGCATATAGCTGATCGCGTTCACCGCGAAGGTAACCGCCGCGCCAAAGGCGGCGGTGATGATCCCGCCCACTGCCGGGCCGACGCTGCGCATCAGGTTAAAGCCGACCGAGTTCAGCGACACCGCCGCCGGCAGGTCTTCGCGCGGGACCAGATCCTGCATGCTTGCCTGCCACGGCGGGTTATAGATCGCCTGTCCGACCCCGATCAGAAAGGTCAGGGACAAAAGGATCAGCGGCGTCATCCAACCCTGCCATGTCAGCACCGCGAGCATGACCGAGACCAGCGCCATGAACGTCTGCGCCCCCAAAAGCAGAGTGCGGCGGTCAAAAATATCGGCAAGCGCCCCCGAAAGCAGCGCAAACAGCATGATCGGCAGGGTGTTTGACGCCTGCACCAGTGCGATCAGCGTTGCCGAATCGGTTAGCTGGGTCATCATCCAGGCGGCACCAACCGCCTGAACCAGCCCTCCAAAGTTGGAAATCAGCGTGGCCGACCAGAGCAGCCGGAAATCGCGGTGACGGAACGGGGCAAAGGGGCTCTTGCGGGCAGGGGCTGGCATGATCCTGAAAACCTGGGACGGCGTCTCCAACCTTAGGCAGAGGTCGTGCCAGTCGCAATCCGCCCCGGGCGATTCTTGCCGTCCTGGCGCGATTGTCCGGCGATTCCGGAAAATCATCGAATAATCTTCGATTGAAATCGCATATTACGCATTAGTATTGTCGTTTATCCGTAATTTTGTGATGGAATCGGGATTTCATTTCCATCCGCTTGGATATCCTTGGCCCAACTCGGATTTGGGGGTGCGCGAAGATGAAGGTCATCGTTCTTGGGGCGGGCGTGCTGGGGGTCACTTCGGCATGGTATCTGGCCAAGGCAGGTCATGAGGTCACCGTGATCGACCGGCAGCCGGGACCGGCGCTGGAAACCAGCTTTGCCAATGCGGGAGAGATTTCGCCGGGCTATTCCTCGCCCTGGGCCGCGCCGGGCATCCCGCTGAAGGCGCTGAAATGGATGTTCCAGCGCCATGCGCCCCTGGTTATTCAGCCCCGGCTGGACTGGCAGCGCCTGTCGTGGATGGCGCGGATGCTGGCGAATTGCACCTCTTCGGCCTATGCCATCAACAAAAGTCGTATGGTCCGGCTGGCCGAATATAGCCGCGACTGCCTGGTTGAGCTGCGGGCCGAGACGGGCATCCGTTATGATGAGCGTACTCAGGGTACGTTGCAGGTCTTTCGCAAACAGCAGCAGCTGGATGCGGCGGGCAAGGATATCGAGGTGCTCAAGGCCGACGGGGTTCCCTTTGAGCTTTTGGACCGCGCAGGCTGCGTTGCTGCCGAGCCGGGGCTGGCCAAGGCCGCTGATGAGATCGTCGGCGGGCTGCGCCTGCCGGGGGATGAGACGGGGGATTGCTTCCTGTTCACCAACCGGCTGGCCGAGATGGCGGCCGAGGCGGGCGTCAAGTTCATGTGGGGCGTCAATATCGAGTCGCTCGAAGCCGGGGTTGGCCGCATCAGCGCCGTGCGCACCGATAAAGGCCGCCTGACCGCAGATCGCTATGTGCTAGCCATGGGTCCCCATTCGCCGCAGATGGTGCGGCATCTGGGCCTGCGCCTGCCGATCTATCCGCTGAAGGGTTATTCGCTGACCATTGATATCAGCGATGAAAGCCGGGCTCCGGTTTCGACCGTGATGGACGAGACTTACAAGGTTGCGATCACCCGGCTTGGCGACCGCATCCGCGTTGGTGGCCTGGCCGAGATCGCAGGTTATGACCTTAGCCTGAACCCGCGCCGCAAAGAGACGCTGGCGAAATCGGTGAATGAGCTGTTCGGTGGGGCGGGTGATACCGATAAGGCGCTGTTCTGGACCGGGCTGCGACCGATGACGCCAGATGGGACGCCGATTGTCGGTGCGACCCCGATCCCGAACCTATACCTCAACACCGGGCATGGCACGCTGGGCTGGACCATGTCGGCGGGGTCGGGGCGGCTGATTGCCGACCTGATCTCGGGGCGCAAACCGGACATCGCGGCCGAGGATCTGGGCTATGCGCGCTATCTGCGCGGCGGTCGTGCGGCGGGCCAACCCACGCTGCAGCCTGCCGAAGCCTGATCCGTCAGCAATTTCCAGAATGGAAACGAAAGGGATCGTATACGATCCCTTTCGTCGTTCTGAGGCCGGGTTGATTCTGAGGTCAGGCCCTTTTGATCAGCCGCAGCACCACCAGCAGGATGACTGCGCCGATTGTGGCCGAGACAATTGTGCCAAGGGTTGAGCCCGAAGTGCCAAGGCCGATGGTCGGAAACAGCCAGCCGGCGATTACGGCGCCAAGGATACCAACAACAATATTCATCAGCAGGCCCTGCCCATGGCCTTTGACGATCAGACCGGCAAGCCAGCCGGCAATCGCGCCGATGATCAGGGTGATAAGCAGTGCGGACAGGGTCATGTGAATGCGCCTCCTTCGCGATTTGCGGCTCTTGGCCGATGTGGCGGGAAACGTTTCCCCGCGGCTGCGGGTTCCCTTGCAGCGTGAATTGCTACGATCAGGTGATGAGAATCGCGCGATTTGGCAACAGTTCGGTAACGACTGCGGTGGTTCGGGCCTGCCGAGGCTTGACGCGGCAAAGCGGTCAGTCTGATACGGTGGGTAGAAATACCCCGTGTCCGCCCTCTGCTCGGGTAGGGCGCGCGGCCCGACGCAATGTCACAGCTGCCACGACCGCGCTGGATTGGCGCGGCGCGTTACGAAGGGAAACATTGATGCGCTTTGCACCGCTCATTCTGGCGATGGGTCTTGGCCTTGCCGCCTGTGCGCCTACCCCCCAGACTCCGGCCCAGCCGCCCACCGCTGATCAGGGCGTTTATGGTGCGCGGGTCGATACGGGCCCGAATGGCCAGCCGATCGAGATTCACGCCGTCCGCCCCGCCTACCTGACCGAGCGGAACCGGCGCCAGCGCGTTCCCTATAACGGCCCCGATGCGCCCGGGACGATCGTTGTCGATCCCTATGCGCGGTTCCTTTACTACGTGCTCGATAACGGCGAGGCGATGCGTTACGGCGTGGCCGTCGGTCAGGCCGGTAAGAACTTTCAGGGTTCGGCCACCATCGGGCGCAAGCACGCCTGGCCCAGCTGGACGCCCACCGCGAACATGGTCCGCACCCAGCCCGAGCTTTACGGCCCGCTGAAGGGTGGCCTGCCGGGCGGCGTCGACAACCCGCTGGGGTCGCGCGCGCTGTATCTGTATCAGGGCGGGCGTGACACCATGTACCGTATCCACGGCACGATGGACCCGTCCTCGATCGGCAAGGCGACTTCGGCAGGCTGCATCCGCCTGTTCAACCAGGACATCATGGACCTGTTTGAAAACGTGCCGAACGGGACCCGCGTCAAGGTCCGCACCCGCGCTGAAAGCCTTGCGCTGGAAGGCCCGCTGGTCGAGTTGCCGAACGGTTATCTTGCCCCGGCGGGCGAGGTCCAGACCGCGGCGGCCCAGCCTGCGCAATAATCGTCCGATCCTTTCGGACTGATCCTGCCCCGGCCCGTCGTGGCCGGGGCATTCTTTTTCTGGTCTCTGCCGACGAGGCGTGGCAGGTTCTGGCCATCAATTGCCTGAAACGGAGCGATTTTCATGGTTACCCCCGCCGAACCGACCTTGGCAGATGTCCTGAGTGATCTGGATGGGCTTGTTGCCCGGACCGAACCAGCGGCCCTGCGCCAGTTGGACAAGGCTGCGCTGAACAGGCTGCACCGCGACCTGCGCCGGATGCGCGATGAAAGCGAGGCGCTGCGCAAGGCTTTGCTGCTGGCGACCTCCAATGCCTCGACCGAAAAGCGTCGCCGCAAGGCCGAGCAGGGTGATGAGGCTGGGCAGGGGACCGATAAGGCCGAACGCCGGCTCATCAAGCAAGCCGAAAAGAAAACCGCCAAAGAGTCTGACAAGGCTGCGCGCAAGTCGGCGAAATCCGCCGCATCTGCCGCTGATACTTCAGCCAAGGAAAAGGCCCCCGCGAAAGCCGCAGACAAGCCAAAGGCCGACAAGAAGGTTGACGGATGAGCGCAGGCACGGTTTTCAACCCGTGCCCGGATTGCTATCTGGGCCAAGCCTGATCTGTCCGAGACCCCTATGCGCCGCCTGATCCTGGCCCTTGCCACTGTTCTGACCGCGACCGCCGCCCCAGCTTATGAGGCGGTGGATGCGATTCTGGGTCTGCCTGCGCCGCGCCTGTCTGAAAAGCTGCGCTGCACCAATGACGGGAAGTCCTGCATTTCGCTGGCAAGCTATGTCCCTGATGTTTGCGCCGCTATCGAGCGTGAGGCGGGCAAGAACGGGCTGGATCCGCATTTCTTTGCGCGCCTGCTGTGGAAGGAAAGCCTGTTCGAGCATGGCGCGATCAGCCCGGTCGGCGCCATGGGAATTGCGCAGTTCATGCCTGGCACGGCCGATATGGTTGGGCTTGACGATCCCTTTAACCCGGCCAAGGCTATCGAGGCCTCAGCCCGTTATCTGGCCAGCTTGACCACCAGTTTCGGCAATGTCGGTCTGGCCGCTGTTGCCTATAACGGCGGCGAGAACCGGGCGGCGCGTTTCGTTGCCCAAGGCGGTAACCTGCCGTGGGAGACGCAGGATTACGTTCAGGCGATCACCGGCCAGACGGCCACGGCCTGGCGCGAGAACCCACCTGAAAAGCTGGACGTGCGGCTGGATAAAGAGCGGCCCTTTCGTCAGGCCTGCATAGATCTGGCCGGCAAGCGCAAGCTACGCGAGTTCCAGACCCCCGATCATCCCTGGCCGTGGGGTGTGATCGTTGCCACCCACCCAAGCCGCGCGGGGGTCAGCAATCAGGTTGCGCGTCTGAACCGGCAACTGCGCCCGATTCTTGGCGGCAAGCGGGTCAGCTATGTGCTGCGCCGCATTTCGGGTGGGCCGCGCAAGGTGTACACGGCGCAGATCGGCTATTCCTCCAAATCCGAGGCCTATGCTTTTTGCACCCGCCTGCGCGGCCTTGGTGGGCGCTGTCTGGTGCTGAAGAACTGAAAAACGCCGCTTTGAACGGCGTTTTCCAGGGCTTGCCAGCTGGAGCCGGGGGGTTATTCCTTCCACCGCACCTGGGTCAGGTCATTTGCCGGCATAGGAGAGTTGTCCCACAGCCCTTCGATTTCGGCCTTGGCGACGCCGGTCTTGGCAAGCTGGAACAGGAAGGCGTTGGCATAATCCCCCGCCAAAATCTCTTGCGCCTGTTTCAGCAGTGCCGAACGCTCTGCCGGGTCGGTGGTGGCGTCAAGACGAGCCATCACCTCATCAAAGCCTGCGTTGGTGTAGTTGAAATAATAGTCCTTGCGGCCATAGATGCCGATATCCATCGGCTCGACATGGCTGATGATGGTCAGATCGTAATCGGCATTCTTGAAAACCTGCTCAAGCCACTGCGCCCATTCCATATTGGTGATCTGGGTCTGAATACCGACGGCGCGCAGCTCTGCCGCGACGATCTCGCCGCCCCGGCGGGCATAGGGGGTTGGGGGCAGGGCAAGGCGCAGGGTCAGATCCCCGGTGCCAGCCTCGGCCAGCAGCTTTTTCGACTGTTCGGGATCGTATTGCGATTTCGCTGTCAGATCGACGTAATCGGGGTGATGCGGCGCGAAATGGGTGCCGATGGGGGTGCCATAGCCGAACATCGCACCGTCGATGATCTCCTGGCGGTTGATCGCATGGGCGATGGCCTGACGCACCCGGATATCGGCCAGGGCGGGGTTTTTGTGGTTCATGGCCAGAATGGTTTCGCCCTCGGTCGTGCCTGTGAGGATGCGAAAGCGCGGGTCCGCCTCAAGCTGAGACAGTGTCTCGGGCGCAGGATAGATCGGAAAGGAGTCGATATCCCCGGCCATCAGCGCGGCAAAGGCGGCGGTCGGATCGCCGATAAAGCGGAAGGTGGCGGATTTAAGCGCCGGTTTTTGCCCCCAATAGCCGTCAAAGGCGTCCAGTCGCACATGATCGCCCTGTTTCCATTCGCCAAAGCGAAAGGGGCCGGTGCCGACCGGTTGGGTGGCGATGTCCTTGATGCTGGCCTCATCCACCATCACCGCATCGCCCCAGGCCATCTTGAAAGGAAAGCCGCCATCGGGGGATTTCAGCGTGACGCGGACGGTGAGAGGGTCAACGGCCTCAACCGTCTCGATCCCCTCGAACAGGACCTTCTGGGCGTTGGTGCTGTCGTCAGCCCGGGCGCGGTCCAGCGAAAAGATCACGTCCTGCGCGTCAAAGGCGCTGCCGTCGTGAAAGGTCACACCCGGGCGCAGGTGAAAGGTGTAGGTCTTGCCGTCAGAGCTGTCCCAGCTTTCGGCAAGGCCGGGCTGGACGCTGCCGTCCGGGGCGATGCGGGTCAGCCCCTCGAAGACATTGGCATAGACAACTTCGTCGATCGCGGCCGCTGCACCCCCGGTGGGGTCAAGATTCGGCGGCTCCAGCACCATGCCCAATGTGATCGAATCGGGTGCTGCCAGTGCTGGCGTGCACAGCATTGCCGCCGCTGCTGCGGCCAGCTTGAATCTTGCGAACATCCTGCTCCCCTTCGGCTATCCTTAGCCTGGCACCTTCCGGGGAAAATGGTCTTTGATCAAGTCCGCCGCTCAGTCAGTTGCTGGGCCAGACCGGCAAACATCAGCCACAGCGAACTAAGCAGCAGGCCCCAGCGGGCAAAACTGTCGGGGTGAAAATCGACCAGAACCGCCCAGACTGCAAAGACGACCCAGGCAACGGTGACGGGCAGAGATACCAGCCGCCAGCGTTTGGTTCGTACCGGGTGGATGAATTTTACGTTGGTGAACATGGTCACGGTCAGCGCCACCACGATGGCCAGGATGACCCAGAAATTCGGCTTGAGCGCGAAAAGCACCAGCACGACCATGTTCCAGCAGGCGGGAAAGCCGGCAAAGGAATTGTCCCGGGTTTTCATCCGCGTGTCAGCGAAATAAATCACACTGCCATAGGTGATCGCGATGATGGCAATCCAGCCGGTCCAGCCGGGCAAAAGCCCCGACATGAACAGCGCATAGGCCGGGATGAACACATAGGTCAGGTAGTCGATGATCAGGTCCATCAACACGCCGTCATAGGTCGGCCAGTTGATTTTGACGTGATAACGCCGCGCCAGGGGGCCGTCGACGCCATCGACGATCAGCGCGATGACCAGCCAGAAGAACATCTGCGACCAGTCGCCACGAACGGCGGCCAGCAGCGCAAGCATCGACAGAACCGCTCCAGTAGCGGTCAGAAGATGCACGGTCAAAGCTTTAAGGCGCGGAGTCATTTTCTGCTTCTGTCACCGAACGGTCATGGCCGCAAGTTCGCTTGAGGCCGGAATTTGCTCTTTGGAGCAAGAAGATGCGACAAATTTGACATTTCTAGCCGACAAATTCTTCGGCCGCGTAGCCTTGCAGATATAAAAGCGCGGTCAGATCGCCGTGGTTGATTCGCAAGCCGACCTGCGCTGCGACCGCCGGTTTGGCATGCAGCGCGACCCCCATGCCAGCCAGTTCCAGCATGCCGAGGTCGTTCGCGCCGTCGCCGACCGCCAGCACATCGGCGGCCGAAAGGCCGCGGGCGGCGGTGATATCGTTCAGCGCCTCGACCTTGGCTTCTCGTCCAAGGATCGGCAGGGTGACTTGTCCGGTCAGGACACCGCCTTCGGCCAAAAGGGTGTTGGCGCGATGCTCGTCAAAGCCAAGTGTGCGTGCAATCGGGCCAGTGAAATCGGTGAACCCGCCCGAGACGAGCGCGGTATAGGCGCCCTGCGCGCGCATGGTTGCAACCAGTTCGCGTCCCCCCGGAGCAAGGGTGATGCGCGTGTCGAGCACCTCGCGGATCGCGGTTTCGGGCAGGCCGGCCAGCAGACCGACCCGGGCCAGCAGTGCCTCGTGAAAGTTCAGCTCGCCGTTCATGGCGCGGGCGGTGATGGCTGCGACACGTTCGCCTGCTCCGGCGACCGCGGCGAGTTCGTCGATGCATTCCTGCTGGATCATCGTCGAATCCATATCGGCCAGCAGCACCGCCTTGCGCCGGCCCTGGGTCGGCTGGATCGCGATATCAAAGCCCCGGGCCTGAAGCTGTTCCCACACCTGCCAGAAATCTACGGGCTCGGCAGGCAGCGGGAATTCGGCGGCGATGCCGGCAGCCAGCCAGATCACATGGCCGCCGTTCCAGGCGCTGCACAGCTCATCGACCAGCGAGGGGGAGAGGTCCGCCCGGCTGGGCGCGGCAAGAAGGGTGACGGTGAACATAAGGGCCCCCGGGGCGGTTGTTTGCGGCAGCACTAGCCAATGCGCTGCGGGGGATCAATCGTCGGAATCGTGCCGCCAAACTGTCGCAAACATTGCTTGCAAATTTTCCTTGCGAGAATCCCGGCCGGGTAGTAGAGCCGTTCGCGGGACACGCCGCCCCAACGCGGCGCTTATAGCTGGAAGGCTAACATCATGAGCAAGACTGCTCCGGCCGCGCGGCCGGCCAATCCGCGCTTTTCTTCGGGCCCCTGCGCCAAGATCCCCCATTATTCGCTGGACATGCTTGCCGACGCCCCCTTGGGCCGGTCGCATCGCGCAGCTATCGGTAAGGCCAAGCTGGCCGAGGCCATCGACCTGACCCGCGAGATTCTGGGCGTGCCGGCCGATTACCGTATCGGCATCGTGCCTGCCTCGGACACCGGCGCGGTCGAGATGGCGCTGTGGTCGCTTCTGGGCGCACGCAAGGTCGAGATGCTGGCCTGGGAAAGCTTTGGCGAAGGCTGGGTGACCGACGTGGTCAAGCAGCTGAAGCTGGATGCAGTGGTGCGCAAGGCTGATTACGGCAAGATCGTCGATTTCGCCGAAGTCGACTTCAACAATGATGTTGTCTTTACCTGGAACGGCACGACCTCGGGCGTGCGGGTGCCGAATGGCGATGCGATTCCGGCAAACCGCGACGGGCTGACCATCTGTGACGCGACCTCGGCTGCATTCGCGATGGATCTGCCCTTTGACAAGCTGGATGTGGTGACCTTTAGCTGGCAGAAAGTTCTGGGCGGCGAGGGTGCGCATGGTGTGCTGATCCTGAGCCCGCGCGCTGTCGAGCGGCTGGAAAGCTATACCCCCGCCTGGCCGCTGCCCAAGATTTTCCGCATGACCAAGGGCGGAAAGCTGATCGAGGGCATCTTTAAGGGCGAGACCATCAACACGCCGTCGATGCTGTGCGTCGAGGATTATCTGGTGGCGCTGAAATGGGCCAAGTCGCTTGGCGGCCGCAAGGCGCTGATCGCCCGGGCCGAGGCCAATGCACAGGCCGTGCGCGATTTCATCGCCGATAAGGATTGGATCGCTGATCTGGCCGAGGACCCGGCGACGGCCTCGACCACTTCGGTCTGCCTGAAATTTACCGATCCGCGCATCAGGGATGGCGCAGCTTTTGCCAAGGCCGTTGCCAAGCGATTGGAGAAAGAGGGCGTGGCGCTGGACGCCGGCGCCTATCGCGATGCACCTCCCGGTTTGCGGATCTGGTGCGGCTCGACCGTTGAGACCTCGGATGTCGCGGCGCTGATGCCTTGGATCGAATATGCCTTTGAGGCCGAGATCGAGGCGCAGGCCGAGGCTGCCTGAGCGATCTGCCGGACCGGGGCGCTGCCCCGGACCCCGGGATATTTATTCACGAAAGAAACACTCGCGCGGGGGGCGTTTTCCCGCGCCGGCCCTGTATATCCAGAGGATAGAGAAATGCCCAAGGTTCTTGTTTCGGACAAGCTTTCGGAAACCGCCGTGCAGATTTTCCGTGATCGCGGCGTTGAAGTCGATTATCTGCCCGACGTCGGCAAGGATAAAGACAAGCTGGCTGAGATCATCGGTGAATATGACGGTCTGGCCATTCGCTCGGCCACGAAGGTGACGGCGAAGCTGCTGGAAAATGCCACTCGTCTGAAGGTGATCGGCCGTGCCGGTATCGGGGTGGACAATGTCGATATTCCGGCTGCCTCGAAAAAAGGTGTGATCGTGATGAACACGCCTTTTGGCAACTCGGTCACCACCGCCGAACATGCCATTGCGCTGATGTTCGCCGTTGCCCGTCAATTGCCCGAGGCCAGCGTTTCGACCCATGAGGGCAAGTGGGAGAAAAACCGCTTTATGGGTGTCGAGGTCTTTAACAAGACGCTGGGCGTCATCGGGGCGGGAAACATCGGCTCGATCGTCATTGACCGCGCGTTGGGGCTGAAGATGAAGGTCCTGGCCTATGACCCCTTCCTGTCGGAAGATCGCGCCAAGGAGCTGGGCGTCAAGAAGGTCGAGCTGGACGAGCTGCTGGCCAAGGCTGATTTTATTACGCTGCATGTGCCCCTGACCGACAAGACCCGCAACATTCTGTCGCGCGAGAATCTGGAGAAGACCAGGAAGGGGGTGCGCATCGTCAACGCTGCCCGTGGTGGGCTGATTGATGAGAGGGCGCTGGCTGATCTGCTGAAATCGGGCCATGTGGCCGGGGCTGCGCTTGATGTATTTGCGACCGAGCCTGCGACCGAAAGCCCGCTGTTCGGGTTGCCGAACGTCGTGGTGACGCCGCATCTGGGCGCTTCGACCACCGAGGCGCAAGAGAATGTCGCCCTGCAAGTCGCTGAGCAGATGTCGGATTATCTGCTGACCGGCGCGGTGCAGAATGCGCTGAACATGCCCTCGGTCACTGCCGAAGAGGCGGCGGTGATGGGGCCGTGGCTGAAGCTTGCAGGCCATCTGGGAGCTTTTATCGGCCAGATGACCGACGAGCCGATCAAGGCGATCAATGTGCTTTATGACGGCGTGACCTCGGAGATGAACCTTAAGGCGCTGAACGCTTCGGTGATTGCCGGGGTGATGAAGGCGACCAACCCGGATGTGAACATGGTCTCGGCCCCGGTCATGGCGGCTGAGCGCGGGGTGCAGGTGGCGACCACCACCCAGGCCAAGTCGGGTGTCTTTGACGGTTACATCAAGGCAACCGTGGTTACCGACACGCGTGAACGCTCGATCGCGGGCACGGTGTTCAGCGACGGCAAACCGCGCTTTATCCAGATCCGTGGCATCAATGTCGACGCAGAAATCGGGCAATACATGCTTTACACCCGCAACAAGGACGTCCCGGGTGTGATCGGGGCGCTGGGGGCGACGCTGGGTGATCTGGGCGTCAACATCGCCAACTTTACCCTTGGTCGTACCAAGGCTGGCGATGATGCAATCGCGATCCTTTACCTTGACGAAGCTCTGAAGCCTGAAGCGTTGGAGGCCTTGCGCGCCACCGGAAAGTTCCTGCAGGTCCGGCCAATGTATTTCGAGGTTTGAACCTTTCCAGCCCCCGGACTAGGTTCCGGGGGTTTTCATTTGTGAGGGCGGCATGCGGACCTATGCCATTGGAGACATCCACGGCCATATCGAACTGTTGCGCGCGGCGCATGAGCTGATCGCGCGGGATGATGCCGCGCATGGCGGCGGCGGGACCGTGGTGCATGTCGGCGATCTGCTGGACCGGGGGCCGGATTCGCGGGCGGTGGTCGAACATCTGATGCGGGGGCAGGCCGAGGGGCGGCCATGGATCGTCTTGCGCGGCAATCACGACCGTTTCCTGCCGCGTTTTGCCGTCGAGCCTGGCTGGATTGATCCCGGCCTGAGCTCGGGGCGGCATTGGCTGGACCATGAATCGCTGGGTGCGGCCGAGACGCTGGCCGCCTATGGGGTCGAGATCCGCGATCATGTCCGTACCCACGCAGATGTGCTGCGCGCGGTGCCCGAGGTGCATCTGCGCTGGCTCTCTGCCCTGCCGCTGTGGCACCTGATACCGCAGGCGCTGTTTGTCCATGCCGGCATTCGTCCCGGTGTGGATCTGTCGCAGCAGACCGAGCATGATCTTGTCTGGATCCGCAAAGGCTTTCTGGATGACGCCAGTGACCATGGGGTGCTGGTCGTGCATGGTCACACTCCGGTCGGCAAAGTGACACATTTTGGCAACAGGCTGGCCATTGACACCGGGGCGGCCTATGGTGGCCCGCTCAGTGCCGTCGTTTTTGACGACACGGGCCTGCATCTTCTGACCGAAGGCGGGCGCGAGCCGATCCCGGTGCCTGCAAATGCGGCAGTAATGTGACAACGCTGCGACTGTAGTGTCGGGAAACATTTAACATTCTTGGTATCCGTTGACGCGTCGCCGCAACGGGCCAGATATTTGTAAAAAAGCACGCATCATAATGGTGCGGCAGGAGGTTATCAGTCGTGCAGTCCTTGTCCGTCATGTTTCAGCTGGCCGGTGCGGTGGCGCTGCTGCTCTTTGGGCTGGGGCTGGTGCGCGACGGGATGGTTCGTGCCTTTGGCGTCAAGCTGAAGATGGTGCTGGGCCGGGGCACAAAGAACGGGCCGCGCGCGTTTATTTCGGGTCTGGTTGCGACGCTGGGGCTGCAAAGCTCGACCGCGACGGCTTTGATGACGGCCTCTTTCGCGGATCGCGGCATGATCCAGCCCCGAATGGGCCAGATCGTGCTGCTTGGGGCGAATCTGGGTACGGCGCTGACCGCCTGGATCGTCGCCTCGGGGATTGAGGCGCTGGTGCCGGTGATGCTGCTTGTGGGTTATATCCTGCGCCGGCAGGATCGTCGCTCGCTCTCAGGGGCGGGGTTGGCGCTGATCGGCATTGCGCTGATGCTGCTGTCTCTCGCGCTGCTTAGCCAGGCGACCGAACCCTTGCGTGAATCGGTAGCAATGGCGGCTTTTCTGGCCATGCTGAGCAATGCGTGGCCGGTGGCCCTGGCCATGGCGGCTGGGCTTGCGGTGATCTGCTCATCCTCGCTGGCGGTGGTGATGCTGGTGCTGTCGCTGGGCATGGACCCGGCGCTGACGGTGGTTCTGGTGCTGGGCGCAAACCTTGGCGGTGCGATTCCGCCGGTGCTTGCGACCGTGGGACAGGGGATTGCAGCACGGCGCGTGGCGCTGGGCAACCTGATCGTGCGTGGGGTTGGCTGCATGGTCGCGCTACCTTTGGCTGGGCAGGCGGCGCTGGCGCTGACCGCTATGCCGCTGCCTGAAACCGGGCTGGCGGTTGAGGCGCATCTGGCCTTTAACCTCGTGCTGGCGGCGGTGATCTGGCCCTTTGCCGGGCTGGTGTCGCGCCTGACTGCCAAGCTGGTGCGCGAAGACGAACAGACACCGCCAATCGAAGTTCAGCTGCTGGACGGCAGCGCGCTTGACACACCTGCTGTGGCGCTGGGCCGGGCAAGCCGCGCGGCGCTGGCGATCGGCGATGTGGTCGAGCGGATGTTGCAGCAAGCCCATACCGCGTTTGAGCGCAGCGATGATGCTCCGCTGGCCGAGGTCGCTGTGCTGGAAGAGCGTGTCGACCGCATGCAGCAAGAGATCAAAAGCTTTCTGTCCCGCCTTGGCCGCGATGCTGGTGAGGATGAGCGGCGGCAGGCTATCACCATCCTCGACTATGTCATCAACCTTGAACATGTCGGCGACATTATCGACAAGGGACTGGGTCCCGAGTTGCGCAAGAAAGCGGTGCTGTCTCTGCGTTTTTCGGAGGAGGGCTTCCGCGAGCTCGATGTGCTGTTCCTGATGACCATCGAGAATCTGCGTCTGGCTCAGACCATCTTTATGACCCGTGACCGTGATCTGGCCCGTCAGTTGATGGAAGAAAAGGTCGAGATTCGGCGGCTTGAGCGCATGTCGGCGCAGCGCCATCTGATGCGCTTGCGTGAGGGGCGGGCTGACAGCCAGCAGACCTCTTCGCTGCATCTGGACATTCTGCGCGACCTCAAGCGGGTGAATGCGCATATCGCCTCGGTCGCCCATCCGATTCTGGACGAGGCTGATTTGCTGATCGAAAGCCGGCTGAAGAAGGGCTGACGGGCAGGGGTGCGTTGCCTGCGTGCCCGCTGTCAGGGCTGGTTCATAGCCATCTTGCGACAGCCCTTCGGGACCACCATCTTGCATGGCGCGATATTGTTCTGGAGGGTTCGATGAAAACTGGGTTGGCCGCGCTGATGCTCATGGCCGTGCCCGCCTCGGCCGAAGTCGTGGGCGAGGTCGGGGTGGACTGGGTTGGAAACGATATCATTGTCGAAGCCATCGCTGATCCCAAGGTTCAAGGCGTGACCTGCCATCTGGCTTACTTTGAGCGTTCGGTGCTTGACAGGCTAAGCCAGGGAAACTGGTTCGAGGATCCCTCGAACTCGGCCATCGAATGCACGCGCACCGGCCCGGTCCGCATCGGGGACATTCGTCGCGGTCCTGAGGGTGAGGATGTGTTCAGCGCCTCACGTTCGCTGATCTTCAAGGCGCTGCGTGTCAAGCGCATCTATGATGAAGACAATCAGGTGCTGATCTATCTGGCCCATACCGATCAGGTGAAAGAGGGGTCGGCCAAGATGTCGATCTCGACCGTGGCGCTGGAGCCGGGCGAGGCGTTGCCTGCAAAGTAAGTCCAGCCTCTGGCCAAGCCGCGCGGATTTCGGATGAAAGCAGCAAAAATCCGTGTCAAAATTGACCGATACGGATTGTTCATGTCCGACAGGTGGACTCCGGCGCCCCAGGGCTGTATGAGCCGCGCGAAACAGGAATGGTAAGATGCGGATTCCGTCCAAGACCGCGAAATATAATCTGGGCCAGGTGGTTCGCCATCGTGAACATCCCTTCCGCGGGGTGGTCTTTGACGTGGACCCCGAATTCTCAAATACTGAGGAGTGGTATGAGTCCATTCCCGAGGATTCACGTCCGGCCCGCAACCAGCCCTTCTACCATCTTTATGCCGAGACCGAGGCGACCTATTACGTGGCCTATGTCTCAGAGCAGAATCTGGTTCCGGACAATTCCGGGGAGCCACTGGAACATCCTGAAGTGATGGAGATGTTCGGTGAATTTCAGGACGGCCGTTATCCCTTGCAATTCGGGCTGAACTGAAGGGCTTTAGCCCTCATTCGACGCGACTGGCTGCCGGGGCGGTTCGGCTACAGGTACGATAAAGCCTAGGAAATTTCGCCTGCCTTCACGGAAATAGCTCAACGAAGCCGTCAGTTCCTGAATCAAGAACCAGCCAAAACCGCCTTCGGGCAATAAAAGGATTGCATCCAAAGCATCTGCCGGCGCTGAAATCGTGGGCAGGCCGTGAGCCTCCAGACAAGAGGGGGGCAGCGGCCGACCATCATCTGTTACCGCACAGGCTATGCCGCCCACATGTCGAGCGACGCATAGGTGGATCAGCGGTATATGAGGCTGGCCCTGTAACCGCTCAGCTTCGTGTCTGATGCCGTGTTCGCAGATATTGTTCAGCACTTCGGCCAGCGCCAGCTCGACTTTCGAGATGACCTCACTTTCAGCGCAGCCGTCGAACCGCTCACGCAGGAAATGCAGGACCGCGCGCACCGTTGCGGGGTTGGCGCGGAAAATCCGGTGAAACATGGGCTGCCGTCCCGGCGGGGGGCATCGCAGCCGTGTTTCAGCCTGCTTGAATGCCGCATTCATTCCGCGGCTCTTTTATTGCTGCTGGCAGGGGTCTCAGCCCATTCTTGAATGGGAAGAACTTTATCCATTCTGGTCAGACGGAATACCCGTTCGACATTCGGAGTCATGCCCGTCAGCGTTAATTTTTTTCCTGATGGCATCGCCTTGTAAATGGCAATAATCGCCCCAAGGCCCGAGCTGTCCATAAAATCAACCCCGCCCAAGTCCAGAATTATCTGGATTCCTCCGGTGGCGATCATCCCGCGTATGCGATCCTTGAACGCTGTGGCGATAGCTGCATCAAGGCGGCGTTCATCGACACGGATGATCAGCCCGTCTGGATGAGGCAGCGATTTAAGTTGCATCGTCATATCCCGGTTTCCTGTAATTCTGCCTATCTCTAATGTCCTAATCCTTACCGCTTGGTAAGCGCTCTCAGGATTTGCGCCGCAAACAGTGAAAAAGGAATGAAATTATTCCCGGCATTTTAGTTGCCGGTTGATTGCCGGTGAATGGAACCGTTGAACCGCAAAACCATGCGTGCCAGAGTTCCGGGACATTCTGCCCATGGATGGAAGAGGAAAACATACGCCTTGCCCATTCCGCGATTTTGCTTGCAGTCGTGTGCCATAAGCGGCGCTTATGGCGGCGCGACCCCGTGGCGCTGATCTGCCGGCCCGGGTAAAGTGCCCCGGTGGTCCGCATTTGCACGGCTTCGGGCGGGGCTCTGCGAGGGGGCGGGCGGGTTATCAGCTTGTTGCCGGCAAGAACGCTCTGCTGCACCTTACGTTGAAGGCTGAGAGTCCGAATCCCGTAATCTTGCGGGTACGTCTGGTGGCCGAAGATGGCGCGGATCGGCGCGCGGGAGATGAGCCTGAACTGTCGGTTATGGACCGGACGTCGTGCCCGGGGAATTAACTGCGTGCTTTTGCCGAGCTTCTGATCGAAAATGCGTTGCCACGGACAGAACGGGACTGATTGTCGCTGCAAGAACTCTCAGAGTACCCCGGGCGGTGCAAAATGCTCCTGCAGGCTCAGCGCATAGGCTTCAACCATCCAAGGGCATTCTGAACCTCTGCCAGATAAGCAGGGGATCTGAAGATCGGGACTGGTTGAATAGAAGGTATCGGCGGGCTGGCATCCTGCGGCCGTTATTCAACACCCGGCAGCAGGAAGGTGTACGAGATGGGCAGGTTTTCAAAGGCTGAGATCACCCGTCGGCTGACCGATGGCTATTGGAAAGCCAGGGCTGCGGCCGCCGTTCGTTCGATGTCAGGCCGCGTGGAGTGCTGAACGTGGACCTCCCCGGGCCGTCGGCAGAGGGCCGGCAGTTTGCCAGAAAGACTCTGCCCGCCTGGGAGGCGGTTGCCGGTATTACCTTCAGCCGCGATCCCGGTCTCTGCGCCACCATCCATATCACCTTTGGTGACTATGGTCAGGACGCTGTCCTTCATCAATGATGACCGGCGAAAGGATCGCGAGCTGTCATGTGAATGTGGGGTCGCTGTGGCAATGGGTGTATGACGAGAAAACCGATAGCCGGGTCAGCCTGTT
This sequence comes from Paracoccus kondratievae, assembly GCF_009301415.1. Classification (GTDB taxonomy): domain Bacteria; phylum Pseudomonadota; class Alphaproteobacteria; order Rhodobacterales; family Rhodobacteraceae; genus Paracoccus; species Paracoccus kondratievae. The sequence continues at coordinate 1,751,372 of NZ_CP045072.1, read as the reverse complement.
CCGTCGTAGCGCGCCTGCTGCGTAATACGGATAGCCCTGAGCCGATCATATTCACCATCTGTGATCGCGACTGTGTGGATACGCTGTATCTTGCCTCGGACAATCATGATCGGCGGATCTCGCCGACGCCTGGAACCGTATCCGGGGCCCATGGCTTGTCGGCAATATTTCGATCACCTCCGATACGCTGATCGGGAACATGCAGGCCGGTCGCGGCAACGATCTGGTGATCGGAAACAGCGCCGACAACGATGTCTATGTCCCCGACGTCAAAGACAAGATCGTTGAGACAAGAGACAGCGGTATCAATCCGGTTCGGTCCTATGCCTGCATGAGGCTGGGCTGGTGGCTTGAGAACCTGGTTCTGGGATCGGACAAGGCGCAGAACGGTTCCGGCAATTCACTGGCGAACCGGATCACCGGAATGCTCGCACCAATCGTCTCAGCAGTCGTGGAGGTAATGACGCGCCTGTCGGCGTGGCCGGAAACGACACTTTTATCGGTGGTGCAGACAGTGGCTCTCTGCTGGGCGGTGGCGGGGCCGACTGCTTTTGCCGGTGGTCGGGATAAGGCACGGGGTTTTCATAACAATATCGACGGGCAGCAAATCGGCGGCACGCTGTGGGGCGGAGCCGAAATGAGCGCGGCCGCGGCACTGCAGGAGGTCGGCCGGGTCGTCGACGGCAATACCGTTCAGGATTTTGGCAAAGGCGATACCATCATGCTGAACGGAGTCGGCGATCTTGGCGCGCTCGAAGATGATCCGATCATTTTCTGACGATCTGTCTGCGCATCTTTTCCCGGCTTTGCTGCGTTAAACTGCTGTGGACAGGGCCGCTGCTGCTGAACTGCCTTATATTTGGGCGGAGTGAGGCTCTGCTCTGACAAAAACGGATTTCCCGACCATTCGCGGGGGACGCGCTGTGGACAGTGCCACTGCGGATGCGAAGATCGGGGACAAAGCAGGGGGTGGTGAAGATGATGAACTGTTACAACGAGATGCTCGAAGGCGATCGGGTGCGTGAACCCTATGCCATGCTGTCTGAATGGATCGAGACCATGCCGGTCGAGATCCGCCAGATGAAGCAGGCCGAGGCCGAGGCGCTGTTTCGTCGCATCGGTATCACCTTTGCCGTCTATGGCGAGGGGGGCGATCCGGACCGGCTGATCCCCTTTGACATGATGCCGCGGGTGTTCCTGCAGGCCGAATGGCGCCGGCTTGAAAGGGGGATCAAGCAGCGCGCCCGGGCGCTGAACGCTTTTCTGCGCGATGTTTACGGGCGGGCCGAGATCGTGCGCGCGGGCCGTATCCCGGCGCGGCTTGTTTATCAGAACGACGCTTATGAAAAAGCGATGGCAAACTTTACCCCGCCACGCGGTGTCTATTCCCATATCGTCGGTATCGACATCGTTCGCACTGGACGGGATGAGTTTTATGTGCTTGAGGACAATTGCCGCACCCCCTCGGGCGTCAGCTATATGCTGGAAAACCGCGAGATCATGATGCGCATGTTCCCGGCGCTGTTCCGCAACAACCGGATCGAGCCGGTGGATCAGTATCCTGAACTGCTGCGCCGCACGCTTGTTTCTGTCGCGCCGCGGAAATGCGAGGGGCCGCCGACCATCGTCATCCTGACCCCCGGCCATTACAACAGCGCCTATTATGAGCACAGCTTTCTGGCCAACCTGATGGGCGTCGAACTGGTCGAGGGCAGCGACCTATTTGTCGACGGCGGCTTTGTTTATATGCGCACCACGCAGGGGCCAAAGCGCGTCGATGTCATCTATCGCCGCATTGATGACCAGTTCCTTGATCCTTTGTGTTTTCGCCGCGATTCCATGCTGGGCGTGCCGGGACTGATGGATGTCTATCGTTCGGGCGGAGTGTCGATCACCTCGGCGCCGGGGGCGGGCGTCGCAGATGACAAGGCGGTCTATACCTTCGTCCCCGAAATGATCCGCTTTTACCTCGGCGAAGAGCCGATCCTGCGCAACGTTCAGACCTGGACGCTGTGGAAAGACGAGGATTATCGCTATGTCATGGCCAACCTCAAGGATCTGGTGGTCAAAGAGGTCCACGGTTCGGGCGGCTATGGCATGTTGATCGGCCCCCGCGCCAGCAAGGCCGAGATCGAGTCGTTTGCCGAGCGGATCAAGGCCAGCCCCGGCAATTACATCGCCCAGCCGACGCTGGCACTGTCCACAAGCCCGACTTTCGTCAATGAGGGGGTGGCGCCGCGACATGTCGACCTGCGGCCCTTCTGCCTGTGCGGAGACCGGATCGAACTGGTGCCGGGCGGGCTGACGCGGGTCGCGCTGCGCGAGGGCTCGCTGGTCGTGAACTCGTCTCAGGGCGGGGGCGTCAAGGACACCTGGGTCCTGACGGAATAGGAAAGGGGTCAGCCATGCTCAGCCGCACCGCCGCCAACCTGTTCTGGATGGGTCGTCATCTGGAACGTGCCGAAACCGCCGCCCGTCTTTTGGACGTGGGTGCGCGTATCACGCTGTTGCCAAACACCGAAGAGGGGTATCGCAACGAATGGGACTCGCTTTTGCGTGCCTCGGGCGCCAGCACTGCATTCGCCGAACATTACGGCGATGAAATCACGCAGGAAAATATCGAAAGCTGGCTTTTCTTTGACCATGCCAACCCGTCCTCGGTCGCCTCATGTATCGAGCGCGCGCGTGAGGGCGGGCGGATCGTGCGCACGGCGCTGACCAGTCAGGTCTGGGATGCGCTCAACACCGCCTATCAAGAACTGCGGTCGCTGGAGCGGCGGCCGCGCAGCCAGCTTGATACCGCGATGCTGACCGACTTTACCACGCGCCATGGCTCGACCGTGCGCGGGGCGATCAACGCAACCCAGTTGCGCAACGACGGCTGGCATTTTCTGAACCTTGGCTATTCGCTTGAACGGGCAGATGCCACCGCGCGGCTGCTGGACGTGAAATATTATGTGCTGCTGCCGCAGGTCGAGTTCGTCGGATCCGGGCTCGACAATTATCAATGGCAGGTGATCCTGCGCGCGCTTTCGGCGCATCGTGCCTTTCACTGGGCCTATGGCGGCGATGTAACGGCGATGAAGGTCGCCGATTTTCTGATCCTGAACGGGGAAAGCCCGCGTTCGCTTCTGACCTCGCTCTACGAGGCGGTCTGGCATCTGGACGGGCTGGTGCGCCGCTATGGCGAGGGCGTGCCCGCCACCGCCTCGGTCCGGGCGCATGAGACGATGAAACGCCTGCTTGCCCGCAATATCGACGAGATCTTTGACGAGGGGCTGCACGAGTTCCTCACCTGGTTCATCAGCGAGGTGGCCAGCATCTCGACCGCCGTGCATGATGATTACCTAAGCGGCCGGATGTAAAAAGGGGGGCGCATCATGCGGCTGAAAATTACCCATGAAACCAGCTATTTCTATGACCCACCGGCGCAGGGGCTGGTGCAGAGCCTGCGGCTGACGCCCTCGGTCTATGAGGGACAGAGGGTTGCGGACTGGACCATCTCGGTCTCGGGCGGGCAACGCGGTGCGGCTTTTCGCGACGGGGCGGGCGACTGGATCGAGGGCTGGACCGTGCGCGGCCCGGTGCAAGAGGTCGTCGTCTCGATCTCGGGTCAGGTCGAGACGCGCGATACCGCCGGTGTTTTGCGCGGCCATCGTGAAAGCGTTCATCCGCTGGTCTACCTGCGCCCGACGCCCGCGACCGGTCTGGATACGGCGTTGCGCGATCTGGCCCATTCGGCCCAGGGTGAGGACGGGTTGGACCTGGCCCATCGGCTGGCTGCCGCCGTGACACAGGCGGTTGCCTATAGCCCGGGCGTGACCGATGCGCGGACCACCGCGGCCGAGGCGCTGGCGCTGGGGCAGGGGGTCTGTCAGGACCATGCCCATGTGCTGATTGCCTGCGCCCGCGAACGGGGTCTGCCGGCGCGCTATGTCTCGGGCTATCTGCATTCCAGCCGGGATGGTCAACCCCATGACGCAGCCCATGCCTGGGCCGAGATTCATGTCGGCCCCCTTGGATGGGTCGGCTTTGACGCGGCCAATGCCTGCTGCCCCGATGACCGCTATGTGCGGCTTGGCTCGGGTCTGGATGCGGATGACGCGGCCCCGGTGCGCGGCACCACCTTTGGCACGGGCGACGAAAGCCTTGATGTGCGCGTACAGGTCGAGGAAATGGAGCAATAGCCTTGCTGTTGCGCCTCGCCCCCGGCGGGCGTATCCGTCAGGGAGTTTTTGTGCCATGGGACGGTCATGACCTATTGCGTCGGTCTTAAGCTCAACGAAGGGTTGGTCCTTTTGTCGGACACCCGCACCAATGCCGGGCTGGACAACATCTCGACCTATCGCAAGATGTTCTTCTTTGAGAAACCGGGCGAGCGGATCATCACCATCATGACCGCCGGCAGCCTGTCGGTCACCCAGACCACCATCGCCCGGCTGCAAGAGGCGATCGACCTGCCCGAAGCGGATGAGACCACCTCGATCATGCGCGCCCAGACCATGCTGCAGGTGGCGACGATCATCGGCAATACGCTGAACCGCACCCGGCGAGAGATTGTCGAGCAATGCCGCGAACTGAACCAGCAGGCCAGCGCCAGCATGATCGTCGGCGGTCAGCGTGCCGGGGGCGAGATGCGGCTGTTCCTGATCTATCCCGAGGGCAATTTCATCGAGGCGACCGAGGACACACCCTTTCTGCAGATCGGCGAACATAAATACGGCAAGCCGATCCTTGACCGGGTGGTGCGGCCCGACACCTCTCTGGACGACGCACAAAAGGCGGCGCTGCTGTCGATGGATTCGACCCTGCGTTCAAACCTGTCGGTGGGGATGCCGCTGGATCTGGCGGTGATCCGCAAGGACGATTGCCGCGTCAGCCATCGTCGCATCGCCGAGGGCGACCCGGCATTCATGGCCATGTCCGCTGCGTGGTCGGCCGCCCTGCGCGACAGTTTCGTCAAGGTGACGATATAGGCCGCCCGGTCAGGCGGCTCCGTCCTCGTCAAGCATCGCCCGCAGCTCATAGACCAGATCCAGCGCCTCACGTGCGCTGATCGTATCGGGGTTCAGCTTGCGCAGGCGTTCCTCGACCACCGAAGGCTGGGGTTGCGACATCGCGCCAGGCGCCGGTGCGGGCGTGGCGCGGAACAGCGGCAGATCGTCAAGCAGCGCGGCCGGTTTTCCGGTGCCCTGCCGCTCTCCGTTTTCTAGCTGGTGCAGGATGTCCCGGGCGCGCTCGACAACGGATGGGGGCAGCCCCGCCAGCCGCGCCACCTGCACGCCATAGGACCTGTCGGCGGCGCCCTTTCTGACCTCGTGCAGAAAGATCACCTCGCCCTCCCATTCGCGCACGGCGACGGTGGCATTCTCGACCCCCGGCAGGCGCGCGGAAAGCGAGGTCATCTCATGATAATGCGTGGCAAAAAGCGCCCGGCAGCGGTTTCTGGCATGCAGATGCTCCAGCACTGCCCAGGCGATGCTAAGCCCGTCCCAGGTCGCCGTACCGCGTCCGATCTCGTCAAGGATGACCAGCGCATGATCGTCGGCCTGATTAAGAATTGCCGCCGTCTCGACCATCTCGACCATGAAGGTCGAGCGACCGCGCGCCAGATCATCCGCCGCACCGACGCGGCTGAACAGCTGACTGACAAGGCCGATATGGGCGCGGCGTGCAGGGACGAACGCCCCAGCCTGCGCCAGAATGGCAATCAGCGCGTTCTGGCGCAGAAAGGTCGATTTACCCGCCATATTCGGACCGGTCAGCAACCAGATCGCCGGAGTGCCGCCTTCGGTCAAAGCGCAGTCATTGGCGACGAAAGCCTCGCCCTTGCGCTTTAGCGCGCGCTCGACGACCGGGTGGCGGCCGCCTTCGATCATAAAGGCGCGGCTGCTGTCCACTTCGGGGCGCACCCACCCCTCGGCCGAGGCAAGATCGGCAAAGGCAGCGGTCAGGTCGATTTCTGCCAGTGCCCGCGCCGCCTGCCCGATCGGGCCCGCCTGTTCAAGAACGGCACCGGTCAGGCGGGCAAATATCTGACGCTCGATCTCCAGCGCGCGGTCGCGGGCGTTGAGGATGCGCGTTTCAAGCTCGGACAGCTCGACCGTGGTAAAGCGGATCTGGTTCGCCGTGGTCTGGCGGTGGATGAACCGTTCGTTCAGCGGCGGAGCCAGCATCTTTTCCGCATGGGTCGAAGTCGTCTCGATAAAGTAACCCAGCACGTTGTTATGCTTGATCTTAAGGCTTTGGACACCGCTTTCGGCAATATAATCAGCCTGCATACTGGCGATGACGCCACGGCCCTCGTCACGCAGGCGGCGGGTTTCGTCCAGATCCTCGTCATAGCCTGCCGCGACAAAGCCCCCGTCGCGGGCAAGCAGCGGCGGTTCGGCGACCAGCGCCTCGTCCAGCAGGTCGATCAGCGCGTCATGGCCCGTCAGGTCGCGGGCGGCCTCGGCCAGAACCTGAATCTGGTCGTCGCCCAGCATGGCGGCGATACGGGCGGCCTGGGTCAGCCCGGCGCGGATCGCGGCCAGATCGCGCGGCCCGCCGCGTTCCAGTGCCAGCCGCGACAGTGCCCGGTCCATATCGGGGACATGGGACAACGCAGAGCGCAGATCGGCACCAAGGCGCGGGTCGTCCACCAGATGGGCGACAGCCGACTGCCGGGCGTGAATTTCGTCCAGATTGCGCGAGGGCGCGCTGATCCGGCGCTCAAGCAGCCGTGCGCCGCCTGCCGTTACGGTGCGGTCAATGGCGGCAAGCAGGCTGCCTTCGCGCCCGCCAGACAAGGCCTGCGTCAGTTCCAGGTTGCGGCGGGTGGCGGCGTCGATCTGCATCGCGCCCCCCAAAGCCTCGCGCACCGGCGGGCGCAAAAGCGGCATCCGGCCCTTTTGCGTCAGCTCCAGATAATCGGCGATCGCGCCCATGGCGGCCAGTTCAGCGCGTGAAAAGTTGCCAAAGCCGTCAAGCGTCTCGACCGAAAACAGTGCGCACAGACGACGCTGGGCGGCGCTGCTGTCAAAGCTGCCGGCGGGCAGTTCGGTCAGTGCGGCGCCCGCCTCGGCCGCGATCTCGGCCAGATCCGAACCTTCGAGGACCAGAAGCTCTCGCGGGGCATTGCGCGCAAGTTCCGGTCCCAGCCGAGCGGGCGGGCAGGTCATGACCCGAAAGGCGCCGGTCGAGATGTCGACCCATGCCAGCGCCGAATCCTCGCGTACGCTGGCAAAGCTGGCGAGGAAATTGTGCCGCCGCGCCTCAAGAAGCGATTCCTCGGTCAGCGTACCGGGGGTGACCAGACGCACCACTTCGCGTGCGACCACGGCTTTTGAGCCGCGCTTGCGGGCTTCGGCCGGGTCCTCCATCTGCTCGGCGATGGCGACGCGAAACCCCTTGCGGATCAGCGTCAGCAGATAGCTTTCCGCGGCATGGACCGGGACGCCGCACATGGGGATCGGCTCACCCATATGGGTGCCGCGCTTGGTCAGGGCGATGTCCAGCGCGGCTGCGGCGGCAACCGCATCGTCAAAGAACATCTCGTAGAAATCCCCCATGCGATAGAACAGCAGCGCGCCGGGATTGGCCTCGCGGATTGCAAGATACTGCACCATCATCGGGGTGGGTTGATCGCTCATGTCCAGCCTTGTCGCCTGCGGTCCCTGTTTGGGGACGCCTGTTCCAAGAGACGCTTCTAAGGGACGCGTCGGCTGATGCAAACAGCATGGCTGCAAATCGCGTAGATCAAGGTGAAAACGGGCGCGGGCCACACGCGGCAACTGTCCGGCACCGTTCGCGGTATTTGTCGCGGGAGCCGGGCCTGAATTGTTGTGTCTCCGGTGCCATAAATGCCCGCCCTGTGCGCAAAAATCACGGTGACAGTTGCCGCGCATTGCGGCATCGTCTGCCAAAACCTGTTCGTGAGGCCGGACGATGAGATCGTTGATTCTGGGTGCTATCATGTTGTCATTGGCGGGCGCGGCCAATGCGGCCTGCCCGGATGTCTCGCTGATGCAGAACGCCGCGCGCGGCTGGATCGCAGGTCAGCGCCTGCCCGATCCGCTTGTCCGCACGGCGCAGGATGCAAGCTGTGCCTATGCCTCGTTCCGCAGCGTGCTTGAGACCGAGCTGGGCGCGCCCGTGGGCGTCAAGGTCGGCTTTACCTCACGCCCGGTGCAAGAGCGGTTCGGCGTGACCCAGCCCGTCTCGGGGGCGCTTTTCGCGCCGATGCTGGTGCCCGATGGCTCGCGCCTTAGCCTCAAGGGCAGCCGCTCGCCGTTTTTTGAGGCCGATCTGGTCGTGACCGTCGGCAGCTCTGCCATCATGCAGGCGCGCACCCGCGAAGAGGTGGCGGCGGCGCTGAAAGATGTGCGGCCGTTCATCGAACTGCCCGATCTGGCGCTGCAAAAGGGGGTGACGCCCACCGGTCCCCTGATGGCGGCCTATGGCGTGACGCCCTGGCGCGGCGTGCTGGGACGCGGCATTCCGATTTCGGACCTGCGTGACCCGGTCGCCGATCTGGCGGGGCTGACGGTGAACCTCAAGCTTGACGGAAACAGCATCGACGCGGGCACAGGGCAAATGCTGCTGGGCCATCCTCTGGATGTGGTGCTGTGGCTGATCGAGCAGGGCGGCTATGAGCTAAAGCCCGGATCGGTGATTTCGCTGGGCTCGCTGGGCGGTTTGCATCCGGCACTGCCCGGTCACCGGATCGAGGCCGACTATCGGATCGGCGGCAAGACCATGAAGGTCGGTGCCGTGCTTGTCCCCTGATCTTGCGTCTGCGGTGAAAAAAACCTTTGCCAGCAAGGGCGTCGTGTCGCAAGACTGTCACCGGGGGCCGCTAGGTGGCATCCAGCCGCCAACTGGGGGCGTGTTCTGGAACGGAGTTGACCAATGACGATTCAACCGACTGTGGCAGGTCTTGCCGCTTTGATCGCGCTTGGGGCCTCGGGGGCTGCCTCGGCGCAGGATCTTGCGGCGCTGGAGGAGGCCGCCAAGGCCGAAGGTATGCTGACCACCATCGCGCTGCCGCATGACTGGTGCGGCTATGGCGAGGTGATCGCCGGCTTCAAGGCGAAATACCCCGAAATCAAGGTCAACGAGCTTAACCCCGATGCGGGCTCGGCAGATGAGCTTGAGGCGATCCGTGCCAACAAGGACAACAAGGGTCCGCAGGCGCCGGACGTGATCGACGTCGGCCTGTCCTTTGGCCCGCAGGCGCAGGCCGAGGGGCTGATCCAGCCCTATAAGGTTTCGACCTGGGATACGATTCCCGATGATGCCAAGGACCCCGATGGTCACTGGTACGGCGATTACTACGGCGTGATGGCTTTTGGCGTGAACACCGACCTGATCGACGAGGCGCCGAAAACCTGGAAGGACCTGACCAAGCCCGAATATGCGAACGCCTTTGCGCTGGCAGGCGATCCGCGCGCCTCGGCGCAGGCGATCATTTCGGTCATGGCGGCCGGCATCGCCAATGGCGGAGAGCCGGGCGAGGCTTCGGGTCAGAAGGGCATGGAACTGATGGCCGAGGTTCACAAGGCCGGCAATTTCGTGCCCGTCATCGGCAAATCGGCGACCATCGCGCAGGGCGCGACGCCGATCGTCACCGCATGGGACTATAACCTGCTGTCCTGGCGCGACAGTCTGAATGGCAACCCGCCGGTCGAGGTGCTGATCCCCGAGGACGGCGTGGTTGCGGGCGTCTATGTGCAGGCGATCTCGGCCTATGCGCCGCATCCGAACGCAGCCAAGCTGTGGATGGAGTACCTGTATTCGGACGAAGGTCAGCTTGGCTGGCTCAAGGGCTATTGCCACCCGATCCGCTTCAACGATCTGGTCAAGAACGGTAAAGTCCCGCAAGAGCTGCTGGACGCGCTGCCCGAGGCCTCGGCCTATGAAAAGGCGATCTTCCCGACCCTTGAGCAGCAGGAAGCCAACAAGAAGGCTGTGACCGAAGGCTGGGACAAGGTCGTCGGCGCAGCGGTTCAGGAATAAGAGAAAGGGACCCCGTCCACGCGGCGGGGCCACCCCCAACGGGCGAGGCGGAATGAGACAGATCGGCTGGAACTGGCTGGGCATCCTGCCCTTTTTCGCCTTTGCCCTGCTGTTTCTGGTGCTGCCGACGATGAATATCGTCATCGGCGCATTTCAGAACCCGCAAGGTCAGTTTACGTTCGACAATCTTGCGGGGCTGACCTCGCCGCGGATCGTGTCCAGCTTTGCTATTTCGATCAAGGTGTCGCTGGCCTCGGCGCTGCTTGGCTGCCTGATCGGCTTTGCCATGGCGGCAGCGGTGGTGATGGGCGGCGTGCCGGGCTGGATCAAGGCGCCTTTGATGACCTTTTCGGGGGTCGCCTCGAACTTTGCCGGGGTGCCGCTGGCCTTTGCCTTTATCGCCACCCTGGGCCGGGTCGGTCTGGTCACCATGCTGCTGCGGCAGTGGTTTGGCATCAATATCTATGCGCTGGGTTTCAACCTGCTGTCCTTTTGGGGCCTGACGCTGACCTATCTGTTCTTTCAGATCCCGCTGATGATCCTGATCATCACCCCAGCTCTGGAGGGGCTCAAGCGTGAATGGCGCGAGGCGGCCGAGGTGCTTGGTGCCTCGACCGGGCAATATTGGCGGATGGTGGCGCTGCCGATTCTGTTCCCGTCGCTGCTGGGCACTTTCGCGCTGCTGTTTGCCAACAGCTTTGGTGCGGTGGCGACGGCCTATGCGCTGACCGGCTCGTCGCTGTCGATCGTGCCGATCATGCTGTTTGCGCAGATCAGGGGCGATGTGCTGCAAGACCCGCACCTGGGCTATGCCATGGCTTTCGGCATGATCGTCGTGACCGGGCTTGCGAACCTTGCCTATGTCATCATGCGCACCCGGGCCGAGAGGTGGATGCGATGAAACGGGTCTGGTCCTGGGCCGCGCTGATCCTTGGCGGCCTTTATTTTCTCTTGCCGCTTATCGGTACGATCGAGTTTTCGCTACGAATGCGGCGCGGGGAATATTCGCTGGATGCCTATCGCTCGGTGCTGTCGGACGCGAATTTCCGTGCCACTTTCAGCTATTCGGTGGTGATGGCGCTGCTGACCATCGTGCTGGGGGTGCTGATCGTCGTGCCGACCGCCTATTGGGTGCGGCTGCGTCTGCCCCGCCTGCGGCCGGTGATCGAGTTCATCACCCTGCTGCCTCTGGTCATTCCGGCCATCGTCGTCGTCTTTGGCTATATCCGGCTTTACAACACCTCGTCGGTGCTGCCGCTGACCGGGACGGCATCGGGCACCAATCTTTTGCTTTTGTGCGGTTATGCCACGCTGGCGCTGCCCTATATGTATCGCGCCGTCGATACCGGGCTTTCGACGCTTGACGTGCGCAGCCTGACGGAGGCCGCGCAATCCCTCGGCGCTGGCTGGACGCGGATCATCGGCCGGCTGATCCTGCCCAATGTGCTGGGGGCGGTGATGTCCGGGGCATTTCTGTCCTTTGCCATCGTCATTGGCGAATTCACCATGGCGGCGTTGCTGAACCGGCCGGCGTTCGGACCCTACATGCAATTGCTTGGCGCGAACCGCGCTTATGAACCGGCGGCGCTGGCAGTGATCGCCTTTGCCGTCACCTGGGGTTGCATGGGGGTGATGCAACTGATCTCTCGCCTGTTTGGCACACGGATACCCGCGAAATGAGCTTTCTGACCCTAGACCATCTGCAAAAATCCTTTGGTACGACCCGGGTCGTGCACGGCTTTGACCTGAGCGTGGAAAAGGGCGAGTTTGTGTCCTTTCTTGGCCCCTCGGGTTGCGGCAAGACCACGGTGCTGCGCATGGTCGCCGGGTTTGAAACGCCAAGTGCGGGCCGCGTGGTGATCGACGGGCAGGATGTGACCCGCGCCCGGCCGAACCAGCGTCGGATCGGCATGGTGTTTCAGTCCTATGCGCTGTTTCCGAACCTTACGGTGGCGGAAAACGTGGGCTTTGGCCTTAAGGTCGGCGGTGTTCCCCGGGCCGAGCGGGCCGGTCGCGTGACCGAAATGCTTGAGTTGATCGGCCTGCCAGATCTGGGCGGGCGCTATCCCTGGCAGCTGTCGGGCGGTCAGCAACAGCGAGTGGCGCTGGCCCGCGCCCTTGCGCCGCGTCCGCGTGTTCTGCTGCTCGATGAGCCGCTGTCGGCGCTGGATGCCAAGATCCGCGTCAGCCTGCGCAACCAGATCCGAGAGATCCAGCAGCAGCTGGGCATCACCACCATCTTTGTCACCCACGATCAGGAAGAGGCGCTGTCGATCTCGGACCGTATCGTGGTCATGCATAAGGGGGTCGCGGATCAGATCGGCACTCCGGCGCAGATCTATAATCAGCCTGCGACCGATTTCGTCGCCGGCTTTGTCGGCACGCTGAACCGTTTCGCAGCCGAGGTACTGGACCCTGCACGTGGCATCGTCCGCGTCGAGGGGGCAGAGATCGCCCTTGACCGCCCCTTGTCCCTGGGCGGTGTCACCCTTGCCGCGCGGCCCGAAAGCCTGCGCATCGCCGAGCATGGCATCCCGGCCGAGATTACCGGCGTTGAATTCCTTGGTTCGGTTCAGCGTCTGCGGGCGCGGGTGGGCGGGCAGGAAGTGGTGCTTGACCGCTTTAACGAACCGGGGGCTGCCCTGCCTCAGCCGGGCGTTCGGGTGCATCTGACCGCGCCGCCATCGGGCTGGCTGGTGCTGGGTGAATAGTCCACCCGCCAGGGTTGATCGGCAAAAACTTGCCTAAAAGAACATCTGACCTTTGACTGTGCCTTTGTTTTTAATCGGTGCTGTTCCGCCAGTTATTTGCGGCGGCGTTTTTGCGGCTTTTCCGCAAGGTTTTTGTTCTTTGAAGGTGTTTCATGGCGACGATTCCTGGAACGGGCGGCAATGACAGCCTGTCTGGTGGGGACGAACCCGATCTCATCGACGCTGATGCCGGCAACGATACTATAGATGGCGGCGCGGGTAGCGATACGGTCAGTGGTGGCGACGGTGCTGATTTCCTGATCTGGGCGGCCAATCCTGACGCGACTGGCGATCACGACATCTATCACGGTGGTTCGGGCGGCGAGGAGTATGAGCCCGACGTCTACTCCCATAATGGCGGCGATACGCTTAGCCTGGTGTCCGCAGGGGCCGAAGGGTTCGATGTGTATTTCACCAGCGGCAGCTCGGGCGAGGTCGAGGATGCCTATGGCAACACGCTGAGCTTTGACGGTATCGAGCGTGTGGCCACTGGCGACGGCGCCGATCACATCAATGCGTCTGGCAGCGCTGAAGGCATCCGGATTTATGCGGGTGCTGGCAATGATTACATCATTGGCAGCGACGCCACGGATTATATTCAGGGCGGCGACGGCAATGACGAAATCTTTGGCGGCGGCGGCAATGACGTCATCGAGGATGGCCGCGGCGACGACACCATCCATGGCGAGGACGGCGACGACGGTATCCGCTGGGGTAACGGTGGTATCGACGGTTCGGTCGGCAATGACCTGTACTATGGCGGGTCGGGCTATAACACGCTGAACGCCTGGCAGCACGACGCCACCGGCAACGGTGTGCACATGGTGCTTACCACCTCTGACAGCGGTACGGTGGACGCCACCGGTGCGGCGACGGGGCATCTGGAGTTCTACGAGTTCCGGAACCTGCTGACCGGGAACGGCAATGACACGATAGATGGCTCGGCTGCCGGGGTGGACGGGTTCCGCGCCTATGCCGCATGGGGTGACGATTCGATCATCGGCAGCGACGGCGATGACTCGATCGAAGGCGGCTTTGGCACGGATACCATCGACGCGGGTGCGGGCGATGACATGATCTCGATGGCCGGAGACCTGTTTTCCACCAGCCACGCGTGGGAGGATGACGGCTCGGATCTGCTGGTCCTGCGCGACGGCTTTGGCAATGACACCGTGCGCGCCTTTGCCATCGAAACCACGCAGGATGAATGGGGCACCGTGCTGCCTGCTGATCGGCTGGATGTCAGCGATCTGCATGATGCCAACGGTAATCCCATTGATCTGGATGACGTGACCGTCGAGCCCCTTACCGACGCACGCGGCACCCATGCGCGGCTGGTTTTCCCCAATGGCGAGACGCTGCTGCTTTATGAGATCGACCCCGCCGCGCTGACCCGTCAGAAGCTGCATCAGCTTGGTATTCCCTGCTTTTGCCGCGGCACGATGATTCGTACAGACCGGGGCGAAATCGCGGTTGAACAACTGTCGGTGGGCGATCTGGTTCTGACCTGCGACCATGGGTTGCAGCCTATCCGCTGGATCGGCAGCCGGGCGCTGGACGCAATCGATCTGGCCGCTGCGCCAAGGCTACGGCCTGTCTGCATCCGCCGTGGTGCGCTTGGCGAAGGACGGCCTTGCGCCGATCTAATGGTCTCGCCTCAGCATCGCATACTCGTGCGGTCGGCGATTGCGCAGCGCATGTTCGGTTGCCCCGAGGTGCTGGTTGCGGCCAAGCAGCTGTTGGCAATTGAAGGGATCGAAGAGGCCGACGCCGAGACGGTCGAGTATTTCCACATCCTCTTTGACCGGCATGAGATCGTGCTGGCGAACGGGGCCGAGGCCGAGTCGCTATACACCGGTCCGATGGCGTTGAAATCCGTCGGCCGGGCCGCGCGGGAAGAGATATTTACCCTGTTCCCCGAGCTTCGCGAAACGCCGGCCAAGGCGGCAAGGCCGCTGATCCCGGGTGCCAAGGCGCGTCAGCTTGCACATCGCCATGTGCGGAACCGAAAGGCCCTTAATGGTTAAATTCGCAACCAAAGGGTGAAAATCACTGACAAATGCGGCGCTGATCTGTCCCAAAGGACAGGTCCCGCCCTTGGCGTCAGTCTAATCTAATCCGGCCCGGATAGACGTTCGGGGTCGGGTGTTTCTGGACGCTCGTGGCGTCTATCCCCAGTCATTGCAGGATGGGGGCAGATATGGCCGTGATTACTGGAGGGGTGGGCAACGACAGCCTGCTGGGCACCGCAGGTCGTGATACGATCAACGGCAATGGCGGACGCGACACGATCAATGGCGGGCGGGGCAGCGACTCGATAAATGGCGGTGCCGGGCCGGACGTCCTGATCTGGAGCCAGGACCCCAGATCCAGGGGCAATGTTGACGCTTATTATGGTGGCAACACTTTGGAACGCTATGATCCGAACCCGTATGGCAGCCTGTCGGGCGGGGACCGGCTGCATCTGAATGGGACAAAAAATTTCCGCGTTGCTTTCAGTACAACTGAGAATGGCTCAGCCGTCGATGCCTATGGCAACCGGGTGAACTTTCGCGGGATCGAGCGGTTGCAGACCGGCTCGGGCAATGACCTCATCGACGCGCGGTCTGCCAAGCTGAATTCGCCGCATGGTTCGGGTTCGGATTACACCCCCACGCATGGGCTGACGGTCAACAGCGGTGCCGGCAACGATACCATCTATGGCAGCATCGGCGATGATGTGCTTGACGGCGGGAATGGCAATGACCGCATCTATGGCGGTGCGGGCAATGATCTGTTGATGCCGTCGCAGGGCAATGATTACGGTCATGCCGGGGCAGGGGATGACAATGTCCGCTGGGGCAACAACGGTGGCATGGGGGCGATCCATGACATCGGACGTGATACACTGGTTGGCGGAGCTGGCCATGACCTGCTGAACCTCTGGGCCAAAGGGAATGGCGAGAATAGCGTAGGCACTTCGGTTGTCTTTACCAGCAACAGCGCCGGACGGGCCAGCTATCCGCAGGCCAATGGTTCATTGGTGTTCAGCGAGTTCGAGCAGTTCTGGACCCATGAAGGCCGCGATACGGTTTCGGCAGCAACCGCCAATATCCCCCTGAATGGCAAGGGTATTCAGATCAACACCCGTTGGGGCGACGATCGTATCACCGGCAGCGCCGGTAAGGATACGATCGAGGGCGGACCGGGCGCGGATACCATTAACGGCAGTCGCGGCAACGATCTTATCTCGATGACCGACGATATTTCTGCCTCTGATGGAGGTGCTGTGCCGCGCGATGCAGAGCGGGATGTTCTGGTGCTGCAGGACGGTTTTGGCGTCGACACAATACGTGCGTTTCAGGTCGGCGATGTACGCGATTCCGGCGGCGGTATCCTGCGTCAGGGTGACCGGCTGCATGTGACCGGGCTGCACGACCGTCAGGGTAACAGGGTTGATGTGGATGATGTGCGGGTGTCCTCGCATAACGGGCACGCGATGCTGACATTCCCGAATGGCGAGAAGCTGATCCTTGAGGGCGTCAGCCCGTCATCTCTGACCCGCTCGGTCCTGAACAAGATGGGTATGCCTCTGCCTTCGGCGCAGACCAGTCAGGCCTCGGCGCAGATGAGTCAGGAAAGCCGCATTGCCGCCGAGGAGCCCGTTGCCGCGGGAACCGAGGCCGCTCCACAAGAGAGCAAGCTGTTCGGCCTGCTTAGCCGCGACATCTTCATTCTGTGGGGGCGGGCAGAGCTGCCCGATAGCCGCGCAGACAGCGCAGCAGATGTTGAATCCCCGGGCTGGAGCACGTCGCAGCGGCTTTGGGGTCCCCGTGCTCTGCCTGTGCTGCATGAGCAGCAAGAGGTTGCGGATCACGACCCGGCGCCGGGCCTGCTTAAGATCGACAGTTTTGATTTCGACTGGGGCTAACCCGTCCCTGCAGGGGTGTCGCTTGTCGGCGTCCCTATTCCCTGCGCATTGCCAGCGCCCGGCGCAGATGACCGGGCAGGATGGTAAAGCCCTTGGCATAGCGCAGAAACAGCCGACGCGGATTTGACAGCATCCGCCACAGCCATTCCATCTTTACCTGACGCACCAGCTTTGGCGCGCGCCGTTGATACCCCGACAGAAAGTCGAGTCCTGCCCCGATCGAGGCAAACCCGACATTGCCCAGCGCATCGCGGGCGCGGATGGCGAAAAGCTCTTGCCGCGGCGCGCCAAGGGCCAGAAAGCACAGTCGCGCGCCAGTTTCGCGGATGCGGGCGATAATTTCGGTCGCTTCATCGCCCATCGGGTCAAAGGGAAAGCCCGGCGCATGGGTCAGCGCGACCCTCAGGCCGGGTACGGCGGATTGCATGGTCTCGACGGCGCGGGCGAGTGATTCGATGCTGCTGCCGATCAGCGCCACCGGTTCCCCGGCCGCTGCGGCCTCGCGTGCCAGCGGCAGCACCAGATCCGAGCCGGGGGCAAGATCGACCGGCCGGCCCGCGATCCGGGACAGCCAGACGATCGGATTGCCATCGGCGCAGATCAGGTCATGGGCAGCGTAAGCGGTGCGAAAACGGCTATCTTCACCCAGTCTTTGCAGGTGATCGACATTAATCGTGGCGATGGCAAAACCCTGCCCGTCGCGCAGCCGCTGTCGCACGGCAGACAGCAGCGCCGAAGAATCCCGACAGTTGATGTGGACGGCATTGCCGTCGGGAAAGGTGAAATGCATGATAAGCCTCGGGTCCGGCCGGAGTTTCTGGCAGGATGAATTCGCGACGGTGGGATTACAACGTCCTCGCGTGTCGCAGGTCAAGCAGGCGGCCCTGCCGCAAGACTGGAGTCAGGGCCATGCCCTTGTTGGCCTTATTCGCATTGCTGTCCTGGCCGCTGGTGGTGGCAGTGCTGTTTCAGCGCATGGAGCGGCCGCGCGCCCTGATCTGGTCAATCTTTGCAGGCTACCTGCTGTTGCCCCAGCTGGTCGAAATCGACCTGCCAGCTTTTCCGGGGTTGAACAAGCACATGATTCCGGCGCTGGCGGCTGCGGTCATGGTCTGGTTTGTGACCAGGGACCGCGCCCGGGATGAACCCGTCCCGCCGCCGATGGGACCATGGGTGGGGCTGCTTCTGGCGATGAACTTTGTTTCACCCATCATGACTGCGCTGACCAATCCCGATCCGCTGATCGACGGGATCAACTATCGCCCTGCCATGTCGATCAGCCAGGGCATCGCCGACCTGATTTTGCAGTTCATCCAGCTTTTGCCGTTCATGATGGGCTACAAGCTGTTGTGGGATGCCCGGGGGGCTGAACTGTGGCTGCGCTGCCTGGTGCTGGGGGTGCTGTGCTATACGCTGCCGATGCTGATCGAGTTGCGGCTGAGTCCCCAGATCAACGTCTGGGTCTACGGCTATTTCCAGCACGATTTCATCCAGACCATCCGCTATGGCGGCTATCGGCCGATTGTGTTTCTTGAACATCCCCTGTGGGTTGCGCTGATGACCATGACCGCGTTTTTGTCGGCCATTGCCATAGCGCGGAACAATCGGACGGCGCGCAATCTGCTGATCGCGGTCTATCTGGGCTGCGTTCTTGTGCTGTGTAAATCGGCTGGGGCGCTGATGCAGGCGCTGATGGCCGCGCCTCTGGTCGCGTTTGCCCGGCCGCGCATGATGGTGCTGGCCGCCGCCATGGTCGCCACCGTCGCCGTTTCCTATCCGACGTTGCGCACGACCTCATGGATGCCGCTGCAAGGCATCGTGAACCTTGCCATGTCGATATCGCCCGAGCGGGGGCGGTCGCTTGAATTCCGCCTGATGAACGAAGAGGCCCTGCTGGAACGCGCGATGGAGCGTCCGGTCTTTGGCTGGGGCGGTTGGGGGCGGCCGCTGTTCTATGACCCTTATAGCGGCAGGCTGTCCTCGATCCCGGACGGGCAATGGGTGATCTGGGTGGGTGCACGCGGGGTCTTTGGCTATCTGGCGCAGTTCCTGCTGCTGCTGACGCCGATCTTTGCCTTGCTCAGGGCTATGCCACGCGGGCGCTCGGCCCCGAAGCGCAGAGAGCTTGTGGTGCTGGGCACGCTTGCCCTCATGCTGGCGATGAACCTTCTGGACCTGATCCCGAACGCAACGCTGACGCCTTTGACATGGCTGACGGCGGGGGCGCTGCTTGGCAATGCCCGCAGGCTGAGGCAGGGGGTGCAGGGCCAGGACGAAACCATGGCCGAGACGCAAATTCTGCCTAAAAAGGCAGGCCTGCCCACGGTTTTATAGGTTGGTCGAAAGCGCCGGATTCGCTATCCCGGACAGGCGCGCCAACCGTTAATCCGGTTCTGCCCCACGGGGCATTCCACGAGTTCAAGAGGCACTGTACATGGCCTTTGACAAGATCGGCGTTGAGGATTCCGATGTTGCGGTCATCGGCATGGCCGCGCAATTGCCCGGTTCCAAGGGCGTAGCGGAATATTGGGACAACCTGTGCCGCGGGGTTGAGGCGATCCGTCGGCTGACCGAGGCCGAGCTTTTGGCGCGGGGTGAAACCCGCGTGCGGATGTCTGACCCGAACTACGTCCCCTCGGCCGCGATTCTTGAGCAGTTCGATGAATTCGACGCCGAGTTCTTTGGGTTGTCGCCCAAAGAGGCGGCGATCATGGATCCTCAGCACCGCAAGTTTCTGGAAACCTGCTGGCACGCGCTGGAAGACGCCGCCCATGTGCCCGAGCGTTTCGGCGGCAATATCGGCGTCTGGGCTGGCTGCGGACAGGGCAGTTATTATTTCTGGAACGTCTGTTCGAACCGCGATCTGGTTGATGGCGTCGGGCATTTCCTGTTGCGCCATACCGGGAACGACAAGGATTTTCTGTCCACCCGCGTCAGCCATGTCTTTGACCTCAGGGGGCCGTCAGTCAACGTTCAGACCGCCTGCTCGACCTCTCTGGTCGCGATCCACATGGCCTGCCAGTCGCTTTTGTCGGGTGAATCCGACATGGCGCTGGCCGGAGGTGTGACGATCGAGCTGCCCCATGGCCTGGGCTATCTTTACAAGGAAAACGAGATCCTGTCGCCCGACGGCCATTGCCATGCCTTTGACCATCGGGCGCAAGGCACGGTTTTCGGCAGCGGTGCGGCGGTGGTTGTGCTGCGCCGGCTTAAGGACGCGCTGGCCGATGGCGATCATATCTGGGCGGTCATCAAGGGCTCGGCCATCAACAACGATGGTGCGGCCAAGGCTGGCTATCTTGCCCCCGGCGTCGAGGGGCAGGCGCTGGCAGTGGCCGAGGCGCTGGTTATGTCCGGGCTGTCCTCGGACAGTATCGGCTATGTCGAATGCCATGGGACCGGCACGGCGCTGGGTGACCCGATCGAGGTTGCGGCGCTGAATCAGGCCTATGCGCGGGTTTCGGACGGAACGCGGCAGGGGCCATGCCGCATCGGCTCGGTCAAGACGAATATCGGGCATCTGGATACTGCGGCTGGCAGCGCCGGGCTGATCAAATCGGCACTGGCGGTACACCACGGCAAGATTCCACCCAGCCTTGGCTATGAGGCCCCGAACCCTGCTGTCGACTTTGCCGGCGGCCCGTTTGAGGTTAACGGCCGGCTCAGCGACTGGCCGGTGCCGGGTCCGCGCCGGGCGGGGGTGAACTCGCTGGGTGTCGGCGGCACAAACGCCCACGTCATCTTGCAAGAGCCGCCTCAGGCCGCGCCAGCCGGGGAATCCGACTGGCCGTTCCATGTCATCGCCGTGTCGGGGCGCAGCAAGGCCGCACTTGATGCCAACTCCGCTGCGCTGGCGGGTTGGCTGGGGACCAACCCCGGCGTGAACATGGCCGATCTGTCCTTTACCCTGACACAGGGGCGGCGTCAGTTCGAACGGCGCCGCGTGCTTGTTGCCGAAAACGCGGCTGATGCGGCGCGGCTGCTGACCGAGCCTGATCCGCTTTTGGTCTTTGATCACCAGCCGGTCAGCGACACGGCCGGGGCGGTGTTCATGCTGCCTGGCGGCGGTGCGCAATATGCGGGCATGGCGCGCGGGCTTTATGAGACAGAGCCCGTTTTCCGGGAATGGATGGATCGCGGCCTTGACCATATGGCGCAGGCGCATGGTGCTGATCTGCGTGCGCTGTGGCTGCCCGAGCCGGGACAAGAGGCCGGGGCAGACCGGCGTCTGCTGCAACCCTCGCTGCAATTGCCGCTGCTGATGATCTGCGAATATGCGCTGGCGCAATTGTGGATCAGCTGGGGGGTGCGCCCCACCGCCCTGATCGGGCATTCCATGGGCGAGAATACCGCCGCCTGTATCGCGGGGGTGATGAGCTTTGAGGACTGCATCGGCCTTGTGCGTCTGCGCGGGCTGCTGATGGATCGGGTTCCGGCTGGCGGTATGCTGTCGGTGCCACTGCCCCCCGAAGAGTTCGCGGCTGAACTTGCCGAGCTGGAGCTTGACCTTGCGGCGGTGAACGGGCCGGGGCTGTCGGTCGTTTCGGGGCCGGATGCCGCGCTGGACCGCTTTGCCGGGCGTATGGCGACGCGCGAGGTGGAATGCCAGCGCATTGCCATCTCGATCGCCGCGCATTCGCGCCTGCTTGAGCCGGTGCTGGAGGAGTTCCGCGCCTATCTCGCCGCGATCACGCTGAACCCGCCGCAGATCCCGGTGATCTCGAACCGTTCGGGGCAGCCCCTGACCACGGATGAGGCGACCAGCCCCGATTACTGGGTTGCGCATTTGCGCGGCACGGTACGCTTTGCTGACGGGGTTTCCCATCTTGCGCAGATGCCAGGGCGGGTATTTATCGAGGTCGGGCCGGGCCGGGCGATGCAGGCCATGGCTAAGGCCCATCCGGCGGTTACTGCCAATCAGGTCATTTCGACCCTGCGTCACCGCGACCACGACACTGGCGATGACAGCTATTTCATGGGCGCGCTGGCGCGGTTCTGGGCCTGTGGCGGACAGATCGACTGGGATCAGATCTGGGGTGGGCTGCGCCGTCAGCGCCTGTCGCTGCCCGGTTATGCGTTTCAGCGCAAACGTTATTTTATCGAACCCGCCACCCATGTGGCGACCGGTGCCGCAGAGGAACTGGCCCGCATTGACGAGCCCGCCGACTGGGGCTGGCGTCCGGCGTGGAAACTTGCTGCGCCCGCAATCGAGATCGGGTCACAAGGGCCGGTCGCGCAGGGCGGGCTAAGCTGGCTTATCTTTGCTGATGAGCTTGGCCTTGCCAGCCGGGTGATCGAGGGGCTGCGGGCGCGCGGCCAACGTGTCGCCGTGGTCGAGATCGGGGATACTTTCGCCGACAAGGGCGAGGGGCGCTTTACCCTGCCGGTCGAATCCGACCGGGAAGGGTATGAGATGCTGCTGGCCGCGCTTGTCGCGCAGGGTATGGCTCCGGATCGTATCCTGCATCTGTGGTCGGTGACGCAGGGGGCACGGTTTCGTCCCGGTTCCAGCCTGCTTAACAGTCAGCTTGAGCGTGGTTTCTTTGGCCTGCTGCATCTGGCGCAGGCGATTGGGGCCGAACTGCCCGAGGCGCGGCTGGATCTGATCGCGGTCTGCAACGATGCGCTGCGCGTGGCTGATGAACCCGCGTCGGTGCCTGAAAAGGCGACGGCTGCGGGCCCGATCCGGGTTCTGCCGCATGAGATGCCGAATGTCTCGGCCCGGCTTGTGGATATCCGACTGCCTGCAAAAGGCGGGATCGAGGCCTTGGCCGACAATCTGTTGGAAGAGGCGCTGGCCCCCTCGGGTGCTGCGGTCGCCGCATGGCGTGACGGGCGCCGGTTTGAACAGAGCCTTGAGAAGGTGGCGCTTGGTGATGACGGCATGGCCGCCATACCGCAGGGTGCGACCTGCCTGATCACTGGTGGCTTTGGCGGTATCGGGCAGGCCATTGCGCGCGAACTTGCCGGGCGCGGTGGGGCGAAACTGGCGCTGATCACGCGCGGGCTGGTGGATTCGCCCGCCGTCATGGCCTCGCTGCGTCAGCTTGAGGCGATGGGGGCCAAGGTTCTGGCCATCCGTGCTGATGTGACCAGCCCTGAGGATATGGCCCGCGCTGTGGCAGAAACCCGGGCGCGCTTTGGCGGCCTTGATGTTGTCCTGCACGCGGCGGGGGTGATCCGGGACAGCCTGATCGCCGCCAAGACCGATGATGAGGCATGGGACGTTCTTGCACCCAAGCTGCTTGGCACCTGCGCGCTGATCGAGGCGCTGTCCGGGAACCCGGCGGGGCTGACGGTGCTGTTCTCGTCGACCTCATCGGTGATCGCGCCGGCGGGACAGGCGGATTACGTCGCCGCCAACGAATATCTGAACGCAGTGGCGCGCAGTGCTCCGGCGGCGCTGGGACGCGTGGTTGCAGTCAACTGGGGCGTCTGGGCTGATGCCGGCATGGCGGCGCGGGCAATGGGGCTGGACACTGCGTCTGCGGTGGTGGTGCCGCAGGATCGGCCGCTGCTTGATGAAAGCCTGCCCATGCCCGGCGGGCGAGAGTTCCGCACCGCCCTAAAGATGCAGGATTGGATTATCGGCGGGCACAAGACGGCCTCGGGTCAGGCGCTGATGCCCGGGACCGGCTGGATTGAGCTGGTGACCGAGGCGGCGCTGGAATGCGGTCTTGGTCTGCCTCTGGTCATCCGCGACCTGGAATTCCGCCGTCCTGTGCTGGTCGGCGATACCGCGCTTGTCAGCACCCGCGTCCTGCCCGAAGGCGATGCCATGCGCATCGAAATCCTCGAAGATCCGCAGGGAGAGCCGAACGTTTCTGCCCTTGTCTCTGGTCTGCATGAGGCTGCACCCGACGCGCTGACGATCTTGGGGCCGTGGGATCAGGACGGGCAGGGCGCTGCACTGCGCTCGGCTCAGGAAGGGCAGATGGATTTTGGGCCGCGCTGGAAGGTGCTGCGCCGTTTCCGCATCGACAGTGACGAAGGCGTGGCCGAACTGGCGCTTGCGCCCGAGTTCGAGGCGGATCTGGCGCAGGGCTGGCTGGTTCACCCGGCGTTGCTGGATATTGCGACCGGCTGGGCGATGGGGCTGATCCGGGACTGGACACCAGAACATTTGTGGGTGCCGATGGGCTATCGCTCGATCCGGCTTTATGCGCCTCTGCCTGCGCAGGTGGTCAGCCGCATCCGCAATGCGGGCGAGAACACCGATGCACAGGGCATGGCGCAGTTTGACATTACGCTGGCCGCGCCGGACGGTACCGTCTGCGCCGAGATCCGGGGCTTTGCCCTGCGCAGGCTGGCGGCGGCGATTTCTGCCGCGCCACAGACCCGGGTGCAGCCCACGCGCAGCCTGTCCCCGGCCGAGCGTC
Source organism: Paracoccus kondratievae (assembly GCF_009301415.1). Taxonomy (GTDB): domain Bacteria; phylum Pseudomonadota; class Alphaproteobacteria; order Rhodobacterales; family Rhodobacteraceae; genus Paracoccus; species Paracoccus kondratievae. The sequence goes on along the minus strand of NZ_CP045072.1, from coordinate 1,727,334 downwards.
GCCTGCAGCACAATATCAGTCAGGGCATTCCTGCCGCGATCGGGCCTGCCATGCTTGGCCGCGCCATCTCGACCGGGTTGGCGCAGGTCTATGTCTCATCTCTGGATCTGCCGGCGCTGATCGCCGAGGCTGGCAAGGTCGAGAAACCCGCCCCCGCCGAAGGAGGGTTCGAGCGCCCCGACCTCGACAGTGATTTTGTCGAGCCCGCCCCCGGCATTCAGGCCGAGCTTGCGGTGATCTGGTCCGAACTTTTGGGCATTGCCCGCATCGGTGCTGCCGACAGCTTTTTTGATCTGGGCGGTCACTCGCTGATTGCGGTGCGGATGTTTGGTCAGCTGCGCAAGAAATTTGGCGTGGACCTGCCGATCTCGACCCTGTTCGAGGCCCCGACGATCACCGATCTTGCTGCGCTTGTCGAAAAGCAGACCGGCCCGCGCGAGCTGGTCCCGCCCGACAATGTGCATGAGCTGCCGGTTGCGGCGCGGCCCCGGTTCCGTTTCCTCGTCGATATGGGCGGGCGGGGGCAGGGAACGCCCTTCTTCATGGTGGCCGGTATGTTCGGCAATATCATGAACCTGCGCCAGCTTGCCCAGCGTCTGGGGCCGGATCGCCGCTTTTACGGCATTCAGGCGCGTGGCCTGCTGGGCGATGACAAGCCGCATGAGGATTTCACCGAAGCGGCCCGCGACTATATCGAAGAGCTGCGTCAGGTGCAGCCCGGGGGGCCCTATTTGCTGGGCGGCTTTTCGGGCGGCGGGCTGATCGCCTATGAGATGGCGCGGCAGCTGCACGCGGCGGGCGAAGAGGTGGCGATGCTTGTCATGCTGGATACGCCCCTGCCGCTGCGCGAGCCGGTCAGCCGCAAGGATCGCCTGATGATCCGTCTGGGTGAGCTGCGCGAAGGCGGGCCGGGCTTTGTCTGGAAATGGCTGCGGGACCGCGTCGCCTATGAATTCCGCCGCCACAGCAAGGCCAAGGCCGCGCAGGCCGAAATCTCGGGCGAGGTTGCAACCGGCGTGTTCCACGATCTGGCGATCGAAGCGGCCTTCCTTGCCGCGCTGCCCAAGCTGCAACTGTCGGTCTGGGACGGGCCGGTGACGCTGTTCCGCCCGCCGCCGGACCAGCGGTGGAAGGTGACGGGCGGGCGCTGGGTCAACTCGGGCCGTGACTATGTCATTGCTGACAACGGCTGGACGCCGTGGATGTCAGAACTGCAGGTGATCGAAGTGCCGGGCGACCACGACTCGATGGTGCTTGAGCCGAACGTGCGTCGCCTTGCCTCGGTTCTGCGCGATATCCTGCGCGGGGCGGAAAGCCGCGCCGGGGCTTTGGCCGGGGTCAGGGCGGCAGAGTGATCCCATGACCCGGCCTGCACATATGCCCAGCGTTCATGTCATCGTGCTGAACTGGCGCACGCCAGAGATGTCTTTGCAGGCCGCCGAGGCCGCATTGCGCGAAATGCAGGGCATCGACGGCGGGCTGACCATCGTGGACAACGACTCGGGCGATGGCAGTTATGAGGCGATACAGACCGGGGTGCTTGTCCGTGGCTGGTCCCCAGACCGGGTTGAGGTGGTGCAGTCGGGCTGGAATGGCGGATTTGGCGCGGGGAACAATTACGGCATCCGTCAGGGGCTGCCGGATGGCCGACGCGCTGACCTGATCTATCTGCTGAACTCGGACGCGATCCCGCAGCCGGGGTCTATCCGGGCGCTGGTCGATTATCTGGGCACCCATCCCCGGGCCGGGATTGCCTGTTCGCGCCTGCGCGGCGTTGATGACGTGCCCCATAGTACTGCCTTTCGCTTTCCCAGCGCGGCAAGCGAATTTGAAGCGATGAGCCGGACCGGGCCGATCACCCGGCTTTTCAGGCGCAAGGTGGTGTCTTTGCCGCAGCCTGAACGCTCTTGCCCCGTGGATTGGTCGGCAGGCGCTTCGATGATGATCCGCATGGACGTGCTGGATCAGATCGGCCTCTTTGATGAAGGATTTTTTCTTTATTACGAGGAAACTGACCTCTGCCACCGTGCCGCCCTTGCCGGCTGGCAGACCCATTATGTGGTCGAAAGTCTGGTGCTGCACATCGGTTCGGTAAGCACCGGCATGAAGCAATGGAGGCGTGCGCCGGATTACTGGTACGATTCACGGCGGCGCTATTTTGAAAAACATCATGGGCGGCTGGGCGCGCTTTGGGCCACGGTCGCGCATCTGGGCGGCGCGGGAATATTTCGCCTGCGCTGTCTTTTGTCGGGGCGCAGGGCGGATATGCCGCCGGGCCATCTGGCCTGTCTGACGCGCCACGCGCTTCGTTTTCAGCCAAAGCCCGTTCATGTTGAAAAGGGTAAGCCATGACGCAATTTTCCGCGATTCTGGTGGGTAATGAATCCCTGTTGCGCCACGCGGCCGAGATGCTGCTGGCGCGCGGGCATCGCATCAATGCGGTGGTGACGCGCAACCCCGGCCTGCGCGACTGGGCGCAGGGTGCGGGGCTGGCGGTTGAGGATCAGGATGCGCCGATGCCGGCTGACGCACCCCAGGCCGACTGGTTGTTCAGTGTGGCCAACCTTTCGATCCTGCGGCCCGGGATGCTGGCGCGCGGTCGCCAAGGTGCGATCAACTTTCACGATGGGCCGCTGCCCAAACTCGCGGGGCTGAATGCTCCGGTCTGGGCGATCATCGGTGGCGAGGCGCAGCATGGCGTCACCTGGCACATGATCGAAGGCGGCGTGGATGAGGGTGACATCCTGACCCAGCGCCTGTTCGGGATCCGTCCCGACGATACGGCCCTGACCCTGAACGCGCGCTGCTTTGCCCGTGGGGCCGAAAGCTTTGCCGAAGTGGTCGACCAGCTGGAGACGGGCACCATTCAGCGCATCCGGCAGGACCTGTCGCTGCGCAGCTATGTCGGCCGCGACAAGCGTCCTGAGGCGGCCGCGGTTCTGGATTTCTCGCAACCGACGGCGCAGATCGGGGCGCTGGTGCGCGGTCTGGATCACGGCGGTTACTGGAACCCGCTGGTCATGCCCAAGATCGTGCTTGGCGATCAGGTGCTGCTGGTCACGGGATCAGAAGGGGTCGAGCCCACCCGTGCCGCGCCGGGGACAGTGCTGGCGGCGGATGGGGATCTGGCGCTGATTGCGGCGGTGGATGGGGCGGTGCGGCTGCGCCTTGCCTCTGACGCGCCTGCGGTGGGTACGGTGATCGCGCCGATAGCTGAAGATGAGCGTGCGCGCCTGACCGACCTGGCTGCGCAGGCTGCGAAACATGACGGATACTGGCGGGCGCGGCTTGCGCGGATGAACCCGGGGGTGCTGGCCGGCGAAGCCTCGGGCAAGAGCCGGCGGCTTGCCCTGATGCCTGGTGCTGCGCCTGAACGTATCGCTTTGGCCGCGGCGCTGTTGGCGCGGCTGGCCGGGCAGGCCGAGCTTGACCTTGCGCTGCGCCCCTCGGGCCAGCCCGAGGCAGCAGGGATCGTTGCTGATTGGCAGCCCCTTTTGGTCAATGCCTCGGGGGGGCAGACGCTTGCCGAACTGGGGCAGGCGCTGGCCGATGAGATCACCTTGCAGGCCAAGCGCGGCTTCTTCATGGCCGATCTTTTGTACCGCGCGCCTGAACTGCGCGGCATGGCGGTGCCGGATCTGGCAATCAGCCTTGATATGCAGGGGCCGGTCCGGGGCGCGGCGCTGACCGTGACCCTGACCGAAAGCGGCGCCTGGCTGGATCACGACCCCGGTCGGGTCACCCCCGCGCAGGCGCAACGGCTGGCGCGCGCGCTTGATGCGGGGCTGGCCTTGCCCGCTGCGACGCTGCTGCGCGATATTCCCCTGATGGACGACGCCGAGCGCCAAGAGCTTTTGGTTGCGCGCAATGCCACTCGGGTCGATGTGCCGCTGGTCTGCATTCACGAAATGATCTCGGCAATGGCGGCCAGCGACCCGGATGCTGTCGCGCTGGCGTTTGAGGATCGCACGTTGACGCGCGGCCAGCTTGACCGTGCTGCCAATGCGCTGGCGGCAAGGCTGGTCCAGATGGGCGTCGGGGCAGATCAGCCGGTGGGGCTGTTTGCCCGCCGCTCGCCCGAGCTGGTGATCGGTGCGCTGGCGATCTGGAAGGCGGGCGGGGCCTATGTGCCGCTGGACCCCGATTATCCTGCCGACCGGATCGAACTTTACATCGAGGATTCGGGCGCGGCTGTCGTGCTGGTTCAGGACGGTCTTGCCGACCGGCTGCCCAGGCACAGCGCGCAGGTGGTGACTATTCCGACCGGTCTGCCCCATGGGCTGGTCGCGCCGCCCGCCAGCGCCGTCGGCCCTGAAAATCTGGCCTATCTGATCTATACCTCGGGTTCGACCGGTCGGCCCAAGGGCGTGATGGTTGAACATCGCAATGTCGCGAACTTCTTTGCCGGGATGGATGAGGTCATTCCCCATCAGCCAGGCGACGCATGGCTGGCGGTGACCAGCCTGTCCTTTGACATCTCGGTGCTTGAGGTTTTCTGGTCGCTGGCGCGTGGTCTCAGACTGGTTATCGCCAGCGAGGAATCGCGGCTGGCAGTCTCTGCGACCCCGGCAAAGCCGCGCCACGAGGTTCAGGGTGGCATGCAGTTCAGCCTGTTCTACTGGGGCAATGACGACGGGCCGGGGCCAAGGAAATACCAGTTGTTGCTGGAGGGCGCACGCTTTGCCGATCAGAACGGCTTTGTCGCTTTGTGGACGCCCGAGCGTCATTTCCATGCCTTTGGCGGGCCATATCCGAACCCGTCGGTTTCTGGTGCGGCGGTCGCTGCGGTGACCAGGAATATCTCGGTCCGCGCCGGTAGCTGCGTTCTGCCCCTGCATCACCCCGCCCGGGTGGCCGAGGAATGGGCGGTAATCGACAACCTGACCTCGGGTCGGGCGGGTCTTGCCATCGCCTCGGGCTGGCAGCCGGACGATTTTGTCCTGCGCCCCGAAAACGCGCCGCCAAACAACAAGGCCGCGCTTGCGCAGGGCGTGGATCAGTTGCGCCGCCTGTGGCGCGGCGAGGCGGTCGAGTTCCCGCGCAAGGACGGCAGCATGTTCGGTGTCGTGACCCAGCCCCGTCCGGTGCAAAAGGAACTGCCGTTGTGGATGACGGTGGCCGGAAACCCCGATACCTGGGTCGAGGCCGGGCGTCTGGGCATGAATGTCCTGACCCATCTGCTGGGCCAAGGCATTGATACCGTGGCAAGCCGCATCAAGGATTATCACGCCGCGCTGCGGTCTGTGGGGCATGACCCGGCGAATTTCACCGTCACGCTGATGCTGCACACCTGTCTGGCCGAGGACCGCGAGACGGCGCGCGAAATTGCCCGCGAGCCGATGAAGAGCTACCTGCGCAGTGCCGCGGCTCTTGTCAAACAATACGCCTGGGACTTCCCGGCCTTCCGCCGTCCGGCGGGCATGACGAACCCGATGGCGATCGACCTTGGTTCGCTGTCCGAAGAGGAACTGGACGGCATCCTGGAATTCGCGTTTCTGCGCTATTTCGAGGATTCCGGGCTGTTCGGTTCGATCAAGGACGGGGTTGCGCGGGTCGAGCAGCTTAAATCCATCGGCGTGGGTGAGATCGCCTGCCTGATCGACTATGGCATTGCGCCCGAACAGGTGGTGGCGGGCTTTCCGCTGCTGGCCCGGCTGCGGGCCGAGGTGAACCCACATGGCGACCAGCCCGAGGATGGTGATTTCTCGATTGCCGCTCAGATCCGGCGCTGGAAGGTCACCCATCTGCAATGCACGCCCAGCATGGCGCGCATCCTCGTTTCGGACCCTCAGGTCGCGGCAGCCATGTCGGGACTGAAATGCGTGATGGTCGGGGGCGAGGCGTTGCCGCCCTCGCTGCTTGCTGAGATCAAGGCGGCGACACGGGCGCGGGTCCTGAACATGTATGGCCCGACCGAGACGACGATCTGGTCAACCGTCGCCGATCTGACCGACACGGCCGAGGTGACACTGGGCCGGCCTATCGCGAATACCCGGCTTTATGTGCTGGATGGCGATGGTACGCCCGTGCCCCCCGGTGCGCAGGGCGAGCTGTGGATTGGGGGTCATGGCGTCGCGCGCGGCTATTGGCAGCGTGAGGATCTGACCACGGCGGCCTTCCGTCCCGATCCTTTCGTCCCGGCGGATGGTGCCCCGCCTTGGGGTGTGCGCATGTATCGCACGGGGGATCTGGTGCGCTGGGGCGAGGATGGTGGCCTTGATTACATCGGCCGGGCCGATCATCAGGTCAAGCTGCGCGGTTTCCGCATCGAACTGGGCGAGATTGAGGCCCAGCTTGCCGCCCAGCCCGGTGTGTGCGAGGCGGTGGCGCTGGTGCGTGAGGATGTGCCCGGCGACAAGCGGCTGGTGGCCTATGTCACCGGCGCCGCCAATCTGTGCGAAAAGCGGCTGCGCGAAGCTCTGCAGGCGCATTTGCCCGTCCATATGGTGCCTGGTCGGATTGTGCGGCTTGAAAAGATGCCGTTGACCCCGAATCGCAAGATTGACCGGAAGCACCTGCCGGTCCCGGGGGCCGTGACTTCTGCCCCGATCGGGACTGCTGCCGGGGTCGCGACGCAGACGGCCATCGAGGCCGTCCCCGCCGCCGCGGCTATGGCCGCGAACACCGCCCCGACCGAGGATCTGTCGAAGGAGGTGCAGGCGATCTGGTGCGAGGTGCTGGGGGTCGAACAGGTTGGCCCGCGCGACAGTTTCTTTGCGCTTGGCGGCCATTCGTTGCTGGCGATCCAGCTGCACCGGACCTTGCGTGACCGGCTGGCGCTGCCGCGGCTGGGGGTGACGGATATCTTCCGTTTCCCGGTCATGGGGGATTTCCTGCGCCATGTCGCAAATTTGGTCCCGGCCAATGACGCAGCCCCCGTGGCGGCTGCCGCGCCGTCGGTTGTCACCGCCCAGACGCCGGCACCGGCTGCGCCCGTGGCGGCGCCTGCCGCTACGCCATCCGTCGCGGGGGATGACATCATGGCCCGGCGGCGGGCCTTGCGGGCACAATTGCGCGGCGCGCGGTGAGCGCTGCCGCTGCCCTTGAGGCGCTGGCGCGCCGCTTGCTGCCCGTCGGTTATGGCTGCGCAGTGCTGCCCCTTAGTGCGCAGCCCGCGCCGCTGTTGCCCGAGGAGAGGGTGGCCATCGTCCGGGCCGTTCCCAAGCGGCAGCGCGAATTCGCCTTAGGTCGCACCGTCCTGCGCATGGCGATTGGTGAGGCTGGGCATGATTTGCCGCCAACGCGCCCCATTGCAATGCGGCCCGACCGCCAGCCCGACCTGCCCGGAGGCATTCACGCCAGCCTGTCGCATGGCGGCGATTACTGCATAGCCATTGCCGCGCCCCCCGGAGGGGTAAGCGTCGGGATCGATATCGAGCCCTGCGACCGTGACCAGCCTGCCGGGCTGACCGAGGCGATCATGCCGTTTCGCCTGCACACTTCTGCGGCGCCTCTTTTGGCCTTTTGTGCCAAAGAGGCGATGTTCAAGGCGCAGTATCCGCTGACCCGCCGTATGCTGGATTTCCGCGAGGTACCGGCTGTGATCGGCCCTGCGCGCTTTCGCGCCTGCATGGGGGATCGGCTGATCGGCGGGCGCTGGGGGCGGGTCGAGGGATACTGGCTGGCCGTCAGTCTGTGGCGCGGCTGATAAGCTCTGCCAGCCTTTGTGCAGATTCCTGGATGTCGTGACGCCTGATGACGCGGGCGCGGGCGGCCATGCCCATGCTGTGAAGTGTCCGGGGATCGGCTTCGGCCGCGTCCAGCATGACGCGGGCAAGGGCCTCGGGGTCTCCGGCGGGGACGAGCCAGCCTTCATGTCCGGGGCGCACCAGTTCGGGGATGCCGGCGATATAGGTGGCGATGATCGGCCGGGCGCAGGCCATCGCCTCCATGATGACGACCGGCAAACCTTCGGCAAAGCTGGGGGTGACAAGCACATGGGCGGCGTCAAGTGCAGCGCGTACGCCCGCCTCGTCCTGCCAGCCTAGCAGCCGGACGGCAGCGCCCATGCCTTCGGCGGCGATCAGCGCCTCGATCTGGGGGCGCAGTTCTCCGTCCCCGACCAGTGACAGGCGCAGCGCGGGGTTTTGACGCCACGCCGAGGCAAAGGCGCGGATCAGCAGGCCAAAGCCCTTTTGCTCGGCAAAGCGGCCGATGGCGACCATGTGAAACGGGCCTTGCGGCAAGGGCGCGGGGTCAGCCCAACGGGTAAGGTCAAGGCCGCAATGTACCACATGGACCTTGTCCCAGTCCCCGGGCGCTGCCCAGCGGCAAAGCTGTGAGCGGCCATAGCTGCTGACGGCGACACAGAACTCGGCAAGCGCAAGCTTGCCGCCCAGATCAAGCGCCTGGACATTGTCGAACTCTTCCGGCCCGTGGACCGTGAAGCTAAAGCGCGGTCCGCCAAGCAGCCGCGCGTAGGCTGCGACCCGGGCCGGGTTGGTCCCGAAATGCGCATGGATATGGGTCAACCCCAGCGCGCGGGCGCGGGCGGCAATACGGGCGCCTTCGGCCAGATAGACGATTTGTCGCGCCAGGCTGGATTCCCCGGCCCGCGCCCGCCGCCATGCCAGCCGCAAAGCCGAGGCAAGCTGGCGCGGCTGAGCGCGGCCTTGCCGGAACAGATCGCCAAGAAGCTGGCGGCCCCCGGCCTCAAGTACGCGTTCGGTCCGGGCATATTCGGCCAGATCGGCGGGATCGGTCAGCGCACCCTTATCCCCGCGCATGGCAAAGCGGTGGATGTGAAAACCCAAAGCCCCGAGCGCGGCGATTTCGCGTCGGATGAAGCTGTGCGAAGGGCGGGGATAGGTGTTCACCAGATAGCCGATTCGCAAGGCGGCGGCTCCCTCTCGGAAATGTGTGGGCTCAGCCAGCGGCATTTTGACAACACCTTGAGCGAGTCCGTGGCTGGTTTGGTTTAACGACGCGGGGTAATATCCTAAGGGCAACCGGCTCTCAAAACTTTGTCTGGCGCTTTGCCGTTTCTTTGGCACTATGGATGTCAGAGATCCTGGTGTTGAAGGAGAACGACCCTGACTGGCATTCTGACCATTAGTATCGCCGTGGCGCTGGTAGGCGCGGTGATCGGGTTCGTAGCCTTTGATCTGCCAGTCTGGGCGGCGCTACTTGTTTATGTGGTCAGCGGAACGGCTGCGATGCTGTTCATTGCCTGGCGGCGCTTTAGATGCGCCGAGCGCCACGAAGTGGTCGAGCGCAGCACAACGGCTCAGTAGCCGGTACAGCGCAGGACCACCCCAACCGTCCGGGCGATGATCGAAATATCGCCCTTAAGGCTTAGTTCAGCGGCATAACGCGCATCGAACGTGGCCCGGGCCGCGAAGGTGCTGTTGTTACGATCCGAGATCTGCCACAGCCCGGTGACGCCCGGCCGCAGATGGTAATAATCCGCTCCGGGATAAAGCTGTGCCTGCTCCGGCATCATCGGCCGGGGGCCCACGATGCTCATGTCGCCGCGCAGCACATTCCACAGCTGCGGCAGCTCATCAAGCGAGGTCTTGCGCAGGAAATGCCCAAAACGGGTGATGCGCGGATCGTTCTTCAGCTTTTGCGTCAGTTCCCATTCGGCCTTGGCCTCGGGATTGGTTGCCAGATGCTCGGCCAGCCGTGCCTCGGCGTTCTCGACCATGGTGCGCAGCTTCCACAAACGAAAGCTGCGGCCTGACCGTCCGACACGCGGCTGCGTATAGAACGGCTTTTCCCCCTGCCACAGGATAATCGTGGCAAGGATAATCACCACCGGCAGAACAATCGGTGCCGCCATCAGGACGGCGATAATATCCAGCGGACGCTTAAGGAAACGGGTGTAAAAGGATCGAACGCCGATGGGTTCACTGGAGACCCCGTCAGAGGGTGGTTGCAGCACCGATCCTATAGCTTCGATATCGAAATCAGTGGTGTGCCGCATTTGGAAACTACCTCAATCAGTACCGGCGCAGTATAGCCCGGATGTGTAATAAAACTAGAATGAATTGGCGTACTGACTAAAAGTATAGGTTTGTTTAAAATCAATAAGTTATATAGCAAATACAGGGTCTTTATATGCCTGTCTGATGGTCGGAATCAAGGATGGTTATGCCCGGCCGTCAGCGTTCTGGTTGATTTTCGGATAATGCGGCAACTGTCGGTTGAGCGGCATGGATTATGTAACTCGGTGATGCCATGATAGGGAATTAATAATCACAATCGATAGTTGTTAATATGTCTGGGATTATGCAATTTTTAATTGAAAGCGTCACTGCTGTCTATATTGGGCATAGCCTTGTCAGCCCTACAGTTCCCGGCATGATGCAGAGTTTGCTGCAAGAGCCGGTCGAAATGCAGATCATCAACGGCGCCCCACTAGAGGTGCAGTGGAATGATGCGCATCATGCCCAAGGGGTGAACGGGCGTGAGTGGCTACCGGAACATCCCGTCGATGCGCTGGTCCTGACCGAGCGTGTGCCTTTGGATCCGGCGATGGAATATCATGACACGCTGGGCTATGCGGCGCGTTGGGTTGCTTTGGCCCGTCAGTCGAACCCGGCGGTGCGACCCTATCTTTACCAGACCTGGGACTATATCGAGGCGGGGCCGACCGGACCCTGGCGCGATCGTATCCTTGCGGATCTGCCCAAGTGGCTGGCTATTGTTGATCACGTGAACATGGACCTGCCACAAGGGGCTGAACCGATGCGCCTGATCCCGGTTGGTCTGGGCATGGTGCGTCTGCATGACGCGGCCAGTGCGGGCGAGGTCCCGGGCGCGACTTCGATCCGCGACTTTTTCCGCGACGACATCCACCCGACCGAGGCGGGGGGCTTTTACTATATCGCGATGATACATTACGCGGCCCTGACCGGCAAAAGCCCGGTTGGCCTTACGAACCAGATCCCCGGGGGCGGGGGTCCCTATCCCCGTGTTCCCAAAGAACAGGCCGAGGTTCTGCAACAGCTGGCATGGCAGACGGTACAGGAATTCGCGGGGCACTAACGTCCCCGCGCCCATTCCTGGCTGTTGCGGCCCAGCCGGACGGCCAGGGCCACCGTGGAATAGGCAGCAAAGCCCAGCGGATCGCGGGACGCAAGACCGACCAGCTGGGCCTTGCTGGGGCGAACATGGCCCTGCCGGGGCGGCAGTTCGGGGAACAGGCGCGCGATCTCGGCCACGCCCTGATCCTGCCGGCGGCGTACGCGTACCAGCCGCGAAAACCCCTCGACCAGCGGCCATTCATAGGGCTCATCGACAAGAAACCGCTCGGTTTCTTCGAATTGCAGCCGCGCGAACGTGTCGTCCGAGATGATGCGCGGAAACGCACCCCAGCGCGCGCGCCCCGCCTGATTGACCGCAAACAGCCCTGCTCCGGTAACGCCCTGCGCGACAAAGGGCAGCTTTTGCCAGAACCGCGCATAGGCACGAGAGACCCAGCTATGCGCCGGTGCGACGACCAGCCGCCCGCCCGCATAGCGCGGCTCTGCCACGTCCAGAATGCGGACAATACCCGAAAGCAGCCTTGGCCCCATGCGGATATCGGCGTCCAGATACAGCCGGATCCCCGGCCCGGCGCAGGCGTCGCCATGATTCAGGGCACCGATCTTGCCGCCCTCGGCCAGTTCCTCGACACGCAGCCGCCAGCCGCGCTCTGCAAAGACGGGGGCGCAGGCGCGTGCGCGGCCGGCAGTATCGTCATGGCAGCCGTTAGCGATCACGATCAGCTCGACCGGCCCCTGATGGTCCTGAGCCAGCACATGGCCGAGGCAGGCGCCTATGTAATCCGCCTCGTCATGGGCGGGCAGGATGATGGTGCAGGGCGTCATTCAGGGGCTGCCAGGTTCTGGGCCGAATCGCCTGGGGTGCAGGGGGTGGGCCGAACGGGCGCACCATTCTGCCTGGGGTGGCGTTGCGCAACGGGGCAGTGCACCAGAAAGGGGCGGGAAATACCGCGTATCATCGTGCTCCGGCATGTTTTCAGTTGTCGCGTTAATGACCTGGACGTTACCATGCCGGTGCCGGACGAGTCATCGGCAGGCCGCCGTCGCCCAGGACGGCACTGTTTCATCAGAGGCAAAGGGGCCACAGGTTTGACGCCTGCGACAGGGAATCAACCGGACAAGATGCCGGCTGGACAAACTGCACCCAATGCGGCGTGGGGTCAGGTCTCCAGCAAGTTCATCCGCCGTGAGGCGGCGCTGGCCGCATCGGATGCGAAACACGCCAGGATCATTGCGCAACGGTTTGCGCTGTTGCGCACCCGCATCCTGCGCGAGATGCGCAGCCGCGGCTGGCGCAAGCTGGCGGTGGTGCCGGTGACGCCGGGGGCGGGCGGTACCTTCGTCGCGGTCAATCTGGCACTGGCTCTGGCGCGTCAGCCCCATACGCGGGTCGCGCTGATCGACTTTGACCTTGGCCGGCCCGGCGTTGCGGGCCAGTTGGGCATTCCTGGCTGTACCGCCGTTTCTGCCGCGCTGCGTGAGGGGGGCGATCTGGGCGGGTTGGTTTCGCGTGTAAACGAGGCGCCGAACCTTTCGGTGCTGGCCCCCGAAAGGGCTGAGCCGAACGCGGCCGAGCTTTTGCAGGACGAGGCGCTGGCACAGGCCATGACCCGCCTGCACGACAATCGCCCGGTCGAAATTTCGATCATCGACACGGCGGCGCTTTTGGATCAAGACGCGGCGCTTGCTGCCCTGCCTTTGACCGATGCGCTGCTGCTTGTCGCGGACGGGCGGCGCGGCACCGCCGCCGACATGGAGGAATGCGAGCGGCTGCTAGCAGGCATGCCGCCTGTTATGGGCGTGGTCCTGAATAAATCGGAAGATTAATGTTCATTATTTGATCAAGACAGGGCTCAGGATTTGGGACCGATTCAATCCTTGCAGGATCTGATTTCGATGGTCTGGCGGCGCTTGCCGCTGGTCCTGACGATCGTGGTTCTGGGCGTACTGGTTTCTTTCTATCTTATCGTTTCTTCGCCGCGCATTTATCAGGCCTCGGCGGTGATCCAGATCGACATGCCTGCCGCCATCGAGCAGGGCAGTGACAGCTCGCTTCCGGCCTCGCGCCGGGTGCAGCTGATCGAACAGCGTCTGATGGCGCGTGCCAACCTGCGCGACGTGACCGAGCGGCTGGGTCTTTTCGCTGACTCCCCCCTGAGCGAAAGCGAAAAGCTGGGGGCGTTGCGCAACTCGACCAAGATCGAAAGCATCACCGCACCTGGCGTTTCGGTCGATTCGCGGATGTCTCTGGCCGCTATCGTCATCACTGCGCAGGCCGAAACCCCGGTGACGGCGGCGGCGATTGCCAACGACTTTGCCGACAGCGTCGTCAACCGCGACCGCGAGAACCGCAATGCCCGCATCCTTGAATCGCAGGAATATCTGCGCTCGGAAGAGCGCCGCCTGAACGAGGCCCTTTCGGTTCAGGAACGCAAGGTGATCGAATTCAGCAGCCGTAATGAGGATTCGCTGCCTTCATCCCAGGAATTTTTGCAGACCGAGCTGGCCCAGCTGACCGAGATGGAAACGGCGCTGGACCGTGACATCATGACCCTGCAGCGCGAGCGGCTGTCGCTTGAGGCGGGCGGTACGGCGGCGGATGCCCGCCCCTCGGCCTCGCTGGTTCAGCAGATCCGCGCGGCAGAAATCGAACTGGCGCAAGCCCGCCGCACCCTTTCGCCCGAGCACCCCGAGATCAAGCGCCTTGAGGAAAACCTTGAGCGGCTGAACAGCGGGGGCGGCAGCGGCGGCTCGGATGTGGTGCGCCGTCAGGCCGAACTGATCGACGCCCAGTTGGCCCAGCTGAACGAGCAAAAGGCCGGCATCGCCCTGCGCCGGGCCGAAATTGATCAGGCGCGCGCCCGTTCGGCCCAGGTCACGCGTGAGCTTGAGGCGATGAACCGCGAACAGCGCCGCCTGCAGGATCGCTATAATGAGATCTCGCGCCAGCTGGCTCAGGTCGAGACGCAGCAGATGCTGATGGAAAACGACCAGACCGAGCGGTTTGTCCTGTTGGAACGCGCCCTGCCGCCAGAATATCCCGCCCTGTCGAACCGCAAGAAAAGCGCGGTGATGGGGGTGGGGGGCAGCATCGCGCTGGCGCTTGCCGTGGCCTTTGTGCTTGAGTTGCTGAATCCGGTCCTGCGCCGCGGCGACCAGTTTGCACGCGTGACCGGCACCCGCCCGGTCATCTCATTGCCTTATCGCCTGTCCAGGGCTGACCTGCGCGCGCGCCGTCTGCGCAATATCTATATGATCGTGCTGCTGGTGGTGGGCGTCTTTGTCGCCCTGTGGCTGATCGGCAAGGTCCCCGGCCTGCCGTCCCCCGGCGTCGTCAGCATGCCGACCGACGGAATGGGCTGATGACTCAGCAGGAGGTAACCTCTGACGCGCATGTCTCCGAGGCACCGCGCAGAAAGGGCCTCGCTTCGCGCGCGCTGGGCAGCGGCATGTGGTCGATGGCGAATTTCGGCCTGGGCCAGATCATGCGGCTGGGGTCGAACCTGATCCTGACCCGCATTCTTAGCCCGGATGATTTCGGCCTGATGGCGCTGGTGACCAGTTTCCTGATCGGGCTCAGCATGTTCAGCGACATGGGCTTTGGCCCCTCGATCATGCAGAGCAAACGCGGGGATGAGCCGGATTTTCTTGATACGATCTGGACGCTCAAGATCATCCGCGGTTTTCTGATCTGTCTTGCCGCGATGGTGATGGCATGGCCACTGGCGGTATTTTATGACGCGCCGCTGTTTGGCTGGGTGTTCCCGGTGGCGGCGACCTCGATGATTGTCGGGGGCTTTCTGCCCACCCGTATCGACACCGCCGCGCGGCATCTGCAAATCGGGCGGCTGACGGTGATCGAGCTGGCCAACCAGCTGATCGGCATCCTGATCACCATTGCCGCCGCGCTGATCCTGAAATCGGTCTGGGCGCTGGTCTGGGGCAATGTCCTTGGGGCCTTTGCCCAACTGTTGATGTTCCGGCTGTTTCTGCCCGGCCACCGCAACCGCTTTCGGATGGAGCCCGAGGCCCGCGCCGAAGTGATGAAATTCGGCAAATGGATCTTTTTCAGTACCATCTGCGGATTTTTGCTGTTTCAGGGCGACCGCATCATTCTTGGCCGGGTTCTGACCCTGCATCAGCTGGGGATCTATAACATCGGGCTGTTTCTGGCGACGGTGCCGGCGATGCTGGGCTCATCCATTGGCGGGCGGCTGTTCATCCCCATGTATCGCGAGCATCCGCCGACGGCGGGCGAGGATCATCGCCGAGCGCTTGCGCGTACCCGCGCAGGGCTGACAGCACTGTTGCTTTCTGTCGCCGTCGTGCTGGCCTGGGTAGGGCCGCCGCTTGTCGATCTGCTTTATGACGCGCGCTATGTCTCTGCCGGGGGTGTGCTGGTCGCCATCGTCTGTATTCAGATGCTGCAGGTCATCCCGATCAGCTATGAATACTCAGCGCTGGCGGCAGGGGATTCGCGTGGCTTTTTCATCATGCAATCGTCGCGCGCGGTGATCTATTTCACGCTGGTCGCGGCGGGGGCGTTCCTTTATGGCCTGCCGGGGCTTTTGATCGGGCAGGCGCTGTCGCAGGTCTTTTGCTATCCGGTGACGGTGTGGCTGGCGCGGCGGCACGGTTGCTGGGACCCGCGCCATGACCTGATTGCCACGCTGGTGGCGCTGGCGGCCGCGGTTACGGCTCTGGCCGGACACCGGGAGGCAATCGTCGGGGCGCTGTTTTCCTAAGATCAGTTTCAAGCATTTTACCCCTTCCGGTTCCTCGGGCCCCGGGTCTATTGCATAAGGCCACGTCATGAGGAGGACCCGGATGAGCGACGACAACACCCCGCGCAAATCCCGCATCACGCGGGAAGAGGCTCTGGCCTATCACCTGGAGCCCCGTCCGGGCAAATTCGACATCGTCGCCTCGACCCCCATGGCGACCCAGCGCGATCTGTCGCTGGCCTATTCCCCCGGCGTTGCCGTCCCGGTCGAGGCGATCGCCGAGCGGCCTGAGACCGCCTATGACTATACCGTCAAGGGCAATATGGTTGCTGTTATTTCAAACGGCACGGCGATCCTTGGGCTGGGCAACCTTGGGGCGCTGGCCTCGAAGCCGGTGATGGAGGGTAAGGCGGTACTGTTCAAGCGCTTTGCCGATGTGAACGCCATCGACATCGAACTGGATACCGAGGACCCTGACGAAATCATCAACGCCGTGCGCCTGATGGGGCCGACCTTTGGCGGTATCAACCTTGAGGATATCAAGGCTCCGGAATGTTTCATCATTGAGCAGCGCCTCAAAGAACTGATGGATATCCCGGTCTTTCATGACGACCAGCA
This sequence comes from Paracoccus kondratievae, assembly GCF_009301415.1. Taxonomy (GTDB): domain Bacteria; phylum Pseudomonadota; class Alphaproteobacteria; order Rhodobacterales; family Rhodobacteraceae; genus Paracoccus; species Paracoccus kondratievae. The sequence continues at coordinate 1,711,004 of NZ_CP045072.1, read as the reverse complement.
CGGCACGGCGGTGATCTGCGCGGCGGGGCTTATCAACGCGCTTGAGCTGTCGGGTAAAAAGATCGAGGACGTGAGGATTGTCCTGAACGGCGCGGGCGCGGCGGGAATCGCCTGTCTGGAACTGTTGAAATCCATGGGCGCGCGGCATGAAAACTGCATCATGTGCGACACCAAGGGCGTGATCTATCAGGGCCGCACCGAGGGCATGAACCAGTGGAAATCGGCCCATGCCGTGGTGACCGAGGCCCGCACGCTGGAAGATGCGCTCAAGGGTGCGGATGTTTTCCTGGGCGTTTCGGCCAAGGGGGCGGTGACGCAGGATATGGTCGCCTCGATGGCCGACAATCCGGTCATCTTTGCCATGGCGAACCCCGATCCGGAAATCACCCCGGAAGAGGCTCATGCGGTTCGTCCCGACGCCATCGTCGCGACCGGCCGCTCGGACTATCCCAACCAGGTGAACAACGTTCTGGGCTTTCCCTATCTGTTCCGCGGCGCGCTTGATATCCACGCCCGCGCCATCAATGACGAGATGAAGATCGCCTGCGCCCGCGCGCTTGCCGAGCTTGCGCGCGAGGATGTGCCGGATGAGGTTGCGGTTGCCTATGGGCGCAAACTGCAATTCGGCCGCGATTATATCATCCCGACCCCTTTTGATCCGCGACTGATCCATGTCGTGCCGCCAGCTGTGGCGCAGGCGGGTATGGATACCGGCGTCGCCCGCCGCCCGATCATCGACATGGACGGCTATGTCCAGTCGCTGAAAGCCCGCATGGACCCGACAGCGGCCATTCTGCAGGGCATCCATGCCCGGGCGCGTCAGGCCCAGGCCCGGATGATCTTTGCCGAAGGCGATGATCTGCGGGTGCTGCGGGCTGCCGTGGCGTGGCAGCGCGGCGGCATGGGGCAGGCGCTGGTCGTTGGCCGCGAAAGCGACGTCAGGGAAAAGCTCGAGGCCGTGGGCATGGGCGATGCTGCCCGTGAACTGACCGTGGTGAACGCGGGCAATTCGCGCCATCTCGATCAATATCACGAGACGCTTTACACCCGCTTGCAGCGCAAGGGTTTTGACCGCGAGGACACCAACAAGCTTGCCAACCGCGACCGTCATGTCTTTGCCGCGCTGATGCTGGCGCATGGCCATGGCGACGGGCTGGTGACCGGGGCCACGCGCAAGAACGCCCATGTTCTGGCTCAGATCGGCAAGGTTTTCGACGTCACGCCCGCTGATGGCGCGGTTGGCATCACCGCCGTTCTGCACAATGGCCGTGTCATCCTGATGGGTGATACGCTGGTTCACGAATGGCCCGAGGCCGAGGATCTGGCCGATATCGCCATTCGCGGCGCACAAGTGGCGCGCGACCTTGGGATTGAGCCCAGGGTGGCCTTTCTGTCCTTTTCGAACTTTGGCTATCCGATCAGCGAGCGCGCGGTAAAGATGGCCCATGCGACCGAGGTGCTGGACGCCCGGCGCGTTGATTTCGAATATGAGGGCGAGATGACCGTTGATGTGGCGCTGAATCCGACGCAGGCGGCGAAATACCCGTTCTCGCGGCTCAAGGGGCCTGCGAACGTGCTGGTGGTGCCGGCGCGGCATTCAGCCTCGATCTCGGTCAAGCTGCTGCAAGAGATGGCGGGGGCGACGGTGATCGGCCCGATCCTGACCGGGGTGCCGCACCCGATCCAGATCTGCTCGACCGGTTCGACAGTGAACGACATCCTGAACATGGCCGCCATCGCGGCAGGCCGGCTGGGTCAGGTCCGGTAAAATGATAAGGCGCCCCGGCACAGGGGCGCCTGTTCAGTCGGGCAGGGCGGTTGTCCGGGTGGTCCCGGGCTGTCAGCCCCCGGCCGCGCCAAAACATTCGCCGCGTTCGACCTGACGCTGTCTTTCGCGGAAACGGGCGCGGTCAGCCTCGGTATATTCGTCCACGCAGCGGTGGCAGCAAACGCCCAGCTCATACTCCGGGCGGTTGCGGTCCTCGGGCGCAAGGGGGCGGCGACAGGCGTGGCACAGCTCATGCTGGCCCTGACGCAGCCCGTGGCCAAGGCTGACACGCTTGTCAAAGACAAAGCACTCACCGCGCCACAGGCTGTCTTGTTCGGGCACTTCCTCAAGATACTTCAGGATGCCGCCTTTGAGGTGAAAGACCTCGGGCAGCCCTTCGCCCAGCAGGAAATTGGTGGATTTCTCGCAGCGGATGCCGCCGGTGCAGAACATGGCGATGCGCTTGCCGGCAAAGCGGTGAGCATTCTCGCGCCACCAGTCCGGGAATTCGCGAAAGCTTTTGGTGCCGGGGTTGATCGCGCCCGCGAAAGTGCCGATTTCGACCTCGTAATCGTTACGGGTGTCGATCACTGCCACATCGGGCGCAGCGATCAGGGCGTTCCAGTCCTGTGGATTGACATAGTTGCCGACCGCGGCAGAGGGATCCACGTCGGGCTGGCCCATGGTGACGATTTCGCGCTTGATGCGCACTTTCATGCGGCCAAAGGGCATGGTCCCGGCCGAGCTTTCCTTCCACTCAAGCGTCTCGCAGCCGGGCAGGGCGCGGATATGGGCAAGGACCGCGTCGATCCCTTCGCGCGTGCCGGCAATAGTGCCATTGATCCCCTCGCGCGCCAGCAGCAGCGTGCCTTTGACGCCGTTGGTGCAGGCGCATCTGGCCAAGGGCGCCCTTAGCGCCTCGGGGTCGGGAAAGCGGGTGAAATGGTAAAGCGCAGCGACTGTCAGCATGGCATCGGCTTAGCGTCCCGCCCGCAGGCATTCAAGTTGCCGCATTGACGCCCCTGCCGCCGGAGCCTACCAATTTTCGGAACAAACCAGAGAGGCACCATGGCAAAGGCCCTGATTGTCATCGACATGCAACTGGACTTCTGTCCGGGCGGGCGGCTTGCCGTCGCCGGCGGGGATGAGATCGTGCCGGCGATCAATGCGCTGATGGCGGGGTTTGACGCCGTGGTGCTGACGCAGGACTGGCATCCCCGTGATCACGCAAGCTTTGCCGACAACCATCCCGGAGCCGCCCCTTTTTCTCAGATCGAGATGCCCTACGGCCCGCAGGTGCTGTGGCCGGCGCATTGCGTGATCGGCAGCGAGGGGGCGGGTTTTCATCCGGGCCTTGACGCGACGCACGCTGATCTGGTGATCCGCAAAGGGTTCCGGGCGCAGATCGACAGCTATTCGGCATTTTACGAAAATGACCACCAGACTGCGACCGGGCTGGCGGGTTATCTGCGGGACCGGTCGATCGGGGATCTGACCTTTGTCGGGCTGGCGCATGATTTTTGTGTCGCCTGGTCGGCCATTGATGCGGTCAGACTGGGTTTCCGCGCTACGGTGGTCGAGGACGCAACCCGCGCCATCGACCTGAACGGTTCGCGCGAGGCCGCGCGTGAGGACATGCACAAAGCGGGGGTGACGCTGGCATGATGACCCCGACTGTCGATATTGCTACCCGGGTCTATAACCATAAATGGAAGATCGACCCGATCGTCCGTTCACTGATTGACGATGATTTCTACAAGCTCTTGATGTGCCAGTCGGTTTTTCGCAACCGGCCGAATACGCATGTCACCTTTAGCCTGATCAACCGCACCAGCTCGATCCGTCTGGCCGAGCTGATCGACGAAGGCGAACTGCGCGAGCAGCTGGACCATGTGCGCGGTCTGTCGCTGACGCGTGGCGAAAGCACCTGGCTGCGGGGCAATACCTTCTATGGCAAGCGCCAGATGTTCCGGCCGGACTTTATGGAGTTCCTCGAAAACCTGCGCTTGCCCGCCTATCATCTGGAAAAGCGCGACGGTCAGTACGAGCTGATCTTTGAGGGCAGCTGGCCCGAGGTCATGCTGTGGGAAATCCCCGCGCTTGCCATCATCATGGAACTGCGCTCGCGCGCGGTGCTAAGGGATATGGGCCGGTTCGAATTGCAGGTGCTTTATGCCCGTGCGATGACCCGGCTGTGGGAAAAGATCGAAGAGTTGCGCAAGCTGGGTCCCGATCTGCGCATCGCCGATTTCGGCACCCGGCGGCGGCACAGCTTTCTTTGGCAGGACTGGTGCGTGCAGGCCATGGTCGAGGGGCTGGGGGATGAGCGTTTCATCGGCACCTCGAACTGTCTGATTGCCATGCGCCGCGACATCGAGGCCATCGGCACCAACGCCCATGAACTGCCTATGGTCTATGCTGCGCTTGCCGAAACGGATGATCAGCTGCGTCAGGCGCCCTATCGTGTCCTTGCCGACTGGCACGAAGAGCATGACGGCATGTTGCGCATCATCCTGCCCGACACCTATGGTACCAAGGGTTTCCTTGAACATGCGCCGGATTGGCTGGCGGGCTGGACCGGCATCCGTGTCGATAGCGGCGACCCCGCTGAGGGGGCTGAGACCGCGATCCGGTGGTGGCAAAGCCGCGGCGAGGACCCGCGCGAAAAGCTGATCATTTTTTCGGACGGGCTGGACGTGGACAAGATCAGGGACCTGTTCCACCAGTTCCACGGTCGCGCCAAGATCAGCTTTGGTTGGGGCACGCTGCTGACCAACGACTTTCGCGGGCTGGTGCCGGGGGATGGGCTCGCGCCCTTCTCTCTGGTCTGCAAGGCTGTGGCAGCCGAGGGCAGGCCGACTGTCAAACTGTCGGACAATCCCGGAAAGGCCACCGGTCCCGAGAATGAGATCGAGCGTTACAAGCGCATCTTTGACGTCGGCCAGCAAAAGGCGATGCAGGTCATCGTCTGAACCGAACCCGCCGCGCCAGAAGGCTTTCCGGCACGGCGGGCTGTTTCTATGCTCAAAGGCTGTCGCGCCAGCGGTTGACCAGCGGATAGCGCCGGTCAAGCCAGAATGCCTTGGTCGAGATACGCGGCCCGGGCGCGGCCTGATAGCGTTTCCATTCGCTGCCATAAAGCAGCGCCTCGACCTTTCTGACCGTATCGGGGTCAAAGCCCTGCGCGACCAGATCGCTTAGCGCCAGATCTTTTTCGACCAGCCCTTCAAGGATTGCATCCAGCACCTCATAAGGGGGCAGGCTGTCCTGATCCTTTTGGTTCGGGCGCAACTCGGCCGAGGGGGGCTTGGTGATGATCTGGGGCGGGACGACCTCGCCCGTGCGCCCCAGCATCCAGTCACGGTGGTTGCGGTTGCGCCAGCGGCAGGTTTCGAACACCCGGGTCTTGTACAGGTCCTTGATCGGGTTATAGCCGCCCGCCATGTCGCCATAGATCGTCGCATAGCCGACCGCGACCTCGGATTTGTTGCCGGTGGTCAAAAGCAACTCGCCGAACTTGTTCGACAGCGCCATCAGCATGACGCCGCGCAGGCGGGACTGGATGTTTTCCTCGGTCGTGTCGGGCCTGGTCCCCTCCATCAGATGGGCCAGCGCATCCGAGACAGCGTCGCGTGCGCCCTCGATATGGACAGTGTCGAGACGCACCCCCAGCCGGTCCGCGCAATCTTTGGCATCATCCAGGCTGGCCTGCGAGGTGTATTCGCTGGGCAGCATGACACAGCGGACATTCTCGGGGCCGATGGCATCGCAGGCGATGGTGGCAACCAGCGCCGAGTCGATACCGCCTGACAAGCCCAGAACCACCTTGCGAAAGCCCGATTTGCGCATGTAATCGCGCAGGCCCAGCATCATGGCGTGATAGTCCTGTTCCCATTCGTCGGGCTGGGGGTCCATCTGGCCCGACACCGCGCGCCAGCCCTGGGGCGTGCGCTCAAGATCGACATGGGTCAGGATTTCGTCAAAGGGGGCAAGCTGCATGACCTTGACGACGCCGCCGTTCTCGCCGGGGTTCAGGACAAAGCTGGCACCGTCATAGATCTGATCGTCCTGTCCACCGACCGAGTTCAGATAGATCAGCGGCAGGCCGGTTTCGACGACACGGGCGACCATGTGGCCCATGCGCAGGTCCAGTTTGTTGCGGTGATAGGGGCTGCCATTCGGGACCAGAAGCAGCTCGGCCCCGGTCTCGGCCAGCGTCTCACTGACCGCAGGCCACCAGGCGTCTTCGCAGATCGGGCTGCCGATGCGCAGACCATCAAGGCTGTAGGGTCCCGAGATCGGCCCGACATCGAAAAGCCGCATCTCGTCGAAAAGCTGTTTGTGGGGCAGCTCGTGCTTAAGCACCCGCGCAGCCACCTTACCACCTTTAAGGATCCAGTAGGCGTTATAAAGCCGGTCCCCCTCGGCATAGGGGCCGCCGATGCCGATGGCGGGGCCTTCGGCGCAGTCCTGCGCAAGGGTTTCGATCCGCGACATCGCTTCGCGGGTGAAGCCCGGTTTCAGCACCAGGTCCTGGGTCTGGTAGCCGGTGACGAACATTTCGGGCAGGGCAAGCAGGTTCGCGCCAGCCGCGCGCGCCTGTTCCCATGCCTGGCGGGCCTTTTCGGCATTGCCGGGCAAATCGCCCACGGTGGGGTTAAGCTGCCCAAGGGTGATACGGAACCTGTCGGTCATGGCACTTCCTTAACGGATTTCGCTATCTGTGATAGGCGAGGGAGCGGCAAAGGAAAAGTCGGGCTTTGCGCCTGTGCGCACCTTGCGATAAACCGATGGCAAAAGCAGCAACGAGGCGGAGTGCAGGATCCATGAAGGCAGCCCTTGTCGCCTGCGCGATGATTCTGGCTGGCGCAGGTATGGCCGGCGCGCAGTCGGTCATCACCAAACAATATGATGACGGCGGCGTCTATGAGGGCACCTTCCGCAATGGCAAGCAGCATGGGCGGGGGACCTACAGGCTGCCCTCGGGCTATGAATATACCGGCGACTGGGTTGAGGGTGAGATTCTGGGGCAGGGTATCGCCAAGTTCCCCAATGGCTCGGTCTACGAGGGCACCTTTGCCAAGGGCAAGCCGAACGGCAAGGGCAAGATCACCTACGCCGATGGCGGCAGCTACGAAGGCGACTGGCAGGACGGCCAGATCACCGGGCGGGGGATCGCGCGCTATGCCAATGGCTCGGTCTATGAGGGCGCGTTTCAGAACGCCCTGCACCACGGCAAGGGCGTCCTGACCCAGCCGAACGGCTATCGCTATGAAGGTGACTGGAAACAGGGCATCAAGGACGGTCTGGGCAAGATCACCTACCCTGACGGTGCCACCTATGAAGGCGAGATGAAGGCCAATCAGCGCTCGGGTCAGGGTAAGCTGACGATGCCCGACGGCTTGACATATGACGGCGGCTGGCTGGCCGGTCAGATGTCAGGTCAGGGCAAACTGACCCAGCCGTCTGGCGACAGCTACGAGGGCCGCTTTGCCAACGGCAAACGTGAGGGTAAGGGCGTTGCGCTATATGCCAACGGCGATCGTTACGAAGGCGATTTCCGCGCAGACAAGCGCTGGGGCGTCGGCACGTTCACCGGCACCGACGGTTATGTCTATACCGGGGATTGGGTCGAAGGCCGTATGGAGGGTCTTGGCCGCATCACCTATCCCGATGGCTCGGTCTATGAAGGTGCGTTAAAGAACGATCTGCCGGACGGGCGCGGCCTTATCACCTATCCCGATGGTGCAAGCTATGACGGTGATTGGGTCGCAGGCATGATCGAGGGGCAGGGCGTGGCCAAATACGCCAACGGTCTGATCTATGAGGGCGGTTTCAAACGCGGCCGCAACGAGGGGCAGGGCCGCATGACCTATCCTGACGGCTATGTCTATAACGGCGCGTGGCGCGATGGGCAGCGCCACGGGCAGGGGCAGGCAACCTATGCCGACGGCACGACCTATGACGGATCTTTCGTCAACGGTTTGCGCCATGGCAAAGGGCGGCTGATCGCTCCGGACGGTTTCCGCTATGAAGGCAGCTGGAAAGAGGGTGAGATCGACGGCGAAGGCGTCGCCACCTATGCCAATGGTGACATCTACACCGGCCATTTCGTGATGGGCAAACGGCAGGGCGCGGGTGTGATGCGCTATGCGACCGGAGAGGTCGCCGCAGGGGAATGGGACGACAACCGTCTGGCCGTGCCGACCGAGGGCGCAGAGCCCGAAGGGGCGGGCACCCCTGAAGGCGTAGTGCCCGCCGAGCCTGCGGTCGGCGAATAAAGGACGGGCTTAATCTATCAGCCGTGCCTGAGCGCTTTCGGGCCAATGCGCAAAGGGCAGCACGCGCCCGTTGCGGCGGCTTTCAGCCACGCGGTCCAGATCAACCTCGGCCTTGACCCAGCCGGGCTGATCCAGCGGCCCCTCGGCCAGAATGCCGTTTTCCGGCCAAAGCCCGTCGGGGGGTGCATAGATCGCCGCCGCACCACGGTTTTCGTCAATGGCCGGATTCCAGTCCACCTCTCCGACTGTCGGGGCATGTACCACGATGCATTGGTTTTCCAGCGCCCGGGCCATCGCGCCGATGCGGACCCGGTTGAACCCGGCAATCGTATCAGTGCAAGAGGGGGTCAGGATGATCTCGACCCCCGCCTCGGCCAGCACGCGGCCCAGCAGGGGGAATTCGCTATCATAACAGATCAGCACACCCAGCCGCCCGACCGGGGTGTCAAAGACGCGCAGCCCTGGCGCGCCGACAACATCCCAATCCTCGCGTTCGAACCGGGTCATGACCTGTTTGTCCTGATGGCCGATCCGTCCTTGGGGGCCGAACAGCACCGCGCGGTTGACCGGGCGCGGCCCCTCGAAACAGGGACCCGAAGCGGCAAGGATATGCACCCCGTGCTGTGCCGCCAGCTCGGTATGCAGCGCATCGCGCGCTGTCTCATGGCGGGCCACCTCGTGCAGCGAAGCCTCAAGATCGCACGCGACTTCGCGTCCTCCCAGCGAGGCGAGTTCCATCGCGCTATATTCGGGAAACACCAGCAGATCGCAGTCAGCCGCATCCTTGACCCAGGCCGAGATCTTGGCGCGATAGGCGTTGAAATCCCCAAGCCAGTCAAAGGGATAGGCGGCGGCGGCGATCTTGATGATGCGGGTCACAGCTCTTTCATCCAGAATTGCAGGGGTTTGCGGCTTTGGGTGGACTCGCCGATATCGCGCCATTCGAATTCGGCTACGACCCCGGGCAGGGGGGCATAGCCGCGCTTGCGCCAGAACCCGTCGAGGGGCAGGTAATCCGCAGGCCGTGCCGGATGGTCTGCGGGGCGGATCACGCTGCAAAATGCGCTGAAGCGGCGGCCAAGTGCCCGGCCCTGCGCCTCGCGCCCGTCAAAGAAGACATGGCCCAGCCCGCGGCCGCGGTATTCGGGCAGCAGGACCGACTCGGCGCAGTAAAAGATCTGGTCCAAAGGTTCGGGTCGCCCTGCAAAGGCGGCTGCGAAGTCATCGGCGTGATCCTCCATCGGCGCACCGGTGGCGGCACCGATCATACGCCCGCCGTCCCAGGCGGCGACGACGACCGCGCCGGGCGATTCATAGGCGCGCAGGTAATTGCGCTCATATTCCAGATCGCCGTCATAGAGATAGGGCCAGTCGCGAAACACCGAGATGCGCAGCCGTGCCAGATCATCCAGCACGGCGGTCACGGCTGCTCCGGTCAGGGTTTCGGTGCGGATCACGCCGAGACCTGTCGCGTCCAGTCGGTCAGGTTGTAATAGGTCGTCACCCGGGCGATCTTGCCGTTACGGATGGTGAAAAAAGTTCCGGCGGGCAGAACATATTTCTGGCCCCTGGCCTCCGGCAGGCCCTCATCGGTGGCCAGATAGGTGCCGTTGACGACGAATTCGGCCGCGGCACGATCCCCGGCCTCATTGGCAAAGATGACGATATCCGTCAGCACTTCCCTGTAGCAACGGGTCATATGGGCGTTGAATTCCGCGAATTTTTCTTTGCCGCGCCGGATGCCGCCTTCATTGACGTGATGTTCGACATCGTCATGCAGATAGCTCAGCATCTCGTCGGTGCGACCGGCGTTGAATGCGGCGTAATAGGCGGTGATCAGGGCCTTGCTGTCCATCGGAACCTCCTTGTTTCGATCCCTCTAGCGCGAGGCGGGGGCTGCGTCACCTCCACCCTTAGGCGGAGGCGCGATAATGCACCGGTTCTGACGTATTCCTGCCGTTTTTTATTTTCATTTTTTTGGAGGTATTTTCATGATTTCTTCGTGTTTTGCGATTGCCTTTTCGAGGTCGTCAAAGACGGTGAGTTTTCCCCGGTCGAGTACGGCGCCCATGTTGCACATCTTGCGGATCATCGGCATCGAATGGCTGACCACGATCGCCGAAGAACTCGCCATACGGTCGGCAAAGACGCGCTGCGACTTGGCGCGGAAATTGGCGTCGCCCACGCTGGTCACCTCATCGACCAGATAGGTGTCAAAATGGATCCCCATCGAGGTCCCCATCGCCAGACGCGACCGCATCCCCGAGGAGTAACTTGCGAATGGCTGGTGGTAATGGGCGCCAAGCTCGGCAAAATCCTCGACGTAATCGACCAGCTCATCGGTATCGACGCCGTAAATCCGCGCCACAAAGCGCACGTTCTGCGCCCCGGTCAGCTCGCCATGGAAACTGCCGGCAAAACCCACCGGCCATGAGATGGTGCCATCCGACAGCACCCGCCCCGAGGTCGGCGCCACCGTCCCGGCAATCATCCGCAAAAGCGTCGATTTGCCCGCCCCGTTGCGCCCAAGAAGCGCAACCGAAGCACCGGTCGGAAACACCGCGTTGATATTGTCCGCAACCTGCGTCTCGCGCCCCTTGAGACGATAGATCTTGGTCAGGTTCTCCAGCCAGATCATCGCTTAGCGGCGGTCCCGGACACTGTAATAGATCAGCACAAGGATCGACCAGCCGGCCAGCAGCAGCCCCGCCACCATGGCCAGCAGCCAGGGACGGTTCGGCTCGGTCGCGCTCTGCGCCACCTTGGGCTCGATATGGGCGGCAAGATAGCGTGCCTGGCGCTGCGTCTCGGCCAGGGCCGTCTCATAGGCGATCCGCGCCGAACGATAGGCACCCTCGGCAAATTCACGGTCCACGGCCAGCTTTTCATATTCCGCCATCAGCTGGGCATAGCTCTCGCCCGCAGGGCCCTGGCCCTCGGCGCCGAACTTGCTGCGCTCGGCCTCGATCAGCCGGCGCAGGGCCTCGATCTTTTGCTGGGCCTGAACCACCCGGTGATCGGTCGGCTGGGCATTGTCCAGCAGCAGGTCATGGGCAACCAGCGCCTCGGCCAGCTGCGCCTGCAACCCGCTCAGCACCCCCATCTGGCCGGCCAGATCGGCCTCGGGGTCGACGATCTGCGAGCGCATGCGAAAGGCGGTCATCGCCTGGCGCGTCTCGGTCAGCTCGGCGCGGGCCTTGTCAAGCTCGGCCCGGGCAAGGCGCGTCGCGTCGTTGCGGGCGACGGTCGAGATCTCGTTGATCTTGTCCGAACTGGCCTGGAACACCGCCGCCGCGATCGCCTGCGCATCCTCGGGGGTAAAGGCGCTGACCTTCAGCGTGATAAGCTGGGTGCTGCTGTCGTAAAGCACCTTGACCTGGCGCTGCCAGTAATCGGTCAGATCCTCAATGTGGTTTTCGGGATTGAAGGCAAAGACAAAATCATGCGGCCAGGCGCGCGAGAAACGGGCGTGCAGGTCAAGCTCGGCGTCGATCCGCTCGACCATGTCCTGGCTGCGGATATATTCGTAAAGCACATCGGTATCGGCCGCCCCGCCGCCACCGGCCAGTGGCGACAGCCCGCCCAAAAGCTCGATCGAGGGGGCGGCCTGTTCGTTGCGCACCGTAAAGCCGACGGTCGAGACATATTGATCGCTGGCCCGCAGCCACAGATAGGCAGCCCAGATCAGCGTCGGCAGCACCACCAGCGCAAGGAATGAGCCAAGCATCAGCCAATGCCGCCGCCGCGGCTGGGCGATGCCGACCGGCGGCCGCACCGGCTGGGCGGGCACCGCCCTGGCCGGGGTCGTGGCCACAGCCCGGGCCGGGGTCGGCGCCACCGGTTTGGCAACCGGCTTTGCTGCAGGCTTGGCGACGGGCCTGGCCACCGCCTTGGCCGGAGGCTGTGCCGCGGGTTTGGCCGCGGCAGCCGCAGGTTTGGCCGCGGCAGCGGGTGCAGGCTCCTGCATGGGACGGACCGGAATCGGCCTGGCCTCCTGCTCCTGCGGGCGCAGCGCCGGAGGATTGGTCTTGCCCGCCGCAGGCTGCGGCCCGGTCACCTGCGGTCCGGTCACCTGCGGCCCGGCCACCTGCGGCTGGGCCACCTGCGGCTGGGCCACCTGCGGCTGGGCGCGTGACGCATCCGCCTGACCCGCATCCGCAGGCCCGGCGGGCTGGGCCGGCTGAGCCTTGGCCCCCAGGCCCTGCTGCTGCTGAAAGGGACGTTGCGCGACGGCCGGCGCGGCCGTTTGCGGCGCAGCGGGCGCAGCCGCCTCGGGGGCGGGGCTTGCGCTGGCTTGCTGCCGGGCGGCCGGCTGGCCGGTCTTGTCACCGGCCGGAGGAGAAGAGGTGGTCACGGGCGGGGGCCTTCGCTGGTTTACCTTTCGACTGCAGTTGTTACATATTGCCGCCCGTACAGACCAGCGTTTGCGTTCACATGTCCGATATCGCCCCCGTTCCGGCACGCCCCGTTCCAGCATCCCCGGACCGCCGTCCCCAGCGGCCCGGCCGGCATGGGCCGCGTTTCCGCATGGTCCGCACCGTGACCGCCCTGATGCTGCGAGAAATCGCCACAACCTATGGCCGCTCGGTCGGCGGCTATATCTGGGCGATTCTCGAACCGGTCCTGGGGGTGGCGCTGCTTAGCGTGCTCTTCAGCCTTGCGCTGCGCAGCCCGGGGCTCGGGTCGAACTTTCCGCTGTTTTACGCCACGGGCTTCCTGCCCTTTGCGATGTTTCACGACCTGTCCAGTAAAACCGCGGCGGCAATCCGCTTTTCCAGGCCGTTTCTTGCCTATCCCAGCGTGACCTTCATCGATGCGCTGATCGCACGGGTGGTGCTGAACGTGCTGACCCATGCCACGGTCATCGCCATCGTCATCTCCGGCATCTATGTCGCCTTTCAGCTGCCCGGTCCGGTGGACCTTGCCCCCGTGCTCGAGGCACTGCTGCTGCTTGCCCTGCTGGGCATGGGCGTCGGCACGCTGAACTGTTTTCTGATCACCAGCTTTCCGATCTGGGAGCGGATCTGGAGCATCATCACACGCCCCCTCTTTCTCGTCTCGGGCATCTTCTTTCTCTACGACCTCATGCCCGCAAAGGCCCAGGCGCTCTTGTGGTACAACCCCCTTATCCATTGCATCGGACTGATGAGACGAGGCTTCTACCCCACATATGAGGCCGCATATGTCAGCAGAACATATGTCCTGACCGTCGCTATAACACTCATCGTCGCAGGGCTCGCACTGCTCGAAAAAAAACACAAAAAATTACTCGAACGCTAAAGAAGGAAAGACGATTCGGTCAGGGTTACCGGCCCTGCTACCTCGATCGTCAGATCGGCGCGACCGTCCCCGTCCATGTCGATCAGCAGGCGCTGCAGTTCGGGGGATAGCTGTTCCAGACGAATCTGGCCTGCGCCCGAGAACTCCTGGCAGCCGATAAAGGTCAGGTTGAGACCCGAAAGGTCGATCCTGTCGAGGTCCGGCTGGAAATCCAGGATGGTATCGGTACTGCCGTCCAGGTCCTCTGGTGAGTTGAAGACAAAAATGTCAGCTCCGGCTCCGCCGATCAGCGTATCATGACCCCGGCCACCCTGTAGTCGGTCATTTCCGTCATTGCCTTTGAGCAGGTCATGACCGTCGCCGCCAAACAGCACATCATCGCCAGTACCGCCGTCCAGATCGTCATGACCGGTACCACCATCCAGCCGGTCAGCGCCATCACCACCGCGAAGCACATCGTTTCCAGTGCCGCCGTATAGCGCGTCGTTGCCAGCGCCTCCGATCAGCGTGTCGTTACCGCTGTCGCCAGAAAGCGTGTCATTTCCGGCATCGCCTTGCAGCCAGTCGTTGCCCGTGCCGCCAGATAACGAGTCCCGGCCATCCCCGCCACGCAGGGTGTCGTTCCCGCTGTCGCCGTAAAGGACATCATCGCCTATACTGCCATCGACCAGATCATGCCCTTCACCACCATAGATGGTGTCGTTTCCGGCCCCGCCATATAGACGATCGTGGTCCTGCTGGCCCTTGATGAGGTCATCGCCGTCATCGCCGTAAATCGTGTCATGGCCTGCCCCTCCCTCCAAGGTGTCATTTCCGGTGCCGCCGCGCAGAACGTCCAGTCCCGCCCCACCAAGGAGTTTGTCGTTGCCTGCCCCTCCGTCAAGCAGGTCGTCCCCGGCATCGCCCATCAGTACATCGTTGCCGCTACCCCCCAGCAGCGTGTCATTGCCGGTTCCACCGGCCATCCGGTCGTTTCCAGTACCGCCGTAGAGCCGGTCGTTTCCCGCACCGCCGATCAGGCTGTCGTTGCCAGCCCCGCCGTCAAGGACATCGTCGCCTGCGTCTCCTTGCAGGAAGTCATTGCCGTTGCCGCCGGAAAGCGAATCGTTTCCGGTCCCACCGACCATCCGGTCGTCGCCGTTTCCGCCGATCATCCGGTCGTTTCCAGCGCCACCGACCATCCGATCGTTTCCATCGCCGCCGATCATCCGGTCGTTTCCTGCACCGCCGATCATCCGGTCGTTCCCGGGCCCGCCGTCCAGCAGATCATTGCCTGCGCCTGCGATCAGCACGTCATTCCCTTCGCCGCCCACCAGAGTGTTGTGGCCGTGTGTGTCGTGGAGGGTGTCGTTCCCGTCGTCTCCGCGCAGAATGTCATTGCCGCTTTCGCCATACAGGCTGTCATTTCCCGCCCCGCCATAGAGCGTGTCATTTCCCGGCCCGCCGTATAGCCTGTCGTTTCCTGCGCCGCCGTAAAGCCTGTCATTCCCCGCGCGGCCATAAAGCCGGTCGTGGCCGCCGCCGCCCAACAGCGAGTCATTGCCGGTCCCCCCGTCGAGAGTATCGTTTCCGTCCCTGCCTATCAGCCTGTCGTTGCCAGCAAGGCCATAGACTTTCGAGCCGTAGCGGCTGGCGACCAGCTTGTCGTTGCGCGCCGTGCCGACCACTTTGGTGGTCATGTCCGGTGGCGCGTAATGCCCGATCGGGAAAAGGGATTCGTCAAAGGAGTTCGCCTGCAGCGTCGTCTTGTCGCGTGTCATGATTACAAGAACCGTTTTTCCATAAAAGATTTTTATTCCATAGGCTTGCGGCCGGAACACCAGCTGTCCCGTGCTGCGGATCATGTCCAGGAAGGATAGGTCCAGCTTGTCGACGCCAAGCTCGAAATCGGTGATGGTGATCGTGCCGTTGACCTCCATCGGGACGAATGTGTCCGCTCCTTTACCACCGGTCATCCTCACCGGGCTGCTACCGGCGATCAGGATGTCGTCGCCCGCCCCGCCGTCCATATGCGTGGTTTTGGCGCTGGCCTGCATCATGTCGCTGCCAGCGGTGCCGATCTGCTTGCCGGCGCCGACCACCTTCGTCAGGCCGATGCCTCCCGGGTCAAAGGCGAATTGCGTGATGCCTTTTTCGGTGCGGGATGAGACAAAGAGCGCGATCTTGCCGTCGATCACCATGGCCGACAGGGCTGAGACATCGGCGAGGGTCAGTTTGTCTGTGTCGACCAGTGTTTCCAGATGCATCAGCCGTCCATCGGGCAACATGGTAAAGACGCTGAGCCCGTCATCGCCGCCGCCGACAAAGATGAAGGCGCGGCCGTCCATCATCACGGTTTCCAGTGCGGTGGCCCCGGCAAATCGGGTCGTGCGCTCGTCAATGATGTGATCCACCGGCTCAAGCGCGCCGTCATAGGTCAGCCGCATCGTGGTCAGCGACGAGCTTTGCGCCGAGGCGACCACCAGATAGGTTACGGCTCCAACCGTCACCGTGCCCAGATGTGTCGGCTGGTTCATGCCGAGGCCGCGGTCCGCCCATAGCATCTGCGCAGTCCCTACCGAGCCGTCGGCATGGATCATCTGCACCGCGACATAGTTGCCCATGGCCGAGGCCGAGATGATGAAGCTGCGATCCCCCAGCTGCGTCACCAGCATGTCGTTTATTTCGGCCCCCTGAACGCCCGGGCCGGTCGGCAGCGCGACATCGGTGAGGTGGCTGATCTTGCCCTTGTCGCCGAACTTCCAGATCTCGAACCCGGTCTGCCCGTCGCGCGCGAAATAGAAAAACCGGCCCTCGGTCGTCTCGAACTCGCCCAGCTGGACGATATCGCCGGATTGTTTGCCCTTCAGCAGCCGGATGCTCTCTGCAAAGCTGCCGTCATCATCCAGCAGGAACCCCGAGCCGAGCGTTTCGCGCATGCCGGTGCCAAACAGAACCGGTCCGCTGTTGAGGGTGATGATGCTGGCCCCCGGCGTGCCGGCATATTGGAACGATTGCGGATAGGCATGGCGGTCGATCATCTCGATCGGCTGGTCGGCCGAGGTGATGCGATAGGCGGCCATGCCTCCACCGACATGGGTAACGCTGTAAAGCGTGTATCCATCGGTTCCGGCATGGGTTTGCAGGTCCGTGATATTGGTCACGAAACTTGTCGCTGGGCCGGTATAGGTGGCAACGTGACGGTAACGCATGGCAGGATCGCTTGTGGTAGTTCATCGCGGGGTCATCCCGCCGCCCTAACAAAGTGCTAACCCCGCCGGATAAGTCACCCATTATTCCCCGTGCATTTTAATGGTCTCACGCTTAGTCTGCGCGTTACATGCATGGCTTGTGCGTGGTTCCGAGTTCCTCCATACCGCTGATGCGACAAGTAGACTGGTTAAAGACCGATGCAGATTCAAAAGACCTCGTTGCCGGGCGTGCTGATCATTGTTCCGTCCCGTTTCGGTGACGAACGCGGGTTTTTCAGCGAAAGCTGGAGCCGCAGGACATTGCACGAGGCGGGGCTCGACCTGCCAGAGTTCGTTCAGGACAATCACTCTCTTTCCTCCGCTGTCGGAACGCTGCGTGGATTGCATTTCCAGTCGCCGCCGCATGCGCAAGGCAAGCTGGTGCGCTGTGGGCGCGGGCGGCTTTTCGACGTCGCGGTCGATATCCGTAAAGGCAGTCCGACTTATGGAAAATGGACTGGCTGTGAGCTGTCTTTTGAGAATGGATGCCAGCTGTGGGTACCGGCGGGCTTTCTGCACGGCTTTGTGACGCGCGAGCCGGACACGGAAATCCTCTACAAATGTACAGACCATTACGCGCCCGATTGCGACGGGGCGGTAGCCTGGGACAGTATCGGCATCGACTGGGGCCTGACAGATCCACCGATTCTGTCGGCCAAGGACGCCAGGGCCCCGGCATTGAACGAGTTCGACAGCCCTTTCACCTATCAAGGGCCCTTTGATTACGAGGCGAGGCTATGAAGATTCTGGTGACCGGTGGCGCGGGGTTCATCGGTTCGGCAGTGGTGCGGCTGGCGGTGGCGCGCGGGCATGAGGTAGTGAACCTAGATGCGCTGACCTATGCGGCTAATCTGGCGAATGTGGCCTCGGTCGCGGACAGCCCGCTTTATCGTTTCGAACAGGCCGATATTCGCGACCGGGCGGCGCTTGATCGCATCCTCTCGACCCATAAGCCCGATGCGATCATGCACCTGGCTGCTGAAAGCCATGTGGATCGCTCGATCGACGGGCCGGGCGCATTCATCGAAACGAACGTGACCGGAACCTATAACCTGCTTGAGGCGGCGCGTGCCTACTGGACCACGCAGGGCCGGCCCGAGGGGTTCCGTTTCCACCATATCTCGACCGATGAGGTCTTTGGCTCTTTGGGCGAGACTGGCCAGTTCACCGAGACTACGCCCTATGACCCGCGCAGCCCCTATTCGGCCTCGAAAGCCGCATCCGATCATCTGGTCCGCGCCTGGCACGAGACCTATGGCCTGCCGGTGGTGCTGACCAATTGTTCAAACAATTACGGGCCTTTCCATTTTCCGGAAAAGCTGGTGCCAGTGGTGATCCTGAACGCTCTGCATGGCCGACCGATCCCAGTCTATGGTGATGGAGGCAACGTGCGCGACTGGCTTTATGTCGAGGATCACGCCGACGCGTTGCTGCTTGCCTTGGAAAAGGGCAGCCTGGGCCGCAGCTATAACATCGGTGGCGAGAATGAGGCGCGTAATATAGATCTGGTGCGGACCATTTGCGCCCATATGGACCATCTGCGCCCAGAATCCGCGCCGCATGACCGGCTGATCACCTTTGTTGCCGACCGGCCAGGTCACGACCGCCGCTATGCGATCGACCCGACCCGCATCCGTACCGAACTGGGTTGGCGCCCCTCGGTCACGGTCGAAGAGGGGCTCAGGCGTACTGTCGAATGGTACCTGAACAACGAAGACTGGTGGCGCCCGTTGCTGAGCCGTCAGGGCGTTGGCGAAAGGCTTGGCAAGGCATGAAGGGCCTTTTGGTCTTTGGCCGCACCGGACAGGTTGCAACCGAATTGGCCCGTCTGGTCCCCGAGGCGCGTTTTCTGGGACGCGATCAGGCTGATCTGACTGATCCGCAGGCTTGTGCTGCGGCAATTCGTACCTCGGGCTGTGCAGCGGTGCTGAACGCTGCTGCCTATACCGCCGTGGATCGCGCCGAATCCGAGCCAGATCTGGCGCGCGCCATCAATGCCGAGGCTCCGGTCGCAATGGCCCGGGCCGCCGCCGAACTGGGTGTGCCGTTCCTGCATATCTCGACCGATTACGTTTTTGACGGTTCGGGTGAACGGTCTTGGGACGAGACTGACCCGACTGGCCCGCTAGGCGTCTATGGCGCGACCAAGCTTGCGGGTGAGGTGGGCGTTGCCGGTGCGGGCGCGCAATGGGCGGTTATGCGAACCTCTTGGGTGTTTTCGGCCCATGGCGCCAATTTCGTCAAAACCATGCTGCGGCTGGGTGCCGAGCGTGAGGAGTTGCGCGTGGTTGCCGATCAGCACGGCGGCCCGACCCCTGCGGGTGATATTGCTGCCGCCTGTCTTGCCATGCTTGATACCATGCGCGCCGATCCTGCTCGGGGTGGCATTTATCATTTCGCGGGCGCGCCCGATGCCTCTTGGGCCGGTTTTGCGCGCGAGATCATGACGCAGGCGGGGCTGTCTTGCCGCGTGACCGAAATTGCCACCTCGGATTATCCCACACCTGCGCGGCGCCCGGCGAACTCACGCCTGAACTGTGCCGCCATTTCACGAGACTTCGGCATCAACCGCCCCGATTGGCGTGCCGGTCTCGCCAAGGTATTACAGGAGCTGAAACCATGACCCAATCCGGCACTCCAACCAGCCGACGCAAGGGCATTATTCTGGCCGGCGGTTCGGGCACGCGACTGTATCCGATCACCATGGGCGTGTCGAAACAGCTGTTGCCGATCTATGACAAGCCGATGATCTATTATCCGATTTCGGTGCTGATGCTTACGGGCATTCGTGAGATCGCGATCATCACCACGCCCGAGGATCAGGCACAATTTCAGCGTCTGCTGGGTGATGGCAGCCAATGGGGGCTAAGCTTCGAATACCTGGTGCAGCCCTCGCCCGACGGGTTGGCACAGGCCTATATCCTTGCCGAAGACTTCCTCTCCGGTGCGCCCTCGGCCATGGTGCTGGGCGACAATATTTTCTTTGGCCACGGCTTGCCAAATTTGTTGGCCTCGGCGGATCAGCGGACCGAAGGTGGTACGGTTTTTGGCTATCGCGTCGCCGATCCCGAGCGTTATGGCGTGGTCGATTTTGACCAGGACGGCCGTGCCCGCGCGATTATTGAAAAACCGCCTGTCCCGCCTTCGGATTATGCGGTGACGGGGCTTTATTTCCTTGACGGTACAGCGCCTGCGCGCGCGCGCGAAGTAAAGCCATCGGCTCGTGGTGAGCTTGAAATCACTACGCTGCTCGAGACTTATTTGCATGAGGGTCAGCTGACGGTCGAGAAGATGGGCCGGGGTTTCGCCTGGCTCGACACCGGCACTCACGCCAGCCTGCTCGATGCCGGCAACTTTGTGCGCACATTGGAACAGCGTCAAAGCTTGCAGACTGGCTGCCCGGAAGAGATTGCCTATGGCCAGGGCTGGATTGGCGCTGACCAACTGCGCGAGCAGGCACGCAAATTCGCCAAGAACGATTACGGCAACTACCTGGCGCGCCTGCTGAAGTAAGGTGGTCGTTGCTCACCCGGCATCTGGTGGATCGGGTTCAGGTGAAGAGTCCTGGCTCTGAGGTTCAGACTGACCCGCTCCCCGGATTGTCCGTGTTCAGACCAAGCCCATTTCGGGCTTGGTCCTTCTCTGACCGGTTGAGGTATCCCTGTGACGTTGAATGCAGCGGTGCAGGACCGGAGCGTGTCAAATGCAGAAGAGATCGACTGCAGGACATAAAGACAGTCGTCCTGTGACACCGGGACCTCTGCCTCCTCCTCGCTCGGAGTCGTCGAACAAGGTTTTTCGGCCCAGTCTTCATGTTCTCGACCGTGTGAGATTTCCGCCATTTCCCCACGACCTTTGGATTAATACTGCGGTTCATCGCGGTGGTCGAAGCTTCTGATCGCTGTATTGCTGCTCAGATGGTGCGCGCAGTCGTGGCGCCTTCGTGACGAACTCGTCCCATAAGGCATTCTTACATCCCAAAGAATGGATCGCCCATCAAACTGTGGGAACGAACGGTTAGGCTTTACAATAGCGCGGCCAAATCATTGGCCCTGCTGCTGCCGGAGCCCTTTCCGTACAACCGTTTTCTTACTGCGTCACAAACGGCTGCGCGGATCTCGGTTGAGTTGTGCGCAGCCAGGATATCAGAGCAAGCTGCGGGCGAGCGCTGCGGCAGGGAGTCGGCGGATGATGGTGATCGAGTTCTGGATGTGGCCGTCCGGATCTGATCGGCGGCGGCGCGGTGTCGAGAACTACAGGGAATGGGGGCCTTGCCACTTTGGGTAAAGATCGCCGGATGGTCACCGCACCTCAGCTTATTGCTCAGTGTGGAATGAACAGAGGTTTGCGGCGTTCATGTGGCACCGGAGTCTGCTGCTCATGATTCACGATGGCGCGTGGTGCATGACACTCAAGCCAAATCTTATGATGACTTGGTGCTCTGTCCCGGAACGGACAAGAATATTCGCGGCTATGATGACAGCGGTTTGCTCAAGGCGAGGTGGGGGCAGGCCGCGACGCGGTTGTCGGTACAGGCCACTAATGGATAAGATAGCGCCGCGCCGTTTTATCCGCCAAGGCAGCGCGGCGAATTTCAGATATCCACGCGTTGGTGGGTTGGGAAAGCAGGTCATGCCCTTTTCCTTCTCCCTCTCCCTCTCCGCATCGCCGATTGTTTTAGCTTGTATTTTTGGGGTCCGGAATGCGTAAGCGTCCGGTAAGAGCTGCTGCCAGAACTGCCAAGGTGCCCGTTCGGGTCTGCCGATAAAGCCGCAGCCGCAGCATTCCGTGAAAGGCATTTGGACCGCTGGCTTTCAAGATCTCTCCGAAACGCTCTAATAAGCGCTGGTTCTCGGGGAGTAGTCGGGAGGTGACAGGTTCCAGCGCCTTTTGGTTCCGTGCCAGCCAGTCCGCAAACTTTCCGTTTATCAGCATTGAGGCCCGTGCAGCCTTCGCTCGTGCCGTATCGTTCCGCCCCATCAGATTTTTCCGATGCTGGCGATAAAGCAGCACTTGCGCCCGGTCGCGCATGATACTCGCGCCCGCACCCGACAGGATTTGATAGGCCCACCAGTCATGCGAGATGATGCCTGCTGCTTCGGCTGCCGGGGCTGTCGCCTGCAACAGCCGAATCGCCTGCGAGTTGGCAAGGATCGTATTGCCCGGCAAACAGGCTTGGATCAGTGCGTTGCGAAACGTAAACGGTCCGGGGAAATGCGGTGCCGCGGCAAGCGGGTTCAGCGCCTCGTCGCAGATTGTTGTTCGCGCGGCATAAATCGCTGCATCTATGCGTCCGTGCAGGAAGGCCACGCCGCGCTCCAGCCGGTCCGGCAGCCAGACATCATCCTGATCGGCATAAGCCAGCCACCCACCGGCATCGACCCGTTGGGTCAGGTGCAGGAAGTTCCGGGTCGATCCTTGTCGGGGACCGTCTATCAGCTCTACTTGTCCCGAGGGGCGAGTGCGGGCAAACTCCGCAACAATCTGCCGCGTTCCATCCGTCGAGCCGTCGTCGGAAACAATCAGCTTCCAGTCTGAGATGCTTTGCGCAGCCAGACTGTCTAGCTGGGCGCGAATGAACCGCGCCCCGTTATAACTGGCCATGGCAATAGTGATCGGCGGATGCAACTGGGTCTCCGATAATATCGCCTCTTTCCTATAAGGATCCTGCGGATCGGGCCAGAGGGCGTTATTGCTCTTGTCGGCCAATATCCTCGATCAGAATGCGTCTGACATTCGGTCCCGCAGTCTTTTGCGCCGCTGCAAGCAGGGATGTTCGCAACTTTTGAAGCGTGACCTCAGAGGTGAAATTGCCATCAAAAGCGCCTGTATTTGCCTCGATCATTAGCGCATTGAGCAGGCTGTCCCGCAGGCGCAATTCTTGCGCTTCAATCTCGGCCTGGGCAGAGGCGGGGGTTTCGATGCCGAGTGACAGGATCATCACAGCTGTTGGTGAACCATTGCGCAGGACAGGCACAAAAAACTGGGTTGGAAAACGGAACCACCCAAGGGTGTCGTCCTTTGTTGTGGACGAGCTTTCGCCTTTGCCTGTTTGGGATGTGGCGTCAGCCTGTTCAGTAGCTATGCCTTGGATTCTGGTTTCATCTGCAGGCTTGGGCTCACCAAAAATATCGCCACTGATCGCCCCCCCCACGAAGGCCAGTACGGGCAGCAAGATTAGCAATAGTTTTTTCACGACCGCTCCGCCTGCTTAATAGGGCAGAAGGATATCGGCGACCTGCTGACCGTAGCGCGGCTGCTGTACATCGCTGATCTGGCCGCGCCCGCCGTAAGAGATACGGGCACCGGCGATACGGTCATAGGCAATCTCGTTGCGGCGCCTGATATCTGATGGGCGCACAAAACCGCTAACGGTCAGTTCACGCACCTCGTTGTTCACACGTACCTCTTGCGTGCCCTGGATACGCAGAACGCCGTTGGGCAGGCGATCGACAACGGTAGCTGCCACCCGCAGAGTCAGTTTGTCACGTCGGGAAATATTCCCGCTGCCTTTGAAGCTGGAGGCAGCCTTGGCATCGGCCAGTTCTTTCATACTGGCACCCTCAGGCAGGGCCTCGTCGATACGTTGCGGCAGCCCGATCATTGAGGGAATACTGACCTTGTCTGACGAACTGCGACTGCGGCCCGAGCTGTTCTGGATCTCGGCCCGGTCGTCGATTTCGATCACCACGGTCAGGATATCGCCGCGCTGCGAAGCTCGGCGGTCCGCGACCAGAGAGTTTTGTGCGCTGCTCCACAGCGAGGCCGTGCTTTGCGGCCTGTCGGGCAGCTCATTGACACCATAGCCTGACGAGGTCATGGCCTGAAATTCGACGCTGCTTTCGGGTTCGGTCATAGATGGGGGGCGGCCAAGGTGAGACACCCGTGCGCAGGCCGAAAGCGACATGGCAAGTGTCAGTGCACCAACTAGCGTGACAGAATGGGACGGCGTATATCGGGACATGAGATTCACTTTCAGTTATTCTGGACGATGACCGAACCGTCAGGCGCGACACGGCCGGAAACAGTCACGCGTGAGCTGCTGTTCAGTACCCGGATGATCTGACCGACTTTCCCGGCAGATAGCGCGCGCCCCTCGGTCTCGATTCGCAGAGCGGCTTTTTCATAGGTCAGCGTGACAAGCTGGTTGCGACCAATCAGGGTAGGTTCGGTCAGGGCAGATGGGTCGATCCTTCGCCCCTCATAGACCATGACACGCAGCTGCTGGCCGACGATCTGGGTGATATCTTCGATACCTCCCGCCTGATCCGGGGCGAGGGTGACATCCTCGGCTGAGATAACCGTGCCGGCGGGTAGTGTACGGCTGGCGACTGCCGCACCGGCTGTGGCCCACTGCGGCAGTAGCATAAACATCAGGGCAATGGCGCGCATCAGCGGACCTGCACCGTTGTACCAAGCATCTGGTCTGCGGCAGAGATGACCTTGGAATTCAGTTCATAACCGCGCTGGGCCTTGATCAATTCGGCGATCTCGCGCACCGGATCGACCGCGCTTTCCTCAAGCCAGCCGGCGCGGATCGTGCCCAGCCCCTCTTGTCCCGGCGAGGCGACCCGGGGTGCGCCCGATGCCGTGCTTTCCAGAAACATGTTCGAGCCGATGGCCTCGAGGCCCTTTTCGTTGATAAAACTTGCCAGGGTGATCTGGCCAAGGTTTTCGGGTTCGACCCGGTCGCTGAAATAGGCAAAGACTTCGCCATTGGCGTTGATCGAGATGCTTCGGGCATCCTCGGGGATGGTAATGTCAGGTACCAGCGGATAGCCTTCCGAGGTGACGATCTGACCTTCCGGCGAACGTTTCAGACTGCCGTCTCGGGTATAAGCCGAAATGCCTGAGGGCAGGGTGATCTCAAGATAGCCGCCGCCATCGATGGCGATATCCAGATCCCCATTGGTCTGGGTCAGCGACCCTTGGGCCAGCATGACGGATACGCTGGCCGGGCGCACCCCCATACCAAGCTGGATCCCTGCCGGAACCATTGTGCCGCTGGTTGAGGTCAGCGTACCCGGGCGAGTGACCTGCTCATATTGCAGGTCGGCAAATTCGGCGCGCCGGGCGTTATAACCAGTCGTGGACATGTTGGCGAGGTTGTTAGAGATGACCTCGACGCGCATCTGCTGTGCGCTCATCCCGGCGGCTGCTATCTGAAGTGCTTTCATGGTTTTAGTCCTTTTACCGGGTCAGAATTGTGATGGCCTGACGGATGCGCTGGTCCTCTTGATCAAGGAAGCTTTGGCCCAGTTGATAAGCGCGCTGAACCTCGATCATGCGCGCGATTTCAAGCACCGGGTCGACATTGGAGCCCTCAAGAAAACCCTGACGCAGTACTGCGTCATCCAGTGGTTCGGCTGCATCGCCGGGATCGAAAAGCGTACCCGCCACATGCTGCAGGCGGGACTGGTCCGTAACTGCAAAGATGCCCACCCGCCCAACGGGCGTGCCGTCGGCGGAAATTGTACCATCCATGCCGATACCGATGTCGCGCACGCCCGCAGGGATGACGACGGGTGCCTGTCCATCGTCGAGCAACTGATAACCGTCGGGGTTAACAAGTTCGCCCTCAGCATTGGTCATGAAGGCACCGGCCCGGGTCAGGCGGTTGCCTTGCGGTGTCTGGACCATGAAGAAACCCTTGCCATCAATCGCCAGATCAAAGCGGCCGTTCGTCAACGTCATGTCGCCAGGGCGCTGGTCGATCATGCGCCCATGGGCATTGGCCATTGCCAAGGTCTCGCCACGCCGATCAAGCGACACCATATATTCCGAAAATACGACACCTTCGCGCCGAAAGCCGGTGGTGTTGGCATTGGCAATATTGTTGGCAACAGAGCGCATTTCGCGCATCAACCCGGATTGCCTGGTCAGGGCGGCATAGATCGCGTTATCCATAACCTAGGACCCCGCAATCCCTGGCAGGACCTGATCGGTAAAGAACCCGGTCAGCATGGCGGTCATAAAGCTCATGCTGACCCAGAATACCGCCAGCATAAGGCCCACCTTGGGAACAAAGGTCAGCGTCATTTCCTGCACCGAGGTCAGGGCCTGCAAAAGACCGATGATCACACCCACCACCAGCGCCACCCCCAGCAGCGGTGCGGCCATGCGCAGCGCGATCCACAGCGCTTGCCGGGTGAGGTCGAAGATCAGGTTCTCATCCATGGCCAGATCCTCAGACCGGCATCCGCAGGATTTCCTGATAGGCCTCGACTACCTTGTCGCGCATGGCGACCACGGTCTCGAGCGCGATTTCGGCCTGGGCGATACTTTGCACCAGATCATGCGTCTCGGCCTTGCCGGTCATGGCGCCGGTGGCGGCGGCATCAACCTGATCCATCATCCGGGAAAACACTGAGGCCGCGCCTTGCGGATCGTGATTGCCTGGCGCGACGACGTTGCGCACGCGGTCATAAGAAGTAGCGGCGAGGGTCGGGGTAATCATGGCAGTTCCTTTCTTATCGGCGGATCAGGTCCAGCAATGCGCCGCCCATCTGGCGCGATTGCTCAAAGACGCGCAGGTTCGCCTCATAGCTGCGGCCCGCCTCCTTGGAGTCGGCGATCTCGATGATCAGATCGACGTTCGATCCTGCGTAATAGCCGTTCTCATCAGCCATCGGATGGGCGGGATCATAGATCTGAGGTAGTTCGCGCCGATCAAACCGGGTCGGCCCGGCGGTGACGGCACCGGTTCGGCGGCCAAAGTCGACCTGCTCTTCAAAGGCTACCACCTTGCGGCGATAGCCGGGCGTGTCGGCATTGGCGATGTTTTCGGAAATATGTCGCAGCCGCACGGCCTGCGCGCGCATACCCGAAGCGGCCAGTTCAATGGCGGAAAGCGTTTCTGACATCCTTATACCCCCTAGCCACGACGTCCGAGGCTGGTACGGATCAGATTGAGCGAGGATTTTGTCACCGCCAGCGCCAGATCGAATTCACGCCTGGCCTCGGCGCTGCGGATCATTTCATCCTCAAGCGAGACAGAGTTGCCGTTCGGCGCGGGCTCACCCTTGTCGTCGATCACGCGCGGGCTGCCGCCCCAACTGGCGCCGGTCAGATGGCGAGGACGTGAGGCGCGCATCTCTACCGCGCCTTGCGTGTGATAGGTTTTGGTAAAGCTGGCCAGATCGCGGGCACGAAAGCCCGGGGTATCGGCATTGGCCACGTTGCGGGCAATCAGCTTTTGCCGTTCGGCAGCATGGGCCGTCAGCGAATTGGCCATCCGCAAAGTCTCGATCCGGTCAAACATCGCGGCATCTCCTCAGGTTCCGATAAACCCGGTCTTAACCCCAACAGGTTTAGAAACCCTTTCCAGGACCGGACGGACCGGCAGCAGGGAGAAGCAGAAATTGGATAAAATGCTGTCTATTGCGGCGCGGATGGGACGAGTCCGCATGATCCGGCACTTTGGTCAGGTCAGCGCCATTCAGGCGGGCCTGATCCTTGCAGGCGGGCTGTCAAGCCATGCTTCCTTAGGAGATCGTGTCGTCTTTTCAAAGGGTTCTGGTGCATCTTTGGGCGGAGAGATCATCGCGCTGCACGACCATCAGGTGGCAATTCTGCCCGAAGGTCCGATGGAGGGGCTGTCGATCGGCACGCCCGTTGAGCTGGTCTTTGCACCCTCTCTTGCACCCGCCGATAGCTGGATCGGGCGAATCATCGATCCCTTTGGCAGGCCGCTGGATGGTCGTCCCCTTGCCGCCGGGAGGGAGGAACGGGGTTTCCGCACGCCTCCGCCGCCCGCTGCGCTGCGTAACCGGCTGGGCGCGCGGCTGGATACGGGGCTTGCCGTCTTTGACACCATCCTGCCCCTGGTGCGGGGGCAGCGAATGGGGCTGTTTGCCGGCTCGGGCGTGGGCAAATCCACGCTGCTTTCGTCCCTGGCCAAGGGCGTCTCGGCTGATGTGGTGGTGATTGCGCTGGTGGGGGAGCGTGGCCGAGAGCTGCGCGAGTTTGTCGAGGAAACGCTGGGCGAAGAGGGGATGGCACGTTCGGTCGTGGTGGCGGCTACCTCGGATCAGTCGCCGTTGATGCGCAGGCGCTGTGCCTGGGCTGCGATGACGGTGGCCGAGCATTTCCGCGACCGCGGACAGCATGTGCTGTTTCTGGCCGATTCGATCACCCGTTTTGCCGAGGCGCATCGTGAGATCGCGCTCGCCGCTGGTGAAAGCCCCAGCTATCGCGGTTTCCCCCCCTCGACCTCGCATCTGATCATGTCGCTGGCCGAGCGTTCGGGGCCAGGGCCAATCGGCTCGGGCGATATTACTGCAATTTTCAGCGTGCTGGTCGCGGGTTCGGATATGGAGGAGCCGGTAGCCGATATCCTGCGCGGCGTTCTTGATGGCCATGTGGTTCTGGATCGCGCCATCGCCGAACGGGGCCGTTTCCCGGCAGTGGATGTGCTGCGTTCGGTCTCACGCTCCTTGCCTCAGGCGGCGAGCACGGCCGAGAATGCGCTGATCGCGCGTGCGCGCGCGACGCTGGGAACCTATGCAGAATCCGAACTGATGATCCGTGCTGGCCTTTATTCACAAGGCTCTGATCCGCGGGTGGATGAGGCGGTGCGGTTATATCCGGCGCTGGATCAGTTCTTTACCCACAAAAGCCCTGATGCGCGACAAAGCTTTGCGTTACTGGCCGACGCTTTGGGTATGCCCCCGCCACGTCCCGAATGAAGGCATGGCATGGAAACAAATCCCTTACTGGCACAGCCGATAGCCACCCCGCCGCGCCTTGATGTCGACATGCAGATGATCGTCATGGGCGGCATTGCTGCCCGGCCCCAGGACTGTGGTGAAATGCAGGCAGGCGGCCCCGCGGATCGCGCGCTGAAAGGCCTCTTGCAGGTCGCCGCTGTCCTGCCGCGGCTTGATCTCGATCCGCGAGCCGTCCTCAAAACGGAAGGCGGCAATGTCGAAAGCATTGCCAAAAGCGTGCTCCGAAAGGTTTTCGCCTGTGGTCCCGACTGTCGCACGGCATTGATAGGTCGAACCGGGCTCCAGCGCCGCAAGCCGGGGCCGATCAGGCAACAGGGCAGCGGCGGGCAGGACAAAATCACGCAGCCAATGGGCAAGGTCGCGGGCCAGATCACAGCGCATCAGGGCACCGCCCGGTATCTCGATCCCCGGCAAGGGCCGGCGCAAAAGCACGGGCCGGTCAATCCCGCAATCACGTTGGTCGGGATCGAGGACGGGTGCTTCCTCACTGTAATCGGCGCCAAGCAACGTCAATTGCAGCAGGCAGGCAGAATAATCGAAATCGCTTTCCCGCAACTGGCTGTGAATGGGCGGGCCGACCGGGGTGGCCGGGGTTTCTGGCTTGGCGGTGGGGGCGGCTGGTGCGCTTGTACTATCGGTGGTGTCGTCAGGGGCGGGCTGAGGCTGCTCGGGGTTGGCCTCGGCTGCCTCTGGTCGCGGCGCAGGGCGAATGTCCCCCGGGCTTTCCTCGGGTTTGGGAGGCGGGGCGATATCATCCAACGGCGTCTCGTCCAAAGCCAGCGAGGGCAGGCCAGGCAGTGCCGAGATCAGGATTGCCGAAAGATATCGCCCCGGCCTGCGCATTCAGGGCTGCCCGGCCTGCGGATAAAGCGTGACACTGCCCGGGGCTTCGCCTGGCAGGCTGCTTGGCAGGGTGACGTCCGAAGGATACTCGGGCTCCTCGGTCGCCGGGGCGGCAGGCGGGACCTCGGGCACCAGAGGCTCACTCGTGGCAGGGGTCGCGGGGGTGACGACCAGAGGCTCAGAGCCTGCCGCGGTTGCAGCGGCAGTTGGTGCGCCAAGGGCGGCGGCGGCGGATGTGGCAGCAGCAACGGCGGCCGGAGCGGCTTCGCCTGCGAAGGCCGCAGGGGGCAGGCGGTTGCCGCGGGCTGGTGGCCGGGTCGAGGCGATTGCCGTGGTCGCCGCGGTCTGTGTCGCCGCAGCCACCGGCGACACGCCGGTCACGTCAGAGATTCTGACCCCGGGGGGCAGGAACTCGACCGTTGTAACCTTGGCCTTGACCATATGCGCCAGCTCCCATGCGTCCCAGTTCGTCAGCCGCACGCAGCCATGCGACTGGCTCAGGAACAATTGCGAGGGCGTGGCGGTTCCGTGGATGCCGTAGGTCGGCTCGGAAAGGTCGATCCAGACATTGCCCACAGGCCCGTTGGGTCCGGGCGGGATGATCAGTACCCGATCATTCTGTCCCTGCCTGAAATTGCGATGCGGGTTATAGGTATAGGTCGGGTTCAACGCCACGGCATCGACGACGTGATTGCCATGTGGCGATGGCGTATCAGAAGAGCCGACCGTTGCCGGATAATCCGCGACCATATTGCCCCGCGCGTCATAAGCGGCGACACGGCGGGTTTCCTTATCCACGATGATCCGGGTGACGGTGGCGCGGATCGGCTTTGCCGGGACGGTGACATGGATGGTTTCGCCGGGCTGGAAACTTGCGCCGGGGTTCAGCTTGGCCAGAAACTTTTCATCCATGTGAAAGCGTTCGGCCAGTCTTTCCAGCACGCTCGTATAACCCTGCGAGGTCATCGCCGCCTTTTCGGCATAATCCGGGGGAATGCGATCGACGAGGCCAGTCGCGTCCTTTTCGACGATGGTATATTCCATGGTCAGCGGCGGGCCAGCATAGCCCTGCAGCAGTTCCCAAACCGCGTGATCCATGCGACCGGTCATCGGCAGACCGGCCCGCCTCTGAAAGGCCTTGATGGCGCTTTCACTCATCCCTCCGCGCCAGCCGTCCACGACCCCCGGCGAGATGCCCGAGCGGTCCAGCAGGATCTGCACCTTGGCCGTCAGTGCCGACTGACCGGGGGGCAGGCCGGTGCCGTCATAGGTGGCCTGCTCGATTTCGGCGGGGGTGATCGACACCAGCGCCTTTGGCCGAGGCGGTGCGGTCGGAGCTATCGTGGTCGCGGCGGACGTGCCTGAAGGGGCCGCCTGTGCCCATCCGGGCGAAAGCGGAATGGCCAGGGTTGTCGCCATCAGGGCGAAGCGCAAAAACGCGCCCCTGCGAAATCGGGTCGGGAACATGCTCGGCTCCGGTCTGCTTGCCTGTATTGTTCTGGTTGTGTCCAGCACATTTGGCCAAATGCGCAGGACAAGGCAAGCAAATGCCGGTCAACTCGGGTTGATCGCGACCTTTCAGATCGTCGCGGCAAAGCGGTGATGCTGCGGGAAATAACGCCGGGTAAGCGATATAGGCATGTTGTTCAGCCAGTCCAGCCGCTCGACCAGCAACACGGGGTCCCCGGGCTGCAGTTGCAGCGCGTCGGTTACGAAACGCTCATTTGCAAGGGCGGCGCCGATTGCCATGCTTCCGCGGTTGATCGGCACATGGCCAAGCAGCCATTCGCAAGGGCTGATCCGGCTAAGCGCCTCACGCGTCAGGCCGGGGGTGGCAAAGTGGTTGATCCAGCGTTCTTCGCAGCAATAGGGCGCGCCATCGGCGGTAAAGCTGGCGCGGACGCGCAGCAGCCGGTCATCGGTGCGCAATAGCATCGCCTGGGCAGTATCGGGCGGCGGAGGACATTCTTCGTAAAGCAGCAGCGAATAGCCGTAGGCCTTGCCTGTCGCCTCGATCTCGCGCCGCAAAAGAAAGCGGACCATCTGGACGCGGGGGTGCTGTGCGACGCGGGTGCCGACCTTGCGGCGGCGCTCAAGAACGCCGCTTTGCGCAAGTGCCTGCAGGGCGCGGTTGACGGTGGCGCGCGCACAGCCGAACTCGGATGCCAGCTCGGCTTCGGTCGGGATCAGCTGCCCTTCAGCCCATTCTCCGTTGTGGATGCGGCTCAGGACTTCTTCCTGGACGGTTTGCCAGGTCATGTTTCGTCGCTTGCGTTCCTGCAGCTCTGCCGAAAGTGCCTGTGCCATGTGGCTGGGTAGCTCGATCATTGTTTCAGAATACGTCTTTGTTCATTGAGGTTGCGGCAGAACTCAATACGCAGGCACTTGAACGAAAGCACTGCCCGAAGGGGGTGAGCACCGGATTCCAGAGCGGCCAAGCCAGCCCGACCGGGGGCCTGAAACTGGACCCATTCGTTCAGTTTTGAGTGCAAATTCCTGCAGGGGTCAAGGATATTTCCGAACGCCGGCCAGGATCCGCCTGTCACGGTTGACAATCCTCCGGCCCAGCACGACAAATCGGGCGATTTTCAAGAGGTGAGATTCTGTGTCGGACGTTTCGACATTCCGCGGCCAGGGTGTCTCTGCCACGGCCTGGACGGTGCTGGTCGCGATCAGCCTGTGCCATATGATCAACGACATTATGCAGTCCATGCTGGCTGCGATTTATCCGCTGCTGCGCGAAGAGTTCTCGCTGACTTATTGGCAGATCGGGATGATGACCTTTGCCTTTCAGGTCACGGCCTCGCTGTTGCAGCCGGCGGTCGGTATGGTGACGGATCGTAACCCGATGCCGCGCTCGCTTGCCTATGGTATGGGGGCCACCGTGGTCGGGGTGCTGCTGCTGGCGTTGGCGCATGAATATTGGGTGCTGTTGTCGGGGGCGATGCTGATCGGTGTCGGCTCGGCGGTGTTCCATCCGGAAAGCTCACGCGTGGCGCGCATTGCTTCGGGCGGGCGCTATGGCACTGCCCAATCACTGTTTCAGCTTGGCGGGAACTTTGGTCAGGCGTTGGGACCGCTGCTTGCGGCCTTTATCGTCGTGCCGCTGGGCCGGCCTTCGGTCGCCGTGTTTTCCATAGCAGCAATGATGGGCGCGGCGATGTTGTGGCGGATCGGCGACTGGGCCGAGGGGCGGCGCAAGGCCACGGTCGCCCGGACGCCGGGTAGCATACCGCTGTCGCGGCAGAGGGTGGCTTGGGCCATCGTGGTACTGGCGCTGCTGACCTTTACCAAAAACATCTATATGGCCAGTCTTTCGAGCTATTATACCTTCTTTCTGATCGAAAAGTTCGGGGTTTCCACCCAGCAGGCGCAGGTGATGCTGTTTCTGTTCCTTGCCGGAACGGCGGCGGGTGTGATCCTGGGCGGGCTGATCGGCGACCGGGTGGGGCCGCTGAGGGTGATCTGGTTCTCAATCCTGGGGATTTTGCCCTTTACGCTGTTGCTGCCTTATGTCGGGCTGGCGGCAACCGGGGTGCTGACGGTGCTGATCGGGCTGATCCTTGCATCGGCCTTTCCCGCCATCGTGGTCTTTGCACAGGAACTGGTGCCGGGCCGGACAGGGATGGTCGCGGGCATATTTTTCGGCTTTGCCTTTGGCATGGGCGGGATTGCGGCCGCCGTGCTTGGCCTTGTTGCCGACGCAAAGGGGATCGAATTCGTTTACCAGATCTGTTCTTATCTGCCGCTGATGGGACTGTTGACCATCTTACTACCGCGGATGGAGCGGTAATTGCTGCCGGCCCGGGGGCTCTGCCCCCGGACCCCCGGGATATTTTGACACGGAAGAGACATGACGACGATCAAGGCAAGGCCGATTACAGCCGAGGAATTTGCCCCTTTTGGTGAGCTGCTGATTCCGCGCGAGGCGCCCAGCAAAATGATCAACGCCGGCCGTTGTGAGCGGCATCATGCGCTGGCCATGGTGGAGCGTGGCGGTGGTGAGGCGATCATCTCGATCTTTCGTTCGGAGCCGGTGAGCCTGCCTTACGACTGTGCGTTGCTGGAGCGGCATCCGCTGGGGTCACAGGCCTTTATGCCGCTGGGGCCTGATCCGTGGCTGTCGATCGTGGCGCCGGATGAAGGAGGGAAGCCGGGGGCTCCGATCGCGTTTCTGGTGCCCTCGGGCATAGGGGTGAACCTGCGTGCAGGGGTCTGGCATGGTGTCCTGACGCCTTTGGATCGTACAGCCGATTTTCTGGTCGTGGACCGCGAAGGTGAGGGCGTCAATCTGGAAGAGGTTGAGATCGCCCCGGTGACCGTCGAGGCATGAGCCTGCCCGATTATTCGATGGAGGAGGCCGCGCTGCGTGATGGCGCGCGCCTTGTTGCAGGCGTTGATGAGGTTGGACGCGGACCTTTGGCCGGGCCGGTGACGGCGGCTGCGGTGATCCTGGATCCCACCTGCATTCCCGAAGGGCTGAATGACTCAAAGAAGCTGACGGCCAAGAGGCGCGAGGTGCTGGCCGAACAGATCATGGCGTGTAGCGACTGGGCCGTCGGGCACGCCAGTGTCGAGGAAATTGATCAGCTGAATATCTTGCGCGCCTCGCATCTGGCGATGTGCCGCGCGATTGAAGGCCTGCGGCAGCGACCCTGTCTGGTGCTGATCGATGGCAACATGCTGCCCCGCGATCTGCCAGTTCCGGGGCTGGCTGTGATCAAGGGCGACGGGCGCTGCCTGTCCATTTCCGCAGCCTCGATCGTGGCCAAACTGTTGCGTGATCGCATCATGGTGGATTTGGCGCAACAGCATCCCGGATATGGTTGGGAGGTTAACGCCGGTTACGGCACACCTGCGCATCGCAAGGCGCTGCTGGATCTGGGCGTGACCCCATATCATAGGCGCAGCTTTGCACCCGTCCACAACATCTTGTGTAAAGAAGAAACCTCAAACCGTTGATTCAAAAAAGAATTTGACGGCGAATCGGTGCTGACTCATTATCGGCTCATAAATCGGCACCTAATAGCCGAAACCCGAGGCAGTGATGACTAAGCACGATACAAAATCCCGCGCCGCGGCGCGAACGCTTCCGCTTAACCAGATTTTGGCCGGAGATTGCATTGAGATCATGAACGGGCTGCCCGAGAGCAGTGTTGATCTGATCTTTGCCGATCCTCCGTATAACCTGCAGTTGCGGGGCGATCTGCACCGGCCCGACAACTCAAAGGTCGATGCGGTCGATGACCATTGGGACCAGTTCTCGGGCTTTGCCGCCTATGACCGTTTTACCCGCGACTGGCTGGCCGCCGCGCGCCGGGTGCTAAAGCCCGATGGGGCAATCTGGGTCATCGGCTCTTATCACAATATTTTCCGCGTCGGGGCCGAGCTTCAGAACCAGGGGTTCTGGATCCTGAACGATGTGGTCTGGCGCAAGGCCAACCCGATGCCGAACTTTCGCGGCAAGCGCCTGACCAACGCCCATGAGACGATGATCTGGGCAAGCAAGACCGAGGGTGCGAAATACACCTTTAACTATGAGGCGCTGAAATCGCTGAACGAAGGTGTGCAGATGCGTTCGGACTGGGTGCTGCCGATCTGTACCGGGGGTGAGCGGCTGAAGGATGCCGATGGTGCCAAGGCCCATCCGACCCAAAAGCCCGAGGCATTGTTGCATCGCATTCTGGTCGGTTCGACCAATCCCGGCGATGTGGTGCTGGACCCGTTCTTTGGCACAGGCACCACTGGTGCCGTGGCCAAGATGCTGGGCCGCGACTTTATCGGGATCGAGCGCGAGGAGGCTTATCGCGAAGTTGCCGAGAAGCGTATCTCGCGCGTACGCCGCTTTGACAGTGAGGCGCTTGCCACCATCCGCGCCAAACGTGCCGAGCCGCGCGTGCCCTTTGGCCAGGTGGTCGAACGCGGCATGTTGCGTCCGGGCGAAGAGCTGTATTCGCTGAACAACCGCCATAAGGCCAAGGTGCGCGCCGATGGCAGCCTGATCGGCAATGACGTCAAGGGCTCGATCCATCAGGTCGGCGCTGCGCTTGAGGGCGCGCCAAGCTGCAATGGCTGGACCTACTGGCACTTCCGGCGCGAGGGGCGGATGGTTCCGATCGACATTCTGCGCCAGCAGATCCGCGCCGAGATGGAGGCCGAAGAAGGCCGCGCCCACTGATTTTCCCGGTTCGCCAAGTCCCGAAGCTCCGCGAGCTCTGGCGCGGCCGGGACCGCCTTGCCCCGTTCGGCTAAAGGCCGGGCGGGGCCTTTTGGGTTGGGCAGCGCCCTATAGTGCGCCGCGCGGCATGGGCAGATCGCCGCGGTTATAAGGCTGCCAGTCAGTGATCTCGGGATAGAACTGCCGCCGCCATGCCCTGACGCGCGGGTTCATCCGCCGCCGCCACAGGGGTGGGACCATGGCAAGGAATGTCATGGCGGGATAGCCCATCGGCAGCTGTGGTGCCTCTTCGGCGCTATAGGTCTGTAACAGCGGAAACCGCCGGTCGGGCTTGTAATGGTGGTCCGAATGGCGCTGAAGGTTGATCAGCAGCCAGTTCGTCGCCTTATGAGCGCTGTTCCAGCTGTGACGGGGCAGGACATGTTCATAGCGTCCTTCGCCCAGATATTTGCGGGTCAGGCCGTAGTGCTCGACGTAATTGGTCAGTTCAAGCTGCCAGACCGCGATGAAGGCTTGCCAGATGAACAGCAACAACCCCTGCCAGCCGCCAAGGATCAGCGCCAGCGCAAGCATTGCCAGTTGCAGCGCGCCGTAACGCCAGAACGGGTTGCGACCGTCGAATTTTGAGCGGCCGGTACGTTCCAGCCGCCGCGCCTCGGCCTGCCAGGCGCTTTTGGGGCAATCGATCAGCACGCGTAGGAAAAAGCGAAAGAAACCCTCATTGTAGCGGGCCGAGACTGCATCGCGCGGCGTTGCCACCCATGAATGGTGGACAAGCAGATGTTCGGTGCGAAAGTGCGAGTAGAGGGTCGAGGCCAGCAGCAGATCGCCAAGCCAGCGTTCAAGGCGGTTGCGCTGATGCAGCAGCTCGTGGGCATAGACTATGCCGATGGTGCCCGAGCCGATGCCGATACCAAAGAAAAGGCCAAGCTTTTCCCATCCCGACAGGTCACTGCGGGTCGCATACCAGATCGCGCCAAAGATCATCACCGCCTGTAGCGGAAACCAGATGATGGTGATGGCGCGATACCAGAACAGCTGCGTTTCCGGCGTCTCGGTTTCGGGGTTTTCTTCGTTCAGGCCCAGAACCGAGTCCAGAACGGTGGTCAGATACCAGGCGTAAACGGGCATCAGCAGGAACCACCAGCCGCCACGCCAGGCGGCAAGGGCGGCAAGAGGTACAAGCCCTAGCGAAAGCCAAAAGGGCAGGGCGTCTATCAGGCGGGAACGGAATGGCGTTTGCATGGGCGGTACAATGAAACCGTGATGGGGCAACGGGCTAAAACGACAAAACAGACGGACTTGAACAGCCAGACATCGCAGATGCGATTATGGCGTGTCCGGGCTGGGCTTGCCATGGCGGCGCGATGTCGCGGGTCTGGCCAGCGCCCATGCCTTGCGCATCAAACCGGGCAAAGCATCAGGACTGAAAGTGCCGAGCGGTGTCAGACTGCCTCTTTCCGGCGCGGCGGTCAATTCCGCTGTCATTACGGTCAGATCCAGAGAGAAGTGGGTAAAGACATGGCGGACGATGCCGATTTCCCGCCAGTCCGCTGAGGCGGGTGGTGGCACGTCCGAGCCGTCCCAGCCTGTCGAGGGAAAGGCCAATGTGCCGCCGAGCAAGCCCTTATCGGGCCGGGTTTCGACCAGTACGGCACCTTTGTCAAAACCGATCCAGACCATGCCCTGGCGCAGGGGCCTGGCCTTTTTGGGCATCTTGCGCGGCAATTCGGCGGCAATGCCTTTGGCCCGGGCAGAGCAATGGCTGATAACCGGGCAGATGCCGCAGACCGGGCTGCGTGGCGTGCAGATGGTCGCGCCCAGATCCATCATCGCCTGGGCAAAATCGCCCGGACGCCCGGCCGGGGTCAGGCCGGTGACCAGCGCGACAAGCTCGGGCTTGGCGGCGGGCAGGGGCGTTTCGACCGCAAATAGCCGGGCGGTCACACGCTCGACATTGCCGTCCACCACGGTTTCGGGCTGGTCGAAGGCGATGGCGGCAATGGCAGCCGAGGTATAGGGGCCGATGCCGGGCAGGGCGGCAAGGCCTTCGCGCGTGTCCGGAAACGCGCCCAGTTCCGAAACCTTGCGTGCGCAGGCGATCAGGTTGCGGGCGCGTGCGTAATAGCCAAGCCCCGCCCATTCAGCCATCACCTGCGCGTCCTCGGCGGCGGCAAGGTCGTGAACGGTGGGCCAAAGGCTGGTAAAGCGTTCGAAATAGGATTTGACCGCTGCGACGGTGGTTTGTTGCAGCATCACCTCGGACAGCCAGACGCGATAGGGATCGGCGCGGCCCTGTCCGGGGGGGACCCGCCAGGGCAGGATGCGGGCATGGCGGTCATACCAGGCCAGCAGCTCGGTCGGGATCACTGCCAGGTCACGCAATTTTCAGCCTCGTTTCTCTGGTATCCGGACGCGCCACAGTTCAGACTGCGATGCAGATAAACCATATGGTCGCCCGATGGCACAGAAGAAAGCAGAGCTACCGCCCCGCCGCCGTATGCGTGGCTTCGAGGCCGCCGCCCAGCTGGTCGCGTCGCGGGTAAAGGCTGCGGGTGAAACCCGGGGCTTTGCCGTCGCACGACTGTTGACCCATTGGACCGAAGTGGTCGGCCCAGGGATTGCCGCCCATACCCGCCCGGTCAAGATCAGCCATGGCAAGGGTATTGGCGCGACGCTGACGCTTTTGGTGCCGGGCGCTCAGGCGCCGCTGATCAACATGCAGCTTGGCCAGATCCGCGAGCGTGTGAATGCCTGCTATGGGTTCAACGCCGTCTCGCGCATCGTGCTGACCCAAACGGCGCCGCTAGGCTTTGCCGAGGGGCAGGCGCAGTTTACCCCCGCTCCTCGCCACGCTCCGGCCCCGCCGGACCCGGCCCAACTTGCCCAGGCCGAGGAGATCGCCGCGGGCTTTGACAACCCCGCGCTGTCCGCCGCTGTCAGGCGCATGGCGCTGAACATCCTGTCCCGCTGGGACTCCAACGACCGAAAGGCCACTCCATGATGCTGCACCGCCGCTCTCTGATTGCCGCCGCCACGGCCGCGCTGACCCTTTCCGCGCTGCCTGCTTTGGCGCAAGAGGCGCAACCTGCTGAAAACGCTCAGGCCGCCGAACAGATGCCTGAAGGCAAGGTCCTGCCCGATATCGTCCTGGGTCAGGAGGATGCCCCGGTCACGATCATCGAATATGCCAGCTTTACCTGCAGCCATTGCGCGGCCTTTCACGAAGGTAACTGGCCCAGGCTGAAGGCCGAATATGTCGATACCGGCAAGGTTCGCTTTATCCAGCGCGATGTTTATTTCGATGCGGTCGGGCTGTGGGCGGGGATCCTTGCCCGCTGTGGCGGAGACGACAAATATTATGCCGTCTCGGACCTGATCTTTGACGATCAGAAAAACTGGCTGAATGCCAAGTCGGGCGACGAGATTGCCGCCAACCTGCGCAAGATCGGTGCCAAGGCCGGCATGACCGATGAGCAGATGGATACCTGCTGGAACGACAAGCAAAAGGTGGCCGATCTGGTCACGACCTTCCAGACCAACGCCACCGCCGACAAGGTCGAAGGCACGCCGACCTTCATCATTGCCGGTGAAAAGGTTCAAAACCAGCCTTGGGACGATCTGAAAAAGATCATCGACGCCAAGCTGGCCGAGGCTGAAAACAAGGGCTGAGCCAGCCCAGGGCGGCCCCGGCTGCGGTCGGGGCTGCCCTACAGGCCAAGCGCCTGCAGCCGCTGGGTCAGGGGCGAACTATCGGTCAGTTGCAGCCGCACCGGCAGGGCCAGCACCTTGTGGCGGAACCTGCGTGGCAGTCGCACAGCGTCCTTTTCCGTTGTCACCATCTGCGTCCCCGTCAGCCGGGCCTCGGTTTCGAGCCGGGTCAGAAGCTGGGGGGTAAAGGGCTGGTGATCTTCAAGCGCCTCGGCACGAACCACATCGGCGCCAAGGCTGCGCAGGGTGGCAAAGAATTTTTCGGGGTGGCCGATACCGGCAAAGGCCAGCACCCGCAAATCCTGCCAGTCCATTCCCGTCTGCAAAGGTGCGAGCCATCCGCTGAGGTGCGGCAGGGGCAGCCGCGGTCCCCAGGTTTCGGTAAAGCGGGCCTGTGCGTCGGGATCTCCGATCGACAGCAGCATATCCGCGCGCGCGAGGCCGCGATCGACCGGTTCACGCAAGGGACCGGCAGGCAGGCAAAGCCCGTTGCCAAAGCCCTTGGCCGCGTCGACGACCACTATCGCCAGATCATGGGCAAGAGCCGGGTCCTGAAACCCGTCGTCAAGCAGGATCGCCTGAGCGCCCGCCGCGACCGCCTCCTGCGCTCCGGCCAGCCGGGCATTGGCCACCCAGACCGGCGCGAAGGCTGCCATCAACAGCGGTTCATCCCCGACCTGATCTGCCCTGTGGCGGGCTTCTTCGACGCGCAGCGGCCCTTTTTCGCGACCGCCATACCCGCGCGAAACGATATGCACGGCAACGCCCCGCTCTTGCAAAAGCTGGGCCAGCATGATGGCGGTCGGCGTCTTGCCGGTTCCGCCCGCGTTCAGATTGCCGACGCAGATCACCGGAACGCCGACCTTTGCCCTTGTGCCGCGCGACAGACGGCGTGCGGTGGCGGCGGCATAAAGCGCGCCCAGCGGCGACAGCAGCCGCGCGCCCAGACCGGGGCGGCGGAACCAGAAATCGGGCGCGCGGCGGCTCATTTTGTGGGCTCCATGGCGGTCAGGACGGTCTCGGCGATGCGGTGCAGGGCAGCCGCCCCGCCGGTGCTGACCGACCATGCATTGCCGGCCAGAACCGCCGCCTGATCGGGGGCGGACAGATCTGCAACGGCCCGGGTCAGTCCGGCCGTGTCAGTAACAAGCCGCGCGGCCGATGCCCCGTCCAGCTGGACCCATTCCGGGGCGTGCGCCCCGGTGATCGGGCCATGGATAATGGCCGAGCCAAGTGCAGCAGGCTCGAACGGGTGACGTGGCGAAAGGCCCGGACCGGGCAGCAGCGTTCCCCCCAGAAACGACACCGGCGCAAGCCGATACCACAGCCCCATTTCATAAGGATCGTCCGCGATCAGCACATGATCATCGGGCGAGGGGTCATCGTCATCCGTGCGCAGCACGGCGGCAAGGCCAAGTGCCCCGGCCGCGACATGGATCTCGGGGACGAGCTCTGGCGGCAGGCCGGCGATGATCAGAAGGGCGCGGTGGTTGTGATGCAGCGCAGCCTGATGGGCGGCGAGTGCGGCCGTGGCCTCGGGCAGGGTCGGGCAGGCAGCCAGCCAGACATGGCGGCCGGCAAGGATCTGAGCCAGCGCGCGTCGCTCGGCCTCATTTGCTGAAAGCGGGGGCCGGGTCTCGGTGATCGGACCGGTCAGCTCGATCCGCTCGGGCGCTGCGCCAAGCTGGCGCGCGGCGGCGGCGGCGGTCGGATCGGGGGCGAGGATGTGGCTGATCCGGCCGATCAACCCGCGAATGACCGCCCCACGCCATGAGTGGCGGCGGTTATAGGTGACCAGTCGCGCCTCGCACAGGATCGCAGGCAGGTGCTGTTCAGCCATGGCGGTGATCAGCGCGGCGGGCAGATCGTCGCCAAGAATCAGCAGTGCGCGCGGCTGTAATGTCCGGACCACCTCGCGCGCGGCTGACGGGTCTTGTGGCAGCGGCAGCGTGGCGGTGGCAATCCCACCCGGCAGCGCGTCAAGGGGTAGGCGCGCGCCAGTCAGTACCACCCGCAGTTCCGGCCGGCGCGACTGCAATGCCTCGATCAGGGCAGTAAGGCGGGATGCCTCATCCCCTTGGGCCGAAAGATACACGATCAGCAGCGGCCCGGTCCCGGCAGGGATCGCGACGGGCGCGCCCGGCCCGCCGGAAAGCACGGCGCGCCGGCGCAGGTGCAACCAGAGAGCCAGAGATGCGGGCGCGTCCGAAGGGGGCATCGTGACAGAAAGCGGGCTTAGCTGCCCAGTTCCTCGGTCGGGCTGACCTCGCGTTCCTCATCACGCAGACGATGAAGATGGGCGATGAAATAACGCGTATGGGCGCTGTCCACCGTGCGCTGTGCCTCGGCCTTCCATGCGGCATGAGCTTCGGCATAGTTCGGGAAAATACCGACGATATGAATGTCTTTGGTGTTGCGAAACTCGGTGCGGGTGGGATCGACAAGTTCGCCACCGAATACAAGGTGAAGGCGCTGTGCCATCATATGCTCCTGGGTTCGGATTCCGGCGCGACCCTATCCGAGCCGCCGGGCGGGGCCAAGAAGATTTGCTTAAAATCAGCGATGCTTG
Organism: Paracoccus kondratievae; assembly: GCF_009301415.1. Lineage (GTDB taxonomy): Bacteria > Pseudomonadota > Alphaproteobacteria > Rhodobacterales > Rhodobacteraceae > Paracoccus > Paracoccus kondratievae. The sequence continues at coordinate 1,669,415 of NZ_CP045072.1, read as the reverse complement.
GGATTTGCCGAGAATCAAGCCTGAGGCTAGTTCATGTTGCCAACTGGCGGATCCATAGCCTGATGGATGCTATGCCGACGCCGCCGGGGAATCTGGCTGCGGTTTTGTCATAGCGGGTTGCCAGCCGAGGGCTGTTCTTGAGATCAGGAAAATTTGGCCGGCAGTTGTTCAGTTTCATCGAGAGCAAGGGGGCATCAGGTCAAGGGTAATAAGCCCGCAGCATGGGAAACAAGACGCAAAGTCAGTCCTGTTTCCGCCGGGTCTTCTGCCTTCCTGCTGACGAACCGATGGCTTGCCAGCTTACGCAAGCCCTGGCGATATGCGTATCCCCCCATGTCACAAACTCGATGACAAAGCCGAAGGGCGTCACATCAACCGTATCCAATCGGAATCGCAGGTTCTGATCATGTGCGGCATCAAGGCCATTTAACCCTACGTTGACGCAGGGTGTGTCCGAAAATGGCACTGTAAAGGTTGCTCTGACCCGCACGATGCGGTCGCCGCTGCCTGCCCACATGGGCAGGCTGGCGTCCACATGATTAAACAGCTCGCCCGAGGCGGTGATTAACTGCAGGCTGTCGATCCAGACCAGGTTTTGGGAAAAAGAAACAGAGGATTCGTCTGACATTTGATTGGAAACAGAAACTACTGAGCCAGATTGCCCAAAACCTGACATCTCGACATCCTTACTCAAAGGGCTGCGGCTTGCTCTGAAGCAGCTGCGGGTTTTTCTGATCCATCCCTTTGACGCAGACCTTCATTAACGCAGATCTGATCTGCAGTCTCGACACTCATATTGTCCGGGCGTGTGATGGCGCGATCCCAGCGAACAATGTTTTTGGTGTAAAGCTGACAGACTACCGGGCCAGCAGCAGTCTGTACTGTCACCGGTTGGCTTTCATAATCTTTAGGGTCGATAGAGCAGGCGGTGAGCAACAGAAGTGCCGAGATGGGAAGAAGAATTTTCATGTTTGATTTCCTTTCCTTGCTTATTTCAACGAGGTGAAGAGGGTTGTCGTGATTTTTTGGGTATTTCCGTCCTGAATGGCAGCAGATTTATCAAGAGATATCAAAGTATTATGCTGCGGATATTCTGAACGAACTTAATGATGGAATCAGAGGTATTCAAAGGTTAATGATCTGACGTCATGTAGCTCTTGATGAGGTTTCCGCAGCCAGAAGCACTGAAATGCCAGAAGAAACTTTCCAAAATCATAAATGGCAGAAGTTATTCGTATGAGCGAGATCAGAGCTTAATTTCGCTCACAGGATTAGCTGAGAATGTTAAGGTCAGATTTTGCGTCAAGCGCCAATAGGGTGATAATTGATGCAAGGCTTTTAAGAATGTTTCGGGCTTCTCCTTCAGAAACCATTTCTGAGGTTGCAGAGATGATCTGAGAAACGTCCTTTAGGGCCTCTTGCCGGCCGTCTGCATGCCCTGAATCATACCAGAGGCGGTGACGGTCGGAGTGCATATAAATGGCGACAAGTTCACTCCATTCTGAATTCGATACCAGAGTGTGACTCCATTTATCCATTGGCTGTCTCCAAAGTATGGGAACCAAGTTACTCGTTAACCCACAAGCTTAGGGTGAACTATTCAGGCTTATGAATGATTGCTCACCGATTTTGTGGTCTTGGTTCTAAATGGCGGAAAATTTTTTTGAACCTCCTGCCGGGATGCCATCAATGCTGGGGTGGCGGCCCGTATGCTGCAAAGGGGGTGGCATGATCTTCAACAGGATCAATGATGCTTTTAGCCCTTTGCTGATTTACGGGCCTGCCTCTTTTCACCGGACGAGCGGACGCCGGTTTTGCAAATGGCGGACGGCGAGTTTACGCGCTCTGCGACCCGAGGGCAGGGGACGCGCGGGTTCGGGTTCGAACCCTTCCTCGAGCAGCTGGGGGAACAGGGTAAAGATTTCTTCCCGTGCCGCCTCGCCGACCGAAAGAAGTGCTTGCGGGCCGGTGTAAAGCGACTCTGTCAGAGCGCCGTTCGAGTTCACGACCTCATGCCGGTCAAAGAGCATGTGGAAGTATTCGACCTCTTCCAGATCGGTGGCGATATCGATGCCGTCAAGCTGCAACAGCTGCTTGGCGGCGACGAGAACCTCAAGCGCACCGAACATGCTTAATGCGATACGCGAGCGCACGAGTATGCGGTGCTGAGGCGATACCAGCAGATCCGAAGACGGTGTTCCCTGACCCAGCGCCCCGGCCCGGATGCGGATCGGGCGCAGCTTCGGATTACTTTCAAGCGCCAGGGCATCAAGCCTGACCGACCCAATCCAGCGGATCGGCTGCAAGCCATTGTCGGCGGTCTTGATCAGATCATCTGCCTGTAAGTCCTCAATGGGCCGGTTGCCTCGATCAGTTGAGATCAGCGTGCCACGGCTAAAGCAGACGACATTGGTATTGTCGAATGTCAGGTCCTCGGCCGCAACGGGGCTGCCTCCGTTTTCCAGCGTCAGGTTGAGGTTGGGCAGGCCATTCTGGCCGTCCAGCATATTAAGCACGCCATCATCGGCCTGATCCGCCCGCATCCATTGCAGCGGGTTCTTATAGTCGGTACCGTGCGCGGTGTTATAGGCGTCAAGGTTTTCCTGATTGTAATAGGCGCTCAGATCGACAAGGTCGTTGTTGGTCTGATCGCCGTCGTTGATATTCTGACCTGTGCCCGTATTGAAATCTGTGATCAATACGGATTCATGGGCCACATCAACGACATGGAAGGTGTCGAAACCCTCGCCACCGGTCAGCGTATCATTCCCGGAATGCGAGATAAGGGTATCATTCCCTTCTCCGCCATCCAGAAAGTCGTTGCCGCCTTCGCCAGAAAGTACATCGTTCCCTGCTTCCCCGTAAAGGGTGTCGTTGCCGTTATCGGCTCCTCCGAGCAGGGCATCGTCGCCATCCCCGCCATGAACCAGGTCGTTTCCGTCTCCGCCAGAGAGGGTGTCGGCCCCGCCGCCGCCATAAATGGTATCGTTGCCCGCGCCGCCATCAATATGGTCAGCAGCGCCGTCATCGCTTCCGTTGATCGTATCGCCATAGGCATAGATCAGATCGTCGCCATCCCCGCCATTGACACTATCCGCGCCATCACCGGCATAAACAGTGTCATTGCCGGCACCGGCGAGAATCGAGTCATTGCCTCCGAAACCCTGAATGACATCGTCATTGGAGCCGGGCACGCCGCCTGCCTCACCGGTGTTGTCATTGGCGTCGACCATGTCTCCTTCGGGGTCGCCGGTATAGGCCGTATCGATAAGATCATTGCCCGCGGTGCCTTCGACGATACCGTCCGGGCCTTGTTCGAAGGTGTCGGCGGTGATGCCGTCATCGGCGTCCGGCGAGCCAGTGCCGTCAGCGCCTGGTGCGATCCGGGTCGCTTCCTCGATCGACAGTCCAGTCGAGGTGTAGCCGATGATCTGCCAGCCTTGGGGAGCGGGGAGCTCGGCCCAGATCGCGTACATCTTGAAATCTGCCGCGTTCAGTGCCGAATGGTTTGCGTTGGACGCCGTGCCCCAGTTTTCCTCGGCCTTGTAGCCGATCAGGATCTTGACATCGTTATAAGTAGTACCGCCATAGACCACATCGGCGGTTTGTACCTGATCGAGGCTGATCTGTTGCCCCGAAGAGTTCTCGTACCTCTGCAGCCCGTTGGAGCCTGGCCGGTAATTACCCCCGGTCGCCATGTCGTCCAATGTCTGGGTCGGGGAATCGAAGATGATCTTTGTGGTATCGAGGGCTGAGTTATAGCTTTCAGCCAGGCTGAAATTGCTGTCTGGCTGAGCCGTCGTTGGCCCTACCGCAATGTTTTGTGCAGACGTCAACGTAAGGGTATACGGCATCGAGGGTAAATCCTCCCCAATAAAATCTCGCTGCGGAGCAACTGTCTACAAGGCCCGGTCGCAGAACGACCGGGCAAGTTACTTAAATCAATATTTTCTGTATTTTATGCGGTGATCAGGTCGTCGACCCAGTCGTTGATCGTATCGAACAGCGTATCACCGATGAAGGTTTCCAGATCTGCGGCGACATCGTATGCCGCGATGTCCACCGTATTGGTGGTGTTGATGATCAGATCAGCCAGTTCTGCAATGAAGCCTTCACCGTTATTCGAGGCGATCTCGGAGTTGGTCGTAACCACATCTGCAACGAATTCGAAAAAGTCGTTGTTGATCAGGTTGTCGGCCAGCACTTCGGCCTGCCCCAGGAATTCCGAGACCTCGTCGGCAATAGCCCGGACATCCAGAGAAACGATGGCCTCAATGCCACCTTGCGACCAGGTGATGGCATCTTTGGCGCCATCGACGGTGGTCTGGGCCACATCCGTGACGAAATCAACGCCTTCGTCAACATAGGTGGCTGCGGCGTCCACGACGCTCGAAACGCCTTGAAGGCCCAGCGGATCAAGCACGGCATGCGTGACGTCGGACACGACGTCGGTCGCGGCATCAACAGTGGTGTCGATTACGGCTTCAGCGACATCGACGATAGGCTTGGTAACATTTTCAACCACAGAGATAATCGGCGTGGTCACAGTATTCCAAAGGTTTCCGAAAAGTTTGAACATTTATACGCCCTATATATACGCGCGGCTAGTAACAGGCAAGCCGGATAATTTATTCGGCATGCTAATGTCAAGCTTGATCAACTGGTCAGAAAGTATGTTTTCACGAGGCTATTGTTCCCGTATGGAAAAGTCGGGATTGAAGAAGGCGGAATGTCGTGGGGCATCATACCGCATTAATGGAGTAAACGCATATTTACTCAACGATAGATTGAATTAACTACATGAGATGAAGATTTGGCTGGAATTCGCTGTGATATGCTTGATATGATTAAATAATCGTCCTTAGAATGCTGTGTTGCGCAACGCAAAAGAAGTTGCGCAACATTAATAAAGGAACAAGCGCAACAGCATGAAGTACTCATTGTCAGAAGCTGCCAGAGCGACAGGAAAGAACAAGACAACAATTCAAAGAGCAATAAAAAGCGGCAAGATTTCTGCGCAAAAGCGGGGTGATGGTTCCTATGAGATTGACCCTGCTGATTTGCACGCTGTGTTCCTTCCCATTAGGTCATGTTGACAAATGGCGAAGCCAGAGCCTGATGCAGGCGATGTCGATGAAGCCGAGGAAACTGTCTGCGGTTTTGTCGTAGCGTGTTGCCAGGCGGCGACTGTTCTTGAGCTTGTTGAAACAACGCTCGACCATGTTGCGCAAGGTGTAGATGGTCATGTCGACGACCTTGCGCACCTTGCGGTTCTTTCGCATGGGGATCATGGGCAGCGCGTTACGGCTCTCGATGTCTTCTCTAATTTTATCAGAGTCATAGCCCCTGTCGGCGACCAACACGGCGGGCTGCGGAAGGTTGTCGGCCATCACCAGATCATAGCCCGTGTAGTCTGAATCCTGCCCGGGCGTGATCTCGGTCCTTATCGGGAGGCCAGCGCCGTTGACGCGGAGATGGATCTTGGTCGAGAACCCACCTCTTGAACGGCCAAGAGCCTCTTTCGGAGTCCCCCTTTTGCGCCGGCCGCATGGTGGTGGGCCCTGATCACAGTGCTGTCGATCATCTGGAGCTTGTCGGGCGCGAGCTTCGCGTGGTTCAAGGCATCCAGGATGTCCTCCCACAGCCCGGCGAGCGTCCAGCGCCGGAACTGCCGGTAGACAGATGACCACTTGCCAAACTCCTCTGGCAGGTCCCGCCAGGGCGCACCGGTCCGCGCGACCCAGAAAATGCCATCCAGAACAAGTCGATGGTCCGCAGGCTTGCGCCCGTTCGGATGCCGGACGGCTCGGATGAAGCCCTCAAAGAATGCCCATTCGTCGTCGGACATCAGATTGCGTGCCAAGGTCACCTCCCACGTAGAGATGATCTTGAATCACAGCCAGACGCGCAGGGGAATCCTTTTTGTCAACACAACCTACGAGACGCTGCTGCGCGAGATGCGTGACGCGGCGGGGGACTCAGGCGAGTTCTACACGCCCCGGCCGGTCGTGCGGTTCATGGTCGAGGTGACCGATCCAAAACTGGGCGAGACCATCCTCGATCCGGCATGCGGCACCGGCGGATTTCTGACAGAGGCCTTTCAGCATCTCGAGCGCCAGGCAGACACGGTCGAGAAGCGGCGCGTCCTGCAGGAAGACAGCTTCTTCGGTGGCGAGGCCAAGTCGCTGCCGTTCCTGCTGTCCCAGCTCAACCTCCTGCTGCACGGCTTGCACGCCCCGCGCATCGACCCCGGCAACGCCCTTCGCTTCCGCCTGGCCGAAATCGGCGAGGATCAGCGGGTCAATGTCATCCTGACCAATCCGCCATTCGGCGGCGAGGAGGAGGCAGGCATCCTCAACAACTTCCCCGAGGACAGGCGCACGGCCGAGACGGCACTGCTGTTCCTGCAACTGATCATGCGGCGGTTGAAGCGCGCCGGACGCGGGCGGGCCGCGGTTGTCGTTCCGCACGGCACGCTGTTCGGCGATGGCATTTCGGCGCGGATCAAGGTGGACCTGCTCGAGAAGTTCAATCTGCACACGGTGGTCCGGCTGCGTGAAGGGGTGTTCGCACCCTATACGGACATCCCGGCGAACCTGATCTTCTTCGACACGACCGGACCGACGAAGGACATCTGGTACTACGAGATGCCGCTGCCTGAGGGCCGCAAGAAGTACTCGAAAACTGCGCCCATGGCCTATGAGGAGTTTGCGGACTGCCTCGCCTGGTGGAAGAAGCGTGAGCCGAACGAGCGCGCCTGGAAGGTCTCTGCCGGTGACCTGATCCAGCGCGACGATCAGGATCGTGTTGTCGCCTGCAACCTGGACATCAAGAACCCCCATTCCGGCGAGGTCGTCGATCACCGTGCGCCGGCCGAGATCGTGGACGCGATCATCGCACAGGAACAGCGGATCATCGGCATAATGGACGAGATCAAGGCCGTGCTGGCGGAGCGCGTGTGATGTGGGGATCGATTGCCATCTCCGACTTCCTCACCAAGTCCGAAAGCTGGGTAACTGTCGAACCTGACGGTCAGTACAAGCAGATCACGGCGCGACTCTGGGGAAAGGGCCTGACGCTTCGCGGTGAAGTTCCGGGCAGCGCAATAGCCGCTGCGCGACAGTACTGTGCCAAGGCCGGCCAATTTCTGCTCTCGCGGATCGATGCTCGCCACGGCGCCTACGGGATCGTTCCCGAGGAATTGGACGGCGCCTTGGTCAGCAACGATTTCCCTTGCTTCGACATCGACGCCTCAAAAGTACTGCCGCACTACTTCGAGTGGTACTCACGCACTCCCGAGTTCATCGACCTGTGCCGTCGGGCAAGCGAAGGATCAACGAACCGGGTGCGCATGAAGGAAGACAAGTTCCTGAGAATGATGGTCCCACTTCCGTCCCTCGACGAACAGCGTCGCATCGTCGAAAAGCTCGACCGGGTCGCGGCGCTGGTGGACGCACGCCGCAATGCCATCGAGGCGGCCGGGCGGGAAACGCAGGCACTGCTGCTGAAAGCCTTCCAGCGCGCGATCGACGGCGCCCCCCTGCGCCCCATGGCCGAGGTCGCGCCGCTGGTGCGCCGAGAGGTCGAGATCGAAGCCACCCGGGAATACACGGAGATAGGCGTCCGCAGTTTCTACAACGGAATATTCCACCGCCGGACGATGCCTGGTTCTGAGTTCAGCTGGCAGAGCCTGTTCTGGGTGAAAGAGGGCGATCTGGTATTCAGCAACCTCATGGCTTGGGAAAAAGCTATCGCCGTTGCGGAAGCGCATGACGAGGGCACAGTCGGAAACCACCGCATGTTGACTTGCGAGGTCAATCCGAAGTTGGCGACGCCGGGCTTCCTGATGGCCTATTTCAGAACGTACGAGGGCTTCTCGAGCATCGTTGGGCACTCGCCCGGCACGATTGCCCGCAACAAGACGCTGTCATCCAAAAAGCTTCCGACGATCCTCGTGCCGACGCCGCCGGTGGAGACCCAGAAGTGGTTCGACCGCCTGCGGGCAAAAACGCAGGAAGCCCACGCCATCCGCGCCAACACCGCGCAGGATGTGGAGTCCCTGATTCCGGCCATGCTGCACGAGATCTTCAACGGTGGGGCGAAGGCCGCGTGACTGTGAGCCGGGACGGTCAGCCCGATCTGCTATCGGACCTTTCGGATCTGGACTTCGTCCGTCATCTGCTGGGCGACCTTCATGACGACCTGCCAGGGAAGGTCGGCCGTTTCCGGATGCTGACCGATCTGGGCGGCCAGATGGGGCGATCCGGGACGATGATTTTCGGTGGCCATGCTGCCTATCACGCTTGGCTCGAAGCGCGCTCGTCGTTCGTGCACGGCAATTATGTGGCGACGATCCTGCTGTGTCAGGGACTCGTGGAGCATCTGCTGGCGGCTTATCTTCACGCCGGGCTTCTGGTCGATGACATTCCGGATCGTATCCAGTTCGCCGACACCCTCCGCCGCTGCCGAGAGCGCGAGGTAATCTCTGATGAAGACGTCACAGACCTCCGCCGCATGATGGCGCTGCGAAATCCGCTGTCGCATTTCCGGCATGTCGATGACGGCAGCAATCTTGATCGTCGCTGCATCGATGAGAGCAAATCGGCGGACGACCTGCTGCGCCACGACGCGATCTTTTCGATCGGTCTCGCCGTTCGGATGCTCTCAAGGCCTGCCTTCCGGCTGGGATAGAGGCCGCCGGTGACGAAACGCTATCATCGAGCCGACCGCTTCTTGGGTGGGGTGATCTTGTCACCCTTTGCAAGGATGTAGTCAGCGATCTTATGGCCGAGAGGATGCGGCCCCGCCCAAAGCATGTAATAGATCGGCACACCTCGCGTATTCCTAACGACACTCGGTGTGGCGGCGTGACCGAACAAGGTTTTCAAGCGGCTAACGTAATGTTCGAGAAGCCGCTTGGCGGCATCGTCAACCTTGTGGCGGGTCGTGTCTCCGAACAGGTCGGTCCGCTCAGCATAGACAAGGGTTTCCCAATCTGTACCGCCAAAGCAGCCGTTCAGCCCGGCGCGCCAGGTATCCGGGATGTCACCCGAACGGGTGATCAACCGGTTGATCGCCATTCCCAGCGGGAAGTTGATGATCACCTCAAACTTCTTTGTCGCGCCAAGGGCCGCAACTGTTCGCCAGTCAAGGTGAGGGCCGTATGGATCAAGGAAGGCGACGCCCTTTGTATTCCGCCCCGAGATCCGCGGAACCAGCTCCTGGATCAATTCGTTTGCGTCCCCGACTTGGACGTTGATCTTCCGATCCGGATATTCGGCCCTAAGGCCTTCCAGTAGGGCAGCGCGTCCGGCGTCCGCGTCAAAGAAATGGTACTGGGTAAAGGGATGCTCAAGCGCCAGGGCTCTGTGAGGGGAGCCTTCGATGAACTGCGCTTCCGACCGAACGAAGTCTTCGTCGAGAAGCTGGAGATCTTCGTCATCAGCGCCATCCCAAGCGTCGCGAATCCTTGATCGCCCCGCGCCAGCAAATGCGTCGATGTACACAAGTTCGAAGGGCTGCTTCTTGAGGGCGATGGTATAGGCGTGGAGATATGCTTCGAGACCGTCAAGCTTTTGCCTAGCCCAAGGCCCTACCGTGTTTTCAATGTGCGATTTCTTCAATGATTGTGGTGCTCCGTGCTAAAACGTTCATGCGGAAATCTGATCGAGAATGGGCTTCGGCACGATTTGCCAGGGAAAGCCATTCCACTCTTCGCCGTCGAGCAGGCGGCCACCGGATTTCGGTCTTGCGCCACCCCATTGCTTGAAAAAGAACGCTACGCCGTCACGGTCGCAAATGTCCCGGAGTTGACGAGCCCAGCCTTCCTCCATCGGTCGAGCGCGAGGCCCGCTCTCTCCTCCGACGATAGCCCATGCGACACCTTGAAGGTCCACGTCCCCGATTGGGCCGAGAAGCGGTTCGAACGAAATGAAGCGTGCGTCGGAATTGATCTGCTTCAAGTGTACGATCCTGCTGGTATGCGCGGCATCCTCAACCGAGACACCGAGCCAGATGTGGCGGGGAACCGGCCCGCCCTGATAGCGATTGCGGACATAGTTGCGCATGAGGGAGCTGCGCTTGGTCAGGACTTGGTAGACATGCCAGTCAGCCTGCTCCATGGCATCGAACACCTTGTCGACGAAGGACCGATCGATGTCCTTGTGGAACAGGTCGCTCATTGAGTTCACGAAGATCATCCGCGGCTTCTTCCAGAGCGCGGGCTGTTTCAGCCTCGTCGGCCAGAGTGTCAGGTCAAATCCTTGCTCATAAGGGTGGCTCGGAATACCCCGCCAGCGCTCTGCAAAGCGCTCGGCATAGCAGTTGTCACATCCCGGGCCGACCTTGGTGCAGCCGGTCACTGGGTTCCATGTCGCGTCCGTCCATTCGATCTCTGATTTCTGGGCCAACTGCTCGCCTCGCTTTTTGCTGATGGTAGCACGCACTTGACTCGGCACAAAGCAGGAACGCGCGCTTGGCTTCGATCGCTAGTGGGATGCGGCGCGCTTGCGCCGCCGACTAATCCGTTCGATCTCCGTTCCTTCCGCCAGTCGGATGGACTTTCCAGAATGAACGCTTTCCTAGATGCAAAAACCCACATGAAAGCAGAGACTTGAGGCTATTTACCGGATCGGGCGCGGTTAACAGGTCCGGAGAATATCGGCCCGGAGAGAACGCTTTCGTCCCTCCTGGCACCGGGGCCGGTTAACAGCCCCTCCCACATAACCCTCGAAAACAACGGAAAAATCCGGCCGCAGCCGGATCGGGAGAACGCTTTCGCGAGGGCAAGTGGCGGAGGGGATGGGCCTGACGTCCAACCTTCTCCACCTTAACTGATTGATTTAAAACGATCACGAGAGTTCGCTTCGCCCGTTTGGGCACGATGGTTGCTCTGCAGCGAACACCATTGTGTGCACCACATTTATCGTCTATCGACGATTGGCGACCATGGGGATTGCTCATGCAGGATTCTGACACCGAGATCGCTGACCGGGCCAAGGCGCTTGCGCATCCGGCACGGCTGCGCATCCTCCGGCTGCTGCTGGCCACGCCCGGCTGCATCGGCGGCGACATCGTGGAGGCTGTCGGCCTCGCACAATCCACGGTGTCCGAGCATCTGCGCATCCTGAAGGCCGCCGGGGTCATCACCGGCGAGATATCTGGCCCGCGTACTTGCTACGCGTTGAACCCCGCCGCGCTCGAGCCGCTGGCAGAATTCATCGGCACGCTGACCGCGCCGTCCGCCGCGGTCTGCTGCATGCCCGACGAGAAGGAACTTTCATGAGCCTGTTTGAACGCTGGCTGACCCTCTGGGTCACCCTCTGCATCCTGGCCGGGCTCGTCCTCGGCAGCCTCGTGCCGGGTCTCTTCGGCGCGCTGGCCGCGCTGGAGGTCGCCTCGGTCAACCTCGTCGTCGCCGTCCTGATCTGGGCGATGGTCTATCCGATGATGATCGCGGTGGATCTCGGATCGCTCAAGGCGGTGGGGCAACGCCCGAAGGGTCTCGTCATCACGCTGGCGATCAACTGGTTGATCAAGCCCTTCACGATGGCGGCGCTTGCGGTCCTGTTCTTCAACCATGTCTTTGCCGGGCTGATCGATCCTGAGCGCGCACCGGAATACATCGCGGGCCTGATCCTGCTCGGCGCCGCGCCCTGCACCGCGATGGTTTTCGTCTGGTCGCAGCTGACGAAGGGCGATCCCAACTACACGCTGGTCCAGGTCTCCGTGAACGACCTGATCATGGTGGTCGCCTTCGCCCCCATCGTGGCCTTCCTTCTGGGCGTGACCGACATCAGCGTCCCGTGGGAGACGCTGATCCTGTCGGTCGTACTCTACATCGTCATTCCCCTGATTGCGGGTCTCCTGACGCGCCGGGCGCTGATCGCGAAAGGCGGCGAGGCCGCGGTGACGGCGTTCACGGCACGGATCAAACCGGCCTCGGTCGTGGGTCTCCTGATCACCGTCGTGCTGCTTTTCGGGTTTCAGGGGCCGGTGATCCTCGCGCAACCGCTGCTGATCGCGCTGATCGCGGTCCCGATCACCATCCAGTCCTACGGCATCTTCGCGCTCGGGTATGGATGGGCATATCTTTGGGCCGTGCCACACCGGGTCGCCGCGCCCTGCGCGCTGATCGGCACGTCGAACTTCTTCGAACTCGCGGTCGCCGTGGCGATCGGGCTGTTCGGGCTGAACTCCGGGGCGGCTCTGGCCACAGTGGTGGGCGTGCTGGTCGAGGTGCCGGTTATGCTCAGCCTCGTCGCCTTCGCCAACCGGACACGCGAGAGGTTCCCCGCGTGAGCACATTCCCGGTCGTCATCCACCACAATCCCGACTGCGGCACCTCCCGCAACGTGCTCGGGTTCATCCAGGCGGCCGGGTACGAGCCGACCGTCATCGAGTACCTGAAGGAGGGCTGGACGCGCCCGCAGCTTCTGGCGCTGTTCGCAGCCGCCGGGATCACCGCGCGCGAGGCGCTGCGCATTGCCCGCTCACCTGCCGAGGAGATGGGGCTCACCGCGCCGGACGTCTCGGACGAGGCATTGCTGGACGCCATGACGCGCCACCCGATCCTCGTGAACCGCCCGATCGTCTGCACGCCGAAGGGCGTCAGGCTTTGCCGCCCGTCCGAGACTGTCTTCGACCTGCTCGACAAGCTCCCTCCGGGTCCTTTCGCCAAGGAGGACGGCCAATTGATCATAGACGCCGAGGGAAACCGGATTGTCTGACACCCTGACCGATCTGACCACACCACAGCTCGACGAGACGAATTTCGCCGCAATCGACCACGACCGGCTGCTGTCCCCTGCCATCAGCACGCATCCGCCCCGCATCCTGATCCTCTACGGCTCGCTCCGGGCGCGCTCGTTCAGCCGACTGTCGGCCGAGGAGGCCGGGCGCATTCTCACTGCATTCGGGGCGGAGGTCCGGTTCTTCAACCCCTCAGGCCTGCCGCTGGTCGATGACGGCGTGGATGCCAGCCACCCGAAGGTGCGCGAGCTGCGCGATCTGGTAGCCTGGTGCGAAGGCATGGTCTGGTCCTCGCCGGAGCGGCACGGCGCCATGACCGGCCTGATGAAGACGCAGATCGACTGGATTCCCCTGTCCGAGGGCGCCGTGCGACCGACGCAGGGCAAGACGCTGGCGGTGATGCAGGTGTCGGGCGGCTCGCAGAGCTTCAACGCGGTCAACCAGATGCGGGTTCTCGGGCGCTGGATGCGGATGCTGACCATCCCCAACCAGTCCTCCATCCCCAAGGCGTTCCAGGAGTTCGACGAGACGGGACGGATGCGCCCGTCGCCGCTCTACGACCGGATCGTGGATGTTATGGAGGAACTGGTGAAGTTCACGCTGCTCACGCGCGAACGGAAGGCGTATCTCGTGGACCGCTACTCGGAGCGCAAGGAAACAGCGGCCGCGCTCATAAAGCGGGTGAACCTCTCCGCCGCAACCTGAGCGCGCGGCGGGTTCGCGAGGCCCGTCCGCGCCGCCTCATGTCCGCCTGAGTGCTAGCAGAGCGATGAACGAGGCGATGCCGATCGCTGCTGTCAGCCAGATCGCCGAGAGGCCCCAAGCCGTCAGCGCGGCGCCGAAGATGAGGGGCGCCGCAGCCTGAAGGATTCGGGCAGGAGCATTGAGCCAGCCGATCCGCCGCCCGTATCCCGCCGGTCCGAAGAGCGCGAGGGGCAGTGTGCCCTTCGCGATTGTCAGGATGCCGTTCCCCGCCCCGTGCAGAAGGGCGAAGGCATAGGCGGCGGGCCCCCCGAAACTCACCAACGCCACGGCGGCCACGGGATGCGCCGCAGCAGCAAAGCGTGTCGAGACAAGCGGATGGAACCGGCGCAGCAGGCCGAACTCCAGCACCCGTGCCGCGACCTGCGCCGGGCCGATGAGCGCGCCCGCCGCGATGGCAACCGCAGTGCTTGCCCCGGCGGCTTGCAAAAGGCCGGGCAGGTGCGCGGCCATGGCGGTCGAGTTGAACCAGGTCGCGGCGAAGACGAAGGCTAGCAGCCAGAGCGCAAGGCGGGACGGCGGCGGCCCCTCTTCGATCGGCGTCGCCTCTGCGGCTACCGTCCTGGTTCCCTTCGGCAGCCACGCGTTCAGCGGCAATGCCACGACCAGGTGGATCAGTGCCCATCCAAGGCAGGCTTCCCGCCAGCCCCACGTCGCGAGCATCACCCCAGAAAGTGGCCAGCCGACGGTGCTCGCAAACCCGGCGATGAGGGTGATCCCGGTGATCGGCCCGCGCGCGTCCTTGCCGTAGATCCCTGCCAGCGTCGCGAACCCCGCCTCGTAAAGCCCGATCCCCATACCGAGCCCGATGACAGCCCAGCCCGCGAAGAGGACGAGGAGCGAGGGAGCCACGGCGAGCAGCCCGAGGCCCGCCGCGAAGACCAGGTTCGACAGCATCAGGACGCCGCGCCCGCCAAAGCCGTCGATCCGCGCCCCGGCCCAGGGTCCGACCATGGCCGAAACCACCATGGCCATGGAGAACGCGCCGAACACCCAGACCGGCGAAAGGCCGAGGTCTTCGGCCATGGGTACGGCCAGAACGGCCGGGATGTAGTAGCTGGAGGCCCAGCTGACGGTGAGGGAAGAGCCGAGCGCGGCGACGACAGGTGCGCGCCGCGCCGGTGACAGTCTTGGGATCATGATGGGGCTTCGATCAGGAAGGGAGCGGCGAGGCAATGCGCCCCGCCGCTGGCGTTCATGCCACCTGCGTCCAGAGCTGGAACAGCAGCCCCGATGCGAAGGCGCCAATCAGGGACAGGCCGATATACACCGCAAAGACCTGTGGCCGCGCCAGCGCCCAGACCGCCATGGCCGCCGGGATCGAGGTGACGCCACCCGCGACGAGAAAGGCCATTCCCGCCCCCGGCGCCATGCCCTGCTCGATCAGCCCGCTGACGAGCGGCAGTGCAGCGTATCCGTTCAGATAGGCCGGCACGCCCACCAGCGTCGCGGTCACGATCGGCAACAACCCCTCGCCTCCGAGCGCGGCGGTGACGGTTTCCGCCGGGATCCACGCAAGCATCAGGCTCTCGAGGATGAATGCCAGCGTCAGCCACTTGGCGAGGAACAGCGTCGTGGTCAGCGCCGTCTTGCCGAACTTCGCCCGGCGGTCCGCATCGGTCCAGAACTGCCAGACCACGGGCTTGGGCGCGCGGATCTTCGCGCCGCCGCAGCCGCCGTTCCCGATCCCGTCGCGCAGCGGGTCGGCGAAGGCGCCGCCCTTCATCATCAGGTGTACCACCGTCCCGCCGAACACGCCCAGCCCGATGGCGGCGAGCGTCTTGGCCACCGCGAACTCGAGGTCGAGCACGCCCGCCGTCAACGCGAACATCGACGGGTCCATGATCGGCGAGGCCAGCCAGAAGGCCATCACCGCCGAGAGCGGCACGCCCATCGCCAGCAGCGCCGCGATCAGCGGGATCACCCCACAGGAGCAGAAGGGCGAGACGCCCCCCGCCAGCGCGCCCAGCCCGATCATCAGGATCGGCGCGCCGGTGAAGGCCTTGGCGATCAGGTTGTCGGCCCCCGTCGCATTGGCCCACGCGGCGATGGCGATCGATAGGATCAGGAACGGCGCCGTGTTCAAGAGCGCGGTGCCCGCGAAGAGCGCAGAATCGGCGGCCTGGGGCGTGTCGAACACCGCCAGCGCGCCAAGGATCAGCGCCGAGGCGAGCCAGACCCGCTGGTCCTGCCACAGGTGGCGCAGAGCGGACCGGAGGCCGGGTGTCGGGAGGGTCGTGTCAGTCATCACCAAATCTCCGGAATTGCAGTTGTTTCAGGGCAAGAAAAAGAGCACGCGCATCTCACGCCGCATCCTCTGAAGAGCGGACCGCAACACCGGCGCAGCATTCGGAGGTCAGGAATCCGACAACACGGTGCATCGCGGGAAAATCGACCCGGTTGAACACCTCGCGGCCCTGCTTGTCCTGCAGCACCAGCCCCGCATCGACCAGCGTCGAGAGGTGATGCGCCAAGGTCGACGGGGCGAGTCCGAGGTGCTCGCCGATATCGCTGACCCGCAGCCCGTCGTCCCCGGCCTTCACCAGCAAGCGAAAGATCGAAAGGCGGGCATCATGCCCAAGGGCGGCAAGGGCGCGGGCGTTCGGACTGGTCGTGGTCATGACGTAAAAATAACTACAATCCTAGTTTTGTAAATGATTCTTCTGGACGATCCAGGAGCCGCGCCCGGAATGGATGCCCTGCGTTACGCGTGGCCCCGAAGGCAGCTTGCGCCGCAGGGCTCGCGCTCGACCTGAATCGTGCTGTGCGCGATCCCGAACCCGTGCTCCAACCCCTCGGCAAGTTCGTGCAGCACCGCATCGGTGTCCTGCGCCTCCGTGACCACATGCACCGCGAGCGCCGTGCGGGTGGTCGATAGCGGCCAGATAATGCGCCTTGATCCATATCAACCTCCGTCACCCCCCACGCGCGCATGAGCAGTAAACACTGCTGGCCATCGCCAGGGCGTTGGCTGCGGCCTGTCAAACAGCCTTGCTTATTGCCATTTTCCGCTGCAACCCTTATGCGGCAGTGTAGCGAACCTGGACCTGGAAGCGATTCCGGGTGGCTCTTCCGGCCGCCGATCCGCCGGACAACCACAAGAAAACGGTGCACTTGCACGCCGATCTCGCGCAAGCCGCAGGACCGGTATCGGACAACATTTACATGATCTCACTCGACGTCTACCGCGCCCAGTGGCTGGGCAACATACGCGGCGACCTGCTCGCCGGGCTCGTCGTGGCACTGGCCCTCATTCCCGAGGCAATCGCCTTTTCCATCATCGCGGGGGTCGATCCCAAGGTCGGGCTCTACGCCTCCTTCTCGATCGCTGTCATCACCGCGATCACCGGCGGGCGGCCCGGCATGATTTCCGCTGCGACCGCCGCCACGGCGGTCCTGATGGTCACGCTGGTGCGCGACCACGGACTGCAATACCTGCTGGCCGCGACGGTGCTGGCCGGACTGATCCAGATCGGCGCCGGCGTCCTGAAACTCGGCTTCGTCATGCGCTGGGTGTCGAAATCGGTGATGACCGGCTTCGTCAACGCGCTCGCGATCCTGATCTTCATGGCCCAGCTGCCGGAACTCGACCCGCGGGACGTGACGTGGATCACCTACGCGCTCGTGGCCGCGGGGCTCGCCATCATCTACCTCTTTCCGCTTCTGACCACGGCCATTCCCTCGCCGCTCGTGACCATCGTCGTGCTCACGGGGCTGTCCGTCGCGCTCGGGCTCGACGTGCGGACGGTGGGCGACATGGGCGCGCTGCCCGACACGCTGCCGGTCTTCCTGATCCCGCAGATCCCGCTCAACCTCGAGACGCTGACGATCATTCTGCCCTATTCGGTGGCAGTGGCCGTCGTGGGCCTGCTCGAAAGCCTGATGACACAGAACATCGTCGATGACCTGACCGACACGAAGTCAAACCGGAACCAGGAATGCATCGGTCAGGGGCTGGCGAACACCGCCACCGGCTTCATAGGCGGGATGGCGGGCTGCGCGATGATCGGGCAGTCTATCATCAACGTGAAATCAGGCGGGCGCGGGCGCCTGTCTGCCGCCGCTGCCGGCGTCTTCCTGCTGATCATGGTCGTCGGGCTCGGCGACCTGGTCAGCATCATCCCGATGCCCGCGCTGGTCGCGATCATGATCATGGTGTCGATCGGGACATTCTCCTGGTCGTCGATCAAGGCGCTTCGGGTGCATCCGAAATCGTCGTCCATCGTCATGATCGCGACCGTTGTCACCGTGGTCTACACCCACAACCTCGCCATCGGGGTGCTGGTGGGCGTACTGCTGTCGGGCGTCTTCTTCGCCGGAAAGATCGCGCAGCTGTTCCGCGTGACCTCGGACATAAGCGCGGATGGGCGCGTGCGAACCTACCGCGTCGAGGGCCAGCTGTTCTACGGCTCCGTCGAGGATTTCATGGATGCCTTCGACTTCAAGGAGGCCCCCGAACGCGTGGTGATCGACGTGAGCCGTGCGCATATCTGGGATATCTCCTCGGTTCAGGCGCTCGACATGGCGATCCTGAAATTCCGTCGCGACGGCGCCGAGGTCGAGGTCGTGGGCATGAACGCGGCGACCGAGACCCTGGTCGACCGGCTTGCCATCCATGACAAGCCCGGCGCCATGGACAAGCTGATGAACCATTGAGGGAGGAAAGACCCATGACAGACAAGATCATCGCCCTCGTGGACGGCTCCATCTATTCCGAGAGCGTCTGCCACCACGTCGCCTGGATTGCGCAGCGGACGGCCGCACCGGTCGAGCTGATCCATGTGCTGGGGCGACGCGAGGCCCCGGAAAAGTCGGACCTGTCCGGTGCGATCCGGCTGGGCGCGCGGACGAAGCTGATGGAGGAACTGGCCGAGATCGACGCGCAACGCGCAAAGCTCGTCGGCCATCGGGGTCGCGCGATCCTCGAGGATGCTCGCGCCATCGTGGACCGGGATGGCGTGACCGAGATCACCACCCGACTGCGCCACGGTGACATCGTCGAAGCCATCGGCGAGATCGAGGGCGAAGCGCGAGTAATCGTCATCGGCAAGCGCGGCGAGGCGGCGGATTTCGCGAAGGGACACCTTGGCTCGAACCTGGAACGCATCGTGCGCGCGGCGCATCGACCCGTCTTCGTCGCCGCGCGTGCCTTCAAGCCGATCGAGTCCGTGCTCGTCGCCTATGACGGAGGGCGCTCGGCGATGAAGGCGGTCGATCACATCTCGCGCAGTTCCTTCTTCGCGGACCTGCCTGTCACCGTCGTGACCGTCGGAAACGAGACGCCGGAGGTCACAAAGGGCCTTGCAGACGCCAAGGCCTTGCTTGCCGCTGCCGGGATCGAGGCGCAGACGCGCATCGTGGCCGGGCAACCGGACGAGGAACTGGGCAAGATGGTCGAGAAGGATGGTTTCGGCATGCTTGTGATGGGTGCCTACGGCCACAGCCGCATCCGAAGCCTCGTGATCGGCTCCACCACGACCGAGATGATGCGGTCCTGCAAGGTTCCTGTCCTGCTCTTGCGGTGAGCGCAATGACGGACCCCACTCCGGAGGAGCTGAAGACAGCGTTTCTGCCGCGGCTCCGCGACGAACTGGATGCCTTGCGGTCCGCGTCCGCTCAGACGGCGGCGGACCGCAGACCTGTCGAGCTGGATCAGCAAAGCGTTGGTCGGCTCAGCCGCATGGACGCGATGCAGCAACAGGCCATGGCGGCAGCTCAGGAAACACGGCGACTTGGACGCGTCTGGGCTCTCGAGGCAGCCATCCGTCGAATTGATGCGGGGGAGTTCGGTTGGTGCCACGACTGCGGCGAGTTTATCGGCATGCGTCGGCTCGAACTTGAGCCTACCGTGATGCGGTGTCGAGACTGCGCAGGCTGACGAGGTAAGCGACGCGGCTGCCGCGAATGCACGCCGTGCTCTGTCGAGAGCCAGACAGACCTGGCTTCGGCTGTTCCGACCGGTCGCGCCAGGCCTTACGGCAGGTCACACGCCCGCACCTGGTCGCGCAGTACGACATAGTCGCTCATCATCTCCGCCAGCACCGAGCGTTCAGGCAGCAGCAAGAGCTCGTCGGCCGCACGCGCCTGGAGACCGCGACTGTACTCCACGGCCGGCGGACATGCAGACAAGCCGCCAGGTTCAGAACCGACCGTCGCGCAGCCGCTCAGCAAGCTCGTCGCGGTCGCGAGGGCGGCGGGCTGCCGCTTCCAGCATCTGGCGTTGGACATCATTGGCCTTCTCCGTGGTCTTAAGGCGTTCGGCGAGGCGTCCCGCTCGCTCTCCGGAGCGGCGCAGCGCCAACAGGAACAGGAGCACGGCGAGCGCGATGGCGCCGTAGTGCAGCGCCGCCCGCGTCCACGGGCTAGCGGCTAACCCGGTCAGAAGCGCGGCGATCACCGCCGCCCCCGGCGCCAGTCGTCGAGGCGGGCATAGATCGTGACCGCGTTGCCACCGAGTGCCACCGCGATGAACACCCAGCGGAGCGTATCGAGATACGGGACCAGCGGCAGGATCGCGGTCTGGGTCTCGGCCAGAACGCTCTGCGCAACCTCCACCCCGGCAGCGCCCAGCGTGGCTACGCCTGCCGCGCCACCACCCTTCATCGTGCGGCTGTCGGCCAGCACTTCGCGCGCGGGCGGCGTTTCGGCTGCAAATGCCGTCGCCCGCACCGGGAACCGCTCGCCCCACTGGCGCACGGGGCCGAGGTCGACGTGCATGAAGCCCGAGCGCGGATAGAAACCGAAGCCGAGGAACCCAACCTCGCGGGCTGCCGCCTCGAAGGCCACCGGGTCGTGGTTCGCCATGGCGATGTCGAAGGCGGCGCCATCGAGATGCTTCGACCGGGTGGCGCCGCCGACAGCGCGATTGTGCTCGGGGCTGCGATAGGCGGAGCGGACGATCAGCGGCTTGCCCAGCCGGTCGCGCAGCGCCTGCAGCCTGTCGAGCGCCATTTCGTTGATCAGCAGTTTGCCAGTACCCCGGCAGGCGATCTCGGCCGGGCTGAAATTCGGCCAACGCCAGCCGCTCTCCGGCACGTCGCGCCAATGGCGGTGGAATGTCGTGGTCATGGTGTCCTCCCAGAACAAAAAACCCGCCTCGACGGCGGGTCATTGCGGGCTGATGAATGGTGATGGGGCGCGGCTACGGGCTGCCGCCGAAGATCTTCAGCTTGATGGCGATGCCCGCGAGCAGCGCCAGCATGACGCCGGTGGTGATCATGCGGACGGCGGTCTGCATGGCGGTGCGGCGCACCAGCCGGATGCAGTCCACGAGGGAGCGCAGATCGCGGATGTCGAGGGCTGCCTCGTCGCCGTCGAGGCCGACATCGGCGAGCGCGCGTTTCGCCCCCTGCTCGGCGGCACGGGTCAGCATCGCCTTGAGTTCGGCGTTCGACCGGTCAGAACTGTGCGGTGTCATCGGCGCCTCCCGCATCCTACGCCTCTCACGCCTCGGCCAGCATCTCGAGATAGGCGCCGCCCTCACTGGGCCGAGGGTCTTCCTTCAGGTCGAAGATCACCGCATCGATGACGGCGCGCCATTCGGAGGTGATGGCGCGGGTCTCGGCGCTGGCACGGACCGTCAGGATGGCCGGCGACTTCGAGACCAGCCGTGCCTGCATGACGGCCTCGGAGCCGCGCAGGTAATGGACATGGCACCAGAGGGTGAAGCGATCCTCCCACCCTTGGATCAGCATCCCGTCCGGATCGCGGATGATCACAGCCTGCTGGAAGGTGACCCGGCGCCGCAGGCGTCCGGCAACCATTCTCACAGCCGGATCCTGCGATAGGGGGCGAGCAGCGCATCGACCGCCATGGGCAGCGCCGATGGACTTGCCCCGAGGCTGACCGCCTCGCGATGCTCATACCAATGCGCGATCAGCAGCAGCATGGCCTGACGGATTGCCGCAGGCACATCGGCGGGGGCGCCATAGCCGGCGGTGAAGGTGATGGCCGCGGGGCGGCCGAAGCCGGCCAAGGGTCGCAGCAACAGCCGCTGGTCCTGCAGCGCGATATGATAGTCGAGATCAACGCCCGCGGCATCGGTGAACACCGCGCTGTCGATCTCGCTGTCCGGAAACGGCAGCAGGATCGGGCCGGTGAGGGCATCGAGGTCCATCTGCCAGGATTGCGTGACTAGGCAACGACCGAGAATGCCGGCAGGCCCGTCGAGCCAGGCGGTGGCCGCATCGATATAATGCTGGATCAGCAGGTCCTCGTCCTCGTGATCGACCCGAAGCTGCGCCTTGGCCTCTTCCAGCGTGATCGGCGTGGTCGCGGGCGCGGTGATGCGGGTCAGCGTGAACATGGGCAAAACCCCCTGAGGCAGGGCACGGGCGGTCTTCATCGCCCGCGCAGTTATTGCAGCATCGGTCTCAGGCCTGATCGGCCTGCGGGTTGATCCGGCCGTGACCCTTGATCACCAGGCCGGCAATCGGCGTGCCGGTGGCATGGGTGCCTTCAAGCGCCGCCAGCAGCTTCAGGTAGCGTTTGGTTCCGACATAGCCGAAGCGGTAAACGGCGGCGGTGGCGTGGGCCTCGACCAGCGCCTTGACGATGCCGCCTTCGCCCACGGTCGGGACGCCCAGCAGGTCGGCTGCGGTCACCGCCTCATAGCTGCTGTCGTCATCGGAATGGGTCAGGATGAACTCGATCCTGTTGGTCGAGGTGAAGGTGATGCCGCCCACGCCAATGGCGAGAATGATCTCGGCACCGTCATGACCGCGCAGATCAATGGCCACGGGGGTGCTGTCGTCGGTGAGGGTGGCAGCATTGATGGCCGCGGCCACCGAGAGACTGGAATGCAGATCCTTCATCGGATCCTCCTGTGCAGGAATGTGGGTGGGAAGACGCGGGCTGAACCCTGCCGCGCGCGCGCCTTGGTTCAGCCGGGCGATCAGCTGGCCGCGATCTTCAGCAGCTTGATGGCATCAAAATTCTGCACCCCGCCACCGACGCGCTTGGTGGTATAGAAATGCACATAGGGCTTGTTGGTGAAGGGATCGCGCAGCACCCGGATGCCGAAGCGGTCGACGATCAGATAGCCGCGCCGGAAATCCCCGAAGGCGATCGGGAAAGCTCCGGCGGCGATATCGGGCATGTTGTCGTCATCGCTGATCGGATAGCCGAGCAGCGTTGCCGGCTGGCCAGCCTGGACCGGGGGTTGCCAGAGATAGAGCTCCTCGGTCTTCGACTTCAGCTTGCGGATCGCAGCCTGCAGCGAGCGGTTCATCAGGAAGCGGGCATTCTGCCGGTAGCCCTGCTTCAGCCCGTAGACGAGGTCGATCAGCGCATCGACGCCGTTGTGGCTGGCATCGGTCAATGCGGCCGCGACGCCCGAGGCGGTGTAGCCGATCTTGCCCCAGGCGTAAGAGGCATTGGCGACCGTGTCATAGGCCAGGATGCCGCGGGGCCTGTTCACCCCGTCGCCGGTGATGAAGGCGGCAGCCTCGGCCTCGGCGAAGGCGGTCGAGACCTCTTCGGCCAACCAGGCAGCGATATCGACCCTTGCATCGTCGAGCAGCGTCTGGGTCGCAGCCGGGTTGGCGTAGATCTCCATCGCCGGGAAAGCCAGTTCAGCGAGCCTCGGGGTGGCGGTCTCGGGGCGGGCCTGACGCTCGCCGACCCAGCCGGCCGCAGCGCCCCCCTGATTGACCAGCTTCTTGTAGCTGCCGGCCGAGATCGAGATGACACTGGCGATCGACCGCATGGCCGAGACCGAGCCCAGCACCCGGTCGATGGTCTGTTCCATCTGATCAGGCACGACATAGCCGCCATCGGGATCGCTGTCGGTGCGAAGCGCGGCCTTCACCTCCAGTTCCCGAAGCCCGGCCTCGACGCCGCGGCGGAAGAACTGGTTGAAGGCGCGGGCGTGCTCGCGGGTCTCGGGGCTGTCCGCCCGATCCGCGCTGCTTGCGCCGCCCAGCTTGGCTGCGGCTAGCATGGTGTTGGTCTCATCCAGCGCAGACTGCAGCTTGGTGATCTCGGTATTGATGCGCTCGAGTTTCTCGGCCTGCACGACATCGGCGAACTTCGCGTTGATGCCGTTGATCTCGGCTTGATGCTCGTCCTTGAAGGCGGCAAAGGCGCGGTTCAGATCGGCGAGGATGGCGTTGGCGTCGCCGGCCTCGGCGCGCACGCGAACGGCCCCGCGAATGCGGGGGGATTTCTGGATGCCCATGATGGTTTCCTTATGAGCGGATGGTGTCGATGAGCTGCCGGATGGCGCTCACGGGGATGCCAGCGTTCTGCGTGGCGGGTTCGGCAGCGTTGCGCGTGCCGGTAATCTGTTTCAGCATCGCGCGCCGCTCGCTGCGGGGGATGCCTTGCTGCGCCAGAGCCGCGTCGATGCGGCGCCGCGCCTGAATGTCGGGGCGGGCCTGCGCCATGGTGGGCGGCTCAGCTTCCACGCGTGGTCGGTTGCCTGTATCGGGCGCAATTCCGTCCGCCATCCCGGCGGCAATCGCCTCCTCGGTGCCCAGAAAGGTCTCGGCATCGAGCAGCGCGGCAATTTCCTCGCTGCTCCTGCCGCTGCGCGCGGCATAAATCTCGGTCAGGGCGGCGTCGAAGGTCTCAAAAAGCGTGGCGGCTTCGGCCATGTCGTGGCGATTGCCGATCACCACGCCCCAGGCATTGTGCAACATCAGGAAGCTGCCGGGTCTCATGTGGATCTCGTCCCCGGCCATGGCGATGATCGAGGCGGCGGATGCCGCAAGACCCAGCACCTCGACGGTAACCGCGGCCGGATGGGCGCGCAGCAGGTTGTAGATGGCAATGCCCTCGAACATGTCACCGCCGGGCGAGTTGATCTGCACGGTGACCGCATTCGGACCGATCCTGCTCAGCGCCGCCGCGATCCGGCGCAGGGTAACTCCGCCGCCAACGCCATCCTCGCCGATCACGTCGGAGATGGTGATGGTGCTGTCGCCCTTTGTCGGGGCTGCTGCCGCAGCCGGCATGGCAGCCCATCGGGCCAGCGCGTCCCACGGCGCATCGGCCTGGAACGCCGCCGGACGCGGAAAGACCGGCCCGGCCGGAAGATCACGCAGGCTCATCAGAAGCTCCTTCAGTCGCAGGAATGGCAGATACGTTATCCGCGTCGCCGACCGCTGCCGTCATGTTGGGCGGCGGATAATAGACATCGCCGCCATCGCGCGGGTTCTGATCTTCCAGCGCTCGGATCTCGTTGGGGCTCCACACCCCCCATTGCAGACCCTTCACATAGGCCTCCCAGCGGGCCCGGATGTCGCCCTTGACCAGGGCTGCGCGGTTGAACCGGGCATAGAGCAGATCATCCGCGCCGATCAGGTCGCGGTCGAGCGCTTCCTCCCACATGGTCAGGTGATCCTCGAGCGTATAGGCCACAAAGCCGATCGACTGCTGCTCGATGCCGGTGCCCCAGCTGGTGGACTTCTCGGTATCGCCGATCATATGCGGCGGCACCCCGAAGAACATGGCGATGTCGCTGCGGCTGAACTTGCGGCTCTCGATCCATTGCGCATCCTCGGCGGTCATCGCGATACGGGCGTAATCCATACCTTCCTCGAGAATGAGGTGCTTGCCTTCCTGGTCACCGCCGGCGCGGAACGCCTCGAGCCCGGCCTTGAGATTGGCCACCGCCTCGGGTCCGAGCTTCTGCGGGTGCCTGAGCACGCCCGAGACCCGGGCGCCATTGCGGAAGGTAGTGGCGCCGTGATCCTCCATCGCCAGCGCCAGTCCGATGGTCTCGCGGGCATAGGCGATTGGTGAGACACCTCGCACCCCGTCCAGCGTCAGCCCGACCAGATGCAGCACCTCGTCCTGCGCCAGCCGCAGACGCCTTCCATCGGGGCGGGTATAGAGAAAGCTCAGCGCCAGGTCCTCGCCCTGCACCACCTCGACCCGATCCGGATGCAGCGGGATCAGCGCCTGCACGGTGCCGCGCGAGCGCACGATCATGGCATAGGCATTGCCGCGCAAGAGCAGATGCGCCTGCAGCATCCGGCGGAACTGCGATGGCGTCTGCCAGCGATTGGGCCTTCGCCGCAGCAGCTGCCAGATCGGGGCATCCGAGGCATCCTCGCGGGTCCGGGCATCGATCCGGCGCTTGATATGCAAGGGCAGCGTTGCCACCGCGCCGGAAATGATGCGCACGCAGGCATAGACTGCCGCCACCCGCATGGCGCTGTCCGGCGTCACCGCCATGCCGGAGCCGCTGGCTGCGCCGGCCCGGAGCGCCGCATCCAGTTCGGCGGCAGAGGTGATGACCAGCCCGCCGCCGGCTTCATGGATGGCAGCGCGTGGCGACGGGGCGTGCGGAGGTGAGGCCGCAGGCGGGGCGCCTGCAAACCAGCGGGACCAGAAGGACATGGGCATTCTTTCCGTAAGACGGGTAGCCTACAGCACCAGGATGCTGCGGCTGTCATAGACCGAGCGGCCGGCATTGACGTCGCGCAGGAGCGCCCGGCCGAGGGCGTTGCAGATCGCGACAATGCCGTCGATGCGCTCCGAGGAGCGTTCCTTGTCCGGCTTGATATTGCCGGCCGGATCATGGCGCACGGCGACATTCGAGGCATTCCAGTGCAGCACCGGATGGCCGCCATGCCACAAGAGCCGCGACACCGAGAGGCGCTCCAGTTCCGCGGTCGGTGCCGCCATGCTCAAAAAGCCCTGCCCAAATTGCACGAGGTTCAGCCCCTCATCCTGCAGATGCTGGACGATCTCTCCGGCGAAGGTGCGGTCGTAAGAGAGCTCGCGCAGATCGTAGCGCCCCGCGAGTGCGATGATCTCCGCCTCGATGAAGGCGAAGTCGGTGGCATTGCCGGGCGTGGCAGTCAAAAACCCCTGGTCGCGCCATGTGGCATAGGGCACCCGGTCGCGCCGGGCGCGGCGCAGGATGTCCTCCTCAGGCACCCAGAAGCGGGGCAGCACGATCCATTTGTCTGCGAGGTCGCCGAGCGCGGGGTCCCCCGTCGGTGGGAACAGCAGCATGAAGGCCGAGAGGTCGTTGACCCGGGCGAGATCGAGCCCTCCATAGCATTCGCGGCCCAGCAGCTTCTGCTCCAGATCATCCAGCCCGGCGCGGATGTCTCGCCAATCAGCCCCGTCACCCGGCCCGCCCTCGGCCCAGACGCCCATGTCGAGCCAGCGGGTGACCTGTTCGGTCCATTCATTCAGCCGCAGCCGCCGGATGGCGTTCTGCTGCGCCGGCATCTCGCGGGCCTCGTCGATCTGGCGCTTCAGATCATCGCGCTTCACCGTCACGCCAAGACTCGGATTGGCCTTCACCCAGACCGCAGGATCAGTCCAGTCATCGCCCGCGTCGATGGTGGCGATATAGGCAAACCAGCTATCGGCCGTCTCATGCGGCACAGACCCTTCCAGCGCCTTGACCGAGAACTCGTGATGCTGGCGACAGACCGAATGGCGGTCATGGCCGGCGGTGGTGATCTCGACGATCAGCGGCTGGCGCCGGGCACCGGTGGCGGTGTTGAGCTTCTGGATGATCTCCGGCCCCGGATGTTCATGCACCTCGTCCACGGCGGCCAGATGCACGTTGAGCCCGTCCATCTTGCTGGCATCCGCCGAGAGCGGCCGGAACCACGACGCGGTGGGCAGCACCGCGAGGTTGTTCACGGTGCGCGTCACCCGCGCTGACAATGCAGGACTCGCCGCCACCATACGCTCGGCCTCGCCGAACACGATGCGCGCCTGATCGCGGGTGGTCGCCGCGGCATAGACATGCGCGCCGGCCTCACCATCGGCGATCAGCGCGTAGAGCGCGATGCCTGCGAGCAGCGCGGATTTGCCATTCTTGCGCGCCACCTCGACATAGGCAGTGCGGAACCTCCTGAGCCCATCAGCGCGTTTCCAGCCAAAGACGGATCCGACCACGAATTGCTGCCATGGCTGCAGCACAAAGGGCTGGCCGGCCCATTCCCCGGTCGAGTGCCGCAGATGGCTGAAAAACTCGATCGCGTGCAGCGCGGCGGCGCGGTCCCAGGAGAGACTGCGGGTCTTGCCGGCCTTCAGATCGCCCAGGTGGCGCTGGCAGGCCAGCCGGGTGAGATGTCCGGCGACAATCCTGCCATCAACCACCTTGCGAGCCCAGGCGGTCACCGGACAGCTCGGTGTCTTCCGCCCGGGGCCGGATTTACGCTGTGCTGCCACGGTTCAGAAAATCCTCGAACGGATCGCGGGTCTCGGCAGGCGCCGCCATGCGGATGCGGGTCCGGCTCGAGGGCGTCAGCCCGAACTCGCTCTCGATCTGGCCCAACTGCGCCAGGCATTTGTTTGCCACCGACAGAAACGGGTTCTGGATGATGTTGCCGCCCACCGTCTTGACCACCGGGCCGCGGCGCTTGACCTCCGCTTCAGCTTCGAGCCAGCGGCGCCAGATCACCACGTAGCGGGCGAGCGCCCCGGCATCGAGTTCGGTCATCACCCCGTGCCGGGCCAGCAGCTCGGCCAGTTCGGTGAACTTTGCGGCGGCCGCATCGTCGAGGTGATCGGGAGCCGGCGGCACCGCCACGACCGGCCGCGGCTCGGCGGGGTTCATCCGGTGCGGCCGCGCCGTGCCTTTCACCAGCTTCAGCTGCGTCGGGAGCGGTTTGCGGCCAGCCATGATTGACGTCCTTCCTGATGTGCCCTCCCCACAAAGCAATGATCTTGCGGCGATTTGCCTACACTTCGCAGCGCCGCGGAGCGATTCTGATGTCACAAGGACGATGCATCAGAGCCAGGGAGCCCCGAGATGACCCGCCGCACCACCGACAATTCCGAGGCCCTGAGCGCCTTCATCGGCAAGAAAGCCGAGATCGACGCGATGCTGGTCCGGCTCACCGCCCTCAGCGACGAGCACTTCAACGCCCACCCCGACGAGGTGACCTGGGGCCACGTCGGCACGCTCGAGCACTACGCCAGCCTCCTGGAGCGGATTACCGACAGCGCCTTCGGCGAGGGCGAACACGCAAACTAGCGTCGTCGGCACCACCCGAACTCCTGCCGCGCAGACGCGCGGCTCGGGGTCGTAGGAGGGTCGTGACGGTCGCGGCCCCGAACACGGAGACGACCCATGGCACAGATCCAGCTGTCCGACGCCCAAGCCTTCATCCTGTCCACAGCCTGCGCACGCGAGGACGGAGCCATCTTCCCCGTCACCGCAAGCCTCAAGGGCGGCGCCGTCGGCAACGTCTGCAAGAGCCTCCTGAAGCGGGGCCTGATCGAGGAAATCGCAGCCACCGATCTCAACACTGTCTGGCGACACGACGAGGAACGTGGCCCGATCACGCTGCGCGCCACGCCGTTGGCCTATAGCACCCTCGGCATCACGGATGAACAGAGTGGCACGCCGCCGGCCGAAACGCCGACCTCCGCGGTCCAGCGCCGGAAGGGCACCAAGCAGGAGACCGTGATCGAGATGCTCCGCGCCGAGGGCGGCGCGACCATCGACGAGATCGTCGCCGCCACGGGATGGCAGCCACACACGGTGCGTGGCGCCATGTCCGGGGCGCTGAAGAAGAAACTCGGGCTCCACGTCACTTCGGAGAAGGTAGAGAACCGAGGGCGCGTGTACAGCCTCAGCGAGGCTTGACCCGCCGACCCTCATGATCGCCGTTCCTGCGGAGCGGCGGTCGCTCCTGTGGCACTCAGCATCCTGATCCCCTCGAAAGCCCGCCGCAGGGCGAAGGATCGTGCGATGCTCACCACGGTGAAGATAGCGCCCATCTTCAGGTTCTGCGCGAGCGTCGTGTGCAACCCGAAGATGGGGAAGATGAGGATCTGGGTCACTACCGCGACCCCGTAGCCGACGACCACGTTGGCGATCGCCTCAACCAGCGACATGGCTCGGGTCTGCTTCATGCCGCGTCCTCCTGGCTCTCGTCGACGCCGCCCAGCCGCTCGACCCTCACCTCGGCGAAGGTCCGGCCATCGCCGTCGAGGATCGCATCCTTGCCGGTCTCGGCCTGCCAGCGCTCCAAGGCGACATCGACATAGGCTGCGCTGATCTCCATCGCGAAGACGCGGCGGCCGTTGGCCTCGCCCGCCATGATCTGCGAACCGGAGCCCGAGAACGGCTCGTAGCAGAGCCCGCCGCGGGCGACATGCTGGCGCATCGGGATCCCGAAGGCGTCGAGTGGTTTCGGCGTCGGGTGATCGGGCCGGTCGTCCCTGGCGAAGCTCGGCATCTCCCAGGTCGAGGGCAGCGTCTGATCTGCGACCTTCGGCGGGCGGTTCGGGCGGCGCCAGCCCATGAGGCAGGGCTCGTGCTTCCACAGGTAATGCGACCGGGTGAGAACACCGCGGTCCTTCACCCAGATGATCTGCTGGTGGACGAAGGCGCCGGCCTTCTCCCAGCAGGCCTCGAGCATCGCCTGCCTGCGCGAGGCGTGCCAGCAGTACCAGGCGGCATCCTCGGTGATGGCCTCGGCCACGGCGGCCCCGATGAAGCCATCGTAGAGCTCCGCGCCCTGAGAACTGTCGTCCCAGGTCGTGCCGTAAGAGGCGGACCAGTCCTTGTTGCGGGTCGGGTGGTTCGAACCGTCGTAGTCCACGAGGTATGGCGGGTCGGTCGCGAACAGGATCGCCCGCTCGCCGTTCATCAGGCGGCGGACATCGTCGTGGCTCGTGCTGTCACCGCAGAGCAGCCGATGGTCGCCGAGGATCCACAGATCGCCGGTGCGCGAGGCCGGGTTGCGCGGCGGCTCGGGGATAACGACAGGCAGGGTCGAGCCTTCCTCTTCCCCCTCGGTCCCGGCCAGCAATCGGTCCAGCTCACCATCCTCAAAGCCCAGGATACCGAGATCGACACCCGCGTCCTTCAGATCGCTCAGTTCCAGCGCCAGTAGGCTTTCGTCCCAACCGGCGTTGAGCGCGATGCGGTTGTCCGCCAGCACCAGCGCCCGCCGCTGGCTGTCACTGAGCCCGGTCAGGGTGATCGTCGGCACGGTATCCATGCCGAGCAGTCGCGCCGCCAGCACCCGCCCATGACCGGCGATCAGCGTGCCGTCCTCGGCGATCAGCACCGGGTTGGTGAAGCCGAACTCGCGGATCGAGCCCGCGATCTCGGCCACCTGCGCCTCGGAGTGAGTACGGGCATTCCGCGCGTAGGGCACCAGGCTGTCGAGCGGGCGGTATTCAACGGCAAGCTGACGATCGGACACGGACGATTTCCTTCAGGATATGGGCTGCACCCCCCCCCTCGCCATTTTGGCCATGGATGCAGAAAGCTTGGCGCGCGGTCCTGACGTCGAACCGCCCGGAGATTTGACCTCCCCCCGGGGTCAGGGGCGGGATCAGGGTTCCCGCCGACGATTGCCGAAGCCGCCATCCTCGGCGGCGGTCTTGCGACTGTGACAGCTGGCACAGAGCGCCTGCCAACCGTCCGGGTCCCAGAACCGCTCTGTGTCGCCGCAATGCGGAGTAATGTGATCGACGGTGTTGGCGGCGCTCACGCGACCCTGCCGCTGGCATTCCGCACAAAGCGGGTGGCAGGCGAGGAACATGCGCCGGGCACGCTGCCACCGAGCGGATTTGTAGAGCGCCCGGATGGCGGGGTCGCGTTGGCGATCAGTGTCGCGGTCACGCTCCGGCTTGTCGCGTCGTCCAGCCGGGCGATGGATGGGCGGGCGCACAGGCATGGGATGCCCTCGCAAGTCTGATGAAACGGAATGGAGATGATCGGTGGCGCTCATGGGCGCTCTTCTCCCGATCATGCCCTGCTTTTAGCATGGAGCTGTTGCAGGTGTCGAACACAAAAGTGTTGCAACACTTTGGACTCTTTCACGCATTCAGCCGCGACGCGATCTTGGTCAGCGCCAGCTGCCAGCGCCGCCACGCCGTGGTCCGGTCGCAGCCCATCTCCCCGGAGATGACCTTCCATGGCACCCGCGCCGCCCGCGACCAGATCAGCTTGCGTTCGGCCTCGTTGATCCACAGCGCCCAGTCGAAGGTCCGTTCCAGCGCCGAGATCGCCTGCGCCGAGGGCACCACCCGCATCGGCTCCGGCTCCATCGCCGCGATCTCGCGGGCGCTGCGCAGGATCTGCGGCCAGTGGCTGCCGTGACCGCGCGGGGCAGCGGAGGGGAGCCTGCGCAGGGTCCGGAACGCCTCCTCGAAGTGATCGGCAACATCGTCGGCTGTCCAGTTGCGCTCAACCATCGCCGTGCCCTCCCTCACTAGCGCAGGGGCCGTAGAGCTTGCGTCCCAGTTGCGCGATCATCTCGCGCTCCGGCCAGGTCAGCCGCGGGTCGTCCACGCTGACCGCCAGCAGACCCATCTCCTGCCAGCCATCACGCTTGACCTCATCGGGGCTGCGCCGCGTGCCGCCGTAGCCGGGGGGCGTGTAACGCATCGTCGTCAGTTTCATTCGGGCCATCGTCATCTCCTGTCGTTCTGGCCGCAGTGGTCGGGTGAGGCAGAGACGAAAGAGAACGGCGGACCGCGGGCACGGACGTCACGGATGGGGGGCTCGGCCCCGAGGCCGGCCCTCCCATACGTAGTATGGGGGGTCCCGTTGTTCGTCCTCAAAAGCAAGTAAGTCTCTGTAGTAAAACGGGAAAAGAGGACGAACAGAGGTCGAACAAGAGGACGAACATGTTCGTCCTCGTCCTGTAGTAAGTCATTGATTTTGTTTGATTGAGGACGAACAATGGAGGAGGACGAACATGTTTGTCCTGAGGTCGAACAAGAAATCCGGCAGGACGAACAAACGTGTTGGAGGACGATTTCACGCATGATCGTCCTCCGGATCGGGCCAGTTGCAGGGGTCATCCAGCTCCATGCAGAGGCCGTTGGCGGGCGACTTGTAGTGGCTGGGAACGACCGGTTTGCCGGTCGACAGCATCTCGCCGGACTCCGGATCGACCTGCGCCTCGCTGCCGAACACCATGCCGTGGACGCAGAGATATCCGAACCTCGAGCGAACGACCTCGTGGCCGAATTCGGTGCCATCGCGCAGGAAGCGGATATAGCCCTTGGTGCTCAGCACATTGATCCGGTCACGAATCGTCGACTGGCTGCCAAGGCCGAACTGGTTCTCGAATGCCTCGCGGAACTGCGTCGAGGTATAGAGCCGCCCCTCGGCGGCCTCGGCGAGCAGGATCGAGAGGATGACGTCGCGCTTGCGATCGCGCTCGGCGTCGTGCTTTGCGCCGATTTCCTGGCCGACGACGCGTTCGAAGAGCCGGCTGACCTCAACCCATGTGCCCCCGATCTTGTCGACCAGCTTCGGCTCGAGCGCCGGTCCGTTGCGCAGTTCGATCTCGAGGCGACGGGCGGTGCTGTCCTCGCCCGGGCGGTGCAGGATCAGGCCCGTGGTGTAGTAACCCCGGAGCGCGCTGGCGCCGGAGAGGGCCAGGAAGGGATCGTCCTTCACCTGCTGCTTGGACAGCTTCTTCGTGTGGTGGACGAGGATGACGCCGGCATCGGGATTGACCGCCGCCTGCAGCGCTTCGACGCGTTCCTTGAGGAAGAACATCATCGCGCTGTTGTCGTTCTCGCCGCCGCTGTCGGGACCGCCGTCGAAGACATTGCGGATCGGGTCGATGCACAGGACGTCGGGCGGGCTGTCGCGGAAGGCGGAGCGGACCGCCTCAGCCACACGGGCCACGCCACCCCCATCGAGCAGCAGCTTCAGCCGCGGCGTTGCGACGAAGCCTTCGCGGGCGGAGTCGAGCACCTCGGGCGGCAAACCGATCTGGTGAAGGCGCTCCCGCAGGTAGTGATACTGAAGTTCCGCCTGCAGGTAGAATACCCGCAGCGGCCGCGGCGGCGTGAAGCCGAGGAACGGCACGCCTGCCGCCATGTGCACGAGCCAGGAGATCAGGAAGTCGCTCTTGCCGACCTTGGGCGCGCCGCCAAGGACCAGCAGGCCGCCCGGTGTGAGCACGCGCGGCGCGATGATGTCGTCGGGCAGCGCGCTGCGGTCATCGAGCAGCTGGCCGAGGCTGAAGCAGTCCAGCGGGCCTGTCGGCGCCACCTGCCGCGGCGGCTGCGCAGGTCCGTTGCGTTCGAGATGTCGCTGCCACAGGCGACGTGTCTCGGCCTTGAGCCGATCCTCGGGCCATGGCGGGCGCAGCATCGCGGCGTTATAGCTGCAGATCGCCTCCCAGGCCTCATCGAGCGTCATGCGCCCCTCATGGGCCTGGCGCAGGTAATGGCCGATCGCGGCACTGGCGCCCTGGAACCGTGTCCAGTCATCCGCCGCGCCTTCCCGCACCGGCGTGGTGAGCACGGCATCGACGGAGGGTTTTGCATCAGAATTGAAGTCGAGGGGCTTGCCCGATGACGACGGCTCTGCCAAGGCCGGCATGGCGATCGCCCGAGTCTCGAACTCGGCCAGATCGACCTCGATCGCCTGATGATCGATGATCCTGACCTGCGATCTCAGGCCGTGCTTGCCATGGATGGTGCCCGGAACCCGCACCGGCTGGTGCGCCGAACCGAAGCTGCCGTCACCACCGACCTTGCGGGCGATCTCGGCGCGCAGGCGGCAAAGACGGGCGATATCCGCACCATGCGCGGGCTCGCTCAGCTTCCACCACAGATGCAGCTTCTTCTGACCGCCCTCGGTGATGCCACCGCTTTCCACCGTGAGCGTGGCGGGACCGAGATGGCGGATGAGGTGATCGCGCTTGGCGACAATATCGCCCTGATCAAGATCGACCACGAGGGCCTGCATCTGCAGCACATGCCCGGCGCGGGCTTCGCCACGCTGCGCCACGGTGCCGGGGATGACATAGATGGCGCGGCTGATCTGGGCGGCAGCTTCGGCGCAGGCGGCAACGGTCGCGGGCGCACCCGCATCGGCAGGCAACCAGCGCAGATCACTCGGCGGGGGCGGCGTCACGCCCTTCTCGGGCAGGCCGCGCAAGGGGATCAGCCCGTCGCACCAGGAGAAGACGACATCGAGAAAGAGCGCGATCTGCGCCGGATCGACCGCCGGCACGCTCATTGTAGCCGCCCGTCGCCGGGCTCCAGATCGGCGGGCTGGATATAGACCGCGAAGAGGTCCTCGCCATCCTCATGCTGGCCGGCTGCTTCGAAGAAGTAATACCGGTCTGGCATCACCAGCTCGGTCAGCTCCCAGCGGCGATAATAGCCGGGAAGGCGCTTCAGGAGATCAGGCGGCGGAATGGGCGGCAGGGTCATCGATCGGGCTCGTGAACAGGGGCTTCACCTGTTCAAAAGCCACCCCCGCACGCCGATCGGGACATTGAAGCCGCGATTAAATGTGATATCTATAATTAAAATTGATATCGAGCGAGCTTCATCATGGCCCAGATCGTCGTGCGTCAGATCCCGGAAGAGGTGCATCGCGCGCTGAAGGCGCAGGCCGCCGCGCATGGTCGCAGCGCCGAGGCTGAGTTGCGCGAGATCATTGCCCGCGCGGTGCTGCCGCAGTCGCGCCCGCGCGCGGGTGATCTGATGCGCAGTATCTGGTCCGGCGCCGAGACGGACGACCTTTCGGTCGAACGCGACCGGACGCCCGCGGAGCCGGCCGGTTTCGAATGATCATCCTCGACACCAATGTCGTCTCGGAGACGATGAAGCCGGCGCCAGAGCCGCGGGTGATCGACTGGCTCAACCGGCAAGAGTTGACCACCCTGCACCTGACCACCATCAGCCTGGCCGAGTTGCGGTTCGGCATTGCATGCCTGGACGCTGGGCGGCGTCGGGACGATCTTGACGCGCGGCTCGAGCAGATGCTGGCCGAGGTATTTCCGGCACGTATCCTGTCGTTCGACGAGGCCGCTGCCAGTGCCTTCGGAGTATTGATGGCAACGGCGCGCCGGCAGGGACAGGCCGTGAGTTTTGCCGATGGCGCGATTGCTGCCATTGCCGCGGCACAGGGCTATCCCGTCGCTAGCCGCGACACCGCGCCCTTCGCCGCCATGGGCGTGGAGGTGGTGGATCCGTGGCACGAGGCGGCTCAAGGCCGGTAATGGCCTCGCAGGCGCGCAGCGGCGCGTTGATAACGTTTCCGCGCCGCCCCATCGGACAGGCGGAGCGCGCTTGCCATCTCGATCTGATTCAAGCCGTCCACCGCGACGCCAAGGACCAGATCGGCATCTGACCCGATTACCGCCGACAGATCAGCCCGCAATTCCGCCCGCATCCGGGCCCGTTCCGCCCATGACGGCGGCGCGGCAATCCAGTCGGGTTCTACCTCCGCGCAAGATTGCTGACGGTCGATCTCGCGTCGATGGGCGCGCAACAGATCGCGTTCGGTGTTCATCAGCACGGTGGCGGCGATATTGGTGACGCGACCGAGATCAAGGGTCCGGATGATTTCCGTGCTGCGGGCCAGGAGGTCGGAGCTGATCTCGTCAGCAGTGCCGACACGACGACGCAGGCAGCGGTTGCGGATCGCATCGAGCCCCGGCCACAGGGAAAGCAGCATGACGTGCAGGGCCAATCCCGCGGGACGATCGCGGCCTTGTGACCTGCGCACGAGGGCGGCGAGAATGGCGTTTCGCCCATCGAAATCGAGATGCCCATGATGCAGGGCGCCGAGCAGCCCGACGATATCGGCGTAAGGCCGAAGCGACGGTTCGGCCGACCGGACGGCACGATAATCGCGTTGAGATTGCAGGGTCGACGACGAACGGGCGAGATCCTCGCGGATCGCGAACCAGGAGAAAGACACGGGACGCCAGCCTTCCGGCCGGGCGTCCAGCGCCTCTCTCGGGCCTCAGGGCGTCGTGCGCCTCTGATGATCGGGAAATTCAGGGGAACGGCGCGGCTTAACGCGCCGGTCCCTTCGTCTGGCTCATGGTCCCGCAGCGCCGGCAGGTCGCCGTGGCGGGATAGCTGAACAGATATTCGTGACCGCGCGCGAAGCTCACATGCATCAGGCCGTCGCGGTGGATGCCAAGCAGTGCGCCGCAGCAGCAACGCCAGTCGTTAGATGAGATGCGGGGCGTGCGGTCCTGCGCGCAGCGCACCGCCGCGAGATGAGAGTTGTGGGTCGGCATTTGAAATGCTCCGTCGTTGAAGGAGCAACTCAAATGAAACAGCGAATCGCAGTTAGTCAGAGCCCCTGAACGCAGTTGGAGCGCAGTTGGCGGTCAGACCGCGATCTCCCATTGTCCGCGCTTCGGAGAGCGCATGAAGCCAGCCTTCAGCTTGTCCCACAATGGCTGGCCAAAAATGCTGCTGAGGGATTGCCCCCCGAACCCTGCGATCATGTCCTCGGTCTTCATGGGCGTCGGATATGCCTGTACCAGTCGATCGATGACCGTGACGCGATTTTCCCCCACAATGTCGATCGTGCCTCGGCCTGGTACGCTCAGCACCCCGGCGCCGGTGCCCGACTTGTGGAACTCGACAGCCGCCCCACCTTGGGCCAACGACCGGTTCCGACGAAATGCTGCCGTCAGGCTTGTCAGATCGACAGCAAATTCGGCTCCCTCCGGCAGGATATGGTCGGCGAGTCTGGCGAGCACATTTGCCGCCAGGCAGACGCCGGCCACGTCGCCCGCCTGCAGGACGAGCCCGATCCCCTGTTTGTCACGCGCGCGAAGCTCGGTGTCGATGGCGGCGCGGACCCGTTCGTCCTCGAGTCGGCGCGCGAGATAGAGCGGCACATCACGCCCGTCGATTTCGAATGCGCCGAGCGCGATGAGGTCGGGCCGGATGTTCTCCATCGCTGTGATGTCCAGCGCCTTGCCAAGCTGCTCGCGCAGGTGGCTGGCGACCCATCCGTCTCGAATCCGATAGACACGGTAACGCTCAGGCAGCGCGGCCGACGATGACTGGCCGTCGCTCGAGTATAGCTCGAGTCCCTCAGGACGCTCCACGACCTTTGCCACATGTTCCGCAAAATCGTCTTCATCGTCGATCAGGTCGTCACCCTCCCAACCTGAGGGGACCAGGAACCCGAGATCGAGCAGGGTTTTGACGTCTACCCCCCGCTCGTGAAGCCAGGCACCGTTTATCCGGTCAGATGCCAGGTTCCACAAAGCCAGCAATGCAGGCAGCACCGCCGTGCTCTCTCTGGGCGTCGGTGCGCGACCATCACGCAATATGCCCCAATGGCGGAGCAAGCGGTGACCGAGGACGCGCTCGAACGGATCATCCAGGCTCAGCAGGCTCGTGGTGTTTCGATCCGTCAGGGTAAAGTCCAGCGTGCGCTCGCCGTCCACGCCCGCCCGCCGGTATTGAACAGCAATTTCCACGAACCGCATCGCGAGAGCATTGCGAAATATCCTCTCGAGTCCCGGCTGATCGCTGATCAGCTGGCCGATGTCCTCATCCAGGGACGTCGAGACCGACAGCCTGTTGGCGAGATTTCCGATACTGATGTCCACGCGGATCACGCGAGCTCGCAGGATGCTTGCATCGTCGAACTCGGGGAGTTCCAGATCGAACCCGTTAAAGAACCGCGCGATGTCGTAGGCCTGAAAATCGACAGGTTGTTGCGAGGGCTCCTGTTCGAGGACCGTCCTGATGAAGCTCTCGGCCGCATCGTGGCGAAGCTTTCGGGTCCCAGCACGGACATGCACGCGCCCGGTACTCGGGGTGTGCACGATCATGATTTCCCCTGGTGGGCGGAAATACATTGTCGTGCGCTGCCCGTCGTCGTGAAGTTCCCGCACACTGGTAGGAGCTTCCGGGTGAACCACAAGGTACATGACCTCGGCGGGCTCATCGCCGTCCTGGGGAATGGCGAACCGGTCTACTTCATATCCGTCGCCCCGATCGAGTCTATCCCGCAGATCGTCCAGCAGGGTGTCCAGCGCCGATGAGGCGACATCAGCCACGCCGTCTTGCACAGGCGCGACCATGAACGTCTGGTAGTGGCGGTCATAGCGGCGGTAGAGCCGCAAATGCAGGGTGTTCTCTGCAGCCTCGAACAGCATCGGCTCGTTGAGATAGGTCCAAAAGCTGCGTGCCAGCGAGTCGCGCTGCCCATCGAATTGCCGTTTCCGGTCGGGCGGCATTTTGGTGCGGACAAGTCCGTCCAGCGCGAACTGGCCGCGATCTGACGACATGTTGACGATACGAGCTGCCTCGGTTTCGAGGGGTGACAGCTTCTCCTTCCGCTGTTCGCGCAACATGGCTGCCGCAGGCACATCTCCATCGGCGCCATCGGGTTCGAAATGGTAATCTGCCAACCATGTCAGCTTGTCGAAGACACGCATTCGCAGGAATGCGGCAATCATCGAGGGCTCGGCATCGTCGAACAGCCGCGACAGGTTGGGACAGGATTTGGCCGGCGCACGAACCACGTGTACCTCCGTGATCAAGGTTTCGTGAAGGCTAACCTCACATGGCCCCCCGACGCAAAGAATCTTCGATCGCTGTCCCGATTTGCTTCCTGAACCGGCTTTTCATCGTCGAGAACCCTGCGAGTTACCGATGATGAAACGTCCCAACCCTCTGTCACCCTTCCTGATGACTGCCGCCGAGCGCCGCGCCGAACTGTGCGGCCTGCTGGCGCTCGGGCTGGGTCGGCTGCGCACGCGGGAGACAGTAGAAGAATCTGACGACACTGGAGAAAGTTGCCTACACTATCCGTCCGACCAATGCCGTCATGCAACTCCAACGCAACGGAGACCCGCATGACGACCCACGATCCCATCCCCGCGCGCTTGGCCGCGCTCAAGACCACACCGACGCCCGACTTGAAGCAACAGTGGCGCGACCTGTTCGACAGCGAGCCGCCGCCGTTCAACCGCCGCTACCTTGAATCCCGCCTGGCCTACCGCATTCAGGAACTCGCCTATGGCGGGCTGAAGCCCGAGACGATCCGGCGGCTGGAACGGCTCGGCGAGGAACTGGACGGCGGCGACAAGAAGAAGCGCGGCATCCGCGCCGATCGCGGCCGCCCGATCACCGGCACGCGGCTGCTGCGCGAGTGGCAGGGCGTCGAGCAGGTCGTCACCGTCACCTCCGAAGGCTTCGAATGGCAGGGGCGGCCCTACAAGTCGTTGTCCGCCATCGCGCGTACGATCACCGGCACGCGCTGGAACGGCTGGGTGTTCTTCGGCCTCAAGAACCACAGGGGGCGGAGATGACCAAGCCGCCCGAAAAAACGAAGGTCGTCCGCAAGCTGCGGTGCGCGGTCTACACCCGGAAATCCTCAGAGGAAGGGCTGGAGCAGGAGTTCAACTCGCTCCACGCCCAGCGCGAGGCCTGCGAGGCGTACATCGCCAGCCAGCGGTCCGAGGGCTGGGTGCTGGTCCGCGATCACTATGACGATGGCGGCATCTCGGGCGGCACGCTTGAACGGCCCGGCCTGAAGCGGCTGCTGGCGGACATCGAGGACGGGCTGGTCGACGTGGTGGTGGTCTACAAGATCGACCGCCTCAGCCGCTCGCTCGCCGACTTCGCCAAGCTGGTCGAGGTGTTCGACCGCAACGGCGTGACCTTCGTCTCGGTCACACAGTCGTTCAACACCACCACCTCAATGGGGCGGCTGACGCTGAACATTCTGCTGTCGTTCGCCCAGTTCGAGCGCGAGGTGACCGCGGAACGCATCCGCGACAAGGTCGCAGCGAGCCGGAAGAAAGGCATGTGGATGGGCGGCGTCCCGCCATATGGCTACCGGGTCGAGAGCCGGAAACTGGTCATCGACGACGAGCATGCCGAGCAAGTTCGCTGGATCTTCGCCCGCTTCCTCGAGATCGGCTCGGGGACCGAACTCGCGCGGGAGGTCGCGAAACGCGGCATCCGCACGTCGCGCGGCAACCGGCTCGACAAGAAATACATTTACCGGATGCTCAGCAACCGCGCCTACATCGGCGAAGCGGTACATAAAGGCGAGAGCTATCCGGGCGAGCACGAAGCGATCATCGACCGCGAGAACTGGGACCGCGTTCACGCCATCCTGCAGGAAAGCCCCCGCAAGCGCGCCGCGCGCACCCGCGCCCAGACGCCGGCGCTGCTGAAGGGGCTGCTGTTCGGGCCCGATGGCGCCGCGTTCTCGCCGACGCATACCCGCAAGGGCGACAGGCTATACCGCTACTATGTCAGCCAGACGGTGCTGAAGCACGGCGCGGGATCGTGCCCGGTTGGCCGGGTGCCAGCAGGCGAGATCGAAGCGGCCGTCATAGACCAGCTCCGCGCCGTGTTCCGCCAGCCAGAGATCGTTGCGGGGACATGGAAGGCGGCGCGTGCCCACGACGGCGACATCACCGAGGCTGACGCCCTCGTGGCCCTGCAGCAGCTCGACCCGCTGTGGGACGAACTGTTCCCCGCCGAGCAGTCGCGCGTCGTGGCGCTGCTGGTTGAACGGGTCGACATCAGTACGGGCAGCCTGAACGTTCGGCTACGTGTTGACGGCCTTAGCGGCCTCGCCCGCGAGATGCTGGCTGGCGGCATCGAGGCGGCCGCATGACCAGCAGGACGCAGATCCCGGACACCGTGACGCTCTACGTGCCGTTCCGGGTCGTGAAGCGTGGCGGGAAGAAGGAGATGCAGTTGCCCGAGGGCGCCACGCAATCGCAGCGGACTGACAGCACCCTCGTCAAGGCGCTGGCCCGCGCGTTCCGCTGGAAGCGGATGCTCGAGTCGGGCGAGTTCGTCACCATCGCCGAACTTGCCGAGCGAGAGGGCATCGCGCCCTCCTACATGACCCGCGTCCTGCGGCTCACGCTGCTCGCGCCCGACATCGTGGATACAATTCTGGAAGGGCGGCAAGGGCCGGACGTGATCTTGGCCCGGCTGATGGACGGGTTCCCGGAGGAGTGGGAGCGGCAGAAGAAGTCTTTCTGACATTCTCGACACTTCCCGTCCAATCCTCGTCTTGATCCTGAAATCATCGCGTGATTACTTGGGCTTGATCCAGTTCTCTGGAGATTGCTCGCGTTTCAGTCGGGAGGGCGTTGTGCCGGGACCTCAAGTTGATGGATTGGTTGAACGTATCCGCCAAGCGCTGCCACGGCATGGCA
The DNA here is from genome assembly GCF_009301415.1 of Paracoccus kondratievae. Classification (GTDB taxonomy): domain Bacteria; phylum Pseudomonadota; class Alphaproteobacteria; order Rhodobacterales; family Rhodobacteraceae; genus Paracoccus; species Paracoccus kondratievae. The sequence goes on along the minus strand of NZ_CP045072.1, from coordinate 1,628,031 downwards.
ATCTCGAAAGCGCGGTTGCTGCCGTTCGCGCCGAACTCGACCTCCTCTCCCCCGGGCTTGCAGCTAATCTGTCCGGCGAGATCGACGAAGCCGCCGCCATAGTTGCCCGCGAGTTCGAACAGATCGAGATACTCCACAGCCACTCGGTGATCAGAAAACGGCCGGAATGGTACTTCGGCCCGAGACCGTCGGACCTGCACTGGCCTGCTGTGAAGTCCTTCCTTCTTAACGAGAAGAAGTGGCACGAGGACGACGTGCGCGGCATCGATGACGCATCGAACGAGGTGGTCTCACTTCTTGAGAACCCGCGGGATCCGGCGAGGAGCCAGTTCTCCTGTCGCGGACTGGTCGTCGGCCACGTCCAGTCGGGCAAGACGGCCAACATGACGGCCGTCATCGCCAAGGCACTCGATGCAGGTTACGACACAGTGATCGTCCTCGCCGGTCTGACGAACAAGCTGCGCCATCAGACCCAGCTCAGATTGTATTCCGACCTCGTGCGGCGCAATCCCCTGAACTGGCAGGTGCTCACGTCGAACGAGGTGGACAGGGATTTCCGGGCTCCGCCTCAGGGCGGTTTCCTCTCCCATTCCGACAAGGCGCAGCTGGCCGTCATCAAGAAGAACGTCTCGCCCCTTGGAGAACTGCGCAAGGCCATCAGGGAGACATTGCCGGCTGTGTTGCAGCAGCTCCGGGTCCTGGTCATCGACGACGAATGCGACCAGGCAAGCGTGAACTCGGCGCGGGGCGAGCTCGACATGACGGCCATCAACCAGCGCATCCGCGAAGTTCTCGGACTTCTCCCGGCTGTTACCTATGTCGGCTACACTGCCACTCCCTTCGCGAATGTGCTGATCAACCCCTACCGTGTCGACGGCCAGGAGCTCGACGATCTCTATCCACGGGACTTCATCACGGCTCTGCCGAAACCGGATCGGTACTTCGGCACCGAGCGTCTGTTCGGGAAGACGCCGGTCGACCCGGAGGACGTGCGGCCCGACGAGGAAGGGCTCGACATGATCCGCGACGTGCCGGATGAGGACGAGGCGGGGCTGCAGCCGCGCAGCAGGAAGGAGCGTGACGCCTTCCAGCCTGCCATGACGCCGAGTCTCGAGGCCGCCATCCTCTACTTCCTCGCATGCTGCGCCGCGCGGCGCGCCCGTGGACATGGGGACCAGCACATGACGATGCTGGTGCACACATCGGCCTACGTTCGTGCGCACGAGGTGGTTGCGGCGCTGATCGAGGGCTGGGTCGACGTGCACCGCAAGGATCTTGTCGATCCGGCATCCGACCTCGGATCCCGGCTCGGTCGGGTCTGGGACGAGGAGCAGGGACGACTGCCGGACGACCTGACTGATGCGAAGCCGGTCACACTGGAAGATGTCTTCCGGTATCTGCCGGAAGTGCTCCAAAGCATCGAGTTCCCGGTCGAGAACGGCGCAAGCGACGACAGGATCGATTATTCCGGCGGGCCAAAGACCTACATCGTGGTCGGCGGCTCCATCCTCGCTCGGGGCCTGACCCTCGAAGGCCTGATGGTCAGTTATTTCCTGCGAACGGCAAACCAGTACGACACGCTACTCCAGATGGGACGCTGGTTCGGCTACCGGCCCGGCTACGAGGATCTTCCGCGGATCTGGATGCCGAGCGATCTCAAGCTGCGATTCAGGGCGCTTGCCTCCGTCGAACAGGAAATCAGGGAGGACATCGAGCAGTATCGGCTCCGCGACCTCGCGCCGATGGACCTGGCGGTCCGGATCAGGGCAATTCCCGGCATGGCGATTACTGCGGCAAACAAGATGCGCGCCGCGAGGCGCTGTGCTGTCAGCTACTGGGGAACCCATCGCCAGACGTTCCGTTTCGCTCACACTGACGCTGGACTGCTCGAAAGGAACTGGGCAGCAGGCAGCGAACTTGTCAGCCGTATCGAGGCGCTTGGCCGGCGCGATCGGGACGCAGGGGAGCGCAAGCTCTGGCGCAACGTGCCGAGGTCGTCGGTCCGCAGATTCCTCGAGGCCTATTCCGTCGAGTCCTCCCAGGCGGACCTGCTGCCGGCCATGCTGGTCCCGTTCATCGACGGGCCGGATCCGCGCCTTTCATCATGGAACATCGGTATCGTCGAGTCCGGCCGCGGTCGCCATTCCGATGCTCCTCTCGGCACGATCGGTTCCGTCAGGACGGTCAACCGCGCAAGGTTGAAGGACACGAGCGGGATCGCGGACATCAAGGCGCTCATGTCGAGACGCGATGTGGTTTTCGACTGTGCCGGCGATGTCGGAGGCAACGGAAGCTGGGAGGAACTCAAGGCGGCGAGGTTGGACGCGGTGGGACAGGTTCCGCTTCTCCTGCTCTATCCCATCGCGCGGGACTCGCGCCCCGAGCGCGAGAGCAAGGCGAGAGTGCCGCTCGATGCCGTGCATGACGTGCTCGGCATCGGGATCGTCTTCCCCGGATCGGTCACGGAGGGCGGGAACTTCGTCTCGGTGGAGCTGCAGCCGCTGTCGGCCGAGGAAGTCGCTGCGATCGAGGAGGAGGAGGCCGCGCAGACGGAGGCAGCAGGTGTCTAGACCCAAGCAGGAGAGCCCGGCGCAGGGACGCTGGAATGTCCTTCGGGCAGGGCACATCGACGGAGAAGGTCTCGGCATCCCCTCGTTGCCTCTTCGCGCAACGACGAAGGCGGGGCCTGTCCGGCTGGCCGTCGGTTCCGGCGGGGAGGCGCGGCTGCTGGTGCCGCTTGCGGCGGGCGAGACGATCAGTGCTCTCGAGACGGGCAGTGCCTTGAAGATCGGCTTAACGACTCTCACGAATGGGCAACGCGCGATCCGGTTTCTCGATGTCATCTGCACGTCGCCGGATCTCGAAGCCGTGTTCGGCGAGGTCGTGGATGACATCGTCCGCCGTCTAGCCGACCGGAAGGACGGGGTCGCGGCTGTGGCTGGTGCGCTCGATGACTTCCGCGAACTTCTCGTCCCGCCAGCAGGGAGAGAGATCGACAGACCGCGGGTTGTCGGCCTCGTGGCCGAGCTGGTCGTGTTGAACCGGCTCCTCGACATTTCGCCTTCGGCCTGGCGCTGCTGGCGCGGACCGGCGGGAGACCGGCACGACTTCCGGGCCAGAGACGTCTCGCTGGAGGTCAAGGCATCGCTCGGCGCTGGGGCCAACGAAGTCACCATCAACGGCATCGATCAGCTGGAACCGCCTGCGGGCGGATCTCTGCACCTTGCGCATCTGGTCCTCGAGGCGGTCGAGGGCGGCCTTCTCACCGTGGCTTCTCTCGGAGACAGGGCCTTGCTGCGCGCCGACGACCCTGCGGGACTGCGGGCGCTGCTCGCGGCCGTCGGCTGCACGGATGTGCATGACGCCGCATGGAACCGTTTCGCATTCAGGGCGGAGGCAGAACGCCTCTATCGTGTCGGCCCAGGTCTTCCCCGGATCGTGCCTTCGAGCTTTGTCGGCGGAAGGATCCCTGCAGGTATTGTTGATGCGACCTACATGATCGATCTCGGGCATGCTACCGACGCAGAATGCCCGCCGGCGGAATTCGCCTCACTCCTTCAGGAATTGTCCGGATGACCTTGAGCCCGCTCGAGCTCCATTCCGAGCCTTACGGTTCGACCGGAAACATCGGCGAGAACTTCCGCCGTCTGCTCGGTGCACCAACGCTCGATCCGTTGCAGACGGTCATCCGGGAATCTGTCCAGAACATTGCCGACGCCGCGCGACCGGGCGTCGGGCCCGAGATCCTGATCAGGCTGCGGACTCTCTCGGACACCCAGCGCGACATCCTTCGGAGCATCGTCCTTGCCGAGATTCCGGAGGAACCGCGTTCGTCCGCCACGATCTCAGGCCTCCTCGAGGCCGAAAGTGCGGTCGTACTCGAGATCTGCGACTTCGGCACCGTGGGGCTTGGCGGCCCAACGCGGTCGGACCGGATCCCGGTAGGAACCGAACAGACCAACTTCATCGACTTCCTTCGCAACATCGGCACAGCTCGGGACACCGAGCAGGGGGGCGGCACCTACGGCTTCGGCAAGGTCGCCCTGTATCGTGCCAGCGCGTGCAGCACGATCATCGTCGACACGCTGCCCGACGGAGCCGGTCCGGAGGGGCGGCGCCTGATGGCATGCCATGTCGGCCGCTCCTTCGAAAAGCCGGAGAACGGGATGAGGAGGCGCTTCACAGGCCGTCACTGGTGGGGCGTCAGGGATCCGGCGGACGGGATCGCCGATCCGGCAACGGGTGATACCGCCTCGGCGCTGGCCGGTCAACTCGGTCTGCCGGAACGCGGCCCGGGCAGATCGGGGACCACGATCATGATCCTCGGCTTCCAGACCGACGAGGACGATCTGACGGCAACCGGAAACCGGATCGTCGAGACGCTGCTCTGGAATTTCTGGCCGCGGATGATGCGCGACGCCCCGGCGAAGCACCGCTTTGCCTGCAGTGTGATGGTCGAGGATCGGGAACTGCTCGTTCCGGCGCCAGAGGAATTCGCCCCATTCGATCTGTTGTGCAAGGCAATGACCGCGGCGCGGGCCCGCACGGGAAACAATGTTCGGCGGATCGAGTCCCAGAGGCCACAGAAGATCCTCGGCACGCTCGCCATCGAGAAGGGCCTGCGGTCGCCGAGACGCTACCTGACTGCGGACGAGGACGTCCGGCTTGTCCCCGAGCAGATGCACCACATTGCGCTGATGCGGCCCGTTGAGCTCGTCGTGAAGTATCTCGAGGGCAATCCGCTCCCCGACGCGCGGCTGGAATGGGCAGGCGTGTTCATCGCCAGCGACGAGGATGAGGTAGAGCAGGCCTTTGCGGATTCCGAACCGCCTGCCCATGATGACTGGGTTCCCGACAACCTGCCGAAAGGCAACGAAAAGCGCTACGTCAACATAGCGCTGAAGCGCCTGAAGGAAATCGCCTCCGAGATGGGCATGGAGCCGATCTCACGAAGGCCGGGGGACGGATCCGGTCCACCGCTTGCGCGCCTTGCCGGGCGCCTTGGGGCTGTGCTCGAAAACGTCGGGGGCGACGGCGCAGGGCGGCGTCGCAGTTCGGGTGGTTCAGGAGGCGGGCGACCCTCGAGGGCGCGGGCAAGTCGTCCCGTGTTCGAGCGCCTCGAGGCTGGCGATGCCGTGCGTATTGCCGTCTTCCTCACGGAGGTGACGCAGGACGCGCGGCGAAGTGGCGCGAAGCTGATTGCTTCAGCCTCCGTGGCAGTGGAAGGCGCGACGCTTGGACCAGTCGACGACACCGTCGGCAGGCCTGAAGTTCTTTCCGTCAGGTGGCTGGACGGAAAGGCAGAAACCGCTGGCGACACCATTGACCTTGGCGGCCGGGAAGGACGGTTCGAGATCCGTGTCCGTGTGCCGGATGATTGCGCGGTGACGGCCGATGCGGATGTCATTCCGGAGGTCGGAACATGAATCGTCGGGTTGCATTCCCGTTCCTCACGCTGACCGAGGCGGCCGTGGAAGCCTCGGCGTGGGAGATTTCCCTTGACGGCGTCGAATGGTCCGCCGCGGGCGAGTTCCTTCCCCACTGGGACAGCGCGAGCGACATCCGAATTCGAAGGACGTTGCACCTGGATCCCGAACGTGCAGCGTCCGATCTCGGGATCCCGGTCCATCAGCTCGTTGTGGCGGCCTCGGTGAGGATAGGGACGGGTCAGGGCAGGCTACCCCGCCAGGTCCTTTCCCGCACGCGTCGGGAGCTTCGTTCGGGAGAGACCTCATGGGAGTTCGAGCAGACCATCGAGGGCCGCCGGCTTTCGATGATCCTCGACCTGCAGACGGAATTCCATTTGGCGAATGCCCCCGCAGAGACCTCGGCGCTGTCACCCGTCCATCCCGGTGACCGGCTCTGGTCGGAGACTATTCGGGTCAGGCTCGAGGGTGAGGAGCCCCGCTTCCCCATCGAGACGGTAGACCTCGCGCAGATGCTCGGTGGTGGAATTGCGGGTGCTGCGCCGTGGCACCTGCACTGGTCGCCGGGGGACTGGACGCGCGATTTCCACGGAGCGGTACGTCTTTACCTCAATGCGAAGTCCGGCGAGACCCTTCAGCGGATCGAGGACGAGGACCCGGTCACGATCCAGTTCCTGCTTGGCGATGTCATGAGTCAGATCTGCGAGCGGTTTCTTGCCGACCCCGAAGCCGAGACGAAGATGGATGCGTCGGAGCCGAGGTCGCTCGGCGCCCAAGCCGCAACGTGGCTACGCAAGGCGTGGCCTGGCAAGGACGCTTCCTTCATCCGCTCTGTCCTCGAAAGCCGTCCCGGCGTCTTCCGCTCAACCATGCTTGCGCTCGCGGAGCCGGGAGTTCCGGAATGACGTTTCTGCTTCCAAGACTGCCCGGTCCGGCCTGCGACGTCATCGTTCGCAGGTTTCTCGAGCATGGCCCGTCCGCTTGGGCGGGCTTTCGCCCCGATGATCTTCCTGATCAGGTACGCTTTGCCGCAACCGGCGGCGCACCCGTCCCTGCGGCGTACCTTGCATCCGTGCGGCAGGACCTCGTCGCAATTGCCCGGAAACATGGGTTTGGACAGCAAGACGCCCGGCAGTCCCATGCCGGCTTCGATGCCGATGCCGCCGCCTGGCTTGCTCGATCCGACCTCTTCACTACCGGCGAGGCCCTCCGGGATGATGTCTGGGCGTTCGTTGCCGCTGTCATGGCCCCGGACATCACCTACTGGCGCTTCGGCAGCTCGACAGAGCGCTACGCCGGGGGTGTGCGCAATACCTTCCAGAGGCTCTGGATGCGTGGTCGTGCACTCGACCGGGGGCCGGGGCATCCCGAGCGCTGGGGATTGCTGGAGGCGCTGACCGAGGATGCCCTCGTGCAGATTACCGAGCGACCGAGCATCGGGGGCGATCACGTTCTTGCCCTTGCCGTAGCAGAGGCATGGCTCCGCGCTGCGCGCCATCATGGCAAGGGGGCCATGGAGGACATCATGCGTCGCGCGATCCTCCGCATCCGGGTCCGCAACGAGATCAGGTCCCTTGCGGACCTGCCGCGGGGCGATCTCGCCAGTTTCCTCGACGGGGTTTTCGGCGTGCCCGATCAGTCCGCCCCCACTCGAGGCGGAACGTCGGGGATCCTGGACAGCCCCGACGCCGCACCTGGCAGGCGATCGGAAGACGGCAAACAGGTTGAGGTACTTGAGGCCGAGCTCTCGATGTCGGGGTCGAGCATGGCGGATGCTGCCCGGAAAGTGAGGCAGGAATCCGGGAAGCGCGGTTGGCTTTCACCGAAGTCGCAATCCGCGCTCGAAACCCTTCAGGAAGGCCACGCTACTCTTGACCGGGGAGAACGTAACGCTCTCGACTATCTCCTCGGCAAGCTCTCGGACGCGGGCGTCCTGGCCGAAGAAATCTCGCGGCTGCGAGCAGCCATTTCGGAGGCTTCGGTCCCTGGCGGTTCGCAAGACGGCGGTCCGGAAAGGCCGCGCAAGAGAAGCTGGGCGATCTGGCGGGCGAGGTAGGGCGGCACTGCATTGCCAACCTGCACGTACTGCTGCGTCCGGTTCCCGAGGAACAGGTAGTCGTCCGGGAAGGTCTGCAGGCGCGCCGCCTCGCGCACGGTCAGGCTGCGGCACTGCATGGGATCGGGGTGGATGAAGTAGTGGCCGTCCTTCGATATGTGGCTCGTGACCGTGGTCGATGGCTCGCCGGCGAGCTGGACCCGGAAGCGGTCGTTGAAGACGCCGCTGTGCCAGTTGCGGTGGTCGGGGCTGAGCGACAGCGGGAAATCGGCGGCCTTGGGGCTGTAACCGCGTACCGCGCCGAAGACGGCTGCGAACAGATAGCGCCCGAGGTCCGAGGGCATGTGCCCGCGTGTCTCGTGCTGGGCGAAACCGCGCAACGCAGGGCGCTCCAGCCAGGCGAGGAGTTCGTCGTTCGACGTGCCGTAGCCCTCGGGGCGCCATGCCGATAGACGGGGTGCCAGCTGTCCATCCTTCAGGCCCGTCGCAACGGCGAAAAAGGCGTCGCGCAGCGGCCCGTCTTCCTTGCCCCGGTGGATGCCTGCCAGCAACCGGGCGGCCTCGACGACCTCTCGCCGCCAGCTCGCCGGGTCATCGCGACCTCGGCTCAGGCCGCTGCGCAGGTCCGGCATCATGCCGATGGCGTCATCGACAGTCCGTGTCACCCCGGAAACCGGTACACTCGTCCCGGTGGCCCTGTCCGCCAGATCTGAGCGGATGCCGACGATGATCACCCGGTGACGCCGCTGCGGCACCCCCCATTCCTCGGCGCGGACAATGAAATCCGAAGACTGTGTGGCCTCCTGCAGACTGGCCCTGCCGTCCGCCACCCGGATCGCCCGCATCTCGTAGTGATGCCCCCGCCCGGTGCCGAGCGAGGCGAGGTCTTCCATCAGCATCTCGAAGACGAGGCGGCTTTCGACCGTCGAGGACAGCATGCCCTTGACGTTTTCCATGACGAAGGCGACGGGGCGCAGGCGGTCGAGCACGCGGATGTACTCGCGGAAGAGATAGTGCCTCTCGTCCTCCTCGGGGACGTATCCGACCTTCCCCTTCGCCCGAGCGCGCCCGACAAGCGAATAGGCCTGGCAGGGCGGGCCGCCGATCAGGATGGTGTCGTCGAAATCCCGGCGCAGCGCACCGATGGCATGATCGATGGCGGCGGCAGCCGGCTCCGTCCCGAGTTCGAGGCATTGCGCCTCCGCCGTCGCATGCTGCCACGCCGCCGCATCCACCTCGCTCCAGTCGGGCTCCGGGATCAGTCCGGCGTGGAAGTCGATGAAGGCCTTCGGCAACGCCCCGAGACGCGCCTGATACGCCCGCAGAAAGGCGCGCAACGTCAGCGTACGATGCGCCGAGGCCTCCTTCTCGACCGAGATGCCGATCCGGAACGGCGCGTGGCCGCCGACATCGAGGGACGCAAATCCCTCGCCCAGCCCGCCCGGGCCGGCAAACAGATCGACGATGCCGAAAGTGGCTGGCAAATCAGGGGCCTCTCGAATTCGGGTTTCAGGCTGTATACCAGGTCCGGACGCAAAGGCCAGGAGGCAAATGGCAGATATCGTCGACAGGCAGACCCGCTCGCGGATGATGTCCGGGATACGGGGCAAGGACACGAAGCCGGAAATGGTGCTGAGGCGCGCCTTGCACGCGCGCGGCTTCCGGTATCGGCTGCATGGAAAGGGTGTCCCTGGTCGGCCGGACCTGGTCCTCGCGAAGCACCGGGCCGTCATCTTCGTGCATGGCTGCTTCTGGCACCGTCACGAGGGCTGCCGCTACAGCACCACCCCGTCGACGCGCCCGGAGTTCTGGCAGGCGAAGTTCGACGCGAATGTGGCACGGGACAGCTCCGTTCGGACCACACTTCTAGACGACGGATGGCGCGTGGGGACAGTCTGGGCATGCGCGCTGAGAAAACCTGAGCAGGTCGAAAAGGCGGCCGACCTCTTGGCTGGATGGCTCCGCAGTGCTGCGGCGCATGCTGAAATCGGTGAAGCAGAGGTGATCGCCGACGAGCACGCGTGATGGGTTGTACTGTGGCAAGTGGAACTGGGGAATCCGCGAGGTGATCCCTACAAGGAAGGAGTCAAAATGGTCGATGGACCTGAACTGGAAGACGGTAAGTACCCATTCATCGCGGAGCGGCTACCGCTGTCCGATCTCGCATGGATCGAGGTCCCTGCCACCCTTGAAGCCTTGCTGCGCGATCAGGCTCACGCTAACGGCATTCGACTGATCAGGGGGCAAGCCGTCGAATTGCGGTGCGTGACCCCGCAATACGGTGACGCCATTTTCATGATCTACCGGCCCCACGACGTGGATCGCTTGCACATGCTCGCGCTGAAGGTGTTCCAGAAGGGCAGAGCCTGAGAGCCAGTGTAGCTGCGGTCGCGAAGCGCTCATCTTCAACAGGAACTGTCTTTGGATCCCGGTCCCGACCGCCCGAACGCGACCCGCCTCGAAGGCAACAGCCCAGCGCAGCGCAGAAATCTTTCATTTCAAGGGCTTGGCCGGCTATTCACCAAATCGGCGCAGTCATCAGGTCCGGAGAATGTTGGCCCTGAGAGACCACTTCCAAGCCACCTGGCGCCATGGCCAGTGCTCAGCCCCTCCCGCATAACCCTCGAATACAACGAGAAAATCCGGCCGCGGCCGGATCGGGAGAACGCTTTCGCGGGGGCAAGTGGCGGAGAGGGTGGGATTCGAACCCACGGAACCCGTGAAGGCTCAACGGTTTTCGAGACCGCCCCGTTCGACCACTCCGGCACCTCTCCGCGCTTTCGGGTGGTGGCGGCGATTTAGACGGGCAGGGGTTGAAGCGCAAGGGGCTTCGCGCCAAAACCGTGAAAAATTTCTCGGCCCGGAGAAACGATGACAGTCATGCTCTGGTCCGCAGGTGTTTACAAGCGCAAGGAGCAACCGCCATGCCATTGTTGATCGGGCCGCTTGCCCATCCGCTGATGCACGCTCGTCTTGCTCCGGATGCGGTTGAGGCCCAGCCCTTGCAAGGGACGCTGAGGGGCGGCGGATTTGCGGGGATTACGCTAAACGGCTGGCCCCGGCTTGAGGTTGGCAAGGATAGCTTGCCGCTTTGGAAAAGCCCGTGGACGCCAGAACTGCGCCGCTATGCTCAGATCTTTGGACTTGTGCCCCAGTTTCATCACGGGCTGGAGCTGTTTGGCCTCGGTGATGCCGCTGATGATGGGCCAGAATGGCAGCCCAGGCTTGCCGCCGCCATGGCTGACTGGCTGCTTGCTTTGCCGCCAGAACGCCCGGCCGAGGCGATACGCAAGCGTCTGCCGATGATCGCCGCATGGGTTGCCTCGCGTCTGCGCGCGGCGGATGAGACGCCGCCGCTGCCCCATGTCGGTCCCGTTGCCGCTGACCGGGTGCGAATTGATTCGGTCGACGAACCCTATGCTGAGTATTTCTCGATCGAAGCGATCCGTCTGCGCCAGCATCGCAACGATGGCGACTGGACGCCACCGCTGCTGCGGGCGGTCTTTGTTTCCGGCGATGCGACCGTGGTCCTGCCCTGGGACCCGGTGCGCGATCGGGTCATGCTGATCGACCAGCTGCGGGCCGGGCCGGTCGCGCGTGGCGATGCTCAGCCTTGGCTCTATGAGACCGTGGCGGGCCGCGTCGATGCCGCAGAGACGCCCGAACAGGCCGCCCGCCGCGAAGCGGTCGAGGAAACCGGTATTCAGATGTCCCGCCTTATCCCCGCACCACATAATTATCCCAGCCCCGGCGCGATGGCCGAGTATCTGTACCTCTATGTCGGCATTGCTGATCTGCCCGATGACATCGCCGGTCTTGGCGGGCTTGCGAGCGAGGATGAGGATATCCGCTCGCATCTGATCCCCCGGGCGGAACTGACGCGCATGGCATTGGCGGGCGAGATCCGTAACGGGCCCTTGCTGAATCTTGCGCTGTGGCTTGAGCTGCGCCATGACGAGATCCGCCGCGAACTGGGGCTTGACGAGCCCGCAAAGGCCCAGCCGGGGTTGCCGCCGTCGAGGGGCAGCGTATAACCGGGCGGGAACATCCTGCGAAAGGCCAAGCCCATGCGCATCTGCCCTGACCTCGCCTCTGCCATCGGCAACACTCCCCTGATCCGGCTACGCCGCGCCTCGGAAGAGACCGGCTGCGAGATTCTGGGCAAGGCCGAGTTCATGAACCCGGGCCAGTCGGTCAAGGATCGCGCCGCGCTTTACATCATCAAGGACGCGGTCGCCCGGGGTGAGCTGAAACCCGGCGGCACAATTGTCGAAGGTACGGCCGGCAACACCGGTATCGGCCTGGCCCTGGTCGGAGCCTCGATGGGCTTCCGCTCGGTCATCGTCATCCCCGAGACGCAGAGCCAGGAGAAAAAGGACATGCTGCGTCTTGCAGGTGCCGAACTGGTCGAGGTGCCGGCGCAGCCCTACAAGAACCCTAATAACTATGTGCGCTACTCTGGCCGTTTGGCCGAAGAGCTGGCGCGGACCGAACCGAACGGCGCGATCTGGGCCAATCAGTTTGACAATACCGCCAACCGGCAGGCGCATCTGGAAACCACCGGGCCCGAGATTTGGGAGCAGACCGGCGGGCGCGTGGACGGGTTCATCTGTGCGGTCGGCTCGGGTGGGACGCTGGCGGGTGTGGCCATGGCGCTGCAACCCAAAGGGGTCAAGATCGGCCTGGCCGATCCCGAAGGCGCAGCACTTCACAGTTTTTACACCGAAGGCAAGTTCGAATCCCCCGGCTCTTCTATTACCGAGGGGATCGGTCAGGGCCGCATTACCGCGAACCTCGAAGGTTTCACCCCCGATTTTTCGTATCGCATCCCCGATTCCGAGGCTCTGCCGGTGATCTTTGATCTGCTGGAGCATGAGGGGCTGTGCCTTGGCGGCTCGTCCGGCGTGAACGTCGCCGGGGCAATCCGCATGGCCCGCGAAATGGGGCCGGGGCACACGATCGTCACCGTGCTTTGCGACTATGGCACGCGTTACCAGACCAAGCTGTTCAACCCGGACTTCTTGCGCGCCAAGGCGCTGCCGGTGCCAGAGTGGATGGTCCGCAAGCCCGCCAACCTGCCCGAGGTCTATCAGGATTGACCTGCGCAATGTCCCGCCTGACGTCCTTTATTGTCGCGCTGTTTCTGATCCTGTGTTCCCCTGCCTTTGCCCAGCAAGAGCAGGAGGCACCGGATCTTGTTGCCTGGAACAAGCTTGCCGAACAGGCCGAGCAGATCCTTGAATCCGGCTCGGCCAATGATGCGAGGTTGCAGACCATCCGCGACGAGGTGGTCAAGTGGCGGGAAAAGCTCAAGGCGGGGCAGGGTGTTAACGCCACCCGCATCGCCACGCTTAAGGATCAGATCGCAGCCCTGGGCCCAGCCCCGGCCGAGGGTGAGACGGAATCCGAGGAAATCGCCGCTCGCCGCAAGGAACTGAACGAACAGCTTGCGGCGTTGCAGGCGCCGGGCTTGCAAGCGGTCGAGGCCTATGGTCGCGCTGATGGCATCGTCGCGCAGATCGACCAGACATTGCGCGCTCGCCAGAATTTCGCCCTGATCCGCAAGACACCGGCGCCGATCAACCCGGCGAACTGGACCCCTGCGGTTGCCGAAGCTGCCCATGTCGCGACCCAGATCTATGACGAGGCGCATAGCCGTTGGGACAGTACAGGGGGCATGTCGGGCTTTACCCAACGACTGCCGCTGATCGGTGGACTGCTGCTGGTTGCGCTGCTGCTTTTGTCGCAGGGACGGCGCTGGGTCGATTCATTGCCTTCGCGACTGTCGGCGCGGGCGAGCGAGCGGTCTCGCGCGGCGCTGATCTTTGGCGTCTCGCTGGGACAGATCGCCATTCCGCTGATCGGGGTGATTTTGGTGGCCGCCGCGGTGGCCTCAACCGATCTGGTCGATGACTGGGGGATGCCGCTTCTGCGCTCGATCCCGGCGGCGGGGCTGTCGTTCTTTGGTGGCGTCTGGCTGGCGCGGCGGCTGTTCCCAACCGCCGACACCGCTGGTCAGCCCCCCCTGCCAATGAGCGAAGAGCGTCGCGCCAAGGCCCGTGCCCGCGCCACGCTTCTGTCGGCCGCACTTGCGCTGCACCAGCTATTCTCGCGGACGATCCTGCCTCTGTCGGGCTTTAACAGCCAGAATGACACCAACACCGTGCCCCAACGTATCAGCGAGGCTTCGGCCGGGGTCTGGCATTTCCTGCTGGTGCTGTTCGGGGCGTTCTGTCTTTTCCGCCTATGCACCGTGCTGCGTGGCCTGCGGATGACTGAAGCCTCTGCCGCCCCGGATTATCGCATTCGGGTGGTGAACTTCCTGACCATGGTTGGCCGGGTGATCGCGCTGGCAACGCCGGTTCTGGTGGCTCTGGGCTATGTCACTGCCGGGAACGCCATGCTTTGGGCGCTGGTGCGGACGCTGGCGCTGGTCGGGCTGCTGATCATCCTGCAGGACTTCATTGCCGACTTTTACGCCATGGCCAAGGGCGGCGACCAGTCGGCGCGCGATGCGCTGATGCCGGTGCTGTTCGGCTTTGCGCTGATCTTGCTGTCCTTGCCGTTGTTCGCGCTGATCTGGGGCGCGCGCCCAAGCGATCTGGTCGAGGCATGGACCAAGGCCCAGCAGGGCTTTTCCTTTGGTGGCGTGCGCCTGTCGCCAATGGCGATTCTGACATTCCTGATTGTCTTTGCGGTCGGCTATTCGCTGACCGGCTTTGTGCAGGGCGCGTTCCGCAGCTCGATCCTGCCCAAGACGCGGCTGGATGCCGGGGGGCAGAACGCCGTCACCTCAATCATTGGCTATGTCGGGGTGGCGCTGGCGGCGGTTTTTGCTGTCACTTCGGCGGGGATCGACCTGACCTCGCTGGCCTTTGTCGCCGGTGCCCTGTCCGTCGGTATCGGTTTCGGTATGCAGCAGGTGGTGTCAAACTTCGTCTCGGGCATCATCCTGCTGGTCGAGCGCCCGATCGCGGTCGGAGACTGGATCGAAGTTGGCGGCCAGCAGGGTATCGTTCGCCGCATGGCGGTGCGCGCGACGCAGATCGAGACCTTTGACCGCACGCAGGTTATCGTGCCGAACTCGAACCTGATCACCCAGCCGGTGACGAACTGGACGCGTGGCAGCCTGGCCGGACGGATTGTGGTTCCGGTGACGGTCGCCCATGGCTCTGACAGTCGTCAGGTCGCCGAAATTCTGCGCGAAATTGCCGAGGATCAACCGACCGTGCTGGTCAATCCGGCCCCCGCCGTGATGCTGCGTGGTATCACCGCCGACGGCCTGAATTTTGAGCTGCGCGCCATTCTGGCCGATATCAACGGCGGCACAGGCGTCGTGTCGGAAATCAACCATCAGATCCTGCAACGCTTTGCCGAAAACGGCATCGTTCTGCCGGGCAGCACCCGGCCTGCGCGGGACATCTTTGTTCATGAACAGCATGAAGAAGGGGCCGAGCTGTCATAACTCCGCGTGAGGGGGGTTAGCGGCGCAGGCGGGTTGTCGGCTCTTGCTCGGGCAGGCCCTCTTGCGACAGCATGATCGCTACAGGGCGCAACCATGGGATCTGGGCGCAGACGATCATGATCGCGACCATGATCGGCACGGCAAGGAAGGTACCGGCGATTCCCCAGATCACCCCCCAGAAGGCCAGAGACAGCACGATCCCGAATGACGAAAGCCGCAGCGTCTGTCCCAACAGCATGGGGTCGAAGACATTGCCGATGATGAACTGAACCGCAACCGTCAGGCCGCCGACGGTCAGGGTGGTTGCAGGGTCCCCGGTCTGCGCCAGCACCATGGCAAAGGTGATCACCGTGGCGATAATCGAACCCAGCGTCGGGATGAAGTTCAGGATGAAAGTCAGCATGGCGACCGCGCCGGCGAGTTCGAGCCCTTCGATGCGAAAGATCGCCCAGATCAGCATCGCAGTGACCGCGCTGATTGCCGCCTTGACGACCAGATAGCGGTTCACGCGCCGCATGATCTTGTGAACGGTCTCGAGCACCTGCTGGGCGCGGGTCGGATCTCCGGTCAGGCGCTCGATCTTGATGGGAAACCAGATCCGTTCACTGAACATGAAGCCGACAAAGGTCAGGATCAGGACCGAGCCCGAAATCAGGTTTGATGCCTGCGCCGCAGCTGACCGCAACCAGCCCGCAAAGTCGATATTGCCCATGAAGGTGCCGATCGCCTCTTGCACATTCGGGCCCCATTCCTGGCTTAGCCGTGCCAGCGCAACCTGTGCCCGGTCGGCGTAGGTAATTGAGATCGAGACGACTTCGTTCACCTGCGCCACCACTGCGGTCGCGGCCCAAAGCAGGCCGATGGCAATGGCAATCAGCGCCAGCGTGGTTGCCAGCCAGTTGGGCACCTTCAGCCGGGCAAAGGCAGAGATCGCATCGCTCGTCAGCGAAAAAATGATAATCGCAAGGACAAGGCAGATCAGGATAAAGCGCGCCTGTACCAGCAAAAACAGGATCAGGCCAAAGGCGATCACGCCCAGAAAACCGGTCTGCAGCCGCACGGCCAGATTCGAATCCCGCCTGTTCAATCCGCTGTCCTCACATTGCCGGCGATGGTCCGCGCGGATGCGCGCCGGTCACGGCCCGGGGCTGTCGCCTCAGGCCTCGGCATCATCCTCGCCATTCTCGGCGATACGGGCAACAGAAACCACTTCTTCATCCGAAGCGGTGTTAAACACGCGTACGCCGCCGGCAGAACGTGAACGGAAGCTGATTTGATCGACAGGCACACGGATCGACTGACCGGTCGAGGTTGCCAGCATGATCTGATCGTCCCGTTCGACCGGGAAGCTTGCGACCAGAGGCCCGCCGCGCATCGCTTTGTCCATCGCCATGACGCCCTGACCGCCACGTCCGCGCACAGGATAGTCGTGGGACGAGCTGATCTTGCCCGATCCACGCGAAGTGATGGTCAGGATCAGATCTTCGGCCGCAGACATTTCGGCATAGCGTTCCTGGCTGATCGCGGTTTCGGCGACGTGATCTTCGTCCTCATCTGCCTCGGCTCCATCGTCCAGTGCGCCTTCGACAGCGCGGCGCATCTTCAGATAGGCGGCACGTTCGGCAGGATCGGCCTCGAAATGGCGGATGACCGACATGCTGACCACACGGTCGCCTTCGGCCAGCCGGATGCCGCGGACACCCGTGGAATCGCGGCCTTTGAACACCCGGACATCAGTGGTCGGGAAGCGGATCGCCCGGCCGGCGGCGGTCACCAGCATGACATCGTCATTCTCGGTCGCCATGCGTGCACCGATCAACTCGACCCCCTCGGGCAGGCGCATGGCGATCTTGCCGTTGCGCATGACATTGGCAAAATCGGACAGGGCGTTGCGGCGCACATCACCTTCGGATGTGGCAAAGACCACCTGATAATCTTCCCAATCCTTTTCAGGCGCATCGACCGGCATCAGTGCCGCGATTGATACCCCGGGCTGGATCGGCAGGATGTTGACGATCGCCTTGCCCTTCGAGGTCCGTCCGCCCAGGGGCAGGCGCCAGCACTTCATCCGATAGACCATGCCATCGGTGGTAAAGAACAACAGCTCGGTGTGGGTATTGGCGACAAAGAGCGTGGTAACAACGTCATCTTCTTTTGTGGCCATGCCCGACAGGCCCTTGCCGCCGCGCCGTTGAGCACGGAATTCGGCCAGAGCAGTACGTTTGATATAGCCGCCCGAGGTGATGGTGACGACCATATCCTCGCGCTCGATCAGGTCCTCGTCGTCCAGATCGCCAGCCCAGTCGGTGATCTCGGTCCGGCGCGGTACGGCGAAAAGCTCTCTTACCTCGCGCAGTTCGTCCGAGATGATATCCATGATCCTTTCGCGCGAGGCGAGGATGGCGAGGAAATCCCGGATTGATTCGGCCAGCGATTTCAGCTCATCCGTAACCTCTTGCACGCCAAGCTGGGTCAGGCGCTGCAGGCGCAGTTCCAGAATGGCGCGGGCCTGGGCTTCGGACAGGTTGTAGGTCCCGTCTTCGTTCACCGGATGCAGCGGGTCGTCGATCAGCTTCAGATATTCGACGATTTCCCGGGCGGGCCAGCGGCGGGTCATCAGCCGTTCGCGCGCCTCGGCCGCATCGGCCGAACTGCGGATCGTCGCAACCACCTCATCGACATTCGACACAGCCACGGCAAGTCCGCACAGCACATGGGCGCGTTCGCGCGCCTTGCGCAGCTCATAGGCGGTGCGGCGGGCGACGACCTCTTCGCGGAATGCAATGAAGTGGGTCAGGAAATCGCGCAGTGTCAGCTGTTCAGGCCGGCCGCCGTTCAGCGCCAGCATGTTGGCGCCAAAGCTTGTCTGCATCGGGGTAAAACGGAACAGCTGGTTCAGCACGACCTCGGCCGTGGCATCGCGCTTTAGCTCAATCACCACGCGGACGCCGACGCGGTCGGATTCGTCCTGCACATGAGCGATGCCCTCGATGCGTTTTTCCTTGGCAAGCTCGGCGATCTTTTCGATCAGCCCCGCCTTGTTCACCTGATAGGGGATCTCATCAAGGATGATCGCCTGACGACCGGCGCGGGTTTCCTCGATCCGGGTCTTGGCGCGCACGATGATGCTGCCGCGGCCTTCAAGATAGGCCTTGCGTGCGCCCGCGCGGCCAAGGATCAGGCCGCCGGTCGGGAAGTCCGGGCCGGGGACGATTTCCAGCAGACGCTCGGTCGGCAGGTCGGGGTTCTCGATCAGCGCCAGCGTTGCATCGACCACTTCGCCCAGGTTGTGGGGCGGGATGTTGGTCGCCATGCCAACGGCGATGCCGCCCGCGCCATTGACCAGCATGTTCGGAAAGCGCGCCGGCAGGACGGTCGGCTCACGGTCCTTGCCGTCATAGTTGTCCTGAAAATCGACTGTATCCTTGTCGATATCCATCAGCAGATAGGCCGAAGGCTTGGCCATCCGCACTTCGGTATAGCGCATGGCTGCCGGGCTGTCGCCGTCCATGCTGCCAAAGTTGCCCTGACCGTCCAGCAGCGGCAGCGACATTGAAAACGGCTGAGCCATCCGCACCAAGGCGTCATAGATCGAGGCGTCGCCATGCGGGTGATATTTACCCATCGTATCGCCAACCGGGCGGGCCGATTTGCGATAGGGTTTGTCATGGGTGTTGCCGGTTTCGTGCATCGCAAACAGCACGCGGCGGTGCACGGGCTTGAGCCCGTCGCGCAGATCGGGAATCGCCCGGCTGACGATAACCGACATGGCATAGTCCAGATAGGACGAGCGCATTTCATGCGCGATGTCGATCACCGGACCGTCATGGGCCATCACCGCACGCTCGGGCGAGCCGGCTTCGGGGGTGTCGTCGTCGTTTTCAGGGGTGTCGGCCACGGGAAAACCTCAAGATCTTGTTGGTAACGGGTCTATCCCATACCTGCCTTGGGTGCAATCTTGACGCGGCCTTTACTGGGCGATTCCCTGCCTTAAGCGATGCCTTTCACCCGGCTGCGACCCCGGACCGACACCAGCCACAGTGCCGAAAGCAGCGCCGAGCAGATCGCGTTCCAGCCCGCCATCGAGATGCCGAACAAGCTCCAGCTTACTTCGTCGCAGCGCACGACCGGCGCCGCCTCCAGCGCGGTCAGCAGGTCCTGAGTCGAGAGCGTCGCCAGCCCCGCCACGCCGCCCGAGCAATGCTGCGGTCCCAGCCACAGCTTCAGCTCGACCCCGGCGTGATAAATCGCAAAGCCGGTGGCGCAAAGCGCAGCGATCAGCCCCAGCGCGGCCAGCCAGCGTTTCCAGCCCAGCCACCAGATCAGCACGCCGACGATTGCAGCCACAAGATGCGGCCAGCGTTGCAGGATGCAAAGCTCGCAAGGCGCATAGCCGAGCATCTGAAAGGTCAGCGCGGCGGCCAGCAGCGCGGCAGAACCTGCGGCGGCGGTCACGGCGATCTGTTTGCTTGATACTTCGCTCATGCGCTTGGGTTAGGGCCGCCACGCTTGCCCGGCAAGTGCCAATTGCGTGATCTCAATGCGGTTTCCAGGTGATCACGCGATAGAGATAGACCACCACCACGGCGATCACGACCAGTTTGGACAGCGGGTCGATGTAATCGCCGACGAGCACATAGTTTTCATGCAGCATCAGCCCGGCAAAGGTCAGCACTCCGGTCCACAACGCGCTGCCGATCACCGTATAGATCAGGAATTTCCACATCGGCATCCGGGCAAGCCCGGCCGGAACTGAAATAAGTGTGCGGATTGCCGGGATCATGCGGCCGAAAAATACCGCCATCGCGCCGTGACGCTGGAACCAGTCATGCGCCGCATCAATGTCCGAAGGTGACAGCGTCAGCAGCCGCCCATGGCGCGCGGCAAAACGCTTGAGCCGCTCTTCTCCGAACCACAGGCCGATCCAATACCAGATCATGGTACCCAGAACCGAACCAAGCGTGCCGGTCACGATGGTCAGGGTCAGCGACATACGTCCGCTTGCGGCCAGGAAACCGGCCAGCGGCATGATTACCTCGGACGGGATGGGGGGAAAGATATGCTCGGCCACCATCAGCACGAACACGCCAAGATAGCCCCAGCTTTCGATCGTCGAAACCACCCAGTCGAACATGTCCCGCCCCTTGCCGCTGCGGTCCCTGTGCTGCGGGGGCAGGCCGGAACTGTCAACCCCACGTCGGTGTTGTGCATGGCCGGGGTTGCAGTAACCTTGGCGTGAGCAGCGCATCGCGATGGGAGGAATGCTCGATGGAATGGCGGGGCAGACGCGGCAGCAGGAATGTCGAGGACCGGCGCAGCATGGGCCGGGCCGGTACTGCCGGCGGCATGGGTGTGGTCGGCGTGCTGGTGGTGCTTGCCGTGGGCTACTTCTTTGGCGTCGACATCTCACCCATCGTCGGAGCGATTGATCAGGGCGGCCAGTCAACCGAGCCGCGTGAACTGACCCAGGAAGAGCAGGAGATCGGCCAGTTCGTTTCGGTCGTGCTTGCCGATACCGAAGAGGTCTGGGCCTCGGTCCTGCCCCGGCAGGCGGGGACTGACTACGTTCAGCCATCGCTTGTGATGTTCTCGGGCGCGGTGCAATCGGCTTGCGGTGGTGCTTCGGCGGCGATGGGACCGTTCTATTGCCCGAACGACCGCAAGGTGTATCTGGACACCGACTTTTTCCGCGTCATGAGCCAGCGCATGCAGGCGGGTGGAGATTTCGCCTATGCCTATGTCATCGCTCATGAGATCGGCCACCATGTCCAGAACCAGCTGGGGATCCTTAGCCAGACCATGCAGGCGCGTCAGCAAAGCGGGCAGGCCCAGGCAAACCGCATTTCGGTGCTGACCGAGCTGCAGGCCGACTGTTTCGCCGGTGTCTGGGCCCATCACGCCAGCCAGCAATTCAACAGCATTGATGACGGCGATATTGCCGAGGCGATCAACGCTGCCGCTGCGGTGGGCGATGATACGCTGATGGAAAAGGCCGGACGCGCGCCGGTGCCGGACGCCTTTACCCATGGTTCGGCCGAACAGCGCCAGACCTGGTTCAAGCGCGGCTTTGCCTCGGGGCAGATGGCGCAATGCGACACCTTTGCTGCGGCAGGGCTGTAAGCTGGCGGCGCGCGCCGGGATCAAAGGGCGCGGCAGTGCCGCGCCTTACGGGCGCTGCAAATGGATGCCGCGCGGCCGTTCGGTCGTTGCCCAGTCGGGCCAAAGGCCGAAATATTCCAGCCCCGCGATCACCAGACCAAGGGCGATGACGGCGAACACCAGCTTGACCATGCGGGCACTGGGCGGATTACGCGCCCAACGTGACGCCCGGATCAGCCAGATGAGGTTGTTCATGTGTCCCTTTCCCTGCTAGTGCTGCGCCGAAATTCGAATACGTCCCGGGACGAGCCTTGCCTCAGCACAGCGACAGCCGAAATCTACCTTATACCGCCGACCAGATGTATGCACTGGTGGCCGATATCGAAAGGTACCCGCAGTTCCTGCCATGGAATACCGCCGCCCGTATCCGCTCACGCAGGCCGGGGGCGCCGGGCAGCGAGGTGGTCGAGGCCGATCTGGTCATCAGCTTCAAGGTCTTTCGCGAGCGATTCGGTTCTCGCGTCACGCTGTGGCCGCAGGATAAGCGCATCGACACCGAATATCTGGACGGGCCGTTCAAATATCTGCGCAGCGGCTGGGCCTTTGCCGACCTGCCCGAAGGCGGCTGCCGTGTCGATTTCTTTGTCGATTTCGAGTTCCGCAACGCCGTGCTGGGCAAAGTGATCGGCGTCGTCTTTGGCGAGGCGATGTCTCGCATCGTCCGTGCCTTTGAAGATCGGGCAAAGGCGCTTTACGGCGTCTGACGCGCGGCCTGCCAGATCTGATAGTCGCGCGACAGGGTTTCGCGCAGCCTGACCTCGGTTTCGGGCTCAAGCTCGGTCACGGCTGTGGGCGAGACATTGCGGCGTGGCAGCCGGATTGGCGTCTCCAGCCGCCGTGACAGGAATTCCGTCAGTGCGGGCATGGCCTCATAACGGAAGATGTAATCGACAGCGATATTGCCCTGTTGGTCGGTCAGCAGGTCGGATTGCCGACCGAGCCGGGCATAGGCGGGGCGGTTGTCCATTTCCAGCAGGTAATCGGCGGCGAAACGTTCAAAGCTGATATGGGCGGTACTGTTGGGATGACCGATCAGCGTGTCGCGGGCCCGAAAGCGATACCAGCTGCGCAGCCATTCCAGCGGTTCGCGGATCACAGCGACGGTCTGGAACTCGGGATTGCCCAGAGGGGCGAGCAGGGGGCGGATGCGTGCGCGATACTGTTTCAGGTTCAGATGCTTGATCTCGGGCCGGGTACGCAGGACGATCTCGGCCTTGGGGGCGAGCGCCTCTTCCAGGGCCGTGGTGCCGGTCTTTGGGACCGACAGTAGCACGATGCGAGGCTTGATGAAGATCAGCATAACTGGTGGCAACCCGTAGAAAATAACATTCCCGCCGATTAGCGGTCGCGTACCGGGCTGGCAAGCAGGCGGGCCGGAAGGATCCCGGCCCGCACCGCAGGATCAGATTACGCCAAAAGCGCGCATTGGCTCGGCCACGCGGATAAAGCCCGCGATATTCGCGCCGATGACATAGTCGCCGGGCGCGCCGAATTCCTCGGCGGTGGTGTAGCAGCTGTCATGAATGTCGCGCATGATCGTGGCCAGACGCGATTCGGTCTGCTCGAAGGTCCAGCGATCACGCGATGCATTTTGCTGCATCTCCAGCGCCGAAGTCGCGACGCCGCCGGCATTTGCGGCCTTGCCGGGGCCGAACTTGACGCCGGCCTGCTGGAAGGTGCGGATTGCCTCGGGCGTGCAGGGCATGTTCGCGCCTTCGCCGACAGCGATAACGCCGTTGCGGATCAGCCTGGTTGCGTCCTTGCCGGTCAGCTCGTTCTGGGTGGCCGAGGGCATGGCGACGTCGCAAGCCACGTCCCAGATCGAGCCTTCGCCGGATTTCACGAAATAGGCACCGTTGCCCTCGCCCTTCACGCGGATGTATTGCGAGATACGAGCGCGGCGCACCTCTTTGATTTCCTTGAGAAGTTCAAGGTCGATCCCGGCTTCGTCCACGATATAGCCCGAGCTGTCCGAGCAGGCGATGACCTTGCCGCCGAATTCCTGCACCTTTTCGATGGTGTAGATCGCGACATTGCCCGAGCCCGAGACGACGACGCGCTTGCCGTCGAAATCGGTGCCGCCGGTGCGCAGCATGGCCTGCGTGAAATAGGTATTGCCGTAGCCGGTCGCCTCTTTGCGGGCCAGAGAGCCGCCATAGAACAGGCCCTTGCCGGTCAACACGCCGGCCTCATAGCGGTTCGTCAGCCGCTTGTACTGGCCGAACATATAGCCGATCTCGCGCGCCCCAACGCCGATATCGCCTGCAGGCACGTCAGTATATTCGCCAAGGTGGCGGTAAAGCTCGGTCATGAAGCTTTGGCAAAAGCGCATGACTTCGCCATCCGAGCGGCCTTTTGGATCAAAGTCCGAGCCGCCTTTTCCGCCACCGATGGGCAGGCCGGTCAGCGCATTCTTGAAGATCTGCTCAAAGCCCAGGAACTTGATGATGCCGACGTTCACCGAAGGGTGGAAGCGCAGGCCACCCTTGTAGGGACCCATAGCCGAGCTGAACTGGACGCGAAAGCCGCGGTTGATCTGAACCCGGCCCTTGTCGTCGGTCCACGGCACGCGAAAGATGATCTGACGCTCGGGCTCGCAGATGCGTTCGATCAGCGCGTCCTCAAGGTAATCGGGACGCTTGGCGACAACACGGCCAAGGCTTTCCAGAACCTCGCGCACAGCTTGATGGAATTCAGGCTCGCCCGCGTTGCGGCGGACCACTTCTTCATAGATTGGAGCAAGCTTGTCGTCGATTTGCGGCATGTCGCGGAATCCTTCCCTTGGGGTCGGACGGCTCCTTAGCGCAAGCTTCAGGCAGTTTGAATGGGGGAAGGGTAAAAGTTAGGCAAAATGCCGAAATTTTCGGCGAAGTGATCGATCTATGCGACAGGAAATTCAAAAATATCAGGATTTAAGACGAATCGCATCTGCCTGCTGACAGGGCAGAGACAGCCTGCGCAGATAAATGGCGCCCGCAAAACAGAAAGGACCGCCCGGCGCCTCCACTCGCCGGACGGTCCGAATGCGCAAGGGTCGGGGTCAGCGGCGCCCCGCCTCAAGCGCGTCCTCAAAGGTGCGCAGGCCGGTCACCGGGGCCTGGACCAGTACCGCCATATTGCCGGGCTTGTGTTCATTGCGCAGCATTTTCACATGCGCCTGCGGAATCTCGGCCCAGGGAAAGACCTCGGACATACAGGGATCGAGCCGGCGTTCCAGCATCAGGCGGTTGGCCTCGGATGCTTGTTTCAGATGGGCGAAATGGCTGCCCTGCAGGCGCTTTTGGTGCATCCAGAGGTAGCGGACGTCAAAAGTGCAGTTAAAGCCCGAGGTCCCGGCACAGATCACGACCATGCCGCCCTTTTTGCAGACGAAGGTCGAGACCGGGAAAGTCGCCTCCCCTGGGTGTTCAAAAACGATGTCGACGTTGTTGCCCTTGCCGGTAAAGTCCCAGATCGCCTTGCCAAAGCGGCGGGCCTCGTTGAACCATTCCTTATATTCAGGGGTGTTCACCTTTGGCAGCTGACCCCAGCACTTGAACTCTTTGCGGTTGATGACGCCCTTGGCCCCCAGGCTCATGACGAAATCGCGCTTGTCCTCATCCGAGATCACGCCGATGGCATTGGCGCCAGCGGTGTTGATCAGCTGAATGGCAAAGCTGCCGAGCCCGCCCGAGGCGCCCCAGACCAGCACGTTCATGCCCGGTTTCAGCTCATGTGGTTCATGCCCAAAGAGCATGCGGTAGGCGGTGGCAAGGGTCAGCGTGTAGCAGGCCGATTCCTCCCAGGTCAGATGGCGCGGGCGGGGCATCAGCTGCTGGGCCTGAACGCGGGTGAACTGAGCAAAGCTGCCGTCCGGGGTTTCATAGCCCCAGATGCGCTGGCTGGGCGAAAACATCGGATCGCCGCCGTTGCAATGCTCGTCATCGCCGTCGTCCTGGTTGCAGTGGATGACGACCTCATCCCCGACTTTCCAGCGTTTGACCTTGTCGCCAACCTTCCAGACGATCCCCGCAGCGTCCGAGCCAGCGATGTGATAGGGCGCGCCATGGCCGTCAAAGGGGCTGATCGGCACGCCGAGGCAGGCCCAGATGCCGTTGTAGTTGACGCCTGCCGCCATCACGAGGACCAGCACCTCGTTGCTGTCGATGCTGGGGGTGTCGACGACTTCGATCTGCATGGCTTTGTCGGGTTCGCCATGGCGTTCACGGCGGATGGCCCAGGAATACATCTGCTTGGGCACATAACCCAGAGGCGGCATTTCGCCGATCTCGTAAAGGTCCTTTTCCGGCGCGTCATAGGGCGCGATGGGGGTCGGTTGGTCCAGGGCCATGTCACATTCCTCTCTTGCCGCTTCCTTGCGCCAGCCTTTCCGCCGCGGCGCAGAATCAGCGCGGGTTGTGAGGCTGGTTGTAAGGACGGTTGCGCAATATTGCAATATTCCTGATGAAGAATTTGTAATAATCTGTCGTAACGGATTTCGTCTGCTGCGACGCGGCGGACGCTGATCCGACGATTGCTCCTGCGATCACCCTCAGCCGTATAGAACCGCCGAAAGATCAGCTTTCAGCAGAGCATGCCGGGCTGGTTCTGCATCTGCATTGTACGGGTGACGGTACGATTGCGCGGCCGTATGCAGCGGTTTGCGGCAATTTCAGGCGGAATGCCTCGTCATGTGCCATCTTTCGATCTCTGCGATGCGGCGAATTGACCGGGCACGATTGTTACGCTATCCATCCGTCAGTCGTAATATTGTTTCGGGGGCAGATCGTGGCCGAGAAAGACAAACCCTGGCTTTTCCGCACCTATGCGGGCCATTCGACCGCCGAGAAATCCAATGCACTGTATCGTACCAATCTGGCCAAGGGGCAGACTGGTCTGTCGGTGGCTTTCGACCTGCCGACCCAGACCGGCTATGACAGTGACCACGTTCTGGCGCGGGGCGAGGTCGGCAAGGTCGGTGTTCCGATCTGTCATCTGGGCGATATGCGGATGCTTTTCGACCAGATCCCGCTGGAGCAGATGAATACTTCGATGACCATCAATGCGACCGCGCCCTGGCTGCTGTCGCTTTACATCGCGGTGGCCGAAGAGCAGGGGGCCGATATCTCGCGTCTGCAAGGCACGGTGCAGAACGACATCATCAAAGAGTACCTGTCGCGCGGGACCTATATCTGCCCGCCGAAACCCTCGCTTCGGATGATTACGGATGTGGCGGCCTATACGGCGAAACATCTGCCCAAATGGAACCCGATGAACGTCTGCTCTTACCACCTGCAAGAGGCTGGGGCGACGCCTGAACAAGAACTGGCCTATGCGCTGGCCACCGGTATCGCGGTGCTGGACGATCTGAAAACCAAGGTCGCGCCGCAGGACTTTCCGGCGATGGTCGGGCGCATCAGCTTTTTCGTCAACGCGGGCATCCGTTTCGTGACCGAAATGTGCAAGATGCGCGCCTTTACCGAGCTGTGGGATGAGATCTGCCGCGAGCGTTACGGCATCGAGGACGAGAAATACCGCCGCTTTCGCTATGGTGTGCAGGTAAACTCGCTGGGGCTGACCGAGCAGCAGCCGGAAAACAACGTCTATCGCATCCTGCTTGAGATGCTGGCGGTGGTGCTGTCCAGAAACGCCCGCGCCCGTGCCGTGCAGTTGCCCGCATGGAACGAGGCGCTGGGTCTGCCGCGGCCGTGGGATCAGCAATGGTCGCTGCGGATGCAGCAGATCGTTGCCTATGAGACAGACCTGCTGGAATATGGCGATCTATTCGACGGCAACCCCGTGATCGCTGCCAAGGTCGACGAACTGAAGGCGGGCGCCCGGGCAGAGCTTGCGACGCTGGATGAGATGGGCGGTGCGATCGCCGCGATCGAATATATGAAATCGCGGCTGGTTGAAGCGAATGCCGAACGGCTGAACCGGATCGAGGCGAATGAGACGGTGGTCGTGGGCGTCAACCGTTGGCAACAGGGTGAGCCTTCGCCGCTGACGGCCGGGGATGGCGGGATCATGATCGTCGATCCGGCGGTCGAACAGGAACAGATAGCCCGGCTGAAAGCATGGCGCGAGGCCCGCGACGAGGGGGCCGTCGAGGCCGCCCTCGCCGCGCTGCGCGATGCCGCGCAGAGGGGCCAGAATGTGATGCCGCCCTCGATTGCCGCTGCCAAGGCAGGGGCGACTACCGGCGAATGGGCGGCGGTGATGCGTCAGGTTCACGGCGAATACCGTGCCCCGACCGGCGTATCGGCAAGCCCCTCGAACCGGACCGAGGGGCTGGAGCCGATCCGCGAGGCGGTTGATGCTGTCAGCCGCCGCCTTGGCCGCAGGCTGAAGTTCGTGGTCGGCAAGCCCGGTCTTGACGGTCATTCGAACGGTGCCGAGCAGATTGCCTTCCGCGCCCGTGACTGCGGCATGGACATCACCTATGAGGGTATCCGCCTGACCCCCGAACAGATCGTGACCCGCGCTGCGCAGGATCAGGCCCATGTCGTCGGCCTGTCGATCCTTTCGGGCAGTCACCTGCCGTTGATCGAAGAGCTGATGGAGCGGATGCGCGCGGCTGGCCTTGCCCATGTTCCGGTGGTGGTCGGCGGCATTATCCCCGAGGATGACGCGGCAAAGCTTTTGGAGATGGGCGTCGCGCGCGTCTATACGCCCAAGGATTTTGAGCTGAACCGGATCATGATGGATATCGTCGCCCTGGTCGAACCCGCAGAGGCGGCCGCCTGAAAGGGCGGCCTTGCGGGGCTGTTGTCAGTCCTTGAGCAGCAGCAAAAGGGCGGCGACGGTTGCCAGCACTCCGGGCAGGACGGCGGGCGGCGGCATCTGATGGGTCAGGACCGCCTCGACCCCGATGACCCAGATCGGGGTCAGATAGGTATAGGCAAGCACCTTGGATGAGGGCAGGCGCATGGCGGCGAACTGGACCAGCACCGTCGTAAGGGCGCTGGCAAAGATCGCCACATAGAACAGCGTCACCCAGACGATCAGCGGCAGATGCGCCCAGTCAGTATGCAAGATTGCAGGCGCCCCCCAGATAAGCAGCAAGATCCCCCCTGCAAACAGCGTGGCAAAGGTCGAGACGAGCGCGCTTTCCCCCCGGTTCAGCCGCCGCACCATCGGCGTGTATAGCGCGTGGGCTGCGCAGCCGATCAGATAGATCGCCTCGCCCCGGCCGAGTTCAAGCCGCATCAGCGCCTGAAGATCGCCGCGAAAAATCACCCAAAGCGACCCAGCCGCCCCCAACGCCAGCGCTGTCGCAATGCGTCCCGTCAGGCGTTGGCGCGCCAATAGCCAGCCAAAACCCGCAGCCATCAGCGGCGTCAGCGTAAAGACCACGGCGGCCGAGATGGGGGGCGCGGTCTTGAGCCCCTCGAACATCAGGACGAAATAGGCCGCAAACAATCCACCAAGCACCAGATAGCGCCATGGTGCGTGAAAGGCGGCGCGCTGAATGCCGGGGCCGGCCATGACGATGCCGCCGATCACCCCGGCGGCAATGGCAAAGCGGGCGGCCGAGATTGCCGCCGGGTCGATCAGATTCGCCGCCCGCGCCCCAAGCG
Source organism: Paracoccus kondratievae (assembly GCF_009301415.1). GTDB lineage: Bacteria > Pseudomonadota > Alphaproteobacteria > Rhodobacterales > Rhodobacteraceae > Paracoccus > Paracoccus kondratievae. The sequence goes on along the minus strand of NZ_CP045072.1, from coordinate 1,599,366 downwards.
AGAAAGAGCCCGCGATGGCGGCCGAAAACAGCAACATCGCGGCATGACCCTGTAACGCCTCGCGGCGGGTGTCGGGTACGGCGGAAAGTTCGGCCATCAGTTGCGGCCCAGCATGTAGAATTCGTCGTTTGGCCGGATGTCGCCCGCGTTCACCAGCCGGTTCGACATGCCGAAAAAGGCCGCGATGGCGCCGATGTCCCAGATTTCATCGCCGGTGAAACCGGCGTCGCGCAATGCCTGATGGTCCTCTTGGCCGATCTGCTGGGCATTCAGCGCCACTTTCTCGGCATAGGTGAGCATTGCGCGTTCACGTGGCGAAATATCGGCCTTGCGCCAGTTCACGGCCACCTGATCGGCGATAAAGGCGTTCTTGGCGCGGATGCGCAGGATCGCGCCATGGGCGACAACGCAATACTGGCATTGGTTCAGGCCCGAGGTGGCGACCACGATCAGTTCACGCTCGGCTTTGGTCAGTCCCCCCTCGCGCTCCATCAGCGCGTCGTGATAGGCAAAGAAGGCACGGAATTCGTCGGGCCGATGCGCCAGCGCTAAAAAGACATTGGGGATAAAGCCCGATTTCTCGGCCACTTTGCGGATGCGTTGCGCGATATCCTCGGGCATCTCATCAAGTGTGGGAACCGGAAAGCGGCTGATGGCATGGGTCATGGCTTTCTCCTTTCCGGCGAGGTTTTCATCAAAGCCGGGGCGGGGTCAATCGCCCGGCGCGGCTTCTCTGCCTTGACTCCTTGCGCCAACGGGCCTATCCATCCCCGGATTCCCGGAAGGTCTGCCCTTCCGGTCCCCGTCCTTTGCGGGGATCGCCCCCCGTCAGCGCGTTGCGCCCACGGGGGCGTTACTGCTTATCGCGTCTCGTTCGCGGGGCGCGCCTGGATTACGGCAACGACCTATGGAGGGCGCCGATGTTTGAAAACCTGTCCGATCGCCTTGGCGGCGTCTTCGACCGGCTGACCAAGCAGGGCGCGCTGTCCGAAGAGGATGTCGCCGCCGCCATGCGCGAAGTGCGCGTCGCACTGCTTGAGGCCGACGTTTCGCTGCCTGTCGCACGCAGTTTTGTGAAATCGGTGACGCAAAAGGCCACTGGCGCCGCCGTCACCAAGTCGATCACCCCCGGTCAGCAGGTGGTTAAGATCGTCCATGACGAACTGATCAAGGTCCTGCAGGGCGAGGGCGAACCCGATCAGCTGCGCATCGACAACCCTCCGGCGCCGATCCTGATGGTTGGTCTGCAGGGCTCGGGCAAGACGACCACGACCGCGAAACTGGCCAAACGCCTCAAGGACCGCGAGAAAAAGCGGGTGCTGCTGGCCTCGCTGGACACCAACCGCCCGGCCGCGATGGAGCAGCTGGCGATCCTTGGTCAGCAGATCGGCGTCGATACCCTGCCGATCATCCCGGGCGAGAATGCGGTCCAGATCGCCAAACGCGCCCGGCAGCAGGCCACGCTGGGCGGCTATGACGTCTATATGCTGGACACTGCCGGCCGTCTGCACATCGACGAAGTGCTGATGGATGAGGTGCAGGCCGTCCGTGACGTCGCCAACCCGCGCGAAACGCTGCTGGTCGTCGATGGTCTGACCGGTCAGGACGCGGTGAACGTCGCGAGCGAATTTGACGGCAAGGTCGGCATCACCGGCGTTGTGCTGACCCGGATGGACGGTGACGGCCGTGGCGGTGCGGCGCTGTCGATGCGTGCCGTGACGGGCAAGCCGATCCGCTTTGTCGGTCTGGGCGAAAAGATGGACGCGCTTGAGGTCTTTGACGCTCAGCGGGTTGCTGGCCGCATCCTCGGCATGGGCGATATCGTTGCGCTGGTCGAGAAGGCCCAGGAGGTTCTGGAGGTCGAACAGGCCGAGCGCATGATGAAGCGCTTCCAGAAGGGCATGTTCAACATGAACGATCTGCGTTCGCAGCTTGAGCAGATGCTAAAGATGGGCGGTATGCAGTCGATCATGGGCATGATGCCCGGCATGGGCAAGATGGCCAAACAGGCCGAGGCCGCCGGTTTCGACGACCGGGCGATCAAGCGCCAGATCGCGCTGATCAACTCGATGACCAGGAAAGAACGCGCCAATCCCGATCTGCTGCAGGCAAGCCGTAAAAAGCGCATTGCCGCTGGTGCCGGGATGGAAGTGTCCGAGCTGAACAAGCTGCTGAAAATGCAAAAGCAGATGGCCGACACGATGAAAAAGCTGGGCAAGATGGGCAAGGGCGGGCTGCTTAAGCAAGCCATGCGCGCCATGACCGGCAGGGGCGGTGGGCTGCCCGATATGGCTGACGTCGATCCCGAAAAAATGGCCGAAGCCACCCGTATGCTGCAGGACCCCAAGGGGCTTGGCGGTCAACTGGGGGGCATGAACCTGCCCGGTGGTCTTTCGGGCCTGTTCAAGAAGAAATAGGCGCATGATCTGTCTGTCCGACACGCCTGTACTGACGACCGAGCGTCTGATCCTGCGCGCCCCGCAAGGCGGCGACTGGCCGGCGTGGCGCGATTTCGCGGTCTCGGAACGGGCGCGCTGGATCGGCGGGCCGATGGTCGAGCCGGGGCAAGCCTGGCGCGCCTTTGGTCATATCGTCGGCCATTGGGTGCTGCGCGGATTCGGCTCTTTCGTGGTGACTGATCGCGACAGCGGCGCGCCTTTGGGCTCGGTCGGGCCGTGGTTCCCGGATGGCTGGCCCGAGCATGAGCTTGGCTGGACCCTGTGGACGCCCGAGGCCGAAGGTCGTGGCATCGCGCATGAGGCGGCGTTGGTGGCCCGCGACTTTGCCGCCCGTAAGCTCGGCTGGACGACGGCGGTCAGCTATATCCTGCCCGAGAACGCGCGCTCGGCCGCACTGGCCGAACGGTTGGGCGCGGTGCGCGATCCCGGTGCCGCCCATCCGGGCAAGGATCCTTGCCTTGTTTATCGCCATCCGATGGAGACCGTCTGATGAGCGAGCTGCCCCAGCCGAACCCCGCAGAGCCAGAATCCCAGCCAGCAGAGAACAGCATGTCAGACCCGATCGCCCGCGCCGCGGCCTTGCTTAAGGAACATCGCGCCAGCATCGACAGGCTTGACGCGATCCTTGTCTATACGCTGGCCGAACGGTTCAAGCACACCCAATCCGTCGGTCGTCTTAAGGCCGAACATGATCTTCCTCCGTCCGATCCCACGCGCGAAGCGCAGCAGATCGAGCGGCTGGAACGCCTTGCGCGCGAGGCCGACCTGGACCCGGAATTTGCGCGCAAGTTCCTGAATTTCGTGATCGCCGAAGTGATCCGACATCACGAGACATTCCTCCCCTGATGCGGGGTTTTCCCCGCAACCCCGCCATTTCCAAAGGAGAACTTACAATGGCAATGAAAATCCGCCTGGCCCGTGGTGGCTCGAAGAAGCGCCCCCATTATGCCATCGTCGCCTCTGACTCGCGTATGCCGCGCGATGGCCGCTTTATCGAAAAGCTGGGCACCTATAACCCGCTGCTGCCGAAAGATTCGGAAGATCGCGTCAAGATGAATGCTGAGCGCGTTCAGTACTGGCTGGCTCAGGGTGCTCAGGCTACCGACCGCGTTGCCCGCTTTCTCGAAGCGGCTGGTCTGAAAGAAAAGACCGAGCGCAAGAACCTCAAGAAAGGCGAGCCGGGCAAGGCTGCCAAGGAACGTGCTGAAAAGCGCGCCGCCCGTGAAGCCGCGGCTAACGCTCCGGCCGAAGAAGCCGCTTCGGAATAAGAATGACCGAGCGGGTCTGTGTGGGTGCGATCGCGGGCGCCTTTGGCGTCCGGGGCGAGGTGAGGCTCAAGAGCTTTACCTCGCAACCAGATGACATCGCTGCATATTCTCCGCTTTATACCGAAGATGGCAGCCGCTCGTTCACCGTCCGCCTGACCCGGCCGGTGACGGGCGGACTTGGCGCCCGGCTGTCGGGCGTTGAAACGCGCGAAGAGGCCGAGGCGCTTAAGGGCGTGACGCTTTGGGCTGATCGCGACAAGCTTCCGGTGCTGCCGGATGACGAATTCTACCATGCCGATCTGATTGGTCTGCCGGTCTATGACACCGGGGGGCAGCTGCTTGGCAAGGTGCGCGCGATCTATGATCACGGCGCAGGCGATATACTTGAGGTCTTTGGACCCGGTCGCCGTCAGACCCTGCTTTTGCCCTTTACCCGCGCCTTTGTGCCCACGGTCGATCTGACCGCAGGCCGCATCATTGCCGATCCGCCCGAGGATGAGGAATGAGCGGTGAGGGCGACAGCTCAGGGATGAAATCCCATGGCCGGCTGTCGATCCGGGCCAGCGGGCAGCCACGCGACCTGTTGGCCGAGCCGCAGGTCAGGGGGGCATGGACCGCGCAGGTCATCACCCTGTTTCCCGAGGCATTTCCGGGGGTTCTGGGACTATCTTTGACCGGGCGGGCGCTGTCTCAGGGGCTATGGAATCTGCGCAGCATTGACCTGCGCCCCTTTGGTGCCGGGCGGCACCGCAATGTGGACGACACCCCCGCGGGCGGCGGTGCCGGCATGGTGATCCGTCCCGATGTGATGGACGCGGCCCTGCGCGAGGCGGGGGCGGGGACCAGGAATGCGCTGCCGGTGATTTATCTTTCGCCACGCGGCCGACCATTTACCCAGGCCCGCGCCAAGGAACTGGCCCAAGGGCCTGGCATGACGCTGATCTGTGGCCGGTTTGAGGGTGTGGATCAGCGCGTGCTGGACGCCCATGACGTCGAAGAGATCAGTATCGGGGACTATGTCCTGACCGGCGGAGAGCTTGCCGCTCAGGTCTTGATCGACGCGACTGTTCGGCTTATACCGCGCGTGCTGGGGAATCAGGAGTCTCTGGCCGAGGAGTCCTTTTCCGACGGCCTGCTTGAGCACCCTCAGTACACGAAGCCCGCCCTTTGGGAAGGCCGCGCGATACCGGACGTTCTGCTGTCCGGAAATCACGCGGCCGTTGCTGATTGGCGGCGCGACATGGCCGAAAGGCTGACAAAGGAACGCCGCCCCGACCTGTGGCGGGCATATGAGCAGGCTCATATGGACCCGGCAAAGGACCGACAGCTCTCGGGCGCATCAGACCAATCGCGGGGCTACCGCGAGCATCAAGAGGACTCATAGCGATGAACCTGATCGCCCAACTGGAAGCCGAGCAGATCGCTGCGCTCGGCAAGAACATCCCGGATTTCAAGGCCGGCGACACCGTGCGCGTCGGCTACAAGGTGACCGAAGGCAGCCGCACCCGCGTGCAGAACTACGAAGGCGTGGTCATCTCGCGCAAGGGCGGTGACGGCATCGGCGCCTCGTTCACCGTGCGCAAGATCTCGTTCGGCGAAGGCGTCGAGCGTGTCTTCCCGCTTTATTCGACCAACATCGATTCGATCACCGTGGTGCGCCGTGGCCGCGTCCGCCGCGCCAAGCTGTACTACCTGCGCGATCGTCGCGGTAAATCGGCCCGTATCGCCGAGGTCACCAACTACAAGCCCAAAGCCGAAGCCGAGGCCTGAGGAGACGCGACATGAAAGCAGATATCCATCCCGATTATCACCTGATCGAAGTCAAAATGACCGACGGCACCACCTATCAGGTGCGTTCGACCTGGGGCAAAGAAGGCGACACCATGTCGCTCGACATCGATCCGACCTCGCACCCCGCCTGGACCGGTGGCTCGGCCAAGCTGATGGACACCGGGGGCCGCGTGTCGAAGTTCAAGAACAAATACGCCGGTCTCGGCTTCTGATCCCAGAGCCAGCCAGATACACGAACGCCGCCCCAAAAAGGGCGGCGTTTTACTTTTGCACGATCCGCGTTGGTGACCCTCCGGTCGGTTGATCAGAAGGCAAGGCCCAGGATCGGCATCCAGACCGGCGAACGCGGCGGACGGTTCAGCGGCAGGCCGGTCATATGGCCATTGCCGGTGTCGATGACCACGCGCCCGTCATGATATTCCCGCAGGACCGGTCCCTGCACGCTTTGATGGTCCGAAAGGGCGATGGTCGCATAGCCTTGGTCTGGCTTGGAAAATACGGCGTGTATCATTGGATCGCTCCTTTCCTGGCAAGGCTGTGGGTGGTGACCCGGCGCATCGCGGCCCGGGCTGGCGCTAATAGGGCAGGGGTGCTTGGCCGCGGCATCGCCGTGCCGCCAAAGACCGGGGGATGACTCGTTGTGATCATCTCTGGTTCCTCCTCCTCACCGATCCTTGCGGTCTCGGCATGAATATATAACGACATAGCAGATCGTCTTTTTCAAGAATAAAAAGCGACTCACCTGGTCGTGATGAAAGAATGAAGCTGGAACAAAAGGTTGCAGTGCGGCCACGGCTGGAACTGACGTGACATTTCACGCCCGGAAAAGGCTTGTTTTACAGCGATTCGCGCGGTGTCGGCGCTTTTCATCGCTGCGGCTGCGGCCTATGTTTCGGCGCGACGCGGCCGGGCATGGCAGGGGGATTCGTGGCGCATATCATCGTTGTCGGCAATGAGAAGGGCGGTTCGGGTAAGTCCACGACCTCAATGCATGTGGCGACAGCGCTGGCGCGCATGGGCCATCGTGTCGGCGCGCTGGATCTGGACGTGCGTCAGCGCAGTTTTGGCCGTTATCTGGAAAATCGTGCTGCCTTTTCACAGCGCGAGGGGCTGGACCTGCCCATGCCGCTATTGGCCCATCTTGAGGCTGATGCGCCTGAGGGTTCGGATCCGCTGTCTCAGGCCGTTTCCGCGCTGGAGGCAGAATGCGATTTTATCCTGATCGACTGTCCCGGCTCGCATACCCGGCTTAGTCAGATGGCGCATACGCTGGCCGATACGCTGATCACCCCGATGAACGACAGTTTTGTCGATTTCGACCTTTTGGCGCGGCTGTCCCCCGAAGGCAAGATCCTTGGCCCCTCGATTTATGCCGAGATGGTCTGGTCTGCCCGCCAGCTGCGTGGTCAGGCGGGTGCGGGGCCGATCGACTGGCTGGTGCTGCGCAACCGGCTGGGAACGCAGGCCATGCACAACAAGCGCAAGGTCGGCAGCGCCCTGACCAACCTGTCGCGCCGCATCGGTTTCCGTGTCGCCCCCGGTTTTTCTGAACGGGTGATCTTTCGTGAACTTTTTCCGCGCGGTCTGACGCTGCTTGATCTCAGGGACATCGGCACAGAACAGCTCAGCATGTCAAATATTGCAGCGCGTCAGGAACTCAGGGACCTGATGACTGCGTTAAACTTGCCTGGCGTCAGCGTTTCCTTTTGAACCGCCCGCCATTGTTGCCGGGTCTGCGCGCCACTATGTTGCGCCGCAGATTGGTTAGGAGAGGACGATGACGGCAGCCAGCCGATTCATCCGTATTGTGGTGCTCGCCCTTGCTTTGCCGATGGGGCCTGCTGGCACGGCCACAGCTCAGGCGGCGGATGCCGCAGAACAATCTGAATTACCTGTAGTCACGCTGGCGACCGCCAGGCAGGACTGGATCGAGGCCCGCGTGCCGGTCTCGGGTTCTTTGGTGGCGCGGCAAGAGGTGCAGATCCACGCCCTCGTCTCGGGGCATGAAATCACCAGTATTGATGCCGAGGTCGGCGACCGGGTCGAAGAGGGGCAGGTTCTGGCCCGTTTGTCCGAGGATGTGCTGGCCGCACAACTGGCGCAGGCCGAGGCCGAATATCAGCGCGCGCTGGCCGGCGTCAGCCAGGCCGAAAGCCAGATCGCCAGCGCCGAGGCGACCCTGACGCAAGCCGTCGCGGCGCTGGAGCGGACACGCAGCCTGCGTAAAAGCGGCAATGCCAGTCAGGCGGTCCTGGATCAGGCCATAGCGACCGAGGCCTCGGCCCGGGCGGCCTCGGCTTCGGCCTCGGACGGGCTGGGGGTTGCGCGCGCGGCGCTGGCGCTTGCTGAGGCGGCGCGTAGCATCGCGCAGCTGAATCTCGATCATGCGCGCATCACTGCGCCGGTCGACGGCGTGGTGGTGGCGCGGACAGCACGCCTTGGCGCGATACCGGGCGGTGGTGGTGATCCCCTGTTTACCCTGATAGCCGGTGGCGAGGTTGAGCTGGAGGCCGATGTGATCGAGACCGCGCTGACCCAGCTTAAACCCGGTGATCCGGCCGAGATTGAGGTTGCTGGCCTTGGCAAGGTCGCGGGCAAGATGCGGCTGGTTCCGGCTGCTGTCGATCCGGTGACGCGGCTTGGTCAGGCGCGGATCGCGCTTGACCCCGACCCACGGCTGCGGCCGGGGCTTTTTGCCAGCGGCTGGATCATCACCGAGCGCCGTCAGGCCCTGACTTTGCCCAGCTCTGCCATTCTTGCCGATGCCTCGGGTGAGCGGGTCCAGGTGGTCAAGGACGGGCGGATCGAGTCCCGCCCGGTTCGCGCCGGACTATTGTCGCAGGGCCGGCGAGAAATCCTTGAAGGGGTCGCGCCGGGTGAACAGGTGGTGGCCAGGGCTGCGGCCTTTTTCCGCAGTGGCGATCAGGTGCGGGCGGCCCAATGAACTTTTCGGCATGGTCTATCCGCCACCCTGTGCCGCCAATTGCGATCTTTCTCGTGCTGGTGCTGGTGGGGCTTTACAGCTTCAGCCGGCTGGCGGTCACGGCTATGCCGAACATCGACCTGCCCTTGGTCAGCGTTGTGGTCAGCCAGCCCGGCGCCGCACCGTCAGAGCTGACGCGGCAGGTGGTTCAACCGATCGAGGACTCGATTGCCTCGATCACCGGCGTGCGGCACATCACCTCATCTGCGACCGACAGTTCGGCACGGATCTATGTCGAATTCGAGCTTGAGACCGACACCGACCGCGCAGTCAACGACGTCAAGGATGCCGTCGCCAAAGTCCGGGCAGACTTGCCCGAGTCGATTGTCGAACCGCTGATTCATCGCATCGACGTCAGCGGCATGGCGATCCTGACCTATGCCATCAGCAACCCCGGCATGAATATCGAAGAGCTGTCGGATTTCGTTGATGATGTGGTGTCGCGCGATCTTTCGACCGTGCCCGGCGTGGCCAGCATTACCCGGATCGGTGGCGCGGATCGCCAGATCAATGTCGAGCTGGACCCCGCCCGGATCATGGCCTTTGGGCTGACCGCGGCCGAGATATCGGAACAGCTGCGGGCCAAGAATATCGACATGGGCGGTGGACGTGGCGATCTGGCCGGGACCGAATACACCATCCGCGCGCTGGGATCGGCCGATGATGTCTCACTTCTGGCCGCGACGCCCATTCTGGTCGGCGGTGGCCGGACAGTGCGGCTGGACCAGCTTGGCACTGTCACGGACGGGGCCAGCGAAGAGCGCAAGTTTGCGTTGCTTGACGGTCAGCCGGTCGTCGCCTTTGGCGTCTTTCGCGCCAGCGGCCAGTCCGATCTGGTCGCAGGTGACGGGACCAAGGCCCGTATCGCCGAGATCGAAAAGCGACATCCGGGCACCAGGATCACGCTGATCGACGATGCGACGACCTATACCTCGGGCAGCTATCATTCGACCATGGACACGCTTTACGAGGGCGCGTTCCTGGCGGTGGTGGTGGTGTTTTTGTTCCTGCGCAACTGGCGCGCGATGCTGATCGCGGCGACTGCGCTGCCCCTGTCGATCATCCCGACCTTCTTTGTCATGCACTGGCTGGGCTTTACGCTGAACGGCATCAGCCTGCTTGCGATCACGCTGGTCACCGGCATCCTTGTCGATGACGCCATCGTCGAGATCGAAAACATCGTCCGCCATATCAACATGGGCGTGCCCGCCTATGACGCGAGTATGGAGGCCGCGAATGAGATCGGCCTGACCGTCATCGCGATCAGCTTTTCAATCGTCGCGGTCTTTGCTCCGGTCAGTTTCATGGGGGGGATTCCCGGGCAGTACTTCAAGCAATTCGGCCTGACCGTCGCGGTCTCGGTGCTGTTTTCGCTGCTGGTTGCGCGACTGATCACGCCGATGCTCGCCGCATATTTCCTGCGCGACAACACCCGTCTGGCCGAGGAACGCGATGGCCCGCTGTTGCGCGGTCTGATGGGCGTGCTGGGCTGGACTCTGCGCCATCGCGGGCTGTCGCTGCTGATGGGGCTTGGTGTTTTTGCGATCTCGATCTTTTCGGCAACGCTTTTGCCGACAGAATTCATCCCCGCCTCGGATGTCGGGCGTAGCCAGGTCACCGTCGAACTGCCCCCCGGCTCGACCGTGGCCGAGACCGAGGCGATGGCGCGCGAGATTTCGCACCGTATCAAGACCGCGCCCGAGGTGCGCTCGGTCTTTGTCAATGGCGGTGATGAGGACGTGACCAAAGCCACGCTGATGGTCAATTACGGCCCCAAGGAAGAGCGTGGGCGTTCAAGCTTTCAGATCGAGGATGAGCTTAAGCGCGAGCTGTCGACGATCCCCGATGTGCGCATCAACTTCCAGAACGAAGAGGGGAACGCCGATCTTTCCGTCTCGGTCCTTGGCGATAGCGAAGAGGGCGCGGCCGAGGCGGCCGAGCGGCTGGTCGCGGCGATGAAGACCCTGCCCACGCTTGAAGGGATCACCTCTTCGGCCAGTCTTCAGCGGCCAGAGATTCAGGTCCATCCGCGCCCCGAAGTTGCCGCGCAACTGGGTGTGACCGCCAGCGCATTGGCCACCACCCTTCGCGTTGCGACGCTGGGCGATACCGAATCGAACCTTGCCAAGTTCAATACGGGCGACAAGCAGATCCCGATCATGGTGCGGCTGAACGAATCCGCGCGGCGCGATCTGATGACAGTGCGCAACCTGAGGGTGCCAAGTTCAGCCGGGCAGGTGCCGCTTGAGGCCGTGGCGGATGTCACCCTCTCTGCCGGGGCGACTGAAATCGGGCGCTATGACCGGCGTTATCGGACCACGGTTTCGGCAAACCTTGCCCGTGGCGCACTGCTTGGTCCGGTCAGTGCAGAGGTTGCCGCCCTGCAAGGCGAGGTCGAGCTGCCACCGGGAACCGAGATCCAGCCCTCGGGCGATGCCGAGATTATGGGTGAGGTGTTCCAGGCCTTCTCGGTCGCGATGATCTCGGGCGTGATGCTGACCTATGTCGTGCTGGTGCTGCTGTTCCACAATTTCGTCACCCCGATTTCCATCCTGATGTCGCTGCCGCTGGCGATCGGTGGGGCGATCCTTGCGCTGTTCCTGACCGGGAACTCGATCAGCATGGCGGTGGTCATCGGCTTTCTGATGCTGATGGGGATCGTGACCAAAAACGCGATCATGCTGGTGGAATTCGCGGTCAGCTCAATGGATCAGGGCATTGATAAGCGTACCGCCATTCTAGATGCGGTTCATAAGCGCGCGCGCCCTATCGTGATGACCACCATTGCCATGACTGCGGGCATGGTACCTTCGGCCATCGGCACGGGAGAGGGGGCCGAGTTCAGCTCTCCGATGGCGATTGCGGTGATCGGGGGGCTGCTGCTTTCGACGTTGCTGTCGCTGTTGTTCGTACCGTCGCTGTTCTCGGTCGTTCATGGCGGACAGGTCAGGATCGCGCGTTTGTTGCGGCGCTGGATCGGGCTGAACGTCGCTTCGAAACCCGCGGGCGAATAAGAGAGCTGCATCTGAATATGAAAAAGGGGGCCCGGGAGCCCCCCCTTTTTATTGCTGTGGCTGATCGGATCAGGCCAGCATACCCATCGGGTTTTCCAGATGTTTGACGATGGCTTCCAGCAGCTGGGCGCCAAGCGCACCGTCGATCACCCGGTGATCGACCGACAGCGTCATCGACATGACATTGCGGATCACCACTTCGCCATTCTCGACCACAGGGGTTTGAATGCCGGCACCGACCGCCAGGATCGCGCCGTGCGGCGGGTTGATCACTGCATCAAAGTTCTCGATCCCGAACATGCCGAGGTTCGAGATCGCAAAGCTGCCGCCCTGATATTCGTGGGGTGCAAGCTTTCTGGTCTTGGCGCGGTTGGCCAGATCCTTCATCTCGGCCGAAAGGGCGGACAGCGTCTTTTGCTGCGCGTCCTTAAGAACGGGGGTAAAGAGCCCGCCCTCGACTGCGACGGCGACCGCGACATCCGACGGTTTCAGCTTAAGGATACGGTCGCCTGCCCAGACGGCATTGGCATCCGGCACCTCTTGCAGCGCCAACGCGCAGGCCTTGATGATGAAGTCGTTGACCGACAGTTTCACGCCCCGCGATTCAAGCTGCTTGTTCAGCATGGCGCGGAACTTCATCAGTTCGTCCAGCTTGGCCGAGCGGCGCAGATAGAAATGCGGGATGGTCTGTTTGGCCTCGGACAGCCGCGCGGCGATGGTGCGGCGCATGCCGTCCAGCGCCACCTCTTCGGTTTCGCGGTCGGCATACATCTTGAGGATGGTCTCTGCCGAAGGACCTGCCGGTGCGGCAGCAGCCGGGGCGGGGGTCGCCGCTTTCGGGGCTTCGGCGGTGGCAGGCTTGGCCGCGCCGGGCTTTGCACCCTCGACATCCGCCTTGACGATACGACCACGCGGACCAGAGCCCTGAACCGTGGCAAGGTCGATGCCCTTTTCCGCCGCGATGCGCCGGGCCAGAGGCGAGGCAAAGATACGCCCGCCCTCAGCCGATTTTGGCGCAGCCGGGGCTGCCGCCGCCGGAGCGGCCTCTGCTTTCGCGGCCTCGGGCTTGGCCTCTGCCTTGGGTGCGGGGGCCGAACCGATGTCATCGGCGCTTTCGCCATCCTCAAGCAGGACAGCGATGGGGGTATTGACCTTTACCCCCTGGGTGCCCTCGGCAATCAGGATCTTGCCCAGGACGCCCTCATCAACGGCCTCGAATTCCATCGTGGCCTTGTCAGTCTCGATCTCGGCGATGATGTCGCCGGATTTGACCTCGTCGCCCTCTTTCACCAGCCATTTGGCCAGCGTGCCTTCCTCCATGGTCGGAGACAGGGCGGGCATCAGGATTTCAGTCGGCATCTTCTGCCCTCCCCTTAACGGTAGGTGACTTTCTTCACGGCTTCGACGACTTCGGCGGCAGTGATCAGCGCGTGCTTTTCAAGGTTGGCCGCATAAGGCATGGGCACATCCTTACCGGTGCAGTTGATGACCGGAGCGTCGAGCCAGTCGAAGGCGTTCTCCATCAGATGGGCCGAGATGTGGTTGCCGATCGAGCAGACCGGGAAACCTTCTTCCACCGTCACGCAGCGGTTTGTGCGTTTCACCGATTCGATGACGGTCGCATAGTCGATCGGGCGCAGGGTGCGCAGATCGATGACCTCGGCTTCGATCCCTTCGCCAGCCAGCGTCTCGGCTGCTTCCAGCGCGTGGGTCATGCCGATGCCAAAGCTGACGATGGTCACGTCGCGGCCGGGGCGTGCGATGCGCGCCTTGCCAAACGGGATGGTAAAGTCCGGCAGATCCGGTACTTCGAAGCTGCGGCCGTAAAGGATCTCGTTCTCAAGGAACACGACGGGGTTACCATCGCGGATCGCGGTCTTGAGCAGGCCTTTTGCGTCAGCTGCGGTATAGGGCATCACCACCTTCAGACCGGGGATCTGCGCATACCAGGCTGCGTAATCCTGGCTGTGCTGGGCGGCCACGCGGGCGGCGGCGCCGTTCGGTCCGCGAAAGACGATGGGGCAACCCATCTGCCCGCCCGACATGTAAAGCGTCTTGGCGGCCGAGTTGATGATATGGTCAATCGCCTGCATGGCGAAGTTGAAGGTCATGAACTCGACGATCGGACGCAGACCCGCCATAGCGGCCCCGGTGCCGATACCGGCAAAGCCGATTTCCGAGATCGGCGTATCGACCACGCGGCGCGCGCCGAACTTGTCCAGCAGCCCCTGGCTGATCTTGTAGGCGCCCTGATATTCGCCGACCTCTTCGCCCATCAGGAAGACGGTCTCGTCACGCTCCATCTCTTCGGCCATGGCTTCGCGCAGCGCTTCGCGCACGGTCATGGTCTTCATCGGCGTGCCTTCCGGCCAGTCGGGCGACAGGTCCGCTACCGGTGCGGGGGCAGGTGCGGCGGCCTGGGCCGGAGCTGCCGGAGCCTCAGCCTTTGTCTCGGCAGGTGCTTCGGCTTTCGGTGCCGGGGCGGAATCGACGGATTCGCCTTCCTCGACCAGAATGGCGATCGGGGTGTTCACCTTGACCGCTTGCGTACCCTCGGGGATCAGGATCTTGCCAAGGATGCCTTCATCAACGGCCTCGAATTCCATCGTGGCCTTGTCGGTTTCGATCTCGGCGATGATGTCGCCGGATTTCACGCTATCGCCTTCCTTGACCAGCCACTTGGCCAGCGTGCCTTCCTCCATGGTCGGCGACAGGGCGGGCATCAGGATTTCGGTTGCCATGGTTCCCTCTCCCTCAGGCGCTCTTTTCTTCGGCGTAGATATCGGTCCACAGCTCTTCGAGCGGCGGCTCCGGGCTTTCCTTGGCGAACTCGGCAGAGTCGTTCACGATTTCCTTGATCTCCTTGTCGATGGCCTTGAGGTCGTCTTCGGAGGCATGTTTGCCCTGCAGCAGCAGCTCGCGTACGTGTTCGATGGCGTCGCGTTCGTCGCGCATCTTCTGCACTTCTTCGCGGGTGCGGTATTTCGCCGGGTCGGACATCGAGTGGCCGCGATAGCGGTAGGTCATGACTTCAAGGATGTAGGGACCCTTGCCGGCGCGGCAATGCGCCACCGCTTTTTCGCCCGCTGCCTTGACGGCCAGCACATCCATGCCGTCCACCTGTTCGCCGGGGATGCCGAAAGCCTCGCCACGGCCGTAAAGCGTGGTCGAACGGGTCGAGCGTTTGAGCGAGGTGCCCATCGCATACTGGTTGTTCTCGATCACGAAAACCACCGGCAGTTCCCAGATCGTGGCCATGTTATAGGTCTCATAGACCTGACCCTGGTTGGCGGCACCATCACCGAAATAGACGAAGGTGACGTTGTCATTGCCCCGGTATTTGTCGGAAAAGGCAAGACCGGCCCCCAGGGGCACCTGCGCGGCGACGATGCCATGGCCGCCGTAGAAGTGTTTTTCGCGGCTGAACATGTGCATCGAGCCGCCCTTGCCTTTGGAATAGCCGCCGATGCGGCCGGTCAGCTCGGCCATCACCCCGCGTGCGTCCATGCCGCAGGCCAGCATATGGCCGTGGTCACGGTAGCTGGTGATGCGCTTGTCGCCTTCCTTGGCGACGGATTCCAGACCGACGACGACGGCCTCTTGCCCGATGTAGAGGTGGCAGAAACCACCGATCAGGCCCATGCCGTAAAGCTGACCGGCCTTTTCTTCGAATCGGCGGATCAACAGCATGTCGCGATAGTATTGAAGCAGCTCATCTTTGGACACGTTCGGCGTGCTCTGCCTGGCTGCGGGCTTTCTGACCATGGGCCTCCTCCTCGGGGCGGGGAATAGTTCAGCGTTAAACTAATTCTAGGCGAAGCTGTCGGGGGAAGTAAACCGGACTCGTGCATAGGTCCAGACACCAGATGCAGAAAGCCGCCCGAAAGGCGGCTTGAGGAAGTGTGGCGATGCAGGAAAAGGCAGTTCGCAGACCGGATAATCCGGGCAGGCCGGGATCGTGCGCTTTACCTGAGAGCCTAGCGGATGATGATTTCGTCAGCGCGCACCAGGCCCAGAACGTCGCGGGCACGTTCGTCCAGCAGGTCCACGTCCAGAAACTCATCCGACAGCCGGCGGGTCAGATTGCGCATCCGGTCCACCTCGGCCTGCAGCTTGTTGCGCTGCTGGACCAGCTCTTGCGTTTCGGCTTGCAACTGCACGCGCCGCAGGATGCCAGAGGGACCCTGAACCGCCGCATAGGCAAAATAGACGCCCAAAAGGATCATCACGACGAAAAAGATCAGGGCGCTGATCGACAGGCGTTGGTTCATATGGGGCTCGGCGGCTGCTCGGCTGTTTTGCGCGATCATGCCACAGGTGGGCCTTGTGGGGAATCCCCCGCGGGGCCACGCAGGATGTCATCAAGCACCAGCGCCATAACACAGGCGGAATCCTGCATATCCTGCACGCCTACCCATTCATCGGGCTGATGGGCCAGATCCAGAACACCCGGCCCATAGGCGATGCAGTTCTTGAGCTTGCCGATGCGGTCGATGTGTTTTTGATCATAGGTGCCGGGGCTGACGACATATCCGGCAGTCCGGCCCAGTACCCTCTCAATTGCGGCGGCGGTCGAACGCACGACCGGTGCTTCGCGGTCGGTCATGCTGGGGATGACCTCGAACAAATCCCGGATTTCGTAAACAAATCCAGGACGTTGCACCTTGATTTTTTCAAGGAGCGCCGTGACCTCACGCTTGACCTCGGCGAGATCCTCTTCGATCAGAAAGCGGCGGTCGATGACGATGCGGCAGCGGTCGGCGACGCAGGGCGCAGGCAGGCCGGTAAAATCGGGACCCAGATCCGGCTCTCCGCCATGGATCGAATTGATGTTCAGGGTCGAGTTCCGCGCACCCTCGGGGATCACAGGCATCTCGGTGTGCTTGCTCAGCAGCAACGGGAACAGGGTGCGTTCCATTTCCTCAAGCACTGCGCCCATGTGGCGGATGGCGCTGTCGCCAAGGAAGGGCATCGAGCCGTGGGCGATGCGGCCGTGGGTCTCGATCTCGGCCCACCAGACGCCACGATGGCCAAGGCAGATGCGGTCCTTGTGCAGAGGCTCAGGGATGATGACGTGATCGACATGGGCAAAGGCGCCTTGCTGGGCCAGATAAGCCACGCCGCCAAAGCCGCCCGATTCCTCGTCAGCCGTGGCGCTGATCTCGATCTGGCCGGGATGGTCGGGATACAGGGCAACAAATGCCTCGGCCGCGATGATACTGGCGGCCAGCCCGCCTTTCATGTCGCAAGCGCCGCGGCCATAGATGCGCCCCTCATCCAGCTCTGCGCCAAAGGGGTCGCGGCTCCAGCCATGGCCGACCTCGACCACGTCATGATGGCTGTTGAAATGCACGCATTCCCCGGGCGGGCCACCGCGATGGCGGGCGACAAGGTTCCAGCGCGGAAACTCTTTGCTGTCGCCGGGGGCACCATGGGCGCGGATCAGTTCGCACTCCCACCCCTGCGGGGCCAGCCGCGCCTGCAGATATTCGCAGATCTCGCGGTAATGTCGTCCCGGCGGGTTCAGGGTCGGAATGCGGATCAGGTCCTGTGTCAGGCGGACCAGGTCTTCGCGGCGGTTCTTGATCTCTTGGGCAAGCGCGTCCATGACCCAAGGCTAGGCCGGGTTCGGCGGTACGGCAATGGGGTCATTGACAGTTGCCGCGCGCGGGCCTTCCATGGGGCAGGCTTCTTGCAAACTGGGTCGGCCCGATGATTGCCTTTCTGCGCCTGATCGGCATGGTCCTGATCGTTGAGCTGATCTTTTACCTGCTGATCGGCATCTATATCCGCAGCCTGCGCCGGGAAGAGCTTGAAGAAGAGTGGGATCGCCGTCATCCCGAACGTGCGGGACCTTCACCGGAACGAGCCGAGTTCGTGCGGCGTTCGATGGTGGGTTTCAGCAAGACCCTGCAAGCGCGGCTTGTCGGGTTGGTGCTGGTTCTGCCGGTGGTCGCGATCATCGTGATCATCGTGATCGTGAATTACAATTAAGGGGGGCGCCGATGCGCTGGTTCCTGACCGTCCTTGGGGTGATCTTCGGGATCGTGGTCTTTTTGTTTCTGGACTACACGCTGCCCGCAAAGCAGACGGTTCGCATCACCAACACCTATAACCGGCTGACCGATATCGGTGCGAATGCGATCTTTTATGCCTCTCCCGATACCGGGACGGTGCAAAACGCCCAAGGCCAGCGCGACGTGCGGTTCATCGACACGGTGCGTCCCAACGGTAAACCCTATGTCTATCGCAATGAAGACACCGGCTGGATCTGGCCGCCCTATTTCAAATACGACAGTTCGAACCTGCATGCGCAGGCGACCGACCTGCGCTCGACCTCGGCCAATCCGGAATGGGTCAGCGTGACCTCTTATGGTTGGCGGATTGCGTGGCTGTCGATCTATCCCAACGCCATTGCGATCAAGCCGGTGGCGGGACCCGAGGTCAAACCCTTTAACTGGGCGGCGCAGATCATCCTGCTGATCCTTGGCGCGCTGCTGTTCCTGATCTGGCGCATGTGGAACCAGTTTCGCGAGCGTACGATTGACCCGGCCGTCCGCTCGGCTGACGAGGCATGGGACCGTATTGACGCTCGTGCTGATGCGGCACGTGCCAGCGCCCGTGGGCGTCTGCGGCGCGGCTGGGATTGGCTGCGGGGGCGCTGAGTGATGGAGCGTAAGAACCCTGGCACGGATTTCCGCCTCGACTGGTTTGAGAATATCGCCATCAACACCCCTGCGGCTGAGCGCCGCGCGGCAAGCCTGAGCGCCCGCCGCAGCCTGAAAAAGGAATGGCAGGCGGCGTGGCTTTTGAACGCGGTGCGCTGCATCGACCTGACTACGCTTTCGGGGGATGACACAGCGGATCGCGTTGCCCGGCTATGCGCCAAGGCGCGCCAGCCGGTGGACGCAGGCCAGCTTGCTGCGCTGGGGGGTGAGGGTCTGACCACCGGGGCGGTCTGCGTCTATCCGACCATGGTGGCGGCGGCAAAACGGGCGCTGCAGGGCACTGCGATTCCCGTTGCCTCGGTGGCGACGGGCTTTCCGGCCGGGCTGATGCCGCTTGACCTGCGGCTGGCCGAGATCCGCTATGCGCTGGATCAGGGCGCGGATGAAATCGACATCGTCATTTCTCGCGCGCTGGTTCTGCGCGCCGGATGGGCGGCGCTTTACGATGAGATATGCGAGATGCGCGAAGCCTGTGGCGCGGCCCGGATGAAGGCCATCCTGGCGACGGGTGAGCTTAAGACCCTGACGAATGTCGCCAAGGCCAGCCATGTCGCCATGCAGGCCGGGGCTGATTTCATCAAGACCTCGACCGGGAAAGAGCCGGTGAACGCGACGTTGCCCGTCTCGCTCGTCATGTTGCGGGCGATCCGTGATTATCGGGACCGCACCGGTTTTGCCGTCGGATTTAAACCGGCCGGAGGGCTGCGTACCGCCAAGGACGCGCTGAACTGGCAGGTGCTGATGGCCGAAGAGCTTGGCCGTGACTGGCTGCGGCCCGATCTGTTCCGCATCGGCGCAAGCTCGCTGCTGGCTGATATCGAGCGGCAGCTTTCCCATCACGTGACTGGCCGTTATGCGGCGGTCCATCGACTGGCGGCGGGGTAAAGATGTCGAAGGTAAGCGAGATCATGGAAAGCATGGAATACGGCCCCGCGCCCGAGGATGCATCCGCCGTCCGCGACTGGCTGCGCGAGCGTGGAAGTTTTGGTCATTTCATCGCCGGACGCTTCACCCGCCCGGGTGAGACCTTTGCAACCCGCGACCCCTCGACCGGAGAGGAACTGGCGCAGGTCACGCAGGGCACTGCCCGCGATATCGCCAAGGCGGTTCGCGCCGCGCGCCGGGCACAGCGGGGCTGGGCGGCGATGCCGGGGCATGACAGGGCGCGTTTTCTTTATGCCATCGCCCGCACCATCCAAAAGCGTGAGCGTTTCCTGTCGGTGCTGGAGACGCTGGATAACGGTAAGCCGATCCGCGAAAGCCGCGATATCGACGTGCCGCTGGTCGTGCGGCATTTCTATCATCACGCAGGGTGGGCCGAACTTCTTGAAAGTGAGTTTCCCGGCCATCTTGCCCTTGGTGTCTGCGGCCAGATCATCCCGTGGAACTTTCCACTGCTGATGCTGGCCTGGAAAGTCGCGCCCGCGCTTGCTGCTGGCAACACTGTGGTGCTGAAACCTGCTGAATATACACCGCTGACTGCGCTGGCCTTTGCTGAAATCTGCGCCCATGTCGGCCTGCCCGCAGGGGTCGTGAATATCGTGACCGGTGATGGAGAGACCGGTAACGCGCTGGTTCAGGCCCCGGTCGACAAGATTGCCTTTACCGGCTCGACCGAAGTGGGGCGGGGGATCGCCCGCGCCCTTGCCGGATCGGGAAAACGGCTGACGCTGGAACTGGGCGGCAAATCGCCCTTTGTCGTGATGGAGGACGCCGATCTTGATGCCGCTGTCGAGGGCGTCGTTGATTCCATCTGGTTCAATCAGGGGCAGGTCTGCTGTGCAGGTTCGCGCATTCTGGTCGCCGAATCCGTTGCCGGCCGGTTCGAAACGCTGCTCAGGGCGCGGATGGAAAAGCTGCGACTTGGTGCCCCGCTTGATAAGTCTACGGATGTCGGCGCGATCGTCGATCCGGTGCAAAAGGCCCGCATCCTGAGCATCCTTGATCGTGCGACTGCTGCCGGGGCTGAACTTGTCGGGGGGGATGCTGCGCCCGGCTGCTTTATAGCGCCAGGCTATCTGCGCAACATTGCCCCCGCCAACCCCGGCATGATCGAAGAGATATTCGGGCCTATCGCGACGCTTTCGACATTTCGTACCCCCGATGAGGCGGTAGAGCTGGCGAATAACACCCGCTATGGGCTTGCCGCATCGGTCTGGTCGGAAAGCGCGACAGTGGCCACCGATCTGGCGGCGCGGATCAAGGCAGGTGTGGTCTGGGTTAATTGCGCCAACACCTTTGACGCTGCCGCGCCTTTTGGCGGGGTGCGCGATTCAGGCTATGGCCGCGAGGGCGGGCGCGAAGGGATGCTCGATTATCTTTCTGTCCCGGTCTCTGCGCCGCGCGAGACGGCACCGGCCGGAATCATCCCGGCCGAGGGGCAAGCCATCGACCGTACAGTCAAGCTTTACATCGGCGGCGCGCAAAAACGCCCCGACGGCGGTACGAGCTATGCCGCACAGGACGAGCTGATCCCGCTTGGTAACCGCAAGGACATCCGCAACGCGGTCGAGGCGGCGCAATCGGCGCTGGCGAAATGGCAGGGCCTTGGAGGTCATGGCCGGGCGCAGGTGCTGTATTTCCTGGCCGAGAATCTTGCTCAGGCGCGAGCCGAGTTCGCGGGCTACGCCAGTGTGGATGAGGTTGATGCCGTCATCCGCCGCTGTTTCTTCTATGCGGGCTTTGCCGACAAATATGACGGCGCTACGGTCTCGGCACGACCCGGGCATCTGTGCCATGTCCAGCCAGAACCGCATGGGGTCATGGGTCTGATTGCGCCAAATGCCGCGCCTTTGGCCGGGTTCATGTCACTGGTGCTGCCGGCCATCGCCATGGGCAATGCGGTGGTTGCCATCCCAGCGCAGGACAGGCCGATGGCGGCACTGACGCTGGCCAAGGTTCTGGCCTGTTCGGATGTACCGGGCGGGGTGGTCAACATCGTTACCGGTCCGCGTGATGCGCTGGCGACGGCGCTTGCCGCGCATGACGGCGTTTCGGCGATCTGGCACGCGGGGCAGGGCGAGGGGGTTGCCGAGGTGCAGCGCACCGCAGCCGACACCCTGATTCCGGTCTGGACCCCCGGTCCCCGCGACTGGGGCGATCTGCACGCGCAGGGCCGGGAGTTTCTGCGCGCAGCCAGCCGCACCAAGACGATCTGGCTGCCCTATGGCGCGTTGCCAGCGGGCACCGGCAGTGCGGCCTATTAAGGAAAAACGCATGTATATCCCGTCGCATTTTCAGGAAGTCGACCCCGCAGAGATCGCCGCGCTGATTGAGGCGGCGCCCCTGGCCTGTATCATCGCCGAGACCTCTGAGGGGTTGATTGCCAATCACATCCCGCTGCTTGCCGGGTCCAAGGGTGTGCTGATCGGTCATGTCGCGCTGGCCAATGACATGCATCGGCTGATCACCGAAGGGCAGGAGGTGCTGGCGATCTTTCGTGGCGAGGACGCCTATATCTCGCCGAACTTCTACCCTTCGAAGCCCGAGCATCATCGGCATGTCCCGACCTGGAACTATCGCGTGGCGCATGTCTATGGCCGCGTCAGTTTTCAGCATGATGAGCGGGCCAGGCGTGCGGCAGTCGGTCTGCTGACCCGCTATCATGAAAGGCGGCTGAACGGGGAGAATGCCTGGCGCATGGCCGATGCGCCTGCCGATTACATGCAGCAGATGCTTGGCGGTATTGTTGCACTGCGCATCTCGGTCACCCGGACGCTGGCAAAATCCAAACTGAGCCAGAACCGCGAGGCCCGGGACTATCTGGGCGCGGTTGCCGGGCTGCGCGACAGCGGCCATGACGCGCTGGCCGATCAGATGGTCAGACGCCTGCCCGGCGAAAGCTAAGGGGCAGGCGCCCGTCTTTTCAGGCCGAGCGCAGCCAGTTCAGCCCCGCCTCGGTCGAGGTGCGGGGCGTGTATTCCGCGCCGATCCAGCCGCGATAGCCCGAGGACCTGATGGTGTGCAGAAGCTCGGGAAAGTCGATGTCGCCCCGGCTTGGCTCGTGTCGGCTGGGCCAGTCTGCGATCTGGACATGACGCACATGGTCGGCCATGCGCTGCCAGATGGCAAAAGCGTCACCATGGATCATCTGGGCCTGATACACGTCGAACTGCAGTCCCAGATTGGGCGCAGAGACCTCTTCGAGGATCTCGGCGGCCAGATCGAAACTGTCCAGGAAATATCCCGGCATGTCTGTGCTGTTCATCGGCTCGATGGTCAGGCTGATGCGTGGGTCGTGCGCCGAGGCCCATTTGAGGTTCTGCACAAAGGTGCGGCGCGCCTCTTCTCCGCTGGCTTTGCCGCACATGACATGCAGATGGTGTACGCCCAGGACACGGGCAAAGCGCAGCGCGCGGTCGAAATCGCTGCGAAAACGCGCCATGTTGCCCGGCTCTGCTGCAAAGCCGCGCGGTCCCCCGGCCCAGTTGGGCGGCGGGGAGTTCATCAGGACGAACTCCACCCCTGCGGCCCGTGCGGCCTGCGTCAGGGAATTCGCGGCGATGTCATAGGGATACAGGATCTCGACCCCGCTGAACCCAGCCTGCTTTGCAGCAGTAAAGCGTTGCAGCATGGGCAGTTCAGTAAACAGATATGTCAGGTTGGCGGCGAATCGCGCCATGGTCAGGGCTCCAGAGGAAAAGCCGTCCCTCCCGAGTGCACTTCCATACGCCCGTTTTCTCCGGGCATAGCCGCATCGGCTAGTCGGTAGAATGTCTTGCGGTCGATCAGTGCCCAAAGACCGCGGCGAATGTGAACGTAGGGCCGGGGCTCATCTGGCGTCCCGCGCATCTCGATCGCATGCTCGGGGCCAGCGACCACCCGGTCGCCAACGTTCGTGGTAAAGGTAATCTCCTGGTCGATTTCGGCATCAACGGCGATGAAGGGCGCGTCGGCCACGCGGATGCCGACCTTTTCGACCGGAGTTACCAGAAAGTAATCGTCACCCTCACGCTTGAGGATCGAAGCGAACAACCGGACCATCTCGGGTCGCCCGATGGGCGTTCCGTTATAGAACCAGCTGCCGTCAGCCCGGATCTCCATATCAAGGTTGCCACAGAATGGCGGATTCCACAAATGCACAGGAGGCGGACCCTTTTTCGCGGCGCGGCTGGCTGCCGCGGCGATTCCGGCCGCATCGCTCACAGTATTGTCAGTCTTTTCCTCCATTCCCTGTGGACCCTGTCACACCTGCCTTTATGTTGTCCTAGAACAGAAACGAGGCGTTGTCATGGCCGAGAATGAGAAACTGGTTTCAGAAGTCCAGATGCTGACCAATCGGCTGTCCGAGGCGCGCGCCAGTGTCGAGCGCCGTTTTGTCGGTCAGCACGCGGTTGTCGAGCAGGTGCTGGCGGCGATCCTGTCGGGGGGTCATGCGCTGCTGGTCGGGCAGCCGGGGCTGGGCAAGACCATGCTGGTCGATACGCTTGCCACCGTCCTTGGGCTGGGCAACGCGCGGATCCAGTTCACCCCCGATCTGATGCCGGCCGATATCCTTGGCTCTGAAGTGCTGGACATCCGGCCCGACGGCTCTCGCGCCTTTCGCTTTATCGAGGGGCCGGTCTTTACCCAGCTTCTGATGGCGGACGAGATCAACCGCGCAAGCCCACGGACCCAATCTGCGCTGCTGCAGGCGATGCAGGAAAGCGAGGTCACGATCGGGGGCGAACATCGCCCGCTGGGCCGGCCCTTTCACGTGCTGGCGACCCAGAACCCCATCGAGCAAGAGGGGACCTATCCGCTGCCCGAGGCGCAGCTTGACCGTTTCCTGTTGCAGATCGACGTGGATTACCCCGACCGCGACACCGAACGCGCGATCCTGCTGGCCACGACCGGGGTTGATCAGGGGCAGGCGCATGCGGTCTTTGATCCAGCCGGGCTTGTCGCGGCGCAGGGGCTGATCCGGCGTATGCCGGTGGGCGAGACGGTGCTGAACGCGATCCTCGATCTGGTGCGCGCGGCCCGTCCCGGCGCACCCGAGGCGCCGGGCTGGATTGCCGATACGCTGGTCTGGGGGCCGGGGCCGCGCGCCGCGCAGGCCCTGACGCTGGTGACACGGGCGCGGGCGGCGCTGAACGGTCGCTTTGCCCCGACGCTTGATGATGTCGCTGCCATGGCTGCCCCGGTGCTGCGTCACCGTATGGCGCTTAGCTTTGCGGCCCGCGCGCGGGGCGAGACGGTCGAGGGCGTTATCACGCGACTTCTCGACGACCGGATGCGGGCGGCAGCGTGAGCCGGTCCGCCGGACAGCTTCGCGCACGGGCTGAGGCAGCCACTGCAGCCCTGCCGGCACTGATGCTGTCGGCCGAGAGATTGGCGGCTGCGCTGGTGCCCGGCGCACATGGCCAGCGCCGCGCCGGCACGGGCGAGGACTTCTGGCAATACCGCCCCGCCACCACCGGGGACACAGCGCGCAGCATCGACTGGCGGCGCTCGGCCCGGTCGGATGCGCAATTCGTCCGTGACCGCGAAGCGCAGGTTGCCCAATCGGCTGCGATCTGGATCTCGGCGGCGGCAGGGATGGATTATGCCGGTAGTGCCGAGCGTCAGACCAAACGCGACCGTGCCGAACTGCTGGCGCTGTCGCTGACCATGGCGCTGCTTTCCGGAGGAGAGCGGGTGGCGCTGGCCGGTCAGCCGCCACGTCCCGGACGTCTGCAGGCCGACCGCATCGCCGAGACACTGGTCACGCGTCCCACACTTGATCGCGACGATGACGCCCCGCCTGTCGAGGCGCTGCGCCCGGGCCAGCGGGTGATCCTGTTTGACGATTTCCTTGGCGATCCACAGCCGGTGCTGGACTATCTGGCCCGCGCCTCGGGGCTGGGGGTGCAGGGTGTCCTGATGCAGGTGCTTGACCCGAACGAAGAGGCGTTTCCGTGGCGTGGCGCGGTGTTGTTCCGCTCGGCCTCGGGGGCGATCGGGCATGATACCCGCGACGCGGCAGGACTGCGCTCTGCCTATCTGGCGCGGCTTGCCGAACGGCGCGAGACCTTGTCGCAGGCCGCGCGCACGGCGGGCTGGCATTTCGGCACACATGATACCGGGGCTGCGCCCGCGCAGGCGCTGCTCTGGCTCTGGTCTGTCCTGGAGGGCTGATGCTGCTTCTTGGTCCTCTCGGCTTTCTGACGCCCTGGATCCTGATCGGGCTTGCGGCGCTGCCGGTGCTGTGGCTGATCCTGCGTGCCATGCCGCCCACGCCGAAACTGGTGCGGTTTCCCGGCACACGGCTGCTCTTGGGTCTCAGGGATCCGCATCCTGTGGCGCGGCATACGCCGTGGTGGCTGTTGTTGTTGCGGGTGCTTGCGATTGGGGCGCTGATCCTTGGGGCAGCCGGGCCGGTCTGGAAGCCGTCGCCCGAAGGCGCGGGGCAGGGGCCGTTGCTGATCGTCATGGATGCCGGCTGGGCCGCCGCGCCCGACTGGCCGCAGCGTCAGGCCCGTGTCCTGCGCGCGCTGAGCCGCGCCGAGGCCGAAGGCCAGCCCGCGGCAATGCTGATCGCAGATGGCCGGGCCGAAGGTGCGCTACCTTTTCAACCCGCTGGTGAGCTTGCGGGACCGCTGCGCGCCCTGCGTCCCGCCGCGTGGGAGACGCGCTATCCCCCGGACCCCGAGGCGGCACTGGCGGCGGCGCCTTCGGGCCTGTCGGTTCTGTGGCTTAGCGATGGTCTTGACCATCCCGATCAGGCCAAATGGCTGGCGGCCCTTACTGCGCGGGGCAATGTCACCGTGGTTCCGCCCGAGGGTCCGCGCCGCGCGCTTGAACTGGTGCCGGGCGATCAGCCTGCCCTGCGGCTGCGTACTACCGCAAGCGGGGCGGATGCGCCGGACGTGTTGGCGATCGGCGTTGATCCCCAGGGCACGCCGCGTGAACTGGCCCGCTTGAGCCCAGCTGACCCTGTTGCTGAGGATGGCGTGACCACGCGGCTGGTGCCGATCACGCTGCCTTCCGAGTTGCGCAACCGCATCACCCGGTTTGAGGTCGAGGGGAACGCCTCGGCCGGGGCGGTGGTGCTTGCTGACGATTCGCTGCGCCGACGCAAGGTGGCGCTGATCGGCGATGACCGGGCAAGCGAGGGTCAGCGCCTGCTGTCGCCGCTGCATTACCTGCGCCGCGCGCTGGCCCCGACCACCGATCTTATCGAGGGCGGCCTGGGTGACGTCTTGCTGGCCACGCCTGATGTGATCGTGCTTGCCGACCAGCCTGGCCTTGGCGAAGCACCCGCGTTGCGCGACTGGGTCGAACAGGGCGGGCTGCTGATCCGCTTTGTCGGGCCGCGCATGGCCGCGTCGGAACGGTTAAGTGATGAGCCGCTTTTGCCCGTGCGCCTGCGGGCCGGGGGGCGGGATGTCGGCGGCGCGCTGGCCTGGGGCGAGCCGCGCGGGATCGAGCCATTCGCCCCGGACGGACCATTTGCCGGGCTGGAGGTTCCGGGCGACGCGACGGTGCGCGCCCAGTTGCTGGCCGAGCCTGCCCCCGATCTGGCAAGCCGTACCATTGCCCGGCTGACGGATGGAACGCCCTTGGTCACTCGTGCGTCTTTGGGTCAGGGACAGCTTGTGCTGTTTCACACCACCGCAAACGCGGAATGGTCGAATCTGGCGATTTCGGGGCTGTTCGTCGAGATGCTGGACCGGCTGGTGCGTAGCGCCCGCGTCAACCGCCCTGCAGCGCCCGAAACCGATCAGGCCGAGCAGCCCTTCTGGACGCCTGAACTGGTGCTGGACGGTTTTGGCCGTGTGACCGAGGCCGAGGCATCCGCTCCGGTCGCGGCCGCTGATTTTGCGCGGGGTCCCGCGCCGGGTGCGCCAGCCGGGCTTTATCGCGGCGGCGAACGGCTGAAGGCGTTGAATGCCGGCGGACCGATCCGCCCGGCGAACTGGCACGGCGCACGGATCGAGCGTGGCACCGAGACACCGGGCCTTGCCCTGCGTGGCTGGCTCATCGCGCTGGCGGCGGCGCTTTTCGCGCTGGATGCGCTGGGCAGCGCCTGGCTGGCGCGCGGCAGGCAAAGGGCACTGGCATGAGACCGCGGCTGCTTTTTTCGCTGCTGATCCTATGGGTGACTGCGGTTTCCGCGCAGGAAGAGCCCGATCCAAGGCTGGTCCGAGCCGCCGACGAGGTTGCGCTGGCCTATGTCATCACCGGAGATGCCGAAGTTGATGCCGCCTCTGAGGCCGGATTGCGCGGGCTGTCGCAGGTCCTGACCGCCCGCACGACTGTTGAGCCGGGTGAGCCGATCGGCATTGATCCCGACCGGGATGACCTGTCGCTGCTGACCTTTTTGTACTGGCCGGTGACGGGCACGCAGGCGCCGCCTTCGCCGCAAGCCTATGTGCGGCTGAACCATTTCCTGCGCTCGGGTGGGATGATCCTGTTTGATACCCGCGACGGCGATATTGCGGGGTTGGGCGGGCCAGACGGTACGGCGGCATTGCAGGCATTGGCCGCGCCGCTCGATATTCCGCCGCTGGCCCCTGTCCCGCAGGATCACGTCCTGACCCGCAGCTTTTACCTGCTGCGGAATTTTCCCGGCCGCTACCTTGACAGCGATGTCTGGGCAGAGGCCCCGCCCGCGGGTGCCGAGGCTGCCGAGGGTGCCCCTTTCCGCAATCTTAACGATGGCGTTTCTCCGGTCCTGATCGGCGGAAATGCCTGGGCCGAGGCCTGGGCTGTGGACGACAACGGCCTGCCCATGTTCAGCGTCGGGGCTGGTTTCGAGGGCGAACGCCAGCGCGAGATGGCCTATCGTTTCGGGGTCAACCTGATCATGTATGTGCTGACCGGGAACTATAAATCCGACCAGGTCCATGTGCCTGCACTGCTTGACCGGCTGCGCGAGGAAGAGGAGGTCGTGCAATGAACGGCCTTGCATTTGATCCTCTGCTGCCATGGCCGGTGATCGGCGCTCTGGCCGTGCTTGCGCTGTTGGTGGCGCTGTGGTCGGTGTGGCAGGGTTTACGTGGCTGGCTGTGGCGCGGGGCAGCGGGGTTGGCTGTGGCTGCTGCCCTGGCCGGGCCGGCACTGGAATCGGGTATTCGCAATAAGCTTTCCGATATCGTCATCCTGCTGGACGACCGCAGCGCCAGCCAGTCCTTGCCCGGACGGGCGGCACAGACAGACGCAGCGGTGGATGAGCTGACGCGCCAGCTTACGGCACTGCCTGATACCGAGATCCGCCGCATCACCGTTGCAGATGATCCCGACGGGACGCTGACTGGCGCGGCGCTGACCCGCGCTTTGGCTGCTGAGCCGCAAGGCAGGGTTGCGGGGGTCATTGCCGTGACCGACGGGCTTGCGCATGACGCGTCGATGGTGCCTGCTACCGCTCCGGCCCCGGTTCATGTGCTGCTGACCGGGCAAGAGACCGACTGGGATCGCCGTCTGGTGATCGAAGAGGCCCCCGCCTATGGGCTGATCGGCCAACCCGTCACCATTCGCCTGCGCATCGAGGATCAGGGTGCCGTGCCGGACAGCGTTGCCCAGACCCCCGCGCGGCTGCGCATCATGCTGGACGGCGAGGAAACGCGCAGTCTCGATTTGCCACCCGGCGTGACGCTGGATCTGCCGGTTGTGCCGAAACATGCCGGGCAGAACGTGGTCTCGATCTCGTTCCAGGCACCACAGGCGGATGTGCCAGAGCTGACCGACCGCAACAATGCCGCAGCGGTGCAGATTCAGGGCGTGCGGGACCGGCTGCGCGTGCTTTTGGTGTCAGGTGCGCCGCATCCCGGTGAAAGAACATGGCGCAACCTTTTGAAATCAGATGCGAATGTGGATCTGATCCATTTTACTATCCTGCGGCCACCGGACAAGATGGACGCCATCCCGGTCGAGGAGCTGTCGCTGATCGCCTTTCCGACGCAGGAACTTTTCATGCAGCGGATCAGGGATTTCGACCTGATCATCTTTGACCGCTACCGGGTACGGGGCATCCTGCTGCCCCAATATTACGACAATATCCGCCGTTATGTCGAAGAGGGCGGGGCGATTCTGGTCTCGGCCGGGCCCGAGATGTCCTCGGTCGAAAGCCTGAACCTTTCGCCTCTGGGGGCGATCCTGCCCGCGCGTCCGACGGGGCGGATTTATGACCAGCCCTTTCTGCCGCGCCTGACCGAAGAGGGCTCGCGCCACCCCGTCACCTCGGATCTGCCCGGCGCTCCGGTCGAAGGGGCCGAGCGGAGCTGGGGGCGATGGCTGCGCATGTCCGAAGTTATTCCCGGCCCGCGCGCGCAAGTGGTGCTGAGCGGGGCCGATGATGCGCCGCTGTTGCTGCTTGGCCGCGTCGGCAAGGGGCGGGTAGCGATGCTGACTTCGGATCAGGTCTGGCTGTGGGGCCGGGGGTTCGAGGGGGGCGGGCCGCAGCTTGAACTGCTGCGCCGTATCGCCCATTGGTCGATGAAAGAGCCCGATCTTGAGGAAGAGGCGCTGCTTGCCGATGTCGGTCCCGGCCTTGCGGTCACGATCACCCGCCGGACGATGGATGTCTCGGCCGGTCCGGTCCGCATTACCCATCCCGATGGCAAGAGCGAAGAGATTCCCCTGACCGAGGCAGGACCGGGCCGTTTCACCGCGCATTGGACTGCGCCGGGTCCGGGCCTTTACCGGTTGGCCGAGGGCGAGATCGAGCGGGTGCTGGCCCTTGGTCCCGCCGCACCTTTGGAATTTGAGGAAACGGTGGCTTCGGGCGCGGCTCTTGGTCCCTTGGCCGAGGCGACGCGGGGCGGGGTGCTTCGGCTTTCAGAGGGTGTGCCCGCGCTGCGTACCGTGCGCGAGGGGCGGCCTGCCCATGGTCAGGGCATCGACCGGCCATGGATCGCGATCACCCCGCGCGAGGCGGCATCGGTCAGCGGCATGACCCACCGTCCGCTATTGCCGGGCTGGGCATGGCTGGTGCTGATCGCGGGGCTTGCGATTTCCGGCTGGCTGGCCGAAGGACGCGGGCGGTTGCGCGGCTCGGCCTGAGGCCGCGCATCGCTGCCGCGAAACTTGCCAAGAACGCGCCCCGTTGCTAGGCAAATGGAAACATTTCAAGAGGACCGCATGGCTGCCGACGAGACTGCCTATATCCCTCCGACCGAAGTCGATCTTGCCATGATCAAGCGGATCCTGCCGCATCGTTACCCCTTCCTGCTGGTGGATCGGGTGCGCGATATCGTGCCGGGCGAAAGCTGTGTCGGCGTCAAGAATGTGACATCGAACGAGCCGCATTTCGAAGGGCATTTCCCGCAGGAACCCGTCATGCCTGGCGTCTTGATCATCGAGGCCATGGCGCAATCGGCGGCGGTTCTGGTCGGCACGACGCTGAACCTCGCCGACAAGGGCATGGGTACTTATTTCATGTCGATCGACAAATGCCGCTTTCGCCGCAAGGTGGTGCCGGGCGACGTGCTTGAGCTGCACATGAAGACCCTGCGCGGCGGTGGCAAGATCTGGAAATTCGAAGGCCGGGCTATGGTCGGAGGCGAGCTTGCCGCCGAGGCCGAGGTCATGGCCATGCTGAACCGTGGCGAGAATGGCTGAGACATTGATCCATCCCTCGGCTGTCGTCGATCCCGCCGCGCGGATCGGCGAGGGTTGCGAGATCGGCCCGTTCTGCGTGATCGGGCCAGAGGTCACGCTGGGGCCGCGCGTGGTCCTGAAATCGCATGTGGTCATCGCCGGCGAGACCGCGATTGGCGAGGAAACCACGGTTTTCCCCTTTGCCTCGCTGGGCGAGGTGCCGCAGGACCTCAAATT
The DNA here is from genome assembly GCF_009301415.1 of Paracoccus kondratievae. Lineage (GTDB taxonomy): Bacteria > Pseudomonadota > Alphaproteobacteria > Rhodobacterales > Rhodobacteraceae > Paracoccus > Paracoccus kondratievae. Next base: position 1,568,385 of record NZ_CP045072.1, on the reverse strand, counting down.
CCGGGGTGAGCGTACCCGGCTTGAGATCGGCGCCCGAAATCGTATCCGCGAATATGTGACCATGAACCCCGGCACCGAGGGTGGCGGCGGCGTTACCCGCATCGGCGATGACGGGCTGTTCATGGCGGGCAGTCATGTCGCCCATGATTGCCACATCGGCAACCGGGTAATTCTGGTCAACAACGCCTCGGTCGCCGGCCATTGCGTGCTTGAGGATGACGTCATCGTCGGGGGACTGTCCGGCGTTCACCAATGGGTGCGTATCGGGCGCGGTGCCATGATCGGTGCGGTGACCATGGTGACGGCGGATGTGATCCCCTTTGGCCTTGTACAGGGCCCCCGCGGGCATCTGGACGGGCTGAACCTCGTCGGGCTCAGGCGTCGCGGCGCGTCGCGCGACGAAATCCATGCGCTGCGCGAGATGTTGGGGCAATTGGGGCAGGGCAGTTTCCGCGACACCGCCCGCCATCTGGCCGAGGGCGAGACCACGCCCATGGTGCGCGAGGTGCTGGATTTCATCCTTGGCCCCTCGGACCGCAGTTTTCTGGCGCCGCATCCGTGAGACCTGATCCATGAGCCGCATCGCCCTGATTGCCGGCGAGGGCCGGCTTGCCCCCGCCATCGCCGCCGCGCTGGACCAGCCCTTGGTCTATGCGCTGGACAATCTGAAACCCGAGGTCGAGGCCAAGCCCTTTCGCCTTGAACGTCTGGTGCCCTTTCTGGACGAACTGACCGATCAGGGCGTGACGCAGGCGGTCTTTGCCGGTGCGATCCGCCGCCCCAGGATCGAGCCCGAGCTTTTTGACCCGCGCACGCTTTCGATCGTGCCGCGCATCCTGATGGGGATGCAATCGGGCGACGATGCTGCATTACGCGCTGTGCTTGACGTGTTCGAAGAGGCGGGCATCGCCATCCGCTCGGTCGATCAGATCCTGCCCGAACTGGTACCGGGGGAAGGGGTGCTGGCCGGTGAGCCCAGCCCCCGTGATCAAAAGGACGCTGCACGCGCGGCCGCAATCGTCCGGGGTCTTGGCTCGCTTGATATCGGGCAGGGTGCGGTGGTTGCTCAGGGGCTGTGCCTTGCTGTCGAATCGCTGCCAGGCACACAGGCAATGCTGGAGTTTGCGCGTCTGCATGCCGGGCTGAAACCCGATCCGAACGGGCCGGGTGGCGTTCTTTACAAGGCGCCCAAGCCCGGACAGGACCGTCGTATCGACCTGCCGACCGTCGGCCCCGACACCGTCAATCAGGCTGCCGAGGCCGGTCTTGCCGGCATCGTGTGGGAGGCGGGCAGCGTCATCCTGCTGGAACGGGATGAGACTGTGCGCCGGGCCGAGGCTGCGGGTCTGTTTCTGTGGGCGCGCGGCGCTGACGGGTAGCGGGGACAGGAACCTGATGCCTGCCTTTGCGTTGCCCCAGAACCCAAAAGATCGCGCCGCAAAGACAAGGGCGGGGAATGCAGGCGGTGCCCTGTGTCCTCGATTCCATGGCCTTGCAGCGCGCGGAGCGAAGCGATGAAGTTCTTCATGATCGCGGGCGAGCCGTCCGGTGACAATTTGGGCGGGGCGCTGATGGCCGGGCTGAAAGAGCTGGCGGCCCCCGGGGTCGAATTCATGGGCGTTGGCGGGCCTGCCATGGCTGCCCAAGGGCTTGTGAGCCGCTTTCCGATGGAAGAGCTTAGCCTTATGGGCCTGTGGGAGGTGCTGCCGAAATATCGCGCCCTGAAAGAGCGGATTGCCCAGACGGCCCGAGCCGTGGCTGAGGCACAGCCTGATGCGCTGATTACCATCGACAGCCCGGATTTCTGCCTGCGTGTGGCGCGTCAGGCGCGCGCGCTGAACCCCTCATTACGCACCATCCATTATGTCGCCCCCTCGGTCTGGGCCTGGCGTTCGGGTCGGGCCCGCAAGATGGCGCAGGTGATTGATCATGTGCTGGCGATCCTGCCCTTTGAGCCGCCGCTGATGCAGGCCGCAGGGATGAGCTGTGATTTTGTCGGCCATCCGATCGTTGCCGATCCCGTCGCGGGTAAGGCCGAGGCGGCGGCATTCCGTGCTGCGAATGGCATTGCGCCTGATGCGCCGCTGGTCCTGTGCCTGCCCGGATCACGCCAAACCGAGGTCAGCCGTCTTGGTCCGCGCTTTGACGAGGCGCTGATGCGGTTGCGCGACCGGGTGCCCGAAATCCGGGTGGTGATCCCGACCGTGCACGGGGTTTCGGCGCTGGTACATGATATGGCGCGGCGCTGGCCCACCGCGCCGGTCGTGGTCGAAGGGGCCGGGGAAAAGCGCGCGGCCTTTGCTGCAGCCGATCTGGCGTTGGCGGCCTCGGGCACGGTCAGTCTGGATCTGGCGGCGAATAACGTGCCGATGGTGATCGGCTATGATGTTGCGCCGCTTAGCCGCTTCATCATCGGGCTGATGCTCAGGACGGATACGGTGACGCTGGTCAATCTGGTCAGCGAAACCCGCGCAGTGCCGGAATACCTGGGCCGCAACTGCCAGCCGGGGCCGATGTCGCGGGCGCTTTACCGGCTGATCGAAGACCCCGAGGCGCGGGCCGAGCAGTTTGCCGCCATGGGCAAGACCATGGAGCGGCTGGGGCGCGGCGGCGAGGCCCCGGGCCTGCGCGCCGCGCGTTCGGTTCTGGCCGCGATCAGTTCTGGGCCGCGACCACGATGATCTCGACCTTGTAATCGGGCGTCGCCAGCGCCGATTCGCCCGTGGCACGGGCCGGGGCATGGCCGGGGGCAACCCAAGCGTCCCAGACGGCGTTCATTTCAGCGAAATCGGCCATATCGGCCAGCCAGACCTGCGCCGACAGGATGCGGGTCTTGTCCGAGCCGCATTCGGCCAGCAGCCGGTCGACCTGGGCCAGCACCTCGCGGGTTTGCTCGGTCACCGATTCGCCGGGTTTGCCGACCTGACCGGCCAGATAGATGGTGCCGTTGTGGATGACGGCCTGGCTCATACGGGGGCCGGTCTCGATGCGCTTGATCTCGGACATGAAGGATCCTTTCGGGTTGGGCTGGCGTCAGAAGAGCCGCCAGAAGAACACTGCCGTCATGCCAAAGCCGATGGCCGCAATCAATGCTCGCAAGGCAGGGATCGGGATGCGCCGCGCCACCGGCGCACCCAGATAGCCGCCCAGAATCGTGCCGACACTCATCACCGCCGCTGGTTTCCAGGCGACCTGACCGCCAGCGGCAAAGATAGCAAACGAAATTACCGACAATGCGAATGACAGCCAGTTCTTAAGCCCGTTCATCTGGTTCAGCTCGGTCATGCCCCAAAGTGCGAACAACGCCAGCAGCACGATGCCAAGCCCGCCGTTGAAATAACCGCCATAGATCGCCACGGGCACCATGGTTCCGGCGCCAAAGGGGGCCACGGCGTTGCGGCGCCGTCCCGCCCATTCCCGCACTTGCGCGCCCCAGATAAAGACCGAGGTTGCTGCCAGCAGCAGGAACGGCACCAGCACCGCGAAAGCCTCGTTTGAGGAAACAAGTAGCAGGCAAGAACCGGCGATGCCTCCGATCACCGTCCAGAAGGTCAGCCGCAGCACCAAGGAGCGGTCGATCTGGGCGATTTCGCGTCGGAACCCCAATGCGGCCGAAAGATAGCCGGGCAGCGCCGCGACCGTGCTGGTTGCATTGGCCGAAACGACGGGTACTCCGCTGGCGACCAGCGCCGGAAAGGTGATGAAGGTACCGCCCCCCGCAACAGCGTTCAGCATTCCGCCAAGAAAGCCGGCGGCAAGCATCAGCAGGATATCGGTCATGGGCAGGGCTCCGGACAATGGGGGGCATCCCTGCCTAGCTGCCCGGCCGCAGATGGTCCAGCACCCCCGGCAACATGCACGCGCATTCCGGGTGCGGCTACATCAGGCGGGTCATTTTGCAGGGAATGACTGGTGCTGCAGGAGAGGATTGAACTCTCGACCTCACCCTTACCAAGGGAAGTCGCAAGTTGCTATTTCCGCCCGCCATTCATTGACTTAAGGGGTTTCCGGCCAGGGCGGTGTACGCGAGATGTACGGATCAGAGCTCGTACTTCGCTGTCCGGTGTCTCGTTGTGAGCGTAGATTCGATCTGGCAGAGCGGGGTTCGCCCAGCGTCCAGCTTTGGCTGCTGTGATCGGGTCCAGCCCCTGCCTGACGCGCAGTTCGGTGTAGAACCCATGACGGCCGGCGCTATGGGGTGGAAGATAATCAATGCCGGCGTTGGTGCAGGCCGTGCGCCACGCCTTAAGAGGCCCGTTGTGCCCGGCATAACCAAACACACGCGGGTCCATAATCGTTCCGCGCCGTCGATCTTTCGGCCTCTTCGGTGGCAGGTTGGCCAACTTTATCGCCATCTCAGGGCTGATCGACACCCATTGCGCAGGGTGACCCTTGCTGGCGGGCAGCATCACGCGCAGTTGCTTCAGGTCAATATCATGCGGTCTTAGTGCGACCGCCTGGCCGATCCGCGCGCCGGTTTCAAACATAAATTCCGCCAAGGCAGCGAGATACGGGCTAGCGTGTGCGCTGAACTGGTCAATCCACTCCCAGCTGCCCGGTCGCCGCTCCGGTCGGCTCAACTTGTTCCGCGCTTTGTCTTGTGCGACGCGCTCCGCGGTCGAAAATCCCTTGATCCTGATCGGTGGGCACTTCCCTTCGTCATGGGCATTATTGATCACCGCCTTGATCGGAGTGATCACCTGACGCACCCATGTGTCTGTACTGGCTGCTGGGTACAGCTTTTGCGCCAGCGCGCGGACCTGACGTGGCGTGATCTGAGCGCACGGGGTTTCGCCAATCTCGGGCACAATTTTCAGCAGATAACCAGCTTCCTTAGGTTTTGCGGGATAAAGCAGGACAGCCTCGGCGAAGGTGATAGGGCTGTCCTCGCCCAGCAGGTGTCGCCTTACCTGTCGCTCTTCTTCTTCCCGGCACCATTGCCATGCGCCAGCTTCTGAAGATGCGCCAGTGCTCCGGCGGTAGTAGCCGGTGATGGGAATGCCGCTATATTCGACCCTGCCGCGCGCCCACCACGATGTGCCACGCTGGTACGGTTCGAGCGGCATTCAGCTTTCCTTTCCGACAGAATCTGGTCTAGTTGCTCAGGTGTGATGATCATCGCGCGGCCCAGCTTATGGCAAGCCCCCAGCGCGTTGGCTCGCTGGCGCAACGTTCTGGCGCTGATGGGAAGTCCTCGGGCCGCCATGATCTCGACCCATTCTTCAGGTGTTTTCCCTGTGTCGAGTATCACGCCGTCCTCCTGATCTGGTCGATGGCATAGCCGCCCCATTGCTCAGCCATGGCGCGGGCGAGGCCGGGGAAAAACCGGGACCGCAGCCGCTTTCTGTCCGGGCCGGGGGTGGCATGGTGGACCTCTGGCCGTGCTGTGGTGCCGTCCAGCGTGCCGGTCGGTGTCAGTGCTGGCAGGCCGCGCAGCCAGAGGCAGGTGCGTTTTTTCACGTTGTCAGGGCCGTTCTCGTCGGTCCCGAACTGCCACGGCTGAATGCTCTGCGCGAAGGGCTGATAGCCCCGGATGCGGGCCTTGGCGTGCTTGTGCATGACCGGGTTTTCGATAGCCACGCGCGGGATCGGCGCGTTCCAGCAGTCCGAAAACAGGTCCGCGCCTTCGTCCAGCAACCGCCACATGATGCGGAGCCGGGTATCGCGATCAAGTCGGTGCCATGCTGCCCGCTCTTCGGCCGTCGCCTCGTCAGGTGCGTTGGTCGGTGGCTCGGTCAGCCAGCGCACGCCACTGTTTGTCAGGCGAGTGCAGGGCGGGTGCATGACGGCGAGCAGATCCCATCCGTCATGTAGCAGGCCGCGAACGTCACCGATGATGTGGCGATTGCTGCCATCCTCGGCATGTTCCAGGTCACAAGACCATACATCATGGCCGAGTGCTGCAAATGCTCGCCGGACGATGCCGCTGCGCTCACAGCCGATCAGCACGCGTAGGGGGCGATCACGCATCGACGGCCTCCCCCAGATAGCAGTCGATCTGGCGCTTGGCGGTATCGAGGTCCGGGGCCATGCCGTGCGCATCGGTCTCCTCGTGCGTCCACTCATAGGGTGCGCCGGGCACCTCTGCGCGGCGGATCGTGATGCCGCGATAGGTCAGCGGCAGGATGATGCGATCAGTCATGCGATCCTCAGCGGCTTGTGGTCTGGTCCGTGCTGGGCGATCTGCTCGCGCAGGTCGTCGATATGCGCCTGCGCGTCCTCGATATCGTCGAACTCATAGGGCCAGCAGGGGCTATCCTGATCTGCGATATCGTCCGTCCAGAAATCGAGGATGTCCGCCAGTGTGGCGGCGTGTTCGGGGCAAAAATTGCAGTCGTCGGCGGGTTGAAATTGATCCCCGGCGCGGATGGGTTTTCCGCAATCTTCGCAGGTGTATAGGTGTTCGCGCTCAGTCACGGCTGGCCTCCCCGCTGGACAGGGCGCGCAGGGCGATCAGCCCAAATGTCACGGTCTGGTCGATCAGGTCTGAGTTAGCCCAGCGGTTCCCGTTCTCATCGCGGCCTGACATATTCAGGTCGCGGATTTCGTTAAGGGCGCAGACTGCTGCCGCGACCGTCTCGCTGATTTGGGGCGGGTGGTTGGTCAACTTTGCCTCGCCGAACCCGGCGTTGAAGCCATCTTTCCACGCCTCGTCCAATTCATCCTCGGTCGGCTCCGCCTCTTGCGCGGTGACGGGCGCGTCCGCCTCCCGCCGCCCGATCAGTTCGCGCTTACCAGCAGAGTTGGGGCGGCTGATTATGCCGTCAGCTTCGATCCTCTCAACTATGCGCGCGGCGGCATTCGATTGATGCTGCGACCGCAGTCCTGATGCGTCGGCGTCATAGATGCGCGTCATCCCGCACTTTGTCAGCAGGCGTTTGCCGTTGTGCTCCACCTCTGCTAGTGGCGCCTTGGGGTCAAAGCCATCTGCCCGCATAGCATAATGGATCTGACACCCCGCCACGATCATGTCGCCGATGGAAACGTACCAGTTGGTGCTGTTGCGGTTGGTCTTGATGCCGAGCGCCGTCTCTGCATCAACAACGGCGTTCACCGTTCCCCACACGGCCCGATAATTCTCACCATCGGGTGCGAAGAACCAGTTGTCCGTGGTGATGAGGTACTTCTGACCCGGCATAATCATGGAGCCACCTCGCCCTCGGGGGCGGCGGGAAGCGGTGACGGGCGCATGCCGCTCGACATACTCGGCCTCTCCCTGCACCGCGTGGTGGTCGCTCAGGTGGCGGGTGAGGCGAGGGGTGGTGTCGTTGAGGATGCTCATGCGTCCCTCCATGAGATTTCGAGCCAGACGTCCACAAACTGGCGCTCCTCGCTGCGGGAGGTGACTGCATAGCCCGCTTCCTTCAACGCTTCGCTGACGCCCGGTGTCCGGAACTGGATGCTGTAACCGCTTGAAATCGTCAGATCATGCGGGACGCGAAGTTCCTTTGCTCCTTTGAAAGCCGCTTCTCGGATCATCTTGTCCAGCCGATCCAGCACGGCAGGGGCTTGCAGAGCCGGATCAAGCGAGCGGGCCTCTGCGGCGGTGATGATGCTGGTCATCCGGCATAATCCCAGCAGTCAATGTCGCCCTCGGCGCAGGATTCCGGGCCGTCCTTGCGCTGATCGGGATCCGCCCAATAGGTCGGTGCGACCTCCCGGGCATATTCCTCGATCGATGATCCGTCAGCAAATTCAGGACCGGCGATCAGAACCATATGGTTCACGAACCGCTCTATGAACGCCTCCCGGGTGAGTTCCATTTCGTCCGGCATGTTGATATCTCCCGTGACCATTCGGGATGGCCGCCCTGCAGGGCGGCGCACCGGAAGGGTCAGGAGAAGCGCCCCATGTACACCGGCAGGCCGGTTTCCTCGCTGGCCGTGGTGGCAATCTGCGTGAAATGGGCGCGGCGCTGATATTCAACGCGATGCCATTGGAACCCTAGGCCGACAGCGCCCCCGCCCATTGCGCGCCATCTGAACAGGCATGTCAGGGCCTCTGGTTCCTCGCCGTTGTAAATCGGGATCAGGAGAGTGAACTTCTCGGGGATGATTACCCCTTCCTGAACCTTGCTTTCGTTCTCGAACAAAAGCTTGCGGTCGCCATTGTCCAGGCGCACCGACGACTTGTAGGTTTGGTTGACCGTCGCTTCAAAGTCGCGACTGATCTCGATCATGGTCGCGGCCTCGGGCGTTTCCACATCAACGCTGTTTTCTTCGAGAAAGCGCGCGAATTCGGCCTGCGGATGAATCTTGCCCTCCATCTCATCCCAGCGGGAAAACTCCTCAGACGGGCGCAGTGCGAGCGTCACAGCATGCGCGTTGTGGCCGGGTGACGGGAATTGTTCGCCCTGATTGTGCTCGTGCCAATCGAGGCGGGCCGAGATGGTCAGAGCGTCGAAATCCGCGATGATGATTGAGCGATCGGACTTGTAGCGGTTGGCATAGGCCGACAGCGATACGCGATCATCAACCGTGACATTCTGGCGGACCCGGGACGGCAGGCGGTAAGGATCGGTGATGTCGTGAAGTTTAATGCGTTCGGGCAGTGCGACATGCGTGCGCCCATCCGGTCCGCTGATCACCGGTGAGGCGATCCGGGCAGCTTCGATTGCGGCGTCAAGGGCACCGCTCGGGTTGGTGCCTTCGATCGTTGTCTGTGTCATGGTGGCTCCTTTGCCGGTTGGGGGTGATCAGGCTTCGCCAGAGCGTCGGCGCTCCAGTTCGTCCTCGAAATCCATCTGATTGGGGTCGCGCCGGGTCAGCCGACCATCATCGGTGGCGAAGTAGATGCCGGTGCCCATGCTGCGCGTGGGCTTCTTGATCGTGATATCCGGCACCACTTCAAGCTGGCCGGCCTTGTTGACCTTAATGCTGACCTTCATCGACAGGCTGCCGCCGTTTCCGGTCTCGCGGATCGCCTCGACCAGCTCGGTCAGCTTCTGGTCGCCGGTTTCCAGCAGTTCGCCCCGGCGGAAGCTCTGGATGAATTCGAGGAAGTTGAGTTCGTGTCGGGCCATGGCTTCTCCTTTAAGTGCCCGGAACCGCCGGGCGCGGTGTTGGGGGAAAGGTGCTGGCCGCTCCGGGCATGTAAGGGAGGAACTCGAACCAGAGCGGCCAGCCAGTTTGGGTGCGACAAGCGATCAACGGCACCCATCTCGTGCAGAGGCGTTACAACGCCTCCGAAATCGTGACCCATCCCGCATCACGCGCCTGCGCGGCAGTGGGCGCGAGGAAGTCAATGGCGGCGCGCTGGTCGATATGGCCGATCAGCAGTCCGGCGACGAATCCGGCCAGCGCCAGAAATGCGATCCAGAAAGGGGCTTTCGCCCACAGCCGCGGCTCAGCAATCTCGGCGTCAGCGCTGTCGAAAAACTCATTGTCCGGTAAGGGCCTGCGCCGGTGCGCATCGCGATACGCGATCTCATGCGCCTCGGCGAAGGCGCGGCGCAACCGGGCCGGGTGAATGGTGCGGGAGGGGATCATACTGATTCGCCCCCTTCAATTTCAGCCATAGCTGAGCGGATTGCTTCGGTGTCAAAGCGAACGCGCGTGGTGATATCGGTTGCCAAACCGACAAAGTTTGCCGGGTCAGGCGTCCCCCCATCAATGATGCGCGTCACGGCAGCCAGTCTCCACGCAGCGCCGACCAGCAAATTGGCTACGAGAGAGGCGCCAACCATCGGGTCGGACCCCGCATCTTCGAACCGCATGGCCAGCGTCGTCGCAAAAGCATCGACCCCCGCCACCATGCCATTGAAAAGCGCCGCCTCTTCAGCACTGGGGACGAAGCCGGGATAGTCCGGCGGTGTGTCATTAAGTTTGTCTTGGGTTGCTGTTGTCACCAGAGGTCTCCCATTCGGCGGGGTGCCGATGGGATTATGAATAGGTGTGAATTATCACACGGTCAAGAAAAAAGATGTGAAATATCACACCTCACATTTGGGCGCTTGATTCGCGCCATCCATCTTCTGGGTTGATGGATAGGCGGATACTTGCCTAGCTTTCGCCATATGTTCCTGCGAGTCGGAGGGGTGATGGGGACCTTAGCAAAGCTGGGTGGCGCGACTGAGTATCAACTGCTATTGGCACTCATTGCTCTGACCCCGGAGACCGAGGAAGGCGCAAAATTGCCTCTGCAAGTTGCTCTTGCTCGGCTTGATCGTATTGCGACAGGATCTCTAAAAGTTTCGGGGCAATAGCTTTTTGAGGCGCGTCACCTGTTAACATATCCAGCGTTACGGAAAGCGCTTTCGCTAGATTGTACGCTGTGGATAGTTTTGGGCTTTGCGCGCGTCCTTCCAACAAGTCCTGCACCGCGCGGCGATTCATTTGGGCGCGCTTTGACAGGCTGGCGGGATTGAGCCCTTGAGCCTTCATCTCGGCTTCTAGCCGAAGTCGGAAGATTTGGTTCACGTCAGCCATCAGCCTTGGATAGCCGTGTGAGGCATCACATGCGAATGTGAAGTTTCATCTTGCGCGGTGTGACAGATCACACTATCCATTTGGGTATGAGTGACGCACATTCTCTTCTTTCCGAGATGGAGGCTGCCGCTGCAGACCTCGGCATTTCCGTCAGTACGCTTGGGCGGCTTTCCGGTCAGGGCGGGCGCTTTCACGAGAGATTGCGCTCTGGCAGTCGCGTTTGGCCCGAAACGGTCGAGAAAGTTCGCGCTGCGATTGCTCGGGAGCGGTCCCGGCGCAACGATGCTCCCGAGGGCGCGGCATGACTGTGCATCATCCCGCGCCCTCTTTCCGTACTGGTGATCGTCCGTCTGCACGCGGACACAACAGCACAGGATCATCTGAAATGTCTTTCCGAAAGTGCGGGGGCGAGGAAGCCGAACGCGCATGGTTTGCCGGTCTGCTTTGGCGGGCTTTCCCAGAGGCGAGGTCGGAGAACGATCTGGCCGAGCTTGCCGCAGATGTTCTGACCTCGGACAGCAGGCCGGTGACGCCCAGAACGGTGCGAAACTGGCTGCGCAGGGAGAACGCGCCGCACTTTCGTTATGTGCTCAAGGTGATCGCGCTGGTTGGCGCTGAGGCCGTTTTTCAGGTCATCGACCCGGAGGTGCAGTAATGCGGCTCTGGTGGCGTATCGCTCAGCGTTATTACGAGGCCCGCTGCCGGCGGGCCTTGCGGCTGGCCGGGGTATCTTCCGCATCTGCCGCTCATTTCAAATCGCAGTCGGAAAAGTTTTTCCGCAAGATCAAGGGGGCGCGAAAGCAATGACGCAGCCGCGCAAGTTTGATGTGCCGGGATATGACAGCGCCCGCCACGCCGCTGAGGTTCTGGGTGTGGCGATCCAGACCATCCATCGGCACGTACGCGATTACGGTGATCTGTCGCGTCTGGAAAAGCAGCCGGTCACGCTGATCCCGATGCCGGATGGCAGCACCGTCGCGAGCTATACCGACGCCGCTGTCCGGCTGGGTGTGAGTGAGGGCTGTATCCGGCACCACATGCATCGCCATGGGCACCTGCGCCTCGTCGGCAGTGACCGCCGGGTGAGGTCGATGGAAGGCGAGCGGGGGAGGCGCAGCATTGCGCTGCCTGAACTGCCCGGTCTGGAAATCAATCTCTCTGATCCGCGCCCCGAGACGGCGCCGCGCGCAGGGCTGATTTCTGTCCGGCCTCGCGCCGCGGCGCGCCGTGTCGATGTTGATGCGGTGATCGAGACCATCCGCCAGTGCCGGGATGAGGTTCTGGCCGAACGTGAGGTGGCGGGATGAACCAGAACCGCAGCGCCGCTGTCATGCAGCAGCGTGTCGAGCCCCATCACAGCCTAGATGATTTCCCGACCCCGCCTTGGGCAACGCGGGCGCTGTGTCAGTGGCTTGGTGGCGTCGAAGCTCTGAGCCATCTGCTCTGCCGCGAACCCGCAGCGAATCGGGGCTATATGGTCGCGCCGTTGCGAGAGTACTTTGCCGATGTCGATGCGTCTGACGTGCATGACTACGGGGTCGGTTTTCCTGTCCGCGATTTCATCGGCATGGAAATTCCGGGCCGGGTGGACTGGACTATCACCAATCCGCCATTCAGGCTGGCCGAGCAATTCATCGCCCGCGCGCTGGATACCAGCGAAAAGGGGGTGGGAGTGATCGTCCGAAGCGCCTTCACCGAGGGCGTCGGACGGTATCAGCGGCTTTTCAGCCTCTGCCCTCCAACCGATATCCTGCAATTCACCGAGCGCGTGGTGATGCACAAGGGGCGGCTGTCACCTACGGGCAGCACGGCCACGGCCTATTCCTGGCTGGTCTGGGACAAGAGTGCCGCGCACACCTGCCGGTTCGGCTGGATCGCGCCGTGCCGCAAGGAACTTGAGCGCGACTCCGATTATCCAAACGAGCCCGCCGGGATGATCGAGCGGGTGCTTTCATGAGAACGCATCGGGACCGGCACGGAAACGCGTACCGCAAGGGCGGTCGTGATGGGGTTCGCGATGTTCGTGATGAACTTCTGGCGCTGCCAGAGCCGATCACTCATGCCGATGTGGTGCGCGTGGCGGCGCGAATCCTCTCGGGACCGAAATTTCAACGCATCGACCGTCGCACCAGAGGCGACGTTACCGGGAGGGCTGAGCAGTGAACGCCTTTCATGTGGTGCCGACCAACGAACTAGAGGACTATCCTCTCACCGTCGAGGATCGACTCGATAGCCACTATTTCATGGCTTGGGAGCGTCGCCGGTGGCTCAACAGTGACATGCGGTTAAGGGGCACGGCTGAGTGTCGGGCGCTGTTTTTTGATCTGATCAATATCTCATATGATCAAGCGCCGGTCGGAACATTGCCGAACGACTGCGATCTGCTTGCCAAGATGTTGTTCGTAGATCCGGCTCATTTCCGCCAGCTCTGCCGGCTTGAGTTTGGGCCGTTGCATAAGTGGGTGCCGGTTCGGTGCGGCGACGAAATCCGCCTGTCTCATCCGATGGTTCTGCGGTCGCTGAAGGAAGCGATCGCGCGGCGGGAGGATCACCGGGCGCGAAGCGAGGCGGCCAGCACGAAAAAACGGCTCCAGCGGCTGCGGTCCTGCATGGCCGGGATTAACGCCGATCTTGCCACGAAAGACGGGGCGGTCCTTTGGATTGACGGCTGGCTGCAGTCGCAGGGGTGTGAGTACCGCTCTGCTGAATGGATCGAACGCGGCATCGGGGCGTGGATGAACCATTCTCTGCAGCTGAACCTGCGCAAGCGGCAGAGCGGCTGAGAGCTTCCGAACTGTCCTGACACTGTCCCCGGGGACACTTCAAGACAGTCTGGGGACACTCTGAGACTGTCCCCGACGATAAGGACAGAGACAGAGACAAAGAAAAAGACAGAGGCCCGACGCGGAAGATGCACCGGCCGGACCTGTGGATAAGTCGCAATTGCTGGGGAAAAGGGTGACGGAATGAACAGCGAGGAACAGGCCCAAGGCGAAAAGCGGGTGATGCGGTTGCTGGTCGAGCCGCTGAAGAAAAGAGGGCTGGCGAAGCCGACGACGCTGACCGTCGCCGGGTTTGAAGAGATGATCAGGGATATGTGCGCCCGGCTGGCCTATATGTCGGAGGCCAGTCTGATGGCGCTGGAAGAGCAGGTCGCCGCCAATCCGGGCGGGAAGGACCGTGATCGGTTCCCGATCGCTAACCTGATCCTGTCATGGGCGGCGGATATCCAGCCTCCGGGTGACGGTGCCTCGCCGTTGATCAGGGCGGTTTTTGCACATGAGTGCGGGAAAACTGCGCTGGCCGAGGGTTGGGCCCCTGAACTTCTGGCCGAGTTGCGAAAGACCCGGCGATGGCCGGGCACATGGGCGCTCAACGCTGTCCGGGACGCTGCTGCCAGTGCGGTGCGGCGCATGCGAAACCTCGATGCAGATCTTGCGCGCGGCGAAGAGCTTGGTCCGGTTGACCGGGAATGGCGGGACCGCCGGATAGCCTTGATCCAACGCTGTCGCGAAATTGCGGAAGGGCAGGCACAATGACGGTATTCGATAGCGAGGCGGGCGCGGCGCGGCGTCTCGCCGAGCAAGAGCGGATTGCGCGGATCATTGAAATGGCGACCCCGGTCGAGGGATGCGGGCCAAGCATCCCGGTCGCCCCGGCTCGCGGGCCGCAGGTGGCCTTTGTCCCGCATGTGATCATGCCGGATGAGAAATCGGCGGATGGTTACAAGATCGAGTTGACAGGATGGCGCGGTTTCAATGCAGCGAAATCGGCCGACATATTTGACGTGCTGGACCGCAAGGCTGCCAGACGGAAGGACAAGGATGGCCAGCCTTGCCAGCCGCCGTTCACCAAGGGGCAGGTCAATGTCGCCCGGCTCTATCGCGATCTGGTCGAGCGGCACGATGCGGGCGGTATGCGCTGCGCCAGCCTTGAGGCGCGCCGAGCTTCTGGCCCGTCAGGTGGTGGCGAGTTCATCGACGCATTCATTGCCGAGGGACAGCGGATCGAGTGGCTGCGGCAACGGATCGGTAACGGTGTTGCTTTGGCGGTGCGGCGGGTGCGGCCATCCCAGCGAGGCGGGGCTGAGGCGCGCCCGATCCCGGATCGCGCGCTGGTGGATGACATCTGCCTGCATGGCTATTCGTTCAGGGCTGTCCTGAAGCGCCATGGATGGGCGGCTGATGGGAAGAATGTCAAGAAGCTGATTGCGGCGTTAGGTGCCGCTCTGGACCGGATGCAAGGCTATGGTGGTGTGCCGAGCGATAAACCCACTTGACCCGCTATCCCTCACGGACCTATCAATATTGCCATCATCCAGAATTGCGCCCGCTGGGATCATCCCTTGCGGGCGCTTCTCGTTTCGGCACATCTCAAACAGCGACTGCGAGGTAACGATGGGCAGGCTTCAGGCTGCGCCAGCCCGGTTTGCCAAGGCCGCGCCGCGCATAGCGACTGCGGGCGAGGGTCCTGATCGGCTGCGGCGGCGTGACCAGACGGTGCATTGGCGTCGGTGGTATAAGACTGCCGAGTGGCAGCGGCTGCGCTGGTCATGCCTTGAGGCAGCGCGCTTCACCTGTGTCCGTTGCGGGTTTGTATCGCGCAGCCCCCGGGCGTCCGACATGGTCGCCGACCACAAGCTGCCGCATCGTGGCGATCGCGGCCTGTTCTTCGACCCCCTCAATCTGCAATGCCTGTGCTCAACGTGTCACAACCGGGACAAGCAGCGCGAGGAGCGCCGTCATGTATGATGGTCTTTATGGCCCTTGGTATCCGGCCAGTGTTCGCTATGCGCGTGAGGTGGATGCCTTGCCGGATAGCGGTAGCGTCGTGGTGGTGATGACATGGGAGTTGGCTCGTTTCTATCGAGATGGGATCATAATCCACAGGGGGCGTGAGGTTGCGGATCGGACGGTTCTGGTCTCGATGGGCGCGCGAGATGTCATTCATCGCCTGACGGGCGCCAGCCTGCCGATCATCATCACCGCAGATGTGCGGAAATACTGCCCCCGCCAGCTTCTATCTCGCATCGAGCTGATGGCGGCAAGCATCGAGCTGGTGGCGGCAAACCGCGCTTCCCGGATCTGACCTCGAAATCGGGCCGATCCGGACCGAGATGCCCGAAAACCGGGCGGATCGACCCCTCGGACCCTGAAAAGGGGGGGGGTGGGTCAAAAGTCAGCGGGGTGGTTGGCCCAGGACCCGCGTCCCCCTCACTTGGAGATTTTTTTCTGATGGAAGAGGTTTTCGACCTGTTCGGGAACCCCGTTGATCCGGGGACCGGTAAGCCCGGCCGTCCGCGCCGGGTCGCGACATTGGAAGAACGCAATAAAGTCAAGGCTTTGTTGGCGGTCGGCTGGTCCAATGAGCGGATCGCTTCTGTTCTGCAGATGTCGCTGCCGACATTTCGGCGTAATTTTTTTCATGAGCTGAAGCTGCGGTCGGTGGCGCGCGACATGCTCGATGCGCGCCGCCTTGAGCTGGCAATCACCGCCGCGCAATGCGGCAATGTCGGTGCCATGCGTCAGGTCGACCGGTTGCTGGATCGTTTCGACCAGATGGAGGCAGAGCGGGCATATGCCTCAAAGCCCAAGGAACAGCCAGAGCCGAAAGCGAAGCTGGGCAAGAAGGTTCTTGATGAGGTTCTGGCGCTTGATGCCGATGCCGAGCTGATGAAGGAGCTCGACCTGGAGACCAGGGGCGATGTCCGTCACTGATCTGCCCCGCTTTGCCTGCCCGGATTGGTGGGAAAAGCTTCAGGCGGGCGAGGTGCCGATCGCAGATGTCCCTGTCAATGAGGCAAAGGCTGCGCGGGTGCTGGCGTTTTTCAACCGGCTCCGGCTGCCGGATGTTCCGGGCAATCCGCCGATGGCCGAAGCGTGCGGGGACTGGTTCAAGACCATCCTGGTGGTGTTTTTCGCGAGTGAGGATCCCGACACGCATCGCGAGCTGGTCTGGGAACTGCTCTGCATGGTCCCGAAGAAGAATTCCAAGTCCACATATGTGGCGGCACTCGGTTTGACAGCGCTCTACATGGAGGAAGCGCCGAACCGGCAGATGCTGTTGGTGGGGCCAAGCCAGAATATCTCCGAGAGATGCTTTGAGCAGGCGCAGGGGATGATCTCCCTTGATGATAAGCTGAAGCTGATCTTCAGGGTGCAGGATCACCTCAAGACCGTGACGCGCCGCAAGACCGGGTCGAAGCTGGAGGTCAAGACCTTCGACACCACGATTGTCACCGGGGAAATCCCGGTGCTGACCATCATCGATGAGCTGCACGAGCTGGGCAAAAAGGCCAAGGCCGCAAAGGTCATGCAGCAGATCCGCGGCGGCGGTATCACCAAGGTCCGGGGCAAGGTGCTGATGATCACCACCCAGTCCGATGAGATGCCGACCGGGATCTGGAAGTCCGAGCTGAAGAAGGCGCGGGCCATTCGCGACGGCAAGGGCGGCAAAAGCCCGATCATGCTGCCGGTGCTCTACGAGTTTCCGGAGAGCCTGCAGCGTGATGAAAAATTCTGGCGCGATCGGGACAACTGGCATCTGGTCCTGCCGAACCTCGGCCTGTCGATCGACGAACAGGCGCTTGAGGATGACTATGAGAACAACGGGCGGGTCTCGAAAGAGGCGGAGCAGATCTGGGCCAGTCAGCACCTCAACATCGAGATCGGTGTCGGTCTCGGCGGTGACGCATGGTCCGGGGCGGTGCATTGGGAATCGGCGGCGGTCAGCGGGCTGACGCTCGAGCGGCTGCTTGATGAGAGCGAAGTTTGCACGATCGGCGTGGACTGGGGCGGCGCGGATGACCTTGCTGCGCTCGCGGTTATCGGGCGTCGCGCGCGCGACAAGGCATGGCTGCTGTGGGTGCGGGCCTGGGCGCGGGAGACTGTGTTCAAGGCCCGCCCCCAGATCGCCGATGCGTTGCGGGGATTTGAGCTGGACGGCGATCTGCGGGTTGCAGCTACACCCGAGCAACAGGCGGCCGAGGCGGCGGAAATCTGTGACCGGGTGCGGCAGGCCGGGCTTTTGCCAGAGGCGGGCGGTATCGGCCTCGATGCTGCCGGTATCGCGCTGCTCTTTGATGCGCTTGAGGCGATGGGTATGACCTCGCCGCTTGTTCAGGCGGTCCAGCAGGGGTGGAAGCTGCAGACGGCGATTTCGACCATGCCGCTGAAGCTTGAGTCGCGTCGGCTGCTGCACGCCGATCAGCCAATCATGAACTGGGCGGTTGGCAACGCAAAACAGGAACTCAAGGGGAGCAACTACATGGTGACCAAGCAAGCCTCCGGCGCCGCGAAAATCGATCCCCTGATGGCGGCGTTCGATGCGGCAATGCTGATGTTCAATAACCCGCAGGCCCCCGCATCGCTCGGGGGCTTTCTGTCCGATCCGATCATGGTGATCTGACATGGACCGCCCGCATGGCATTGTTGATCGCTATGGTCGCCCCATGGCGGCGCTGTCTGGTCTGACCAAGGATCAGCGCCTGACCCTGCAAGGCGGCGACCTCGGCTATTATGTGGCCGCCAACGCCTCGGGTAAAACCGTCACCCTGTCAGCGGCGCTGACAATCTCGGCTGTCTGGGCCTGCATCGTGCGCAGTGCGCAGGCCATGGCTTCTCTGCCGCTCGATGTCTATCGCAAGACGGCCAGGGGCAGGGAGCGTCAGGGCGGGTCGCTGTCCGACCTGCTGACCTTGTCTCCGAACGAGGATCAGACCCCGGTCGAGTTTTGGGAGGGCATGTTCTCGTGGATGCTCACCACCGGCAATGCCTATGCCGAGATTGACTGGCTGAACGGCCGACCAATTGCGTTGCTGCCGATCCCGTCGACGCAGGTCAGCCCGTTTCGCAACAAGGTCACCAACGAACTGGCCTATGAGGTGCGCGACCGTGGCACGTCCAAAGCGCGCATTGTCAGGCGCAGCGACATGTTCCATCTGCGCGGCTGGGGATTCGGTGGTGATGAGGGCATGTCCCCCATCCGCTGGGGAACGCAATCACTCGGAGCTGCGATGGCTGCCGATGAGGCGTCGGCGCGGATGTTCGGGGCGGGCATGCAGGCGTCAGGTGTGCTCAAGGCAAATCAACGCATTCAGGATGATCAGCGGGCGCAATTGCAGGCGCTGATGGAGAATTATGTCGGTTCCAGCCGGGCCGGGAAACTTCTTATCCTTGAAGCTGGGATGGATTTTCAGCAGCTGATGCTGAACCCAGACGATGCCCAGATGCTGGAAACCCGGCGCTTCTCGATCGAGGAAGTCTGCCGCTGGTTCGGGGTGCCGCCAATCGTCATCGGCCATGCCGCCGAGGGGCAGACCATGTGGGGCACCGGGGTCGAGCAGATATTCATCTCGTGGATGCAGCTCGGCATCAACCCGGTCCTGAAGAAAGTGGAACAGCGTATCCGCAAGCAGCTGATCCCGCTGCGAGATCAGCGCGAGATCTATGCCGAGTTCAACCGCGAGGCGATGCTGCAGATGGACAGCAAGGCGAAAGCCGAGTTCATCCGCGCCATGGTCTCGACCGGGGTGATGAAGCCCGATGAGGCGCGTGACAAGCTGAACATCGAGCGTGAGGGCGGTGCGGCGGACCTGCTGTGGATGCAGGGCGCGATGAAGCCCATGGACCAGATTCTCAAGGGGAAATAACGATGGCCAAGAACCATATGCCGGCCGTGCATTTCGGTGTGCGGCCTGATGACGTACGCGCTGAGTGCGCTCCGACCCCTAACGCCATCGATCGGTGGCGGCCCGAGTTGCGTGCTCGTGCCGACGCGGTCGGCGCTACAGATCCCTTCGTGATCAATGTTCTCGATGTGATTGGCGAGACATGGGACGGTGGCGTCACCTCCAGGCAGATCGGCGCATTGCTGCGGTCGGCCGGCGATCGCGAGGTGATCGTCAATATCAACAGCCCCGGCGGCGATATGTTCGAGGGTCTGGCGATCTATAACATGCTGCGCGGGCATAGCAGCGCCGTGACCGTGCGTGTCGTTGGTCTCGCTGCCTCCGCGGCCTCGATCATCGCCATGGCAGGGGATCGGGTCGAGATGGCTCGCGCCGGGTTCCTGATGATCCATAACGCCTGGGTATTCGCGATTGGCGACCGGCATGAGCTGGGCACGGTTGCTGCCCAGCTGGGCGCATTTGATGAGACCATGGCCGACCTCTATGCGACCAGAACTGGCCTCGATGCCGGCGAGATCGGCAAGATGATGGATCGTGAGACCTGGATTTCGGGCCGAACGGCGGTCGAGCAGCGCTTTGCTGATGGTTTGCTGGCGTCCGATGCCGTTGAGGCATCGCATGATGCCAAGGCACAGGCATCTCAGACCAAGACCTTCGCGAAAATCGAGGCAGCGCTGATGCGCGGCGGGATGACCCGCTCGGAGCGCCGCGCCGCGATCAAGGCTTTAACCGCCAGGCCGAGCGCTGGCGATGACGGCATGCCGGGCGCTGCCGAACAGCTGCTTGCCCTTTCCGGGTGGGCAAAATCCAAACTCGTCACAATGGAGAAGTGACATGTCGTTTGACCTCCCCTCGGCCTTTGCCGAGTTCAAGAACGATTTTGAGCAGATCACTGCTCAGATCAGCGCAAAGGCTCAATCGGCCATTGATGAGGCCAACCGCCTTGGCGGCCTGACGGCTGAAACCAAGACCGAAGTTGATAAGGCTCTGGCGAAGCAGGGCGAGTTGATGGGACGGCTTGATGAGATCGAGGCCTCGTCCCGGGAACTGGCGCAGCGCGTTGCCAATGGGCACCGTGGCGGCCTTGGTGGCGTCCAGACGCTCGGCCAGCTGGTCATGGCCTCGGCTGAGGAAAAAATCCGTGCTCTGGCAAAGAGCGGCGTTCACGGTGATGCGTCTCTTGGCGTATTCAACGCCATCACATCGGCGCCTGCCTCGGGCGGTGCCCTTTTGCCCGAGCGTCGGGAATCGGAGATCATTTCCGAGCCCCAGAAAAAGCTGGTGGTGAAGGACCTGATCACGGTTGGTGAAACGGACCAGCCGCTGATCAAGTATTTCCGCGAGGTTTCGCGCACCGGCGCAGCGGGTATCGTGCCTGATGACGGCGTGACCGTGAAGCCCCTGATCGACAAGACCTGGGACTCGGCCTCGGCGGAGGTCAAGACCATCGCTGGCCGGATGGAAATCCACAAGCACATGCTGGATGATATCCCGGCCCTGCGCAGCGATATCGACACCACGCTGACCTATGAGGTCAACAAGGTCGAGAATGCGCAGATCCTCGCCGGGGACGGTGTCGGTGAAAACATGTCCGGCCTGATCGCTAATGCCACCGCCTATGCGCAGACGGGTCGTGAGCCGACCGGCGCCACGATGCTGGATCGCCTGCGCCTTGGCATCCTGCAGGTGGCCGCAGCGGGCTATGTGGTTGATGCTCAGGTCCTGAATATCTGGGACTGGGCGGCTGCCGAGATGCTGAAGGACAGCACCGGCCGCTACATTTTCGGCAACCCGTTCGACGGATCGGCAACGCCCCGGCTCTGGGGCCGTCGCGTGGTCGATACCGAGGATATGCCCGAGGGCGATTTCATGACCGGCGCGTTCAAGGTCGCTGCGACCTATTACGAGCGTCAGGGGATCGAAATCCTGCTCAGCTCGGAAAACCGTGACAACTTCGACAAGAACATGCTGACCGTTCGCGGCGAAAAGCGCGGCGTCGTGGTCGTCAAGCGCCCGCTGGCGCTCTGCTACTACACCGCTCCGACCCCGTGAGCGATGCCCGGGCGCGCCGCTGGTGCGCCCGGCAACACCTTCCAGATAAGGAGATTTCTCATGATTAAGCTGAAGGCGCTTCGCGGGGCGGTCGGTGTTTATGGCCGCGTGCGGGCTGGCGGTATTGTCGAGGTCGAGCAAAAAGACGTCGACAAGATGCTCAAGACCGGGCGCTTCGTCCGTGCGACCGATGCTGACCTTGAGTCCGCGATGGCGGCGCAGGAACAGTATCTTGCAGTAGCAAACGTTGGGGCTGCGGCAGGCTTTGCACCGATCGCTACCAAACCGGATCCGGCTGAGGGTCAGGCTACCGGCATGGAGTTCGATGCGCGCGAAAAGCTCCTGCGGGAACGCGAGGCCGCAGTTGCTGCCGAGGAAAAGCGGCTGGATGACCTCCGGGCCCAGATTACCGAGGAAGCCGCGCGTCTCGCTATCCAGAATGATCGGGAGAACAGTGATGATCAGCCTGATGCGGCGGCTTCGGCTGCCGATGATGCTGACGCGGATGCGCCGGCCGAGGCCGGGCAAGCCAAGAAAGCCAAGGCCACGAAATGATCGTCTCGCTGGCCGATCTTAAAGCGCATCTCCGGGTCGATCCGTCCAACACCGAAGAAGATGCGGTCATTGCCGCCATCGGGCGCGCGGCGGAATTGCAGGTGCAGGCTTGGATCGGCCGGCCCATTTATGCGTCTGCTGGCTATCTGCCCGCCATGGGGGCTGCCGGATATAACCCCGACCAGATCGTTGCTGATGAGGCAATCCGGGTGGCGATCAAGATGCTGGCCGAGCGGATGTATCAGGTGCGCGGCGGCGAGGATGGCACTGCCGAGGATGCGGTCCCGCCCCTGACCGTTCGGGCGCTGCTGTCCAGCTATCGGTTGTTCCACCCCACCCCCGCACCTGGAGAATCTGCGCCATGAGGGCAGGCGATCTGACCAAACGCGCCACGTTGCTTGAGCCGGTCGAGGCGCTGGACGCTGATGCCAAGGTGGTGCAATCGCACCAGATCCGGGGCACGGTCTGGTGCCATGTCCGCTGGCTGCGGGGCGGTGAGACGGTGATGCAGGCGCGTCTGACAGCAAAATCGCCTGCCATTGTCACAGTGCGCGCCTTTGACCTGACGCGGCAGATCGACAGTGACTGGCAGCTGCGTATTGACGGGCGGGATTACGAACTGCGTGAGGATCCACGTGAGAGCGAAGACAGGGCCTTTCTTGAAATGTTGATCGGGAGGGTCGGGTGATGCGTGCAGGCAGAGACCTTCGCCAGATCATCATCGCCCGCCTGCAAGATCAGATCCCGGGCGTGCCGGTTGTGGATCGGCCGACCAAAAAAACCCCCATGCCCTATATCACCATGGGGCCGAGTTATTGGAATGATGCCTCGGTCGAATGCATCGAGGCGCGAGAGGTGACAGTGCAGATCGACGTGTTCGATCGGGCCGAAAGCAAGGGGCTGCTTGAGGACCTGACCGATGATGTCGCAGCGGCGCTGAACGGCTGGGCAGACACCGACGCGCTGACCATGCATCCCATCCGGGTTTCAATGGTGCGGGTCATGGATGATCCGGATGGGGTGTCTGTGCACGGCGTGGTGCAGTTCGAGGCGATGGTGGAGGCCGATTCGGCGTGATGTCTCCCCCCGACAAGGGTAACTGATTCTGGGAGTCAAAAATGGTGAACGGCATTCCCGAGGTCCAAGCCATGTTTCGCCGCAAGGCTGCGAAGGTGGCCGCGGCGGCCAAGGCCCAAGCTCGCGTGGGCGGTGAACAGGTGGCCTCTGCCATGCGCTACCTAGCGCCCCGTGAGCAGGGCGAACTGATCCGGTCAATCAGGGTCGAAGACGCCGCGTCCGTCTCCACCAGCAAGGGTGAGCGCGGATTTATCGGCGTGGTGGTGAAGGCTGGGGACGAAACGACCATCGTCACGAATGAAAGCGGCGGCCGGTTTCAGAATGCGAAATTGCAGGAACATGGCACCAAGAACATGCCCGCCAGCCCGTATTTCAATCCGGCTTGGCGAGCGAACCGGACCCGTGTCCGTTCGGCAATCACCCGGGCCGTTCGCAAAGCATGGGTCAGCGACTAACCAGATCCCGGCATTTCTTCACTTCGGCGAGCATGTCGCCGCCTTTGGCACGTTGGACAAAGGCCATGATGCTGCCGTTGTCATAGGCTTCCAGATCGGCTCGGCATGCGTCAGCCTCGGCTTTGCGCCGGGCCTCATTTTTTCGCTCAAGGGCAGAGAACATCGCGTCGACTTTAGCCGCCTCGGCATCGGCCTGCTGCTTTCGGTCCATTAGCCAGACAGATCCGGCTGAAATGACGACGACACAGGCAGCGGCAATCAGAATTTGAACGGACTTATGCAAGGCATCCTCCATAGGTGCCGCAGGATACCGCGATGCCAAAACAAAGAAAATGGCGCGTCCTTCGGGACTTCGAGTGGATGCCAAGATCCAACGTCATCATGATTTTTCGGGCAGGCGAGGTTCATGCCGGCCTGACGCAAGCCTGCCGGGATAAGGCGGGCGACAGCATCGAAGAAATCCGGGGCTGATCCCGGCTGCCCGGCAAGCGCCCTTGGGCAAGGCATCACCAATAGATGGAGCAATACCATGGCAAAGCCGACCACTTATGTGGGCAGCTCGGTGGCGATTTTCCTTGAAAGCACCACTACGCCCGGCACTTACCTGCGGCCCTGCGGGCTGACCAACCATACGATCTCGTTCTCGAAAAATGCGACCGAGGTGAACGTCCCGGATTGTGATGATCCCGAACTGCCCTCGTGGATTGAGCGGGGCGTTGAGAGCCTCGATTTCAGCGGCAGCGGCTCGGGCGTGCTGGCAGCCGAAGCGGTCGACAACTGGTGGAACGCTTTTAACACGACCGAGAGCATCAATGCCCGTATCTACATCGGGAAGCCCGACGATGCTGCTAATGGCCGCTATTGGCAGGGCAAGATCCATGTGACCGGATTTGAGGTGACCGGGGAGCGTGGCGGCAAGGCACAGGTCAGCATTTCTGTGGTCTCGGATGGCGAGTTGACCTTTCATAATGTGACGGCGCCGTAATGGAGGCTGAGCGCATTCTATGGGCGAGCGGAGAGGATGATTTTCTTCTCCGCATCGGTGAACTTGAGGCTCTGGACGATCTGACAGAGTCAGGGGTGCTCGACCTGCGTTGGCGCTTGTCGCAGGGCGTGCAGCGCGGCAGTCTCGCTTACTCTCCCGTGAAAGTTCGAGAGGTGCTGGCGTGTATTCGGTTGGGGCTGCAAGGCGCGGGGATGGATCGCTCTACCGCTGATCGGAAGGTCAGGCAGGCATTTGATGACGCCGACATTTCGGAACTGAATTTGCTGGCGTTTACGATCCTGACCAAAGCGTTTTCCGGTAAGGGACATGACGCGGTGGGGGAGACGGAGGCGGGGGAAGCCAAGGCCGCATCCGCTTCTCCCGCCTCTACGGCGACGGGGCAGCCATCGGCTTCTCGCCGGCGCAAGTCAAGGAAATGACGATGTGGGAGTTCACGGCCTGTGTGGACGGCTGGAACCGGGCGCAGGGTAGTGGGCACGCTCACAGTGGTGAGCCGATGAGTGACGAAGAATATGACGCGCTTTGCGCTTTAGCTGACAGGTGGAACGATGGCGGAAGCTGATGCAGGTCTGGAACTGCCAATTGGCCTGACTGAACAAAAGTTCATGCAGCAGCTTGCGCGGATTGAGGCTAGGGCAATCAGGACTGCCCAAAAGATGGAGCGAGATTTTGCGCGGTCAAATGCTGGA
The DNA here is from genome assembly GCF_009301415.1 of Paracoccus kondratievae. Lineage (GTDB taxonomy): Bacteria > Pseudomonadota > Alphaproteobacteria > Rhodobacterales > Rhodobacteraceae > Paracoccus > Paracoccus kondratievae. Next base: position 1,543,435 of record NZ_CP045072.1, on the reverse strand, counting down.
ATAGCGAGAGCTAGCGGTGAAGTTGGGCGCCAGCTGGATAGTGTTTTCACCAGACTGTCCCGTGGGGCATCCACAAGCTTTGCGGGTATGCGGTCAGGCGCGCTTGGCGCCGTCGCCGGTGTGACCGCTCTGTTGGCCTCGATGGCGAAGTTGGGGAAATACGCCCAGGATTACCGGCAAGTTGAAAATCGGCTCCGCTCGTTGGGAGAATATTCCGACGATGCTGCGGAGAGATTGACTGAGGCCGCCATCCGGTCTCGCACCGGGCTGAGGGACATGGCTGACGGCGTGGCGCGCATCCAGAAGGCCACCGGAGCTGGGTTTGACGAGACCATCCGCCGCGTTGAAACGCTGAACAAATTGCTCACCATGGGTGGGGCCAGTGGCGCTGAAGTCGGCTCTGTCATGCTGCAGCTCAGTCAGGCATTGTCATCTGGGGTACTGCAAGGCGATGAGCTTCGCTCGTTGAGGGAAGCCGCCCCAGTTGAACTGCTGGACGCGATTGCGAAAGCGGCGGGCGGTACCCGCGATCAGCTGAAGCAGATGGGTGAGGAGGGCCGCCTTACGTCTGCCGTGATTACACAGGCGTTGGACGATATGGCCGCAAAAGCGGATGCGGGATTTGCCCGTATGGCTCCGACGATGGCGGATGGTTGGACCAATATCAACTCTGCTCTGACCACGTTTATTGGCCGAGCGGATGAGGGGCTTGGGGCCACGGCTGCGCTGGCCCAGGGCATGATGGACCTGAGCACTTGGCTCAGCTCCAATGCCGATCTGGCAGAGGAAATCGGCATTTCTGTTCAAGCGGCACTTGGCACGTTCAGCGAGTATGCCCAGAAAGCCATTGAAGCCCTCGGTCAGCTGTCGGATTTCCTGAACACGACGGTTCGCGAGGCGATCTATGGTCCTGGAGACGCTTTTGCGGCCGCCGGGATCACGGCTGGGGAGGCCATCGGCGCGATTATCGACGCGCTTGCCGTGATGAACGGCGCGCTTGAAGGGGCAGCCGACGCTGTCACGGAGGCGTTTCTTAAGATACCTGACGCCATTACCGGCGCTTTGCAGTCTGCGATCAATGCAGTGATCAGCGCAGTCGAAACCATGGTCAACACTGTGTTGAGTGGGGTTCGTGGAGTGGCAGCACAGGTTGACGCCCTAACCGGAGCGGTAGCGAGCTTAACTGGTGGGTCCGGAACCAATCTGGCGGGCGGTATTGGCACGGTTTCATTACCCAGGGCTACTGACCTTGCCACCAGCTATTCGTCGCGCAGCGTTTCGGATGCCTATAACTCAGGGTATGATCGCGGATCCGGCACCGTTTATGCCGCCGCCGATGCTGTTGAGGGGTTCTTTGATGGCATTACAGAAAACTATGAGCGCAGAAAGAGTGATCTGAAGGCTGCGGCTGAGGAGGCTGATAAAACCCCAGACGGGGTTACGCGCCCTCAGCCTCCTGCGCAATCGGAGAATGGATCGGGCGGGCCTAGCAAGAAGACTGGCCGCGGTCGCAAGCGCGGCGCGGGCCGTGGTAAGGGGGAACCCACGTTTTCCGATATCATTGAAGACGCCAGCCGCGACATCACTAACCTCGAACGCCAGATCCAGCTGGTCGGCAAATCGGCAGAGGAAACCGCCCGGCTCCGTGCGCAATGGGAGATGCTCGACGCAGCGAAGAAAGCGGGCATCCCGGTCAATGCTGAGGTGAACGCGCGGATCGAGGCGCAGGCGGCGCAGGTCGGGCAACTGACGGCAGAGCTGGAACGCGCCGAGCTTGCGCAGGAACAGTTCGATCAGGCCATCGACGGCATTGCCGATGCGTTCGCGGGGGCGCTTGTTGCGGGCGAGAGCCTGCGCGATGGGCTGGCGCAGGTACTCAAGCAGATCGCGGCGGATATCATCAACAGCGGCATCAGGAACGCCCTGATGGGTCAGTTTGGAAGCGCTGGTGGTGGCGGTGGCGGTTTTTTCTCGTCTCTGTTCGGCGGGCTTTTCGGTGGTTTCCGCGCTGCGGGCGGCCCGGTCGATCCCGGGCGCGCCTATGTGGTGGGGGAGAAGGGCCCTGAGCTCATCGTCCCGAAATCGGCCGGAATGGTGATCCCGAACCACAAATTGCGTGGCGGCGGGGGTGGATCATCGTCTGTTTCGCTGACGGTCGATCTGCGTGGCACCACTGGTGACCGTGAGCTGGATGCAAAAATCGCCAGCGCCGGTCGCGCGATCCTTGCCCAAGTGCCGCAAGCGATGTCCGAGGCGCAAAAGCGCCGACCGGGTCCGTGGGGTGCCTGACATGCAGGCCACATTTCCACATCGCCTGCTGCGGCAGGAAACCCGGTTCTGGCTCGAAGGCATGTCGCTTGAGCCACGGGAAAGCGTCAGCGGCACGGAGACTATCGTGCCGACGATGCGCGCGCGCTGGATGGCGTCATGCTCGTTCGTCCTGCGTGGCGAGGCGTCCCGGCTCGGCTGGGAGGCATTCCTGGCACAGATGGAGGGGCGGGTAGGGACGACGCTTGTCCCCGCTCATTACCGCTGGCGACCCCGTGACAGAGATGGGCACCCCACCGCGTTTTGCGACATTGCCAATCTGGCCGATGCGCAGACCTGGGAGCATTTTGGCTTCGAAAACACCGACCTTACCCGCATCACCGTTGCAGCTGATGCGTCTTTGCGCGCCACCCAGATTGATGTGACGCTGCATAACTCGACCGGCCTTCGTCCGGGCCAGAAATTCAGCATCGGGGATCGCCTGTATCGCGTTCAGGCGCATTGGCAGCCAAGCCCGACCGTCCATCGTCTGATGTTCCAGCCCCCGCTCCGGCAGGCGGTGACAGCTGGCGCTGCTGTCGAGGTGGATCGGCCCGTCTGCAAAATGCGGATGGTAACGGAGACTGAGGGGCTGTTTGACCAGTCCCTCTCCGTCCTTCCGAGCGTAACGGTCAATTTTCAGGAGGCGATCTGATGGGTGCCCGCGAGGACCTGCTTGCCATTCCTGACGAGCTGCTCCGCACCGGCCAGATCGGACAGGCCGTACTGGTGCATATGGATTTCCGCGATGCCCCCAAACGCTGGTGGACCGGCTTTGGCGACCTGCATGTCGGGGGCCACACATGGGAAGGGCTTGGGGATCTGATCAGCATCAGCCCGATCAGCAGCAGCTATCAGGTCTCGGCCGAACAGGTGACATTCGAGGTCGCAGCGACCCAGCAGATGCTGGAACTGGCGCTTGCAGCAAAGGAGCGCGTGCGGGATCGGGCTGTGACGGTCTATCTGCAGCTGTTTGATCTGACGAATGGCGAGACCCCAATCGGCTCACCCATGGCGCTGTACACCGGCACGATGCAGCGCATGCCGTGGGCGGCCAGCGGTGCCCGTCAGAGATCAATCCGGGTGGAGTGCGAAGGGCTGTTTTTCCGCCGCAATGCTGCGCCCCGTGGCCGGTGGACCGATGCTGACCAGAAGTCGCGCTATCCGGGCGATAAGGGTTTTGAGCGCCTGCCGCTGTATTCGAATGGGTATGAGACGCGATGGCGCTAGTGCGTGAAGCGCAGGCATGTGACGTCCTGCGGATCGTGGATATGGTCGAGGACCTGCGAACTGCGGTTGCTGGCCCCATCCCGGTTGACCGTCCGTGGACTGCCCGCACCGTCGCCGGCCTGATCGCCAGTCCTGACGGCATCGTGCTGGTGAGTGATGGCGGATTTATCGCGGGATCGCTGCAGCCGACGATTATCAATCCACGGCCGATAGCCATGGAGCATGGCTGGTTTGCCCGCGACCGTTCCGGTCTCGCGCTGCTGCGGCAATTCGAGGGATGGGCGCGCCATCACGGCGCGGCTCTGATCCAGCTGTCCACCGGCCCCGATGGGCTGGACCTGTCGCGGCTCGGCTATCGCATCGCGGAAAAAGCCTGGGTGAAGTGAATGGCAATCTTTTCAGCTATCATCGCTATGTTGCCCGCCGGGGCAGCATGGGGACCTGTCACCATTGCCGGATTGTCCCCCGCTATCTCGGCGGCAGTCATCGCCGTCGGTCGCGGGGCACTATGGGCTCTGGCAGGGTCTGCGCTCAGTAAGCCCAAAATCCCGCGCCAGCAGGTGCAGGCCACGTTGAGCCAGACTGACGCGCCGCGCATTCGGGCCTACGGGCGCAATCTCCTTGGCGGTCAGCGTGCGTTCTTTGAGGCAAAGGGCGGGCGTCTCCATCAGATGGTTGCGGCGCACCATGGCCGGGTGAACGGCTTGGTGCGCTTCTGGATGGACGGGGAGCCGGTCGAGACTGGTGATCACGGCCCACAGGTTGACGGCGGCGGTCGGGTTAACCGCTACCTGACCCTGATGTTCAAGGATGGTTCCCGCCCCGGGGGCGACTACGCAGGCTGTTTCGACCCCTCCGTCTCAGGTCTGGCTCTGGACTGGAAGGATCTGCATGAGGAGTTTCCGACGCTTTGGACCTCGGCCCATCGTCTCGATGAGCAGGCCACATTCTACGCCGTGTTCGGTGACCCGGCGGACGAGGATTTCACGAAGTTTTTCCCGAAAGGCGCTTACACGCAGATTCAGGCCGAGATCGAAGGCGCGCTGGTCCGCAATCTATCCGGGACGCTGGTATATTCAGAAAATGCGGGCCTGTGCATTCGTGATCTGATGACGCATAGCGACGGCTGGAACATTGATTCCGCACGGCTCGATACGGCGAGCTGGTCCAGTTTCGTCGCGTTGTGCAATCAGCCGGTTTCTCTGGCGGCGGGCGGCACCGAGCCGCGGTACCGGCTCTGCGGGTTTTACACGCTTGACGACCCGCTCAAGGACGTGACCGCCCGGATGCTCGCCACCTGCGACGGTCAGATTTATGAGACGCCGGAAGGCACGGTCGGCATCCTCGGCGGTGCGTGGTCTGAGCCTGATGTGACGATCACCGCTGACGATATTCTTTCGATTGAGATGCAGGACGGGTTCGACCCGTTCACCGATTACAACGTTCTCAAGGGCTCATTTATTAGCCCCGACCACGCCTATCAGCCGACCGAGGTAGCCGAGCTTCGCGACGAGGCCGCGCTGGCGACGCAGGAAGAGCGGGTCGAGCAATTCGACAATGAGATGGTCCCGAGCCACTCGCAGTTGCAGCGCCTGATGAAGATCCGTTTCGCCAAGGACAGGCGCGCTTTGCAAGGAGTAATCCGCACCAACCTTGTTGGTTTGAAAGCGCGCTTTCCGAAGGGCGACGGCATCCACACCATCCGCATCGTGGCCGAGGAATTTGGCCTCGACGGCGTGTTTGAGGTGACAAGCCACATGTTCAGCGTCCCGGACGGCTATTGCGAGATCGGCGTTGCCAGCATTGTTAACCCTTATGGCTGGAACGCTGCGACCGAGGAAAAGCCGCTGCCGCCCGGCATCGAGGATCTGGAAATCCCCGACCGCTCTTTGCCGGATTTTCAGGACGTCACCCTGGTGCAGGAGGTCGTGCAGGTCACTGGCGGCGTGCAGGGAGTCCGTGTCGCTGTGACTGTCAAGGATCCGGGCCGTGGCGATCTGGATCTGCGCGCACAGATTGCCAAGGGGACCTACAGCGCGGAGGGACCTTGGCCGGACCCACAGCCCAGCTGGGTCGAGATGGCGGCTGATCGTTACCGGGCTGAGAGCGGTATCCTCGATGACGGCGAGACCTATACCGTCCGCATCCGCTGGAAGCGGGGCGGGACGTGGGTGCTGGCCGGGACGGTTACGGCAAATGCCAATCCTGCGCGGCCGGAAGCACCGACGGCATTTTCCGGGACCCCGACATCCTTTACGGTGCAGCTCAGCTGGGTCAATGCCGCCAGCAATTTCCATCGCACGCAGATCCGGTGGAATACGACCAATGACTTTGCCTCGGCGACTGCGATTGCAACGCTGGCCGGGAGCGCGGGCAATCCGGGGGCTTACACCCACGAAAGCCCCGCCCTTGGCGTCAATGTCTACTGGGCCGTGACCATCAGCCCGTCCAACGTGGCATCCCAGCCAGCCGGACCTCTGACGATTTCGGTCTGATCCACCCGACAATTCATTCTGCCCAGCCCGCCGATTGGCGGGCTTTACTATTTCGGAGGCCACATGGCGGTAACGGACGATATCAACATCGCGCTGAGGGATTTCGAGCGCTACACGGGGGACGGCCTGCCGAATGCGCCGGTTGGCCATCCTCTGCCCGTTGGCGATCCCCGGTCCGGCGTGCATCACCCCAACAAGGCAGAGCTGCGCAATCTGCTGATCACTATCGCCCAGACCATGGGGGATCCCGATGCTCTGGACGAAATTGTCGCAGCGACCGGAGCGCCGCTTGCCTCTTTTCGCCTGCCGCTGATCCATGACCCTTGGGGCGTGAAGTCGGGTGGTGTGCACACCATCTACGTGCCCCGCCATGGCTATGTCAGGCGCGGTGATCAGGTGCTGAACGGGATCTACGGCACCCCGTCCACGCCATTCCCGGATCACGTGGCGCTTCCGGTGACCAGCGACGGGGCAGCGACGGTCTATATCGACCTGCTCGACACCACCAACCCCTATAAGATCACCAACTGGCCGGAGACGCCCCCCACTGATCGCCCCTCGTCCATCGTGGTGGTGGCAGAGATCTATCGCCAGCGGATCAAGACCGAGTTTGCGATGGTCAAGCTGGAAGACCCGGATCAGGAGCTGATCAGCTTTCGCTGGCCCATCGTGGTTGACGGCGGCAAGGTGAGGTTCGGTGGGTTTTACCATTACAGCTCGGCCACCGGGTGGACATTCTACCAGCCCCCCGCGCCCGAGGCCTATTGGGAGCTTGACCTCAACACGCTCAACAACAGCCACTGGCGCTACTATGTCGACAGGGTTGCGGCTGCTGCGGGTGAGGTCCCGATCAAGGTCGCCAATGGTGGCTCAACCCGGCCGCTGGTCCTTGGCAATCAGGCCGCGCTGATCGAGATCGGCACCTCGATCAACAGCATGTTTCAGACCGTGCACCCGGTGATCGGCGGCCAGTTCGGTGCCCCGAATATGATGCCGCTCGGCAATGATCCCGACCGCGCCCCGCGCTACCATGCCCTCACCACTGCGGTTGACCTGACCGACCCTGCGCTGCTGGCTCGTGGCCTGACGCGTGGTTTTGGCGGCATGCGTCCGATGCCGCGATTGCGCCTGCCCCCAGACACGCCTCGGCAGGGCTGGATATTCGTCCGGGTATGCGTGCAGGTAGCCGCTGACGATGATTTTGCCAGCCCCACGATCTATCTGCAGTCGGGCGACAGCCGCAATCTGGCCCAGTTCTCGATGCTCATGGAGCGGCGGCTGTCGGCGCGCGCGGCGGTCTATACCCGGATCGTGCCCTATAATGTCGCCGAGACGCCCGAAATGCTGACGGTTGGCTATACCACTGAGGGCCGGATCACAGCGGGTCATCAGTATTATATCGGCCCGCTGATGGGGGCGATCCAGAGCGGCGATTTTGCCAGCGCGGGCACCGAGGATATTCTGTTGCCCCCGGAGCTGTTCGTGGTCGAGGGCCGTGACCTGCCGATCTGGCGTGACGGTATTGTACCGGATCGCGAAGGGCCGGGCCGCGTCAATCTCAGGCAGCAGTCAGCTCCGGTCGGGGTCGTCCCATGGTCGCAGCCGATCATCGGTCATGCCGTCCCGGACTATGCCGCCGCGCCGTCGACCATCGGGATCAGTGTCTCTGGATCCCGCTACAGCCAGTCATTCAGGGCCGAGCGAACCGTATCGGTCAACCGCATCTCCGGGCCGGTCAGCGGTGCGGTAAAGGTCCTGTGCATGGGCGACAGCATCACCAACCGGGAGTTGCCGTCGCGTGTGTCCGCTGCGCTCGCGGATATCGGCATGACGCCTGAGATGATCGGCACGATGGCCAACGATGGCGGGGCGTGGGGTGAGGGGCGCGGTGCATGGGAGTACGGCGATTTTATCGGCATCGACACCCAGTTTCCGGCTGTCCCTGTTGGCGATGAGGCCGATTATCTCGCGATGGACGCGACCAATGCCAATGCGGATGGGCGCTGGGGCCGTAACCCGTTCCTTCGTCCCGCCACGGGCGGCGACAACCCTGCGCATGTTTTCAACGGGCTGATTTTCGATTTTCCGGCCTATCTGAGTCGCTTTGGCGTGGATGTGCCGGACTATGTGACGCTGCAGCTGGGCACCAACGATATCAATCAGCGCGCCCCCGCAGTGTCGCTTGACCAGATCACCAGGGGGCTGGCGGTGATGGTGCCGTCCATCCTTGCGGCCAGCCCGACGATCCGGGTCGGCGTCAGCATCCCGCCGCTGCCGCGATCCCCGCATGGCGATGGGAAATGGACCGGCCATATGGTTGCTGCCATCCGCGCGATCATGGCGGAGTGCGCAAAGCACGCTCGGGCGGATTGTGTGCCGGTCTGGGCGCATATGTCGCCAGATTTTGGCTGGGTCGTGTCAGCGCGCCAGACCCGTGACGGCCGCGTCGTCGGCGATATCGGGGACGAGCTGCATCCCATCGATGCCAACCTGGGCTACATGGCGGATGCATGGGCGCAGTGGATCGCGTGCCGGGCGATCTGAGCCGGCAGTCAGCCCAAATCGCAACCTGCGCCCGCCCGATGGCGGGCTTTTTCATGACGTGGAGAAATGCATGTCTACAATCACTTATCGCCTCGGGTCATCCGACCATCTTGGGGTCCGGCCCTTACAGCCTGACGGGACCGTGCCGGATCTGACAGGCGCTTCGATCCAGTTGAGGATCGACAATGGCGGTATCTGCGTCCCGCTGGATGGCACGGCGGATGGTGATGCGTTCTTCATTGACCTGTCGGGGCTGGATATGCCCCCGCGTGTTTACCGTGCGGCAATCTGGTTCGACTGGGGCGATGGGTGGAACCACGGGGGCGACCTGCTGCTGAATATTGAGGGGGGCTGCTGATGGTTGATATTGTTGTAATCGAGGTGGGCTTTCGGGGTCCATCCGGGGCGCTGGACTTGTCACAGGTCACCCTTTCGACCGGAGAGCCGGGGACCGAGGTCAGCTATGATGACGGGGTCCTGTCAATCCCACGCGGCAATACCGGCGAGCAAGGCCCTACAGGTCCAGTGGGACCGACCGGACCTGTGGGACCGATTGGTCCAGTGGGAGAGCGCGGCCCTGCCGGCGATGACGGCGCGGACGGTCAGAGCGCCACGATCACGGTATTCACGGATGGGTCGGCGTTTGACGCTTACACGCCCGGCCCGCTGGAGCTCGCGGTGCTGACCAATGCCTAAGCTCGACCTGACACGGGCGCGACGGATCAAAACGGCGACGGGTAAAGTGTCGGCTCTGAAAGGCGCCGGATTTGTGTGGCGTCTGCCCACGCTCACCGTAACCGACGCACAGATCACCCCATTCGCGCGGGGTGGCGTCGATTATGTTGAAATTATGTTCCGGCAGTCGGGCAGTTTCACCCTCTCCGAGGCGGCCCCTGTCCGCTACAGCCTGTGGTCCGGTGCCGCGTCGGGCGGGTCGCGGTCCAGCGGCGGCAACGGGTCCGGTGGTGGCGGCGCGGGTTGGTTTGCCGAAGGTGCGGATCTGCCTGCGGGCAGCTATGATGTGACCATTGGTGCAGGCGGTGTTGGGTCTGCGGGTCTGGGCAATGACGGCTCGCCGTCGTCTCTGGCTGGCCCGCTGTCGATCACGGTCCCCGGTGGCGGTGGCGGCGGCTCTGCGTCCAGCGTCGGGAATGCACCAGGTCGTCCGGGCGGTAACGGGGGCGGAGGATCAGGCGATGCCGGGACCAATTGGCCTGGCGGGGATGGCGACCCCGGCAATGACGGCGGACGTGGCTATAGCTCGTCAACGATTTCGGGACGTGCTGGAGGTGGCGGTGGTGGCGCTGGCGGACCCGGACAGGATGCCGCTCTGGGTGCGCCGGGGGCAGGTGGCCCCGGTATCCTGCTGGACTGGATCGCAATACCGATCACAGCCGGGATCGGCGGGAACGGCTCGCTGGGGACGGCGGGTGGCACGTCGCCAAACATGTCAAATGCCTGCGGGTCGAACGGCATCTATGGCGCGTCGTCAGGCGCTGGCGGCGATGGGTTCATGGTGCTGGTCGTCCGTGCGGATGAGGTGATCGTGGAGGTTGCGGCATGATCTATGTTGCGCAGATCAGCGACGGCATTGTCACCGTCGTTACCGTGCAGCCTGCGGATTACGAGCCTGAGCAAGGGCAGGTGGTAGTTGGCCACGATAATTTGGTCGGCATCGGGTGGTCATATCTGGACGGCCAGTTTGTCGCGCCTGTGACCGGGGATGGAGACCCAGAAGATGATGGTTGAGATGGTCGGTCCGTCTGGCCGCGCTTAAGGCCGTTTTTCTCGGCAACGGAAACCGGCTCAGCGCCGGAAACATCCTCGTCGTCGGCATGGTTATCGGCTCACCGCGCCAACAGATCTATATCTTGGCTAATACGGTTTCCGCCCGCCACCCCGGCGGGCTTTTCCATACGAAGGAGGCGGGATGACGAATGGTAGTTCTGTGAACCAGCGGCGCGTTGGAGGATTGGGAACTTCTGGCTGGAATATCCTCTATTTTTAATGTTCAATCCGCTTAACTGATGCGCCCTGTACTGCGCTGGGGAGTTATATGACATACGGTCTTAAAGAGTTTTCGGAACTACATAAGCTATTGAAAGAAAAGTTAACGGATGAGCGTGGGGACCCGCTATCCTGCCGCTTGTACGAGTGTGCTGGCGCGAGGGGAAGCATTGACTTGGTCGACGAGAATGGTTGCAAAATCGACCATCACATAGCCGAAGCCTGCAATATTGCCGGCCAAATAAAGTCACTACGTCGCCTCTTGTCTCTGCCAAGATCGCATGTCGCTTGCGCTGATCTGTCAGAGGTGTTTCTCATTAATCTTGATGTTTTGCGCACGCACATTCGCGCCGCTTCAGCCTCAGACCGCTACCAGGAGTCTGAGGCTGATGCTGTTATAAGGCGATGGGCAGGCTTTCTGAAACACCCATGCGATTACGTGTTCGCGCACAAATGCCTGTTTAGAGATTACCCAGATACCGATCCGCCAACGATTACAATCACCAGCAGCTTTCTGAAGGAGTGGGATGGCCTCAACGGCACCCAAAAAGATAGGAAAAAGGCTGAACTTGCCAATCGCATTGTTGCAGTGCAACTGCCAACTATTGATGAACTGTCCTCCTTCTTCGATGCTTGCGCATCGCATTTAACCGCCTTGGTGGACGCAGCCAGGCGTGCAACCTGAAATTTTGAGTGCGCCATCACACCAGCCTCTGTGCCGCCAAGGCGATACAGAGGCAGTGCAGCAGGGCAAGCGAGAGGCCCAGAAGTACAAAACAGAGCGGCAGGCGATTATCCGTGCACGGAAGCTTGCCGTACGGGTGAACACGCCAAGGTGAGCGCGTGTTAACTCCACATCAGCCAATCATCTAATCAGCCCGCCACTCGGCGGGCTTTTCTATGCAAAGGAGGCGGCATGTCCGATCCCGATCCCGGTCTGATCGAGGCCATGAACAAATTTTTCGGAGGCGCGGCGACGACGCTGATCGCCGCTCTTGCCGGGCGGCTGATGTATCACGCAGGGGAGGTGCGCGCGAAGCGACGGCCGATCTGGTCGCGTGATTTGATCTGGGAGCTGCCAATTGCTGTCGGCATGGCTCTCATCGGTGACGGTGTGGGCGAGTATCTGGATGTGAGCAATACCCAGCAGGTCGCAATCGTTGCCGTGCTGTCCTATCTCGGCCCGCGTGGTGCCGGGGCCTTGCTTGAGAAATGGGTGGATCGGCGGAACGGCTGATCGCGGTCAATGACCCGAAGCAGGCTATCGACATGTGGCGATACTGGAGGCGGTGATGGGCTACGTTTGGGTTGATGCATCTACCCGATCCTCGTGCAGACAAGACTTGACGTGGACTCCTTCGTCTGATTCACTACATATGCGGGGGCGCCGGGGCCTTGGTGCGATATGCGGTAGTCATGTCGCGGGTGGAGGGACGGTTGAACAGAGGATTTCAGCCTAACGCTCTCCATCAACACAAGCCGGGACCCGCACTAACCACCGTGGAACGTATAGCCAAAGTGGCGAAAGATCAGCTTCTGTTCGCTGGTCAAGTCCGCGTCTATTTCTGCGGGCAGTAGGACAATTCCAGTATCCGCAAATGCGCCGTTTGATTTTGCTACTATAGGGGTTAGCGCCTTGGCGTTATCTATGGTCCATCTGGTCGAGCTCGTATCGACCGCTTGGTAGAAGGCGCTTGCGCATATATCGGCGAGCTGTAGGCCAGCATGGTAGTAGTGCGGCACATAATCTACGAGCTGATAGCTCAAGACTTCGAAGCGGATCTGACGCTTGTCTAGCTTTGGTCGACCGCCTATGCGCAACTTCTCCCAGTATGCCTTAGTTTGGCCGTAGGAATGCCCTCCTCGGGAGCTGAAAAGGACCTTCATTTTGCTTGGTCGTCCGAATTTTCTCATTGAGTTTTCAAGACAAAAACTCGTCGCCCGCTCCATTAGGACGCGCAATATCCAGTTGTAGAACCATTGTCGGCTGCCGGCCTTAGCTGCCCGGGGGTTGTTGTATCCGCGCATGTTCTTCTTGTTTGAACATACAGAGAAGCACCGCACGGGCAGTTCCGATAGCATTACAGCGGCCCTTCGCCTCTTTGATGGGCTCAGTTTACTGAAGTGTAGCACACTGGACTGCAGAGCATCGATGTCTGTGCGGATATTATCGAGCCATTGACGGCACCGCCCTTCATCCTCTGCGCGCACCAAAAGGCCGGAAAGAACTAGCCACTCGGATGAACCATCCTTGTCGATGGGCTTGACTCGTTTCAAGCCGTCATCACCAGCCTCATCAATAAACAGAACATAATCGTATTCAATTGAGCTCATTAGGTAATCAGTGCCTGCCCATTGAGATTCGTCAAGATCACTCAAACCGCCCCGCCTCGCGCGGGGCTTTTTCATATCATGGAGACACGCATGTACCCAGCCGGGTTCAAGGGCCGCGCGCAGCGGCTCACCGATATCGACGTGGCCCGCGTCGGGCGCCTGATCGGCGTCGGAGAGGATGAAATCCGCGCCGTCATCGAGGTCGAGACCTCGGGCGGCGGTTTCGACAGTCAGGGTCGGCCCAAGATGCTGTTTGAACCGCATGTGTTCTGGCGCGAGCTGGGGCCGGGGCAGAAGCGCACCGCAGCCGAGGCGTCCGGGCTGGCCTATCAGCGTTGGGGCACAAAGCCCTATCCCAAGGACAGCTACCCGCGTCTGTCGCTGGCGATGAAGATCGACGTCAGCGCCGCTCTGCGCTCGGCCAGCTGGGGGCTGGGGCAGATCCTCGGCGACAACCATCGGGCAGCGGGTTATCCGACGCCGGGCGATATGGTCGCGGCGTTCTGCGACAGCGAGACCGCACACCTGGAGGCGATGGTGAACTTCATCATCTCCGAGGGGCTGGACGATGATCTGCGCCGCCACGACTGGTCCGGGTTCGCCAGAGGTTACAACGGCGCGGGCTATGCCACCCATGGCTATCACACCCGCCTCGCAGCCGCGTTCGCGCGCTGGCAGGCCATCCCTGACGTGTTCGCACCTGCCTGCCCGAAAATCGGCCTTGGCTCCCGCGGTGAGGCTGTGCGGGCGGCGCAGCAGCGGCTGGCCGACCTTGGCCACGATCCCGGCCCCATAGACGGGATTTTCGGGCGCGGCACTCAGGCCGCCGCCATCGCCTTCCAGAAATCCGCCGGCCTCGCGCCGGACGGCATTATCGGCCCCAAGACATGGGCCGCGCTTACCAAGGAGAATTGACCATGCAACAGATCATCGCATCAGCGGCACCGCACCTGCTTGAGCTGGTGAGCCTCGCCATCACCGCAATCATCGGCTGGGCCGCAGCCGCCGTGCGTCGGAAATGGGGCGTCGAGATCGAGGCCCGGCACCGGGAGGCGCTGCACTGGGCGCTGACCACCGCTGCGCAGCTCGCGGTCAAAAATCAGCTCACCGGCAAGTCCGCCGTCGACCTGATGCTGGAATACGTCCGCCGCAGCGTGCCTGACGCCATCGGCAGTCTGCGCCCCTCGGCCGAGGTGCTGACCGATCTGGCGCAGGCGAAGCTGGAGCAAGTGGTGGTCGAGCGGTCGGGGCTGTCCCCCACAGTGGTTGTGAACAACATGCGCGACGAAATCGTAGCAAGACGACGCTCGTGATGGGCCGATATCGCGATTCCGATATCGCGCCGATAACCCGCCCCGGTTCGACCAGGGCGGGTCTTTTGCGTTTCAGACGGCGGGGTGTGGAGTGGTATCGAAAGAACTTGTGGGTAAGGCTCGAGAATGACAACTTTAGCACCAGACAGCCACAAAGTGCCTGAAACTTAGGGATATCATTGAGGAGGTGGGAAGTGATGCGCTTCTTGTTCGCGCTTATTTCAGTGACAGCCATTGGATGTCTTGTTGGTTGCGATGAAGTTGAGGAGAAGATGCTGCAACCTGCACAAGCGCAGCAGCTTCATTTTGCGAAGGTGCGCACAGCAATGCTTGACGACCCGAACGTAAGACAGGTTGTCCGGTCACAATGTATGGCAGATGCTGCGCGGCAAGGTGTGGCCAAGGGAAGCCGAAATGCTAAAGGTCGTTATTGCGACGGTGTGATTAGGGGAATTATGAGCGGCAAACTTTCCTATCGTAATCAGGCTGCTGCATCCGCTACACGAGTGACGCCAAGCCTGAGAAACGTACTACCCGGAGTATAAGCTCAGTAGCACGCGCGCGCCGGGCTGCTGTTGCAGGATCAGGTGGCGGCTGGAGCATCACCTATGACGCCGCCACGCATCTGCTGTCGATCAATGCTGAGGCGGTGATCGCCGCTGCTGTTGCGGCTGTCGGGCGCGGTCTTCGCTAAATTGGGGCGAGGGAGCGCGCTCTCCTAAGAGCCGCGCTGGCCGAGGTGGTAACGCTATGACGCATTAGTTGGTGTATGCCGGTGAGTCAGCTAGAGTTCCCGAATTCACGTCTGTTCGGTATTTGCAAACAACGTCGGCCAGCAGGATGTAATGTATTAGGTGGCCATTTTGGTGCAGGTTGGTTGTTGGCGTTAGCTTCTCCAACTGCTGCTGCAGTTTCTGCAGGATGGCCTCCCCGGCAAGCTCCCTTACCTCGGGACATCTCAAAGCCTCCTCTACCGCCTTGCGGAGGGGAATGTTGCGCCCTTGAGTTTTGACTGGCGTCGAGGGAGCTAGCGGGCCTCTCCAAATGCTGCCAGTTTGTGCGGGTTTGATCTTTTTTAGCCTCGTCAGCCGGTCAAAATTAATCTGCTGTGGCGCTTTCTCCGGTTGGTCGTACGGCAGTTTCGCCAGATCCTCACTGCAGTTTATCATAATGTCGAACAGCAACTGGTTGGTATGGAGTGCGTCCCTGTCCAGAAAGCGTGCACATTCGTATGCTGCACGGCTCCCGAGGATAACCCCCATCAATTCGCTGGATGGCTGCTTGGCAGTGTGATGGCGGCTGCGGTGTCGCCTATAATGGCGCACGGCCGCCGGCATGGTGCTGTCGTAGGATGTTACGGGCAAATCAATATCAGCGTGCAAGTCGCCCATCCACGCGCCGAAATCTTTTGGGTTAGCGAAAAGAGGCTGAAAATTTGCGATATATTCGCCGAGCGGACCTCGCCCAAAGCTCTCATAAAAATCTCGATGATCTTCTCCGCCGACGCCGTTAAAAGTGATAATGGTGCTATCTTGGGACGCCACGGGCAAAATGTGTGGAGAGTATCGGGCTAGGTTGTAGCGCCTCCACGTTATGTATGATGACTCGTCTTCAAGTAGAGTATATTGACGACGGTTTGGGTTGTTAATCGGGAACCCAAAGAAGTTTGAAATTTGACAGGCAACGGCAAAATCCTTCTGCTGGCGTCGATCAGAGTTGAACAAAATTGCCTCTGACGCCAGAAAATCGCATCTGCCTGTCATTTGCAGTGTGTGAAGAATGACAGAAAAAACTGTCCGGGAATCAACGCCTCCCGTCAAATCAGCGCGGATAGCCATGCCGCCGTCGAGGATGGTCATTATCCGGCCTCCCCATATGGCGAGCAAATCCGCCAAAGCGGTCTCGTAAGAATGGTGGGCTGGTTGCCGTTTGCGATGACTTACTATCAGTTTGTCACCAGCGATGATTTTTTTATCATAGGATAGCAAGCGAATTTCTGCGAACGGCGTACGCTCAGATGTGGGGGCTTGTAGCAAAGCGGAGTTAGATTTCCAAGCGTCGAGCTGCTCTTTGCATAGCGTGAGAGGCATGTTTCTGTGCCTTGCTGCCCGCGCGACAAGTTCAAATGATGGGGAGATAATCCAACTTGAACCGCTGCTGTAATAAAACAGCGGGAAATATCCGTGAAAATCGGTAGAAAAAATTGCATTTCCAGCCCCATCAGCCTGAACGTGTAAATAACAGCCATCGCTGTCACTCTGGAAGCGTCGACCGGATTCCGTGAACGCGAGAAATCCTTCATGTCCGATCACTAGGTCCGTGCCCTGGAATGCGTAACCAAAGAAAGCCGGGTCAATTTGGTTACCGTCGGAAGTGAAAATAATATCAAGCAAGGCAATAACACATGTTTTGGTGGGCTGTACGCGTGGCTGGTACGTGCCATGCCGAACCAAGTGGGTCAAGAGATGCTGGGCTGCTGAAATCTCCGGTGACCTACCTTTGGGCGCGTGAACACATCACACTCCGGACTGCGGCCAGTGCCGGAGCGCCGATAACCCGCCCCGGTTCGGCCGGGACGGGTTTTTTGCTTTTCGGATCAGCGTCGTCGGACCAGCAGGCCGATGGCCACGATCCATGCGACCAGCGTGGCGGTCAGCATCCGCTGGACCAGATGGCGGCTGGGTATGGATGATAAAAGAGCCGGACCCGAAGGCCCGACTATGTAAGCAAAGCGGTTTGAAACAAAAGCCCGCTGCGGATCGTTATACTCCCTACATACGGATAATGTGGGGCGGCTGATGTGCGGACGTTTCGTTGACCCGAACCTGCGCGGAACCGATTTCGAGATTTCGCAGACCCGGCTGCACCCGTTTCCGCGGCGCTATAATATAAAGCCGACGCAGGACGTGCTGGTGATCACGGCCGAGGCGCCGGAGGGTGAGATGGCGCGCTGGTGGCTGGTTCCGGCCTGGCACAAGGGCGACCTGAAGGATTGGAAGGCCACCACTTTCAACGCGCGGATCGAAGATGCGGCGCGCAAGCCGACGTTTCGCGGCCCTTGGCGCTATGGCCGCTGCCTGATCCCTGCTGGTGGCTATTACGAGTGGACCGGCGAGAAGGGCAGCAAGCAGCCACATTTTATTACCGGCGCTGGCAACGAGGAGACGCTCTGGTTTGCCGGTCTCGTCTCGCGCTGGAACGGCATGCTGACCTGCACCATCGTCACCCGCCCAGCGAATGCCACGGTGGCCGACATCCACAGCCGCATGCCGGTGATCCTCAATGCAAATGAGCGAGACGCGTGGATGGCCGGCAGCGATGATCCCGATATCGGGGCAGGCGTCCAGTTGCGACACCATCCTGTGGCGCGCTTTGGGATTGCGAGCGACGGCCCCGAATTGATCGAGCCAGATGTTGCGTAGCGTCGATGTGATGCTGCCCCCTAGACTCAACCGTTCTTGTTGTGTTCTTTTCGGGGAATGCCAGAATCGCCTGCCCGCTATATAGTCCATATCTGGTGCCATTGTGGCCACGAAGGCCCGGCAGGGCTGGATCATTGGGTGCATCGTGACGAGGTGCTGCGTCGGGCGCGATGCACGGTGTGCGGTCGTCGGGGCGCTCATAGCATGATCGTCCCGACAGATTTCCCCAAAATGGGCTGCGACCCCGCCGCCGATTTGGAGGCGCTCCGACGGGAAAGAGGATGGTGACTACGTCGCTGATTGTCGATCCTGACGCCGGGCGCGGTGGGCGGAAACGGCGGCAAGGACGGCTGATCTCTCAAGCCAGTCTCCATCCGGTTCGACCCTTATCCACCAGCGTCATAAGGTCTTTGTGCGACCTCGCCTCACCGGAAGGGCTTTATATCGCGCATGAAGATCCGGATGCCTCTTGAGGGCGCCATGCAGACCGGACCAGGATATCCCCATTTCGCGGGCTACCTGATATGGTCGCTCGCCAGATTCAGCGCGCCTCAACAGGGTGATCAGCTTTTCGCGAGAGAGGGCGTTTTCCCCGCCCCACACGCGGCCCGATGCCACAAGATCCGATATGACCTTTGACGACTTGATATTCGCGGCTTTCGCCATTGATCGCAGGGAGGCATGATCTGTGCCGAGTCCGCGAGATGCGGCTTGCATGGCAAACACGATCCTCGTGTCTTCTGATGTGAGCTTGCGCGATCTGGGTATGCCGTGCATGTCGCGATATTCTTCGGCGGATATACCGTGAGCGGCCCAGACGTGATGCCCCACCGATCTGCACGGCTTGCCGCAGATCAGGCAGCGCGGGAGCTTCTCATCGGGTCTTACTTGTGGCGCCATGCAAAATCTCGGCAATCGCTTCATCACCGGCATTCTCGCGTATCTCGCTCAAGGTCAGCGACAGGACTGCCGCTGCGACCTCGGCCGGGTGCCACCCCACGCTGACCGCTAGGTCGCGCAGACGGGTAAGCTCTGGCTCAAGGGCCTCAATGCAGGCGGCGTCCCGATTCTCGTCGCTGGACGACCCCGGCGGCGGGGCGATGGAGGCCATCGCGCGGATCATGTCGGCGGCCCAAACTGGAACCGTATCGTTACGCATCCAGAGCCGAATCGTCTCGCGACTGATGCTTCCGCCGGACTTCCCTGGCAGTTTGGAAGCGAGCCATGCTTGCCAGCCATGCTTCGGCTTTCCGTGATCGTCACGGCCGAAAAGGAGCGCCGCGTGGCGCTCCAATTCGGCTCTTTTCATCGGGGGCTGCATTACACCTCCATTTCGCTGGGGTCGCACTCGGACGCAGGCTTGGCGATCAGGCCGTCGGTGTTACCTTCGGTGCCGACGTCATCCGCTGCCCTCTGGATAGCGGCTTCCTTGGTTTCGGCCGCCCAGATGCCCCAGAAGGTGCCATTGGCGAAAACGGCGAATTCGGTGCTGTGGGTGCTGGTCATCTTGGTGTCTCCTTGGACCTTGGGGCCGGACTATTCCGCGTCCCCGTGAGATGAATATGCCAAATCATTTGGCGTTATGCAAGTAGAAAAATCGCCCTGTCCGTAAAAATCTCTACCGGCTGTCACCCCTGACGCCGGGCGGGGTGGGCGTAGGGGTGATTCGTTGAGAACGATCCATGAAAACGTGTACGGGATTTGTACGGCCGATCCGTGAATCTGGCATATCTGTTCGCGCAAAATTCTGCATCAGGCCTGATGCGATCGTTTCCGCGAAGCGCCAACCCGTTGAAATGAAAATGATAACTGGTGCTGCAGGAGAGGATTGAACTCTCGACCTCACCCTTACCAAGGGTGTGCTCTACCACTGAGCTACTGCAGCGCCGTGGGCGGGGCTTTAGACCGACTGTGCGGAGGGTGCAAGAGGGATCGGCGCAAAAAATTTCGATATGCCGAACATCGCCGACCGCGCGTCAGCCCCCCGCGCGCCCGCTGGACGCAACAAGGCAAGGGCGCTAACAGAAGAGCATGACGAAAATACCCCGCGATCCCAAGGGCGACACACGTGAAGCGCGGCTCAAGGCGGCGCTGCGGGCCAATCTTGCGCGGCGCAAGGCGCAAGGGCGCGCACGGGCAAGCGCAGAGAACGATACGAGCCAGAACGAGCAGCACGGGCCAGAGAAGCCAAACCAAGGCACGCCCGGAAATGAGGATTAGATGGACCAGATCATTGTAAGGGGGAACGGGCCGCTTCATGGCGAGATCCCGATCGCCGGTGCCAAGAATGCCTGCCTGACGCTGATGCCGGCGACCCTGCTGACCGATCAGCCGCTGACGCTGACCAATGCGCCGCGCCTGTCGGATATCCGCACTATGACCGCGCTTTTGCAGTCGCTTGGGGCCGAGGTCGCCAGCCTGCAGGACGGCCAGGTGCTGGCTCTGTCGAGCCACGCCCTGACCAGCCACCGCGCCGATTATGACATCGTGCGCAAGATGCGCGCCTCGATTCTGGTGCTGGGGCCGATGCTGGCGCGGGATGGTCATGCGGTTGTTTCGTTGCCCGGGGGCTGTGCCATCGGTGCGCGTCCGGTGGACCTGCATCTGCGCGCGTTCGAAGCGATGGGGGCCGAACTGGACCTGCGCGATGGCTATGTCCATGCCAAGGCTCCGGCGGGCGGGCTCAAGGGTGCGGTGATCGATTTTCCTATAGTCTCGGTCGGTGCGACTGAAAACGCGCTGATGGCAGCGACGCTGGCGCGTGGGACCACGGTCCTGAACAATGCTGCCCGCGAGCCCGAGATCGTCGATCTGGCAGAATGTCTGCGCCGCATGGGCGCGCAGATCGAGGGCGAGGGGACCTCGACCATCACTATCGAGGGTGTGCAGGCTCTTGGCGGTGCCACTCATCCGGTGGTGACCGACCGGATCGAGCTTGGCACCTATATGCTGGCCCCGGCGATCTGCGGGGGTGAGGTCGAATGCCTTGGCGGCCGCATTGATCTGGTCGCGGCTTTCTGCGAAAAGCTGGACGAAGCGGGCGTCAACGTGGTCGAGACCGAGCGCGGGCTGAAAGTCTCGTGCAAGAATGGCCGGGTCCGGGCGGTTGATGTGGTGACCGAGCCCTTCCCGGGTTTTCCGACCGATCTGCAGGCGCAGATGATGGCGCTGCTTTGCACGGCCGAGGGTACTTCGGTCCTTGAAGAAAAGATTTTCGAGAATCGCTTCATGCACGCGCCGGAACTGGTGCGCATGGGCGCGCATATCGAGGTGCAGGGCGGCCATGCCACCGTTCATGGCGTGGATAAGTTGCGCGGCGCTCCGGTCATGGCAACTGATTTGCGTGCCTCGGTCAGCCTGATTCTTGCCGGGCTTGCTGCCGAGGGCGAAACCATTGTCAGCCGCGTCTATCATCTTGATCGCGGCTATGAAAAAGTCGTGCGTAAGCTGCGCGGGGTTGGCGCAGATATCGAACGTATCAAGGAGGCAACCGCCGATGGCTGACGCCCGTTTCACCGATGCCGACCCGGCACCGCTGGCGCTTTTGGCCAGCGATGTCGAGGATCTGACCGTAATCTCGGCCCTTGCTCAGGACGCTGTCCTGCCGGTGACCGAGATCGCATTTGATGGTCGCCACCGGCAGCTTGCGTTGTTGCTGAACCGTTTTCGCTGGGAGGATGCCGAGCAGGCCCGCCGCGAGGGCCGCCCCTATGAGCGCGTGCGCGCGGTCCTGCTGATCTCGGATGTGCTGAAGGTGCAAAGCGACGGTATCGACCGCAAGGACAAGGACCTGATCCTTGAGCTTTTGACGATGAGCTGGCAGGCGGGCGAGGATGGTGCGGGCCGTCTTTTGCTGGAATTTGCTGGTGACGGCACGCTGGCGGTCGAGGCAGAGTGCCTCAATGTCGAGCTGCGCGACGTGACCCAGCCCTATGTCGCGCCCTCGCGCCGTGCGCCACAGCACCCCGAGGATTGAACAGGCCGTTCGGGCGTGCCTTAGCCGCTTGAGCCGCGTGGCTGCAGCCGCTAACAAGGTCGGGTCATTGAAGGCCTCGATCCATGCCCATTCATCTTTCGACTGCCCAGCCCGATTTTTCTGACCGCTTTGCCGATCTGCTTTCGATGAAGCGTGAGGATGCGGCAGATGTGAATGATGCGGTTGCCGCGATCATTGCTGATGTGCGCAGCCGGGGCGATGCGGCGCTGGTCGAACTGACCGCGCGCTTCGACCGTCTGTCGCTGACCCCGCAGTCTCTGGCCTTTTCAAAGGACGAGATTGCCGCCGAAACGGCCAAGGTTTCGGCCGCGGATCGCGCGGCGCTGGTCATGGCGGCAAACCGGATCCGGGCTTATCACGCCCGGCAGATGCCCGACGATATGAGCTGGACCGACCCCGAAGGCGCGACGCTGGGCTGGCGCTGGTCCCCTGTCGCGGCGGCAGGGCTTTACGTGCCGGGCGGTCAGGCAAGTTATCCGTCATCGGTGCTGATGAACGCGATTCCGGCCCGGGTGGCCGGGGTCGAACGGCTGGTGATTTGCGTGCCGACGCCCGACGGGGTGGTGAACCCGCTGGTCCTGCTGGCGGCCGAGCTTTCCGGGGTCGATGAAATCTATCGCATCGGCGGCGCGCAGGCGATTGCAGCCATGGCCTACGGTACCGATACCATCCGCCCTGTGGACAAGATTACGGGACCGGGCAACGCCTATGTCGCGGCGGCAAAGCGTCAGGTCTTTGGCCGCGTCGGTATCGACATGATCGCCGGTCCGTCCGAGGTGCTGATTATCGCTGAGGGCGAACAGAACCCCGAATGGCTGGCGCTGGATCTGCTGGCACAGGCCGAACATGATGCCGATGCGCAGGCGATTCTGGTTACCCCTGACGAAGCCCTTGCCCGCGCCGTGGTGGCCGAGGTCGAGCGTATTCTGCCCACGCTTCCGCGCGCCGAGGTGGCCGGGGCTAGCTGGCGTGACTATGGCACGGTGATCGTGACCCGCGATCTGGACGAGGCGGCAGCGCTTTCCGACCGGCTTGCCCCCGAGCATCTTGAGCTTTGCGTGAACGACCCCGAGGCGTTGGCGAAACAGACCCGTCACGCCGGGGCGATATTCCTCGGTGGCTGGACGCCCGAGGCCGTGGGCGATTACGTCAGCGGTCCGAACCACGTTCTGCCGACGGCCCGTTCGGCGCGTTTCTCTTCGGGACTGTCAGTGATGGATTTCCTGAAACGCAGCACTATCGCGCGGCTTACGCCCGAGGCGTTGGTGACCATTGGTCCGGCAGCGGTGCGTCTGGCCGAATCCGAAGGGTTGTCCGCACATGGCCGCTCGGTCTCGGCGCGGTTGTCGGCTTTGAACAGGGGGAAGTAATGGGGCAGTCAACCAACCGGCTGTGCCGGATCGACATTGACGACAGCGCCCTGCCGCCTCCCACCCCCGAGATGGAGCAGGACCGCCGCGTCGCGGTCTTTGATCTGCTGGAGGATAACAGCTTCAGCCTGCCCGGTCGGGACGGGCAGGATGTGCCACCCGGCCCCTATGCGCTGGCGCTGGCGGTGCGCGAGCGGCGGCTGGTCTTTGACATCGCGACCGAAAGCGGCAGCAAGGTGGTTGAGTTTCACCTGTCGCTTGGCCCTTTTCGTCAGACGGTTAAGGATTACTTCCAGATCTGCGCCAGCTATTTCGATGCGGTAAAGCGTCTGCCTCCGACGCAGATCGAGGCGATCGACATGGCGCGTCGCGGCATCCACAACGAGGGCGCCCGCACCCTGCAAGAACGGTTGGAGGGTAAGGCCGTCATTGACATCGACACAGCGCGCCGCCTGTTCACCCTGATTTGCGCGCTTGTGCCGGGGTGATTCGTGGCTGGACCGATCCCACATTCGGTACTTTTCTGCTGCGATCATAACGCCATCCGTTCCCCGATGGCTGAGGGGATGATGAAAAAGTTCTACGGCCGCGCTGCCTATGTGCAATCGGCGGGGGTCAGGAACGATATGGAGATTGACGGTTTTGCCATCGCCGTCTGCAAAGAGATCGGGGTTGAACTTTCCACCCATCGTTCGCGCTCGTTCGAGGAAATGCAGGCCTGGGGCGATGATCTTAGCAGTTTCGACCTTGTGGTCGCGCTGTCTCCGGCAAGTCAGAGACAGGCGCTTGAGCTGACGCGTGTGGCCCATCTTGAGGTTGAATACTGGCCGATCATGGACCCAAGCGGTCTGGCCGAGGGGCGCGAGGAAAAGCTGGCACTTTATCGCACCGTGCGGGATCAGATCAGCAAGCGGATGATCGAACGTTTCGGACCGCCGACTGAGGACTAAAGAAATCTTATCGGTGCTAACGAATTGTTAGCCTATTGGCCCGATGCTGGCGGGACAATCTGTGCAGGGGCTTCCCGAATGTCCGAAATCCAGCGGTTCCACCACAATCCGGGCTGGGCGATACAGGCGATCCAGACCAGCCGCGCCGTGCTTATCCTTGACCGGTATGGGCGAATCATCGCTGTGAATCAGGGCTGTTTGCGCCTGTGTGGCTATCAGCGCGATGAGCTGATCGGCCGCCCGGCGTCGGTCCTGCTTGAACCATCCGGTCCCGGTCCTGCATGGTTGTGGCGGATGATCGAGGCCCCGGACGAAGCCGAGGCCTGGCTGAACGGCCTGGTGCAGATTGCCAGATCGGGGCGACGCATTCGCACCGATGCCCGCCTGTGCCCGATTCGTGACGAGCAGGGGCAGGTCTGCCTCAATGTCCTGTTCCTGCGCGAACCCGCAGAGGAGGAGGGGCCGTTGCAGCCCGATCCTGCCCTTGGGCAGGGCAGGGGCAGGTGATCCGGCTAAGCGACTGGGTGCAGGCTTCTGGTACGGAAACCCGGGCGGTGGGTCGGGCCTGACCGATGCAGATGCGTGGCAGGCTCCGGTCCTGTCCTCAGACCACGATGTCAGACGACAACCGCCGCCCCTTCGGTGGCTGGGCCAACATTGGCGCGGAATGCGGCGAAAAGCTCGCGTCCCAACCCTTCGGCCGAGGGTGCAGGATCGTGTTTCGCGGGTTCTCTGCTGTCAAAGTCCGCGGCAAGACAGGACAGGGAGCCATTGGCGGCATCCAGGCGAATGATATCACCGTCGCGGACACGGGCCAGTGGTCCTTCATCCGCCGCCTCGGGCGAGATGTGGATCGCGGCGGGGACCTTGCCCGATGCGCCGGACATGCGCCCGTCAGTCACCAGCGCCACACGCAGCCCGCGATCCTGCAGCACCGCCAGCGTTGGGGTCAGTGAATGCAGCTCGGGCATGCCGTTGGCACGCGGCCCCTGGAAGCGGACGACGACGACGACATCCTCGGTGAACTCGCCGCGTTTGAACGCAGCCTTGACCTCTTCCTGATCGGCAAAGACGCGGGCGGGGGCCTCGATCACATGTCGTTCGGGCGCAACGGCCGAGATCTTGATGACGCCGCGACCCAGATTGCCCGACAGCTGCTTCAGCCCTCCGCTGGGCGCAAAGGGGGCGGTCGCCGGGCGCAGGATTTTGTCATTCAGCGACTCGCGGGCGCCATCGACCCAGGTGATCTGGCTGTCCTTGAGCCGGGGTTCTTTCACATATTGCTCAAGCCCGCCGCCGGTGATGGTACGGACGTCCTGATGCAGCAGCCCAGCGTCAAGCAGTTGGCCAATCATGAACCCAAGCCCCCCTGCGGCGTGGAAGTGGTTCACGTCGGCAAGGCCGTTGGGATAGACCCGCGCCATCAATGGGACGATTTCGGACAGGTCGTGGAAATCCTCAAGATCCAGAATCACCCCGGCCGCGCGCGCCATGGCGGGCAGATGCAGCACCAGATTGGTCGAGCCTCCGGTGGCCATCAGCCCGACGATGCCGTTAACAAAGGCGCGCTCGTCCAGAATTTCTCCTGCTGGCAGATAATCATTGCCAAGCCGGGTGATGGCGGCGGCGCGTTGAACGGCGGCGACGGTCAGCGCATCGCGCAGCGGCGTATTCGGGTTAACAAAGCTCGAGCCCGGCAGGTGCAGGCCCATGAACTCCATCAGCATCTGGTTGGTGTTCGCGGTGCCGTAAAAGGTGCAGGTGCCCGGGGCGTGATAGCTGGCCATCTCGGCTGCCATCAGTGCTTCGCGACCAACTTCTCCGGTAGCAAACTGCTGGCGGACCTTGGATTTTTCGTCATTGGGCAAGCCCGAGGGCATGGGGCCAGCCGGAACGAATACTGCGGGGATATGGCCAAAGGTCGCGGCGGCGATGATCAGACCGGGCACGATCTTGTCACAGACCCCCAGATACAGCGCCGCATCAAACGTGTCATGCGTCAGTGCCACACCCGAGGCGAGCGCGATGACATCGCGCGAAAAAAGCGACAGCTCCATCCCTGGTCGGCCCTGGGTGACCCCGTCGCACATTGCCGGGACGCCACCTGCAACCTGTGCGGTCGCGCCCGCGACATGGGCTGCCTGCCGGATCAGGTCGGGATAACGCTCATAGGGCTGATGGGCCGAAAGCATGTCGTTATAGGCAGTGACGATGCCGATATTCGGTTTGCGCGTCGTGGCAAGGTCCTGCTTGTCGGGCATGGCGGCATAAGCATGGGCCTGGTTTCCGCAGGACAGATGGGCGCGACGCGGACCTTCTTCGGCTGCGCGGGCAATCTTGGCCAGATAGGCGCCGCGGCTTTTTGCGGAACGTTCGCGGATGCGGTCGGTTACCCGGGCGATGGTGGCGTGCAGGGTCATGGCTGGCATCTCCTTTGGTTGCTATGTATCATGTTAGCGGTAACAATGCAACCAGCCCGCTCTTGCCCATGGCGGCTTGCCGTGGCAATCCTGCGCCGTTTTGCATGAGGCCGCCATGACCGCCGATCTGCCCACCATTCGATTGCGTCCGAAGTCAAAGCCGCAGGCTATCCGCCACGGCTTTCCCTGGGTCTTTGCCGATGAGCTGGTGACCGACCGGCGCACACGGGCCATCCCTGCTGGTAGTTTCGCCGTGCTCGAGGATGCCGACCGGCGCCCTTTGGGGTTGGTTACCGTTAATCCCGATTCGCGTATCATCGCACGGGTCATGGACCCCGATCCTCAGGCCCAGATCACCCGCGACTGGATTGCGGTACGGCTGCGGCGGGCGCTCTCCATGCGTGAGCGGCTGTTTGATGCGCCCTTTTATCGCCTGATTCATGCCGAGGCGGACGGCCTGCCGGGCACCATTGTTGATCGCTTTGGTGATGCAGCGGTGATTCAGCCCAATGCCGCCTGGGCCGAGCGTATGGTCGGAGATATCGCTGCCGCGCTGCGTGAGGTCACAGGTGTTTCAACAGTGATCCTGAACGGGCAAGGCCGCGCCCGGACGCAAGAGGGGCTGAACGAGCGGACCGAAGTCCTGTCGGGCGCGGTCAGCGGGCCGGTCGAGGTGCCGATGAATGGCGCGATCTATCTGGCCGATCTGATGCAGGGTCAAAAGACCGGGCTGTTCTATGATCAGCGCCCGAACCATGCCTTTGCGCAAAGGCTGGCGCGCGGTCAGCGCGTGCTCGATGTGTTTTCGCATGTCGGCGGCTTTGGCCTTGCCGCGCTGGCGGCCGGGGCGACGCATGCCACCTGTGTCGACGGCTCGGCCGCGGCCCTGGAGCTGGCGCAGGGTGGTGCGCGTGCCATGGGTGCCGAGGCGCGGCTGACGATTCGCAAAGGGGATGCGTTCGAAGAGATGGAGGCGCTTGCCGCCGAGGGTGCGCAATTCGACGTGGTGATCTGTGATCCACCGGCCTTTGCCCCCTCAAAACAGGCGCTTGAGGCGGGTTTGCGCGCCTATGAGCGGGTGGCAAAACTGGCCGCGCCTTTGGTCGCGCCGGGTGGCTATCTGGGCTTGTGTTCGTGCAGCCATGCCGCCGATTTGACCGCTTTCCGCAATGCCAGCGCGCGCGGTATTGGCCGGGGTGGGCGGCGGATGCAGCTGCTGCATACCGGGCAGGCCGGACCGGATCACCCGACGTTGCCGCAATTGGCCGAGACTGGTTATCTTAAGGCGCTGTTCTTTCGGTTGGACGGATGAAGGCGGTTCTGGACGCCTGTGTCCTTTTTCCGACCGTGCTGCGGGAAATCCTGATCGACACGGCGGCAGCGGACCTGTTCCAGCCTGTCTGGTCCAGTCGCATTCTGGACGAATGGCGCCGTGCCGCAATCCGTCAGGGGCTTGAGGCAGGTGCAGAGATCGCGCTTTTGCAGTCGCGTTTCCCGCAGGCACTGGCCGAGCCGGGGGGCAGGATGTTCGGGCTGGATCTGCCTGATCCTGCGGATCTGCATGTGGTCGAGACCGCGCTGGCGGCAGGGGCCAAGGTGATTGTCACCGCGAATCTGCGCGACTTTCCGCGTGGCACGCTGGGCGCTGTCGGCCTGCGCGCCATTCATCCCGATGAATATTTGCGCGATCTTTATCTGCGTGCGCCTGAGCCGGTGTCGGCCGCTGTCGAAGCGACCGAGGTCCGCGCCCGCGCAGCCGGCGGACAGATGGGCCGCAAGGAACTGATGCGCCGCGCCCGCCTGCCAAGACTAGCCAAGGCGATGGCCCGGCTGGATGGGGCCGGCGATGCCGCGCCATTGTCGCAAGACAGCCCTATTGTTCCCCCACGGGGGCAGAACTGAAAGGGGCTGGAATTGAGGGACTTGATTTGGGGGACTTGATGTTAACGCTAACATCGGCTAGTCGGCAGATCACCGACGAGGAGGCAGCAATGGTATCACGCATCATTCCGGTAGATGATTTCGACCTGGTGATCTTTGGTGCGACCGGAGACCTCGCACGGCGTAAGATCGTTCCCGGCCTGTATCGCCGCTTTGTCGCCGGGCAAGTCCCGGTGAGTGCCCGCATCATCGGTGCGGCCCGCACCCGGCAAGACGACGACGCTTTCCGGGCCGAGATGCGCGCCGCGATCGAGGAATTCGCCGGCCCGGGTCAGGACACCGCACAGATCGCGGCCTTTCTGGACATGCTGGGCTATGTCGCTATCGATGCGCGCGGGACGGATGGCTGGGCCGAGCTTAAGGCGCGGATGCGGCCGGGGGTGGTCCATGCGTTTTACTTTTCGGTCGCGCCAGGGCTGTTTGGCGATATCGCTGAGCGGCTGGCCGGGAATGGCATCGCTGATGCCGACAGCCGTATCGTGGTTGAAAAGCCGTTTGGTCGCGACCTTGAAACTGCCCGGCAGCTGAACGCGACGCTGGCTCGGCATTTCAGTGAAAATCAGATCTATCGCATCGACCATTATCTGGGCAAGGAAACCGTCCAGAACCTGATGGCCGTGCGTTTCGCCAATATCCTGTTCGAGCCGCTGTGGAACGCGCAATACGTGGATCACGTCCAGATCACCGTGGCCGAGACGGTGGGCGTCGGCGGGCGCGGTGAGTATTACGACCACTCGGGCGCAATACGGGACATGGTGCAGAACCACCTGATGCAGCTTTTGTGCCTGATCGCCATGGAGCCGCCCTATCATTTTGATCCCGACGCGGTACGGGATGAAAAGCTGAAGGTGATCCGCGCACTGGAACCCGTGCTGCCCGAAGATATCGTGCGCGGTCAGTATGTCGCTGGTCCCGACGGGCCCGGATATCTCGAAGATGCCGAGAACCCGCAGTCGCGCACGGAAAGCTTTGTCGCGCTAAAGGTCAGCATCGCCAACTGGCGCTGGACCGGGACGCCGTTTTATCTGCGCACCGGCAAGCGGCTGCGTGCCCGCACCAGTGAGATTGTCGTTACCTTCAAAGAGCCGCCGCATTCTATCTTTGACGATGGCGGCATCCATCGCGCCAACCAGCTGGTCATCAAGCTGCAGCCCAATGAGGGCATGCACCTGACCGTGATGATCAAAGAGCCGGGACCGGGCGGTATGCGTCTGGTGCAGGTGCCTTTGGACATGAGCTTTGCCGATGCGCTGGGGGCTGAGGGTGCGGACATGCCCGACGCTTATGAGCGGCTGATCATGGATGTGATCCGCGGCAACCAGACGCTGTTCATGCGCGGTGACGAGGTCGAGGCCGCCTGGGCCTGGACCGACCCGATCATTGCGGCATGGGAGGCTGGCTCCAAACGGCCCGAGCCCTATGATCCGGGTTCTAGTGGCCCCGAAGAGGCGCTGCGCCTGCTGCATCGTGACAACCGTCGTTGGAGGGAGATCCGACCATGACGCTTGAGTTTATCGAATACCCCGACCGCGAGATGCTGTTTCTGTCGCTGGCCGACCGTGTTGCCGGTCAGCTGTCGCAGCATCTGCGCGTGAATGACAGGGCAAGCCTGTGCGTGCCGGGCGGGACCACGCCCGCGCCGCTTTACGATTATCTGTCTGGGGCCGAGATCGACTGGCCGCGTATCACCGTCCTGTTGAACGACGAACGTTGGGTGGATGGTGAGCATATGCGCTCGAACGGCCGTTTGCTGCGCCGTCACCTTTTGCATGACAAGGCCGAGGCTGCGCAGTACCTCGACCTTTATACCGGCGATGCCAGCCCCGAGGACGCCGCCCCGGCGCTAAGCGAGGCGGTTGCAGCGCATCTGCCGCTGACCGTGCTGCTGTTGGGCATGGGCACCGACATGCATACGGCGAGCCTTTTCCCTGACGCCTCAGAAACGGTGCTGGCGCTGGCCCCTGATGCGCCTGCCGTGATGGCGGTGACAAGCAACCGGGATGAGCCGCGGATCACGCTGACCGCCTCGGCGCTGAAAGGTGCGATCAACACCCATCTGCTGATCACCGGTGCCGACAAGCGCGAGGCTTTCGAGCGCGCGCAGAGCCTTGACCCGACCGAAGCGCCGATCCGCGCCTTTCTTGGCGATATTACCGTGCATTGGGCAGAGTAAGATGAGTGATATCTGGAACCGACTGAAGGATCACCGCAAATCTCAGGGTGCGCAGCGCATTGAGGCGCTGTTTGAGGCCGATCCCTCGCGTGCCTCCACTTTTTCGACCAGCGCCGAGGGGCTGGTTTTCGATTGGTCCAAGACCCTGATTGACGCGCGCGCGCGCGACCTGTTGCTGGAACTGGCGACCCCGGTACCTGCCCGCCGCGAGGCGATGTTTAGCGGCGAGCGCATCAATGAGACCGAAGATCGCGCCGTTCTGCACACAGCTTTGCGCAATCTTGGCGGCAGCGTCATGGTGGACGGTCAGGATGTGATGCCCGAGGTGCGCCGCACGCATGAGCGGATGCGCGGTTTTGCCAATGCCGTGCGTGATGGCAGCTTTGCGGGGCAGGGCGGACGTATTACCGATGTCATCAATATCGGTATCGGCGGTTCGGACCTGGGTCCGGCGATGGCGGTGCGGGCGCTTGCCCCCTGGCATGACGGACCGCGCGTGCATTTCGTCTCGAATGTGGACGGGGCGGATATCGCCGATACGCTCAAGGGCCTTGATCCGGCGACGACGCTGGTGATTGTTGCCTCTAAAACCTTCACCACCATCGAAACCATGACCAACGCCCGCACGGCGCTGGACTGGATGAGCAAAAGCGTGGCGCAACCGGCTGCCCAATTCGCGGCGCTTTCTTCGGCTGTGGCACGTACCGCCGAATGGGGCATCGACGAATCGCGCGTCTTTGGGTTCGAAGATTGGGTCGGTGGCCGCTATTCGGTGTGGGGCCCGATCGGGCTGTCGCTGATGATCGCCATCGGTCCCAAGCAGTTCGACCGTTTCCTTGCTGGTGGCGCGGAGATGGATCAGCATTTCCGCCAGGCTCCGCTGGCTGAAAACCTGCCGGTGCTTCTGGCGCTGGTTGGCATTTGGCATCATCAGATCTGTGGCTACGGCACGCGTGCCGTGCTGCCCTATGACAACCGTCTGGCGCGGCTGCCCGCCTATCTGCAGCAGCTTGAGATGGAATCGAACGGCAAGCGCGTCTCGATGGACGGCAGCGACCTGACCCTGCCCTCGGGTCCGGTGGTCTGGGGTGAGCCGGGCACCAACGGCCAGCACGCGTTCTACCAGCTTATCCATCAGGGCACGGCGGTCGTGCCTTGCGAATTCATCATCGCCGCGCAGGGGCATGAACCCGAGCTGGCCCATCATCACCTGTTGCTGATTGCCAATTGCCTTGCGCAGTCCGAGGCGCTGATGCGCGGTCGTTCGCTGGACGAGGCGCTTGAGATCATGCGCGCCAAGGGTCTGACCGGGGCCGAGCTTGAGCGTCAGGCACGCCACCGGGTTTTCCCGGGGAACCGCCCCTCGACCACGCTGCTGATCCCCGAACTCTCGCCCTATACGCTGGGCCAGATCGTCGCGCTGTACGAACATCGCGTGTTTGTCGAGGGCGTGATTCTGGGCATCAACAGCTTTGACCAATGGGGGGTCGAACTGGGTAAGGAACTGGCGCTTAAGGTCGCCCCGCTGCTTGAGGGTAAGCCATCTCCGGGTCATGATCCTTCGACCGAACATCTCGCGGCGCTGATCCGCGCGGCGCGGGGCTGAGACCTTTGTTTAGAGCTTTCATGTTCAAGGGGCGGTGCGTCAGGCGCCGCCCCGGTCGTTTCGGGGTTCGCCGGTTTCCGCATTGATGGCCGCTGCGGGATTGACCCGGGCGATACTGGAATTAGCCTTGCTGGCGCAACAGGGAAGGGTAAGCCATGGATCTGATGGCGAAAGTGACGGAACTGGTGGGTGGCGCGATGGTCAGGATGCGGCGTCGTGGCGCGCCGCGCACAGCGGCGCTTGGCCCAGCCCCTGCTATCCCCGAGGCGAAAAAACAAGGCATCATGACCCTGAAGATGCCGACCGCGCGCGGCTGGGCACCGGGCCAATTGCCCAAGGCTGCCCCGGGCCTGCGCGTCAACGCATTTGCCCGCGACCTGCAGCATCCACGCTGGATCGAGGTTTTGCCGAACGGCGATGTGCTGGTAGCAGAGGCGCTGCAAGAGGCTTCTGCCCCGAAAACGCTGCTTGACCGGGCGACGCAGGCGACCATGCGTCGCGCCCGGGCCTTGGGGAAAAGCGCCAACCGCATCACGCTGCTGCGCGACAATGAGGGCAGTGGCGTGGCCGGGACGCGCGAGATCTTTCTGGAAGGTCAGCGTCAGCCGTTCGGCATGGCTCTGGTGGGCGAGACTTTCTATGTCGGTAATACCGACGGGATTGTTGCGTTTGACTATCAGCCCGGCGCGACCCGGCTGAATGGCCCGGGCAGGCGGCTGGTCGAGTTCCAGCCGGGCGGGCACTGGACGCGGAGCCTGATCGTCTCGCCCGACCACAGACGGCTATATTGCGGCGTCGGCTCGCTGACCAATATTGCTGACGAAGGCATGGAGGCAGAGGAAGGCCGCGCCGCGATTTGGGAGCTTGATCTGGAATCCGGCCATGCCCGTATATTCGCCTCGGGCCTGCGCAACCCCGTTGGTCTGGCGTGGGAGCCGGTGACGGGCGCGTTGTGGACCGTGGTAAACGAACGCGACGGGCTGGGCGATGAGACCCCGCCCGATTATCTGACCTCGGTGCGGGATGGGGCCTTTTACGGCTGGCCGTGGTGCTACTGGGGTCAGACCGTCGATGACCGGGTGCCGCAGAACCCCGCGGCTGTCGCCCGCGCGATTACCCCGGATTATGCACTTGGCGGGCATACCGCCTCGCTTGGTCTGTGCTGGATGCCCGAGGGCACGTTGCCCGGTTTCCCGGACGGGATGGTGATCGGACAGCACGGCTCGTGGAACCGCTCGACCCTGTCGGGCTACAAGCTGATCTTTGTGCCTTTCCAGAACGGGCGTCCCTCGGGGCCGCCTCGGGACATCCTGTGGGGTTTTCTGTCCGAGGACGAGAAATATTCCTATGGTCGCCCGGTCGGTGTCACCATCGGCCCTGACGGCCGTTCGCTGCTGATGGCGGATGATGTGGGTGATGTGATCTGGCGGGTCAGCGCGGCCTGACCCGCCGGATCAGAACCATTGTCCGGGCTCCATCAACCCGAAATCCATCAACTGCTGTGAATTCCAGCGGAAGGGGTATGAGTTTCGCCAGCGAAAGGAACGGATATGCTCGCGTGAGCCGGGGTTCCTGACCAGCGCCTTGGCCACCCGGAACGAGGCGACGGCAGCGGTCAGATTGTTGTGCCATGGGCAGGAATAGGTGTTGTATTCCTCGTCATTAAAGCGGTGGTCGAGCAACAGCCGCAGCTTGGGCTGGCTGCGAAACAGTGCGATCCTGTCGATGCGACGGCGGTCAGGAGGCACATGCTCTTCGAACCGCCAGCGTAGCCCGCCATGAAAATCCAGCTGCCGCTCTTTTTGGTGACCATTCCGGTCCTGACGGCCAAGCGCGTAATAGCCGGTCCGGTCGAACATTGCCTCATCAATGCTGACGGCATTGGGGAAGCGCTCCAGATCCGGGGCATAGAGGTCGATGACATAGGTCAGCATCGCGCGCCGGCGTTCCTCGGCGTGAAAGGCCAGCATCTCGCCTACGGTGCGGCTTTCCGAAAAGGGATAGAACAGGAATTCTGCGTTGTAGCCGTAGTAAAGCCAGGTGTCATCCGGCACGGCTTCAAGCACCCGGTTAACAGCCGTGACATGGGCGTCGTTGCGGCGGGAATCGTGGCGCAGGTTGACGATGCGTGCCGCCGCCTCTTCGGGGATAAGCTTCTGAGGCAGGGGTTCGGGCGAAAGCGCAAGGATCAGCCTGAAACCTGCCTTGAAGTGATGGGCAAGGGTCTCTGTGACGGCCGCGTCATCCTCGATCAGCAGGATCGCGATCGGGCCCTTGATCAGCCGGTCGCGGTTATGGGTCAGGAACTCGACTAGGCTGGGAAAGCTCATGGCAGAGCAGCCTTTATCTGTTCAAGCACCTCGGCGGCGGCCTGGGGGTTTTCGGCCACGCGGTCGATCAGCGCGGTCAGTTCGGCCTTGCGCTCGGCCGAAAGGGTCGAGGCATCAACGATGGCACGCACCTTGGCGGCGTCGAACCCTTCCGGGGTCAGGGCGGCGTCGATTTCGACCACGGTGCTTGCGGCTTCGCCGGCTGCACGGGTGGCACTTGCGGCCTCGCGCGCGGCGGTGCCTGCCGCCACGGCGG
Source organism: Paracoccus kondratievae (assembly GCF_009301415.1). Classification (GTDB taxonomy): domain Bacteria; phylum Pseudomonadota; class Alphaproteobacteria; order Rhodobacterales; family Rhodobacteraceae; genus Paracoccus; species Paracoccus kondratievae. The sequence goes on along the minus strand of NZ_CP045072.1, from coordinate 1,508,740 downwards.
CTTCGCCCGCCTGTTCGGGAGCAGCATTGGCGTCGGCTGCTGCATCTGCGGCGCGATCAGCGGCGGCAATGGCGGCCTCTGCCGCGGCCTGGGCCTGATCGGCGGCAGAGCTGGCCGGGGCGATGGCGGCATTCTGGGCCGAGGCGGCGGCCTCGGCGGCTGTGTCGGCCGCAATCGCTGCGGCGTCAGCTGCGGCATCGGCGGCGGCATTGGCGCTTTCCTGTGCCGGCGTGATGGCCTCGGGCACCGCCGGTGCCGGCTCAGTCGCGGCGGGCGGGGTGGCCTCGCTGGCGGTTTTCCTTAGCTGCCAATACCATACGCCTCCAGAAGCTGCGGCTAGAACGACGATTAGAACAAGGAACTTTTTCATGCAGGACTCCGTCAGGACTGCGGCAGATCAGCTTTCTATGCCATGTCGCAGCAGGGGAGAAAAGCATTCGGACGAGGCTGGCGGTCAACTGTAGCCATCCCGCCCGTCAACCCCCGCAAGAGAGAGGCGCAAACCTTGCCCTGCCTATCGAATCCAGTTGAAAATCCGGGTGCGGATGGCTATCTAACCGACCGGAACCCCCCGGCAATAAAAGGAAGACAGCCATAGCCCGCAGACCGCATAACGCTCCGCCCACCCGTGATACTGGTCCCCGCGTTAACGAGCGCATCCGAGTCGCTGAAATCCGCCTGATCGGCGCCGACGGCGAGAATGTCGGGATCGTGCCACCCGCCCGCGGACTGGAGCTTGCACAGGAAGCCGGGCTGGATCTTGTCGAGATTTCCCCGAACGCTACGCCCCCGGTCTGCAAGATCATGGACCTGGGTAAGTTCAAATACGAACAGCAAAAGCGTGAGGCCGAGGCCCGCAAGAAGCAAAAGACAATAGATATCAAGGAGATCAAGTTCCGCCCCGGGACTGATACCCATGATTACGACGTCAAGATGCGCTCGGTCATGAAGTTTCTGGCCGAAGGCGACAAGGTCAAGATCACGCTGCGTTTCCGTGGCCGCGAAATGGCTCACCAGCAGATCGGGCTTGAGCTTCTGAACCGGATCGCCGCCCATGTCGGCGAGGCAGGCAAGGTCGAATCGATGCCCAAGCTGGAAGGGCGTCAGATGGTCATGATGATCTCGCCGAAATAAGGGGCTTTGTGATGGCAGCCGAGGTGACGATTCTGGTTCTGCGTGAACCGGGTGCCGATCCGGCGCTGCCATTGCCCGAATACCAGACCAGCGGCTCTGCGGGTGCTGACCTGCGGGCCGATCTGGGCGGGGCCGAGCTGGTGCTTGAACCCGGCCAGATCAAGCTTGTGCCCACGGGGCTGCGTGTGCAGATCCCCGAGGGGTACGAGATGCAGATCCGACCCCGTTCAAGCCTTGCACTTAAGCATGGTGTGACCCTGCCGAACACCCCCGGTACAATCGACAGCGACTATCGCGGCCCGCTGGGGGTCATCATGATCAATCTTGGCGCGCAGCCCTATGCCATCCAGCATGGCGAGCGGATTGCTCAGGCCGTGGTCGCTCCGGTGACACGTGCCAGTTATGTCCTGACCGGGTCTTTGACCGAGACGGCGCGCGGCGCGGGCGGTTTCGGTTCGACCGGGCGGGCCTGAGGCCCGTGCTGATCCTCATTCTCATGGCGGCTCTGCTGGTGGCGGGGCGTCTGTTGGGCTGGCCTGCCCGGCGCGGCTGGGCAGCGGTCGCGGCCCTATGGCTGGCTGCCATCGCTGTTCTGGCGCTGATGCCTCAAAGCGCACTTGCCCGACTGATCGGCGGCGACATTCGTATTTGGGTGCTGGGCGGTGTGGTTGTGGCGCTGGTGCTTGGCTATCGGTTGGTGCTGCGCCATTTGCATCGTCGCGCCATCCCCCTGCCTGAAAAGCCTGCGGCTGTGGAAAGCATCTCCAGCGGCCCGCTTTCTGGCCCCGAGCTGGACCGTTATGCCCGCCATATTGTCTTGCGCGAACTTGGTGGACCGGGGCAAGCGGCGCTAAAGCGCGCGCGGGTGCTGGTCGTCGGTGCGGGCGGCCTGGGTGCGCCGGCCTGTCTGTATCTTGCTGCAGCCGGGGTAGGCCGGATCACCCTTGCTGATGACGACCGCGTCAGCCTGTCGAACCTGCAACGGCAAGTGATCTTTCGCAGCGCCGATGATGGCCGCTTCAAGGCCGAGGCAGCCCGCGATGCCATGCTGGCCCTGAACCCGCATATCGAGGTGACCGCCCTGACCCGCCGCGTGACCGAGTCTGATGCGGAGCTGATCGCCGGACATGATCTGGTGCTGGATGGCACTGACAGTTTTTCCGCGCGTCTTGCGGTGAACGCTGCATGTGTCGCGGCGGGCGTGCCGCTGATCGCAGGCGCCATCGCGCAATGGGAGGGGCAGGTCACGTTGTGGGATCCGCGCCGCGGTGCACCTTGCATGGCCTGCATCTTTCCTCAGGCTCCGGCCTCCGGCCTTGCTCCGGCCTGTGCCGAGGCGGGCGTTGCTGGCCCTTTGCCCGGCATCATCGGCAGCATGATGGCGCTGGAGGCGGTCAAGCTGATCGCGGGGGCGGGTGAGCCACCGCGTGGGCGGATGCTGATCTTTGACGGGCTTTACGGCGAAAACCGGGTGATCAAACTTTCGCGCCGTGATGATTGTGCGGTCTGCGGCTCTGGACATTTCCGCGCGGGCTGAAACACTCGCGGCCAACCGGAACAGGAGGCTCGCATGAACCCCGAACTGACCCATTGGACCGGCCCGCTGGGCCTGCCGCGTTTTGATCTGATCCGCGACGAGGATTTTGCCCCCGCCTTTGACGCCTGCCTGACCGAAGCCGAAGCGGCGGTCGAGGCTATCGCCGCGAACCCCGCTCCGCCAAGCTTTGCCAATATCGTCGCGGCGCTCGAGACGGCAGAAGAGCCGCTGAACAGGCTCTGCGCGATCTTTTTCACGCTGGTTGGTACCGACTCCAACCCTGCGCGCGAAGATTTGCAGCGCCGCATCGCCCCGCGTCTGGCCGCGCATGGCAGCAAGGTCAGCATGGATCCGCGTCTTTTCGACCGGGTCGAGGCGGTGATGCAGGACGCGGATGCTCTTGCCCCCGAGGATCGGCGTCTGACGGAACTGACCTTGCGCGGGTTGCGTCGGGCCGGAGCGGGGCTGACTGGCGAGGCGCGCAAGCGCATGGCCGCCATCCGCGAACGGCTGGCCGTGCTCTCGACCGAGTTTTCACAAAATGTGCTGGTTGATGAGCGTGAGTTTGTGCTGGAGGTCGCAGATGACCATCTGGCTGGCCTGCCTGATTGGCTGATCCGTGCCATGCGGGCTGCGGCACGCGAACGGGGGCGGCAGGGGCAGGTGGTGACGCTTAACCGGTCCCTGATCGTACCCTTTCTGGAATATGCGGAAGATCGCGCCTTGCGCGAGGTTGCGTGGAGGGCCTGGACTGCGCGCGGCTCGGGGCAGGGGGCGGGCGGGGCTGCGACCGACAACCGCCCCATCGCTGCCGAGATCTTGCAACTGCGGCACGAACGGGCGCAGTTGCTCGGCTATGAGGATTTCGCCAGCTACAAGCTTGAGCCCGAAATGGCCCGAAGCGCCGAAAACGTCGAGGCGCTGCTGACCGAGGTCTGGACCGCCGCCCGAACCCGGGCCGAGGCTGATGCGGCCCGCCTGACCGAGATGCTGCGTGAGGATGGCGTCAACGGTGCGCTGGAACCCTGGGACTGGCGCTTTTATGCGGGACGTCGGCGGCGGGCCGAGCATGATCTTGATGAAGCTGAGGTTAAGCCCTACCTGACGCTGTCTGCCATGCTGGACGCGGTTTTCGACACTGCGCGTCGGCTTTTCGACATCGAGCTGCATGAGATCAGTGCGCCTCTTTGGTCACCCGATGTGCGGGCGTGGGAAGTGGTGCGTGACGGCCGGCACATGGCGGTCTTTGTCGGTGATTACCACGCGCGGCCCGGCAAACGCTCGGGGGCTTGGTGCTCGGCCCTGCAACAGCAACACAAGATCGGACAGGGGCAAAGGCCGATCGTCGTCAATGTCTGCAACTTTACCCCGCCCGAGGCCGAGGGTGAGCCCGCGTATCTGTCCTGGGACGATGCGCATACGCTTTTCCACGAATTCGGCCATGCGCTGCATCATATCCTGTCGGATGTGACCTGGCCTTCGATGTCGGGGACGTCGGTCGCGCGCGATTTCGTCGAACTGCCAAGCCAGCTGTTTGAACATTGGCTGGAGCAGCCCGAGGTTCTGGATCGTCATGCGCGCCATGCCCAGACCGGCGCGCCACTGCCGGCAGATCTGCGTGACCGTCTGCTGGCGGCGGGGAATGCCGAACAGGGCTTTGCGACGGTTGAGTATCTGGAAAGCGCGCTTGTCGATCTGGCCTTTCATCGGGGCGCCCCGCCTGCCGACCCGATGGCACGTCAGGCCGAGGTTCTGGCGGAACTGGGTGCACCCACAGCCATTCCGATGCGCCATGCCACGCCCCATTTCGCGCATGTCTTTTCCGGTGATGGCTATTCGTCGGGCTATTACAGCTACATGTGGTCCGAGGTGATGGACGCCGACGCATTCGAGGCCTTCCTTGAAAAAGGCGATGCCTTTGATCCCGAGATTGCCGCGCGGCTTGAGGAATGGATCCTCTCGAAAGGCGATTCTTTGCCTGCTGATGAACTTTGGTTGAAATTCAGGGAACGAAAACCGGGGGTTCACGCTTTGTTGAAAGGACGCGGCCTTCTGGCCAAGACCAGCTGACAACAAGGGAGACCACCATGACTTTTCGCAAACCGCTTTTTGTCCTTGCCGCCATGGCCGGCCTGGGCCTTGTCGCCGCCTGCGACCAGACCTCTCCGGCTAACCCCGAGCCAACCCCGGGTCCGATTGCCCAGGATAATGCGCTGAACGGGACGTATAACCTGCTTGAATCGAATTGCGGGGATGCTGCCAGCGACAAGAGCCTGGTGATTGATGGCAACAAATTCATTTTCCCCGGTGCTTCCTGCACTGTGGCGAATTCGGAACAGCAGGTGAACCGTACGCGTGTAACCCTGTCCTGTGATGGCACGCCGGGCGGTAACCGGGTGGTCGATCTGCAACTTCGGCCCGGGGTGCTGCGCCTGACCGAAAATTCGCTGACCCTGACCTATCATCAGTGCAGCAAGGCAGCGGCCAGCAGTGATGCGCTGGTCGGGCAGACGCTGTAAAACTGCGATTCCCTCTCTCTCGGCTGGCCGCCCCTATACGGGGCGGCTTTTCAATTGCTACGAGTAATTGCGCGCCCGCACTCCCCCATAAAGATTTACCGGCAGTATATTTGGTCAGGGCAGGTGCAAACCTGTTGCCCGGAAAAACTGGCACGCCTTATCATTTCCGGGTCCCGAGCAGGGAAACTGGTCACCCCTCGGGCAGGAGGTTATTCATGTCGTTGCCTGGTACCGCCCGCATGAAAAGCGTTGATGAGATCCCGATAGATAAGCTGGGATTGCTGCATTACCTTTCGAATTACGAAAAATATATCGGTCCCATCCGGACGCAGCCGTTAAAATTTCTGGAACTGGGTGTCGCGCGCGGGGATTCGCTGAAATATTGGGAATCCTGGTTGCCGAATGCCGAAATCACCGGACTCGACATCACCCAATGCCCGGCGCATTTTGAAAGCGGTCGGGTGCGCTGCTATGTCGGAGAGCAGCAGGATAAGGCACTGCTGGACCGGGTCGCGGCCGAACGTGCACCCAAGGGGTTCGACGTCATTATTGATGATGCCGCCCATGTCGGGCAATTGGCCCTGATATGTTTCTGGCACCTGTTTGAAAATCATCTGAAACCGGGTGGATTTTACTTTATTGAGGATTGGGGTACCGGATATTGGCCGCAATATCCCGACGGGAAACATTATAGCCCCAAGCCTGTGGCCCTTTCACCTCATGAAAGGCTGCTTGACCGATTGCATAAATCACGCGCAGTGCAGACAATATATCCGCTGCGCAAGCTGACGGGCTGGATACGCTGGAATCTGGTGCGGCGGCGTTTTGGCGGCCACGACCGTGGCATGGTCGGTTTCGTCAAAGAACTGATCGACGAATGCGGTGCCGAGGACATGACCCATCCCGATTTTGGCACCGGTACGCCCCGCCGTTCGCGGTTTGACTGGATGCGTATCTCACTGGGTCACGTCGTGATTCGCAAAGCTGACGATGGGGCTGCCTAGTCGCGGATTTCGTCAGCATCGACGCCCCAGATTGCGGTTTTGGGCACCCAGCCTTTTTCTCCGCCGCCAGAGACCCGGCACCAGTCGATATTGCATTCATGCAGCCGGACGATAGCCCCGGCCTCGGCCCGTGCGATGACGTTGGCACGCGGCTCGGGGCGGGACAGCAAATCCAGCATATCCCTGGTCACAATGGCGGTGCGCACCCCCGACAGCAGCGAATAATGCACCCAACCGCCGGCACCGTCCTGATCCTCTACCCGGCGCCACTGGCCGAATTCGGCCACCACGCGCAGGGGCATCCCGGCATGCCGAAACACCCAGTCGATGCGATGGGACAGGCTGGGACCGCGCCGGGCGTTGCCTTCGTCCCCTTTCAGGCTGACATAGCGCGGCAACGGCAGGTTGGTGACCGGTCCGCGGTTCGGATCGCGCTCTCTGTCCTGATTACGGCTAATTGTCGCATCAGCCGACAGCCCCCCGATCTCTTTGGAGTCGAGTTTTTCGCCGGGGTTGGTCGTTTGCCCCAGCGCGGCCGTTCCAAAAATCGCTCCGGCAGCCAATATCGCGGTGCCCAGCCAAGCCTGTCCTTGCTTCATCTGCCCGTCCTGCTTGTTCGGGGTCTTGTGCCTGCCCCGCATCGCGGGCACTTTGCCAAAAGCCGCCCGGCTTTGGAAGAGAGGAGCGACCATGCCAGCCGTTCATGCGACCGATCCGACCCGCTCGCGCCTTAAAGTTACCGTGACCCGTCGCCTGCCAGAGGCGGTCGAGACCCGGATGTCCGAGCTTTTCGACGTGTCCCTGAACGCCGATGACCACAAGATGGACCGCGACGAACTGGTCGCGGCGATGCGGGTCTCGGACGTGCTGGTGCCGACGATCACCGACCATGTCGATGCCGCGATGCTGGCGCAGGCCGGGGACCGGCTGAAACTGATCGCCAACTTTGGCGCAGGCGTGGATCATATCGACGTCCACTCTGCCCGTCAGCGTGGCATCCTTGTCAGCAATACCCCCGGCGTTGTGACCGAGGATACCGCTGATATGGCCATGGCGCTGATCCTTGCGGTGACCCGCCGTATTCCCGAGGGGCTGGCTGAGATGCAGGCCGGGCGCTGGCAGGGCTGGTCCCCGACCGCGCATCTGGGCGGGCGACTGGGCGGACGCCGGCTTGGTATCCTGGGTATGGGACGTATCGGTCAGGCCGTAGCGCGGCGGGCCAATGTCTTTGGCATGCAGGTTCATTACCACAACCGCCGCCGCCTGCGTCCCGAGGTCGAGGCAGAGCTGCAGGCGACCTGGTGGGAAAGCCTGGACCAGATGCTGGCGCGTATGGACATCGTCAGCGTGAACGCACCGCATACGCCTTCGACCTTCCACCTGCTGAATGCGCGGCGATTGAAGCTGCTTAAGCCGACGGCGGTGGTCATCAACACTTCGCGCGGTGAGGTGATCGACGAGAACGCTTTGACACGCATGCTGCGCGCGGGTGAGATCTCTGGTGCGGGTCTCGACGTTTTCGAACATGGGCATGAGATCAACCCGAGGCTGCGCGAGCTGCCGAATGTCGTTCTTTTGCCGCATATGGGCTCGGCCACGGTCGAAGGGCGGGTCGAAATGGGTGAGAAAGTCCTGATCAATATCAAGACATTCGCTGACGGGCACCGCCCGCCGGACCTTGTGGTGCCTTCGATGCTGTGACCAGAGCGCCCCGGTTAGCCGGGGCGTCTGCGTCTGGCGGGGTGCTGTTTCGTCATGTCGCTTTTGCGCAAGAACATGTCGCGCAGAAGATCGGCTTGCCGCGCGGTTCCGGCTCTAATCATCTTCAGAGAATATCATGCGCGAAACTGAGGAGTCGCTTGCCATGAAAACCCATGTGAAGGCCCTGGTGGTCGGAGGCGGCGCCGTTGGCTGCGGCATCGCGCTGCATCTTGCCCGTGCGGGGTGGGAGACGATGCTTGTCGAGCGTGATGAGCTGACCGCCGGTTCGACCTGGCATGCTGCGGGGCTTTTGCCGCTGTTCAACATGGGTTACGCGACAACCCATATCCACGACTATTCGGTCAAGCTTTATGCCGGGCTTGAGGCCGAGACGGGGCTGAACGCCGGCTTTACCCGCTGCGGCAACCTGCGCATGGCGCAGACGCAAGAGCGGATGGATGAGTATATGCTCTATTCCGCCACTGCCGAGACGGTGGGGATCGAGCATGAGTTCCTGACGCCCCAGCAGATCAAGGAACGCTGGCCGCTGGTTCGGACCGATGACCTCAAAGGCGCGCTGTTCCATCCGACCGATGGCTATATCAACCCCGCTGACGTGACCCAGGCGATGGCGCGCGCAGCCCGCATGGCCGGCGCCACCATCGAACGCAAGATCCAGGTGAATGCCTATCGCTGGACCGGCGATGAATGGATCGTGACCTGCGAAAAGATGATCGAAAAGGGCGGCAACCTTGTCCCCTCGGGTGAGCAGTTTGAGATCCGCGCCGAGCATGTCGTGACTGCGACGGGCAACCACGCGCAGCGCACCGCCCGCCTGCTTGGGATCAAGATCCCCGCCATCCCGGTCGAGCACCAGTATATCGTCACCGAGCCGGACCCGGCGCTGGTGAAATGGCGTGCCGAGGGCAACCCCGAACATCCGGTTCTGCGCGATGCCGATGCCAAATGGTACGTGCGCGAGGAACGCGGCGGCTGGATCCTTGGCCCCTATGAGCGTAATGCCCCTGCGCGTTTCCTTTACGACGTGCCGGAAAGCTTCCGCGCCGACCTTTTCCCGCTGGATCTTGAGCGGATCGAGGAAGAGTACATGTCGATGATCCACCGGCTTCCGACCTCGGAAACCGTGGGTCTCAAGGACGATTTCAACGGCCCGATCTGCTATACGCCCGACGGCAACCCGCTGGTCGGTCCGGCGCCGGGTCTGCGCAACATGTGGCTGGCCGAAGGTTTCAGCTTTGGCATCACCGCTGCGGGTGGCACCGGCCATTATCTGGCGCAGATGATGACCGAGGGCGAGGCCGAGATCGACATGGCTAGCCTTGATCCCCGCCGCTTTGGCCAGTGGATGACCACCGAATATGCGGCGCGCAAGAACGAAGAGGCTTACGAGCACGTCTTTATCCTGCACCACCCGGACGAAGAGCGCGATGCCTGCCGCCCGCTGCGCACCGCCCCGGCCTATGACCGGCAGAAAGAGGCGGGGGCGCAATTCGGTCAGGTCAATGGCTGGGAGCGCCCGAACTATTACGCTCCGGCCGGTTTCGATGACCATGCTGCGCGCAGCTTCCGTCGTGGCGGCTGGTGGCAATATGCCAAGGAAGAGGCCGAGGCGATCCGCAACACTGCCGGTCTGATCGACGCATCTGCCTTTGCCAAGCACCGGGTTTACGGCAAGGGGGCGACGGCGTTCCTTGACTGGTTCACGACCAACAAACTGCCCAAGGTCGGTCGCATCAACCTGACCTATGCGTTGACTGAAACCGGGACTACCCGCACCGAATATACCATCGTGCGGCTGGCCGAAGATGACTACTACCTGATTTCGGCCGGGGCCTGGGCAGATTACGACGGCGACAACCTGCGCAAGCTGGCCGAGGATATGGAAGGTCAGTTTGGTCCGGTGATCGTGCAGGATATCACCACGCAATGGGGTGTCTTTGCCCTTGCCGGCCCGAACAGCCGCGCCATTCTCAAGGAACTGGTGCGCGATGCTGACCCCGAAACGGTCCTGGGCAACAAGCGGTTCCCCTGGCTGTCGATGCGCAATATCGAGCTGGGCATGTGCCCGGTGCGTGCCATCCGCGTCGCCTATACCGGCGAACTGGGATGGGAGCTGCATCACCCGGTCGAATTTGGCCGCTATCTCTGGGATCAGCTGGTCGCAGCGGGCGAAAAGCACGGGCTGAAACTGGTCGGTGCCCGCGCCCAGAACTGGCTGCGTCAGGAGAAATCCTACCGCGCCTTCGGTACCGAACTGGGCCGCGATGCGACCCCGCTTGAGGCTGGTCTGGATCGCTTTGTCGATCTGGAGAAAGACTTCAACGGCAAACAGGCGATGCTGGACAAAGGTATCCGCGCGAAATGCGTCACCCTGCTGATTGATGGACCTGCCGATGCTGATCCTTGGGGCCGCGAGGCGCTTTATGCGCAGGACGGCACGCGGATTGGACGCCTGACTTCGGGTGGCTGGTCGGCCGCTTTCGGCAAGTCAATCGGCATGGGCTATGTCCGTCCCGATCTGGCCGAGCCGGGCACCAAGCTTAAGGTTCGCATGCAGCGCGAACTGTGGGATGCCGAGGTCACGGTGGACAGCCCCTATGACCCCGAGAACGCCCGTATCCGTGTCGACGGCTGATTTCTCCTCCCGCAGCCAGGACACTGGGAAGGCCCGGACCATCAGGTCCGGGCCTTTCCCGTTTCAGCGCAGCTTGGCAAGGTGACGGTCCAGATCGTCCCGCAGTGCCACCCGTTCTTCGGGGGACAGGAACGCGCCCAGCTCGACCTCGCGCCGGCCATCGGTCAGGACCAGATAATCATCGACCGGGCCGTTATGGCGCAGCGAGGTGCGCACCCAATAGGGGTTGGTGCGCCAGACCCGCTCTTTGCGGCCCGGATCTCTGCGGGTCAGGATCAGGCGGTCGCGGTCCAGAATCATCCGCTCATGCGCGGCGCTGTAGCTGCGGGTGATTGCATGCCACAGCGCCCAAAGCGCCAGCACCGCAAAGGGCAAAAGCCCCCACAGCACCGCCGAGCCGACAGTTGCAAGCAGGGGAAAGGCCAGACCGGCTGCGGTCACCCCGATCACCCAGACAAAGCCCCGACGCGGCAGCGAGCGATGCGGCCAGATATCAAGCTGAAAGCAGACGGCCCCGGATTTCTCCGGGGCCGTTTCATGCCATGAATAGGGCATAGCTTTGGCTTGCGCGATTAATGCGCGTGGGAGTGGTCCCAATCCTCGCGCTTGGGCAGCGTCTCGAAGGTGTGCTCCGGAGGCGGCGAGGGCAGGGTCCATTCCAGCGTATCGGCATACTCGTTCCAGTAGTTCGGCACGTTCACGCGCTTGCCGGCGAAGAGGGTGTAGAACACCACGCCGATGAAGAACAGGAACGAGGCGAAGGCGATATAGGCGCCGATCGACGAGATGTTGTTCCAGTAGGCGAACTCGACCGGATAGTCGATGTAGCGCCGCGGCATACCCTGACGGCCCAGAAAGTGCTGCGGGAAGAAGATCAGGTTCGAACCGATGAACATCGTCCAGAAGTGCAGCTTGCCCGCCCATTCAGGGTACTGACGGCCCGACATCTTGCCGATCCAGTAATAGATGCCGGCAAAGATTGCGTAAACCGCGCCCAGCGACATCACGTAGTGGAAGTGGGCAACGACATAGTAGGTGTCGTGATAGACCCGGTCCAGAGGAGCCTGGCTCAGTACCACGCCGGTCACGCCGCCGACGGTGAACAGGAACAGGAAGCCAAAGGCCCAGAGCATCGGCGTTTTGAACTCGATCGAGCCGCCCCACATCGTGGCGATCCACGAAAAGACCTTGATGCCGGTCGGCACGGCGATCGTCATGGTCGCCAGCATGAAGTAGGCCTGCTGGGTCAGCGACATACCAGCCGTGTACATGTGGTGCGCCCAGACGACGAAGCCCAGAATACCAATCGCGGCCATGGCCAGCACCATCGGCAGGTAGCCAAAGATCGGCTTGCGCGCGAAGGTCGAGATAACGTGGCTGATGATGCCAAAGCCCGGCAGGATGATGATATAGACCTCGGGGTGGCCAAAGAACCACAGGATGTGCTGATACAGCACCGGGTCGCCGCCACCGGCCGGATCAAAGAAATGCGTGCCAAAGTTGCGATCCATCAGCAGCATGGTGATCGCGCCCGCCAGAACCGGCAGCGACAGCAGGATCAGCCAGGCAGTGATAAAGACCGACCAGGCAAACAGCGGCACCTTGAACAGCGTCATGCCGGGCGCGCGCATGTTCAGGAAGGTGGTGATGATGTTGATCGCGCCAAGGATCGACGAGGCACCCGAGACGTGGACGGCAAAGATTGCCAGATCCATCGAATAGCCGGCCTCGGTGGTCGACAGCGGTGGGTAAAGCACCCAGCCCACACCCGAACCCAGCTGGTCCGAACCGCCTGGCGCCAGCAGCGAGGCAATGCCAAGCGCCACACCGCAGACATACATCCAGTAGGACAGGTTGTTCAGCCGCGGGAAGGCCATGTCCGGGGCGCCGATATGCAGCGGCATGAAATAGTTGCCAAAGCCGCCAAACAGTGCCGGGATGACCACGAAGAACATCATGAGCACACCGTGATAGGTGATCATGACGTTCCACAGATGCCCGTTAGGCGTGCATTCGGCCGAGGCGTCGGCAATGAAGCGCGCGCCCTCAAGGCACATGTACTGGACGCCGGGGTGCTGCAGCTCCATCCGCATGTAGACGGTGAAGCAGACCGAGATCAGGCCGACGATGCCGGCCGTGAACAGGTACAGGATCCCGATATCCTTGTGGTTTGTTGACATGAACCAGCGGGTGAAAAACCCGCGGGTGTCATGATGGTCACCGTGGCCGTGAACGGCTGCGTCTGCCATGCGTAGACTCCCTAGACATGCGGCTGGCCGGCCCAAGGGCCAGCGGACTCGGCTGTTTCTTAGACCACAATCCCACCCCTCGCAATGCGGAGAAAGGACTAAAAGTCGCACCCCTGCGCGGTTTTGTCGCAAACAGGGGCGCGGTGTGATCTGCTTACTGCGCCTCGGCCGGAGCAGCGGCCCCGGCTTCGCCCTCTGCTCCCGCCTCGGGCGAGTTCTCGGCAAGGAAGGCTATCACATCGGCCTGATTCTTGGCCAACTTGAAAGTCATCTTGGTCTTGAGCGCAGCATCGCCGACTTTTTCCGCAACATATTTGTTGGGGTCGGTGATATAGGCGGCCAGATCCTCGGTGGTCCAGACCTCTCCGGCCTCGCCAAGCTTGATCAGCGCGTCCGAGTATTTGAACCCTTCTTCGGTGCCAGCTTTGCGCCCGACCACGCCATAAAGGTTCGGCCCCGTTTTGCCGCCTTTGACGATATTGGTGCCATCAGGTGCCTGAACCATGTGGCAGGCCTTGCACTTGTTGAATTCCTTCTGGCCTTTGACGGGATCACCCGCGTCTTGTGCCATGGCGGGCAGGGCAAGGGTCATGGCGGCAAGAGTGGCACAGATGCTGATCTTCATCGGTCAATCCTCTTGGGTATCATTATTATCGGGGAACGGACCTCTCCGCCTCCCGATGACAGGGCTACCATGCGTCACGGCGAGCGAATACAGGAAAAAGGTCGCAGTTCCGGCAAGGGTGAATTTGCCGCAGAGCGAAAATCAGCCTTCGAACGGCGGAAAATGGCGCGTGAAGGTTGCGCGCAGGGCGAGGTCCAGGTCCTCCATCCCCACCGGCAGGCCCATGTCCACCAGACTGGTCACGCCATGACCCGAGATGCCGCAGGGCACGATGCCGGAATAATGGTCAAGATCCGGTTCGACATTGATCGAGATGCCGTGAAAGCTGACCCATTTGCGCAGTTTGACACCGATGGCGGCGATCTTGTCCTCGCGCATTGAACCGTCGGGCAGGGGTGTCTTGTCAGGCCTGGCGATCCAGACGCCGACGCGTCCGTCGCGGATCTCGCCCCTGAGGTTGAACTCGGCCAGCGCATCTATGACCCATGATTCCAGCGCCTTGACAAAGGCGCGCACGTCGCGGCCCCGTCGGTTGAGATCCAGCATCACATACACGACGCGCTGTCCCGGGCCATGATAAGTATATTGTCCGCCACGTCCGGTTTCATGGACGGGAAAGCGCGCGTTCAGCAGATCGGCCGCCCGAGCCGATGTCCCGGCAGTGTAAAGGGGCGGATGCTCGACCAGCCAGACAAGTTCCCCCGCCGTGCCAGCCGCAATGGCGGCGGCGCGCGCCTCCATGAAGGCCACGGCTTCAAGATAATCGGTCAGGCCGGGGGCGGTCATCCATTCGGTCATGCGGGGCGAGATAATCCCCGCCGCTCTTTGCCGCAAGAGGGCAGTCGCGCCGGTAGTTTCCCCGGCGGGTCATGAATTCCATGCAAGATCATTGTGCGGATGTTGAATTTCACTATCTCTTCATCAACGGCTATACAGCCATTTCCATGAAACGCGCGGACCTGGACCATGACCTTGCCCCTTTCTCCGGTTTTTGAGGAACTGCGCGCTGCGGCGCGCCAACGCATCCTGATCCTCGACGGTGCGATGGGGACGCAGATTCAGCAGCTTGGCCTTAGCGAGGATGACTTTGCCGGCCATGGCGCGGGCTGCGGCTGTGGCTGCCATCCCCCCGCACCGGGGGATCACCCGCAAAAAGGCAATAACGACCTTCTGAACCTGACCCAGCCCAAGGCGATCGAAGATATCCATTATCGCTATGCCAAGGCAGGCGCGGATATTGTCGAGACCAATACCTTTTCCTCGACTACCATCGCCCAGGCCGACTATGGGATGGAGGCCGCAGTCTATGATCTGAACCTCCACGGTGCCCGCCTTGTCCGGCAGGCGCTGGATCGCGCCACGGCCGAGGATGGCCGCAGGCGTTGGGTCGCCGGGGCATTGGGGCCGACCAACCGCACCGCTTCGATCAGCCCGGACGTGAACAACCCCGGCTATCGCGCTGTGACCTTTGATGATTTGCGCGTCGCTTATGCGCAGCAGGTCCGGGGCCTGATCGAGGGAGGCGCCGATCTTTTGCTGATCGAGACCATTTTTGACACGCTGAACGCCAAGGCCGCAATCTTTGCCTGCGAAGAGGTGTTTGTCGAAAAGGGCCTGCGCCTGCCCGTAATGATCTCTGGTACGATCACCGACCTTTCCGGTCGTACGCTGTCGGGTCAGACGCCGACTGCTTTCTGGTATTCGACCCGCCACGCCACGCCGATCACCATCGGGCTGAACTGCGCACTTGGCGCCGCCGCCATGCGTCCGCATCTGGCCGAGCTTTCCGCTGTCGCCGATACGCTGATCTGTGCCTATCCCAATGCCGGTCTGCCGAATGAGATGGGGCAGTACGACGAATCGCCTGAGGATATGGCGGCGCAAGTGGCGGAATTTGCGCGCGAGGGGCTGATCAACGTGGTTGGCGGCTGCTGCGGCTCGACCCCCGATCATATCTCGGCCATCGCCCGCGCCGTTGAAAACCTGCCGCCCCGCGCGATCCCCGAGATTGAACCGCGCCTGCGCCTGTCGGGGCTGGAGCCTTTCGTCAAGACGGACGATATCCCCTTCGTCAACGTGGGCGAACGTACGAACGTCACCGGCTCGGCACGTTTCCGCAAGCTGATCACCAATGGCGATTACGCGGCAGCGCTGGACGTGGCCCGCGATCAGGTCGAGAACGGTGCCCAGATCATCGACGTCAACATGGACGAGGGCCTGATCGATTCGAAACAGGCGATGATCGACTACCTGAACCTGATCGCGGCCGAACCCGATATCGCCCGCGTGCCGGTGATGATCGACAGCTCGAAATGGGAGGTGATCGAGGCCGGGCTGAAATGCGTTCAGGGTAAGGCAATCGTCAACTCGATCAGCCTCAAGGAAGGCGAAGAGAGCTTCCTTGAGCATGCCCGGCTATGCCGTCGCTATGGTGCGGCGGTGGTGGTCATGGCCTTTGACGAGACCGGACAGGCCGATACCGAGAATCGCAAGGTCGAGATCTGTTCCCGCGCCTATGACCTGCTGGTCAACAAGATCGGCTTCCCGCCCGAAGACATTATTTTTGACCCCAACGTCTTTGCTGTCGCCACCGGCATCGAAGAGCATGACAACTATGGCCTGGATTTTATCGGGGCCGCACGGCGCATTACCCAGCAGTTGCCGCATGTTCACGTGTCAGGCGGGGTCTCAAACCTGTCGTTCAGCTTTCGCGGAAATGAACCCGTGCGCGAGGCGATGCACGCTGTCTTCCTATATCACGCCATTCAGGCGGGGATGGATATGGGCATCGTCAACGCCGGTCAGCTTGCGGTCTATGATCAGATCGACGCCGAACTGCGCGAGGCCTGCGAAGATGTGGTGCTGAACCGCAAGCCTGCCAGGGGCGGGACGGCGACCGAAAACATGCTTGAGATCGCCGGACGCTTCCGCGGTGAAGGCGGGGCCAGGGCGCGTGAAAAGGACCTCACCTGGCGCAGCTGGCCGGTCGAAAAGCGCCTTGAACATGCTCTGGTCAACGGCATCACCGAATATATCGACGAGGATACCGAGGAAGCGCGCCAGAAGGCCGAGCGTCCCCTGCATGTCATCGAAGGTCCGCTGATGGCCGGGATGAACGTGGTCGGCGATCTTTTCGGTTCGGGCAAGATGTTCCTGCCGCAGGTGGTGAAATCGGCGCGGGTGATGAAACAGGCCGTGGCGCATCTTCTGCCTTATATGGAGGCCGAAAAGGCCGGCAATGGTGGGGCAGGCAGCGCCGGCAAGGTGCTGATGGCGACAGTCAAGGGTGACGTCCACGACATCGGCAAGAACATTGTCGGTGTCGTCCTTGCCTGCAACAACTATGAGATCATCGACCTTGGCGTGATGGTCCCGGCGACCAAGATCCTTGAGATCGCCAAGGCTGAAAAGGTCGATATCATCGGCCTGTCGGGTCTGATCACCCCGTCCTTGGACGAGATGGTCCATGTCGCCTCTGAAATGGAGCGTGAGGGCTTTGACATTCCGCTGCTGATTGGCGGGGCGACGACCAGCCGCGTGCATACGGCGGTCAAGATCCATCCGAAATACGCGCGCGGGCAGGCGGTCTATGTCACTGACGCAAGCCGGGCAGTGGGCGTCGTGGGCAATCTGCTTTCGGGTCAGAAGAATGCCTATGTCGAAACCATTCGCGCCGAATATGTCGAGGTTGCAAACAAGCACGCCCGGGCCGAGGCTGACAAGAAACGTCTGCCGCTGGCGACCGCGCGCGATAATGCGTTGCAGATCGACTGGACGGGCTATGAGGCCAGGGCCCCTGAATTCCTGGGCGCCCGGGTGATCGACGATTTCGATCTGGCCGAAATCGCGCGCTATATCGACTGGACTCCGTTCTTCCAGACCTGGGAGCTGAAGGGCGTCTACCCGCGCATCCTTGAGGATGAAAAGCAGGGTGAGGTCGCGCGGCAGCTGTTCAGCGATGCTCAGGCGATGCTTAAGCGGATCATCGACGAGAAATGGTTCCACCCGCGCGCGGTCATCGGCTTCTGGCCGGCGAACCGGGTCGGAGATGATATCCGGCTTTATACGGGCGAGGATCGTGGTGAGGCTTTGGCGACGCTGCACACGCTGCGTCAGCAGGTCACCAAGCGTGACGGCCGCCCGAATGTCGCGCTGGCCGATTTCGTCGCCCCCGAGGGCCACCGGGATTATGTCGGTGGTTTCGTGGTGACCGCCGGGGGCGAAGAGCAGGTGATCGCCGACCGCTTCAAAGCCGAGCATGACGATTTCTCGGCGATTATCGTGCAGGCCCTGGCCGACCGCTTTGCCGAGGCTCTGGCCGAGATGATGCATGAACGGGTGCGCCGTCAGTACTGGGGCTATGCCGACGAGAATTTTACCCCCGAAGAGCTGATTGCCGAACCGTACAAGGGCATCCGCCCCGCGCCCGGCTATCCGGCCCAGCCCGATCACACCGAAAAGGTAACGCTGTTCAATCTGTTGGATGCGACGACTGCAACGGGGGTCGAACTGACCGAATCAATGGCGATGTGGCCCGGCGCGTCGGTCTCGGGTCTTTATATCGGCCATCCCGAGGCCTATTATTTTGGTGTTGCCAAGGTCGAGCACGATCAGGT
This sequence comes from Paracoccus kondratievae, assembly GCF_009301415.1. GTDB lineage: Bacteria > Pseudomonadota > Alphaproteobacteria > Rhodobacterales > Rhodobacteraceae > Paracoccus > Paracoccus kondratievae. The sequence goes on along the minus strand of NZ_CP045072.1, from coordinate 1,490,699 downwards.
TCTGGACTATGCAGCACGCAAGGGCATGTCGGTTTCCGAGGCCGAGCGTTGGTTGGCGCCGATCCTGAACTATGTCCCGCAGGCGGCAGTGGCCGCAGAATGAAATAAAGCTGCGGCGGGTGAAAAATGCCTCTTTTCATCCGCCGCGCAAGCGTCTAGAAGCCGCCTTGCTACGGATGCGGTCGTGGCGGAATTGGTAGACGCGCAGCGTTGAGGTCGCTGTTCCTTAACCGGAGTGGAAGTTCGAGTCTTCTCGACCGCACCATCACTTTTCAGAGATATTCTGAGAATCGCTGGCCTTGGGATCACTAGGGTCTATAGGGTCATGGTCTAGCGCCCTCACATCTTTCCGCCATGTTACTTTCATGCCTGCCTATTAATGGCTTGTGGTTACGAATAGCCCGCTGGAAATGGGCATCCAAGCTCTTGCGATTGGACATGTAACCGGGCAGGCGATGGTTTGAGGTCCTGAACTGCCTTAAAGATCGCCTCATGGCATGGCATGGCATGGCATGGCATGGCATGGCATGGCATGGCATGGCCTGCACTGCTCTTCTTGTGGACAAGCTGCGAATCCCACACTGATGTCCCCGGAACCCCGCCAGCCCCTGCGCGTTGCTCCTGAATGCCGCGCCAGGCGGCGATGTCAGTGGAGGAGTTGTCTTATGAAAACGCTGCAGGACGCTTTCGAACACACGTTGCAAGATATCTATTGGGCCGAGAACGCCTTGTCGAAAGCTCTGCCCAAGGTAGCAAAATCGGCCAACAATGCGGAACTGAAGGTCGCCATCGAGGACCATCTGACGGAGACCAAAGGCCATATCAAGACCCTTGAGGCGGTGTTCAAGTCTATCGGAAAAAAGGCCGAGGGCGAGAAATGCGATGCCATGGACGGTCTTCTGAAAGAGGCGGACGGGCTGATCGAAGAGGCCTCGGGTCATGCGCTGGACGTGGCGCTGATCGGTGCCGCGCAGGCGGTCGAGCATTATGAGATCGCCCGCTATGGCACCCTGCGCGAATGGGCCAAGGTGCTGGGTCATGAAGAGGCGCATACGTTGCTGACCTCGATTCTTGACGAAGAGAAGGCTGCGAACTCCAAGCTTACCGCATTGGCCGTGATGGCGGTGAATGAGGGCGGGAAAGCGTCGAAAAAATAGCGCAGCTCATAAAATTTGCCGCGCGATTGACTGTCTTGAACACATCTGATTGCTAGCCCGCCCTGCGTTTTTCCGGGCGGGTTTTGCATCGGGACGACGTCTGTGAAGGCTGCATCATCGATGTATGGTGCGGTTGAAGCGTCCTGCATGTCAGAGCGAATGGCGTGGTAAGATGTCGAATGTTTATGTCTAAATCAATCTCTTTGACTATAAGGCCAATCCCTCTGGCTGGATGCTTCGATTTCTGCAAACTCATTTCCAATACATGCTGATCATGTCAGCCATGGGGCGTTGCTACCTGTGCTTTTCTTGGCCGAGGGAAAGGTCGGTCGATTGATCGTCGTCTTTGTGTTCAGAAAGAATAATGCAACCAAAAGTTGCTAATACATGATCGGCAAAACCGAAAGGTGCAGAATCAAAACCGGCTAATTGGATACTTTCTGCCCTGCAATTCAATCATTGCGTGTTTTTATGGGGGTCGCGCGCAGTTTCCCAGGAATTACGCGGCGTCACTTTCGGGCTGAAGGTGGTATCATAATACTGAGAAGGGCAGGGGATCTTGTTGGTGCTGCATCTTTTTTTGTGATCCACAGGCAGATATCATGGTTATGTTCCGGGCCTTCTGATGGCCGGTCATGGTGCCGATTCATATGATAATTAATTGATATTACTTCATAATAATACATGACTTTGCGCGGCGAGGTCGATGTTGGCGCTGACTGATGCATATGGGTAACTGTCTAAAAAGACACTGGCGCTTATTGAAAAGATGGTGTGATGGTTAATGTAATCGGTGTCCAAATCGGCTGCCGAGGTGACAATTACTCAGTTCGTTCGAGGCCCATATGAAACCGACGGATATTTTGGCGTTTGCGTTCAATGACAGCGCTTGGGACATGGTCCCCATAGGGCTGTTCAAGGCTGTCGCGGCGAAATGTCACGATCTTCATCAGGTTGAGCTGTTGCGATTGGGCGAAAGTCAGGGACCCGCAGACGTACTTCTGATGTGGTCCTGGCTGACTCAGGATGCTGAAAAGCGTTATGCCGCCATGGGTATTTCCGGTCTCAGGCCCTCGGATATCGGGACTGAAGGGAATCTTTGGCTGATCGCCCTGTCAGCACCTGGCGGAGCCGAACATCTGGTTGCGGCCCTTGGTTGGGCCGCAAAGAACCTGCCTGTCGAAGAGGGTAAGGAAAGGTTTCGCTGCCTCGCCCCGATCGAACCGAATGGAAGACCTCAGCCTGTTGTCTTTGCCCATGACGGCAAGGGCGGCGGATCTATCAAACCCATTCATGTCTGAGGGGCATGAATAGTTTTAGGTATGGAGAAAACTAATGGCACAGATCGCCTATGGCGGCATCGCCGGCTTTCTTGGCGGCACCTCGTTCACTGACAGCTACTATCTTACCCCCGAAGGGTATCTTGCGACGGCGGATGGTACGGTAGTCAGTTCCTCTGTATTTTCTCAGGATATTGTGCAGCTTCATCGTACCGCTGACCTGCCCATCATCCCTGATGACTGGACCTCTTGGGCGCCAAATCCCCTGAACAATGAATGGGACGAATACACAATAGGGACTGCACCTTCCGTGGGCTCTGCGTCCATGGTAGACGGGGACGGTATCGATCTTCCCAGCATCAATCCGATCGAACTCGTCCAAGACGACTACGATCATGATACGGTTCATTACGCCTTCGATCCGACGGCGGCGGCATGGCAGGATCTGGCTTATGGCGAGACTCTGACGGTCACCTTTGTCGTCAGCGCACGTGAACGTAACGCATTCGGCACCTTCAACGAATCGGACACCTTCACCGTCACGCTGAACTTTACCAAGGTCTGTTTCGTGCGTGGCACGATGATCGAAACCATCGACGGACCGGTCGCCATTGAGGACATCCGGCCCGGGACGCTGGTCCGGACGATGGACAGCGGTTTCCGCCCGGTAAAATGGATCGGCAGCGCAGTTGTCGGAGGTCATGACAAGCCCATCCCGGCCAATCTGCGGCCTATCCGCATCAGGGCCGGGGCGCTTGGCGCGAATACGCCCGAGACGGATCTTCTTGTCTCGCCGCAGCACCGCATCCTGGTACGCTCGCGTATTGCTCAGCGGATGTTCAGCACCACCGAGGTTCTGGTGGCGGCCAAGCAGCTGTTGCAGGTCGAGGGGATCGACATCGAGACCGGGACAGAGCGGGTCGAATATTTTCACATGATGTTTGACCAGCATGAGATCGTTTTCTCGAACGGCGCACCGACCGAGTCGCTTTATCTGGGCGCGGAGGCTCTTAAAGGGCTGGGCGCTGCGGCGGTGGATGAGATCCTGCAAATCCTGCCCCAACTGCGTGGGGTGCTGGAGGGGCAGGACGCGGTTCAGCCCGTGCGCCTGATGCCTTCGGGCCGCGCGGGGCGCAAGCTGGCGGTGCGTCATATCAGCAACGGCAAGGCCCTGGTCAACTAAGGCTGCGCATCAGATCTGCCAAAGCGGCGGGGCCTTGCCCTGCCGCTTTTTCGTCTGTGTCACCGGCTCTGACCCGGGACGAGGCGGACGTTGCGCCGAAATGCAGGATCTGCGTTCCAGCCCCTTCGAAAGCACGATTTTTCCTTTCTCCGCAGCATCCGGCAGATAACCTGTTTTACCCCTTTGGGCTGAACAGAAACGCCGTTCTTTCCTGTGTCCTGCGACAGGTTTTTTATGGCGAAACCCTGGTCCTGACCCTAGTCTTTTCCCGCGAAGAAGGGGAGAGAATTCATGTCCGACAACTGGGGCTTCGACACGGCCGCTATTCATGCGGGTACTGCGCCTGATCCCGCAACGGGCGCGCGGCAGGTGCCGATTTATCAGACCACGGCCTATGTCTTTAAGGATGCGGCCCATGCCGCGCGGCTTTTTGGTCTGCAAGAGGTTGGCTACATCTATTCCCGCCTGACCAATCCGACGGTCGCCGCGCTGCAGGCCCGCGTGGCCGAGCTTGAAGGCGGCGCGGGCGCCGTCTGCTGTTCGTCAGGCCATGCGGCCCAGATCATGGCGCTGTTTCCGCTGATGGGGCCGGGTCGCAATATCGTTGCTTCGACCCGGCTTTACGGTGGGACGATCACTCAGTTCAGCCAGACCATCAAACGCTTTGGCTGGGGGGTAAAGTTTGTCGATCTGGACGATCCCCAGGCGGTGCGGGCGGCGGTCGATGACGATACGCGCGCGATCTTTTGTGAATCGATCAGCAACCCGGGCGGTTATGTCACTGATATTCCTGCTGTGGCGCGGATCGCGGATGAGGTCGGCCTGCCGCTGATCGTGGACAACACGCTGGCGACGCCATGGCTGTGCAAGCCTATCGAACTGGGCGCGACTTTGGTCGTTCACAGCCTGACCAAATATATCACCGGCAATGGTACGGTAACCGGCGGCGTGATCGTTGATTCCGGCAGGTTCGACTGGTCCGCCTCGGGTAAATTCCCAAGCCTGTCCGAACCCGAGCCTGCCTATCACGGGCTGAAATTCCACGAAACCTTTGGTGCCCTTGCCTACACATTCCACGGAATCGCCATCGGGCTGCGCGATCTGGGCATGACCATGAACCCGCAGGCCGCCCATTACACGCTGATGGGGATCGAGACCCTTGGCCTGCGCATGGCCCGCCATGTCGAGAACGCCCAGAAAGTCGCGGAGTGGCTTGAAAACGACCCGCGCGTGACCTCGGTCACCTATGCGGGCCTTGCCTCATCGCCGTGGAACGAGACGGCGCGGCGCGTCTATCCCAAAGGGGCAGGGGCGCTTTTTACCTTCTCGATCAAGGGCGGCTATGACGCGGCGGTGAAACTGGTCGATAACCTCAAGCTGTTCAGCCATGTGGCGAACCTTGGGGATTCGCGTTCGCTGGTCATCCATTCAGCATCGACCACGCATAGCCAACTGACGGATGAGCAAAAGATCGCGGCGGGCGCGGGCCCCGATGTGGTGCGGCTTTCGATCGGGATCGAGGACGCGGCGGATATTATCGCCGATCTGGATCAGGCGCTGGCGGCAGCCACGGCCTGAGACAAGGAAAAAGGGCGGTGCCTTGCCGCGCCGCCCTTATGATTGTGATCAGTTCGCCGGGGCGTCTTCGGTCCCCGCCTCGGTTGCGGGGGCGTCGCCCGGCTCGTCGACTTCCGGCGCATCAGCCGGCAGCATGGCAAAGACTGCGGTGACATTCGTGCTGATCCCCAGCTCTCCGGCCTCGATCGGGGTGTCGGCCGCGGCGCTTTCCTGGACACGCATCGCCATCATCGGGCGCGGCCCGCTGCTGACTGCGGCATCCGAAAGCGACAGCAGGCCGCCCAGCCGCATGCCTGCCGCTTCGGCCATCACTTCGGCACGACGGCGTGCATCGGCGACGGCCTCGGTGCGGGCCTTGTCCTCGGCCTCGGTCATGTCCTCACGCGAAAAGACGATACCGCCGATCTCATTTGCGCCCGAGGTGACCAGCTTGTCGAGCACCGGTCCCAGACCCGCCACGTCGCGCACCCGCACCGAAACGGTGTTTTGCGCGGTATAGCCGGTCAGCTTCGGCGGTTTGCCCTGATCGGAATAATCCATGGTCGGCGACAGGTTCAGACCAGCGGTCTGGATATCGCGCGCCTCGATCCCCTCGGCCTTCAGCGTCTCGATCACTTTTTTCTGCTGTTCGGCATTTTGTGACATGGCTTCGGCGGCGGTGGCGGCGCGGGTGCTGACCCCGACCGAGACCGTGGCCATATCAGGCTGGGCGGTGGCATGACCGGTGCCGGTCACGGTCAGCTTGGCAAAAGGGGCGTGTTTCATGGCTTTCATGCTGTGATGTCCCATGGGCGCAGGGGGCGCAGGCACGTCGGGTTGCGCGGTTTGCGCAGCCAGCGGGCCTGCGGCCAGAACCATCAGCGCAGTTGCAGCGATGAGGGGGCGGAATTGGGACATGGTCATCTCTCCTTGACGCGGGCTGGGCGGACCCTTCCACGCGATTGCTGTCATGAGCCGCTATAACACCGGAAACACGCCGATGGATGCCTCACAATCAGGTGTTTGGCTTTTCACGGGTGGCGTTCTGCGTTAGTCCGGAACTATCAATCATGAATACGCGCCCCGGCGCCCGGAACCGCAAGGCAAAGCCTATAGATGTCGCTTGATTCCGCTCCTGAATACGCCCTCTCTTTCAGCGAGGACGCCGTGCATCTGCAACGGCGCGACCGGGTTTTGGAACATGGGGATGGCGCGGCGCCTGCGGGCTGGCGGCATCTTGGCTCGGTCGATTTCTCGGCACCTGACTTTCGCGATGATTTCGTGCGCCTGCGCAACATGGCGACCGGTTCGGACGAGGTACTGCCGGTTACCCTGATCATTCCCGACGACCAGATCCTTTATACCACCCTGACTGTCGCGCCCGGCGCAGATCGTGAACTGGCGGTGGGTCGGGCGCTGGACGGGCTGACCCCGTATAAGATCCAGGATCTGGCCTTTGACTGGGAAGGTGACGGCGACAGCGTGCGCGTGGCCGCCGTGGCTCGCCAGACCTTGCGTGAAGCCCGCGAATTCGCCGAGCAATACGGGTTTGAGGGGCAGGGGTTTTGCGCCACCCCTCCTGCCGATCTTTACCCCGGAGAGCCGGTCTTTGTGCTGGACCCCGTGCGGCGCCCCCGCCCCAGGATCGGCCTGACGCAAGCAGGCGTGACAGCAGGCGCGCTGCTTATCGACGATGAGGCGCAGAAGGAAACCACAGCGCAGGCAGCTCTGGACCTGCAAGACAGCCCGGATGAGCCGGCTGTGGAAAGCGGCCCTGACGAGGTTCCGGCTGCTGCTGATGAACAGGCCAAGATCTCCGGGGCAAGCCCCAAAGATGAGCCCGCGAGCGAGGCTGCGACAGAGGGTGAGGCTGCGACCTCAGTCGATGATGGCGCGGTAGAAGATCCTGCGTCCGCTGAGGCTGTGGAGGACAAAGAGGAACCCGCCGAGGAGGCCGATCCGGTTGCTGCTGAGGCACCCGTTGAGCCGCAGGCGGACGATGCTGCCGCTGAGGCTGAAGAGACCGTCTCTGCAGCAGACGCGAAACCTGCTTCTGATGCTGCCGAAGCACAAGGCGATGCAGCGTCCGAGGCCGCACCTGTTGAGACCGCTGCCGAAGTTCCCGCCACTGAAGCGGATGATGCCCCCGTTGCGTCCGATGAACCTGCGACGCCGCATGTCGCAGCAGAGGACCACCCTGCCGCGCCTGCGAATGCCGGGCTGAATCCGCGTGCCCGCGCGGTGCATGAGCGTGCTGCCGGTGCCCGTCAGGCGCGGAGCCTGGGCGGCGCGCCTGCTCAGCCGCGCCGCCCGGGTGAGCGTGGCGGCCTTGTCAGCCTGCTTGGTATGCTAGGGGCGCTGGTGGTCGGTCTGATCCTGATCTGGGCCTTCCTCGTGCCCGAAAAGGATGCGCCGCAGATCGCTGGGACCGTTCCGGAGCAGCAAACCGCGCCGCAAACCCCCGCCGAACCGGGAATCGCCCCGACCGGAGAGCAGCCTGCCGCGGTCCAGCCTGAGACCTCGGCCGGGCAAGTGGCAGTCAGTGAGTCTGCCGCGCCCCCGGTTTCGGCGCTGACCGAAGAGGAAAAGCGTCGTGTCATCGTCGCTGCCGCGGCGGTTGCCGCTGCGGTGGTGCCGCCTTCGGTCACGCCTGCCACCCCGTCCGCGCCGGTCGAAGAGCCGGTTACTGCCGAGCCTGCGCTGACCGCCACGGCTGATCCGCAGCCTGCCGAGCCTCAACCTGCCGAGACCCGACCCGCTGAAAACCGCGCTGCCGAGGCTCCGGCACCGACGCAGCCTCGGGCGCAAGCCCCGGCTCAGACCACTGCTCGGGCACCTGCTCCGGCGCAGCGGCCTTCCCGTGCCGTGGTGACGCAGCAAAAGCCCGCCCCGGCGGTAACGCAGCTGACCAGTTCGGCCCGTCCGCAGCTTGCCCCGCGCCGCGCCGCGCCGCAGACCACCACGCCGCGCGCCGATTCTGCTCCTCGTGTGCCTTCTGATCCGCTGCCTTATGAGGCGAGCCAGCGTAAGACTCAGCCGATCTCGGGTGCCCGTCCGCCTGAACGTGCGCGCCGCGCTGCGCCTGCGGCCTCGGGTGCGGCGGTCCAGCCGCCACCGGCGGCCACTGACAATAGCCGGGCGGCGACGCTGCGCGGTTCGGCCCGCCCGCCCTCGCGCCCCGAAGGCTCGACGTCCGAGGTTCTGGGTGCCGTCCAGGCCAATGATGAGCTGACCCCGGCTGAGCAACTGCATCTGCGCCTGCTGATTCAGGATCTGGGCCGCAGTGCGCTGGTCACGGGTCTGCCCGATCCGTCACCTGATGCGCGGCTGGCGCAGGTCCGCCCGCCGCATAAGCCGGGTGGGGCGTCTCCGGCCACAGCCAGCGATGCGGTCAGCCCTTCAGCCATTGATGCTGCAATCAGATCGGCGACCACGCCGCCACCGGACCGGCCCGAACGCGTCACGGCTGCCGCGCCCGCCCGGGATTCGGGCGGGCTTTTGCGTGGCTCACCGCGTCCGCCCGCACGTTCCGGTCGAGCTGCCATTCCCAGTCAGGCGGTTGAAGAGGCGATCTCGGCTGCGGTCGCCGCGTCCCCCGCAACTCCGGGTGGGGTGCAGCTTTCGGCGCTGGCGTCATCGCCGCTGCCGCCCCGGCGCGGAGATGCTCCTGTCGCCGCCGCAGCAGCAGCGGCGCCAGATGCCCCGGCTGCCGCGCCTGAGCCGCCCGCCGCTGCCGGACCCAGCGAGGCAGAGCTTGCCGCGCGCCGCAAGCTTGACGAGCAGCTTCAGGCGCAGGCCGAGGCGCGCATTCGTGCCCGTGCCGCCGCTGACGCCAAGGCCGAGGCCGAGGCCCGCGCCCAGGCCGAAGCCCGCGCCCGTGCGCAGGCCGAGGCCGAAGAACGCGCAGCCCGCGCCCGCCGTCAGGAATACAAGCCACCCGAGGTCGATAACGAGCCCGAGATTGCCGCCGCCGCCCTGTCCAAAAGCCCGACCTCGGCCAGTGTGGCCAAGGCTGCGACGCAACCGCGCGGCCTTAATGTAGGCCGGACGACGATCATTGGCATCATTGGCGCGGGCAAGGCCAGCCGCGCGCTGATCCGGCTGCGCAACGGCAAGGTGGTGACGGTCCGTATCGGCGACCGCATTGACGGCGGCACGATCAACTCGATCGGCGACGGCAGGCTGACCTATGTCAAGGCGGGCCGGGTTCACGAATTGCGCATGCTGGACGGGCGCTGATGGAGACATTCCTGCTGATCGCCACTGTCTATCTGATGACAATGGTGATCGCTGTGCCGCTGTCTGCGCGACTGGGGCTGGGCTCGGTTCTGGGCTATCTGATTGCGGGGATCGTCATCGGTCCGGTGCTCGGGCTTGCCGGGACGCCGGGCGAGATGGCCGATTTGCAGCATTTCGCCGAATTTGGCGTGGTAATGATGCTGTTCCTGATCGGGCTGGAGCTTGAGCCGCAGGCGCTGTGGCAGATGCGCAAGCGCCTGCTGGGCCTTGCCAGCATGCAGATCGTCGGCACCGTGGTGCTATTGGCGCTGGTTGGCATGGCGCTGGGGCAGGACTGGCATGTTTCGGTCACGCTGGGGATGATCCTGGCGCTAAGCTCGACCGCCATCGTCCTGCAGACGCTGTCGGAAAAATCGCTGATGCATACACCGGGCGGGCGCGGGGCCTTTGCGGTGCTGCTGACCCAGGACATTGCCGTCATTCCGATGCTGGCGCTGATGCCGCTGCTGGCGACCCGTGCCCCCCTGCCGCAGGCCGAAGAGCATATTGGTGAGGCTTTCATGCATGCGCTGCCCGGCTGGGCGGCCGCCTTGGTCACGCTTGGCGCGGTAGGGGCGGTGGTGCTGATCGGCCAGTATCTGATCCGGCCCCTGTTTCGCTGGGTTTATACCGCACGCCTGAATGAGCTCGACACTGCGATGGCGCTGCTGATCGTTGTCGGCATCGCCTCGTTGATGGAGTTCGTCGGCCTTTCGCCCGCGCTTGGCACCTTTCTGGCCGGGGTGATGCTGGCAGGCTCTGAGTTCCGCCATGAGCTTGAGGGCCAGATCGCGCCCTTCAAGGGCCTGCTGCTTGGGCTGTTCTTTATTACCGTCGGGGCAGGGATGAATTTTCGCCTGCTGTCCGAATATCCGGTGACAGTGATCGGGATCACGGTGACGGTCATCGCCATCAAGGCGCTGATCCTGCATCTGATCGCGCGGCTGACAGGTATTCGCGGGCGTGACCGGATGCTGTTTACCCTGTCGCTTGCGCAGGCGGGCGAGTTCGGCTTTGTGCTGATTTCCTATGCCGTGTCGCTGGCCATTCTGCCCCGGCTGGTGGCGCAGGGGTTTCTGCTTGTCATTGCGTTGTCGATGCTGGCGACGCCGCTGCTGTTCATCCTGTCGGATTTCATCTCGCGCCGTATCGCCGAGGAAAGGGCCAGCGATATCGCGGATGAGATTTCAGAGCAGCAGCCGATCATCATTGCCGGGGTGGGGCGCTTTGGTCAGGTGCTGAACCGCTTGGTGACGATGTCGGGGTACAAGACGACCGTGCTTGATCACGATCTTGAGGTGATCCAGCTTATGCGGCGTTTCGGTTTCAAAGGCTATTTCGGCGATCCGACCCGGCCCGAGATTCTGATGGCTGCCGGTCTTGACAAGGCGCGGGTGCTGGTCGCGGCGCTGGACGACCCCGAGGCGAACCTGCGTCTGATCCGCTATGCCCGTGAAAAGCGCCCCGATATCGTCATCATCGCCCGGGCGCGGGACCGGATCGACGTTTTTCGTCTCTATGCTGCCAGGGCCGATCATATCGTGCGGGAAACCTTTGACAGCTCGCTGCGCGCGGGACGCTATGTGCTCGAAAATATGGGGCTGTCCCCCTATGAGGCGTCCGAGCTTGAGCGCATCTTTTATCGCATGGACCGTGCGCATCTGCGTGAACTGGCCGAGGTGTGGAAGCCCGGCGTTCCGGTGGATGAGAACCCGGAATATATAGCGCTGAGCCGCGACCTGAACCGCCACCTTGAAAACGCTCTGATGGAGCGGTTTGCCCATGGTCCCAGCGCGGCCCCCATCGTTGCCGATCAGGATGAGGCGCCCGAACATGGCCTGACCCGTCCGGGCCGCCCCGGTGGGCGCTAGGCAGCTGCGATCCGCGCGCAACTCTTGCGAGCCGCGCGCCAAGCGCCTAGAAGGCAGGGCAACCTTGCCAAGGGAAATGCCATGCTTGACCATCTGACCTATACCGCCCCGGAACCCAAAGTCATTCAGGGGGCGAAACAGGACTGGGAACTGGTCATCGGGCTTGAGGTTCACGCTCAGGTCGCGTCGAATGCCAAGCTGTTCTCGGGTGCCTCGACCGGTTTTGGGGCCGAACCGAACAGCCATGTCGCATTCGTCGATGCCGCCATGCCGGGCATGCTGCCGGTGATCAACGAATTCTGCGTTGCGCAAGCGGTCAAGACCGGGCTGGGGCTCAGGGCCCGGATCAATCTGGTCTCGGCCTTTGACCGCAAGAACTATTTCTATCCTGACCTGCCACAGGGCTATCAGATCAGCCAGCTTTATCACCCCATTGTGGGCGAAGGCGAAGTGATCGTGGACATGGCCCCGGGCGTCGCCCGCCGTGTCCGGATCGAGCGGATCCACCTTGAACAGGATGCCGGCAAGTCGATCCACGACATGGATCCCAACATGTCCTTCGTGGATCTGAACCGCACCGGCGTGGCGCTGATGGAGATCGTCAGCCGCCCCGATATCCGCGGCCCTGAAGAAGCTGCCGCCTATGTCGCCAAGCTGCGCCAGATCATGCGCTATCTTGGCACCTGTGACGGCAACATGCAGAACGGTAACCTGCGTGCCGACGTGAACGTCTCGGTCTGCCAGCCCGGTGCCTATGAGCGCTATCAGGAAACGGGCGATCACAGCCATCTTGGCACCCGCTGCGAGATCAAGAACATGAACTCGCTGCGCTTTATCCAGCAGGCCATCGAATATGAGGCCCGCCGGCAGATCGCCATTCTCGAAGATGGTGGCAAGATCGAGCAAGAGACCCGGCTTTATGACCCTGACCGGGGCGAGACCCGTTCGATGCGCTCGAAAGAAGAGGCGCATGACTACCGCTATTTCCCCGATCCCGACCTGCTGCCGCTTGAGATCGAGCAGGAGTGGGTGGATGGCATTGCGGCCTCGATGCCTGAACTGCCGGATGAGAAAAAGGTGCGTTTCGTCACTGAACTCGGCCTGTCGGAATATGACGCCGGCGTGCTGACTGCCGAGGTCGAGAACGCCAATTTCTTTGAGCAGGTCGCTGCTGGCCGCGATGGCAAACAGGCGGCAAACTGGGTCATCAACGAGCTGTTCGGCCGCCTGAACAAAGAGGGGCTGACGGTCGAGAATTCTCCGGTTTCGGCAGCGCAGCTCGGCGGGGTGATCGACCTGATCGCCAAGGGCGACATCTCGGGCAAGATCGCCAAGGACCTGTTTGAGATACTGTGGACCGAAGGAGGCGACCCCGCCGCAATCGTGGAAGAGCGCGGCATGAAGCAGGTTACCGATCTGGGCGCGATCGAAAAGGCGGTTGATGAGATCATCGCCGCAAACCCGGCGCAGGTGGAAAAGGCCAAGGCCAACCCCAAACTGGCTGGCTGGTTCGTTGGTCAGGTGCTGAAAGCGACCGGCGGCAAGGCCAACCCGGCTGCTGTGAACGAACTGGTCGCCAGGAAGCTGAGCTGAAGCCCGGCTTTCCCCTGATCAGTCAGCCGCCCTCGTGCCGGGGGCGGTTTTTTTCATGCGGGGCCTTTGATCGGCCTCACGCGCTCGTGCAGGGCGGGCTAGGGGTGCTGCTGCGCGAGGTGCTTCCCTTGACGTTTCATCTCGCCTAACCTGCGCGACAAAGGAAAGGCAGACGCATGACCAGCTATGAATACACCGTCATCCCTGCACCCGCGCGCGGCGAAAAGGCCAGGGGTGCCCGCAGTGGGATCGAACGCTTTGCCGCCACGCTCAGCGATGTGCTGAACGAGATGGGCCGTGATGGCTGGGAATATGTCCGCGCCGAGACCTTGCCGGCAGAAGAGCGTTCGGGTCTGACAAGCCGGACCACCGTCTATCACAACCTGCTGGTTTTTCGTAGAGCGCTGGCCGTTTCGACCCGACAAGAGGTGCCGCTGGCCGAGCCTGTCGCGCCGCCGGTTGCCGCACCGGTCGCGGAACCTGCCGAAGCACAGCCGCAAACCCAGGCTCAGCCCGAGGATGAGGCTGCGGCCCAGCCGCGTGGGCCGTTCAGCCAACCGATGCGCGCTGCGCCGAAACCCGCCGCGCCTCTGACCGCACCGGTTGCGCCGAACGCCCGGAGCCGGGTGTCCGAACCGCCGCTGACCGCACCCCAGGCGCCCGCCCCGACCGGGCCGCGTCTTGGCCCGGCCAGCCGTTAATCGTCACATATCGTGCGAGGCGGGGCGCCTACCAATGCGGTGGGCGCTGATCTGCCAGCGGAACGGTGCCCGCCTCGGCCTCTCGTTCGGCCTCTCGCTCCATCAACATGCCGACATGGCGCCCAAGGCGGGTGATCTCACCCTCTTGCCGGGCGACAATGGCCGACAGATCTTCGACGGTACGCGTCAGATAGGCCACGGCCTCTTCCAGCCGTTCAATCCGGTCCTGCGTCTGCTTGTCCATCCATCCTCCATCCGTTAGACCCGCCCATGGAAAAGCCCGAGGCAAACCATGGCGAAAGATCTGAAGAAACAGCCCCGCCCCAAGGCCGAGACGCCCAAGGGGTTCCGTGACTATTTCGGTGCGGATGTGACCGAGCGCAAGCAGATGCTCGACCGCATCGCCGAGATCTATCATCGCCACGGCTTTGAGCCGCTTGAAACCAGTGCGGTGGAAACCGTCGAGGCGCTGGGAAAGTTCCTTCCCGACGTGGACCGCCCCAATGCCGGCGTCTTTGCCTGGCAAGAAGCCGAGGTGCCAGGCGGTGGTCCGGGCGATTGGCTGGCGCTGCGCTATGACCTGACCGCGCCTTTGGCACGGGTCGCGGCACAGTTCCGTAACGATCTGCCTTCGCCTTATCGCCGTTATGCGATGGGGCCGGTCTGGCGCAACGAAAAGCCCGGTCCAGGCCGCTTTCGCCAGTTCTATCAATGCGACGCTGATACGGTCGGTTCGGCCTCGGTCGCGGCGGATGCCGAGATCTGCGCCATGCTGGCTGCGGCACTGGAGCATGCCGGGATCCGGCGCGGCGACTACCTGATCCGCATCAACAACCGCAAGGTGCTGAACGGCATTCTTGAGGCTATGGGCGTGACCGAGGGACAGGCTGCCGATGCTGTCCTGCGTACCATCGACAAGTTCGACAAGATTGGAGAAGAGGGCGTCCGCCAGCTTTTGACGACGGGGCGCAAGGATGACAGCGGTGCGTTTATCGAGGGTGTGGGGCTGACAGCCGAACAGGCTGCGCCGGTACTGGCCTTCCTGACCTCGAAGGGCGCGGACAATACCCAGACACTGGCCAATCTGCGCGCCGCTGTCGGCACCTCTGCCATTGGGGCCGAGGGCGTTGATGAGCTGGAACAGATCGCTGCGATGCTGGCCGCCATGGGGGTTGGTGAGGATTGTGCCGTCATCGACCCTTCGATCGTGCGCGGGCTTGGCTATTACACCGGCCCGGTATTCGAGGCCGAGCTGACCTTTGAGATCCTTGATGAAAAGGGTCGCAAGCGTCAATTCGGCTCGGTCGCGGGCGGCGGGCGCTATGATGGGCTGGTCGAGCGTTTTACCGGGCAGAAGGTCCCGGCGACTGGCGTGTCGATCGGTGTGGATCGGCTGCTTGCTGCGTTGCGCGCCAAGGGGCTGATGGGCGGCTCCGATCAGGGCCCGGTAGTCGTTACCGTCATGGACCGCGACCGTATGGCGGAATATCAGGCCATGGCCGCTGAATTGCGCGCCGCCGGCATCCGGGCCGAGGTCTATCTTGGCAATCCCAAGAACTTTGGCAACCAGTTGAAATATGCTGACAAGCGCAACGCGCCCGTCGCCATCATCCAGGGTACGGACGAGGCCCAGCGGGGCGTCGTGCTGGTCAAGGACCTGATCCTTGGGGCCAGGATCGCAGCCGAGGCCAGCCATGAGGAATGGAAGGCCCAGCCGGCCCAGACCGAGGTGCCCCGCGACCAGCTTGTCGCGGAAGTGCGGCGTATCCTCGGATGAGCAAGCGCGAGAAACAGGCCATCGGCCAGCAGATCCTTGCCGCCTTTCGCGCTGCGGGGGCGCAGGAGGTCGCGCCCGACATCCTGCTTGAGGCCGAGACGCTTCTTGACCTTTATGGCGAGGACATTCGCGCCCGCGCCTATGTCACCCAGGACCCGATCCGGGGTGAGATGATGTTGCGCCCCGATTTCACCGTGCCGGTGGTGCAGATGCATATGGCAAACGGTGCCGAGCCGGCCCGCTATTGCTATCTGGGCGAGGTTTTCCGCAAACAGGACCACGGCGAAACCCGGCCCGAACATCCGCGCGACAATGAATATCTGCAGGCGGGGTTTGAGCTTTTCGCACGCGACCCGGATGCTGATGCCGAGGTCTTTGCGCTTTTTCACGACATCCTTGCGCCACTGCGTTTGCAGGCGACCATGGGCGATATGGACCTGCTGATGGATGCGGTGCGCGCCCTGCCGCTGTCGGGCGCGCGGCGCGCGGCGCTGCTGCATCATATCTGGCGGCCACGGCGTTTTGCCCGGCTGCTTGCGCGTTTTGCCGCGCCGGCCGAATCGCGCGAGTTTCCCGACAACCCCGCGCCCTGGACGGGCTTGCGTTCGGCCGATGAGATGCAGGCCCGCATTGACCGGTTGCGCAGCGATGTTGCCGAGGCGCCTTTGTCCGCGCAATGGGTTACGCGGCTTGAACGGCTTTTCGCTATCTCTGCACCTGCGCCCGAGGCGCTGCGCCAACTGCGCATCCTCAGTGCCGAAATCCCCGATATCGCCGAGGCCGTGGACCGGCTTGAGCGTAACCTGACTGCGCTGTCGGCCCGAGGCATCGACGTTGGCGCGATCCGGTTCGATGCAAGCCATGGTCGGCATACGATGGAATATTACGACGGCATGACCTTCAGCTTTGCCGCTTTGGGACGCGAGGACTGGCCTCCGGTCGCCTCGGGCGGGCGTTATGACGCGCTGGCGGCGGTGCTGGGGCAGGCGCGGGGTCGCTCGATTCCTGCTGTCGGGGGCATCATCCGCCCGGGCCTTGTCCATGAACTGGGAGGCTTGTCATGATCCGGCTGGGCGTGCCGTCCAAGGGGCGGCTGATGGAGCAGACCTTTGACTGGTTCGCCGCCCGTGGCGTGCGCCTGTCGCGCGCGGGCTCGGAGCGTGAATATGCGGGCCGGGTTGAGGGCGCTGCGAATGTGGCGCTGGTGTTGCTGTCGGCGGGTGAGATCCCGCGTGAATTGCAGGCGGGCCGCATCCATCTGGGTGTGACCGGCATTGATCTGATTCGGGAAAAGCTGGCCGGTTGGCGCAGCCATGTCGAAGAACTGGCCCCGATGGGCTTTGGCCATGCCGACCTGATCCTTGCCGTTCCCGCCTGCTGGAGCGATTGCGAAACGTTGGACGATTTCGCTGCCATTGCCCGCGATTTCCGGGCGGAACACGGCTTTCGCCTGCGTATCGCCACCAAATATCACAGGCTGGTGCGTGCCTGGTTGTCAGCCGAAGAAGTCGCAGATTATCAGCTGGTTGACAGTCAGGGCGCGACTGAAGGGACGGTTGCGAACCTGACGGCCGAGGCGATTGCCGATATCACATCCTCGGGCGAGACGCTGCGTGCCAACCACCTCAAGGTCATTGGCGAACCTGTCTTGCAGTCGCAGGCGACGCTGCTGCGTTCCGTTGCTGCCGGGGATGAGGGTGAGGTAAGGGATTTCGCGGCCCTGCTGGGGATTTAGAAACCCAAGGCGTTCTGGCGCGTTAGGTTTGTCGCACGAAAAGGGAGAAAGCCGATGCGCCACGCCATCCTGATGCTGCTCTTGTCCGTCGGCCCCGCGCTTGCCTCTTCCGAGGCCGAGTGGGAACAGTTCCGCAAGGATGTCGAGACCGCCTGTTCGGCGCTTGCCCCCCAAGAGGGCGAGACCATGATTGAGGTCAACCCCTTTGGCTCGGAAAGCTATGGCGCGGCTTTGCTGATTACCGCCTTTGAGGATGGGGCGGCTGACCGCTATGTCTGCATCTATGATAAACAGGAAAAGACCGCCGAGCTGACCGCGGCCTTTACCCCGCCGCAAGAGGTGACGATGCCCGAGGCTGATCCGGTCGGCAATGTCGCCCCGGCCGAGGATACCCGGACCGACGCGCATCTGGTCAAGCCGTAAGCTTTAGCTGTCCAGTCCGACCAGGGCGCGGGCAAAATCGCTGGCGTCAAAGGCGTCCAGATCGTCGATCTGTTCGCCGACGCCGATGGCATGGATCGGCAGGCCAAAGCGGTCGGCCAGCGCCACCAGCACGCCGCCGCGCGCCGTGCCGTCCAGCTTGGTCATCACCAGACCCGACACATCGGCCAGCTTTTGAAAGATCTCGACCTGGCTCAGCGCGTTCTGGCCCGTGGTCGCGTCCAACACCAGCAGGGTGTTATGCGGGGCTGACGGGTCCTTTTTGCGGATGACGCGGACGATCTTTGCCAGCTCTTCCATCAGGTCCTGACGGTTTTGCAGCCGTCCGGCCGTGTCGATCATCAACAGATCCGCGCCCTCGGCCTCGGCCTTGGTCATGGCGTCAAAGGCAAGGCTTGCAGGGTCGGACCCTTCGGGCGCGGTCAGCACCGGCACGCCGGCGCGCTGGCCCCAGACCTGTAATTGCTCGACGGCAGCGGCGCGGAATGTATCGCCTGCGGCGATCACGACATTCTTGCCCGCCGCTTTGAACTGGCTGGCAAGCTTGCCGATCGTCGTCGTCTTGCCCGAGCCGTTAACGCCCACCACCAGAACCACCTGCGGCCGTTTGGGATAGACGGGCAGGGGCTTGGCCACCGGCGTCATGATGCGGGTGATCTCATTGGCCAGCAGCTCTTTCAGCTCGGTCGCCGAGACGCGACGGCCCATGCGGCCTTCAGCGATATTGGCGGTGACGCGCAGCGCGGTCTCGACGCCCATATCGGCCTGGATCAACATCTCTTCCAGCTCTTCCAGCATCGCATCGTCAAGCTCGCGCCGGGGTTCGGCGGGGGCTGTGGTGCGGCCAAACAGACGACCCAGAACGCCGGGCCGGATCTCGGCTTCAGCCGCCGGGGCGGTGTCCGGTGCCGGGGCAGGGGGCGCGGCTGGGGTTGCCGGGGCGGGGGCCGGTTCGGAAGCCGGTGGCTGGGTCTGTGCAGCTCCGTCCGAGACGATATCCTCCAGCCCCGCGCCGATCTTCGACGAGGATCGCGTCAACCGGTCGCGCAGCTTTGAGAAAAACGACATGCACCCATCCTTCTGTCTGTCGGGCCAGAGACTAGGCAATCTTGGCCCAAAGGAAAAGGGCGCCCCGCAAGGGACGCCGCTTGTTTCGACCAGATATTCCGCGGGGATATCTTCCTCGCCGGGGGCCTGAGATCAGGCTTTGCCCAGATAGATATCGACCAGCTTTTGCAGCATTTGCAGCGCATCTTCGCGCGAACGCTGGAAGCTGTTGCGGCCGATGATCGAGCCGTTGCCGCCGCCGTCACGGATGGCGCGAGCGTCGTCGTAAACCGCATCCGCGCCCTTGGCAGCACCGCCCGAGAACACCACCAGACGGCGGCCGTTAAAGGCGGCCTGCATGCAGTGTTCGACCCGTTTGGCCTGGGTCGAAATGTCGATACCCTTGGATTCATAGACTTTTTTGGCCTCGGGCAGCTCAAGGTGATCGGTCGAGAGTTTGATCTTGATGATATGCGCACCGATCAGGGCCGCGATCTGGGCTGCATAGGCCGCGATGTCGATCGCAGTTTCGCCGTCTTTCGAGATCGCTTCGCCGCGCGGATAGGACCAGATCACGGTCGCAACACCCTTGGCGGCGGCTTCGCGGCGCATCTCGACGATCTCTTCGATCATGTCCAGCGCCATGTCGCTGCCCGGGTAGATGGTAAAGCCGATGGCCGCGCAGCCCAGCCGCAGCGCATCATCGACCGAAGCGGTGATCGCCTGGTTCTTGCCGGCGGTGTCCGACATCAGCGAGTTGGCCGAGTTCACCTTGAGGATGGTCGGGATCTGGCCGGCAAAGGTGTCGGCACCTGCCTCGATCATGCCCAGCGGCGCGGCATAGGCGTTCAGCCCGGCGTCGATGGCGAGCTGATAGTGATAATGGGGGTCGTAGCCGGCAGGGTTCGGGGCAAAGCTGCGCGCCGGCCCATGTTCGAACCCCTGGTCCACGGGCAGGATGATCATCTTGCCGGTGCCGGCCAGTTTGCCGGTCATCAGCATGCGGGCCAGTTGGGCCTTCACGCCCGGTGCTTCGCCTTCATAATTGGCGAGGATCTTGCGGACGGTATCGGTCATCTGCATCGGGAACTCCATTTCTGACTTGAGGCGGTGATTAGCAGACCGGTTGGCAAGGGCAATTCAGATTGCGCTAACGGCGCATCTGTCAGGCCGGACCCCGCCTGCCTGTCGGGAAAGAAGGCACAGTGCGTGCCATTTTTGTCGGGGTTTGGCCACGATTTCTGCCGCGCCGGGTTTTCCCCTGCCTGTGACCATCCAGGAGATTCGCAAGGGGGCGTGCCGGGATGCGGGGCTGACAGATAGGAAAAAAGGGGCCATTGCGGCCCCTGATCCCATCCTTGCGGTTTCAGCGCTTCTGCAAGGCAGCGACGCCGGGCAGTTCCTTGCCCTCCATCCACTCAAGGAACGCGCCCCCGGCGGTCGAGATAAAGGTAAAGCTGCTTGCCACGCCTGCCTTGTTCAGGGCTGCCACCGTATCGCCGCCACCGGCGACCGAGATCAGCTTGCCTTCCTGCGTCAGGCGGGCGGCCTCTTGCGCAGCGGCATTGGTCGCTGCGTCAAAGGGCTGAATCTCAAAGGCGCCAAGCGGGCCGTTCCAGATCAGCGTGCGGCTGGTGTCAAAGACTTCGGTGATCCTGGCCACCGTTGCCGGACCAGCGTCCAGGATCATGGCATCGGCCGGGCAGGCATCCGCCGCCACAGTCTCATTCTCGGCACCTGCCTTGAACTCGCGCGCGACAACCACGTCCACCGGCAGGTGAATTGTGCATCCGGCTTGTTCCGCCTTGCCCAGAATCTCACGCGCTGTATCGGCCATGTCGCGTTCGGCCAGAGATTTGCCGACCTCGATCCCCTGAGCGACGAGGAAGGTGTTTGCCATACCGCCGCCGATGACGAGGTGATCGACCTTTTCGATGAGGTTGCCGAGCAGGTCGAGCTTGGTCGAGACCTTGGCGCCCCCGACCACCGCGACGACCGGGCGCTGCGGATTGCCAAGCGCGGCGTCCAGCGCCTTCAGCTCGGCCTCCATCAGCCTGCCGGCGGCGGCGGGCAGCAGCCGCGCGATCCCTTCGGTCGAGGCATGGGCGCGATGCGCGGCCGAGAAGGCGTCGTTAACATAGGCCTGCCCCAGCGCGGCCAGAGAGGCGGCAAAGGTCGGGTCGTTGCTTTCCTCGCCCGGATAGAAGCGGGTGTTTTCCAGCAGCAGCACATCGCCCCTGGCCAGATCGGCGACGGCACGTTTCGCCGGGCCGCCGATTGCCTCTTCCGAGAATTTCACCGGCTGGCCAAGCGCCTTTTCCAGCGTCGGAACGACGACTTTCAGGCTCATGCTGTCGACGCGTTTGCCTTTGGGGCGGTCGAAATGGGCCAGCAGCACCGGGATACCGCCCCTGGCCTGAATATCCTTGACGGTCGGCACGATCTTTTCGATCCGGGTAGCGTCGGTGACCTGACCATTTTCGACCGGGACGTTCACGTCCACGCGGACAAGCACCACCTTGCCGTCAAGATCCAGGTCGTCGATCGTGTTGAAATCCGCCATGCTCTCGTCCCTTTCATGCTGGGCTCCGCCGCCCCGGCGCTGTTTTCCTGCATCATGACATTTTCGTCAACCAGCGCCGGCGGGGGATCGCCTCGGCAAATGGTGGCGTTGTCTGGGCGGGGCGAAACGCTTATGCCTTTGCCCAAGCCATCAGAAGGAGACCCCCATGGCCGAGATCAAGGATCCCGAGAACACGGTCATCATCGAGCTGAAGGACGGCCCGGTGGTGATCGAGCTGCTGCCCGATGTTGCGCCGAAACATGTCGATCGCATGAAAGAGCTGGCCCGCGCCGGGAAATATGACAACGTGGCCTTTCACCGCGTGATCGAGGGCTTCATGGCCCAGACCGGTGATGTCGAACATGCCAATATGGAAAACGGCTGGAACCCCTCGCGCGCGGGGACCGGCGGTTCGGACTTGCCGGACCTGCCGGCCGAGTTCTCGCGCCTGCCGCATGACCGTGGCACGCTGGGCGCGGCGCGGTCGATGAACCCGAACTCGGCCAACAGCCAGTTCTTCATCAACTTCAAGGACAACCACTTTCTGAACGGCCAATACACCGTTTACGGCCGCGTCATCGAGGGGATGGAGCACGTGGACCGCATCGCTCGCGGCGAGCCGCCGGCGAACCCCGACCGGATGATCTCGGTAAAGGTGGCGGCCGATGTTGCGTAAGGTTCTGCTTTCCGCATCGCTGATGGCTGGCATGGCCGCCCATACCGCCATGGCCGAGGGGCTGCCGGGGGTGACCGACGGTCCGGGGCCGAACCTTGTGATCGAGGTTGCCGATTCCAAGGGTAATCCCAAGGGCCGCATCGTGCTGGACCTTTATAACGACAAGGCCCCGAAACATGTCGAGCGTCTGGTGACGCTGGCGAAATCGGGTGCCTATGACGGGGTGGTCTTTCACCGCGTGATCGACGGCTTTATGGCCCAGACCGGCGATGTCGAGTTCGGCAAGCACGGCGGCGACACCGCCCGCGCCGGCATGGGCGGTTCGGACCTGCCTGACCTGAAAGCCGAGTTCAACGATGTCAGCTTTCAGGCTGGCACCGTGGGCATGGCCCGTTCGCAGGACCCGGACAGCGCCAACAGCCAGTTCTTTATCGACCTGGCCCCGGCGACCTTCCTTGACGGGCAATATACTGTGGTTGGTCAGCTGATCGACGGCTGGGATGTGCTTAACGCGGTCAAAAAGGGCGATCCGGCCGCCAATGGCGCGGTGGTCGATCCTGATTACATGGTCAAGGTGACGGTCGCGGAATAAAACCGCCAACAGACCCGAAAGCCCCGCCTGTGCGGGGCTTTTTTGTCGGGAGATATCTGCCCGGACAGCCTGAGGCGTTTCAGCCGCTGCTCTGCGCCCATATTCCGTTAACCCTCGGGCGGGTTCGTAACGCTGTCATTGCCGAGAAGCATTCGTCATGACGGACCCGATCACATCATTCACAGCCGCAAACAAGGTTGCATGGGATGCGTCCGCCTCGTTGCACGGGCAGGGAGAGGGATGGAAGCGACTTTTAGAGCAAGCCGCCCAGCCAGGATTTTCCGTGTTGGATCAGGTGCTGACAGGGACAATCCAGACCCTTGGCCTTGATGGAAACCGGCGGTTCAGGCGGGACGCAATAGTGCCCGTGAACTGCTATCGCTGGTGTCACCAGGCATTCAGCCGTCGGCAGGTATAGATCAGTCAGGCGCTTTTCTTGGGCAGGCGAGGCTTCTTGCAGCGGAGGCTGGCCTGAAACCTCGCCTGATCAAGGCTGATATATATATGGTCTGCCAAAGGACATCGGCACCTTTGATCTGGTTCTGATCGCAATTGGCGTGCTGAACTGGATGTCCGACCTTCATAGGTTTTTCAGATCGTCGCCAAGCTTCTTTCTCCGGGTGGCCATCTGGTAATTTATGAAACCCGCCCTGCCATGCAAATGTTCGACCCAGACAGCGCCACGCCGCATGAGCCTGCTATCTGCTATTCCCATAAAGACCCGATCAAAGAGGACGGCCTGATCTCATATGACGGCATAGATTATGGCGCTGGTGCCACTGGTTACTGGTTTTTACATACGCTTGGCGAAATCGTGACGCCTGTGCCGTGGCCGGACTGGCTATTACGTCACTAAAGGAATTCGGACACTCGATACGGGAACCCGGATATGACATTTATGAGGGGTGAGAGGCGCCGATCCCCATGACCTATCTTTTGCAGGCAAAGAAGGCGTGAGAAACCTCGGCTGCATCACGGCAATCGCCCGAAACCGCCATCGCGCCGCCTGAGGCGCAGGGCAGAGACCTCATTTCCTCTGAACGGAGAGCCCGTTGACGACGCTTTACATTGATGCCGACGCTTGCCCGGTCAAGGCCGAGGCCGAACGGGTCGCAACCCGGCTGCGCGTGCCAATGGTGCTGGTCTGCAATGGCGGATTGCGGCCTCCGGCCAATCCGCTCGTCTCGCTTGTGATCGTGTCAGAAGGGCTGGACGCAGCGGACCGGTGGATCGCCTCGCATTGTGGGCGGGGCGATGTGG
This sequence comes from Paracoccus kondratievae, assembly GCF_009301415.1. GTDB lineage: Bacteria > Pseudomonadota > Alphaproteobacteria > Rhodobacterales > Rhodobacteraceae > Paracoccus > Paracoccus kondratievae. The sequence goes on along the minus strand of NZ_CP045072.1, from coordinate 1,466,988 downwards.
TGGTGACCTCTGACCTGCCTTTGGCGGATCGCTGCATTAAGGCCGGGGCGCAGGTGGTGCAGCACGACGGCGAGGTGCTGACCGCGACGAATATCGGTCCCAGGCTGGCGACGCGCGATCTGATGCAGGATATCCGCGCCGCCGATCCCTTTCATCAGGGTCGGGGCGGAGGTTTTGGCAAGCCCGAGCGGGCGCGCTTTTTGCAGGCGCTGGACAGGGTGATGGCGGCGGCGCTGCGCGCAGGCTGAGGCGTCGCGATTCACCCCATGGACAGCGGGCCGCGAGAATGATTTGAGTTTCCTTTATGTTTACACGCCGCCTTGCCCCTTACTGGGCCACCTTTTTCATCATCCTTCTGGCTGCGGCCTGGTTACTGTGGATCGGACGCGAGCCGATCTGCAAATGTGGCCATATCAAGCTGTGGTATGGCCAGACCATGACCTCTGAAAATTCGCAGCATATCGCGGATTGGTACACGCCCTCTCATATCATCCACGGCATCCTGTTCTATGCGGGACTATGGCTGGTTGCGCGCCGGATCAGCTTTGGCTGGAGACTGGCCATCGCCACGCTGGTCGAAGCGGCATGGGAGCTGGTCGAGAACTCGGATGCGATCATCGAACGCTATCGCTCGGTGACCATCTCGCTCGATTATTATGGCGACAGCGTGCTGAACTCGGTCGCGGATATTCTGGCGATGGTGCTGGGCTTTATGCTGGCCTCGCGCTTGCCGGTCTGGGCCTCGGTCCTGCTGGTTCTGGGGTTCGAGGCGCTGACTACCTGGCTGATCCGCGACGGGCTGATCCTGAATGTACTGATGCTGGTCTGGCCGCTTGAGGCGGTGCGGGTCTGGCAGGCGGGCTAAGGGCGGGGTGATGAAAAAGGCCGGCGTTTCTGCCGGCCTTTTGGGTTATCCCATTTGCACCATACGGTGCTTTTTCTTGCCGACCGAGACCTTGAGCCCATCCCCGATCAGCGCCGCGTCAACCGCAAGCAAGGGGTCCGAGACAGCCTCGTTGTTCAGCCGCAGCCCGCCTTCGGCGATCAGGCGCTTGGCCTCTTTGCCCGAGGTGGTGATGCCGGTCTGGGTCAGCAGCTGCACCACCGTCAGCCCGGCCGCCAGAGCGTCGGGGCTGACCGTCACCACCTCAAGATCGCCGCCGGCGCCACCCTGTTCAAAGACCTGACGTGCGGTGGCTTCGGCGCTGGCGGCGGCCTCGGCCCCGTGCAGCAGCGTCGTCACCTCATTGGCAAGGATGATCTTGGCGGCGTTGATTTCCGACCCGGACAGCGCGCCCAGACGGTTGCACTCATCCACCGGCAGCTCGGTATAAAGCTTAAGGAAGCGGCCGACATCGGCATCGGTGGTGTTGCGCCAGAACTGCCAGAACTCATAGGGCGACAGCATCGCGCCATTCAGCCAGACAGCCCCGCCCGCCGACTTGCCCATCTTGCGCCCGTCCGAGGTGGTCAGCAGCGGCGAGGTCAGGCCCCAGATCTCGGCGTCGAGCACCCTGCGGGTCAGGTCGATCCCGTTGACGATATTGCCCCACTGATCCGAGCCGCCCATCTGCAGCCGGCAGCCATAGCGGCGGTGCAGTTCAAGAAAGTCATAGGCCTGCAGGATCATGTAGTTGAATTCGAGGAAGCTTAGCGACTGTTCGCGGTCAAGCCGGGACTTGACCGATTCGAACGACAGCATCCGGTTCACGCTGAAATGCCGGCCGATGTCGCGCAGGAAATCGAGGTAGTTCAGACTATCCAGCCACTCGGCGTTGTTGAGCATCATCGCGCGCCCCTCGCCATAATCGAGGTAGCGGGCAAAGACCTGCTTCATACCGGCGATGTTCTCATCAATCTGAGTGGGCGTCAGCAAAGGACGCTCTTCCGAGCGAAAGCTCGGATCGCCGATCTTGGTGGTGCCGCCGCCCATCAGGGTGATCGGACGGTTGCCGGTTTTCTGGAACCAGCGCAGCATCATGATGTTCAGCAGGTGCCCGACATGCAGGCTGGCCGCGGTCGCGTCATAGCCGATATATGCCGTCACCGCTCCGTTGATCAGGGCCTCATCCAGCGCCTGCAGGTCGGTGCAGTCTGCCAGATAGCCACGCTCGATCATCACGTTAAGAAAATCGGATTTGGCACGATATGTCATGGGCTGTTCCTTTCCACTGGCGCGGATATACCGGGGGAAACAGCGAAGGGAAAGCGCGATGATCCGGGCGCTGGGGATGATGTCGGGAACCTCGCTTGACGGGGTGGATGCGGCGGTGATCGAAACGGACGGTCAGCGTATCGCTGGTTTTGGTCGCAGCACGTGGCGCGGTTATTCGGATAATGAGGCGGGGTTGCTTCACGCCGCGCTTGGGCAATGGCCGGGCGGGCCTGATGTGGCCGAGGCCGCTGCGCTGTCCGTTGCGGCCCATGCGGCCTTGGCCGAAACCTTTCCCGAGGCCGAGCTGGTCGGCTATCACGGCCAGACGCTTGCCCATGATCCGGGCGGTCGTGGCACACATCAGGCCGGAGACGGCGCGGCACTCGCGCAACTGCTTGACCGGCCCGTGGTGTGGGATTTCCGTTCCGAGGACGTGCGACAGGGCGGCGAAGGCGCGCCCCTTGCCCCCTTTTTCCACTGGGCCTGCGCGGAATGGGCAATGGGGCAGGGGCTTTTGCCGCGCGCGCCGGTTGCGTTTCTGAACCTTGGCGGCGTAGGCAACCTGACACTGGTTGATCCAGCCGCTGCATCGCCCGAGGCACCTGGGGCCTGTATTGCCTTTGATACCGGCCCCGCCAATGCGCCGATAAATGACCTGATGCGCGCCCGTCACGGGCTGGCAAGGGATGAGGGCGGTCAGCTTGCGTTGCAAGGCACGCCCGACGAAGAGGTTATCGCCCGTTTCCTGTGCGATCCCTATTTTGCCCGACCGGTGCCCAAATCGCTTGATCGCGACGCCTTTCCCGCTCTGGTGGCCGAGGTCGCCGGGCTTTCGGATGCCGATGCGGCGGCGACCCTGACCCATGCGGCGGCGGCGGCGGTGGCGGCGGGGCTGGCGGCGCTGACCCCGGTGGAACGGGTGCTTGTCTGCGGTGGCGGGCGTCACAATGCGGCGATGATGGCGGCGCTATCTGCAAGGCTGCCTGCCCATGTCGCGCCGGTCGAGGACGCGGGGCTCGACGGGGACATGCTTGAGGCGCAGGCCTTTGGCTGGCTCGCAGTGCGGGTGTTGCGGGGGCTGCCGACCTCGGGTCCTGGCACCACGGGTGCACCCGGGCCGGTTTGCGGTGGTCGCATCAGCCATCCGCGCCGTCGCTAAAACGGGACCGGGTGACGCCACCGCTCACGGGCGGATTTCCGCCTTGTGATCATTCCAGCACCACTCTGGGGGGAACGATGCCTCTGACAGGGGCGTTGGACGAACGTAATGACGGCGCGTGCGCCGTTCGAGACAACGACAACCGGAAAGGACAACGTCCATGAAACCTCTTGTCATTGCTGCCACCACGCTGGCCCTTGCCGGTCCTGCCTTTGCGCAAACCGAACCGGCGACGCCGCCCGTGACCCCGGCCGAGCAGGCTCAGGACGCCGCTACCGCAGCCGAGAATGCTGCTGATCAGGCCATGCAGGCCGCCGAAGACGCTGGCGCTGCCGCAGCCGATGCGGCAGACGATGCTGCCGGGGCTGCTGCTGAAGCGGCGGCCGAGGCAGGCGATGCCGCGGGTCAGGCCGCGGATGCCGCCGCCGACGCTGCGGCCGAGGCGGGTGACGCGGCCGCCGATGCTGCGAATGACGCTGCGGATGCCGCGACCGGGATGGGCGATGCGGCTGCGGATGTCGCCACTGATGCGGCCGAGGATGCTGCCGCGGCGGCTGATAGCGCCGCTGACGCCGCCGCCACTGCTGCGGACGACGCTGCTGCCGCGGGAGAAGCGGCTGCCGAGGCTGTGGTCGCTCCGCCCGACGTCAATCCGCCCGCGATTTCCGAGGCTGATCCCGGCGTGTTGTCGAGCTGGCTGACCAGCCGTCGCATCTGGACCACCAACCAGCCCTCGACCACCGAATGGGTTGATCCTGCGGTCGAAGAGCGTCCGGCCGAATGGCAGGACATCGCCAAGGTGAACGATATCGTGCTGGATGATTCGGGTCAGGTCGTCGGCTATATCGCCGATATCGGGGGCTTTTTGGGAATCGGTGCCAAGAAAGTGCTGCTTGGCAAGGATGCGATCCATCTGGTGACCATCGGCAATGACACTTTCTTTGCCACCAATTACACCAAAGCCGAGCTCGAGGCGCTGCCCGATTTCGACGTAAAGACCGTGCGAAAGTAAGGCCGCACACCTTTTCTGACACAAAGCGGGGCGCCTTTCGGGGCGCCCATTTGTTTTTTGCACAAGATCGGCCTTGACGCCACGCGCCCCCATGCGTAAACCCCCTCGCACCCCGGACGGCGATCCGGGGAAAGTGGTCTGCGCGGTTGTAGCTCAGTTGGTTAGAGTACCGGCCTGTCACGCCGGGGGTCGCGGGTTCGAGCCCCGTCAACCGCGCCACCACCACATATATCGCCGAAACGATGCGCGGTTGTAGCTCAGTTGGTTAGAGTACCGGCCTGTCACGCCGGGGGTCGCGGGTTCGAGCCCCGTCAACCGCGCCATCTTCTCTCTGATATCCCAGAATTTTTTCGATCCGCGCAAGTACTGCCTTGCTACAGGTTTTCCGCCGCCTGCAGGCGTGAACGGCGACAGCGTTTGCCACGCTGAGGTTGTCGCTAGGGGCTTTTCAAGCCGTCCCAATTCCCTATGCTGGCCCCCAAGCACGACGGAGGACGCCATGGCACGCGGAATAGATTACGGCGGAATGATGCATCGGGCCATGCAGCGGCTGATTGCGGATGTGCTGGACTCGGTGGCGCGTGAGGGGCTGCCCGGTGAGCATCATTTCTTTATCACTTTCGACACCCGCGATTCGGACGTGCAGATGGCTGACTGGCTGCGCGAGCGTTACCCCGAGGAAATGACCATTGTGTTGCAGCACTGGTTTGACAACCTCTCGGTAACGCCGGATGGGTTCAGCGTCACGCTGAACTTTGGCAACTCGCCCGAGCCGCTTTACATCCCCTTTGACGCCCTGCGGACCTTTGTGGACCCCTCGGTCGAATTCGGCCTGCGGTTTGAAAACCACGAAGAAGACGAGGATGAAGAGGAAGAGGCCGAAGAGGCCACCCCCGAAAAGCCCGATGACGATACTCCAAAGGGCGGTGCCGAGGTGGTCAGCCTCGACAAATGGCGCAAATGATTCCGCACCAGCCTGAACGTCACATCACTGTAACGGCCAGGTAATAAAGGCGGAGACCGGCTTGCTAGCAGGAGGTTTCCGCTTGTCCGATCTGTCGCTGTTTCTTGGCCAATTCCTTCGCCGTCCCTCTGAAATCCGTGCCATCGTTCCAACCGGGCGCGCAGCCGCGAATGAGATGGCGCGGCCCGTCACCCGGCAGATGGAGGCCGTGGCCGAAATCGGCGCGGGCACCGGCACAATCACCCGCGCCATTCTTGCATCGGGCCTGTCCCCTGAACGGCTGGAGCTTTATGAGCTGAACGCCGCGTTCTGCGACCGGCTGCGCCAACGCTTTCCCCGTACCGTTGTCCACAACCTGCCTGCGCAAGAGATGGTCAACGTCGGGTACCGGGAACTGGATGCAGTGATCTCGGGCGTGCCGACGTTGCTGATGCCTGATGCATTGCAAGCGGCAATCGTAGGTGCGGCATTGTCGAGGATGAAACGGGGCGCGCCTTTCGTGCAGATCACCTATGGTCCGCGGCCCCCGCTGTCCGAGGTGGTGCGGGCGCGCTTTAACCTGACCCATGTGAAAAGCCCTAGAATCTGGGCGAATTTGCCCCCAGCCCGCGTCTATGTCTTTCGTCAGGGAGCGTGAGCGCTAACTGCATACTTTCGCATACTATTTGCGAATCTGGCGCTTCGGGGCTACAAGGCCGGCAAAATCGCAAGGGGTATCCGACATGACCAAGACCCGCACCGAAACCGACAGCTTCGGCCCGCTGGAGGTTCCTGCCGACAAGTACTGGGGGGCGCAGACGCAGCGTTCGATCCTGAACTTTCCGATCGGCTGGGAAAAACAGCCTGTGCCGATCATCCGGGCGCTGGGCATCATCAAACAGGCCGCGGCCGAGGTGAACATGGCCATGGGCAAGCTGGACCCGGCGATCGGCAAGGCCATGGTGCAAGCTGCCTCGGAAGTGGTTGCAGGCAAGTTTGACGACAACTTCCCGCTGGTCGTCTGGCAGACCGGTTCGGGCACCCAGTCGAACATGAACGCCAACGAGGTCATCAGCAACCGCGCCATCGAAATCCTTGGCGGCGAGATGGGCTCGAAAAAGCCTGTTCACCCGAATGATCATGTGAACATGGGGCAGTCGTCGAACGACACCTTCCCGACGGCCATGCATGTGGCCATCGCCCTTCAGGCACGTGACGTGCTGCTGCCCGGTCTGGAAAAGCTGCACAAGGCGCTGGTCGCCAAGGCCGAGGAGTTCAAGGACATCATCAAGATCGGACGCACCCACACCCAGGATGCGACGCCGCTGACGCTGGGTCAGGAATTCGGCGGCTACGCCCACCAGGTCGCCAAAGGGATCGAGCGTGTGAAAGCCGCGCTTGGCGATATCTATGAACTGGCGCAGGGCGGTACGGCGGTCGGCACCGGGCTGAACACGAAAAAGGGCTGGGACACGTCCATCGCGGCCAAGATCGCCGAGATCTCGGGCCTGCCCTTTGTCACCGCCCCGAACAAGTTCGAGGCTTTGGCGGCCCATGACGCGATGGTCATGTTCTCGGGCGCGCTCAAGACGGTGGCGGCATCACTGTTCAAGATCGCCAACGACATGCGCCTGCTGGGTTCGGGGCCGCGCTCGGGTCTGGGCGAACTGATCCTGCCCGAGAACGAGCCCGGCTCGTCGATCATGCCGGGCAAGGTGAACCCCACCCAGGCCGAGGCCCTGACCATGGTCTGCGCCCATGTGATGGGCAATGATGCTGCCGTCGGTTTTGCCGGCAGCCAGGGCCATTTCGAACTGAACGTCTATAACCCGATGATGAGCTACAACGTCCTGCAAAGCATGCAGCTGCTGGGCGATGCAGCCTCGTCCTTTACCGATAATATGGTCGTCGGCACGCAGGCGAATATCGCCCGCATCGACAAGCTGATGAAGGAATCGCTGATGCTGGTGACGGCGCTGGCTCCGACCATCGGCTATGACAATGCGACCAAGGTGGCCAAGACCGCGCATAAGAACGGCACCACTCTGCGCGAAGAGGCGATCAACCTGGGCTTTGTCGATGGCGAAACCTTTGACCGGATTGTCCGCCCCGAGCAGATGATCGGTCCGGAAGACTGAAATTGACCAGCCCGGATTCCGGCAAGGTCATCAACCTGCGGGCGGCGCGTAAAACCGCCGCCCGTGCGGCTGCGCGTCGCCAGGGTGAAGAGAACGCAGCGAAATTCGGCCGCAGCAAGGCGGCCCGGCTGGCCGAAGAACAGGCGGCCGAACGTATGGCCCGTCATCTTGACCAGCATCGCCGCGACCGGCCAGAGGACGCCAATGACTGATCGGCCGCCGCTGTTGCTGCCGGTCCTGACGGCCCCGGTCAAACGCTCGGTCACCATTGGCGGGCATCGCACCTCGGTCAGTCTGGAAGAGGGGTTCTGGCGCGAGCTGCGCGATCTGGCCCGTGAGAGCCAGCGCACTACCGCCATGCTGATTGCTGAAATCGACGCTGCGCGCCCGCCCGAAGTGGGGCTTGCCACCGCGCTGCGGTTATATGTGCTGGCCGCGCTAAGGCAAAAGCTTGCAGGACTGGGGAGTGCTGACTAAAAGCGCCTGCAATACATCCACAGGATTTGGACAGAACCATGGCAGGCCATTCCAAATGGGCGAACATCCAGCACCGCAAGGGGCGGCAGGATGCGATCCGCTCGAAGCTGTTCTCAAAGCTGGCCAAAGAGATCACCGTCGCCGCTAAGATGGGCGATCCCGACCCGGAAAAGAACCCGCGTCTGCGGCTAGCGGTCAAAGAGGCCAAGACGAACTCGGTCCCCAAGGACGTGATCGAGCGCGCGATCAAGAAATCGCAAGGCGGCGACGCCGAGAACTATGACGAAATCCGTTACGAAGGTTACGGCCCGAACGGCATCGCCATCATCGTCGAGGCGATGACGGACAACCGCAACCGCACCGCATCGAATGTGCGCAGCTATTTCACCAAACATGGCGGCGATCTGGGTCAGACCGGCTCGGTCAGCTTCATGTTCGACCGCAAGGGCGAGATCTTTTACAAGCCCGAAGCAGGGGACGCCGATACGGTGATGATGGCCGCGATCGAGGCCGGGGCCGAGGACGTCGAAAGCGATGAAGATGGCCACTGGATCTACACCTCGGATACCGATCTGGCCGAAGTCTCGCAGGCGCTTGAGGCCAGTCTTGGCGAATCTGAACACTCCAAGCTGATCTGGAAACCGCAGGCCCCGACCGAGGTCGATCTGGAAACCGCCCAGAAACTGATGAAGCTGATCGAGGCGCTGGAGGACGACGACGACGTCCAGAACGTCACCGGGAATTTTGACATTCCCGAGGATGTCGCCGCCCAGCTTTGATCCTTTCCCTGCGTCGGAAAGTCAAAACGGATCAGGGTCGCAGGTCTGCTGCGGCCCTTTTTCTTATCTCGGCGGTCAGAGGGACGAGTGCCGGGGCCATGGCGCGCTGCACATGCCAGTACAGCGGCACGTCCAGCGGCAGATCAGGGCGCAAAGGCTGCATGCGGCCTGCACGTAGCGCCAACTCAGCCATGGTTTCGGGAATCATGCCCCAGCCAAGGCCAAGCTCGACCGCGCGGGCAAAGGGCTCGGATGCCGGGATCAGGTGGCCCGGGACATGCAGCCTGCGGCCGGTGGCAAGCTGTACCCAGCGCGATTGCAGCGCATCCTTGGCATTAAAGATGATGGCCGGGGCGGTGCGCAGGCTGGCCTCGGTCACGCCGTCGGGGAAATAACGGGCGATGAAATCGGGTGTCGCCAATGCGAGATAGCGCATATTTCCCAAGGCGATTGCGTCACAACCCGGTACCGGTACCGGCTCGGATGCAATCGCGCCCGAGACCTGGCCCTGCCGCAGCCAGTCGCGGGCATGGTCCTGATCATCGACCACCAGATCGTAAAGCAAGGGCAGCGCCGTCAGCACGGGCAGAAACCAGGTCGCAAGACTGTCGGCGTTCACCGCAAGCCGCAGCACCGCCGGCCCGCCAGCCGGGCGCAGACTGGCCGCGAGTGTGCTTTCCAACAGTCGCACCTGATCCAGATGCTGCATCAGTCGCAAACCTGTTTCGGTCCCTGTCGCGGGTGGTCCGCGATGGATGAGCACCTGTCCCAGCCGCTCTTCCAGCCCTTTGATGCGCTGCGACACGGCTGAGGGCGTTACGCCCAGTGCCGTTGCCGCCGCTTCGAAACTGCCGCGGCGGATGATTTCGGCAAGGGCGGACAGGGCCGCGTAGTCCATCATTAGAATACCTGAATCTACATAAGGATTTTGAGTTTGCCTGAACGACAGCCTTGGAGCAAGACAACGGGCACAAAGGAGAAAACCATGAGTGCCTATCTTGCCGGTCTGGGAACCGGGCTGTCGCTGATTGTTGCCATCGGGGCGCAGAATGCCTTTGTGCTGAAACAGGGGCTGATGCGCCGGCATGTGCTGGCGACCTGCGCATTCTGCGCGCTTTCGGACGCCATCCTGATCGTTGCAGGGGTGATGGGGGCAGGGGCGCTTGCTGCCCGGGCGCCGTGGTTTTTGCAGGCCATGCGCTGGGGAGGGGCGGCTTTTCTGATCATCTATGGCGCGCGTGCCTTTCGTGCCGCATGGCGGGGTGGCGAGGCCTTGCAAGCCGGGTCGGGAAGGACGGCCGGGCTGGGGGCCACGCTGCTGGTGCTGGCAGGGCTGACCTGGCTGAATCCTCATGTCTGGCTGGACACTGTGGTGCTGCTGGGCTCGGTCTCGGCTTCATGGGATAGCAAGGCGGGCTTTGCGTTCGGGGCTGCCTCGGGCTCGGTGCTGTTCTTTTTCGCGCTCGGCTATGGCGCGCGTTGGCTGTCCCCGCTGTTTGCGCGCCCGGTCGCGTGGAGGGTGCTTGACGCGCTGGTGGGGGTCATCATGTGGTCAATTGCGCTGGGGCTGATCCTTAAAGGCTGAGCCTTGCGCTGCCCCGTCTTAGAGGGCAAGGCTGGCCGGATGATCAGGCTTTCTCAAGTCACTCGCAGCGAGTTGTCGGGTATCCTGTGGATGCTGACAGCTGGCCTGTGCTTTGTCGGTGTCAATGGCGCGGTGCGTTGGCTGGGGCAGGACCTGCCCGCTGCTGAAAACGCCTTTATCCGCTTTGCCTTTGGCCTGTTGTTCCTGATCCCGGTACTGTGGCCGGCGCTGCGACAGGGTTTTGCGCCGCGTGTCTGGGCGCTGTTCACCCTGCGCGGGGCGCTGCATGTTGTGGCGGTGATCCTGTGGTTCTATGCCATGGCTCGTATCCCGGTGGCCGAGGTCACCGCCATTGGTTTCTTAAACCCGATCATGGTGACGCTGGGCGCGGCCCTGCTGATGGGAGAGCGGATTTCCTGGCGGCGGGGGCTGGCCATCGGTGTGGCGCTGGCGGGGGCGATGATTGTGCTGCGCCCCGGCTTTCGCGCGCTTGAATCGGGGCATTTCGCCCAGCTTGGTGCGGCGCTGACCTTTGGTTCTTCTTATCTGGTGGCGAAGCGGTTGTCAGAGCTGGTGCCGGCAACCGTAGTCGTAGCGATGATGTCGCTGACAGTCTGCGTCGGTCTTGCACCGATTGCGGCCCTGGTCTGGATACAGCCGACGCTGGTGCAATATGCCGTGCTGGCCTGCACGGCGGTCTTTGCGACGGCCGGGCATTATGCGATGACCCGCGCCTTTGTCGCTGCGCCGCTGACAGTCACCCAGCCGATAACCTTTTTGCAGCTGATCTGGGCCAGCCTGCTTGGGGCGCTGGCCTTCGGCGAGCCGGTCGAGATCTGGGTGCTGCTCGGTGGCGCGATCATGATCGGTGCGATCAGCTATATCACCTGGCGCGAGGCGCGGTTGCGTCAGCGCGCGATCACACCTTTGGCGGGCGCGACGCGGGAAAGCTGAACATGCCCCCACAATCGCGCCGCCAAGGGCGGTCTTAATGCTCGACAGCCCCGCCGCCTTTGCCGGGCTGGGCGACCAGCCGCGACATGATCCCTTGCCGCGTCACCCGCCCGCCGCCCTGCAGGGGCAGGGCATCTGCCTCGGTCTCGGTCATGTGCTGGATGATTTCGCGCACCGGGGTTTCGCGGTCGAGGGGCTCACCCGGGGCATCGCCGCCTTCGGCCACGTCCTCGGCTGTCAGCACTGCCAGAGGGTTCATATGGGCTACGAAGTCCTCGACATAGGCGTCGACCGGATTGGCGATGATTTCGCGCGCGGTGCCGACCTGAACGATGCGGCCGCCCTCCATCAGCGCAATGCGGTTGCCGATACGGAACGCTTCATCAAGGTCATGGCTGACAAAGATGATAGTGCGGCGGAAACGTTCCTGCAGTTCCAGCAGCTCATCTTGCAGCCGGTTGCGGATCAGCGGATCAAGCGCCGAAAAAGGCTCGTCCATCAGCAGGATCGGCGCTTCGGTTGCAAAGGCGCGGGCAAGGCCGACGCGCTGTTGCATCCCACCCGACAGATCACCGACCTTGCGTTCGGCCCATTCAGTAAGGCCGACGGTCGCAAGCTGCGCATCGACGCGCTTGCGGCGTTCGGAGACCGGGATGCCCGCCAGTTCCAGCCCCAGCCCGACATTTTCGCGCACCGTGCGCCAGGGCAACAGGCCGAACTGTTGAAACACCATGGCGATACGTTCGCGCCGCAGTCGCCGCAGTTCGGCCCCCGAGGCTTTCGTGACCGAGGCCATGCGGTCCCCGTCCCAGATCCGCACCTCGCCGCGGCAAACCGCGTTAAGCCCGTTCACTGCCCGCAAAAGCGTGGATTTGCCCGAGCCGGACAGGCCCATGAGCACAAGGATTTCGCCCTCGCGCACGGTAAGCGAGCAGTTGTGCACGCCAAGCACCTGACCGGTTGCGGTTTTGATCGGGCCGCGATCAAGCCCCTGATCCATCAGCGGCAGAGCAGCCTGGGGCGAGTCCCCAAAGACGATATTTACATTGTCGAATTCGACGGCATTGCGGGCGGCTTGCATGTCTTTCGTCGTCCCCTCAGTCATCGCGTTCCCTTACCCGCAACATGCGGTCCAGCATGATGGCGACCACCACGATGATGGAGCCGCTTTCAAAACCCAGCGCGGTGTTCACGCTGTTAAGCGCCCGTACCACCGGCACGCCCAGACCCGAGGCGCCGACAAGCGCCGCGATGACGACCATGGAAAGCGACAGCATGATGGTCTGGTTCAGGCCGGCCATGATCTGGGGCAGGGCCGAGGGCAGTTCGACTTTCCACAAAAGCTGGCGGGGGGTTGCGCCAAAGGCGGTGCCTGCCTCGACAAGTGATTGTGGTGTCGAGCTGATGCCCAGATGGGTCAGCCGGATCGGCGCAGGCAGTACAAAGATCACCGTGGCGATCAGGCCGGGCACCATGCCGATGCCGAAAAAGACGATGGCGGGGATCAGATAGACAAAGGTCGGCAGCGTCTGCATCAGGTCCAGAACCGGGCGCATCCATGCGTAAAGCCGGGGCCGATGTGCGGCAGCGATACCCATGGGTACGCCGATTGCCATGCAAACCACGCAGGCCGACAGCACCAGCGTCAGCGATTGCATCGTCGGATCCCAATACCCTTGGTTCAGGATAAAGAGAAAGCCCAGAGCGACCAGCAGGCAGGTCTTCCAGCTGCGTTGCAGGACCCAGGTCAGGGCTACAGCCAGCAGCGTAAAGATCAGCGGATGGGGGAATTCAAGCGCATGCAGAATGCCGTTGATCAGCCCGTCAAGCACTCGTGAGATGAAGTTGAAGACCACCGCGGCATGGGCGTTCAGCCAGTCAAAGATCGCCTTGGCGGTCTTGCCCACCGGGATCTTTGTGTCGGTCAGATATGCGGTCAGTTGGTCCATGCGTCCCTTTCTTTCTGCCAACGGGGATGATCAGACGCCCGGACGCCGCCCTGAAAAATCAGGCTGCGACAGTGTGGCTCGGGCGGGAACTCCCGGCAAGGGTGGATGAAGAATAGTAGTAAAGGCGGGGCAGGGCGGCCAGGGAGACGGGGCCCGCCCTGCCGTCCCTTACTTGGACAGGGCCGCTTCCAGCGCCGCAATGGCATCGCCGCCATCAACGGTGGTCACACCCTCAAGCCAGGGTTTGGCTGCATCGGGGTTCGCCTTCAGCCATGTGCTGGCCGCTTTCATGGGATCGGAACCGTCGTTCAGGATCAGGCCCATGACCTCGCTTTCCATCGGCAGGGTGAATTCGAGGTTTTGCAGGAATTTGCCCACATTGGGACATTTCTCGACATAGCCGGCGCGGATATTGGTATCGACACGGGCACCGCCGAAATCAGGGCCAAAGACATCATCTCCGCCGCCCAGATAGGTCATCTGGAACTGCGTGTTCATCGGATGCGGTTCCCAGCCCAGAAAGACCACCGGTTTGCCCGAACTGTCGGCGCGGGCGACCTGGGCCAGCATCCCTTGTTCGCTGCTTTCGACCACTTCGAATGTGCCAAGGTCAAATTTGTTTTCGGCCACCATTTCCAGCAGCAGGCGGTTGCCGTCATTGCCGGGCTCGATCCCATAGATTTTGCCGTCCAGCGCGTCCTTATGAGCGGCGATCTTGCTGAAATCGTCGATGCCGAGTTCGGCGCCGGCCTTGTTGGTCGCCAGCGTATATTTCGCCCCGGTCAGGTTTGAGCGCAGCACCTCGACCGTGCCGGCGTCGCGATAAGGTTTGATATCGTTTTCCTGACTGGGCATCCAGTTGCCCAGAAAGACGTCCACGTCATCCTTGGCCATGGCCGTATAGGTGACGGGCAGGGACAGGATCTTGGTCTCGGTCTCATATCCCAGTGCTTGCAGGACGTTTGACGCCAGCGCCGTGGTGGCGCTGATATCGGTCCAGCCGACATCCGAAAAGACGATCTTGCGGCACTCGGCGGGTTCTTCTGCCGCTGCCGTTCCTGCCGTGGCGAGCGAAGCTACGAGCCCGGCAGCAAGGGCGGCGGTGGTGCGGCGAAATGTCATCTTGTTCTCCCTGGTTTGTTGACTGGTGCGTCAATTAAGGCTTTTATTGATTGACGAGTCAATCAAAGATCTGCCAGATGCGGGTCTTCCACGCGAATTTTGAAGCCGAACGGCGAAATGGTATCCTGAGCATGCCCAAAGTTGGTGCAGAACCTATCCGAAAGGCCGCATTAATCAACGCCGCTATCGTCACAGTGGGGCGAGCGGGCTCGCTTGATGTGACCGTGGCGCAGATTGCGCGCGAGGCTGGGATGTCCTCGGCGCTGGCCCATCACTATTTCGGTTCGAAAGAGCGGATCTTTCTCGCCGCAATGCGACATATCCTGACGCAATATGGCCTTGCGACCCGCGCGGCGCTGCGTGGGGCGACAGTCCCGCGTGAGCGTCTGAACGCCATCGTGGCGGCCAGTTTCGACAGTGTGAACTTTGAACGCGACACCATTGCCGCCTGGCTGAATTTTTACGCGCTGGCGCTGGTCGAACCCGAAGCGGCGCGCCTTTTGCGCGTCTATCACCGGCGGCTCAACTCGAACCTGATGGTGGCGCTGCGGCCTCTGGCGGGCGAGGGGGCCAGGCGCATTACCCGTACTCTTGGGGCGCTGATCGACGGGCTTTATCTGCGCGCGGCGCTTTCGAATGACGCGAATGCCGCCGTCGCTGAACGTATGACATTGGACTATCTGGAAAAGGTGCTGCCATGAGCCATGACGCGCAACCGCAGGCGAGCCTCTATATCGACGGCGCCTATGTCGAGGGTGAGGGCGAGGCGCTGCCCGTTCACTATCCCTATACCGGCGAGACGATTGCCACCCTGCGCGAGGCGAGCCGCGATCAGGTTGCCCGCGCCACCGCCGCCGCAGCAGCAGCCCAGCCGGCATGGGCAGCCCTGCGCCCGGTTGAGCGTGGCCGGGTGCTGATTCGCGCTGCTGCGATCATTCGTGAGCGTGCCGAAGAACTGGCCCGGCTGGAGACGCTGGATACCGGCAAACCCATTCAGGAAACCCGTGTCGCTGACTGGCCTTCGGGGGCGGATGCGCTGGAATATTTCGGCGGGCTTGCTCCCACTGTCACCGGGCAGATGATCCCGCTTGGCGGTGATTTCGTTTATACAATCCGCGAGGCCTTGGGGGTCTGCGCCGGGATTGGTGCGTGGAATTATCCCAGCCAGATCGCCTGTTGGAAAGCCGCGCCGGCGCTGGCGATGGGCAATGCGATGGTGTTCAAACCCAGCGAGGAAACGCCGCTTGGCGCGTTGAAACTGGCCGAGATCTTGACCGAGGCGGGCTTGCCCCCTGGCATTTTCAATGTGGTGCAAGGGCGCGGCGCTGTGGGTGCAGCACTGGTGACGGACCCGCGTGTGGCCAAGGTTTCGCTGACCGGATCGGTCGCAACGGGCCAAAAGGTCTATGCCGCCGCAGCCGAGGGCATGCGCCATGTCACCATGGAGCTTGGCGGCAAGTCGCCGCTGATCGTTTTTGACGACGCCTCTCTTGATGATGCGGTGGGTGCGGCGATGCTGGCGAACTTCTACTCTTCGGGGCAGATCTGTTCGAACGGGACGCGTGTCTTTGTTCAGCGCGGTATTCTGCCGGCATTCCTTGATCGGCTGGCCGAGCGTGCGGGCAAGATCAGGATCGGCGATCCTTTGGATGAAGAAACCCAGCACGGTCCTATCGTCAGCCCGGCACAGGCCGCCAAGATTCGCGCGGCAATCGAGCGCGGCCGTGAGGAAGGCGCCCGGCTGGTCTGCGGCGGCGCGGGCGAGGGGGCATTCATCCCGCCGACAGTCTTTGCCGATGCCAGTGACGAGATGTGGATCGTGCGCGAGGAAATCTTTGGGCCGGTCATGTCGGTTCTGTCTTTTGAGACCGAGGAAGAGGCGGTTGCGCGCGCCAATGCCTCACCCTACGGGTTGGCAGCGGGGGTCTTTACCCGCGATCTGGCGCGCGGACATCGGGTTGCGGCGGCGCTTGAGGCAGGGACGACCTGGATCAACGCCTATAACCTGACCCCGGTAGAGGCGCCCTTTGGCGGGGTCAAGCTGTCCGGGATCGGGCGCGAGAACTCGGCGGCGGCCATCGAGCATTATTCGCAACTGAAGTCCGTCTATGTCGGCACGGGAGGGGTTGATGCGCCTTACTGACCGGCGTCGCGCCTGTGCTCGCGCAGGCATGGATATTTTTACACGGAAGAAATCAGCAGGTTTGGCCAAGGAGGGACAGGCATGATCCCGGATTATGTGATCGTCGGTGCAGGTTCTGCCGGCTGCGCGCTGGCCTATCGCCTGGTGATGGCGGGCAAGCGCGTTGATATCATTGAATATGGCGGCAGTGACATCGGCCCCTTTATCCAGATGCCTGCGGCGCTGTCCTATCCTATGAACATGCGCCGCTATGACTGGGGCTTTTCGACCGAGCCTGAGCCGCATCTGGGCGGGCGGCGGCTGGTGACCCCGCGCGGCAAGGTGATCGGGGGGTCCTCTTCTATCAACGGCATGGTTTTTGTGCGTGGCCATGCCAAGGATTATGATTTCTGGGCTGAAAGCGGTGCGAACGGTTGGGCCTATGCCGACGTGCTGCCCTATTTCAAACGGATGGAAACCTCGCACGGGGCGGTCAGCGATTATCGCGGCACCGAGGGGCCGCTGCATGTAACGCGTGGTTCACGCAAGAACCCGCTGTTTAACGCATTCATCCGTGCCGGACGCGAAGCCGGCTATCCGATGACCGAAGATTACAACGGCGCCCGTCAGGAAGGCTTTGGCGCCATGGAGGCGACGATCTGGGAGGGCCGGCGCTGGTCGGCGGCCAATGCCTATCTGCGCCCGGCGCAGGAAACCGGCCTTTTGCGCCTGCGGCGCGGCCTTGCTCAGCGGATTATTATCGAGGACGGCCGGGCGGTTGGTGTTGAGGTTAAAAATACGCGTGGTATCAATGTATTCCGCGCAAAACATGAAGTGATACTTTCAGCAAGCTCGATCAATACGCCCAAGTTGCTGATGCTGTCGGGTATCGGCCCGGCCGAGCATTTGCGCGAGCATGGAATTGAGGTTCTTGCGGATCGCCCAGGCGTTGGTGCGAACTTGCAGGATCACCTTGAGATCTACATGCAATATACTGCGACCAAGCCGGTCACGCTTTACAAGCACTGGAACCTTTGGGGGAAGGGCTCGATCGGGGCGCAATGGCTGGCGACCGGGACCGGGCTTGGCGCCTCGAACCAGTTTGAAAGCTGCGGTTTTATCCGTTCGCGCGCCGGGGTCGAATATCCCGATATTCAGTATCATTTCCTGCCGCTTGCCGTGCGTTATGACGGGAAAGCAGCGGCCGAGGGGCATGGTTTCCAGGTCCATGTCGGGCCGATGCGTTCAAAATCGCGCGGCACGATCCGGCTGAAATCGGCCGATCCCAAGGAGGCGCCCGAGATCCGCTTTAACTACATGTCGCACCCGGACGACTGGGCTGAATTCCGTGCCTGCGTTCGGCTGACGCGCGAGATTTTCACCCAGCCTGCCTTTGCCGAATACAAGGGCTATGAGATCCAGCCCGGCGAGGCAGTGGTGTCGGACGAACAGATCGATGCATTCATTCGCGACCATGCAGAGTCGGCTTTTCATCCTTGCGGTACGGCACGGATGGGGCGGGCGGATGACCCGATGGCGGTCGTTGATCCTGAATTGCGGGTGATTGGCGTCGAGGGGCTGCGGGTTGCCGACAGCTCGATTTTCCCGCGCATCACCAACGGCAACCTCAACGCCCCTTCGATCATGACCGGCGAAAAGGCTGCCGATCATATCCTAGGGCAGGGAATGTTGCCGCGGCTGAATCTTGGGCCGGAAATCCCGGCGGATTGGCAGGAAAAGCAACGTACCGAATGGGTTACGGGCGCTTCTTCGAGTCTTTAATCAAATCGGCAAGCCCGGCAAAGGGCTTGCGCGGCTCTTCTTTTTCTTCTTTGGGTTCAGGGGCGTCGAGAGCGGCCCCCCGGGCGCGGGGATAAAGAGGCAGAGCCAGTGTCAGCGCCTCGACCATGATTGCCTCGACGTCGATGAACTGGCCAAGGGGTTCGACATCCTCGTCCGGCATCTCGACCTCTTCGCCTTCGGGCGAATCGACATGGGGCGAGAACAGGCGGTGGACCTCTTCCTGCAGATTCGTCGCCACCGGAGCGAGTGTGACCACACAGGGTTGTACGACGCGCGCCGAAAGCGTCCCGGTCACCTCCCAACTGTCATTCGCGATGGCGCGAATGCTGCCGGAAAAGCGCAGCCGGGGCAGGGCATTGATTCCCAACTCATCCGCCAGCGCATCGCGGGTGGTGCTATCTGGGGCCAACGCGAACTCGGTCGGCTGCCGGGGGTTCAGATGCGCCACGCGGAAGCGGCTCTGCGGGGCTGGGGAAGTGGTCATCGGTGGCCTTTCGCGGGCAAATCTGCCCTTGGTCTGGATATTCTTGAGCGTGAGGCACGAGTTTGCTAAGCCGGTCGAGCGGCGTCAACAGGCGCGTAAGGGGACAGAGAGAAGATGAAGATTTCCAGGCGGCAACTCATGGGTTTTGCGTTGGCCGCACCTCTTGGCCTTTCCGCCTGTCAGGCCACTTATCGCAACCATGGTTATGTTCCCCCCGAGGAGCAGCTGGCCCAGGTCGTTGTTGGCCAGACCACGCAAGCCGATATCGAGGGGCTGCTGGGCCGGCCCTCGGCGCAGGGGCTGTTGACCGGCTCGGCCTGGTATTACGTCGGCTCGCGCTGGCAGTTCTACGGTCCGCGTGAACCGCGCGAGATTGACCGTCAGGTCGTGGCCGTCAGCTTTGCCGAGAATGGCGTTGTCAGCAACGTCGAGCGGTTTGGGCTTGAGCGCGGGCAGGTCGTGGTGCTGTCGCGTCGCGTCACCGATGCGGGTGTGAGCAGCCTTGGCCTGATCCGTCAGCTGCTGGGCAACGTTGGTCGCGTGCAGGCCAGCGACTTCCTGCGCGACTAGACCCAAGGCAAGGTCCGATGTGCGAGGGGGTGGCGCCGTCAGGGCGCCCCTTCGCCGGTCTCGCCTTCGGGCACAAAGCGCAGCGCAACGCCGTTGATGCAATAGCGCAGCCCGGTGGGCGGAGGCCCGTCGGGAAAGACATGGCCCAGATGTGCGTCGCAGCGATGGCAGCGTACCTCGGTGCGGATCATGTCGTGGCTAAGGTCCAGATGTTCGTCGATATTGCCGCCGGGTCGTGAAAAACTGGGCCAGCCGCAATGGCTTTCGAACTTGGCATCCCCCTCAAAAAGCCGCGCCCCGCAGCATACGCATGCGTAATGTCCAGGGCCGTTGGGAAAGCCCGGATGGGAAAAGGGCCGCTCGGTCCCGGCCTGCCGGGTGACGCGATAGGTCTCGGCGTCCAGCTCGGCCCGCCACTCGGCGTCAGTCTTAAAAATCCGGTCTGCCATCTTCCTGTTCAATCCTGCTTTGCTGTTGTTACAAGATAGGTGCAGGATGGGCGGTAGAAAAGCCGGATCGGGGCCGGTCCATGGATCGGACAAAGATGTGAACATGGCATTGCGCAAAGGTCGTTTCGAGGTCGTATTCGCCGAAAGCGCCGAGGATATCCGCGCAGCACAGCGTCTGCGTTGGCTGTGTTTCCTGCGCCGCGGGCATGATGGCCCCACGACCGAGGGCGCGCTGGACGCCGATGATTACGACGAAGGCTGCGATCATGTACTGATTCGCGAACGTGCCAGCGGCTCTATGGTTGGCTGTTTTCGGATGCTGACCCTTGCGGGAGGGGCCGAGATCGGGCGCAGCTATTCGGCCCGGCATTACAATCTGTCGCGGCTTAGCGGCTTTCAGGGCCGGATGGTCGAGATCGGCCGTTTTTGCATCCATCCTGAATGGCACGATCCTGATATCCTGCGGCTGGCCTGGGGTGCACTTGCCCGGCATGTCGATGAGCAGAAAATCGAGATGCTGTTTGGCTGCTCCAGCTTTGTCGGCACTGATGTTCATGGCTATGAGGATGCCTTTGCCATGCTGCGTGAGCGGCATCTGGCCCCGAAACGCTGGCTGCCGCGCGTCAAAGCGCCGCAGGTATTCCGTTTCGCCCGCGCGCTGAGGCTGCGCAAACCCGATCCCCGGCGGGCGATGGAGGCGATGCCGCCGCTCTTGCGCTCATATCTTGCGATGGGGGGCTGGGTCAGCGATCACGCGGTGGTGGATCGCCAGCTGGACACCTTGCATGTGTTCACCGGGCTTGAAATCCGGGCCATTCCTCCCGCACGGGCGAAACTCTTACGCGCGGCCGGGGCATAGGGCACCTTTGCATCTGGCGGGAAAACCTCCTATCTGCGCGGGCATGAGCGACAGATTCCAGTTTTCCGTGCTGGCCACTGATGGCCGTGCCCGTACCGGTGTGATCAACACGCCGCGCGGCGATATCCGCACGCCTGCCTTTATGCCGGTGGGCACTGCTGCCACGGTCAAGGCCATGATGCCCGAATCGGTGCGCGCCACCGGCGCGGACATTCTTCTGGGCAATACCTACCACCTGATGCTGCGTCCCGGCGCCGGGCGTATTGCCCGGCTGGGCGGGTTGCATCGCTTTATGAACTGGCCTCGTCCGATCCTGACCGATTCGGGGGGCTTTCAGGTCATGTCGCTGTCGAGCCTGCGCAAGCTGACCGAAGAGGGGGTGACCTTTTCAAGCCATGTCGATGGCTCGAAGCATTTTCTGTCGCCTGAAACGAGCATGGAGATCCAGCGCCAGCTTGGCTCGGATATCGTCATGGCCTTTGACGAATGCCCGGCCCTGCCTGCTTCCGAGGAAGAGGTCGCGAAATCCATGCGCATGTCGATGCGTTGGGCGCAGCGCTCGCGCGACGCTTTCGGCGATCGGCCGGGCCATGCGCTGTTCGGGATCATGCAGGGCGGCGTGACCCGTGAATTGCGCGAGGAAAGCGCCGAGGCGCTGAAATCCATCGGCTTTGACGGCTATGCCATCGGCGGTCTTGCCGTAGGCGAAGGGCAGGAGGCGATGTTCGGCGTGCTCGACTATGCCCCCGGCTGCCTGCCCGACGACAAACCCCGCTATCTGATGGGCGTGGGCAAGCCTGACGATATCGTCGGCGCTGTCGTGCGCGGCGTCGATATGATGGACTGCGTTCTGCCCTCGCGCTCGGGGCGGACGGGGCAGGCATGGACCCGCCGTGGTCAGGTCAATATCAAGAACGCGCGCCATGCCGACGACCCCCGGCCGCTGGACGAAGCCTGTACCTGCCCGGCCTGCACCGGATATTCGCGCGCCTATCTGCACCATGTCTTCCGCGCCGGAGAGATGATCTCGGGCATGTTGCTGACCTGGCATAACCTGCATTACTTCCAGGAGTTGATGGAGGGGCTGCGTCAGGCCATTGCTGCGGGAACATTGGCCGAGTTCGTGACCGAATTCGAGGCAATGCGGGCACAGGGCGATATCGAACCGTTATAATATGTCGGGTAGAGCCTTGAAATCTTGTGATGCTGCGATATCCCGAAAGAATCGCAGGCGGCACCCCGCCACTTGAAAGAACCCGATGCCCGCAAACGTCAAGAACGATCAGAAACACAATATCCGTACCATCACCACGACTGCCGAGCTGGCCGAGTTCTGCAAACTTGCCAAAGCCCAGCCCTACGTGACGCTTGACACCGAGTTCCTGCGCGAGCGGACTTATTATTCCAAACTGTGTCTGATTCAGGCTGCGCTGCCTCCGGCTTCGGTCACCAGGACGCCGGGTGGCGTGGCAGTGCTGATTGATCCGCTGGCCGAGGGGCTGTCGCTTGAGCCGCTTTACGACCTGTTCCGCCACAAGCCGACGGTAAAGGTCTTTCACGCGGCGCGGCAGGATCTGGAGATCTTTTTCCACGATGCGGGTGTCATGCCCGATCCGTTGTTTGACACCCAGATCGCTGCCATGGTGTGCGGCTTTGGCGAACAGGTCGGATATGAAACGCTGGTGCGTAAGATTGCCCGCCAGCCGCTGGACAAATCTTCGCGCTTTACCGACTGGTCGCACCGCCCTTTGTCCGATGCGCAGGCATCCTACGCGCTGGCTGATGTGACACATCTGCGCGCGATCTATGAATTCCTCTCGGCGCAGCTAGAAAAGACCGGCCGCGCGCCGTGGTTGGCCGAGGAAGTGGCGGTTCTGCTTAACCCCGAGACCTATATTACCCGCCCCGAGGACGCGTGGGAGCGGGTGCGCACTCGCTCGGGCTCACCCCGTTTCCTTGCGGTGGTGCGCGAACTGGCACGTTTCCGCGAGACCTATGCGCAAGAGCGCGACATCCCGCGCGCCCGCGTGTTCAAAGATGACGCGCTGATCGAGCTGGCCTCGACCCGCCCGCTGACCGAAG
This sequence comes from Paracoccus kondratievae, assembly GCF_009301415.1. Lineage (GTDB taxonomy): Bacteria > Pseudomonadota > Alphaproteobacteria > Rhodobacterales > Rhodobacteraceae > Paracoccus > Paracoccus kondratievae. The sequence goes on along the minus strand of NZ_CP045072.1, from coordinate 1,444,346 downwards.
GCGATCTTGCCAAGTCGCGGCTGCTTTTGCGCGATGCGCGCCGGGGCGAGATCGCGAATGGCATCCTCGCCGCCGTCAAGGTGGGGGTCGAGACGCAGGATCTTCCCAAACCCGCACCAGAAGAGCCGGGCCGCCCCGGTAACGCTGCGCTGGCCGAGCTTTTGCGCGTGCTGCTAAAGGCCAAAGCTGATGCCGCAGGGGTCGCGCCTCGTCTGATCGCTTCGGCGTCGGATCTGGATGCCATCGCGTCGGGCGCACGCGATCTGCCCGCGCTGGCTGGTTGGCGGGCCGAGGTCTTTGGCAATGATGCGCTACGGCTGGCGGCTGGCGAAATTGCGCTTTCGGCCCAGAATGGTTCGGTCCGCGTCGTGCCGGTGCCGATCGCATCCTGATCGGATACGGGCCGGTCCGCCCAGATCCAGCGGGCGGATCGGGCAGGTCATGCGTTACTTGCGCGCGGCCTTCTCTTCGATGCCCGAACGGCCCTCGCGACGGTCAAGCTCATGCTCGACCTCGATCAGCGTCACATCGCGCGCGGCCAGCATGACAAGCAGGTGATATAGCGTATCCGCCGCCTCGCTGATCAGCCGCTCGCGGTCGCCTTTAACCGCCTCGATGATTGCCTCGATTGCTTCTTCACCGAACTTCTCGGCGCATTTTTCGGGTCCCCGCGACAGCAGCCGGGCGGTCCAGCTGGTTTCGGGATCGGCGCCACGGCGCGCTGCGATGGTTTCGGCCAGGCGGTAAAGGCCGGTCTGGGGCAGGTCACTCATGTCAGTCGTACCGGGATGCCCGCGGCGGCCAGATGCTCCTTGGCCTCGCGGATGGTGAAAGTGCCAAAGTGAAAGATCGAGGCTGCGAGCACGGCCGAAGCATGGCCTTCCAGCACGCCCTCGGCCAGATGTTCCAGCGCGCCGACCCCGCCCGAGGCGATGACCGGGATCGAGACGGCATCGGCGACGGCCCGGGTCAGCGGGATGTTAAAGCCGGATTTGGTGCCGTCGCGATCCATGCTGGTCAGCAGGATCTCGCCCGCGCCCTTGGCGGTGACGGTGCGGGCAAATTCAACCGCATCAATGCCGGTCGGTCGGCGCCCGCCATGGGTAAATATCTCCCATTTCCCCGGGGCCACGGTCTTGGCGTCAATGGCGCAGACGATGCATTGGCTGCCAAAACGGTCGGCCGCCTCGGCGATGACGTCGGGGTTTGCGACGGCAGCCGAGTTAAAGCTGACCTTGTCTGCGCCCGCCAGCAGCAGATCCCGCACGTCCTTATGGCTGCGCACACCACCTCCAACCGTCAGCGGCACAAAACAGGCCTCGGCGGTACGTGTCACCAGATCGAACATGGTGCCACGGTTTTCATGGGTGGCATGGATGTCGAGAAAGCAGATCTCATCCGCGCCAGCCGCGTCATAGGCGCGCGCTGCCTCGACCGGATCGCCCGCATCGACGAGATCGACGAAATTCACGCCCTTGACCACTCGGCCATCGGCAACGTCCAGACAGGGGATCACACGGGTTTTCAGCATGACGCCTTGCTACCTTGTCCTGCGCGTTCAGGCCAGCGCCTTCAGCGCGGCGCGCAGGTCGATCGCGCCGTCATAGAGCGCCCGCCCTGAGATTGCCCCGGCGATGACGCCTGTGTCGCGCAGTGCCAGCAGATCCTGCATCGAGCTGACGCCGCCCGAAGCAATAACCGGTATATTCACTGCCCGCGCCAGCGCTTCGGTTGCCGCAATGTTCGGACCACCCATGGCCCCGTCGCGGTCGATGTCGGTATAGATGATCGCGGCGACCCCTGCGTCCTCAAAACGGCGGGCGAGGTCTGCGGCCATCACATCGGTTTCCTCGGCCCAGCCGCGCGTTGCAACCCGGCCGCCGCGTGCGTCGATACCAACTGCGATCTTGCCCGGGAAAGCCATTGATGCTTCATGGACCAGCGCCGGGTTCTCCACTGCGACTGTGCCCAGAATGACCCGCGCCAACCCGCGTTCAAGCCAGCTCTCGATGGTCGCCATGTCGCGGATACCGCCACCCAGTTGGGCCGGTACATCGACGGCGGCAAGGATCGCTTCGACAGCGGCCGCGTTGACCGGCTTGCCAGCAAAGGCGCCATTCAGATCGACCAGATGCAACCATTCCGCCCCGGCGTCCTGAAAGGCGCGCGCCTGCGCGGCCGGGTCTGTACCAAAGACGGTCGCCGCCTCCATATCACCACGCAACAGGCGCACGCAGTTGCCGTCCTTGAGGTCGATCGCGGGATAAAGGATCATCGCATCTCTCCTGATAGCGTGGCGCACCTTTGCCACAGCCAGAGCCGATCCGAAAGACCCGTGGCCCTGCAACACGCGCCGCTAAAGCGACCCCACGTCAGGCTTGATCGGCGATATCCCGCACCCTCATCCTGCCGACATAACCACATCCCAGGGAGGGGAATCAGAATGAAGATACCGGCTTTCGCAGCCATGCTTTGCCTTGTCGGCACCATTGCCCAGGCCGACGGCATCAGCGGCATCTTTCAGACCCAGGCGAATGACGACGGCAATGTCGGCATGGTCGAGTTCTATGACTGCGGCGGCAAATATTGCGGCCGTCTGATCAAAAGCTTTGACAAGGCGGGTAAGGAAATCTCTTCGCCTCATACCGGCAAGAACATCGTCGCCGGGATGAACGATGACGGAGGCGGCAAATTCTCGGGTGGTACGATCTGGGATCCGGGCGCGGACAAAACCTACAAGTCCAAGATGCAGTTCGACGGCAAAACGCTGAACGTCTCGGGCTGTGTAGCGGTCTTTTGCAAGACACAGCGCTGGGTACGGGTCAAATAGCCCCGGCTTCTTTCGCGCCCAAATATCCCGGGGGAACGCCCCTGAGGCCCCGTTGAGGGGCCTCAGGGGCGTGGGGGCAGAGCCCCCTCACCCTCGCTCACGGGTTCCAGCGCAGAAAGTTGCCAATGATACGCAAACCCACGGCCTGAGATTTCTCGGGGTGGAACTGGGTGCCGGCGATATTGTCGCGCCCGACCACAGCCGTTACCGGCCCGCCGTAATCGGCGGTCGCCAAAAGATGCGCGGGATCGTTCACGCGAAACTGCCAGCTATGGACGAAATAGGCATGGTCCCCGGTCGAGATGCCATCAAGCAGCGGGTGCGCCTGCAGCACGGTCAGATCATTCCAGCCCATATGCGGGACCTTTAGCCCCGGCGCGCGGATGGGGTCGATTTCTCCCCCGATCCAGCCAAGGCCCGCGGTATCACGGTATTCATGCCCGATCTCGGCAAGCATCTGCATGCCGACGCAAATACCCATGAAGGGAACGGCGCGGGCAAGTACTGCCTCGCGCAATGCTTCGACCATGCCGGGCACGGCCTCCAGCGCCGCACGGCAGGCCGGAAAGGCGCCGTCGCCGGGCAACACCAGCCGGTCCGCGCGGGCAACCACCTCAGGGTCCGATGTCACGACCACCTCAGCACCTGTCTCGCGTCCCATGAGCGCGAAAGCCTTTTCGGCCGAGTGCAGGTTGCCGCTGTCGTAATCGACCAGCGCGACCCGCATCAGAGAGCGCCCTTGGTCGAAGGCAGCACACCTGCCATGCGCGGGTCGGGCTCGACCGCTTCGCGCAGCGCCCGTGCTATCGCTTTGAAGGTCGCCTCGGCAATGTGGTGGGCGTTGACGCCATGCAGGCGATCGACATGCAGCGTGATGCCGCCATGGGTCGAAAGCGCCTGAAAGAATTCGCGCACCAGCTCGGTGTCGAAACTGCCGATTTTTTGCGCCGGAAAGTCGACGTTCCAGCCCAGCCACGGCCGCGCTGACAGATCCAGCGCCGCCCGCACCAGCGCGTCGTCCATCGCCAGATGGAACGAGCCATAGCGCCGGATACCAGCCTTGTCGCCCAGGGCTTTGGTCAGCGCCTGACCAAGGGCGATGCCGGTATCCTCGACGGTGTGGTGATCGTCGATGTGCAGATCGCCCTTGGCCCGCACCCTGATGTCGATGAGAGAGTGCCGGGCCAGCTGGTCCAGCATATGGTCAAAAAAGCCAACGCCGGTCTGGTTGTCATAGCGACCGCTGCCGTCAAGATTGATCTCGACCTCGATTTCGGTCTCTGCCGTCTTGCGGGTGATCTTTGCGCGGCGCATCTGGCGTCTCTCCTCATGCAGGCTTGCTGTCTTATAGGGCCGCAGCCGCCGCCTGAAAAGCCGATGCGCAAGCAAGGATCCGACGGCAATTTCCGCCTGTTCTTGTCATATGGCCGACGCAATGCGAAAAGTGACGGGCGACCCGCAAAGGACGAGCGACCCGAAAAGGATCCTGGCCGATGAGAGATGACCTGAACGGCAGCGAACGGCGGTTGATCGCGGCCTTGGACCGCATTGACCAATTTATCGACCGTGTGGCGCAAACCGGCGCCACTTCCTCGGATGCACCCTACGCCGCGCCAGAGGGCGAGGCCGAGGCGCGGCTGCAGGAAATCAGCGCCGAAAATCAGCGTCTTTCACAGGAACTTGCGGTCCAGCACGAACGTCAGGCCGAAACCCTGGCGACCTGCGAGGCACGACTGGCCGAAGCGCACCAGCGCCTTGTTCATGCCGGGCAAGAGATCGCGCGGCTTGCCCGTGCAAATGAGGTGCTGGCGACTGCCAACCGCGCCCTGATCGAGGACCGCTCCTCTGACGAGTCGCAGGATGATATCCGTTGCGCGCTTGAGGCCGAAATCGAATCGCTTCGCGCCGCGCGTGATGCCGAACGCGCGCAGATGGACGATATCATCGGGACGCTTGATCGCATGATCGGCACCGCGCCGCTGCCTGCTGCGTCCAAGGGGCAGGATGGCCCGCAGGAAGGTTCCAATCTGGACGAGGAAAGGGGCTGAGCCATGGCCGAAGTCGATTTCTCGATCGGACACAAATCCTACACTCTGGCCTGTCAGGAGGGGGAGGAGCGGCTGCTGAAACGCGCTGCCTCACTGCTGGATAACGAGGCGCAGGCGATTCTGGCGCAGGCAGGCCGCATGCCCGAGCCGCGGCTGCTTTTGCTTGCCGGGCTGATGCTCGCAGACCGGACCTCGGCGCTTGAGGATCGTGTCGCCTCGCTGGAGCGTGAGCTGGCGCGGCACAAGACCAATCCGCAGCGGGTCGAAGTGCCGGTGGTGCCCGAATCGCTTGTCGAAGCGATGGCCGAACTGGCCGCGCGCGCCGAGGCACTGGCCCAAAAGGCCGAGGATCAACTGGCGGATTGACCTTTCCGCCCCGCAAGGAATGCAAGGCCGCTCCCACCGGGGCGGCCTTCCCATTTGGGCGATTCTACCCCGTCGCACGGCGCCTGTCTGATACGTAAACCCTGATGAGAGCTGCTCAGATTCGGTGGGCGATGCAGCGGGATATGTCTGAGCATTTTCCGAAAACTCAAATTAACATACTGAAAATATTAAATAATAAAAACGACAAGAGGGAACGTCTTTTCTGTTGAAATAAACGATAAAGTCTGTCGTAATTAAGGTCATGAGGAGAGCCTCATAGGCAGATTAAGAGGACAAGGCATCATGATCCGCAGCATTCGCGTGACCGACAGCCAACTGGCCCATGGCCGTGTGATCCGGCGCCATCTCGACGGCCGCCTGACGGTCGAGGATGGCACCAAGCGCATGACCGGCTACCCGCTGAACCCCGGTCTCCTGGATCGTTGCCTGGGCTTTTCGATGCGGCGTGTCGTGGCGATCGCGGCGACCATCGTGGGTATCGGTCTGGCCGGTCAGGCCTCTGCCGATAACTCGTTGCTGAACGTCAGCTATGACCCGACGCGTGAACTTTACCGCGCAGTAAATGCCGCCTTTGCCGCGAAATGGGAGGCCGATGGCCACCCGGCCCCCAGCATCGAGACATCACACGGCGGTTCGGGTGCACAGGCACGTTCGGTGATCGACGGGCTCAAGGCGCAGGTCGTGACGCTGGCGCTGGCCTCGGACATCGACCAGATCGCGGCCAAGGGCCTTTTGCCCGAGGACTGGCAGTCGCGCCTGCCGCACAACAGCTCGCCCTATACCTCGACCATCGTTTTCCTTGTCCGTGAGGGGAACCCCAAGGGGATCCAGGACTGGGGTGATCTGGTCAAGGAAGGGGTCGAGGTCATCACGCCGAACCCCAAGACTTCGGGTGGTGCGCGCTGGAACTACCTTGCCGCTTGGGCCTGGGCGCAAAAGAACGGTCAGGACCCCAAGGAATTCGTGACCGAGCTGTTCAAGCACGTTCCGGTTCTGGACAGTGGCGCGCGTGGTTCGACCACGACCTTTACCCAGCGCGAGATTGGCGACGTGCTGCTTGCCTGGGAAAACGAGGCTTATCTGGCGCTGAACGAACTGGGTGAAGACCGTTTCGACATCGTCGTGCCCTCGGTCTCGATCCTGGCCGAACCGCCGGTCGCGATCGTGGACAAGAACATCGTCGACGACGAGCAAAAGCAGCTGGCGGACGCCTATCTGAACTTCCTCTACTCGCCCGAGGGGCAGGCGCTGGCCTTCAAGCACTACTACCGTGCCTGGGATGAGAGCGCAGCGGATCCGGCGGACGTGGCCCGTTTCCCCAAGCTCGACCTTGTGACCATCGCCGACTTCGGCGGCTGGAAACAGGCCCAGCCCGAGCACTTTGGCGACGGCGGCACCTTCGACCAGATCTATTCGGGGAAGTAACCCATGGCGCTTGCGCTACGTTTGCAGAAATCTCCCATGCCGGGCTTCGGGCTCGGCATGGGTATTACGCTGGCGATGTTGTCGCTGGTCGTTATCCTGCCGGTCGTCGCGCTGCTGGCGCGTGGTGTCAGCTACGGCCCCGAGGCCGTCTGGGCGACGATCAATACGCCACGGGTCTGGGCGGCGCTTTATCTGTCGTTCCGGCTGGCGTTTCTGGCGGCGCTGTTCAACCTCGTCTTTGGCTCTCTGCTGGCATGGGTGCTTGCACGCTATGACTTTCCCGGCCGCAGGCTGATCGACGCGTTCGTGGATCTGCCCTTTGCCCTGCCGACAGCGGTGGCGGGCATCGCGCTGACTGCGCTGTACGCGCCGAACGGCACTTTTGGCAGCATTGCCAAAAGCCTTGATGGCAAGATCGCCTATACGCAGTGGGGCATCCTGATCGCGTTGATCTTTGTCGGCCTGCCCTTTGTCACCCGCACGGTTCAGCCGGTGATCGCCGAGATCGAGCAAGAGGTCGAAGAGGCCTCGGCCACGCTTGGGGCAGGGCGCTTTTACACGATGCGCCGGGTGATCCTGCCAATGCTGTTGCCCGCGGCGCTGACCGGTTTTGCGCTGTCGCTTGCGCGTGCGGTCGGCGAATACGGCTCGGTCATCTTCATTGCCGGCAACCTGCCGATGAAGACCGAAATTGCACCCCTGCTGATCGTCATCAAGCTGGAAGAGTTCGATTATGGCGGTGCCGCCGCCATCGGTATCGCCATGCTTGTCATCTCATTCTCGATGCTCCTGGTGATCAACCTCATCCAGATCTGGAGCCGACGGAGGATCGGTCATGTTTGACGGCTCGCCCGAGGATCATATCCCCGTTCCCGCTGCCCGGACCTCGGCCTGGCGTCCGGTGACGCAGGAAAGCCCGCTGGTGCGCGCGGTGCTGATCGCCGTGGCACTGGGCGGGTTGGCCATTCTGGTAGTCGCCCCGCTGATCGTGGTCTTTGCCGAGGCATTGGCCAAGGGTGCGGGCGAGGCCCTGCGATCGCTGGCTAAGCCCGAGGCGCTGTCGGCGATCCGCCTGACCCTGATCGTCGCGGCGATTACCGTGCCGCTGAACGCGATCTTTGGCATTGCCGCAGCATGGACGATCACCAAGTTCGATTTTCGCGGCAAAGCCTTTCTGATCACGCTGATCGACTTGCCGTTTTCGATCTCGCCGGTGGTGGCTGGCCTGGCGCTGGTGCTGCTCTTTGGCACCAACAGCCTGATTGGCGGCTGGTTGGTCGCACAGAACTTTCCGATCATCTTTGCCCTGCCGGGGATCGTGCTCGCCTCGATCTTCGTCACTTTTCCCTTTGTCGCGCGCGAGCTGATCCCGGTGATGATCGAACAGGGCCGCGCTGAGGAAGAGGCGGCGCTGACGCTCGGTGCTTCGGGCTGGCGGGTGTTTCTGACCGTGACCCTGCCGAATATCAAATGGGCGCTGCTATACGGCGTGCTTTTGTGTAACGCCCGCGCCATGGGCGAATTTGGTGCTGTCGCCGTGGTCTCGGGCAAGATCCGCGGCCAGACCGCCACCATGCCGATCACCATCGAGATGATGTATAACGAGTATTTCTCGGTGGCGGCCTTCAGCCTGGCGACGGTCCTGGCTCTGCTTGGCCTGCTGACCCTTGCGCTTAAGACCTTGCTGGAATGGCGCCATGCCGATCAGCTTGCCGCAACCCGCCGCCATTGAGGTGACCCATGCATATCGAGATTGACGAGATCGCCAAGACCTTCGGCTCTACGACCGCACTGCAGCCGGTCAGCCTCGCCATTCCTTCTGGGGCGCTGGTGGCGCTTCTGGGCCCTTCGGGGTCGGGCAAGACCACGCTTTTGCGCATTCTCGGCGGGCTTGAATTCCCGACCTCGGGCCGGGTGCTGTTTGACGGACAGGACGCAACCGGCCTGACCGTGCAAGAGCGTCGTGCCGGCTTTGTGTTCCAAAGCTATGCGCTGTTCCGCCATATGACGGTATTTGAAAATATCGCCTATGGTCTGCGTGCACGTCCGCGCCGTTCACGCCCGCCGCATGCTGAAATTGAGCGGCGGGTCACCAAACTGCTTGAACTGATCCAGCTGCCCCAGATCGCTGATCGCTACCCAAGTCAGCTTTCGGGTGGCCAGCGCCAGCGGGTCGCGCTGGCCCGGGCGCTTGCGATCGAGCCGCGGATGCTGCTGCTTGATGAGCCGTTTGGCGCGCTGGACGCCCGCGTCCGCAAGGAACTGCGTCAGGGCCTGCGCGAAATCCATGACACGACCGGCCTGACCACGGTCTTTGTCACCCATGACCAGGATGAGGCGATGGAGCTGGCCGATCTGGTGGTGGTGATGTCCATGGGCCGGATCGAGCAGGTCGGCCGTCCGCAAGACATCCGTGCCCGGCCCGCGACGCCTTTCGTGCGCGAATTCATCGAGGCCTGATCCCGCTTTCCCCTTGCCCGCATGGCGCGCTAGCCTTGCGGGCAAAATAAGGGGGGAGCCATGGATGCCTATGCCCATCTCAAGGTACTGGTCAGCCTGATCCTGGGCCTTGCCATTACCCGTGTTCTGTCGGGTCTGTCGCGCCGGTTGCAGTTTCCTGCCCGGACCGAGGGGATGTTCGTCCATATTGTCTGGTCAATGGTGCTGCTGCTGTCGGCGGTGCATTTCTGGTGGTGGGAATTCGCATTGCGCGACATCGCCACCTGGCACTTTGGCATCTATGTCTTTGTGCTGGCCTATGCCTCGCTGCATTTCCTGATGGCGACGTTGCTGTATCCCGACGCCCATTCCGAACATGCGGAAAGCGAGCGCTTCTTTATCACCCGGCGGCACTGGTTCTTTGGGATCTTCGCGGTCTCGTTCCTATTTGATCTGATTGATACGGCGATGAAGGGGCGGGCGCATTGGCAGGCTCTGGGTTCGGAATATCCGTTGCGCCTGCTGATCGGGGTCTCGATTGCCCTTTTGGCGATGCGGACCGGACGTCCCCGCAGCCTGCTGATTCTGGGTATCGTCTGGCTTGTTTATGATCTGTCATGGATCATTCGCCGCTATGATAGCCTGAACTAAGCGGGGTGGCGGTTCAGCCGCCAGCCAGTTGCCTGGCAAAAGCGAAAGGGCGGGGCGCGGTTTTTTGGCTCTGGCACGGCGCGGACCCTTGCGACTTTGACGGCCTTGGCTATAACCCCGGACGATTTATCAGCCGCCAGCCCGAGGGACCGCCATGCCGAAAAGAACCGATATCAAATCCATCCTGATCATCGGTGCCGGTCCCATCGTCATCGGTCAGGCATGCGAGTTCGACTATTCCGGCGCTCAGGCCTGCAAGGCGCTGCGCGAAGAGGGTTACCGGGTCATCCTGGTGAACTCGAACCCCGCCACGATCATGACCGATCCAGAAATGGCGGATGCAACCTATATCGAGCCGATCACCCCCGAGGTGGTTGAAAAGATCATCGCCAAGGAACGGCCGGACGCGCTTTTGCCGACCATGGGCGGGCAGACCGGGCTGAACACCGCACTGGCGCTGGCCGATGCTGGGGTGCTGAACCGTTACGGCGTCGAGCTGATCGGGGCGCAGCGTGCCGCCATCGAAATGGCCGAAGACCGCAAGCTGTTCCGCGAAGCGATGGAGCGGATCGGGCTGGAAAACCCCCGCGCCACCATCGTTTCGGCGCCCAAACACCCCAATGGCACCTATGATATCGCCGCCGGCATCGCCATTGCGATGGAGGCGCTTGAGGATATCGGCCTGCCCGCGATCATCCGTCCCGCCTTTACCCTTGGTGGTACCGGGGGCGGCGTCGCCTATAACCGTGACGATTACGAACGTATCGTCCGCTCAGGCCTTGAGGCATCCCCGGTTGCGCAGGTGCTGGTCGACGAAAGCCTGCTTGGCTGGAAGGAATACGAGATGGAGGTGGTGCGTGACCGCGCCGACAACGCCATCATCGTCTGCTCGATCGAGAACGTCGACCCGATGGGCGTTCATACTGGCGATTCGATCACCGTCGCACCTGCGCTGACCCTGACCGACCGCGAATATCAGCGTATGCGCAACGGCTCGATCGCCGTGTTGCGCGAAATCGGGGTCGAAACCGGCGGTTCCAACGTCCAATGGGCGATCAACCCCAAGGATGGCCGTATGGTGGTGATCGAGATGAACCCGCGGGTGTCGCGGTCCTCGGCGCTGGCCTCGAAAGCGACGGGCTTTCCCATCGCCAAGATCGCGGCCAAGCTGGCGGTCGGCTATACGCTGGACGAACTGGACAACGACATCACCAAGGTCACCCCGGCCAGCTTTGAGCCCTCGATCGACTATGTCGTGACCAAGATCCCGCGCTTTGCCTTCGAGAAATTCCCCGGCTCAAAGCCCGAGCTGACCACTGCGATGAAGTCGGTGGGCGAGGTCATGGCCATCGGCCGCAGCTTCCATGAATCGCTGCAAAAGGCGCTGGCCTCGATGGAAAACGGGCTGACCGGCCTTGACGATATCGAAATCCCCGGCGCGCCCGACAAGGCGGCGATCATCAAGGCGATCAGCCAGCAGACCCCCGACCGTCTGCGCCTGATTGCTCAGGCCATGCGCCACGGGCTCGGCGACGACGAGATCCAGCACGCTACCGCCTTTGATCCCTGGTTCCTGGCCCGCATCCGCGAGATCGTCGAGGCCGAGGCCGGAGTTCGCGCCTCGGGTCTGCCTGCGGATGCCGAGGGGCTGCGCAAGCTCAAGATGATGGGCTTTACCGACGCGCGCCTGGCCAGGCTTACCAGTAAGTCCGAGGCCGAGATCCGTCAGGCCCGCCGCACCCATGACCTGCACCCGGTCTTTAAGCGCATCGACACCTGCGCGGCCGAGTTTGAGGCCCAGACCCCCTATATGTATTCGACCTATGAGGCCCCGGCGATGGGCGAGGTCGAAAACGAAGCCCGTCCCTCGGACCGCAGGAAGGTGGTGATCCTTGGGGGCGGTCCGAACCGGATCGGTCAGGGGATCGAGTTCGATTACTGCTGCTGCCATGCCTGTTTCGCGCTGACCAAGGCCGGTTACGAAACGATCATGATCAACTGCAACCCCGAGACCGTCTCGACCGACTACGACACCTCGGACCGGCTGTATTTTGAACCGCTGACGATGGAACATGTGCTTGAGATCCTGCGGGTTGAGCAGGAAAACGGCACTTTGCACGGCGTGATCGTCCAGTTCGGTGGCCAGACCCCGCTGAAACTTGCCAATGCGCTTGAGGCAGAGGGGATTCCGATCCTTGGCACCTCGCCCGATGCCATCGACCTTGCCGAGGACCGCGAGCGGTTCCAGAGGCTGCTGAACGATCTGGACCTGAAACAGCCGGTGAACGGCATCGCCCATTCGGACGCCGAGGCCATCGAGATCGCGCAGCGCATCGGTTTCCCGCTGGTCATCCGTCCCTCTTACGTGCTGGGCGGCCGGGCGATGGAAATCGTGCGCGACATGGATCAGCTCAACCGCTACATCCGTGAGGCGGTGCAGGTTTCGGGCGACAGCCCCGTGCTGCTTGACAGCTATCTTTCCGGTGCAATCGAGGTTGACGTTGACGCGCTGTCGGACGGGAAAACCGTCCATGTCGCCGGTATCATGGAGCATATCGAAGAGGCGGGCGTTCACTCGGGCGACTCGGCCTGTTCGCTGCCTCCCCATACGCTGGATAGCGAGACGATCGCCAGGCTGAAGGTCCAGACCGAGGCGATGGCCAGGGCGCTGAACGTCGTCGGCCTGATGAATGTGCAATTCGCGCTGAAGGACGGCGAGATCTATGTGCTGGAGGTCAACCCGCGCGCCTCGCGTACCGTGCCCTTTGTCGCCAAGGCGACCGACAGTGCCATTGCCTCGATCGCTGCGCGGCTGATGGCGGGTGAGCCTATGTCGAACTTCCCCGTCCGCGCGCCCTATCCCGAAGGGGTCGGCCCCGAAGATGATCTGCCCTTTGCCGATCCGCTGACGCTTGCCGATCCGAACACCCCCTGGTTCTCGGTCAAAGAGGCGGTGCTGCCCTTTGCCCGTTTCCCCGGGGTCGATACCTTGCTTGGCCCCGAGATGCGTTCGACCGGCGAAGTGATGGGGTGGGATCGCAGCTTCCCCCGCGCCTTCCTTAAGGCGCAGATGGGGGCAGGGACGCATCTGCCGAACGGCGGGCTGGTCTTTATTTCGGTCCGTGACGCCGACAAGACGGCTGAGCTGGCCCGCGCGGCGGGCGAGTTGACTGCCATGGGCTTCAAGCTGGTCGCGACCCGCGGCACGGCTGAATTCCTGCGCGGTTCGGGTGTTGAGACCGAACTGGTGAACAAGGTCTATGAGGGCCGTCCGAACATCGTTGACCGGCTGAAAAACGGTGAAATCGCGATGGTTCTGAACACGACCGAGGGCGCGCAGGCCATCGCCGATTCGCGCGAAATCCGGGCCGTGGCGCTGAACGACCGGATTCCCTATTTCACCACAGCGGCGGGCAGCATTGCCGCGGTCGCCGCGATCAAGTCGCGCGGCGAGGGAGAGGTCGGGGTCAGAAGCCTTCAGGCCTAGGCTATTGCCGCCGGGGGCGGTCAACGCTGGTAGAATGGGGATACGGGAACCATGAGCTTTAACACCTTCGGCCGCGTGTTCACCTTTACCACCTGGGGCGAAAGCCACGGTCCCGCGCTTGGCGCGACCGTGGACGGCTGCCCCCCTGGCGTGGCTCTGGACGAAGGCTGGATTCAGCAGTTCCTTGACCGCCGCCGGCCCGGCAGCTCGAAGTTCACTACCCAGCGGCAAGAGCCGGATCAGGTGCGCATCCTGTCGGGCGTGTTCGAGGGTAAGACCACCGGCACGCCGATCCAGCTGATGATCGAGAATACCGATCAGCGCAGCAAGGATTACGGTGACATCGCCCAGGCCTTCCGTCCCGGCCATGCTGATATTGCTTATCACCTGAAATACGGCATCCGTGATTATCGTGGTGGCGGGCGCTCTAGCGCGCGAGAGACCGCGGCGCGGGTCGCGGCGGGGGGCGTGGCACAGGCGGTATTGCGCGATCTGGTCCCGGACCTGCGCATCATCGGCTATATGGTGCAGATGGGTGATCTGCACCTTGACCGGTCACAGTTCGACGCGGATGAGATCGGCCGGAACCCGTTCTTTTTGCCCGATGCCAGCGCCGTTCCGGCGTGGGAGGATTATCTGAACGCGATTCGCAAGGCGCAGAACAGCGTGGGCGCGGCGGTCGAGGTGCTGATTCAGGGCTGTCCGCCCGGTCTTGGCGCCCCCGTCTATGCCAAGCTGGACACTGACCTTGCCGCTGCGATGATGTCGATCAACGCGGTCAAAGGGGTCGAGATCGGCGAGGGCATGGCGGCCGCCGCGCTGACCGGCACTGCTAATGCCGATGAAATCCGTATGGGTAACGATGGTCTGCGCTTTTTGTCGAATCATGCCGGGGGGATTCTGGGCGGAATCTCGACCGGGCAGGACATTGTCGTGCGATTCGCGGTCAAACCGACCAGTTCGATCCTGACCCCGCGTCGCACCATCAATCAGCGCGGCGAAGAAATCGAGCTGATTACCAAAGGCCGTCATGATCCCTGCGTCGGCATCCGTGCTGTGCCGATTGCAGAAGCTATGGCTGCCTGCGTGATTCTGGATCACCTGCTGCTCGACCGGGCACAGACGGGGGGACAGCGCGGCCGTATTGGCTAAGCGGATCTGCCCGGGTGCGAAAATCATCTTCGCCGCGATTGTCGCTGAACTGTTACATTTCTTTCGCATAACCGTCGCACCGCCGTTCTAGAGAACGCGCAGGCCGAATCCGGCCAGATGAAATGTCAGGAGTGATCCGATGAAATCCGCGAAACTCACTGTGTCGGCGCTGGCCGTGATCGCCGCCTCGGCCACGGCTGCGGCCGCCCGCGACCAGATCCAGATCTCGGGCTCGTCCACGGTGCTGCCCTATGCGACCATCGTTGCCGAAGCCTTTGGCGAGAACACCGACTTTCCGACCCCGGTGGTCGAATCGGGTGGTTCTTCGGCGGGGCTCAAGAAATTCTGCGAGGGCGTGGGCGAGAACACGATCGACATCGCCAATGCATCGCGTCCGATCAAGGACAGCGAAAAAGAGGCCTGCAAGGCCGCCGGCGTGACCGAGATCATGGAAGTGCGCATCGGTTACGACGGGATCGTCTTTGCCAGCGACATCTCGGGTAACGACTTCGCCTTTACCTCTGCGGATTGGTTCAACGCGCTGTCGGCTCAGGTGGTCAAGGACGGCAAGGTCGTCGCCAACCCCTACACCAAATGGAGCGAGATCCGCGCCGATCTGCCCGATCAGGAAATCCTTGCCTTTATCCCGGGCACCAAGCACGGCACCCGCGAAGTGTTCGAGGAAAAGGTCATCGCCGCGGGCTGCAAGGAATCGGGTGCGGCCGAGGTCTTTAACACCGAGCTTGGCGAAGAGGCCGGCGAACAAGCCTGTCTGAGCCTGCGCACCGATGGCAAATCGGTCGATATCGACGGCGACTATACCGAGACGCTGGCCCGTATCCAGTCGGCCAAGAATGGCATCGGCGTCTTTGGCCTGTCGTTTTATGAAAACAACACCGACAAGCTGAAAGTCGCGACCATCGGCGGCATCCAGCCCTCGACCGAAAGCATCGCCTCGGGTGAATATCCGGTGTCGCGTCCGCTGTATTTCTATCTCAAGAAACAGCACATCGGCACGGTCCCGGGGCTGAAGGAGTTCGCGGAATTCTTCGTCTCGGACGATCTCGCCGGTGCCGGGGGGCCGCTTGCCAGCTATGGGCTGGTCGCTGATCCCGAACTTGCCGCCACCCAAAAGGCGGTGGCTGATGAAGTGACCATCGCGCAGTAACGCGACCTCCGGGCGCGGGCAGACGGCCCGCGCCTTTCCGCTTTCCTGTCTTGAGGGCTATAGATGCCTGTCTCATGGACTTTGCTGATTGTCCTTGCCCTGGCGGCCGTTGGCTATGTCGTTACCCGTGCCCGTGCCATCGCGCAGGCTGGTGGCGATGTGCGGCGCCTTCATTCCCGACCCAGTTATCACGGCTGGCATGCGGCGCTGTTGACGGCGCTGCCGGCGCTGTTTCTGATCGCCATCTGGCGGTTTGTGCAGCCCTCGGCAGAGGTGACGCCACTGACACCGCTGGCGCTGCTGCTTGCGGCCGCCGGGCTGGCCTTTGCGCTTATCCGTACCGCACCCGGTTTTCGCGCCCGTAACGCAGTCGAAAACATGGTCAAAGGGCTGCTGATCCTGTGCTCGATCATTGCCATTCTGACCACCGCAGGCATCGTATTTTCGATGCTGTTCGAGACAGGGCATTTCTTCCAGAAATATTCCTGGCAGGACTTTTTCTTTGGCACCACCTGGTCGCCCAAATTCGGCGGAGGCTCACAGCTGGGCATCCTGCCGCTGTTGTGGGGGACGATCTACATTTCGCTGATCGCACTGGCCGTCTCGGTCCCGATTGGGCTTTTTGCGGCGATCTATATGTCGGAATACGCCTCTGTACGGCTGCGCAGCGTCGCCAAGCCGGCAATCGAGGTGCTCGCCGGTATTCCGACCATTGTTTACGGTCTCTTTGCCCTGATCACGGTTGGCCCGGCGCTGCGTGACTGGTTCGCCCAGCCGATGGGGTTGGGCAGTTCCGCCTCATCGGTGATGACGGCGGGCCTTGTCATGGGGATCATGCTGATCCCCTTTGTCAGCTCGCTTTCCGATGACATCATCAATGCCGTACCGCAAAGCCTGCGTGACGGCGCGCTTGGTCTGGGCTCGACCCAGTCCGAAACGGTGCGCAAGGTGGTTCTGCCCGCTGCGCTGCCCGGTATCGTGGGCGCGGTCCTGCTGGCCGCCTCGCGCGCTATTGGCGAGACGATGATCGTCGTTCTTGGGGCAGGGGCTGCGGCGCGCATGGACCTGAACCCGTTCGAGGCCATGACCACCATCACGGTCAAGATTGTCAGCCAGCTGACCGGCGACAACGACTTTGCTGCGCCCGAAACGCTTGTCGCCTTTGCACTGGGTCTAACGCTGTTTGTCACCACGCTGGTTCTGAACATTGTCGCCCTTTACGTCGTGCGCAAATACCGGGAGCAATACGAATGAGCGACGCTACCATTGAAGGGGCGCCCCGCGCGACCCAGCCCAAGTCCTCGCTTTTGGTTGCTGATCCGCACACGCGCCGGCGCCACGCAGCCGAGGCCCGCTTCCGCGCCTATGGTCTGGGCGCCATTGTGATCTCGATGGTCATGCTGGTGGTGCTGCTGTTCACCATCCTGACCGGCGGTATCGGGGCATTTCGCCAGACCTATCTGGAGATCCCGGTCACGCTGGAGGACGCCCAGCTTGACAAGAACGGCAACCGTGACCCTGCGGATCTGGGCAAGGTCCTGACCCTGACCTATGGCAAGCTTTTGCAGCAATCGCTGGAAAAGGTGGTTGCCGATAAGGGCATCGCAATTGCCGATCTGTCGGCCAAGGATCTGTCGGGCCTGATCTCGAAAGAGGCCCCGGCGCGGCTGCGCGATCAGGTGCTGGCGAACCCCGATCTGATCGGCCAGACCATCACTGCCCGCGTGCTGGTGAACGGGCGGATCGACGGCTATTACAAGGGCCGTGTCACGATGGACAGCGCGCTGCGCGACGCCAATACCTCGCCCGCGCAGCTGCAACTTGCCGATGCGCTGAAGGCACAGGGGATGCTGGCGACCAAATGGAACTGGTCGTTCCTGACCAGCCCGGACGCCTCGGACCAACGGCCCGAGGCTGCGGGTGTCGGTATCGCCATTCTCGGGTCGCTTTACATGATGCTGGTGGTGCTGGTGCTTGCGGTGCCGATTGGCGTCGCTGCCTCGATCTATCTTGAGGAATTCGCGCCCAAGAACCGCTGGACCGACATTATCGAGGTGAATATCTCGAACCTTGCAGCGGTGCCGTCGATCGTCTTTGGTATCCTTGGCCTTGCCGCCTTCATCAATTTTGGGGGCCTGCCGCAATCGGCACCCATCGTCGGCGGCCTGGTGCTGACTCTGATGACCTTGCCGACCATAATCATCGCTACCCGCGCCGCCCTTAAGGCAGTGCCGCCTTCGATCCGCGATGCGGCGCTGGGGGTCGGGGCTTCGCGGATGCAGTCCGTTTTTCACCATGTCCTGCCGCTTGCCATGCCGGGTATCCTGACCGGCACCATCATCGGCATGGCGCAGGCTTTGGGCGAGACCGCGCCGCTGTTGCTGATTGGCATGGTGGCTTTCGTCAAGAACTTCCCCTCGGCCCCGCCCGAAGGGCTGTTCGAACCCGCCTCGGCCCTGCCGGTGCAGGTCTATAACTGGACCCAGCGCGCCGACCCCGCCTTTATCGAGCGGGCCTCGGGGGCAATCATCGTGCTGCTGGTGTTCCTGCTTTGCATGAACGTGCTGGCCATTCTCCTGCGCCGCAGATTCGAGCGCCGGTGGTAAACTCGGGAAGGAGCCCCGATATGAACGACATGACACTTCTGGAGCGCAGCGTGGAGCAGACAGAAATCAAGATTTCGGCGCAGGACGTGCAGGTCTGGTACGGCGAAAAGCATGCGATCAAGGATGTTAACGTCGACCTGCTGGATAAGACCGTGACCGCCTTTATCGGTCCTTCGGGTTGCGGAAAATCAACCTTCCTGCGCTGTCTGAATCGTATGAACGACACGATCGAAAGCTGTCGTGTCGGCGGACGGATTGCGCTTGATGGCGAGGATATCTACGACCGCCGCGTCGATCCGGTGCAGTTGCGCGCACGCGTCGGAATGGTGTTTCAAAAACCGAACCCCTTTCCGAAATCTATCTATGACAATGTCGCTTATGGACCGCGTATCCACGGGCTTGCCCGCAACCGCGCCGAACTGGACGAAATTGTCGAAAAATCGCTGCGCGGCGCGGCGCTGTGGAATGAGGTCAAGGACCGTCTGGGCGAACCGGGCACCGGTCTGTCGGGTGGCCAGCAACAGCGGCTTTGCATTGCGCGGGCTGTTGCGACCCAGCCAGAGGTCCTGCTGATGGATGAGCCCTGTTCGGCACTGGACCCCATCGCCACCAGCCAGGTCGAGGAGCTGATCGACCAGCTGCGGGCCGAATTTTCGGTGGTGATCGTCACCCATTCGATGCAGCAGGCCGCGCGCGTCAGTCAAAAGACGGCCTTCTTCCATCTCGGAAATCTGGTGGAATACGGCAACACCGACGACATTTTTACCAATCCCCGCGACCCGCGGACGGAAAGCTACATTTCAGGCCGCATCGGCTGAGCCGGAAGGGAACTGACATGAATAACGAACGCCATATCCTGTCCGCCTTTGACCGCGATCTGGAAACCGTCCAGGCTTTGGTGGTCAAGATGGGCGGCATGGTCGAAAGCGCCATCCATGATTCGGCCATCGCGCTGGAGGCCCGTGACGGCGAACTAGCCGACGACATCCGCCGCCGCGACAAGGCCATCGATGAGCTTGAGTTGCAGATCAACGAAGAGGCGGCTCGTCTGATCGCGCTGCGCGCGCCGCGGGCTACTGATCTGCGCACGGTGCTGTCGGTGATCAAGATCTCGGCCATTCTTGAACGCGTTGGCGATTACGCCAAAAACATCGCAAAACGCAGCGATGTTCTGGCCGAGATGCCGGAGATCGAGGGGGCCGGCATGGCGCTGCGTCGCATGTCCGCCACGGTCGAGGCGATGATGAAGGACGCTCTGGACAGCTATATCCAGCGCGACGTTGCGCTGGCCGCCGACGTGCGCAAGCGCGATCTGGAGGTGGATCAGATGTATAACGCGCTGTTTCGCGAGTTCCTGACCCATATGATGGAGGATCCGCGTAACATCACCGCCTGCATGCATCTGCATTTCATCGCCAAGAACATCGAACGCATGGGCGACCACGCCACCGGCATTGCCGAGCAGGTGATCTATCTTGCCACTGGTGAGCTGCCCGATGATCCGCGCCCCAAGGGCGAAAGCGTTCCGCGAATTGGGGGGGCTTGATACATGGCACAGACGCAACCCTGTGTCCTGGTTGTTGAGGACGAAGGCGCGCAGCGCGAAGTGCTGAAATACAACCTTGAAGCCGAAGGTTTCGGCGTCGTGCTGGCCGAAAACGGGGATGAGGCGATGCTGCTTATCGCCGAGGAACAGCCCGACCTGATCGTTCTGGACTGGATGTTGCCCAATGTCAGCGGCATCGAGGTTTGCCGCCGGGTCAAGGCCGACCCCGTGACGCGTCAGATCCCGATCATCATGCTGTCCGCCCGTTCCGAAGAGGTGGATCGTGTGCGCGGGCTTGAGACCGGCGCCGACGACTATGTGGTCAAGCCATATTCGGTGGTCGAACTTATGGCGCGGCTGCGCACCCAGCTGCGTCGCACCCGCCCGGCCTCGATGGGCGAAAGGCTGACTTTTGGCGACATCATCCTTGATGCGGGGGAACATCGCGTGTTCCGCGCCGGCCAGCCCCTGCATCTGGGACCGACCGAATTCCGCCTGTTGTCCACGCTGATGGAAAAGCCGGGTCGGGTCTGGTCGCGAGAACAGCTTCTTGACCGGGTTTGGGGGCGCGATATCTATGTCGACACCCGCACCATTGATGTCCATGTTGGCCGCCTGCGCAAGGCGCTGATGGCCAACGGCGGCGACAATCCCGTACGCACGGTGCGCGGCACCGGCTATTCGCTGGGCTGATCTGTCAGTCCGGGCTTGCCAGCGGGGCAGGCCGCGGCGTTTCACCGCGGCCTTTTTTATGCTTCCACCCGCTTCGGGTCGATGCAGGTGGGGGGCTCCAGCCTTGCGTTAACGTTGTGCAAGCAGGTCGGTGATCCGTCGTACGGCGACGCGGCGGTTCTGACGCTCAGCCTCGGTGGTCGGGATCAACAGGAACTGTTCACCATAGCCCTGCACGACCATGTTTTCAGGCGGGACTTCAAAATATTCAGTCAGCGCCAGCGCCACTGATTCTGCCCGCCGGTCCGACAACGCAAGGTTAGCCGCATCCGAACCGATTGCGTCGGTATAGCCCTCGATCAGATAAATCTCGCGCGGGTTCTGACCGATACTGTCACGAATCACCTTGCCCAAGGCTGCCAGCTCTTGTGCCTGATCGGGCGTGATCGCCGCCGACCCGGTGTCAAAGGTGATCTGGGGCAGGTTCACCGGTGCGACCAGGGCCCGGACCTCGGGGATGTCGCGGACCTGGCTAAGGCTGAACCGGCGATCCACTGATGCCTCGCGATATAGCGCCTCGCGCAAGGCTGCCTCATCCAGACGGTCATGGTTGATGCGCACTGGTGGCGGGGCAGGCAGGGTCGAGATCTGAACCGGTTGTGCCTCGGTATCGTCGATCAGCCGGGTCTCTGTCCCGTCGGTGGCCAACAGCGTGCGGCGCAGGATATTCATATCCGCGTCCCGAATGGTGACGACACGGCTGCCATCGGCGCGCAGGACCGTGGTCCGGGTAGACCCGTCATCGAAAGTCTCGGTGCGCACGTTCGAACCGGGCTGATAGAGCAGGGCGTTGTCATCCTTGATCACCTGCTGGCTGCCATCAGGTAGTGTGACCACCACCCGGTCCCCGGTGTTCAGGGCCACCTGCCGGTCGTTCGACAGCATCTTGCCGACAGCAAAACCGGCCGCACCCGCCAGCAACAGTTTGGCGATGTCATTGTCGTTATCATCGTCACGGGCTTCCTTGG
Source organism: Paracoccus kondratievae (assembly GCF_009301415.1). Lineage (GTDB taxonomy): Bacteria > Pseudomonadota > Alphaproteobacteria > Rhodobacterales > Rhodobacteraceae > Paracoccus > Paracoccus kondratievae. The sequence continues at coordinate 1,422,907 of NZ_CP045072.1, read as the reverse complement.
GCTGTGGATCAGCTGGTTGAGCCTGCAGACCTTCGGCGACCGAGGTGGCAAAATCTTCGGCCGAGCTGCGCGCGTTATCCTTGGTGATCTGTACTTCCTGCGCCTCACCTTTGCCCGCCTCTTCCTCATCTCCGGCAGAGAGCGCGGTAGCCGTGGGCGGGGTGATTTTTTCGGCCGCACGCTGTGCCAGCGCATTCGGCTCGACCCTTGCTTCGGGTGCTTCGACCTCGGTTGTCAGCTCCGATGCCGGCTGATCTTTGCTGGCCTGGCTGGAGGGCTCTGCCTCTTTGGTGGTTTGGGCCTGTTCTTTCAGACGCTCCTCGAGCTCTTTTGCATTTGGCTGTTCTTCATCCTCAGCCGCTGCTTCTTTGGGACCGGTGCTGCTGCTATTCGTATCGGGCACCTGCTGTTGCAGGTGGTGCTCAAGCTCTGGTGCGTCCGGGGTGTCAGGGGAGGGGCTGTCGGCGGTCCGTTTAGGGGTCGGCCGTGGCTCTGCGGATTGATTTGGGTCAGGCGCTGACTGGCCGGCAGCCTCCGCGTTACTCTCGTTCGACGAAGAACCAGCGGGCGCGGTCTGTTGCACCGGCGCAGGTTCCAGTTGCGGTTCATCGCCTTGTTCAGACTGCTCTGCGGAGGTCTTGCTGGCGCTGTCGCCTTCAGTGGTTTCGGCGCTTGTTTCCTGCATCGCCCGTTCAGCCTTTATGGACGGCTTTGCATTCGGGGCGGGGTCAGCAGCAGTAACCGCTTCAGAATTATCCGGCTTTGGTTCGGGTTGAGCGCCCGTAATACCCTCTGCTGTCGCGGGAGCAGTCTCAGGCCGGGTGACGGGCTCTTGCGCCTGTACCACAGGCGGCTTGGGGGCGGGTTCTTTGGCCTGCGTCACCTCGGGCTTTGCCGGCGGTGCCACTGGTGCTGCTTGTTCCGGCGAGGCATGCGCATCCTCGGGCTGGTCCGCAGCAACAGTCTCGCCCTGGGGCTGTTCGCTGGCTGCTTTGGTCGTATCCTCTGGCACGGCTGTGCTCTCTGTCGGGGTGGCCTCCTGGACTTCCTCCGCAGCCTCTTGCGGCTCCGCGGGCTGGTCGTTGGAAAGGACGGCTTGCTCATCGGCCGTCGTATCCTGATCGTCCTGCGCTACCGCCAACTGCGGGGCGATCAGGGACAGGCAGGTCGCAAGGGCGGTTGTCGTTTTGTAAATGCGGCGCATGTCGGTCCTCTTCCGATGGTCGCGTGATCACCAGTCAACCACCGCTTGCTAAGCGGGGTTCCTGAACAAGCCCGTGACCGCCTTGTGATCGGAACAAGTCCGCCGGTCGTGCACGTCAGGCGTCACATCGGGCTAGCCTGCCGCCAGGCATGCGCTGGACGCGGCCAGAAAGCTCTAGCGCGAGAATCGCGGGGGCCAGGGCTGCGGCTGGCATGCCGAGATCGCGGATAAGCATATTTTCCTCGGTCGGGCTGGGTCCAAGGCGGGCGAGAATGCGGGCCTCCAGATCCACCGGGCCACCTGCGTCGCGCAGACGGTATGGCGCTGGCTTGTTGTGGGGCCGATGTCCGAGGCTGGCAAGGCGTTCTGCGACTGCGGCAGGTTGCAGGGCGCGTGCGCGTGTCATGACCGGGGCGGGTGCCGGCGTAGCTGGGGTGAAGCTGTGCTCGGCAGGTTCTGCCGGATTTTGCGCCGGGGCACGGCGGTCATTGGTCTGCAAACCGGCCAGCACATCGGCCGAATTACGCACCAGCAGGGCGCCATCACGGATCAGGTTGTTACAGCCTGCGGCGCGCGCATCCATCGGATGGCCCGGCACTGCCATAACCTCGCGCCCCTGATCCAGCGCGCAGCGTGCTGTAATCAGGCTGCCCGAACGATGCGCAGCCTCGATCACCACCACGGCGCGCGCGAGGCCCGAGATGATGCGGTTACGAGCCGGGAAGTGCCGCGCGACCGGCTCTATCCCCGGTGGCTGTTCGGTGATCAGCAACCCGGTTTCGCAGATTGCCTCGGCCAGGGCGGTGTTTTCGCCAGGATAGATCTTGTCGATTCCCCCCGCCATGACCGCGATGGTGCCGCGATGCAAAGCTGCCTCATGCGCGATGGTATCGATTCCGCGAGCGAGCCCCGCAATGACCGCCGCCCCAGCCTGAGACAGCCCTGACGCGAGGCCGCGCGCCATGCGCAGCCCAAGCGATGAGGCGTTGCGGGCCCCGATCACTGCTACGGGCAGTCGATCCAGCACGGACATATCGCCGCGTAACCACAGTACAGGCGGTGCCTCGGCGATCTCGCGCAGCAGCGCGGGATATTCCGGGTCATCCCAGGTCAGCAATCGGGCGCCAAGTCGCTGGCCTGCCGCAATCTCGGCCTCAGCGACCGAGGCGGGGCAGGGGGTATAGTCCTGCATTCCTGCCGCGCGGGCGATGCCCGGCAGAGCGGCAAGCGCTGCCTCGGCACTACCATGTTCGGCAAGCAATCGGTGAAAGGTAGCAGGCCCGACCCTGCGCGAACGGATCAGGCGCAGCGCTGCAAGTGCTCCCCCCCGCTGTATCAACGGGGTTCGGTGGTGGTCGAAAGAATGCGATCTTGCCAACATGTCCCATGCCTCTGCCTAATCCGCAGGACAGGTCATGGCATGGCAATCGTTAAGAATGCGTTAGCCGGCAAAAAGTTTTTCACGGCCTGTGAAAATGGCTCAGGCTGCCGAACCGCCGATGGTCAGCCCGCCGAGGCGCAGCGTGGGCAGGCCGACACCGACCGGAACCCATTGCCCCTGCTTGCCGCAGTTGCCGATTCCGGGGTCCAGCGACAGGTCGTTTCCGATTGCGCGGATCTGCTGCAGCGCGGTTGCGCCGTCCCCGATCAGGGTGGCCCCACGGATCGGATCCCCGACCTGACCATTCTTTACCCGATAGGCCTCGGTACAGGAAAAGACGAACTTTCCGTTGGTGATGTCAACCTGACCGCCACCGAAGCCGACAGCGTAGATCCCGTCCTCAAGCCCCGCAAGAATCGAGGCCGGATCCTCGCTTCCTGCCAGCATGAAAGTATTGGTCATGCGCGGCATCGGCGCATGGGCATAGCTCTGGCGGCGGCCGTTGCCGGTCGGCGAGACGCCCATCAGACGGGCGTTCTGGCGGTCCTGCATATAGCCGACCAGAATCCCGTCCTCGATCAGAACGTTGCGGCCGGGGGGCGTGCCCTCGTCATCGACAGAGATCGAGCCGCGGCGGTCAGGAATAGTGCCGTCATCAACAACCGTAACCCCTGGCGCAGCGATGCGCTGACCCATCAGCCCTGCAAAGGCCGAATGCCCCTTGCGGTTGAAATCACCTTCAAGCCCGTGCCCTACGGCCTCGTGCAGCAGGATGCCCGGCCAGCCGGGGCCAAGCACCACATCCATTACGCCCGCGGGCGCGGGGATCGAACGTAGATTGACCAGTGCGATCCGCAGCGCCTCGCGCACCAGCCCCTGCCAGTGTTCGGGCGCGACAAGGCCGGCAAGTCCGATACGCCCCCCGCCCCCCGCCGTTCCCGACTCGCGCCGCGCGTTCGATTCGACGATGACCGAGACATTCAGCCGAGCCATCGGTCGGGTATCGGTGGCAAGCCCACCTTCGGGGCGCAGGATGGCCACCTCTTGCACCGAGGTCGCAATGCTGGCCGAAACCTGCACCACACGCGGGTCCAGCCCACGTGCAAAGGCATCAATTTCGCGCAAAAGGGCGACGCGGGAAGCAAAGGGCACGTCCTCGGCCGGGTCGATGGCAGCATAAAGCGGCCGGATCTCACCCCCGGGCGGCAGGGCAAGAGAGCCCCCGCCAGAGCCGACCGCCAGGCGCACCGTCTCGGCCGCTTTTTTCAGTGCGATTTCATTGATTTCCGTCGAATGGGCATAACCGGTTACATCACCGCGCACGGCGCGCAGGCCAAAGCCCTGTTCGGCGTCATAGCTTGCGGTGCGCAGCCGGCCATCATCATAGACCAGTGCCTCGGAACGTGACCGCTCAAGGAAAAGCTCGCCATCATCGGCACCGGCCAAGGCATCGCGCAGTACACGCAGGGCGCGATCCTGATCCAGATGCGTCTGAAAGGGGGAAAACGAAGCGTCTGCCATGAAACCTGTCCTTGCCTGGAAGCCCGGCCTAGGGGTTTTTTGGTCGGAAGTCGATAGGTATGGCTTGCCCGCCGAGGGAAGATATGGTTGTGGTGCAGCACCGATATGTCGGCGGCTATGAGACCCATGGCCTGCCGGCGGCATGATAGGCAACGGGATGGGATGATGGCAATTGCGACGATGTGCCGCGCGCGGGCGGCGGTGACGGGCCTTGGAGTTGCGACGATGACGGCCGTTCCGGCCATGGCGCAAGAAGTGCTGGGCGAACTGCCCGTAATCGGCAAGCCGGTGAACGGCGCGATGGGCTTCCAGCCGGCTTCGAGCCCGCTGGCGCATGACCAGCAGTGGCTGGATCATTTTGTGCTTTACATCATCGCGGCCGTGACGGTGTTTGTCTGCCTTTTGCTGCTGTACTGCATCGTTCGCTTCAACCGTCGGATGAATCCGGTACCTGCGCGCTTTACGCATAACACTCCGGTCGAGGTGATCTGGACGCTGGTTCCGGTGCTGATCCTGGTTGCGATTGGCGCTTATTCGCTGCCGATCCTGTTCCGCAGCCAAGAGATGCCGAATGACCCCGATCTGGTGATCAAGGCGATCGGGCACCAGTGGTACTGGTCTTATGAATATCCGAATGACGGCGTAGCTTTTGATGCGCTGCTGCTGGAAAAAGACGCGCTGGCCGACGCTGGCTACTCTGAAGACGAATATCTTCTGGCTACCGACAACCCGGTGGTTGTGCCGGTCGGCAAGAAGGTTCTGGTGCAGGTCACCGCAACCGACGTGATTCACAGCTGGACCATTCCGGCCTTTGCCGTAAAGCAGGACGCCGTTCCGGGCCGTATCGCGCAGCTGTGGTTCGAAGTCGACAAAGAAGGCGTCTATTTCGGTCAGTGCTCAGAACTTTGCGGCATCAACCATGCCTATATGCCCATCGTCGTGAAGGCAGTCAGCCAGGAGAAATACGACGCCTGGCTTGCTGGCGCGAAAGAAGAATTCGCCGCCGACGCTTCGGATTACCTGCCGGCCAGCCCGATTCAGCTGGCTTCGGCCGAATAAGGTCGGGCCGTGGCCAATATCAACGCATATGAGGGGCCGGCCGACGCGGGCTTTGGCGATTATGTTGCGCTGCTGAAGCCGCGTGTCATGTCGCTGGTGGTGTTCACGGCCTTTGTCGGGCTGTGGATCGCACCGCAGCCGGTCAACCCGTTCGTCGCTTTCTGCGCGGTGCTGTTCATCGCGCTGGGGGGCGGGGCCTCGGGCGCCCTCAATATGTGGTATGACGCCGATATCGACGCCGTGATGCGCCGGACTGCGGGCCGTCCTGTGCCCGCAGGCCGGGTCACCCCGCAAGAGGCGCTGGGTCTTGGCATCGCGCTGTCGGGCCTTTCGGTGATGATGCTGGGTCTGGCCGCAAACTGGTTTGCAGCGGGCTTTCTGGCCTTCACCATCTTTTTCTATGCGGTGATCTATACGATCTGGCTGAAACGCTCGACCCCGCAGAACATCGTCATTGGTGGCGCAGCGGGGGCTTTCCCTCCGATGATCGGCTGGGCCTGCGCAACCGGGGGCGTCAGCATCGAATCGCTGCTGATGTTTGCACTGATCTTCTTTTGGACGCCGCCGCATTTCTGGGCGCTGGCGCTCTTTATGAACGACGACTATTCCAAGGCCGGCGTGCCGATGCTGACGGTGACCCATGGCCGCAAGGTCACGCGCCGCCACATCTTTGCCTATACGCTGGTGCTGGCGCCGTTCGCGATCTGGCTGGGGTTCACCTCGGTCGGCGGGCCGCTTTATCTGGCGGTGTCGGTGGTGCTGAACGCGCTCTTTATCCTTGGTGGATGGCGTATCCTGTGCCGTGACGAAGAGCAGGCGCAGGCCGACGGCTATCGTGTCGAAAAGCGCTATTTCCGGCTTTCACTCTATTACACTTTCCTGCATTTCCTCGCGCTTCTTTTGCAACATTGGGTCGGGGGATGGTGATGCTGCAGCGGGTTGAACACGAATTGCACAGGCGCCGTCGCAGCCGCAACATCGGTCTGCTGGTGGTGCTTCTGGCCTTTGTCGTACTGGTTTTTGGCCTGTCGGTGGTCAAAATTACCCAGGGCGATATGATGCAAGGCTACGATCACCGTCCGCGCGCTTCGATGCTGCCCCGGGACCCGAACCCGCCAGCGCCGAACGCAGGCCCGGTGGCCGCGCCCGGAACTCCGGCCGCAGCCGGCGGGCCGGACGCAGCCGCAGGAGGTCAGCCATGAGCGGGCAGGAAAAACGGTCAAACGGGCGCACGGTCGCGATCCTTTTGGGGGTTGCGGTGCTGATGGGCGCGCTGTCCTGGGCGGCGGTGCCGTTTTATTCCTGGTTCTGCCGGGTAACAGGCTTTGCCGGCACGACCAACGTTGCCGAGGCCGCTTCGGATACTGTGCTTGAGGAAAAGATCCGCGTTCGCTTTGATGCCAACGTGGACCCGAACCTTGGCTGGACGTTCCGCCCGATGCAGCGCGAAATGGAGCTGCGCATAGGCGAGAATGCTCTGGCCTTCTACGAGGCGGTCAACAACACCGACGAGCCCATTACCGGGACGGCGAGCTATAACGTTGCGCCGGATGCCGCGGGCTATTTCTTTAACAAGATTGACTGCTTCTGCTTTACCGAGCAGACCTTGCAGCCGGGTGAGCGGGTCGAGATGCCGGTCAGCTTCTTTGTTGACGCTGATCTGGTCAATGACCGCGATGCGGGACGCATCCGCGACATCACCCTGTCCTACACCTTCCACCGGACCGATCCTCCGGCACCGCAGCAAGCGGCGCTGGACCACGAGACGGAACCGACCGTAAACTGAGCAACACGAACCAGCAACAGCCGGGAACGCAGCCATGGCCCATGTAAAGAACCACGATTATCAGATCCTGCCGCCATCCATCTGGCCCCTCCTTGGTGCTGTCGGCGCCTTCGTGATGCTGAGCGGCGCCGTGATGTGGATGAAAAGCGGGGGGCCGTGGCTCTTCCTGATCGGTCTGGCGGCCGTGCTTTACGTCATGTTCGGCTGGTGGTCTGACGTCGTGCGCGAGGGCGAGTCGGGCGAACATACCCCGGTCGTGCGCATCGGCCTGCAATACGGCTTTATCCTTTTCATCATGTCCGAGGTGATGTTCTTCGTCGCCTGGTTCTGGGCCTTTATCAAAAATGCCCTGTATCCGATGGGACCGGACAGCCCGCTGAAGGATGGCGTCTGGCCACCGGAAGGTATCACCACCTTTGATCCCTGGCACCTGCCGCTGATCAACACGCTGATCCTGCTGCTGTCAGGTGTTGCAGTGACCTGGGCCCACCATGCCTTTGTCCATGACGGCGACCGCAAGACCACGATCAACGGTCTGATCGTCGCGGTGATCCTTGGCGTCTGCTTTACCGGCCTGCAGGCTTATGAATACAGCCACGCTGCCTTTGGTATGGCCGACACCGTGTATGCTGGTGCCTTTTTCATGGCGACCGGCTTTCACGGTGCTCACGTCATCATCGGCACGATCTTCCTGTTTGTCTGCCTGATCCGGCTGCTGCGCGGCCAGATGACCCAGCAGCAGCACGTCGGGTTCGAGGCCGCTGCCTGGTACTGGCACTTTGTCGACGTGGTCTGGCTGTTCCTCTTTGTCGTGATCTACATCTGGGGCCGCTGATACCCTGAGACATCTTCACGGCGCGGGGCAAAAGTTCCCGCGCCGTTTGCATTGGAGGCCCGCCATGCGCCGCTATCTGTTCCCGCTGATCATCGGCGTGATCGGCTGTGCCATCCTGATCTCGCTGGGTGTTTGGCAACTGCATCGCCTTGAGTGGAAACAGGGATTGCTGAGCGAAATCGAGGCCCGCATCGGGGGTGCGCCTGTGCCGTTGCCGGAGGCGATTGATCCCTCGATGAAATACCTGCCTGTGCTGGTTTCGGGCGAAACGACTGGCGAAGAGATTGACGTTCTGTCCGGTACCCGCGAGCTGGGCGGCGGCTATCAGGTTATTTCGGGCTTTGTCACCGATGATGGCCGGCGGATCCTGCTGGATCGCGGCTTTGTTGATCAGGACCATCGCCGCGATCCGCGCCCGCCCGTGCGGCTGGAGGTGGCAGGCAATCTGCACTGGCCCGAGGAAAAAGGCAGTGCCACGCCCGAACCAAACCTTGACGAAAATATCTGGTTTGCCCGCGATGTCCCCGCCATGGCTGCCAAGCTTGGGACCGAACCGGTCCTTGTCGTGGCGTCCGAGACGCGGGGGGACGATCAGGGCGTTCAGCCGATTCCGGTCGCGGTCGCGGGCATTCCGAACAATCACCTGAGCTATGCGATGCAATGGTTCATGATTGCCGCGGTCTGGGCAGGGATGACAGTGGCGCTGATCTGGCGTATCAGGCAGCGGAAATTCTAGGGGGACGCGATGCGTTACGTTTCGACCCGGGGGCGGGCTCCGGTCTTGGACTTCGAGCAGGCGATGATGACCGGTCTGGCCCGGGACGGAGGGTTGTATCTGCCCGAGACCATCCCGACCTTCTCGGCAGAAGAGATCGCCAGCCTCGAAGGCCTGCCCTATGAAGAGGTTGCCCGGCGCGTCATCACCCCCTTTGTCGGTGACAGTTTCAGCGACGCCGACCTGCGCGATGCCATCGCCCGCGCCTATCAGGGGTTTGACCATATCGCCCGCGCCCCGCTGGTTCAGCTTGCGCCCGGCCATCACCTGCTGGAGCTGTTCCACGGTCCGACCCTGGCCTTCAAGGACTTTGCGATGCAGCTGATCGGCCAGCTTTTCCAGCTGGCACTGGCGCGTTCCGGGCAAAGGATCACCATTCTTGGTGCGACTTCGGGCGATACCGGCTCGGCCGCGATCGAGGCGTTCCGGGGGCTTTCGAATGTCGATGTGTTCATCATGTACCCGCATGGCCGGGTCAGCGAGGTGCAGCGCCGTCAGATGTCGACCCCTGCGGATGCCAATGTCCATGCACTGGCGGTAGAGGGCACGTTTGACGACTGTCAGGCGCGGCTGAAGGATCTGTTCAATGACCACGAGTTCCGCGACACGGTGGGCCTTGCGGGTGTGAACTCGATCAACTGGGCGCGGGTGCTGGCGCAGATCGTCTATTACTTCGCTGCCGCTGTCAGCCTTGGCGCACCGGCACGGGCGGTGGATTTCACCGTACCGACCGGGAATTTCGGCGACATTTTCGCGGGCTCTATCGCCCGGGCTATGGGGCTGCCGATTGGCAAGCTGGTGATCGCCACCAATCAGAACGACATTCTGCATCGTGCGCTGACCAGTGGGGAATATCGTGTCGGCACCGTCGAGCCTTCGATCAGTCCGTCGATGGATATTCAGGTCAGTTCGAACTTTGAACGTGCGCTGTGGCTGGCCTATGGCCGCGACGGCAATGCCGTTTCGGCCCTGATGGAAGAGCTGAAATCCGGCGGTTTCACCATCAGCCAAGGTGCGCTTGAGGCGCTGCGTGAAACCTATATCTCGGGCCGCGTTTCCGAGGCCGAGACGACGGCGATGATAGCCACCATCCGCGAGGAAACCGGCGAGGTGATCTGCCCCCATACTGCGGTTGCGGTGAAGGTGGCGCGTGCACATCTGCGCGCGGGTGTGCCGATGGTCAGTCTTTCGACCGCGCATCCGGCGAAATTCCCCGATGCGGTTGAGGCCGCGACCGGCATCCGGCCGCCCCTGCCGTCGCGTATGGCCGACCTCTTTAAACGCGACGAACGCATCACGCGTATTGCAAACGACGCCGAGGCGATTAAATCGCTGATTCTTGAACGGAGAACAGCGTGAATCAAATCCGCATCAGCACTCTGCCGAACGGTCTGCGTGTCGTAAGCCGCAATATGCCGGGGCTGCACTCTGCCGCCATCGGTATCTGGGTCAACGCAGGCTGCCGGGATGAGCGGGCCGAACAGAACGGCATTGCCCATTTCCTTGAACATATGGCGTTCAAGGGCACGGCCCGCCGCAGCGCCTTGGAGATCGTCGAGTCGATCGAAAACGTGGGCGGGTATATCAACGCCTATACCTCGCGCGACGTTACCTCTTATTACGCGCGCGTATTGGCAGGGGATGTCGACCTGGCGCTGGATGTCATCTCGGACATCGTGCTGAACCCGGTCTTTGACCAGCGCGAGATCGAGGTTGAGCGGGGCGTGATCCTGCAAGAGATCGGCCAGTCGCTCGACACGCCCGATGATGTGATCTTTGACTGGCTGCAAGAGGCGGCCTATCCAGACCAGCCCATGGGGCGCACCATCCTTGGTCCGGCCGAACGCGTCAGCCATTTTGGCCGTGAGGATCTGTCGGGCTTTATTGGCGAACATTACGGGCCTGAACGGATGATCGTCGCCGCTGCAGGTGCGGTGGAACATGACCGTATCTTACGTCAGGTCGAGGCGATTTTTGGCCATCTGCCGAGCCGCGCCCTGACCCAGCGCGAACCCGCCCGCTGGCAAGGTGCCGAGGCGCGGCGTGTGCGTGACCTGGAGCAGGCCCATTTCGCGCTGGCCTTTGAGGGACCGGGCTATCAGGCGGCCGATTTCTATGCTGCGCAAATCTGGACTTCGGTGCTTGGGGGCGGAATGTCCTCGCGCCTGTTCCAGAAACTGCGCGAAGAGCGTGGGCTTTGCTATTCGATCTTTGCCCAGTCCGGTTTCCATGACGACACCGGCATGGTCACGATCTATGCCGGCACCTCGGGCGAGCAGATAGCCGATCTGGCAGAACTGACCGTCGATGAGTTAAAGCGTTCGGCCGAGGATATGACCGCCGCCGAGGTTGCGCGGGCGCGCGCCCAGCTGAAAGCCGGGTTGCTGATGGGGCTTGAAAGCCCGACCGGTCAGGCCGAGCGGATGGCGCGTTCCCTGGCGATCTGGGGCAGGGTGCCCGATCCGGCCGAGGTGGCCGAGCGGATTGATGCCGTGACGGTGGGCGATATCCGCGCCCATGCCGAGCGGCTGATCACCCATGCACGCCCGGCGCTTGCGCTTTACGGCCCCGTCTCGGCTGCGCCGTCGCGCGAGGTGCTGGCAGAAAGGCTCGCCGCCTGATGTTCTCGCGCCGCCGTCCGCCGCGTCTGGAAACCGAGCGGATGGTGCTGCGCCTGCCGGCGCATGCCGATTTCGGACCTTGGGTGGCGCTGCGCGTCGAAAGCCGTGCCTTTCTCACCCCGTGGGAGCCGGTCTGGGCGCCTGATCATCTTAGCAAGCGCAGCTTTACCAATCGCGTCTATTGGGCGCAGCGGGCCAGCCGCAACGGCTCGGCGCTGCCACTCTTCCTGATCCGCAGGGACGGGACGCTTTTGGGTGCGATCACGCTGGACAATATCCGTCGTGGACCGGCGCAATCAGCGGCCATCGGCTATTGGATCGGCCAGCCCTTTGCCCGGCAGGGCTATATGCTTGAGGCGATTGGCGCGGTCGTGCGCTACGCCTTTGGCGAGATGGATCTTAGCCGTATCGAGGCCGCTTGCCTGCCCGAGAACTCGCCCTCTCGCGGGGTGCTGGAGCGTTCGGGCTTTAAGTATGAGGGCGTTGCGCAAAGCTATCTGCAGATCAACGGGCGTTGGCGCAATCACGTGCTTTACGCCAACCTGCGCCACGACCGGCGCGGCAAGACCGAGGTGCGCTGATGCTGAACCCCGCTGATGAAGCTTTGGCCGCCTGCCTGCCCGAAGGCGTCCTGCGCGAGGTGACACCTGCCTATCTGGAAGAGCCGCGCGGCCGCTGGCAAGGCCAGGCCGGGCTGGTTGCCGCGCCCCGCAACACCGCTGAGGTTGCTGCTATTGTTCGCGCCTGTGCCGAGGCCCGCGTTGCCATTGTCCCGCGCGGTGGCGGCACCGGCCTTGTCGGGGGACAGGTCATGCCCGATGCACCGCCACCGCTGATCCTGTCGCTTGAGCGGATGACTGCGCTGCGGGCGGTGTTTCCCGAAGAAAATGTGCTGGTGGCCGAAGCAGGCATGACCCTGCAAGCCGTGCGCGACGCGGCTGAGGCAGCAGGACGGCTTTTCCCGCTATCGCTTGCCAGTCAGGGTACGGCGGCGATTGGCGGCTGCCTTGCGACCAATGCGGGGGGCGTTACTGCGCTGCGCTACGGCACGGCGCGCGCGCTGTGCCTGGGGATCGAGGCGGTGCTGCCCGATGGCTCGATCGTCCATGATCTGAAGCGGCTGCGCAAGGATAACACCGGTTACGATATCCGCGACCTTCTGATCGGGGCCGAGGGGACGCTGGGCATCATTACCGCAGCCAGTCTGAGGCTGGTGGTGCCGCCGCCGGGGATCGGCACGGCGATGCTGCAGGTCCCGTCACCCGAGGCGGCGCTGACGCTTTTGTCGCTGGCCGAGGGGCGCATGGCCGGGGGTGTGACCGCCTTTGAACTGATCGGCGGGCAGGGGCTGGCCTTTCTGGCCGAGGTTCTGCCAGAGATCCGCCAGCCCCTGCCGGGCGCAGAATGGTCAGTGCTGATCGAGGTTGGCCTGCCCGAAGGCCTTGCCCCTGAAGCGGCGCTTGAGGCTTTGCTGGTCGACGCGATGGAGCGCGGTTTGGTCACCGATGGGGTGATTGCGCAGTCTGGCGCTCAGGCGGCGGGCTTTTGGCATCTGCGCGAACATATCCCCGAGGCGAACCGCCGTATCGGCGCGGTCGCCAGCCACGACATCAGCCTGCCCCTGTCCGAAGTCGCCGGCTTCATTCGCAATGCTGGCGAGGCCCTTGCGGATGAGGGGCTGCGGATCAACTGTTTTGGCCATCTCGGTGACGGCAACCTGCATTATAATCTTTTCCCCGCGCCGGGCCGCAGCCGCGCCGATTACGACGACCGGCGCAAGGCCCTGTCGCAGCGCGTTCATCAGATGGTGGTGGATCGGGGGGGCTCATTCTCGGCCGAACATGGCGTCGGGCGGCTCAAGGTCAGCGATCTGGAACGTTGGGGCGATCCGGTGCGGCTTGCCGCGATGCGGGCGATCAAGGCGACGCTAGACCCCTTGGGGATCATGAATCCGGGGGCGGTGCTTTCAGCAGGGGCGTAAGTTTTGCCCGCAGATGCTCCAGATAGGCTGACAGCCGTGGTGGCATGAAAGGCTGTGGCAGGTAAAGCGCCTGAATATCCAGCCGGGGGCGCTGATAATCGGCCATCAGCCGTTCAAGCCGCCCTTCGGCCACGTCATGCGCCACGACAAAGCTGGGGATCAGCGCGATCCCCTCACCTGTCAACACCAGTTCGCGCACTGCCTGCGCGCTGTTTACAGTGATCTGACCGGGCAGGGGGACACTGATCACCTTGCCTTCGACCAGAAAGGCGGCACGCCCGGGGTTCTGGGCATTGCTGTCCCGGATACAGACATGATCGCGCAGCGCCTCGGGGTGGGTTGGGCGCGGGCGGCTGGCCAGATAGGCGGGACTGGCGACCACCCATGCCTCGGCCTGACCGACGCGGCGCGAGATCAGGCTGGAGTCAGGCAATTGCCCGATACGCAGCGCCAGATCAAACCCTTCGGCTGCCAGATCGACGTAACGATCACTTAGATGCAGGTCGATATTCAATGCCGGATGGGCGTGGGTGAAATCGCGGGTCAGCACGGTCACGAACATCTCGCCAAAGGTGACCGGAGCGGTCACGCGCAGCCGGCCGGTCAGCGCCCCTTCCTCGGCGCTGGCCTGTCCGTCCAGCTCCTCGACGGCGGCAAGCACGCGGCGGGCTGCGGCCAGATAGCGCTCTCCGGCCGGGGTCAGCGACAGTGATCGCGTGGTGCGGTTAAGCAGCGTCACCCCCTGCTGCCCCTCCAGCGCGGCGACATATTTGCTGACCAGCTTGTTCGAAATCCCCAGCCGCGTCCCCGCCCGGGTAAATGAACCGGCATCGACCACCGCGACAAAGGCACGGATGCCGTCGATCTTGTCCATATGTGTCCCCGCTGTGGCGATAATGTTTCCATAAATATGGCCGTTTTTGCGACAATTTCCAGATGCTATCTGGGCAGCAAGGAACGTATCCAAGGAAACGCAAAAATGACCGACTTTATCCACGGCGGCGCGGCCACGGCCGAGCGCAACGCCGACATTGCCGCTTTCATCCTGCGGGTCTCGACCGGGGCCTGGTTTCTGGTTCACGGGTTGACCAAGCTGTTCGTTTTCACCCCCGCGGGCACCGCCGGCTACTTTGAATCGATCGGCCTGCCGGGCCTGCTTGGCTATCTGACCATGCTGGCCGAGATTCTGGGTGGTCTGGCGCTGATCGGCGGTATCTTCACCCGCATCATCGCGCTGGTGATGGCTGCCCTGCTGCTTGGCGCGGCGTGGTTCGGTCATGGCTCGGCCGGTTTCTCGTTCAGCAACCCGGGTGGTGGCTGGGAATATCCGGTGCTTTGGGCCATCACCATGGTCGCGCTGTCGCTGCTGGGTGATGGGGCGTGGTCGCTGGGCCGTCGCCGCTGATCTACAGGCGAAACGATCTTGCACAGGCCGGCCCTTGGGCCGGCCTTTCCTTGCATGCATGGCTGGATTGATTTGTCACTGTCGCGCTTTGTCCCTAATCATCCCGTCACGATCAGGGAGGCTGTCATGACCCAGGACTATCTTGGCCGCATTCGTCACAAGGGGCTGCTGGACCGCGTGGTCAGTGCCGAACAGGCGGCAAGCCTGATCCGTGACGGAATGGTGCTGGGCATGTCGGGCTTTACCCGCGCGGGCGAGGCTAAGGCTGTGCCCATGGCGCTGGCCGAACGCGCCAAGGCCGAGCCGCTGAAAGTGACGCTGATGACCGGTGCGTCGCTTGGCAATGACCTGGACAAGACGCTGGCCGAGGCAAAAGTCCTGTCCCGCCGCATTCCCTTTATGTCCGACCCGGGTCTGCGCCGCGCGATCAATACCGGTGAGGTCATGTATGTTGATCAGCACCTCTCGGAAACGGTCGAGCAGCTGCGTACCTGTCAGTTGCCCCCGGTCGATATCGCCATTGTCGAGGCCGTCGCGATTACCGAAAGCGGTGGCATCGTGCCCACCACTTCGGTCGGGAACTCGGCCAGTTTCGCCTTGCTTGCTGAAAAGGTGATCGTCGAGATCAACCTTAGCCAGTCCGAGGCGCTGGAGGGGCTGCATGACATCTATATCCCGACCTACCGGCCCAGCCGCACCCCGATTCCGGTCGTGACGCCCGAAAGCCGTGTCGGATTTCCCTTCATCCCGGTGCCGTCCGACCGTATCGCGGCCATCGTGATTTCGACCAAGCTTGACTCCTCTTCGACCATCCATGACCCGGATGACGAGACGCGCGCCATCGCCGGTCACCTGACCGAATTTCTGAAAAACGAGGTCGCGCAATCCCGGCTGCCTGGCCACCTGCATCCGTTGCAGGCTGGTATTGGGACAATCGCGAATGCGGTCCTGCATGGGTTCATCGACAGCCCGTTCCATGATCTGACGATGTATAGCGAGGTCTTGCAGGACTCGACCTTTGACCTGATGGATGCGGGCAAGATGGTTTTTGCCTCGGGATCGTCGATCACATTGTCTGCGCCGAAATACCGTGACGTGATGGGGCGCTTCCATGAATTCAAACCCCGGCTGGTGTTGCGCCCGCAAGAGATTTCGAACCACCCCGAGGTCGTCCGCCGCCTTGGCCTGATTTGCATCAATACCGCACTTGAGTTCGACATTTATGGCAACGTGAACTCGACCCATGTAATGGGGACGCAAATGATGAATGGCATCGGTGGCTCGGGCGATTTCGCGCGCAACGCTTTCCTGTCGGTCTTTGTCACCAAATCGACGGCCAGGGGCGGGAATGTCTCATCTGTGGTGCCCATGGTCTCGCATGTCGATCATAGCGAACATGATGTGGATATTCTGGTGACCGAGCAGGGGCTTGCGGATCTGCGCGGCCTTGCACCGCGTGAACGGGCGCGGGTGATCCTGCAAAACTGCGTGGCCCCCGAATGGCGCGACGGGCTTGAGGATTATTACGCCCGGGCGCTGGCGCGCGGTGGTCATACCCCCCATGTGATCGAAGAGGCACTCAGCTGGCACGACCGCTTGCGCCGTACTGGCAGCATGAAGCCCGAATGAAAAATGCCCCGCCAGAACGGCGGGGCATTTTCTGATCGGGGCCCTGTCCCTGCTGGTTTGCAGAGGGCGACTACCTTACCAGGCCGGGATCACCGCGCCCTGATATCTCTCTTCGATGAATTTCTTCACCGCCGGGTCGTGATAGGCTTCGACCAGTTGCTTGGCCCAGGGCGCTTCTTCATCGCCTTTGCGGACCACGATGATGTTGGCATAGGGGCTGTCTGCCTTTTCCATGGCGATGGCGTCCTCATTGGGGTTCAGCCCGGCGTCCAGCGCATAGTTGGTGTTGATGATGGCGATATCGACATCGGCCAGCGCGCGGGGTAGTTGGGCGGCGTCAAGCTCCATGAACTTCAGGTTCTTGGGGTTCTCGGTCACGTCCAGAGGCGAGGGGGTCAGGCCAGTACCGTCGGCCAGTTTGATCACGCCCTTGTCCTGCAAAAGCAGCAATGCGCGGCCGCCGTTGGTCGGGTCGTTCGGGATCGCGACCTGCGCGCCTTCGGCCAGCTCGTCCAGCGACTTCAGCTTTTCGGAATAGGCGCCCATCGGGGTGGTGATGGTTTTGCCGATCGCGACCAGATCAAAGCCGCGGTCCTTGATCTGGTTGTCCAGATAGGGCTGGTGCTGGAAGCTGTTGGCCTGCAGATCGCCATCGGCCAGCGCCTGGTTTGGCACGACGTAATCGGTGAATTCGATGATGTCGATGGTCAGGCCCTTGGCCTCGGCGATCTTGGCGACCTCTTCCATGATCTCGCCATGTTCGCCGGGGGAAACGCCGACCTTGATTTCTTCGGCCACGGCCATGGCGGCCGAAAGGGCCAGCGCCGAAGTCAGGGCGGCAAGGCGGAAAATGCGCATTGGATGTCCTTTCAGGTTATCGGCCCCGGTTGCGGGGGGCACGTTTGTCGAAACGGGAGGCGATCCATTCGCCGACGGATTGCACCAGTTGCACCAGCACGATCAGGATGATCACGACGGTCAGCATCACCTCGGGCATGAAACGCTGATAGCCGTAGCGGATGCCCAGATCGCCCAGACCTTTGCCGCCGACCGCGCCGACCATGGCCGAATAGCCAATCAGGCTGACCACGGCGAGGGTAAGCCCCAGGATGATGCCGGGCAGTGCCTCGGGGATCAGGACCTTGCGAATGATCTGGACCGGGGTTGCGCCCATGGCGCGCGCGGCCTCGATCAGGCCGGCATCGATTTCGCGGATGGCGGTCTCGATCAGGCGGGCGATAAAAGGCGCGGCGGCAATGGTCAGCGGCACGATGGAGGCAGTGGTGCCGATCGAAGTGCCGGCGATCAATTGCGTCAGCGGAGTGATCGCCACCACCAGGATGATAAAGGGGGTTGAGCGTGCGGCGTTGACGATCAGCCCCAGCAGAGAGTTCAGCCATGGCGCAGACAGCAACTCGCCCCGGCGCGAGGTGGCCAGAAACACCCCCAGCGGCAGGCCGATCAGCGTGCCGATCAGCGTGGACGTGGTCACCATGTAAAGCGTCTGCAGCGTTGCCTGCCACAGAATGGGGATCAGGTTAGCCGACATAGCCAAGCACCTCGGTCAGCAGGCCGTGTTCTTCCAGAAAGCGGCGCGATTCCTCCAGCCGCGGGGCAGGCAGGGCAACGATCAGGCTGCCAAAGGGTTTGGTCCCGATCTCTTCGATGGCTCCGGCAAGGATGTTGACGCTGACGCCCCGCTCTGAGGTCAGCCGCGCCAGCATCGGGTCAGTGGCATGGTTGCCGATAAAGGTGATCTGGACCACCGCCTCGGCTGTCGGAGAGGGCGGGGTCTCTTGCATGCGATGGGCGACAAACTGCGGTACCGCTACGCCCGTTACACCGGTCAGAAACGAACGCGTGGTCGGATGGGCAGGTTTCGAAAAGACCTCATAGGTATCTCCGGCCTCGACGATGCGACCGGCCTCGATCACCGCGACCTGAGTGCAGATATCGCGCACCACCGCCATTTCATGGGTGATAAGCAGGATGGTCAGACCCAGTTCACGGTTGATGCTGTGCAGCAGCTCAAGCACCTGCCGCGTCGTGTCAGGGTCCAGCGCCGAGGTCGCCTCGTCCGACAACAGGACGCGCGGCCCGGTCGCAAGCGCCCGGGCGATCCCGACCCGCTGTTTCTGCCCGCCCGAAAGTTCGGCCGGATAACGGTCGGCCTGCTCGGTCAGGCCGACGCGCTCGATCAGCTCGGTGACGCGGGGGGCGATCTTACCGCTGTCCTCGCCCGCGATCTCCAGCGGCAGGGCGATGTTCTCGGCCACAGTACGGCTGGCGAGCAGGTTGAAGTGCTGAAAGATCATGCCAACCTCGCGCCGGATGCGGCGCAGGCTGGCGGTCGAGGCCGCGCCTACATCGTGGTCGTTCACGATCACCTTGCCGGTGCTGGGGCGCTCAAGCCCATTCACCATGCGCAACAGCGTCGATTTCCCGGCCCCGGAACGGCCGATGATGCCGGTGATTGCGCCTTTCGGTACGTCCAGCCAGATGTCGTGCAGGGCCACCACTTCGCTATCGCCCTTTTGCGGATAGCGGCGCGTCACGCCCTGAAAGGAAATTGCCGGCTCTGTCATTGCCCCTGCCTTGAATGTCAGGCGAGACCTATGCCCGACACGGCCGGGTTGGCAAGGGGCAGGGACCCCCGAAAAGGGTAACGCCATTCCAAACCGGGGCTGCCGGATGGAATGGCGTTCCTGTCTGGCGAATTACGCTGCGGAAAGTGCCGAGATGATCGGGCCGAAATCGGCCGCCCTGAGGCTGGCGCCGCCGACCAGAGCACCGTTCACATGGGGAATGGCAAAGATCTCGGCCGCGTTTCCGGGTTTGACCGAGCCGCCATAGAGCAGCGCAAAATCGGCCCCGTCGGCAAAGCGGGCGGCAAGGCGGTCGCGTATCAGGGCGTGGACCTCGGCGATCTGCTCGCTGGTCGGGGTGCGGCCGGTGCCGATGGCCCAGACCGGTTCATAAGCGATAACAGTATTGGCGGCCGTCGCACTCTCGGGGATCGAGCCTGCAAGCTGGGTCGAGATTACATCCAGCGTCTCGCCCGCGTCACGCTGTGCCTCGGTCTCACCGACGCAGATCACCGCGACAAGCCCGGCCTCATAGGCTGCGACGGATTTCGCCGCGACATCAGCGTCGGTTTCGCCATGATCGGTGCGCCGCTCGGAATGGCCAAGAATGACATGGCTTGCGCCTGCGTCCCTCAGCTGGGCTGCGGCGATGTCGCCGGTATGGGCGCCCGAGGTCTTGGCGTGGCAGTCCTGACCGCCGACCGCGATCTTGCCCTCAACGCGACCTGCCAGCGCATGGACCAGTGTCGCGGGCGGGCAGATCAGCACATCGCAGCCCGGCCGGGGGTGATCGGCCAGCAGCTGGTCGATCTCGGCCAGCGAGGCCAGGGTTCCGTTCATTTTCCAGTTTCCGGCGGCAAGTTTGCGCGGGGCCATCAGCCTCTCTCCCTTATCAGCTTCCGACAGGGGATTAGGCCGCGCGCGTCGCGCGATCAAGACGGCAGGAGGGTACGGAACACGAACCTGCGGCGAAAGGTCTAGGCTTTCGCCCGCGAACCTTCGAGCGGGGCGAAGCTTACCGATTCGCCACAGCCGCAACTGTCGGTGACATTCGGGTTACGAAACTTGAAGCCGGATTCGAGCAGGCTGGTTTCATAGTCGATCTCGGTTCCGAACAGAAACATCTGTGCGGTGGGCGCGATCATGACCCGCGCTTCGCCCTGTTCAACAACCTCATCGCCGGGCGAAGCGTTCTCGGCCAGTTCCATGGTGTATTCCATGCCTGCGCAGCCACCCTTTTTCAGCCCGATCCTCAGGCCGCGGGCCGATTTCTGGGCCATAAGCCGGGCAATCTGGCGTTCAGCCGCCGGGGTGATGGTCACGGGGGATTTGCCGGGGATCGAGAACATCGCACATTCCTTGTTCGCTGCCATTCATTTAAGTACAAGCTTGCCGCCACTCAAGGGGCCCGGGCGCTTGACACCGGCAACAGTGCGGCTATAAGCGCCGCTTCATTGGTGTTGGTGGACCCCGCAAGGGGAACCCTGTCGGGCCCTGGATCGCAAGATGCTTGGCCAAAGGACAACGCCCTTCGAAACTGATAACACGAAGGAGATCAGCGATGACCAAACGCACCGCTGCCAAGTACAAGATCGACCGCCGCATGGGCGAAAACATCTGGGGCCGCGCCAAGTCGCCGCTTAACAAGCGCGAATACGGCCCGGGCCAGCACGGCCAGCGCCGCAAGGGCAAACTGTCGGATTTCGGCACCCAGCTGCGCGCCAAGCAGAAGCTCAAAGGCTATTACGGCGACCTGACCGAAAAGCAGTTCCGCCGCATCTATTCCGAAGCCGAGCGTGTGCGCGGCGACACCGGTGAAAACCTGATCGGCCTGCTGGAGCGCCGTCTGGACGCCGTCGTTTATCGCGCCAAATTCGTGCCGACCGTCTTTGCTGCCCGTCAGTTCGTGAACCACGGCCATGTCGAGGTGAACGGCCGCCGCGTGAACATCCCGTCGTATCGCGTCAAGGAAGGCGACGTGATCTCGGTTCGCGAGCGTTCGCGTCAGCTGACCATCGTGCTGGAGGCCGTTGGCCTGACCGAGCGTGATGTTCCGGACTATCTGGAAGTGGACCACAACAAGATGACCGCGACCTTCGTTCGCACTCCGGCTCTGGGCGACGTGCCCTATCCGGTGCAGATGGAACCGAATCTGGTCGTCGAATTCTACGCGAAAAACTGATCCTTTCCGGATCGCAGTTTTACGGGGGCCGCTCCTTTTGGGGCGGCCTTTTGCTTTTGGGCTGCTGCAATAACAAAATGAACGCAGCCGTTCACATTCCGGCCTGTGTCTGAGCAAGTGGCTTGCAGTGCGGCGGTGCTTTCGGGAAAAGCGGCGCGCAGAAAGGACATGAGGCAAGGGATGCGTTCTTTTATTCTGGCTATGGTCGGGGTGATGGGAGTGACGACGGCGGGCGCGGCGCAAGAGCGACCGGGCAAGGAAGAGCGGCTGTGGACCTGCGACACGTCGATCGCGGGCGAAAAAACCGAGATCAATTATGTCCGCGATGCCGAGTTTCATGAAAATGTCGGCCGGCTGGAAAAGAACTTTTCTGGCTGGGGGCGGATCACCTGTCCGGGCTATGTCACGCTGCGCGAGATCCTGCGGCGCAATGAGATGGGTGATGACGGCAGCTATTGTCTGCTGTGGGACAAGGAAAATGACACCTACATCGGCGCGCAAAAGGGGCCGCGCAAAGGTAACGCCTTATGCCGCAAGACCCTGTGCGAGCGGGTAAACTCGGCCCGTCAGGCCACTTTCCGTAATGCCAATGCGCTGGCCGTGGCCGGTTATGATGCGGTGACGCAGCGACCGGGCGCGACGATTCTTGCCGCGACCTCGGGGCAGATGGTCGGCACGCTTGAGGCGGCGGGCGCGGCGGCCGCGGGGCTTGCCACATCCCCGGTTGCGGTCGGCTCGCTTGTCATCGGAACGGCCGCCGCCGGTGGGGCCATGTGGTATTGTGCCGAGGAATAGGGGGCACGCAACCCGGGCCGGACAAAGGAAAAGGCCGCCCGGGGGCGGCCTTTCGTTATCTGTCCGGGTCCAGATCTCAGGACTTGGCGAGGTTGCGCAGCACATAGTGCAGCACACCGCCGTTTTCGAGGTATTCGATCTCGACCTCGGTATCGACGCGGGCCTTCAGCTGGATGGTCTTTTCGCTGCCATCGGCATAGCGGATGGTGCAGGGAACCAGCGACAGCGGTTTGAAGTCGCCTTCCAGGCCGCCGATGGTGATGACCTCGTCGCCCTTAAGGTTCAGGGTCTTGCGGTTCTCACCTTCGGTGAACTCCAGCGGGATGACGCCCATGCCGACGAGGTTCGAGCGGTGGATGCGCTCAAAGCTTTCAGCGATGACCGCTTTGATGCCCAGCAGGTTGGTGCCTTTCGCCGCCCAGTCGCGCGACGACCCGGCGCCGTATTCCACGCCACCAAAGACGACCAGCGGCGTACCCTCGGCCTGATAGGCCATGGCGGCGTCAAAGATCGAGGTCTGCTGACCATCAGGGCCTTTGGTGTAGCCGCCTTCGACACCCTCCAGCATCTCGTTGCGGATGCGGATGTTGGCAAAGGTACCGCGCATCATGACTTCGTGGTTGCCGCGGCGCGAACCGTAGCTGTTGAAATCCTTGGGCTGGACCTGACGCTCAAGCAGGTATTCCCCGGCCGGGGTGGTGGGCTTGAACGAACCTGCGGGCGAGATGTGGTCGGTCGTGATCATATCGCCCAGGATCGCGAGGACGCGCGCGCCCTCGATATTGGTGATCTGGCCCGGCTCTTTCGACATGCCGCGGAAATAGGGCGGGTTCTGGATATAGGTCGAGGTCGGCGGCCAGTCATAGGTCTCGCTGTCGGTGACCTCGACGCCCTGCCAGCGCTCGTCGCCCTTGAACACATCGGCATATTTCTTTTGGAAGGCCTCGCGGGTCACAGTCGCCTCGACCAGTTCGGCAACCTCCTGCGTGGTCGGCCAGATGTCTTTCAGATAGACATCCTTGCCCTCGGGGGTCTGGCCGATCGGGTCCTTGGTCAGGTTGATGTTGACATCACCCGCGATGGCATAGGCGACGACCAGCGGCGGCGAAGCCAGATAGTTGGCGCGCACATCGGGCGAAATCCGGCCCTCAAAGTTGCGGTTGCCCGACAGGACGGCGGTGGCGACCAGATCGTTGTCGTTGATCGCTTTCGAGATCGCCGGATCGCCCAGCGGCCCCGAGTTGCCGATACAGGTGGTGCAGCCAAAGCCCACGAGGTTGAAGCCGATGGCGTCCAGATCCTCTTGCAGGCCGGCGGCTTCAAGATATTCGGCCACAACCTGCGACCCCGGTGCGAGCGAGGTCTTAACCCAGGGCTTGCGGGTCAGGCCAAGCGCACGCGCCTTGCGGGCGACCAGACCGGCACCGATCATCACATAGGGGTTCGAGGTGTTGGTGCAGGAGGTGATGGCGGCGATTACAACCGAACCGTCGCGGATGGTGTAATCCTGACCCTCGACGGCCACGGTTTTGCGCACATCCGTGCCGTTGGTGATGACCCCGCCGCCCTCTTCGACCATCTCTTGGGCGGCGGCGGACATGTCCACACCGCGATATTCCGCAACCGTCTTGTAGAAAGCGCGTGCGGCAAGGTTCAGCGGCGTGTAGTCCTGCGGCCGTTTCGGGCCCGAGATCGCCGGAACGATGTCGGCCATGTCGAGATGCAGGGTGTCGGTATAGATGGGCTCGTAATCGGCACCGCGCCAGAAACCGTTCTGTTTGGCATAGGCCTCGACCAGCGCGATACGATCTTCGTCACGGCCCGTATTGCGCAGGTAGCGCAGCGTTTCGTTGTCGATCGGGAAGAAACCGCAGGTCGCGCCATATTCGGGCGCCATGTTGGCGATGGTGGCACGGTCGGCCAGCGGCAGGTGGTCAAGGCCGTCGCCGTAGAATTCGACGAATTTGCCGACGACGCCTTTCTTGCGCAGCATGGCCACGACTTTCAGCACCAGGTCGGTGGCGGTGGTGCCTTCCATCATCCTGCCGGTCAGCTTGAAGCCGACGACTTCGGGGATCAGCATCGAGATGGGCTGGCCCAGCATCGCGGCCTCGGCCTCGATCCCGCCGACGCCCCAGCCCAGAACGGCAAGGCCGTTGACCATGGTCGTGTGGCTGTCCGTGCCGACCAGAGTATCGGGATAGGCGACGTTCGCGCCCTGCTGGTCGGTGTCGGTCCAGACGGTCTGGGCCAGATATTCCAGGTTCACCTGGTGGCAGATACCGGTGCCGGGCGGCACAACGCGGAAGTTGTTGAACGCCTTTTGCCCCCATTTCAGGAAGGTATAGCGCTCAAGGTTGCGTTCATATTCCAGGTCAACGTTGCGCTGGAAGGCGCGGGGGTTGCCGAACTCGTCGATCATCACCGAGTGGTCGATGACCAGATCGACCGGGTTCAGCGGGTTGATCTTTTGCGCATCACCGCCCAGAGCCTTGATGCCATCGCGCATCGCGGCAAGGTCCACCACGGCCGGAACGCCGGTAAAGTCCTGCATCAGGACGCGTGCCGGACGATAGGCGATCTCACGCGGGTTCCTGCCGCCTTTTTGCGCCCATTCGGCAAAGGCTTTGATGTCCTCGACGCTGACCGTGCGGCCGCCGTCCTCAAAACGCAGCAGGTTTTCCAGCACCACCTTGAGCGAGGCGGGCAGCCTGGAAAAATCGCCAAGCCCGGCCTGTGTCGCGGCTTCGATCGAGTAATAGGCGTAGCTGTGAGAGCCCACCTGAAGCTGGCGGCGCGTCTTTGCGGTGTCTGTTCCTGTAACGATGGGCATGACTCGGCTCCCTATCCTTGCAAAAAGGTGGCTGAATGGCGGTGCTGCCTGCCATTTGCCCCTTTTCCACATGGGGATCAAGGGGGGTGCGGCAGATTTGTATGCAATTGTATGCCAATTTCTGCGCCCCGGGCGGGATGTGGGTTTTGCATCACGGTCGCGGGGTGAACACGCTGCACTAACAAAGCATTGATTTGTCGTTCCCCCATCACCCGGATTACCTGATGCGGATCGGAAGGGCCGGGAATACGGAAGAATATGGCGGCAAGGCGCATCAAGATATCAGCCCGTGGGCAGGCGTGCAGGGCAGGGGTCCTGCCGGTTCTGGCCTGCGCTGCCGTGGTTGCGCTGACCGGGCTGGGTGTCCCGGCATTCGCGCATGAGATGGGCGAAGGCCCGGCAGAAGGCGCGACTCCGGTCTGCATATTCGATACCGGCGCTGCCGATGTCGCGGCCACCCTGTCGGGTCCGGCTGCGGAACTGCCCTCCTCGGGCGAGGGGGCTGCCCCGGCAAGCACCTTTGTCGAGATCGTCGATGAGGATGGCGTTATCGGTCTGATCGAGGCCCCGAAGGGTGAGCCCGGGGTGCCGGCCGACCAGTCGTCGCCGGTGATGCCTTCGGACCCCTTTGCCGCGCCCGGCGTTTCGACCTTTGCCGAGGTGCAGCCGCGTGCGCGCATGATCGGTCCGGTCGGTCAGCCCCCGGTGGTGGTCGAGCTTTTCACCTCGCAGGGCTGTTCATCCTGTCCGCCCGCTGATGAGCTGCTGGCCGATCTGGCCGAGCGCGAGGATGTGCTGACGCTGTCTTGGCATGTCGATTACTGGGATTACCTTGGCTGGGCCGACGAGTTTGCGCGGCCTGAATTCACCCTGCGCCAGCAGGCCTATGCCCATCAGTCCGGCGAGCGTGCGATCTATACGCCCCAGATCGTCGTTGGCGGGACAGATACGCTGATCGCATTGCGCCCGGCAGAACTGGTGGGGCTTGTCCAGACCCAGATGGCATGGCCGACTCCGGTGATGGTTTCTTCAAGCCAGGGCAAAGAGGGTTACCGGATCGAGCTGACACCGCGCAGCGCGATCAAGGATCGGGTGGCGATCATTCTGGTGCGTTATGCTCCACAGCGCAGGGTGGCCATCAGGGCTGGTGAAAATCGTGGCAAGGTCGTCAACTATCGCAACGTCGTGCTGGCGGCCGAGCGGATTGCCGAGTGGGACGGCCGGGCCCCGCTGCGCCTGACCGTGCGGCAGGACGGTCAGAACAGCACCGACTTTCCCGACGACACCCGCCATGCCATTCTGGCGCAAGAGCTGGGTCGCGGCGACGCTCGTATGGCCAGCGGCCCCATTCTGGCAGCCATCCGTCTGGACTAGGCGCCGCTTGCGCCGGGACCGCTTCCGGCGCAATATCGCGCCCCCAAAGCTGAGCAGGAGCCTCGCCTTGACCGAACCGCGCAAGATCAATCCCTGGCTCAAGGCCGCACTGGACCTTGGCCCGCTGGTCCTGTTCTTTGTCGTCTTCATGCGGTTTCGGGATCAGACCGTGACCTTGGCTGGGCGTGAATATTCCGGATTCATCTTTGCCACGCTGGTCTTTGTGCCGGTCCTTGTCATTTGCACGCTGGCGCTATGGCGCCTGACGGGGCGGCTGTCGCCCATGCAGATCGCCACGCTGGTTCTGGTCGTCGTCTTTGGCGGGCTGTCGATCTGGCTGAATGATCCCAGGTTCTTCAAGATGAAGCCGACGATCATCTACCTGATCTTTGCCGCGCTGCTTGGCGCAAGCCTGATCCTGCGCCGCAACTGGCTTGAGCTGGTCATGTCCGAGGCCCTGCCGATGCGTGCCGAGGGCTGGCGAATCCTGACCCTGCGTATGACGCTGTTGTTTCTGGGGCTTGCCATCGCCAATGAGGCGGTCTGGCGGCTGATGTCCGAAACGGCCTGGGTGAATTTCAAGACCTTTGGCCTGCCGGCGATCATGGTGGTGTTTTTTGTGGCCAATTCGCGGCTGTTTGAACGCCATGCCTTGCCTCGCGACAGCGAATAGCCGGCCCCGGGGCCTTGCACGGCTGGCCGGGCAGGAGTAACCCGGCATCCTGACCATCAGGAGCCAGCCATGTCCCAGGAGTCGAACAAGCCTCTGCATCCGCGCACGCGCGCTGTCCATCACGGCATTCGCCGCAGCCAGTACGGCGAGATGGCCGAGGCCCTGTTCATGACCCAGGGCTTTTCCTACGACAGCGCCGAACAGGCCGAGGCCCGTTTCATCAAGACCGGGCCGGATGAATTCATCTATGCCCGCTATGGTAACCCGACCTCGCGCATGTTCGAGGATCGGATCGCCAACCTTGAAGGTACCGAGGACGCTTTTGCCACTGCCAGCGGCATGGCGGCGGTGAACGGGGCGCTGATGTGTTTTGCCAAGCCCGGCGATCATATCGTTTCGTCGCGGGCGCTTTTCGGTTCATGCCTTTATGTGCTTGATGTGCTGGTGCGTTTCGGGGTCGAGGTGACCTATGTCGATGGCACCGATCTGGAACAGTGGCGCGCGGCGATCCGGCCGACGACGCGGGCGGTGTTCTTTGAATCGGTCTCGAATCCGACGCTGGAGGTGGTGGATATTGCCGGCGTGGCCGGGCTTGCCCATGCGGTCGGCGCGCTGGTCGTGGTCGATAACGTCTTTGCCACCCCGGTTTATTCGCGTGCCGTGCAGAACGGTGCCGATGTCGTGGTCTATTCGGCGACCAAACATATCGACGGCTCGGGTCGCTGTCTGGGTGGCGTGATCTGTGGAACCCGCGAGTTCGTGCGCGACGTGGCCGAACCCTATCTTAAACATACCGGCGGCGCGATCAGCCCCTTTAACGCATGGATGATGCTGAACGGGCTGACGACGATGGACCTGCGTGTTCGTGCCCAGACCGACAGCGCCTTGCGCCTTGCCTCTGCGCTTAAGGATGATGGCCGTCTGTCGCGTGTGATCTATCCCGGCCTTGCCGACCATCCGCAATATGATCTGGTCATGCGCCAGATGGGGGCGGGCGGCACCATGGTGGCCATCGACCTGGGCAGCAAAGAAGCTGCCTTTGCGGCGATGAACCGGATGCAGGTTTTCCAGATTTCGAACAACCTTGGCGATGCCAAGTCGATCGTCACCCATCCCTCGACGACGACGCATCAACGCCTGTCCGAAGAGATGCGGGCCGAGCTGGGCATCACCCCCGGCCTTTTGCGCCTGTCGATCGGGCTTGAGGACGCGGATGATCTGATCGCGGACATCCGCCAATCCCTGGCCTGAGGGCGCTCTGGCGTCCGGAACTTGCCGGGCGCCCCCTTTCCTTTCGGGTCGCGAGCCCCCAGATTATTGCCGACCTTTAAGCGAGGACGACCATGACCGAGGCCCGCCCAATCGCCACCGAACGCGCCTATCCTGCGCTTAAGCGCGAATACCCGGCCGATTTCCGGGTCGATGACGCCTATAAGGCCAGCCTGCCGGACCTGCAGAACGGACCGGCCAGCCTGATCGTCGGGGCGCGCGCGCCGATCCAGCACGTCGGCATCTCTAACTTCCGTCTGCCGATCCGCTATATGACCCGCGAGGGCGGCGAGATCACGCTTGAAACCAGCGTTACCGGCACCGTCAGCCTTGAGGCTGATCGCAAGGGCATCAACATGAGCCGCATCATGCGCTCGTTCTATGCCCATGCTGACAAGCAGTTCTCAATGGGGGTGCTTGAGGCGGCGCTGGACGATTACAAATCCGACCTCGACAGTCTGGACGCGCGTATCATGATGCGGCTCAGCTATCCGATGCGGGTCGAGTCGCTGCGCTCGGGCCTGTCGGGCTGGCAGTATTACGACATTGCGCTGGAACTGGTCGAAAAGGCTGGCCAGCGGCTGCGGATCATGCATTTCGACTATGTCTATTCCTCGACCTGCCCCTGTTCGCTTGAGCTCAGCGAACATGCCCGGCGTATGCGCGGCCAGCTTGCGACGCCGCATTCGCAGCGTTCGGTGGCCCGGGTCTCGGTCGTCATGCAGGGCGATACCCTGTGGTTCGAAGATATGGTGACCCTGTGCCGTCGTGCCGTCGCGACCGAGACCCAGGTCATGGTCAA
This sequence comes from Paracoccus kondratievae, assembly GCF_009301415.1. Taxonomy (GTDB): domain Bacteria; phylum Pseudomonadota; class Alphaproteobacteria; order Rhodobacterales; family Rhodobacteraceae; genus Paracoccus; species Paracoccus kondratievae. Next base: position 1,394,197 of record NZ_CP045072.1, on the reverse strand, counting down.
GCGCGAGGACGAACAGGCCTTTGCCGAGCTGAACGCCGCCAACCCGATCTTTGTCGAGGATGCGGTGCGCGCCTTTGCCGCCGAGCTGATGGCCGAGCCGCGTATCGGCGATTTCCGCGTCGTGGCGAGCCATCAGGAATCGCTGCATTCGCATGATGCGGTTTCGGTGCTGACCGAAGGGGCGACTTTTGCCCATGCCAGCCTTGATCCTGCGATCTTTGCCGGCCTCAGGGCGTAATGCTGTGGTTGTCCAGCGGAATGGCCTGTCTCCTGGCGGCCCGGCTGGCGGCAATCTGGCTTTGCCTGAGCCATCGCTATCCTGAATGGCGCCTGCGGCGGCTGGCCGAGGGGCGGTCGTCCGGTCCCCTCGCGTTCGGGATGCTGCACGCCAATCCGCTGTTCGACGGCCAGGGGTTTCTGGATTGGCACCACCCGCGCAACCGCCGCGAACGCATCCGGCTTTACGCGGTGGGTGCGGTTTTTCTCGCTCTGGCTCTTCTGGTTTTCTGGGGACTTGCCGCCGCGGTAGGCGGCATGTGAACGAAATGGGAACGACAGGCTTTCCCGAGCGCGGATGCGGGGCTATGGTGCGGGCATGAGCAATTTCGACGACTCGGACGCTTTCGAGGCCGCAGCCGCGCCGGTGCCGCTGTCCCAGCGGGCAATCGGTGCGCGGCCTGTGCCCTATCTTGACGGGCTTAACCCCGCGCAACGTGCAGCGGTCGAGGCGCTGGATGGTCCGGTCCTGCTGCTTGCCGGTGCGGGCACCGGCAAGACCCGGGCGCTGACCACGCGTATCGCGCATCTGCTGAACCTTGGCCGGGCCCGGCCGGGGCAGATCCTTGCCGTGACCTTTACCAACAAGGCCGCGCGCGAGATGAAAGAGCGCGTCGCCCGCCTTTTGGGCGAGGCGGTCGAGGGCATGCCGTGGCTTGGCACCTTTCACTCGATCAGCGTCAAGATCCTGCGCCGTCATGCCGAGCTGATCGGCGATGGTGAGCTGCACCTGAAGCCCAGCTTTACCATCCTTGATACCGACGATCAGATACGACTGCTCAGGCAGCTTATTCTGGCCGGGAATATTGATGAAAAACGCTGGCCAGCGCGTCAGCTTGCCCATTTGATCGACAGCTGGAAAAACCGCTGCCTGTCCCCGTCGCAACTGCCAAGGGGTGAGGAGCGTGCCTTTGACGGCTGGGGTGGCCGGCTTTACGCGGCCTATCAGCGCCGTTTGCTGGAGTTGAACGCCACCGATTTCGGCGACCTGCTGATGCATTGCGTACATCTGTTCCAGGCCCATCCTGATGTGCTGAGATCCTGGCAGGATCGGTTCCGTTATATCCTCGTTGACGAATATCAGGATACCAACGTCGCCCAGTATATGTGGCTGCGGCTTTTGGCGTCTGCTCATCGCAATATCTGCTGCGTTGGCGATGATGACCAGTCGATCTATGGCTGGCGCGGGGCCGAGGTTGGTAACATTCTGCGCTTTGAGAGTGATTTTCCCGGTGCGCAGGTGATCCGGCTTGAGCAGAACTATCGCTCGACCCCGCATATTCTTGCCGCGGCTTCGGGGCTGATTGCGGCGAACCGTGGCCGGCTTGGCAAGACGCTGTGGACCGAGGTCGAGGGGGGCGAAAAGGTCCGCCTGATCGGTCATTGGGACAGCGAGGCCGAGGCACGCTGGATCGGGGAAGAGATTGAGGCTTTCCACGGCGGGCATCGTGCGGCACTCGGTCGGCGCAATCTGAACGACATTGCCATCCTCGTACGGGCCAGCCATCAGATGCGGGCGTTCGAGGACCGATTCATGACCATCGGTTTGCCCTATCGGGTGATCGGTGGTCCGCGCTTTTATGAGCGGGCCGAGATTCGCGATGCCATGGCCTACTTCCGGCTCGCGGTCAGCCCTGCCGATGATTTGGCGTTTGAGCGGATCGTGAACGTTCCCAAACGTGGTCTGGGCGAGAAAGCCGTTCAGACCATTCAGCGCGAGGCGCGCGAGCGGAATTTGTCGCTGCTGGAGGGTGCGGTTTCGACGGTTGCGACCGGCGCTCTTGGCGGCAAGGGTGCGGCGGCGTTGCGTCAGTTCACCGAGGCGATGGGCCGCTGGCATGCCGATGCGCTGGACAGTCGCGTCAGTCATGTCGAACTGGCCGAGCGGATTCTGGACGAATCCGGCTATACCGCCATGTGGCAGAACGACAAGTCGCCCGATGCTCCGGGTCGTCTCGAAAACCTCAAGGAGCTGATCAAGGCTCTGGAAGAGTTTGAAAATCTTCAGGGTTTCCTTGAGCATGTCGCGCTGGTCATGGACAACGACTCTGGCGAGCAGACCGATGAGGTCAGTATCATGACCCTGCATGCGGCCAAGGGTCTGGAATATCCCATCGTCTTTTTGCCGGGGTGGGAGGACGGCCTGTTTCCCAGTCAGCGCAGCATGGATGAAAGCGGGCTGAAGGGGCTCGAGGAAGAGCGGCGGCTTGCCTATGTCGGGATCACTCGCGGGCGTGAGCTGGTGACGATCAGCTTTGCCGGCAACCGTCGCATGTATGGGCAATGGCAATCCAGCCTGCCGTCGCGCTTTATCGACGAACTGCCCGAGGATCACGTTGAGGTGCTGACGCCGCCCGGCCTTTACGGTGGTGGTTATGGTGCGGCGGCGCAGCCCTTTGCGCCCTCGGCTATCCATGAGCGTGCGGCGCAGAGCGATGTCTACAACTCTCCGGGCTGGAAGCGCATGCAGCAGCGCAGCGCCGAACGCGCGCAGCCTGTTCATCGCACCCCGGTCGTGATTGATGCCGAACCTGCGGCGCGGTTTTCGGTCGGGGATCGGGTGTTCCATCAGAAGTTCGGCAATGGCACGATCATGGGCATTGCCGAGGATACGCTGACCGTCGAATTCGCCACCGGTTTCAAGACGATCAAGGCGGGCTATGTGCAGCCCGCCTCGCAGGCCGGTTCGGGTGGTGCGATGGACGACGTGCCGTTTTAAAGCGCGGCGCGCACCACCTCGGCCAGTGTCGCGGTCGGTCGGCCTATCAGGCCGGTCAGGGTGCGGCTGTCGTCAAAAAGCGCACCCTCCGCAGCTTTGGCGTCCCAGTCGGCGATGGCGGCGGCCAGCCCTTCCGGCAGGCCGGCACCCGTTAGCGCGGCGGCATAATCGTTCTGCGACAGGTTTTTATAGGGAATGGTCCGACCGGTTTGGGCAGAAAGCTCGGCTGCGAGTTCCGCCAGCGTCCAGCCATTGTCACCGGCAAGTTCATAGACCTTACCAAGATGGCCTTCACCCGTGACCACTTTGGCGGCGGCCTCGGCATAATCTGCGCGCGCGGCGGCCGAGATCCGGCCCTCGCCGGCAGCACCGATCAGCGCGCCATGTTCCAGCGCAGCCGGGAATGCGCCGGTGTAGTTCTCGGCATACCAGCCATTGCGCAGGATCGTATGGGGAAGGCCCGATTCGGAGAGCAGCTTTTCAGTCACGACATGTTCATCGGCAAGGGACAGGGGCGTACGGTCGGCGTGCAGCAGGCTGGTATAGACGATCTGGCTGATGCCGGCGGCCTGGGCAGCCTCGATCACGGCGCGGTGCTGGACAGCGCGTTTGCCGACCTCGCTTGCCGAGATAAACACCAGTCGATCCACGCCAGCCAGCGCGGTGGTCAGCGTCTCGGGGCGGTCATAATCAAAGGCGCGGGTCTCGACGCCCAGATCGACGGCCTTTCCGGGGTTGCGGGCCAGCGCGACGACTTCATTTGCGGGCAGCAGTTCTTTCAGGCGGGCGGTGATCAGGCGGCCAAGCTGGCCGGTGGCTCCGGTAACGGCGATGGTCATGTCATTTCCTTTCGCAAATGCTTGTGCAGCGAGAGGTAAAAGCATTACTATTAAAAAGTAAGTACTGACGGAGGTGTTAGTGTGAAAAATTCTGAAACCGGTTGCCGGGGGAATCTGATGGCCGCGGAATGCCCGTCGCGCGATGTCTTGCGGCGGCTGACCGGGCGCTGGGGGATGCTGGTCCTGCGCGTGCTCTCTGACGGGCCGCAGCGGTTTTCCGGCCTGCGGCGGCAGATTGGCGGTATCAGCGAACGGATGTTGGCCCAGACTTTGCAGGGGCTGGAGGCCGACGGCATGGTGCTGCGCCGCGATTTCCAGACTGTTCCGCCACATGTGGAATATGCGCTGACGCCTTTGGGGCATGAGGCAGCGACGCGCGTCGATACGCTGCTTGGCTGGATCGAGGACACATTGCCCCAGATTGCGCAGGGTTGGGCACAGGCTTGACCCGGCCTTTGTGCGGGCCTATCTGGACCTTGCGCGGATGGCCGGATGACCGCGGCGGCAACGTCGAGGAAAGTCCGGACTCCATGAAGGTGCGGTGCCGGGTAACGCCCGGCGGGGGCAACCCCAGGGAAAGCGCCACAGAGAAGAGACCGCCCATGCACGCATGGGTAAGGGTGAAACGGTGGGGTAAGAGCCCACCGCGGGGCTGGCAACAGTCCTGGCATGGCAAGCCCCACCGGGAGCAATGCCGAATAGGGACCGCGCGTCGCAAGACAGGGCTGCCTTCGCCCCAGCAGGTCCGGGTTGGCAGCTAGATCCCGTCAGTAATGGCGGGACCAGATGAATGGTCATCAAAGGGGGTAACCCCGGAACAAAATCCGGCTTACAGGCCATCCGCGCATATCTGACCCTTTTGCCTTGCAGATCGGCCTGAAATCAGGTGATTCCCGGTTGACTTCGCCTGCTGTGCCGCTAAAAGGCGGGCTCCAAGAGAATTCCACGGGGTTCGCGCCATGCGTCTTGCCCCGCAGCAGGAGCGAAACAGATGGCGAAGCCGACGACGATCAAGATCCGTCTGAACTCGACGGCCGGGACCGGGCATTTCTATGTCACCAAGAAAAACGCCCGCACGATGACCGAAAAGATGTCGGTCACCAAATACGACCCGGTCGTGCGCAAGCATGTCGAGTACAAAGAAGGCAAGATCAAGTAAGATCTTCCTTTACGGAACTTTTCTGAAACCGCGTCCCTTCGGGGGCGCGGTTTCCTTTTATGGCCGTGATTTCCCGCCCATGGGCGCGGCTTAATGAAAGTCGCGCGATTTCGGCAGGATGCGCACCTTGCGCGGATGGCTGGGCCGGGGCTGGGGCAGCGTGGCGGGGGCCTCTCCGGCCAGGCGCAACAGCGCGTCCGAACGGTCCCCCAGCCAATGGGCGATGACATGGGTCACGCCATCGGCGCGCTGAAGCTGGCCGCGGATTTCCAATAGGCGGGCGCTCATCGCTACTTTGCGGAACTGGCCAAAGGTCTTTGCCCAGATCACCAGATTGGCGACGCCGGTTTCATCTTCCAGCGTGATGAAACAGGTGCCATTGGCGCTGCCCGGGCGCTGGCGGACCAGCACGATTCCGGCCATGCGCAGCCATGCCCGGTTCGGCAGCCGTGCCAGAGCGGCGGCGGGCGTATAACCCTGATCGGTCAGGCTGCGGCGCAGAAAGGCCATGGGATGGGCTTTCAACGACAGGCGCAGCGTCTGGTAATCGGCGGTGACCTGCTCACACAGCGGCATGGCAGGCAGAGAGATTGCAGGTTCGGCCCCTTCGTCCCGGCGGCCAAAAAGCGGCAGCTCTGGCGCATCGCGCAACGCCCGCGCCTGCCACAGCCCCGCCCTGCGGTCGAGGTTCAAAGAGCGTAGCGCATCGGCGGTCGCGACCTGACGGATAGTCCGGGTATCAAGGTCGGCGCGGCGTTTCAGATCGGCCAGATCAGTATAGGGGCCGCCGCGGCGCGCCTGCACGATACGCTCGGCCGGGGCTCTGGCCAGTCCGTCGATCTGGCGCAGGCCAAGGCGCAGGGCAAAGGCACTATCGCAGGGCTCCAGCGTATTGTCCCATTCACTGATATTCACATCGACCGGCAGCACCGTCACACCATGTTCGCGTGCGTCGCGCACAATCTGCGCCGGGCCATAAAACCCCATGGGCTGGCTGTTGAGCAGTGCGGCAGCAAAGGCGTCCGGGTGATGGCATTTCAGCCAGGCCGAGACATAGGCCAGATGGGCAAAGGCCGCCGCATGGCTTTCCGGAAAGCCGTAATCGCCGAATCCCTTGATCTGGTTAAAGCACCGTTCGGCGAATTCGCGGTCATAGCCGCGCGCGACCATCTTTTCGACCATGCGGTCCTGTAGCTGCCCGATCGTCCCGCGCGAACGGAATGTCGCCATGGCCTTGCGCAGCTTATCAACCTCGGCGGGGGAGAACTGCGCTGCGACCATGGCAATCTTCATCGCCTGTTCCTGAAAGATCGGCACGCCCTTGGTGCGTGACAGGATGTTTTTCAGCTCATCGGGATCGCCGTCGCGGGGGCCGGGATATTCGACATCCTCCTGCCCGCTGCGACGCCGCAGATAGGGATGGACCATATTGCCCTGAATCGGGCCTGGCCGGACGATGGCGACCTGAATGACCAGATCATAAAACGTCCTGGGCTTCAGTCGCGGCAGCATTGCCATCTGTGCGCGGCTTTCGACCTGAAAGGTGCCAATGCTGTCACCTCTTTGCAGCATCTCATAGGTAGGTTGATCGTCATGGTCGAAATCCGAAAGCGTCAGGGTCTTGCCATGATGCGCCCTGATCAGGGCAAAGCATTTGCGGATGCAGGTCAGCATCCCCAGCGCCAGCACATCGACCTTAAGGATGCCAAGCTCATCAATGTCGTCCTTGTCCCATTCGATAAAGCTGCGATCCGGCATGGCGGCATTGCCGATGGGCACGGTTTCGGACAGGGGCCCCTCGGTCAGCACAAAGCCCCCGACATGCTGGGACAGGTGGCGAGGCATACCGATCATTTCATCTGCCAGCCGGACCGTCCGGCGCAGGACAGGGTCGTGCAGATCAAGCCCCGCCTGATCGGTCGAGGCTGCGCTCATATCCTTGCCCCAGCTGCCCCAGACGGTATTGGCCAGTGCCGAGGTCACATCCTCGGACAGGCCCATGACCCTGCCAACCTCGCGTATGGCGCTGCGGGGGCGGTAATGGATCACCGTGGCGCATAGCCCGGCACGGTCGCGGCCATGGCGCTGATAGATGTGCTGGATGATCTCTTCGCGCCGCTCATGCTCGAAATCGACGTCGATATCGGGCGGCTCGGTACGGGTCTCGCTGATGAAACGCTCAAACAACAGCTCATGCCGGGCCGGATCGACCGGAGTGATGCCAAGCACGAAACAAACCGCTGAATTCGCTGCCGATCCGCGCCCCTGATACAGAATACCCTGCGCCTTGGCGTAGCGGATGATGTCGTGAATGGTCAGGAAATATTGCGCGATGTTTTTCTTGCCGATCACGGCCAGTTCCTTGACCAGAGTCGCGCGAACCTTTTCGGGCACACCTTCGGGATAGCGCCAGGCCGCGCCTTGCCAGGTCAGGTTTTCAAGATGCTCTTGCGGGGTAAGACCGGGAGGCACGCTTTCGCGCGGGTATTCATATTGCAGTTCGTCCAGCGAAAAGGTGCAGCTTTCGGCGATCTCGCGCGTCGCGCGGATGGCGTGCGGCCAGTCCGAGAACAGCCGCACCATTGCGGCCGGGCTCTTCAGGTGCCGCTCGGCGTTTTGGGCAAGCAGCAGGCCCGCGCGGTCGATGGTGGTGCCCTCGCGGATGCAGGTCATGACATCCTGCAGCGGACGCCGCTCGGGCGCGTGGTAATGGACATCGTTCACCGCGACGATTGACAGGCCAGCTGCCTGCGCTGCCCGGTCAAGGCGGTTGATACGGGACCGGTCGTCGCCGCGATACAGCCAGCTTGCCGCGACATGGGACAGCTGCGGCAGGCGTTCGGCAAGCCGGGGCAGGGACGTCAGGTCATTGCCCGGCAGCCAGATCAGGCGCATGCCTTGGGCGTGGCTGGCAAGATCGTCAAGGTTCAGATCACAGCGGCCCTTTCCTTGCCAGTGCCCGTCAAGATCATGCCGTCGTCCCTTGGTGATCAGTGACGCAAGGCGGCCGTAAGCTGCGCGGTCGGTCGGATAGGCCAGAAAGGCGCTGCCATCGGCCAATACGATCCGCGCCCCGATTACCGGACGCAGGTGCAATTGTTTTGCCGCCGCATGCAGGCGTACCACTCCGGCAAGGCTGTTCAGATCGGCTATCCCCAGCGCGTCATAGCCCAGATGACAGGCCGTCAGCGCCAGCTCATGGGGATGCGAGGCACCATGCAGAAAGCTAAAGGCACTGGTCACCGCCAGTTCGATGTAATCAGAGGGCGGGTTCGGGCGCTTGACCTGGGGCAGCGGGATCTGGGGACGGGCGTGATGTTCGGGCATCAGGCAAAAATCCCGTGCAGGAACCATCGCGGAGCGCCGCCACGGCCGTCATGGATGAGCCCCTCGCGATAGATCCACAGGCGCAGGCCAGTGTCATCCTCGATGCGGAAATAGTCGCGCAGCCGGGTGCCGGGACGGTCGCGCCACCATTCCGGCGCGATCCTTTCGGGTCCGGCATGGCGGGCGACGCGCAGGGTCTGGCGGCGCCAGATGAATTGCGCGGGCGGCCCCTCGGGAATGACGTAGAGGACGCGGATTTCCTCGGCTGGAGACAAGAGCCGGATCGGCCGGTCCGCGCGTGCAGGCGGGGCGGGAATGGCTGCAAGCGGCGGGCCGGGGATTTCGGCCCGTTCGGGGATGTGGCTTTCGTGTGGCAAGGGGCGGCTGATTGCGGTTGGGCCAAAGCGAGCCGCCAGCCTGTCCACCAGCCGCGCGAGTGCAAGGCCCGAAGGCGCGGCACCATCAAGGCCGGGCTGGGCGGTGGTCAGCGGCTCGACCGCCTCGGCGGCAAGGCGGATCAGGTCGAAACCATAGCCGGGGTCCAGCCGCTCTGACCGGCCGTCAAAAAGGCGCAGCAGATGCGCGGCTTCGCGCGTGGGGGCGGCCATCGAGACACGGATATCGCGCCGTTCACCATCAATGCGAAATACTGAAAGGCACAGCCGCCGACAGCCGCGATCCGCCGCCGCAAGCTGCGCACAAAGCCGTTCAAGCAGTTCCGGCAACCAGTCCGAAGGGTCGACGACCGGTTCGGCCAGCCGCGCCTCGGCGGCGAACTCTGGCGCGGGTTCGGGCGCATCCAGCGGCTCGGCCGCGCGTCCCAGCGCCTGATCCAGCCGGATCAGCGGGTTGTCCTGCGCGCCTGCGCGGGCAAAGCGGCGCATCAGCGACAGGCGCGGGATAGCCGCCAGATCACCGATGGTCTTTAGCCCAAGCCGCCGTAACAACAGCTGCGTTTCATCCGACAGTCGCAGCCCGGCGACCGGCAGGGGTGCCAGCGCCGGCAGAGGGTCAGTGCAAATCGCACGTTCTGGACCAAAGCGAGCCAGCGCCCATGCCGTGCCGCGCGTGGGTGCCAGCGCCAGTTTTGCTGTCAGCCCTGCGCGGGCAAAATGCGCCTGTATCCGGGCCAGCATTGCGGCCTCGCCCCCGAACAGATGGGCGGTGCCTGTGGTGTCGATAAGGATGCCGTCATCACCGTCCGGCGTGCTCCACGGTCCCCAGCGCCTCGCCCAAAAGGCAAGCCGTGCCAGCCTTGCTGCATCCTGTTCAGGTTCGGCCTGCTCAATGCGCAGCGCGGGGCAGATGGCGCGGCTGTCCACAGCGCGGGCCCCGATGCGAGCTCCGGCCTCTTCGGCGGCGCGGTTCACTGCATGAATGACAGGGCCATGCGTGCCGGGAACCGAAAGCGCCAGCGGGACTGTCTCGGGCCAGTCGTCACCCCGCTTTGCGGCGCGGCTCAGCCAGCTTTCGATCGCCAGCCGGGGCAGAGAAATCGAGACGATCCGCCGCCCGGTCATGGCGCACCAGCCAGGTCGAGGGGGGCTGACCACGCGCCCGGAACAGCTCGGCCAGCCACAGCGGATCGCCGGGCGCATACGGGTCGTCGGGATCGGAGGCCGAGGGCAGGGGTGCCAGCCGCCAGCGCATCCGCGCTGCGCTGGCCTCGGGGCGCGCGGCATGACGGATCAGCCAGCAGGGCAGTCCCGCCGCCTCGGCCCGCAGCGCCAGCCGTCGGCTGGCGGTAAAGCTTAGCGCCGGGGCATGGCCATGAATCTCGCCCACCACGGCCGCAAGCGCCCGGCTTTGCAGCCCGTCTTCCAGCGCAGCCAGCACATCGGCAGGGCGCGTCAGGTCCAGCCTTAACAAGTCGCGGCCCATACCGGGCAGGAAGGGTGCGCCGAATTCGGTCCGGCTCAGCCGGTCTTGCACCCAAAGCACCCGCCCTGGCGGCAGTGTGGCCAGCACGAATCCCGGTGCAGCCCCGGTCAGGGGGCGGGTGCCAAAGGCTTCGGACAGGATTGGTGCGGTCAGAGAGGGCACCACGGGGACTGGCGCCCGTCCGAAAGGCGCCACCCCGATAGGGAAAGGGCGTGCGGACATGGTTTAGCCATATGTTTCCGTTTTGTTCTTAGCGCGCGCCCCGCAGATTCGTCAATCGCGAGAAAACAGGATCGCCCCCTTGTGAAAGCGGCCTGTCGTTGGCTGACGTGACCGGCACTGATCTTCTGGACCAGCGCACGATGGCGCTGGCTGCCCTGCGCCAACTTCGCCATACGTTGCTGCCACCAGCCTACGGCTTCCGCACGCGTAACGTCTGCTTAGCCTTGTCGGGCAGCGTATCTTTGCTGTCGACGACAAAAGCGCGGCGGAAACGTTCAGGGCGACGACCCAAACAAGAGGTCATGCAAATGTCACGCAGTTGCGTAACCTGGCCCGTATCGCCGGATGTGCTTCATACTGGCGGACGGATATACGGTGAACGGTCTATGAAGCTCTACCTGAGCAGCCACGTCACCCCCACGGGGGCCATCAAGACCACAGCCACCCCAGCATACTATGGGCGGGACGATGACACCAAGGGCTGCGGCGTCAGCAACCAGCGCAACAACGAACTGAGTGATCGCCAAGAAGATTCTAGAGGCAGTGGACCGGCTTGAGCACCAGCGCGGGGTGGACATGATCGGCCTGGAACTGAAGATGCTGCCCCGCAAGATGGAAAATTACAACAAGGCGCAGTGCGACCGGATCAAGGTTCAGGCCGCCCTCGCAGGCGCAAAACTGAAAGGCAGACCAACGGCCTAAGCGCATGACAGCTAGTGGGGTAATTATGACCCGGACTTGCGCAAATTACGCTACAATTTCAATATAATACATGGGAAAATGGCAGCCCGTAGGGGAGTCGAACCCCTCTTTTCAGGTTGAAAACCTGACGTCCTAACCGATAGACGAACGGGCCACTTTCTTGTTCCACCGGGCGCTGCCCTGCGGTGTGGGGCGGTATTTAGGTCCTCTGTCCCAAGGCTGCAAGCGGAAAAATCGTCTGGCTGCAAAGTTTTTCTGCCAGACACTTGCCGGGCTCACTCGACCGGTGCAGCATCATCAAGGCGCAGCCGCACGCGTTCACGCCCGCCCCATTGCGACAGCTCAAGCTTGCCCGCCAGATGAAAGCGTCGCCCCTTGGCACCCAAAAGCGCGGGACCCAGAGGGCCGCTCATCGCCCCCCAACCGACGGCTTCCAGAACCGGACTGCCGGGGCTGCGGAAACGCAGGCGTAAATGGCTGTCGCCCATGGTTGCGGCGCTGTCGATCAGCTGCGCGGCAAAGGCAAAGCGTGGCGCTGGTGCCGCCTGACCAAAGGGGCCGGCCCGTTCCAGCATCTGCATCAGCTCGATGGTCGCGCCGGCAGGGTCCAAAAGGCCCGAGATGCGCAGTTCACCCGCGCCGGGGCGGTCAGACATCTCTCGTGCCAAAAGCTGCGAAAGCCGCTCCATCGCGGCGGGGATCTTTGCCTCTTCGACCGTCAGGCCCGCCGCCATCGCATGACCACCACCTTTAAGCAGCAGCCCCTCGGCCGTAAGGCGCTGAATGGCGCGGCCCAGATCTACGCCGGGCACGGATCGTGCCGAGCCTTTGCCGATGCCATTTTCAATCCCGACCACCACCGAGGGCAGGCCGGTCGCCTCTTTCACCCGCGCGGCGACAATGCCGACAACGCCGGGATGCCAGCCTTCGCCTGCCGCCCAGGCGACACAGCCCGTATCGCCAGTAGCCTGAACACGCGCCTCGACCTGGGCCAATGCTTCGTCACGTACCGCGGATTCGATGGCGCGGCGGTCGCGGTTCAGCGCGTCCAGCTCGGCCGCCAGCCGTTCGGCCTGTCGGCTATCGGTGCAGGATAGGCAGAGCGCGCCCAGATCGGCCTTGCCGACCCGGCCACCGGCATTGATGCGCGGTCCCAGCAGAAAGCCGAGGTGAAAGGCATTCGGTGCCGAATCAAGCCGCGCTGCATCAGACAGCGCCACAAGGCCCGGTCGTTCGCGCCGCGCCATGATCAGCAGCCCCTGTCGGACAAAGGCACGGTTCACCCCAATCAAGGGCGCCACATCCGCGACCGTCGCCAGCGCCACCAGATCCAGCATGGGAATCAGGTCGGGCTGGGGATGACCACCCTGACGCAGCAGGCTATTGCAGCGCACCAGCGCCAGAAACACCACACCTGCGGCGCAAAGATGGCCAAGGCTGCCGTCCTCATCGGCGCGATTGGGGTTCACCACAGCCAGAACGGGGGGCAGGGTCTCCCCTCCCTGGTGGTGGTCCAGCACGATGACATCGCAGCTGGCTGCTGCCAGAGCCTCATGACTAAGCGTGCCGCAATCGACGCAGATAATCAGGTCGTGATCGCGCGACAGCGCCGCGATGGCGGGGGCGTTTGGTCCATAGCCTTCGTCGATACGGTCCGGGATATATAGGCTTGCATCGCGTCCCTGCCGACGTAGCCAGTCAAGAAGCAGTGCTGCTGAGGCGCCCCCGTCCACGTCGTAATCGGCAAATATAGCAATGCGCTGCTTACTCAGAACCGCCGCCACCAACCGGTCGGCTGCCTTGTCCATGTCGCGCAGTTGCGAGGGGTCGGGCAGCAGATCACGCAGCTTGGGATCAAGATAAAGCGGCGCTTCATTTGCGGGCACACCGCGAGCAGCCAGGATCCGGCAGACGGGCAGGGGCAGGCGGCTGTCCTGCGCCAGTGCTTCGGCAGTGCGCTCCAGCGCAGCCTCGGGGCCACGCCACAGCCGGCCGGTCAAAGAAGAGGTGACGGAAAGAAAGGCGGTCATGTGGGCTTCATCCCCCATGACCGCCTGCTGTTCAACCCTGTCCCGTGCTTAGCGGATCGGATTGCGATAGATCATGCGCCGCACCGAGCCGGTTTTTGAACGCATGAGAATGGTTTCGGTCTGCAGATAATGCGGCTCACGCTTCACGCCGGCCACGATCGAGCCGTTGGTGACGCCGGTCGCGGCAAAGATCACATCGGCGGTCACCATCTCATCGCGCGAATAAATACGGTCAAGATCGGTGATGCCGGCCTTGGCGGCGCGGGCCTTTTCATCCTCGTTGCGGAACAACAGCTTGCCCCACATCTGCCCGCCCATGCATTTCAGCGCCGAGGCAGCCAGAACTCCTTCGGGCGCGCCGCCCGAACCCATATACATGTCGATGCCGGTCAGTTCGGCCTCGGCGCAATGGATCACACCGGCAACATCGCCATCGGTGATCAGGCGGATGGCCGCCCCGGTCGAGCGGACTTCGGCGATCAGATTCTCATGGCGCGGACGCTCAAGGATGCAGACGGTGATATCGCCGTCCTTGACGCCGCGGGACTTGGCCAGCGCGCGCACTCGCTCGGCCGGGGACATGTCTAGGCTGACGATATCCTTGGGATAACCCGGCCCGATGGCCAGCTTTTCCATGTAAACGTCGGGCGCATGCAACAGGGTGCCGCGCGGCGCCATGGCGATCACGGTCAGGGCGTTCGGCATGTCCTTGGCGGTCAGGGTGGTGCCCTCCAGCGGGTCCAGCGCGATATCCACTTCGGGCCCCTGACCCGAGCCGACCTCTTCGCCGATAAACAGCATCGGGGCCTCGTCCCGCTCGCCTTCGCCGATAACGACGACGCCCTTGATGTCCAGCATGTTCAGCTGTTCGCGCATCGCATTCACGGCGGCCTGGTCGGCTGCCTTCTCGTCACCGCGGCCGATCAGCCGCGCCGAGGCATGGGCGGCCGCCTCGCTGACGCGGGCAAGGCCAAGCGACAGCATGCGATCGTTGAAATCCTTGGGCGAGCTCATCCGAAAATTCCTTGTGATTTCTGCTTTTCGGGGCTTCTACGCCCCGGCTCCGGAACGGGCAAGCCTGCGTGCGCTAACGGGTCAGTTTTCCGCCAGTTCCAGCGCCAAAGCGTGAATGCGCGGCACAATATCGCCCAGGGTGCGATGCACCAGCCGGTGACGTGCGACATGGTTCAGCCCGGCGAATTGCGGGCTTGCCATGCGGATGCGGAAATGGGTCTCTCCGCCCTCGCGCCAGCCGCCATGGCCGCGATGGCTTTCGCTTTCGTCAATGATTTCCAGACGCGAGGGCTCCAGCGCGGCCAGTCTTTTGTGCATTTCTTTGGCGATCATTCGCTTGCCCCCCTTTCATGTCCTGCGAAATAGCCTAAACTGCCTGTCCCGTTCAGGACAAGGCAGGCAAATGAGCAACAGCGACCCGTTCGGATTCGATATTTCCGCAGCTGCGGACAAAAAGCGCCGGGCAAAGGGCCGGCGTGGCATGTCGGGTGCGTTCGAGACCTCGACCCGGCGGTGCGACAAGGCCGGCTGCACCGAGCCGGGCCAGTATCGTGCACCCAAATCGCCGCGTGCACTTGATGATTACTACTGGTTCTGCAAGGAACACGTCCGCGAATACAACCTGAACTGGAATTATTTCCAAGGTCAGTCCGAGGCCGAATTCCAGGAGTTTCTGGACAATGCCACGGTGTGGGAGCGTCCGACCAAACCCTTTGGCCGCGCCACGCAAGAACGTAAATGGGCGCGTCACGGCATCGACGACCCGCTCGAGATTCTGGGCGCGAACGGCACCAATCCCGAAGTCCGCACCCAGACGGCCCGTAAACTGCCGCCGACAGAACGCCGCGCCCTTGAAATCCTTGAGGCCAAGGAAACCTGGACCCGCGGAGAAATCCGCAAGCAATACAAATCCCTGGTCAAGGATCTTCATCCTGATATGAACGGTGGTGACCGCTCAGACGAAGAACGCTTGCAAGAGGTGGTCTGGGCCTGGGACCAGATCAAGGACAGCCGCAGCTTCAAGGACTGACCGAAAAAAGCCAAGGGCAACCCACCCTTGGCTTCTTTCGTGTCCAAATATCCTGGGGGAGCGCGGAACGCGCGGGGGCAAAGCCCCCCATTGCCTTACAATTCCCGCCTGATGGCCTCAGCCAGATCCGTCCGCTCCCACGAGAATCCACCATCAGCTTCCGGCGCCCGGCCAAAGTGGCCATAGGCAGCGGTGCGGCGATAGATCGGGCGGCACAGATCCAGATGCTCGCGGATCCCGCGCGGTGTCAGATCCATGGCGCGTGAGATGGCGCGTTCGATCTCGGCCTCGGGGATTTCGCTGGTCCCGAAAGTATCGGCATAGATCGACAGCGGCTTTGCCACGCCGATGGCATAGGACAGCTGGATGGTGCAGCGCTTTGCCAGCCCCGCGGCGACCACGTTCTTGGCCAGATAGCGTGCGGCATAGGCGGCCGAGCGGTCGACCTTGGTCGGGTCCTTGCCCGAGAAAGCACCGCCACCATGCGGGGCGGCGCCGCCATAGGTGTCGACGATAATCTTGCGCCCGGTCAGACCTGCGTCGCCGTCCGGCCCGCCGATGACGAAAGTCCCGGTCGGGTTCACCCACCATTCTGTCCGCTCAGTCAGCCATTCCGAGGGCAATACCTCGCGGATATAGGGTTCAACGATGGCACGGATATCATCCGAGGTCTGGGCCTCATCCTTGTGCTGATGCGACAGCACAAGGCTGGTGATCTCGACCGGTTTGCCGTTTTCGTAACGCAGGCTCAGCTGGGACTTCGCGTCTGGCCCCAGCATCGGCTCGGCGCCCGATTTGCGGGCCTCGGCCAGACGACGCAGGA
Source organism: Paracoccus kondratievae (assembly GCF_009301415.1). Classification (GTDB taxonomy): domain Bacteria; phylum Pseudomonadota; class Alphaproteobacteria; order Rhodobacterales; family Rhodobacteraceae; genus Paracoccus; species Paracoccus kondratievae. The sequence continues at coordinate 1,378,175 of NZ_CP045072.1, read as the reverse complement.
TCGCATGCGCATATTGAATCGGCGCGGGCATCAACTCGGGGGTTTCATCGACGGCATAGCCGAACATGATACCCTGATCGCCGGCACCGTCGCGGTCCACGCCCTGACTGATATGGGCCGACTGTTCGTGCAGGTAATTGTGCACATGGCAGGTGTTCCAATGGAACTTTTCCTGTTCATAGCCAATATCGCGGATCGTATCACGGGCGATCTGACTGATGTGCCCCATGTATTCGCCAAGCTTCTTTTTATCGCTCAGCCCGATCTCTCCGCCGATGACCACGGTTCCGGTGGTGGCAAAAGCCTCACATGCGACGCGCGCAGCCGGATCCTCGGCCAGCAGCGCGTCAAGCACCGCATCCGAGATCTGATCGCATAACTTGTCGGGATGGCCCTCGGACACCGATTCCGAGGTGAACACATAGTTCTGTCTGGCCATGAAATTGCTCCGTTAAAATGACGCCGTCACGCCAGGAAGCCGTTGTGACGGTCAAGACGAAGCGTTAGAGGACGGACCCCTTGCCGTCAACAGCGCAGCGAGGCCCGCCCACGTCGCAGGCAAAACAAAAGCACTGCCAGCGTCACTGCCACCGCCGGCCAGTCACCCCAGCGTGACCAAGGGGTCGGGGGCAGCGCGCCGGGCAGGGGTGCGTCAATCCGCCCGGTAAGGTTCAGTCCCAGACTGGCCCGGATCCCGCCGCGTGCATCAATCACTGCCGAGACGCCGGTATTTGCCGCCCGCATAAGTGGCAGGCCTGACTCGATAGTGCGCAGCCGCGCCTGCGCCAGATGTTGCCACGGTCCCGATATCTGTCCGAACCACCCGTCATTCGTGACCTGTAACAGCCAGTCAGGCCGATCCTCGCCCGAAATCAGATGCCGCGAAAAGACGGCCTCATAGCAGATCAGCGGCTGCATCGCAGGCAGGCCGGGCAGGCGCATGACCTGTGGGCCGGGACCCGCAGAATAGCCAAAGCCATGCTGCGCGGCAAAGGCGCGGATGCCGAAACGGGCCATCACATCGCCCCATGGCGTATATTCGCCAAAGGGGACGAGGTGAAACTTGTCATAGACCGGACCGATACCGGCGTCTGAAAACTGGGTCAGGCTGTTGAAATAGCGGCTGCCTTCGCTGCGCTGGATGCCCAGAATGACCGGCGCGCCAACATAGGCCGAGATGTCCTGCGCCGCAGTTCCCGATTGGTTCAGCAGGAAGTTCACCGCCGTTTCCGGCCAGATCATCACATCGGGTGCGGGCTTGCCGGGGTCGCGGGCCGCCGAAAGCTCAAGCAGGCGGCCGAAAAAGACCTCGGACCACACGGGATCCCATTTCAGTGCCTGCGTGGCATTAGGTTGGACCAGCCGCAGGTGCAGCCCGGTATCAGGTGGCAGTGGCTGGGCAAGGCGGGCGAGACCCGCGCTCCATGCCGTGGCGATGACGAGGATCGACAGGACCCAGCCCGGCAGAGCTGCAAACCGGCCCGGGCGATGAAAGATCAGCGGCAGGGCGGCGGCAAGCATGGTCAGGGCCGACAGGCCGATTGAGCCAAATGTGGCTGCGATCTGCGCAGCCGGAGTATTGATCCAGATATGGCCGGTCAGCGCCCAGGGCAGACCGGTGAATATCCAGCCCCGCAGCCAGTCCGACAGGACCATCAGCGCGGCAAAGGCCACCCCCTGACGGGGAAAGCCGGGGGCAATCCGCACTGCAAGCCATGCAGGAATGGTCCAGAAAAGTGCTGCGCCTGCCGCCATGAACAGCAAGGCAAAGGGGGCCATCCAGCCATAGACCTCGGGTTCAACGAGAAAGGGTTCGATGATCCAGAACATGGCAAGGGCAAAGTGCCCAAGCCCGGCTGCAAAGACCTGCAAGGCGGCCCATCGCGCGGTGTCTGCCGTTGCGACCTGCCGGCAGACAAGGGCCAATGCGATGACCGTCAGCGGCCACAATTCCCACGGCGCCTGACCCAGTGCCGCAAGCGCGCCAAGGCCTGCGTTGGCGGCAAGAGCGGCCCAGAACGCGCGTCGTGGCGAGGACATGAGGGCCGGACGGGCCATGATTTGGATCAGGTCGTGGTTGCCGTATCGTCCGGGTTCGGCGCGGTGGCTTCGGCAGGTTCCGCCTTGGCCCCAGCGTCAGTCCCGGTCTCGGGGGCGCTTGCCGGCTTGGTGCGGGGCTTGCGCGGCGCGCGCGGTTTGGCGGGTGCTTTGGCCGCAGGTTTCGCCCCGGTTTGTTCCTCAGCCTTGTCAGCTGCCTTGGGCGCCGTCTTGCGCTTGCGCTTGGGCGCTGCCGCCGGTGCCGTCTCGGGGACGGTCTCGGCAGCTACATCGGTCGCCGGTTTGGGCGAAACTGTTTCGGCCCCCTGCACTTCGGCGGCTGCTTCGGGCGCAGGCTCTGCCTTGGCCTCGGCCTTGGGCGCGCGCGGTTTGCGCTTGCGGGCCGGTTTGGCAGGGGCAGGGACCTTGGCCTCAGGGGGGGTGGCTTCGGCGGTGGTAGCAGCTTCCTCTGCCGAAAGCGGCGTCGGGGCTGGGGCCGTAGCCTCGGGGGCAGGTGTCTCAGCCATCGGAGCGGTTTCGACCTTGCCATGGCTCACCGGTGCGACGGTTTCGGCCGGGGTGGCCTCGACCTGCTCGACCTGCGCGTCGATCGGGTCGCGGAAGGCAGGGCGGAAAATACGGGTCAGGAAGTCCGGGATATGATCCCCCATCCCGACTACCGGATGACGGTCCGTGCGCCGGTCGTGACGGTCATGGCGGTCGTGACGTTCTCCATGACGTTCACGCCGGTCATGGCGACGCTCGACGGGTTCGACGGGATGGGCCACAACCTGCACCTCTTCGACCGGGGCGGGGGGACGCTGTTCGCTGTCGTCACGACGGCCGCGGCGGTCGCGATCACGGTCGCGGCCACGATCCTTGCGACCATTTTCACGCGCCGGACGTGCCGGAGCCTGTGCGGCTGCGGAAAGCGTAAAGCCTTCGGGCAGGGACGCGCGCGGCAGGGCCTGTTTGACAAGCGCCTCAATCGCACCAAGCAGCTTTTCATCCGCAGGCGTCGAAATCGAGATCGCGGTGCCCTGACGGCCGGCCCGGCCAGTTCGGCCGATGCGGTGGACGTAGTCCTCGGCATGGCTCGGCAGGTCAAAGTTAAAGACGTGGCTGACCGCCGGAATATCAAGCCCGCGCGCCGCCACATCCGAGGCGACGAGGAAACGCAAAGTGCCGTCGCGGAAGCCATCGAGTGTCGCCATGCGGTGACGCTGGTCCAGATCGCCATGGATAGGCGCAGCGTCAAAGCCGTGCACCTTGAGCGATTTGGCGACAATATCCACGTCAGTCTTGCGGTTGCAGAAGATGATCGCGTTCTTGAGCCCCTCGCCTTCGGCGTGGATCAGGGCGCGCAGCAACTCGCGCTTTTGCTTGGCGGTCTGATCGCGGCGGGTGGGCGTCAGTTCGACGAGCTTTTGGGTGATCGTCTCGCTGGTGGTTGCCTGGCGCGCAACCTCGATCCGCTCGGGCAAATGCAGGAAGGTGTCGGTGATACGCTCGATCTCGGGCGCCATGGTGGCGCTGAAAAACAGCGTCTGCCGGGTAAAGGGCGTCAGCTGGAAGATACGCTCGATATCGGGGATGAAGCCCATGTCGAGCATCCGGTCGGCCTCATCGACGACCATGATCTCGACGCCCGTAAGCAACAGCTTGCCACGCTCAAAATGATCAAGCAGGCGGCCAGGGGTGGCGATCAGCACGTCCACGCCGCGGTCGATCAGCCGGTCCTGTTCCGCAAACGAAACACCGCCGATCAGCAGGGCCTTGGTCAGCCGGGTGTATTTGGCATAGATGTCAAAGTTCTCGGCCACCTGCGCGGCCAGTTCGCGCGTCGGGCACAGAACCAGACTGCGCGGCATACGCGCCCGCGCCCGGCCACGGCCAAGGCGGGTGATCGTCGGCAAAGTGAAGCTTGCGGTCTTGCCGGTGCCGGTCTGAGCAATGCCCAGCACGTCCCGCCCTTCGAGCGCAGGGGGAATCGCCCCGGCCTGAATCGGCGTCGGGGCCTCATAGCCTGCCTCGGCAATGGCTTTCAGAACCTTGGGGTCAAGCTTCAGATCAGAAAATTTGGTCATTCAGGGCTTTCGTATCAATGCGCGGACCATGCCGCGCCGTCCTTTGCGTCCATTGCCGCCCACCCGGTCACCGGGATGATCAGCCGTTCGGGACGCAATTTCCGCACGCCCCTCGCCTTGCCTGCCGGATGCAGACAGCGCGGGCCTAGCTGAAAACCTGCCCTTCGTCAATCTGATGCCGGTTTTTCGGTCATGCGTAGCTGCCTTGTCCCGGGCTCTGGCCCGGTTGACGGCCCCCATAACCAAGCGTTATCCCGGCCCGGACTTATGGATGGAAGCCATGAACCTATTCTCGGATATCCGTGCGCTGGTCCTTGATGCGCTGGCACAGATGGAACAGGCGGGCGAGCTGCCTTCGGGCCTCGACACCGCGAACGTGACGGTCGAGCCGCCTCGGGACCCGGCCCATGGCGATATGGCCACGAACGCTGCCATGGTGCTGGCCAAGCCCGCCGGAAAGAAGCCGCGCGAGATCGCCGAAACGCTGGCCGCGCGTCTGGGTGCCGATCCGCGCATTACCTCGGCCGAGGTGGCTGGGCCGGGATTTTTGAACCTGCGCCTTGCGCCCTCTGAATGGCAGGGTGTGATCCGCGCCGCGCTGAAGGTCGGGGCGGATTACGGCCGCTCGGACATGGGTAAGGGCAAACGGATCAACGTCGAATTCGTCAGCGCCAACCCGACCGGGCCGATGCACGTCGGTCATACCCGTGGCGCGGTCTTTGGTGATGCGCTGGCGGCGCTGCTCGATTTCTCGGGACATGATGTCACGCGCGAATACTATATCAATGATGGCGGGGCACAGGTCGATGTGCTGGCGCGTTCGGCCTATGAGCGTTACCGCGAGGCGAACGGCCTTGAGCCCGAGATCCGCGACGGACTTTACCCCGGCGACTATCTGATCGCGGTCGGCGAGGCGCTGAAAGAGAAATACGGCACAAGCCTGCTCGACAAGCCGGAATCCGAATGGCTGGCCGAGGTGCGTGAATTCGCCACCGACGCGATGATGCAGATGATCCGCGAGGATCTGGCGCTGCTCAATGTCCATATGGATGTGTTCTCAAGCGAAAAGGCGCTTTACGGCACTGGCCGGATCGAGGCTGCAATCGCGCGGCTGCGCGAAGCCGGCCTGATCTATGAGGGCGTGCTTGAGCCGCCAAAGGGCAAGACCCCCGAGGATTGGGAGCCGCGCGAACAAACTCTGTTCCGCTCGACCGCGCATGGTGACGATGTGGATCGCCCGGTCAAGAAATCGGACGGCAGCTGGACCTATTTCGCCCCGGACATTGCCTATCACTGGGACAAGATCGACCGCGGGTTTGACGCGCTGATCGACGTGTTCGGCGCCGACCATGGCGGTTATGTCAAGCGTATGACCGCTGCCGTCAAGGCGCTGTCGAATGGCCGGGTGCCGCTGGATGTCAAGCTGATCCAGCTTGTGCGGCTGTTCAAGAACGGCGAGCCCTTCAAGATGTCCAAGCGCGCCGGGACCTTTGTCACCCTGCGCGATGTGGTCGAGCAGGCCGGCTCGGATGTCACCCGTTTCCACATGCTGACGCGCAAGAACGATGCGGCGCTGGATTTCGACTTTGACAAGGTGCTTGAGCAGTCCAAGGACAACCCGGTCTGGTACGTTCAATATGCCAGCGCCCGGGTGAACTCGGTCCTGAACAAGGCGGGCGAAATGGGCGTCGATACCTCGGACGCGGCGCTTTCGAAGGCGGATCTGGCGCAAATTTCGCATCCGGCCGAGCTGGATCTGGCCCGGAAAGTTGCAGAATGGCCACGCACGGTCGAAATCGCCGCCCGGGCGCATGAGCCGCATCGGGTCGCTTTCTTCCTCTACGATATCGCCTCTGCGCTGCATTCGCTGTGGAACCGCGGCAATGACGAACCGGCCCTGCGCTTTCTGCAGGACGGGGATTCGCAGGCGACCGCCGCGAAAATTGCCCTTGTACGGTCTGTCGGCGTTGTCATTTCGGCCGGCCTTGGTATCTTGGGAGTGACTCCGGCCAAGGAAATGCGCTGACACAGGCGCCCGGCCGGGGACGTAAAGATAAACGAGCAGCGTCGGAAAAACCGGCAGGCAGGCAGGAATGACGGTGGTAGATTTCCGCTCCTCGGGCGGGTTTGAAGGGGCGCAGCCTCGCGGGCTGTCGCATGACCATACCTATGCCGACGGGCATCAGGGTTATCAGGACGACTGGCAGGATGAGGGCTGGGATGATCATCGTTACCAGACCGAGGCCGATTCGCTGGTCGAAGCTCCGACACTTGTTGGACGCATTTCACGGCTGACCCATTATCTGGGCGCCCTCGTCTCGGTCGGGCTGATCGTGATGCTGGTGGTCTGGGGTTATAAGCTGGTGGTGCGCGATGTGTCCGGCGTGCCGGTGATCCGCGCCATCGAAGGCGAGGCCCGCACCGCGCCCGATAATCCGGGTGGTGAACTGACCGACCGCATCGGGCTGGCCGTCAACACGGTTGCAGCCGGGACCGAGCCGGGGCAGGTGGACCAGGTGGCGATCGCGCCGTCCTCGACCCCGCTTGGCGGTCAGGACGTGCCGATGGGCGAACTGGGCGCGACCGCGCAAGAGCCCTCGCATCCTCTTGATTTGCCGCTTGTTGATGAGCCGAGCCGCGTTATTGCGCGTCCCGACGGCGAAGTTGCCGAAGAGGCCGCGGCCAACGCTGTCGCCAATGCGGTTATCTCGGACGCTCCGGCTGCCGACGCGCCGGTGAATGAGGCTGTGACCGATCTGGCCGGGAATGAACCGCGCGATATCGCCATTACTACTGCATTGGCCGAAGCCTCTGCTGCGCCGTCCGCCGGTGCCATCGCGCAATCTGCCCGGCCTGCGCCGCGTCCGCGCCGCGTGGCTGCGGCGGCCCCGGTTGTCGCCAGCGACGCCGCCCCGGCTGCCGCTGCTGTGGAAAGCCGTCCGGCCGAGCAGCCGCAGACCCCTGCTGCAGCCCCGGTCAAGGTTGCCTCGGGTGCGCCGCTTGTTCAGATCGGCGCCTTTGACAGTGATGCGCTGGCGCGTGGCGAATGGAACCGCGTCTCGGGCAAGCTCTCGGCACTCTTTGCCGGCAAGGGCATGGTCGTGCAGGAGCATAAGGCCAATGGCCGCACCTTCTGGCGCCTGCGCGCCGCGGGCTTTGCCTCGCGAGACGAGGCACGGCGTTTCTGCGCCGCTCTGATTGCCGAGGGCGTGGACTGTATCCCTGCCTCGGCGAAGTAAGCCGATGCCGGGAGCCACCATCCTTGGCGGTATCGCCGGCCCGGACCTGAGCCGGGCCGAGCGCGATTTTTTCCGCGCAGCGAACCCTTGGGGCTTTATCCTGTTTGCGCGCAATGTCGATACGCCGGACCGCTTGCGCCGGCTGACGGCAGATCTGCGCGAGGCCGTGGGGCGTGATGCCCCGGTCCTGATTGATCAAGAGGGCGGGCGCGTCCAGCGTCTGCGGGCCCCGCACTGGACCGAATGGCCCGCGCCCCTGGATCAGGCAGGTCGGGGAGAACGCGCGATCTGGCTGCATCATTATCTGCTGGCACAGGAGCTGCGTGCCGTCGGTATTGATGCCGATTGCGCCCCGGTCCTGGACATTGCGCGCGAGGATACGCATCCTTTCCTTAAAAACCGCTGTCTTGGTACGGATGCCGATACGGTGATCCGGCTGGGCCGGACGGCTGCCTCGGCCATGCTGGCCGCCGGGGTGTTGCCGGTCGTCAAACATATGCCGGGTCACGGTCGGGCTCGGGTCGATAGCCACAAGGACCTGCCGGTGGTCGAGGCGCCTCTGGACGAGCTGCGCCAGACTGATTTTGCGCCCTTCCGCGCCCTTGCCGACCTGCCGATGGCAATGACCGCGCATATCCGGTTTACAGCCATCGACGATGCGCCCGCCACTGCCTCTGCGCCGGTGATCGAGGTGATCCGGCGCGAGATCGGCTTTGCCGGTCTGCTCATGTCCGATGATATCGGGATGCAGGCGCTGTCGGGCACGCTGGCCGGGCGTGCCGCTGCGGCTATGGCCGCCGGTTGCGATCTGGTCCTGTCCTGCAACGAGACGCTTGAGCAGATGGAGCAGGTCGTCGCGGCTGCCGGGGCGATGTCCCATCGTGCCATTGAACGCGGCGAGGTGGCGCTGGCCTTGCGGCACGCACCTGCCGATCAGGATATCGCTGCGCTTCGCGCGGAACTGACCGCGCTTGGCGGGCTTGCGGCCTGATTGGTTGACTAAGGCGGGCCCATGACGGATTCTGCACGGGTTCCTTACCCGGAAGCGTCATGACCAAGGTGCCCTATCTGACCCCTGTGCCCGACCCTGATCCCGGGCCGGCACCACATCTGCCGGGGCTTGAGCCGCAGGCCGTGGCCGAGCGCCGTGCCGAAGAGGTGCTGGTCGTTGATGTCTCGGGCTTTGAAGGGCCGCTTGATCTTTTGCTGACCCTGTCACGGACGCAAAAGGTCGATCTGATGCAGATCTCGGTTCTGGAGCTGGCCAACCAATATCTGTCCTTTGTCGATCAGGCCCGGGCGCTGCGTATAGAACTGGCGGCTGATTATCTGGTCATGGCCGCATGGCTTGCCTATCTGAAATCTCGCCTTCTGCTACCCCCTGATCCCGAGGCCGAGGGTCCGAGCGCCGAGGAAATGGCCGCACATCTGGCCTTTCAGCTTGAGCGGCTGAATGCGATGCGCGAGGCAGCGGCGCGGCTGATGACCCGCGATCGGCTGGGTCAGGACCGTTTCCCGCGCGGAGCCCCCGAGACCGTGGTGCAAAAGCGACGGGTCACCTGGCAGGCCGGGCTGATTGACCTGATGCGCGCCTATGCACGGCTGCGCACCCGTGACGAGTTCCGCCCCTATGCGTTTGACCGCCGCGATGTTCTGACGATGGAACAGGCTCTTGACCGTGTGCGTGGGCTGATTGGCTTTGCCGGTGACTGGACAGAGCTTGCTGCCTTTTTGCCAGCAGGGTGGGACGCCGATCCACAGCGCCGCCGCTCGGCCACCGCCGCAACATTTGCCGCGACGCTGGAGCTTGCCCGCCAGGGCGCGCTGGAGATCAGCCAGTCCGACACTTTTGCCCCAATCACTATCCGCAGGCGTCCCCAATGAGTCAGGACGATCAAGACCCAGATCAGAAGCGTTTTCCGCCACCTCCACTTGCCGAGCAGGAGCGTATGGTCGAAGCGATCCTTTTTGCCTCGGCCGAGCCGATGAGCCAGCGCGAGATTTCGGCGCGCCTGCCCGCGGGCTGTGACGCAGGCGAGGCCCTGCAGGCACTTCGAACGCGCTATGAAGGGCGGGGGGTGCAGTTGGCGCGCGTCGGCGATTCCTGGGCGTTTCGCACCGCCGCCGATCTGGGCTTTCTGATGCAGGACAATGTGGTTGAAAGTCGTCGTCTGTCCCGTGCTGCGACCGAAACCCTTGCCATCATCGCCTATCACCAGCCCGTCACCCGGGCCGAGATCGAAGAGATTCGCGGCGTCGCAGTCAGTCGGGGCACTCTGGACCAGTTGATTGAACTTGGCTGGGTTCGCATCGGCCGCCGTCGTCAGACTCCGGGCAGGCCGGTGACTTTTGTTGTGACCGAAAGCTTTCTGGACCATTTCGGATTGGAAAGCGCCCGTGACCTGCCGGGGCTGGCTGAGCTGCGCGCCGCAGGTTTGCTGGATTCGCGCCCGCCCGGCGAGGCCGGGGCGCCGGGACTTTTCGACACCGAGCCTGAGGATGATGCCGAGGTTCTGGCCGAAGATTTATTCGAGGATGAGTGAGATGTTTAGGGTAACTTTATGAATTGGAACCAACTTATCAATATGCTGACGCGCATGTTTGGCAATCGTTTACTGAACTGGGGCGTCCGGCGGATGAATGCGCCGAAACCAGGTGAAAAGCGTACCGCTGAGCAGCGTCGCCGTGACAAGGCTGCGCGTGAGACAACGAAGCGCTTTCAACAGGTAACGCGGATCCTGCGGCGGATGCGGTAGCTGGGCCGCCGCGGTCATGTGTCAAAACCGGTGTCAAAAGATCTGAGCCTGTTTTTCGTGGCATCAGCTGGGAATAACCGATTGCAGAGGATTGCGGGCAGGGAGGCGTGATCTTCGGCGTTCGGCGTCGGCGCGCAGTCGTTCGCGGTTCTCGGCCTCGCGGCGCAGATAGGTGCGCCGAGATATCGGAGATGCGCAGCTTGTGGGCGATCCGGGCAATGGACAGACCCTGCGCATAGGAATGGGCAGCAAGCCATGGCTTCGCGGGGGGATGCGGCGGGACAGCGTGGCGAGGGTCGCGAACGCCTCGGCAGACTTGCGCCCGAACATCTGCACCAGCTCGTTGGTGTCGCGAGGGTTCTTGCCGATGTAAAGCTCGGCATCACCGAAGGCGAGAATGAAGCGAATCGCGCCCTCAAGCCCGGGGACCTGGACGAAAGGCGCGACCTGCGCCGTCACCGCAGCCTCGATCTCGGCAAAGGTCATGTGCGAAAGCCGCGCTTCGACAAAGGCGCGCAATTCGGAGTCCGAAGCGATCTTGCCCGGTCGGCCCGGACGATGCGCAGCCACATGCTGCAACAGGGCTTCATCAGGCGTTGAACTGGCGTTTTGTGTTTCTTTCGCGGTGGATCTGCGCTCCGGCCGCCCGTCACGGCCCGATCCGGTCAATCAGAAGCGATTCGGGCTTGAGGCCGAGTTGCTCGCAGATCGCGATTTCCTCAGCCGAACGGATCGCCGCGCCGCCGTTTTGCGCAAATCCGGGCGGCATGGTCGATGTGGCCGCGGGCTGGAACAGATGCGCGGACAGCGGGATCGACTTCTTGATGAACAGATCTAAGCTCGGTTGGTCCGACATGCAGGGGGCCATCGCCCAGTTGCGCATAGCAGGCGAGAGATAGCCCCGAGCGAAAGCGTCATCGACCCGCGCTTTGGCGTTCTGTTCGCATAGCACGGCCTGTGCCTCATTGCGCTCGGTCAGGACCGCTTGCAGCATCTCCGCCAGCACGAAGCGGGCCGGATCCGGTTCACCCTGCGCATAGCGCGGTATCCGGTTTTCTTGCCCGAGGTCGCGCGCGATCACGTCCAGCTCGGCCAGCTGCGCGACGGCGCCTTTGGCCCCGTCGCCCGGCCCAGCATGTCGCGCAAGCGTTGCAGCAGGTCCAGAATGTCGGCTTTGCTGGCATCGGGTGCAAGCCCCAACGCCTCGGCCACGACCTGGGCGGCGATGCTGGGGATGTCACCGTCCTGACCCTCTTCGGCAAGCGCAGTCAGGCGCAGCGCGGGCGAATGCACCAGACCTGCGCCCTTGATCATCGTAACCTTCCCGCCGGACTTGAGGTATTTGATCGCCGGGCTGAGATAGCGATATTCGCGGTTGGCGATCATCTCGCGGGCGCGCGCGGTCCATTCGATGCGGCCCCAGATACCATCCGCCCGGCGCATCAGTTCCTTCACCCAACCAGCCGCCGGAACCGGACCATTCAGGCGGGCCTCGGGTCGGTCGTTCTTCGATCGGCAGATCGACCGCCCGCGCGCGGAAGGTGGCGATCAGCGCAGCGGGGTCCGAGTTGTCGAACACCCGCCCGTCGCGTGCGGCGAAGTGGCCAAGCGGCAAGAGATGAACCCATTCCGGGGCCTGGCCTTCGGCGGTCAGCGTCAGGTCAACGGCGAATTCGATAGGACGGCTCATGCCAGCGCCCGCGTCAAGGCTTCGTCCAGGCGAACCCATACACCCGAGGAATCCACGTCCTCGACCACCCCGGCGGGCGAGCGGGTGGTGCTGCCATCGGTCTTTGCCACCGTGCGATCATCCACGATAAAGCAGATCTATCGTTAACCGTTGAGTGTCCGCTTAACGATAGATCTGCGTAAAACCGTGCGCACCTTTTCAGCTAACCTATTGATTTTTCGACGCCAGAATATACACGATTCCACGAAAAAGGCGACTTGCGTGCCGAAAGGCTCAAACTTTTTGACACTCACCCTTGCAACCCATTGATTTTACACGCTCGGTAAATCGCAGAGTCTCAAACCTCTTGTCACCTGTCAGCCGCGCGACTCCACCGGGATATTGGGGCACGAAAGAAGCAGAGGCGCATTCGGGCGTCGGGGAAGTCAAGCGAACTGCTTGGCCAGCTTAAGGCCCTGGCCTTGGTAGTTCGATGCGATTCCGGTGCCGTAAAGGCGTTCGGGGCGCGCTGCCATGCGTTCATAGACCAGGCGGCCGACGACCTGACCGTGCTCGAGCGCAAAGGGTGCTTCGTGGCAGCGTACCTCGAGCACGCCGCGCGCGCCTTTGCCAGCAGCGCCGTGGCCGAAGCCGGGGTCGAAGAACCCTGCATAATGAACCCGGAATTCACCCACCATGGCCAGATAAGGGGCCATTTCGGCGGCATAATCGGGCGGGATCGCCACTGCCTCACGGCTGACGAGGATGTAGAAGGCACCGGGGTCGAGGATCAGCTGGCCGTCTGTGGTGTGTAATTCATCCCAGAAATCGCGTGCTTGATAGGCGCCGATGCGGTCAAGGTCGATGACACCGCTGTGGGGGCGGGCGCGATATCCGACGAGATCGCCTTGGGTGGGCCGCAGATCTACCGAGAAGCCGAGACCGTCGTCGATCAGTGCCTCACCCGTTACCAGCGGCTCCTGCCTGTGCAGGTGATGCAATTCGGTATCGGAAAGAACCGCCTGGCCCTGTCGCAATCGCAGCTGGTTCAGGCGCATGCCCGGCCGGACCAGTACCGAGAAGCTGCGCGGGCAGATTTCGGCGTAAAGGGGGCCGTCATAGCCTTCGGCAAGGCGATCAAATTCGGTGCCTTCGTCAGTGACGAGCCGCGTCAGCAGATCGAGCCGCCCGGTTGAGCTTTTCGCATTGGCGACGGCATCGAGGCCTTGGGGCAGGGACAGCCGCTCCATCAGCGGGACCAGATAGACGCAGCCTTTTTCAAGCACTGCACCGCCGGTCAGGTCCATGCGGTGCATTTCGAAATCCGCGAGCCGGTCGCTGACCTTGCGCCCGCGTCCAGCAAGGAATGAAGCGCGCAGCCGCCATGCGGTGCTGCCCAGGCGCAGATCAAGGCTTGCGGGCTGAATCTGTTCGGGCAGGATCGGCTGGTCAGCCGAGATCGCCCCGCTTTCGATCAGCTGGCGCAGGGCGGTATCGGGAAGGACTCCGTTCACGCAAAACCCCTTTGGCAAAAGGAAACGCCCATCCCCGGGTGGGGATGGGCGTTTTCGGAATGGTCGGGCCGGCGAGATTCGAACTCGCGGCCTTCCGCCCCCCAGACGGACGCGCTAACCAGGCTGCGCCACGGCCCGACGAGGGGCATATAGAGCGAAGCGGGCGCCCAGCACAAGAGGCCAAGGGTGGAATTTTCACCAAGATTTTCGATTGCTGGGGATAAGATCCCATGCGGCGCGCGGCTGCAGGCAATCATGCGCGCTGACAAAGATTCTGCAGGGCGTCGTGCAGGGCTTTTGCCGTGGCTGGAAGAGTGCGATCCTGCCATTCGTGCTGACGAAGCGCGAGCGCAGTTGCGGCCAACCGCGAGAGCCAATCAGGCGTTGGGGAGGGGACAGAAGGCGAGGGGACAGAAGGCTGGGCGGGCGCTGCCGCAGGTTCCAGCCCGGCAAACAATGGCAATGATTCGGGTTCGCGTGATGTGACGCGTGAGATTCTGACCGGTCGCGCTGGTGGTTGCAGTGCAGCAGGCGCTGGTTCGGGCACGGCAAGGCGCACTGCCGGGGCGGCTGGTTGAGCTGTTGCAGCATCTTCCCTGGTTTCGCCCAGCCTTGCAGCGCCGATTTCGCGCAAGCCTGCACCACGGTCGGCGGCGATAAGACGCTTGGCGCCGCGGATGCTGAGGCCTTCCTCGCGCATGACCTGATAGAGGCCGGCGACGAGGCGGACGTCATCAGGCCGGTAATAGCGACGCCCATCCGCACGCTTTACCGGAGCCAATTGTGAAAATTGCGTTTCCCAATATCGCAGGACATGCGGCGCGACGCCAACGAGGCGCGAGACCTCTCCGATGGATCTGAAGGCGTCGGGGGATTTGCTCATCAGCCCTTGCGCCTGTTCCCGGCTGCAACACGATCCTTCATCAGATGCGACGGACGGAAGGACAGAACCCGGCGTGGCGTGATCGGCACTTCTTCGCCGGTCTTGGGGTTGCGGCCGACGCGTTCATTCTTGTCGCGGACTGAGAAGGTGCCAAAGGACGAGATCTTGACCTGCTCGCCGCGCACCAGCGCGTCCGAGATATGGCCAAGCACGCTCTCGACAAGCTGAGCCGATTCGTGGCGGGACAGTCCCACCTCACGGAACACGGCTTCTGCCAGATCCATGCGGGTCAAGGTGGAGTCGCTCATCTCGGAAACCTCTTGAATGCTGTGAAGGATGATTTCTTTAAAGCGTCGAGTCAACAACTGCGACCGGATTCCGTTCCATCATTCCTTGATTTTGTTTCGCATTATTCGCGCCTTACCACCACAATGCGTAGTAGACATCCTGCTGGGCAGCTTGGAAGCACAGAGATTCAACCCTATCTTGAAAAGGAAAGGGATTGGATGGAGCAAATCTCATGGCGGGTGGCTGGGCGCATGATGATGCGGTGAACGAGCAGATCGAGGTCTCGACGCAAGAGGCGATCGAGCGCATGCGGCTGCGTAATGCGCAGCGCGTTGCCCGTGAAAGCGCCGGGTTCTGCGACGAATGCGATGAGCCGATTCCTGAGGCGCGCCGGCAGGCTATTCCTGGCGTCCGGCTATGCGTTGATTGCCAGTCCGGCCGCGATAAAGCCTGGAAGCCGGCCGCAGGTATCAACCGGCGCGGCTCAAAGGATTCGCAGCTGAAATAGTGCTTACCAACGCAGGACGACCGAGCCCCAGGCAAGGCCGCCGCCGATAGCCTCGGCCACCAGAATATCACCGGATTGGAAACGGCCTTCGGAATTGGCTACCGACATTGCAAGCGGGATCGAAGCTGCCGAGGTATTGCCGTGATCGGCCACCGTCAGCACGACTTTCTCCATCGGCAGCTGCATCCGCCTGGCGGTCGCTTCGATAATGCGCAGGTTGGCCTGGTGCGGCACCAGCCAATCAACCTCTTGCGGCGCAAGGCCTGCCTTGTCGAGCGCGCGATGTGCGGTATCGGCAAGTTTCTCAACAGCGTGACGGAAGACCAGGTTGCCCTGCATGCGCAGATGCCCTGCCGTACCGGTTGAGGCGACGCCGCCATCGACATAGAGCAGGTCGCGATACTGCCCGTCGCTGTTCAGATCTGTCGCAAGGATGCCGCGATCCGAAGAATCGCCCGCACCATCGGCGGCCTCAAGCACCACCGCCCCGGCACCGTCGCCAAAAAGCACGCAGGTTGAGCGGTCGGTCCAGTCCATGATCCGGCTGAAGGTCTCGGCCCCGATCAGCAGGATGCGATCCGCAAGGCCAGCGCGGATCATGGCGTCGGCATTGGCGAGCGCATAGATGAAGCCCGCGCAGACCGCCTGTACATCATAGGCAAAGCCGCTGCGCATCCCAATACCGGCCTGCACCATGGTCGCAACCGAAGGAAAAGTCAGATCGGGCGTCGAGGTTGCGACGATTACCGCATCTATCTGACCGGCGGTGATCCCGGCATTGGCCAGCGCAGCCTGCGCAGCGTGGATGCCCAGATCGCTGGTGCGCTGGTCATCGGCGGCAAAATGGCGCCGCTCGATGCCGGTGCGGGTGCGGATCCATTCGTCGCTGGTGTCCAGCTTGTCCTCGAACCAAGTATTCTCGACCACGCGCTCAGGCAGGTAGTGACCGGTTCCCCGGACGATCGCACGCCGCATCAGGACGCCTCGCTTTCCTTGCTGCCGTTGATTTGGCTGGCTGCCGCGACGGATTGCGCTACACGGGCGGCCAGCCGTTCCTGAAAACCGGATTGGGCCAGCCGGAAGGCCAGCTTGATTGCTGCGGAAACGCCGGTCGCATCGGACGAGCCGTGCGATTTCACCACGGTTCCGTTCAGTCCCAGAAAGACGCCGCCGTTGACGCGGCGCGGGTCGATGCGCTTTTGCAGCCGGCGGAGTGAGCCCATCGCCAGCAGGGCCGCGAATTTGGACAGCACCGATTTTCCGAACGCTTCCTTAAGGAAATCGCCGACCAGCTTTGCCGTGCCTTCGCCGGTTTTCAGCGCGACATTGCCGGTAAAGCCGTCAGTCACGATCACATCCACCCGATCCGATGGCAGGTCGCCGCCTTCGACAAAGCCGACATAGCGAAAGTTCGCAGCCTGCGCGGTGGTGGGGATCAGTTCATGGGCCTGTTTCAGCTCGGGCCTGCCCTTATGCTCTTCGGTGCCGACGTTCAAAAGACCGACGCGCGGGCTTTCCAGTCCAAAGCCGTTACGGGCGTAGGACGCCCCCATCAGCGCATAAGTCAGCAGATCCTGGGCATCGGCCCGGATATCGGCGCCGACATCCAGCATGACATTGAAGCCCTGCGGATTTCGCGACGGCCAGAGGCAGGCGATGGCAGGCCGGTTGACGCCGGGCAGCTTGCGCAGCCGCATCATCGACAGCGCCATCAGCGCCCCGGTATTGCCGCAAGAGACTGCGGCAGTCGCTTCGCCCTGACGCACCGATTCGATGGCAGACCACATCGAGGTGCCTTCGCCTTTGCGAAGCACCTGACTGGGCTTGTCATCCATGGTGACCACACCGCTGGCGTCGCGGATGTCGCAACGCCCGGCCAGGCCGCTGCGGCGGCTGATCAGCCGCTCAAGCTCGGCTTTCGGGCCGTGGACGACAAAGCGGATATGCGGGTTCTTCTGGGCGCTTTCAGCGACGCCAGCGATCACCGTCGCCGGACCGCGATCGCCGCCCATCGCATCGACCGAGATCACCACGCCGCCCCCGTCACCAGAGACGCGAGGCAGGGAACTGGTTTCTGCCGAAGCCATATCCGCGGTCGGTCCGCTTAGGCCGCGTCTTCGTCCAGATCGACCTCATTGGCCTGCGCGACCACCTCGCGGTCGGCATAATGGCCGCAGGAGGGGCAGACGTGATGCGGGCGCTTCAGCTCACCGCAGTTCGGGCATTCATTCGGGTTGCCGGCGACGAGCGCGTCATGCGAGCGACGCATGTTGCGGCGGGAGCGGGTAACTCGGTTCTGAGGGACGGCCATGTCACAACCTCAACTGGTTCGGGGGGCAACCCGGCAGGGCGGCCCCGGATTCGGTGTTCGGGTCTGGCGCGGGCATAGGCTACCGGAACGCTGACCGCAAGTCGCCAAAACTGGTCGCTAAGCGGGGGTCGCGGTCCGGGGTTCCCCCGCCGGTCGAATGAACGCGGGAAAATAGCGCCATTTTTGCATTTCGCAAGGGAAATCTTTGAAAAAGCTTTTCGGACCAGTAATGAAAAAGCGGCGCTGATGCGCCGCCTCTTCAGATTGTGTTTTTAGACGGGAAACCGCTCCTGCCAGGACCGCTTTAGCGGCCAAGCTTGGCGTGTACCTCGTCCAGATCAACCTCGCCCTTGGGCATCTTGTTGTCGGGATTGTCAAAGTCGTAACGGAAGAGCTGGAAGTCCTTTTTATAGACCTCCCAGACCAGATGGCGCGACAGGTCGTCGAAATAATCGCTGACCTTATGCGCGCGCTTGGGGCCGTGCCCCTCTGATTCGTTGAACTTTGGCACATCGTTCACGTCGAGCTTTACCGGGGTCGGTGAGGCATCCAGCACCTTTTGCATGCCTTCGTTGAACTTTTCGGTAAAGAAGATCTGATCATAGCGCCCGCCGTTCACGATGAAGGTGGCGATATGACCGGACATGGCAGACCAGTGGATGTCGGGCTCCATCGGGCGGCGCCAGCGAATGGTGTCGCGCGCAAACAGCAGAAACCGGCGGAAGCTCTTGATCTGATCGAACTCGAAGCCGTTCTCGGGGCTGCCGACATCGACGCCGTAGCGCTGCATCAGCTGCGGCACGAGGTTGCCGCGGTAGCGTTTGCCATTGCGCTGGATGCCGGCAATCTTGTCGAAAAACGAGGACAGGATACGTGCATAGGGGTTGCGCACGCAGGTGAACGTCAGCGCCTTGTGCGCCTGTACATTCGCCTCGATGAGCGGTTGGCTGTCAGGCTGGTTCCACTTGTGCAGTCCGCTGGTGGAATCGTGGATGTCACCATCGAAGTACCGCCCATGGTCGGAATAGAACATGATCTGTCCGATCGAGGAGCAGGCGCATTTCGGCACCACCCGATAGACCATGCTTTCGCTTTCCGTCATCCAGGTTCCAGGAAAACCCATTCTACTATTATCCTTCACGAAGCTGCTCTTGGTCGGAGTAAGCGACCCGCCGGGTTGCCCATCCGGCCAAAATCGGTAAGGACAAAAAGCAAATCGCAGGAGAAAATTCAACCTGCTGTAACGCGTTCCCCCTTCATGTTGATGGGATAGGTTTATAATAGATGGCACGAATTGCCTTCATTCTCCTTTGCCACAAGGATCCCAAAGGCGTTATCGCGCAGGCGCGTCGCCTTGCTGCATCGGGTGATTATGTCTCAATTCACTTTGATGCGCGCGCTAACCCTCGGGATTACGAGCAAATTCGCGGGGCGTTGGGGGGCAACCCGTCGGTGACTTTTGTCCAGCGGCGCTGGAAATGCGGCTGGGGCGAATGGTCCCTTGTGGCCGCCACGCTTGAGGCCGTGCGTGCCGCAATTGTCGCATTTCCACAGGCGACGCATTTTTACATGCTTTCCGGCGATTGCATGCCGATCAAATCGGCCGAATATGCCCATGCCTTTCTGGATGCAGAAGACTGCGACTATATCGAAAGTTTCGACTTTTTCGAATCGGGCTGGATCAAGACCGGCTTCAAGGAAGAGCGGCTGATCTATCGTCACTGGTTCAACGAACGTACCCAAAAGTGGCTCTTCTACACCAGCTACAACCTGCAGAAACGGTTTGGTCTGACTCGCAAGGTGCCTGCCGACATTCAGGTCATGATCGGTTCGCAATGGTGGTGTCTGCGCCGTCAGACCGTCGAGAAGGTGCTTGAGTTCTGCGCCAACCGTCCCGACGTAATGCGCTTTTTCGCCACCACATGGATTCCGGACGAGACCTTCTTTCAGACCATCGTGCCCCACGTCGTGCCGGGAAAAGAGATCCGGGCGCGCACGCTGACCTATCTGATCTTTACCGATTACGGCATGCCGGTCACCTTTTACAACGACCACTATGATCTGCTCATGGGGCAGAACTACCTGTTTGCCCGCAAGATCAGCCCCGAGGCGATCCGCCTGCGTGAGCGGCTTGGCGCGCTTTGGACAGCCAAAGATGTGCATTTTCCGATCTCGAACGAGGCAACGGGGCTGTTTCGTTTTCTGACCGGGCGGGGCCGGGTCGGGCGGCGCTTTGGCCAGCGTTTCTGGGAGGCCGAGGGCAGTCTTGGCCGCTCAAACACATTGCTTCTGGTGGCTTCCAAGAAATGGCATGTCGCGAAACGGCTGACGGCCTCGATTCGGCAGCATACCAAGATCCCGGCAGTCGATTTCGCCTTTAACGAACTTGAGGCGGGGTTGCCTGATCTTGGCGGGGTCGAAACTACGGTCGAAAAGCGTCACCGTCACCGGCGCGCGCTGATCCGGCTGCTGTTTCAACACTTTGAATCGAACCGGTTGATCCTGTGTCTGGACCCGTCCGAGCTTTATCTGATTCAGGACCTGACCTCGGACAAGGCGGATACGCGCGTCCTGATGATTGATTCGCAGTTTGACGACGACTACCTGCGTGGCCATATCGCCCGCGTGGGGCTGGCCGGGGCCGAGACTGCGCCCGGCGTGGTCGATCGGCTGCTGCCTCTGGTGCGCGCGGATCTTGAGCATGAGGCCGAGCGGTTGCGTGATATGGAATTCGCTGCTTTCCATGCCATTGCGCCCTGGCGCTCGGCCGAAGAGAATGCCGCGCAGCTTGCGCGCTTCCTTGAAGTTCCGGCCAGAACGGCGCTGATGCTTGCCAGAACCCCGGACCTGTTCAGTGACTGAGGAGAGAGCGGATGCCCGCCTATGACGACAACAACATTTTTGCCCGCATCCTGCGTGGAGAGATCCCGAACGACACCGTGCTGGAGACCGGACATACGCTGGTCTTTCGTGACATCCGTCCGCAGGCGCCGGTGCATGTGCTGGTGATCCCAAAAGGCGCCTATGTCAGCTATGACGACTTTTCGGCCAATGCCTCGGATGCCGAGATCGTGGATTTCCACCGGGCGGTGGCGCGGGTGACGCGCGATCTGGGTGTGTCGCTGGACAGCGGACAGGGTTTCCGTGCCATTACCAATGCCGGTGCCCATGGCGTGCAGGAGGTTCCGCATTTCCACCTGCACATCCTTGGCGGTCGCCCGATGGGGCGGATGGTTCAGCCCGATTAGGGGCGCGGGCGCGCGGTCAGCTGGACAAAGACATCCTCAAGATCGGGCGCCTCGACCGTGACATCGCGGATCGGCAGGCCCGCTGCGCGCAGCGCGTCGATCAGCCGGTCCGCCGTTACCCGTGAGGGCGCATAGCTGAGTGCAAGACGGCCATCTGCGCGCCGTTCGGCACGGGCTGCCTCGGGCAAGTGGGGCAGGGTACGGGCATCCCCCGTATCGACAACCAACGTTTTGGAATCCGCGCGGCCAAGCAGGGCCGAGGTATCCTCGCAAAGCACCAGCTCGCCGTGGTCGATGATGGCGATGCGGTCGCACATCTCTTCGGCTTCTTCCAGATAGTGGGTGGTCAGGATGATGGTCATCCCCTGTTCGTTTAGCCGCCGGACGTTACGCCATAACATTTCACGCAGCTGGATATCGACGCCTGCCGTCGGCTCGTCCAGAACCAGGATCTGGGGGCGGTGGACAAGCGCCTTGGCAAGCAACAGGCGACGCTTCATTCCGCCTGATAGGTGGCGAGAATAGCTTTCGGCCTGTTCGGTCAGCCCCACAAGCGCTAACAGCTCATCGGTCCAGCGTTCACGTCTGGGTACACCGTACAGGCCCGCCTGCACCTCAAGGCTGGCACGCGGGGTCAGGAACGGGTCGATGTTCAACTCTTGCGGCATCACACCGATGGCGGCGCGGGACTGGCGCGGGTTTACGTCCTGATCAAAGCCCCAGATCGTCACCTTGCCCGAGGTTTTGCGTACCAGACCGGCAAGGATGTTGATCGTGGTCGACTTTCCCGCCCCGTTTGGCCCCAGAAGGCCGAAGATCGATCCGGCAGGAATCGCCAGATCCAGCCCTTTCAGAGCGTGCTTTTCCGGCTGTTTGCCCGCCGCGGCATAGGTCTTGGCCAGACCGCTGATTTCGATAGCGTTGGGATTGCTTGCGGGGGCTGGCATCGGCTCACCACGTTCATTAATATCGCGACCGGTTTAAACCTGTTTGTTGTCAGAGCTCAAGGAACCGCCATGACCATTCCGGCCCCCGAGATACAAACCGTCACCTCCTGGAAGATTGCCTGCGACGGAGACGAAAAGCGGGGATTGGGTCATCCGCGCGTCTGGCTGGCCATCCCGCGGGATACCGGCTGGGTCGAATGCGGCTATTGCGACAAGCGTTTCGTCATCGACCGCGAACACGCGCACGACGACCACTGATCCTGGCTGTAGCCTGAAATGACAGGGCGGCGGCATCATGCCTGCCGCCTGATGGCCTATGCGTGGCTGACGCTGCGGGCAGGCTGGGGGCCGGTGCTTGCTCTTGGCCCGCCGGGCGCTTCGTGGCAGTAAGAAGGCCGAAACGACAGGCAGGAGGATGCGCAGATGGGTGAGGCAACCGACAATGAGGCTTTCGGCAAAGGCCACCACCTGCATCTGATCGACGGCTCGGCCTTTATCTTTCGCGCCTATCACGCGCTGCCGCCGCTGACCCGGCGCAGTGACGGGCTGCCGATGGGCGCGGTTGCCGGCTTTTGCAATATGCTGTGGAAATATCTGCAGGACGGCAAGGGTTCGGACCAGCCGACCCATGCGGCGGTGATCTTTGACCATTCGTCGCGCACGTTCCGCAACGAGATCTATCCTCTCTACAAGGCCAACCGCCCCGAGCCGCCCGAAGATCTGCGCCCGCAATTCCCGCTGACGCGTGAGGCGACCCGAGCCTTCAACATCGCCTGTATCGAGACCGAGGGGTATGAGGCTGACGATATCATTGCCACTCTGGCTTGTCGGGCGCGGGATGCGGGCGGGCGTGTGACCATCATCAGTTCGGACAAGGACCTGATGCAGCTTGTCGGCGGCGGGGTCGAAATGATGGACCCGATCAAGAACAAGCCCATCGGCCCCGACGAAGTGTTCGAGAAATTCGGCGTCGGCCCCGAGCGGGTGGTTGATGTGCAGGCGCTTGCAGGCGATTCCGTCGATAACGTGCCCGGTGCGCCCGGCATTGGCATCAAGACCGCCGCCCAGCTTATTCAGGAATACGGCGATCTGGAAACGCTGCTTGCCCGGGCCGAAGAGATCAAGCAGCCCAAGCGTCGCCAGACGCTGATCGACAATGCCGAACAGATCCGCATCTCGAAACGGCTGGTCGAACTTGACTGCGAGACTCCTCTGGAGATGGAGCTTCAAAGCCTCTCGATCCGCGAACCCGAGCCAGAGCCGCTGCTGGAGTTTCTGACCCGGCTTGAGTTGCGCACCCTTGCCCGGCGGGTTGCCGACCGTTTCGAGGTTGAGCCTCCTGTGGTTAGCGAACAGCCCTCGGCCCCGATCACTGCTGCCGCCAGTCCCGCCGCGCCGGTTGCCGAACTGCCGCCCATCGACCGCAGCCTTTACGTCACCATCCGCGATGAGGCGGTGTTGGCTGAATGGCTGACCGAGATTACCGAGAAAGGCATTGTCGCCATTGATACCGAAACGACCGGCCTTGATGAGATGCAGGCCGGGCTGGTCGGGATTTCGCTCTGCACCGGACCGGGGCGGGCCGCCTATCTGCCGCTTGGCCATGTCGAGGGCACGGCCGACCTTTTTGGTTCTGGTGCATTGGTCGAGGGGCAGATGCCGGTCGAGCGTGCGCTTGAATTGCTCAAGCCGGTGCTTGAGGACCCGGCGGTGCTGAAGATCGGCCAGAACATCAAATATGACTGGAAGGTTCTGGCCCGCCACGGCATCCGGATGGTGCCCATCGACGACACCATGTTGCTGTCTTATGCGCAGAATGCCGGGGCGCATAACCACGGCATGGATGAACTGGCCGAGCTGTATCTTGGCCATCGCTGCGTGCCGATCAAAGAGTTGATCGGGACGGGCCGGACCCAGATCAGCTTTGCCGAGGTGCCGGTTGACAAGGCCAGTGAATATGCCGCCGAGGATGCCGAGGTGACATGGCGGCTTTGGGACCATTTACGTCCGAAACTTGCCCCTAACCATGTCACTACCGCCTATGAGAGGCTGGAACGTCCCATGGTGCCCGTCCTTGCTGATATGGAGATGACGGGCATCCGCATCGACGCTGAACATCTGCGGAGGATGTCCAGCGCCTTTGCGCAGAAGATGGCGGCGCTGGAAGCAGAAATTCATACCCTCGCCGGTGGCCCTTTCAACGTCGGCAGCCCCAAGCAGCTGGGTGAAATCCTGTTTGAACGTATGGGCCTGCAAGGCGGCAAGCAGGGCAAGACCGGGGCGTTTTCGACCAGCGCCGAGGTGCTTGAGGATCTTGCCGCCGAGGGGCATGAGCTTCCTGCGCGGGTGCTGGACTGGCGGGCGCTGTCCAAACTGAAGTCGACCTATACCGATGCGCTGCCTCAGCACGTGAACCCCGAAACCGGCCGCGTCCACACCAGCTATTCGATTGCCGGGGCGCAGACCGGACGGCTGGCCTCGACCGATCCCAACCTGCAAAACATCCCGGTCAGGACCGAAGAGGGGCGCCGTATCCGCGAAGCCTTTATTGCCGGGCCGGGGATGCGGCTTGTCAGCCTTGACTACAGCCAGATCGAATTGCGCATCCTTGCCCATGTCGCCC
Organism: Paracoccus kondratievae; assembly: GCF_009301415.1. Classification (GTDB taxonomy): domain Bacteria; phylum Pseudomonadota; class Alphaproteobacteria; order Rhodobacterales; family Rhodobacteraceae; genus Paracoccus; species Paracoccus kondratievae. The sequence goes on along the minus strand of NZ_CP045072.1, from coordinate 1,354,065 downwards.
GGATCCCGGCGTTGAAACAGGCGTTCCGCGACGGGATCGACATTCACGCCATGACCGCAAGCCAGATGTTCGGCGTGCCGGTCGAGGGGATGGACCCGATGATCCGCCGCCGCGCCAAGGCGATCAACTTTGGCGTGATCTATGGCATTTCTGGCTTTGGTCTGGCGCGCAACCTGCGCATTCCGCGCGCCGAGGCGCAAAGCTTTATCGACACCTATTTTGAGCGCTTTCCCGAAATCCGCGCCTATATGGATCGCGTGGTGGCCGAGGCCAAGCAGGACGGTTTCGTGCGCACCCTCTTTGGGCGCCGGATCATGACACCTGGCATCAACCAGTCCGGTCCGGCAGCGGGCGGGGCGCGTCGCGCGGCGATCAATGCGCCAATTCAGGGTGCGGCCGCCGATATCATCCGTCGCGCCATGATCCGTATGCCCGATGCAATCAGGCATTTGCCGGCCCGGATGCTGCTGCAGGTGCATGACGAACTGGTCTTTGAGGTTGAGGAAACAGCGGTGCCCGAACTGATCGAGGTGGCGCGCGATGTGATGCAGGGCGCGGCAGATCCTGCTGTTCAGCTGGATGTGCCGCTGATCGTCGAGGCAGGGCAGGGCCTGAACTGGGCCGAGGCGCATTAAGCGGGCATGTCTCCGGTCAGCAGCACCAGGCAATGAGAGGGTGTAATGGGCCATTCGCACATCCATGACGGGCACGGTCATTCGCATCTGCCGGGCGGGGCGGGGGATGGCACCATTCTGGTCGCGGTGGTGGTCAACCTTGCGCTGACCGGGGCGCAGATCCTTGGTGGCTATATCGCCGACTCAACCGCTCTGATCGCGGACGGGGTGCATAATCTTTCGGACGCTTTGGCTCTGGTGCTGGCCTTTGGCGCGCGGCGTCTTGCCCGCCGGCCCGCCACCCCTGAGATGAGCTATGGGTGGGGTAGGGCCGAGATCGTCGCGGCCTTTGTCAATTATGTGGCGCTGATTGCCATTTCGGTCTGGCTTGCGATCGAGGCGCTGGGCAGGCTGGCCTCACCCCCTCAGGTCGGGGCCGGGCTGGTGATGGCACTGGCGGGCTTTGCCCTGATCGTCGATATCGCCACGGCGGCGCTGGTCTGGCGGGCATCGCGCGAAAGCGTCAACATCCGCGCGGCTTTCCTGCACAACCTTGCAGATGCGGCGGTCTCGTTGGCGGTGATCCTTGGCGGGCTGCTGATCTGGGCCTTTGGCTGGCAGATCGCCGACCCGCTGCTGACGCTGCTGATCTCGGCCGTCATCCTGTGGCATGTCGGGCAAGAGATCGGGCCGGTCATGCGTATGCTGATGCTTGCCGCGCCCCCGGGTATCGACCATCAGGCCCTGATCCGTACGGTTACCGGGGTCGAGGGCGTTGCCAGCGCCCATCATCTGCATCTGTGGCAGATTGATGAGCGTCGCAACGCGCTTTCCGCCCATCTGGTGATGCGCGATGGCGCCGATCAGGGTCTGGCCGTTCAGCGTGTCAAGGCGCTACTGCGGCAAGATTTCGGCATTGATCATGCCACTATCGAGACCGAGCGCGAGGGCGCACCCTGTAGTGACTCCCGTCATCACCATGGCCATGACGATCACGGTAGCCACGATCACCATCACTAGATCGCGGCCGAATGTCCCGAGGCAGCCATGTCATAGCCGTCAAACATCCGTGCGATCATCCGGGTCAGCGGCCGGCCCTGCGTGGTGATGCGCAGGCCCGTGCTGTCGCATTCGACCATCTCACCGAAATGGGCTCTGACGGGTGCAAATAGCTGATCGAGGCTTTCTGCGTCAAAGCCATAGTCGCGGGTGAATTCTTCGGCGCGGATCTCGAAATCGCACATCAGCGCCTCGATCATGCGGGCGCGCCATTTGTCCTCGGCACTGAACCTGTGGCCGCGCACGGTCGAAAAGCGGCCTTCGCGGATATGGCCCAGATGTGCGCCGGTCGCAGGTGCGTTCTGCGCATAGCCCTGTGGGAAACGCGAGATTGACGAGGCGCCAAGCCCGATCAGCACTTCGGCCCGGTCGTCGGTGTAGCCCTGGAAATTGCGCCGCAAAAGGCCCGTTTTTTGTGCCTGCGCAAGCCCATCTCCCGGACGGGCGAAATGGTCGATGCCGATTTCTTCGTAGCCGTCGGCCAGAAACAGGGCACGCGCAGTCTCAAACAGCTTCAGCCGCCCATGCGGGTCAGGCAACCGGTCAGACGGCAGCATTACCTGGCGCTTGGCCATCCATGGCACATGGGCATAACCGTAAAGGGCGACCCGGTCGGGCGATAGCGCCAAGAGCTTTTGCACCGATTCCGAGATGCGATGGGGGGTCTGATCGGGCAGGCCGTAAAGAATGTCGGTGTTGAGGCTGGCAATGCCACGGTCGCGGATCATGTCGACAGCGCGCCGGGTAGTTTCAAAGCTTTGCTCGCGGCCGATGATCTTTTGGATTTCGGGGTCAAAGTCCTGCACGCCTATCGAGGCACGGTTCAACCCCGCATCGGCCAGCGCGTCCATCCGTGCATCATCGATCTCATTGGGGTCGATCTCGACCGAGAATTCCGCGCCTTCAGCCAGCGGGAAGGTATCAAGTACGGCACCCGCAACGCGGCGCATCATCTCGGCCGGCATCAAGGTCGGTGTGCCGCCGCCCCAATGCAGTCGCGACAACCGGACGCCCGGTGCAAGAGCGGCCTTCAGCATCTCAAGTTCGGTCAGAAGGGCCTCGGCATAAGCGCGGACCGGTTCCTCGGATTGCGTACCCTGGGTGCGGCAGGCGCAGAACCAGCATAGCCGCCGGCAGAAGGGCACATGCATGTACAATGAGATCGAGGCGCCCGCCGGGATCGCGCCCAGCCATTCGCGAAAGACGGGCTCACCTATTGCGGCGGTGAAATGCGGCGCGGTGGGATAGCTCGTGTAACGCGGCACACGTGCGTCAAACAATCCCAGGCGCTCAAGTTGCGATTGCTGTTCCATACTGCTATTATTGGCTTAACTCGCGCCAGGACCTTGATACAAATCAAATGCCACATGATGCCGCCCTTTGCGCGACGCAGCAGCCCTGCGAAATCTGTCCCATCCGCTATCGGGCTGTTTGTGCACATTGCGAAGGCGATGAACTGGCTGAACTGGAAAGCATGAAATTCTATCGCCGGTTTGAGGCGGGGCAGGTGGTGGTCTGGGCTGGCGACCGGATGGATTTCGTGGCCTCGGTCGTGGCTGGCATGGCGGGGCTGACCCAGCAGCTTGAGGATGGGCGCACCCAGATGGTCGGCCTGTTGCTGCCCAGCGATTTTCTGGGCCGGCCGGGTCGTGAGTCAGCCGCCTATACCGTCACCGCGACCAGCGATCTGTTGCTGTGCTGCTTTCGTCGCAAGCCCTTTGAGCGGTTGCTCATTGACAATCCCCGCATCGCAAGCCGCCTGCTTGAGATGACGCTGGACGAACTGGACGCCGTGCGCGACTGGCTTTTGCTGCTTGGGCGCAAATCGGCGCGTGAAAAGATCGCCTCGCTGCTGGTTATCCTTGCCCGGCGCGAGGCGGCACTGATCAAGCGTCGGCCCGAGGGGCGCATTGCCGTCGAACTGCCGCTGACGCGTGAAGCGATGGCAGATTATCTTGGCCTGACGCTGGAAACCGTCAGCCGGCAGATGAGCGCGCTGAAGCGTGAAGGGGTGATCGAGCTTGAAGGCAAGCGCCGGGTGATCGTGCCTTCGTTCCAGGACCTGGTGCTGGAAAGCGGAGATGATTCCGATGGCGGACCGTTGAGCTAAAGCCAATGAGCTAAAGCCAATCGGGCAGCCTGCCTGTCCCGGGTTATGCCCCGCGGCATTCGCCGCGGGGTTTTTCATGTCTGATCAGTGCGTCATCAGCACAGGGACCTGCGCCTTTTCCAGCATGTTGCGGGTGGCCCCGCCCAGGATCGCCTCGCGGAAACGCGAATGGCCATAGGCGCCCATGACCAGCATATCGGCGCCGATCTCGGTCGCGCGACGATTCAAAATATCGCTGACCAATGGCTGCGTCTTGGCCAGAACCGCGATCTCGGCCTTGACGCCATGGCGAGTGAGCATCTGGCATAGCGCACCGCCGGGGTCCGAACGCTCGGGGCCGGTGGGCGAGGGAGCGATGATGGTGATTTCGACACTATCCGCTGCAATCAGCAGGGGCAGCGCGCGCCGAACGGCGGCCATCGCCTCGTTCGACTGGTTCCAGGCGATCATGATCTTTTTGCCAAAGGGCGATTTCAGCTCTTCGGGGACGATCAGAACCGGGGCGGTGCCCTCGAACAAGGCGGCCTCGGTCACTGCCTCGGCGTCGGTGGGCGCGCCTTCGCAATAGGGGCGGCTCAGCACCACAAGATCGGCATAACGCGCGCGCATCCCGACCAGCGTTGACAGCCCGCCGACCTGTGCCACGGCCGAATCGACCGACCAGCGGATATCCTCGGGGTTCAGCCGCTCGCGGACCTTTTCTTCAAGCTCGCTTGCTGCGGCCATGGCCTTGTCGATGGATTCCTGGAACACATAGGCCGAGGCACCGGCGTAGTAATATCCGCTTTGGGTGTGATCGACGCCAAGGCAGAATACATCAAGATGCGCATCCTCGCGCCGGGCCATGGCGATGGCCGAATCAAGCTGCTTGTGCTGATTGGTGTTGGTAAGAACGGTCAGGATTGTCTTGTAGCCCATGGGCTCTCCTTTCACGGTTCAGGGCGATTCTTGCCCCTTTCCGGGGGGAATCGCAATCGCTCGCCTTAGCCAACTGCGACATCCTGTCCGGATATTTAACGATTTTACACCTGTCCCGTGTATCCTGATTGATGCAGATCAAAGTCTCACGAAACTGTGCAGAGATAAAAGGATCTGTCGAAGCCCCACCCGGCAGCGTCTTTTGATGTCCCGGGTGGTCTCGCCGCTGGATGAAGGACAGAAATTCATGTTGGACACCATCAAGCTGATCGCGCTTGGCTCGATTGCGGTTCTGGCCGCGATCGCGGCCAACTATGCGCGGCCCGATGATCCCGCCTACCTAGTGAACGCCTTGATCGTCATGCTGGTGGCGGGTGTCATGTTCGTGCGGGTGCTGCGCCAGATGGGGAACGAGCAACCCTCCCTCGAGCCCCACCCTGAGACCGAATATATGGACGGGGTGGTGCGGGCCGGCGTCATCGCCACCGCATTCTGGGGGGCCGTGGGCTTTCTGGTCGGGGTGGTCATCGCCCTGCAGCTGGCCTTTCCGGTGCTGAACCTCAGCGACATCACCATGGGCTATACGAACTTTGGCAAGCTGCGCCCGCTGCATACCTCGGCGGTGATCTTTGCCTTTGGTGGCAACGCGCTGATCGCCACGTCGTTCTATGTCGTGCAGCGCACCTCGGCCGCACGGCTTTGGGGCGGCAATGCGGCCTGGTTCGTGTTCTGGGGCTATCAGCTTTTCATCGTTCTGGCCGCGACCGGCTATATTCTTGGTGCCACGCAGTCCAAGGAATACGCTGAACCCGAATGGTACGTTGACTGGTGGCTGACGCTGGTCTGGGTCGTCTATCTGGCCGTGTTCCTGGGCACGATCCTGAAGCGGAAAGAGCCGCATATCTATGTGGCGAACTGGTTCTATCTGTCCTTCATCGTCACCATCGCCATGCTGCATATCGTCAACAACCTGGCGATCCCGGTCAGCGTATTCGGCTCAAAGTCGGTGCAGCTGTTCTCGGGCGTGCAGGATGCGATGACGCAATGGTGGTACGGACATAACGCCGTGGGCTTTTTCCTGACCGCCGGCTTCCTGGGGATGATGTATTACTTCATCCCCAAACAGGCCGAGCGTCCGGTCTATAGCTACAAGCTGTCGATCATCCACTTCTGGGCGCTGATCTTTCTGTACATCTGGGCCGGTCCGCACCACCTGCACTATACCGCGCTGCCCGACTGGGCCTCGACGCTGGGCATGGTGTTCTCGATCATGCTGTGGATGCCTTCCTGGGGTGGTATGATCAACGGTCTGATGACGCTTTCGGGCGCATGGGACAAGCTGCGCACCGATCCCATCATCCGCATGATGGTTGTTGCGGTCGGCTTCTACGGCATGGCGACCTTTGAAGGTCCGATGATGTCGATCAAGGCCGTGAACTCGCTGTCGCACTATACCGACTGGACCATCGGTCACGTCCACTCCGGCGCTTTGGGCTGGAACGGCATGATCACCTTTGGCGCGCTTTACTATCTGGTGCCGCGTCTGTGGGGTCGTGAACGGCTCTATTCGCTCTCTCTGGTCAGCTGGCACTTCTGGCTCGCGACCATCGGCCTGGTGCTTTACGCCGCCTCGATGTGGGTCTCGGGCATCATGGAAGGGCTGATGTGGCGGGAGGTCGATTCTCAGGGCTTCCTGGTCAACGCCTTCGCCGACACGGTTGCCGCGAAGTTCCCGATGAACGTGGTGCGTGCGCTTGGTGGGGTGCTGTACCTCGGCGGTGCGCTGATCATGTGCTACAACCTTTGGGCCACGGTCGCGCGCCAGCCCAAGACCCAGCCGACCACTATTGCGGTCCCGGCAGAGTGAGGACGGATCATGGCAATTCTTGATAAGCATAAGGTTCTGGAAAAGAACGCAACGCTGCTGCTGGTCTTTTCCTTTCTGGTGGTGACCATCGGGGGCATCGTTGAGATTGCGCCGTTGTTCTACCTGCAGAACACCATTGAGAAGGTCGAGGGGATGCGGCCCTATACGCCGCTGGAACTGAAGGGGCGCGACATCTATGTGCGCGAAGGCTGCTATGTCTGCCATAGCCAGATGATCCGCCCGATGCGCGACGAGGTCGAGCGTTATGGCCATTACAGCCTTGCCGCCGAGTCGATGTATGATCATCCGTTCCAGTGGGGCTCGAAACGTACCGGGCCGGACCTTGCCCGGGTCGGGGGACGCTATTCGGACGAATGGCACATCGACCACCTGGTGAACCCGCAAGGGGTGGTGCCGGAATCGATCATGCCGAAATACGGCTTCCTTCTGGATCGCAAGATCGACCCCTCGAACATCGAGCAACGCTTGCGCACCGATGCGCTGGTCGGCGTGCCCTATAGCGACGAGATGATCGCCGCCGGTCGGGCCGACTTCCTGGCGCAGGCCGATCCTGATGCGGATGCCTCGGGCCTTGAGGAACGCTATCCGGGTGCCCAGCAGCGCAATTTCGACCGCCGCCCCGGCGTGTCTGAAATGGATGCTCTGGTGGCCTATTTGCAGGTGCTGGGCACGATGGTCGATTTCTCGACCTTCGAACCTGATCCAAATCGCTGAGGTGCGTCATGGACAGATATTCTTTCCTGCGCGAACTGGCCGATAGCTGGGTGCTTCTGGCGCTTGTGATCTTTTTTCTGGGCGTGGTGGTCTTTGCCTTCAGGCCGGGTTCGCGGCCGATGCACCGTGACGCAGCCGAAAGCATCTTCCGCAATGAGATGAGGCCCGCCCCGGCGGGCGAGAAGGAGGTCGAGTGATGGCCGATACCGACGACGAGCACACCAGCCCGCAGAGCCCCGATAACCGGGCCGAGCTGGAACGCCAGGCCGCCGACAAGGCTCAGAAGGACCAGACCCTTGCCCAATCCTCCGAGGGTCAGCCGGTCAGCCCGCGCCCCGGTGCAACCCGGGTCGTGCGCGACCGCAAGGGCGCGCGCCGGGTGATCGAGGTGCCCTCGACCGGGCATTCCTGGGACGGGATCGAGGAATATGACAATCCGCTGCCGCGCTGGTGGCTGTGGACCTTTTACGCCACCATCATCTGGTCGGTGGCCTATGTCATCGCCTATCCTGCGATCCCGCTTTTGAACGGATCGACACAAGGGGTGCTGGGCCAGAACTATCGCTCGGACGTGGCGGCCGAGATCCAGCGATTCAAGGACGCGAATGCGCCCATCCAGGCCAAGCTGGTAGAAACCCCGCTTGAGGAAATCGCCGCCGATCCGGAACTGGCGAACTATACCGCCAATGCCGGTGCCGCGATCTTCCGCACCTGGTGCGCGCAGTGTCACGGTTCCGGGGCGGGCGGTGCGACGGGTTACCCTTCGCTGCTGGATAATGACTGGCTGTGGGGCGGCTCGCTGGAGGATATCCACACCACCGTGACCCACGGTATCCGCGATCCGCAGAACGATGATACACGCTATTCGGAAATGCCGCGTTTTGGCACGGACGAGATGTTGGACAACACTCAGATCCGTCAGGTCGTAAACCATGTGCTTGCGCTTGGCGGCCTGCCGCATGACGCGGCGCTGGCGACCGAAGGTGAGGCGGTCTTTGCCGATAACTGCGTCTCGTGCCATGGCGAGGACGGCACCGGCGACCGCAGCCAGGGTGCCCCGGACCTGACGGATGCGGTCTGGCTATATGGTTCGGACCCGGCAACGATCACACGTATCGTGCATGACGGACCCTTTGGCGTCATGCCCGCCTGGACGGGCCGTCTGTCCGAGGCCGACATTCGCGCCGTTGCCGCCTATGTCCACAGCCTTGGCGGCGGCGAATAACAAAACACCGGGATCCCTGGCCGGGTAACCGGCCGGGGAGGCACCGGCCCCCTGTCCTGTTCGCGCGTTTCCAAGGGGGCCGGTGCGCTTATCAAACGTCAATCCCTGCGGCCGGCGCAAGCCGGTTCGCGTGTTTTTCTCCGAGGCAGGTCTTTGGCGCATGCGACAAAGCGGCCCATGCCCCGCACCTTGTTCCATCGCTATAAGCCAGCGGACCCGCGCTTGATGCAGATCAATGCGCCGGTGCGGCCCGGCCCGCTATGATCGGGCCACGCGCAACAGGAGCTAATCATGTCGAACCCCGACATCGACCCGCCACGTCTATATGCCGCCCGAGAGCCGATCTTTCCCCGCCGTGTCCATGGCTGGTTTCGCAACCTGAAATGGATCATCATGGCGGTAACGCTGGCGATCTATTACATCACGCCGTGGATCCGCTGGGACCGGGGACCAAGCCTGCCCGATCAGGCGGTGCTGATCGATCTGGCCAACCGCCGCTTCTATTTCTTCTGGATCGAGATCTGGCCGCATGAATTCTATTTCGTTGCCGGCCTTTTGGTCATGGCGGGGCTGGGGCTGTTTCTGTTCACCTCGGCGCTGGGGCGGGTCTGGTGCGGCTATGCCTGTCCGCAGACGGTATGGACCGATCTTTTCATCCTGACAGAGCGTTGGGTCGAGGGCGACCGGAACGCTCGTGTCCGGCTGTGGAACGCGCCGTGGGATGCCCGCAAGCTGAGGCTGCGACTGACGAAATGGGCGATCTGGCTGCTGATCGCCGTGGCGACGGGCGGGGCCTGGATCTTTTATTTCACCGACGCGCCGACGCTGCTTCGCAATCTCTTTACCGGGGACGCCCATCCGGTCGCCTATATCACCATGGGGATTCTGACCGCGACGACCTTCCTGTTTGGCGGTTTCGCGCGTGAGCAGATCTGTATTTATGCCTGCCCATGGCCGCGCATTCAGGCCGCGATGATGGATGAGGATACCCTGACCGTCGCCTATCGCGAATGGCGGGGTGAGCCGCGTGGCAAACTGCACCGGGGGGAGGCGACCAGATCCGAAGGCGGCCCCAAGGGTGATTGCATCGACTGCATGGCTTGCGTGAACGTTTGCCCCATGGGCATCGACATTCGTGACGGCCAGCAGCTGGAGTGCATCACCTGCGCGCTGTGCATCGACGCCTGCGACGAGGTGATGGGCAAGATCGGCAAACCGCGCGGCCTGATCGACTATATGGCGCTGCGGGACGAGGCAGCCGAGCGTGCGGGCGAGACCCCGAAACCGCTGCTGAAACATATCCTGCGTCCGCGCACGGTGCTGTACTTTACGCTCTGGGCCGGGATCGGAGTTGCGCTGCTGGTTGCGCTGTTCCTGCGCTCTCCGTTCGATCTGAACGTGACACCGGTCAGGAACCCGCTTTACGTCACCATGGCCGATGGTGCGATCCGCAACACCTATGCGCTGCGCCTGCGCAACAAGCAGGGGGACGAGCGTGAATTTACCGTTTCGGTCCTTGGCGCAGATGGTACCCTGCCGCAGGGCGTCACCGTGACGCTTGAGGGTCTGCCTGACACCCGCGTCAGCGTATCTGCGAACAGTACCCATACCCAACGCGTCTATATCACCGCCGAAAAGGGCTCGGCCCTTGCCGGCAGTGAGCAAAGCGAGTTGACGCTGTGGGTCGAAGATGCCACCGATGGGAACAAGTCCCGGATCGGCACGGTCTTCCATGGAAGGAGTGAGTGATGCCGCGCGAACTGACTGGCCGCCATGTGTTGCTGATCACCCTGGGGGCCTTTGGCATTATCATCGCGGTCAATGTCTTTATGGCCGTGAAAGCCGTCGGCACCTTTCCTGGGCTTGAGGTCAAGAACAGCTATGTTGCCTCGCAACGCTTTGACCGTGATCGCAATGCACAAGAGGCGCTGAACTGGACCGTGACCCCGGATTATGACGGGCGCGAAATGGTGCTGGTGATCCGTGACGGTCAGGGCAATCCTGCCCCTGTCAGCACGCTTGAGGTCACCGTTGGTCGTCCCACCCATGTGCGCGACGATCAGCGGCCCGAGTTCACTTATTCTGGCGGCCTCTTTCGTGCGCCGCTTGTTCTTGCGCCGGGACAATGGAACATCCACCTGACCGCCACCGCGCCAGACGGCACAGTGTTCCGCCAGCGTATCGACCACTACAACGGCAACCGGGTGCAGTGAGATGTCGGACGCCACGCTGCACGACCACGACGCCCGGCTTTCGGCTTGTCCGGCTTGCGATGCTGCGCCGCTGGCTTCGCGCATCGCGTCGGCCAAAGGGGCGCAGGCGGATATCATCCTGTCGCTGCCGACCATCCATTGCGCAACCTGTATCACCGATGTTGAGGGGGTGCTGAACCGTCATCCCGGGGTCAAGGCCGCGCGGGTTAACCTGACCCTGCGCCGCGTCACCGTGGACGCGCCGGGCATGAGTGCTGAAGAGCTGATTCCCGTCGTTGAAAGCATCGGCTATGAGGCGCATGAGCTTGACCCCGCTGCGCTTAGCGCCAGCGCCGCCGACCGGCAGGGCCGCGATATCCTGATGCGCATTGGCGTATCGGGTTTTGCGATGATGAATATCATGATCCTGTCGGTTGCAGTCTGGTCAGGGGCCGAGGCCGCGACGCGGGACATGTTCCACTGGATTTCCGGGGCCATTGCCCTGCCGACTGTTGCCTTTGCTGGCCGGCCTTTCTTTTCCAGCGCCTGGCGGGCGATCAGCCATGGGCGGCTGGGGATGGATGTGCCGATCTCGCTGGCGCTGATCCTGGCAAGTTCCATCTCGGTCTATGAAACGCTGAACTCGGGCCGGCACGCCTATTTCGATGCGGCGGTGATGCTGTGCTTCTTTCTGCTGATCGGGCGCTATCTGGACTATCGCACCCGCGCCGTCGCCCGTTCTGCTGCCGAAGAGCTGACCGCGCTTGAGGTGCCGCGCGCCTTTCGTATCACTGCTGCCGGCGATGAGCCCGTGCCGGTATCCGAGCTCGTACCGGGCGATCTGATCCGCATCCGCCCCGGCGCCCGCGTCCCCGCCGATGGAGAGATCATCGACGGGATGAGCGAAATCGACCGCTCGCTTTTAACGGGCGAGAGCATTCCGGTCGCCGCCGCCCCGGGCCTTGCGCTTTCGGCGGGCGAGGTGAACCTGACCGGTCCCCTGGTCCTGCGGGTGACGGCAGCCGGGCGCGACAGCTCACTGGCGCGGCTGACGGCACTGGTCGCCGCGGCTGAATCGGCGCGCGGCCATTATACCAGTCTTGCCGACCGCGCCTCGCGGCTATATTCGCCGCTGGTGCACCTTATGGCCTTTTGCAGCTTTCTTGGCTGGTATCTGGCCACCCATGACCTGCGGCTGGCGGTAAACATCGCGGCGGCGGTCCTGATCATCACCTGCCCCTGTGCGCTTGGCCTTGCTGTCCCGGCAGTGATCACCACAGCGTCGGGGCGGCTGTTCCGCCGCGGCATGCTGATCAAAGAGGGCACTGCGCTTGAGCGGCTGGCTGATGTCGATACCGTGGTTTTCGACAAGACCGGTACCCTGACCATGGGTGTGCCGCAGCTTGTTTCGATCAATGTCATCCCGGTTGAGGCGCGGCCTGTCGCGCTGGCGCTGGCGCAGGGCTCGGGCCATCCGCTGTCACAGGCGCTGGCGCAGGCACTGGTTGGGGCGGGTACTGTACCTGCACCCCTTGCTGATCTGCGTGAAGTGCCGGGCTATGGTATTGCGGGCAACTGGCAGGGGCGCGAGGTCCGGCTTGGCCGTGCCGACTGGCTAGGTGCCGAACATGGCGATGCCCGTCTTTCGGCCAGCTGGCTGTCGCTTGGTCAGGGTGCGCCGATCCGGCTGGAGTTTTCGGACAGGCTGCGTCCGGGGGCCGGGGAATGCGTCTCGGCGATCCTTGCCTCGGGGCGGCGGGTGCTCCTGCTGTCCGGCGATGCCGCGCCGGTGGTCGAGGATCTGGCGACCCGTCTTGGCATCGCCGAATGGCGGGCTGGCGTTACTCCGGTCGAAAAGGCCACGGCCGTGCATGATCTGCGCGAACAGGGGCTGCATGTGCTGATGGTCGGCGATGGGCTCAATGATACCGCCGCACTGACCGAGGCGCATGTTTCGATCTCGCCCGCCTCGGCGCTTGATGCGGCGCGTACCGCCTCGGATATCGTGCTGGTCGGCAGCGACCTTTCCCCGGTTGCACAGTCACTGACGCTGGCCCGGCAGGCGCGTTCGCGCATCAAAGAGAATTTCGCCATCTCGTTTCTTTACAATATCGTCGCTGTGCCCATTGCCATTGCCGGTTTTGCCACCCCGCTGATGGCGGCGCTTGCCATGTCGCTGAGCTCGATCAGCGTGACGCTGAACGCGCTGCGGCTGCGGCGCTGAGGAAAGGGGAACGGGATGGAGATTCTTGGCCTTTTGATCCCGGTCTCGCTCGCGCTTGGCGGGCTGGGGCTTATTGCCTTCATCTGGGCGCTGCGCGGCCGGCAATATGAGGACCCAAAGGGCGACGCCGAGCGGATCCTCAGCACCGAATGGGACGACCGGCCCAAGCCCTGATGCATCGCTTTGCCGGTCACGGCCTTGTTGGCTTGCATTGCGGGCGGGGACAGGTCAATCAGACGCGAGCCAACAGACAGGTGAGCGATGGCCAGTCCCGCCCCGTTTTCTCGATATGAATTCCTGATTGCCTGGCGCTATCTGCGCGCACGCCGCGCCGAGGGCGGGGTCAGCGTGATGACCTGGATCAGCCTGATCGGCATTACCCTTGGGGTGATGGCGCTGATCACCACCCTTGCGGTGCGCGCCGGGTTCAGGTCCGATTTCGTCGATACGATCCTGGGTGCCAATGCACATAGCACGGTCTATTACGCGCCGACACAGATCTATAATGAGCTGACCGAGGAAACCTATGTCACCCCCGGCCGGGTCGAGGATTATGAGGCCGTCGCCGCCAACATCGCCCAGATCCCCGGCGTGACCCGCGCGGTCCCGGCGGTGCGGGCGCAGGTCATGGCGCGGCAGGGCGATGCGGCCGCCTTGGGCGATGTCTATGGCGTGACGGCCGAGTCGCTCAAGGCGATGTCCGGGATCGTTGATTCCGAACGATCGGCAGGTGACATTGATGCCTTTGATCAGGGCATCGCCATTGGTATCGGCATGGCACGCGACCTTGGCATCGGGCTGGGCGACCGGTTGCAGCTTGTGGCCCCCGACGGTGCCAGGACGCCTTTTGGCACTACGCCGCGGGTGGAATCCTTTGAGGTGGTCTTTATCTTTTCGGCCGGCCGCTACGATGTGGACCAGACGCGGATCTATATGCCACTTGCCGAGGCGCAGAGCTTTTTCAACCGCGAGGGTGTGGCGGACGAAATCGGGGTCTTTGTGGATAACCCCGAACGGATCGACGACTGGACGCTGCCTTTGCTGCAGGTGGCAGGTGAGCGGTCGCAGGTCTGGACCTGGCGCGATGCCTCAGGTTCGTTTCTTGCCGCGCTTGATATGGAGGATGACGTGATGTTCCTCATCCTCTCGATCCTCGTGCTGATCGCTTCGATGAATATCACGTCGGGCCTGATTATGCTGGTCAAGAACAAGGGGCGTGACATCGGTATCCTGCGCACCATGGGCCTGACCGAAGGTGCGGTGCTGCGGGTCTTTTTCCTTTGCGGGGCGTTCACCGGCGTAATCGGCACCATTGCCGGGGTCGTGCTGGGGGTGGTCCTGTCGCTGAACGTCGATCACATCATGGCGGCGCTGAACGCACTGACCGGGGGCGGCGCATGGCAGCCCGAGGTGCGTGGCATCTACCAGCTTACTGCCGATCTGAGGGCCTGGGACATTTTCCGTGCTGCGGTTCTGTCACTAGGCTTGTCTTTCATCGTCACCATCTTTCCTGCGCGCCGCGCCGCGCGCATGAACCCGGTCGAGGCGCTGCGCTATGAGTGACGTTCTGGTTCTGGAAGGCATCTCAAAAACTTACGGACTGGCCGGGCCCGCCCCGGTTCCGGTGCTGTCGGACCTGTCACTGTCGGTCGCGCAGGGCGAGGTGGTGGCGCTGGTCGCGCCCTCGGGGGCCGGGAAATCGACGCTTTTGCATATCGCGGGGCTGCTTGATACCGCCGACAGCGGTCGTGTGCTGCTAAATGGCCGCGACATGAGCGGGCAGAACGACCGGACCCGGACCGAGGCCCGGCGTGAACAGTTGGGATTTGTTTATCAGTTCCACCATCTGCTGCCCGAGTTCTCGGCGGCGGAAAACGTCATCCTGCCGCAGCTTGCGAATGGTGTGGCCGAAGGGGCCGCGCGCGCCCGGGCGCTGGATCTGTTGGGCCGCGTCGGGCTGAGCCATCGCGCTGATCATCGTCCGGCGCAGCTTTCGGGGGGCGAACAGCAGCGCGTCGCGTTCTGCCGGGCACTGGCAAACCAGCCATCGTTGCTGTTGGGGGATGAGCCGACGGGGAACCTTGATCCGGCGACCTCGGACAAGGTTTTTGACGTGCTGATGGCTTTGGTGCGCGAGACGGGCCTTGCGGCACTGATCGCCACCCATAACCTTGACCTCGCACAGCGCATGGATCGGGTAATCCGTCTGGGCGGTTGAGGCAAAGGAGGTGCTCATGAGATTGGCGGCTGCGCTTTGCGCCTGTTCCCTGGCGGTTTCTGCACCAGTGGCAGCCGATCCGTTCGAACAATTCGGGACGGCCATGAAATATGGCCTGCCGCTAGCCGCCGCTGTCTGCGCCGCCGATCAGGGCCGGTTTGAGGATTTCGCTGTCCGGGGGCTGCTGCAAGCTGCGCTGGTCTGGGGAATGAAAGAGTTCTTTGACGGCCAGCCAATCTCGCGCCGGCCCTCGGGTGAGGGGAAAGGCTTCCCCTCGGGTCATACCGCTGCCGCATTTTTCGGCGCTGCGGATCTTGCCGGGAAATGTTTCGATGACCAACCCGAGGCTGGTGCGCTGGCCTACGGTGCCGCCGGCCTGACCGGCTGGAGCAGGGTTCACGCCGGAGAGCATACGCCCGAGCAGGTCTGGACCGGGGCGCTTGTCGGATTCAGCTTTGGTGCAGCCAGCTTTGGCATCGGCAGCGAAGGTGCCAGTTTTTCTGTCGGCATGCGGTTCTGATCAATCATTTCTCAAGGTTTTAGCGTCAGGATAACCCTATTCGAGGGTCCACGCCTGCTTTGTGTAAGCGGGGTGGGCGTTCTTCAGGCGGGGTTTCAGATGGGGTTTTTGTCATGTCGGGAATGACGGCGCTGCTGCTTATGCTTGCAGCCTGCGCCCAGACCCAGATCCAGCCGATGAGCAAGGATACGTTCAAGGTTGCGACCCGTGCTGCCCCGGCCTGTGGTCCGGCAGGCGCGCGTAACGTTGCCTTCAAATCCGCTGCGATCGAGGTGATCCGCAAGGGCGGCGACAAATTCGTCGTCCTCGGCGATCAAAGTGACAGCGCGGGGCAGGGCGATATCATTGTCGGATTCCAACAAAACTATTCCCGGGGAATGGTGATCAGAATGGTCTCAGATGGCTCGCCCGAGGCTGGGAATGCCCTTTCGGCGCGGGAAACGCTTGGCGCGGACTGGCAGAAAGTCGTGGCAAAGGGGCGTGCCTTCGACCTGCCAGGTGCGGGGCGGGGGGCTGTTGCGCCTAGGCTGCCCGTGATCCGATCAGGATCATGATTGCGCCCAGAACGCAAAGCGCCCCGCCAATCAGATCCCAGCGCGTCGGCACCTGCCCTTCGGTCAGCCAAAGCCAGCCGAGCGAGGCGATGACATAGATCCCGCCATAGGCCGCATAGGCGCGGCCGGCGAAATCCGTGTCCACCCGTGTCAGCAGCCAGGCAAACAGAGCCAGCGAGATCACGCCCGGCACCAGCCACAAAGGGGACTTGCCCAGCCTTAGCCATCCCCAGAAAGCAAAGCAGCCCGCGATCTCGGCCAGCGCCGCAAGAACGTACAGCGCAATCGGCGCAGCCAGCGTCACACGTCCAGCTCTTCAGTGTCCGCGAACTGCGCGTTTTCCTGAATGAACTGAAAGCGCAGCTCGGGTTTTTTGCCCATCAGCCGTTCGACCAGATCGCCAGTCTCACCGCCTTCGTCCTCGTCGATCGAGACACGGATCAGCTTGCGGGTCTTGGGGTTCATGGTGGTGTCTTTCAGGTCCTTGGCGTCCATCTCGCCCAGACCCTTGAAACGCTGCACGTCGATTTTTCCCTTGCCGCCCAGACCCTTGGCAAGCCAGTGCTCTTTCTCGGCGTCATCGGCGACATAGATGCGATATGCACCTTGCGTCAGCCGGTAAAGCGGCGGGCAGGCCAGATAAAGATGCCCCTTGTCGATCAGCGGCCGCATCTGGGTAAAGAAAAAGGTCATCAACAGGCTGGCGATATGAGCCCCATCCACATCGGCATCCGTCATGATGATGATCTTGTCATAGCGCAGATCGTCGATGTTGAACCGCGAGCCCATGCCGACCCCAAGCGCCTGGCAAAGATCGGCGATTTCCTGGTTCGAGCCCAGCTTGGACGAAGCTGCGCCCAGCACGTTCAGGATCTTGCCGCGCAGGGGCAACAGTGCCTGAGTGGTGCGTTCACGCGCCATCTTGGCGCTGCCGCCGGCCGAGTCGCCTTCGACGATGAACAGCTCGGTCCCCTCGCGGTTGGTGGCCGAGCAGTCGACCAGCTTGCCGGGCAGGCGCAGTTTTTTCGTGGCCGATTTGCGGGCGGTTTCCTTTTCCTGCCTGCGGCGCAGCCGTTCCTCGGCACGCAGCACCAGAAAATCAAGGATCGCGCCCGCTGATTTCGTGTCCGACGCCAGCCAGTTATCGAAATGATCGCGCACCGCGCCTTCGACCAGTCGCTGCGCTTCGGTCGTGGCAAGGCGGTCCTTGGTCTGGCCGACAAATTCCGGCTCTCGGATAAAACAGGACACCAGCGCGCAGCCGCCGGTCAGAAGGTCGTCGCGGGTGATCTGCGCCGCCTTCTTGTTGCTCACCCGCTCGCCATAGGCGCGGATGCCGCGCAGGATTGCGGACCAGAAGCCAGCCTCATGGGTGCCACCCTCGGGCGTAGGCACGGTGTTACAATAGGACTGGATGAAACCATCGCGCGAGGGCGTCCAGTTGATTGCCCAATCGACCTTGCCGGGGGTGTTGAATTTTTCCTTGAAATCGACGCTGCCTGAAAAGGGACGGTCGGCATAGGTCGAGGAATTGCCCAGCACCTCGGTGAGGTAATCGGCAAGGCCACCCGGGAAGTGAAAGGTCGCCTCCAGCGGCGTTTCACCGTCGTCGATTTCTGATTTCCAGCGGATTTCGACGCCTGAGAACAAATAGGCCTTGGATTTAACCATGCGAACCAGCCGCGCCGGTTTGAAGCGGTGGTGCCCGAAGATCTGCTCATCCGGGTGGAAGGTTACGGTGGTGCCGCGCCGGTTCGGTGCCGCACCCACCTTTTCGACCGGACCCAACGGCAAGCCGCGCGAGAAGCGTTGTTCGTAAAGTTCCCGGTTGCGGGCGACCTGCACCACCATGCTGTCAGAAAGCGCGTTGACGACCGAGGCACCGACGCCATGCAGACCCCCCGATGTCTGATAGGCGTCGCCTGAGAATTTGCCACCGGCATGCAGCGTGCAAAGGATCACCTCAAGCGCCGATTTTCCGGGGAATTTCGGATGCGGGTCAATTGGAATGCCGCGGCCGTTGTCGCGGATTGTGACCGAGTAATCGGCCAGCAGCTCGACCTCGATACGGCTGGCGTGACCAGCAACAGCCTCGTCCATCGAGTTGTCTAGGATTTCGGCCACCAGATGGTGCAGCGCCCGTTCGTCGGTGCCGCCAATATACATGCCCGGGCGTTTGCGCACCGGCTCGAGTCCTTCGAGCACCTCGATGGAGGAGGCCGAATAGCTTTCGGCAGCCTTATCCGCGGCGGGAAAGAGATCGTCAGCCATGGCACCTGCTCGTCTTGTTCTTCTGAGCAGGCGTTATCTCATGTCCTGCGGTCCGGGGGCAAGGGAAAGTGGATCGCGGGGCGGCTGCCCGCTAGGGATTGTCGTTTCCGGGCCCCGATCAGATGGCATTTCAAGCGGGCTCATCCAGCCGCGCCTGCCACATTTTCTGAAAAGCCGGACGGGACTGGCAAGCCTCAAGCCAGACCTTCAGGGCAGGGAAACGGCCCATCAGCCCGGCATGTCCCTGAGCATAGCGGACCACCTCGGCCAGGTTCAGATCGGCGACGGTAAAGCGGCCGCCGACCATATGGCCGTGGCGGGCAATGTGGTCGTCAAGCACCCTGAACGGGCGCAGCAGGCGTTCGGCAGCCTGGGAAATCGCCTTCTCGGCCTCGGGTGGCCGTGGCGAGCCTTTGCCGAGGTTGGACAGAATCGTCAATGCGTCTTCTTCGATCGAGGTGACGGCGTAAAAGCTCCATTGCAGGATCAGCGCATCCTCGATCGCATCTCCGGGGCCAAGGGGCTGACCGTATTTGCGCGCCAGATGCAGCGTGCAGGCAAAGGATTCAGACAGCACCAGATCGCCATCTTGCAGCACCGGGATTGCCCCTGCGGGGGACAGTTTCAGAAAGCTTTCCGAATGAGTGTTCAGGGGCGCATCAGGCGCATCGGGATTGGCCAGGCGATAGGCCTGAATCACCGGCACCTGTTTGAAGGGCAGGTCAAGTTCATGACAAAGCCAGATGATGCGCGAGGCACGCGAGCGGGTGACGCCATGGATGGTCAGCATGGGTTTCTCCTGATCATGGCTTTGGTGTTGCGCGGTTAAAGCACCTGCGCAAGATAGCGCATCATATTTCCGCCCATGACCTTAGCTATCTGTTCGTCGTTCAGGTCAGCATCCATCAGCGCCTGGGTCAGCGCAACCAGATGAGCCGCATCAAATGGGGCATCGACCGAGCCGTCGTAATCCGATCCGAGTGAGACGTGATCTTCGCCCACAAGCTTGATTGCCGCCGTGATTGCATTGGCAATGTCGGCCGGGGTGCGGCCGCAGACAACATCGGCCCAGTAGCCGATGCCGATCAGGCCGCCCTTTTCCGCGATCTTTTGCAGTAATTCGTCATCAAGGTTGCGCGGGCTCGGGCATTGGCCATGGATCCCGGTATGAGACAGGATCGGCCGCACGCCGGGAATGGTCAGCACGTCGCGCACCACCTGTGGGCTTGCGTGGGCAAGATCGACGATCATGCGTTTGGCGATCATCTCTTCGACAACCTGGCGGCCAAATGGGGTCAGCCCCGAGTTGTCATTGCCTTCTCCATGCAGGCTGCCGCCGAGTTCGTTGTCAAAGAAATGCGTCAGCCCGACCAGGCGGAAGCCCGCACCATAAAGCACCTGCAGATTGCCGATATTGCCTTCGAGGGGATGGGCGCCTTCGGTCCCGAGGATGGCGCCGACGGTTTTTGCGCCGTTCTGCCGCGCTTCGAGCAGGGTCTGGAGATCCTCGGCCGAGCGGATCAGCATGACCTGATCAGGTGCGCGTTCGGCGGCATCGCGCAGAGCCGCCGCCTGAACGAGCGCCCGTTCCTTAAGGCTGAACCAGCTGGGCAGGGGGCGGAGCTGGCCGATAAAAAGGGGGGTAATGTTATCGGGGGCTTCAGCCGAGTTCTGGCTGTAGTTCTGGCCGCGCGGGCTTTTGGTAACAGTAGTAAAAACCTGTACCGCGACATTGCCTTCGATCAGCCGGGGAATGTCGACATGGCCGCGGTCAACGCGTTCGAGCAGGTCACGGTCCCACAGAAGCGCGTCGGAATGCCAGTCGCCGATGACAAGCTTTTGATGCAGGGCCTCGGCTTGTGGCGTCACCGGCCAGCCGGCCTCGGGCATGGTGATCGGGTTCAGTCTTTGTTCGACAAAGGCCGGGCCCCAGATTGCCACGGCAGTGGCTGCGAGAGCCGCCAGCGCCAGAAGCCAAAGGATGATGCGCCGAAGTCTGCGGATCATGCTGTCCCCTTTCCTTGTTTGCGGGCAGCATAGGACAGGTGTCCGGGACAGGCGATGAAAAACTGTCCCGGCTGCCGCCGGGGAAGGGGCTCTGCCCCATCCCTTCGGGATTCCCCGGGATATTTTAACACGAAAGAAGGGGTTAGAGCTTGTTTCGTGTGACCCCGGGGGGTCGGATCAGGCCTCCATCGCCTCAAGTTCGTCGATGAAACCTTCGATCATCGACAGGCCCTTGTCCCAGAACGCGGGGTCTGAGGCGTCGAGGCCAAAGGGGGCGAGCAGTTCCTTGTGGTGGCGCGATCCCCCGGCTGCCAGCATGTCGAAATACTTTGCCTGGAAGTCTGGCAGGCCATCCTCATAGGCGGCGTAGAGTGCGTTCACCAGCCCATCGCCGAATGCATAGGCGTAGACATAGAAGGGCGAGTGGACGAAATGCGGCACATAGGTCCAGAAACTTTCATAGCCCGGCATGAATTCGAAGGCATCGCCCAGCGACTCCGCCTGTACCGACATCCACAGGGCGTTGATATCCTCGGGCGTCAGTTCACCTTTGGCACGGGCGGCGTGCAGTTTGCATTCGAAGTCATAGAAGGCGATCTGGCGGACGACCGTGTTGATCATGTCCTCGACCTTGCCAGCCAGAAGTGCCTTGCGCTGCGCCTTGTCCGTAGTCTTGGTCAGAAGTGCGCGGAAGGTCAGCATTTCGCCAAAGACCGAGGCGGTTTCAGCAAGCGTCAACGGGGTTGAGGCCAGCAACTCCCCCTGCGCAGCTGCAAGCCGTTGGTGGACGCCGTGACCCAGTTCATGGGCAAGGGTCATGACATCGCGTGGTTTGCCAAGATAGTTCAGCAGCACATAGGGGTGAACCGTGGTGACGGTCGGGTGCGCGAAGGCACCGGGGGCCTTGCCGGGCTTGACGCCAGCGTCGATCCAGCCGCGATCGAAAAAGGGCTGGGCGAGATCGGCCAGTTTCGGTGAGAAACCGGCATAGGCGCCAAGGACCGTATCGCGGGCCTCGCCCCATGTGATCAGTCGCGGGCTTTCCGAGGGTAGCGGCGCGTTGCGGTCCCATATCTGCAATTTGTCGAGGCCGAGCCAGCGCGCCTTAAGCCGGTAATAGCGATGCGACAGGCGCGGATAGGCGGCGGTCACGGCGTTGCGCAGCGCCTCGACCACCTCGGGTTCGACATGGTTCGACAAGTGCCGCGCTGTTTGCGGCGTTGGCATCTTGCGCCATTTATCCTCGATGGCCTTTTCCTTGGCCAGCGTGTTGTGGATGCGGGTAAAGAGCTTGATATTTCGGCCAAAGACCTCGGCCAACGCACGGGCACCGGCTTCGCGTCGTGCACGGTCGTGGTCGGTAAGCAGGTTCAGCGTCGCTTCGAGCCCCAGTTCCTCGCCATCCACCTGGAAGGTCAGAGCTGCGGTGGTTTCGTCAAAAAGCCGGTTCCAGGCCGCTGCCCCGACGACGGAATTGTCGTGAAGGAAACGTTCAAGCTCATTTGACAGTTGATAGGGGCGCATAGCGCGCATGCGGTCAAACACCGGCTTGTAGCGTGCAGGACCGTTTGGCGCGGCAAAGATGTCCTCATAGCAGGTGTCGGGAATGCTGTTGAATTCGAGGCTGAAGAACACGAGCCTTGTCGTCGCCGTCGTGATGCGATCCTGCAGGTCGCCCATCAGCTTGGCGCGTTCGGAATCAGTGGTGTTCTGATAATAGCGCAACCCCGCATAGGACATGATCCGGCCGGCGAGGATGTCGATCTGCTGATACCGTTCGATACAGTCAAGCATCTTTTCGGCGTCAAGCGAGGCCAGCTTGCCTTCGTAATCGTGGGCAAAGTCGCTGCAGGCCTGTTCCACCGTCTCAAGATCGCGGGCGAGTTCGGGTGAGTCCGGAGCGGGGTAGAGGTCGCTCAGGTCCCATTCCGGCAGCTTGCCCAGGTCAGGGGCCTCGGCTGCGACAGGCAGGGCATTCTCGTCACGCGGCAGGATACGGTTCACGAAGGTGCAGGCTGATATCATCATTTTCGGTCCTTTCGTATGACCAAGATGTGACCTCTGAATGGCCGGGCTGCAACCCGTCCCGCATCAATTCCACCGGTGTCAAACTGTGGCGGCGGCGTGGAAATGGGCGATGGCTGCCCCAAGAAAACGATTGCGGATGGCGTCACGCTCCATCATCGGTTCGTGGAGGCTGTCGGTCAGTTCCAGCAGGGTGGCTCCGGGCCAATCGGCGGTGCGGCTGCGGATGGCGCGGGGCGAAACGATCCCTTCGCGGGCGCCAAGCGCGATCAGCGCGGGCAGCGCCGGCAAAGGTCGGGCGGCAAGGCGGCGGCATTCCAGGATTGCTGCGCGCAGCCAGCTGTAGCTTGGCCCGCCGATAGCGATATCAGGCCAGGTCGCGGCTTCGGCGACCAGCCGGCCCCAGCGGCGTCCGTCCCCGGTCAGCAGATTGCGGCGGAAGGAATCGAGAAGGACGAAGTTTTCGTCACCACCTGTGGCAGGGGCCGGGCGTTCGCCGCGGCCCAGACGGCGGGCAAGGCCGGCAAGCGCCAGCGCCAAAGGCTCCGGCACGCGGCGCAGATTGATACCCCACATCGGGGCCGAGAATACCACTGTTTGCACCGGCAGCCCGGCTTCAAGTGCGGCAAGGCCGATGGTGCCGCCCATGGAGTGAGCCAACAGATGCCAGGGCTGCGGCAGGTCCAGTTCCTGCGCGGCGACAACCATTTCGACCACGTCGCGCTGGTAATCG
Source organism: Paracoccus kondratievae (assembly GCF_009301415.1). Taxonomy (GTDB): domain Bacteria; phylum Pseudomonadota; class Alphaproteobacteria; order Rhodobacterales; family Rhodobacteraceae; genus Paracoccus; species Paracoccus kondratievae. The sequence continues at coordinate 1,330,793 of NZ_CP045072.1, read as the reverse complement.
GCGAAATCCTCGATATGGCCGGGCCGTTTGTCTGGCTGCAGCCGGTCGGACATGCCCTGTCCGCGCCAGTCTATGGCCAGTACGTCAAAGCCTGCCGCATTCAGATCAGCGGCAACTTCGGCATATTTCTCGATATATTCGGTGCGGCCCGGGAACAGCAGCACTGTTCCCAGGGCGTTGCCCGCTGCCCAATGTGCCAGTCTGAGGCGTACCCCATCCTCGGCGCGGACCCAGAAGGGGCGGGCCGTGGGAAGGGGATCGCCGGGCAGGGTGTTAAAGGGCGCAGGCTTCATGTTTCAGGAGAGCAGGGCCCCCAGTTTCATCGCCGTGCCCATCGAGCCATCGACCCGCAGCTTGCCGGTCATAAAGGCGGTGGTTGGGTTCACATCGCCCGCAAGCAGCCCTTCAAAGGTTTCGCGGCTGGCGGTCAGTGTCACATCGGCTTCGTCATCGGCGGCGCGGGCGCCATTGGTGTCGATATAGACCGAGCCTTCGCCCTCGATGACGAATTTCGCGGTGCCGTCGAAGCCTTTGGCCTTTTCGTCCAGTGCGGCCACGGCAGCATCGACCACTTTGCTCATTCTCGATCTCCTGTTCTCGTGTCTGGAATTAGACGGTAGGGAAAGTTACATGGTGAGTATGCTTGCGCCAGTCCCTCATTTCCACCGTGCCGTAGCGACAGTGCTTCTTCTGGGGCTGGCGGGCAGTTCGTATGCCTGGCAGGCCCCAGGGTTGCCGGTTCATCAGATACCCGTACAGGGAGTGGCCCCGCAAGAAAATTCTCCTGAAAATGAAAGCGATTCGGGTGCTGCGGAGCCACTGTCCGAACCCGCTGCACCAGCCGAGCCCACATCCGAGGCACGCTTGCGCGAGCGTGAGGATCTGGACCTGCTTTTCGTCGAACTGGCCCAGCCCGAGGGCGAGACCTGGGCGCGCGCAGAAACCGATATCCTGCGGATATGGTCCCGTTCGGGCTCGGCAGCGATGGATTTGCTTTACAAGCGCGGTGAGGCGGCGCTGGACGCAGGCGACACGGTCACCGCTATCGGCCACCTGACGGCGCTGACCGATCACGCACCGGATTTCGCCGCGGGCTGGTATCTGCGTTCGGTCGCGCTTTATCTCGATGCGGATTTCGGGCCTGCCCTTGCCGATCTTGAGCAGGTGCTGCGCCTTGAACCGCGCCATTTCAACGCTCTGACCCAGCTTGGCACGATTCTGGAAGAGCTGGGCGATGACGGAAAGGCGCTCGCCGCCTATCGCCGCAGCCTGCAGATCCACCCCCATCAGCAGGATGCGCAGGACGCGGTCCGGCGGCTTGAACAGAAATTGCAAGGCATGGACGCCTGATGAACGATAAATCCCGGGTCACGGCCGTCCTTGGCCCGACTAATACCGGCAAGACCCATTACGCCATAGAACGGATGCTCGCACATCGCACGGGGGTCATCGGCCTGCCGCTGCGGCTGCTTGCGCGCGAGGTCTATGACCGCATCGTCAAGGCGCGGGGTCCTTCGGTCGTGGCGCTGGTCACGGGCGAAGAGCGCATCGTGCCCGAGCGGGTGCAATATTGGGTCGCCACCACCGAGGCCATGCCCGAGGTCGGGGCTGATTTCGTTGCCATCGACGAGATCCAGCTTTGTGCCGACCCTGAACGCGGGCATGTCTTTACCGACCGGCTTTTGCACATGCGCGGCCTGCACGAGACGCTGCTTTTAGGCAGTGACACCATGCGTCCGGCGATTGCCGCGCTGGTGCCGCAGACACAGTTCATGCGGCGTGAACGATTCTCGACCCTGTCCTGGGCTGGCTCGAAAAAGATCAGCCGTATGCCGCCACGCTCGGCTATCGTCTGTTTCTCGGTCGATGAGGTTTATGCCACGGCTGAACTGATCCGCCGTCAAAAGGGCGGCTGCGCAGTGGTCATGGGGGCCTTGAGCCCGCGCACCCGCAACGCTCAGGTCGCCATGTATCAGAATGGCGAGGTGGATTATCTGGTCGCCACCGATGCCATCGGTATGGGGCTGAACCTCGACATCCGCCATATCGCCTTTTCAGCGACCGAGAAATTCGACGGCCGCCGCTTTCGCCAGCTTTTCCCCCATGAGCTTGGCCAGATCGCTGGCCGCGCCGGTCGCCATACCGAGCCGGGGACTTTTGGCGTCACCGGCGATGCCGCCCCTTTGGAAGAAGGGTTGATCGAGGCCATCGAGAACCACCGGTTCGCGCCGATTCAAAGGCTAAGCTGGCGCAACGGGGCGCTTGAATATGGTTCGGTCGAGCGGTTGCAGCAAAGCCTTGAGGCATCCTCGCAATCGGAATGGCTGGTGCGGGGGCGCGAAGCTGACGACCTGCGGGCGCTGAAGGCGCTTTCCGCGATGCCCGAGATTCGCGACAAGGTGACGCATCCCCGCGATGTGCGGCTATTGTGGGACGTCTGTCGTATTCCCGATTTTCGCGCCATTTCTCCGGCAGAGCATGCGACCTTGCTGGCGCGTATCTTTGGTTTCCTGCGTGAAGGTGGCGTGCCCGGGGACTGGCTGGCCGGCCAGATCCGGCGCATAGATCGCGCACAAGGCGATATCGACACATTGTCGAAACGCTTGGCATATATCCGGACCTGGACTTATGTTGCCCAACGATCCGGCTGGGTTTCGGATGAAAGTCATTGGCGTGCCGAGACGCGCGCGGTAGAAGATCGATTGTCGGACGCGTTACACGCGGCCCTGACACAAAGATTCGTGGACCGGCGCACATCAGTGCTGCTGCGCCGGCTCAAACAGAAGGAGAGCCTTTTGGCCGAGGTGAATGACAAGGGCGAAGTGACGGTTGAGGGCGAATTTGCCGGCCGTCTGGAGGGCTTCCGCTTCCACGCCGATCCAAACGCGACCGGAGACGAGGCGCGGATGCTGCAGCGTGCTGCCTATGAGGCGCTGCGGCCCGAGTTCCATCTGCGCGCCGACCGGTTCTACAACGCGCCGGATACCGAGCTGGACTTCACCGAACAGGGCGGCCTGATGTGGGGCAGCTCGGCGGTGGGCAAGCTCGTCAAGGGGGGCGAGGCGCTGAAACCGGGAGTCGAAGCCTTCGTTGACGAAGAAGCAGGCCCCGAGATCACCGAAAAGGTGCGCCGCCGTCTGCAGCATTTCATCGACCGCAAGATCGCGACGCTGTTTGAGCCGCTGCTGGCGTTGCGTAATGACGAAACGCTGTCGGGCCTTGCCCGCGGCTTTGCCTTCCGCCTTGTCGAGGCACTGGGCGTTCTGCCGCGCGAAGGCGTCGCATCTGAGGTCAAGGAGCTTGACCAGGACGCGCGCGGGATGTTGCGCAAACATGGCGTGCGCTTTGGCCAGTTCACCATCTTCCAGCCAGCCCTGCTGAAACCGGCGCCTACGCGGCTGCGGCTGGTGCTCTGGGGCCTTGATCAGGGGCTGAGCGAATTTCCTGAAAACCCGCCTCCGGGCCTTGTGACCATTCCGAACCTGCCCGATGTGCCCAAGGGCTATTACACGCTTTCGGGCTATCATCCGGCGGGCGAACGGGCGATCCGTATCGACATGCTCGAACGGCTGGCTGATATGCTGCGCACTCAGGACAGCCGTGGCGGTTTTGAGGCGACGCCGGACATGCTGTCGATCACCGGCATGACGCTAGAGCAGTTCTCGGGCCTGATGCGTGGTTTGGGCTATCGCGCCGAACGTGGTGAACGTCCCAAGGTTCGCGCTGCGGCCGAGCCGGTGGCTGATCCCGCGCCCGAGGCCGGAGAGCATGCCAACCCGCTGACCGAAGAGGAAAGCGTTCTCGCAGCTGAAACCCGCGCGCAGTGGGAGGCCGAGCAGGCCGCCCGCAAGGCCGAGGAAGAGGCAGCCTCGGGCGCTGAAGGGGCTGAACCTGCTGCTTCTGGCGAAGAGGCTGAGGTTGAGGTGTTTTATACCTTCACCTGGGCTCCGCGTCCGCGCAATCGCCGCCCTGAGCGGGGTGAGCGGCCGCAGGGTCAGCAAGGGCAGGGCCGTCCGCAAGGTGAGCGTGGCCCGCGCCGTGACCGTGAGAACGGGGCCGAGGGTGGCAAGCGTGAGGGTAAGCCCTTTGAGGGTAAGCGTCGCGGCGAGTCGGGTGAACGTGGACCCAAGGGTAAGCCTCGGGGCAAGCCGCGCCACGATGGGCCCAAGAATTTTGAGGCGCGTCCTCCGCGCGCTGAAAAGCAGGCCGATCCCGACAGCCCCTTCGCCATTCTGGCCGCGCTCAAGAATAAAACGTGAGCGCAGGCGACAGCGGAGCAATCCGGCTTGACCGTTGGCTGCACCATGCGCGGCTGTTTCGTACCCGGACGCTCGCTGCCGATGCAATCGGCGCGGGCGGCATCCGGGTGAATGGCCAGCCTTGCCGTAAACCGGCGCAGGTGGTGCGGGGCGGTGACACTGTCACCGTCTCGGCCCATGGGCGGGTGCGGGTGCTGCGGGTCCTGCTTTTGGGTGAGCGGCGCGGCCCGGCAAGCGAGGCCGCGCTGTTATATGAGGAAATCGAATCCTAGCCGTTTGCCTTGGGGTGGGGCGGTCAGGAACCCGGTTCTGCCCCTGCGGCCCGTGACGGAATGACATCCCGTGCCGGCCGGTCCCGGGCTGTATCCCCGTCTTTTCCTTAGTCCCGGCCTTGATTGATGCCGGCCGCGGGCGTAACTAGCCGATCAGGAAACAGGAATATCGCGCCATGACCTATGTCGTTACCGAAAACTGCATCATGTGCAAATACACCGACTGCGTCGAGGTTTGCCCGGTAGACTGTTTCTATGAGGGCGAAAATACGCTGGTCATCCATCCCGACGAATGCATCGACTGCGGTGTTTGCGAACCTGAATGCCCGGCCGACGCCATCCGCCCCGATACCGAGCCGGGGATGGAAACCTGGGTCGAGTTCAACCGCAAATATGCCGAACTCTGGCCGGTGATTACCCGCAAGAAAGACCCGATGCCCGGCTATCAGGAAATGGATGGTCAGGCCGGCAAGCTGGAAAAATATTTTTCGGAAGCTCCTGGCGAAGGCGATTGATGCCCGATTTTTGGGGCATGTTGTCCGTTTGCGGTGCTCAGCGACTGTGATCATTATGCACCAATGGGGCTTTTCACCTGTGTCGTGCTGGCAACATCCAGGTCGAAGGGCTAGTTCAGTCTCGTGATGGGCGCAGATGATTCGTCTTGGATCATGTCCCGGCCCTTTTGGTGTGTTGGGTTGCGAGTATCTGAGTTTCCAAGGTTTTTTCGCATCGAACAGGTCGGACGCTGCTTTGCAGCGAGCCTTTGAAACAAGGCGAATTATGTGTTATGGTGCGGCCATCCCGCGCCGGATGGGTTGCTTTTCGTAGCCCGTCCGGCGCCGCTGCCTGTCCTGATCGTCTGCCCGATCGGAAGCGCAAGAATAATAATCCCGGCCTGTAAGGAGGGACTCTCCCTCCTTTTGGGCCTTTTGTGCCGCGCCGTGGCGCAACTGCGAAGGAAGCCCAATGTCGAAAGCCAAGAAGACCGAATTCCGCCCCGATGATTTTGTGGTGTATCCGACTCACGGCGTGGGTCGGATCGTATCAATTGAAGAGCAGGAAGTCGCAGGGCTGCGACTCGAAATGTTCGTCATCTCCTTTGAAAAGGACAAGATGACCCTGCGTGTGCCGACCGCCCGTGCGACCGAGATTGGCATGAGGGGCCTTTCGACCCCCGACCTGGTCGAGCGTGCTTTGGACACTCTTAAGGGCAAGGCCCGCGTCAAGCGCGCGATGTGGTCGCGCCGTGCGCAGGAATATGAGCAAAAGATCAACTCGGGCGATCTGATGTCGATTGCCGAAGTGGTTCGCGACCTGCATCGCAACGACGATCAGCGCGAGCAATCCTATTCCGAGCGTCAGCTTTACGAAGCCGCTCTGGACCGTCTGACCCGCGAAGTCGCCGCCGTCAGCGGCATGGACGAAGCAGGCGCGCAGAAAAAGGTCGATGCGGTCCTGACTGCCCGCGCAGCCTAAGCGCAAGCATATGTCATGAAAAAGGGCGCCCGACCGGGCGCCCTTTTTCATTTCCGCCAAAGCGTGCCGGGCAGCACTGCCGCCCGGCGCTGGCCTTATGACAGTGCGGCAAGGATGCGCACCCAACTGCGCGCCCCTTTGGCAAAGCTTTCCAGGTCATATTTCTCGTTCGGGGAGTGGATGCGGTCGTCATCGCGGGCAAAGCCGATCAGCATGGTATCCATGCCCAGGATTTCTTTGAAATCCCCGGCGATCGGAATCGAGCCTCCGGCACCGATATAGGCAGCTTCGCGCCCCCATTCCTCTGTCAGGGCCGCCTTGGCTGCTGCAAAAGCCGGGTCCGAGATATCCATGCGGCTTGCGGGGCTTGCGCCGTGATCCTGGAACTCGACCGCGCAATCGGCAGGCACACGGGCGCGCACATAGGCGCGGAAGCTGTCGCGGATTTTTCCGGGGTTCTGGGCGCCGGTCAGGCGAAAGCTGACTTTGGCGCGGGCCTCGGCCGGCAGAACTGTTTTGAAGCCTTCGCCGGTATAGCCGCCGGTGATGCCATTGATCTCGAAGGTGGGGCGGTTCCAGACCATCTCAAGCCCGGTACGTCCACGCTCTCCGATCGGATGTTTCAGCCCAACGCGCGAGAGGAATTCACCGGCGTCGAAGCCAAGCGCCTCCCAATCGGCGCGCAGCTCTTCGGTCAGTTCCTCGACCCCGTCGTAAAAGCCGGGCAGGGTGATACGCCCATCAGCGTCCTTGATGCCCGACAGGATATCGACCAGCACTTGCAGCGGGTTGGCCGCAAGCCCGCCAAAGCCGCCCGAATGCAGGTCGCGGTCCGCGCCGCGCAGGATGATCTCATCCCCGTACAGGCCGCGCAGCTGGGTGGTGATGGCCGGGCGGCCATCGGCATACAGGCTGGTGTCGCAGATCATCGCGATCCCGGCGCGCAGCTCTGCGGCATTTTCACGCAGAAAGGGACGCAAGCTCGGAGAACCGGATTCCTCTTCACCCTCAAACAGCAGCACCAGATCCGAGGGCAGGCTGCCATGGATCTCTTTCCAGGCGCGTGCTGCCTCGACAAAGGTCATAAGCTGGCCCTTGTCGTCGGACGAACCGCGACCGCGGATCACCTTGCCATTAGGCGTGTCCTGAATTTCGGGTTCAAAGGGCGGGCGATCCCACAGCTCCAGCGGATCGACGGGTTGAACGTCGTAATGTCCGTAAAACAGCGCCGGTCGGCGGTCGCCTTTTTGCGAATGAGCCACAACCATAGGATGGCCGGGCGTGTCGCGCACCGAGGCTTCGAAGCCCAAAGATGCCAGTTCCGCGCACAGCCAGTCCGCCGCCTGCCGGACGCGGTCTTTATAGGCCGGGTCGGTCGAAATCGACGGAATGCGCAGGAATTCCATCAGCCGGTCCAGCGATTGCGGCAGATTTTCATCAAGGGTTGAAAGTACTTCGTCGATTTTGGAATTGTCCGCCATTTTTCGCCTTTCCTGATTGATTTCCTCAGAGAAAATCCCTGCTATCTTAGTAGTGGTGCGACATTTTTACGCTGTATTTTCCCGGTTCCGGCACTTATCAAAGGGTCACCCGCGGGATCGCAACATGATCCCCCAAGCGAGCAAGTTCAAGCAAGGCAAGGGATCTGTAATGGACTATTCAGCCGCCCTCGATCAGGCCATCGGCAAGCTGCACGAGGAAGGCCGTTATCGGACCTTCATCGACATCGAACGCCGCAAGGGGGCCTATCCGCAGGCGGTCTGGACCCGTCCCGATGGCAGCGAGACCGAGATCACCGTCTGGTGCGGCAACGACTATCTTGGCATGGGGCAGCATCCCGTCGTCCTGGCCGCGATGCATGAGGCGCTGGATGCGACCGGTGCCGGTTCAGGCGGCACGCGCAATATCTCGGGCACCACGATCTATCACAAACAGCTTGAGGTCGAGCTGGCCGATCTGCACGGCAAAGAGGCGGCACTGGTTTTTTCCAGCGCCTATATCGCCAATGACGCGACGCTTTCGACCCTGCGCAAGCTGTTTCCGGGGCTGATCATCTATTCGGACCAACTGAACCACGCCTCGATGATCGAGGGGATCAAGCGTTTCGACGGTGCCAAGCGCATTTTCCGCCACAATGATGTCGCGCATCTGCGCGAATTGCTTGAGGCTGACGATCCCTCCGCCCCGAAACTGATCGCCTTTGAATCAATCTATTCGATGGATGGCGATTTTGGCCCCATCGCCGCGATTTGTGATCTGGCCGATGAATTCAATGCGCTGACCTACCTTGATGAGGTTCATGCGGTTGGCATGTACGGTCCCCGCGGCGGCGGTGTCGCTGAGCGCGACGGGCTGATGGATCGCATCGACATCTTTAACGGCACGCTTGGCAAAGCCTTTGGTGTCTTTGGCGGCTATATCGCTGCGACTGCCAAGATGGTGGATGCGATTCGCTCGTATGCGCCGGGCTTTATTTTCACCACCTCGCTGCCGCCTGCGGTGGCGGCAGGGGCGGCTGCCTCGATTGCCTTCCTGAAGACGGCCGAGGGGCAGTTGCTGCGCGACCGTCAGCAGCTCAATGCCCGTATCCTTAAGATGCGCCTGCGCGGCCTGGGCATGCCGATCATGGATCACGGCAGCCATATCGTGCCCGTGCATGTCGGAAATCCCGTACATTGCAAGGCCTTGTCGGATATGTTGCTGCGCGACTTTGGCATCTATGTGCAGCCGATCAACTTCCCCACCGTTCCGCGTGGGACCGAGCGGCTGCGCTTTACCCCTTCTCCGGTGCATGATTCCCGGCAGATTGATCACCTCGTGCGCGCCATGGATAACCTGTGGTCGCAATGTAAACTGAACCGTTCTACTTCTGCTGCCTGAACGGTTTCGGGGTGAAGACCTCTCGCACCCGTGATAACCTTGCTTTAATCAATTTGTAGTTTCTTCCGATTCGGGAGGGCGAGCAGCAAGAATGAGGCAGGCGCGATGATCGGGCTGAGGGGGAATCCTCCGTCGCATGATGAGCCGGTGGCTTTGCCGCCGGGCTTTGACGATCCGGACATTCGTCTTGGCGACCTGATGCGGGGCGAACGCGCCACGCTGGGCAAGTCGCTGCTGGATGTTCAGCGCGAGTTGCGCATTCGCGCATCTTACGTTGCGGCGATCGAGAATTGCGATACCTCTGCTTTTGATACGCCCAGCTTTATCGCTGGCTATGTGCGCTCTTATGCCCGTTATCTGGGTATGGACCCGGAATGGACCTTCCGCCGTTTTTGTCTTGAGTCGGGCTTTCAGCCCCCGCATGGCATGGCACCCGCCGCCTCGGGGCCTAAGCCTCAGCGGCGGCCTGCGGATCCGGCCGAGGCTCTGGCTAATCCGCATCCGATCTTTCTGCCCAAGCAGGAAAGCATCTGGAGCTCGTTCGAGCCGCGCGCCATCGGCTCGCTCTTTGTGATGATCGTCCTGGCCTGTGGCCTCGGCTACGGTGGCTGGGCGGTGCTGCAGGAGGTGCAAAAGGTCAACCTGACGCCCGGCGATCAGGCGCCGGGCGTGATCGCGGCGCTTGATCCGGTGCAGGAAGCGGCCGAGCCTGAGACGGTTGAATCGGCTCAGGTTAACCTGCCGCGGCCCGAAGGGCTGGACCGTACCTATCGCCCGCAGGCGCTGGAGGTGCCGGTGCTGGTTGCCCGTGACGGGCCGATTGCCGCGATTGATCCGGGTCTGGATGCGCCGGCGATGCAGCCCGACGATGGCGAGGCTGTTGTGCGCACCGCATCGGTTCAGGATCAGCAGGTCTATGGCCCCCCCATGCCGCAAGAGCAGGCGGCGGTACGCACCGTTGCACCCGATGCGCCCGAGGTCGAGATCCTTGTTACCCAGCCGGCCTGGGTGCGCGTCACCTCGGCTGACGGTACGGTGCTGCTTGAAAAGATCATGGATGCGGGCGAACGTTTCGCGCTGCCTAAGCTTGAGGCCCCGCCGATCTTGCGCGCGGGCAACTCTGGCGCGGTCTATTTCGCAGTTAACGGCCGTACCTATGGCCCCGCCGCGCCGGGTGCCAAGGTGGTCAAGAATGTCGAGCTGTCGCCGACGGCGGTAACAGCCAAATTCGCCGCTGCCGATCTGGCCAAGGATCCGAGGCTGGCCGAAATGGTATCTTTGGCTTCGGCTGATCAGCCAGAAAAACCCGCTGAACAGGAATAACCCAGACGCAGGATGCCGGTCACGGATCCGGCATCTTGGACCGGGCAGGGGGCGGACGGCTTGTCCGTCCGGCCGCATCGGCCTATCTGTGACGGGTCAATCCGCCCTCTGCGCAGGAAAAGGCTTTAGCCATGTCGCATAATCCGATTCGCCCGTGGCGCAATATTGACCGGCGTAAGTCGCGCCGGATCATGGTTGGGAATGTGCCGGTCGGGGGTGATGCACCGATCAGCGTCCAGACCATGACCAATACGGACACTTCGGACGTGCGCGCGACGCTGGACCAGATCATCCGTGCGGCGGATGTCGGTGCTGATATCGTGCGCGTCTCGACCCCGGACGAAGCCTCGACCCGGGCGCTGCGCGAAATCTGCCGGGAAAGTCCGGTGCCGATCGTGGCAGATATCCATTTCCACTATCGCCGCGCCATTGAAGCGGCCGAGGCAGGGGCAGCATGCCTGCGCATCAATCCCGGCAACATCGGTGATGCCAATCGCGTGCGCGAGGTTATCAAGGCTGCGCGCGATCACGGATGTTCGATCCGTATCGGTGTGAACGCAGGCAGCCTTGAGAAGCATTTGCTTGAGAAATATGGTGAACCTTGTCCCGATGCGATGGTGGAATCCGGGCTGGATCACATCCGCATCCTTCAGGACAACGATTTTCACGAATTCAAGATCAGCGTAAAGGCCAGCGACGTCTTTCTGGCTGCTGCCGCCTATCAGCAACTGGCCGAGGCGACCGATGCGCCGATCCATCTGGGCATTACCGAGGCCGGCGGGCTGATGTCTGGCACGGTCAAATCCGCTATCGGCCTTGGCAACCTATTATGGATGGGGATCGGCGACACGATCCGCGTCAGCCTCTCGGCCGATCCGGTCGAGGAGGTGAAGGTCGGATTCGAGATACTCAAGTCTCTGGGCCTGCGCACCCGTGGCGTACAGATCATCTCATGCCCCAGCTGCGCGCGTCAGGGCTTTGACGTCATCAAGACGGTCGAGATCCTTGAAAAGCGGCTTGAGCACATCAAGACCCCGATGAGCCTGTCGATCATCGGCTGTGTGGTGAATGGTCCGGGTGAGGCGCTGATGACCGATATCGGCTTTACCGGCGGCGGTGCCGGGTCCGGGATGGTCTATCTGGCAGGCAAGCAGAATCATAAGATGTCGAATGATCAGATGATCGACCATATCGTCGAACTGGTCGAAAAGCGCGCGGCCGAGATCGAGGCTACGCCCTCTGCCGCAGAATAAGCCCGCAACGCCGACCATCGCCGAGTTGCGGGCGCTGGCTTTAGCCCTTGGCGGCGCGGGCGCGGGCGATTGCACCCTCTAGCCCATCAGCGGGTACGCCCCGCAGCATCTCGCCGTTGATGATAAAGGTGGGCGTGCCCATGATGCGCATCTGTTCGGCCAGCTGCTGGTTTTTGCGCAGCACGGACGACACCTCCTCGGTGTTCATGCGGGTGATGACCTGTTCACTGTCAACACCCAGATCACCGGCAAGCTTGGTCAGGCTTTCCAGATTGACCGGGCCGCGCGATTCCATCAGCACGTCATGGGCCTTTTTATAGGCATCGGCCCCCGCGATCTGCTGGACCGAGATGGCAAAGCGCGCGGCCATATCGCTTTCCTGCGTCAGAATCGGGAATTCTTTGAGGATCCAGCGGATGTTGCCGTCAGCCGAGATCAGCTTTTCCAGATCCGGGTTGACGCGTTTGCAGACGCCGCAGCGATAGTCGATGAATTCGACCAGCGTGACGTCGCCTTCGGGGTTGCCGCCGATCCAGCTGTGGCCGTCGTTGAAGATAGCCTCGCGGTTATTCTCGACCAGCAACTGGTCGTTCTTGACCTCATCGGCGGCGCGGCGTTCCTCAAGGACGTTGATCGATTCGATCAGAACCTCGGGATTTTCCATCAGATATTCGCGGACAGCCTCGCCGAAGGCAGCCTTTTCGTCCTCGGTCATATTGGCCAGGTCAAAGGCAAGGACCGGGGCGGCGGGCAGGGCGGTCGCCGTCAGGACGGCGGCGGTCAGAAGGGCTTTCATACAGGGGTCCTTTCCAGTTGCAGGCAGCTTGGCCCGTCTCGCCAGCCGTTGCAAGCTATCGGCCCCCGTCTCACGCGGGCTTGACCGGCCCCGCCACAGGCGTGATACCCCGGCCATAACCATGAGGCAGGCAGACATGAGACAATCCCGCCGTGGGCAGGTCGATCCCTTCATCGTGATGGACGTCATGGAGGCCGCCCGCAAGGCAGAAGCGAAGGGGCGGCACATCATCCATATGGAGGTCGGTCAACCCTCGACCCCCGCACCCGAGGGCGCGCGCCGGGCGCTTGCGGCCGCTCTGGACCGGCCGCTGGGCTATACCGTGGCGCTGGGACTGCCCGAGCTGCGTCAGGGCATCGCCGCGCTTTATCAGCGCTGGTACGGTATCGACCTTGATCCTGCTCGGGTGGTGGTGACGCCGGGCTCGTCAGGGGCCTTTATCCTGGCTTTTTCAGCTCTGTTTGACGCAGGAGACCGCGTCGCTTTGGGCGAGCCGGGCTATCCCAGCTATCGCCAGATCCTGCGTGCGATGTCGCTGACGCCGGTTGGCATCCAGACCCGGGTCGATGATCGCTATCAGCCCCGCCCGCAGGATCTGCCAGCCGATGCGCAGGGGTTGATCCTTGCCTCGCCCGGCAACCCGTCAGGTACCGTTTTGCGGCGTGAGGAACTGGCTGGGTTGACGGCAAAGGCTGCCGAACTGGGTATGAACGTCATCTCGGACGAGATCTATCACGGGCTAGACTACGGTGCCGGGTTCCATTCGGCGCTGGAGGTGACGGATGATGTCTTTGTCATCAACAGCTTCTCGAAATATTTCAGCATGACCGGCTGGCGTGTTGGCTGGATGGTGGTGCCCGAGGATATGATTCGCACTGTCGAGCGGATCGCGCAGAACATGTTCATCTGCCCCCCGCACGCAAGCCAGGTTGCGGCTCTGGCGGCGCTTGATTGTGTCGATGAGGCCGAGGCCAATCTTGCCGTCTATGCCGGGAACCGCCGGCTGATGCTTGAACGGCTGCCCAGGATCGGGTTTGACCGTATCGCACCGCCCGAAGGGGCGTTTTATATCTATGCCGACGTCTCTGAATTAACTGGAAACAGCCTGAACTTTGCGGCGGAAATTCTTGAAAAAGCTGGCGTTGCGGTAACGCCGGGGCTTGATTTCGACCCCCATCGCGGGGCGCAGACCCTGCGGTTTAGCTATGCCGCCTCAACGGCCGAGATCGCTGAGGGGCTGGACCGGCTGGCGGCCTTTATGGCGGCACGATGAGACGGCTTTGGGTCCTTTTGCTGTTTCTGCTGGCACTGCCGGCACTGGCCGAAGACGGTCAGCGTTCGGCGCTGGCCACGGTCGATCTGGCACATTCCGCGCTGTCGGCCGAAGGGCGGGATCGCGGGCGACCGCGACCCATGGACCTGAGGCTGACCATCAGCCAGCCGGTGCCTTATCGGGTCTATTTTCTCGACGGGCCGCCGCGACTGGTAGTTGATTTTCGCGAGATCGACTTTTCCGGCACCCGGGCCGGGGATCTGCCGGGGCGTGAACTGGTGCCTGCGCTGCGCTGGGGGCGTTTTCGCCCGGGCTGGTCGCGGCTGGTGATGGAACTGCCCGGCCCCTACGCGCTGCGCACTGCCATTCAGCGCCCGGCCGAGGGCGGGGCCAGGGGTGCGTTGGTTCAATTGCGCATCGAACCGGTCGGACAAAAGGATTTCGTCACTCGTGGCAACGCGCTTTCCGCACTTTGGGACTTGCCTGCCCCCGCTGCGGTGACGCCGCTGCCACCGCGCCGGACGGGCGACAAGCCGTTGCGGGTGGCGCTTGATCCCGGCCACGGCGGCCATGACCCTGGCGCTCAGGTCGGTGCGATCAGCGAGGCGGCTCTGATGCTGAGCTTTGCGCGCGAACTGACCGAGATCCTGACCCGTGCCGGATTTGAGGTGGTCGCTACGCGGCAGGACGACAGTTTCATTCCGCTGGAGAGGCGCATGACGCTGGCCCGGGCGGCACAGGCCGATCTGTTCATCTCGCTTCATGCCGATGCGCTGCCGGCGGGCGAGGCGGCGGGGCTGTCGATTTATACCTGGAACCCGCAGGCCGATGATCGCGCATCGCGCGAACTGGCGATGCGGCATGACCGCACCGATCTGCTGGCGGGGCTGGATCTGGCTGGGACCGATGATCAGGTTGCCGCTGTGCTGATGGATCTGGCGCGGACCGAAACCCATCCGCGATCAGAAGCTTTTGCGAAATTCGCTGTCTCGGAACTGAACCGCGCTGGCATCGCCATGCACCGCCGTCCGGTGCGGGGGGCGGCATTTTCGGTACTGAAATCACCCGATATTCCCTCGGTTCTGGTCGAACTGGGGTTTCTGACCGATGCGGGTGACCGTGCCAATCTGTTTGACCCGGACTGGCGTGCGCGCACGGCGCAGGCTTTGGCCCGCGCGGTCGGGCTGTGGGCGCAAGATGATGCCGCCCGTGCCGCGCTGTCGCGTCAATAGCGCAAGGTTGCTTTGACGGGCGCGGCCCGCCTGTCTATAGAGACGCTCGTTATCCCCAGAGGCTTGCCCATTGCTGCGCTTCCTGCTGTCTTTTATCGGTGCGATCTTTTCCTGGCTCGTGACCGCCGTTTTCTTCATCGCCCTGACTGTCGGGGCGGTGTTCTGGATGTATTCCCGCGACCTGCCGAGTCATGAGCAATTGGCGCAATATGCGCCCAAGACCATCAGCCGGATTTATTCCGCCGAGGGCAGGCTGATCGACGAATTCGCCGAAGAACGCCGCATCTTTGTGCCGATTGACGAGATTCCGTCGCTGGTGAAGCAGGCCTTCATCAGTGCCGAGGACAAACATTTCTATAGCCATCACGGCTTTGACCCGATGGGGATGGGCAAGGCTTTGCTGGATGCGATCAGCTCGGGCGGGCGCAACCTGCGCGGCGCCTCGACCATCACCCAGCAGGTGATGAAGAACTTTCTGCTTTCCAGCGACCGCAGCGTCGAGCGCAAGATCAAGGAGCTGATTCTCGCCACGCGGCTGGAATCGACGCTGACCAAGGACCAGATCCTTGAGCTTTACCTGAACGAGATTTTTCTGGGCCAGAACAGCTTTGGTGTCGCGGCGGCGGCGCAAAGCTATTTCAACAAGCCCCTTACCGAGCTTGCCCCGCATGAGGCGGCGACGCTTGCTGCTATGCCCAAGGCGCCCGGACGCTATCATCCTGTCCGTGCCAAAGAGGCGCTTACCGAGCGGCGCAACTATGTCCTGCGCGAGATGTGGCAGAACGGCTATATAGATCAAGCGACTTACGAATCGGAATCGAAACTGCCGTTGCGCTCGGTTCAGAACGGTGATTTCCCGGCCTTCCAGCAGCAATTGCCGTCGCGGGATTATTTCACCGACGAGATTCGCCGCCAGCTTTCTGCGCAATTCGGTGAGGATGAGTTCTTTGGCGGCGGTCTGGCCATCCGGGCAACCGTCGATCCCAGGCTGCAAAAGGTCGCTGCACGCGCGCTGCAGCAGGCGCTTGAGAAATACGACCGTGGTCGCGGCGTCTGGCGCGGCACCCGCGTCAGGATCCCGGCCGGGCAGTTGGGCAGCGAACAGCAATGGCGCGAGGCTTTGGGTGATGCCCGCGTGCCGCGCGATATTGAGGGCTGGTTCCCCGCCGTTGTCCTGTCTTTGGGCGATACCGACGCCACGATCGGCATCGAGGATCACGAGGGCACGGCCACCATTCCCGCCAAGGACGTCCAATGGGCGCGCAAGCGGCTGGCGGACGGCAAGCTGGGGCCAAAGGCGCGGGTCGCCTCGGACCTGCTTGAGGTTGGCGATGTGGTGCTGGTCCGCCAGATGACCAGCGACAGCGATGGCAGCTTTATCCGCTGGACCCTGCGGCAGGTGCCCGAGGTGCAGGGCGGTTTCATGGCCATGGACGTCAATACCGGCCGCGTTATCGCGATGCAGGGTGGCTTCAGCTATCAAAGTTCGGTCTTTAACCGTGCCACGCAGGCACTGCGCCAGCCGGGGTCAAGCTTTAAGCCTTTTGTCTATGCGGCGGCGCTGGATTCGGGGTTCAACCCCGCGACCATCGTCGTGGACGAGCCGATCACCGTGAACACGCCGCAAGGTCTGTGGACGCCCAAGAACGCCAGCGGCAGGTTCTATGGCCCGACGCCGATGCGCACCGGGATCGAACAGTCGCGCAACCTGATGACCATCCGTATCGCCCAGGATATCGGGATGGATACGGTGGCGAAATATGCCGAGAAATTCGGGGTCTATGACCACCTTGGTCATTTTCTTGCCAACAGCCTTGGCGCGCAGGAAACGACTCTGTTCAAGATGGTTGCCGCCTATGCCATGTTCGCTAACGGTGGTGAGCGGGTGGAGCCGACGCTGGTCGACCGTGTGCAGGACCGTCGCGGTCGCACGATTTATCGCCATGATCACCGCGAGTGCGTGACCTGTGGCCAGCCGAACCTGCCTCCGGGTGCGGCGCCCGAGATCCGGTCGAACCGCGAACGGGTGATGGACGCGATTACCGCCTATCAGCTGACCTCGATGCTGGAAGGCGTCGTCAAGCGCGGTTCGGGGCGTGGCGTCAGCCTGCCGGTGCCGGTTGCGGGCAAGACCGGGACCACCAATGACGCCAAGGATGTGTGGTTCATTGGCTTTACCTCGAACATCGTTGCCGGCTGCTACCTTGGCTATGACCAGCCGCGTACGCTGGGTTCGAATGCCTATGGCGGTACGCTTTGCGTGCCAGTCTTCAACGAGTTCATGAAAGAGGCGGTCAAGGAATTTGGCGGCACCGCCTTCAAGGTTCCTCCGGGTGGCCACTTCGTCAACATCGACCGCTTCACCGGTGCGATCCTTGGCCCGGATGCCAAGGGCGACAACGTGATTGCCGAATATTTCCGCGATGGTCAGGACCTGACCGGCATCGCCATGATCGACGGCGGCTTTGGTCGCGCCGACCCGGCCACGCTGCCGCTCTTTACCTCTGGCCGCGACAGCGGGCAGGCGGTGACCACCTCGACCGGCAAGAAAAAGGTGATCCCGAAAAAAGCCGATTTCGGCACGCTGTCCTCGGGCGGGCTCTATTAGGTCCGGTGCTTGCCGCCGGACGCTGCCCGCGTTATTTGTCCTGCCCTGACCTGAAAACCGAACCCAGAGAGTGCTGATGCGCGCCGAAACCCAAGCCACCATCGAGGCGATCCGCAAATCGCTGAAACTGCTAGGTCAGCGTATGGACTGGGAGACCGCGCCACATCGGCTGGAAGAGCTGAACGCCATGATCGAGGCGGGCGATATCTGGTCCGACCCCGCCCGTGCGCAAAAGCTCATGCGTGACCGCCAGATGCTGTCTGACGCGGTCGAGACCTATCGCCGTATCGAGACCGAGCTTAAGGACAACATCGAGCTGATCGAACTTGGCGAGGCCGAGGGCGATACCGAGGTTGTCACGGACGCCGAAACCGCGCTGAAAGAGCTGGTCGAACTGGCCCAGCAGAAAGAACTTGAGGCGCTGCTGAACGGTGAGGCTGACGGCAACGATACCTTCCTGGAAATCAACGCCGGGGCAGGCGGCACCGAGAGCGCGGACTGGGCCTCGATGCTGGCACGGATGTATGTCCGCTGGGCCGAGAAGAAAGGCTATAACGTCGAGCTTTTGTCCGAAACGCCGGGCGAAGAGGCGGGCATTCGTTCGGCTGCCTATAAGATCTCAGGACCGAATGCCTATGGCTGGCTCAAGTCGGAATCGGGTGTGCACCGGCTTGTGCGCATTTCGCCCTATGATTCGGCGGCACGGCGGCACACCTCATTCAGCTCGGTCTGGGTTTATCCGGTAGTCGATGACAATATCGAGATCGTGATTCCCGATAACGAAATCCGCATCGACACCTATCGGTCCTCCGGGGCCGGTGGTCAGCACGTCAACACCACCGATTCGGCGGTGCGTATCACCCACCTGCCGACGGGCATCGTTGTGACCAGCTCGGAAAAGTCGCAACACCAGAACCGCGCCAATGCCATGGCGGCCCTGAAGGCGCGGCTGTATCAGCTTGAACTTGATAAGCGCAACGCCGCGATCAACGCCCAGCACGAGGCAAAGGGGGATGCGGGCTGGGGCAACCAGATCCGCTCTTATGTGTTGCATCCCTATCAGATGGTGAAGGATCTGCGCACCAGTTACGAGACCTCGGATACGCAAGGGGTGCTTGACGGTGATCTGGACGCCTTCATGGCGGCTACGCTGGCGCTGGATGTGGCGGGTAAATCTCGGGCTCAGGCTCAGGCTGACGACTGACCCGCCCGGCCTGGCCCGATAACCACCTGCAAGCCGCGCATTCCCGCGCTCCACGCCCCAGGCTTTCTTTCTGCCCGGAAATGCCGCAGTCTGGTGCCGCGCTGCGGCATGATCTGCTGCGGGCATGGAATGTGGGGTAAAGATGGACGTTAAGCGGATTAATCTTGCGCTACAGGGTGGCGGCGCACACGGTGCTTTTTCCTGGGGCGTACTCGACCGGCTACTGGATGAGCCGGGGATCGAGATTCGTGGCATCAGTGGCACTTCGGCCGGGGCGCTGAACGGTGCGGCGCTGGCTGCGGGGCTGTCCTGTGGTCCGGGCAAACGCGGACGCGAGGCGGCGCGGCAAAACCTTGCCTATGTCTGGTCGCAGGTCGCGCAGGTCAGCGACAACTCGATGGTGCGCTGGCTTTATTCGATGTTCCCCGTCCCGCGTGCATGGCAGCGGCTGACCGAGCTTTTCTCGCCAATCGCCTGGCTTGAGTCTCTGACACGGGTATTCAGCCCCTATGACAGCGGGCCGTTCTATTCCAACCCGCTTGAATCCATCCTGTGCGGCATGCCCCACCCCCGTCTGGGACGCGAAGAGGGCCCCGCGTTCTTTGTCACCGCCACCAATGTGCGCACGGGTCTGGTGCGGGTCTTTGGCGGGGCCGAGGTGACGGTGCAGACGATTTTGGCCTCGGCCTGTCTGCCCGAACTGTTCCGCGCGGTCGAGATTGACGACCCCGCTACTGGCCGGCGCGAAGCCTATTGGGACGGCGGCTATTCGGGTAATCCGGCGCTGTTCCCGCTTTATCGCCCGGACCTGCCGCGCGACATTGTCATCGTTAATATCAATCCCATGCTGCGTGATGCGATCCCCAAGACACCTGCCGAGATTCAGGACCGTGTGAACGAGATCAGCTTTAACGCCTCGCTATTGGCCGAGCTGCGCGCGATCAACTTCGTCAAGCGTCTGTTCGCTGAGGACCGGCTGACCGGACGCCCGATGAAGAACGTCCTGTTGCATAGCATCATGGACGAAGAGCTGATGAATTCGCTGTCCGCGAGTACCAAGCTGATCCCGCAGCCCGGCCTCTTGCAGCAATTGCATGACGCCGGGGTTCAGGCGGCCGATCGCTTTCTTGCCAGCGATGCGGCCTGTATTGGCGAGCGCGACTCTTACGATCTGTCACAGATTTTCGGTCGCCGTTAGCCGGCCATGGCCGCGGCGATTTGCGAGGCCAGCCGCGCGTTATTCAGCACCAGCGCAATATTTGCGTCAAGCGACCGGCCACCGGTCAGCTCAAAAATGCGTTGCAGCAGGAAGGGCGTGACCTCTTTGGCGGCGATGCCCTGGGTCTCGGCTTCGGCAAGGGCCTGTTCGACGACGGGAATCATTTCGGCGCGCGGGATCTCTGCTTCGGCAGGGATCGGGTTCACGACCAGCTGACCGCCGTCAAGGCCCAGTTCACCGCGCAGACGGGCGGCCGCGGCGATCTGGGCGGGGTCGTCGATGCGCAGTGGTGCAGCCAGTCCCGATTCGCGCGACCAGAACGCTGGAAGCTGATCTTGGCCATAAGCGATGACCGGCACGCCCAGGGTTTCAAGAACCTCCAGCGTTTTGGGCAGATCAAGGATGGCCTTTGCCCCTGCGGCGACGACTGTGACCGGGCTTTGCGCCAGTTCTTGCAGGTCTGCCGAGATGTCAAAGCTGCTTTCGGCACCGCGATGGACCCCGCCGATGCCGCCGGTGGCAAAGACGCGAATTCCTGCAAGATGGGCGCAGATCATCGTCGCGGCCACGGTGGTCGCACCGGTCCGTCCCAGCGCAAGGCAGGCGGCCAGATCAGCGCGGGACAGTTTCATCACATCGGCCGACGGGGTCGAGGCCAGCGCCTCCAGCGCCTCGGCATCCAGTCCGATGCGGATGCGCCCGCCCATCACTGCGATGGTGGCGGGTACGGCGCCCGATTCGCGCACCACGGCCTCGACCTTCTGCGCGACCTCAAGGTTTTGCGGATAGGGCATGCCATGGGTGATGATGGTCGATTCCAGCGCGACGATCGGGCGGTAGTCGGCCAGAGCTTGCGAAACTTCGGGAGAAAGCGCGATCAGCGACTTCATGGCAGGTCCTTTCCTGAAACATGGGCAGAGGCGGCGGATAGCGCGCACTCCAGGGCTTTGGCCCGGTCGGCGCCGCGCAATTCAGCGGCCAGATGGGCGGCAAGAAATGTGTCGCCTGCGCCGGTAACGCGGCGGGTGGCAAGCGGAGGCGGGGCCTTGCTAAGACCCGGTTCCCCGCGAGCGGCATCGGCGGCGGGACGGGGGCCATCGGTGACGAGCACGCGACGCGCACCCAGCGCGACGACGGCTTCGGCTGCATCCAGTGCATGGTCAAAGGTACGTCCGGCCAGCATCTCGGCTTCGGCGCGGTTCAGATGGAAGGTGGCACGCGGATGGGTGATCAGCTGTTGCAATCTTGGGGCTTTGTCGGGGCTTGCTGGCACGATGCGCAGATCGGCCCCGGCGAGGCAGCGATCATCTGCGATCCCGGCCAGAATCTCGGCAGTCAGATTGCCGTCAATGACCAATGTTCCCTGCCATGGCCGTGCGACATCGCCCAGCCGGCCATCGCGCAGAGGGGCAAGAATAGCACCGCCCGCAGTCTCAAGCGCGCGGGCATCGGCAATCGCCGCGACCAGCCCGTCGGGGCTTTCAATGGCGATATAGCTATCGGTTTCAAAGCCATCATCGCGGTAAAGCCAGCGTGTGTCGACACCGCGCCCTTGTGCCTCAACGATCAGTGCATCGCCGGGCGCATCCCGGCCGATGGCGGCCAGCATGGCGGGGGCTAGCCCTTGCCGCGCCAGCGCCAGCGCCACATTCAGCGCCACGCCGCCCGGCTGTCGGGTGATCCGGCCGGGCAGGTCGTCGCCCGGCTCAATTCTGGTGGCACTATGGCCGATCACATCCCACAGCATCGCGCCGAGGCAAAGAATGCGGGGAGGGATGGTCATGGGCCGGCCTTCGGACAGTTGCGCGGCGGAAGCTAACGACTTGCGGGGGAAGGGGAAAGAGGGTGAGAGGCTGGACAGCGACCCAAGCGGGACTCGTTACGGCTGCTTCCTTCCGGACCTGACCGGGTTGGCGAGGCGCTCGCCCGCGCCAACCTCTCGCCGCCTAGATAGGCGCGGGCGCGGCGGGATGCAAGCGGCTTGCCAGTCAAAGGTGCAGGCGCAGCTGCAGGAAACCATCAGGACCCAATCCCACAATCTCGACCTGCCGTGACAGTCCGTCCAGATGTTGCGCGGCAGCGGGGCCTGTCTCGAACAGGACCGAGGTGCCGGGCAGGGCGCGAAAGCTCCACCCGTTTTGCGGGTCAAGCGTCAGCACCTTTTGCAGCGCGACATAGCGGCGCAGCACCTCGCGGGTGCGTGCGCCGCTGTCCAGCAACACCGGCCGTCCCGCTGCCACCCCGGCGAAAAGCCCGCAATCCGACAGTCGAAAGCTGTTCGTCGCCAGAATGAACGGCTGGTCGGGCGCAACCGGCTGGCCACGATGACGCAGCCCCGAGATGCGCCGCGAATCGGGATGGGCAAGCCGGCCGTCCGGCGCGTAGCGAGGCGGCTGGCTCAGATCGATCTGCCAGTCGAGCCCGTCGACGACATCGAAATTATAGCTAGGGAAATCAGGGTCGATCAGTGGCTGGTCCGGCAATCCCGGCTGGACCTGCAGGAAAAGGCTCGCCGAACGTTCCAGCCAGTCGATAAGTTCGGCCCCGGTCAGCCTGAGCGCGCAGATCCGATTCGGAAACAGATATAGATCAGCGATGCTGCGCAGGGTCAGCTGTCCTGCCGGAACATCGGTGTAGTGCTGTGGCCCGCCCCGACCACCGGCGCGAAAGGGTGCGGCCGCTGACAGGATCGGCAGATCCTGCCATGGCGTACCGGCAAGCGCACGGCGCACATGCCAGCGCTGTGCCATGGTGACAAGACGCAGGCCGGGGTCCTCTCCGATCAGGGCAAAGTAGCTGCTGAGCGGTTGGCTGGTGCGGCCGATGCGGCGGTGCAGGTGGCGCAGGGTCTGGTGATGGGCCGACAGTGCAGGCGCAGTGACAGAGTGATGATCATCCTCTGGTCCGACCGGCTGGGCGTGGCAGGTGAAATCGGCGATGTGCCAGCCCTGATCACAGCGTTTCAGCCGCAAATCAATCAGCCCCAGATGCGAACCCCAAAAGCCCGGCATGACAGCAGGCTTTCCGGCAAGCGTGCCCCTGACGCTATCGATCCCCGGCCCCTGCGGATGATCGGGTGAGGGAAAAACGCGATGCGTATGCCCCGCGATCACCACATCTATTCCTGGCATGGCAGCGAGTGCGGTGGCCGCATTCTCCATCATCGGATTTGGTGCCAGCGCGCCGATACCGCTGTGCGCCAGCGCCACGATCAGATCCGCGCCTTGCTGCTGCAGCACGGTAATGCCCGATTGGGCTGCTGTCAGGATATCCTCGACAGTGATTTCCGATTGCAGCGCCGGTTCCCATGCGACGGTTTGCGGTGGCAGAAAGCCCAGGACCCCTATGCGCAGTTGGTGCAGCCTGCCCAAGTCATCGCGAAAGCTGCGGTTCAGCAAAAGGTGGGGGAGAATCGGCAGGGCTCGCCTTGCCCGCATATTGCTGGCGACAAAGGGGAAACTGGCGCCCTCAAGCACGCGGCGCAGGAAATCGGTGCCAAAGGCGAAGTCGTGATTGCCAAGTGTCGCCGCGTCATATTGCAGCGCATTGAGCGTTTCGATAGCAGGGTGAAGGTGACGCGGGCTGATCGTTCCGGTCTCGGCCAGATAATCGCCCAGCGGGTTACCTTGCAGGCTGTCGCCATTGTCGAAAAGCAGACAATTGGCCGCTTCACGCCGAGCTTGCCAGATCAGCGCCGCAACCCGGGAAAGCCCGATCTTGCCCGAGGGACGATCAGCTAAATAATCGTATCCGAACAGGTGCATATGCAGATCCGTCGTCGCCATCACGCGCACGGATATGGTACCGGTGGCAGGCGGCGGATCGGGTGGGGGGCTGTGGCGCGTCATGCCGCATGGATGTAGACAATATCAAATTAATACAACCTAAGATTGTAATAAATTTAAACGGATGTCCCAATGGGTGGTCTTGCATGCCATGGCGCAGCATGGAATGAATCTGTTAGCAACATTCCAGCTGCCTGACCGGATCGCCAATGAAATTTTCTACCCGACAAGACATGGACCTTGCTGCGGAGGATCTGTTTCGCGCCGTCAGCAACTTCAAGGCCATCGAGCGGCTTTTGGTTCGTCGTGGCGTTGATCTGCGTCGGCAGGACAGGCTTGCCGGGACGGCTGTTGGCATGCGCTGGCAACTGGGGTTCGACTGGCGCGCCCATCACCGCGAGATGGTGCTTGAACTGACGCAGTTTGATCCGCCTGAAGCGCTGACACTTGAGGGGAGCTCGGATCAGTTCAACCTGTCCATCCGCATGACAGTCGTGGCGTTGACCCGGACAAAGTCACGGCTGCTGTTTGAAACCGAGGCCCAGCCGCGTGGCATGAAGGCGCGCATCCTGTTGCAAACCGCCAAGCTGGGCAAGTCTCAGCTGGATCGCAAATTCGCCCGTCATGTGGGCGATCTGGTCACCTATCTGATCGCGAATACCTAGGGGCGGCTGAATCTGCCGGCCCTGCTTTGGGCTCGCTTAGGCGCGGTCACTCAGCCGCTTGAGTCTGTGTCGCGCGCAACGGATCGGCAGGATAGACCCCAAGGATGTTCAGGCTGGAGGTGAAATAATCAAGCTCTTCCAGCGCGCGGGCGACAGGCGGATCCTCGGGGTGCCCTTCGATATCTGCGTAGAACTGGGTGGCGGTGAAAATGCCGTCCACCATATAGCTTTCCAGCTTGGTCATGTTGACGCCGTTGGTCGCAAAGCCGCCAAGAGCTTTGTAAAGCGCGGCGGGGATGTTGCGCACCCGAAAGACAAAGCTGGTGACCATGGTTGTCCCGCCCTGGCTGTTCGCGCGGCGGGAGAAATCGGGTGAGCGCGACATGATCAGAAAGCGGGTGGTGTTGTTCTGGCGGTCTTCGATTCCCGAGGCCAGCTCTTCAAGCCCGTAGATTTCGCCTGCGAGCGGCGAGGCGAGCGCGGCAAGCGAGGGCTCTCCCCGGCGCGCGACCTCATGGGCCGAGCCTGCGGTATCGGCGCCGACCACACCATGGATGCTGTGACGACGCAGAAATCCACGGCATTGGCCCAGCAGAACCGGATGGCTCATCGCATCGGTGACCTGGGCAAGCTTCGTGCCTGGCACCGCCAGCAGGCTGATCTGCACCCGAACAAAGCCTTCGTCGATGATATGCAGCCCGCTTTCGGGCAGCAGGTGATGGATGTCTGCGACCCGGCCATAGGTCGAGTTCTCGACCGGCAGCATCGCCAGTTCGGCGCGGCCGCTGCGTACCGCCTCGATCGTGTCCTCAAAGGTGCGGCAGGGAAGTGCCTCCATCTGCGGGCGATAATGGCGGCAAGCCTGATGGCTATAGGCGCCCGGCTCGCCCTGGAATGCGATTACGTTCTGGGTTGTTGCCTGGGTCATCTGTCACACCTTCGCTTGCAGGGCCGTCGCGTGGACCCTGTGTCCGGGCGGTCATTCCGCCTGATTTGTGCTGCGCAAGCGACAACTATACCTTGAACCGGCGAAACAAAAGCGGGTAGATACGCCCAAATCCACGGACAGACCCAAGGGATCCGCAGACATGTTCGATACCATGACCGTCACCAAGGCCGCCGGTGCGCTCATCGGCGCTCTTCTGTTCCTTTTGCTGATGAACTGGGCGGCTTCGAGCATCTATAACATCGCGTCCTCGGGTCACGGTGGTGAAGGGGAGCACGCTCAGGCCTATACTATCCCCGTTGAAGAGACCGGCGGCGAATCCGAGCCGGCAGCCGAGGAAGGTCCCGATTTCGCAACCGTTCTGGCCTCGGCCGATGCTGCGGCTGGTGAAAAGGTCTTTGGCAAATGCAAGGCCTGCCACAAGCTCGACGGCACCGATGGCACCGGCCCGCACCTGAACGGTGTGGTTGGTCGTGCGGTGGCCAGCATCTCGGGCTTTAACTATTCGGACGGGATGAAGGCGCATGGCGGGGACTGGACCCCCGAGGCGTTGCAGGAATTCCTGACCAACCCCAAATCGGTAGTCAAAGGCACCAAGATGGCTTTCGCCGGTCTGCCCAAGGTTCAGGATCGCGCCAACCTGATTGCCTATCTGCAGTCCCAGCAGTAAGCGTCAGACAAGCTGGATCACAGTGCAGGGCGTCCCGCGGGGCGCCCTTTTTGCTTGCCTGTTGCGGCATATGGTCGCCCGCTCACGCATTTGCATGTTGAACCGTGCACGCGGACTGCTAGCCTTGGTGCAAAGGTGGCGACATGCCCGAGCAAGCCAAAACAAGGATCACCAAGACCCGATGAAAATGCCCATTCTGCGACATGCCCCGATGGTTGCACTGGCCCTGGCCCTGGCGCTGATGCCCGGCTGGTCCCTTGCCCAAGAGCCGCAGGCCTCTGGAACCATCGTTTCGCACGGCATTTCGGTTTTCGGTGAGCCCGAGCTTCCTGCCGATTTCAAGCATCTGCGTTATGTGAACCCGGATGCGCCCAAGGGGGGCGAGATCTCGGAATGGTTCTCGGGCGGGTTTGACAGTTACAACCCCTATACCCATCGCGGCCGGGCGGCGGTTTTGTCAAACACCATGCTGGAACCGTTGATGGAGGGCGTGGCGGATGAGATCGGCACCGCCTATTGCCTGCTTTGCGAGACGATCGAATATCCCGAAAGCCGCGACTGGGTGATCTTTCATCTGCGACCCGAGGCCAAATTTTCCGACGGTACGCCTTTGACCGCCCATGACGTGCTGTTTTCGTTCGAACTGTTGCGCGACAAGGGCCTGTCATCTTATCGCACGGTCATCGCCAAGATCGTCGCCAAGGCCGAGGTGATTGACGATCACACGATCAAGTTCATCTTTCAGCCCGGCTATCCGCGCCGTGACGTGATCCAGTCGGTCGGCGGTCAGATCGTCTTTTCGCGCGAGGATTTCCGCAAGAACAAGCGCGACATCGAACAGTCGAGCACCATCCCCTTTGTCGGCTCGGGCCCCTATATGTTCGACCGGGCGGATATGGGGCGCTCAATCACCTTCAGGCGCAATCCTGACTATTGGGGCAAAGACCTGCCGATCAATGTCGGGCGGCACAACTTTGACCGCATCCGCATCGAATACTTCAGCGATTACGACAGCGCCTTTGAGGCATTCAAGGCCGGGGTCTATACTTTCCGCAACGAGGCAAGCTCGATCCACTGGGCGACGCGCTATGATTTTCCGAACTTTCAGTCCGGGGCTGTCAAAAAGGAAGAACTGGCGAACGGCGATATCTCCAACGGTCAGGGGTGGGTCTTTAACCTGCGTCGACCCAAGTTTCAGGACATCCGCGTGCGTGAGGCCATCGCGCTGATGTTCAATTTTGAATGGTCGAATGAGACGCTGTTCTACGGGCTTTACACGCGGGTGAACTCGCCTTGGGACAACAGCCCATTGATGGCGCAGGGCAAGCCTGCTCCTGCCGAACTGGCGCTGCTTGAGCCACTGGCCAAGGACCTGCCGCCTGGCGTGCTGACCGATGATGCGGTGGTCCAGCCGGTTTCGGGTAAGACCCAGCTTGACCGCAGGAACATGCGGCAGGCGGCAAAGCTGCTGGATGAGGCTGGCTGGACGGTCGGCAGCGACGGAATGCGACGCAATGCCAAGGGCGAGGTGCTGCGGCTTGAGTTCCTGAACGACAGCGCCACCTTTGACCGCGTGATCAACCCCTATGTCCGGAACCTGCGCGCCATCGGCATTGATGCGGTGAACCTGCGTGTTGATGACGCCCAGCTGACGGCGCGTACCCGCAGCCATGACTTTGACCTTGCGACCACCCATATGGCGCAGGGCTATTTTCTTAGCGGCGATACCGAGCAGACCTTTGGTTCGGAAAACGTGGGCGATGTGTTCAACCTGATGGGGCTGGCCAACCCGGCCATAGATACGTTGATCCAGAAAGGGATCGAGGCGACCACGCAGGACGAGATGATCACCGTCGCCCATGCGCTGGACCGCAGCCTGCGCGCGTTGCGCTTTTGGGTGCCGCAATGGTACAAGGCTGCCCATACCGTCGCCTATTATGATATCTTTGGTCACCCCGACACCCTGCCGCCCCATGCGTTGGGTGAGCTTGATTTCTGGTGGTATGACGCGGATAAGGCAGCAAAGCTGAAACAATCCGGCGTGCTGCGCTAGGGCCCGCAAGGGCTGGCGCGGATCAGGCGGAGCAAGGGGACGGATGGCAGCCTATATCCTGCGGCGCTTGTTGCTGATCATACCCACGCTGATCGGCATCATGCTGGTCAACTTTACCCTGACGCAATTCGTTCCGGGCGGCCCGATCGAACAGATCATTGCCCGCGTTCAGGGCGAGGGCGATGCGCTGCGCAACATTACCGGCGGCGGGGGTGAGGCAGCGCAAAGCAGCGAATATGCTGGTGCCCGCGGTATCCCGCCCGAGCTTTTGGACCAGCTTGAGGTTCAGATGGGCTTTGCCCGTATCACCTGCTCGCCGGCCCATCAGGGCGAACCGGATCTGAAATCCCCCGAATGCAGCAAAGAAAAGATCGGGGCGGCCGAACGCTTTCTGGTGATGATGGGCAATTATGTCCGGTTTGATTTCGGGACCAGTTTTTTCCGCTCAATCTCGGTGATTGATCTGGTGCTGGAAAAAATGCCGGTCTCGATCACGCTGGGGCTATGGTCGACGCTGATCGCCTATCTGATCTCGATCCCGCTGGGTATCCGCAAGGCGGTCCGCAATGGCACGCCTTTCGACACATGGACATCGGGCGCGATCATCGTCGGCTATGCCATCCCGGCCTTTTTGTTCGCAGTGTTGTTGATGGTCCTGTTCGCGGGCGGCAGCTACTGGCAGATATTCCCTCTGCGCGGGCTGACCTCGGACAACTGGGCGGATCTCAGCTTGTGGGGCAAGGTCAAGGATTACCTGTGGCATATCGCGCTACCGGTGACGGCAACGACGATCTCAAGCTTTGCCACGCTGACGCTGCTGACCAAGAACAGCTTTCTGGATGAGATCAACAAGCAATATGTGATGACCGCCCGTGCCAAGGGCCTGACCGAGGGGCGCGTTCTTTACGGCCATGTCTTTCGCAATGCCATGCTGATCGTGATCGCCGGCTTTCCCGCGATGTTTCTGGGTGTGTTCTTTGGCTCTTCAATCCTGATCGAGACGATCTTCTCGCTCGATGGGCTTGGGCGGCTGGGGTTCGAGGCTGCTGTGCAACGCGATTATCCGGTGATCTTTGGCACGCTTTATGTCTTTGGCATGCTGGGCCTTCTGGTCGGTATCCTGTCGGACCTGATGTATGTGCTGGTTGATCCGCGTATCGACTTCGAGCGGAGGGCCGGCTGATGGCAATGACTGAACTGACCCGCCGCCGCCTGCGCAATTTCCGCCGCAATTCACGCGCTTTCTGGTCGCTGATCATCTTTACAGTGCTGTTTGTGGCCTCGCTCTTTGCTGAGCTTATCGCCAACGACAAGCCGATCCTCGTCAGCTACAAGGGTGGGCTGTATTTCCCGGTCTATCGCTTTTACCCCGAGACCGCTTTTGGCGGCGATTTCGGGACCGAAGCGATCTATACCGATCCGGGGGTGCAATGCCTGATCCGGACCGGTGGGCGACAAGAGTGCTGGGACGATCCCGAGGCGACCGAGAAAGAGGCCCGCGAAACCGGGCAAGTTGCCGGTGAGGCGATCGAACGTGGCTGGATGTTGTGGCCGCTGATCCCCTATCATTATCGCACCATCAATAATGTCGGCACCGCCCCAAGCGCGCCCGATGCCGAGCATTGGCTTGGTACGGATGACACCTCGCGCGATGTCCTGGCGCGGGTCATATATGGTTTCCGCCTGTCGATCCTGTTCACGATGATCGTGACCGTCGTCGCCTCACTTTTGGGAATCGCTGCGGGGGCGGTGCAGGGATATTTTGGTGGGCGTACGGACCTCGTATTTCAGAGATTACTTGAAATATGGAGTTCAACGCCTTCGCTTTACGTGATTATTATTCTGTTTGCGATCCTTGGGCGCAGCTTCTGGCTTTTGGTTTTTGTCTCGATCCTGTTTGGCTGGCCGGCGTTGGTCGGCGTGGTCCGGGCCGAGTTTCTGCGGGCGCGCAACTTTGAATATGTCCGGGCGGCGCGGGCGTTGGGGGTCAATGACCGCACGATCATGTTCCGCCATATCCTGCCCAATGCCATGGTGGCGACGCTGACGATGATGCCCTTTGTCGTCACTGGTACGATCTCGTCTCTGGCCGCGCTCGACTATCTTGGCTACGGGCTGCCGACTTCCGCCCCCTCACTGGGCGAACTGGCCTTGCAGGCCAAACAGAACCTGCAGGCGCCGTGGCTGGGTTTTACCGCCTTTTTCAGCTTTGCGATCATGCTTTCGCTGCTGGTGTTCATCTTTGAGGGCGTGCGCGACGCCTTTGACCCAAGAAAGACCTTCCGATGACCCCGGTTCTGGAAGTCACAGATCTGCGGGTGGGATTCCGGCAGGACGGGCAACTGACCCCCGCCGTCAAGGGCGTGAGCTTTACCGTCAACCGGGGCGAGACGGTCGCGCTGGTCGGCGAATCCGGTTCGGGCAAGTCGGTGACAGCGCTTTCGACGGTGCGGTTGCTTGGTGACGCGGCCGAGGTCGCGGGTTCGGTCCGTTATGAGGGACGCGAGCTGCTGGGCGCTTCTGAGGCTGAGCTGCGCCGGGTGCGGGGCAATGACATCAGCTTTGTTTTCCAAGAGCCGATGACCTCGCTGAACCCGCTGCATACGCTTGAGCGGCAGCTTGGAGAAAGTCTGGCGCTGCACCAGAACCTGAAAGGGGCCGAAGCGCGCGCGCGGATCATCGAGCTTTTGACCCGGGTTGGCATTCGTGACCCCGAAACCCGGCTTGCCGATTATCCGCATCAGCTTTCAGGTGGGCAACGTCAGCGGGTGATGATCGCCATGGCCTTGGCGAATGGCCCCGAACTTTTGATTGCTGATGAACCGACCACGGCGCTGGACGTGACGATCCAGGCCCAGATCATGGAGCTGTTGGCCGAGCTCAAGGCGGCCGAAGGGCTGTCGATGCTGTTCATCAGCCATGATCTCGGCCTTGTGCGCCGCATCGCTGACCGGGTTTGCGTGATGAAGGGCGGCGAGATTGTCGAGCAGGGGCCGGTCGAGGAAATCTTTGCCAATCCCCAGCACGAATATACCCGCATGCTGCTTGCGGCCGAGCCTCAGGGCCGGGCCGAGCCTTTGGTCGGGGACCCGCCCGAGGTGGTGGCGACCCGTGATCTTAAGGTCTGGTTCCCGATCCAGCGTGGTTTCCTGCGCCGCACCGTCGGGCACGTGAAGGCGGTGAACGGTGCTACCCTGTCGGTTCGTACGGGCGAGACGCTGGGGATCGTCGGTGAATCGGGCAGCGGCAAGACCACGCTTGCGCTGGCAATCATGCGGCTGATCGAAAGCGATGGGCCGATCCTTTACATGGGGCGCGATATTTCTGCCTTACCGGGCCGGGCGCTGCGGGGCCTGCGTCGCGACATGCAGATCGTGTTCCAGGATCCCTTTGGCAGTCTTTCGCCCCGGATGACGATCGAGCAGATCATCTCTGAGGGGCTGGGCGTTCACGGAATCGAGCCGGGCCGCGACAGGCGCGAGATGGTGGACGCCATCATGCGAGAGGTCGGGCTGGACCCCGCGACCATGCATCGCTATCCGCATGAATTCAGCGGCGGGCAGCGTCAGCGGATTGCGATTGCCCGCGCCATGATCCTCAATCCCAAGCTTGTGGTGCTGGACGAGCCGACCAGCGCGCTGGACATGACCGTGCAGGTGCAGATCGTCGAGCTTTTGCGCCGTCTTCAGCGCAAGCATGGGCTTGCTTACCTGTTTATCAGTCATGATTTGCGTGTTGTGCGTGCGATGTCCCATCAGATCATGGTCATGCGCGCAGGTGAGGTGATCGAACAGGGTACGACCGAGGCGGTGTTTGATAACCCGCATAACGAGTATACGCGCCGTCTGATTGATGCCGCCTTTCTGAGAACGCTTGCATGAAAATCCTGTTCATCCATCAGAACTTTCCGGGCCAGTTTTTGCACCTTGCGCCGGCGCTGGCGGCGCGTGGCCATCATGTGCTGGCCCTGACGGATGAAAAGAACCAGCGAGCTTCTCCGGTCAAGGTTGTGCGCTACAAGGCGCCGGCCGACTTGAAATTGCCCCCCATGCTGGGCCGGACCTTCAGTGAGATGGCCGATCGCGGCTGGCTGACCGCGCGCGCCTGCCGGGCGCTGCGGGATCAGCACCACTATACCCCCGATGTGATATTCGGCCACAGCGGTTGGGGTGAGACGTTGTTTCTGCGTGAGATCTGGCCCGAAACCAAACTGCTTGTCTATGCCGAGCTGTTGTATCGCACCCGTGGCCATGATGTCGGCTTTGATCCTGAAATCAGCCCAGGCAGCGATGAAGGCCGGGTGACCACGATTGCGCGCTCTGCCCATCTGATTCAGGGGTTGGTGCAGGCGGATGCGGGGCTGTCGCCGACCAAATATCAGGCCAACTCATTCCCGCCCGAGCTGCGCCAGAAATTGAAGGTGATCCACGACGGTATCAACACGGAGAAGGTTCGCCCCGATCCGCAGGCGAAATTCCGGCTGCCTGATGGGCGCGAACTGCGGGCGGGTGACGAGGTGCTGACCTATGTGTCCCGCTCGCTTGAGCCGTATCGTGGCTTTCACCGCTTTATGCGGACGCTGCCCGAGGTGATGCGCGCGCGCCCCGAGGCGCAGGTGCTGCTGGTCGGTGGGGATGGTGTCAGCTACGGTGGCCTGCCCAAGGACGCGCCCGGGTGGAAGGAAAAGCTGCTGGCCGAGCTTGATGGCCAGCTTGATCTTAGCCGCATCCATTTTCTTGGCCGCGTGCCCTATCTGCAATATCTGGCGCTGTTGCAGGTCAGCCGGGTACATTGCTACCTGACCTATCCCTTTGTGCTTAGCTGGTCGTTGACCGAAGCGATGTCGGCGGGCTGTTATATCGTCGGTTCGGATACCGAACCGGTGCGTGAACTGATCCGTGATGGCGAGAATGGCCGATTGGTGCCCTTCTTTGATCAACCCGCGCTTGAGGCGGCGCTGATCCGCGGTCTTGCCGGTGACCCCGAGGCAGAACGGCTGAAGATAGCGGCGCGCAAGACGATCTTGCAAGGCTACGACCTGCACCGCCACAGCCTGCCGGCACTGATCGACTGGGTCGAGAGCTTCGCGCCTTAAAGCGAGATTTCGCTGTCGGGGTTCAGTTCGGGAAAAGGCGGAACCTCGGGCGCGCGCAAGGGATCATTGCCGCGCGGGTTCAGGCGCGGATCGTTTTCGGGCGCGGGGCGCAGCATGTCGCGCAGGGCGTCGCCAACTGGCGGAGGCGGCGGCGCATCAGCGCGGCGGCGGATCAGAATATCGCCATTCTCAAGCCGTTCGGGGGCCTGATAGTTGCGCACGTCATCCATCAGCTTGCCGATATCTTTCAGAACCGGGGTGACCGCACTTAACGTATCGCCCATATCCCGGCCCAGCTGATCCAGCAGCGGCTCAGCGTCGTTCAGCATGTTGCGCATAAAGTTTTCCAGCCCCTCCTCCAGCGTGCGGGGGGCCTCTTCTGGCGTGGTCTCGGGTGCTGGGTTGTCAGCCAGCGGGGGCTCGTAACCCTGCGCAAGGGCAACGGGTGCGGCCAGCATCCACATGATCGAGGGAATAATAATGATGCGCATGGCCCGGTCCTTTGGCTGTTCTGAAAGAAAACGGGAAGGGCGGCGCCCGGGTTCCATCAGGCCGGGTACGCCTTGTGCATATTGCGAAAATTATCCCAAGCCTCGTTCAGTGCGCGGGTGCGGGCCTCGGCCAGACGGATCGCCTCGGGCGGCAGGCCGCGGGCCAGGGCGCGATCCGGGTGATTTTCGCGCACCAGCTCGCGCCATCGCCGCCGTGCCTCGGGCAAAGGCGTGTCGGGCGTGATCCCCAGCACTTCGCAAGAGGGGCAACCCTGCCTGCGGTCGTGGCGGGCACGGATTGTCGCCACCTGTTCGGGCGGCAGGCCAAAGATACGCGCGACCTCGTCAATAAAGACGATTTCGGCCTCGTGCAGGTCGGTATCGGCGACGGCGATGATGAACAGCCCCTCGACCACATCGGCCAGCACCGGGTCACCGGGCGGGAACATGCGGGCGATCCGCCGTGCCCAGGCGTCGAACCCGGCCACATCCTGTCGCGCAAGATCAAAGACCCGGGCGGCGTTCTTTTCCTCGGATCGCGGAATGATAAAGACGCGACGAAAGGCCGCCACTTCGGATCGCGCGACCGTGCCGTCGGCCTTGGCAAGTTTCGCCCCCAGCGCGATCACCGCGATGGTGAAAGCAACCGATTTCTCGGGAGGGGTCGCCGGTCGGTGTGTGGCGACCAGCGCCGCCAGCCGGTCGGCGATGCGCTGCCAAAAGCTGCGCGGCTTTGGCAGTTCGGGGCAGCAGTGTTTCTGATCTTTGATCGCGGCTTCCATGGCCTGCAGCCTATGGGGGGCGAGAGCCCAAGTCCACTGACATTCCTGCCAGTTACAATGTGTTACCTGCGGCTTTCCAACACGGCCTTGATGACCAGCACGACCAGCGCGATGACGGTCAGGGTCGAGGCTGCGGCGAATGCGCCTGTGGTGTTAAGATCGTTGAACATCAGCTCGATTTGCAGGGGCAAGGTGTTCGTTTGGCCCCGGATCGAACCTGAAACGACCGAAACCCCGCCGAATTCCCCGACCGCACGTGCGGTGCACAGCACTGCGCCGTAAAGCAGCGCCCAGCGGATATTCGGCAGCGTGACGCGGGAAAAGACCTGCCAGCCGCGCGCGCCCAGCGTGACTGCCGCCTGCTCTTGTTCCGAGCCCTGCGCCTGCATCAGCGGCAGAACCTCACGCGCGACGAAAGGTGCGGTCACGAACATGGTGACAAGCAGAATACCGGGCAGGGCGAACATGATTTTCAGATCATGCGCGGCAAGCCACGGTCCCAGCAGGCCTTGCCGACCATAGAGCAGCAGATAACAAATCCCCGCGATGATCGGCGAGATCGAAAAGGGAATCTCGATCAGCACCATCAGCAGCTTGCGCCCGGGAAAGCGAAACCGGGCAATGGCCCAGGCGGCGGCGATTCCAAAAGCGACGTTCACCGGCACAACAATCACTGCGACCAGCGTCGTCAGCCAGATCGCATGCAGGACCAGCGGGTCGGTGATATTGGCCAGGTAAACCGCCCAGCCCCCGGCAAAGGCGCGCCAGAAGATAAAGGCCAGCGGCGCCACGACAAAAATCGCCGTCAGCACAAAGGCAAGCCCGATCAACAACTGCGGCATGCGGCGGCTTTGGCCGGGTGCATGGGAAAGCGCGAGCGTGGACATTACCGGGCCTCCAGATGGCGGGCGGCGCGGAACTGGATCAGGTTTGAGATCATGAGCAGGATCAGCGCGAACAGCAACAGCACCAGCGCAATGGCGGCTGCGCCCTGATAATCGTATTCCTCAAGCCGGATAAAGGCGAGCAGCGCCGCGATTTCGGTCTTGAACGGCAGGTTGCCGGCGATGAACACCACTGCCCCGAACTCACCCAAAGAGCGGGCAAAGGCGACCGTCGAGCCGGCGAGCCATGCAGGCAGGATCGCGGGCAGGACGACCCGGCGGAAGATCGCAAAGGGCCGCGCCCCCAGTGTCATCGCGGCCTGCTCCATCGCCGGGTCCAGATCCTCCAGCACCGGCTGGATCGCGCGCACCACGAAAGGGATCGAGGTGAAGGTCATGGCAAGGATCACGCCGCCCAGCGTATAGACGACATTGATCCCCGCACCGGTCAGGGGTGCGCCGAACCAGCCGTTCGCCGAATAAAGCGCGGTCAGCGAGATACCGGCCACCGCCGTCGGCAGCGCAAAGGGAATATCCATCAGCGCATCAAGAATGCGCTTGCCCGGAAAGTCATAGCGGGTCAGGACCCATGCCATGAGCAACCCGTAGAAAGCGTTGAATACGGTGGCCAGTGCTGCAGCGGTCAGCGTCACCCGCAGCGCCGCCAGCGTACGCGGCGCGGCGATGATGGCCCAGAACCGTGCGGGGCCGATCTCGGCCCCTTTAAGGACCAGTGCAATCACCGGGATCAGGATCACCAGGGCGACATAAAGCAGGGTCGTGCCGAGGCTCAGAGAGAACCCCGGCAGAACCCGTTTCGGCTTGATGGCCGCAGCCGCCGTCATTGGTTAACAAAGACCTTGTCGAGAATCCCGCCCTCGGCCAGATGCTCGGTATTGATCTTGTCCCAGCCGCCAAAGACTTCGTCCACGGTCAGCAACTTGACCTCGGGGAAGTCGGCGGCGTGTTTGGCCGCGACCTCTTGATCGGTGACGCGATAGTGGTTCCCGGCCAGGGTTTCCTGGGCCTCGGGCGTGTAAAGCCACTTGAGGTATTCGGTCGAAACCTCGGTCGAGCCGTTCTTTTCGGCGTTTTCGGTGACCACCGCCACCGGGAAGGCGGCAAACAGGCTGGTTGCCGGGGTCACGGCCTCAAAACCCTCCGCCTCATATTGGCGGGCGATACCCTTGGTTTCAGCCTCAAAGGTGATCAGCACATCGCCGATGCCGCGTTCGGCAAAGGTCTGGGTGGCTGCGCGGCCACCGGTGTCAAAGACCGGCACATTGGCAAAGATCTTGCCGACGAATTCCTGCGCCTTTTCGGGCGAGCCGCCCTCTTGGGTCAGCGCATAGGCATAGGCGGCCAGATAGGTGTAACGGCCATTGCCGCTGGTCTTGGGGTTAGGGAACACCGCCTGCACGTCGTCCCGGGCAAGATCGGACCAGTCCTTGATGCCTTTCGGGTTGCCCTTGCGCACCAGGAAGGCGGGCAGCGAGTAATAGGGCGACGCGCCGTTCGGCAGCGCCTCGCGCCAGTCCTCGGCCACGAGGCCGTTCTTGGCCAGCACGTCCACATCGGTTTCCTGGTTGAAGGTCACCACATCCGCCGGCAGCCCTTCAAGAATGGCGCGGGCCTGTTTCGACGAACCGCCGTGGCTTTGGTCGACAGTCACGTCGCGGCCGGTTTTGTCCTTCCAGTAGGCCTGAAACTCGGGGTTCAGCGCTTCGAACAATTCGCGGGCGATATCATAGCTGACGTTCAGGATCTTGTCCTGAGCCAGCGCCGGGCCTGCGCCCAGAAGCAGCGCCAATGCGGCGACGTGAAGCTTGCGGATAATCATAGGCTTTTCTCCTTGCGGGGGAATTCGGTTGTGGCGGCCGTCGGCTGGCTGGTGCGGGGGCCGGGAAAGATCGTGCCTGCCTCGGGGCGCAGGTTCACGCGCGCACCGGGGGAGAGACCCTGTGCCTCGGGTGCACGTCGGGGCAGGTCGATGCCAAAGTGCTGCGCTCCATCTGTCAGCTCAAGCCGCAACAGCGCACCATTGCTGGTGCGCCGTACGATCTGCCAGCGTCCCGAGGGATCGGCGAGCGGCGTGACATCGGCAGGGCGCAGAAACAGGGTTCCGGGCCCGTCGGGCAGGGCGCGGCGCTGCAGACGACTGGCGTCGAGTCCCTGTGCCTCGGTCCGGCCGGCGTTCAGCATTACCGGCAGCTCGATCGTCGCGCCCATGAACCGGGCGACAAAGGGACTGGCAGGATGGTCGTGGATCTGGTCGGCATTGCCGATCTGTTCAATCCGGCCTTCGCCCATCACCACGACGCGATCTGCAAGCTCGAAAGCCTCTTCCTGATCGTGGGTGACAAAGATGGTGGTCGAGCCGGTTTCGTCATGCACCTCGCGCAGCCAGGCGCGCAGGTCGCGGCGCACCGCAGCGTCGAGCGCGCCAAAGGGCTCATCAAGCAGCAGCACCGTCGGTTCAATGGCCAACGCCCGGCCAAGTGCGACACGCTGGCGCTGTCCGCCCGACAGCTGTGTCGGATAGCGGTCGCCCAGGTGGCCGATCTGCAGGAACTCAAGCAGCTGGTTCACCTTGGCTGCAATCACCGCCTTGCCCGGTCGTTCGGCCCGCGGGCGCACGGTCAGGCCAAAAGCGATGTTGTCGCGCACGGTCATGTGCGGAAACAGCGCATAATGCTGAAAGACAAAGCCGATGCGGCGGTCCTGTGCCGCCAGATGCAGCCAGTCGGCACCATGAACGCGCAAGCCCCCGGCATCGGGCCAGTCAAGCCCGGCGATGATCTTTAGCAGCGTCGTCTTGCCCGACCCCGAGGGGCCCAGCAATGCCACCAGCTCGCCCGATTCGATGGTCAGGTCGATGCCCCGCAGCACCGATGTGCCGTCGAAGCTTTTGGTCATGTGCTCGATGACGATGGACATGGGCGCCTCCGTTTCAAAAGCAGAGGTAGCGGTCGGCTGGGGACCGGACAAGCGGCGCAAGCCCTTGACACCTTGGGCTGTCGCGAACGTTTTCCCACGCCTGCCGGGGCCAAAGCTCATTGGTTCCCGTCCTGTCGCCTGCGGGCGGAAAGCATCCGGCCTCTGGCCTGCTGCCAAGCGCATTCTTCCTTATTTTTCATGCGGCCTGCTGCACCGACGCTTTGCAACCTGCACAGGTGCTGCTAAGCCCGCCGCGCAGTGCAAAAGGGAAGCAAAACCATGAGTGTCGGCGATCCGGTGATCGGTCAGGAAAGCCCGTTGGGCGAAGATCTGGCGCTGCTTTTTGAGCGGCACACCGCGGATATGCACGCTGATACCCCGCCGGAATCGATCCATATGTTGCCCCGCGCCGAGCTTGAGCGGCCAGAGATCGCCTTTTTTGTGCTGCGCGAAGGGGGTGTGCCGCTGGCCATGGGTGCGGTCAAGCGCATCGGTCCAGATCATGGCGAAATCAAATCCATGCATGTGCTGACCGAGGCGCGTGGCCGTGGCCATTCGCGGCGCATGCTTGAGGCGCTGATTGCCTACGCCCGGGCAGAGGGCATGGCGCGGCTCAGCCTTGAGACCGGGGTACAGCCGACCTTTATCGCTGCGCGCGGGCTTTATGCGCGGGCGGGTTTCGTCGAATGCCTGCCCTTTGGCGACTACCAGCCCGATCCGAACAGTGTCTTCATGACAATTGCGCTTTCAGATCGGGATTGAACGGTTGATTCAGCCGCAATCCTGCGCCATGACTGCGGCCGTGCGGGCCCGTAGCTCAACTGGATAGAGCAGGGACCTTCTAAGTCCAAGGTTGAGGGTTCGAGCCCTTCCGGGCCCGCCAATGAATTCAATGTGTTAAGCTGATTCCGGGCATCCTGGTTACTGCGATGGCAAGCCGCAGTGCAGATCGGTACTGACGAATAGTTGTGTGGTGTTTCTGGGCTTTTCTTGTGTCGTAAAGCCCGGATCAACCCGACAAAAACCCAAATGATTCGGATGCTGCTATGGCGCCTGCCACGGCGGCGAATTGGCGGCAGATATTCCCGGAATATCCGGGTGCAACAAAGCAGACGCCTATTGCATCACATAAAAGAGCGAAATACCCGGATCGATTGTGATGTCTGCGAAAAATCGCCGTGAGCCATTCAATAATCAACTCTCAGACAGCCAATCCTGCCGGTCTGGCTGATCGGAAAAACGAAAGGGCCGGGCGAATGGCCCGGCCCTTTGTGTTTGCCTTGGTTATTGAGCGATCACTCGCGGTTGCCAAGGAACTGCAGCAGGAACATGAACAGGTTCAGGAAGTCCAGATACAGCTGCAGCGCACCCATGATCGCGGATTTGCCCAGGAATTCCTGATCCGACTCTGCCAGTTGCAGATAGGTGTTCTTGATGTTCTGCGTGTCAAAGGCAGTCAGCCCGGCAAAGATCAGCACGCCGATCGCCGAGATGGCGAATTGCATGGCGCCGGATTTCAGGAAAATGTTCACGATCGACGCGACGATCAGGCCGATGAGGCCCATCATCAGGAAAGTGCCCATCCCCGAGAGGTTACGCTTGGTGGTGTAGCCCCAGATCGACAGCCCGGCAAAGGCGATCGCGGTGATCAGGAAGGTCTGCACGATCGAGAAAGAGGTGTAGGCGGCAAAAATCCAGCTGATCGATACGCCCATCACCGCGGCGAAGGCGTAGAACAGCGTCGTCGCACCCTGCACCGACAGGCGATTCAGCGCGGCGCCAAAGGCAAACACCATCAGCAGCGGCGCAAAGGTTACTGCCCATTTCACCGGCGACAGATACAGGGTCTTGCCAAGATCGGTCAGGTATTTGCCGTTGCCCAGCATCCATTGCGTGGGGGTGTCGGACAGGGTCAGCCCGGCCATACCCCAGGCAGCGCCAGCGGTCACCAGCATGCCCACGGCCATAAGGCCATAGACCTTGTTCATATAGGCGCGCAGGCCCTCATCCACGGCAGCCGAGCGCGTCGCGGTCCCGGCCGTGCGGATAGAATAGTGATCTGCCATAAGTTCTCCCCGGTCAGAAATCGCGGTGCGGCCCGGACGGCCCACCATCGGGGAAGATATTGGCGATAACTGAGGTTTTTTCAATGCAAAGCGAACGGTTTCTCGCCAATCTGACATAAATTTCATAAACTGATGATGACTTTCCCGGTCGAGCGGCGGCTGCGCAACAGCTCATATCCTTCGTCCAGCCGCTCCAGCGGAAGGGTGGCGCCGACATGTGGGCGCAGCCTGCCTTGGTCATATAGTGCAAAAAGGGCGGCGATATCCTGGCGCAAAAGCGCGGGGTCGAGCTTCTGATAACCCCCCCAGTAGAACCCGTGGATTGCGATGTTCTT
The DNA here is from genome assembly GCF_009301415.1 of Paracoccus kondratievae. Taxonomy (GTDB): domain Bacteria; phylum Pseudomonadota; class Alphaproteobacteria; order Rhodobacterales; family Rhodobacteraceae; genus Paracoccus; species Paracoccus kondratievae. The sequence goes on along the minus strand of NZ_CP045072.1, from coordinate 1,290,289 downwards.
GACCAGCGCGTGGTTCAGCGGCAACGCCGGAGGCCGGCCCCCCGCGAAGCCGATGATGAGAAAGCGTCCGCCCGGTCTCAGCGCGCCAAAGGCAGCCTCGCCCGGTTTGTCGCCGACCGGGTCATAGACGATATCGGCACCGCCCAGCTCACGCAGTGCGGCCCTGAGATCAGGGCAGGCGGCACTGTCGATGCAATCGGTGGCCCCGGCCGCCCGGGCGACAGTAAGTTTGTCCTCGCCCCGCGCCACGGCAATGACTCGCGCCCCAAGGGCCGCGCCGATTTCGACAGCAGTTAGTCCGACACCGCCTGCGGCGCCCAGAACCGCCAGCGTTTCGCCCTGCCGCAACCCGGCACGCCGGGTCAGGGCAAAATGGCTGGTGCCATAGGCGATCAGAAAACCGGCGGCCTCTTCAAAGCTCATCCCGTTGGGGATCGGGTGGCAGCTTGCGGCGGGAAACAGGTTCGCCTGCGCCACAGTGCCCTGGCTCAATACCGCAACGCGGGTACCGGGGGGAATCAATACATCCGGGCCGGTCGCAATCACCTCTCCGGCGCCTTCGAGGCCCGGAATGAAGGGCGGAGAGGGCGTTTCCTGATAGTGACCTTGCGTCATAAGCAAATCGGCGAAATTCAGCGCTGCGGCCCGCAGCCTTACCAGCACATCACCAGGACCTGGTGGCGCAAGTGTCACATCGGCAGGAACGGGGGTGCCGGGTATTTTCTTGATTTGCATTGTTTTCCAGCGTTTTTGCACATTTCCTCCCAATTGCATCATGTCATTGCGCGCGTTTTTTCTGTTGATCATGGGGGCTGTCTTCGAGTGATTATTGCCCACTGCAAACGATTGTCTTTTTGGACAAGTGGATAACATGGAACTCGAAAAATACGACAATCTGTTGTAGCGCCCGTTCAGATTGAGTGAGGTTGTTACTATGAAGCATAATGTAGACGTTCACGTTGGTAAGCGCATCCGCCATCGCCGTTGGATGATCGGTATGACGCAGCAACAGCTTGCTGAAAAAGTTGGTATCAAGTTTCAACAAATTCAAAAATATGAAACCGGGATGAACCGTGTTTCGGCGTCCCGGCTTTGGGATATCGCGCAGGCGGTAGAGGTGCCGGTCAGCTTTTTCTTCGAGGGTCTCGAAGATGGCCACACCCACAGCACGATCGAGGGGGATATTCTGGCCGATAAAGAGGCGCTGCAACTGGTGCGTGCATATTACGCCATGCCCGAAGCGCAGCGTCGCCAGATCTTTGAACTCGCCCGTGTCCTGTCGGACGCGGCCTGACAACGGCAGGTCGTAGCTCCAAGGCTTTCGTTCAAAGAACTCTGCGGCTAAACCTGCGCCCAAGGCATTACCACGGGGGCAGGCCATGACGAGTGCGAACGAGATCACTCCTGAGCGGGCTGAACGGATCATGGCCGTGGCGCATCGTCTTGCCGATGCTGCCCGGACCGAGACGCTGAGCCTGTTTCGCAGCCCGTTGCTGCGACCTGACAATAAATCCACCACCGGCTTTGATCCGGTGACTCAGGCTGACCGCGCAAGCGAGCGTGCCATGCGTGCCATTCTGGCCGCCGAGTGTCCAGAAGATGGCATTTTGGGCGAAGAATATGGCGGGCAAAGCGGGCAAAGCGGTCTGACCTGGGTGCTGGACCCCATAGATGGCACCCGCGCCTTTATGGCCGGGGCGCCTAGCTGGGGCGTCCTGATCGGCGTCAGCGATGCGCAGGGGCCGATTTATGGCATTGTTGATCAGCCCCATCTTGATGAGCGTTTCGAGGGCGGTTTTGGCCGCGCCCAACTGATATCGCGCGCGGGTTCGGTCCCGCTTGGCGCGCGCCGGGGGGTCGCCCTGGCGCAGGCAACGCTGATGAGCACCTATCCCGAGGTCGGAAGTCCCGCCGAACATGCTGCATTTTCCCGCGTTGCCTCGCGGGCACGTCTGGTTCGCTATGGACTTGATTGCTACGCCTATGCGCTGCTTGCCGCCGGTCACGTCGATCTGGTGATCGAGGCCGGGCTTCAGCCATATGACGTTGTTGCGCCGATTGCCGTGATACGGGCCGCAGGGGGTGTGGTGACCGATTGGCAGGGTGGGCCTGCCCATAACGGCGGCACGATCCTTGCCGCCGGATCGGCAGAATTGCACGCCGAGGCGCTGGCCCTTCTAAAGGGTGATTGAGCCCCCGCGGCAAGGCCCCTATGGTGCCGCCGACTGATAGCGCTGTCCGACAGCACCAGACCCCAATCCTCGTCACCACACGAAAGTCCAGCAAGGAGGCCGTCTGCCGATGACCGAGCCGCGCGAGACCGAGACCGATACCTCGGAAGCCGAATTCCAGCTGAGCCGGCAGAATCTCGACCCGATCAACCGGGCGATAGATGAGCAGGACGGGCAGGTGCTGGACGAGTTGCTTGAGTCGATGCACGCCGCCGACGTTGCCGACCTGATTGAGCAACTGACGCCGGCGCGCCGGCGCGCGTTCCTGCAGCTCTATTCAGGCGAGATTGACGGCGAGATCCTGTCCGAGATCGATGAATCGATCCGCGAAGAGGTGATCGAGCAGCTGCCCCATGAGGTACTGACCGAAGCCGTGCGCGAAATGGACAGCGACGACGTCGTTGACCTGATCGAGGACATGGAGGCGCCCGAACAGCAGGCCATCCTTGCTGCGCTGGACGATTCCGACCGTGCCGCAGTCGAGCGTTCGCTGACCTGGCCCGAATATTCGGCCGGTCGTCTGATGCAATCCGAGGTCGTGACTGCGCCCGAACATTGGACCGTGGGCGAGGCCATCGACTTTCTGCGCGCCGAAGAATGGCTGCCCGACCAGTTCTATCATGTCGTGCTGGTCGATCCACGCCGTCATCCGACGGGTTATGTCACGCTGGGTAAGCTGTTGGCCTCTCGCCGGGCCACGCCCTTGCGTGACATTACCGAGGATAGTTTCCGCACCATCTCGGCCCGTCAGGACGAAGGTGACGTCGCCTATGCTTTCAACAAATATCACCTGATCTCGGCACCGGTGGTCGATGACGATGATCGTCTGGTTGGTGTCATCACCATCGACGACGCCATGTCGGTGCTGGACGAAGAGCATGAAGAGGACTTTCTGCGCATGGCCCGCGTCTCGGACGAGAGCCACGTTTCAGACGGGCCTTTCCAGACCGTGCGTCAGCGCCTGCCGTGGCTGGTGATCAACCTCTGTACCGCATCGCTTTCGGCGCTGGTCATCTCGCGCTTTGAATCGACGCTGGCCCAACTGGTCATTCTGGCGGCGCTGATGCCGATCGTCGCCTCGACCGGAGGGATTGCGGGAACGCAGTCCCTGGCCGTGGCGGTGCGGGCGCTTGCCACGCGCGAACTGACCAGCGCAAATGCGCGGCGCGTCATCCTCCGCGAATTGGGGGCGGGGCTGCTTAACGGTGTCGGCCTTGCGGTGATCCTGATCATGGCCGGCGTGTTCTTTTTGGGCAGTCTGGAGATCGGACTGGTTCTGGGTGCGGCGATGATCGCCAACCAGATCGTGGCGGCCATGGGCGGTGTGCTGGTGCCATTGGGGCTTAGCAGGCTGGGGCTTGACCCGGCACTGGCCTCGGGGACTTTCGTCACCACCATGACCGATATGATGGGTTTCTTTGCATTTCTGGGGCTGGCCTCATGGTTTCTGGTTTGAAAAAGCAGTTGCGCCAGCAGGCGCTGGCCGCGCGCGGGCAGGGTGGCGATGATGAGGCGATGACGCGTCATCTGCTAGAGGTGCTGGTCCCCCACCGTGGGAAGGTGCTGGCTGGCTATTGGCCGATGCGGGACGAGGCCGATCCGCGCCCTGCGATCTCGGCTCATGACGGTCCTGTCTGTCTGCCCGTGGTCACCGGCCCGGCGCGTCCATTGGAGTTTCGCGCGTTCGACGGCCGGTTAGAGGCCGGATCCTTTGGCACCAGCCATCCGCCAGCTGATTCGCCTGTTATGCAGCCCCAGGTGCTGATCGTCCCTCTGGCAGGGTTTGACCGCGAAGGTCATCGGCTGGGATATGGCGGCGGATTTTATGATCGGACGCTGGAGATTCTGCGGACTTCCGGCCCGGTGGTCGCCATCGGTCTGGCCTATGCGGTGCAGGAGATTCGCTCGATCCCAGTCGAGCCTACCGATCAGTCGCTGGATATGATCGTCACGGATCAGGGTGTCATTCTGCCGCAGCCGCAAAATTCACAGGTCAATCCTGACGGAACAAAATCGCAATCCTGAGGGGGCACTGCTGGGGAAAACCCTGTGGAAAACAGGTGAACCGATTGCGGGAAGCCTCTAGCTTCCTTCGGAATTTACCGGTCACACGGGTTTTCCACCCTTTGTTAACATTGCAATCGCAGCAGGATTCGACTCGTTGGGGCAGGCCTAAAAACGGCCCGGTGTCCACAGAAAAAATTGATTGAATTGAGTCGCATCTCGGGTCATCTTGTGTTCGAAGCTGGTCGCGCCACCAGATCTAGTGTCCTTTTGTGGCCTGTAATCGGGGTTTCGGCGCAAGCGACAGTGATCAGAAACAAAACTTTCGGGGTGCCGGACGATCCGGCCGCCTGACCGGTGCGCTGTCGCGCCGGATGGGAGGGTCGCGCGTGCATCCCCGAAGAAACGAGGGGACAGTCAGGGCATGCGGATCGAACGGCGCTTTACCACGGCCGAGAGCGGAGCTTACGGCGCGCTTTCGTTTACCACCACCACCAGCGAAATCCGCAACCCCGACGGCAAGGTCGTCTTCCGCAATGAGTCGGTCGAGGTGCCTCAGGGCTGGAGCCAGGTCGCCTCGGACGTCATCGCCCAGAAATATTTCCGCAAGGCCGGGGTGCCGGCGCGGCTTAAGCGCGTCAAGGAAAAGGGCGTACCGGAATTCCTTTGGCGCTCGGTCCCTGACGAAGAGGCGCTGGCGAAACTGCCTGCCGAGGAACGCTTTGGCGGTGAGACGAGCGCCCGTCAGGTCTTTGACCGTCTGGCAGGTGCCTGGGCTTATTGGGGCTGGAAGGGCGGCTATTTCTCGACCGAGGAAGACGCACGCGCCTATTACGACGAGATGCGCTATATGCTGGCGACCCAGATGGGCGCGCCGAACAGCCCGCAGTGGTTCAACACCGGGCTGCATTGGGCATATGGGATCGACGGTCCCGGTCAGGGCCATTTCTATGTTGATTACAAGACGGGTAAGCTGGTCCGGTCGGACAGCGCCTATGAACATCCTCAGCCCCATGCCTGCTTTATCCAGTCCGTCGCCGACGATCTGGTGAATGAGGGCGGCATCATGGACCTGTGGGTCCGCGAGGCGCGGCTGTTCAAATACGGCTCGGGTACGGGCACCAATTTTTCGTCCCTGCGAGGGGAGGGCGAGAAACTGTCGGGCGGCGGGAAATCTTCGGGGCTTATGGGCTTTCTGAAGATCGGGGACCGCGCAGCCGGCGCGATCAAATCGGGCGGGACGACCCGGCGCGCGGCAAAGATGGTGATCTGCGACATGGATCACCCCGACATCGAGCAGTTCATCAACTGGAAGGTTATCGAAGAGCAGAAGGTCGCCTCTCTGGTGGCTGGCTCCAAGATGCATGAGCAAAAGCTGAACGCCATCTTCGCCGCGATCCGGGAATGGGACGGCAGCGTCGAGGACGCGACCGACCCGGTCCGCAACGCCGCGCTGAAGACGGCGATCCGTTCAGCCAAGCGCGTGATGATCCCGGAGACCTATATCAACCGGGTTCTTCAATATGCCCGCCAAGGCTTTGATTCGATCGAGTTTCCGACCTACGACACCGACTGGGACTCTGAGGCTTATATCAGCGTCTCGGGCCAGAACTCGAACAACTCGGTGCGCGTGACCGACGCGTTCCTGCGCGCGGTCCGGGAGGATCTGCCGTGGGAGCTGGTCCGCAGGACCGACGGCAAGGTGGCCAAGACCGTCTCGGCGCGCGAGCTGTGGGACCAGATCGGCCATGCTGCCTGGGCCTGCGCCGATCCGGGCGTGCAGTTTCATGACACGATCAACGCCTGGCACACCTGCCCCGAGGACGGCCAGATCCGCGCCTCGAACCCGTGCAGCGAATACATGTTCCTGGATGACACGGCCTGCAACCTGGCGTCGATGAACCTGCTGAGCTTCTGGACCGGCAAAGAGTTCGACGCAGATGGCTATGTTCATGCCAGCCGGCTGTGGACCGTCACGCTGGAAATTTCGGTCCTGATGGCGCAGTTCCCCAGCAAGGAGATTGCGCAGCGCAGCTATGACTATCGCACCCTTGGGCTTGGCTATGCCAATATCGGCGGGCTGCTGATGAACATGGGCCTTGGCTATGACAGCGATCAGGGCCGCGCGCTGTGCGGGGCGCTGAGTGCGATCATGACCGGTGTAGCCTATGCCACCTCGGCCGAGATGGCGGCAGAGCTGGGCCCGTTCCCGCGGTATAAGAAGAACTCGGCGGCCATGCTGCGGGTGATCCGCAACCACCGCGCTGCGGCCTATGGCACCGGCAGCTATGACGGCGTGAATGTTCGCCCGGTCGAACTTGACGCCGCGAACTGCCCTGATCAGCGCCTGGTCGCGCTGGCGCAGGGTGCCTGGGATGAGGCGCTGACCCTGGGCGAGGCCCATGGCTATCGCAACGCGCAGGCCACCGTTATCGCCCCGACAGGGACCATCGGTCTGGTGATGGATTGCGACACCACCGGCATCGAGCCCGATTTCGCGCTGGTAAAGTTCAAGAAGCTGGCCGGCGGCGGTTACTTCAAGATCATCAACCGCTCGGTCCCTGCGGCGCTTGACGGGCTTGGCTACAGCTCGGCCCAGATCGAAGAGATCATCGCCTATGCCGTCGGCCATGCCAGCCTTGGCAATTGCCCCGGCATCAATCATGCCAGCCTTGTCGGCCATGGTTTTGGCCCGCGCGAACTGGAAAAGATCGACGCGGCGCTGGCCTCGGCCTTTGATATCCGCTTTGTCTTTAACCAATGGACGCTGGGCGAGGATTTCTGCCGCGAGACGCTGGGTATTCCGGCCGAAAAGCTGAACGATCCGACATTTGATCTGCTGCGCCACCTTGGCTTTACCCGTGCGCAGATCGAGGCCGCCAATGACCATGTCTGCGGCACCATGACGCTGGAAGGTGCGCCGCATCTGAAGCCCGAACATTACCCGGTCTTCGACTGCGCCAACCCCTGCGGCAAGAAGGGGCAGCGTTATCTTTCGGTGGAAAGCCATATCCGCATGATGGCGGCGGCGCAGAGCTTTATCTCGGGCGCGATCTCCAAGACCATCAACATGCCGAACAACGCTACGATTGCCGATGCGCTGGCCGCCTATGAGCTGAGCTGGTCTCTGGGCATCAAGGCCAATGCGCTTTACCGTGACGGTTCGAAACTGTCGCAGCCGCTGGCCTCGGCGCTGGTCGAGGATGATGAGGAGGCTGAAGAGGTCCTGGCCTCGGGCAATCCGCAGGAAAAGGCTGCCGTTCTGGCTGAAAAGGTGGTCGAAAAGATCATCGTCAAAGAGGCCGTGCGAAGCCATCGTGAAAAGCTGCCCCATCGCCGCAAGGGCTATACCCAGAAGGCGACTGTCGGCGGGCATAAGGTCTATCTGCGCACCGGCGAATATGACGACGGCAAGCTGGGCGAGATCTTCATCGACATGCACAAGGAAGGTGCGGGCTTCCGGGCGATGATGAACAATTTCGCCATCGCCGTGTCGGTCGGCCTGCAATATGGCGTGCCGCTGGAAGAGTTTGTCGACGCCTTTACCTTTACCCGGTTCGAGCCGGCAGGGATGGTGCAGGGCAATGACAGCATCAAGAACGCGACCTCGATCCTTGACTATGTGTTCCGCGAGCTGGCGATCAGCTATCTCGACCGTACCGATCTGGCGCATGTAAAGCCGCAGGGCGCGCGCTTTGATGATCTGGGCGGCGGTGAGGCGGAAAGCCAGCCGAACGTCACCCCGGTCAGCGAAGGCGCTTCGCGCTCGCTTGAGATGCTCAAGCAGATCAGCTCGACTGGTTATCTGCGCAAGCGCCTGCCGCAGGATCTGATGATGCTGCAAAGCGGTGTTTCGGTCACGGCGGTGACGGCGGCCGAGGGCGTGGCGATTGCCTCGGCCGGGGTCGCCACGATGGATGCGCGGACCAAGGCGCGGATGCAGGGCTATGAGGGCGATCCCTGCGGCGAGTGTGGCAATTATACGCTGGTCCGCAACGGGACCTGCATGAAGTGCAACACCTGCGGCGCGACAAGCGGGTGCAGCTGATGGCGCGTATCGTATCCCTGTCATCCGCTGCCGGGCCTGTCCGCAAAGGTCCGCTGTCACCGGGCGCGGCTTCCGGGATTGAGCTGATCTTCGGTACCCGCCGCGTCGCACCGACCGCCGTGCGGCGCATCGCGGGCGGGTTTCAGGCCGATCTGCGGGGCGATGCGCTGCTCGCGCTCCTGGACCTGACCTTTCAGGGTCCCGCCCAGGTCGAGATGCTGGGCTGCGGAATGGACCTGCGCCCGTTAGAGGTGACGGAAATTGAAATGCACGGCAATTCGACGACCGTGACCCTGCTTTGCGCGGGCGAAGCGCCGCTGCTGAACTAGGAATCATCGCTGCGATGGCACCTGTTCCGCGTCTTTTGGGCGCGGAACCTTTTTTATTCGGGTGTCTGCGCCTGCCATTGCGGGCAAGTCACGATCAGTTCATTCTTTGCGAGCGTGGTTCATTTGCACCGGGAGCGAAAATCCCCTTGAACATGAACATATTGCCAGGGCGCCTGATGTGCCGTCCCGGCACGGAATGGAGATGATCCAGATGAACAGACCCTTTTCCCGCCATTTCCTGACTGCATCCGGCCTTGCGCTGATCATGGCATTGTCGCCGGCATTCGCGCAGGAGGCCGCGACCCCCGGGGCAGAGGCTGCGCAGCAGGCCGCCAATGAAAACCAGCCGCTGACCGCGCCCGACAGCCAGGCCCGCAAGGACCGGGTCATGCCGGAAAGCTTTGCCGATCTGGTCGAACAGGTCAGCCCTGCGGTGGTGAATATCACCACGACCGCAACAGTTTCGGCGCCGCTTGGCCGCGGGCTGCAACTGCCCGAAGGCAGCCCCTTCCGCGACCTGTTCCGCGAATTCGGCTTTCCCGGTTTCCCGCAGGGTGAAAGCCCCTTTGACGGCGGCCCGCAGACCGAGCAGCGCTCGAACGCGCTTGGTTCGGGTTTTGTCGTCTCGTCCGAGGGGCTGATCGTTACCAACAACCACGTCATCGACGGCGCGGATGAGATCGAAGTCGAATTCTTCTCGGGCAAGACCCTGCCGGCCAAGGTGATCGGCAAGGACGACAAGACCGATATCGCCGTCCTCAAGGTTGAAAGCCCGGAGCCGCTGCCCTTCGTCAAGTTCGGCGATAGCGACAAGATGCGGGTCGGCGACTGGGTGCTGGCGCTTGGCAACCCGCTGGGGCAGGGGTTCTCGGCCTCGACCGGGATCGTCTCGGCCCGCAATCGCGCGCTGTCGGGCACCTATGACGACTTTATCCAGACCGACGCCGCTATCAACCGCGGCAACTCGGGTGGGCCGCTGTTCAATATGGCTGGCGAGGTGATCGGGGTGAACACCGCGATCCTGTCTCCGAACGGGGGCTCGATCGGGATCGGCTTCTCGATGGCGTCGAATGTGGTCAGCAAGGTCGTGGAGCAGCTTGAAGAGTTCGGCGAGACCCGCCGCGGCTGGCTGGGCGTCAAGATTCAGCCGGTGACCGATGATATCGCCGAATCGCTGGGTCTGTCCGAGGCCAAGGGCGCGATGGTGACCGATGTGCCGCCCGGCCCGGCAGCAGATGCGGGCATGAAGGCGGGCGATGTGATCACCAGCTTTGACGGTGGTGAGGTCAAGGATCCGCGTGATCTGGTGCGCCGCGTTGCCGACGCCCCGGTCGGAGAAGCGGTTGATGTCGTCGTCCAGCGTGGTGGCGAACCCGTTGATCTGAAGGTGACCCTTGGCCGTCGTGAGCTGGCCGAAGGCACAGGCAGCGGCAAGGTGGACAGCGCGGCCGAGGCGACCAGCGATGTGATGGGCATGACGCTGGCACCGCTGACGCCGGAGATCGCCGCCGAGCTTGGCATGTCGCGTGACATGAAAGGGCTGGTTGTGCAATCGGTCGATCCTTCGGGCGCAGCCGCCGACAAGGGGCTGGTCGCGGGCGATGTGATCACCGAGGCCGGACAGCAGCCTGTCGCTGCGCTTGCTGATCTTGAGGCGCGCATCAAAGAGGCGCGCGAGGCCGGTCGCAAGTCGATCCTCGTCATGGTGCGTCGTGCGGGTGAGCCGCGCTTTGTCGCCCTGCCGGTGGAATAAGCATATGAAAAAGGGCCGGGAAATCCCCGGCCCATTGCAAAAAGAGGCGCCGTTCTGGCGCCCCTTTCCTTATTCGGATTACTGCTGAGGCGCGGCGGCCGGCGCGGCGATATCCTTGTTCGCTTCGGCCAGAGCGGTCATGCCAGCGGTAAAGCCCGAAAGCGACATGGGCAGCTTGACCAGCTGTTCTTTCGGGGCGCCAAAGGGCAGGACGCTGATGGTCGCCGCCTTGCCGCGTTTCATCGGAGCAAGCTCGCCATCGGCCAGACCGATACGCGAGATGCAGCCGACGCGGGCGCACAGCATGAAGGGATAGCGCGCCTCTTTGCCGGCATCGATCTGCATTCCCAGACCCGCCTGCAGGTCGGTCTCCAGCGGCGCGATAAAGGTGATCACGGCCTGGACATTGCCGGTCATCGGAATGATCGACGCCTCGGCCACCGGGGCGCCTTCCTGATCCTTGAGCAGTTGGTAAAGCTCGCAGGGATCCTTGCCCTCTTGCGTCTTCATGCAGCGCAGCGTCCAGTCGCCATGGGTCGATTTGGCATAGGGCTGGCCGACCTGAGCATTCTCTTCGGTCGGCGGTTCGGCCAGTGTGGGCGCCTGCGCGGCAGGAGCCTCAGCAGCCGGAGCTGCGGCAGGGGCCTCAGCGGCAGGCGTTTCCGAGCCAGAGGCGGCAGGGGCGGGTGCTTCGGCCGCGGGTGCTGCGGCCGCGGGGGCTTCGGCAGCGGGCTGGGCCGGGGTCTCGGTGCTCGCGTCTTGCGCCATCACGCCAGAGGCGGAAACCGCCATGGCAAGAAGGGCGGCGGTCAGGGTCGCGGATGTCCTGTTGACCATGTTCTCTTCCTTTGGTCCATGCATCGGACTTGCTCCTAGCATTTGTGTCCGGGATTGTCAGGGCACATCGCATCCCGTCACGTCACCTTTGCGTTGGCAATGCCAGAAATGCTGGATTTGCAGGGGGTTTCGCAGACAGACCCGGGAAGGCAAGGACCCCGGAACGCAGGTCGTCCCTGCATTCCGGGGTCCCGATACTTACCTTCCCTGCCGGACTGGCCGGTCATCATTGTGCGGAAAGCTAGAGGGCGCGCGCAATGGCGTCAACTATCCTAATAGACAAGCTGTGACAGAGTTATGACGGGGGCATTATCTGGCAAAATCGCAGGCAACGGCGATGAAAAAAGCCGCGCCCTAAGGCGCGGCAGTCCAACAGGGAGGAAGCCGGATCATGCGCATTTGCATGGTCCGGCAAGGAACAGACTGGCACAAAATCGTCGGCAAGGTATTGTCCTTTCGTCGTGTGTTGCACTTTTCTGCCGATCCACATGGAGGAAGAATGACCGAGATCGTCGATCTGGAGGCCGGAACGGTATTCGTGGGCGGTGGTGGCGCGAATCATGCCGAGCCGCAACAGCTGCTGTTGAAATACGCCAATCGCCACGGGCTGATTGCGGGGGCGACCGGGACCGGAAAGACGGTGACGCTGCAAACCCTGGCCGAATCCTTTTCCCGTGCCGGGGTACCGGTGTTTCTTGCGGACGTAAAAGGCGACCTTGCCGGTATTGCCAAACCTGGCCGGGCGGAAGGCAAGCTGCACGAAAGTTTCCAGAAACGTGCCGAACAGATCGGGGTCGAGCTGGATTATCAGGAATTCCCGGTCACATTCTGGGATATCTGGGGCAAACGTGGTCACCCGGTCCGCACCACTCCGGCCGAGATGGGCCCCCTGCTTTTGTCGCGGCTGATGGGGCTGACCGACGCGCAAGAGGGGGTGATGAACATCGCCTTTCGTGTCGCCGATGAAGAGGGGCTGGCGCTTCTCGACATGAAGGACCTGCAGGCGATGCTGGTCTGGGTCGGGCAGAACGCCAAAGAGCTGAGCCTGAAATACGGCAATGTCTCGACCGCCTCGGTTGGGGCGATTCAACGCGCTCTGATGGTTTTGCAGAACGAAGGCGGCGATCTGCTGTTCGGAGAGCCGGCGCTTGAACTGGCCGATCTGATGCGGCCCGATGCCTCGGGCAAGGGGATGATCAATATTCTTTCGGCTGAAAGGCTGATGAATGCGCCGCGTCTGTATGCGACGTTCCTTTTGTGGCTGATGTCCGAACTGTTCGAGCAGTTGCCGGAAGTGGGCGACCCCGACAAACCGCGCATTGCCTTTTTCTTTGATGAGGCGCATCTGCTGTTTGACGATGCCCCGCCCGCGCTGATCGACAAGATCGAGCAGGTGGCGCGGCTGATCCGCTCCAAGGGGGTCAGCCTGTGGTTCATCAGTCAGAATCCCGCTGACCTGCCCGAATCGGTGCTGGGCCAACTGGGCAACCGGGTGCAGCACGCCTTGCGTGCCTTTACCGCAAAGGATCAGAAGGCTTTGCGGCTGGCTGCCCAGAACTATCGCCCAAACCCTGAATTCGATACTGCCGAGGCGATCCAATCTGTCGGGACGGGCGAGGCCGTGACCTCGTTTCTTGAGGCCAAGGGCGTGCCCGGCATTGTCCAGCGCACCCTGATCCGCCCGCCTCTGTCGCAGCTTGGCCCGATCGAAGATTCCGAGCGCGCTGCGATCAACACTCAATCGCCAATGGCGCTGAAATACGGTAAATCGCTTGACCGGGAATCAGCGGCCGAACTGCTGGCTAAACGCGCCGAGGCTGCGGCTGTGGATAGCGCAGGGGCAGGGGCTACCGCTGGTGCGGGCCGCAGCGACGATGATGATCTGTGGCAGATGGGCCGCGAACATAATCGCGGGCGTCGCTATAACCCCGGCCTTCAGATCCCCGACAAACCCCGGCCCCGCGCAAGCTCTGGTTCCAGATCGAACAGCGACTCGATTGCCGTGACCTTTGGCAAAAGCCTTGCGCGGCAATTGGGCACCAAGACCGGCCAGGCATTGGTGCGCGGGGTTCTGGGGAGCCTTTTCAGGGGCAAATGAGTGCTTGCGCCAGGGGACGCGGTGCGGCCTCAGCGCATTCAGCCAGAATGGCAATCAGCAGCAGGATATGGCGATGAGGGTCATATCCTGCCTGACCTGTGCGGCGAAACTGGTCGATCCGGTTCTCTTCGGCCAGTAAACGGGTCATGGCGGTGCCCGGCGACGGCAGGTTGTCGCATTTCAGAAGGCGCCGCAGATCGCGTCTTCGGTTCCAGCTCTTAAGCCCGGCTTGCGCTGCCCGCACGAGGGGGCGTGGCCGACGCAAGGTCGGCGTCTCGCGGCGCGGCACAAAAGCGATCACATTGCTCATCATTGTCATGGGGTTTCCCTCGGCCCGTCAAACTCGCCGTGATCATCTGCAATTTTGACGCGTGTTGCGGTTGGGTGCTGTCGTGCGCACGCAGCGGCAAGAATTCTTTAGGAATTATTAGCAAATATTGCCGCATCTCCGCCTGACCCGGTTCCAAGGGACAGGGATGAGAAAACAACCCATGGATGAGCAGATGCCCGCTTGTCTGCAGGAAGCGAAGGAATGACCATGACGATTGTGACGGGAGATTTCGCCCCGGACGCCTTGGTTGCCGCCATACCCGCCGGCGTCGACGCCACGGCTCGAAATCCGTCCGAACCCCAACATGGCCAACCGGCCAAAGACGCTGATCTGCAGCTATATCTGCGCCATGTCGAAGGGGGGGAGACGATCCGATCACTGGCGCGCGAGGCAGGCTGCCATGCCTCGACCATCCTGCGCCGCATCCGTCGTTTCGAGGCGCGAAGGGATGATCCCTTGGTTGATCGTGCGGTTGAGCGGGTGGCGGCGGGCCCTGAGGGCAGGCCTATGGTTGCGCCGGGCAGGACAGGCATGCGGCAGATCGCGCGCATTCTGCGCCGGCTTGCCGAGCCGGGTGCGCAGCTGGTGGTGGCCGAGGGCATGGACAAGGCCATTGTTATTCGTGACGATATCCGCACAGCGATCCTTGACCGCGAACTGGCCGAGCATATGGCGATCCGCGCATGGGTCCAGTTGCAGGGGCAGGGCAGGGTCAACCGTTATGTCCTCTCTGTCGAGGGGCGCGAGGTTCTGCGGGCCATCGTCTCGGCACGGCGCGGCACCGCTTTGCCGACGGGTGAGGATTTCGTGCTGGCGACCCCGGTTCGTCCTGCGACAGAGGCCGATTCCAGCCATGCCGATCAACATCGGCAGTGGGAAGAACGAGAGATCACCGATCCCGAGGATGGCCGCCGTCGCCGGACCCGGATCAATATCGCCGACAGCCCGCTGTTAGTGCTGGCACGCCGGCGCGGTTCTGATGGGCTACCCTTTCTGTCCTCTGAACAGGTCGCAGCGGGCGAGCGTCTGCGTGAGGACTTTGAGCTTGCGCAGATGGGGCCGCGAGTTACCCAGAACTGGGATCGCTTTCTGACTGCCGGGGCTGATGTCTCGCGCCAGTCCGTGGGGTATAGCGGCGGATCGGAGGGCGCGCGCAACCGCGTTGCGGCAGCCTTGCGTGAACTTGGGCCGGGGCTGGGCGATATGTGCCTGCGTGTCTGCTGCTTTCTCGAAGGGATCGAGATGACCGAGCGGCGGCTTGGCTGGTCGGCCCGGTCAGGCAAGATCGTGCTGCGGCTTGCCCTGATGCGGCTCGAACGTCACTACCGCGAAACATACGGTCCCGGAGCACCGCTGATCGGCTGATCATTGGGCCGGGGATGGCAGGTATGGACCGCAGGGGGAAAAAGGGCGCCGTAATGGCGCCCTTTTCACGTGCTGAAATGAGGTGGTGCGTTCAGGCGGCAACTTTGGCCGGATTGGCGCGCAGCCAGTCGAGAACCGTTTCCGGCGAGCTGACGCCATAGGGATCCTCGGGGCAATCGTCCATGCGGCCGGGCTCTTCGAACCAGGCTTCGATCTGGCCGTTGTTGACGACTGCGGCATAGCGCCAGCTACGGGCGCCGAAGCCAAGGTTATCCTTGCGCACCAGCATGCCGACTTTTTCGGTGAACTCGCCCGAGCCATCGGGGATGACCTTGACGTTTTTCAGGTCCTGCGCCTTGGCCCATTGGTTCATGACAAAGCTGTCATTGACCGACAGGCAATAGATCGCCTCGATCCCCAGTTCGGCCATCTCGGCAGCGGCTTTCTCAAAGCCCGGCAGCTGGTAGGTCGAGCAGGTGGGCGTAAAGGCCCCGGGCAACGAGAACAGCACCACGCGCTTACCCTTGAAGTAATCGTCGGTGGTCATGTCCTGCCAGCGATAGGGGTTCGGCCCGCCGACGGATTCGTCGCGTACCCGGGTCCTGAAGGTCACTTGGGGAAGCTGATCGCCTGGTTTCATCTTTTGTCCTTTCGTCCTTTCGTCATCGGCTCCTCCCTCTTATTCTGTGATGCTGCGATGCGGCATCGGGGCGTATAGATGCACCCTGTATTGGCGTTGATCAAGGGCTGAAAAAACCGTAAGTTTGGCTGACCTACAGCAAAGGATGCCGACATGGCGGATATGCCCCCGGTTCTGCGCCACCCCGAAAAGGCCCACCGTCCCGACCAGCCCCAGCCGAAGAAACCGGACTGGATCCGGGTCAAGGCACCGACCAGTCAGGGTTACAAGGATACCCGTGACATCCTGCGCAACAACCGCCTTTCGACCGTCTGCGAAGAGGCCGGCTGTCCGAACGTCGGCGAATGTTGGAGCCAGGGTCACGCCACCATGATGATCATGGGCGAGATCTGCACCCGTGGCTGTTCCTTCTGCAATGTGATGACCGGCAAGCCGAATGCGCTGGACGCGTTTGAGCCTGGCCGCGTTGCCCATGCCGTGCAGAAGCTGGGGCTGAAGCACGTCGTCATTACCTCGGTCGACCGTGACGATCTGGATGATGGCGGGGCCGAGCATTTCGCCCAGACCATCCGGGCCATCCGTCATCGCTCGCCCAATTCGACGATCGAGGTACTGACGCCTGACTTTCTGAAGTCGAAACCGGGTGCGCTTGAGACCGTGGTCGCAGCACGGCCCGACGTCTTTAACCACAACCTTGAGACTGTGCCGGGGCTTTACCCCTCGGTCCGGCCCGGCGCACGCTATTTCCACAGTCTGCGCCTGTTGCAGCGGGTGAAAGAGCTTGATCCGACCATGTTCACCAAATCGGGGATCATGGTGGGGCTGGGTGAGGATCGCCAGGCTGTGCTGCAGGTTATGGATGATATGCGCGCTGCCGATGTCGATTTCATTACCATCGGCCAGTATCTGCAGCCGACCTCCAAGCACCATCGGGTGGACCGGTTCGTTACACCCGACGAGTTCAAGAGCTATGAAAAGGCGGCTTACGGCAAAGGTTTCCTGATGGTTTCGGCCACGCCGCTGACCCGTTCGTCCTATCATGCCGGTGACGATTTCGCGCAGCTGCGCGATGCGCGGCTGGCCAAATTCAGCAACGCCTAAGCGCGAATCTGTGAATGACGCGTCGCCCCGGTCTCGCTGCTGCGCGTCCGGGCGACGTCTTTCTGAGCCTTTCCGGTGACGGATTGCTATGGTGGTTTTTCTTGGGCTGCGGCGGCGAGGACGGTTTCCCGACGCTATTATAGGGCCGGTTTCAGGTGCCTGATGTGTGCGCCGTAAACTGGCACGATGGCATCCCGTGGTTGGTGGCTTATTTGCGTTAAATGACCGACATAGGGTTGGATCATTTATAACCGCTCTGCGAGAACCTGATCACGCAGGCCATGATCTTTGGCGGTGGGGCGTGGAACGGAACACGCACAGAGCAAGAATGTTGAGAGACATATTGAGAGCGCCCCTTGCGCCGGATACGGGTTCTGTTCTAAATCCCCGACAGGCAATGGTTTGCCCGAGTGGCGGAATGGTAGACGCAGCGGATTCAAAATCCGCCGCCGCAAGGCATGTCGGTTCGAGTCCGACCTCGGGTACCAATTGAGATCGCTTGACTTTCTGCGGCTGGTCGCGGTCTCTGATCCCCCCGGTAGAATCGGCGTCCCACCTTCATTCTTTGCTCCCTGTTCGTTCCGACATGGCGTGGGCGGCCCAAGACAGAGACTTCCTGCTCGCCCGTAGGCGATCGTGTCCCACCATCTCCGTGCCCGGCGCCGTGATTCCGGGATCTGAACTCCAGAGCGATATTCGTCAGCTTACGCAATGCGGGTAGCTGCATCACCCGAGGTAGGAGTACCCCACCAAGCCAAGTACAATAGGGGGGCCGCTGAACTGGGGCGCGAGGTTCAGCAAGGCACAATCTGGCTGGATGCCTGGGCAGGATTGCGCGCAATGAGGGGCGGCTCAGCTTGAAAAGGGCGCGGCTTTTCAGCCGCACCCTATGATTTGCAGCGATTTACAGCGGAGACTTGGCAAAGGTCGGCATCTGCTGCCCCGTCTGCGCTGAGGTAAGGAATGTCTCGGCCGTGTCCAGCGCCTCGCGGATGGTCACATCCATATCGAGATAGCGATAGGTGCCAAGTCGGCCCACAAAGGTTACGCTCTTCTGGGCCTCGGCCAGCCTTACATACTCTTCCAGCAGCGATTTCTCTTCGACCAGCCGGATCGGGTAATAGGGGATGTCTTCTGGCTCAGCTGCACGCGAATATTCGCGGTAGCAGGTGCTGCCCACGTGGCTTTCCCAAGGCGAGAAGTGCTTGTGCTCGGTGATACGGGTCCATGGCACCTCTCGGTCGCCATAGTTCATCACTGCGCAGCCCTGATAGTCGCCCTGATAGGTGAAACGCTCAAAGTCCAGCGTGCGATAGCCCAGCCGGCCAAGGCTATAGTCGAAATAACCGTCAAGCGGCCCCGACCAGAAGACGTGGTCGGCCTCTTCGGCCATGGCAGGCGTAAAGGTGGTCTCAAGCTCGACTGTGATGCGCGGATGGTCAAGAATCCCGGCGATCAGCGCCGTATAGCCTTCGCGCGGCATGCCCTGGAAACGGTGGAAGAAATAGTTGTCGTCATAGTTAAAGCGAACCGGCAAGCGCTTGAGGATGCTCGCAGGCAGATCCTGAGGCGAGCAGCCCCATTGTTTTTCGGTATAGCCCTTGAAAAACGCCTCATAGAGTTCGCGACCGACAAAGCGCAGCGCCTGTTCCTCGAATGTCTGCGGATCGGTGATCGAGCTGTCGGCCTTGCTTTCGATAAAGGCGCGCGCCTCGTCCGGGCGCAGGGTCTTGCCGAAGAACTGGTTGATGGTGTGCAGGTTCACCGGCAGGGAATAGACCGCATCCTGTGAGGTGGTCTTGACCCGGTTCTGGAACGGCATGAACTCGGCAAAGCGGTTGACATAGTTCCAGACGCCTTCGTCGTCGGTATGGAAGATATGCGGCCCATAGACGTGCAGCATGACGCCGGTTTCGCTGTCCCGTTCGGTATGGCAGTTGCCGCCGATATGCGAACGGCTGTCGATGATGCGGCAATCATGGCCTGCTTCGGCCAATTGACGTCCGATCACTGCGCCAGACAGACCTGCGCCCACAAGGAGTATCTTCATTGTCTTTTCCCGATTTCCTGCTGTGCGCCATGGCTCATGTCAGCAAGATGAGCGAAGGTCTAGGGTCAATCCACAGCCCTTGCGGCATTCCGCCGGTCTGGAGCGGATATACCGCTTTTTCTTTAGCGTTCGAGTAATTTTTTGTGTTTTTTTTCGAGCAGTGCGAGCCCTGCGACGATGAGTGTTATAGCGACGGTCAGGACATATGTTCTGCTGACATATGCGGCCTCATATGTGGGGTAGAAGCCTCGTCTCATCAGTCCGATGCAATGGATAAGGGGGTTGTACCACAAGAGCGCCTGGGCCTTTGCGGGCATGAGGTCGTAGAGAAAGAAGATGCCCGAGACGAGAAAGAGGGGGCGTGTGATGATGCTCCAGATCCGCTCCCAGATCGGAAAGCTGGTGATCAGAAAACAGTTCAGCGTGCCGACGCCCATGCCCAGCAGGGCAAGCAGCAGCAGTGCCTCGAGCACGGGGGCAAGGTCCACCGGACCGGGCAGCTGAAAGGCGACATAGATGCCGGAGATGACGATGGCGATGACCGTGGCATGGGTCAGCACGTTCAGCACCACCCGTGCGATCAGCGCATCGATGAAGGTCACGCTGGGATAGGCAAGAAACGGCCTGGAAAAGCGGATTGCCGCCGCGGTTTTACTGGACAGGTCGTGAAACATCGCAAAGGGCAGGAAGCCCGTGGCGTAAAACAGCGGAAAGTTCGACCCGAGCCCCGGGCTGCGCAGCGCAAGGCTGAAGAGCACGCTAAGCAGCGCCACCCCCAGGACCGGTTCGAGAATCGCCCAGATATAGCCGCCGACCGAGCGGCCATAGGTTGTGGCGATTTCTCGCAGCATCAGGGCGGTCACGGTGCGGACCATGCGGAAACGCGGCCCATGCCGGCCGGGCCGCTGGGGACGGCGGTCCGGGGATGCTGGAACGGGGCGTGCCGGAACGGGGGCGATATCGGACATGTGAACGCAAACGCTGGTCTGTACGGGCGGCAATATGTAACAACTGCAGTCGAAAGGTAAACCAGCGAAGGCCCCCGCCCGTGACCACCTCTTCTCCTCCGGCCGGTGACAAGACCGGCCAGCCGGCCGCCCGGCAGCAAGCCAGCGCAAGCCCCGCCCCCGAGGCGGCTGCGCCCGCTGCGCCGCAAACGGCCGCGCCGGCCGTCGCGCAACGTCCCTTTCAGCAGCAGCAGGGCCTGGGGGCCAAGGCTCAGCCGGCCCAGCCCGCCGGGCCTGCGGATGCGGGTCAGGCGGATGCGTCACGCGCCCAGCCGCAGGTGGCCCAGCCGCAGGTGGCCCAGCCGCAGGTGGCCGGGCCGCAGGTGACCGGACCGCAGGTGACCGGGCCGCAGCCTGCGGCGGGCAAGACCAATCCTCCGGCGCTGCGCCCGCAGGAGCAGGAGGCCAGGCCGATTCCGGTCCGTCCCATGCAGGAGCCTGCACCCGCTGCCGCGGCCAAACCTGCGGCTGCCGCGGCCAAACCCGCGGCACAGCCTCCGGCCAAGGCGGTGGCCAGGCCCGTCGCCAAGCCTGCAGCAAAGCCGGTTGCCAAACCGGTGGCGCCGACCCCGGCCCGGGCTGTGGCCACGACCCCGGCCAGGGCGGTGCCCGCCCAGCCGGTGCGGCCGCCGGTCGGCATCGCCCAGCCGCGGCGGCGGCATTGGCTGATGCTTGGCTCATTCCTTGCGCTGGTGGTGCTGCCGACGCTGATCTGGGCTGCCTATCTGTGGCTGCGGGCCAGCGATCAATATGTCTCGACCGTCGGCTTTACGGTGCGCAACGAACAGGCCGCCCCCTCGATCGAGCTTTTGGGCGGGCTGTCGCCACTGGCCGGTGGCGGCGGGGCGGCCGATACCGATGTGCTTTACGAATATATCCGCAGCCAGGACATGGTCGAGCGGATCGACGCCGAGCTTGACCTGCACGCCCGTTTCTCGCGCGCCTGGCCGCATGATTTTGTCTTTGCCTTCAATCCCGAAAACCACATTGAGGATCTGACCGATTACTGGCAGCGCCAGGTCAAGGTGCTTTACGACAGCAGCACCCAGCTTATCACGCTGAAGGTCAGCGCCTTTACCCCCGAGGATGCGCAGGCGATCGCGGCGGCGGTGTTCCAGGCCAGTTCGGACAAGATCAACGAGATCTCGACCGTCGCCCGCAACGACGCGACGCGCCTTGCCCGGGCCGAGCTTGACAAGGCCCGCGCCGAGCTGACCGAGACGCGCCAGGCGATGACCGCCTTTCGCATGCGCTCGCAGATCGTCGACCCCGAGGCCGATCTGGCCGGCCAGATGGGGGTGCTGAGCGGGTTGCAGGCGCAGCTGGCCGAGGCGCTGGTTGCCCATGACCTGCTGCTGGACAATGCCCAGCCGACCGATCACCGGGTGGTTCAGGCCCAGCAAAAGATCGAGGCCCTGCGCCGGCTGATCGAGGCCGAGCGCAGCAAGTTCGGCGCCGAGGGCCAGGGCCCTGCGGGCGAGAGCTATGCCCAGCTGATGGCGGAATATGAAAAGCTGGCCGTGGACCGTGAATTTGCCGAGGGTGCCTATCGTTCGGCGCGGATCGCCTATGAGACGGCCCTGGCCGAGACGCAGCGCCAGGCACGCTATCTTGCCGCCCATATCGAGCCCAAGGTGGCGCAGAGCGCGACCGAGCCGAACCGTCCCTGGCTGCTGGCCATGGTGGCGGGGCTGCTGCTGGCCGGCTGGTCGATCCTTGTGCTGATCTATTACAGTGTCCGGGACCGCCGCTAAGCGATGATCTGGCTGGAGAACCTGACCAAGATCTATCGTCTCAAGGGGCGCGAGACGCAGGTTGCGGACAATATCAACGCGGTGTTTCCGACCGGTGCTTCGGTTGCGCTTCTTGGGCGCAACGGGGCGGGCAAATCGACGCTTTTGCGGATGATTGCCGGGACGGTGGCGCCGACCTCGGGGCGGGTGCTGTCGGATGGCACCATCTCATGGCCGGTGGGTTTTGCCGGCAGTTTCCATGGCGAGCTGACCGGGGCGCAGAACGTGCGCTTTGTGGCGCGGATTTACGGCGTCGATACCGATGAGCTGGTCGATTACGTCGAGGATTTTGCCGAGCTTGGCGCCCATTACCACCAGCCATTCGCAAGTTACTCCTCGGGGATGCGGTCGCGTCTGGCGATGGGGACCTCGATGGGGATCCATTTTGACACCTATCTGGTCGATGAGGTGACCAGCGTGGGCGACGCCAATTTCCGCGCCAAGTCGCAGCGCGTCTTTGCCGACCGTATGGCGAGTTCTTCGGCGATCGTGGTCAGCCATTCGATGCCGATGATCCGCAAGATGTGCAACATGGGCGCCGTACTCGACCGGGGAAAACTCACCGTCTTTGACGACCTCGAAAAGGCAATCGCAAAACACGAAGAAATCATGAAAATACCTCCAAAAAAATGAAAAGGGGCGGGCTAGTTGCATCTGCGGGCAGGTTCGGTCGGCAGTTTGGCTGTTTCGGCCCAAAGGGTCCGGACCATGTCGCGTAGCATCAGCGATTCGTTCCAGCGGTCGGTGGTGTCATTGCCGTCGGGACCAGTGATGGCATAGGGTTTGGGACCCAGTTCGCAGGTAAAGACCAGCGCCGCATCGGCCGCCGCGCGGCTGCGCCAATCGCGAAACCCTTCACGCCACCATTGCCGGAACAGATCGACCCAGGGGCGGTGATGGGGATATGAGATTTCGATCTGCACCTGTTCGCGCGAGGCGACGCGGCCATGAAACGCCCATGTATTTCGCAGGATGCGCTGGATCAGCGTGTGGTTTTCGGCGCTGACCGGATAGGCGAACTCGCGGCCGACCAGAAAATGCGACAGATCCGCCAGCAGCGGCAGTTCCGGACGGACTTCAAGCAGATCCAGCGTAAAGAACAGATCGGTGGTCATGCGGTCGCGATGAGTTTCGATCAGCACTGGGATGCCGGCATCCTCGGCCAGACACAGCCAGCCATCCAGCAAGGGCAGGCAGTCTTCGACCCGGCGCAGGCGGATGTCAGGTTGCAGGTTCAGATGGCTGACCGGGAATTCGGCGGCGAGCTCCAGCGGCAAGCGCAGGTCATCCACTGTGCGCGGAAAACAGATCCCCTCGACGCCAAGACCCGAGCCAGAAAGGGCGAGGTTTAGCCGCTGAACCTCAGCGCGGCTGGTATAATGTGCGCTGATCCCGTCGAAACCGGCGTCGAGGATCAGGGCAATGTTTTCGTCAAGGCTACGCTCGTGCCCGTCGGTGTGGCGACGCTCCATCGCCCAAAGGGATTGAAAGACCAAAAGCCGCTGCATTACGCCGCCCGTGCGCTTTTGAGCAGAGATTTCAGATTGATCGCCGAGTCGGCGAGCAGAGCCGGGTCCGGGCGGGCGCCCGCCAGGATCAGCATCTCTGCCAGCTTTACCTCTCGGGCGGTGCTATTGCCCGCGCCAAGTCCTGCTGCTGCCACGAGCTGGCCAGCGTTGAGGTAAAAGGCCAGCTCTCCACCTGGCAGGGGGCGCCGGACCATATGATATTCAGGCCGGGGCTGACCGGCGACCTGAAGGCCGAGGTCGTATTGATCCGACCAGAACCATGGCAGGGCCGCATAAGGCTGGCTTTCGCCCAGCATATTGCGGGCGGCTGTCTCGGCCTGGGTGCGGGCGTTCTGCCAGCTTTCCTGGCGCAGATGGCTGCCATCGGGTTGAACTGCTGCCGCGCAATCCCCGGCAGCAAAAATGTCGGGGGCGCTGCTGCGCAACTCTGCATCTGTCAGAATACCGTTTCCGGTCGCAAGCCCAGCGGCCTTTGCCAGCCCGGTTTCTGGCACCACGCCGATGGCCGCCACTGTGAGATCGGCGGGAACAAAAGTGCCATCCGCAAGCGCAACCCCGTCTGCCCCGATTTCCGCGACGCCCTGACCGAGATGAAAGCGCACCCCCTCGGCCTGATGGCGCTGATGCAGCTGTGCTGCGAAATGGCTGGGAACGGCACGCGTCAGAGGGGCAGGGGCGGTGTCGATCACATGGACCGGGGCCCCGTTTCTGATCAGCACGGAAGCAAGCTCCATCCCGATCAGCCCGGCGCCGATAATGGCAACGGGATGCCCCGGCAATGCGCGCGCAAAAATTGCTTCGGCATCGGCGTGGCTGCGAAGGTTCAGCGCTCGGTCCCCTCCGCGGCAGATGAGCCGTCGAGGCGTCGCGCCGGTCGCAAGCAGCAGGCGGTGATAGGGCAGGACCTCGCCATTTTCCAACGTCACTGTCTTTGTGACGGGATCAAGCGACCGGGCAGTGCAATCCGCCAGATAATGAATACCCGCGTTCCCGAAAGCCTCGGGTGGGCAGATGGGTTTGCGCAGCACTATCCCATCCCGGGGTTTCGAGAGGGGCGGGCGCTCATAGGGCACGCCGGGTTCGGTCCCGATCAGGGTGACAGGGCCACTCCAGCCCGCCTCGCGCAGGGCGAATGCCGCGCGGGTACCGCATTCGCCAGCTCCGATGATGACCATGCCGTTCATATTGCTCTCCGCTTGCAGGGGCCGGCGCGGTGGGCGTGCGCCGGCCATCCGGTCAGTTGCGGCCCGCGAAAGAGGCCATGTTCTGCGGTGTGACCAGCTCAAAGGGTACCATAACCTGCTGTTCGACCGGCTCATCCCGGGCGAGTGCGAGTGCGGTATCCAGCGCGCTTGCAGCCTGACCGGCGGCGTTCTGGAACACGGTCACGTCCAGCTCACCCGCCTGCATCGCGGCCAGACCATCCTGCGTGGCGTCGATCCCGACGACGATCACCTCATCCATCTGGGTGCCCGCAGCCTTGAGTGCCTGAATGGCACCGATGGCCATTTCGTCATTATTGGCGAAAATCACATCAATCGGCCGGCCCGAGGTGATCCAGTTCGTGGTCAGGTCCATGGCATTGGTGCGCTGCCACGCCGCCGGCTGTTCGTCGGCGATGGCCACGTCCTTGCAATCCCCCGCAGCCAGGGTGTCACGCACCGAGGCGGATCTTTCGCGCGCCGCCTCATGCGCCAGATCGCCCATCAGGATATAGGCCTGCGCATTGCCCTGCTTGTCCTTGGCCTTCAGCAGATCGCAAGCGGCCTCGGCGCCAAGCTTGCCCGATTCAGTCTCGCGCGAGCCGACATAGGCCTGTGTCGCCGGCAGGCTTGCGATATTCGCAGGCTCAAGGTTCAGATAAACCAGAGGAACCCCCGCCTGCTCAGCCGCCGCCGAGATCCCGGGCGCGGCCGAGGTATCAGCCAGCGTCACCACCATTGCGTCGACACCAGAAGCGATGAAGTTGTTCACCTGATTAAGCTGTTTGGCGACATCGGTCTGTGCGTCCTCGATCTGCAGGGTCACGCCGTCCAGTTCCGAGGCGCGTTTCTGCAACCCCTCCCGCAGCAGAGTCTGGAAATTGTTGTCAAAGCTTTGCATCGAGACGCCGATGGTTTCTGCCCCTGCGGCAGCGGCGCTTAGCGCGGCGATCGAAGCCGCGGCGATGATCCGTTTCATTCTTCCTCCCTTGGGTGCGCGGCACCCCTTGCGTTCCCAGGCTCCGGTCGCGGGGCCATTGGTGCGTGCGCAGCCCTATCCCAGGGCCACGCGAACCTCGCCATTCACTATCTCTGTTGGATAGGTGCGCAGGTTTTCACAGGCCGGAAGGCGCAAAGCCTCGCCGGTGCGATAGTCAAAGGCGCCAGAGTGCTTGGGGCATTCCACCTCGAAATCCATCACCAGCCCGTCAGCCAGATGGATCGCCTCATGTGTGCACAGGCCCGCCGTGCACCAGACGCTGTCATCGGGGCCGCGATAGATCGCGTAGGTGCGGCTGTTGTGATCAAAGCGAATCGCGCCTTCCTGTTCGATATCGTCAAGTTTGCAGGCAGTTACCCAATCGGTCATTTGGTGGCTCCCCCGGCTTCCATTCGGGCTTTGCGGGCGGCAAGCTTTTCCTTGCGCTTGCGATAGCGTTGCTGCATCCGCGCCTCGCCTTCGGGCGAGCCGTCGTGCCAGGTGCCGAACCACTTGTCCAAGGGGATCAGCGCATCACCGTAGTTCACCTCGAAATACTTGTGATGCAGGTAATGGGCGTAGGCATGGCTATCGACGAGGCCGTTTTCGCCCACCTCAACCTTGTCAAAGCCGACATGGCCGGGGATGGCGCCAAAGCCCGCGTAATGCAGCTGATAAAGCATCACCACCGGGTTCGAAGGCAGGATCAAGTGATAGAATACCGTGGCAAAATACAGCAGGTGTTCGACCGGATGCATCGACAGGGACGACCAGGGCGAAGGGTTGACCGAGTTGTGATGTACCGAATGCACCCATTTATAAAGCAGCGGCGTGTGGATCAGCCGGTGGATGCAGAAAAAGTGGAATTCGTGAATGACCGGTACTGCGAGTGCGACCAGTGCCAGCGTCCAGGGACGCTCGGCAAAGCTAAGCCATGGCGCATGGCCGTTGGCATAAGCCCAGAGCATTACCACCTCGACCCCGGTCCAGATCGTCACCCCCGATAAAAACGTGCGCAGGATGTTGTCGATGTTCTGGCTTTCGAACCAGAAAGCTTTGCTGCGCTGTTCGGCGGGGAATTTTCCGTTGTATTTAAAGCGGTTTTCCTGACGGCGTAGCACATAGAGGTGCAGTTCAAACGCGCCGTAGAACAGTAAAACGCACAGGGCGTTCACCGCATAAAGCCAGCCGATCCAGCCCAGCCGGATGCTTTGCATCGACTCGACCGGAGGGATGATCCAGGCCCAGTAAGCGACTGCCGAAACGGCGAAGATCACGTTCCAGGGCAGGAAATAATGCGGCAGCCATTTCAGGATGGCCTTGATACGCGGGGGAAAGTCGAACAGCGGCGCAGGCTCGACAGGACGGTTCGGCGTCCAGTCGCCGCGCTTGTTACGCGTTCCATATTGCAGATCGTCCATGACGCTCTCCTCGGCGATGGGGATGGGGCGGAGGGCGTCATGCGCCATGGTCTGCCGGCCCTCCTCCTGCGGCAAGATGTAGCAGCAAGGTCCGGGGAAGCCGAAAGCTTCCTTGATCAAATCAGATCAAAGGCTTTCGGCGGTGATGGTGATAAAGCGGATGGGGTCCTGATCGGGCTCAATCTCGGTCAGGCCGATGCGGCGTAGTACCATATCAAGGGCGCGGCGGGCCTGCGCCTCTGGTGCCTGATCCAACACCACATCCATCACCCTGTCCCGCAGCGCCTGTGCGGTATAGTCGGTCAGCTCATGGCCGACAAAGAACAGATCGCGCCCGCGCGGATGCCGGCGCAGCACCTCGATCAGCGCCGCATTGGCTCCGCCCGCGTTGTACAGGCCAGCAAGATCGGGGTGCCGGTTCAGGGCAGTGAACAGCAGATCGGCGTGGCGGGCTTCCTCGTCGCGACCAAAGCCGACCCAATCGAACTCAAGACCTTCCGGATGATCGGCGAAATAATCCGAAAAACCCCGGATACGGTCGCGATGCACGCGATAGATCGGATGGCAGATCGCCATGATCCGCCCATTGTGGGGGCTCATCCGGGAAATGAACATCGCTGCGGTACGTCCAGCGGCGTAATTATCGATTCCAACAAACTCTCCCACTTCGTCCGAGGCTCGGGTGACGACATGGACTACCGGGATGCCCTTGGCTGCGATGCTCTCAATGGCATCCCGGATCAGCGGATGATCCGGAACCGCCAGAATCAGACCCGCCCGACGCATCCCGGCAGAGGAGATGCGGGCCGCAACCTCCGTCGGGTTCATTTCTTCGGCAAAACTGCGATGGACGATGATCAGAGGATCCAGCGTTGCAGAAATGCGTTCAAAGGCACGCGACAGGCGCCGGTAAAAGGTGGTCTCGGGCCGTACCATCAGCACCTCGATCCGCATCAGCCCGCGATGCGCGTCGGGTAATATACGCGGATAGTCGAGGGTTCGTGCGGCCAGCACAACCTTTTCTGCCGTCTCGGGCCGCACGCCCCCACGGCCATTCAACACCCGCTCAACCGTAGCGGTGCCAACTCCGGCAAGAAGCGCGATATCGTGGAAGGTCGGTTTCTTCGTGCCTTTGGTCATTATCGCAATATCGCCGATTCTGTGGCCTGTCCTGCAGGTTTGATAAACCTTCGGGATGTCGAGTGGGGCTGCAGGTAGGTTGCGGCAGGTCTGACAATCATTCGATCTGCCTTTGCCTCTTCATCCCTCTATAATCACTCGCACCCGTTGTCCCATGCTTGCTTTCCTTGGGCCATTCCTGGCAGTCACGGCCGGTGTTCACCTGCCTGAGCAGACGATTGTGCCGGGGAAGTGAAGCAGTCACGGCTTATCGGAGCTTTCCAGGCGAGACCTTATCCCTCGTCAGCTCTTAGCTGTTTCAGAGCGCTCCCGCAGTGCCGTGACATCTTTGATGCCAGCCGTTCCACCACCCTCCAAGATCAGACTGGGGCCATCCTTGGTAATCTCTACCCCTGTTACGCGGGTATAAGCCTCGACGTCATGGGTTTTGAGTGTCTCGCCGTTACTTGTTGCCTCAATTCGGAAACTGTAAAAACCAGACGGCAGTGGTTTGCCATCTTTGCCAATACCTTGCCATTCGATCTCACTGGTGTCAGGGCTGATCTTCTCACGCATGACTTCACGACCATTTTCGTCAAGCGTCACAAGAGTCATGGTATCGGCACCGGCGACGTCCTCAACCGTCAAAGCAAGAGGCTTGCCATCAAACCAGACCGGCTTGCTGGTTCGCACTTCGCGCCCTATCCAGTCCGAGAATTGTCCAAGCTCTCCTTCCTCGCTGGCTAGCAGCATCTCTTTCAGCAGGGCATTGGTCAAGACCTGCTGCTCAACACCCGAGAATGTGGCAAGCTGAACGGCGAAATCTGTGCCCTCCATGGGGTTTAATGGGTCCTGATTTCTGAGCTGCGCAGTCAGCATCCTCAGGAAAGTATCAAACTGGCCTTGTGCGGGATTGTTTTGAGAAGGCGCAGACCTGCCTGAGCGTTGTCCCGGTCCCATTTCAAAGGGTGGGATATTACCTGGTCCTGTCAATGTGATCTCCTATATTCTGATGTCAATTTCACGATTCGCTACGTTTCGACCTGTTCTTGACAGCACCGGTGGCGCTTTCCCGGTCGAAGCCTCTGGCTCATCCTCAGTGTTTCGCGTGGATTCTGGAACGCTTCCCCCTGATTGGCTATTCTTCCCGTTGTTGGAAAATGACACATCTGCTTTTCCAAGACCGGATTGGCGTAGTTCTTCCTCTAAAATTCCGGAATTTCTCCTAAGAAGCTGATAGGTTTCGTGCTGTTCTGCAAAAACAGAGACATGCATCTTTTCTCCGGGTGTGAGGATAATCTTCATTGGCCCTAAATCTTCTGGTGTCAGAATTATCTCTATCACCCCTTCAGCAGGATTCGATGCGCTGTATGCAGGTGCTTGGGCTATATGATTTGCATGGAGATAGGGCGGGCGGGAGGTAAGCGGAATTTTCCGATCTGGCGAGCCCGAGATAATTATATATTCTTGATTGGATGTGTTGTAGTTTAAATTCATCTCATTAAAGGGGCTCGGAAGTTTCTGATTTTCCTCCCCCGAGCCGCTTATGGAGGTAACGGATGAAACTTGGTCATGATCTTCCGTATAATCCACATATGTAAGGCGCGCGGTCTCTGCACGGTCATTAGTATATTTTTCAGATATATCGGATAGGAGGTCGCTTTCGCCAGTACCCCTTGATAAAGTGGCGGTCAGGTTTGTGCTGTTCATCCGATCCGGATGCGCTGACTGATTTGGCTTCACTGGGCCATTAACTTCTTCACCACTTCTGGACGCAAATATCTCATCATAATCTACCAATTTGGCGAATGATTCGGTAT
The DNA here is from genome assembly GCF_009301415.1 of Paracoccus kondratievae. GTDB lineage: Bacteria > Pseudomonadota > Alphaproteobacteria > Rhodobacterales > Rhodobacteraceae > Paracoccus > Paracoccus kondratievae. Next base: position 1,260,632 of record NZ_CP045072.1, on the reverse strand, counting down.
GAGCGCTGGTTGCGGCTTCCGCCTGAGTGTCGGAGTCGTAGCTTTCACCCGAATCGGATCCCTCCGCTTCACACTCGCGCAAACAAGATATTTCGTTATGCACTTGAATCTGGTAAAAATGCTCATCCGTGAGAAGTGAATCGATTCCGATCGGCCCTGTCTCGGCCGGACTGCCTTGTTCTTGATTCCCGGTATCGGAAGTCAAAGCTTCCTCTTCCCCGTCTGGTTGATCAGGTCTCTTCTCATATGCGTCGATGAAATCTGGCCGATCATACCTGTTGGAATCCACCTTGTTCTGGGAATCGGAGATGCCATGCCGATGCGTAGGTAAAATCTCAAAACCGATGCGTATCATTGATGGCTCCATAGGGACGGTATCGCTATGGAATACTACAAGAACGTTACCAAATATTTACTCCTCCTCCATAGAATGAAGTCGTGTAAACTTCAAACAAGGGTATTACTACATGGAGCCGGTTGGATGGATGCCCAGTCCTACAGTGAAAAGCGGAACGATAACAAAACCTTATGATGGGCTCGAGCGGATGTTCCTTTCAGAGATGCTGAAATACGCGTGGCCGCAACAGACATCCTCAGGGTTTGGGGGCGGTGTGGGGGAGGAGCATTTTAGCAGCTTTTTAAAGGATGCCTACGCTTCTCAGCTTGCACAGCGTCTGGCGCTAAATCTGCATATATCGGATATGGGGTAAAAATGAAACCATTACAACTGCTACACCAGGTTCAAGAGCATCTTCTGGAAGCTCGGATTGTCGATGCAATGAAGGGCATCAGGCAGTTTGAAGAGTTGGTTCTTGCTGGAAAGGTGGGGGGTGAAAATGCATCAGGATGTACTGAAGCTCTTCTTACGATTCGGGCATTGATTACAGCTGTGAGAGACGGTGCGGCGGCGGTCCGATACCAGTTTGATGAGATCATGGCCCTCACCCGCAGTATCTATATCTATGATGAGTATGGAAAAAGGACGGATTGTTATCCTGCGGTGGATAAGGGATATAGATTTTGAATAAATTTTTTCATGATATTTGATTGCATCACAGGACCTGAAGAGGCAGGTAAAGAGTAGAGATGATTTCCGATGTAGAGAAAATCGGGATCTCTTTGTTCGGTAGATGCCGAGCTGTCTTGAGTGGGACATAGTGTCCGGAAATAATCGAGGTTAAAGATGTCCAGTATTCTGACTAATAATGGTGCAATGGTCGCACTGCAAACCCTGAAAGGGATTAACGCGAACCTCAATAAAACGCAAAATGAAATTTCAACGGGGAAAAAAGTAGCTACGGCAAAAGATAATGCTGCCGTTTGGTCGATTGCTAAGGTGATGGAATCGGATCAATCGACTTTTAAAACCCTGCAGAGCAACCTTAACCTGTCGCAGGCAGTGGTAACGACCGCACTTGATGGGGCGCAGCAGATTGGCGATCTGCTGGTGCAGATGAAAGACCTGGCGGCCAGCGCCGGCAGTGATGCGAATGACTTTGGCACTGTCAATGAGCAGATCGTGCAGCTGAAAAACCAGATTGTCTCAATTATCGATGGCACCCAGATGAACGGGGTCAATCTGCTTAAAACTAATCCGGTTGGTAGCTCGACATCCTTTACCGTCCTCGCATCTCTGGACCGGACTAAAGGCGAGACGACGACGACCGCTCAAACGATTACCGTAAATTCTGTGAATTTCGAAGAGAAAATTGAAGGAGTTACACTGACCACTATCACCAATGCAGCGACGGCGCAGACCGCAATTGGTGAGATCGAAACTATGATCGAGGTTGCCAAGAAGGGTGCTGCGCAACTGGGTACAGCGGCGAAGCGGATCAGCGATCAGTCAGATTTTGTTTCAAGGCTCGCGGACTCTCTTACTACCGGAATTGGTGCTTTGGTGGATGCTGATATGGAGGAGGCTTCTGCGCGGCTGCAAGCGCTCCAAACTCAACAGCAGTTGGGCGTTCAGGCACTTTCTATCGCAAACCAGGCGCCTCAAAATATCCTGGCTCTGTTCCGTTAATTAAACGGGGTGCCTTTAGTGGCGCCCCAATTAAATGAACGCTGTTCTGGATATGTTATATGAGTGTTGGTTGTGTGAATTTTAGTGACTTCAAAGGATATGATGAAGTTAGAAACGAGAGAGATCATGAATATGCCGCTTTTCTTCGTTCTACACGGGAACTGCAGGCTGCTAAAATTTCAAATGACCGCAGGTTAATTTTAAATTCTGTAGTTTACAACAATCAGCTTTGGGTTGTATTGGCTGATGATGTGCGATCCCCTGGGAATTTATTGCCAGAAGATGTGAAGGTGGGAATATTATCTCTTTCCTCCTTTGTATTGAAATACGGGTTTCGTGTGCTTGTGGAGGAAGCGTCTGTTGATGTTTTAATTGATATAAATAAAGCTATGATGAGGGGGGTGGGCAGGTAAACTTATGTGCCGTTCTGTGCAGAACTGTCATTCATCCTCTGGGCGACTTTGTAGTTGGTGGTTTGCTTTAGAATTTGACCATGTACCATGGCGTTTTTACAGAATTAGTGGGTGAGTGACTTTGAGTTATACTGTTCAAATTGGGGTCGGGGGGTATGCTGGTTGGAAGGTTTTGGAGAGATCTATGACCAGGCAGAAAACCGCGTACGCTCAAAGTTCCCAAGTAAAGCTTGTTTCTAAATACTTTTCAGATAATGCTTCAAAAATTAGAGACGTAGATGATCTTATCGGGGACCAAAAAATATTTTCCGTCGTCCTGACTGCCTTTGGTCTCGATTCGGATATAAAGAATAAGTACTTTATCAAGAAAATTCTTACCTCGGATCCGGATGATAAGAATAGTTTTGTTAATAGAATTTCTGATAAAAAATATCTTGACATGTGCAAGGCCCTTGCCTTTCCTTCGTCATTAGATGAAGGGTGGAAGGGGTTGGATATAGAACGTATTCTTGGCAAGTATGTTGAGAAATCATTTGCAAAAAATGTTGGCTTGCAACATCCGGAGATAGAGATTGTTCTTAACGGACGTCGGGAGCTTCAAGATTTGGTTGAATCGAGTGTAACCGATAACGCCAAGTGGTATCATATTATTTCCTCGAAATCCTTGCGCACGGTTTTTGCGGGGGCTTATGGCCTTACAGCTGGGTTTTCGGGACTTTCTGTTGATAGGCAACTTTTAGAGCTTAAGCGGAGAACTCTTAAACTTACCGGGGCAGATGACGTTAAGCAATTTGAATCTGCGGAGTCTGTGGATAAGTTATTTGATAGATATCTCATACGTAGCAGTGTAGACCTTTCAGCATCATCAAAATATTCTGCAGCTCTCACTTTAATCAGAGGGTACTGATAGGCGTTATTTCAAGGGTGTTTTTTGTTTTTCGATTGAAATATTTATAATTTTATTGCTGTTCTTGTGGTTTGGTTTTTATACATGCTTAGGCCGTGTTGACAAAAGGGATTCACAGGACGTGCTGGACGTGATTCAAGCTGGTCTCTGCGATGGAGACCAGCTTGGCACGAGACCTGATGTCGGACGAGGAATGGGCGTTTCACGAGCGCTTCATCCTGGCGATCCGCGCCCCGAATGGACGAAAGCCCACCAACCATCGCCTTGTTCTGGATGGGATTTTCTGGATCGCCAGCACCGGATCGCCTTGGCGTGACTTGCCTGATGAGTTCGGCAGGTGGTCGTCGGTCTATCGCCAGTTCCGGCGCTGGACCCTTGCCGGGCTTTGGGAGGGGATGCTGGAGGCCCTCAACGCGAGCGGGCTGGCACCCCGGACGCGCTCCAGATGATCGACAGCACTGTGGTCCGCGCCCACCATCAGGCTGCGGGCGCAAAAGGGGGACTCCGCGACAGGGTTTTGGCCGTTCGCGCGGTGCATTCACGACCAAGGTCCATCTCCGCGTCAACGGCGCGGGCCTGCCCATGAGGTCGGACATCACGCCGGGCGAAACTTCGGACTATCGCGGCTTCGATCTGGTCATGGACGACAACCTGCCCGAGCCCTGCGTTCTGCTTGCCGACCGTGGCTATGACTCCGACAAGGTGAGAGAAAACATGGAGGCGCGCAACATCGTGCCAGTCATCCCGATGCGCAAGTCCCGTAAGTTACGCGTGGCTGTGGACCGCACCCTCTACCGTTTACGCAACCTCGTCGAGCGCTGCTTCAACAAGCTCAAGAACGCCTGCCGCGTGGCGACCCGCTACGACAAGACCGCCGAAAGCTTCCTGGGCTTCATCGACATCACCTCGATCCGACTTTGGTTTCGCCATTTGTCAACATGACCTGGTTTGTGTTGGCGAAAGTGATTTCGGTGGTCGACGACCTGTGTTTCAAGCTCATCTCTATGCGGGGAGATGGAGCTTGGCGCGCAACCTGATATCCGATGATGAGTGGGCCTTCCTCGAAGGCTTTATTCGTGCCGTCCGACACCCGCATGGGCGCAAGCTATCCAATCATCGTCTTGTTCTGTATGGGATTTTCCGGACTGCAAGAAGCGGTGCGCCCTGGCGCGACCTGCCCGAAGAGTTCGGCAAATGGTCCTCGGTCTGCCGTCAGTTCCGCCGCTGGACCCTGGCGGGGCTGTGGGAGGACATTCTGGACGCGGCTCGGACCACGCGGGAATTGCACCTTACAAACTCCAGATGGTCGACAGCACCGTGATCCGCGCCTGTCATCATGCGGCGGGCGCAAAAGGGGACTCCGAAAGAGGCTCCTGGCCATTCGAGAGGTGGGTTCCCGACCAGGATCCATCTCCGCGGCAACGGCGCGGGCCCCGATGAGGACCGGGATCACGCCGGGCCAGAACTCCGACCATACCGGCTGTGATCTGGTGATGGCTGACAACTTGCCGCAGCCTGCGGTTCTGGTGGCGGACAGGGGAAATTCGGGAAGAGATCGAAAGCCGCAACGCCCTGCCGATGATCCCGATGCGCAGGAACCGCAAGGTTCGAACGGTTGTCAACATGACCATCTATACGCTGCGCAACATGGCCGGGCGGTGCTTCAACAAACTCAAGAACAGCCCCCGGCTGGCAACCCGCTATGACAAAACTGCAGCAAGTTTCCCCGGCTTCGTCGACATAGCATCCATCAGGCTATGGATCCGCCAGTTGGTAACATGAACCAGGTAATTTTTAATATAAGAGCGGGCAGGGGCAGGTCTCGTCATCTCAGACCGTTAACCCGTGGATTGCTCCTGTGAAGCCTGATCGGGCGCGACTTCTCAAACAACGGCCATCACACGCCAAAGTGTTCGTGTGACGCGAGTGTGACTACCGCGCTCTCCCTGACGACGCTCTGCAAGACAGTGATCGTAATCCTGCCTTTCTCTGGACGCACATCTGCGATTAAAGGGCCGGGATATTCGGCGGTGCCGAGAAAGCATGAGATCCGGACGATGCAGGAACGACCCGAGGACGATAGCGCAGACCTGGCCATCCATCTCGACGAGGTGGGCCATGAAGTTGCAGGCCGTCCTGTGCTCTCAGGGCTGACATTATACTCGACTGCGCGGCGTATCGGTGTGGTCGGCCGCAATGGCTCGGGGAAAAGCACGTTGGCGCGGCTGCTTGCCGGACTGATAGCCCCGAGTTCGGGGACCATTCGCATCGGAGGACATGATATTTTCAGGGATCGCCGTGAAGCGCTTGCGACAGTAGGTATCCTCTTTCAGAACCCTGAGCATCAGATTATCTTTCCGCGCGTTAGCGAAGAAATCGCTTTCGGCTTGCGGCAACAGGGCCTGGACAAACATGCAGCCGCCGCGAGGGCCGAGGCCGTGCTGCACAGTTTTGACAAGCTGCACTGGAAGGATGCCCCGATCTCGGCGCTGTCACAGGGACAGAAGCATCTCGTCTGCATGATGGCGGTGTTGGCGATGCGCCCACGGCTTCTGATCCTTGATGAACCTTATGCCGGGCTTGACATCCCGACCCGCCGCCAACTTGCGCGCTACCTGCGGCGGGTCAATACGCGGTTGCTGCATATTTCGCACGAGCCATCGGATCTTGAAGATTGTAAGGAATTGTTCTGGTTGGACCGTGGTCGCATCGTTGCCCAAGGTACGCCGGCTGAGGTCCTGCCGCGCTTTACGGCCGAGATGATCCGTCTGGGGGATCTGGATGATATCGCTGACCTCGCCGGTTAAGACACGCGCCCATCACTGGCCGGCGGGGCTCAAGCTTGCGGGGCTGTGCCTTGCATCGACCGGGCTGTTCCTGACTGGCAGTATGGTCGTTCATGTGACGGCGCTGCTGTTGGTTCTGGCGCTTTACGCCGCACCGGGCACAGCCTTTTTCCGCGCGGGCATGTGCGGGATGCGGGTGGTTGTGCCCTTTGTCCTTATCCTGCTTGTCTGGCATGGGGTAACGGGGGACTGGCAAAGCGGGGCGTTGATCACGTTGCGTATGGTGACGCTGATCGGGCTCGCCAATCTTGTTACCATGACCACAGGGCTTGAGGATCTGGTCGAGGTGCTGCAACACCTGACAGCGCCCCTTGGCCGGTTGGGCCTACCCGTGCATCTGCTTGATACGGCCATCCCGCTTGTCATCCGCTTTACGCCAGTCATTGTCGAGCGGGCCGGAACGCTGGCCGAGGCCTGGCGCGCCCGATCTTGCCGCCGTCCGGGCTGGAGGCTGATCCTGCCCTTGACGCTGCAAGCTCTGGACGACGCCGATCATGTCGGAGAAGCTTTGCGGGCACGCGGCGGGCCGCTTGGCTCTCCCCAACAGGAACCCTGAGACCGGAGAAACCGAATGGAACGGAATATCGCCCAGATCGCCCTGTTCGCGGCCATGATTGCGGCGCTGGGGCTGGTGCCGCAGATCACGCTTGGCTTTGGCGTGCCGATCACTGCCCAGACGTTGGGCGTCATGCTGGCTGGTGCGGTCCTTGGGGCGCGGCGTGGCGCTGCGGCGGCCGGGCTGTTTTTGCTGCTGGTTGCGCTTGGCCTGCCGCTTCTTGCTGGTGGGCGCGGGGGGCTCGGCGTTTTTGTCTCGCCGACAGCAGGATTTGCACTTGGGTTTCCGGTCGCGGCCTTTGCAACCGGGCTGTTCGTCGAACATGTGCGGCTGCATTCGGCGGGGCTGGCGGCTGGGCTGGGGGCGGTCTTTGGTGGGATCCTAGTCCTTTATCTGCTTGGGGCCAGCGGGCTAGCCCTTGTCAGCGGCAAAAGCCTGATCGAAGCATTCCGCCTCGTTGCGGTCTTTATTCCGGGTGATCTGTTAAAGGCGGCGATCACCGGTATGCTTGTGCAGGCTTTGGCAAGGGTAAGGCCGCAGATGCTTGCCTGGCATCGTGTCCCGGCAGGTCCGCGCGATTTCCGCCTGTGAATCCGGCGACGGCCCGCTTTGTCCCGGCCCGGCGCGAAGCAGTTCTCAGTTACGGGCTGCGTGGACAGAATGCGCCGGTTGCGACGGCGCTTCTTGACTGCCTAGCGCAAGGGTTGCCGGTCCATGCCAGCCATCAGGGCATCCGCCCGGCCGGGCCCCAGCCTGCGCCTTGGCTTTTCTGTCAAAGCTCGGGCTCGGGCGGGCGCGTCAAGACAATCCGGCGCAGTCATGGCTCATGGATCGCAAGCTTTGAGATCAGCCGTGCCGCCTTTGGCCTTTCACCGCGCGACCGCTATGCAGTGCTGGGCCAGCTTGGCCACTCACTGGCGCTTTATGCGACGTTAGAGGCGCTGCATCTTGGCGCGGGGCTGTTGCTGCTTGCCGGAGACAGCCCACACAGCCAAATGCGGCAACTAACGGATAGTGCGGCGACGGTGCTTTATGCGACGCCCGCGCAATTGCGACGCTTGCTGATGGCGGATGCGGGTCCGTTGCACAGTTTGACCCATGTGTTTTGCGGCGGTGGCAAGCTGGATCCCGATTGCCGCGCGGCGATGGCGGCGCTGTGCCCGAATGCCGTGATCCGCGAGTTTTACGGCACCTCGGAGACCAGTTTCATCACCATGGCTGACGGTGCGACGCCCGAAGACTCGGTGGGTCGTGCCTATCCGGGGGTGAGCCTGCACCTGGGCCCCGCAGGGCGGATCGCGGTCGCGAGTCCGTATCTTTTTGACGGCTATGCCGAGCCAGACCTGCCACTGCCTCCCCGGGAGGAAGGCCACCTTGTCACCGGTGATATCGGTTGGCTGGACGGGGCAGGCCATCTTTTCCTGCGGGGCAGAGAAAGCCGCATGGTTCTGGTCGCGGATCGGAACCTTTTCCTTGAGGATGTCGAGGCGGCGCTGGCTACAGCCGGGGCGGGGCTTTGCGCGGCTCTTGCGGTCCCGGACCCACGGCGCGGCCATTCCGTCCTTGCGGTGGTTGAGGGGCATGGCGATGATACGCTGGCAGCGCGACTGCGCCGGGCCTGCCGCGAGGCGCTGGGGGATCACGCTGCCCCGCGTCGCATCATCTTTTTGCCGCGTCTGCCAGTGCTTGCCTCGGGCAAGCCGGATCTGGCGTCGCTGGCACGCTGCTTTGGGGCAAAAGCATGAGCGATCCTGTCATCCTTGCTGCGCGTCGCAGTGCTGTCGTGCCGCGTAACGGCGCTTTCCGCGCGCTTGAGCTGCACCAGATCGCTGCTCCGGTCATCGCGGATCTGCTGCGCGATGCTGGGCTGGCAGCAGATAATGTCGATGAGCTGATTTTGTCGAACGCGCTTGGCGGCGGGGGCAATCCTGCCCGGGTGGTGGCGCTGGCGGCGGGGCTGGCCGAGCGGGTGGCCGGCCTGTCGATCGACCGGCAATGCTGCGGGGGCATGGATGCGGTCATGCTGGCCGATGCCCTGATCCGCTCGGGTCAATGCGAGGTTGTCATTGCGGGCGGGGTTGAAAGCTATTCCCGACGCCCGCTTCGGCTGCGCACCGATCCAGAGGGCGGCGCGCCCGAGGCCTATGACCAGCCGTCCTTTACGCCATGGCCCGAACGCGATCCTGATATGGTCGCGGCGGCCGAGGCCATATCGCTGCGGCTCGGGATCACGCGCGAGGTTCAGGACCAGTGGTCCATCGCAAGCCACGCGCGGGCGCTTGCCGCCAGGATACATATGCGGTCTGAGATTACAGCGATTGCGGGGATCGATAGTGATCCGTTCGCACGCTCAATGACAGAGCGGCTTTGTAGCCGCGCGCCGGTGTTACGGGGCAGTATCACCACCGCAAATGCTGCGGTTGCGGCCGATGGGGCAGGGTTCTGCCTGATGGTTTCAGCGCGGCTGGCGCAAAAGCTTGCGCACAGCGGCTGGCGTATGCTTGCCGGGGCGACGTGCGGGGCTGATCCTGAATTGCCGGGTCTTGCCCCGGTCGGCGCGATCCGCGCCGTCATGGCGGCGACCGACCTTTGCCCCACCTCTTTTGAAGCTGTCGAGATGATGGAAGCCTTTGCCGTTCAGGCAATCGCCTGCGCCCAGCTGACTGATCTGCCGCAGACGCTGATCAATCGCGGCGGCGGGGCGCTTGCGCGGGGTCACCCGATTGGCGCATCGGGGGCAATCAACCTCGTGCGTCTGTGCCATGAGCTGGGCTTGCCCGGTCAGCGAGGCCTGGCCGCCATCGCTGCTGCGGGCGGGATTGGCACGGCGGTTGTGCTTGAGCGGCTGGGCCAGTGATAGATCGGGCGCGACCTCCGCCAAAGCGGCCGCGCCCTATGGGCTTACTCGGGCAGGATACGCACCGCACCCTTGTCGGCCGAGGCAGCGAATTGTGCATAGACCTTAAGCGCGCCCGAAACCTGACGCTGGCGCGGCTGCGCGGGTTTCCAGCCCCGGGTCTCTTGTTCGGCGCGACGGGCGGCCAGCTCGTCATCCGGGACCGCCAGACGGATCGAGCGGTTGGGAATGTCGATCTCGATCAGGTCACCGTCATGCACCAGACCGATGATGCCGCCGGCAGCGGCTTCGGGGCTGACATGGCCGATGGACAGGCCGGAGGTCCCGCCCGAAAAACGGCCGTCGGTGATCAGCGCGCAGGCTTTTCCAAGCCCCTTGGATTTCAGGTAGCTGGTCGGATAGAGCATTTCCTGCATGCCCGGCCCACCTTTGGGTCCTTCGTAACGGATGACGACCACATCCCCGGCCTCGACTTTGCCGGTCAGGATGCCCGAGACAGCCGCGTCCTGGCTTTCATAGACCTTGGCCCTGCCCGAAAAGACCAGGATGGATTCGTCCACGCCTGCGGTCTTTACGATGCAGCCATCGACGGCCAGATTGCCTTTGAGCACTGCCAGACCGCCGTCCTTTGAGAACGGGGTTTTGGCTGAACGGATAACGCCCTTTTCGCGGTCCAGATCCAGATCGGGCCAGAGTGAGGATTGGCTGAACGCCACCTGTGTCGGTACGCCGCCCGGCGCGGCCATGAACAGCTGGCGCGTCTGCGGATCGTTGCTGCGCACGATATCCCATTGGTCGATAGCCGCGCCGATGGTCGGGGCATGGACCGTGGTGCAATTACGATCGACAAGTCCGGCGCGGTCAAGCTCGCCCATGATCGCCATGATGCCGCCGGCGCGATGGACGTCCTCCATATGCACATCGGCCTTGTTCGGCGCGACCTTGCACAGGCAGGGCACCTTGCGCGACAGGGCGTCGATGTCGTCCATGGTGAAATCGACCCCGCCTTCCTGCGCGACCGCAAGCAGGTGCAACACGGTGTTCGTCGAACCGCCCATGGCGATATCCAGCGACATGGCGTTATAGAATGCGGCCTTGCTGGCGACCGAGCGTGGCAGGACCGAGGCATCATCCTGTTCATAATAGCGGCGGGTGATGTCGACGATACGCCGGCCAGCCTCAAGGAACAGGTTCTTGCGATAGGCGTGGGTTGCCAGGGTCGAGCCGTTGCCGGGCAGCGACAGCCCCAGCGCCTCGGTCAGGCAGTTCATTGAGTTGGCGGTGAACATCCCCGAGCACGAGCCGCAGGTCGGGCAGGCGGCCTCTTCGATAGCGGTCAGATCTGCGTCCGACACTTTGTCATCAGCCGCAGCGACCATGGCATCGACCAGATCCAGCGCGACCTTGCGGCCATCGCCCAGCGTGACCTTGCCCGCCTCCATCGGTCCGCCCGAGACAAAGATCGTCGGGATGTTCACCCGCATTGCTGCCATCAGCATGCCGGGGGTGATCTTGTCGCAGTTCGAGATACAGACCATGGCATCGGCGCAATGCGCGTTGACCATATATTCAACCGAGTCGGCGATCAGTTCGCGCGAAGGCAGCGAATAAAGCATGCCGTCATGGCCCATGGCGATACCGTCATCGACCGCGATGGTGTTGAACTCTTTGGCGATACCGCCAGCCGCTTCGACCTCGCGCGCAACCATCTGGCCCAGGTCCTTCAGGTGCACATGTCCCGGCACGAACTGGGTAAAACTGTTTACAATCGCGATGATCGGTTTGCCGAAATCGCTGTTTTTCACCCCGGTCGCACGCCAGAGGCCGCGGGCCCCTGCCATATTGCGGCCATGGGTGGTGGTGCGGGAACGATATGCGGGCATGGCTGGGTTCTCTGTCGTCTGATTGTCCGTGCTGAGCGGCCAGTATCACGAAGGAATTGGCGAAGTTATCCCTTATCACGCCAAGCGGGCAGGGACAGCCCCGAATTCACGCCTGGCCCGTCAACCCGTCAAGTATGCGCTGGCTGCGTCGCAGGATAGTTACCGCGACCAGAGCCACCACAAGCCACAGCGTCCAGCTCAGCACCGGCCAGCCAAGCCCGGCAACCCAAGCCAGGATCTGAGCCAGCGCGCCAATCGTTACCGCCGCCATGCGATGCGATTTTGAACCCGGCCCGCGGAAATCCGACCCCAGCCCCGCCGCCCGGCCAAACTCCCTCAGGTAGGCGGTAGTGATCGCCAGCGCCCCGGCAAGCAGGCCAACACCCCAATAGCCTGCCGCCATGCCAAAGCCGGTCAGGATCAGCACATCCGACAGCCGGTCCGGTACTTCGTTCCAGAAAGCGCCATCGGGTGACCCCATGCCGCCTTCGACCGCGACCAGCCCGTCAAATAGATTGCAAAGCAGGCGCAGCTGACAAAAGAGCGCCCCCAGAAGCAACAGCAGCCCCGCTGCCCATTGCGAGCCGACAAGTGCGGACAGGGCAAAGGCCGCACCCGCAAGCACTGCCGCCACGACCGAACCCATGGAGATGCGGTTCGGCTCGATCTGGCGCGCGACCAGCCATCGGGTGACCCGCGCTGCCCATTTCGTATTGCGGCTGGCGATCGGGCGCCGGCTGAAATCCTCGGTCACATCCACCCCCAAGCAAGAATGTGCAAAAATACCGGAGCCGAAAAGACCAGACTGTCCAGCCGGTCAAGAATGCCTCCATGCCCCTGGACCAGTGTACCCCAGTCCTTGACCCCGCGGTCGCGTTTGATCGCTGACATGATCAGCCCGCCCAAAGTGCCAAAGCCGGTAACGGTCAGGGCGATCAGCCCTGCCTCCCACCAGCGGAAAGGGGTGATCGGCGTCAGCGCCATCCCCAGAACCGTGGCGCTCAGCATGCCTCCGACCAGCCCCTCAACCGTTTTCGAGGGTGAGACGCGCGGGGCCAGCAGGTGGCGGCCGATGCTCTTGCCCCAGATATATTGCAGCACATCCGAGGCTTGCACGACCAGGATCAGCCATGCGACCAGCGTAAAGGCGCTGTAGCGGTAAAACGGGATGTCCAGTGTCAGAATCGCCGGGATATGCGACACGCAATAGACGCAGACCATAAGCCCCCATTGTGTTTCTGACACGCGGGTCAGAAAGCCCTGCACCTCGCCTTTAAACACGGTGATGACCGGCAGCAGCAGAAAGCTGTAAACCGGGATCAGCAGCGCGGCAAAGACCGGGACTTCGAAATAGACCAGCAGATATTGCAAAGGCAGGATCAGGTAAAAGGCGATGGCCAGCCCGTCATGATCGTCGCGCCGGGTATGGGTGATGGTGGCAAATTCACGCAGTGCCGCCATCGAACACAGTGCAAAGAACAGCGTGATTGCCCCCGCGCCAAGGGTAAAGATCAGGGCAAGCACGCCGATCATCACCCACCATGCGCGAATGCGCTGGGTCAGGTTCCCCGCCGTTGGTTCGGTGACCCTGCCCGAACGGATCAGGAATTGCGCGACCAGTGTGGCAAGGATCAGAAAGGCGAAAAGCCCGTAGAACACATAGGCAGAAGGCGAGTGGAAACGGTCCATGGATCAGCCCTTTGCCTCGGCCAGCGCCAGCATGGCGGATGAGAGGCGGTTCAGGAAATCTTCGCGGCTTTCGCCCGGCCCGACCTGCATCGGGGTGCCAAAACGCACAGCGCAATTCAGAGGCACCGGCAGAAAGGCCCCTTTGGGCAGAATGCGGTCAAGGTTCAGGATCCAGGCCGGCACGATTTCTACCTCGGGGACGGTGCGGGCAAGGTGGTAGATGCCCGATTTCAGCGGCAATAGCCGCGCGTCGGTCAGATTGCGCGTACCTTCGGGGAAAAAGATCACGTCCTCGCCGCTGCGCAGCACCTCGGCCACCGCTTCGACCGGGTCCGAGCGCCGGCTGGCCGGGTCACGATCGATAAGCACGGCGCGGAATACATGATTGGCGGTCCAGCGCCGCAGGTCCGAACGTTCCCAATAATCCGCGCCCGCGACTGGCCGGGTTTGCAATCGCAACTGTTTCGGCAGAACCGACCAAAGCGCCACGAAATCTGCATGGCTGACGTGGTTGGCAACAAGAACGCGCGGCCCGCTGCCTTTAGGGGGCAGGTCGATGGCCCGCAGGCTTAGCAGCACTCGCGCCGCAGCAACCAGTCCGGCGCGGGTCATTCTGGCTGCGATTGTCGCCGTCATCTAACCCCCAGGTCAGTCCGTTTAGTCAGGTTCTTGCATGAAACCCGGTCAAGACGGAAGGGGGTGACGCATGCTACGGCGTCAGGGTCTGCTTACCCCAGCCACAGATCGCGCAAAAGCGCCTGCGCCAGATGGTCGACCGACCCGCCGTCGATACGGACCTCGCGTTCATTTCCGCCATAGGAAACGCGAAGTGTGTCGCCGCTGACCTCATATTCGCCCGAGACCAGCGCACCATTGCGACCTGTCAGAATGACTGTGCCTTTCATGATCTCATCCCTCGTTCTTGTTCCATATGTGCACTGTGGACGGCGTCAGTGGCGGTAAGGAAGTACGACCTTTGGATGGTGTGGACATCTGTGGATTCATGGACACACCCACACGCCGTTCACCTTTCCGTGTGGGAAGTTCTGGCGGTTGACTCGGGACCATCCTGTCAATAAACGAACGGTCATACGGAAATGGTGGAGGCGATTTTGGGCCGCAAACGAACCATCAGCCGCGATGAACTGATGTCCGCCATCGAAAGGGTGGCCCGACGTGTCGGTGCGGCCGGTCTCAGCATTGATGCAGTCGCCAAAGAGGCCGGAATCAGTAAATCCAGCGTGGTTTATGATTGCGAAAGCAAGGCCGGGCTGCTTGCCGCTTTCATACGTCACAAGATGGCCCAGCACCGTGAGGTTTTCGCTGAAATTCAGGCGCGACATGAAGGCAAGCCAAATACCATGCTGCTGACGCTGATCGACAAATGCCGCCGGGTTCCGACCGAGGAAGAGCTTGAAATCGCATTGCTGATCAGTGCGAGCATGGGCGAACATGCCGAATGCCGTGAGATCATGCGAGAGGTGATCTCTGGCGACATCCAGGCCGTTGCCGAACAGGCCGGAGACCGCAAACGGATGCTCATGACGCTTCTGGCCCTGCATGGCATGGCGTTTCTCGAATTTTTCGGTTTCAGCCGGTTCGATCAGGAAACCCGTGATGACATTCTCGATGAATTGATGGCGATCGCGGAAAGCGATCCTGGCGCAAACGGAGACTGACCTCCCACACTGAGGTTCACAGGAAAGACCCTATGAAAAAACCAATTTTTCCCGGCCTGGGCGCCGGGTTCGTGCTTTGCTGTCTGCTGATGGGGCCTGCTCTGGCCCAGCAGCTGCCGCCGCCGCAGGTCAGCGTACTGGAAATCCAGCCCGAAGCATTGCCGGTAATCAACGAGCTGCCGGGCCGTGTTGCCGCCACCCGCATCGCCGAAGTGCGGCCGCGGGTCGGCGGTATCGTCATTGAGCGCGTCTTTGAACAGGGCGGCAAGGTCGAGGCGGGCGACGTTCTTTATCGCATCGACCCCGCGCCCTATGACGTACGTGTGGCCAGTGCCAAGGGGACGCTTGCGCGGGCCCAGGCAACGGCGCTGAACGCTGCCGATCAGGAAAAGCGGGCTCGTGCCCTGCGCGAACGCAAGGTGACGGCGGGCGTCGATCTGGACAACGCGACGACCGCCCTTGCGCAGGCAGAGGCCGATGTCGCCATTGCGCGTGCCTCGCTGCAAGAGGCCGAACTGAATCGCAGCTACACAGATGTTACGGCTCCGATTTCGGGCGTCGTCGGCCGCGCGCTGGTGACCGAGGGCGCGCTGGTCAACGCCCAGACCGACATCATGGCGACGATCCAGCAGCTTGACCCGGTCTATGTGGACTTTACCCAATCCTCGTCCGAGCTTTTTGCCTTGCGCCGCGCTTTGGCTGCGGGGCAGCTTGCGATGCTTTCGTCTGATGAAGCCGAGGTACGGCTGATCTTTGATGACGGCACGGAATATACCCATTCGGGCAAACTGCTGTTCTCGGAAGCAAGCGTGGACAGCTCGACCGGGCAGATCACGCTGCGGGCCGAGTTCCCGAACCCCGAGGGCGATCTGCTGCCGGGTCTTTACGTCCGCGTGCGGATTGAACAGGCGGTACGCGACAACGCCCTGATCGTGCCGCAAATGGCGGTGCAGCGCGACCAGTCGGGTCAGGCCTATGTCTATGCGATGAAGGATGACGAAACTGTCGAGCGCCGCAATGTGACCCTTGGCCAGACCACCGATAACCGCTGGCTGGTCGAAGCGGGGCTGAAGCCGGGCGACCGGGTTGTGGTTGCGGGTGCACAAAAGCTGTATCCCGACGCCAAGGTGGTTGCGCTCCCGGCAAATGCGCCGGCTGCAACCGAAGCCCCGGCCGCTGCGGAAGAATCCGCTCAGCCCGCAGCGCAGGAGTAAGCGGATGGCACGGTTCTTCATTCACCGGCCAGTGCTCGCCTGGGTAATCGCGATCTTTTTCGTCATCGCGGGGATTTTGTCCCTGCCGCTGATCCCGGTCGCGCAATACCCGCAGGTGGCATGGCCACAGATCACCATTTCGACCGCCTACACCGGTGCCGCGCCGGGCGAGATCAACCGCGCCGTCGCCCAGCCCATCGAGGATGAGCTGAACGGCGTCGAAGGGCTGGCCTATTACGAATCCGTTTCGGATTCTTCGGGCGCCATGTCGATCACCGCGACATTCGAACCGGGAACCGACGTTGCCCGCGCTCAGGTCGATGTGCAGAACGCGGTCGCCCGGGTCGAACCTCTGTTGCCGCAAAGTGTGGTTGATCAGGGTATCCTGATCGAAGAGGCGGGCACCGGCTTTTTGATGTTGGTTGCTCTGACCTCTGATGACGGCACGCTGAACGACATCGCGCTTGGGGATTACCTGAACCGCAACGTGGTGGGCGAGATACGCCGCATTGAGGGTGTCGGTCGCGCACAGGTCTTTGCGCCGGAACGTGCACTGCGCATCTGGGTCGACCCGACCAAGATGACCGGGCTTAACCTCAGCTCGGCCGAGATCGTGGCAGCGGTACGGGCGCAGAACGCGCAGGTTGCGGCAGGCAAGGTCGGCGCAGACCCGAACCCCATCGGCCAGCAGCTGACCGCGACCGTGCTGATCAAGGGTCAGCTCGACGATGTCGATGAATTCGGTAACATCGTGCTGCGCGCCAATCCCGACGGCTCGACCGTGCTTTTGCGCGACGTGGCGCGGCTTGAAATCGGGGCAGAGAGCTACAGCTTCTCGTCGCGTATCAACGGCAAGCCGGCGGCGGCGCTGGGTATCCAGCTTTCGACGACCGGTAACGCGCTGAACACCTCGGAGGCGGTGCATGAGAAGATGGAGGAACTGTCCCGCTTCTTTCCGGATGGGGTCACCTACACCATTCCCTATGACACCACACCTTTCGTCGAGGCCTCGATCGAAAAGGTTCTGCATACGCTGCTAGAGGCGGTGGGACTGGTTTTCCTGGTGATGTTCCTGTTCTTGCAGAACTTTCGCTATACGATCATCCCGACCGTTGTGGTGCCCATCGCGTTGATGGGAACGGTGGCCGTCATGCTGGCGGCGGGCTTTTCGATCAACGTGCTGACCATGTTCGCCATGGTGCTGGCCATCGGCATCCTTGTCGATGACGCGATCGTGGTGATCGAGAACGTCGAACGCATCATGGCAAGCGAGGGTTTGCCGCCACGTGAGGCGACGGAAAAAGCCATGGACCAGATCTCGGGCGCTATCGTCGGCATCACGCTGGTCCTGGCGGCGGTCTTTGTGCCTATGGCCTTTTTCCCCGGTTCGTCGGGTATCATTTATCGCCAGTTCGCGCTGACCATGGTGGTGTCGATCCTGTTCTCGGCCTTCCTCGCGCTGACGCTGACGCCGGCGCTTTGCGCGACCTTCCTCAAGCCCATCAATGGCCATCACGAGAAAAAAGGTTTCTTTGGCTGGTTTAACCGCAACTTCGACCGGCTGACCAACCGCTATACCCGCGTGGTCGGCTTTGTCACGAGGCGGCGGCTGGTGATGATGGTCTTTTATCTGGCGCTTGTCGGAGCGACGGCCATGGGCTTTCTGCGCCTGCCGACCAGCTTTTTGCCGAACGAGGATCAGGGCTTTATCATTACCGATATCCAGACCCCGCCGACGGCCAGTTCGAACCGCACCGATGAGGTGCTGACGCAGGCCGCACAGATGTTCCAGCGCAACGACGCGGTCGAGAATACCGTGGCAATCCGGGGCTTCAGCTTTTCGGGGCAGGGGCCGAATGCCGGGCTGATGTTCGTCACCTTCAAGGACTGGGCCGAGCGTGATCAGTCGGCACAGACCATCGCTGATGCCGCGAATATGGAGATGTTTACCTATCAGGACGCGCAGGCCTATGCGCTGTCTCCGCCTCCGATTCCCGGCTTTGGTTCCACTGGCGGCTTCAGCTTCCGCCTGCAGGACCGTGGTGGGCAGGGGCAGGACGCGCTGCTTGCAGCCGCCCAGCAGATCATGGCCAAGGCGCAGGAAAACGGCATCGCGACCGGCCTGCGCATCGAGGGTCTGCCCTCGGCCGCGCAGGTCTATGTCACCATCGACCGTGAAAAGGCCAATGCCTTCGGCGTGACCTTTGCCGATATCTCGGCGACGATCTCGCAATATCTGGGGTCGGCCTACATCAACGACTTCCCCAATGCCGGGAAGATGCAGCGCGTGGTCATGCAGGCCGAGGAAAACTCGCGCATGCAGGCCGAGGACATCCTGAAGCTCACCGTGCGCAACAGCAATGGTGGCATGGTGCCTTTCTCGTCCTTTGCAAGCGTAAGCTGGGAGCAGGGGCCGTCGCAGGTCGTGGGTTATAACGGTTATCCCTCGATCCGTATCGCGGGCGCTGCTGCTCCGGGCTACAGCTCTGGTGCCGCCATGGCCGAGATGGAGCGTCTGGCGACCGAACTGCCGCAGGGCTTTGGCTATGAATGGACTGGTCAGTCTCTGGAAGAGATCCAGGCCGGTTCGCAGGCGACGCTGCTTTATGCGATGAGTATTCTCTTTGTCTTCCTGCTGCTTTCGGGCCTTTACGAAAGCTGGTCGATTCCGCTGTCGGTGATGCTGGTGGTGCCCTTGGGCGTTCTGGGGTGTGTCGGGGCGGTGATGCTGCGTGACATGCCGAACGACATCTACTTCAAGGTCGGCCTGATCGCGATCATCGGTCTGTCGGCCAAAAACGCCATCCTGATCGTCGAATTCGCCAAAGAGCTGCGCGAACAGGGTCAAAGCCTGATCGAGGCGGCGGTACAGGCGGCCAAACTGCGCTTCCGGCCGATCCTGATGACCTCGCTGGCCTTTACGCTGGGCGTGGTGCCGCTTGCGATCGCAACGGGACCCTCGGCTGCCAGCCAGAACGCGATCGGTACCGGCGTGATCGGTGGGATGGTCGCGGCCACCGTCCTTGCTGTGTTTTTTGTTCCGGTGTTCTTCGTGTTCGTCCTTGGGCTTGTCAGCCGCCTGACCGGCGCAAAAGCTGAGAAGCCTGCAAAAGCCGATACGGCGGGCTAGGCTCCGGCTTCGCCGCAAGGGTACGGGCGGTCCCGGGGGCCGCCCGTGCTTTCCCTTCTTTTCCGCGACCCGGTTCCGGGCCGTTTCAAGCAGAGAGTTTCGGATGACTCATACCTTGTCTCTTTCCCGTCGCGGCATCCTGGGCGGGTTCGTCTCGACCCTGGCGCTTGCCGCCTGTAACCCGGTCACCTACACGGCGCCCAAGGCCGATGTGGCTACAAGCTTTGCCTCCAGCTCTCCGGCCCGGCGCGCCGGCTCGAACGCCTGGTGGGCAGCGTTTCGCGACAAGCGGCTGGATGCGTTGATTGCAGCGGGGTTAAAGCGCAACCTTGATGTCCAGACCGCTGTTGCCACGATCCGCGAGGCGCAGGCCAATGCCCGGCTGGTCGGTGCAAACGACCTGCCGCAGGCGCAGGCCGAAGGTGCGGCCGGACGCGCGCACAACGAAACCGGCGTGGTCGAAACCACCTCTGCGACGCTGGGCGTTTCGTGGCTGATTGACCTTTTTGGGCAGAACCGCGCCGCGCGCGAGGGTGCCTCGGCCCGGCTGGATGCGGCCTATCTGTCGGCAGAAGTGGCGCGGCTGACCGTCGCCAGCGCAATCGCCTCGGCCTATGTTGATGCGCGCTACTATCAGGAGACGATGGCTCTGACCCGCCAGAGCCTTCAAAGCCGCAAGCGCACGCTTGAGATGACGCGGACGCAGGATGCCTTTGGCAGCGCCTCGCGCCTTGAGGTGCTGCAGGCTGAGCAGCTGGTTGCCCAGGCCGAGGCGGCCTTGCCCGCGCTTGAGGTCGGGTTTGACCAGTCGGTGAACCGGCTTGCGACCCTGACCGCTGGGCGCAGCACCGATATCGCGGCGCAGTTGCGCAAGACGGGTGGCCAGCCGCGCGCGCGCTACAGCGCCAGCGTCGGTGTACCTGCCGATGTGATCCGGGTGCGCCCCGATGTGCGCATGGCCGAACGCAACCTTGCCGCAGCAGTTGCCGATGTGGGCGAGGCGCAGGCCGCCTTTTATCCGCGCCTGACCCTGTCGGGCACGATCACGCCGACCAATATCCGCGGTGGCGGCAGCATGAAGACCTGGGGCTTTGGGCCCCAGATCACGCTGCCCCTCTTTACCGGGGGTGCGAATGAGGCCCGGCTGTCGGCTGCGCAGGCGCGTGCCGAACAGGCGCGGCTGGCGTGGCAGGCATCGGTCCTGAAAGCGGTCGAAGAGGTCGAGAACGCGCTGGCCGGCTATAACCGCGACGCTCGCGCAGTTTCCGCGCAATCGCGTCTGGTCGATAACGCCCGCGAGACGGTCAGCCTGACCCGCAGTTCGTATGAACTGGGCGAGGCTGATTTCTTCCCGGTCCTGGATGCCGAGCGCAGCCTGCTTTCAGCCCGTCAGGAACTGGCGGCAGCGGTGCGTCAGCAGGCGCTGAACTTTGTCGCTCTCAGCGCAGCCTCGGCCGGCGGTGTCGGCCTGCCTGCCAGCTGAGGGTATTGACCGGCCGCAGGGAAACGGCCATGCTGCCCGGACGTCAGGGGAGTCCCGCCCAGGGGACTGAGAGGCTGACAGGGACCGTCTTATAGCGGTTCCGGTGAAGCGACCCTTTGAACCTGACCCAGTTGATACTGGCGTAGGAAGACCGAAGGGCATTTCCCCATACGCAGATCGCGGGGTGGTCCTTTCGGGCCACCCGGCCCTTTTCGCATCTCGCGGGGCCGTTGGCCCCTTTCTGCTTCCGAGCTCGGCTGGGTCTCTGCTCAGGGAGAACGAGATGAGCCAGACCCTTCCCACTATCACCACCGGCCCTCTGCCCGGATCGCGCAAGATCCATGTTCCGGGGCAGGTGCACGATATTCGTGTGCCGATGCGCGAAATCGCGGTTTCAAACGAGGCACCGCTGATCGTCTATGACAGCTCTGGCCCCTATACGGATGCCGGGGTGCAGGCCGATATCGCGCGTGGTCTGCCCGATCTGCGCGGCGACTGGCAGTTGCGGCGCGGTGATGTGGCCTCCTATCCGGGCCGTCCCGTGACTGCTGCCGACAACGGGTTTGCCGAGGGCGCGCGCCTGACCCCTGCATTCCCTGAACGCCGCGATCCGCTGCGCGCGGTTGGGGACCGGGCAATTACTCAGCTTGCCTATGCTCGTGCGGGCATCGTCACGCCAGAAATGGAATTTGTCGCCATCCGCGAGAATGAAGGCAGGTTGGCCGCCCATATTCGCGATGGTGATCCAATGGGCGCGGATCTGCCCGATCTGGTGACGCCCGAGTTCGTGCGGGCCGAGATCGCTGCCGGTCGTGCGATCATCCCGGCCAATATCAACCATCGTGAGCTTGAGCCGATGATCATTGGCCGCAATTTTCGCGTCAAGGTGAATGCCAATATCGGCAATTCCGCCGTCACCTCCAGCATGGAGGAAGAGGTTGAAAAGATGGTCTGGGCGATCCGCTGGGGCGCCGATACTGTCATGGACCTTTCGACCGGGCGCAATATTCACAACATCCGCGACTGGATCATCCGCAACGCTCCGGTCCCGATTGGTACGGTTCCGCTGTATCAGGCACTGGAAAAGGTCGGCGGCGTCGCCGAGGATCTGAGTTGGGAGATTTACCGCGATACGCTGATCGAGCAGGCCGAACAGGGCGTCGATTACTTTACCATCCATGCCGGGGTGCGCCTGCATATGATCCCGCTGACTGCGCGCAGGGTGACGGGGATCGTCAGTCGCGGAGGCTCGATCATGGCGAAATGGTGTCTGCATCACCACCGTGAGAGCTTTCTCTATGAGAATTTTGAGGAAATCTGCGACATCATGCGTGCCTATGATGTCAGCTTCAGTCTGGGCGACGGGTTGCGCCCCGGTTCGATCGCTGATGCCAATGACGAGGCGCAATTCGCCGAGCTTCGCACCTTGGGTGAGCTGACCAAAATCGCATGGGCCAGGGATTGCCAGGTGATGATCGAGGGGCCGGGCCATGTGCCCATGCATAAGATCAAGGCGAATATGGATGAGCAGCAGCGCCATTGCCATGACGCGCCCTTCTATACGCTTGGGCCGCTGACCACCGATATCGCGCCGGGCTATGATCATATCACCTCGGGCATTGGCGCGGCGATGATTGGCTGGTTCGGGACCGCGATGCTTTGCTATGTCACGCCCAAGGAACATCTGGGTCTGCCCGACCGTGACGACGTCAAAACCGGTGTGATCACTTACAAGCTGGCCGCTCATGCCGCCGATCTGGCCAAGGGTCATCCCGGGGCGCGTCTGCGCGATGACGCCTTGTCGCGGGCACGGTTCGAGTTTCGCTGGGAGGATCAGTTCAACCTTGGCCTTGACCCTGACACCGCACGCGCCATGCATGACGAGACCATGCCGAAAGAGGCGCATAAGCTTGCGCATTTCTGCTCGATGTGCGGGCCCAAGTTCTGCTCGATGCGCATTTCGCACGACATCCGGGCCGAGGCCGAGCGTCAGGCCGGCATGGAGGAAATGGCCGAAAAATTCCGACAGGGCGGGGCGCTGTATCTGCCCGCGAAAGACGTCGCCGTGACCGAGGCGGGCTGACCTCGGCGCAGCAACCAGAGGCGGCCAGAGCCTTACTGGCCGCTTCCTTCTGACGCGGGGGCGGGGTCTTTTCCAGCTATGGTTTCGGTGGCACTGGGGCGTGGGATTGAATAGAGGTCATCCCATAGGCCGGCCTGGCCGGCTGCGGTTTAAAGAAGCAAAAGCGAGACGACCCATGGTGAATGTCCCGGAAGTGACCGGCTTCTACGAGGCGCGCACCGGCTCGGTGCAATATGTCGTAGCCGACCCCGAGACCGGAAAATGCGCCATCATCGACCCGGTGCTGGATTATGACGAGAAATCCGGTGCCACCGCCACCATCGAGGCCGACCGCATCCTTAGCTTTATCGCTGATAAAGGCTATGAGGTTCAGTGGATTCTGGATACCCATCCCCATGCCGACCACTTCTCGGCCGCCGATTACCTGCGTAGCAAGACCGGCGCCCCGACCGCCATCGGCGAAAAGATTGTCGAGGTGCAAAACCTGTGGAAGGATTTCTATAACTGGCCTGATTTCCCTGCCGATGGCTCGCAATGGGACAAGCTGTTTGCTGCGGGTGAGCGGTTCTCGGTCGGCAATATCCCCGCCCATGTGATGTTTTCACCGGGCCATACGCTGGCCTCGGTCACCTATGTCGTCGGGGATGCGGCCTTTGTGCATGACACGCTGTTCATGCCTGACAGCGGCACTGCCCGTGCCGATTTCCCGGGCGGAGATGCACATGTCCTGTGGCGATCGATTCAGGATATCCTGTCCCTGCCGGATGAGACGCGGATTTTCACCGGCCACGATTACTGTCAGGGCGGACGCGAGGCGCGCTGGCAATCGACCGTGGCCAAGCAGCGGACAACGAATATCCACCTGTCGCAGCGGCCGACCGAGGATGAATTCGTGGCCCTGCGCGAGGCCCGCGACCGCACCCTGCCAATGCCCAAGCTGATCCTGCATGCGCTGCAAATCAACATCAACGCCGGGCGTCTGCCCGAACCCGAGGCGAACGGGCGGCGCTATCTGAAAATCCCGCTGGACCTGTTGCAGGCCCCCTGGAAATAGCTGGGAAAAGTCAGGTGCTTGCGCTTGATCCGCCCCGGTGCTGATCTGCTATTGTCCAAAGGACGAGGGCAGGGAGTTTGGGTGTGAGACGAGTGCGGGGCTGGTTGCCCATTCTGGACTGGGGCAGGCGCTATGACGGCGCGACTTTCACCGCCGACCTGCTGGCGGCGGTGATCGTGACGATCATGCTGATTCCGCAAGGGCTTGGTTATGCCATGCTTGCCAACCTGCCGCCCGAGGCTGGGCTTTACGCCTCGATCCTGCCTTTGCTGGCCTATGCGGCCTTTGGCTCATCGCGCACGCTGGCGGTGGGGCCGGTCGCGGTGGTGTCGCTGATGACGGCCTCGGCTGTTGCGCCGGTGGTCGATGCCGGACTTGCCGATGCCGTCTCAGCTGCGGTGACGCTGGCAGCGCTTTCCGGTGCGATGCTGGTGGTGATGGGCATTTTGCGGCTGGGGTTTCTGGCGCATTTTCTTAGCCATCCGGTGATCTCGGGCTTTATCACCGCGTCGGGCATCCTGATCGCGGCGGGGCAGCTGCATCACATCCTCGGCACGCCGGGCGGTGGCGGCACCCTGCCACAGATCCTGTTCGCATTGGTGGCGCAGGCAGGCGAGATCAATCCCGGGACTGTGATCCTCGGGACTGGGGTGCTGGTCTTTCTTTACCTCTCGCGCCGCTATCTCAAAGGCTGGCTGACGCTTGCCGGGGTTGGGCCGCGTCTTGCCGATGGCATTGCGCGGGCGGCGCCGATCCTTGCCATTGCCGCGACCATCGGACTGACCCGCTGGCTGGATCTGGGGGGACAGGGTGTGGCGCTGATCGGTGCGATTCCACGCGGTCTGCCCAGCCCTGGCTTGCCGGTTCTTTCCTATGATCTGGTGGTGGCGCTGATCCCGGCGGCGCTGCTGATTTCGGTTGTGGGTTTTGTTGAATCCGTTTCTGTCGCACAGACGCTTGCTGCGCGGCGGCGCGAACGGATCGAGCCGGATCAAGAACTGGTCGGGCTTGGCGCCGCCAATATTGCTGCGGCGCTGACCTCGGGCTATCCGGTCACCGGGGGATTTGCCCGCTCGGTGGTGAACTTCGATGCCGGCGCGCGCACCCCTGCTGCAGGCGTGTTCACGGCTGTCGGCATCGCGCTGGCAACGCTGTTTCTGACCCCGGCGCTGGCCGATCTGCCACAGGCGACGCTGGCCGCGACCATCATCCTTGCGGTGCTGACACTGGTCGATTTCAGCGCGGTGATCCGTACCTTGCGCTATTGCCGCTCGGACGGGGCGGCGATGCTCACAACGATCCTTGTCACCCTGACCCTTGGCGTCGAAGAGGGTATCACCGCCGGGGTGCTTTTGTCGCTGATCTTGCAGCAATGGCGTAGTTCACACCCGCATTCCGCTGTCGTCGGGCAGGTGCCTGGGACCGAGCATTACCGCAATATTGAGCGTCACCGTGTTATCACCCATCCCCGGATCCTGTCCCTGCGGGTGGATGAAAGCCTGTATTTCGCCAATGCCCGCTTTCTTGAAGATCGCATCGCCGCATTGGTGGCCGACCGTTCTGGGCTGCGCCATGTGGTCCTGATGTGTCCGGCGGTGAATGACATTGATGCCAGCGCGCTGGAAAGCCTCGAAGAGATCAACCGTCGGCTTGCCGAGACAGGCATCCATTTCCACCTTTCAGAGGTGAAGGGGCCGGTAATGGACCGGCTGCAGCGCAGCCGGTTCCTTGACCATCTGACCGGGCAGGTGTTTCTGAGCCAGCATGAGGCGATGTGCCGGCTAGCAGGTGTGGGTTGCGGGGCCGAGGCGCTTTAGCGGCCGCGGTGATAGGCCGGCACGCCCCACCAATGCTGGGTGCGTTCGCAGTGATAGGCGATGGCCTCGACCGCAGCGGATATATCGCGGCGCTCGACCGCATCAATGATTGCCAGATGTTCTTCCATGGCCGAAAGGATACGCTCTTGCACAAAGGGGCGCACGCGCTGAAGTATCGCGATGCGGATCCGGTTGCTGTCATAGCAACTGCGCAGCAGCGGATTATTCAGCCCTCCGGCCAGAAAGTCATGCAGCGACAGATCGACTGCAATCGCATTCGGTGACAGCTCTGGTGTGGCCGCGCCACGGGCGGCAGCCAGCATCTGCTCATGCGCCTGACGTAGTGCGCCCAGCGGGGCGAGCTCGTCACCGTCCAGAATGCGGCGCCGCGCACCTTCTTGATCCAGCACCATGCGCATGTCGAGACTGTCGCGGATCGTCCCGGGCCGGGCGTCCATGATCTGGACCCCCCGCTTGGGAATAATCTCAAGCCAACCCGAGCTGCTGGCATGGCGCGCGGCCTCGCGCACCGCGGCCAATGGCAGTTTCAGGATATCGACCAGCTGAGGCATCGACAGGAATTGGCCGGCATGCAATTCGCCGTGGCGCAAAGCTTCGGCCAGCGCGACCTGTGCGCGCGTATTAAGCATTCCATCCATTCAGTCCCCCCGTTGGCGCCAGTCTGTCTGATTCAGCTACGGAGAATTTTCAATAATTCCGATATGGTGTTATGCGACATGCTAAATAGACGCTTAGTAAAGATATCATCTAACATTTCAGGTGCAAGCTCAATGCGGGAAGCTTGTCGTGCCGGGTAAGGCCGGCTGCCAGAGGAACGGGAGGGAACCATGGCACCAACTGTGGCTGAGGGGCGTCGCATGGCGACGCGCCCCGCAAAAGGGCTTTTGCGTCGGCCGATCAACGGGCGCAATCTTGCGGATCAACGGATTACGGCGCGGGGATGCTTCTGCCCGAAATGGAAGGGGCAGTAATGGCCAGTATCAAGACCGCCGAGACCGGCCATGATCCCCTGCAGGGCGTCACGCTGTCCGAAACCATTCCGCCCGACGTGTCGCCCGGGCTTTACAACCGTGACCTTGCGCCCACCCAGCAGCAAGGCCGTACGTGGAGCGCCTATAACATCTTTGCCCTCTGGGCTAATGACGTGCACAGCCTTGGCAATTACTCTTTTGCCATCGGGCTTTTCGCGCTTGGCCTTGGCGGCTGGCAGATCCTGACCGCGCTTAGCTTTGGCGCGCTGTTTCTGTTCATCCTGCTGACCATGTCGGGCTATATGGGCATCAAGACCGGGGTGCCTTTCCCGGTGATGAGCCGCATCAGCTTTGGTACCCGTGGCGCGCAGATCCCGGCCCTGATCCGTGGTGGTGTCGCCATCGTCTGGTTCGGGATCCAGACCTATCTGGCCTCGATGGTGCTGGATGTGCTGTTGATCGCGCTGATCCCCGGCCTTGCGCCTCTGGCGCAGCAGATGGTGCTGGGCCTGTCGGTGCTGGGCTGGATCAGCTTCAGCATTCTTTGGGTGGTTCAGGTCATCATCGCCTGTTACGGGATGGAGAGCATCCGCAAATACGAAGCCTGCGCCGGCCCGGTCATTCTTGTGACCTTTGTCGCGCTGGCGGGCTGGGTACTCTACAGCGCGGGCGGAGAGCTGCGCTGGTCGCCGCCGAATGCGCTGAGTGGCGGGGCGATGTGGGCACAGATCCTGGGTGCTGCTTCGCTTTGGGTGGCGATCTATGGCACCTTCGTTCTGAACTTTTGTGACTTTACCCGCGGGGCCGTTTCGCGCCGGGCGGTGGTCATGGGCAATTTCTGGGGCATCCCGATCAACATGCTGATCTTTGGCATGATCGTGGTGATCCTGACCGGCGGCCAGTTGGTGATAGATGGTACCCTGATCCAAAGCCCGACCGATGTCGTGCAAAAGATCCCCAGCAAGCCGCTGCTGATCATCGCCAGCCTGTCGCTGCTGATCCTGACCATCGCGGTGAACCTGATGGCGAACTTTGTCGCTCCGGCCTTTGCGCTGGCGAACCTGCTGCCGCGCCATCTGGACTTTCGCCGCGCTGCGGTGGTCAGCGCGATCATCGGCTTTGCGATCCTGCCCTGGAACCTTTATAACTCGCCGATCGTCATCGTCTATTTCCTTGGCGGGCTTGGAGCCTTTCTTGGGCCGCTTTTCGGGATCGTGATGGCGGATTACTGGTTGATCCGCAAACAGCAGGTGGATGTGCCGTCGCTTTACATCGACGACGCCAGCGGCCCCTATCACTATGTGGGTGGCTTTAATCCGGCTGCCATCAAGGCGCTGATCCCCTCGGCTGCGATCTCGTTGCTGATTGCCTTCCTGCCGGCGCTGCATGCGCTTTCGCAATTCTCGTGGTTCATCGCTGCGGGACTGGGCGCGCTGTTTTACTGGCTCATCGCGCCCAAGGGGCTGAGCTATGTCGACCGGGATGGCGAGGCCATTGCCGTGGCGACCAACCACTGACCCGAGACGGAGAAGACATGCGTATTCTTGTAGTGAACGTGAACACGACCGAGACGATGACCCATGGCATCGGCGTGCAGGCCCAAAAGGCTGCTGCGCCGGGGACCGAGATCGTCGCCCTGACCCCGCGCTTTGGCGCGGAGTCAGTCGAGGGCAATTTTGAAAGCTACCTTGCCGCCGTCGGCGTCATGGATGCGGTCATGCGCTACGATCAGCCCTTTGATGCGGTCATTCAGGCGGGGTATGGCGAACATGGCCGCGAAGGGCTGCAAGAACTGCTTGAAGTTCCGGTCGTCGATATCACCGAGGCGGCTGCTTCAACGGCCATGTTCCTTGGCCATAAATATTCCGTGGTAACGACGCTGGATCGCGCTGTTCCGCTGATCGAGGATCGGCTGAAGCTGGCCGGGCTAGATGCGCGCTGCGCCTCGGTCCGGGCCAGCGGCATGGCGGTTCTTGAACTGGAAACACAGCCCGAGCGCGCGGTAGAGGCCATCGTCGAACAGGCTGCCGCCGCCGTCACCAATGATCATGCCGAGGTGATCTGCCTTGGTTGTGGTGGCATGGCTGAGCTTGAGCAAAAAGTCCGCGAACGGACCGGGGTGCCTGTGGTGGATGGTGTCGCCGCCGCCGTCACCATTGCCGAGTCGCTGGTGCGGTTGGGCCTCAAGACCTCGAAAGTGCGAACCTATGCCCCGCCCCGGCCCAAGCGGATCACCGGATTTCCCCTGACCGGACTTTAGGCACCAAGGGCAAACGCAGGGTCGGGGCATAGGATCTGTGCTCCGGCCCTTTCTTATGGCCTGTCGCGGCCTTTGTGCAAATGAAACGGGCGGCAACTGGATCACAGTCGCCGCCCGTTCAATTTCTCAAGGCTCGCCCTGATCGGGGGCCTTAGCTCATTTCGCGCAACACATATTGAACGATGCGCTCGGCAGCCTCTTCGGGCGTCAGATCGACCGTGTTTACGGTCAGCTCGGCCTGCTGCGGCTGCTCATAGGGGCTGTCGATACCGGTAAAGTTCTTCAGCTGGCCCGACCGCGCTTTTTTATACAGGCCCTTGACGTCGCGCGCCTCGGCAACCTCCAGAGGCGTATCAACAAAGACCTCGACGAATTCGCCCGGCAACATCAGGTCACGTACCATCTGCCGTTCGGACCGGAAGGGCGAGATAAAGGCTGTCAGCACGATCAGCCCGGCATCGGCCATCAGTTTGGCGACCTCACCCACGCGGCGGATGTTTTCAACCCGGTCGGCATCGGTAAAGCCAAGGTCGCGGTTCAGCCCGTGGCGGATGTTGTCGCCATCCAGCAGGAAGGTGTGCTTGCCAAGGGCATGCAGCTTTTTCTCGACGATGTTGGCAATGGTCGACTTGCCCGAGCCCGAAAGACCGGTGAACCAGATCACTGCGGGCTTTTGGTTTTTCAGCGCGGCGTGTGCCTCGCGGTTGACGTCCAGTGCCTGCCAGTGGATGTTTTGCGACCGGCGCAGGGCGAAATGGATCATCCCCGCTGCGACCGTTGCATTGGTCATGCGGTCGATCAGGATGAAACCGCCAAGATCGACGTTCTGGGCATAGGCCTCAAAGGGGATCGGACGGTCGGTCGAGATATTGACCACGCCGATTGCGTTCAGCCCCAGCGTCTTGCTGGCCAGATGGTCCAGCGTGTTGACGTTAACTTCATATTTCGGCTCGGTGACGGTCGCGGTGACCATCTGGGTACCGATTTTCAGCAGGTAGGGACGGCCCGGCAGCATCTCTTGCTCGGCCGTCCAGACCAGCGTCGCCTCGAACTGGTCGGCAACCTCGCAGGGCTCGTCGGATTGGACGATGACATCGCCGCGCGAACAGTCGATCTCATCAGCAAAGGTCAGGGTGATCGACTGACCAGCGACAGCCTTTTCCAGCTCGCCGTCATAGGTGACGATGGATTTGACCGTGGTCGTCTTGCCCGAAGGCAGCACCCGGATCGCATCGCCCGGCCGCACGACGCCCGCGCTGATCTGTCCGGCAAAGCCGCGGAAGTCGAGGTTCGGCCGGTTCACCCATTGCACCGCCATGCGGAACGGATGTTCAAGCATCTGCTGGTCGCTGACCGGTGCTTCTTCCAGGTGGCCAAGCAATGTCGGCCCCTGGTACCAGGGCATGTTCGCGCTTTTCTCGACGATATTGTCGCCCTTGAGACCCGAAATCGGGATCGGCAGAAAGCTGTCCATGCCGATCTGTTTGGCAAAATGCGAATAATCCGCGACGATGTCGTAGAACCGCTCTGCCGAGTAATCGACAAGGTCCATCTTGTTCACTGCCAGCACCACGTTTTTGATGCCAAGCAGGTTTACCAGATAGCTGTGCCGCCGCGTCTGGGTCAGCACGCCCTGGCGCGCGTCGATCAGGATCACCGCAAGGTCGGCGGTCGAGGCGCCGGTAACCATGTTACGGGTGTACTGTTCGTGCCCGGGGGTGTCGGCGACGATGAACTTGCGCTTGTCCGTAGCAAAGAAACGATAGGCAACGTCGATGGTGATGCCCTGTTCGCGCTCGGCTGCAAGACCATCGACAAGCAGCGCAAAGTCGATCTCGCCACCCTGAGTGCCGACGACCTTTGAATCGCTTTCAAGGCTCGCAAGCTGGTCTTCAAAGATCATCTTGCTGTCATAAAGCAGGCGGCCGATCAGCGTCGACTTGCCATCATCGACCGAGCCGCAGGTGATGAAGCGCAGCATGGTCTTGTGCTGATGTTTCAGCAGATAGGCGTCGATGTCTTGTGCGATCAGCGCATCGGCGATGTAGGCGGGGTCTTTCATTTCGTTGTTCATCTCAGAAATACCCCTCTTGTTTCTTCTTTTCCATCGAAGCGGACTGGTCGTGGTCGATGGCGCGGCCCTGACGTTCCGAAGTGGTGGTCAGCAGCATTTCCTGAATCACCTCGGGCAGGGTACGGGCGTTGGATTCCACTGCGCCGGTCAGCGGATAGCAACCCAGCGTACGGAAGCGGACCGATTTGATCATCGGCTCTTCGCCTTCGCGCAGCGGGAAACGGTCGTCATCGACCATGATCAGCAGGCCGTCACGCTCGACCACCGGGCGCGGTTCCGAGAAATACAGCGGGACGATCTCGATGTTCTCAAGGTGAATGTATTGCCAGATGTCGAGTTCGGTCCAGTTCGACAGCGGGAATACGCGGATCGACTCACCCTTGCCCTTGCGGGTGTTATAAAGCTTCCACAGCTCGGGGCGCTGGTTCTTGGGGTCCCAACGGTGATTGGCCGAGCGGAACGAGAACACCCGCTCTTTGGCACGCGACTTTTCCTCGTCGCGGCGGGCACCGCCAAAGGCGACATCGAAATTGTATTTGGTCAGGGCCTGTTTCAGACCGTCGGTCTTCCACATGTCGGTATGCAGGCTGCCATGGTCAAAGGGGTTGATACCCTTTTCCAGCGCCTCGGGGTTATGGTGTACGATCAGCTCCATTCCCGCTGCCTGTGCGGCGCGGTCGCGCAGATCATACATGGCCCGGAATTTCCAGGTCGTGTCCACATGCAACAGCGGGAAGGGCGGCGGGGCAGGGTAGAAAGCCTTTTTCGCCAGATGCAGCATACAGGCCGAATCCTTGCCGATAGAATACAGCATCACCGGGTTGTCGGCAGTGGCCACGACCTCGCGCATGATCTGGATGCTTTCGGCCTCAAGCCTCTGAAGATGGGTCAGGGTATCGGCCTGACCCCCGGTGTTGATGACGGATTGGCTGTTCATCTGCATGGCCCTTCTTAGGATGCGCCGTCCTTTGCCAGATTTTCTCGGGAATACCAAGCCCGAGCGATGGTTAACGCTGCCTGCGCCTGTAAATCATCGGTTTTGTTGCCGCGTTGCGGCAGCAGAGGACCTGAAATTTCTTTGGGTTGATTATAATTTTAAATATTCTTCCTTGAGTTGTGCGATCCTGCCTGAGAATCTTCGTTTAAACGCGGTTTGCCGCTGATCCGCGGACAGCGACGTACCATTACGCCATGGAAACCGCGCACATGCCATGCTGTTATGCACTGCAATTGCTGCATTATGCAGCGAATCATGCAGCAATGCCGCGCACGAACATTCGTTTGTGTATAAAAACGATCATAAACGAAAATTCTCGCTTGACTGGTATTACATCACCGTTACATCTTTCGGCTATCAAAAGCGGTGCGAAACGACGGAAGGGAATCGGCGTGTCAACACCAGCACGGCCCGAGGCTGACCTTTTCATCATTGGCGGTGGAATCAACGGTTGCGGCATCGCGCGGGACGCGGTGGGGCGTGGCCTCTCGGTCACGCTGGCCGAGATGGGCGATCTGGCGCAGGCGACCTCTTCGGCCTCGACCAAGCTTTTTCATGGTGGCTTGCGCTACCTTGAATTCTTTGAGTTCCGCCTGGTCCGTGAGGCGCTGGAAGAGCGCGAGACGCTGCTGACCGCCATGCCGCATATCTCATGGCCTATGCGTTTTGTGCTGCCCTATTCGCCGCAGATGCGGTTTGAAAGCGATACGCCGACATCGCGGCTTTTGTCGATGACGATGCCGTGGCTGCGCGGGCGTCGGCCGGCATGGCTGATCAGGCTGGGGCTGTTTCTTTATGACAATATGGGCGGGCGTCAGATCCTGCCGGGCACGAAACGGCTGGATCTGTCGCGTGATGCTGTTGGTCAGCCGCTTAGGCCCGGCTTCAGCCTGGGCTGGGAATATTCCGATTGCTGGGTGCAGGATGCGCGGCTTGTGGTGCTGAACGCGCGCGATGCTGCGGCGCGGGGCGCGACGATCATGACCCGGACCCGCGTCACCCACGCCGAGCGTGCCGAGGGGCTGTGGCGCATCACCACCGAAGGTCCCGAGGGTACACGCATTCATCACGCCCGCGCGCTGGTCAATGCTGGCGGGCCGTGGGTCGAGGATGTGATCCGCAATGTCGCGCATATCCCCTCGACCGAAGGTGTGCGCCTGGTGCGAGGCAGCCATATTGTCGTGCCGCGTCTTTATGATCACGATCGCTGCTATTTCTTCCAGGGTACGGATGGGCGGATCATCTTTTCCATTCCCTTTGAGGAAGATTTCACCCTGATCGGCACCACCGATATGGACCATCGCGGCGCCCCCGGTGAGGCGCGCTGTTCGGACGAAGAGCGGGATTATCTTTGCGCTTTTGCCAGCCAGTATTTTGCGCGTCCCGTGACGGCGGATCAGGTGGTCTGGACCTATTCTGGGGTGCGTCCGCTTTACAATGACGGCGCAAAATCGGCGACTGCGGCGACGCGGGACTATGTGCTTAGCCTGCATGATGAGGACGCGCCGCTGCTCAATGTCTTTGGCGGCAAGATCACCACCTATCGCCGGTTGGCGGAAAGCGCGATGGCAAAGCTTGTGCCATTCTTTCCGCAGGCGGGTGGGGACTGGACAGCTCGGGTGGCGCTGCCCGGCGGGGATTTTCCCGTGGACGGGGTTTCGGACCTGATCGCGCAGCTTCAGGCCAGCCATCCGTTCCTGTCCGGGCGTCTTGCCCGCAGGTTGGTGCGTACCTACGGTACCGAGGCGTTCTTGTTGCTGAACGGTGCCGACAGCATGGCCGCGTTGGGTCGTGATTTCGGCGCCGGTCTGACCGAGGCCGAGGTGATGTGGCTGATCCGTCACGAGTTTGCCCGGACCGCCGAGGATATCCTTTGGCGTCGTACCAAGCTGGGCCTGCACATGAATGAGGCGCAGCGCCACGAACTGGAGGCGTTCGTGGAGCAGCATCGTATCGCCTGAACCAGGGGCGGAGTATTAGGGGGAGGACCGCTTTGCTGGAACTGCAGGGCATATCCCGGTCGGTCGGGGGGAAGGTGCATATCCATCCCACCAACCTGACCTTGCAAAAAGGCAGCATGAATGTGCTGCTGGGCCCGACACTGGCTGGCAAGACCAGCCTGATGCGGCTGATGGCCGGGCTGGACCAGCCGACGACCGGCCGCATCCTTTGGGATGGCAGCGACGTCACCGGCCAGCGGGTTCAGGATCGTGGCGTCGCCATGGTCTATCAGCAATTCATCAACTATCCCGGCCTGACGGTCTATGAAAATATCGCCTCGCCGCTGCGCATTCTTGGCCGGCCCCGGGACGAGATTGACCGCAAGGTCCGCGAAACTGCCGATATGCTGCATCTGACGCCGATGCTCGGGCGTAAGCCGCTTGAGCTGTCGGGCGGCCAGCAGCAGCGTTGCGCATTGGCGCGGGCGCTGGTCAAGGGCGCGGGGCTTGTCCTGCTGGATGAGCCGCTGGCGAACCTTGACTACAAACTGCGCGAAGAGTTGCGGGTCGAGATTCCGCGTATCTTTGAGGCGTCGGGCGCGATCTTTGTCTATGCGACCACCGAGCCCGAAGAGGCGCTGTTGCTGGGCGGCAATACCGCCACGCTATGGCAGGGGCGGATAACGCAATTCGGGCCGACGCCGATTGTCTATCGCCAGCCGGTCGATGCGACCACGGCGCGGGTCTTCAGCGATCCGCCAATGAATTTCGTCGCTGCGCGCAAGCAAGATGGGGCTGTGACCTTGGGTGATAGTCAACTGCCGGCGGGCAGTTTCTCTGACCTGCCCGATGGCGCCTGTCTTGCGGGTTTTCGCGCCAACCACCTGTCGCTGACCCGTCCCGGCCCCGCCGCGGTCGAGTTCACCTGTACTCTGGCCGCGACCGAGATTACCGGCTCTGAGACCTTTGTTCATGTCGAGCATGGCGCTGATCGCTGGGTGGGTCTGGTCGAGGGGGTGCATCTTTTGACGCCCGGCCAGCCGCTTTCGGTCTGGCTGGATCCGGCGCATGTCTATCTGTTTGACGCGTCCGAGCGGCTGGTGGTGCCTGCCGCCTATGCGCTGGCGGGATGAGGGGATCATGGCACAGATCACGCTAAAGAACCTTGCCCACAGCTATCTGCCTAATCCTCAGTCCGAGACGGATTATGCGCTGAAAGAGATGGATCACGTCTGGCAGGACGGCGGCGCCTATGCGCTGCTCGGGTCCTCGGGCTGTGGCAAGACCACGCTTTTGAACATCATCTCGGGCCTGCTGACGCCCAGCCACGGGCGGGTGCTGTTTGGCGACCGCGACGTGACCGACGCGACGACGGCCGAGCGCAATATCGCCCAGGTGTTCCAGTTCCCGGTCGTCTATGACACGATGAACGTGCGCGATAACCTTGCCTTTCCGCTAAAGAACCGGGGCAAGGATGCGGCCTATATCAAGGCACGGGTGGACCAGATCGCCCGCATGATCGGCATGGAGGCCTGGCTGGACCGCAAGGCACAGGGCCTGACCGCCGATGCCAAGCAAAAGATCAGCCTTGGCCGGGGCATGGTTCGTGAGGACGTGAACGCGATCCTTTTTGACGAACCGCTGACCGTCATCGACCCGCATATGAAATGGGAGCTGCGTACCCAGCTCAAGGAGCTGCACCGCCAGTTCGGTCATACGATGATCTATGTCACCCACGATCAGACCGAAGCACTGACCTTTGCCCAGAAGGTCGTGGTCATGTACGAAGGCCGCGTTGTGCAGATGGGCACCCCCGAAGAACTGTTCGAACGTCCGGCACATACCTTTGTCGGCTATTTTATCGGCTCTCCGGGTATGAATTTCCTTGAGGCTGATGTTCAGGGCGACCGTGCCCTGTTGCCTGGGGGCGAGACGGTGATGCTGGGGGCGCATTATGGGCCCGTGGCAGGTCGGGTTCAGATAGGCATTCGTCCCGAACATGCGACGCTGGTTGCAAGCGGCGGGCTGCCGCTGACCATCCGGCGGATCGAAGATGTCGGGCGCCACCGCCTTGTCCGGGGCGAGGTGATGGGCCGCCCGCTTAACGTTGTCATGCCCGAAGGGATGCCGGTCGAAGGGCTGCCACAGGTCGCCTTCGCCCCGCAAAAAATCAACGTCTATGCTGATGACTGGCGCGTGGTGCCGCAGGAAGAAGGGGCGGCCTGATGGAAAAGACCCAAAACAACAAGGCGTGGTTTCTGGTCCTGCCGGTGCTGGTCATCGTCGCCTTTTCGGCGGTGATCCCGCTGATGACGGTGGTGAATTATTCGGTTAACGACACTTTCGGCAATAATGAGTTCTTCTGGGCCGGGCTCGAATGGTTTGACGAGATGGTCCACAGTTCGCGCCTGCATGAGGCGCTGGGGCGGCAGACGCTGTTCTCGGCCATCATTCTGGCGATCGAGGTGCCGCTGGGGATCTTCGTGGCGCTGAACATGCCCAAAAAGGGCTTCTGGGCCAGCCTTGTCCTCGTGCTGATGGCGTTGCCGCTGCTTATTCCGTTTAACGTCGTGGGGACGATCTGGCAGATTTTCGGGCGCACCGATATCGGCCTGCTCGGTCGTGGGCTCAAGGCGCTGGGGCTTGACTATAACTACACCAGCGATCCGTTGGACGCATGGATCACTGTGATTGTCATGGACGTCTGGCACTGGACCAGCCTGGTTGCGCTGCTGTGTTATGCCGGCCTGCAATCCATCCCGCAGGCCTATTATCAGGCGGCGCGGATTGATCAGGCCAGCCGCTGGGCGGTGTTTCGCTATATCGAACTGCCAAAGATGAAGGGCGTGCTGCTGATCGCCGTGCTTTTGCGCTTCATGGACAGTTTCATGATCTATACCGAGCCCTTTGTCGTAACCGGCGGCGGGCCGGGCAACTCGACGACCTTCCTGTCGATTGATCTGGTCAAGATGGCGGTCGGACAGTTCGACCTTGGCCCCGCTGCTGCCTTCTCGATCATGTATTTCCTTGTGATCTTGCTTGTCAGCTGGGTGTTCTACACCGTGATGACCAATCTGGACCGCAGCCAGACCGACATTCCGGAGGCCATGTGATGCGCATCAAGACCCCGACCGTGGTGATGGTTCTGTATCTGCTGTTCCTGATGCTGCCGATCTACTGGCTGGTAAACATGAGCCTGAAGACCAATGCCGAGATCACCGGCACCTTCAGCCTTTATCCGCATGAGCTGACCTTGCGCAATTACCGGGTAATCCTGACGGATCCCAGCTGGTACATGGGTTATGTCAACTCGATCATCTATGTGGTGATGAATACGGTGATTTCCGTCGCTGTGGCGCTGCCCGCGGCCTATGCTTTCAGCCGCTACAGCTTTATGGGTGACAAGCATCTGTTCTTTTGGCTGCTGACCAACCGCATGTCGCCGCCGGCGGTCTTTGCGCTGCCCT
Source organism: Paracoccus kondratievae (assembly GCF_009301415.1). Classification (GTDB taxonomy): domain Bacteria; phylum Pseudomonadota; class Alphaproteobacteria; order Rhodobacterales; family Rhodobacteraceae; genus Paracoccus; species Paracoccus kondratievae. The sequence goes on along the minus strand of NZ_CP045072.1, from coordinate 1,223,265 downwards.
TTTTCCAGCTTTATTCCTCGGTAGGGCTGTTTGACACCCATATCGCGGTCGCCCTGGCGCACTGCCTTTTCAACGTGCCGCTGGCAGTCTGGATCCTGGAAGGTTTCATGCGTGGCGTGCCCAAAGAGATCGACGAGACCGCCTATATCGACGGCTACAGCTTTCCGCGCTTTTTCGTGCGCATCTTTATGCCGCTGATCGCCAGTGGCATCGGGGTCGCGGCTTTCTTTTGCTTCATGTTCAGCTGGGTCGAGCTGCTTTTGTCGCGCACCCTGACCTCAGTGAATGCCAAACCCATTGCCGCGACGATGACGCGCACCGTCTCGGCCTCGGGGATGGATTGGGGGGTGCTGGCGGCTGCCGGGGTTCTGACCATCATTCCCGGCGCGCTGGTGATCTGGTTTGTCCGCAACTACATCGCCAAGGGCTTTGCCCTGGGGAGGGTATGATGTCGAACGCTGCGATTGCGACGCACAAGCCCCGGGGCTGGGGCGCGATCTATACCCTTGCTGCTGTTATTCTGGCCGCTGCCCTTGCCTTTCTGGTCTGGGCAACGCCGGTCAGGGATGGTGCCAAGGATTGGTTTGCCCCGATGGTCCCCGGCGGATGGATGGCCTGGACCTTTCCGGTTGCGCTGTTTTTCTGGGTGATTGCCAGCCTTTTGGTTCTGTTCACCATCCTTGCCATCCGTTTCCCCGAGACACCGCGCCGCGGCATTCTGCGTATCGAGACGACGCGTGGGGACCGGTTGTTCATCTCGCTTCTTGGTTCGGCCTTCATCTGTCTGGGCTGGCTGTTTTTTGCCGGCTCGCCGTTATGGTGGGGGCTCGTCATTTGCCTGGCCTATGCCGCAGCGGTGTTTCGCTGGGTTTGACCGGGCTGGAACAGGGCTCCGGGGCGGCTGCGGCTGGCCCGGGGCGCGATAGGTTCAACGTCTCATTCCATAGGGAGGAAAACATGAGACCGATGCAAAGAACCACGGCCATGGCGCTTGCGCTCATGGTTCTGGGGATGCCCGCATGGGCGGATATGGAGGCCGCGAAGAAATTCCTGGATTCCGAGATCAGCGATCTCTCTTCGCTTTCTCGCGAGGATCAGGAAAAAGAGATGCAATGGTTCATCGACGCCGCCAAACCTCTGGCGGGGATGGAGATCAAGGTCGTCTCGGAAACCATTGCCACCCATGAATATGAGGCCAAGGTTCTGGCCCCGGCCTTTACGGCCATCACCGGTATCAAGGTCACCCATGATCTGATCGGCGAAGGCGACGTCGTTGAAAAGCTGCAAACGCAGATGCAGACCGGCGAGAATATCTATGACGCCTATGTCAACGACAGTGACCTGATCGGCACCCATTGGCGCTATCAGCAGGCCCGCAGCCTGACCAAATGGATGGCTGAAGAGGGGAAGGACTTTACCAGTCCTACGCTTGACCTTGATGACTTCCTTGGCATCAAGTTTACTACCGCCCCGGACGGAGAGCTGTATCAGCTGCCCGATCAGCAGTTCGCCAACCTTTACTGGTTCCGCTACGACTGGTTCAACGATCAAAAAACCAAGGACGATTTCAAGGCCAGATACGGCTATGATCTGGGTGTCCCGGTGAACTGGTCGGCCTATGAAGACATTGCCGAATTCTTCACCGGTCGTGACATGTCCTATATCGAGGGCGGCCCCACCAAAGCCTGGGGCAACATGGACTACGGCAAGAAAGACCCCTCGCTTGGCTGGCGCTATACCGATGCCTGGATGTCGATGGCCGGTATGGGCGACAAGGGCGACCCGAACGGGCTGCCGGTAGACGAATGGGGTATCCGCGTTGACGAGAACTCGCGTCCCGTCGGTTCTTGCGTGGCGCGCGGCGGTGCAACCAACGACGCGGCGGCGGTCTATGCAGTGACCAAGGCCATCGACTGGCTGAACAAATATACCCCGCCCGAGGCGATGGGCATGACCTTTGGCGAGGCAGGCCCGGTCCCGGCGCGCGGCGATATCGCCCAGCAGATGTTCTGGTACACGGCCTTTACCGCCGATATGGTCAAGCCCGGCACCCCGGTCGTGAACGAGGACGGCACGCCGAAATGGCGCATGGCCCCCAGCCCGCATGGCGCCTATTGGTCCGAAGGCACCAAGATCGGCTATCAGGATGTGGGTTCATGGACGCTGATGAAATCGACCCCGGTGGATCGTGCGCAGGCCGCATGGCTTTACGCGCAATTCGTGACCTCCAAGACTGTCGATGTGAAAAAATCCCATGTCGGGCTGACCTTCATTCGTGAATCGACGGTGCAGGACAAGTCCTTTACCGAGCGGGCGCCGAAACTTGGCGGTCTGGTCGAATTCTATCGCTCACCTGCCCGGGTGCAGTGGTCGCCGACCGGCACGAACATTCCCGATTATCCCAAGCTTGCCCAGCTGTGGTGGCAGAACATCGGCGATGCGCTGTCGGGTGCCAAGACCCCGCAAGAGGCGCTTGATGCGCTGTGCGCCGAGCAAGAAAAAGTGCTGGCCCGGCTTGAGCGTTCGGGCGTGCAGGGCGATCTGGGTCCGAAACTGAATGAGGAAAAAGACCCGCAGGAATGGCTGGACGCCGAAGGCGCCCCCGTTGGCCCGATCGAGAACGAAAAGCCGCAGGGCGAGACGATCTCGTATGACGAACTGATCAAGTCCTGGCAGTAATGCCAATTGCCGGGGGGCGGGGCAGGGCCTTGCCCCCCGGTCTTCGATCCCGCCATGGTCGGGAAATCTGATAACCGAGGCACCGGATTAGGCCATGTCGCATATTCTTTCGATTGACCAGGGCACGACTTCGTCGCGCGCTATCGTTTTTGGGCCCGGCTTGCGGGCGATTGCCAGCGCGCAGCGCGAATTTACCCAGCACTACCCCTCGTCCGGGTGGGTCGAACATGACGCGTCGGATCTGTGGGTGACCGTTGCTGGGGTGGCGCGCGAGGCAGTCGAAAAGGCCGGGCTGCATGCCAGCGACATTGCCGCCATCGGCATCACCAATCAGCGTGAGACGACGGTTTTGTGGGACCGCAGGACCGGCCAGCCCCTGCATCGCGCCATCGTCTGGCAGGATCGCCGCACGGCCGGGATGTGCGAGGCGCTAAAGGCGCTGGGCCATGAAAAGATGATCTCTGCCCGCACCGGTCTGCTGCTTGACCCCTATTTCTCGGGCACCAAGCTGAAATGGCTGCTCGACACGATCGACGGCGCGCGTGAGCGTGCGCGGCGGGGCGAGCTGTGTTTTGGCACTGTCGACAGCTGGCTGATCTGGAACCTGACCGGGGGTAGGGTTCATGCAACCGACGCGACCAACGCGGCCCGGACCCTGCTTTACAACATCGCCGAGAACCGCTGGGATGATGAGATCTGCGCGCTTCTCGACATCCCGATGCAGGTTTTGCCCGAGGTGCGTGACTGTGCCGACGATTACGGCGTGACCCGTGCGGATCTGTTCGGTCGCGAAATCCCGATCCTTGGCGTTGCGGGTGACCAGCAGGCCGCGACTGTTGGTCAGGCGTGTTTCGCACCGGGAATGATGAAATCGACCTATGGCACGGGTTGCTTTGCGCTGCTGAACACCGGGGCCGAATGTGTTGTCTCGCAAAACCGGCTGCTGACCACCATCGCCTATCGGCTGAAGGGGCAGACAAGCTATGCGCTGGAGGGCTCGATCTTTATCGCCGGTGCAGTGGTGCAATGGCTGCGCGACGGGCTGGGGATCATTCGCCATGCCTCGGAAACCCAAGGGCTGGCTGAAAAGGCAGACCGGGGACAGGAACTGGTTTTGGTCCCGGCCTTTACCGGGCTTGGCGCACCCTATTGGCGGCCTGACTGCCGTGGCGCCATCTATGGGCTGACGCGCAACTCGGGTCCAGCTGAACTGGTACGGGCGGCACTGGAAAGCGTCGGCTTCCAGACCCGCGATTTGTGGGAGGCGATGCGGGCCGACTGGCCTGGCGCGGCCCAGGGCGTGCTGCGCGTCGATGGCGGCATGGCGGTCAGTGACTGGACCATGCAGTTTCTGGCCGATCTTCTGGGCGCGCCGGTTGATCGTCCGGTGGTGACCGAGACGACGGCCCTTGGTGCGGGCTATCTTGCCGGGCTTCAGGCGGGGCTGTGCCCCGAACCTGACGAGTTCGCCCGCGATTGGGCGCTTGATCGCCGCTTTGATCCCGACATGGCTGAGGATGAGCGTGAAGGGCGTTACCGGCGCTGGAAAAAGGCCGTCGAGGCCACGATGAGCCTTGCCGGCTGACGCCTGCTCAGTCGCGCGGAATGGTGTCGAGGGGCTGGAACAGCAGTCCCCCGGGCCCATGGGTCAGATGCGCGGTGATGCCAAAAATACGGGCAAGGTTTTCGGCAGTCAGCACCGTCTCGGGTGGTCCGTCTGCGGCGATACGGCCCTGACCCAGCAGGATGAGCCGGGTGCAATGCCGCGCCGCAAGCCCCAGATCGTGAAGCGAGGCCAGCACGCCCCGTCCCTGATCGGCAAGGTGACGAAATAGCCTCATCACCTCGATTTGTGCGGCGGGGTCCAACCCGGCAATGGGTTCGTCCGCGATCAGCAATGGCGTCTCCTGTGCCAGCGCACGGGCGATCAGGGTCCGGGCCTGCTCACCCCCCGACAGTTCAGTCGCCCGGCGGTGGCGCAAAGGTTCCAGATGCAGCGCCGCGATGGCGCGTTCGATGGCGGCCCGGTCGTCTAATCCCGCAGCACGGGGATGGGCGATGCGGCCAAGCGCGACCAGCGCCTCGACCGGCATCGGCCAAGCGATCTGTCGTCCCTGAGGCATATAGGCGGCAGCGCGGGCGCGTTCATGAACCGGCAGCGCTGCGAGTGAGGAATGCCCTTGCACAGGTATCAGCCCCAGTGCCGCACGCAAAAGCGTGGTCTTGCCCACGCCATTCGGACCAAGCAGGCCGACGAACTCGCCAGCGCCAATGCGCAGGTCTATCCCGTCCAGTACCACCCGTCCGGCGCGGCGAAAGGAAAGGGCGCGCAGTTCCAGCATGTCACAACCCCTCGCGCCGGGTTTTCAGGATCAGGTGCAGAAAGAATGGCGCTCCGACCAGCGCCGTCAGCACCCCAAGCTTAAGGTCACGACCGGGTGCGATCACCCGCACCGCGATATCGGCGGCAAGCACGACCGCCGCGCCGCCAAGGGCCGATGCGGGGACCAGCCGCGCCGGGCTTGCATCAACTGCGCGGCGCAGCACATGCGGCACCACCAGCCCGACAAAGCCGACAGAGCCGGCGACGGCGGTTGCGCCCCCGATCAGCGCGGCGATGCCGGCGATCAGCATCAGCCGCAACCGGCCCATATGTACCCCTACCGAGGCGGCCGCGTCCTCGCCCAGCGTCAACGCCTCAAGCGCGCGCCGTGTGGGCCACAGGGCCGCAAACCCCAGCGCCATCAGCGGTGCCGCGATCCAGACATGCAGCATTGAGCGATCAGCGAGCGAGCCGAGCATCCAGAACACGATCTCATTGGCGGCAAAGGGATTGGGCGACAGGTTCAGCACCAGCGAGGTGCAGGCCCCGGCCAAAGCCGAAATGGCGATCCCGGCAAGGATCAGTGCCAGCGCCCCGCCACGCGGCCCGGCCAGCATCAGGACCAGCACCACCGACAAGGCAGCCCCGGCCAATGCCGCAACGGGCAGGGCCAGCGCCCATGCCGCCGACAGCCCGGTGTGGATCGCCAGCACCGCGCCAAGAGAGGCAGAGGCGCTGGTGCCGATCAGCCCCGGCTCGGCCAGAGGGTTGCGCAGGAAACCCTGCATCACCGCCCCTGACATGCCAAGCGCGGCGCCGACAAACAGTCCCAGAATGGCCCGGGGCAGGCGCAATTCGCGCATGATCAGCACCAGCATTTCATCGCCCCGGCCAAATAGCGCGGCAAGGCTTTGGCCAGCGCCCATTGCGGCCGGTCCGGTCAGCAGCGAGGCCAGAAACAGCACTGCGACCAGCGCAACCAGACCCGCGATGGTCAGCGAATAGCGGCTTTGAGTCATGGCCCCTCCTGCAAGGCGAGGCGTGCCTCGCGCATCTGGGCGACGGCGCGCAGGATATAGGGCGTCCCGCAGACCCAGTCGGGGTCTGACATGACCACCGTCGACTTGTCCTGACCAAGCGCCTTCAGCGCGGGATGCTCAAGCAGCTCTTGCCCACGGGCGGCCCCGGGATAACGCCGCCCCTCGACCAGCAGGTCGGGGTCCGCGATCAGTAGCCGCTCAAGCGCCAGTATCCCGCCCGCAGGCAGACCGAGTTCATCAGCAATATTGTCAAAACCGGCCAGCGCGATGATCTGCCCGGCAAGGCTGTTGTGGCCCGAACTGTAGCCGTTCACCGCATATAGCGCCGCGCGTGGGCGCGGGCCGGGGGCGGGATCGGACAGTAACGCCAGATCCGCGTCGAAACGCGCGATTAGGCGCTGTGCCTCGGCATCGCGGCCCAGCACCTTGCCCATGCGCAGGATATTGGCGCGGATGCCGGCAAGGTCGTTTTCAACCGGAAAGACCTCGACCGGGATGTTCAGGCGCTGCAACAGCCGGATCGTCTCGGGCGAGGACCAGGCCCCGGCCACCACCAGATCGGGCTGCATGAGATAGATTTCCTCGGTCAGACCGTGATTGGCGGGCAGAGGAGCAGCCTCTTTCGCCATGGCCGACGAGCTGGGGTCCGCTGCTAGGGCCGAGACCGAGACGAGCTGCCCTGGCGCAGCCAGCATCAGCGCCAGCTGGTCGGTGCAAAGATTCATCGACAGGACCCGACGCGGTGGCTGTGCCGCCGCGTGCTGGGCCAGGCCGACGATCAGGCCAAGGATCAGCCCCAGCCGTGCTACCATTGCGCCGTCAGCCCCACATAGGCCGTGCGGCCCTGACCGTAATATCCCCAAGCCTCGGAGTAATCTTCGTCAAAGAGGTTCACCACCCGTCCGGTCAGGCGCAGATTGTCGGTCAGATCATATTGCGCAGCAAGGTTCACGGTCACAAAGTCGGGCAGCTTGGTCGTGGCGGGAATTGCGGGCCATACGGTGTTGAACCATTCCTGCCCATAATTGTCCGCAACATAGCGCAGATCGGCGGTAACCGAGCCTCGACCCTGTGCAAAATCGGCCGTGGCGCGCAGGCCCAGCTGATGGCGCGGCTGGCGGGGAACCGGCTTTCCGTCCTCGGTCCGGGCGTCCATATAGGTATAGGTTGCGCCCAGACGCAGCCAGTCGGTCGCATCATAGTCGAGCTCAAGCTCGAATCCCTTGCGGGTGCTGGTGCCAGAGATGTTTTGTGAGGTGGTGCCAGCGCCGGTGATCATATCCTCGACCTTGCTGGTAAAAAGTGTCGCGCCCAGATTTGCCCGCCCCTCGGCAAAGGTCCAGTCCACGCCCAGTTCATAGCTGTGGCTGGTCTCGGGGCGTAGGTCCGGATTGCCCCGATAGGTGCCTGAGGTATAGCCATAAAGTTCAAACATGGTCGGGTTGACGGTTGCCTTGCCCGCTGCTGCGCGCAGCCTCAAGTCGCGGTCGGGCAGGGCCCAGGCGCCGGCGATGCTCCAGGTGGTGGCATCGCGGAAAACGTCGTTGAAGCTGCGGCGTAGCCCGGCTTGAATGCCAAGGCCGTTGTCGAACTGGCCCTGATATTCCAGCGCCACCGATTTGCTGTCGCGCTCGTAACGGTTCGCCCCGTAAGCGTTCGAAGTTTCGTAAGTCTCGCGCTTTGCTTGCAGCGCCACGCTTAGTTTTTGCTGTGCATCGCGGACATGGCCGCCGTCCAGTGCCCAACTGCCGGTATATTTGATATCCCGCAGCCGCGAGGCATCGTCGTAATCCGGGACACCTGCGTTGAAATGATCTGCCGTCTGGTTCGAGCCGGACAGAATGAAGCGGTGCAGAAACCGCCCCTCCAGCGCCTCTGCCTCTAGCCAGAGAGAGCCATAGGTTTCGTTGCGTTTGGCGGTAAAGGGCGTATCAATCACATAATCATCGGGAGAGTCTACGGCGGTCCAGCTCGTCCCGTCATAGCCATATTCCTGCCAGCGGCGGCGCAGGGTAAAGCCCGCGCTTATCCCATCGGTCAATTCGTACGAGCCGGTCAGGCCCAGTGTGTCGTGGTCGTTGAAGTCGGTATCCCCGCCCGGGGTGCGGGACGTATCCTCGCCATCGCTGCGCCGTGACACCGCCGACAGGCTGATGCCGCCGCGCTCACCCCGCGCCTGCACATAGGCACTGGCCGTGCGGGTCCCGAGCCCGCCGACCTCGACCGTTCCGCCATAATGAAGGCCGGGGGTGCGGGCCTGGCGGGTGGTGATCGAGATCACGCCCGATGCGGCATTGGCGCCGTGGATGGTCGATTGTGGCCCGCGCAGCACCTCGATGCGCTCGATATCCTCGGCAAGCATTCCGCTGAAGGTATAATCCCCGCTACCGGGAGAGTTGGCCTCGACCCCGTCGATCAGCACCAAGACATGGTTGGTCTCACCGCCGCGAATACGGATACTGGTCAGCGACTCTCCGGTCGAGGTGACAGACAGGCCGGGGACGGTGCGCAGCGCGTCCTGAACCGTGGTGACGCGGCGCTGTTGCAGATCTTCGGCGGTCAGGACGGTATAGGCGCGGCCATAGGCGCTTTCGACGACCGGAGAGAGGCCGCCCGACAATACGACCTGATCAAGGATCACGGTTTCGGGGACCTCCTCGGCGCTCACGATCACAGGCAGCAGCGCGGCGGTAATGGCGATAAGGGAAACGGTGGTTCTGAACATTCCGACCTGGCCTTTCCAGTGCGGGTCACTGACCCGCGAATTGCAGAATATCCCGTAAAGGCTCTGGGCTGAGCCTGCGGGATGGTGAATGTCACCTCTGCGGGATGGCCGCTTTCCTGGCGCACCCCGCGCCGGAAATGGGTGATCGCTGCGGCAGGTCTCCTGGCTTGCGGATCATTGCTCGGGCCGGCCTTCCCGGGTTTTATCCCAGTGGCATCATCGACCATCGCTCTCCGCATACAGTTGCGGGGGCAGCCCCGGACTTGCCCCGGTCCTTCGCGGACCATAAGGCGTACCGGCGTTCCCTTTTCATCCGGCTGAAGCGCCGGAACCGTAGCGGCTTTGCATTGCCGCACAGCAGCATCAGCTGTCAAGCGTCATCGCGGCAACAGCCCCTGGCGGTATGCTGCCCCTGCGTTCAGGGCGCAACGGCATGATCCGTGATCCCCGCCTTGTGCCCGCCGCCGATCTGTATGAGACAGGGGGCATCCGCGTCAGGAGGTCAGGGATGAACGCATTGAAACGGATCGGCATCGACACCTACATGCTGCTCTTGCTTGGCATGGTGTTGCTGGGCTTGTTCCTGCCTGCGCGCGGCATGGCGGCGGATCTGCTGTCAGGGGCGACCTTCTGGGCTGTAACGCTGCTCTTCTTTCTGTACGGAGCGCGGTTGGATCCGGCATCGGTCAAGGCAGGGCTGCTGAACCTGCGCCTGCAGGGACTGACCTTTGCCGCGACCTATGTGCTGTTTCCGTTGCTCGGGCTCGGGCTGGCGGCACTGTTTGGCCAGGTGCTGGGGCCTGAACTGACCATGGGCCTGATGTTTCTTGCCGTGCTGCCCTCGACGGTACAAAGCTCGATCGCCTTCACCTCGATTGCCAATGGCAATGTGCCGGCGGCGATCTGCGCGGCTTCTCTGTCGAACCTTGTAGGCGTGGTGCTGACCCCGCTGCTCGTCACCCATCTTCTGCATCAGGAAGGCGGAGGCGCAAGCCTCGACGCGATCCAGAAAGTCGCGGTCCAGATCCTGCTGCCTTTTGCTATAGGGCAACTTACCCGCCGCTGGATCGGAGGTTTTGTTCGGCGTCACCGGTTACTGACCATGGTGGTCGACCGGGGCTCGATCCTGCTGATCGTCTATTCAGCCTTTGGCGCAGGAACGGTCGCGGGGATCTGGTCGGCGATCCCCGCTCCGGGGCTGATCCTGTGTTTTCTGGTCACGGCGCTGCTTTTGGCGCTGGCCATGGGGATCATGGCGGGTGCGGGACGGCTCTTCCGCCTACCACCCCAAGATCAGGCCGTGCTGTTCTTTTGTGGTTCGACCAAAAGCCTGGCAAGCGGGTTGCCCATCGCCACGGCAATCTTTCCGGCAGCAGCGGTGGGGGCTACCGTGCTGCCGGTGATGATCTATCACATGACGCAACTGCTCGTCTGCTCGGCCATCGCGCAAAGACGGGCGCGCGGATAGGGCCGGGATCAGAAATCCCAGTCCTCATCCTCAGTGGCGACAGCCTTGCCGATCACATAGCTTGACCCCGATCCGCTAAAGAAATCATGGTTTTCGCTATCGGGCGACAGGGCGGCAAGGATCGCCGGGTTCACCTCACAGGCCTGGGGCGGGAACAGAGCCTCATAGCCAAGGTTTTGTAACGCCTTGTTGGCATTGTAATGCAGGAAGGCTTTGACATCCTCGGTCAGACCGATGCCGTCATAAAGCTCGGCGGTATATTTCGCCTCGATGTCATACAGGTCGAACATCAGCGAAAAGGCGAAATCCTTAAGCGCGGCGCGCTCACCCTCGTCCAGCCGTTCAAGACCGCGCTGATATTTGTAACCGATGTAATAGCCATGCACGGCCTCGTCGCGGATGATCAGCCGGATCAGGTCGGCAGTATTGGTCAGCTTGGCGCGGCTTGACCAATACATCGGCAGGTAAAAGCCGGAATAGAACAGAAAGCTCTCCAGAAAGACACTGGCGATCTTGCGCTTCAGTGGCGAGGAACCGGCCTGGTACTCATCGACCACCAGCCGCGCCTTTTGCTGCAGATGCGGGTTTTCCTCAGCCCAGCGAAAGGCTGCATCCACCTCTGGCGTCAGGCAGAGCGTCGAAAAGATCGAAGAATAGCTGCGCGCGTGTACCGCCTCCATGAAAGAGATATTCGACAGCACCGCCTCTTCATGGGGGGTCAGGGCGTCGGGCATCATCGCCGGCGCGCCGACCGAGTTCTGGATCGTGTCCAGAAGCGTCAGCCCGGTAAAGACGCGAATGGTCAGTTCGCGCTCTTCGGACCGCAGCGTTGCCCAGCTTTGCACGTCGTTTGACAGCGGCACTTTTTCAGGCAGCCAGAAATTCACCGTAAGACGGTTCCAGACCTCCAGATCCTTCTCGTCCTCCAGCCGGTTCCAGTTGATCGCCCGCAAAGGCAGGCGCGGCGCTTGGTCCTTCATCCGAAGAGCCTTTCTTTCGTGTACAAATATCCTCGGGGGGGCGGGGGCAGACAGCCCCCGCTCAGAGCGTGCAAGAAACACAGCCCTGCACTTCGGTACCTTCCAATGCGGTCTGACGCAGGCGGATATAGTAGATCGTCTTGATCCCTTTTTTCCACGCGTAGATCTGGGCGCGGTTGATATCGCGCGTCGTCGCCTCGGCAGGAAAGAACAAAGTCAGGGACAGGCCCTGGTCGACATGTTCGGTCGCCGCCGCATAGGTGTCTATGATCGCTTCGGGCCCGATTTCATAGGCATCGCGGTAATAGTCCAGATTCTCGTTCGTCATGTAGGGCGCGGGGTAATAGACCCGGCCGATCTTGCCTTCCTTGCGGATCTCGATCTTGGCGACGATGGGGTGGATCGAACTCGTCGAGTTGTTGATATAGCTGATCGAGCCCGTCGGCGGTACCGCCTGCAGGTTGCGATTGTAAAGGCCGTGGGCCATCACATCGTCTTTCAGCCTGGCCCAGTCCTCGCGCCGCGGCAGGGGGATGTTCTGGAACAGGCGTTCGACCTCGGGCGTCGTCGGCAGCCAGTCGCGGCTCAGGTATTTGTCAAAGAACGAGCCGTCGGCATATTTTGATTTCTCGAATCCGGCAAAGCTGCGACCCTTTTCCTGCGCCAGCAGGTTCGACGCACGGATCGCGTGATAGGCGATGGCGGCAAAATAGACACTGGTGAACTCGACCCCTTCCGGGCTGCCATAATGGATGTGTTCGCGTGCGAGATAGCCGTGCAGGTTCATCTGGCCAAGGCCGACGGCATGGGCTTCGTCATTGCCGCGCCGGATCGAGGGCACGGCATTGATCGCCGACATCTCTGACACTGCGGTCAGGGCCCGGATCGCTGCCTCGACGGTTGCGCCGAAATCCGGCCCGTCCATGGTCGCCGCGATATTGAGCGAGCCGAGGTTGCAGGAAATATCCGTGCCCAGATGACTGTAGCTAAGGTCCTCATTATATTCCGAGGCCTCATTAACCTGCAAAATCTCGCTGCACAGGTTCGACATGCTGATGCGGCCCGCGACGGGGTTGGCGCGGTTCACCGTGTCTTCGAACATGATGTAGGGATAGCCGCTTTCGAACTGAATCTCGGCCAGGGTCTGGAAAAAGGCCCGGGCGTTGATCTTTTTCTTGCGGATGCGTTTGTCGTCCACCATCTCGGCATATTTCTCGGACACCGGGATTTCCGAGAAGGGCACGCCATAGACCCGCTCAACGTCATGGGGCGAAAACAGGTACATGTCCTGATTACGCTTGGCGAGCTCAAAGGTCACATCTGGGATGACGACGCCAAGGCTCAGCGTCTTGATGCGGATCTTTTCGTCTGCGTTCTCGCGCTTGGTGTCCAGAAAGCGCATGATATCGGGGTGATGGGCGTGCAGATAGACCGCACCTGCACCCTGACGCGCGCCCAGCTGATTGGCATAGCTGAAGCTGTCCTCAAGCAGCTTCATCACCGGCACGACGCCAGAGGACTGGTTTTCGATCCCCTTGATCGGAGCACCCGACTCGCGCAGGTTCGTCAGCATCAGTGCGACCCCGCCGCCGCGCTTGCTGAGCTGCAGCGCCGAATTGATCGAGCGGCCGATCGATTCCATGTTGTCCTCGACCCGCAGCAGGAAGCACGAGATCAGCTCGCCCCGCGATTTTTTTCCGGCGTTAAGGAATGTCGGCGTTGCAGGCTGGAACCGGCCTGAAAGGATTTCCTCCATAAAGCGCATCGCCAGCACCTCATCGCCGCGCGCCAGTGCCAGCGCGACCATGACCACCCGGTCCTCGTAACGTTCCAGATAGCGCTGGCCGTCGCGGGTCTTCAGCGTGTAGCTGGTGTAGTATTTGAAGGCGCCAAGAAAGGTCGGAAAGCGGAATTTGCGGCGGAACGCGGCTTCCCAGATCCGGTGCAGGAACTCGCGCGGATACTGGTCAAGGACCTCGGCCTCGTAATAGCCCTCATCGACCAGATAGCCCAGCTTTTCGTCCAGAGAGTGAAAGAAGACGGTGTTCTGATTGACGTGCTGCAGGAAATACTGCCGCGCGGCCTTGCGGTCTGCGTCAAAGCGGATCTTTCCCTCGTCGTCATAGAGGTTCAGCATCGCGTTCAGCGCGTGATAGTCCAGTTCGGCCTTTACGCCATTGTCAAGCATTCCGTCCCCCAGAATTTCTTTAACCCCGCCCGGACGCGGGAAATGTCGATTTCGGTGCCGGCCAGTTCGAAACGGTAAAGAACCGGCACCTTGCATTTGTCAGAGATTACCCGGCCAGCCAGCGCATATGTCGCGCCGAAGTTGCGGTTGCCTGCAGCGATGACGCCGCGCAACAGCGCCCGGCGGCCGGGATCGTTGAGAAAGCGGATGACCTGTTTGGGTACCGCGCCGCGCCCCCCGCCATCGGCATAGGTCGGGCAGATCAGCACATAGGGGCGGGCAGGGGCCGGTATCTCGTCCTTGGGCGAAATCGGAATGCGCCCGGCAATCAGCCCAAGCTGGTCCACGAAACGCGCCGTGTTCCCCGAGCCTGATGAGAAATAGATCAGCCCGCCCATCGTGCTGGTCAGGACAGGCGGCCGATCATGTCCGGGCGGAATCCGGCCCAATGCGCATCACCAGCAATGACCACCGGGGCCTGACGATAGCCAAGAGAGGTCACAAGCTCCATTGCCGCCTCGTCCTCGGTCAGGTCGACCAGCTGATAGGCCAGGCCACGCGCGTCAAGCGCCCGGGTGGTGGCGGTGCATTGAACGCAGGCGGGTTTGGAATAAACGGTGATGGTCATGCCTCGGCTCCTTCAGTGTTGTCGGCAACAAGGGGCCGGGCCGATGGCGATGCCATCCGGTCCTGATCCAGCCCCGTGCCCGCCGCACGGTTACGTCATCTCGTGTCATGGCAGGTCTTCTGACTTGCGGGTCCCGGCTTGGCTGACCTTCCCGAAGCCAGGGCCTCAGTGGTGTTCCAGCGTCGCTCGCCGCTTACAGCTGCGGGGGCAGTGCCGGATTTTCACCGGCTTCCCTCTTCTTCGTCCGGCCGGGGCCGGATTCACCATGACCCCGTCAGTAAGCCATGAGAGTTTCGGGCCGTCAACTAGATATAGTGCAGGTTCCTAAGCTATCCACAGAGATGTAGTGTCCCTGTGGGTAATTGCCCGCATTCAGGATGTTAACGAAACCATTCTGTTCAAAAGCAAGAAACCGGGTTTTCCGGTGCCTCTCCTGGCCCATACCGACCCTGCAACAAGCATGGGAGAGGCAGAATGCTGCTCAAGGACAAGACTATTATTATCACCGGAGCCTCTAGTGGAATCGGCGCCGCCGCAGCGCAGATATTCGCGGCCGAGGGCGCGCGGCTGGTGATCTCGGCCCGGCGCGAAGACCGGCTTACCGATCTTGCTGCCCGAATCGATCAAGGTGCGGGTCGCATCGCGGTACTGGCGGGCGATGTTACGGCGCCGGGCCATGCCGAGGCGCTGGTCACGCTGGCGCAGGACCGGTTTGGCGGGCTTGATGGGGCTTTCAACAATGCCGGTCAGACCGGCTCGGGCGCCCGGGTGCATGAGATCGCTGATGCGGAATGGCAGCAACTGATTGCCACCAACCTGACTGCTGCATTTATGGCCGCGCGGGCGCAGGTCCCGGCGCTGTTGGCGCGGGGCGGGGGTGCGCTGGTGTTTACCGGCAGTTTCATCGGCCATACTGCGGTACTGCCGGGCATGGGCAGCTATGCTGCGGCCAAGGCCGGGTTGATCGGATTGGTGCAGGCGCTGGCGGTGGATTATGGCCCGCAACGCATCCGCGCCAATGCCCTGCTGCCCGGTGGCACGCTGACCGAGATGGCAGGAGATGCCGCGACCAACCCCGAAACCGGAGGTTTCATCTCGGGCCTGCATGCCCTGAAGCGTATGGCTGAGCCCGCAGAGATCGCACGGGCGGCGCTGTTTCTGCTGTCTGACCATGCAAGCTTTATCACCGGCTCTGCAATGCTGGCCGATGGTGGCAATTCAATCTGTAAGGTCTAGCCCTTGAGGCTGCGCCACAGGCTCAGCGCCAGATCGGACAGATCGCCTAGCCGGGCAAGCATATGCTCACGCTCAAGCGCCGGGGCGTTCTCGGCGCGGTCGAGCCGTCTTAGCAATCGCATCACCCGGCGCCTGTGGATGCCGGTCCACAACTGAACAGGATCGGCGATCAACCCGGCAAAGGTGGTCATGACCGAGGCCAGCATGGCCAGACCTATTCCGGTCAGTACCAGCTTTGCCGTCGACAACTCGGCCGGAAAGGCCCAGTACCACATGCGGCCGGCCCAGCTTCCCAGTGCGAAATCCTGCACTGCCTGTGCCTGCGCCTGCAGATGCGCGATCGGCCCGGCAAGCGAGATGACCCCCGGTGTCGGGCGATGAAAAAGCACCAGCCCCGCAACCAGAACGATGAGCGATGTTGATATCTCAGCGACGGCGTTGCGGGTCTCGGCATAATCGGCCACTGCGCGGGCGATGCTTTCGGGCGGGGCCTTGGGGGCCAGATCCTTATCTGCAAGGTCGTCGATGAAATACGCAAGATCGGCCCGGATCTGTCGGGCAACATCGGATTTCAGGAATATCTGCCGCCCGGCCAGCCAGTCTGCTGCCTGCAACAGCCTTAACCGCCGCAGGATTGGTGCACCCAGCCGCACCAGCAGGAACAGTGGCGATAGCATGACGTTCACCGGCGCGCGCAACAGGTCCAGTCCAAGCGCATGGCGATGCAGCGCCAAGGTGCCGCGCAAGCCGTAGCGGGCGCGGACAAAACGGCGAACCTCTGTTTCGCGCCGGGTCATCGGGCGGGTGTCGGCGGGCTGCAACATGGCCCATATCTAGGGGCGGGCGCTGCTGCGCTCAATCCTCATGTCAGCGCAACCAACCCCAGCCCAAGCGCCGAGATGAACAGCCAGGCCACTGCGCCCAGCAACAGGGGTCGTATGCCTTTGGCGCGCAGCTTGCGCAGATCAGTCTCCAGCCCCATCGCGGCAAGTGCCATGGTCAGCAGAAAGGCGGTCAGGCCTGCGACTTCGGCATGCAGCGCCTCGGGAAGGGGCAGGGCGCTGTTCAGCACCACCACAGCTATAAATCCTAATACGAACCACGGCGTCGGGGCTTTGCCCGTGCCCTTGGCTCCCCGCCGACGGGCAAGCGCACCCAGCGTCAGGATCAGGGGGGCGAGCATGATGACGCGGCTAAGCTTGGCGACTGTGGCGGCCTGCCCGGCCTCGGCCCCGTGCTGGAAACCTGCGCCGACGACTTGTGCTACCTCATGGATGGTCGCCCCGACCCAGATGCCGTACGAGGTCGGCCCCATCGCCATCATCCCGCCAAGGATCGGCATCGCCAGCATCGACAGCGAGCCAAAAACCGTCACGCAGGCGATGGCATAGGCGACGTCCTCGTCCGTCCCACGCGTCACCGTATTGGTGGCGATTACCGCAGATGCACCGCAGACCGAGGTGCCGGCGGCGATCAGTTCGGCCAGCCGTGCCTCGACCCCCAACACGTGGCCGGCCCAGCGGGTAAACACGAAAGTCGCGGCCAATGTCACGGCAATCACGGTAAGACCTGGCAGGCCGACAGCGCGCAGCTGCTCAAGCGTCAGTTGAAAGCCCAGCAGGACGATAGCCAGACGCAGGATACGGCGCAGCGAAAAACCGATCCCGGCGCGGGCAGCCTCGGGGGTGCCGGTCAGGTTCCCAATCGCCATTCCCAGCACCATCGCCACCACCAGAGGGCTAAGCGCCGCGATGCCCGACAGCTGCTGCACCGCTGTTGCGGCGACCGCGATCGCAAAGGTCAGTCCCAGCCCCGGCAAGACAGGGAATCGCCAGCCAGCAGCGGTGATCTGGTTTTGCGAACGCTGATCTGTCGAGGACATGTTCGTACCTTTCTATCTTCAAGGCGGAACATGGTCCCTGACTACTGTTCAATCTATCGCATTATATTTGCCATATTGTTCGATAATTCTTATTAATCAAGCATGACCCTTGAGCAGCTTCGTATCTTTCTGGCCGTGGCCGAACGTCAGCATGTCACCCGTGCTGCCGAGGCGCTGAACTTGACGCAATCAGCGGTCAGCGCAGCGATTTCGGCGCTTGAGGCCCGGCATGGTGTACGCTTTTTTGACCGGATCGGGCGGCGGATCGTGCTGACTGACACCGGCGCCGCCTTTATGACCGAGGCCCGCGCGGTGCTGGACCGCGCCGAGACCGCCGAGATGGTGCTGGAGGATCTGGCGCGTGAGCCGCGCGGCCGGTTGCGGGTGCACTCCAGCCAGACCGTGGCGAGCTATTGGCTGCCGTCGCGGCTGGTCGCGCTGCGCGAGATGCATCCTGGGATCGAGCTGCGCCTGACGGTCAGCAATACCACTCAGGTCGCTGATGCGGTGCAAGAGGGGGGCGCTGATCTGGGTCTGGTCGAAGGCGCGGTCAGTCACGGCGATCTGCATCGGCAGGTGGTGGCACGAGATCGGCTGGTCCTGATTATGGCCGCCACCCATCCCTGGGCCGGGCGCGAGGCGGTGCCGGTGGCCGAGCTTACCACGCAAAGCTGGATTTTGCGCGAACCGGGATCAGGTACACGATCCGAGTTCGAGGTCTGGCTGACTGAGCAGGGCCTGTCTGTTGCGGCGCTGCCGGTGGCGCTGGAGTTACCCTCGAACGAGGCAGTGCTGAGCGCGGTTGCCTCCAGCCGATGCCTTGCGGCACTGTCTCAGCGGGCGGTGGCACGACCGGAGGCATCGGGCTGGATCATTACCCAGCCGCTGACGGGGGCCGAGAGGCCATTTGCGTTGTTAACCAATCCGCGGCGCTATCGCACCCGTGCAGTGCAGGCGTTGATTGATATTCTGACGGATGAGGGTTTCGTGACCGGGCTGCCCTGAGGCAGGCCTTGCCGACATAAAAAAAGGGCCTGCGCCATCGGGAGGGAGGGCGCAGGCCGTCGTCTCGGCAGGGCTGACCGGGTCTTGTCACGCGGGCCCCGGTCAGCCCTGCGAGGGACCTCGTCAGCCGTGCTGCAGCTGGGTCATGGGTGCATCTTCGTCCAGCAGATCCGGCTCTGAGATATCTTCGCCATCCAGGATGCGGCGGGCGCGGTCGCGGTCGATATCGCCCACCCAGGATGCGACGACCACGGTGGCGACGCAGTTGCCCAGATAGTTCCCCAGCGCACGGGCGATGCCCATGAACCAGTCCACCGACAGCACCAGCACCAGACCGATGGCGGGGATCGCGGGGATCGCGGCCAGCGTTGCAGCCAGGATCACGATAGCCGAACCCGGCACCCCATGCGCCCCCTTGGAGGTGATCAGTGCCACGCCCAGAATAGCCAGCAGGTCCGTGGTGGACAGCGGCGTGTTGGTCGCCTGGGCGATAAAGACCGCTGCCAGCGTCAGGTAGATCGAGAAGGCGTCAAGGTTGAACGAGTAACCCGTCGGCACCACCAGACCCACGGTCGAGTCCTTGATGCCCAGCTTTTCCAGCTTGCGCATGGTCTGGGGCAGGACCGAGTCGCTTGATGCGGTGCCGGCAACGATGCTGACCTCGGTGCGCAGGTAGCGGATCAGCTTGATGATGCTGAACCCGGCCATGCGCATCACGAAACCCAGGACGACAAAGACAAAGATGGCGATGGTGACGTAGAACAGCCCGACCAGATAACCCAGCTGTGCCAGTGAACTGATGCCGTATTTGCCGACCGTAAAGGCGATGGCGCCAAAGACACCGATCGGGGCTAGACGGACGATAAAGCCCATGATCTTGAAGGTCACGTCGCCCGTCAGTTCGATCATGTGCAAAAGCGGCTTGCCACGTTCGCCAACCAGCGACAGCGCGCAGCCAAACAGCACGGCGACCAGCAGCACCTGCAGTACGTCGCCCTGAGCAAAGCCGCTGACCATCGTGGTCGGGATCAGCTTCATCAGGAATTCGACCGTGCCGCCGCTGCTGACTTCATTGGCGCGGTCGACATAGGACGACAGGGCCGAGGCGTCGAGCTGGGTCACATCTATGTTCATCCCGTGACCGGGACCAAAGAGGTAGGCAATCGCGATGCCAAGGGCGAGAGCGATCGTGGTGATGACCTCGAAATAGATGATGGCGCGAATGCCGACCTTGCCGACTTTTTTCAGGTCACCCGCGCTGGCGATGCCATGCACGACGACGCAAAAGACGATGACGGGGATCAGCATCTTGATAAGTTTGATGAACCCGTCCCCGAGCGGCTTCATCTTGGCTGCGAATTCAGGCGCGAAAAAGCCGGCGATGACCCCCAGCACCAGCGCCACGCAAACCTGTCCAAACAAGGACCTGGACCATTTTGGCATGTGTTTCCGTTCCCCCCTGTGACGGAAGAGGTGCGCCGCGGCCAGCACATGCCGGATGCGTCCTCACTCGCATCGGGCAACATGCAGGCCGAGACAGGCCCCCTATTTGATCAATAGTTGGCGAATGTCACATCCGTGTCTAATATTGATTTATTAGTGATCTATACGGTGACGCTATGAGAATGCGCCAACTCCGCTGCTTTGTCGTTCTGGCCGAAGAGCTGAACTTTACCCGGGCAGCCCGTAGGCTGAACATGTCGCAGCCGCCATTAAGCACGCAACTTCAGACACTTGAGCGTGAAGTTGGCGCCGAGCTCATCAGCCGCACCAGCCGCAAGGTGGCGCTTACACGTGCCGGAGAGCTGTTTCTGCCGCGTGCGCGCAACATGCTGGATCAATATGAACGCAGCCTGCATGAGATCCGGGAAATTCAACGCGGCCAGGACGGATTGCTGGAAATCGGGGCAACTGGTTCGATTTTACGCGGCGGCCTGTCCGAGCTTCTGGCCCAGTTTGCGCGCCTGCATCCACGAATCACGTTGCGTGTTCATGAGCAGACGCCGGCGACTCAATTGACCGAGGTTTTGAGCCGGCGCACGGATGTCAGCTTTAACCGCTCGGTGCCGCGTGATGATGAGCTGGCCTATGAATACGGCTGGCGGGAAGAGATGATGGCGCTGGTGCGCAGCGACCATAGGCTGGCCGGACGCACCTGTGTGTCGATCGACGATCTGCGCGAGGATCAGCATGTGGTGCTGCGACCCGAAAGCTCGGATTTCGCGGCCTATGTCATGTCCTGCATCATCGCTTCGGGCTATCGGCCACAGGTTTCGCAACAGGTCGTTGACGCGCAATCAATCCCCAGCCTGATCGTTGCGGGCTTTGGTGTCAGCATCGTGCCGGCGGGAATTGCACGGCTGACGGCCGGGCCGCTGACATTTCTGCCGATCCGGCCCAACCCCCCGGTGTCCGAGGTCTATATCGTCTATCACCATCGCGACCCGGTTCCGGCACTGCAACTGTTTCTGACCGAGGTGCGTCGCTGTCTTGGTCACGACCCGGGTGTGCCGACCCAAAAAGAGCCGCCGCTGCCCTGACGTCAAAGACCGGCTTCCGAGTTTCGCTTTGACTTGCGGGGCAGGGGCGGCTATGGGGGCAGCTTGGCTCTGCATTCCGGGCCGGCGACCCAAGGCTGGGGTCTGACCGCAAAGGGGATGGTGCCTTTCACCCGGATGCTGCGCATCCCCTTTCTGGCGAAGAAGATGAACGAACATGATATTGCCGCGCCTCTGGCCGCGGCGCTGGCGGCCAAGGGCTATGCCAGCCTTACCTCTGTACAACAAGCGGCGCTTGAGCCCGAGGCGCGGGGACGCGATGTGCTGGTCTCGGCCCAGACCGGGTCGGGCAAGACCGTGGCCTTTGGCCTTGCCATGGCGGGCGATATTCTTGACGGCGACAGCCTTCCCGATGTCAGCCAGCCGTTGGCTTTGGCGATTGCCCCCACGCGTGAACTGGCCTTGCAGGTGGCGCGCGAACTTGGCTGGCTTTATGCCCAGGCCGGGGCGCGGATCGCCACTTGCGTTGGCGGGATGGATTACCGCACCGAGCGCCGGGCGCTTGAGCGTGGCGCGCATATCGTCGTCGGCACGCCCGGCCGCCTGCGCGATCATATCGAACGCGGGTCGCTGGATCTGAGCGGACTTGCCGCCTGCGTTCTGGACGAGGCCGATGAGATGCTGGACCTCGGCTTTCGCGAGGACCTGGAATTTATCCTGGGCAGCGCGCCGGCCAGCCGCCGCACGCTGCTGTTTTCGGCAACCGTGCCTCCGGCTATTGAACAGCTTGCGCGCGATTTCCAGCGCGACGCGCTGCGTATTCAGGCCATGGGCGAGGCGCGCCAGCACGGCGATATCGAATATCGCGCCCTGTCCGTGGCGGCTCGCGACCGTGAGCACGCGATCTTTAACACGCTGCGCTATTATGAGGCGAGCCGCGCGATCATCTTTTGCAAGACCCGGGCTAATGTGAACCATCTGCTGGCGCGGATGGGCAATCGCGGCTTCAAGGTCGTGGCACTGTCGGGCGAGCTGTCCCAGCAGGAACGCAGCCACGCCTTGCAGGCGCTGCGTGACGGGCGGGCGCGGGTCTGTATCGCTACCGATGTTGCCGCGCGCGGCATCGACCTGCCGGGGCTTGAACTGGTGATTCATGCCGATCTGCCAACCAACCCGGACACGCTTTTGCATCGTTCGGGCCGGACCGGACGGGCAGGGGCCAAGGGGACCTCGGTGCTGATCGTGCCGTCTTCGGAATACAAGCGCGCTCAGCGGCTGTTGCAGCGTGCGCGGCTGGTCGCGGAATGGGGCAAGGCCCCTTCGGCCGAGGAAGTGCAGGCGCGCGATGATGAGCGGATGACGGATCATCCCGCGCTGGGCGAAGCGCCGGGCGACGAGGCCGCGCTGGCCTCTGCGCTGCTTGACCGGTTTGGTGCGGAACAGGTTGCCTCGGCCTTTGTGAGACTGTGGCGCGAAGGGCGTCCGGCGCCCGAGGAACTGTCGGAAAACGTCGTGCCGGCGCCTTCGGCCCCGCGGGAGCGTGGAGAGTTTGGCCCGGCGGTATGGTTCCTGCTTTCGGTCGGCCATTCCGGTCGGGCCGAGGCGCGCTGGTTGTTGCCCAAGATCTGCGAGGCCGGGGATATCACCCGTGACGCGATTGGCGCGATCCGGGTCAAGACCGAACAGACCTTTGTACAAATCGCGGCAGCTGTCGCCGATAATTTTGGCGAACGGACCGAACTTGAGCCCGGCCTGACCATGCGCCGCATTGAGGGCGAGCCGGTTTTCGATGCTCCTGCTGCCCGGGTGAAAAAGCCGCACCGTGGACAGGATCGCAGCCAGGAACGAGGACCAGAACGGGCACATTCCCCCCGCGCTCCCTACGCCGAGCCGCAGGAACTGCGCCCGCGTGCCAAGGCTAAGGCCGGGGCAAAACCGCCGCTTCGTCCTGAACCTGTCGCGTCAGAGCCAGTTACGCGCAATGCGCCTGCGCCGCAGGCCGAGGCAGCCGAGGCACCGCGCAAGGCACGCTGGAGCAGTGAAAAGAAGCTGGCTCATAAGACCTCCGCGAAACCCGGTCCCAAGGCTGGCTCAAAATCGGCGGGCTTCAAGTCTCATGGCGGATCGGCCCGCGATGACGGCGCCGAGGGACGGCCCAGACGCGCCGCCGGTTTCCGCTCGCACCGCGCCGAGGGTGGCTGGCAGGGCAAGGGGGAAGATAAGCCCTTCCGTGCCCGTCCGAAGCCCGGGACCCGTTCGGGTAAGCCCGGCCCGCGCTAGGACCGAACCTGCATCCGCCCCGATCCTGCAGGGTCGTGGCGGATGCGTTTCCACAACCTTAGGCGCGATGGGCCCGCCAGTGGTCGATACCGGCCTGGGCGACAGACTGATCCTGATCGGGCGTCCCTGATGATACGCCGATCCCGCCGACCGTCTGGCCTTCGTGTTCAACTGGCAGCCCACCGCCCACGACCGTCAGCCGCCCGCCGATAGCCGAGAAAATGCCCCAGGCTGGCGCGCCGGGCTGGCTGGCTGCGCCATATTCATGGGTGGCTTTACGAGCCGCTGCGGCAGTAAAGGCCTTGTCTACGGCAATGGTGGCTGATGTCACCTTGCCCCCGTCCATGCGCGAAAAAGCCAAAAGCTGGCCGCTTTCATCGGTGACGGCGATGCACATGGGGACGCCGATGGTGCGGGCATGGGCCTCGGCCCCTTCGACAAGCAGGCGCGCGTCGGCTTGATCCAGCCTGGTGATGGTTTGCATGGGTTTCTCCTCCTGTTGAAACTTTTATTCGGCGGGCGCGGCATCCCCGGCGGGGCCGGCCGGAACGTCAAGGCGCTGCATGGCCTTGCCATAGTCTGCGGGCGACAGGGCAAGGATCAGCACCGACACCACCAGCACAGCGGCAAGATGCAGCGCCCAGCCAGCGGTGAAGCTGCCCGTCAAATCATGCAGCAGGGCCAGCACCCATGGTGGCAGCGCGGCGAGCAGAAAGCCTCCGCCCTGCATCAGGGCTGCCAACGTTCCGGCCTCGGCCGGACCAGGCAGATGGTCCAGCGCGACAATCATCATCAGCGAGAAACACCCGCCAAGCCCCGCGCCCAGCATAAAGGTGACCATGTGCGGCGCGGCCTCGGGGCGCAGGATCAGCATGGCAAAGCCGATGATCTGCATTGCAAGGCAAAGCGCCAGCCACGGCCTGTGGTCGCGTGAGCGGTTGGCGAGTGCCGGGATCAGCAGCGCCGAAACTGCCTGTCCGACGGCAAGCAGGGCGAGCAGTCCGCCACTTGCCCCGGCTGACCAGCCTAGTTCCTGAAAGGTAGGCGAAATCCACGCGACCGAGGATGAGTATCCCCCGTTGATAAGCCCGAAACAGGCCATAAGCAGCCAGACCCGGGGCAGGCGCAACCAATGGGCCAGCCGTTGGCGACCCTCTCGCGGTTGGCGCTTTTCGGACGGCAGGACAAGCGCGGCCAGCAGGGCTGTCATCAGGGCGGGCACGGCAAGCCAGCCAAGCGCCAGCCTCCAGCTGCCAGACCATGCCGCGATCAGCGGCGCGGCCTGTGCGCCAAATGCGCCGCCGCCCATCATCATCGAGGCGTAAAGCCCCATGGCGAGGTTCAGCCCCTGTTGGAATTCGCGTTTGATGATGGCGGGAAAGGCAGCCTGCGCGCCCGCCGCGCCAAGGCCAAGCAGCACTGCCGAGCCAAGAAGGTCAAAGGTCGAATGGGCCACCAGCCGCAGCCCGGAACCGAAGCCCAGAATGACCAGCGCAAGAACGGTGGCGCGTTTCGCCCCCAGCCTTGCCAGTATGGCCGGACCAAAGAACGCCCCCGCGCCCATCAGCAGGATCGGCACCAGTGTCAGCGCCGACAGTCCCTGCAGGGACAGGCCGGTTTCGGCCCGCATCGGCGCGGTCACGGGGCCGACGCCGGTCAGAAAGGGCCGTAACGCCAGCCCGACCAATGCCACCACGATAAGCAGTCGCAGGGTTGCGTTCCGGTCTTTGGTCATTGCCTATGCATCCGCTGGCGCAATAAGCGCGCGACAATCTGGGGCGAAAGCTTGTGCATGGCCTGCCTTGCTGTTGCGATGGGCCGGATCACCGGGAAACGGGCCGAGCCATAGGGCGAAAAAATCTCAAAGAGGGCATCGGCGGGCGCAGATTAACCGGCAGGGCAGTAAGTAATAATCTGCAATATCTATATACAGAATCAAAAACAGATTGAATATTGTGCTGCGGCGGGCTATGGCTGCCCCCTTGCCGGATCCGGCCCGGACGACCGCCGCGACAGGGACATGTCGGCAACGCAGGACCGTTTTGCAACGGTCGTCTCTATACGTTGCGGTTCGGTTATGGCTTGATGACTCAATCTGAAATTGCCGGAGACACGCGATGGCAACCGTTCTTGTCAATCTACTGATCTTTGCCGCGCTGATCGTGGTGCTGGTCCGCCTGCAAGGCGGGCGGCTGTCGCTGTCGGTGCGGGTCTTTGTCGGCCTTATCCTTGGCACATTGTTCGGGATCGGGCTGCAACTTGTCTATGGCAACGGCGCACCGGTGCTGAAAACCACGATCGACTGGATCAACGTGGTCGGCAACGGCTATGTGCAGCTGTTGCAGATGGTGGTGATGCCGCTGGTCTTTGCCGCGATCCTCAGCGCGGTGTCGAGGCTTTACGATGCCTCGGCGCTGGGGCGGATCTCGGTCCTGACGCTGGGCACGCTTCTGATCACCACGGCGATCGCCGCCTTTGTCGGTGTCGTCATGGCGCTGGCCTTTGGTCTGACAGCCGAAGGGCTGACGCAAGGTGCGGCCGAAACCGCCCGGCTGGCGGCGCTTGAGACGAACTATGCGCCCAAAGTTGCCGACCTGACGGTGCCGCAGCTGCTGCTGTCCTTTATCCCCAAGAACCCCTTTGCTGATCTGACCGGGGCGAACCCGACCTCGATCATCGCGGTGGTGGTTTTTGCGGCCTTCCTTGGCGTCGCCGCGATCCGCCTGGTGCGCCGTGACGAGGAAAAGGGACGCAGCCTTCTGAACCTGATCGACATCCTGCAAGCCTGGATCGGTCAGCTGGTGCGGCTGATCATGGTGCTGACCCCCTATGGCGTCATGGCCCTGATGACCAAGATGGCGGCAACCTCGAATGCCAGCGACATCCTGAACCTCGGCAAATTTGTCGTTGCCTCTTATCTGGGGCTGGGGATCATGTTCGTCGTGCATGCTGTGCTGCTGAGCCTGACCGGGGTGAACCCGCTGGTGTTTTTCCGCAAGATCGTGCCGGCGCTGACCTTTGCCTTTTCCAGCCGGTCAAGTGCCGCGACCATCCCGCTGAACGTCGAGATCCAGACCCGCCGTTTGGGCGTGCCGCAAACGATCGCCTCGTTCTCGGCGTCATTCGGGGCGACCATTGGCCAGAACGGCTGCGCCGGGCTTTATCCGGCCATGCTGGCTGTGATGGTGGCGCCGACAGTCGGGATCAACCCGCTTGATCCGGGCTGGATCATGACGCTTTTGGCCATTGTCACCTTGTCCTCGGCCGGGGTAGCCGGGGTCGGCGGGGGTGCGACCATGGCGGCGCTGATCGTCCTGCCGGCCATGGGCCTGCCCGTGACGCTGGTGGCGCTGCTGATCTCGGTCGAACCGCTGATCGACATGGGCCGGACGGCGCTGAACGTTTCGGGTTCGATGACGGCGGGCACGGTCACCTCGCAGATCCTTGGCCAGACCGACAAGGCTGTTTTGCAAAGCCGGGACGAACACAGCCTGCAAAACGCCTGACTATTGCCCGGTGCCGCACCCACAGCGCGGCGCCGGGACCTTTGCGCAACGGCGTGCTTGTGTGTTTGCGCGAGGCCGAAGTTCCTTTAATCCTGGCTTAATCCGGGTGGAGGAACCTGAAGCGTGAGCCTTGAATATCTTCTGACCATCTTTGTCATCTGCGTTTCGCCGGGAATTGGCGTGGTCTATACCCTGTCCGCGACCCTTGGAGGGGGGATGAGGGCAGGGTTCTGGGCCGCGGCCGGATGCACGATCACCACGGTGATCCATCTGGTCATCGCCATGGCGGGGCTTGCCGCGATCCTGCACACCAGCGCCGTTATCTTTCAGACGATCAAATATGCAGGCGTTGCGTATCTGCTGTGGATGGCCTGGTCGGTGTTGAAGGATAGGGGTGGGTTGTCGCTGCGCCCCTCAGCGCCTCAGTCGCGTAGGGCGCTGGTCTGGCGCGGGGTGGTGCTTAATATCCTTAACCCGAAATTGCCGCTGTTCTTTGTAGCTTTCATCCCGCAATTCGTCCCTGCAGGCAGCCCGATCAGCCTGCTGTTCGAGTTGGGGCTGGGCTTTACGCTGATGACCTTTGTGGTCTTTCTGGGCTATGCCGCACTGGCGGCGCGGGGCAGGCAGCACCTTTTGCACAGCGAAAGGGCGATGAACTGGCTGCGCCGCACCTTTGCCGCCTGTTTTGCAGGGCTGGGGCTGAAGCTTGCTGCCGAGAGTGCTTAGGGTACTAGCCGCCTTGGCCAAAGGTGTCGCGCACCGGGCTTTCTGACAGCATGACCAGCTTTTCTCGTAGCCGCATCGCCAGAGGCGACAGCGGGCGGCGTCTGAGGTCCAGCAGGTAATAGGGCGAGACCCGGATTTCATGCGGGACCTGCAAGACCGCAAAACCCGCGCCGACCGGAGGGCGGATCAGAAGTTCGGCCACCTCTTCGGACATGGGCGCGACCGCGTCGCTTTGCGCAAGATAGGCGATGGTCAGCAGCAACGAGGGGCTGTTGACGATATTGCGCGGTTCGGGCAGGCCAACATCGGCAAAGGCGGAAAGCGTCGCCTCGCGGATCGGTGCGCCGCGTTGCTGCATGATCCATTCCTGTTCGCAAAGCTCGGTCAGTGTCACCGGGGCGGCGCGGCTTAGCGGGTGGGTCGAGCGAACCAGAAAAGCCACCTTTTCATCCCGCATCGGCAGGATGTTGAAGTCGCGGCTGTCGAATTCCGGCAGGATACGGGCAAGGACGAAATCCATTTCTCCGGCCGCCAGATGTTGCAACAGCTCGCGCGAAGGCATGACATCAACGGTGATCTCGGCATCGGGGGCACCTTGCTTGATCTCGCGGATGGCCGAAACGAGATAGCCGACCGCAGGCCCGGTCACCGCGCCCACCCGCAAGGCGCCGCCAAAGCCGTTGCGCAGCGCCTGCACGTCCGAGGCCATGCTGAACATCTCGCGCAGGATGACGCGTGCGCGGCGCAGGACGGCGCGCCCGATCTCGGTCGGTTCCATGCCCTTGGGCTGGCGCAGGAAAAGCTGGGCACCGACCTGGTTTTCGATCTCGGCCAGCATACGCGAGGCGGCAGGTTGGGTCATGCCAATACGTTCGGCCGCCATCTGTAGCTGGCCAGTTTCGGCGATCTGCTGGATCAGCCGCAGTTGGGCAGGTTTCAACATCAGGCGGGCAGGAGGTAATGACATAACAGATCCGATATGCAAATGGAAGACGAAGTAATTTTACCATTATGTAATTTCATGGCTGGATCATTCGCAAGCCGTCAGAGGGGAACGGTTGCCCGGTGGGAGGAGATGCCTTGCAAAATGCCGGTGGTACCCCGCTCTGACCGATCGCAGCGAGGGCCATAGCATGTATCTGTCTCAACTAATTCTGCCTGAGGGCAGCCGGGCCGTTGCTCTGCGCCGTCAGGATCAGGCACATCTGGTGCCGGGGGCGGAAAGCACCCGCGATCTGGCCTTGGCCGCCATCGCTGCCAGACACAGCCTTGCGGCCGAAGCTGAAAGCCGTGGACAGGGTGCTGCGGTCGATCTGGTTGCCGCGCTGGCCGAGGGACGGGTTCTGCTACCGCTCGACCATCCCGATCCGGCGCATTTGCATGTCAGCGGCACAGGCTTGACGCATCTTGGTTCGGCAGCGGCGCGCGATGCCATGCATGGTGCGGCAATTGATGCAGCCGATATCACGGACAGTATGAAGATGTTCCGCATGGGTCTGGAAGGCGGAAAGCCCGCGCCGGATGAACCGGGGGTGCAGCCTGAATGGTTCTACAAGGGCAACGGCCATGCGCTGGCCGTGCCTGGCGCGCCCCTGACCGCGCCCGCCTTTGCGCTGGACGCGGGCGAAGAGCCCGAGATTGCCGGCCTTTATCTGATCGGTCCGGATTGCCGGCCCTTTCGCCTTGGCTTTGCGCTTGGCAACGAATTCTCGGACCATGTGACCGAGCGGGGGAATTACCTGTGGCTTGCCCATTCCAAACTGCGCCCGGCCAGCTTTGGTCCCGAGATCCTGCTTGGCGATCTGCCCCGGCATGTCGAGGGCATGAGCCGTATTCTGCGGGGCGGTTCGGTCCTGTGGGAAAAACCCTTTCTGTCAGGAGAGGCGAATATGTCCCATAGCATCGCCAACCTTGAACATCATCACTTTAAATACGCGCTTTTCCGTCAGCCGGGTGATGTGCATGTGCATTTCTTTGGCACTGCGACCCTGTCCTTCGCCGATGATATTCGCTGCCGCGCAGGCGATGTGTTCGAGATCGAGGCCCCGGCACTTGGTCTCGCGCTGCGCAATCCGCTGGCACTGGATCAGCGTAGCGAACCCCTGACCTGTGTCGAGGTGCTTTGATGTCCAAGTCTTTCACTCCCGCCCCCTGGCCGCGTAAGCTGCGTTCCCAACATTGGTATGGCGGCAATTCCCGTGACACCATCTATCATCGCGGCTGGTTAAAAAATCAGGGCTATCCCCATGATATTTTTGACGGACGTCCGGTCATTGGCATTCTCAACACCTGGTCTGATCTGACACCCTGTAACGGTCACCTGCGCGATCTGGCCGAAAAGGTGAAGGCCGGCGTGTGGGAGGCCGGGGGCTTTCCCGTCGAGGTTCCGGTCTTTTCAGCAAGCGAAAACACCTATCGTCCGACCGCGATGATGTATCGCAATCTTGCCGCCATGGCTGTCGAAGAGGCGATGCGCGGCCAGCCCATCGACGGCGCGGTGCTGATGGTCGGTTGTGACAAGACCACGCCCAGCTTGCTGATGGGGGCTGCCTCGACCGATATCCCCTCGATCGTTGTCACCGGCGGGCCGATGCTGAACGGCTGGTTCCGGGGCGAGAGGATCGGCTCGGGCACGCATCTGTGGAAATTCAGCGAGGCGGTCAAAGCCGGCGAGATGACGCAGGAGGAATTCCTTGAGGCCGAGGCCGCGATGAGCCGTTCCTCAGGGACCTGCAACACCATGGGCACAGCCTCGACCATGGCCAGTATGGCCGAGGCGCTGGGGATGGCCCTTTCGGGCAATGCTGCGATCCCCGCCGTGGATTCGCGCCGCCGCGTCATGGCGCAACTGACCGGGCGTCGGATCGTCCAGATGGTCAAGGACGACCTTAAGCCCAGCGATATCCTGACCCGTGAGGCCTTTGAGAACGCGATCCGTACCAATGGCGCGATTGGCGGATCGACCAATGCGGTGATCCACCTTCTGGCGCTGGCTGGTCGGGTCGGGGTCGATCTGACGCTGGACGATTGGGACCGGCTTGGCCGCGACGTTCCGACCATCGTGAACCTGATGCCGTCCGGTCAGTACTTGATGGAAGAATTCTTTTACGCCGGTGGTTTACCTGTAGTTCTTAAGCGTTTGGGAGAGGCTGGCCTGTTGCATCAGGAGGCGCTGACTGTCTCGGGCCGTTCAGTCTGGGATGAGGTCAAAGATGTGCGGAACTGGAACGAAGAGGTCATCTTGCCTGCTGAACACCCGCTGACCGATCAGGGTGGCATCGCCGTCCTGCGGGGCAACCTTGCCCCGGATGGCGCGGTGCTTAAACCTTCGGCCGCCAGTCCGCATCTGATGCGCCATCGTGGTCGCGCCGTGGTTTTTGAGGATATCGACGACTACAAGGCGCGCATCAATGACGAGGCACTCGATATCGACGAAACCTGCGTCATGGTGCTGAAGATGTGCGGTCCGCGCGGTTATCCAGGCATGGCCGAGGTTGGCAACATGGGCCTGCCGCCCAAGGTGCTGCGCAAGGGGATCACGGACATGGTACGGATTTCGGACGCGCGCATGTCGGGTACGGCCTATGGTACGGTGGTGCTGCATGTTTCGCCCGAGGCGGCGCGGGGGGGGCCTTTGGCCATCGTCCGCAACGGTGACATGATCGAGCTTGATGTGCCGAACCGTCGCCTGCATCTGGACGTCCCGCAGGAAGAGATCGAGCGCAGGCTGGCCGTCTGGCAAAGCCCCGCGCCGCATCCGCAGGGCGGGTATGCGCAGCTATTCCATGAGCATGTCGGGGGAGCCGATACCGGGGCTGATTTTGATTTCCTGCGCGGCTGCAGGGGCCGCGAGGTTGGAAAGGACAGCCATTGATGCGAAAGATCGCGCTTGTCGGGATTGGAAAAATCGCTCAGGATCAGCATGTTCCATCCATATCTTCATCTTCTGAGTGGCGGCTTTCTGCCACGGTCTCACGGCATGGCCGCGTCGATGGGGTCGAGAATTTCGTGCAGATCGAGGATCTGCTTGCAGCCCGGCCGGACATCGGGGTGGTGTCGCTTTGCCTGCCTCCGGTGCCGCGCTTTGCAGCGGCCTGCGCTGCCTTGCGCGCGGGCCGGCATGTGATGCTGGAAAAGCCGCCGGGCGCGACGATAGCCGAGGTTCAGGCGCTGCACGACCTCGCCCTTGCGCAAGGGGTGACGCTGTTTGCCTCATGGCATTCGCGGGCGGCACAGGCCGTAGCGGCGGCAAAAGTCTGGCTTTCCGGGCGCAAGATACGTGGCGGCCGCATCATCTGGCGCGAGGATGTGCGTAAATGGCATCCCGGTCAGGACTGGATCTTTGCCGCAGGAGGCATGGGAGTTTTCGATCCCGGCGTCAACGCACTGTCTATCCTGACCGAAATCCTGCCGCAGCCGGCAAGGGTGCTGAGCGCAGAGCTTGATTTTCCTGCCAACCGTCAGGCGCCCATCGCTGCACGGCTAAGCTTGTCTCAGGGAATTTCCGCCGATTTCGACTTTCGGCAAGAGGGGCCGCAGACCTGGGATATGGAATTCGAGACTGACAGCGGTACGCTCGCCCTACGCATGGGCGGCAATGTGCTTGAAATCAACGGCCAGCCTGCCGGGGGGCAGATGAGCATCATGGGCGAATATCCCGCGCTATATGCCCATATGGCTGAACTGGTCGCCGGGTCAGCGTGTGATGTCGATCTGTCACCGCTGGTTCTGGTCGCTGACGCCTTCATGTTGGGCCGCAGGAATTCCGTGAAAGAATTTGAATTTTAAGGATATTGATATGGGCTTTTCGCCCATGGCAGGCGATCTGATCGCGGGGGAAAGGATTGGCTTGGACCGGCGCTTTCACAACGCGCCGGTTGATGGTCCGGTGCATGAGTTTTCGCAAGGCAGTGTTGATCTGGTCAATCAGGTGGTGCAGGCGGCTGAGGATGC
The DNA here is from genome assembly GCF_009301415.1 of Paracoccus kondratievae. GTDB lineage: Bacteria > Pseudomonadota > Alphaproteobacteria > Rhodobacterales > Rhodobacteraceae > Paracoccus > Paracoccus kondratievae. Next base: position 1,191,148 of record NZ_CP045072.1, on the reverse strand, counting down.
GTTTTGGCCCTCTGGCTGGACCAGTCGCGAGGTGAGGGCGACCTTTCTCGAAATCATCGCTGATGAGATCAAGGCTTGTGCCGAAGCGATCACCCGGATCTGGAACCGCGGAACCGGCTTGCCCGGGGCGCGGTTGCAGGGTGAGCGTGGCTGCACCGCCGGCCAGCTGCGGATGTTCGTGAGCCACATTCGCAAAGGGCGATTACCTTGATCGAGGCCATGACCCGGCGCTGCCTGACCGACAGCCTGCCCCCCGCCCGGATCTGCGGCTGATCCAGCGCCCGATCGGGCCAGTGGCAGTGTTCGGTGCTTCGAACTTGCCGCTGGCTTTCTCGACCGCTGGTGGCGACACCGCCTTGGCCTCTACCACCGGATGCCCGGTGGTCCCGGCACCGCCGAGATTGTTGCAGATGAGATTCGTGCAGCCATTACAAAATCCGGGATGCATCCGGGTATATTCAGTCTGATCCAGGGGACGGAGCATCAGACGGGCGCGGCCTTGGTCCAGCATCCGCTGATCAGTACCGGTAGCCTAGCCGGGAGGGGGCGTGCGCCGTTTGATCTTTGCGCTGCCCGGCCAGAACCGATCCCGTTTTTGGGCGAGCCGGGTTCAGGCAATCCGATGTTTTTTTCGTCGGCAGCTCTTGCCGCGCGGGCTGATGATCCGGGCAGCGACCGGGCCGGTTGGGGGCAGGCCAGTTTTGTACTGATCCCGGCATCGCCGTTGTGGTTGAGGGTCCCGATACCGACCGTTTCGCCGCAGCCATCCGTGCGGCGCCGGGACAGGTAGATCCTCAGGTCATACTGACCGAGAGCATTGCCGAGGCCTATCGTTGCGGCAACCCGGTGCTCGACAGTCGCAATGCAGTCAGGCCGCTTGTGACTTCTTATGCTGCTGGCCGCGAGGCAGGGCCGAACCTTTACGAAACGAGAGTTTCGGAACTTCTCGCCGACCCGGCGTTTGGCCAGGAGGTTTTTGGTCCCTTGGGTCTGATCGTGCTGGTGTGCGATCTGGACGAGATGCTGACTCTGGCGCGTGACCTTGAGGGGCGATTGACCGGCACCCTGCATATGGATGGCGCCGATCTGCCCCATGCGCAGCGTCTGCTGCCGATCCTTGAGCGCAAGGCGGGCAGGGTACTGGTGAATGGCTTTCCAACTGGTGTCGAGGTCTGTGATGTCATGGTTAACGGCGGCCCATATCCGACCTCGACGAACTTTGGCGCGACCTCGGCCGGCACCATGGCGATCCGCAGGTTTCTACGTCCAGTGTGCTATCAGAACCTGCCCGGGGAGTTTGTGCCAGAGGATCTGCGGTGGATGAAAACTGGACTGTGGCCAAGGTTTTTTACAGGGAATTATTCTTGATTTTCTTTATAATGAATAAATCTCAATCCATTGATATGAATTAAAATTCAAGCGATATTCTGGGCATGAAAACCTCCGGTCTGAAGTATCGCTTACGCTTCAGCCGCCATCAATAGTCATCGCGGCTGCCGACCGGCCTGCCGGTGGGGTTTCCGCACATCATCCAGTGTCAGAACCTGAAGCATTTCGCCCAAGGGCATCTGCTGTGGTTTCGTGACCTTCTTACCGCGCCACTGCCTCACGGACCAATGCGCCGTGGTTAAGGATCACCTTCCGGCTGAGGTCATGCGCAGCATGGATCGCGGCAGGAATATCGGCTCCGCCGATACGTGCAGCCAGATATCCGGCGTTGAAACTGTCGCCGGCGGCGGTGGTATCGACCGGGGTTTCACGCGGCAGATCCTTGATCAACCCTGCGCCCTCGCGGCCGCCATAGTGGATCGCGGCACCTCCCGCCTTGACCACCACCTGCCCCGCCCCCCGGCTTAGATAGCGGGCAATCGTTGCATGCGGATCGCCGTCGCCGAAAAAGCTGTACTCATCGTCAAAGCTTGGCAGGACGAGATCGGCGATGGCGGCAGCGGCTTCGATCTCATTGCGCATGACTGGCAGATCCGGCCACAGCCGGGGGCGCAAGTTAGGGTCAAAGACCACCTGAGTGCCCGCGGCGCGGGCGGCGCTAAGCGCCTGGATCAGAACTTTGCGGCCCGCGTCGGGCAGGATGGCAAGCGTGATACCCGAGAAATAGGCGATCGCCGTCCCTTGCAGGGCTGAGGCAAGCACAGTCGGATCGTCCGCCAGACGCTTTGCCGCCGAGGTGTCGCGCCAATAGCTGAAGCTGCGCTCGCCATCCTTTAGCGAGATGGCGTAAAGCGCAATTTCGCGCTGTGGATCGCGAGAGACGTGGGTGGCGTCGATCCCCTCGCCGGTCAGGAAATCGACCATCTGTTGCGAAAACTGTCCCATGCCGATGCGGCTGCAATATGCAATGCGCCAGTCGGAGGACAGCTGATGGCGCAGATACCATGCGGTATTCAGCGTGTCCCCGGCAATACCCAGCCGCCACAGCCCGTCCTGACCCGATGGCGACAGCTCGACCATTGCCTCACCGATGGAAAGGATCGTCTTGCTCATGAATTCAGCTCTGTCGTGATGGCCGCACGTAATCCGTCGCGGCGGATATGGGCAAGGTTTTCCTGCACCGCGCTGACGAACCCCGCGTTTGCGGCCAGATCCGGCGGGACAAGCCCCGGCAGCGCAAGGATTGAACGGGTCAGTGCCTCATCATCTGCGCCCGCTTTGCGCACCAGATCCAAAAGCAGCGCCCCGCGCGGATCGTCCGGTGGCTGGGTCACCGAGGCAAGCCAGGCCAGCCAGATCGCGGTTGCAAAAGCATAGGGGCCGGTATCGCCACCCGCGCGCAGCAGATCAGCAGCCGGGGCAAACCAGCGTTGTGGCAGTTTCTCGGTCCCGTCCATGGCGATCTGGCGGGTCTGATGGGCGATAGCCGGATTGGCAAAGCGGGCAAGTAACGCCTCGGCATAGGCGTCGGGATCGAGTCCGGCCTCTTTGGGCAGAGTGGCCGCCGCTGCCTGCATGTGACGGCGGATCAGTGCGACCAGCGGCGCATCTGCCATCGCATCACGCACATGAAGCAGGTCGAGCATCTGCCCGGCATATGCGATGAGTGAGTGGCTGCCGTTCAGCATACGCAGCTTCATCGCCTCATGGGGGCGAACATCGCTGACGAAAAGCGCGGCCCCTGCCTCCCACGCCGGGCGGCCTTGCGGGAAACGATCCTCGATCACCCATTGGCTGAACGGCTCGGTTTCTACTGCGGCAAGATCGCGGCACAGGGTCATCGTCTCGACATCGGCAAGCGTGCGCTTGGTCGTGGCGGGGGTGATACGGTCCACCATGGTGGCCGGAAAGGCGACATGATCCGCGATCCACGCGCCCAGATCGGTGTCAAGGCGGCGGGCGAACCCCAGCACACCAGCCCGCAGCAGAGGGCCATTGTCGGGCAGGTTGTCGCAGCTAAGGACAGTGAAAGGTGCGACTCCGGCCTTGCGGCGGGCCGCAAGCGCGGCGGTGATGATCCCCAGGACGCCCTGCGGTTTTTGCGGCCGCGCCAAGTCGGTGGCAACGGCGGGATGGGTAGGATCTGCATCCATCGCGGCGCGGTCGATCCCATAGGCCTTTTCCGAAACGGTCAGCGACAGGATGCGGATTTTGGGGTCACAGGCTGTGCGCAGGATCGCCGCCGCATCTCCGCCGATTGCCGGGCCATGGGCACCGATGATCCGGGCACGATCGGCCCCGGACCGTTCAAGCACGGTGAACAGCCCGTTCTGTGCGTTCATAGCCTCGGGGATGTCGCGGCTGCGCAGGTTGGCGCCAATGATGCGCCAGTCCCCGCCCTCTGCCGCCAGTGCATCATCGGTATGGACGGCCTGATGGGCGCGATGAAACGCCCCGAGCCCAAGATGCAGAATGCCAAACCCATGCGCCGCCCGGTCATAGCCGGGCAGTGCAACCTCGGGCGGCAGACCGTCAAGGCTGGTCAGGCGCGCGGTCACAGCCGCGCCCCGTGGCTAAGGGCCAGCTCAACCCCGCGCAGCTCAGCGAGCCCTTTCAGTCGGCCAATGGCGGGATAGCCCGGCTGGCCACCACGGCCGATATCGTCAAGAATGTCCTGACCATGATCCGGGCGCATCGGGATCAATGCGTCAGAGCGGCCAGCGTCGCGGCGTCGGGCCTCTTCGCGCAGAACGGCGGCGATCAGCGCGATCATATCGGTCTGGCCGGCCAGATGTTCATCCTCGAAGAACGAACAGGGGGCCGTGTCGGTGTCACGGCGCACGTTGCGCAGATGCAGGAAATGCACCCGGTCGCCCAGCCGTTCCATCATGCCGGGCAGGTTATTTTCAGGCCGAGCCCCAAGCGAGCCCGAGCAAAGCGTGATGCCATTTGCCGGCAGGTCGACCGCTGCCATACGTTCGGCATAATCGGCCTCGGTCGACATGACGCGGGGCAAGCCCAGCAGTGGGAAGGGCGGATCGTCTGGGTGGCAGCACAGGCGCACGCCGATCTCTTGCGCGACGGGAACCACCTGTTCAAGGAAGTCATGAAAGTTCCGGCGCAGAACCGCATCCGTTACCGGTGCGTAGCTGTCAAGCAGCGCCCGCACGTCCTCAAGCGTGAAATGCTCAGCCGCGCCGGGCAGGCCAAAGACGACGTTGCCTGCCAGTTCCTTGCGGCGCGTTTCGTCCATGGCGGCAAAGCGGCGGCCGGCCTCATCGCGCAGCTCTTCCGGGAAATCCTCGGCTGCACCCTTGCGTTGCAGTATATGCAGATCGAAGGCCGCAAAGTCGATCAGATCAAAGCGCATGCAGCGCGCGCCATTCGGCCGCCGCCAGGCCAGATCGGTGCGCGTCCAGTCCAGAACCGGCATGAAGTTATAGCAGATCACCTCGATTCCTGCGGCCTTAAGATGGCGCATCGAAGTGATCCAGTTCTGGACATGGCCGCGCCAATCGCCGGTCTGGGTCTTGATCGCCTCGCTGACGGGCAGGCTTTCGACGACCTCCCATTTCAGCCCCGAGGGCGCACCATCGGTCATCACCGACAGTTCAGCCTGCCGACGGGCGATTTCCTGGGGCGACCAGACGGTACCCGTGGGCACATGGTGCAGCGCGGTGACCACGCCCTGTACCCCCGCCTGCAGCATGTCGTCGATCGAGACCCTGTCTTTGGGACCGAACCAGCGCCAGGTATGTCGCATTCGTTTGTTCCTTATTCTTCAGGCAGCATTGCCTCGGTCCCCGGGCCAGAGGCATTCGGGACCGAAATTCCTGATATCATTGACGCCGCAAAGCGCCATGGTGATGTCCATTTCGCGCCGCAGGATGGTGAGCGCCGTCTCGACCCCCTTCTGACCCATGGCGCCAAGGCCATAGGTAAAGGCGCGGCCGATAAAGACGCCGTTCGCGCCGCTGGCGATGGCTTTCAGCGCCTCTTGTCCCGACTGGATTCCGCTGTCGAGATAAAGCGGGAAATCCGGCCCGACAGCGCGACGGATCAAGGGCAGGGCGCGGATGGTCGAAGGCGCGCCGTCAAGCTGACGCCCGCCGTGGTTCGACACAAGGATCGCGGCGCAACCGGTATCCAGCGCGCGGCGGGCGTCCTCGGGGTCGTTGATGCCTTTAAGGATCACCGGCCCGCCCCATTTGCGGATGATCTGTTCGACCCGCGCCCAGTCAAGCCGCTGATCGAACTGGCGCGAGGTCCAGTCCATCAGATCACCCAGATTGGTAACCCCGCGTGCATGGCCGACGATATTGCCAAAGCTGCGCCGGCGCGTGCGCAGCATCCCCAAGGCCCAGCGGGGATGCATCGCGATATCAATGAGGTTTGGCAAGGTCATGCGCGGTGGCGCGGTCATGCGGTTCTTTAAGTCCTTATGGCGCTGACCCTGAATGGTCAGGTCCAGCGTCAGCACCAGGGCCGAGACCCCGGCGCGGCGGGCCCGGTCAAGGACGCTGTCCAGAAACTCTTCGTCCCGCAGGGTATAGAGCTGGAACCAGAAAGGTGCGCCTGTCGCCCTGGCCACATCCTCGATCGAGCACATGGACATGGTCGAAAGCGTAAAGGGTACGCCTGCAGCCAGCGCAGCACGGGCGGCGCAGATCTCTCCGTCCGGGTGCTGCATACCCAACAGCCCGACCGGCGCCAGCGCCAGAGGCATTGAGACCTGCTGGCCCAGCATGGTGGTTGCAAGGTTGCGGTTCTCGATATTGCGGGCAACGCGCTGGCGCAGCAGGATCCGTCCGAAATCGGCACGATTGGCGCGATAGGTGCTGCCGGTCCAGGCCCCGACATCGACATAATCATAGAACATACGCGGGACACGTTGCCGGTGCAGGCGGCGCAAGTCCTCGATTTCGGTGATTACTGGCATCGCTCAGGCCCCGAAATCAAGCTGAACCTTGACCGCCTGAGTCCGGTCGCCTGCAAGGTCAAAGGCGCGCTGCGCCTCGGTCGCGGGCAGGGTTTCTGTAACCATGGGCGACAGGTCGATCCGGCCTGTGCTGATCATCTGGACCGCTTGTGCAAACTCGCGGTCAAACCGGTGGGTGCCAAAGACGCGTAGCTCTTTGGCGACGATCAGGTTCAGCGGCAGGGGCAGGGTGCCCGCGACACCGATCTGAACGATGGTGCCCTGCGGGCGGGTCATACTGATGGCCTGCGCGATGGCATGGGGATTGGCCGAGCATTCCAGCACCACGTCGACGCGCCCCTTGCCCTCGGCCAGATCATTCAGCGCCTCGGGGTTTTCGGCAACGTTTACCGCACGGTCGGCCCCCATGCGGCGCGCGATCCCCAAGGTGAAGTCCTGAACATCGGTCACAATGATTTCTGCAGCACCGTGCAGACGGGCAAGTGCGGTGCAGATCGCGCCGATGGGACCAGCGCCTGTGATCAGCACGCGGCGGTCCGAAAGGTCGGGCGCCATGGTCAGGGCATGCAGACAGACCGCCAAAGGCTCGGCCCCGGCTGCGGCCTCTGCCCCGATATCATTGGGCAGCGGCAGGCATTGCGCGACGGGGTGGTACAGCCGACTGCGGAAAAATCCATCCTCATGCGGCAGGCGCATCGCTGAACCGCTAAAGCGCATTGCCAGGCAGTGCCGATCCTCGCCCGCGCGGCAATACTCGCATTCGCCGCAAGGACGCGAGGGTGACAGTGCCACCAGCTGACCCGGCGCAAGGCCCGAGCCTGCGGGGGCGGCCTCGACCACCCCGGCGGCCTCATGGCCCAGAACGATGGGTTCACGTACCCTGACCGGTCCAAAGCCGCCGTCGTGATAGTAATGCAGGTCCGATCCGCAGATGCCCCCGCGCAGAACGCGGATCAGGGCGGCGTCCCCGCCGGGCTGCGGTTGGGCCAAGGGCTCGATCCGCAGGTCGCGGGCAGCATACAGGCGGCAGGCGATCTCTTGTGCCATGTCAGTTCCCCATCAGTGTCGACGGCAGCCAGGTGGCAAAGGGCGGGTAATAGGACACCAGCAGCAGTACGATGATATTCGAGATAAGAAAGGGGATCACGGCACTGATTACCCGCGCCAGCGGTTCGCGTGCGATGTTGCAGGCGACAAACAGGCACACCCCGACCGGAGGCGTGGTCAGCCCGATCATCAGGTTCAGGACCGCGAAGGTCGCAAAATGCAGCGGCTCGATCCCGACGCTGGTCGCAAGTCCCAGCAAAGGCACGAACAGGATGATAAGCGCGGCGATCGTCTCCATGAACATGCCGACGAACAGCAGCAGGATGTTGATCAGCAGAATGACCAGGATCGGGTTGTCGGTGATCGCCAACACGCTGTTGACCAGCATTTGCGGAATACGTTCGGACGCGAGGATCGAGCCAAAGACGTTGGCAAAACCCACCAGCGCCAGAATTCCAGCCGAAGAGATGGCGCTGTCGATGACAATGCGGGGCACAGCGCGGATCGGCAATTCGCGGTAGATGAAGGCACCGACGACAAAGGCGTAAAGGCAGGCAACGATCGCGGTTTCGGTCGGGGTGGCAATGCCGGTCAGAAGGCCACCGATGATCAGGCCGGTCATGGCCAAGGCCCAGAACGCCGACAGGAATGCTGCGAGCAGTTCGCTGAAACCTTTCCACTCTTGCCGCGGATAGTTGCGGCGTACGGCGAGGATGTAGCAGGTCACCCCCATGGCGATGCCCATCAGAACGCCCGGTACCGCCCCCGCAAGAAACAGCTGGCCGACCGAGATGCCCGACAGCGCGCCGACGATGATCATCGGGACGCTTGGCGGCAGCATCGGGCCGACGGTGGACGAGGCGGCGGTGATCGCAGCGGCAAAATCGCCGGGATAGCCGGATTTCTTCATGCCGGGGATCATCACCCCGCCGGTTGCGGCGACATCGGCAACGGCAGTGCCCGAGACGCCGCCGAACATCATCGAATCCGCGACATTGGCCAGTGCAAGCCCGCCGCGCATCCAGCCGACCAGCGCATTGGCAAGCCGGATGATCCGCTCGGTGATGCCGCCAAAGTTCATCAGGTTCCCGGCAAGGATAAAGCCCGGGATGCACAGCAGCACAAAAACATCCATGCCGGCATACATGCGCTGCGGAATGATCACCACCGGCAGCCCAGCCGACAGGATATAGGCCAGCGATGCAAGCCCAAGACAGACGGCAACCGGCACGCCCAGTGCCAGCGTGACGACGAAAGTGGTCAGAAGCAGGAACAGATCCATGGACTCAGGCTTCCTCAGAAAGATGGGGCCGCCCGTCATCGTTGCCCGCGATCATGCCGATCACACGCAAAAGGGCGAAAAGAAACAGCATCACAGACAGCAGCAGCACCGAGGCATGAATGATGTCCATCGGCCAGCGCAGGCTTGGGGATTGCTGGAATGCCCCGATCCTGGTGAATTTCCATGCCGGCCAGATCATCACCGCGCCCAGCCCGGCCGTGCAGATGGCGGCAATAAGGCGCATCCACCATGCCCGGCTTGCTGATACGGTTTCCTGCAACAGGTCGACGTTCACCAGTTCGCCCGTCATCAGCGACATGCCGATGCCCAGCGCCGTCATGTAAAGCAGCAGATAGCGCGACAGCTCTTCGGTCCAGACCGGTGAAGGCAGGCCAAAGGTACGTGTGGTGATCTGAAGCGTAACCACCGCGATCAGCGCAAAGAAGACCACGCCGATGGCGAACCGGCAAAGCGCCGCAAGACCGCGCTGCAAGAGAGCCAGATTTTTCATGGTTCCAAACCCCTGATGGCATTTGCCGGCCCGCAAAAGGGACAGACCGGCGGACACAAGGTTGCGGTCACTGTTTGAAGAGATCTTCGACGATGGGACGAATGCTTTCGTCGACGCTCTTGATCACTGCTTCTCGCGAGGCGTCGGCAAAAGCTTTCTGATCAACCTCGACAAAGGTCATACCCTTGGCCTCGAGATCGGCGCGGATCGCATCCTCATCCTGCAGAAACTGCTGACGCTCGTATTCCTGGGCGATGCGGGCGGCCTCCATCACATGGCCCTGATCCTCTTCCGAAAGGCCCTGCCAGACCTGCTCGGCGATGGTCAGATAGATCCAGCTGCGCACATGTTCGGTCAGGTTCACATGGCTTTGCACCTCGTTAAGCGAGGCAGTCTGGATCAGTGCCACCGGGTTTTCCTGCCCGTCGATTGTGCCGTTCTGAAGCGAGGTGAACACTTCGGAAAAGGCCATCGGCGTCGGCTGGGCGCCTAGCGCGGTCCAGGTGTCGACGAACAGCGGCACGTTCGGGACCCGCAGCCGCATCCGGTTCAGTTCGCCCGGGTTGGTGATGGCGCGGTTTGCGGTCAGGTTGCGCGGGCCGCGCGCGAAATAAGCGATGGGGCGGACCTGGGCGCGTTCGATGATCTGCGCCTTGATCTTTTCGCCGATCTCTCCTGCTGCGACCTCATCCATATGCTCAAGCGAGCGATAGGCATAGGGGATGGCCAACAGCGCCGCCATCGGCGCCCAGTTCTGCAGGCTTTCGCCGGTGATGGTCATTTCGACCGTGCCCAGCTGCATGCCGTTGATCAGGTCCATCTCGCGGCCAAGCGAGTCGTTGGGGAACACCTCGACTGCGATGCGGCCTTGGGTCCGCTGCTCAAGCTCTTCGGCGAATTTCAGCGAGGCCTTGTGCCAGGAGTTCTGTTCATTGGCGAGATGGCCAAGCTTGAGCGTCAGTTCAGCGGCCGAGGCGGTCAGGGCAGATGCAGCGGTCAGGCAGGCCATGGCCAGCGCCGCAAAGCGGCGACGGTTCAGGGTGATCATCGTTCTCCTCCGGGATGATACGTCAGGGTATGAAAAGTTCGGGTCGGCTGCGGCTGATTTCCGGCAGGTCGTTCAGCAGTTCGCGCAGATGGCGGCGCATTGCGGCCTCGGCCAGCGCGGGGTCGTGATTGCGCAGACCGTCCACGATTTCGGCGTGCTGGCCGATAAGCTTTTGTATGTCGAAGGTTCGCGCCGTGATGTAGCGCAGCCGGTTCATCTGGGATTTGAGGCCCTCAAGCACCTCCCACACCGCCTCTTGTCCGACGGCGACGGCCAGCAGGCGATGAAAACGGTCGTCAAGGCGTACGAAGGTTTCGGCGTCATCGCGGGCCACGGCTTCGCTTTGCTCGGCGATTTCCTGATCCAGCTGTGTGATCAGCTTGTCGTCTGCCTGTTCGGCCAGCATGCGGATCAGGTCGCTTTCCACTGCCTCGCGGATCAGCCGGGCCGAAAGCACCGCCGAAATCGAGATCCGGCGGATATAGGTTCCCCGCTGGGGTCGAACCTCGGCCAGCCCGTCGGCGGTCAGCCGGATGAAGGCTTCGCGCACCGGCTGGCGGCTGACACCGATCTGCTGGCCGATCTCGGTCTCGCTTAGCCGTGTGCCGGGGGGCAGGGCCCCGCGCAGAATGGCATCCCGCAACCAGTCATAAACCTGGGGCGCCGTCGAAAGCGTAAAGTCGATGGTTGGCTGCATTGAGATGATTCCTCTTCCCGCCCTGTTCATAATGCATACTTGCATACTAGTAAATACTTTGCCTGAGCATCGAACTGAACCGGACGATTTCACACATGATTTGATGGAGGAAAGATTGACCATCGCTGGGAAAAATGGCCGATATGCCGGGACCATGCCGGCACGGGCGCCGGTCCGCGATCACAGCACAGGAGGCATCGCTATCCATGACAAACAAGGGTTCTGCGCCGCAGTTTCTTTCGTATCGGGATGCGATTGGACGGCTGAAATGGGTCGATGCGGTTGAGGCCCTGCGTCATGGTCACACCCTGCCGCGTGCCGAGATCCGGGACGCCTTTCTTGGCCCGCCGACCGGAACGATGATGAGCCGCTCGGCCTATATCGAGGGGCTGGGTTATGGAGCCAAAACCTTTACCGTGCTTGACGGCAATGCCGCGCGGGGGCTGCCGACGGTTCAGGGGGCAATGCTGGTCTTTGACCACGATACCGGCGGGCTTTTGTCGATCGTGGACAGCCCGCTAGTCACCGAATTCAAGACTGCTGCAGATTCCGTGCTTGGGGCCAGCCTGCTTGCACGCGCCGACAGCCGGCATCTGCTGATCGTCGGGGCGGGGACGGTGGCGACAAGCCTTGTCAAAGCTTATACGGCAGTGCTGTCCGGCATTGAGCGTGTTTCGATCTGGTCTCGACGACCCGAGCAGGCACAGGATCTGGTCGCAAGGCTTGAAGGGGTCAACGCTGATCTGATTGCTGTGACGGATCTGAGGGCGGCGGCGGCAGATGCCGATATCATCTCATCGGCTACCATGGCACGCCAGCCAGTCATTCTGGGCGATTGGGTCCGGCCCGGTACCCATGTCGATCTGATCGGTGCCTTTAAGGCCGATATGCGAGAGGCCGATGATGCGTTGATGGCGAAAGGCGCGCTGTTCGTGGACAGCCGTGCCACCACGCTTGGCCATATCGGAGAGCTGATGATGCCCATCGCCTCGGGCGCGATTACGGCGGGTAGCGTGCTTGGCGATCTTTACGACCTTGTGCAGTCCGACGCTCGCCGCCGTCAATCCAACGATGAGATCACCGTTTTCAAGAATGGTGGCGGCGCGCATCTGGATCTGATGATTGCAGCCTGGATCGCCCGCGCCATGGCGGTCTGAGGGTGTCACAGGTCGATCACGACATCGCCCAGGGGACGCGCGCAGCAGGCCAGAATTATAGTCGGCCTCGACGTTCTCGTCGGTGATCCCGCCGTTATGAACCATTTGAACCTGACCCGAGAGTTTCAGCACCTGACAGGTGCCGCAGCCCGAACGGTGTTCATGATGGTTTCCCGACGTGCCGGCACACAGGCTTTTGCCCAAGGCGGCAAAGATCTCCTCGGGCATCAGTTCGTGTAGCGATGCGACCTTTGTGGACGGCGTGGGCAGTTGACAAAGACAATGTCTGGCGCGCGCCAGAAATCGTATAAAAATGCCGTCATCGACATCATTGGCGTGATGCCTGACCCGGCCGAGATGAGCAGGTATTTCGCTGCAGGCCGGCGCAGGATCGAAAAGCTGCCGCCCGGTTCCCCGGGCACGCAGGCGCATACCCGGGGGCGCAGATGATCAAGCATCCAGCGCGTGCCGACCGAACCCGGCCGGGCCTTGACCGTCACCGTCAGCGATCCCGGCCGCGAGGGCGAGGATTAGATGGCAGAGGTCCGATGCCCGATACCCTGAGGCACCGGCTCATAGGTGAAAAGCGCCCCCGAAGGGCTGCGGAATGCAAAGGTCATAACATTCGGCACCTCTTCCAGGCATGAGACGCTTTCCAGCTCTTCGGTATCGCTCCAAAAGGACAGGGCGGGTCATGTCGCTGCGGTCATCGTCACTCGGCTGCCATGCGTTCAGGGATGAGGGCACGTTCCATCCACGCGGCATACCAGTCGATGAACTGGATCACCCCGCTTTCCCAGTCGGGCGCATAGGGACCGGGGACATAGGCCGGCGAAAGGATGCCCTGCTGGTTCGTCTCGACGATCTCGCGATCCTCGTCATTGGTGGCGATCCAGACCTCGGTCAGGCGTTTGAGGTCATAATCGACGCCCTCAACCGCATCCTTGTGAACAAGCCATGTGGTTGTCACCTCGGTTTCGGTCGGGCTGATCGGCATGACCCGGAAAGTCAGCGAGTGGTCGGACAGGAAATGGTTCCAGGTCGAGGGGTAATGGAACACCAACAGTGAACCCGCGTCAGGCAGTGCCACCCGGCCAAGTGGCTTTTGTACCCCGGCCTTGCCGTCCATCGTATAGCTGACCGCGGTTTCCTGCAGCGGCATCCGTGCAAGCCGGAACTGTCCGTCTCCTGACAGCAGGAACTGCGCCGGAGCGCCCGCCGCCGCGCAACGGTCGAAATGCGCCTGCAGCCGTGCTGAGATCGAGCCATCAGCCGCGACGCCCGCGACTTCGGGGTCCAGCGGGAATGACCGGCACAGGGCAGGGTGGTTACCGCTGCAATGATAGCATTCGCGGTTGTTTTCCCAGACCAGCTTCCAGTTGCCTTTTTCGATGATCGTCGAGCTATGGGCGACCTTGGCATCCTCAAGGTCATGGACCTCCAGATAAGGGGCGGCCTGCCGGGCGAAATCGTCGAAATCCGGGGGATCATCCGACAGGCAGACATAAATCAGCCCCCTGAGATTGCGCAGCGCGACCGGCCGCAACCCATGCCGCGCCGGGTCGAAATCGGGGCCCATATTGCTTGCCCAAACCAATGAGCCGTCAAGGTCGTAGGTCCATTGATGATAGGGGCAGACCAGCTTTGCGACCTTGCCGTGATGCTCTTTGCAGATGATTGAACCGCGATGCCGGCATGAGTTGTGAAAGGCGCGGATCTGATCGTCGCGACCCCGGACAATGACGATGTTATAGGCGCCTATACGCATGGTGGCATAGGCGCCGGGTTTTGCAAGCTGGCAGGCCGGGATGGCATAAAGCCACTCGCGGTAGAAGATATTCTCAAGATCCTGCTGATAGATCTTGGCCGAGGTGTAAAAGGGCTGCTCCAGCGCATGACCGGGAATGCGGCGTTGAAGCAGGGTACGAATATCAGGATGGGTGGCGTTCATTTTCGGCTTCCCGCTGAGGATTGAACTTATCCGGTAATCCGTCAGAAGAAGCCTGCTTGACAACGGCATAAATTTTCATCCTGGATTAGTTCATCTAAATTGAAGGACCGCCGTGCCCAGCCCCTATGACTTTGCCTCAATGACGGCGCTGATCTGTTTTGAGGCGGCAGCCCGCAACCTTGGCTTCAAGGCTGCCGCACAAGAGATGAACGTGACCCCTGCCGCGATCAGCCATCAGATCAAGGCGCTTGAGCAGGATCTGGGCTGCGCGCTGTTCTTGCGCCGCCATCGCGGGGTCGAACTGACGGAAAAGGGGGCATTCCTGCTGGTCGCGCTGCAACGCGGCTTTGAGACAATCTCGGACACCGTCAGTCAGCTGCGTGATCGGCCGGATACCGCCGACGTGACCATTCGCGCCACCACCGCCGTCAGCGCGCTGTGGCTGACGCCAAAGATTACCGCATTCTGGAAAATCCACCCCGAAATCACTGTCTCGCAGATCATCAGTGATGTGGCCGCTACGACAAGCCGCCACGACCTCAGCATCGGCTATGCTGCGACGGGCGATGGCAGTGGCGAATGGCGCGAGATATTCCGCGACCAGATCCGCGCCTATGGCACGCCACGCTTTGCCAAAGAGCATGCAATCAGCCGGGTTGAAGACCTGCTGCGCGCCCCTTTGATCCATATGAACGATGACAATAACGGCTGGACGAATTGGAGCGATTGGTTCCGGGCGCTTGGCCATCCGCCTCCGACGGGTCGAGGCCTGTTTGTCACCAACCATATGATTGCGCTGCAGGCGGCCGAGGATGATGTCGGCGCGGTGATGGGGTGGGAAGGTTTGATGCCGCGTGCCCTTCAAGCCGGGCGGCTGACCTGTCTGGTCCCGGAAAGCATCCCTTCGCCCTTGGCCTTTTCCCTGCGGCTTAGCCCGCGCGCCTCAAAACGCGCGCGGCTTTTTGCAGATTGGCTGACGCAGGGATAGGCGGCAGGGGTGGTCAGACCTGATCACCCGCGTCAATGGTCATGCGTCTTGCCTTGTCGGTAGCCGCCGCCAACGCAACGGTTACGGCCTTGGCAAACCCGGCAGCTTCGGCGGCCTCGATCCCGGCAGCGGTGGTGCCACGATAGCCACGATAGGCGGCGAGCAGCTCCGGTGCCTCGGTCATCCGACCTTCAAGCAGCCGCGCGCCGCCGACAACAGCCGCCTCGGCGGCGCGCCAGGCGATGACATCAGATACACCCTGTGCCCGCATGAACCCGGCCATCGCAACCGCCATCATTGCCGGATAGGCCGCACCTGAGCCGGGCAGGGCGGTCATGAGGTCAATCTGAGCTTCGGTCTCAAGCTCGTCCGTGGTGCCTATGGCTGACAGTACGCGCCGGACCGTGGCCCTGTCGGCCTCGCTTACCCCTTCGGCGGCCCAGAAGGGGGAGTAGGACGCGCCGATCTCGGCCGCAGCGTTGGGCATGGCACGAACGATCCGCCCCCTGCAACGCGACAGGGTACGGGCGTCGATCCCGGCCATGAACGAGATGATGAGCCGTCCATCCGCTTTTAGCTCCAGCGCCGCCCAGTCCTCGGGCCTGACCGAAACAACCACCACTTCGCTTTGCGCGACCAGATCGGCGGCATTCGCCACCCAGATGACGTTCTCATACCCGTGATAGTCTGGTCTTGGGCCGCTGCGGTTTAGCAAGACTAACTCGTCAGGCCGGGAAATGCCGCGCGACAAGAGGCCCGCGCCCAGCGCAGAGCCAAGCCAGCCTGTCGCGCCGATGATGCCGGTCCTCATGCCGCCGGCTTTGTCCCGCCGGCATAGGCGTTGATGGCATTGTCGAACTGGATAGTGCCGACATCGCGCCCATCCCCGGCGGTGACAAGCAGTGTCTGGACCCGTGCCTCGGCCATCTGACGAAGCGCCTCGGCCAGCGAGGCGTTGGCGTCGATGCGGGGCGCGTCCCCGGTACCTTCCTGGGCAGGTGACATGATTGAAGACACCTTGAGTACCTTGCCACGATCGACATGCTGCACGAAATTCGCGACGTAATCATCGGCCGGACGCAGCACGATATCCTGTGCCGAGCCTTGCTGGATCACCAGGCCGTCACGCAAAAGCGCGATCCGGTCACCGATACGTAGCGCCTCATCAAGGTCATGGGTGATAAAGACGATGGTCTTTCGCACCTCTTGTTGCAGATCCAGCAGCACGGTTTGCATGTCATAGCGGATCAGGGGGTCGAGGGCCGAGTAAGCCTCATCCATCAGCAGGATCGGTGCGTCATTGGCCAGTGCCCGGGCCAGGCCAACGCGCTGTTGCATACCGCCCGAAAGCTGGCTTGGATAGTTCTTTTCAAAGCCCTTCAGGCCGACCCGCTCAATCCAGCGCATGGCAGTGCGGTAACGCTCGGCCTCGGGAATGCCCTGTACTTCAAGCCCGTAGGCGGCGTTGTCTAGCACGGTGCGATGGGGCAGCAGCGCAAATTTCTGGAACACCATCGCCGTTTTGTGGCGGCGGAATTCGCGCAGCTCGTCCTGAGACATGTCGACGACATTGCGGCCCTCGATCTCGATCTCTCCGGTGGTCGGGTCGATCAGCCGGTTGATATGGCGGATCAGTGTTGATTTGCCCGAGCCGGACAGGCCCATGATCACCTGAATGCTGCCCGGCGTGATCGAGATATTGATGTCGCGCAGGCCCAGCACATGGCCGTGATTTGCCTGTAGTTCCGCCTTGGTCATCCCCGCGCGGACGGCGTCCACATAGGCGGCCGGCGTCGGGCCAAAGATCTTGTAAAGATTGCGGATCTCGATACCGATCGGATCAGCCATGGCTTGCCTCACGATGTTTTTGCAGCCGCTTGCCCCAGGCCTGGCTGATGCGGTCGAACAGAATGGCGATGCCGACGATGGCGAAACCGTTGAACACGCCCAGGGTGAAATATTGGTTATTGATGGCACGCAGCACCGGCTGGCCCAGCCCCTGCACCCCGATCATTGAGGCAATCACCACCATGGCGAGCGCCATCATGATGGTCTGGTTGATCCCTGCCATAATCGTCGGCAATGCGAGCGGCAGCTCGGCTTTGACGAGCTTTTGCCAGGCCGAGGAACCAAAGGCATCGGCTGCCTCAAGCACCTCGGGGTCGACCTGCCGTATGCCAAGGTTGGTCAGGCGGATCATCGGGGGCAGGGCATAGATCACGACCGCGATCAGCCCCGGAACCTTGCCGATACCCAAAAGCATGACGACCGGGATCAGGTAGACAAAGCTTGGCATGGTCTGCATCACGTCAAGCACCGGGTTCAGCACCGCGCGAAAACGGTCAGAACGAGCCATGAAAATGCCAAGTGGCAGGCCGATGATGATCGAAAGAACCGTCGCGGCAAGGACCATCGACACGGTTTTCATCGTATCCTCCCACATGCCGAACAGGCCGATCAGCACGAGGGTCAGGATCGAGCCAACGACAACGCGCCAGCTGCGGCTTGCGCCCCAGGCAAGGCCTGCGACCACAAGCAGGATGATCGGCCAGGGGGTGCCGGTCAGCAGCCGTTCGGACCAGATCAGCAAAGTTTGCAGCGGGCTGAAAAAGCCCTCGATCATGTCGCCGTAACTGCGGGTGAAATTGCGAAATGCCTCATCGATGACCTTCTTGAGGTCACGAAGATAGCTATCGTCGAGCTGGGGAAATGAGGTTGACCATGTCATGGTGATCTCGTCCGCGCTGGATCGGAAAGGGAAGGGCGGGCAGCATCGGCGCCCGCCCGGAAAAGGCGCTGCGCTTACAGCGCGGCCTTGATGCGTTCCGCCGCCTCGGGCGTGACCCAGGGGGTCCACATCGCCTCGTTATTGCGCAGGAATTCGCGCGCCCCATCCTCACCCGTGGCCTGGTTGTCGGTCATCCACGCCATCAGCTTGTTCACAGTCTCATTCGTCCAGCTGCGTTTGGACAGATAGTCGATGACTGCGGGATCTGCCTCATCAGCGAATTGTTTGGAGACCAGCGTAAAGACGTTATCGACCGGAAAGGCGTTCGGTTTGGGATCCTGACAGTCAGGAATCGAGGTGCAGCGCTTCCACTCTTCGGGGTCGTGCTCCATGCCGAAATCGACTGCGACCATGTCGTATTTGCCCAGCAGCGAGGTCGGCTCCCAGTAGAAGCCGAGCCACGGCTCTTTGCGTTCATAGGCACGCGCGATCGAGCCATCGAGCCCGGCAGCAGAGCCGGTATCAACCAGCGTGAAACCGTGGCTTTCGATATCCAGCGCCTTGGCAAGCTGGGTGGTGACGACAGTGCCGCCCCAGCCTTGCGGACCGTTGTACACCGCGCCTTTCGAGGCATCCTCGGGGGCCGGGAACAGTTCGGGATGGGCGAGGATTTCCTCGATCTTGTTCAGGTTCGGATGCTCGTCCAGCATATAGCGCGGAATGAACCAGCCCTGCTGGCCGCCATCAGACAGCGAGCGGCCAAGCGAGACGATCTTTTCCTCTTTCAAGCCGGCATCGACGATCTCGGGCATGAGGTCCACCCAGGATTCGGGAACGACCTCGGGCTTGCCCTTTTCGACCAGCGAGGTGATCGAGGGCACGGTGTCGCCGGCAACGATCTCGGCATTGCAGCCATAACCTTCGTTCAGGATAAAGCGGTCGAGCTCGGCCAGAACCTCGGCGCTTTGCCAGTTCATGCTGGCGATCGAAAGGCTGCCACAGTCGGCCGAGGCAGCCCCGGCCATCGCCATCAGCGGCAGGGCAAGGGCTGTGCCGAAACGAATGGATTTTTTCATGGTTCTTTCCCCTGTAGCGACATTGGTTACGGCTGCCCGGCCCGTCGCCGAAGGCGGGGCGCCTGATTTGGGTCAGGAGGATATTCCTGCCGGCTTGCGCCGCGGCCGGCATGTCGCCGCCGTGGCAATTCTGATAAGGAAGGCCGACCCGGTCACCAGCGGCGGGGCCGGGGCACGTCGGGCCAGAGGTTTTAGGTCGGAAGGGGCAAGATCGGACAAGATGATGCCAGCCGTGAAAGGGTTTTCCGGACGATCAAGAGCCGCCTGAGTTTTATCCTGTCCGCTTCGCGGGCATGGGAATGCAACGATTGCGTCACATCCTGCAACGATATCGTCATTCCCGTATGCACATTCCGGGGCAGGGGGTCCGCATTCCCTCGCCGTCCCGATCATGGTGGCGGTCGCCGGAACGGGACGAAACGGGCGTTGAAGCGGGCGATTTCACGCGGGGCCGGGGCCTCGCCAGTATAGATTTCAACATAGGCCGGGATGCGTGTCAGCCGTGTCTCGATATCCTCTTGCGCACGCATCGAAATATAGCCGATCTGGGTCAGATAGATCGTGCGCGCCCGCACATCGGCAAGTGCCGGGTTGTGTCCCCACGTGGTCAGCATGTCACGCAAGGCACTAAGCCGTGCCTCATCCGCAGCCTCGATCCGCGCCGCCACCTTACGATCCTGCAGGGCCCAGCTGCGCACTGCGAATTCCAGTCGGGAATCAAAGGCGTCCAGCAGAAAGCAGGCCAAAAGATTCAACATCGCCTCGGTCTGCGTCTCGGCATATTCCTGGGTCGCAGCGATAAAGGGCCGGGTGGTCCGCGCCTCCCACCCTTCGATAAGCGCGGTCAGCAGCGCCTCTCGATCCTCGAAGAACCAGTAGAAGCTGGTACGCGACAGGTTCAGTTGCCGGGCGAGAGGCAGGATTTTAACCGCGTCAATGCCGCTGTCGATCAGCGCCCGATAGCCAGCCTCTAGCCAGCCTTCGCGTGACCCACGCCAGCCCGTTTCAGGAGCAACAAGGTTTTCCATGCCTGCCTGCATAGCCCGCTGCACGATTCGGCTCAACCCGATTGTTCATAGGTGCATACTTTAGGATCATGCGTGAATTTTTTATTGACACATATGAACATTTCTCGCCTTGCTTATGGGGACGAATCCACCTCCACAGGCAGAGCCATGTCGAACGATCCTCTTTTGCAGCCCTTTCAGCTGAAGCATCTGACGCTTCGCAACCGGATCATGATCACCAGCCACGAGCCGGCCTATCCCGAGGACGGCATGCCAAAAGACCGCTACCGTGCCTATCATGTCGAACGTGCTAAGGCGGGTGTGGCGCTGACAATGACTGCGGGTTCGGCAGCAGTATCGCGCGACAGCCCGCCGGTCTTTAACAACATCCTTGCCTGGAAGGATGAGGTTGTGGGCTGGATGAAGCGCCTGGTCGATGAATGTCACGATCATGGCGCGGCGGTGATGATCCAACTGACCCATCTGGGACGCCGCACACGCTGGGACAAGGCGGACTGGCTGCCGGTGGTCGCGCCCAGCCATGAGCGTGAGGCGGCCCATCGCGCCTTTCCCAAGCGGATCGAGGACTGGGACATCACCCGCATCATCCGCGACTTTGCTGATGCAGCCGAGCGTATGAAGGCGGCGGGTGTCGACGGTATCGAACTTGAGGCCTATGGCCATCTGCTTGAACAATTCTGGTCGCCGCTGACCAATGACCTTGACCCGCCCTATGGTGGTTCTCTGGAAAACCGGCTGCGCTTTACGCTTGAGGTCCTGCAAGCGATCCGCGACCGTTGCGGACCCGAGTTTATCGTCGGTCTGCGTTATACCGGTGATCAGATGCAGCCGGGCGGCATGACCGCTGGCGAGGGGCTGCAGGTGTCGCAGATGCTCAGGAACAGCGGGCTTGTTGATTTCCTGAACGTGGTGCGGGGTCACATCGACACTGATCCGGGCCTTACAGATGTGATCCCGGTGCAGGGGATGCGCAACGCCCCGCATCTGGAATTCGCGGGGCAGATCCGCAAGGCCACCGATTTTCCGACCTTCCACGCAGCCAAGATCCCGGATGTACCGACAGCGCGCCATGCCATCGCCTCGGGACTGCTGGATATGGTTGGCATGACGCGGGCGCATATGGCCGACCCCCATCTGGTCCGCAAGGTGATCGAGGGGCGCGAGGATGATATCCGCCCCTGCGTTGGTGCGAACTATTGCCTTGACCGCATTTATCAGGGCGGGCTGGCGTTCTGCCTGCACAACGCAGCTACTGGTCGTGAAGAGACCATGCCGCATGTAATTCCGGCTGCTACAGCCAGAAAGCGTGTCACCATCGTGGGCGCTGGTCCTGCCGGACTCGAGGCTGCTCGCGTTGCTGCCGAGCGGGGCCATGAAGTCACCGTCTTTGAGGCCGCAGATGAACCTGGGGGCCAGATCCGCCTGACCGCGCTGGATGAGCGTCGGCGCGAGATGATCTCAATCGTCGCCTGGCGCATGGCGCAGTGCGAAAAGCGGGGCGTCACCTTCCGCTTCAACACCTATGCCGAGGCCGAGGATGTGTTGACGACCACCCCTGACGAAGTCATCATCGCTACTGGCGGCCTGCCTCATACCGATGTGCTGGGGCAAGGCAACGACCTTGTCTGCTCGGCATGGGACATCCTGTCGGGTGATGTAAAGCCGGGCCGGAATGTACTGATCTTTGACGATGCAGGCGATCATTCTGCCCTGCAGGCGGCTGATCTGATCTCGGCCACCGGAGCGAGGGTCGAGATTGTCACCCCGGATCGCAGCTTTTCACCCGAGGTCATGGCAATGAACCTCGTACCTTATATGCGTAACCTGCAAAAACGGGACACTACCTTTACCGTGACTTGGCGACTGCAATCGGTGACGCGCGATGGAAATATGCTGCGGGCGCGGCTGGGCAGCGACTATGGCGATTTTACCCGTGACAGGATGGTCGATCAGGTCGTCGTTAACCACGGCACCAGGCCGCTGGATGAGCTGTATTTTGCGCTGAAGCCGCTATCCGCAAACCTGGGTGAGGTGGATTATGACGCGCTGACATCGGGTCGCCTTCAAGCGGTTCACAAGAATCCCGAGGGTCGTTTCCGCTTGTTCCGTATCGGCGACGCGGTCTCTGCGAGGAATACCCATGCCGCGATCTATGACGCGCTCAGGCTGGTCAAGGATCTGTAAATACGAACAGCACCCCCAATGAGGAGGCAATGCGAGATGCCCAGACCTCAAGTTCTGCAAGACTTCCTCGATATCGCACTTCCGGCCATGCAGGCGCGTGCCCATGACGGCAACTCGCCTGCCTCGCTGGAAGCTATTGCCGAGGCGAGCCGATCCGAGGGGCAGGGGGGTGCAGCCCCCCTTAGGCTTCCTGTGGTGGATATTTGGCTTGCTGAGGCGTTGAACCGGCAGATCGAGGATCGGGATCTCACCAGTCTTTTGCAAGCGGTGAGGCGCCTTGCGCCGTTGCTCTGCTGGCGAAGACGAACAGGAGACGCCACCGCCAGCCCCGGGTTTGCGGAAAATCATGCCAATGCAATGCTGCTTGGTCCCGGTGGTATTGAAGAGCGGCGTGACATCTGGCTGGGCTTAAGCCTGCTTGCCCCAGGTACGCGTTATCCCGACCATCAGCATATGCCCGAGGAAACTTATCTGGTACTCTCGCCGGGCAGTTTCCGCAAACCGGGACGGAACTGGTTTCAGCCGGGGATCGGTGGCAGCTTCTACGTGCCGCCGAATGCGATTCATGCCATGCGATCGGAGGATGAGCCTTTGCTCGCACTCTGGGCGCTTCGCAATATGGGCAGCTAAGATATCGGGGCAGTGATACCGGCGTTCATGCTGGTCCCTTTGGGCGCCGTTGCAATATGTCAGCACGCTCCCCATCAAAACACCGGCGTTATATTTGTGGTTATCCGGTCACCACACAGCTGCGCGAGGTGGCCGGATGATCAATACTTCGGCTGTTCGATAGCTGATAACGCGAATTATGTAATTAAACTGTGCTGGTACGTTTGATCCACTATGATAGCTGTGCGGTTCTCCGCCCCATCTGCGATCACTAGTAATGGGGCATCCTGCAATGAAACACATCGCAAGATGTAGCTTGCTGACGATCTGCCGCTAACCCCTAGTTTGATATCGGAGGAACGGCGAAGTCCACAGGCTATCCCCTCATGGTCGTTGTGCACATCACTCTTAGATGGTTTGCCTGCGCAGCGGAAAGTGCCACACAGCCTGAGCGACGGTTTCATCGAAAATCATCTGGTCGAAGCAGGTTACGTTGAAAGCTCGCGGTCGCGATCTTTAGCGGTGAACAGCCCTCGCAATTGCGTGTTGGGCGAGCGTTGTGGTAGATTTTGGAGACGGTGATGATATGCGCTCGGGGCACGAGCCCGAATGGCGATCCCGGACAAACAAGGCATATTTGGGGCGCTGCGTGGCCAGCACGCGCAGCTGTCGAAACATTCTACCACAGCTATAACGCGTCCAGGGCAGGCAAGCTGCCAGTCGAAGCCCTCGAACAGAGCGGCAAACTGGGCTGGACACATCCTTATCACGCCAACTTGCAGACAATTCCTTGAGTTGGGACCTATATTCTTGAATGCTGGCGGGCGGGATGCTTCAAACTCCCGACTTGGAGAGGGATCATGAGCGAGCTTTACCGGCTGACAGACGCGCAGATTGAGCAACTGCGGCCGCTCTTTCCGAAGTCCCGGGCAGGCCGATGACCTGCGGGTGTTGAGCGGGATAATCTTCATCCTGCGCAATGGGTTGATGTGAAAGGACGCGCCTGCAGCCTATGACCCGCCGAAGACGCTCTGCAACCGCTGGAAGCGGTGGAACCGGATGGGCGGTTCGCCACGATCATGACCGAACAGGCTGCCGAAGCGCAGAAGACCGGGATCGAGACGGGTATTTCGCCGTGCATCCCCTCCCGCACCGGCCGGAAAACCTCGATCCCGCATGACACCGGACTCTACCGCCTGCACCACCGGATCGAGAACATGTTCGCACGCCTCAAGGACTGGCGACGCATCGAAACCCGATACGACCGATGCCCGATCCTGTCCCTCTCCGCCTGCGCCCTGGCCACAAACGTCATATAGTGGTTGTGAGCCCTGATTCTAGCGGCCGCAAAAAGCGGGCGTCAAGCTCACAAGACCACCGCCTCCTTCCAGATAATAAATTTCCCCTGTCCGTAAGATTTGGCTTTGTAAAGAGCTTTATCGGAAAATTCGAGTAATTTCTCGCGGCAATTTCCTTGCCGATCGTCCGGGATGGCTATTCCGATGCTGGCTGAAACTTTTCGTAGAACGGACGGTAATTTTATCGTCTCAATTTTTGTGATAATCCGCTTGGATATTTTCTGTATTTCTGAGTGGGGTTCTGTGGTGAATATTAAAAGAAGGAATTCATCTCCACCAACCCGGAAAACTTTATCATCTGCCCTGACCTCTTCGGTAAGGATAGTGGAAACCTCTATTAAAATTCTATCGCCGGCCGAGTGACCTAGTAGATCATTGACTTCTTTGAATCTGTCGAGATCAAGGTGAAGGAGGGCAAAGGGGTGGATTTTTCTTCTCTCAAAAGCCGCAGAGAACTCAGAGTCGAATCCTCGTCTGTTCAGGAGGCCAGTTAACGGGTCGGTAATAGAGAGAATTTGCGCCTGATTCCGCGCTGCTTCCAGGTATGTGTTTGCCCGAGCGAGCTCTGATAAAGCTGCTAAATTTGCTTCGTGAAGAAACAGGAACTCCATGGCAAGATCTGAAGGAGAGAAATCTGTGCTGGTTAAATTATATTCTTGAACTGCAGATGAGAGATGTACGCCAAATCCCAAGTTTATAATAGAAATATTTTGTGATATTTTTATACTTTGTCCCCTTAGGGGAAGGGGGAGGTCGCCATTAATGCGCAGAAGAAATCTTTCTGCGGATGGGTTTCCTGAAAATATCTGACTCAGGAAATATTTCACACCAAATTCATCTGGGAACAAAAACATTTCATCAATTTTTGATACATTTCCCAGAATTTTTGCTAGAATTTTTCCACATGAGTAAACCCTGCCCTCCGGGTCTACTGCGAGATGCATGGGCATAAGTTTCCCGAGATCTCCTGAGTTGATTTCCAAACTCATCACGTGTCTCCATGTAGCGGTGAGAGTGCAAAGTGCCGCTTTCCGACATAATTGGAAATTGCCACAGCGACCTTAATGCGGTCACGTTTTACTGTGATAATAGCAAGGGTGCCATAATCATCGGCCATTCCTCGCAAAATACCAGCTATCACTCGTAGCAGGCCAGGTTCTCTCTTACTGGTGGTGATCTGATAAAGTTTGGTTGCAAGTAATTCTGTTTCCAGATCGGGAACCTCAAGACTGGGGATGATCAGCCGAATGCGATCGGGTAGCTCTCCTAAAGACTCTGTAAATTCTTCAAAGCTTGACCCGCTGAATCGTAGCAGGCGACGGATCTTTTCCTGCCGGGTCAGCCACGATCCCATATCCTCTAGAAACTCGTTTACCGATTTTTCAAGTATTTTGGCGGATGTGATCACTATTGAATATGTAATATTGTCCGAGACTTCGTTCCAGGTAAGAAAACTGTCGGCTTTTATCCCGACCTTGGTCACGACCTGACTCCAAATATCTCTATCGTAGTTACTGCAGATGAAAGCTTCGATGCAGCGATTTATTAATCCGTGCATTTTCTCAGTACCGTGCTTTATTCATTTAAGAGGAGCTACTGCTCCAGAATCGTTTTTGGGGGGATGTTTCAGTGGAAATAACCTCTAATCTGTTCTGGTGGAGATATATTGCTGTAGCGCCATGGATGCGCAGATAGTCAGTATCTACGATCAGGCACCCTTCTTTGGACGTCTTCCCGTCTGATAGTCTTCCGGTAATCACAACAATTTCCTGATTCTGGCAGAACGTACCAGAATTCTGCTCAGCAGAACTTTTCGTCAAATGGCGGATAAGCAGTGGGTTTGCACTCTGAGTTAGCTTGGCTACGCGGTTTGATGCTTCGCCGCGCCAAAGCTGATGGGCTGCGGCCTGAACTTGATCTGCAGGATCACCGTCAGCCTCCAGCCAATTGCGGACAGCAAAACTACCACCAGTTGGTTTTGAAGGCACACGTCCAGCAGGCGTCATAATTGCGACCGCATCGCCTTGAGCCGAAATAAGAATATCGGGGCGCCTGTCTGTCAGCCATAGAATGATCGCACCTACCATCAAGACTGCCCCGGCCAGGCGTCGGGAGAATAGCGCTGCGCGGTGGTATCCTCCCATGGGACCAAGTGTCACCAACACTGCACCTATGGCCATGACCGGCAGGACCGAGTTTGGTGCCGCCGGGATCAGCATCACTGCTCCACGCAAGTCAGCGATCCATTGAGCGATCATCAGCATCCAACTTGTACCGACACCCATCAACCACAGTGCTGGCTGCGCCAGTCCGATAGGTGCGAGCAGAGCCGCCATGGCACCACCGGGCATGACCAGTACTCCAACGACCGGCACAACAAGCATATTTGCAAGCAATCCGTACTGGGTCATTCGGCCGAAATGGGCAGCAGCAATCGGTGCGGTGGCGAGACTTGCTACCAGCGATGAGACGACAAGCATCAGGATTGGCCTTGTCCACCAAGTCAGGTGTGGTGAAACTTTCAGCCACGGCTCATGTACAAGGATCAGTGCGACTGTGGCGGCAAAACTCATCTGAAAACCGGGGTCAGTCAGTGCCTCGGGTTTCACCACCAGAACTATAGTCGCTGCGACTGCAACGGTGCGCAAAGAAACCGCACGCCTGTCTGCAATGATCGCGAGCAGCATTACCGCGACCATGATGAAAGAGCGCTCGGTCGCAACACCGCCACCTGACAGCCAAAGATACACCCCGGCTGCGGTAAGCGCGCCGGCTGCGGCAAGCTTGTGCAGTGGGCCGGGCCGAAGCCCTGTTGCACCCTGTATTGCGGTGCCGACAAGCCGAAGACCGGCATAGACGAACCCCGCGAGCATACTCATATGCAGGCCTGAGATCGAGATGATGTGGTACAGGTTCGAATCGCGCATGATCTGATTGGTCTGCTCGGCGATTCCCGAGCGGTCGCCAGTCATCAACGCCGCTGCTACTGCTCCGGCCTGTCCGCCGATTTTCTGGCGCATGGATTCCGCGAGGTTCATCCGCAGCCGATGCATGCTGAGCAACCCGTCCCCAGCCGGAGGTGCTACGGTCAGCACCGGCGTGCGGGCGTAACCAACAGCCCCTAGCCGCTCGAACCAGGCGAGGCGGCGAAAGTCGAAAGCGCCAGGCTCAGTCGGGCCTGCGGGCGGGGCAAGATGCGCGGTCAGCATCACCTGCTGCCCGGGCACAGGCAAAGTCTCGTAATCATGCAGGGAGACCCGCACCCGTTCCGGAGTCCGGGTTGGCGGCACCTTATGCAGCCTTACCCGGTCAAGCAGCAGCCGGATGCGGTCGCTGGAAGAGCGATCAATGCCGATTACCCGACCTTCTACCGGTCCATAATAACGAAACCCCAGCACCGGAGCCGCGACCATATGCGCCCTGCCCCCGGCCAGCCCGGCGCCTAGCGTGATAAGGCACAGCGCCAGCCCGACAAGCCGCAAACGGTCGGCCCATGGCCAGCCGATGCGCCCTGTTTCCGCCAATCTGGGCGCTGCAAGCGATAAAAGCAGGCTCATCCCCCCGATTAGCACCAGCGCTGCGTAGAACCTGCGGCCGGGCTCATCGCGCAGCAGAAACCAGCCGCCGATACCAAGCGCCAGCCAAAAGGGTATCCAGGGTAGCAGCCCGGCACGCAACGTGACCGGAGGCCTTGGTACCGCGCTCTGCGATGCCAGCCGCTCCCTACGGACCACCGGCAGGCCAATCAGGGAGGTTTTTACCGATTCCGTCACCAAAACTTGTCCTTGTCGCATCACTTGCGTATCTGTGACGGCAAGATTGGCATGCCGACTCTTTCAGAAGAGTTAATCGACGCAGCCAGTATCCCTGTTTTCTGGATCGACCGGACCTCGCATGATTGATTCCTCCCCTGTTGTGACCCGCTTTGCCCCCTCTCCGACCGGCTATCTGCATATCGGCGGCGCGCGAACGGCACTTTTCAACTGGCTTTATGCCCGTGGCCGGGGCGGGAAATTTCTGCTGCGGATCGAGGATACCGACCGTGCGCGGTCAACACCCGAGGCGACTGAGGCGATCTTGGAAGGTCTGCGCTGGCTGGGGCTGGACTGGGATGGTGAGCCGACCAGCCAGTTCGCCTGCCGTGAACGCCATGCTGAGGTCGCCCGCGCAATGCTGGAAAACGGGACGGCCTATAAATGTTTCTCGACTGTCGAAGAGATCGAGCAGTTCCGCGAAGCAGCCAAGGCCGAAGGGCGTTCGACGCTGTTTCTTTCGCCTTGGCGCGATGCGGATCCGGCGACCCATCCTGATGAGCCCTATGTCATTCGGCTAAAGGCGCCTCGCAGCGGAGAAACTGTGGTTCATGACGCTGTGCAAGGCGACGTGACCTTTGCCAATGAACAGCTGGATGACATGGTCCTGCTGCGCTCGGACGGGACGCCCACCTATATGCTGGCGGTGGTGGTCGATGACCATGACATGGGTGTCACCCATGTTATCCGCGGCGATGATCACCTGACAAATGCTGCGCGGCAGATTCAGATCTATCAGGGCATGGGCTGGCAGATCCCGGTGTTCGCCCATATTCCGCTGATCCATGGACCTGACGGCAAGAAATTGTCCAAGCGTCACGGAGCGGTCGGTCTGCATGAATATGCGGCTATGGGTTATCCAGCGGCGGCGATGCGCAATTACCTTGCCCGTCTTGGCTGGAGCCATGGCGACGACGAGCTTTTCGATGATGAGCAGGCCAAGGCATGGTTCGACCTCAACGGGATTGGCAAGGCTCCTGCCCGGCTGGACTTCAAGAAACTTGAGCATGTCAGCGGCTGGCATATCGCGCGGATGAGCGACGATGATATTTTGGCCGAAATTGCGACCTTCCTCGCAGCTACTGGGGCTGCGCCGTTGGAAGAGCGCCAGATTTCGCGTATCCGTCCGGCGCTTGAGGCATTGAAAGCCAAGGCAAAAACCCTGCCCGCGCTGCTTGATCAGGCCCATTTCGCCCTGATCGATCGTCCGGTCGAGATCGAAGAAAAGGCCGCATCGGCGCTGGATTCTGTATCCCGTGGTATACTGAGTGAATTGACTGCCGCAGTGCAGAATGCTAGCTGGAGCCGTGACGAACTCGAAGCGGCAGCCAAGCAAATCGGCGAGTCGCACGGGCTGGGATTGGGCAAGATCGCGGCACCGCTTCGTGCGGCGCTCGCTGGCCGCAGTTCAACCCCCAGCGTGTTCGATATGATGTTAGCACTTGGCCGCGAAGAGACGCTGGCCCGGCTGCAGGATCAGGCGGGCTAAGGCCCGCTCCCATCACCCGGCCCGTGGGCTGGCGACAGGTGAAAGGAACTGGGAATGGCTGAAGGAAAAACCGCGAAACTGCAACTGGGAGGCAAGGATTTCGATCTCGCAGTCCTTTCCCCGACCGCCGGGCCGGACGTCATCGACATTCGCAAACTCTATGGCGAAGCGGGCGTCTTTACCTATGACCCCGGGTTCACCTCGACTGCGTCTTGTGATTCGACCATCACCTATATCGACGGCGACAAGGGTGAGCTTTGGTATCGCGGCTATCCGATCGAGCAGCTGGCCGAGCATTCGCATTACCTGGAAGTCTGCTACCTGCTGCTTTACGGTGAACTGCCGAACCGCGACCAGCTCGTTGACTTTGAAACCCGGGTGACCCGCCACACCATGGTGCATGAACAGATGCACTATTTCTTCCGCGGTTTCCGCCGCGACAGCCACCCGATGGCGACCATGGTGGGCGTGGTTGGGGCCATGTCGGCCTTCTATCACGACTCGATCGACATCAATGACCCGGTCCAGCGCGAGATCGCCTCGATCCGGCTGATTGCCAAGGTTCCGACCATCGCTGCGATGGCCTATAAATATTCGCTGGGCCAGCCCTTCGTCTATCCGCGCAATGAGCTGGATTACGCCAGCAACTTCCTGCACATGTGCTTCTCGGTCCCGGCCGAGCCCTATCAGGTCGATCCGGCGCTGGCGCGCGCTATGGACCGCATCTTTACCCTGCATGCGGATCACGAACAGAACGCCTCGACCTCGACCGTGCGTCTGGCTGGCTCTTCGGGCGCGAACCCCTTTGCCTGTATCGCCGCAGGCATCGCTTGCCTCTGGGGGCCGGCACATGGCGGCGCCAACCAGGCCTGCCTTGAGATGCTGCGCCAGATCGGCACTGTCGACCGGATCCCCGAATTCCTTGCCCGCGCCAAGGATAAGAACGATCCGTTCCGCCTGATGGGCTTTGGTCACCGGGTCTATAAGAACTTTGACCCGCGGGCCAAGGTAATGAAGGAATCGGCTGACGAGGTTCTGGACCTGCTTGGTATCCACAACAACCCGACCCTCCAGGTTGCCAAAGAGCTTGAGCGGATCGCGCTTGAGGACGAATATTTCGTCGCCAAGAAGCTTTATCCGAACGTCGATTTCTACTCGGGCATCATCCTCGAAGCTATTGGCTTCCCGACTTCGATGTTCACCCCGATCTTTGCGCTGTCGCGGACTGTCGGCTGGATCTCGCAGTGGAAAGAGATGATTGCCGATCCGCAGAACAAGATCGGCCGTCCGCGCCAGCTTTACGTCGGTGCTCCGCGCCGCGACTACAAGCCGCTGGACGCCCGCTGAGCGGCAAAACGCAGAAAGATACGAAACGGCCCCGGAGCACATCCGGGGCCGTTCTGCTGCGTCCCCATCACGTACTTTGTGCGATCGGCTGGCAGGGCAGCGGCTATTCGCCCGAGTTCACCGCCAATATGGACAGCATTGTGCGCGACCGGCTGCGCGCTGATCCGCAGACGCCTGTATTGATCACCGGAATGGCAGATTCGATCTGCGCGCCCTGCCCTTCGCGGCGTGGCATGGGCTGCCTTGGCGATGAGCGCATTCGCAGGCTCGACCGCCGCCATGCAGCGGCACTTGGTATCCGGCCCGGCCAGCGCATGACCTGGGCCGAGGCACAGGGTCGCGCGGTCGACAGTCTGCAACCCCGGGATCTTGCGAGAATCTGTTCGGGTTGCCAATGGCTTGATCTGGGTATCTGCCAGTCGGCACTGGCGCGATTGCAGCAGGAAGCGCGGCCAGAATGACGCAGCCAGAATGCCGGGGCTTGCACCCGTCCGCAGCCGGTGCCAAATCGGCAGCCATGACCGAGCATGACAAAATCGCGCTGATCACCGGCGCCTCGCGCGGCCTTGGTGCCGCTTTGGCCGAAGCCCTTGCCGCTCGCGGCTGGCATATCCTGGCTGTTGCCCGCACGACTGGTGCGCTGGAAGAACTGGACGACCGTATCCGCAAGGCTGGCGGTTCGGCCACGCTGGCTCCCATGGATATTGGTCAGCCCGAGGCCATGGTACAGATGGCCAAGGCAGTGACAGAGCGTTGGGGCGGACTAAATCTCTGGGCACATACTGCGATCCACGCCGCGCCGCTGTCCCCGGCGGGCCATATCGACGGCAAGGATTTTCAGAAATCCGTGGATCTGAACCTTGTCACGACACGCGGGCTGATCGGTTTGATCGAGCCGCTTTTGCGCGTGCGTAAGGGCACGGCACTGTTCTTTGACGACAAATACGCCGGGCAGAAATTCTTTGGCAGCTATGGTGCGACCAAGGCCGCGCAGATCGCGCTGGCTCGCAGCTGGCAGCTTGAGAATCAGACGCTTGGTCCTCGTGTCGTCATTGCCGAACCAGCACCGATGCCGACCGCCGTTCGCGCTCGCTTCTTCCCCGGAGAGGATCGCGCCCGCCTTACCCCCTGCAAGGCTGAGGCCGAGCGTATTCTGACCGGCCTCCTCTAACGCGCAAACGATAGCAGGCGGTCGATATCCAGATGCGCCTCAAGGTGCTCGGCCAGCCGGTCGAGCACGTCATCGACTCCGGCACCGTAATTCAGGGCCGAGACTGCGTCAAATTGCGCCAGCCATGCCGCACGAAAGGCGTCGCCGGTAAAAAGCCCGTGCAGATAGGTACCCGCGACCCTGCCGCAGGGGCTGCCTGCCCCATCCGGGCCGGGAATATGGGCAAAGGGGCGGGCGCAATCCGGTCCCTCGGTTCGGCCCATGTGGATTTCATACCCTTCAACAGGCGCGCCTAGTGCGGTCCCCCGGCTGCGGGTCAGGCGCTTTTCCGGGGCCATACGCGTCTCGACGTCCAGATGTCCCAGCCCCTGGGTGCTGCCGGGGCTGCCGTCATAGCCATCAGGGTCGTGGATCCGGCGGCCAAGCATCTGATAGCCGCCGCATATCCCCAGCACCCGCCCCCCACGCCGCAGATGCGCGGCAAGGTCGATATCCCAGCCTTGCTGGCGCAGGAAATCCAGATCGCCGCGCGTCGATTTCGTCCCAGGCAGGATCACCACATCAGCGTCGCCCGGCAAGGCCTGACCGGGCGGGACCATGGTCAACCGCACCCCCGGCTCGGCCGTGAGCGGGTCGAGATCGTCGAAATTCGCGATACGCGACAGCATCGGACAGGCGATATGCAGCCCCCCTGCCCCCGAGGCGCGACGCAGATCCACTGCGTCCTCGGCGGGCAGGCGCGCGGCATCGGCAAACCAGGGGACAAGCCCAAGATCGGGCCAACCCGTGCGCTCAGTGATAAAGTGGCGGCCTTCGTCAAACAGCGACGGATCCCCGCGAAAACGGTTAATGATAAAGCCGCGGATCATCGCCGCATCCTCAGGATCAATCACCGCCTGAGTGCCGATGATCTGGGCAATGACGCCGCCGCGGTCGATGTCTCCGGCCAGAACCACAGGCACGCCGGCAGCACGGGCAAAGCCCATATTGGCGATATCCCGGGCACGCAGGTTGACCTCGGCCGGACTGCCGGCGCCTTCTACCAGCACCAGATCATGGGCGCTGCGCAGGCAGGAAAAGCTGTCCAGAACCGCATTCATCAGTTGCTGTTTCAGGGCGCCGTAATCGGCGGCGGCGGCGCGGGTCATGGCGTGACCCTGCACCACCACCTGCGCAGCGCGGTCAGTCTCGGGTTTCAGCAGGACCGGGTTCATGTGGACCGAAGGGGCAAGCCCGGCTGCCCGCGCCTGTAAGGCCTGTGCGCGGCCGATTTCTCCGCCATCAGGGGTGACGGCAGCGTTGTTCGACATGTTCTGGGGCTTGAAGGGTGCAACACTGATCCCGCGCCGCAAAGCCGCGCGGCACAGCCCCGCCACCAGCAGCGATTTTCCCACATTCGACCCGGTTCCCTGGATCATCAGCGCGCCCATGGTTCCCCCCGCTTGCCAACCCGTGCCCAGGTGACTAGATAGGCGCGTCGCTGAATGAAAGGCCCCGTGGTGGAAAACGTCGTCCTTACCGTGCATCTGATCCTTGCCGTCCTGCTGATCGGAGTGGTGCTGTTGCAACGGTCCGAGGGCGGCGGCCTTGGCATTGGCGGGGGTGGCGGCGGCGTGATGACCGGTCGTCAGGCCGCCAACGCGCTGTCGCGACTGACCTGGATTTTTGCTATCGGCTTTATCATCACCTCGATGACCCTGACCCTGATCGCTGCAAAAAATGCGTCGAGCGGCTCGATCGTGGATCAGCTGGATCTTGGCGGGGCCGAAACTGCGCCGGCAGGCGAACTGCCCGGAATCGGCGGCTATACGCCGCCCCCGGGTGCGGGCCAGCCCGTTGTTCCGGGCGCTGGCCAACCGGTGACGCCGCCCGCGCCGGCAGCCCAGACCCCTGCCCCGCAGGCGCCTGCTGAGGCTGGCGAAGCGGCTCCGGCGGCGCAGGAACCGGCTGCCCAGAATACAGGCAATAACTGATACCATAACTTGGGGCCGCCTCGGCTGCCCCTTACCATAACTTGCGGTCCGTTGCGGCCACGGGATAAATCAGATATGACTTTAGTCCCGTGATACCCGCTAGATTCGGGCCGCAATCTGCTATTGATAATTCACGGGGGCCTCGATGGCGCGATACATCTTCATCACCGGCGGTGTGGTTTCTTCGCTCGGCAAGGGGCTGGCATCGGCGGCGCTGGGGGCGCTTTTGCAGGCGCGGGGCTACACTGTGCGTCTGCGCAAGCTTGACCCCTATCTGAACGTCGATCCCGGCACCATGAGCCCCTTTGAACATGGTGAGGTTTTTGTCACCGATGACGGGGCGGAAACCGATCTCGACCTTGGGCATTATGAGCGATTTACCGGCGTGTCGGCGCGTAAGACCGACTCGGTCTCGGCCGGCAGGATCTATTCCAACGTTCTGGAGAAAGAGCGGCGCGGCGCCTATCTGGGTAAAACCATTCAGGTCATTCCCCACGTCACGAATGAAATAAAAGACTTTCTTGCGATTGGCGAGGAAGAGGTCGATTTCATGCTCTGCGAGATCGGCGGCACGGTCGGCGATATCGAAGGCTTGCCCTTCTTTGAGGCGATCCGGCAG
The DNA here is from genome assembly GCF_009301415.1 of Paracoccus kondratievae. Taxonomy (GTDB): domain Bacteria; phylum Pseudomonadota; class Alphaproteobacteria; order Rhodobacterales; family Rhodobacteraceae; genus Paracoccus; species Paracoccus kondratievae. Next base: position 1,156,745 of record NZ_CP045072.1, on the reverse strand, counting down.
TTTTCGCAGGAACGTCCGCGCGGGCAGTCAATCTTTATGCATCTGACGCTGATGCCCTATCTGGCCGCCAGTGGTGAGCTGAAAACCAAACCGACCCAGCATTCGGTGAAAGAGCTACGCTCGATCGGGATTGCCCCGGATGTCCTGGTCTGCCGCAGTGAGCAGCCCATCCCGGAAAAGGAACGCGCCAAGATCGCACTGTTCTGCAATGTACGGCCTGACGCCGTGATCCCGGCCTATGACCTGAAGTCGATCTATGAGGCCCCGCTGGCCTACCATCGTGCCGGTCTCGATCAGGCGGTGCTTGACGCCTTTCAGATCAGCCCTGCCCCTCGCCCCGATCTGACACGTTGGGAGGATGTGATGGATCGGCTGGAAAATGCCGAGGGCGAGGTTCGGGTCGCCGTGGTCGGCAAATACACCCAGCTTGAGGACGCGTATAAATCCATCGCCGAGGCGCTGACCCATGGCGGAATGGCCAATCGTGTCCGCGTCCGCGCTGATTGGGTGGACAGCGAAAAGCTTGAAGGCGAAGGCGCCCATCTTCTGGACGGCTACAACGGAATCATCGTTCCCGGCGGTTTTGGCGAGCGCGGCACCGAGGGCATGATTGCCGCAGCGAAATATGCCCGTGAAAAGAAAGTGCCCTATCTGGGCATCTGTCTTGGTATGCAGATGGCCGTGATCGAGGCGGCGCGCAACCTTGCCGACATGCCCGACGCGGGTTCCGAGGAATTTGACCATGAGGCTGGCGAGACGCGTTTTACCCCGGTGGTCTATCACCTCAAGGAATGGGTGCAGGGCAATTACACCGTCCAGCGCAAGCTGACCGACGACAAAGGCGGCACCATGCGGCTTGGCGCCTATACGGCGGTGCTGTCGCCCGGCTCGAAGATTTCCAAGGTTTATGGCGGTGCGCTGGAGATCGAGGACCGCCACCGTCACCGCTATGAGGTCGATGCCAAATATCGTGAAAAGCTTGAGCAAGCCGGTCTCAGCTTTTCCGGCATGTCCCCCGACGGGCGGCTGCCCGAGGTGGTCGAATATGCCGACCATCCGTGGTTCATCGGCGTCCAGTCGCACCCCGAGCTGAAGTCGAAACCTTTCGAGCCTGCGCCGCTTTTTGCGGGCTTCGTTCGCGCCGCGATGGAGAACGAGCGGCTGGTCTGATCCTCCGCCTGTCGCCATAATGTCGGGATCACAGGAATGGTCCCGACATGCGCGCACTTTTGACCCTGATCGCACTTTCTGCCACACCCGCCTTTGCGGATGCACCGTTGTTTCTGATTGATCAGACCAGCCTGCCCTTTGATCTGGGACCCGGCGCGCCTCAGAACTCTCCGGCAAAAACCTCGAATTCGCCCAATGCGGCGGCGAATTCGGCGGCCAGTTCGGCCAACAGCTCATCCAGCTATGCCAATTCTCCGCAGAACCCGGCCAATGAAAAGCGGGTAATCTTTACCGGTGACGGTTCGGTCGTTGGGTATTACGCTCCGAACGGTGCGGGAACGCTGAATCTATTCACTGTCACCGGCAAGCGCGTCGCCTACCGCCCCAAAGGCAGCAAAAGCCTTTTTTCCAATGACGGTCGCTGGTGTGGCACAGTTGCCGGATCCAGCGGCGGCGGCATCGCATTTGGCATCATCCGGGCCTGCGCCGGGCTGTTCTAGGAACCGACACGGGATTGTCACATTGTCCAGCTAGACCGCCGCAGAGCAGCAGGAGATCACCGATGCGGGACGCAACGCCCAAAGACTGGCTCGAGGCCGAACTTCAGGACACTCTGGATGAGGATATCGAGATCGAGCTTGAGGATGCGACCCTGTCGCAAGAGTTGTCCCGGATCTATCGCGCCGCCCATCCCGATGCGATGCCGCGCGCGGATTATTTCCGCGAGTTGCTGCGTTTGCAGGCTGAACTGATCCGGTTGCAGGACTGGGTATCATACAACAAGGAAAAGGTCGTGGTCATTTTCGAAGGCCGCGACAGCGCAGGTAAGGGCGGGGCAATCAAGCGCATTACCCAGCGGCTTAACCCACGTGTGGCGCGTGTGGTCGCCCTGCCCGCGCCTTCGGACCGTGAAAAGACCCAATGGTATTTCCAGCGCTACGTTCCCCACCTGCCGGCGGGCGGCGAGATCGTGCTTTTTGACCGCAGCTGGTACAACCGCGCCGGGGTCGAGCGGGTGATGGGCTTTACGACCGAAGATCAGGTCGAACAGTTCTTTCGCGACGTCCCGGAGTTTGAGCGGATGTTGGTTCGCTCGGGCATCCGGCTGGTGAAATACTGGTTTTCGATCACGGATGAGGAACAGCAGATGCGCTTTCTGATGCGCATTCATGACCCGCTGAAACAGTGGAAACTGTCGCCCATGGACCTGCAGGCACGCGTCAGGTGGGAGGACTACACCAAGGCCAAGGAAGATATGTTCGAGCGCACGAACATCCCCGAAGCGCCCTGGTACATTGTCCCCGGCAATGACAAAAAGCGGGCGCGGCTGAACTGTATGGCTCATCTGCTCAGCATGATTCCCTATGGCGACGTCCCGCATGAAGAGATCTCCCTGCCTGATCGGGTCTTTAATCCCGATTACGAGCGCGAGGTGCTGCCGCCGGAACTCTATGTGCCGCAACGTTACTAGCTGAGGTCAGGGGGCGCAGGGCGCAGCCTGACGGCTGACTGCTTACGCGTTTTCCGGGGCCAGATCCTCTCAGGGCGAAAAATCTGCCTGACAAATTTCGCGCTGCATATTGTTGCGGCGTGAAAATGTCATAATATCCGCCCATGTTTCGCAATCTTCTGACCCGGCTTTTCGCCGACAGTACCGACCAAACGCGCCTGAACGGGCAGGATGCCGAAGTCGCGGTCGCCTCGCTTTTGGTGCGGCTGGCACGCGCCGACGATCATTATGGTGTTGTCGAGCAGCAGCGCATCGACCAGGTGCTGGCGCGCCGCCGTGGCCTGACCCGGATCGAGGCCGCCGAAAAGCGCGCCGCAGCCGAGATGATCGAGGCCGAAGCCCCTGATACGGTACGCTTTACCCGTACGATCAAGGAACGTGTCGAGTTGCAGGACCGGCAAAAGATCATCGCCGCACTGTGGGAGGTTGCCTATGCCGACGGCCAGCGCGACCCCGAAGAAGAGGCGTTGGTGCGGCTGGTCGCCGGGCTGTTGGGCGTGAACGACCGCGACTCTGCTCTGGCCAGGAATCAGGCTCTGGACGATCTGGGTCAGGTGGATTCGTGAAAAACCACTGCTCCTGCCCCCGCTCTCAAGCCTGCGACCTGACCGGAAAGCCAGCGAGGAAAGCGTTGCAATCGAGTGGCAAATATCGCCTCATATCTGCATGAGCCAAACAGAACCGATCAGTATGACAGCCGCTACGCCCCCGGCCGCGGGGCTCTCTCGCAGCTCTGACGCGCCGGTGATCCAGATCCGGGACCTGCACAAGTCTTACGGCCCACTGCAGGTTATCCGCGGCGTCAGCCTTGCCGCACCGCGCGGCCATGTCGTCAGCCTGATCGGCTCGTCCGGGTCGGGCAAATCGACGCTTCTGCGCTGCTGCAACTTGCTTGAAGACAGCCAGCAAGGCGAGATCCTGTTTGAGGGCGAGGCCGTGCGTTGGCGCGGTACCGGTCTTGCGCGTGCCCCTGCCGACCGGGCACAGGTGACGCGGCTGCGCACCAATCTGTCGATGGTGTTTCAGCAATTCAACCTCTGGTCCCACATGACGATCCTGCAAAACGTCACGGAGGCCCCGGTGCATGTGCTTAAACGCGATCCCCGCCAGGTCGAGGCCCGCGCGCGTGAACTGCTGGCCAAGGTTGGTATCGGCGACAAGGCTGACGCCTGGCCCGCGCAGCTTTCGGGCGGACAGCAGCAGCGCGCGGCCATAGCGCGTGCCCTGTGCATGGAGCCCAAGGCGTTGCTATTGGATGAGCCGACCAGCGCACTGGACCCCGAGTTGCAGCAAGAGGTGGTGCGCGTCATCAAGGACCTTGCCGCCGAACATCGCACCATGCTGCTTGTCACCCATGACATGCGTCTGGCGGCAGATGTCAGCGATCACGTCGTCTTTCTCCATCAAGGCCGGATCGAGGAAGAAGGCCCCCCTGACCAGTTGTTCGGCGCACCCCGCTCTGAACGGCTGCGGCAGTTCCTGAGTGCAACAATGGCCGAATGAAAACACCAACAGGAGAGTGAAGGATGAAGAACTTGATGCTTGCTGCCGCAGCCCTTGCGCTGACCGCGGGCATGGGTCTGGCACAGACGGTGCGCATTGCGACCGAGGGCGCCTATCCTCCCTACAACCTCGTCAACGATCAGGGCGAGGTCGACGGTTTCGAGGTCGAGCTGGGCAATGAGCTGTGCAAACGCGCCCAGCTGGAATGCACCTGGGTCAAGAATGACTGGGATTCGATCATTCCCAACCTGAACAGCTCGAACTATGACGCGATCATGGCCGGGATGAGCATCACCGAAGAGCGCCGCCAGTCCGTCGCCTTTTCGCAGAACTACATCCCGCCGACTGCATCGGCCTATGCCGCGCCTGCGGCTGATGTGGATGTGACGCAAGGCGTCGTCGCGGCCCAGACCAGCACCATTCAGGCACAATACGTCGCTGAATCGGGGGCCGAGCTTCTGGAATTCGCAACCCCTGACGAAGCTGTGGGTGCGGTCCGCAATGGTGAGGCCGAGGCCGTCTTTGCCGACAAGGACTTCCTCGTCCCGGTGGTCGAGGAATCGGGCGGGGCAATCGTCTGGGTCACCGGCAAGGACGATATCCCGCTGGGCGAAGGTATCGGCATGGCGCTGCGCAAATCCGACACCGAGCTGCGCGAGAAATTCGACGCCGCCATTTCCTCGATGAAAGAGGACGGATCGCTCAATGAAATGATCAAGAAGTGGTTTGGCGACGAGGCCGTGCTGTTCTGATCTGAAACAAGCCCCTGCCCGAACCTTTGTCCGGGCAGGGCATTCCGGGTGATCCATGTTCGCGTCCTGCGCCGATCCCAAATCGCTGGAAGGACTTGCCTGGCTGATGTGCTATCTGGCCTCGGGCAAGCACCTGCTTTTCTATCTCTCCTTCGGCACGGTCCTGCTGTTGCTGGCGATTACTGCACCTGTGGCGCTGCTGTTCGGCTTTGGCGGAGCCATGGCCTCGCGGTCGCGCATCGCGCCGATCCGCTGGTTTGGACGGATCTATACGTCGATGGTGCGTGGTGTGCCCGACATCATCTTCTTTCTTTTCGTGCCGATCGCACTGGATCAGGCCTTTGAATGGCTGCGCTCGCGCATTTATTGCGACCCGACGGTTCCGGTCAGGCACGGCAATGAATTCATCGTTTGCTCGGCGGCCAAGCTGCCGCTTTCGACTTCGCCGGAATGGGTGCATCAGGCCTATGGCATCTTTCTTGCCGTGATTGCCTTTGCCGTGGTTTTTGGCGCTTTTGCTGCCAATGTGCTTTACGGGGCGATGAATGCCGTGCCTCGCGCCCAGCTTGAGACGGCCGAGGCTTACGGCATGAGCCCCGGACAGGTGAACCGGCGCATTCTGATCCCGCAGATGTGGACCTATGCCCTGCCCGGCCTTGCCAATCTGTGGATGATCCTGATCAAGGCCACGCCGCTTCTTTTCGTGCTGGGGGTTGAAGATATCGTCTATTGGGCGCGTGAGCTGGGGGCGGCCAAGACCCGGGTCTATGCCTATCCGCACCCGGATTGGCGGCTTTATTACTTCCTCGGCATCCTGGTCTTTTATCTGCTGATGACCTGGGGATCCGAGCGGATCTTTGACCGCATCCGCGCCCGGCTGTCGCGAGGTCAGGCCACCGCCGCCGGAGAGGCGATGCGAAAGGCCGCCACATGAACGAATGCCTGCAAACCATTCAGAACTACGGGCTGCGTGCCATCGGCATCGGTGAGCGGCTGCTGCCGCGGGGCGAGTTCACCCTTTGCGAACAATTCACCCTGATCGGCTCGGGGCTGATCTGGAACGTCTATTTTGCGGCGCTGGCGCTGTTTATCGGATTCTTCCTCGCCAACCTTCTGGCCGTGGCGCGGGCCAGCCACAGCCGATTGATCAGAAAACCGGCCGAGTGGTTCATCTTTATCTTTCGCGGCAGCCCGCTCTTTATCCAGTTCTTTCTGGCTTATGAAATGCTCGTCAAACTGCCGCGTGCCGGTATTGACGTGTTTGGCATCACGGTCGAGACTTCGTGGATGACGCGGGCATGGGCCGGTGCGCTGCTGGTTCTGGTGCTGAACACCGCCGCCTATTCGGCCGAGATCTTTTACGGCGCGCTGCGCAACCTGCCCAAGGGCGAGCTTGAGGCAGCTGATGCCTATGGCATGACCGGCTGGACCCGTTATCGCCGGGTGGTCTGGCCGACCGCCATGCGGCTTGCCTGGCCTGCCTATACCAACGAGGCGATCTTTCTGTTCCATGCCACGACGCTGGTGTTCTTTTCGGGCTTTCCAGCCTATCAGCAACGTGGGGATGCGCTGTATTATGCCAGCTACTTTGCTGACAAAACCTTCAACCCCTTCATCGCTTACCCGATCGTGGCGGTTTATTTCGTTTTGCTGACCGTATGCCTGATCGGGCTGTTTGGCATCGTGAACCGCAGACTGAACCGCCATCTGCCCGGGGCGACGAAAAAGATCCGCTACAGGCCCAATCTTATCAGGTGAATCATGGAATGGTTGCGTGAGCATCCCGACGTCAGGACTATCCGAGTGGCTGCGGCCGACCTCAACGGCGTTGCCCGCGGCAAGCGCATCCCGGCGCGTTTTGCCGACAAGATCCTGACCGAAGGCACGAAATTCCCCTTTTCTGTCCTGAACATGGACATCTGGGGCGAGGATATCGAGGACAGCCCGCTGGTCTTTCAGGCCGGTGACCCCGACGGACTGCTGTTGCCGACCGAGCGTGGCTTCATGCCCATGCCGTGGCTTGAGGCGCCGACCGGCCTTTTGCCGATCTGGATGTTCCATCTTGACGGCCGCCCCTATGAGGGTGACCCCCGTCAGGCGCTGGCTCGGGTCGTTGATCGCTACAAGGCCGCCGGGCTGACGCCGGTGGTGGCGACCGAGCTTGAGTTCTTTCTGATCGACGATTCCGGTGGGCAACTGCGGGTACCGCCCAGTCCGCGCTCTGGCAAGCGTCGCACCGGGGCCGAGACGCTGTCTCTGCGTGCGCTTGACGCTTTCGATCGCTTTTTTACCGCGCTTTACGAAGCTTGTGAGGCGATGGACATCCCCGCCGACACGGCCATTTCCGAGGCCGCGCCGGGGCAATTTGAAATCAACCTGATGCATCAGGCCGATCCGCTGAAGGCAGCCGATGACGCTTGGCTATTCAAGCTGTTGGTCAAGGGGCTGGCGCGACGCTACGGCTTTGCCGGCTCATTCATGGCCAAACCCTATGAGGAATGGAACGGCTCGGGGATGCATATGCATTTCTCGGTACTGGATGCGCAGGGCCGCAACGTCTTTGACAACGGCGGTGAAGAAGGATCCGAGGTGCTGCGCCATGCAGTTGCGGGCTGTCTTGCGGCAATGCCCGGCTCGACTCTGGTTTTTGCCCCGCATGAAAACAGCTATGACCGGCTGGTGCCGAATGCCCATGCGCCGACCGGGATCGGCTGGGCCTATGAAAACCGGACCTCGGCCATTCGTATCCCCTCTTCCGGCCCCAAGGCGCGGCGGATCGAGCATCGCGTGGCCGGGGGCGATGTGAACCCCTACCTGACTGTCGCAGCGGTTCTGGGCGCTGCGCTGAATGGGATCGAAGACAAGGTTGAGCCGCCGCCGCCGATCAAGGGCAATGCCTATGAACAGGGGCTTGAGCAACTGCCGGGCACTTGGGGTTCGGCCATTGATGCCTTTGCCGCCTCATCCGAGATCCGGCGTATCTTTCCTGCCCATCTGATCGAAAATCTTGTCATGACCAAGCGGCAAGAACTGCACTACATGGCCGAGCTGTCGGATGACGAGACGGTTGAACTTTACCTCGATACCGTCTGAAGTACCTGCTCCATGAATGATAAAAGCCGAAGGCTGCAAGCCTTCGGCTTTTATTTTTCAGAATGGGCGCGGTTCAATGCGTCCAGGGGGCGCGGCGCTCATTGGCAAAGTTTTCGCCATAGCCACGCGGACGGATGTTCGGCGCGCGGGTATGCGGCTCGATCACCTCATATTCCAGCCCGTTTTCGCGGGCGTAATCCTCGGCCTGCTTGCGGGTTTCAAAACGCAGGCGGACCTGGCTTTGCGTGTCGTCGCTGCTGGTCCAGCCCATCAGCGGATCAATCTCGCGCGCTTCGGCGGGCGGAAAGACCAGAAGCCATTCCTTGGTGCGTGCCGTGCCGGATTGCATGGCATTGCGCGCAGGCTTGTAGATGCGAACTCGCATGGCGGGAATCCTCTGTTCTTGCTTGCCTGTCTTATCCCCGATGCGCTGCGCGCATTCAAGATGCCCGACATGCGATTTACCGCCGCGCCAGCGGGCTTGTGACAGGATATTCCCTTGCCGGGGTTGCATCGTGGCGCGAATGCGCCAGATTACCCATGGCAGGAACAAAGGTGAAACCATGGGTCACAACAACACCAACGCCCCCGTCGCACGCTTTCCCGAAGTGACCCGGCCCAAGCTGGAAGGTGGCAAGCGGTTTGTCATGCATTCCGAGTTCCAGCCCGCCGGGGACCAGCCTACCGCCATCGCCGAGCTGGTGCGCGGCGTCCAGGATGGTGAGCGCGATCAGGTTCTGCTGGGGGCAACCGGTACCGGCAAGACCTTTACCATGGCCAAGGTGATCGAGGCGACGCAGCGCCCGGCAATCATTCTGGCACCGAACAAGACGCTGGCGGCGCAGCTTTACGGCGAGTTCAAAGGATTTTTTCCTGAAAATGCCGTCGAATATTTTGTCAGTTACTACGACTATTACCAGCCCGAGGCCTATGTGCCGCGCTCGGACACCTATATCGAGAAAGAATCGCAGATCAACGAGGCCATCGACCGGATGCGCCATTCGGCCACCCGTGCGCTGTTAGAGCGGGATGATGTGATCATCGTTGCCTCGGTTTCCTGCATCTATGGTATCGGCTCGGTCGAGACTTATTCGGCGATGACGCAAGATCTTGTCGTCGGGCAATCCTATGATCAGCGTCAGTTCCTGGCCGAGCTGGTTGCACAGCAATACCGTCGCCTTGACGCAGCTTTCCAGCGCGGCGGTTTCCGGGTGCGGGGCGATGTGATCGAGGTCTGGCCTGCACACCTCGAAGATCGGGCGTGGCGCTTTGACTTTTTCGGAAATGAGCTTGAATCCATTACGGAATTTGATCCGCTGACCGGTGCCAGGACTGACAGCTTCAAACAGATCCGTATCTATGCAAACAGCCACTATGTGACGCCGCGCCCGACTTTGCAGCAAGCTGTCAAAGGGATACGGGCAGAACTTCAAACGCGGCTGAAACAGTTGACTGATGAAGGCAAACTGCTTGAGGCCCAGCGGCTTGAACAACGCACAAACTTTGACCTGGAAATGCTTGAGGCGACGGGGACTTGTAACGGGATTGAGAACTATTCGCGCTATCTGACCGGTCGCGCCCCGGGTGAGCCGCCGCCGACGCTGTTTGAGTTCATCCCCGACAACGCAATCGTCTTTGCCGATGAATCCCATGTCAGCGTGCCCCAGATCGGCGGCATGTACCGCGGTGACTTCCGCCGCAAGTTCACGCTGGCCGAGCATGGTTTCCGCCTGCCCTCGTGCATGGACAACCGGCCCCTGAAGTTCGAGGAATGGGACGCGATGCGCCCGCAATCGGTCTTTGTCAGCGCCACCCCCGCACAATGGGAGATGGACCAGACCGGCGGTGTCTTTGTCGAACAGGTCATCCGCCCCACCGGCCTGCTGGACCCCGAGGTCGAGATCCGGCCGGTCGAAATGCAGGTCGACGATTTGCTGGACGAGGTGCGCAAGGTCACCGCCAGCGGCTATCGCACGCTGGTCACCACGCTGACCAAGCGCATGGCAGAGGATCTGACCGAATATATGCATGAACAGGGCATCCGCGTGCGCTACATGCACAGCGATATCGACACGATCGAACGTATCGAAATTCTACGCGACCTGCGCCTTGGTGCCTTTGACGTACTGATCGGCATCAACCTTTTGCGCGAGGGGCTGGACATTCCCGAATGCGGGCTGGTTGCCATTCTCGATGCCGATAAAGAGGGCTTTCTGCGTTCGGAAACCTCGCTGGTCCAGACGATTGGCCGTGCGGCGCGCAACGCCGAGGGGCGCGTCATCATGTATGCCGACCGTGTCACGGGCAGCATGGAGCGCGCCCTTGCCGAGACCGAGCGTCGTCGCAAGAAACAGATCGCTTATAACGAGACCCATGGCATCACGCCCCAGACGGTCAAAAAGAACGTCGAGGATGTTCTGGCCGGGTTGTGGCAGGGCGACACCGATCAGTCGCGCATCACGGCCAAGGTGGATAAACCTATGGTCGGCTCTAACCTGGCCGCCCATCTTGATGCGTTGCGGGCACAGATGCGCAAGGCTGCCGAAAACCTGGAATTCGAAGAGGCCGCGCGGCTGCGTGATGAGGTGAAACGGCTCGAAGCAGTAGAGCTTGCGATTTCGGACGATCCTCTGGCGCGGCAATCCGCTGTCGAAGAGGCGGCCGAGGCGGCGGTCAAATCCTCGGGACGGTCAACCGCTGGGCGCGCCGGGCAACGCGGTGGCAACAAGCGCTCTCGTCGCCACCGTTGACTGGTGAGTCTTTGCTCTAGCTGCAGCTCACCGACATGAGCTTGCCGCGCTTGTCTACGATAAAGGTCAGGCGGTCCTGGATCAGCTCCATAGTCATCGGCTGGCCTTCGCGGGCGATGCGATACATCTGCCCTTCGGGCACGGTGATCGTTGGGGAAGTCTGGCCAATGAGATGACTATAGCGCGCCGCGCCGCAGGGATCGCTGGCGGCTGCGGTTTCGGGCGGCTCATCAGGGGGTGCGGTTTCCGGCGTGCACGCAGCCAAGGCAAGCGGCGTCGCCAGAACGGCAATGGAAAACGACAGCTTCATCTTGACCTCGTCTATTGTAGGGCTTGTGGGCAGATAACGCCCCGAACCGCAAAAGGTTTCATTGCCCCCGCAAGGATCGGCCGGTTTCAGCGCAAAATGGACAAAACCTCTTCGGTCAGGGTATCGAGCTCGGTGCGGGCGGCGGTATTGCGTGCAACCTCGCCAGCGCCCAGCCCCTTGCCCAGGGCCTCGGCATAGGCAACGCGGTTGCCAAGCCGTGCCCCGGCCACCTCAACTTCCAGCGCGGCCGCCCCTTCGGCCACCTCGGCGGTCAGGCGTGCCTGTGGGCGGGTCCGGTTCAGCACGATCAGCGTGTCGCATTTTTCGCGGCGGGCCAGATCCAGAACCCCTTCGGTCGCCCACAGGTCGACATGGCTGGTCGCCACCGGCACCAGCACCAGATCGGCCACCCGCAGCGCCGGACGCAGATCGCTGTCAATCTTTGGCGGGGTGTCGATAATGACGAAATCAAACCGCTTTTTCAGCTTTTCGGATTCGTAGCTTGCCCCCCAGGCGGACGAGGTCGAGAATTCCAGCGCCTCATCCTCGCCCAGCCGCTCCAGCCGCTCAAGAAACCAGCGGCCAAGGCTGCCCTGCGGGTCGGTGTCAAGCAGCGCCACCGAATGGCCGCGCCCCCGTAAGGCCACGGCCAGATTGACCGCAATGGTGGTCTTGCCTGACCCGCCCTTTTGCTGGGCTATGGTGATGATCCGTCCTGCCATGACGCCGCTCCGTCCCGAAAATCGCCCGTCTTTCCCGCCAGATTAGGGGGTCTGCGCAGATGATGCACGGCTTTTTCGCAGGTGCAGCATTCCTGGCGGATCAACTGGCCCAGGTTTCGACAACTTCATACATCACCGGTTCGAAATGGCGGCACATGGCGTGGATTGTACGGTTACGCTCACGCATTTCGGGGGTGCGCAGCATGGCCTGATAGTCGCGCCGGTCCTGCCATTGCGAATAGGTACAGATCCGGGTCTGGGCGTCGTTCAGATGGATCGCACCCGAGACATAACCGGGCTGGCGGCTGATGACCTGATCATAGGCCTGTGACAGCGCCTCCAGCACATCATGCGCCGTGCCGGGCGACACATCAAAGGTGCAGATCACGGTCTGGCCGGAAAACTCCTTGTCGATGCGGGTCATGGCCTGGCTCTCCCTTTTTCGTGTTCACAACCTGAGCTTACGGCGAACCGTGCGAGGTTGCAGCGGTTTTCGTGCCGCGTCATGTTGGCGCTGCCCGAGCGAAAGGATAAGCGATGATTCCGGTCTTTGACGGACATAATGATTTCTTGCAGCGCATGGTGGCCGCCGGACCGGAGCGCGACCGTCTGTGGCTGGAAGGTAATGGCGAGGGGCATCTTGACCTGCCCCGCATGAAGGCTGGCGGTTTCGCTGGCGGTTTCTTTGCCATCTGGACGCCTTCTCCGTCCGGTCCTGATGACGCATTGGCGGCGATGCTGAAAAAGAACCCACCCTTTTCGCTGGGCCTTCCGCCCGAAATCGCGGCCGATGACGCCCTGCCCCATGCTATTGCCCAGGCCGGCCAGCTGATGGCGATGGAGCGGACCGGCACCCTGTCGATCTGCAAGACTGCTGCTGATATCCGTACCGCCATGGCCGAGGGTCGTGTTGCCGCTATCCTGCATATCGAGGGCGCCGAGCCGGTCACGGATATGGATGCCCTGCATGTGTGGCATGCGATGGGCCTTCGCTCGCTGGGGCCGGTCTGGTCACGCCCGACGCGTTATGGACATGGAGTGCCCTTTGCCTTTCCCTCTTCGCCGGATACCGGGCCGGGCTTGACCGATGCGGGCAAGGCGCTGGTGCGCGAATGCAATCAGCTGCGCATCATGCTGGATCTGTCGCATCTGAACGAAAAGGGCTTTGATGATATCGCCGCGCTTTCGGATGCGCCGTTGGTCGCAAGCCATAGCTGCGCCCATGCTGTCGCGGCCAGTTCGCGCAACCTGACCGACCGGCAGTTGCAAGTGATCGCTGATACAAAGGGGCTGGTCGGCCTGAATTTCGCCGTTGGGTTCCTGCACCCCGAAGGGCGCCGCGATCCGATGCACGGGTTTGAAATCATGCTGCGCCACCTTGACCATCTGCTGAGCATTCTGGGCGAGGATGGCGTGGCGCTGGGTTCGGATTTCGACGGTGCTGACATGCCCGAGGACTTGGCCGATGCCTCTGCCTTGCAGAACCTGACCGGGGCGATGCTTGACCATGGCTATGGCCGCGAACTGGTCGAAAAGATCGCCTGGAAGAACTGGCTGAACGTGCTTGAACGGACCTGGGGCGCCTGAGGCGTCCCGTCGCGCATCCCTGACATCGGTGGGGGCGCTCAAGTACCCCGGTTCAGTCGCCGGTGACGACCGGGGTCACGCCCATCGCCTCGGCCAGCGTGCGGAAACGCGCCTCAGCCACCTCGCCCATCAGGGCGCGCCCGATACGCGTCAGTTTCAGCTCCAGCTGCTTTTTCTTGCGCTGCAGTTTCAGCGTGCCTGCCTCGGCCGGGTCCTTGACCGAGAACATGGCGCCAAAGCGCATGGCCTTACCCAGAACCTCGGCCTCTCGGATCTCTTTTTCCGAAAGCAGCGCAAAAAGGGGCGCCATGGGAGAGTTCGCGCGGCTGTTTTTATAGCGGTGCAGCAACGACAGGCCCAGAAACACCCGCTCGGGATGGGACAGCGCCGCCATGTTTGCCCGGGTCACGTTGTCGAAACAGGCGTCCGCCCGGTAATCAGGGTGGGTGCGCCAGGTCGTGTCATGCAAAAGACAGGCGGCCTTGATCAGCCGGTCGCGCTCAGGCGGCAGATCGACAAAGATCGGTTCAAGAAAGTGGTATAGCTTTTTGCCAAAGCCCGGCATCCGCGCCATCTGCCTTTCGGCAAAGCGCGCCGCTTCGATCAGCGGATCGCGCGAACGCAGCCCGGCGGGCATCTGTTCATACAGCAGCCCCTCGCGGATGCCGTATGAGGACACCGCCAGCGATTTCGGCTGCAAGCTTTGCACCAGCTGGCGCAAGGCAAGGCTGGCCAGAGGCACAAGCTCAAGCCGGCTTTGCGAAATGCCGGTCATAGAGCGCATCTCGGATACGCTTTTCCCGCTGATCCATTTCACCGTCTCATATACTGCGTCGGGCGACATGCGGTATTCATGCAGGACGGTCATCGGATATTTCGCCCGCTCCATATCCAGCCGGGCGATGGCGCGCCACGAACCGCCGACCAGATAGATCTGCCCGGCATCACGGCCAAGATGCTCGGCCGCCTGCTCGATCGTGTCACGGATATGGTCGCGCAGGCCCGAGGCACCGCCCTTGACCTGTTGCAGCCGAAAGGGACCAAGCGGGGTCGAGATGCGCCGACCCACCTTGCCATCCTTGACCTCGGCAAGCTCCATCGAGTTGCCGCCGATGTCACAGACAAGGCCCTTGGCGTCGGGCCAGCCCAAAAGCACCCCTTGCGCTGACAACCGCGCCTCTTCTTCGCCGTCGATGACCCAGAGTTTCAGCCCGGTTTCTTTTTCGACCGCCTTGCGAAATGCGGGGCCGTCCTCGGCTTCGCGTACCGCGGCGGTGGCCACGCAGGTCAGCGGTTTGATCCCCATGCTGTCGGCCAGCACAGCAAAGCGGCGCAGTGCCGACATGGCGCGACGTACGCCGTCGGGGTTCAGCCGCCCGGTAGTGGCTAGTCCCTGTCCCAACCCCGCCATGACCTTTTCATTATAGAAATAGGCCGGTGAGCGGGCGGCACCGTCAAAAACCACCATGCGAATCGAGTTCGAGCCGACATCGACCACGCCAACCCGGCTAAGCGCCCTTTCCGAAGCACGCTCAAACAGCGAGCGTCCAAAGGGTTCGATGGTTTCTCCGCTTGCGGTCATGATGCCGTTCATCGGGGGTCCTCTCGATTCCGTTACCACGCCGGGCGCGTTTTGGATGGGGCAATTGCCGCGCTGCGTCAATCCATCGAGTGCATCAAAGCCGGAACGTCACGTGCACCGGCGGAGCCCCGCCCGGACAATGACGGGTTTTCCATAAAGAATTTGTGACAGGAAAACAGATCGTCACGCCCGGCAGGCAGATAACGCAAATAGCGACCGTCAGGCTGCAAAAGCCAGCTTTGCGCCTCATCCGCCATATTGGCGGCCATGATCTGGCTGGTGATCTGGGCCTTTACGGTTTCGTTGAAACATTCGACCATCGCTTCGACCCGGCGCGACAGGTTCCGACCCATCCAGTCTGCCGAGCTGATGAAAACCCGCGCTTTTTTGGACGGCAGGCCAAAGCCATTGCCGAAACAGACGATGCGGGAATGTTCAAGGAACCGCCCGACGATCGACTTGACCCGGATATTTTCGGATAGCCCGGCGATCCCGGGGCGCAGCCCGCAGATGCCGCGTATGACAAGGTTGATTTTGACCCCTGCCTGGCTGGCGGCATACAGCGCCTCGATCACGTCTTTTTCGATCAGGCTGTTCATCTTGGCCCAGATCGCCGCGGGGCGGCCGCGGCGGGCGAATTCGGTTTCGCGGGCGATCAGTTCAAGCAGCCGTTCCTTGAGGTCGATGGGCGAGATGGCAATGTTTTCCAGCCCCTCGGGCTGAACATAGCCCGACAGGAAATTAAACACCTTGGAGGCGTCGCGCCCCAGCGCGGGATCACAGGTGAAAAGGGAAAGGTCCGTATAGACCCGCGCCGTAATCGGGTGATAGTTGCCGGTTCCAAAATGACAGTAAGTGACCAGTTGGTCGCCTTCGCGCCGGACCACGGTGCTGATCTTGGCATGGGTTTTGTATTGCATGAAGCCATAGACGACATGCGCGCCCGCCCGTTCCAGCCGTCGTGATTGGCGGATGTTCGCGGCCTCGTCAAAACGCGCCTTCAGCTCGACCAGCGCCGTCACCGATTTGCCAGATTCGGCTGCCTCGCACAGCGCGTCCACGATAGGGCTGTCGCGCGAGGTGCGGTAAAGCGTCTGCTTGATCGCCAGCACATTCGGATCGCGTGCGGCCTGCGCAAGAAACCGCACCACCATATCAAAGGTTTCATAGGGGTGGTGCAGCAGCATGTCCTTTTGCCGGATGGCCGCGAACATGTCGCCGTCATGGTCCTGTACCCGCTCAGGCACACGAGAGGTAAAGGTCGGCCATTGCAGGTCGCGGCGCGAATCAAGCACCAGCTCATGCAGATCGGCCATGCCAAGCAGGCCCTCCACCTCGACCACCTCTTCGGGGTTCACGTTCAGCTCTTGCATGATCGAGCGGCGCAGACGATCCGGGGCACCCGAGGTGATCTTCAGCCGGATCACGCTGCCCCGGCGGCGACGTTTCAGTGCCGTCTCGAATTCGCGCACCAGATCCTCGGCCTCTTCTTCGACCTCAAGATCGCTGTCGCGCAGCACGCGAAAGGCGCAATGGCCGATGTCGCGATAGCCCGGAAACAGGCTTGGCAGATGCATAAGCAGCAGATCCTCCAGCCTCAGGAAGCGTTTGCCCCCCGGCAGGGCGACAAAGCGCGCCACCTGTTGCGGGATGGGTAACAGCGCCTGCATCTGCCGTCCGTCGCTTTCCCGTGCCAGTTCCAGTGCCAGCGAAAAGCCAAGGTTCGGTATGAACGGGAACGGATGGGCCGGGTCGATGGCCAGCGGAGAAAGTACTGGAAAGACCTGGTCCATGAAATGCCGGCGCAGGAATTCTTCTTCGGCGCGGGTGACGCGGCCACGCGACAGGATGGTGATATCGGCCTGTTCCATCTCGCGGCGCAGCCCGTTCCAGACCGCCTGCTGCGCGCTCATCAGCCGCCGCGCGTCAGAGTTGACCAGTGCCAGCTGCTCTGCCGAGGTCAGGCCGTCGTCGGACAGCGTCGTGTTACCCTCGCGCACCAGCTCACGCAGGCCAGCCACCCGGACGGTATAGAATTCGTCAAGATTGGTGGCCGAGATCGACAGGAACCGCAGCCGCTCAAGCAGCGGAACCCGTGGATTTCGCGCCTCATCCAGCACGCGCCAGTTAAAGGCCAGCCAGCTTATCTCGCGGTTGAAAAAGCGCGACGGCCCTTCGGGCGTGCCTTCGGGAATCTGGCGTGGAGCAGGAAACGGAGACTTGAGAAAATCGGCTTGGGTCATGTCGCGGATCGCTAAGGGATACCGGCGGATCATGCGTCGGCCGGGGACAGCTTGTCCAGCAGCTCGGCCGCCAGACGACGCGTGATGGCGCGACGATCTGCAAGGGATTCGCGGTCGATGGCAGCAACCAGCCGCCGCGCCAGATCAAGGTCGCGTTCCATCCGCAGGGCAAGCCAGTCCACCACCTCGGGCGAGACCTGGATCTGCCGGTCGGCAAACAGTTTCACCAGCACCGCAGGCAGCAGCGCGTCATCAGGCGGCCCGAGGATAGCCTGCGCCGCCGTATCAAGCCGCGAACGCAGGTCGGGCAGCACCAGTCCCCAATCGCGCGGGGCACTGCGTGCTGTGACAAGCAACAGCCCCTGCCGCGCGCCCACAAGGTTCCACAGGTGGAAAAGCCCCTGTTCCGCTGCAGGATTGCCGCCAATTTCATGCGCATCCTCGACCACCAGAGCCGCGCCGGGGCGGATCATCTCATCGACATTTTCGGGGGTCAGCGCCCAGCCGTGGCACAAAAAGGCATCGTGTTCGGCAACCCAGAACCCTGCCAGATGCGATTTGCCCGACCCCGCCCCACCGATCAGCAGCAGCCGACCCTGAGGCCACTGCTCGGGCGCATCCAGCATGGCCAGCGCGTCGCGATTTGCCGCAGTGATCAGAAAATCGTCGCGGGACGAGGCCGGTGGCATCGTCAGATCCAGGGTCAATTGTCTGGCCACTGTTCAGTCGCCCTTTTCCTGTCGGAATTCCCGCGCCTTGATCCGCAGCTCGGCCGGTGAAGGCGGGCCCGTAAAATCGGGAACCTGGCCCTTTTTCTGACGATGCAGATATTCATCCAGCAGATCGGCCAGATGTTCGTCGCGCTGCAGCTGCGCCAGCGTCACGTCGCGTGAAAGCTGGGCAAGTTGGCGGGCGCGTTCTGTCGTGCCACGCGGCACCATCTCGACCAGCATGGGCGGTGCGGGCGGAGCTGGTACATCGCGACCTGTATAAAGCGCGCTTTCCTTATAGCGCCCGACAGAAAAGCGGACCAAAACGCCAAGCGCGGCCGCCGCGGGTACCGCGACCAGCAGGCCGACAAAACCAAAGAGCGAGCCGAAAACGGTCAGGGCAAGCATCAGCCAGACCGGATGCAACCCGACATGGCCGCCGACAATCTTGGGCTGAAGGTAGTTCCCCTCGACGATCTGGCCGAGGACGAAAACGGCGATCACCGCCCCGATCCAGAAGGGCTCACCCCAGAAAGAAAACAGCGCCACGCCGATGGCGGTCGCGCCGCCGACCAGCACGCCCACATAAGGAATAAAGGAAAGCGAGGCGGCGATCACCCCGATGGCGACCCCGAACGGCAGGCCGATCAGACCAAGGCAGACCGAATAGAAGGTGCCGAGAATCAGGATCACCATGCCCTGCCCGCGCACAAAGCCCGACAGCGCCTCGTCGATCTCATGCCCAAGTTTGCGGATGGTCGCGGCATGTTCGCGCGGCAACAACTCGTCCAGCCGGTCGACCATGTTGTCCCAGTCGAGCAGCAGGTAAAAGGCGACGACCGGCACGATGACGATCAGCATCAGGACACTGACCACCCCCATGACCGAGCCCAGCACCGTGCTGACCAGCTCGCCCCCGCGCTCACTGACTTTTTCGCCGATGTTGCCAAGCGCGGTGTTGACGGGGTTCCCTTCGGTAAAGACTTCGGGGAAACGCCGCATCAGGAACTGCTGCAGCTGCCCGAACATTTCGGGTGCTGTATCGATCAGCGCAGTCGTCTGCCGCACAAGGACCGGCATCAGCAGCAAGAACAATGCGACGACCAGAATAAGGCCGCAAAGCGTCAACAGCACGACCGCGGTGGTGCGCGACAGCCCTAACCGCTCAAGCCGATCGGCGAGGGGATCGAACAGATAGGCAACCGCCGCACCCAGAATAAAGGGCATGATGGCATTGCCCAGTAGCCACAGCGTGATGAGCAGTACCAGAAATGCGCCGCCCCAATAAAGGACCTGTTTCTGCACCCGTAGTGGCATGATCCCTCGGCTCCCGTCCTCGCGTTTTCCGCTTTTCTATGTGAACGGTCCTTAGGCCGGTTGCAAGGAAGGCGTTGCTCCGCGATGTGCTCTGCGCTAACTCGTGCCGGCCCATGATGAGGAACCTGCCATGCGTCTGTCGCGCTATTTCATGCCCGTTCTCAAAGAAGACCCCAAAGAGGCCCAGATTGTCAGCCACAGGCTGATGCTGCGCGCCGGCATGATTAAACAGCAGGCGGCGGGCATCTATTCCTGGCTGCCAATGGGTTATCGGGTGCTGCGCCGCATCGAGCAGATCGTGCACGAGGAACAGGCCCGCGCCGGACATATCGCCATGCTGATGCCGACTCTGCAATCGGCTGACCTGTGGCGCGAATCCGGCCGCTATGACGATTATGGCGAAGAGATGCTGCGCATCAAGGACCGCCATAAGCGTGACCTGCTTTACGGGCCCACGAACGAAGAGATGATCACCGATATCTTTCGCGCCCATGTGAACAGCTACAAGGATCTGCCCCTGACGCTGTACCACGTCCAGTGGAAGTTCCGCGACGAAATCCGGCCGCGCTTTGGCGTCATGCGCGGGCGCGAATTCCTGATGAAAGACGGTTACAACTTTGACCTGACCAGGGAAGACGCGCTGCACGCCTATAACCGCCATTTGGTCAGCTATCTGCGCACCTATGAGCGTATGGGCCTGCAGGCGATTCCGATGCGGGCCGATGGTGGCCCGATCGGCGGCGATTACACCCATGAGTTTCTGGTACTGGCCGAAACCGGCGAATCCGAGGTCTTTTATGACAGCGAGATCACCGATCTGAAATTCGGCAGCCGCGACATTGATTATGACAGCGTCGAGCAGTGTCAGGCAGTGCTGGAAGAGTTCACCAGCCGCTACGCCCGCACCGATGAAACCCATGACGAGGCGCTGTTCAACCAGATCCCGGCCGAGCGGCGGCGCGTCGCGCGCGGTATCGAGGTGGGCCAGATCTTCTACTTTGGCACCAAATACTCCGAGCCGATGGGGGCGACCGTGGTTGGTCCCGATGGTCAGCGCGTTCCGGTGCATATGGGTTCGCACGGGATCGGCGTAAGCCGCCTTCTTGGCGCGATCATCGAGGCCAGCCATGACGACAAGGGCATTATCTGGCCCGAGGGCGTGACCCCCTTCCACGTCGGGATCGTCAACCTCAAGCAGGGCGATGCCTCGACGGACAGCGCATGTGAGGCGCTTTACAAAGAGCTGAAATCGCAGGGTTTCGACCCGCTTTACGACGACCGGGATGAACGTGCGGGCGCAAAATTCGCCACGATGGACCTGATCGGCCTGCCCTGGCGCATTACCGTCGGCCCGCGCGGCCTTGCCGCAAACAAGGTTGAGCTGACCTCGCGCCGCAACGGCCAGTCGGTCGAACTGTCCCCGCAAGAGGCGGTGGCACGGCTGAAAGAGATCTATCAGCCGGTCTTTGACGCCGCAAAATAACAACCGGCGGCCTGTCATAGGGCCCTGGATGCTCACCAATTCGCCAAGATGACAAACCGCCCCGCTCCGCTAAGGATCGGGGCGGTTTTAACAGGCGGGCAATCATGCGATCAGGGTGGACCAGAGAGGTCGTTATCGGCCTTGCCTGCAGCGTACTGATCGCCATCGTCGCCCTTTACGTGCGGCCCTGTCCGGCCCGACCCGTGACCCCGGTGCCACAGATCGCTCTGGCTGAAAACACGGCCTTCAGCGCGCGGCTGGTGCCTTGGCAGCAAAACCTTGGCCCGTTGCCCGCCGCAATTACCGGCCGAGCGGCGCCCGGTCCTGATGGCGGCTATCGTCACGAATGGCCTGCATTTCACGCCGTCGCTCGATTCGAGGGGACTTCCGTCAGCTTGCGCTTTGACGATTCGCTTAGTCGCTGGCGGGTCGACATTGACGGCTCAGCGGTCGAAATCTCGCGCCCCGGACTGCGTGACCTGTTGATTGAAGGGATTAAGCCCGGCCGCCACGAGATCCGCGCCGAAAAGATCAGCGAATCGCCGGGACCTGCGCTTTTCGGCGGGTTTTTCATAAATGACGCGGGCCGTGATCTTGCCCCGCCTGAACCCGCGCCCCGGCTGATCGAATTTATCGGTGATTCCGACACCGTCGGTTTTGCCAATACCGCCGAGCGCCGTGATTGCACTGAGGATGAGATTTACGCTGCCACGGACACCAGTCGCAGCTTTGGCCCGCAAGTGGCGCGCGCGCTGGGCGCAGATTACCGTATCATCGCACGTTCTGGCATCGGTCTTTTGCGCAATTACGGTGGCGCTGATCCGGAACGGACCATGGGGCAGCTCTATCCCCTTGCTCTGCCCGCAGACCCACAGGCGCCTGCCCTGCCCCAGCGACCGGCCGATATCATCGTGATCGGGCTTGGCTCGAATGTTTTTGGCTCGCCTCTGGATCCACAGGAGCGTTGGACGGACAACAGTGATCTTGCCCGCGACTTTGGCCCGGCGCTGGCCGATTTTGCGCGCGCGCGTGCGCAGGAAAATCCCGGTGCGCTGGTGGTGCTGCTGGGTTTTGGCGAATACGGCCCCGAGCTGGTCGAGGCCCATCACCGTGCTGCAGCATTGCTAGACGAAAGGGGTATTGCGAACCGCCTGGTGGTTCTGGACAAGCCACAGCGCAACGCCTGCCTGTGGCATCCGTCTGCCAGCGATCACGCGATGATTGCCGAGGCGTTGCTCGCAGCCCTCAAGGATACAGCTCAAGGCGGCTGATCTGCCTTGCGCTTGTCCCGTTCGTCCCTAAACTTTCCTAAAATCCAGCCAGATCCGAGCCTTCATGCCCTCGCTCAGACCGATCCATAACCGCCTGCGCCGCCTTGCCGGTCTGGACCTGGCGGAATTCTTTGACACCGCCATCGAGCGCTGGGAGATCAGCCCGGCCGAAGATGTTGAGATTCTGCCGGGCATCTGGCTGCCCGACCAGATTGACCATATCGCCCAGACAGAATTCGGCGGCCTGCCGGACATTCTGGCCCAGATGCAGGGCAATCCGGCCGAACACACCGCGCCGACCATGGGCTATCGCTTTCGTGACGTCGATTTTGTTGATGGCGTCCTTTACGCCCGCGGGGCCGAGCGTCACCTGCGCCAACGTCGCCGCTCGGGCATGATTTATCCAAAGCCGCGCGAAAACCTTGGCGGTGCGCTTTATGAAAGCTGGATCGGCAACCGCTGGTTCGGGAACTGGCTTCTGAACGACTGCCTTGCCTATCGACTGGCCGAGGCGGCGGGCAACCCTGTCACCTCGGCCCCCGCGCGCGGCGGCCATACCGCCCGTTATGAAGAGCTTTTGGGCATGTCGCCCCGGCGCATTGGAGATGTCCATTTTGACGAGCTGATCCTGTTTGACGATCTGAAAAACAACAGCAATCGCCGCGCCAGGGCACAGGAAAACCGTGCCCGCTTGTTGAATGGGCGCAAGCTTACGCCCCTGCCGGGGGTCTTTATCTTTCGCGGCGCCAGCGGGGATGCCCGTATCCTTGAAAATGAGGCCGAGATCGCCGAGCGGTTCGAGACGGAATATGGTTTCCGCACGCTTTATATCGACCGCCACAGCGCCGACGATATGGCCGAGGCCTGCGGTGCGGCACAGATGGTTGTCGGGGTCGAGGGCAGCCAGCTTGCCCATGGTGTCATCGCCATGGCACCGCGTGGCACGCTTTTGACCCTTCAGCCCGCAGATCGGGTGACGACCTCGCTAAAACTGCTGACCGATTGCTGGCAGCAGCATTATGCGATGGTGGTCGGCTCCGGGACTGCAAGCGGCTATCGGATCGGATGGGACCAGATTCAGCGCACGATGGACCTGATAGAGGACAAAAGGTCCAAAAACTCGTCCTAAACGTCAGGTTGAGCCGGGGCGGCCAATGGGAATATGGGTCCGGAATACGGATTGTTCCAAATTTTCATTGGCAAGTGCGCCGCGATGTTTAAGACCCTCAGGGACGATTACAGACGACACGGCAGTTCGCTGACCGAGCCGGCCTTTGTCTCTCTGGCCATTTACAGATACGGACGTTGGGCCATCGGGATCAAAAATCCCCCGCTGCGCTGGCTGGCTACCAAACCCTATGCGCTGATGCGCATGCTGATCCTGAACGTAACCAAGGTCTGGATCCCGCCGCAGGTCAGGCTTGGCGCCGATTTTCACATCATCCATGCCGAGGGTTCGCTGTCGATCCATCCCGATGTGGTCATCGGTGACCGCTGTGGAGTGATGCACAATGTCACCATCGGCACCAACATGGGGCCGGGTGCACCTGTCATCGGGGATGACGTCTTTATCGGGGTGAATTCCTGTGTGCTGGGGCCGATCACCATCGGCGACCGGGTGCGCATCGGGGCGAATACTGCGGTGACCGCCAATGTGCCCTCTGATTCTGTCGTCATCGGCTCACCTGCCAAGATCTATCCCAGCCTGCCGATCTTTGCGGCACGCAACAAGGCGCCGGGCGATGAGTAAGGATTTCGACCGCATCATGTGGTCCCTCATGGCCGATAATCTGCCGCATCGCGCGGGCAAGATCGCTGCGGTGGATCGCGGCCGCTCTGTCACCTATGCCGAGCTTGCGGCCGAGGCCGGATGCATTGCCGACTGGCTTGGTGCGCGAGGTATCCGTCCAGGTGACCGGGTCATCGTGCATCTGCGCAAGGGCATCGACGAGGTCGCGGCCATGTTCGGCGCATGGAAAATGGGCGCCGTGGTCGTCAATGTGAACATCCGCTGGACGCCTGCGCAACTGGCTTATGTTGCCCGCGACAGCAGGGCACGGGCAGTCATCCTGCCCCGCAACGTGCTTGACGCGCTGACGGGTGAAAACGCCTTGCCCGAGGGCACGGCCTATCTGGTTCAGGGCAAGGCCGAGGGCCTTGTCCAGGGCGCGGACCCCTGGGCGGCGCCTGCCGCTGACAGGGCCTCTGCGCCCGACGAATGCGATCCGCGCGGATTGGCGATGATCATCTACACCTCGGGTTCGACAGGTGCGCCCAAAGGTGTGATGCTGAGCCATCGCAATATTCGCGTCGGCGCGATCTCGGTTGCACAATATCTGAAACTTGACGAAAGCGACCGGCTGCTTTCCGTCCTGCCCTACAGTTTCGATGCAGGGCTGAACCAGTTGACGACAATGATGCTGACGGGCGGCACCGTCGTTCATCAACCGCTGACCATGCCGGCCGAGATCATCCGCATGGCCGCGGCCGAGGCGGTGACCGGTATCGCCGGCGTGCCTCCCTTGTGGAACCAGATCGTGCGGCTGCTGGCCGACCGGCCGACCGCTTTGCCCGCGCTGCGGCGGATCACCAATACCGGCGGCAAGATCCCCCCGAACATTCTGGAGCTTTTGCCCCAGGTGTTTCCGGGCGCGGATATCTATCTGATGTATGGGCTGACCGAGGCGTTCCGCTCGACCTACCTGCCGCCGGAACGTTTCGCGGCCAAAATGGGCTCGATCGGTCAGCAGATCCCCAATGCGCGCGTCTTTGCGATCAAGCATGGCGAAGGCATCGCCGGCCCCGAAGAGCAGGGAGAGCTGGTTCACGCCGGCCCGCTGGTCAGCATGGGTTATTGGGAAAAACCCGAAATCACCACCCAAAAGATCCGCCCCTGCCCCGAGCTTGCCCATATTCTTGGCGATGAGCCGGTGGTCTGGTCGGGCGATCTGGTTCGCGTCGATGATGACGGGGATATGTGGTTTGTCAGCCGCATGGACGAGATGATCAAGACGCTGGGCTTTCGCCTATCCCCGACCGAGGTCGAGGACGCAATCTCACAAAGCGGACTGGTCAGTGATGTCGTCGCCTTTGGGGTCGAGGATGCCGATCTTGGGCAGGCGGTCCATGCGGTTGTCAGCTACCTGCCACAGGGCGACGAAACAGCACTTGCCGCGCATTGTGCCCGTGCCATGCCCCATTACATGCGTCCGCAGCGCCATCATACCTGGCAGGGGATGATGCCGCGTACTGCCAGCGGCAAGCTGGACCGCCCGGCTATTATATCTGCCGTTAAAGCCTCATTAGATAATTGATAAAAAAAGGATTTATTTCATGAGTTTCGGTAAGGACGAATTGATCCGTTATATCAGCAATGACCTGAACATCGACACTGCGCCTGAGGGCGGGACCGAGCTTTTTTCCAGCGGCATCCTCGACTCGGTGGCGATGGTCGGGCTGATTTCATTTGTCGAGCAGCAGGCAGGCGTTCGCGTCCAGCCGGGCGATGTGACGCTGGAGAATTTCGACACCGTCGACGCCATCCTTGCCTATGTCCAATCCCTTGAGTGAGCCCGGGACCGCCACGCTGGACCGCCATCTGGCCGAGGCGGCAGAACGCTATGGTACCCCCGCCTATGTCTATGCGACCGATGTGATCACGGCGCGGCTGGCGCATCTGCGTGCGCACCTCGGTCGCTGGTTCAGCATCAGCTTTGCGGTCAAAAGCAATCCGAACCCGGCGCTTCTGGGTTGGATGCGGGATCAGGTAGACCTGCTTGACGTCTCGTCGGGCGGAGAGTTCGCGCTTGGCCGTCAAACAGGCTGGCAACCTGGGCTGATCAGTTTTACCGGTCCCGCCAAACGCGAGGCCGAATTGCGCGCAGCCATCTCGGGTGGTGTTGGAGAGCTGGTGCTGGAAAGCCTGCGCGAGGCCCGGCTTGCCGATGCCATTGCGGCCGAGCTTGGGCGCGTTCAGCCGGTCATGATCCGGCTTGCCCCTGCGCGGGTGCCCAAGGGATTTGGCGACCAGATGGCCGGCCGTCCCAGCCCCTTCGGCATTGATGTCGAGAACGCGCCGACCGAACTGCCCCAGATCGCCACCTTGCCCAACCTGCGTATTATCGGACTGCATATCTATTCCGGCACGCAATCGCTGAAATCCGAGGCGATCTGCGAGAACTGGCGCATCTTTATGCAGGTATTCTCTGAAATCTGTGTATCGCTGGACCTGCGGCCGGGAAAGCTGATCTTCGGTTCGGGCTTGGGCATTCCCTATCACCCGGGCGAAAGTGAGCTTGATCTTGCCGCCATCGCCGCCGGGGTCGGGCCTGATCTGGATGCCTTCCTTGCAGATCCGCGCTTTGCTGACACCCGGCTGGTGCTGGAACTTGGCCGCTATCTGGTCGGCCCGGCGGGCTGGTTTCTGGCCCGCGTCGTCTCGGTCAAGCAATCGCGCGGCAGCCGTATTGCCATCTGTGATGGGGGTCTGAACGCGAACCTTGCAGCCTCGGGCAATTTCGGGATGGTGCTGCGGCGCAATTACGTCATCCACCGTGTCGGCGGCGATGAAGGCGGTACCCGACCAGACGAGCCGCAGGATATTTCCGGCCCGCTCTGCACCTCGATCGACAAGCTGGGTAGCCGGGTGCTGTTGCCGCGGCTTGATGAGGGCGATCTGATCGCCATTCACGGCTGTGGAGCTTATGGGCCGACGGCCAGCCCGCTTTATTTCATCAGCCACCCCCTGCCCGCCGAGGTCCTGTTGACCGGAGAGCAGCTTTGTGACGCGACCCCTGATCGGGGCCGTTAAGGCCCCGGTTCCGCGTCCTGTTTACGGGCGCGATAAAATATTCCTGATCTTGGATTTTTACGTCACTTTTATCGATCGGGTCGGTTGTATTCCGTCCCGTCGCGCGTCTATTATCCAAACAAGCTCCAACCCAAAAAGGAAGACAATGGTTGAACAGAACCTGTTGCTGTTGCTTGTTCTGACGCCATTCGTTTCGGCCGCTTTGGCGGCTACGCTTCCTATCGGAGCACGCAATGCAGAAGCCTGGCTCGCCGGGCTGACGATGATTGTCGCGCTGGTGATCCTGGGTGTGCTTTATCCCGCTGTCACCGATGGGCAAAGTATCACCGGGACCTTTGAATGGGTCAGTTCCGTTGGGCTTGACCTGACTTTCCGCATTGACGGCTTTTCATGGCTGTTCATGGTATTGGTGGCGGGGATCGGTTTTCTGGTCATTCTCTATGCCCGCTATTACATGTCGCCCGACGATCCGGTTCCACGGCTTTATTCCTGTCTGCTGGCCTTTGCCGGGGCGATGTCGGGCCTGCTTCTGTCGGGCAATATCATCATGCTGGTGGTATTCTGGGAACTGACAAGCATCGTCTCGTTCCTGCTCATCGGCTATTGGTATCAAAGACAGGATGCACGCGACGGTGCGCGGATGTCGCTGATCGTCACTGCTTCAGGCGGGCTGTGCCTGATGGTGGCGATGATTATCCTGGGCCAGATCGCTGGCAGCTATGATCTTGAGGCGGTGTTGGCGGCCGGACCGCAGATCACCATTCATCGCCTTTATCCTGCGGTGCTGATCCTGTTCGTGCTGGGTGCGTTCACTAAATCGGCGCAGTTCCCGTTCCATTTCTGGCTGCCCAATGCCATGGCCGCACCGACACCGGTGTCGTCTTATCTGCATTCGGCGACCATGGTGAAGGCCGGGGTCTTTGTTCTGCTGCGCTTTCACCCGGCGCTTGGCGGTACAGATTTGTGGTTCATGATCGTTACCGGAATCGGGCTGGCGACGCTGTTGCTTGGTGCTGTAATTGCGCTTTTCCGCCACGATCTGAAAGGGCTGCTTGCCTATTCCACCATCAGCCATCTGGGGCTGATAACGGCGCTGGCCGGCATCGGCACGCCTTTCGCGCTGATCGCTGCGGTGTTCCACATTGTCAATCACGCGGTCTTCAAGGCTTCGCTGTTCATGGCCGCCGGCATCATTGATCATGAGACCGGGACCCGCGACATGCGCCGCCTGTCAGGATTGGCGCGCGCGATGCCGGTGACAGCGGCACTGGCAATCATCGCCTCGGGCGCCATGGCTGGGGTGCCATTGCTGAACGGGTTTTTGTCGAAAGAGATGTTCTTTCAGGCGACCTATGTCTGGAACAACGGCAGCTTTCTTGACAATTTTGCGCCTTATGTCGCGGTTGTGGCCGGTGCCTTTAGTGCCGCCTATTCGCTGCGCTTTATCGTGACGGTATTTTTCGGCCCGCCCGCGACCGATCTGCCGCATGAACCGCATGAACCGCCGCTGTTGATGCGGCTGCCGGTGGCAATCCTTGTGGCGATCTGCCTTGCTGTGGGCATATTCCCCCAGCAGGTTCTGGGCACATGGCTGCAGACGGCCAGCTTTGCCGTCGTCGGACCTGATCTGCCGCATTTCAGCCTTAAGATCTGGCATGGCGTCAACCCGCCCCTGATCATGAGCATGATCGCCATGACGCTGGGCGCGGTGATCTATCTGATTCCGCGCCGGGTGATCGATTCGGGCGAGGATGGGACGCGGATCATGCGAAAGCTTGATTTCGCGCATGGGTTTGACTGGCTCTTGCAGATGCTGACAACCCGCCTGCCGCGACTTGCGCTGCGCGTGCTGTCGGCGAACGGGCTGCAGGCGCAACTGCGCGCCATGGTCCTGTTGTCACTTGCGGCCTCTTGGTTCGTGCTGCGTACGCTGGACTGGAACGTACCGATGCCAAAGATCGGCGCGAATGAGCTGGTCTTTGCGCTGCTATGGCTCGTTGGCGGCACCTGTGCTGTCGGGGCGGCATGGCAGGCCAAGTATCACCGCTTTGCCGCGCTGGTGCTGATGGGGGGCGCGGGGCTTGTCACCTGCGCAACCTTCGTCTGGCTGTCGGCCCCCGACCTTGCCGTGACCCAGCTGCTGGTCGAGATCGCGACCACCGCGCTGTTGCTTCTGGGCCTGCGCTGGCTGCCCAAGCGTGACAAAGAGATCCCGGGCGACAACAACCTTGCCGCCCGTGCCCGCCGCAGCCGCGACCTGCTGATTGCCCTGGCCTGTGGGACCGGCATGACCGCGCTGGCGCTGGCGGTGCTGCTGACTACGCCCGGCGCTTCGGTCGGTGACTGGTTCCTGCGTAACGCCTATGTCGAAGGCGGAGGCACCAACGTCGTCAACGTCATCCTTGTCGATTTCCGCGCTTTCGACACCTTTGGCGAAATCACTGTTCTCGCCATCGTCGGGCTGACGGTTTATGCGCTGCTTCGCCGCTTCCGACCCGCACCGGAGAGTGTCGAGCGCCCGCGTCCGCAGCTTGATGCCGAGGAACAGGCGCTTGAGGCCTATCTGTTTGTTCCGGCTGTACTGATGCAATGGATGTTTGCGCCGATCATCGCGTTGTCGGCCTATCTGTTCTTCCGCGGCCATGACCTGCCGGGTGGCGGCTTTGCCGCCGGGGTCACGCTGGCTGTCGGCCTGTTGCTGCAATATGTCGCTGCCAATGTGCGCTGGGTCGAGGCCCGCCTGACCGTGCTGCCGGTGCGCTGGATGGCCTCGGGGCTGACGATCTCGGCCGCGGTCGGGGCGGGCTCGTGGATATTTGGCTATCCGTTCCTTAGCGCCCATGCGCAATATGTGGATATTCCGGTGATCGGAAAGGTGCCCTTCTCGACCGCGATGCTGTTTGACTTTGGCGTGTTTTCGCTGGTGCTGGGGGCCATCGTGCTGATGTTGATCGCCATCGCTCACCAGTCACTACGTGTCGCCCGCCCCTCAGACACCGGCAAGGAGCTGAAGTAATGGAACTGATCCTTGCCCTTGCCATTGGTGTTCTGGTCGGCTCAGGGGTCTGGCTGATGCTGCGCCCGCGCTCATATCAGGTGATCGTCGGGCTGTGTCTGCTGGCCTATGGGGTAAACCTGTTCATCTTTGCCATGGGCCGGCTTTATGTTGGTGCGGCCCCGATCATGCCCAAGGGCGGTTTCGTCGATCCGACCGCCTATGCCGACCCGCTGCCACAGGCGCTGGTACTGACGGCCATCGTCATCAGCTTTGCCACCACCGCGCTGTTCCTTGTGCTGATGATCGCCTCGCGCGGGGTGACGGGCACCGACCATGTCGATGGTAAGGAGCGGCATTCATGATCAATACCGGCGTCGCGCCCGACCATATGATGATTGCGCCGATCCTGATCCCGATCGTCGCGGGCGCGATCATGCTGTTTTACAACGACCGTAACCGGCAGACCAAGCTGATCATGGGGCTGGTTGCGGTCGGGTTGACCTTTCTTGCCTCGATCGAACTGGTTTCGGATGTGAAATCTGCGACCGAACAGGGGGGTACGGTTGTCGGCCTGTACCGGCTTGGCGACTGGCCGGTGCCGATCGGCATTGTGCTGGTGCTCGACCGTCTTTCGGCGATGATGGTGATGCTGACCGCCCTGCTTGCGGCGCCGTCGCTGATCTATGCGGCAGCGGGCTGGCACGGCAAGGGTCAGCATTATCACAGCATGTTCCAGTTTCTGCTGGCGGGGGTAAACGGCTCTTTCCTGACCGGAGACCTCTTTAACCTCTTTGTTTTCTTTGAGGTCATGCTTGCTGCCTCATACGGGTTGATGCTGCACGGTTCAGGACCCGAAAGGATCAAGGCCGGGCTGCATTACCTTGCCGTGAACCTTGCCGCCTCGCTGTTCTTCCTGATCGGGGTGGCGTTGGTCTATGGCACCACCGGCACGCTGACTATGGCCGATATCGGGCGCGCGCTTTACTGGCTCGACGATGCCGAGCGGGTGCTGTTCCATGCCGCCGCGGGCCTGTTAGGCCTTGCCTTCCTGATCAAGGCGGCAAGCTGGCCCTTGTGCTTCTGGCTGCCGCCGACCTATGCGGCTGCCTCGCCGCCTGCCGCCGCGATCATGGCGATCATGACCAAGGTCGGGATCTATGTGATCCTGCGCCTGTCGCTGTTGGTACTGGGGCCGGATGCCGGACCCTCGGCGGGGTTTGGCGCCCCGGTTCTGATGATCGGCGGTGTCCTGACCATGGGCTTTGGCATGATCGGCATCCTTGGCACGCCTGAGCTGGTGCGCAAGGGCGGCTATCTGGCCATCATTTCGTCCGGCACCGTGTTGACCGCGATCGGGTTTGCACAGGCCGGAGGCGGCAGCCTGATGCTGGGCGGCGCGCTTTACTACATGGTCGGCTCGACCGCCGCGATCTCGGCCTTTTTCCTGATTGCCGAGCCGGTCAGCCGCAATGACGAAGGCGATGACGATGCCCCGGTCGAGGATGACGGCTTTGACCCGCTGTCGGAACGCTGGGCGCCAATGGGCCTTGGCACCGTCGAGGACACCACCGCCCCGGCGAGCCAGCGCACCGTCAGTTGGCTGACCATGTCGATCTGTTTCTCTCTTGTCGCGGCGATGATTGCAGGTCTGCCGCCGATGCCGGGCTTTATCGGCAAGCTTGCGATCCTGCGCGGGGCCATTCAGGATAACCTATCGACAGCGGGTTATCTGCCGATGGTGCTGTGGGTCTATGCCGCCATGCTGATCCTGTCAGGGCTCGGGGCGCTGATTGCGCTGATGCGCTTTGGTATCCGCCGTTTCTGGGCCGAGGAAGGGCCAGCCCCGCGCATCCTTGCACTTGAGGTGGTTCCGGTGGTCCTGCTGCTTGGCATGATTGCGTTGCAGACGGTGCGAGCCGATGCGCTGCTGGGTTATACTCGGGACACCGCCCGTGCGCTGCTGGAACCAGGGGTTTATCGCAAGGCCGTGCTGGCGGGTGCGCAGGACGTACGTGCAGCCCCGGTTTCCAGCCTTGCGCCTGATCCGGCCCCCGCCCCGGACGAGGCCCCCGAGGCAGAGGCCGCAGCGCCTGAAACTCGACCGCAGCCAGAGCCCGCCCCCGCGGCGGAGATGGCCAGCCCAGAGACGCAGGTGAACCCATGAGCCGGCTGATCCCTCATCCCGTCCTTTCGGCGACGCTGGTGGTGATGTGGCTGATCCTGACCGCCTTCAGCCTGGGCCACCTGCTGCTTGGCACGCTGATCGCGCTTGGCGCGGGCTGGTCGGTCGAACATCTGCATCCGCCTAAACCTGTTTTCCGGCGCTGGCTGGCAATTCCCCGGCTGATGGCTATCGTCGCGGTCGATATCCTGCGCTCGAACATCACCGTCGCGCGCGTGCTGATCCTTGGGCCCAACCATCCGGCCTATCACTCGGGCTTTGTCGAACTGGCGCTGACGATGCGCGACCCGAATGCCATTGCGGTACTGGCAATCATCCTGACCAGCACCCCCGGCACTGCCTGGATCGAATTCGATCAGGAGGAGGGTCGGCTGTTGCTGCATGTCCTCGATCTGCGCAGCGCGGATGACTGGCAAAGCATCGTCCACGACCGTTACGAGAGGTTGCTGATGGAGATTTTCGAATGACGGCCGAGATCCTGCGCTTTGCCCTGGGCTATGCCCAGATCGCCCTGATCCTGGCGCTTGCGCTGGCCTGCTGGCGTATGCTGATCGGACCGCGTGCTCAGGACCGGGTGCTTGGCCTGGATACCATGTATATCAACGCTATGCTGCTGTTTCTCGTCATCGGCATGAGCAATGGCAATGTCTTCTTTTTTGAGGGTGCGCTGGTCATTGCCGTGCTTGGCTTTGTCACCACCGTTTGCGCGGCGAAATTCCTGATGCGGGGCGAGGTGATCGAATGATGCATCTTGAGCAGTTGCCCCCATGGGCGGCGATCATCATCGCGTTGTTTGTGGTCATCGGTGCCACGCTGACGCTGCTGGGAGGCGTAGGGCTGGTGCGGCTGAAAAGCTTTTACCAGCGGCTGCACGCCCCGACGCTGGGCTACAGCTATGGGACACTGCCTATTATTCTGGCCTCGATGCTGATGTTTTCGCTGACCGAGCAGCGGCTGGTCGTCCACGAGCTGATGATCGGCATGTTCATCCTGATCACCACACCGATCACCTTGCTGATGCTGGGTCGGGCGGCACTGCGGCGTGATCGCGACCGCAAGCTGGGTCATGATGAGATTGTGCCGCCGCGCAACCGGCCAGAACCGCCGACCGAGGAACCGGCCAAAGACGCCTAGCGCGACTCGGCCAGCACCTGACGCAGCATTGCCGGATCTACTTCGTCCGTGACAAAAGCCTGACCGATCCCCCGCGCCAGAACAAAGCGCAGCTTGCCGTCCTGAACCTTTTTGTCCTGCGCCATCAGGCCGATCAGCGCCTCGTCATCCGCCAGATCGCCGGGAATGTCGCGCAGATGTGCGGGCAGCCCCATGGCGGTAAAATGCGCAGCGACGCGTGACGGCGTTTCCTGACTGCAAAGGCCCAGCTTGGCTGATAGCGCAAAGGCCAAAGTGCAGCCAACAGCCACCCCTTCGCCATGCAGGAGCCGGTCGGAATAGCCGGTCGCAGCCTCAAGCGCATGGCCGAATGTGTGGCCAAGGTTCAAAAGCGCCCGCTCACCCTGCTCGGTCTCGTCACGCTGGACGATTCCGGCCTTCATCTCGATCGAATGGCGTACCGCGCGCTGACGCAGGGCGGGGTCCGAGATCAGCTCTGCGGCATTCGCCTCCAGCCATTCAAAAAAGGTCTCGTCGCCCAAAAGGCCATATTTCGCCACCTCGCCATAACCGGCGCGGAAGTCGCGCAGGGCAAGCGTGGTCAGCACGTCGATATCGGCCAGCACCAGCGCAGGCTGATGGAAGGCGCCGATCAGGTTCTTGCCCTGAGGGCTGTTGATGCCGGTTTTGCCGCCAACCGAACTGTCCACCTGCGCCAGCAGCGTTGTCGGAATCTGCACGAAGCGCACGCCCCGGCGCAGAATCGCGGCGGCAAAGCCCGCAAGATCACCGATCACCCCACCGCCAAGGGCGATGACCAGATCCTTGCGCTCGATCCTCTGCTCAAGCAGCCATTCGACCGCGCGACCCAGCTCGGCCCAGCATTTCGTCCCCTCTCCCGCAGGCAGGGCGAGAGCCCTAGCATTGACCCCCTGAGCGGCCAGCGTCTCTTGCAGTGCAGGCAGATGCAGGCGCGCCACCGTTTCATCGGTCAGGATGGCCACACGGCGTTTGCCGGCAAGTGCGACGATCTCTTCACCCGCGCGGCTTAGCAGTCCCTGCCCGATGCGCACGTCATATGAGCGCTCGCCAAGCTCAACGTGAACGGTCTCGATGCTCATTTGCCCTCCAGTATCGCGGGATTATATGCCTCTATCGCAGCCAGTACGCGATTCGCTGTCTGTTCTATGGTGTCGCCGCGCTGCGCGGGCACGCGGATATCGGCCAGCGCATAGACGGGACTGCGTTCGGTCAGCAGCCGTTCAAGCGTGCCGCGCGGATCGGCGGTCTGCAAAAGCGGCCTGGTCGGTCGATGGCGGACGCGATGCCAAAGCGTCTCAAGATCGCAGTCAAGCCAGACTGCCACGCCGTCTTGAGCGATACGCCCGCGGTTTTCGGGACGCAGCCATGCACCGCCGCCTGTTGAGACAATTCCGGGGCCTGATGAAAGTACGCGGCGCAGCACCTCTGATTCGCGGGCGCGAAAGAACTCTTCACCGTCGCGGGCAAAGATTTCGGGGATCGACATGGCGGCGGCACGCTCGATCTCGGCATCGGTATCATGGAAAGGCCGATTCAGGCGGCGCGCAAGCTCTCCCCCGATTGCGGTCTTTCCCGCCCCCATCATCCCGATCAGCACGATGTTACGCCGCATCACCACCTTGATCCTGCCTCTTGCAACCGGACAGACAGATGGCGTGATCTTTCGGGAAATGCCATATATATTTCACACGAACCGGCGACAGACCGGCCTATAAGCATATTGAGGCGGAAAGGGCAATTCATGCGGCTTTTGAAGGTGGTAGCAGTTCTGGTGGTCCTGATTCTGGCGGGGCTGGCGGGCTATGCCTATTTTGGCGACATGAGCTCGGACCCGCGCGAAATGCGCATGCCCGTCGAACTGGACCTTGACGCGGATAGCTCTGCCCCCGCGCGCGCGCCGCAGCCTGTCACGTCTGAGACCAGCGAAAATGACGGCACCGAAACCGGACCGGCCCCCGAAACGGGTGGCAGCGAAGCGGGGCAGAATGACCTCGACTGACGGATTTGTCCTTGCCTGTGCACTGGCCGCAGGACTGACGCTGGCTTTGCCGGCTGCGGCCAAGCCGCCATTGTCGGCCAGCGATTGGCTGTCGGGCAGTGTGCAGGATCCGGGCAGTATCTCTTCCTGGCGTCCTGGTGATCCGCGTCCGGCCGAGATCAGGCGTCGCAGCCGTCGCGATATTGCACCTACCGGCGCGGTCGAGCCGGTGGGCGTAACCCGGCTGGGCGAGGGCAATCCCGACGGCAAGGGCACCGTTTCGCCGCGTACCGCTGGCCTGCCCGCAGATATGTGGGGGGACAGCGATTCGGAAACGCTGGTGCGGCTGATCCGCGGCTCACACCCGCGCCTGCCGGCGCTGCGCCGGCTTGAACGGCGTCTGCTTGCCGCACAGCTGCACCCGCCCCGCACCGAGGCCGGGCAGGAAGGTGCACTGTTTCTTGCCCGCGTGGACAAGCTTCTGGATATGGGCGCGACCGGTGCCGCGAAAGAGCTGCTGAAGACCGCCGGTCCCGGCGACCCGCAACGGTTCCGGCGGCTGTTCGATATCGCCCTGCTGTCTGGGGATGAGGCACAGGCCTGCCAGACCATGGACCGCACCCCGGGGGTCGCACCCAGCTTTCCGGCCCGCATCTTCTGCCTTGCACTTGGTGGTGACTGGGCGGCGGCGGCACTGGTCTTTCATGGGGCCGAGCAGATGGGTCAGATCGACCCGCAGATGGCGGCACTGCTCGCCCAATATCTGGACGACGGCTATTCCGACCAAAGCAATGAGCTGGTGCCGCCGCCGGTGGTCACGCCGCTGGACCTGCGCTTGCATGAGGCGATTGGCCAGCCCCTGCCCTCATCCAGTCTGCCGCTGGCCTTTTCGCTAGCCGATCTGGACCAGAATGGCGGCTGGAAAGCGCGTCTCGACGCTGCCGAGCGGCTGGCGCGGGCCGGGGCGATCCCTGCCTCGCAGTTGCGGATGATCTATCTGGAACAAAAGCCCGCCGCCTCGGGCGGGGTGTGGGAGCGTGCCTCGGCCGTGCAGGCGCTGGCAGATGCGCTGTTACTGCGCGAACCGGCCGCAGTGGCCAAAGCCCTGCCCCGCGCCTTTGACACCATGATCCCGGCAGGGCTGGGGCCTGCTCTGGCCGATATGGTCGGCGCCGATGTCGGTGCCATGCAGCTTGAGGGGCGAGCCGGGCAAATTGCCCTGTGGCTTGCGCTGCAGGCCGGTCAGCCACAGGTGGTGCAGGGCCTCGGCCCGGGGAACGATCCCTTTGACGAATGGCTGCTTGGCTTTGCCGAGGGTGAGCCAGAGGCAGCGCCCCCGCAAGGGAATATGGAACCGCGGGCGGCAGAGCTTTTTCCTGCCTTCGTCGGTCCTTCCGAAAAGGACCTCTCAGAAAACGCAGCACAACTCATTCTTGCCAAAAAGCGGGGGGAGGCATTGCTGAATGCGATCTCGGATGTCGATGCCGGGCTTGACGGCGATCTGGCCCGCGCGGCGCAAGGGCTGCGCGTCTTGCGCGTGCTCGGCCAGCAAGAGATCGCGCGACAGGCGGCGGTCGAACTGATCCTTGCCCCGGTGATGATGCCCGCGCCGGGCAGCAGCGTGCCATGAGCAGCGGGCGGCTTGGCGATCAGGGCCGGATTTCGGCCTTTCTCGACGCACAGGCTGCCGAGGCCGGCGCAGCACGCAATACTCTTTTGGCCTACGGCCGCGACCTTAAGGATTTCTCGGACTGGCTGACAGCGCATGACCAGTCACTGCTGACTGTGACCCGCGAAGGGATCGAGGATTACCTGTCGCATTGCAATGCGCAGGGCCTGTCGCGGGCAACACGGGCGCGGCGGCTGTCCGCGATCCGCCAGATCACCCGTTTTGCCCTTGAGGAAGGCTGGCGCGAGGATGATCCCGCCGGACGCATCAGCGGACCCGGCAGGGCGCAGCGCCTGCCCAAGGTGCTGGACCGGGCCGAGGTTCAGGCCATGCTGGACGCTCTGCCCCGGCTCGGACGCAATGAGGTTGAACGGGCGCGCAACCTGGTGCTGGTCGAGCTGATCTATGCGACCGGAATGCGGGTCAGTGAGCTGGTCTCACTGCCGGTTGGCGCCTGCCGCGGCAACCCCGCCCTGCTGATGATCCGCGGCAAAGGCGGCAAGGAACGTATGGTGCCGCTAAGCGAGCCTGCGCGGGCGGCATTGGCCGCCTGGCTAAAGCTGCGCGACAATGCCCCGGCGGACAGCGCGCTTGGCAAGCTTGTCGCGGGCAAGGGCGCGCGCTGGCTTTTCCCCGCGTCCAGCCGCGAAGGGCACATGACCCGGCAGGCGATGAATACGCTTTTGGGGCAGCTGGCTTTGGCGGCAGGGATCGACCCTGCGCGCGTTTCTCCGCATGTGATCCGCCACGCCTTTGCCACCCATCTGCTTGAAGGTGGTGCCGATCTGCGGGTGATCCAGACCCTTTTGGGTCATGCGGATCTGGGCACGACCGAGATCTATACCCATGTTCTGGACAAGCGAATGCGTGATCTGGTGCTGAACCACCATCCGCTGGCCAATGCCGAAGCAAGACGCAAACGGAACAGGGAATGATGCCTCTGCCTGCCGCCACGCCTGCCCATGCCGTGCATGATCCGCTGGTATGGTTGGCGGGCGCGGCAATCCTGATCTTGCTCGCCACATCGGCCTTGCTGGCGTGCGCCGAAACTGCGCTGACAGCTGCCAGCCGCAGCAAGCTGCGGGCCCGTGCGGATAAAGGCGACAACCGCGCCGAAGAGGCCCTTGCAGCCCGGCAGGACAGTGAAAGCCTGAACGGAGCCATTCTGCTTGGCAATAATCTGGTCAAGTCTATTGCCATGGGACTTGCCGCGGCACTTGGCCTGCATCTTGGCGGTTGGGGCGGCGTTGCGATCGCGCTTGCGGTCATGGCGGCCCTGATCCTGATTCTGGCCGAAGTCCTGCCCCGCACCTGCGCCCGCCTCGCCCCTGAAAGCATTGCCTGCCGCGCCGCCCCGACCCTGCGCGTGCTGGCGCGGCTGCTATCGCCGCTTGTCTGGTTGGTTCGGCTGATCGCGCGCGGCATTCTTGCCTTGTCTGGAATTCGCGCGGCACAGACAGGCCCGGTATTTTCGGTGCAGGATGAGATTGCCGATGCTCTGGCCGTAGCCCAGTCCAGTGGCGCGGTACAAAAGGAAGAGCGTGACCGGCTGATGGGTGTGCTGGATCTGGGCGAACACTCAGTCGAAGAGGTCATGCGCCACCGCTCGAACATCGAGATGATCGACGCCGATCTTTCTGCCGAACAGGTGCTGGATCTGGTCCTGAAAAGCCCCCATACCCGCCTGCCCGTTTTTCGTGGCGAGCGCGAGAACGTCGTTGGCGTCATCCATGCCAAGGATCTCTTGCGCGGTGTGCGGCGGGCTTTACAGGAAAACGGCCCCGAGGCGCTGCGCAGCTTTGACGTTCTCAGTACGGCGATGCCGCCCTATTTCGTGCCCGAAACCACGCCTCTGGATGAGCAGATGCGCGAGTTCCTGAAACGGCGCACGCATTTTGCGCTGGTCGTGGACGAATATGGCAGCCTGCGCGGGCTGATCACGCTTGAGGATATTCTGGAGGAAATCGTGGGCGAGATCGCCGATGAACATGACACCGAAGAGGTGCAGGCGCTCGTCCCCGGTCCGCAAGGCGATTATATCGTTGACGGCACCATGACGATCCGCGACCTGAACCGGGCACTGGACTGGAGCCTGCCCGACGATGAGGCCAATACGGTGGCAGGTCTGGTGATCCACCTGGCCCAGTCAATCCCGATGCCGGGCCAGGTTTTTTCGTTTGAGGGCTACCGCTTCGAGGTGCTGACCCGCCGCGAAAACCGTCTGACGCGGTTGCGCATCCGCCCGCCGGAACAGCCGGTTACGGGGGATGCGCCGTAAGCTTAGTGATCAGCCATGCTGGCGGCGCGCTTTGCGCCTTCGGCATCGCCTCCGGTACTGTTGAAGAACGCGTTGAGAAGGACCGCAGCGATGGTCGCAAGCAGGATGCCGGATTCGATCAGCGGATGGATCGCATGGGGCATCCATTGTTTGAAGTCCGGCGCGATCAGCGGGATCATCCCAAAGCCAAGCGCCACGGCCACCACGAACAGGTTGTTGCGGTTGCCGGCGAAATCGACCGTCGAAAGGATGCGGATGCCGGTCGCGGCGACCATGCCGAACATGACAAGCCCCGCCCCGCCCAGAACCGGGGTTGGCAGCGACTCGACCGCCGCACCCATCTTGGGCACCAGACCAAACAGGATCAGGATCAGCCCGCCTGCCACGCAGATATAGCGGCTCTTGATTCCGGTCACGCCGACCAGCCCAACGTTCTGGCTGAAGGATGTATAGGGAAAGGTATTAAAGATCCCGCCGATCAGCGTGCCCAAACCATCGGTGCGCAGACCCGCGGTCAGCCGCTGCGGCGTGATCTCACGCCCTGTCATCTCGCCAAGCGCAAGGAACATGCCCGTCGATTCGATCATGACAACGATCATGACGAGGACCATGGTGACGATCAGCACCGGATCAAAGATTGGCATGCCAAAATGAAAGGGCGTGACAATGCCGAACCAGCTGGCCTCGGCAACCTTGGCAAAGGTCATCTGCCCCAGCAGGACGGTCAGCACCGCCCCGATCAGCATCCCCAGCAAAACCGCGATATTGGCGACAAAGCCGCGCCCGAAACGCGCGATCAGCAGGATCGCCACCAGCACGACGCCCGAGATCGCGATGTTGACCGGTTGGGCATACAGCGGGTTCTGCACGCTTGGAGCCGGGGCAAACCCGTCGGGCAATGCCGGGACAACGCCTGTTTCGGCCAGTTCTTTAAGCTGGTTCAGCCAGCCAGCCGCCACAGGATCGACAAGCTTTGGCGCGGTTGGCCCGACCGGGTTGCCAAAGATCCAGTTGATCCCCACCCGCATCAGGGTGACGCCAATCACCAGAATGATGGTGCCAGTCACCAGAGGCGGAAAAAAACGCAGCATCCGGCCAACAAACGGCGCGATCAGCATGGCGACGATCCCCGCCCCGATGATGGCACCAAAGATCATCCGCGCGCCATCGGGTCCGGGGTAAGCGTTGGCCATGGCAACCATCGGCCCGACCGAGGCGAAGGTCACCCCCATCATCACCGGCAGCTGGATGCCAAACCAGCGCGTCATCCCCAGAGACTGGATGATCGTTGCAACCCCGCAGCAGAAAAGATCGGCTGAGATCAAAAAGGCCACGTCCTCGGGCGCAAGTTTCAATGCCCTGCCAACGATCAGCGGCACAGCCACTGCCCCGGCATACATGACCAGAACGTGCTGCAGGCCCAGTGTCGCCATCCGCAAAGGAGGTAGTATCTCATCCACCGGCTCGGTGGTCACAGTTCTGCGGTTTGCCATAGTCACCCTCTCGCTGTTGGATTTGCTGCTTTTTCACAAGTTTGCGGCCCGCGCGGGCAGCCGGCAAATCCTTTATGCGGGCAAAGGGGCGATGAAATCGTATTGCCCTGAAAAACGGGGATGAAAGTGGCGCGGAAACCGGCAGGAATGCCGGGAAACCGGCCTTGCGGTCCGGTCGCGGCTTGCAACCGCGCGCTGGCCTGCCTATCAGGACATGCCGCCAATCTAACAGCACGGAATCCCGATATGGACATCGCCTCCCGCCGTAAGGCTGATCCCTCTCACTGGCGTCTCGCTACCGCGATCCGCGCCCTTTCCATGGATGCCGTCGAGGCCGCGAACTCCGGCCACCCCGGCATGCCGATGGGTATGGCTGACGTTGCCACGGTCCTGTTTCGCAACCATCTGAAATTTGACGCCGCTGCGCCGAACTGGTTTGACCGCGATCGTTTCGTGCTGTCGGCGGGCCACGGCTCGATGCTGCTTTATTCGCTGCTGTACCTGACCGGCTATGAGCAGATGTCGATCGACCAGATCCGCAATTTCCGCCAATGGGGCGCGATCACCGCTGGCCATCCCGAATATGGCCATGCCGAGGGGGTCGAGACGACGACCGGTCCGCTGGGTCAGGGCATCGCAACCGCTGTCGGTTTCGCTATCGCCGAAGAGGCGATGCGCGCCCAGTTCGGCGCTGATCTGTGCAACCACAAGACCTGGGTCATCGCCGGTGACGGCTGTCTGATGGAGGGTATCAGCCAGGAGGCAATCGCCCTGGCTGGCAACCAGAAGCTCAAGAACCTGATCGTTCTTTGGGACAATAACGACATCACCATCGACGGCCGGGTGTCGCTGTCCGATTCGACCGACCAGTTGAAACGGTTCGAGGCTTCGGGTTGGCGTACCCTATCCTGCGACGGGCATGACGCAGCCGATATCGACCGTGCGCTCAAGGACGCGGCCAGTGGCAGGGACGACCGTCCCGTTCTGGTCGCCTGCAAGACCATCATCGGTTTTGGTGCGCCGAAAAAGCAGGACAGCTCGGGCGTGCACGGCTCGCCTCTGGGGGCCGAGGAAATCGCCGCCGCGCGCGGGGCACTGGGCTGGCAGGCCGAGCCTTTTGTCATCCCCGAAGACATCCTGAGCGAATGGCGCGCTATCGGTGCCCGCGGTCGCACTGAGCGTGAGGCCTGGGCGACCCGTGTCGATGGGACAGAAAACCGTGATGAATTCGCCCGTCGCATCTCGGGCGAGATCAGCGACCGTCTGGCGCCCGCCATCGCCGCGCTGAAAAAGCAGGCGCTTGAGACCCGTCCGAAGGTCGCGACCCGCAAGGCCAGCGAAATGGTGCTTGAGGTGGTTAACCCCGAACTGGGCGAAACCATGGGCGGCTCGGCTGACCTGACCGGATCGAACAACACCCGGACAAAGGATCTGGGCATCTTCTCACCGGAAAACCGCAAGGGCCGTTACATCCATTACGGCATCCGTGAACATGGTATGGGCGCGGCGATGAACGGCATCTGGCTGCATGGCGGCTTCCGCCCCTATGGGGGTACCTTCATGTGCTTTACCGACTATGCGCGCGGCGCCATGCGTCTGTCGGCGCTGATGGGGCTGCCGGTTACCTATGTCATGACCCATGACTCGATCGGTCTGGGCGAAGATGGCCCTACCCACCAGCCGGTCGAGCATCTGGCGATCTGCCGCGCGACCCCGAACACGGTGACCCTGCGTCCCTGCGATCTGGTCGAGACCGCCGAGGCATGGGAAATCGCCCTGTCGAGCCAGAGCACGCCGACGGTCATGGCGCTGTCGCGTCAGAACCTGCCAACCCTGCGTGAGGACTCGGGCGAAGAAAATCTCACGGCCCGTGGCGCCTATGTGCTGCGCGAGGCAAGTGCCGAACCCAAGGTTATCCTGATGGCCTCGGGTTCAGAGGTCGAGATTGCCGTTGCTGCCCGCGAAACGCTGGAGGGAGAAGGCATTCCGACCCGCGTCGTCTCGGTCCCGTCGATGGAACTGTTCCGCGATCAGGACGCCGGATATCGCAGCAAGGTCCTGCCTGCCGGGACTGTTCGCATCGCGATCGAGGCAGCCGTGCGCCAGCCGTGGGAATGGCTGCTTCTGGGCGAGCGCGGCCGCGAAGAAACTTCGGCCTTTATCGGCATGACCGGCTTTGGCGCTTCGGCCCCTGCCCTGACGCTTTACAAAGAGTTCGGGATCACCGCCGAGGCCACCGCCGCCGAGGCCCGCCGCCTGCTTGGCTGAATAACAGCGGGCCGCGCCTGATGCGCGCGGCTGCTTTGCACCTTACGGGCCGCCGCGTCAGTCGCGGCGGCCCTGCCCCTTTTCGGTTTCCCTCGTTGCCCAATGCCTGCGCGGCGGCCCCCTTTTGACCCTGCTGCCGCCTGAGCGCCCAAGCCAAAGGACGCAGCCATGACTCTGAAAGCCGATCCGGCCGCGCTGCCACCGGTTCTTGCTCAGCCGGGCGATCCGGCACGTGCAACCCAGATGCGTGGTATCGTGCTGCTGTTGCTGGCAATTGTGCTGTTCACACTCATGGATGCGACGGGAAAATATCTCTCGGCCCGCTATCATCCGGTGCAGGTGGTCTGGGCGCGGTTCATCACCAATCTTGTCATTGTGATGGTGATCTTTGCGCCGCGGTTGCGCAGCACATTTGCCTCATCACGGCCGGTCGTGCAGTTTTTTCGTGGAGTAACCCAGTTCGGCTCGATCCTGCTGTTCTTTTGCGCGCTGCAGTTCATCGGGCTGGCCGAGGCAACCGCGATCATGGACATCAACCCGGTGCTGATCACGCTGGGGGCAGCGATCTTTCTGGGCGAATCCATCGGTATCCGGCGGCTGCTTGGCATTCTGACCGCGCTATGCGGGGCGATGATCATTATTCGCCCCGGTGCAGGCGTCTTTCATCCCGCCGCGCTTTTTGCACTGGTCGCGGCCTTTACCTATGCCGCCGGTGCGATTCTGACCCGGATCGCGCGAACCGATTCGACATCGACCTCGATCCTTTGGTCAGCGGTGGTGGGCACGGTCCTTGCGTCGGTCGCGGTGCCCTTCTTCTGGCAGCCGGTCGCAATGGGCGACCTGTGGGCTTTTCTGCTGCTCGGATGCTTTGGCACCGCGGCACAAGCCCTGCTGATCCGGGCCTTTTCCTTGGCCGAGGCCGCCGCCATCGCGCCCTTTGGTTATACTGGCCTTGTCTGGGCCGGATTCTGGGGCTGGCTCTTCTGGGGTAACCTGCCAGATATCTGGACAGTCGTAGGTGCGTTGATCATCGTGGGTGCTGGCCTGTATGTCTGGATGCGCGAGGCCCGCGCGATGAACCGGGCCGCAACCAAAGGACCGCGATGAGCGAGACCGAAACCCAGGAACCCGTCGCGCTGCGCGATCGCATTGCCAATGGTGCCTTTCTGGCCGTCATGGGGCTGGCGCGGCTGCTGCCATATGAGCGGCGTATCCCTGCCATGGGCTATCTCTTTTCTCATGTGCTGGCACCGCTTGCCGGCTGGCGACAGCGCATCCGCGCCAATCTGGCCATGGCCCGCCCCGACCTTTCCGAGGCCGAGATCCGCCGCCTGACCCGCGCCGTGCCTGATAACGCCGGGCGCTCACTGGCCGAAACCTACTCGGCCAATGAATTCACCGACCGCGTTCGCGCCTCAGACCCGCTGACCGGCCCCGGCCTGCCTGCTCTGGAAGAGGCAGCGGCGACAGGCCGGCCCGTGATCCTTGCCGCTGCGCATTTTGGCAATTACGACGCCATGCGCGCAGCGCTGGCTGCCCGAGATTGGCCAGTCGGTGCGCTTTATCGCCCAATGAACAACGAGGCGTTCAACCGCCATTACATTCCGGCGCTGAACTCGATCTCGCAGCCGATGTTTCCGCGCGGACGAGCCGGCCTTGCGGCGATGTTGCGCTTTCTCAAGGGGGGCGGGATGCTGGCGCTTGGCTTTGACCAGTTTGACGATCACGGCGTCGAGCTGCGCTTTTTTGGCCTGCCGACGAAAACTGTGCTGACCCCGGCCGAACTGGCGTTGCGTTATGACGCGCTGATCCTGCCGGTTGCGGGGGTGCGCCAGCCTGACGGGCTG
The DNA here is from genome assembly GCF_009301415.1 of Paracoccus kondratievae. Classification (GTDB taxonomy): domain Bacteria; phylum Pseudomonadota; class Alphaproteobacteria; order Rhodobacterales; family Rhodobacteraceae; genus Paracoccus; species Paracoccus kondratievae. The sequence goes on along the minus strand of NZ_CP045072.1, from coordinate 1,112,064 downwards.
AGCTTCAAGGTTGAGGTCGGCGCGCCAATCCCCCATAGCGATCCCGAAACCATGATGCAGGCCCTGAACGACCACCTGGAAGGTCTGGTCCGCGCCCATATGGAGCAATGGTTCTGGGTGCACCGGCGATGGAAACGCCGGGGTTAAGCGGCAAATCCCTTTCCCTTGGGTTGCCCTACGGTCTATAAGGACGCCCAAATCCGCCGCGCAAACAGAACGCGGACCCTGACAACGACATCCAGAGGACGGCATGAGCGACGATTCCACCAAAGCGGGTCAAGAAAAGCGTCATCACGAAGGCGACGTTGCCTTTATTCAGGCACTGGCCGAACTGCTCAATCGCAACGACCTGACCGAGCTGACCGTCAAGCGGGAATACGACGAAAATGACCGGCTGACCGTCAGCCTGTCGAAACAGATCCGGCAAGCCCCCGCAGTGCAAGCCGCCCCCGTCTTTGCGGCACCGTCTGCGCCTGCCGCCGCGCCTGCCGCTGCAGCGGTCCCCGCCCCGCAAGAGGACCCGGCGAACCTGCCCGGCGCCGTCACCTCGCCCATGGTCGGTACGGCCTATCTTGCGCCCGAACCCGGTGCCACGCCCTTTGTTACCATCGGCCAGCAAGTCAAAGAGGGCGACACGCTTCTGATCGTCGAGGCGATGAAGACCATGAACCACATCCCCTCACCCCGCGCCGGCACGGTCAAGCGCATCCTCGTCGATGACGGCAGCCCGGTCGAATTCGGCGCTCCCCTGATGGTCGTCGAGTGAGCCAGGGCATGTTCGACAAGATCCTGATCGCCAACCGTGGTGAGATCGCGCTACGCGTGATCCGCGCCTGCCGCGAGATGGGCATTGCCTCGGTCGCGGTCCATTCCACCGCCGACGCCGATGCGATGCATGTGCGCATGGCCGACGAATCGGTCTGTATCGGCCCGCCGCCTTCGACCGACAGCTATCTGTCGATGCCAGCCGTCATTTCGGCATGTGAGATCACTGGCGCCCAAGCCATTCACCCCGGCTATGGCTTTCTGTCCGAGAATGCCGGCTTTGTGCAGATGGTCGAAGATCACGGCATCACCTTCATCGGCCCTTCGGCGGAACATATCCGCATCATGGGCGACAAGATCACCGCCAAGGAAACCGCAAAATCCCTGGGTATCCCCGTAGTCCCGGGTTCGGACGGCGGCGTGCCGGATGTCGATTCAGCGCACAAGATCGCGGCCGAAATCGGCTATCCGGTGATCATCAAGGCCACCGCTGGCGGCGGCGGTCGTGGCATGAAGGTCGCGCTGGACGAGGGCGGGCTGGAAAACGCTTTCCGCACCGCCCGAGCCGAAGCCAAGGCCGCCTTCGGCAACGACGAAGTCTATATCGAGAAATACCTGCAGCGCCCGCGCCATATTGAAATCCAGGTCTTTGGCGACGGACGTGGCCGCGCGGTGCATCTGGGCGAACGTGACTGTTCGTTGCAGCGCCGCCACCAAAAGGTGTTTGAAGAGGCACCGGGCCCGGTCATCACGGCTGAGCAGCGCGCGCGCATCGGCGAGATCTGTGCCAATGCCATGGCCAAGCTTGGCTATCGCGGCGCTGGCACCATCGAGTTCCTGTTCGAGGACGGCGAGTTCTATTTCATCGAGATGAACACCCGCCTGCAGGTCGAACATCCGGTGACCGAGGCGATCTTTGGCGTCGATCTGGTGCGCCAGCAGATCCTGGTCGCTGCCGGCGAAGAGATGGAGTTCCGCCAGGAGGATCTGCAGATCCGCGGCCATGCCATCGAAGTGCGGATCAACGCTGAAAAGCTGCCGAACTTTACCCCCTCGCCCGGTACAATCTCTCAATATCATGCCCCCGGCGGTCTGGGCGTACGTATGGATAGCGCGATCTATGACGGCTATCGCATCCCGCCCTATTACGACAGCCTGATCGGCAAGCTGATCGTCCATGGTCGCGACCGGAACGAGGCTTTGGCCCGTCTTGACCGCGCACTTGGCGAATTGATCGTGGACGGGGTCGATACCACGTTACCGTTATTCCGCGCATTGCTTGAAAATCCCGATATCCAAAGCGGCAATTACTCGATCCACTGGCTCGAGCGCTGGCTAAGCGAGATGTCCGGGACCTGAGAGGTCAGGCGATGCGGCGGTGGGCACGAAGGCGCAACCCGATATGACCGGGCAGCTGACGGCCAGAACAATGCTCGCCGCCTATGCGCAAGGGGTATTTCCGATGGCGGATTCCGCCTCGGACCCCCGGCTTTACTGGTTTGATCCAGCCCAACGCGGCATCCTGCCTGTTGGCGGGGTGCATGTCTCGCGCTCAATGCGGCGTTTCTTGCGTCGCTGCGACTGGCATGCAACTTTGAACAACGACTTCGCCGGCGTGGTTGACGGTTGCGCCGACCGGCCCGAAACTTGGATCAACGCCCCTCTCCGCGCGCTTTATCTGGATCTGTTCCGCATGGGCCACGCCCATTCTCTGGAAATCTATACCGGCGATACCTTGATCGGCGGGCTGTATGGGCTGACGTTGGGCGGCGCGTTTTTTGCAGAAAGTATGTTCTCGCGGCGCGAGAATGCCTCAAAAGCTGCGCTGATCTGGATGTCCGTGCATCTGGCGCGCTGCGGCTTTGTTCTGTGGGATACCCAGTACCCCAACCCGCATCTGGCCTCGATGGGGGGGCAGACTATCTCCAGACTTGAATATAGACGACGCCTCGCCACAGCTCTGCAAGTTCAGGCAGATATGATCTCGCAGCCCCTGCCTGGGTGTTACGACCTGTTGCAGGAAATCACCCAGACATCATAGCGCGAATCGTCAAGCGCAGACAGCGCAGGGGATGAGGCTACCATCCAGCCTGCAAATACCTGAGCATTCGCGCGCTTGTCGGTGACGGTCAGTTCCGCATAAGCGTCCGAAGTCGGGTCGGCGGCGGGATATCGGCATTCAGACAGCCTGACCTCAAGCCTGCCGAATTCGGCAACCTGGCCAACTGATAGATCAAAGTCTTCGGTCCGGCCAGTGATCTTGTCGAGGCCACGCAGCAGTGCACCTGTACCCGCCGCAGTTTCAGGCCCACGCGCCTGATCGGCAGCGCGCTGACGCTCAGCCGCCGAGGGCTCGGCCGGGACGACAGCAGCAGGATCATCGCTGAAGGCCGGGTCGATCATCAACTGCTCATCCTCACCCTGCCCCTCGTCCTCCTGAGCAAGGACAGGGCCAGCGATGAACAGAAGGCAAAGACAGGCACGGGTCAGAAGGTCATTCATTGTTCGTCATCCGCAGTTTGCGCATCGACAAATTTCATCATCAGCGAGATCAGGCTGACAGCGCCCTGCACATCCTCGATCTCGGCCCCCGGAGGCAGATCATCCGGTGCGCCGCCCGGCTGCAATTCGATATAGGCACCGCCAAGCAGCCCGTCCGACTGTATCAGTGCCGCACTGTCACTAGGCAGACGAATGCTTTCTGGCAGTCTCAACCGCGCCTCAGCAAGGTAAGTCTGGGGGTCGAGCTCAATCCCGGCAACCCGTCCGACCCGCACCCCAGCAACCCGAACATCGGTACCGACCTCAATGCCGCTGACATTCGGAAAGGCCGCGCGCAGTTCATACCCACCGCCAAGCCCTGACGTTCGGCCGCCCGATGTGGACCAGATAAGAAAGCCGGCCGCTACGGCCAGAACGGCCGCGCCAACCCAAAGCTCGGCCCGTTCAGCGGCGCTCACCATCGGTTTACTCAGGCTGCCAAGCGTCGTAGTCGCGGCGCGCGGCCGGCTCAGCACGGTACAGCGAACCCGCCGGATGATAAGCCTCAACTGTACCGGTCTGGTTCGGCTGATGCGGTTTTTCCCATGATTTATGGGCCAGAGGCTCTTGTGTCGGAGGCTGCTTGTAGGTGTGGTGCAGCCAGCCATGCCATTCAGGGGAAATCCGGCTTGCCTCGGATTCACCGTTATAAATGACCCAGCGACGCTTACCGTCGCGGGACTGGTAGTAGATGTTGCCCTGATCGTCCTCGCCGACCTTCTCGCCGTAAAGCTTGGTCCAGACCTGAGTGTTGATGGTCTGGCTGTTCCACCAGGTCAGAAAGCGCAGGAGAAGCGACATGGGTTTGGACCTCATCAAATCGATCTGTCAGAGATATGGCGCAAGATGCGGTGAAGGTCCAGAGATGCTTGCCCGTTCCAGTCGATCTCGAAGCAAATCAATGCAGTAATTTGTACGTAATCGCTGCTTGCACCGTCCATGCTGGTGGATATTCGCCAGGACCTGCGCCAGATCTGGAACGTGCCTGCGAAAACTGCCATTTCATCGCTAGCCGCGCCATCAGCGGGTATGGGATAGAACAACGGTCTGAAAATCCCGTCATCCACTGGGCAGTGTTCCCATAAACAAGGTTCATCTTATTGGCGGTGTGTGATTCAATCTCCTTGAAAGGAGGTTGCCATGCGCCGTCACGAATTGAGCGACGAAGAATGGGCTATCATCGCACCTCTCTTGCCGGCCAATAGCCGTGGAATTGAACGTGTCGACAACCGCCGGGAGATCAACGGCAATCTGTGGCGTTTCAGGACCGGTTCGTCCTGGCGAGATGTGCCGGAGCGTTGGAGCGTTATGGTCCACGCACGACGCTTTACAATCGGTTCTCCCGCTGGGGCGTAAAGCGGGTGTCTGGGATCGCCTTCTGGACGCGGTTTCAAAGCGTTACGATAGAGATATCGTCATGATCGACAGCTCTTACATTCGCGTTCACCAACATGGTGCCAATGCTAAAAAGGGGGCTCTGCCGATCCTTGCATGGGGCGTTCTCACGGTGGCCTGACGACGAAAATTCATGCTCTCGTTGATGCAGATGGCCGACCGGTTCGCCTGGAACTCACGGCTGGTCAGGCTGCGGATGCGCCAGCTGCTCAGCGATCTGCAGCCCGGCACAACGATCCTGGCCGACAAGGCATATGATACCGACGCAATTCGTAACTTCGCCAGGCAACGCAAATGCAGGGCGAACATTCCTGCAAAAGCCAATCGAAAGCAGACATTCAACTTCAACCCCAGAGTCGACCATCAGCGCAATCTCGTGGAACAGTTCTTCAACCGTATCACGCAGATGCGGGGCCTTGCGACGCGATACGACCGACGTGCCGACGACTATCTCGCCGCCCTCCAGCTTGCCGCGACGAGGATATGGATTAACTCAGCTAATGAGTCCGCGTCCTAATCACCTGAATCTAGAGTTCGGCACATAGATTTTTCTGTGTTTTCTGGGAGAAGCGTTTGACGGATGCGAGGATTTCGTCGGCAGATTTGACCCATCGATAGGGCTTGGGGTTTTCGTTGTGCGCGTCTATGAAGGCGGCGATATCGGCCTCCAGGTCTGCGGTGGAGCGGTGGACACCCCGTTGCAGTTGCTTGCGCGTCAGTTCCGCGAACCAGCGCTCCACCTGGTTGATCCAACTCGCCGAGGTGGGTGTGAAATGCACATGCCAATGCGGGCGCCGGGCGAGCCAGGCCTTGATTTTGGATGTCTTGTGGGTGGCGTAGTTGTCCATCACCAGATACACATCCCGTCCTTGCGGCAAGGTTGCATCGATCCGCTTCAGGAAGTCTAGGAACTCGGTCGCCCGGTGCCGCTTGTAGCATTTGCCGATCACCGCCCCTGTGGCGATATCGAGTGCTGCAAGCAGCGAGGTCGTGCCGTGGCGGATATAGATAGCTATGGGTTCTCCGCTCGGCGACACCCGGCGCCATCGGCAACACCGGCTGTTCCCGATCCAGCGCCTGAATCTGGGATTTTTCGTCCACGCACAGCACGATGGCCCGGTTCGGCGGGGCCATGTAAAGGCCGACGATATCCTGCACCTTGTCGACGAACAGCGGATCGGTGGAAAGCTTGAAGGTCTCACTGCAATGTGGCTGCAGGCCGAAGGCGGCCCAGATCCGGCGGATCGTGGTGTGCGACAGGCCCGTCACCGCGGCCATCGAGCGGATCGACCAATGGGTGGCGTCCTTCGGCGTGGTGTTCAGCGTCCGTTCGATGACCTCGGCCACCTGGTCGTCCGATACTGTGCGGGGCCGGCCGGGACGATATTCGTCGGTCAATCCCTCGATCCGGTCCCTGACGAACTGTCTGCGCCACTTGCCGACGGTATGCTCATGCACTCCGGGCCGCGCGCCGACCTCCTTGCTTTGCAGCCCTTCCGCGCAGAGCAGAACCATCCGGCACCGGGCCGACAGCGACCGCGTGGCCTGGTGACGCCGGACATGCGCCTCGAGAAAGTCGCGTTCATCGGCACTCAGAACCACCTCGTCCGCTACTCGACCAACCATATCATCCCTCCGAAATCGGAGGGGTCAATGATATGAACTACAGTTCCAGATGACTAGGAGTTGCTTACCTTGTCGGGCTTGCCGCTTGCCCCGGCTGCAGAGCCGGGGGGGGGTATGTGCCGACCGAGAAAGCCGCGTACTGAAAGTACATTCAGCTGCGGATCAAATAACACCAAACAGGTACCTCCCGGCACGGCACAGACTACACCGCACCGGGAGTACAATTTAACCGGCGGTCGCCGTTTCCTTCTTGGAATCGGTATGGATCAGCAAAGGTTTGGCAGCCGAGTTTTCCACCGCCTCTTCATTGACCACGACCTCTTCCACGCTGTTCATGCCCGGCAGATCGAACATGGTATCAAGCAGGATATCTTCCATGATCGAACGCAGGCCGCGTGCCCCCGTCTTGCGCTTGATGGCGCGGCGGGCGATGGCGACAAGGGCATCCTCGGTGAAGGTCAGCTTCACGCCCTCAAGCTCAAAGAGCCGCTGATACTGCTTGACCAGCGCGTTCTTGGGCTGGGTCAGGATGGTGATCAGCGCCTGTTCGTCCAGATCGCCCAGGGTAGCGATGACCGGAAGGCGACCGACAAATTCCGGGATCAGGCCGAATTTCAGCAGGTCCTCGGGCTCAAGCTGCTTGAAAAGCTCGCCCACACCCTTATCGTCGTTTTCCTTGACAGAGGCGCCAAAGCCCATCGCAGTGCCTTTGTTACGCTGTGCGATGATCCGGTCAAGCCCGGCAAAAGCACCGCCGCAGATGAACAGGATGTTTGTCGTATCCACCTGCAGGAACTCTTGCTGCGGATGCTTGCGACCGCCTTGTGGAGGCACGCTGGCGACCGTACCTTCCATGATTTTCAGCAGCGCCTGCTGCACCCCCTCACCCGAAACATCGCGGGTGATCGAGGGGTTGTCAGATTTGCGGGTGATCTTGTCGACCTCGTCAATGTAGACGATGCCGCGCTGCGCCCGCTCGACGTTGTATTCGCTGGCCTGCAGAAGCTTCAGAATGATGTTTTCCACATCCTCGCCAACATAGCCTGCCTCGGTCAACGTGGTCGCATCAGCCATGGTGAATGGCACGTCCAGAATGCGGGCCAGGGTTTGCGCAAGCAGCGTCTTGCCACAGCCCGTGGGGCCAATCAGCAGGATGTTCGACTTTGCCAGCTCAATATCATTCTTTGAGCTGTGGTTCAGCCGCTTGTAATGGTTGTGCACCGCGACCGAGAGCACGCGCTTGGCATGTTCCTGGCCAATCACATAATCATCCAGAACATTACAGATCTCGCGCGGGGTCGGCACGCCGTCCCCGGATTTCAACGCCGAGCTCTTGGTTTCTTCGCGGATGATGTCCATGCAAAGTTCGACGCATTCATCACAGATGAATACGGTCGGACCGGCAATCAGCTTACGCACCTCATGCTGGCTCTTGCCGCAGAAGCTGCAGTAGAGCGTATTCTTGCTGTCGCCACCGGTCGGATTGGCCATCAGTTGATCCTCGTATTGCACCGGAGGCCCGGCAAAAGCACCGGACGACCGCCTGTTTTGCACGTGGCCAGGCCACGCCATGCGTTGCCCATCATGTTACGAGCCACCCAAGCCCGTCACAATCCCCAAAACGCTCGTCCGACAGCTTCTCGCGGCCGGGATCACTTGCTGGGGTCGGCCTTGCCGCGCGGTTCCAGGATCTCATCAATGAGACCCCATTCCTTTGCTTCCTCGGGCGACATGAAGCGGTCACGCTCCAACGCCTCTTCGACTTCGCTCAGCTCGCGGCCCGTGTGTTTAACATAGATCTCGTTCAGGCGGCGCTTGAGTTTTTCGGTTTCACGCGCATGGATCAGGATATCAGTCGCCTGTCCCTGGAATCCTCCCGAAGGCTGGTGGACCATGACGCGGCTGTTGGGCAGCGAGAAGCGCATCCCCGGCTGGCCCGCGCAGAGCAGCAGCGAACCCATCGAGGCCGCCTGCCCGACCACCAGGGTCGAAACGCGCGGCTTGATATATTGCATTGTATCATAAATCGACAGGCCCGCAGTCACCACACCTCCGGGGCTGTTGATATACATGCTGATGTCCTTGGTCGGGTTTTCCGCCTCAAGGAACAGCAGCTGCGCTGAGATCAGCGTCGCCATGCCGTCATGCACCTGGCCCGAGAGAAAGATGATCCTTTCCTTCAGCAGGCGCGAGAAGATGTCATAGGCACGTTCGCCGCGGCTGGTCTGCTCTACGACCATCGGGACGAGCGTGTTCATGTAGAATTCTGCCGGATTTTGCATGTCTTTCCTTGCCTTGTGTCCCTGCCTGGCCTGCCCATCTTGCGCCTCGTCGCGGGACCGTCCCGCCGTCAGGTCGTTCCTAGTCGCAAAAGGTTGACAGAGTCTTAGTAACGACAGCCCGAAAGGACAAGAGAGCGATAAAATTTGCTCCCCTCCGCCAGCGCCGGTAATCTGGCGTCCGAGCGACGGAGAAACGCATGAAACTGATCGTTGGCCTGGGCAATCCGGGCACGAAATATGCCGCGAACCGGCACAATGTGGGCTTCATGGCGGTCGATCGCATCGCCGCAGATCACGGTTTTTCGCCCTGGCGCGACCGTTTTCAGGGCCAGATCTCTGAAGGCCGGCTGGGAGGATTGCGTATCACCCTGCTCAAACCCGCGACATTTATGAATCTGTCCGGCCAGTCGGTCGGAGAGGCAATGCGCTATCTGAAAATCGCCCCCGAAGACGTCATCGTGCTGCATGATGAGCTGGATCTCGCACCCGGCAAGGTACGGCTAAAGACCGGCGGAGGCCACGCCGGACATAACGGGCTGCGATCGCTTCACCAGCATATCGGCGAGGCTTATCGCCGGCTGCGCATCGGAATCGGTCACCCCGGCCACAAGGACCGCGTCGCGGGCTATGTCCTGTCGGATTTTGCCAAGGCCGAAGAGGCGGGGCTTGAGGATCTGTTGCGCGGCATTTCAGACGGGGCAGATGCACTGGCCAAGGGCGATGACGCGCGGTTCATGAACGCAGTTGCGGCAAGGGTCGCACCACCCCGGAACAGTGGCAGCAAGCCCGTGCGGGGTCCTGAACCGGGAAAGTCTGCGCGAAAGGCTGCGGATGATCCACCTGCCAATGACCCACCCAGCCTGGCAGATCGGCTGCGCGCGCTTACTGAACGGTTTCGTTGAATGGCGTGGCGTGACGCTTTTGCTGAACAGGCGCGGGCTTGCCGTTCTCTCGGCTCCCCCCTGACCGCGCAGGTTTGCGAAGCACTGGCCGAAATTCTTGCGCATGATCATGGCGCGTTAGCGGAACGGATACGGAATTGGCCGGGGGATCCCAGCTATCGTGCTGATTCCGTGCCGCTGCGGCTGTGCGGGGCGCTGCATGCGCTTGTGCTGACCGGACAGACCCAAGGTCTGGCCGGTGCCTATAAACGTTCTGACGAAAGCGTCTTGCGCAAAGAGATATCAAAGGTAATTCAACGCCATGAACAGCATATTCTAGAATGGATCGAGCATGCGCCGCAAACAAATGAGGTTGCCCGCTCGGCGGTATTGATCGCGGGTAGCTGGTTTCTGGCCGCGCTGCTGCCGGATTGCCGCTTTGATCTGCTGGAACTTGGCGCCAGTGCTGGAATCAACCTGAACTTTCCATTTTATAATATTGAAATAAAAAATAATAATTTTCTTTATGAATATTCCGATACTGTCTCCCTCTCACCTGAGTGGCGCGGCAAACAGCCTTTGCGCGCAAAGCTGCTGATCGGATCGGCGCGTGGCGTTGACCTGCATCCGCTTGATCCCACTCGCGACGGGTTGCGGCTGCTTGCCTATATCTGGGCCGACCAGCACGAACGGCTTCAGCGCATGCGGGCAGCCCTGGCCGTGGCCAAGCGGCATCCCGTGCGCGTTGACCGCGACGATGCCGGTCACTGGCTTTCCAGGCAGTTGGCTGAACCCTGCCCCCATGGACGGCTTGTGTATCATACCGTGGCGGCGCAGTATTTCCCAACCTCGACCCGCGATCAGGTTGAGGCAGCGCTTGATATTGCTGGCGCCGATACCAGCGCCGATCGCCCATTGGCGCATCTGTCGATGGAATCTGACGGAGGCGAAGGCGCAGCCCTGACCCTGCGGTTGTGGACAGGCGGTGAGATGCGCAGATGGAGCCTTGGGCGGGCCGATTTCCATGCCCGCTGGATCGACTGGCAGCCTGAGGAGATATGACAATGGACGCGCCGATTAACGTTCTGGGCACACCGCTCGAGTCCTGCTCGACCGCGCCATTGACCGGCTTTTTCCGCGATGGCTGTTGCAATACAGGTCCCGAGGATGTTGGCCGCCATACGGTCTGCGTCATCGTCACTGCCGAATTCCTTGCCCTTTCAAAATACCTTGGCAATGACCTTAGCACCCCGCGACCCGAGTTCCGATTTCCCGGACTAAAGCCCGGTGACCGCTGGTGCCTGTGTGCCGCACGCTTTTTGCAGGCGGCCGAAGAGTTTGCCGCGCCCAAAGTGGTGCTTGAGGCAACCCACTCTCGCACGCTGGAGATTGTGCCGCTGGCGCTATTGCAGGCCCACGCCTGGAAACCCGGGGACAGACCCGGGACCTAGCGCCCGATCCCGGCCAGGTAATGCCGCACTGCCGCGACCACATGGCGGAAGCGGTCGCCGCCGAGATGCTTGCCACCATACCAGCGCGTCACAATGACCACATGGTCGGTCAGATCGGCGCGTTCCAGCATTTGCAGGATGATCTGGCTGGCCCCTGCCTCACCGTCATCGTCCCGTACCGCCTCGCCCGACAGAATCGCCGCCCAGGTGTTGTGGGTGGCCTTGGCGAAACGCTTGTTGCGGCGCAGCTCGGCAAGCAGTTCCCCGGCCTCATCACGGCTGCGCGCCGGACCACCCGATACCGCGTAGCGGGATCCGCGGTCCGAGATGATCTTGTCAAACACCCTTAACGTCATCTGCGGCGCCGGACGTAAAGCTCCAGCCGGTGCCGGACGATCTCATAGCCCATCTCGGCGGCGATCTCGGCCTGCAGGCGTTCGATACGCTCGTTGACGAACTCCATGACCTCGCCGGTTTCGACATCAATCATGTGGTCGTGGTGATTGCCGTCGGCAGGCTCGAACCGGGCGGGCTCACCCTCGAATTCAAGCTTCTGGATCACCCCCTGGGTCTCGAGTGCCGCAAGCGTGCGATAGACCGTCGCAAGCGACACCCCTGCCCCCGCAGCCATGGCGCGCTGATGCAGTTGGGTCGCGTCGGGGTGATCCTCGGCATCAGCCAACACCCGCAACAGTGCGGCCCGCTGGCGGGTAATGCGCACGCCGACCCGGCGCAGCGCGTCCTCAAAGGCTTGGGCGCGGCTCTCGATCTCCATGCCGCTTTCTGGCGCAGATGCGAATAAATTGCAACTGGCTTGACAGTTGAGAATCGTTCGCAGATAAGGGCATCAGCACAGGATTGAGATCATCATGAATCGCAGAAGCTTTCTGACAACGAGTCTGGCGGGGCTGGCGGCCCCGGCCATCATCCCGCACGCAGCCTGGGCGCAGAACGGCAAGCTCAAGGTGGCGACCACTTTCACCATCATTGCCGATATGGCGCGCAATGTGGCTGGTGACCGGGCCAAGGTGGTGTCAATCACCAAGCCAGGGGCCGAGATCCACAATTATGAACCGACGCCCAGCGATCTGATCGGCGTACGTGACGCCGGGCTGATCCTGCGCAATGGCATGAACCTTGAGCTGTGGTTTGAACAGTTCCTGAGAAACCTTGGCGACCTGCCCTCGGCTACCGTGACCGAGGGGATCGAGCCGATGCCGATTTCGGGCGGGCATTATGACGGCAAGCCCAACCCACATGCCTGGATGGCCCTGGATACTGCACTGACCTATATCGATAATATCGCCGCTGCACTGTCCAAGGCCGATCCCGGGGGCGAGGCGACCTACCGCGCCAATGCCGAAAACTATAAGGCTGAGATCGCCCGCACCATTGGCCCGCTGCGCGACGCCGTCCGTGCTTTGCCTGCTGAAAAGCGCTGGCTGGTCACATCTGAGGGGGCGTTCTCATATCTCGCCCGCGATTTCCACCTTAACGAACTGTTCCTGTGGCCGATCAACGCCGACGCGCAGGGCACACCCCAACAGGTGCGCCGGGTCGTGGATGCCATTCGCGAGCATGATATTCCGGTGGTATTCTCGGAAAGCACCGTCTCGGATCGTCCGGCGCGGCAGATCGCCTCTGAAACCGGGGCGCGCTATGGCGGCGTCCTTTACGTCGACAGCCTCTCTGACCCCGACGGACCGGTCCCGACCTATCTGGACTTGCTGCAGGTTACGTCAGAGACCATTCTCAAGGGGCTTTCGGATGAGTGACACCCCCGGCATCGAGGTCGCCGGCCTGACTGTGACCTATCGCAACGGGTTTACCGCTTTGCGTGATGCAAACTTTACCGTCCCGCAAGCCTCGGTCACCGCGTTGGTTGGCGTGAATGGCGCGGGAAAATCCACCCTCTTCAAGGCATTGATGGGGTTTGTTCCAGCGGCGGCCGGCAAGGTGCGCGTCCTTGGCATGGCCGTGCCGCAGGCGCTGCGCCAGAACCTGATCGCCTATGTTCCGCAAGCGGAAGAGGTTGACTGGACCTTTCCGGTTCTGGTCGAGGATGTGGTGATGATGGGCCGCTACGGCCATATGGGGTTTCTGCGTCGCGCGCGCCCCGAGGACCGCCGCGCCGTCGATGAGGCGCTGTCGCGCGTGAACATGCAGGATTTCCGCCATCGCCAGATCGGAGAGCTGTCGGGTGGGCAGAAAAAGCGTGTATTTCTGGCCCGGGCGCTGGCACAGGGCGCGCGGGTTATCCTGCTTGATGAACCCTTTACCGGCGTGGATGTAAAAACCGAATCCGCGATCATCGAGCTGTTGCAACAGATGCGGGATGAGGGCCGGGTCATGCTGGTTTCGACCCATGACCTGGGCTCGGTCCCCGAATATTGCGACCGTGTGGTGCTGGTGAAAAACACCGTTCTGGCCCATGGTCCAACGGACGAGGTTTTCACCCCCGAGAACCTGCGCCTGACCTTTGGCGGTGTGCTGCGGCACTTTGTTCTGGGGGCACGGCATCTGCATGACGACGACGACCCGCGCGGCCTGACGGTTCTGTCCGATGATGAGCGGCCGCTGGTCTTTTACGACGACAAGCAGCGCAGCACCCGCGAGGAGGCCGCGCCGAAATGATCCGCACATTACTGGTGCCCTTTGAATACAGCTATATGACCGATGCGATCTGGGTGTCGGCTCTGGTCGGTGGGGTTTGCGCCTTTCTTTCGGCCTATCTGATGCTCAAGGGCTGGTCGCTGATCGGCGACGCGCTGAGCCATTCGATCGTGCCGGGTGTTGCGGGGGCCTATATGCTGGGCCTGCCCTTTGCACTGGGGGCTTTTCTGTCCGGGGGGCTTGCCGCGCTGACCATGTTATTTCTGAATAAGCGCAGCGGCTTGCGCGAGGATGCAATCATCGGACTGATCTTTACCAGCTTCTTTGGGCTGGGCCTGTTCATGGTGTCGCTGAACCCGATGTCCGTCAGCGTACAAACCATCACCATGGGCAATATCCTTGCGATCACGCCCGAAGATACGCTGCAGCTGGCGCTGATCGGCGGCATCTCTCTGATCATTCTCGCGGCGAAATGGCGGGATCTGATGGTGGTCTTTTTCGACGAAAGCCATGCCCGGACCATTGGGCTGAACCCACAGGCGTTGAAGGTACTGTTCTTTACCCTTCTGTCGGCCTGCACGGTTGCGGCCATGCAGACGGTCGGAGCGTTTCTGGTCGTCGCGCTGGTCGTGACGCCCGGGGCTACCGCCTATCTGCTGACCGACCGTTTTCCCAGGCTGATCCTGACCTCGGTGGCAATCGGCTCTCTGACTTCGGCCATTGGTGCCTATGTGTCGTTCTTTCTGGACGGCGCGACCGGAGGGGTGATCGTCTGTCTGCAAACCCTCATCTTTCTGATCGCCTTCCTGTTTGCGCCGAAGCACGGCTATTTCGCCGCCCGCCGCCGTGCGCGAGAGGCGCTTGAGCCGACGCCGGAGGGCGCATGATGGATTGGCTGACTTTGCCCTTTACCTTTCCCTTCATGCGCGATGCGGCACTGATCGGGTTGATGATCGCCCTGCCCGCCGGTCTTTTATCCTGTTTTCTGGTGCTCAAAGGCTGGTCGCTGATGGGCGATGCGGTCAGTCATGCGGTGCTGCCGGGTGTAGTGCTGGCCTATATCGCGGGCCTGCCGCTGATCCTTGGCGCATTCGTTGCCGGGCTTGGCTGCGCCATGCTGTCGGGCTGGTTGCAGGGCAACAGCCGGGTCAAAGCCGACACGGTACTGGGCGTCGTCATGTCGGGCATGTTCGGGCTGGGGGTGGTGCTTTACACCGCGATCCAGACCGATCTGCATCTGGATCACATCCTGTTTGGCAACATGCTGGGCGTTGGTCCCGAGGATCTGAGGCTGGCCGGGATCATCTCGGCCATGGTCGGGCTGGGGCTGATCCTGAAATGGCGCGACCTTGCGCTGCTGGCTTTTGACCCGGTGCAGGCGCGGGTTTCAGGACTGGCACTTAACCTGCTGAACTATGGGCTGCTTGCCATGATTTCGGCCACGGTGGTTGCGATGCTCAGCTCGGTCGGGATCATTCTGGCCGTGGCGCTGTTGATCGCCCCCGGGGCGATTGCCTTTCTGGTCACGCGACGGCTCGCCGCCATGCTGGTTACCTCGGTTGGGGTCGCCGCATTCGGGGCGGTCGCCGGGGTCTGGATCAGCTTCTGGCTGAACAGCGCCCCGGCCCCGACCATCGTTCTGGTGCTGACGGTGCTTTTCGTGCTGGCCTTTGCGTGGCGCAACCTTGCCACACGCCGGGCGCAGGCGGCCGGTTAGACCGTCCGCCCGCCATCGACCTCAAGGATGACGCCGGTGATGAAATCGGCCTCATCCGAAGAGAGGTAAAGCGCAGCATTCGCGATATCGCGCGGCTGCGACAGCCGACCAAGCGGAATGGTCGACAGAAAGCGCGCCCGGTTCTCTGGCGTGTCTTCGCAGCCCATGAAAAGCTCAAGCATCCCCGTCTCGCCCATCACCGGGGCAATGGCGTTCACGCGGATACCTTCGGGCGCCAGTTCCACCGCCATGCTGCGGGTCAGCGTGTTCACCGCCCCTTTTGACGAATTGTACCAGGTCAGACCCGGACGCGGCCGGATGCCAGCGGTAGAACTGACATTGATCATCACGCCCTGCCCGCGCTTGCGCCAATGCGGCAATACCGCATGGGTCATGTGAAAAATCGACAGCACATTGATGTCATAAATCTTGCGGAAAGCCGCCTCGTCCGTGTCCAGCAACGCGCCGTTCGGCGTCGTCCAGCCCGCATTGTTCACCACGATATCAAGGCTGCCGAACTCATCCAGGGTCTTGTCCACCGCTGCCTTTACCTGATCGCCCCGGCTGACGTCGCAGGTAAGCGCAAGCCCGCTGATGGCCGAGGCGACCGCGCTTGCCGTCTGCGCGTTGACGTCCAGAACCGCGACCCGCGCCCCTTCTCGGGCAAATGTCTCGGCAATACCCTTGCCAAAACCCGAGCCTGCGCCCGTCACCAATGCTGTCTTGCCTGCAAGCCTCATGTCCCTTCCTCCCTCACTATGTAAAACGATGAACCACGGTTTTCAGGCGCGAGAATTCGTACAGGGCAGCAAAGCCCTTTTCACGCCCGTGACCGGATTTGCGCACGCCACCAAAGGGCAGTTCGATCCCGCCCCCGGCCCCGTAGCTGTTGATGAACACCTGCCCGCAGCGCATTGCCCGGGCCATGCGGGCCTGCCGGTCGCCGTCTTTTGTCCAGATACCGGCGACAAGCCCGTATTCGGTGCCATTGGCGATGGCGATGGCCTCTGCCTCGCTGTCAAAGGGGATGGCGGCCAGAACCGGGCCAAATATCTCTTCCTGCGCGATCGGGCTGGTCGGATCGACCGGGCCGAACAGCGCCGGAGCAACATAGAACCCCGCCGCCGGCGCGTCCTGTGCGATCCGCCCCCTTGCGATCAAAGGTGCGTCGGCCTCGTCAATATAACGCTCGACCCGCGCCTTTTGCCGGGCCGAGATCAGGGGGCCAAGCAGCGCCCCCTCGGCCGGGCTGGCCTCGACCGTCGCGAAGCGTTCGGCAAGCATGGTGGTCAGCCGTTCCCATATCCCGCGCTGGATCAGCACCCGCGACCCGGCGGAGCAGGTCTGGCCGCCGTTCTGGACAATCGCATTGACGATGACCGGCGCCGCTGCCACAAGATCGGCATCGTCAAAGACAATCTGCGGTGACTTTCCGCCAAGTTCCAGCGTGCAGGGAATGTGGTTGCGGGCGGCGGCGATATGGATCGCCTGTCCAACCTCGGGCGAACCGGTGAAGCTGATGAAATCGACGCCCGGATGTTCCGAAAGCGCCTGTCCCGCCACCACGCCGCGCCCGGTGACGATATTGATCGCGCCGGGCGGAAAGCCGCTCTCAGCTGCAAGTTCGCCTATGCGCAGGATCGTCAGACAGGCGTCCTCGGCAGGCTTTGTCACTGTCGCATTGCCTACGGCCAGCGCCGCACCGACCGAGCGGCCAAATATCTGCACCGGATAGTTCCAGGGAATGATATGGGCGGTCACGCCATGCGGTTCGCGCATGGACATGGCGTCGTAGCCGTTCAGGAACGGGATGACCTCTCCATGCAGCTTGTCCGCTGCGCCGCCGTAATATTCGAAATAACGCGCAAGTGCGGTCATATCGGCACGGGACTGAGCAACAGGCTTGCCGTTGTCGCGGGTCTCAAGCTGGGCAAGCGCCTCGGCCTCGTCCTCGATGCGCAGGGCCAGGCGCAGCATCAGCCGTCCCCGCTCGGCGGCGGTCAATCGACCCCAGTCGCCCTCAAGGGCCGTCCGGGCAGCACGGACAGCCGCATCGACATCCTCGGGACCGGATTCGGCAATCATCGCAAAGGGCTGACCATCAATCGGCGAAATCATCGGCATTACAGCGCCCGAGGTGGCGGGCAACCACTCACCTCCGATCAGGTTTCTTGCGGGCGGCAGGACCCGGCCATGCGGCATATTTCACCTCCTGTCGGCGGGATTCGTCCGCTGTCAGCGTGACCGCCCCCAAGGCAGGACGCAAGACTGGCAAATGAGAATCGGCAGGTTAATCTGGGCGCAAAGAACAGCCCCGAGGTTTGCCATGACCAGACATCTCAGCGCTCATCCCGACGATCCCCATTACGTCAGCCGGTTAGGCTGGCTGCGTGCCTCGGTTCTGGGGGCAAACGATGGCATCGTCTCGGTCGGGGCGCTGATTACCGGCGTCGCTGCGGCCGATCCGGGGCGCGAGGCGATTCTGATCGCAGGCCTTGCCGGTCTGGTTGCGGGCGCAATGTCGATGGCGATGGGCGAATATGTCTCGGTCAGCTCGCAATCGGATACCGAGCGCGCCGATATCGCCCGCGAAGCCACCGCCCTGCGCGAAATGCCCGAAGAAGAACTGCACGAGCTGGCCGCGATCTACGAGGCGCGCGGTATGGCCCCGGGCACCGCCTTGCAGGCCGCGCGCGAGGTGAGCGCGCATGACGCGCTAGGTGCCCATGTGCGCGATGAGCTGGGGCTTAGCGAGGCCTCGAACGCCAACCCGTTGCAGGCGGCGCTGGCCTCGGCCGTGACGTTCAGCACCGCGGCGGCGGTGCCGCTGATCGCAGCGATTCTGGCCCCCGGCGGCGCGGTTATCATCAGCGTTCTGGTCGCCGTCGTACTGGCACTGGCGGCGCTTGGTGCACTTGGCGCCTGGGCGGGGGGCGCTCCTCCCGGTCGGGCGGTGCTGCGCGTCACGCTGGGCGGGCTTTTTGCGCTGGGGATCACCGCCGTGATCGGCAAGATATTCGGCGTCGCGGTCTAGCCTTCGCGCTCATGACCCGTGCTTGCAGCGATCAGTGCCCGTGCATAATCGCTGGCCGCATAAACTGTCACCAGCATTCTCGGGGCCTGATCCCGGATGAAGGTCATGTCCTTGTCCGGCATGACCGCCGTTGCTGCGACCATACGGCCTTCCCGGCCCACAGCGGGTTCTCCGGATCCTTCGTGCAGGTCCTGCAGTTCTCGCAGACTTTCCGGCTTTTAAAGGGGTTGCGCGTGACCGGAAAGATCATCGGCCGCTGCCTGTAATCGGGTCATCAGGGTTGCACCCACCCCCGCTGCCGCCCTATCTCGGGTCAGGCCAAGGAGAGATCATGGAAAAACGCACCCTTCCCGAGCGACCCGGCTGGCGTGACGAAGCCGAAAAGCTGGGCTTTACCTTTGCCGATATGGGCGGAGAGCCTTACTGGGACGAGACGAGCGCCTATCGCTTTACCCTGCGCGAGATCGAAGAGGATATCGAGGCCCCGGCGACCGAACTGCACGCACTGTGCCGCGAGGCGGTGGACCGCGCCGTGCAGGACGAATTCTGGCTGACCCGTCTTGATATTCCGCGCCAGCACTGGGACCTGATCGCAGCAAGCTGGGCACGCAGCGAGCCCGAGCTTTATGGCCGTATGGATCTGGCCTATGATGGAAAAGGTCCCGCAAAACTGCTGGAATATAACGCCGACACGCCGACCTCGCTTTACGAATCCGCAAGCTTTCAGTGGCTATGGTTCGAACAGCAACAGGCGGCGGGCGTTCTGGATCCTGATGCCGACCAGTTCAACAGCATCCATGAGGCCATCGTTGCGCGCTGGACCCAGATCTGCGCCGATGGCGAGGATGTCCATTTCGCAGCCGATCCCGACAACCCCGAGGACTATGCCACAGTCGAGACGCTTGCCTGGGCTGCGCGCGAGGCGGGGCTTGGCGCCCATTTCACGCCGCTGGCACAGATCGGCGTGACGGACGAAGGGCAGTTTGCCGACGACCAGTCGCGCGTCATCGGCACGCTTTTCAAGCTTTATCCGTGGGAGGACATGCTGCGCGATGAATTTGCCACGCATCTGCAAAGCTCGGGCACACGTTTCATCGAGCCGCCGTGGAAGGCGATCCTGTCAAACAAGGGCCTCTTGCCGCTGCTGTGGCAGATGTTCCCCGGACATCCGAACCTGCTGCCCGCGTTCTTTCTGGCCGATGTGCAGGAGGCGCTGTCTGGTGGTACGCCTGCACCCGAGGTCGCCGATGCCTTTGGCGCGGCCCGTGACCTGCTGTCGCAGGGCTATGTCACCAAGCCGATCTTTTCGCGCGAGGGTGCCGGGGTGGTGCTGCATGAAAACGGGTCAGAGCTTGCCCGCACCCCGGATGACAGTTATTCGCATCATCCGATGATCGTTCAGGGGCTGGCCCGCCTGCCCGATTTCGGCGGTTTTCATCCTGTACTGGGTGCATGGATCGTTGGCGAAAGCTGCTGCGGCCTTGGCCTGCGCGAAGATCGCTCGCTCATCACCCACAACCTTTCCCGCTTCAAGCCGCATTTTATCGAGGGCTGACCCATGACCGAACGCCTTACCCGCAAACGCTCGCGCCACGTCGCGCTGGTTCTCGCCGGGACCGCGACCCTTGCCCTTGCCGCCTGCGAGGATGACCGTATGGACGCGCAAAGCTTTCCCGATCTGGAAAGCTGCATCGCCGCCAGCAAACAGGAAACCCTGTGGTTCACCGAAGAGGACTGCCGCAAGAACTTTGCGGCAGCCGAGCAAGAGTTTCTGGAAACCGCGCCACGCTACGAGTCCAAAGAGCTGTGCGAACAGCAGCACGGCGCCGGAAATTGCGGCAATGATCCTGTGGCGCAAAGCTCGGGCGGTGGCTTCTCGTTCATGCCGCTGCTGGTCGGTTACATGATGGGTTCGATGATGTCGCGCGGTGGCGGGATCTTTTCCCAGCCCATGGTCAAGACCGCCGACGGGCGCTTTTCGACACCCAAGGGCGACCAGAGTTTCGCCAGCAACCGTGGTGCAGGCAAGGTCCCCTCTTCGACCTTTCAACGCGCGCCCTCGACCATCGGTAAACCGCCGATGACCGCAGCACAGGTCAGCCAGCGGGGCGGCTTTGGCGCCTCGGCAACTGCCCGCTCGGGTTCGCGCAGCAGTTTTGGCGGCTGATCGGAACAGATAAGTTAACGCTAACATACACCCTTGCGATCTGACGCGGAAAAGCGCAACCTGCGCGCAGATTTCCGCAAGAACGAGGCCCGTCATGACCCCCGCAGAACAGTCCCGGAAAACCCGCGCGCTTTGTGAACTCGCTCCGGTGATCCCGGTTCTGGTGGTGGGCGATGCCTCGCGCGCCGAAGGGTTGGCAACCGCGCTGGTCACGGGTGGGCTGCCGGTACTTGAGGTGACGCTGCGCACCCCGGCCGCACTGGACGTGATCCGTGCCATGGCCAAGGTTCCGGGGGGCCATGTCGGCGCAGGAACCGTCCTGACCCCTGACGACGCCAAACGTGCCAAGGATGCAGGCGCAAGCTTTGCCGTTTCGCCCGGCCTGACCGAAACGCTTGCACGGGCCTGCGAGGACATCGGCCTGCCGCTTTTGCCGGGCGCCGTCACCGCCTCTGAGGTGATGCGGGCGATGGAGCTTGGCTATTCGATGCTGAAATTCTTTCCCGCCGAGGCTGCTGGCGGGGCCAAATCGCTGAAATCCTTGGCTGGTCCTCTGCCGCAGGTCAGCTTCTGCCCGACCGGCGGGGTCACGATGCAGAATGCGCCGGACTATCTGGGTCTGCCGAATGTTGTTTGCGTTGGGGGCAGCTGGATTGCGCCCGACGCCGATGTCGCGGCAGGCAACTGGGGTGCAATCGAAACGCGTGCCCAAGACGCAGCCGCGTTGAAATGACCGCTACGCCCGACCTTGCCCATCCCGATGTGATGCGCCGAGCCTGGCGCAATGTAGCGGTTTTGCTGCTTGCGCAGGCGCTGCTTGGCGCACAGATGTCGATGATTTTCATCGTCGGGGGGCTGGCGGGCCAGATGCTGAGCCCCAACCCCTGTATCGCCACCCTGCCACTGTCGATGATGGTCCTGGGGTCGGCCCTGTCGGCACGGCCCTTGTCGGGTTTCATGCGGCGGCACGGGCGACGGGCCGGGTTCCTGCTGGCCTGCGGCGCGGCGGCCTTGGGCGCAGCGATTGCAGCCTATGCGCTGGCTACCGGGTATTTCTGGCTTTTCACCGCCAGCGCGCTGCTGACCGGGGTTTATATGGCGGCACAGGGTTTTTTCCGTTTTGCCGCCACAGATTGCGCCCCGCCCGAGTTTGAGTCCAAGGCCATCTCATGGGTGCTGGCCGGCGGGCTTGCCGCAGCCTTCACCGGCCCGGCGCTGGTACGGATGACCGCCGATCTGACGGCCATTCCCTTTCTTGCCACTTACGGAGCAATCATCGGGCTGAACCTGCTGGGGCCGGTGCTGTTCGCTTTTCTTGATATTCCAACCACTCCGCGAGCTGTCGGAAGACATGCCGAAGGCCGCTCGGTCGCCGAGCTGATCCGCGTGCCTCAGATCGCCGTGGCGATGATCTGCGGCATGGTCTCTTATGCGCTGATGAATCTGGTGATGACTTCGGCCCCCTTGGCTGTGGTCGGCTGTGGCTTTGCCACCACCGATGCGGCGAATATCGTTTCAGGCCATGTGCTTGCGATGTTCGCGCCGTCATTTTTCACCGGCAATCTGATCGCGCGTTTCGGCGCCACCCGTATCGTCATGGTCGGCCTTGCGATTCTGGCCGGAGCTGGCGCAGTGGCCCTGTCGGGGGTCGAGTTGCCACATTTCTATCTGGCGATGATCCTTTTGGGGCTTGGCTGGAACTTTGGCTATATTGGCGCAACCGCCATGCTGACCCGCGCCCATCGGCCCGAAGAACGTGAGCGGGTGCAGGGGCTGAACGACGCCGTAGTGTTCTTTGGCGTGTTCCTGGCCTCTTTGTCTTCGGGCGGGTTGATGAACTGCATGGGCGGCTCGGCCCAAGCCGGATGGAGCGCGGTAAACCTTGCCATGCTGCCGTTTCTGGTACTGGCCGGTGGCGCACTTTTGTGGCTGATGCTGAGGCCGCGAGATCTGGCGCGGTAAAAGGGGGCTCTGCCCCCGCGCCTGCGGCGCTCCCCCGGGATATTTTGGCACGAAAGAAGCCGGGCGCGCGCCTAGAAAAGGGTCTTTTGATCCTTTGGCGCGGGCGGCCTGCGGCTGGTTTTGGAGGGCGGCGTGTCAGGTCGGGCAGTCATGCGACCATCCTGAAACTGGACCTCAAAGCGCGCGGTCTGCGTAGCCTCGGTCGCGGTGGTGATGAGGCCGTTCGGGCCCCGTACCACTGCAAAGCCGCGCCGCAGAGTCTCCTGATAGCCAAGCGTCTGGCGCAGCCTGTCCAGCCGGTCCAGCGCGTCACGGCGTTGCGAAATAGCGCGGACACGGACTGCGGTAAGGCGAGTGGTGAGCTGGTCGAGCGCAGCACGGTCACGGGCCAGTTGGCGGGTGCTGTCAGCAAGACCGCGCGCGCGGCCGCGTTCGAGTCGCTGCGCAAGGTCGATCAGGCGTTCGGATCTGTGCTGGCGCAGGCGCTGCAGGCCCTGCGGCAGGCGTGCAGACTGAGTTTGCAGTGCCTCGCGGCGATTGCGCATCATCGTCCGCAACATCGACAAGGACAGCGGCAGGGCGTTCAACTGGTCGCGGCGGGAGCGTACGAAACCGCGCAGGCCCGGCTCTAGCCGTTCGGCAAAAAGGTCGAAGCGTTGGCGCGCCGGATCAGTCAGGGCCTGTGGCCGGCCAAGCGCGCGGCCAAGATCGGAAAGCCGCTGACGCAGGCTTTGGCTACGGGCCTGGGCGGCGCGCATCATCCGCACCTGCAACTCGGTCAGCCGCGCGGCGAGTTCGGCCCGAACCGGCACCGCCATTTCGGCGGCAGCGGTCGGGGTGGGCGCCCGGCGGTCGGCGGCAAAGTCGATCAGGGTCGTGTCGGTTTCATGCCCGACAGCCGAAATCAGCGGGATCTGACTGTCTGCCGCGGCCCGGACCACAACCTCTTCGTTAAAGCCCCAAAGGTCCTCAAGGCTGCCGCCACCGCGCGCAACGATAATAAGATCGGGGCGCGGGACAGGCCCGTCCTCGGGCAGCGCGTTAAAGCCGTGGATCGCTGCCGAAACTTGCGGCGCGCAGGCCTCTCCCTGTACTGCGACCGGCCAGATCAGCACCCGGGTTGGGAAACGGTCGCGCAGCCGATGCAGGATGTCGCGGATCACCGCCCCGGATGGCGAGGTCACGACGCCAATTACCCCTGGCAGTGCAGGCAGCGGACGTTTGCGCGCGTCGTCGAAAAGCCCCTCGGCAGCCAGTGCCTTGCGACGCTTTTCCAGCATCATCATCAGCGCACCAAGGCCGGCTGGTTCGATTTCCTCAACGATCAGCTGATATTTCGACTGACCGGGAAAAGTGGTGAGACGGCCGGTGGCAATAACCTCAAGCCCTTCTTCGGGCCGGGTCGAAAGGCGCGCAACCTGCCCTTTCCAGCTCACGGCGGCAAGCACCGACCGATCATCCTTGAGATCGAAATAAAGATGACCCGAGGAAGGGCGCGAAACGCGGCCAATCTCTCCACGAACGCGGACGCGGCCGAATTCGCCCTCGAGCACACGTTTGACCGCACCCGAAATCTCGGACACGGTGAACTCATGGGCGTTACCGGGGGCGGTGTCTTCAAAAAGCTCCATGTCCCGGTTGTGGCGCGGGCTGGTCGCAGGATCAAGGGGATTGATCCGGCGCGGGCCAGTTCCTAGAAGGCGCGGGACCAATGGCAAGGGGGCCTTTTGCGCATGAATATCCTGATCCTCGGCAGCGGCGGGCGCGAACATGCGCTGGCATGGGCGATCCGCCAGAACCCGAAATGCGACCGCCTGTTCGTAGCGCCGGGCAATGCCGGGATGGAGCCTCTGGTTCGACTGGCGGAGCTCGACATTCTCTCTGGTCCCGCTGTGATCGGTTTTTGTGAGGAAAATGCCATCGATCTGGTGGTGGTCGGCCCCGAGGCGCCGTTGGCAGCCGGGGTAGCTGATGATCTGCGCGGGGCGGGCATTCTGGTCTTTGGCCCGTCGCGGGCCGCCGCGATGCTTGAGGCATCAAAAAGCTTTACTAAAGAGGTTTGCGACGCCTGCGGCGCACCGACCGCCGCATGGGCACGGTTCGACGCCGCCGAGCCCGCCCGCGCCTATATCCGTGAAAAGGGCGTGCCCATTGTCATCAAGGCCGACGGGCTGGCGGCTGGTAAGGGCGTGACCGTTGCCATGACCGAAGCCGAGGCCATCGCCGCCGTGGATGATGCCTTTGGCGGTGCCTTTGGCGAGGCCGGGGCCGAGGTGGTGATCGAAGAGTTCATGGAGGGCGAGGAAGCCAGCTTTTTTATCCTTTGCGACGGCACCGACTGCCTGCCGATCGGCACTGCTCAGGACCACAAACGTGTTGGCGAGGGCGATACCGGCCCGAATACCGGCGGCATGGGGGCATATTCCCCCGCCCCTGTCCTGACCCCCGCCATTCAGGAACAGGTCATGGACGAAATCGTGCGCCCGACCGTGGCCGAGATGGCGCGGCGCGGCACTCCGTTCCAGGGGGTGCTTTACGCCGGGCTGATGATCCAGAACGGGCGGGCGCGGCTGGTCGAATATAACGTCCGCTTTGGCGACCCGGAATGTCAGGTACTGATGTTGCGGTTGGGCGCGCAGGCGTTGGACCTGATCCTTGCCTGCGCCGAAGGGCGCCTTTCTGACATGACCGTGAACTGGGCTGACGATCATGCCCTGACCGTGGTTCTGGCGGCGAACGGCTATCCCGGCACCTATGAAAAGGGCAGCGCGATCCGGGGCCTTGATACCCTGCCACAGGACAGTTTCCGCATGGTATTCCACGCCGGAACTGCCCGGAAAGATGGCCAGATCGTAGCGAGTGGAGGCCGGGTTCTGGCCGCGACAGGACGCGGCGCAACACTGGCCGAGGCGCATGAGCGTGCCTATGAGCTGGCCCGCGCGATTGACTGGCCCGAGGGGTTTTATCGCCGCGATATCGGTTGGCGCGCACTGTAAAGATCAATCGGCCACCCTGCACCCCGCCCGGTCATGTCCGGGCGGGGTGTCCCCGCTGTCAGGCCGAGGACAGGGAAAAGGCGGTAAAAAGCGCCGCCACGACAATTTTGATCTTTTCAACCCGGCGAGACGGGTCTTATATTCCGCGCCATGACTCGGACAAAGCAGATCATTGCCACGGCCCCCGACGCGCGAAACGGCGCGCGCTTTGCCGTGAACCTCCGCGGTCTCCTTCTTCTTACGCTGCGCTGAGCGGGTCTCCGGGCCGCCGCTCAGTCAGGTTCGTGCCCGGACCCTGTGAGCATGAAGAAGGATTCCCGAAATGACCGATCCGAACCGCGTATTGATCTTTGACACCACCCTGCGCGATGGCGAACAGTCGCCCGGCGCGACGATGAGCCATACCGAAAAACTGGACATCGCCGAGATGCTGGACGAGATGGGCGTCGATATCATCGAGGCCGGTTTCCCGATCGCCTCGGAGGGCGATTTCACCGCCGTATCCGAAATCGCCAAACGTTCGCGCAACTCTGCGATCTGCGGTCTGGCCCGCGCGCAGTTCCCCGACATCGACCGCTGCTGGGAGGCGGTGAAACATGCCAGACGGCCGCGCATTCATACCTTTATCGGTACCTCTCCCCTGCATCGCGCCATACCCAATCTGGACATGGACCAGATGGCCGAGCGTATCCAGCAGACGGTGACCCATGCCCGCAATCTTTGCGACGACGTGCAATGGTCGCCCATGGACGCAACCCGGACCGAGCATGACTATCTGTGCCGGGTGGTCGAGATCGCGATCAGATGCGGTGCCCGCACCATCAACATCCCCGACACCGTTGGCTACACCGCGCCGCAGGAATCGGCCAAGCTGATCCGTATGCTGATCGAGCGGGTGCCGGGCGCGGATGAGGTGATCTTCTCGACCCACTGCCACAACGACCTGGGCATGGCGACGGCGAACTCGCTGGCCGCGGTCGAGGGAGGCGCGCGTCAGATCGAATGCACGATCAACGGTTTGGGCGAACGTGCCGGCAACACGGCCCTGGAAGAAGTTGTGATGGCGCTGAAGGTGCGCCATGACATCATGCCCTTCACGACCGGCATCGACACCACCAAGATCATGGCGCTGTCGCGGCGGGTGTCACAGGCCTCGGGCTTTGTCGTCCAGCCGAACAAGGCGGTGGTCGGCAAGAACGCCTTCCTGCATGAATCCGGCATCCATCAGGACGGCGTGCTGAAAAACGTCGAGACGTTTGAGATCATGAAACCCACCGATATCGGTCTGAATGAGGCCAATATCGCCATGGGCAAGCACTCGGGTCGCGCTGCCCTGCGCGCCAAGCTGCGCGAGCTGGGCTATGAGTTGGGTGACAACCAGCTGAAGGACGTCTTTGTCCGCTTCAAGGCATTGGCCGACCGCAAGAAAGAGGTCTATGACGACGACCTGGTTGCGCTGGTGCAGGACGCAGCAACGAATACCGAGGACGATTACCTGCAGGTCAAGCATCTGCGCGTCGTCTGCGGCTCGGACGGGCAGTCGGCCGATCTGGTCATGCTGGTCGGTGGCGAAGAAAAGACCGTTCATTCCTCGGGCGACGGGCCGGTCGATGCTTGCTTCAAGGCCGTCAAATCAATCTGGCCGCATAATGCGCATCTGCAACTCTATCAGGTCCATGCCGTGACCGAGGGCACGGACGCTCAGGCCACCGTGACCGTGCGGATGGAGGAAGAGGGGCGCATCGCCACCGGGCAAGCCTCGGACACCGACACGATCCTTGCCAGCGTCAAGGCCTATGTCGGTGCGCTGAACCGCCTGAAAGCCCGCCGCGACATGATCGGTCAGGGCGGAGATGCAAAACAGGTCAGCATGTATTCGCACTGACCTGTTGCTGGAAATACGAAAAGAGGGGCGGCTTTCAGGCCGCCCCTTTGCGTTCCACAAAACTCAGATCGACACCTTGCAGAAACGGAAAATCATCGGCCAGTGCTTGCTGGAACTCTTCGGGGTCAAGCGGGGTAAACCATTTCGGGAAATGGGCGACAATGGTCGCAACCGAGTCACCTTCGTCCCAGCGCGTCTGCACATATCCCAGCCCGTCGACATCGGTCAGCGCAAGGAAATGCCGCGGCAGCTGGAAATGGTTAAAGGCATAAATGCACCGTCCCGGCCCCCGCATCCGCACCGCAGCCCCTGCCCCCAGGAATGACTGGTGGGTGCGCCAGAAACTGACCGGATTGCCTTCGTAGCTGCCATAGGCAAGTCCCTTGGGATAGCTCAGGGCGAAGGCAGGGACATCGTCAAATCTGCGGGCATGATGCCGGATACGCGCGACATGGTGGCGGCTGAAGGCATCGTCGTCATCGACCCGAAACTGGATAACCGGGCGTCCCGCCGCATCCGCTGCCGCAATCAGCGGCTCGCGCAGGGCATTGAGCGTATCCCGCTCATCCGAGATGATCAGCCGGATCTGCGGCACCCCGGCACAAAGATCACGCAGCCGGTCCAACGCATACTGCGGCAGCTCGGGAGAGGTCAGAATCCAAAAGCTGAAATCCGTGTCAGTCTGAGCCTTGATCGACGGCAGGCAGAGCCGTTCGAAAGCGATAAAGCGCCGCTCAAGCCTTTCGGGGGCGTAAAGTCGGGAAAAACGGCGCTCAAGCAGCCCGGGTTCCTTTCCCTTTTTCCCGGCAGTCTCGGCCCAGTCACAGCGGCCAAGAAAGGAAAAGCGGCAGATCCCCACGATATCGTCCCGCAAAATCCTGCCCCTTTTCTGTCGGTCGTATCCGCGCGGAGCCTAACAACCTGCACGGTCGGGTCAAGCCGCACCGAGCGGATTGCGGATTGCCGCCCAACGCCTCATATGCAACGCAATTTTCGGGTTCCCCCGCGCGGGGTCAGGGCCTATATCTCCGACACCTTCGCCGGGGCGACTCGGCGGGGCAATCGGGCAATGACCGTCTGTATGGGACGGCAAGAACGGCCGTCATGGCAGGGACGGCAGAAGGGGTAAGCTGACATGGCCTTTGGCGGCTTGTTTTCCACCGATATCGCGATTGACCTCGGGACCGCAAACACCCTTGTCTATGTGAAGGGCAAGGGGATCATTCTGAACGAACCCTCGGTCGTCGCCTATCACGTCAAGGACGGCAAAAAGCAGGTCCTGGCAGTGGGCGAGGATGCCAAGCTGATGCTCGGCCGTACGCCCGGCAGCATCGAGGCCATCCGCCCGATGCGTGAAGGTGTCATCGCCGATTTCGACAGCGCCGAAGAAATGATCAAGCACTTCATCAAGAAGGTCTTCCGGCGCACGACCTTTTCCAAGCCCAAGATCATCGTCTGTGTGCCCCATGGTGCCACCCCGGTTGAAAAGCGCGCTATCCGCCAGTCGGTCCTTTCTGCTGGCGCCCGGCGCGCCGGGCTGATTGCCGAGCCAATCGCGGCAGCCATCGGCGCAGGGATGCCGATCACCGAGCCGACTGGCAGCATGGTCGTGGATATCGGCGGCGGAACAACCGAGGTTGCAGTGCTGTCCCTTGGCGACGTCGTCTATGCCCGCTCGGTCCGCATCGGCGGCGACCGCATGGATGATGCGCTGATCAACTACCTGCGCCGCAATCACAACCTGCTGATCGGTGAATCGACCGCTGAACGGGTCAAGACCCAGATCGGCACCGCACGCATGCCCGATGACGGACGCGGTGCCACGATCATGGTGCGCGGCCGCGACCTGCTCAACGGTATCCCAAAGGAAATGGAAATCACCCAGGCCATGGTCGCCGAGGCGCTGGCCGAGCCGGTGCAGCAGATCTGCGAGGCGGTGATGATCGCACTCGAAGCGACACCGCCCGATCTGGCCGCCGATATCGTCGACCGGGGCGTGATGCTGACCGGTGGCGGCGCCATGCTGGGCGAACTGGATCTGGCGCTGCGCGAGCAGACCGGGCTGATGATCAGCCTTGCAGACCAGCCGATGAGCTGCGTGGCTCTGGGAACCGGCAAGGCGCTGGAATACGAAAAGCAACTGCGCCACGTCATCGATTACGATAGCTGATCAGGATCAGGCCCATGGCGCGCAAGGGCCCAGATTACGCGGCTCCGGTCCGTCGCATCCTGGTTTCGCTGCTGGTGCTTGTGCTGCTGGGGCTGTTTCTGTTCTGGCAGATCGACAGCCCGCGCGCCGAGCGGATGCGCGCGGCCTTTATCGACCGCTTTGTCCCCAGCTTTGACTGGGTCATGGCCCCGGTGACCAAGCTGTCGCGCATGGTCGCGGGTTTCCAGTCCTATGCCCGGCTTTACGAGCAGAACCAGGAATTGCGCCGCGAGCTGCAAAAAATGGCCGCCTGGAAAGAGGCGGCCGTCCAGCTTGAACAGGAAAACGCCAAGCTGCTGGCCCAAAACAACGTGCGCATTGACCCTGCCCTGACCTCGGTTTCGGGGGTGGTTCTGACCGACAGCGGCACGGCCTTTCGGCAATCGGTGCTGCTGAATGTCGGTCAGCGCGACGGGATCGTCGATGGCTGGGCAACCATGGACGGGCTGGGGCTGGTCGGGCGCATCTCGGGCGTTGGTCAGACCACCAGCCGGGTCATTCTGCTGACCGATCCATCAAGCCGTATCCCGGTGACGATCCAGCCTTCGGGTCAGCATGCGTTGATGGTCGGGGACAATACCACCCTGCCCGCGCTTGATTTCATCGAAAGCCCCGAAAACCTGCGCCCCGGCGACCGGGTGGTCAGCTCGGGCGACGGGGGAGTGTTCCCGCCCGGCCTGCCGGTCGGTCAGGTGGCGCTGGCAAATGACGGGCGGCTGCGGGTGCGTCTGGCTGCCGACTATGGCCGGCTGGAATTCCTGCGCGTCTTGCGCAGCCACCCGGCCGAGCAGATCGCCGATTCAGGGTTGCTGATCCCCCCGCCTCCGGCTGATTTCATCGGGCCGCGGATGCCCTCGGTCGCCGATATGCCGCCTGACACGGAACCCGGCGCAGCGGCCGAAACCGGTGCCGGAGATGACTGAGCACGCCCGCCGCCTGCGGATATTCGGTCAGGTGCTGTTCATCCTGCTGTTTCTTGCCATTCTGTTCTGGCGGCTTTTACCGCTGTCACCGGGCAGTATTGGCTGGCCCGGCCCCGATCTTGCGCTTTGCCTGACGGTTTTCTGGGTACTGCGTCGTCCCGAACAGGTGCCGGTCCTGACCATCGCCGCCCTTTTTCTGATCGAGGACATCCTGCTGATGCGCCCCCTTGGTCTGAATGCGGCGCTGGTCGTGATCGCAACCGAGGCCGCACGAAAGCGCGAGCAGCGTTGGCGAGAGCTGCCGTTCATGATTGAATGGCTGCGTGTGAGCATGCTTCTGGCGCTGATGATGTTATCTTATCGTATCCTGCTGGCGGTATTTTTCTTGCCCCTGCCCCCATTGGGGCAGGTGATCTTGCAGTATATCGCCACGGTCGGTTCTTATCCCATTATCGCGGGGCTGGTTGGCTATACGTTTGGTCTGTCGCGCACCCGCGCCGAACGCGATCAGAGGCTTCGCTGAGCCATGCGCAAATCAGAACGCGAAGTCGTCGAAAGCAGCCGTCTGATCACCCGCAGGGTGTTGATGCTTGGGGTAATCCAGGCAGGGATCGTCTCGGCGCTGGGGCTTAAGCTGCGCTCGATGCAGATCGAACATGCCGATGAATATCGCATGCTCTCGGACGGCAACTCGATCAAGATCCGCCTGTTGCCGCCGGCGCGCGGACTGATCCTTGACCGCAACGGCACCATCATCGCCGGGAATGAGCAAAACTATCGCGTCACCCTGACACGTGAAGAGGCGGGCGACATCTCAGCCGTTATTGCCCGGCTGCGGCGCATCATTCCGATGTCGGACCGCCAGGCGGCCGATATCCTTGAAGAAATCCGCAAACGCAGCGCCGTGACCCCGGTCCTTGTCGCTGACCGGCTAAGCTGGGACGAGTTTTCCTCGATCGCGCTGAACGCGCCTGCGCTGCCAGGGGTCACGCCCGAATCCGGCCTGTCGCGCAGCTATCCGCGCGCCGGGGATTTCGCACATGTGCTGGGCTATGTCGGCCCGGTTTCGGACTATGACCTTTCAAAGATCGAAAACCCTGATCCAGTCCTGCGACTGCCCGAGTTTCAGCTTGGCAAGGTCGGGCTTGAAGCCAAGATGGAAGAGGCTCTGCGCGGCAAGGCCGGTGCCCGCCGGGTCGAGGTGAACAGCGCCGGGCGCGAAATGCGCGAACTGTCCCGGCAAGAGGGACAGCAGGGCGCGACAGTCCAGACCACCCTGGACGCCGAACTGCAGAACTTTACCAGCCAAAGGCTTGGCAGCGAAAGTGCCGCCGCTGTAGTGCTGGATGTCACGAACGGCGATATCGTCGCGATCTGTTCATCGCCGACCTTTGACCCGAACAAATTCGTGCGCGGCATCTCGGCCCCCGATTACCGGGCATTGATGGAGCATGACCACCGCCCGCTGGCCGACAAAACCGTGCAGGGTGTCTATCCGCCCGGCTCGACCTTCAAGATGGTGACGATGCTCGCCGGACTAGAGGCAGGGGTGATCACCCCCGGTACGCGCTTTTATTGCCCGGGCTATGTTCAGGTCGCCGGGCGACGTTTCCACTGCTGGAGCCGGGGCGGCCATGGCATGATCGACGCCGTCCACAGCCTCGAACATTCCTGCGACGTTTACTATTACGAACTGGCACAGCGCGTAGGCATCGACCGTATCGCCGCGATGGCACGCAAGCTTGGGATCGGGGTCCGTCACGATCTGCCCATGTCCGCCATCGCAGAGGGCATCGCGCCCGACCGGGCATGGAAACGGGCGCGCTATGATCAGGAATGGCAGATCGGCGACTCGCTTAACGCCTCGATCGGTCAGGGTTATGTGCTGGCCTCTCCGCTGCAGCTTGCGGTGATGACGGCGCGGGTTGCGACAGGCCGGGCTGTCGCGCCGCGCCTTGTCCGCGCCATTGATGGTCAGGCCGAGGCGGTGCCGGACTGGCCGGAACTCGACATCAACCCGCTGCATCTGCGCACGGCCCGCGCAGGTATGGATGCGGTGATGAACAGCAGCCGCGGTACCGCAAGGCGCGCCCGTATTCTTGCAGCGGAGTGGCGGATGGCGGGCAAGACCGGCACCAGCCAGGTACGTAACATCACCGCCGCCGAGCGCGCGCGGGGCGTGATCTCGAACGACCAGTTGCCGTGGAACCGACGCGACCACGCCCTGTTCGTCTGCTTCGCCCCTTACGAGATGCCGCGCTATGCCGTTTCCGTCGTGGTCGAACACGGCGGCGGCGGTTCAGCTGTGGCCGCCCCCATCGCCCGCGACATTCTGCTGTTCGCACTTGCTGGGGGGCTGCCCCCCCTGACCGCCTATCCCGAGGCCGAACGCGCCAAGGTCCAGGAGATCTGGTCGCGTATGAGCCTGACCCCCTCGGCCCGCAAGGGCGAGGGCCGTGCGAGGGCCTGAGCCATGGGCTATCTGAATTATCACGTTGTTCAGGTACCGACCGGCTGGCGCAAGATCCTGCATCTGAACTGGCCGCTGGTCTTTCTGATCACCGCCGTCAGCTGTATCGGCTTTCTGATGC
The DNA here is from genome assembly GCF_009301415.1 of Paracoccus kondratievae. Taxonomy (GTDB): domain Bacteria; phylum Pseudomonadota; class Alphaproteobacteria; order Rhodobacterales; family Rhodobacteraceae; genus Paracoccus; species Paracoccus kondratievae. Next base: position 1,079,026 of record NZ_CP045072.1, on the reverse strand, counting down.
TCTATTCCGTCTCGGGCGGCGATATCGACCGCTGGGCCGGCCCACAGATGGAGCGTTTTGCCATCGGCATGGTCGCGATGTTCGCGCTGTCCTTTGTGCCGATCTGGTTCTGGCGCTCGATCTCGGTCGTTTCTTACGTGATCTGTGTGCTGCTGCTGATCCTCGTCGAGCTGATGGGGCATGTCGGTATGGGGGCACAACGCTGGCTGGTGCTGGGTCCCATCCGCATCCAGCCCTCTGAACTGACCAAGGTTGCCTTTGTGCTCACGCTTGCCGCCTATTACGACTGGCTGCCAGTTGAAAAGGTCTCGCGCCCGCTTTGGGTGCTGATCCCGGTGATCCTGATCCTGCTGCCGACCGGGCTGGTGTTGATGCAGCCCGACCTTGGCACCTCGATCATGCTGATCGCGGGCGGCGGTATTGTCATGTTCGCGGCCGGCGTCAGCCTGTGGTATTTCGGGGCAGTCATCGCCATCGTCGTGGCGGGTGTCACCGCCGTGATGGAAAGCCGCGGCACCGACTGGCAGTTGCTGCATGAATATCAGTTCAAGCGTATCGACACCTTTCTTGATCCCGGGTCAGACCCTCTTGGGGCGGGCTATAACATCGCCCAGGCGCAGATCGCGCTGGGGTCTGGCGGGTGGTCTGGGCGGGGCTTTATGCAGGGCACTCAGTCTCGGCTGAACTTTCTGCCCGAAAAGCACACGGACTTTATCTTTACCTCACTGGCCGAAGAGTTCGGCTTTGTCGGTGCCTTCAGCCTGCTGATGCTATATGTGCTGATCCTTGGCTTTTGCATGTATTCGGCGCTGACCAACCGCGACCGCTTTGCCAGCCTGTTGACCATCGGCATCGCCGGAACGTTCTTTTTGTATTTCTCGATCAACATGGCGACGGTGATGGGGATGCTGCCCGCCAAAGGCTCGCCGCTGCCGCTGGTCAGCTATGGCGGCACCTCGCTGATGATCCTGCTCATGGCCTTTGGGATCGTGCAATCGGCCCATGTCCACCGTCCCCGGAGCTGAGAAGATGAAGGTTCTCTTTGCTGCGCCTGCACATTATTGGCAGCCTTGGGCGCCACATCTTCGCGCCTCATGCCCCGAGATGGAGCTTGCGCGCGAGGGCGACCCCGCCGGTTTTGATGCGCTGATCTATGCCCCCGGTTACCCCGAAGGCGGCCAGGCGCTGGATTTTCGCCCCTTTACCCGCGCCCGGCTGGTGCAAAGTCTTTGGGCGGGCGTCGAGCGGATCGTTGCAAATTCGACCCTGACGCAGCCCCTGTGCCGGATGGTGGATCCGGGGCTGGCCGAAGGCATGGCGGATTATTGCACCGGCTGGGCGTTGCGGGCGCATCTGGGCATGGACCACTACGCACAGGACGGTGTCTGGCGTCATGACCAGACCCCGCCCCTTGCCCGTGATCGCAACGTTGTGGTGCTGGGGATGGGAGAGCTGGGCCGCGCGGTCGCAACCGCACTGGCGGGGTTGGGCTTTCGGGTGACCGGCTGGTCGCAATCTGGCCGTCCGCATCCCGGGATCGAGGTTCTGGCCGGTCCCGCCCTGCCCAAGGTGCTGGCCCGGGCGGAAATCCTTGTCAGCCTGTTGCCCGACACGACCGGGACCCGCGATCTTTTGAATGCCGCGCGACTCGCGCTCTTGCCCCGAGGCGCGACGATCATCAACGCCGGGCGCGGCACCCTGATTGATGAGGCCGCGTTGATCTCTGCCTTGGATCAGGGGCAGGTCGGCCATGCGGTGCTGGATGTCTTTCGTACCGAACCTTTGCCGCCCGAACATCCCTTTTGGGCACATCCTGGAATCACGGTCACACCACATGTCGCGGCCGAGACGCGTCCCGCGACCGCCTCGCCGGTGGTGGCCGAAAACCTGCGGCGCGCCATGCGGGGCGCGCCGCTTTTGCATGTCGTGGATCGGGCGCGTGGCTACTAAGATACCCGCCCGTGCGGGTTTGTCCGCCCCGATGCGCCATGCTATCTGGCACAAATGCCCGGACTCCTGTCGTTTTGCGCAGCTTGCGCAGGTAAGAGAGCGGGCAGATAACGAGAACGGATGAAAGCGGCCTCGTGCCGATGGAGCGATTTGCATGACGATCACCCCTGTTCTGCTGGCCGGAGGCTCGGGCACCCGGCTCTGGCCCGTCTCACGCAAAAGTTTTCCCAAGCAGTTCGCACCGCTGGTGGGCGAAGAAAGCCTGTTTCAGGCCTCGGCGCGCCGCCTGTCGGGGCCGCGCTACGCTGCCCCTCTGGTGATGACCAACGCCGATTTCCGTTTCATCGTCGCTGAACAGCTGGATCAGATCGGAGTCACTCCGGCGGCTATCCTGATCGAACCCGCGGGCAAGAACACCGCCCCCGCGATCCTTGCCGCCGCGCTGGCCGCAGTCGAAAACGACCCTGATGCAATCCTGCTGGTCGCGCCCTCGGACCATGTCGTCCCCGATGCCGAGGCCTTTGGCCGCGCCGTCGATCTGGGCCTGCCCGCTGCCCGCGCAGGGCGCATCGTGACCTTTGGCATCGCGCCGGCCCGTCCCGAGACCGGCTACGGCTATATGGAGGCCGAGGGTGAGGGCGAAGGCCCGCTGCTTTTGCGCCGCTTTGTAGAAAAACCCGATGCCGAGAATGCGGCGCGGATGATCGCTCAGGGCAATTATCTGTGGAACGCCGGCATCTTTCTGTTTGCCGCGCAAACCATGATCGAGGCGTTCCGCGCACATGCTCCCGAATATCTGGAACCCGTACAGGCGGCGCTGAACGAGGCACAGACTGACCTTGGCTTTCTGCGTCTGGCACCCGAGCCCTGGGACAGGCTGCCCGATCTTTCGGTCGACTATGCCGTGTTGGAAAAGGCCGACAACCTTTCGGTGGTACGCTATTCGGGCCATTGGTCCGACCTTGGCGGCTGGGATGCCGTCTGGCACGAAACCCAACGCGATGACCCCGCCGAGCGCGGCGCGGTGACCGACGCCCATTCGACCGCCATCGACTGTGACAACGTTCTTTTGCGGGCGCAGGACGAAGGGATGGAGGTCGTGGGTATCGGCCTTAAGGACGTGATGGTCGTGGCCACCCGAGACGCGGTTCTGGTCGCCGGGATGGACCGCGCGCAAGAGGTGCGTCGCGCCGTTTCGGCGCTAAAGGACAAGGGCGCGCGTCAGGCCGAACAGTTCCAGCGCGACCATCGCCCGTGGGGCTGGTTCGAGACGCTGGCGCTGGCAGACCGCTTTCAGGTCAAGCGCATCGTCGTGAACCCCGGCGCATCCCTGTCGCTGCAATCGCATTTCCACCGGTCCGAACACTGGATCGTCGTTTCGGGCACGGCACGGGTCACGGTCGATGACACCGTTACCCTGCTGACTGAAAACCAGTCGATCTACGTGCCCCTTGGCGCCGTGCACCGGCTCGAAAACCCTGGCAAGGTGCCAATGGTGCTGATCGAGGTTCAGACCGGCGCCTATCTGGGTGAAGATGATATCGTCCGCTACGAGGATATCTATTCACGCGACTGATCCCGGCTCGCGGTATCGTGTGTATCCCGGCGGCTTGCGGCACCGGTGCCAGCCGTCTAACCATGGCCAGCGATGAGGTGGATGATGAAATCGCTGATCCCGGCCGTGCTGATACAGGCCCTTGCCGCATTTGGGGCCGGGGCTGATGAGCTGACGGTGCAGTTGCGCGGCACGTCCCCCAGCACCTCTGCTGGCTTTCTGCTGGCCGAGGCACGGGGGTATTACGCCGATGAGGGGCTGACCGTCCGGCTGCTGCCAGCCGATGACGCGCCGCCCTTTGAAAGTATCGCCCGGGGCTATGCCGATCTGGCGGTGGAATGGATGCCTGTCGCGCTGGTTGCCCGCGAAAACGGCCTGCCGCTGGTTAATATCGGCCAGATCTTTGCCCGCCCGGCCCTGCGCCTGACCTGCCTTGCCGAGACAGGCGTGACCAGCGCAGCTGATCTGGGCGGCAAAACCATCGGCAGCTGGTTTCACGGCACGGAATATGCATTGCAGGCGTGGCTGAACCGGCTGAACCTGATCCCCGATGACAGCCTGTCGGGGGTAAGCCTGCTTTCTCAGTGGCCTGGGAGTGAGATGCTGAGCCACAAGCAGGCCGCCTGTATCAGCACGCTTAGCGACGATCCGGTGCCGGGCGACCGGCTGGTCGAGCTTGACCCGCAGGCGCAAGGCGCAGCAGTGCTTGAGGACGGGCTTTACGTCCTTTCATCCGCACTTACCAACGAAGATGCCGAGGAACGGCTGGCCGCCTTCCTGCGTGCCAGTATGAAGGGCTGGCGCGAGGCAACCTCTGCGCCCGATGAAAGCGCCCGCCTGCTGCTTGGCCCTGATCCCGACCCTGACGCGCTTAGGCGTCACGCGGAAATGCTGCGCCGGATGGGTGCGCGCCTGTCCGCAGACGGAGCTTTGGACGAGGCAGAGTATCGTCGCACGGTTGCTGCGCTGCGTGCGGGTGGTGCGCGGGCCGTGCTGCGTCACGATCCGCAAGATGCATATACGACCCGGATCAGTGCCCGCGCCAACCGGCCCGAACCTGCGCCACCTGCCCCCACCCCAGCCGCCAGCGGCGCAGCCGAGGCCGCCCCGCAACAGCAGTGAACCACGGGCGCGGCGGTCCTAGACCGCCACACCCAATGCGCGTTTTACATTTGCGGTCCAGCCAAGCAGGCGCTTGTCCCCCTCGATGATCGCAGGACGTTTCATGAGTGAAGGCTTGGCAGAAAGCATCTGCAGCGGGGTGCCGGCACGCTCGGCCTCGGACATGCCGCGCCAGGTCAGGCTGGCACGGTTCACCAGTTTTTCACCAAACTCGGCAATCATCTTTTTCCATTCGTCATCGGACAGCGGCGCTTTCGAGACATCGCGGAAATCAACCAGCCAACCGGCGGCCTCCAGCTCGGCCTGTGCCTTTTGGCAGGTCGAGCAATGGGCAAGCCCATACATGCTGAGTTGTCCTGCCATCAGACCCGCCCTCCGATCCGCGTATCGGCCAGGAAAAGCACATGTTTCATCAATCTGCTCCTTCTGTTCGGATATTCGCGGGCGTGGGCGTCAATGCCCGCCGTCATGCAGCCGGGCGCGGATGCGCCGCATGGCAATCCAGACAAGCAGGATCACGACCGGCGTCAGCCCCGCGCTCAGCAGCGCCTTGTCCACATGCAGCGCCTTGGCGACGGGGGTCAGAACATAGCCCATCAGGCCAACAGCATAATAGCTGATGGCCACAACTGACAGCCCCTCGACCGTATGTTGAAGCCGCAATTGCAGATCGGCGCGGCGATCCATGCGCTGCATCAGCTCCTGGTTCTGGGCCCCGCGCCAGACATCAACACGGGTGCGCAGCAATTCGGCGGCTCGTTCGCTGCGGTCCAGCATCGCCGCCAGCCGGTTTTCAGCTGATTTCGCCGTCCGCATGGCGGGCAGATAGCGACGGGCCATGAACTCGCTCAGCATCTGACCACCTAAAAAGCGTGTCTCGCGCAGCGAGGCAACGCGGTCCATGACGATCGCCTCGTAGGCCGCGTTGGCTCCGAAACGGAACGCATGCTGGGTCGCCGCGCTTTCCAGCCGGGACGAGACCGACAACAGGTCGTGCAACACCGTTTCGGCGGGGCGGCTATCATCGCTCATCCCCTGCACGATCGCGTTAAGCTGGGGGTCCAGCGCGTTAAGCTGTTCGGTCAGGTCACGCGCCCGGCCAAGGCCCAGCATCGACATGGCACGGTAGGTCTCAAGCTCAAGCAGGCGCTGGACGATACGACCGATGCGACCCGATTGCGTGCCCGGTTTGACAAAGACCGCAAAGCGCATCCACCCTGCCGGATCAATGCGGAAATCACCAGCAACGACCGCCGCCTCTTCCAGCACCCAGACCGAGGCCAGGCTGTCGGCTGCGAACCATTCCGAAAGGCGTGGCAGCACATCGGCCGGATTCTCGGGCAGAAAGTCGACCTGAATCATCACCGCAGCGATACGCTTACCCGGCGCGTGGTGCTGCCAGTCGCGTGGAAAAATCTCACCCGCCGAAGGGTCAAAGGGCCGGGGTGGCAGGCCCGGCGCAAAGGCGGCATAGGTCACGAATTCGGTATGGCTTTCCCAGCGCAGCTGATGCCGGCCCAGCTGCGCGGCATAATGGCCAGCACTGGTATCAGGGCGCGGCGCGCCGTGGCGGGCGCAAAGCTCGGCCAGATGCGCGACATCGTGCGACCGGTCGCGGTTGGCCGCATCCTGCGGCTCTTTGATCGCCAGATAGACCGCTGTGCAGGGCGCCTTAAGCCGCGGCGAGGGCCGGGCGTGCAGCTCATTGACCAGGGCGTAACGCTGGGGGTGTTCGTCTTCGTCATCCATCAGCGCATGATTAGCCGGCCTTCTGCGTCCCGCAACAGGAAAGCGAGTGGTTTCACCGCTTTGGCAGAACAGCCGTGCCATGGCTGCACCCATCAGGATTTCGTGAAGGCTGCGCGCATTGCCGCAAGCCCGCGCGCAAGGCAAAATGGCACAAACTCGGGATCAAGGGACAGGAACGCATGGCTCGCTGGTTAGGACGTATCGTCGCGCTTGTGCTCTTGCTGGGGATTGCCGCCTGTGCGCCCAGCAAGTTCAAGACATATTCGGGACCTCCGGTCACGCAAATCGTGGTCAACAAGGGCGCGCGGCAGATGCAGCTTTTAAGCGGCAACACGGTGCTCAAATCTTACCGGATCGGTCTTGGCAATGAGCCGATTGGCCATAAGCAGTATGAGGGCGACGGCAAAACCCCCGAGGGGCTGTACTATATCGACCGCCGTAACCCCGACAGCCGCTATTACCTCTCGGTCGGGATCTCGTATCCGAATACAGAAGACGCCGCCCGCGCCGCGGCGCTGGGGCGCAGCGCAGGCAGCGACATCTTTATCCACGGTCAGGGCCCCGAAGGACGCGTCCTTTCCAAGCAGCGCCTTGACTGGACCGCAGGCTGCATCGCCGTCACCGACGACGAGATCGAGGACATCTATGCCATGGTCCGCGACGGCACTCCGATCCTGATCACGCCCTAAGTGCTGATCGTTCCGCCGGTGGTCGAAGCGGGCCGCTGCCATACGCGCAGGGCGCGTATGGCAGACCTGTGCAAAAGGGTATATATTCTTTGGCTGCGCAAGGGATTAACAGGAGGCGTAAATTGTTGATCCCAACGTGCCCGGTCCAATGTACCTGCCCCCTCTCATCCACGATGCACTGATCGATTCGGCCGAGACAGAGGGTTATGTTCCGGGCGCAATCGAGACCGTCATGCGCTTTGATCTGCATTCGCGCTGGTGCGCCGGGGTGATAGCCGAGTGTTGCGTCACGCGCTCCCGCGCTATCGCCACGCGCTGCGTGCTGTTACTGCCGCGCAGGGGACGCCGCATCCGCAAGCTGGCGCTGCATCCCGTCCTGCCCGCCGATGTGGTGAAATCCATGCTGGGCGCCCATTGACGCCATAGGGTAGCGGACAAATGGAAAAGGGCGGGTCAATGACCCGCCCTTTCCAATTGGATATGACCTCTTTCTGCGCTCACTCGACGAGTGGCAGAAGCTGGTCGATGGATTTTTTGGCATCGCCATAGAACATGCGGGTGTTCTCTTTATAGAACAGAGGGTTCTCGATGCCCGAATAGCCGGTACCCTGACCGCGCTTGCTGACAAAGACCTGCTTGGCCTTCCAGACCTCCAGAACCGGCATACCGGCGATGGGGCTGTTGGGATCCTCTTGTGCCGCAGGGTTCACGATGTCGTTCGAGCCGATCACGATCACCACGTCGGTCGAGGGGAAGTCCTCGTTGATCTCGTCCATCTCAAGCACGATGTCATAGGGGACCTTGGCCTCGGCCAGCAGCACGTTCATATGTCCCGGCAAACGCCCCGCAACCGGGTGGATGGCAAAGCGTACGTTCTTGCCCCTGGCGCGCAGCTTGCGGGTCAGCTCACTGACCGATTGCTGGGCCTGAGCAACCGCCATGCCGTAGCCCGGAACAATGATGATCTCATCAGCATCGTTCAGAGCTGCTGCGACACCGTCAGCATCAATGGCGACCTGCTCGCCCTCGATCTCCATCGCCGGCCCCGTTTCGCCGCCAAAGCCGCCCAGGATCACGCTGACAAAGTTGCGGTTCATCGCCTTGCACATGATGTAGCTCAGGATCGCACCCGACGAGCCGACCAGAGCACCGACCACGATCAAAAGGTCATTGCCCAGCGTAAAGCCGATCGCCGCCGCCGCCCAGCCCGAGTAGCTGTTCAGCATCGAAACCACCACCGGCATATCCGCCCCGCCGATGCCCATGATCAGATGGTAGCCGATGAAAAGCGCAAAGATCGTGATCAGCAGCAGCCACAGAACCGGTGCGCCGGCGGTGCAGTAAAGGATTACCGCCAGCAGCGACAAAAGCGCCGCACCCGCGTTCAGCGCATGACCGCCCGGCAGTTTTTTCGGCTTGCCGTCGATCTTGCCCGCCAGCTTGCCAAAGGCAACGACCGAGCCGGTAAAGGTCACCGCGCCGATAAAGACGCCAAGCGCGACCTCGACCTTGAGCATGGCGATCTCGGCTGGGGTCTTATGGGCCAGCACCGCGGCAAAGCCATGAAACTGCGCCGCCGCATCAGCAGCACGGGCACGCAGGACGCGGCCCAGCTCGAACTGGGCGTTAAAGCCGATCAGCACTGCGGCAAGACCGACGAGGCTGTGCATGGCGGCGACAAGCTGCGGCATCTCGGTCATCTGCACGCGCTTGGCGACAACCCAACCACCAGCACCGCCGATGGCCAGCATGACAAGCGTCAGCCCCCAGTTGCCATAGCCCGGCCCCACCAGCGTGGCGACCACCGCCAGCGCCATGGCGGCAATGCCGTACCAGACCGCGCGCTTGGCGCTTTCCTGGCCCGAAAGCCCGCCCAGGGACAAGATGAACAGGACAGCCGCGACCACATAGGCAGCGGTGGTGAATCCGTATTCCATACGCCCCTCTCCCTTACGACTTCTGGAACATGGCAAGCATCCGGCGCGTAACCAGGAAGCCGCCAAAGATATTGACCCCGGCCATCAGCACCGAAAGCGCAGCAAGCAGCACCACCAGCCAACCACCCGAGCCGATCTGCAACAGCGCACCGACGATGATGATCGAGGAAATGGCGTTGGTGATCGCCATCAACGGCGTGTGCAGCGAATGGCTGACGTTCCAGATCACCTGGAAGCCGACAAAGACCGACAGCACGAAAACGATGAAGTGCGAAAGGAAGCTTGCCGGGGCAAAAACACCGACCAGCAGCATCAGTACCGCGCCGACGACCAGCATGGTCACCTGCGAGCGGGTCTGCGCGCGGAAGTCGGCCAGCTCTTTTTCGCGTTTCTCTTCCGGCGTCAGTTCCCTGGCCTTTTCGCGCGGCTTGGCCGCTGCGATCGCCTGCACCTTGGGGGGCGGCGGAGGCCAGGTCACGTCCCCGTCAAAGGTGACGGTGGCGCCCCGGATCACGTCATCCTCCATGTTCTGGACGATGATACCATCCCTGCCCGGCGTCAGGTCCGTCAGCATGTGACGGATGTTGTTGCCGTAAAGCTCGGACGCCTGCGCGCCCATGCGCGACGGGAAATCGGTATAGCCGATGATGATGACGCCGTTTTCGGTGACGACACGCTCATCGGGTACGGTCAGGTCGCAGTTGCCGCCACGTTCGGCAGCAAGGTCGATGATGACCGAGCCGTTCTTCATCGCGGCGACCATGTCCCCGGTCCACAGCTTGGGTGCGTCGCGGCCCGGGATCAGCGCCGTGGTGATGACGATGTCCATATCGGGCGCAAGTTCGCGGAACTTCTCAAGCTGTTTCTCGCGGAACTCGGGCGAGGAAGGCGCGGCATAACCACCGGTCACAGCACCGTCCTGGGTCTGGTCCTGAAAGTCCAGATAGACGAATTCCGCGCCCATGGATTCGATCTGTTCGGCCACTTCGGGACGGACGTCGAACGCATAGACCTGCGCGCCAAGGCTGACTGCCGCGCCAATGGCGGCAAGACCCGCGACACCGGCACCGACGACCAGAACCTTGGCCGGAGGAACCTTGCCCGCTGCCGTCACCTGACCAGTGAAGAAGCGGCCAAAGTTGTTCGCCGCCTCGATCACCGCGCGGTAGCCGGCGATATTGGCCATCGAGGACAGAGCATCCATCTTTTGCGCGCGCGAGATGCGCGGCACCATATCCATGGCGATGGCTGTGACGCCCTGTTCGCGCGCCAGTTCCAAAAGATCCGGGTTCTGTGCGGGCCAGAAATGCGAGATCAGCGTCTGACTGCGCCGCATTTGCCGCAGCTCGCCCTCGCTCGGGACGCGGACCTTGACCACCACATCGACCGCGCCGATCAGCGCCGCCGCATTGGGCTGGACGGTGACGCCCGCCGCCTCATAGGCCGCATCGGAAAAGCCCGCGCGTACGCCAGCCCCCGATTCGACATGGACCTCATGGCCCAGCTTCTGCAGATGGACCGCAGAAGAAGGCGTGACAGAAACCCGCGCCTCCCCCTCGTAACTCTCCTTCAAAGCGCCGATCTTCACCAGGCGATCTCCCCTGTTAGCGACTTTCAGCGTCCCCCATAGCAGAGCGCAATAATCTTTCACAAGGGCGTGACGTTCGGTGCTTTCCCGAAATATTACGCCGCGTCACAGTCGCAATCCCAACTATTACGCCGCCCGGCCACGGCAATTTCACCACATGGGGCCACCAATCGGGCCCGGAAATACCCGCGCATAAGGTATGAAAAAAGCCACCCTGGCACCCTGCCTGGCCCAAAAACAATGCAGAAATGCCAGAGCGGCGGCCAGATTGTCAGGCGCGATCAGGCTGTGCGGCTTTTCTGTTCGGCCTTGGCCTGCAAGCGCCGGGCGTGCAGAACCGGCTCGGTATAGCCCGAGGGCTGAACCCGGCCCAGGAACACCAGATCACAGGCCGCCTGAAAGGCCACCCCGTCATAGCCCGGCGCCATTGGCACATAGGCCGGGTCACCTTCGTTCTGACGGTCCACCACAACGGCCATCTTGCGGAAAGTGTCCATGACCTGGCTGTCGCTGACCAGCCCGTGATGCAGCCAGTTCGCCAGCGACTGGGCCGAAATCCGCAGCGTGGCGCGGTCCTCCATCAGGCCGACATCGTTGATATCCGGAACCTTCGAGCAGCCGACGCCCTGATCGATCCAGCGCACGACATAGCCGAGGATACCCTGACAGTTGTTCTCCAGCTCGCGGGTGATCTCGGCCTCGCTGTAGTTGCGGCCACCGGCCAGCGGGATGGTCAGCAGATCCTCCAGCCGGGCGGGACGGCGCGCCGCAGCGATCTGTGCCTGACGGGCAAAAACGTCGACCTTGTGATAATGGGTCGCGTGCAGAGTCGCGGCGGTCGGGCTGGGCACCCATGCGGTGTTCGCGCCAGCCATCGGATGGGCGATCTTTTGTTCCAGCATGTCGGCCATCCGGTCGGGGATCGCCCACATGCCTTTGCCGATCTGCGCTTTGCCCGAAAGGCCGCAGGCCAGACCGATGTCGACGTTGCGATCCTCATAGGCCGAGATCCAGGGTTGCGATTTCATCTCACCCTTGGCCAGCATTGCGCCCGCCTCGATCGAGGTGTGAATCTCATCCCCGGTACGATCAAGGAAACCCGTGTTGATGAAGGCCACGCGGTGCCTGGCAGCACGGATGCATTCCTTGAGATTGGCCGAGGTGCGACGCTCTTCGTCCATGATGCCCAGCTTGACGGTATGGCGCGGCAGGCCAAGCGTGTCCTCGACGAAATCAAAAATCTCGCAGGCAAAGGCGACCTCTTCGGGGCCGTGCATCTTGGGTTTGACCACATAGATCGACTGGGTGACCGAGTTCCTGACCCCTTCCTTGCGGTCAAGATCGCGTTTCGCGCAAAGCGCGGTTACCATCGCGTCAAGCAGGCCCTCGTAGACCTCATTTCCTTCACGGTCGAGCACGGCGGGCGTGGTCATCAGATGGCCAACGTTACGCACCAGCATCAGCGCCCTGCCCTTATGCGTCACGCGTGAGCCGTCGGGCGCCGTAAAGCTGACATCCGGGTTCAGGCGGCGGATGAAGGTCTTGCCGCCTTTTTCAACCTCTTCGGTCAGGGTGCCGTCCATGAGGCCAAGCCAGTTGGAATAGGCAAGCGCCTTGTCCTCACCATCGACGCAGGCGACCGAATCTTCGCAATCCATAATCGCCGACAGCGCCGATTCAATCACGATATCCGAGATACCAGCCCGGTCCTGCCTGCCAACCGGAGTCGAGGGATCGATCACGATACGGATAAACAGGCCGTTGTTTTTCAGGAAAACATCCGAAGGCTGCGCCGCATCGCCGTTGTGGCCTGCAAATTTCGCACTATCGCGCAGTGCCGGAACCAGCGCGCCGTCCCTGACCGAAAGCGCGTCGATATCGTTCCACGAACCCGAGGCAAACGGCGCTGCCTCATCAAGGAAATTGCGCCCCCAGGCGATCACACGGCCACCACGTTCGGCGTCATAGCCTTTGCCCCGGGGCAGATCGCCAAGCGCGTCGGTGCCGTAAAGCGCATCATAAAGGCTGCCCCAGCGGGCATTAGCAGCGTTCAGCGCATAGCGCGCATTGGTGATCGGCACCACGAGCTGCGGCCCGGCGACATTGGCAAATTCCGGGTCGGTGACGGATGTCTCAATCTGGAAATCCTCGCCTTCGGGAACCAGATAGCCGATCTCGGTCAGGAAATCGCGATAGGCTCCGGCATCGACCGGTTTGCCACGATTAGAGGCATGCCAGCTGTCGATTTGCGATTGCAGCGCATCACGCTTTTCCAAAAGTGCGCGGTTACGCGGACCAAATTCATGGAGCAGGGTCGAAAGCCCTTCCCAGAACCGGCGCGGCTCAACCCCGCTGCCGGGCAGCGCACGCTCGTTGATGAAGGCAGCAAGCGTCTCGTCTACCCGCAATCCTGCTTTTTCCACGCGACCCATGGCACTTCCCCTTACTACTATCATGTCCGGCTGGTTTGGTGCACCGTGGTATGCGAAACGCCCCGCTTATTCAACCGGGGCGACTTTTAATAAATCGAAAACTCTGTGTTTCGCAAAAATTGAAAATCCGCCGCCCGGGAGTCCGGACGGCGGAGCATATCTGTCAACCTGCGATCAGTTCGCGGGCGGAGTGGTGGTTTCCGTACCAGCAGCCGGCGGCGTGGTCGGGGCCGGTTCCTCGACGCTGATCGCGTCATCAAGGGCCTGACCGGCGTCCTGCATCGCCTCGCTTGCGGCGTCGGCGGCGCTTTCAGCAGCGTCCTGCGCGGCAGCCGCAGCGTCGCTGGCGGCATTAGTGGCATCCTCGACCGCCTCATTCACAGCGGAGCCGACCGCATCAGCGGCATTGCCGGCAGCAGCGGCTGCGTCATTGGCAGCATCAGCCGCAGCGTCAGCAGCGTTGCCGGCGGCTTCTGCCGCATCGTTAGCCGCATCGGCGGCGGCATCCGTGACCGGCTCGGTGGCGGCGGGCTCGGTCGCGGCCGGCTCTTCCATCGTCGTGGCCGGTTCGGTCGTGGTGCCAGTCGCAGCCGGTTCGGTGGTGCTGCTGTCAGCCGGTTCCGTGGTCGTGACGGCCGGATCCTCGCCGGTGGTGGCGGGCTGGTCACGGTTCATGAAATACTGCAGCGCAAAATAGGCGATCGCCAGCGCCAGCAGGATGCCGATGATCAGCGGCAGCGGCGAGGCCCGGCGCTCTACCGGCTCGACATAGGTTTCGGGCGCTGCGGCCGGACTTTGCGGGTCAATGCCTTCGGTCCGCTTCGGGTCGTTAGGATCGTAATTGGCCATTGCGGGCTCCTCGCTCTTCTGGTTTTTCATCTGGCTGGGCGATAGGGCGCGCGGCCCCGGCTTGCGACCCGGCTGTCCTGCGACTAACACTTGTGTTCCGCGCAAGTTCCCTGCCTTGCCAATTTTTTTCACCTGCCCATCAAGGTGTTCTCATGACCGTCACGCAATATCTTGCCGACTGGCGCCCCTATCCCTTCGAGATTGCCGAGACCCGGCTGGAGTTCGATCTGGCCCCAAAGGGTACCCGTGTCCGATCCCAGATCGACTTTCGCCGCAAGGGTCCGGGTGATCTGGTGCTGGACGGCGCGGGGCTGAGGACGCAATCGCTGGCGATTGACGGCAAGCCGCTGGACCTGTCCCTGATCAGCAAGGATGACGAGCGTCTGGTTGTCCCGGCCTCTGCCCTGCCCGACAGCTTTACCTTTGCAGCCGAGGTCGAGGTTGACCCCGAGATGAACACCGCTCTTGAAGGGCTTTATCTTTCCGGGGGCATGTTCTGCACGCAATGCGAGGCCGAAGGTTTCCGCCACATCACCTGGTATCCCGACCGACCCGATGTGATGGCGCCCTTTCGCGTCACCATCCGCTCGGACAAGCCGGTGCTGCTGTCGAATGGCAACCCGGTCTCGCGCGGGCAAGGCGAGGCGGTCTGGTACGACCCGTGGCCTAAGCCTGCCTATCTGTTTGCGCTGGTCGCGGGTGATCTGGTCGCCATTCCCGACAGTTTCACCACCATGTCGGGTCGTAAGGTCGAACTGAATGTCTGGGTGCGGCCGGGCGATCAGGACCGTGCGGGCTATGCCATGGAATCGCTTATCCGGTCGATGAAATGGGACGAAGAGACTTACGGTCGCGAATATGATCTGGACGTGTTCAACCTTGTCGCAGTCGATGACTTCAACATGGGCGCGATGGAGAACAAGGGGCTGAACATCTTTAACTCCAAGCTCGTCCTTGCCAGTGCGGAAACCGCGACTGATGGCGATTACGAGCGTATCGAGGGCGTGATCGGCCATGAATATTTCCACAACTGGACCGGCAATCGCATCACCTGCCGCGACTGGTTCCAGCTGTGCCTGAAAGAGGGTCTGACGGTCTTTCGCGATCAGCAGTTCACCAGCGATATGCGCTCGGCGGCGGTCAAACGCATTCATGACGTGCAGACCCTGCGGGCACGCCAGTTCCGCGAGGATGCGGGGCCGCTGGCCCATCCGCCGCGCCCGGACAATTATCAGGAAATCAACAACTTCTACACCGCCACCGTCTATGAAAAGGGCGCCGAGGTCATCGGTATGCTCAAGCGGCTGGTGGGCGAGGACGGCTATCGCAAGGCGCTGGACCTTTATTTCATCCGCCACGACGGTCAGGCCTGCACGATCGAGGACTGGATCAAGGTCTTTGAAGATGCGACCGGCCGCGACCTTACCCAGTTCAAACGCTGGTATACCGACGCAGGCACGCCGCGCCTGACCCTGTCCGAGGACTGGCAGGACGGCCGCCTGACCCTGCATTTCCGGCAAGAAACCGCGCCGACCCCCGGCCAGCCACAAAAGCCGCCACGTGTCATACCCATCGCGCTTGGCCTTATCGGCCCGAATGGCGATGAGGTGCTGCCGACCACGGTGCTGGAAATGACCGAGGCCAGTCAGAGCTTTACCTTCGACGGGCTCGGGGCGCGGCCGGTGGTCTCGCTTTTGCGCGGTTTTTCCGCCCCGGTGACTGTGGCCCGAGAGATCACCGCAGATGAGCAGGCGCTCTTGCTTGCCCATGACACCGACCCTTATGCGCGCTGGCAGGCGGGACATGATCTGGCGCTGGACGCCCTGATCTTTCGCGCCACTTCCGGGACCGGCGGGGCCGAGTTCGGACAGGCAATCGGCGGCCTTCTGACCGATGCTGCGGCCGACCCCGCCTTTGCCGCCCTGTGCCTGTCGCTGCCGGGCGAGGAAGAGATCGCGACCACCATCGCCGCCCGCGGCGGGGTACCCGATCCCGACGCAATCCGCACCGCACGCGAGGCTCTGGCCCAAGACATCGCCACCGCCCATGAGGCAGAGCTGGCGCGGCTTTATGATGCGATGGAGACCCCGGGCCCCTATCGCCCCGATGCCGAGGGCGCGGGGCGGCGCAGCCTGCGACTGGCCTGCCTCGGCCTTTTGACGCGCATTGACGGCGCGGCGCGGGCGCAAGTACTATTCAACAGTGCCTCAAACATGACCGAGCGGCAGGGCGCGCTGGAGTGCCTGATCGCTGCGGGCAAAGATACCGAGGCTCTGGCCGCCTTTGCACAAGAGTTTGGTTCCAACCGGCTGGTCATGGACAAATGGTTCATGGTCCAGCCCCTGCGTGCCACCCCCGATCAGGCGGTTGCGCGGGCGCGCGATCTGGCAGAACGGGCAGATTTCGACTGGAAAAACCCCAACCGCTTCCGCGCGCTGATCAGCGGATTTTGCGCGAACCATGCGGCTTTCCACGCCGCCGATGGTTCGGGCTATGCCTTCACCGTAGACTGGCTGATGCGGCTTGATCCGGTGAACCCCCAGACGACTGCGCGCATGTGCTCGGCCTTCGAGACCTGGACGCGCTATGACGCTGACCGTCAGGCCCATGCCAAGGCGGCGCTTGGCCGTCTTGCCGCCATGAAAGGGCTGTCGCGCAATACATCCGAGATGGTTACGCGCATCCTTGCCGGTGGCGCCTGAGCATGCGCAAACCACTCTTGCGGGGATCCCGGAGGCACGGCAATACTGCCTTTATGGATGCCCGCGAGGACATGAAACTGCGTCTTGATCCGCTGATAGCCGAGCGGGCGCCATGGCTTTTTTCGGGTCGCCGGCACCATGCGCTGGCCCGGCAGGTACTGATGTGGCTGCTGCGCTATCCGCGCACGCTGGATCTGGCGGCCGAATACCGCGACCTGCCCACCGACGAGATCATGCGCCGCCTCGCCAGCCTGATCCTGCGCGATCTGCGGGTCGAGGGGCTTGAGCATATCCCGGCCACGGGACCGGCGCTGATCGTCTCGAACCACCCCACGGGGATTGCTGACGGCATCGTGCTGAATGCGGTGATTTCGGCGGTCAGGGACGATCTGTTCGTCTACGCCAACCACGACATCCTGCGCATCCTGCCGCAATTTGACAGCCTGATCGCACCAGTCGAATGGCGGGTCGAAAAACGCTCACATGCCAAGACCCGCATGACCATGGATTACACCCGCACCGCGCTTGAGCGGGGACGGATCGGGCTGATTTTTCCCTCGGGGAGGCTGGCCAAGCGTCAGGGCCTCAGCCTGCATGAGCGCCCGTGGATGGCCAGCGCAGCTATGATCGCGCGCAAGTTCGACGCCCCTATCATCCCGCTGAAGATACGGGCGCGGAACTCGGCTCTCTTTTATCTGCTGGACGCGATCCATCCGACCCTGCGCGACGTGACGCTGTTCAACGAGGTGCTGAACAAGGCAAGCCAGCCCTTCCGCGTCACGATCGGTGAATCTATCCCCGCCTCGGCCCTGCCCACCCGCAGCGAGGACGGGATAGCCATGCTGCGCGAGGCGGTGCTGAGCCTGCCGCAGCCGGGGCCGAATGCAGTCCGCATGTCCCATATCCGCGGCCTTTCACAGCGCCGCCGCGCCGTGGCCCGTCCCCGGGCAATCGAATAAGGAAAAACGCCAGCCCGAGCGGACTGGCGTTTCACATCTTTTGTCAAAGCCAGGGATTAGATCACCATATCGTCGCGATGGATCAGCGCCGCACGGCCAGGATAGCCAAGGATGCCTTCAATCTCGTCACTGCGGTGCCCGGCGATGGCGCGCGCCTCGGTCGAGGCATAGCGCACCAGCCCGACTGCCAGCCGCGCCCCGCGACCGTCCAGAACGACCACCGGATCGCCGCGCCCAAAGCGCCCCGAGACAGCAGTCACCCCGGCAGGCAGCAGCGATTTTCCCTGCCCCAGCGCCCGCGCCGCGCCGTCATCAACGGTGATCTCGCCTTTGGGCTTCATCGCCGCAATCCAGCGTTTGCGGGCGGCCTGTGGGTCGGTATCGGGCAGGAACCATGTCGTCCGGGCCCCGTTCGCCACCGCCGACAGCGGCTTGAGCACAGAGCCTTCGGCAATCGCCATGGCACAACCCCCGGCAACGGCGGTGCGCGCCGCCATCAGCTTGGTCTTCATGCCGCCTTTGCTGACGCCGGAAATCGGGTCTCCGGCCGTTGCCTCGATCTCGGGTGTGATCTGGCTGATCACCGGCAGGTGGCGCGCATCCGGGTCAGTCTTGGGATTGGCGGTATAAAGCCCGTCCACATCCGAAAGCAGCAACAGCTGATCAGCACCGCAGGTGACTGCGATCTGCGCCGCCAGCCGGTCGTTATCGCCAAAGCGGATTTCGTCGGTGGCAACCGTGTCGTTCTCGTTCACGATTGGCACCACGCCCAGCCCCAGCAGCGTCTGCATCGTGGCCCGGCTGTTAAGATATCGCCGCCGGTCGGTCGTGTCGTCCAGCGTCACCAGCAGCTGCGCGGTTTTGACCCCATGCGGCGCCAACGCCTCTTCATAGGCGCGGGCCAGTTTGATCTGACCGACCGCAGCGGCGGCCTGCGACTGTTCGACCCGCAGCGGCCCGGCAGGCAGGCCAAGCACCTGCCGTCCCAGTGCGATTGCGCCAGAGGAAACCAGCACCACATCGGTCCCCCGCGCCCGCGCCTCGGCCACGTCATCGCAAAGCGCGCGCAGCCAAGACTGACGCAGACCATCTGCGTCCACCAGAAGCGCCGAGCCTATCTTGATCACCAGCCGCTGCGCGCGGACAAGTTGCGGCGTCATGGCTGCCACGGCTTGTCTTCCTCATCCTCGGCGGGTTTGCGCGACGGCGCGATCCCGGACCAAAGCGCCCGCAAGACATCGGTCACGCCTTCGCGTGAAACGCCGGACATCAGCATCACCGGCCCGCCGATCTCAGCTTCCAGTGCCGCCTTGCGCTCGGCGAGGCTGTCGGGATCCAGCGCATCAATCTTGTTCAGCGCCGTCACCCGGGGCTTTTCAGCCAGCGCAGGAGAATAGGCGGCAAGCTCGGTCAGGATGATGCGAGCATCCTGCGCGACATCCTCGGCCGTGCCATCGACAAGATGCAAAAGCACGCGCGAACGTTCGACATGACCAAGGAACTGGTCACCAAGCCCCCTGCCCTCGGATGCACCTTCGATCAGGCCCGGGATATCGGCCATGACGAATTCATGCCCGTCAACGCCGACCACACCAAGGTTTGGGTGCAGCGTCGTAAACGGATAATCCGCGATCTTGGGCCGCGCGTTCGACACAGCGGCAAGAAAAGTCGATTTCCCCGCATTGGGCAGTCCCAGCAGCCCGGCATCGGCAATAAGCTTAAGCCGCAGCCACAGCGTCCGCTCGATCCCCGGCTGGCCGGGATTGGCGTGGCGAGGCGCGCGGTTGGTCGAGCTTTTGAAATGCAGGTTGCCAAAGCCGCCATTGCCACCCTTGGCAAGCAGCACACGCTGGCCGGGCGCGGTCAGGTCGGCGATCACCGTCTCCTGATCCTCTTCCAGGATCTCGGTCCCGACCGGCACGCGCAGCACAATATCATCGCCCGAGGCCCCTGTGCGCTGCGCACCCATGCCATGACCGCCCGACTTGGCAAAGAAATGCTGCTGAAAGCGAAAGTCGATCAGGGTGTTCAGCCCCTCGACCGCCTCGGCCCAGACATCGCCACCATTGCCGCCGTCGCCACCATCTGGCCCGCCGTATTCGATGAATTTCTCACGGCGAAAGGAAACGCAGCCCGCGCCTCCGCCGCCCGAGCGGACATAGACCTTGGCGAGATCGAGGAATTTCACGGGCGTCATCCTTGCGGAAAATATCAGGCAGAGGGTGGGATACGCGCTTGACGCAACTGGTTCAAGGGCAGCGTGACTTTTGCTTCGCGCCAAGGCTAGATGGGCGCGACCAATGATTGGAGTCCCCATGCCGATCCTGACCTATGCCACGCTTATCGCCGCCATTGCACTTGAGGTCGTGGGCACCACCTGCCTGCAACACAGCCAGCAGTTCACCCGCCCCCTGCCGACGATATTGATGGGGATCTGCTATGCGGGCTCATTCTATTTTCTGTCGCTGGTCCTGCGCGCCATGCCACTGGGCATCGCCTATGCGATCTGGAGCGGGCTCGGCATCGTCCTTGTCTCAATGATTGGTCTGGTCATCTTTGGGCAGAAACTGGATCTGCCGGCGGTGATCGGGCTGTCCATGATCGTTGCCGGTGTCGTCATCGTGAACCTGTTCTCGGCCAGCGTGACACATTGAATCTGTTCCGCCCTTAACTTTTTGGCAATCGGATATAGATAATGTGGGGCAAGGAGGGCCGCGATGATCCACTTTGACAACAGCTATGCCCGACTGCCCGAGGGATTCTTTACCCGCACCCGGCCAACCCCGGTGCGCGATCCCAGGCTGATCGCGCTGAACCGGCCCCTCGCAGAGCGTCTTGGGCTTGACGCCGAGTGGCTGGCAAGCCCCGCAGGCATCGCCATACTTGCCGGAAACGACCTGCCCAAAGGGGCCGAGCCGATTGCCCAGGCCTATGCCGGCCATCAGTTCGGCGGTTTCGTGCCCCAGCTTGGTGACGGGCGCGCAGTCCTTCTGGGCGAGGTTGTGGCCCCCGATGGCGCGCGCTTTGACATCCAGCTCAAGGGGGCGGGGCCGACGCCCTTTTCGCGGCGCGGTGACGGGCGGGCGTGGCTAGGCCCTGTCCTGCGGGAATATCTGGTCAGCGAATTCATGGCCGCCGTCGGTATCCCGACAACGCGGGCGCTTGCCGCCGTCACAACGGGTGAGACAGTAATCCGCGAAACCCTGCTACCCGGCGCAGTGCTGACCCGCATCGCCTCTAGCCACATCCGCGTCGGCACATTTGAATTCTACGCTGCACGCGGGGATCGTGAGCGGTTGGAGCTGCTGACCAAACATGTCATCGCCCGCCATTATCCGCAGGCCGCAAACGCCGGCGACTTGCTTGAGCTTGTGGTTCGACGGCAGGCGGCCACCATCGCCGGCTGGATGGCGCTTGGCTTTATCCATGGGGTGATGAACACCGACAATATGTCGGTTTCAGGCGAGACGATCGATTATGGTCCCTGTGCCTTTATGGATGGCTATCATCCGAACAAGGTCTTTAGCTCGATCGACGCCTATGGACGCTATGCCTGGAGCGAGCAGCCAAAGATTGCGGTCTGGAACCTTGCCCAACTGGCCAGTTGCCTTGTGCCATTGATGGGCAACGATGATGCTTCCATCGCCGAGGCGACACGCATCGTCCACAGTTTTCCGGAAATATATCAGGCCGAATGGCTTGCGCGCTTTGCGGCCAAGCTTGGCATTTCTACCCCGCGAACCGGGGATCGGGTGCTGATCGAGGGGCTTTTGACCCTGATGGCCGCTGATGAGGCCGACTTCACCCGGGTCTTTGCAGGCCTGTCGGATGGCAGCGCACGGGCGGAGTTTGCAGACCCAACGTCTTTTGACGCATGGGCCAAGGATTGGCACGCGCGCATACGTAATCTGGCCGACGCCCCCCAGATCATGGGCCGGGCCAACCCGCGCCGCATTCCGCGCAACCACCGCATCGAAGAGGTGATTGCCTCCGCACGCGAAGGCGATTACGCGCCCTTCCACGCGCTTGAGGCAGCACTTTGCGCGCCATATGAGGATCGGCCGGACTGGGGTGATTACGCCCAGGCCCCGCGCCCCGAAGAGATCGTTCACCGCACCTTCTGCGGCACCTGACCAGCAGCGAAAGGCCCATGCCCAGAAGTTCTGACCACATAAGACTCGCCAGCTATAACCTGCACAAATGCCGCGGCATGACCGGCCCGCATGCCCCCGAACGTAATCTGCGCGTTATCGAAGAGCTGCAGGCCGACGTCATCGCCCTGCAAGAGGTGGATTTCCGTTTTGGCGCCCGCCCCGAGGCCCTGCCCCGGGCATTGATCGAAAAAACGACGGGGATGGTGCCGGCCCCTTTTATCGGCACGGGTGAGAATTCACTGGGCTGGCACGGACAGACCATCCTGTTGCGCCCCGAGTTGCGCGACAAGGCCGAGATCCGCCGCCTGCCCCTGCCCGGGATCGAGCCACGAGGCGCGCTGGTGCTGCGCCTGCCGGGGCTGACGGTGGTCGCGGTTCATCTGGGGCTGATCCGCTCATCCCGGCGGGCGCAGCTGTCGCGCATCATCGCTCAGGCCCGTCGCATCGGCCATGACCGCATGGTTCTGACCGGAGATTTTAACGAATGGCACGATTCGCGCGGGCTTGAGGCGCTTGAGGCGCTGCGCATCGTCACCCCGGGTCCCAGCTGGCCTGCACCCTTTCCGCGTCTGCGCTATGATCGTTTTGCCGTCTCGCGCAGTATCGAGGTGCTTGACTGCGGCGTTCTTGACAATGAGACCGCGCGGCAGGCCTCGGACCACCTGCCGGTCTGGGCCGATCTGGCCATCAATGTCCACGAAGAGGTGCCGCGCGGCTATCATCCGGCCCGGATCACCTCTCGCATTCCGGGCGAGGATGGTGTCGCAGGCGCAGAATGATGCTTTCCCGCCCGATCCCTGTGGGCTAAACAACGCCCAAACTCGTCAGGAAGAGGGACGCAGACATGACGGCCATCATCGACATTTTCGCGCGCGAGATTCTGGACAGCCGGGGTAACCCGACAGTCGAGGTCGATGTCACGCTGGAAGACGGCACCATGGGCCGGGCAGCGGTGCCCTCGGGCGCCTCGACCGGTGCTCATGAAGCGGTTGAAAAACGCGACGGCGACAAGTCCCGCTATATGGGCAAAGGCGTGCTCGAAGCCGTGGCCGCCGTCAATGGCGAGATCGCCGAGAACCTGACCGGCGAGGATGCAACCGAACAGGTTGCCATCGACCGCATGATGATTGAACTCGACGGCACCCCGAACAAGGGGCGGCTTGGCGCGAATGCGATCCTTGGTGTATCGCTGGCGGTGGCCAAGGCCGCGGCCGAGGCAAGCGCCCAGCCGCTTTACCGCTATGTCGGCGGCACCAATGCCCGCATCCTGCCCGTCCCGATGATGAATATCATTAATGGCGGCGAACATGCCGACAACCCGATCGACATTCAGGAATTCATGATCATGCCGGTCGCGGCAGAGAACATCCGCGACGCTGTCCGCATGGGCTCGGAAGTTTTCCACACGCTGAAAAAGGAACTGTCGGCTGCCGGCCTCGCCACCGGCGTCGGCGATGAAGGTGGGTTCGCCCCGAACCTCAGCAGCACCCGTGATGCGCTGGATTTCATCCTGAAAGCCATCGAAAAGGCCGGCTACAAGCCCGGCGATGACATCATGCTTGCGCTGGACTGTGCCTCGACCGAATATTTCAAAGGCGGCAAGTACGAGATGACCGGTGAGGGTAAGTCCCTGACCCCGGCCGAAAACGTCGCCTACCTGGAAGCTCTGTGCAACGATTACCCGATCCTGTCGATCGAGGACGGCTGCGCCGAGGACGACTGGGAAGGCTGGAAGCTTCTGACCGATACGCTGGGCAAGCGCGTGCAGCTGGTCGGCGACGACCTGTTCGTGACCAACCCGGCCCGTCTGGCCGAAGGCATTGCCAAGGGCTGCGGCAACTCACTTCTGGTCAAGGTGAACCAGATCGGCACCCTGACCGAGACTCTGGACGCGGTGCGCATGGCCGACCGCGCGCGCTATACTTCGGTGATGTCGCACCGCTCGGGCGAGACCGAGGATGCAACCATCGCCGATCTTGCCGTGGCGACGAATTGCGGCCAGATCAAGACCGGCTCGCTGGCCCGTTCGGACCGGCTGGCGAAATATAACCAACTGATCCGTATTGAGGAAATGCTGGGTGCTGCGGCAGAATACGCTGGCAAGTCCATCCTGCGCAGCTAAGACTGTGACCCACCGTGGAATGCAAAGGGGCGGCTGTCACGGCCGCCCTTTTCATATCCACCAGCGATGGGTCAGAGAAAACGCGCCAAGCGTAAACCGGCGACGGAACTCAGACGGCACGGCACTGGCCAAAGCCTCAATCCCCTTCGGCGCCGCGTCAAGAACTGCACGCAGACCAGCGCCGGGGAACAGGACCGGGGCAAGGATGCGCGGCAACTGGCGGCGTTGCGCCTTGGCCTCGACCAGTTTCTTCCGGGCCCTGGCAGCAATCTGCGCCAGCACCTGCGGCGACGGGTCCCAAAGCCCAAGTCCCAACCCCTGCAGAGCAGGCAGCGCAGCAAGCCAATGGGCAAGGCCCACGCCCTCGGCCTGCGCGGCGATGATACGCCCCTCTGCCGTCGCGGCAGGATCAGCGATGGTGCCATTCAGGGCCTCGGCAGCAAACAAGGCCAATGCCACCGTCGTATCACGAACATAAGCAGCGACTGCCTCGGGACCCTCAAGCGGCTCGCGCGCAGCATCACGGCGACGTGCCCCGGCGAGAGCGGCAAAAGCAGCGGCGCGCGGCCCCCAAGCCTCGGCCAAAGGGGTAAGCAGCTCATGCGATTGCGGCTTGCCCGCACCGATATCCTCAAGCCGCTCGATCCACCATTGCAGGCGCATTTCGGCGATCAGCGGTTCATTCGGGGCGAGCGGCGCCCGCGCAAGCTCAAGGTTCAGCGCATAAAGCGTCATCAGCCCAGGCCGCGCTTTGGCTGGGGCCATCAGGCAAATGCCAAAGCGGTCGGGGTCGTGATCGCGCAGCGCGGCGGCACAGTCCTGCAAGCTCATGCCGGCGCGACCCCGTCACGGATCAGTTTCCAGCGGATGGCATCAACCAGCGCCTCAAAGCTGGCATCGACGATATTCGGCGAGACACCGACAGTCGACCAGCGGTTGCCATGGGCATCGGCACTGTCGATGATGACACGCGTTGTCGCCTCGACCCCCTCTCCGGTGATACGGACGCGGAAATCGACCAGATGCATGTCGTCGATGGCCGACTGATAGGGGCCAAGATCCTTGGCCAGCGCGCGCCATAGCGCGTTCACCGGGCCGCGGTCATGCCCCTCGGCATCGACGCTTTCACTGACCGAAAGCATGCGCGCACCGCCGATCTGGACAACAACCACCGCCTCGGACACCGATATGCGCTTGCCAAGGGCGTTGCGCCGCCGCTCGACCGTGACGCGGTAACGCTCAACGGTAAAGTAATGCTGCATCCGCCCCAGTTCCGACAGGGCCAGCAGCTCAAAACTCGCCTGCGCGCCGTCATAGGCATAGCCGGCGTCTTCACGCATCTTGACCATATCCAGGATGCGGGCCAGGGCCGGATCGTCACGGCCAACCTCGATACCGGCATCAGCAAGACGGGCGCGCAGGTTCGATTGCCCAGCCTGGTTCGACATGGGGATGATCCGCTCGTTCCCGACGGTCGCGGGATCGACATGCTCATAAGTCGCGGGGTTTTTCAGGATGGCGCTGGCATGCAGCCCGGCCTTATGGGCAAATGCCGAGGTGCCGACATAGGGCGCGGGCCGCGCAGGCGGGCGGTTCAGGATTTCGTCCAGACGACGTGAAAGACGGGTCAGCCCGGCCAGCCCCTCGACCGAGACACCCGTTTCCAGCACCGAACGATAGGGTTCTTTCAGCAGAAGCGTCGGAATGATGCTGGTCAGGCTTGCATTGCCACAACGCTCGCCCAGACCGTTCAGCGTTCCCTGCACCTGCCGCGCACCGGCGTCGATGGCGGCCAGCGTGCAGGCAACGGCATTTCCGGTATCATCGTGGCAATGGATGCCCAGCCGTTCACCGGGAATCCCGGCGGCGATAACGGCGCGCGTCACCTGCCCGACCCGGTCAGGCAAAGTGCCGCCATTCGTGTCGCAAAGCACGATCCAGCGCGCCCCGGCCTCAAGCGCCGCCTGCAGGCAGGCCAGGGTATAGTCCGGGTCATCCGCGTAGCCATCAAAGAAATGTTCGGCGTCAAACAGCGCCTCGCGGCCAGCCGCCACAACATGCGCAACCGAGGCGCGGATATTGTCGAGGTTATCTTCAAGCGAGATTCCCAGCGCCTCGCGGACGTGAAAGGGGTGGGTCTTGCCGACAAGACAGACCGCCCGCGTGCCCGCATTCATCACCGCCGCCAGCACATCATCATTCTCGGCCGAGCGTCCGGCACGCTTGGTCATGCCAAAGGCGGTCATGATCGCGCGGGTCGCAGGAGCCTGGGCAAAAAAGTCGCTGTCAGTCGGATTGGCGCCCGGCCAGCCGCCCTCGATGTAGTCGACACCCAGCCGGTCCAGCATCTGCGCGATCTCGGCCTTTTCTGCCGCCGAGAATTGCACGCCCTGGGTCTGCTGCCCGTCGCGAAGCGTGGTGTCATAGATGTAAAGGCGCTGGCGCGTCATCGGGGCAACCCCTTTGGCTGGCTGATCGGTCATTGCGGCAGTTTTGCTGCGTCAAAATCCGGGCCGGGCAAAAGCTCGACCCCCAAGGGACCCATGCGGACCTCGACCCCCGCAGCAATCAGGCTTTGCTTGAGCGCATCGACCGCCGAGAAGTCCTTGCTGGCCTTGGCCTCGGCCCGCAGCGCGGTCATACGCTCGGCAAGGTCCGAAAGGTCAGGACCAGAGGTAATCCAATCGCCCAGTTCATCGGTCAAAAGACCCAGCATCTGCGCCCCTGCCAGCAAGCCCGGGCCGTCGCCCCGACCTGCAAGCTCGTGCAAGGCCGCAATTGCCCCCGCGGTATTAAGGTCATCAGCAAGCGCAGCGATGACAGCGGGGGCCGGGCTGGGCGCGGGGTCGATCCCCGCGACAAGCCCGCGCCAGCGACGCAGAACTGCCTCGGCCTCGCGGGCCTTTTCGGCAGTCCAGTCCATCGGTTTGCGATAATGGGTCGACAGCAGGACAAAGCGGATCACCTCACCCGGGATGCTCTGATCCAGCAGATCGCGGACGGTAAAGAAATTACCCAAGCTCTTGGACATTTTCCTGCCTTCGACCTGCAACATCTCATTATGCAGCCAGACACGGGCAAAATCGCCATGCGGATGGGCGCAGCAGCTTTGCGCGATCTCATTCTCATGATGGGGGAATTGCAGGTCGATCCCACCGGCATGGATGTCAAAGCTTTCCCCCAAAAGCTCATAGGACATGGCCGAGCATTCGATATGCCAGCCCGGCCGCCCACGTCCCCAGGGGCTGTCCCAGCCCGGCAGATCATCGTCCGACGGCTTCCACAGGACGAAATCCATCGGATCTTCTTTAAAGGGTGCGACCTCGACCCGTGCCCCGGCGATCATATCATCAACCGAGCGCCCCGAGAGCTGGCCGTAATCAGCAAAGCTGCGCACCCGGAACAGCACGTGCCCGTCCCGCGCATAAGCATGACCGCCCTTGATCAGCGTCTCGATCATCAGGACCATCTCGCCGATGTAATCCGTCGCGCGCGGTTCATGATCCGGGCGCAGTGCGCCAAGCGCGTCCATATCGGCGTGATACCAGCCGATTGTCTCATGCGTGCGCTCGCGGATCAGCTCTTCCAAAGTACCGGGCGCGCCAGCCTCTTTGCGAGCCAGAGCGGTCGCGTTGATCTTGTCATCAACATCGGTGAAGTTGCGCACATAGGTCACGTGATCCGTGCCATAAGCGTGGCGCAAAAGCCGCACCAGAACGTCGATCACCACCACCGGCCGGGCATTACCCAGATGCGCGCGGTCATAGACTGTCGGGCCGCACAGATACAGGCGCACATTCTGCGCATCTATAGGCCGAAAAAGCTCTTTTCGGCGTGTTCTGGTGTTCGTCAGCCTGATTTCGACCATGACTTCCCCTTTGCGGGCGTCGTCAGGTCACCATGAACCGCCCGCCTGAAATTTCAGCCGGTAATGGTGCAACGGATAGTGGCGGTTCCTGCCTTCATGCGCCCGCCTTAAACCATTGCCTTGCCTCTGCCAAGAGAGGCTGCAAAACTCATTTCATGAGCCGAGATCTGGTCAATGAAATCTGTGCCGCACAGCCCGGGGCCGAATGGTCCGACCCTTGGGGTGGCGGCCATGACTGCTGGAAGGTGGCGGGCAAGATCTTTGCCCTGACCGGTGCGGTCGGCACCCATGTTTCGGTCAAGACCGACAGTATCGAGGTTGCCGAATTCCTGATCGAGACCGGGGTCGCTGACCGGGCGCCCTATATGCACCGCAGCTGGGTGGCGATGCCGCTTGATTCGGCCCCAGATGAGCTGGCGCATCGCATCCGCCACTCGTACCGGTTGGTGCGGGGTGCACTGACCAAAAAGGTACAGGCAAGCCTGCCCCCGTTGTAATCCCCGGAAATGAAAATGGCCGGCCCGAAGGGACCGGCCAGAGGCGGAGGGCGAGCGACTGCCCCCCTTTCCTGTCATTCCAGCAAGATCAGGCCGGAACCTGCGACGCGAGTTGCTGCAGCAGGCCGTCCATTTGCTTGCAGAGCGCCTCTTCGGTGGTGTTCTGTTCCTTGGCGGCGTCCGACAGCGAACGCTCGACACCCATGGCCGACACGGTGCCTTCTTTGCCTTTGGCTTCGGCGGCGTCGCCCTTGGCGGTGTCACCGGCCGGGATCATCGCCAGCAGTTTGGTCTGAACCTCGACAGCCTTGCCGTCGATATAGCCTTTTTCCTGGCAATAGCTCAGCACACCCAGCTGGTTGCGCGCGCTTTCATAAGCAGCACCGGCGTCCTGGCCCGGGATGGCGGCAGGTGCCTCCGGGGCGGCCGGGGCAGCTTCTTGCGCCAGCGCGATGCCAGCGGACAGGCCCAGGGCCAGAGCGGACACGGTTGCGAAACGTGCGATCATCTTGATCTCCGTTGGTTGTGTTGTGCCCAAGTTGTGGCACGCGCCGAAACCGGCCGCAAATCGCGTCGGCGGATTGCCGCTTTCAGAAAAAGAGATTCAGCGGAAAAGCACCAGAGACCCGGGGGACCAGCTCACATTCGCGCGGGTCCCGACATCCTGGACCTCGCGGCCAAAAACGTTTCGCATGGCGATTCGGACCGGGCGGGCCTTGCCGTCAAAGCTGCCAGATCCATCCAGACGGACGTCGTAATAGGTCATGTCCCCGTAATAGACGACCTCGTCGATCACCCCTTCGGCAACGCGATTTGCCCCCTGAGCCCCAGGGGCGATCAGAGACACCGCCTCGGGCCGGAACCCGACCGAAGGGCCCTCATCCCCCGGATCGGCACGGCTGACATTCGCCATGGGAATATCGACCCGCCCCAGTCCCGGGGCCTCGATCTGCACTGCATCGGCGGTTTCACCCAGCACCCGCGCCGGCAGAAAGTTCATCACCCCGATGAAATTCGCGACCCGGCGGCTGGTCGGACGGGCGTAAAGCGCCTCGGGCCCGTCAAGCTGGGCGATCTGGCCCTCGAACATGACGGCGATACGGTCAGACATGACCAGCGCCTCTTCCTGGTCATGGGTGACAAGGACAAAGGTGATGCCGACCTGACGCTGCAGCTTGATCAACTCGACCTGCATCTGCTCGCGCATCTTGCGATCCAGCGCCGAAAGCGGCTCGTCAAGCAGCAGCACCTTGGGCTTAAGGATCAGCGCCCGTGCCAGCGCCACCCGCTGACGCTGCCCGCCAGAAAGCGCGTGGCTCGCGCGCGCACCATATCCTTTCAGGCCGACCATCTCTAGCGCCTCTTCGACCGCAGCGGCCTTCTCAGTGCGCGAGCGGGGATCACGGCGCAGCCCGAAACCCACATTCTCGGCGACAGTCAGATGGGGAAAGATCGCATAGGACTGAAAGACCATGTTTGTCGGGCGGCGGTTTGCGGGCACGCCCTCCATGTCCTGCCCATCAATCAGCACCGCGCCTGAGGAAATATCCTCAAAACCCGCAATTGTGCGCAAAAGCGTGGTCTTGCCACAGCCCGAGGGGCCAAGCAGCGAAAAGAATTCGCCTGCACGAATGGTCAGGTCGATCCCCCGCAGCGCATGATAATCGCCATAATGTTTCTGCACCCCCCGGCATTCGATCATCGGCTTCGCGCCGGCTACAGAGGCGCGATGGGCGGTGGAGCTTTTCGGGGTGGTCACAGGAAGCCTCCGGTATCCTTGGCGCCGGTCCGGGCAATACCACGGCGGCGGAAATATTCGGCGATGGTCAGCAACACGACCGACAAAAGCACCAGGACCGTGCCCAGGGCCATGATCGCCGGAATCTGCTTGGGGAATCGCAGCTGGCTGAAGATATAGGTCGGCAGCGTCGGTTCATTCCCGGCGAGGAAAAAGGCGATGATGAATTCATCAAGGCTGATCGTAAAGCTCATCAGCAGCGATGAGATGATGCCCGGCATGACCAGCGGCAGGATCACCAGTCGAAAGGCGCTCCAGCGCGTCTCGCCAAGATCATAGGCCGCTTCTTCCAGCGAACGGTCAAGCGAGTTGAAGGCCGTCGACAAGATCACCGTCGCATAGGGCATGCAGATCAGCGTATGGCCGATAATGACCGTCAGCACGCTGAGCTTGACCCCAAGCGACAAGAGCACAACCAGAAGCGAGATCGAAACGATGATCTCGGGCAGGACCAGCGGCAGCATGATCAGGCCCATGATCGGCCCCTTGCCCGGGAACTCGAACCGGGTCGAGGCCCGCGCGGCAAAAATGCCAAGGCAGGTCGCAAGGACCGACGAGCTGACCGCGATGGTCAGCGAGTTGAACAGTGCGCGACGCAACGAGGCATTGCCCCACATCTGTGCGAACCATTCGGTCGTAATCCCGCGCAGCGGAAAAGCAATTACCGTACCCGAGTTAAAGGCAAAGATCGGCAACAGCAGGATCGGCGCATAAAGAAACAGCAGATAGATCAGCGCATAGGCGCGCAGGCCCCGGCCCTTCATTGCCGCACCTTCAGGAAACGCCAGTTCAGTGCAAGAAAGATCAGGCTGATCAGCGCGACAATCAGCATGGCCGTGACCGCCAGCGCCGAGCCAAGCGGCCGGTTGTCGAGATCAAGCATCTGCGCCTGGATCATATTGGCGATCATCGGGATCTTGCCCCCGCCGATCAGTGCCGGGGTGACGTAATCGCCGATGGTCGGGATAAAGACGATCAGCGACGCTGCCACCACCCCGGGCATCGCCAGCGGCAGGGTCACCCGCCAAAAGGTCATGGCCCGGCTTTCGCCAAGATCGCGCCCGGCCTCCAGCAACGAGCGGTCGATCTTTTCCAGCGCGATAAAGATCGGCAGGATCGCAAACGGGGCATAGGCATGCGCCAGCGTGATCACCATCGAATTGACGTTATAAAGGATAAAGGTCAGCGGCTGCTCAATGATCCCCAGCGTCTTGAGCCCCGAATTGATGACACCGTTATAACCAAGGATCACCTTCCACAGGAAAACCCGGATCAGGTAGCTGGTCCAGAACGGGATCGTGATCAGAAACAGCCACATCGACTTGCGTTGCGGCGCGACCACAAAGGACAGGAAATAGGCGACCGGAAAGGCAAGCACCACGGTGACCAGCGTCACCAGCGCCGCCACCACCAGCGAACGCAGCATGATGCGGTGAAAGATCGGGTCTGCCCAGACGGTGCTGTAATTTTCCAGCGTAAATTCACGGATTACCGTCAGATAGCCATCCTTGAAAAAGGAATAGGCCAGAATGGTCAGCAGCGGCGCGGCCAGAACCAACACCGCATAGGCAAACGGAGGCGTAATCAGGGTAAGGCCCTGAGCCGTCTGAGATCGGTTTCCTGAGGCCATGCCCTGCCCTGTGAATCCCTGTCGTCCAGATTACAGGTTTCCATATCCGGACCGTCAGGAAAAGGGTTTTCCCATCGCCCGGGCACCTGTCTGGCCCTGTTTGAAATAACGCTCTTACCCTGCCTGAAAATGCGCCGCCACTTCACGCAGGTGCGGGCGGGCGCGATGTTCGACAAGATAAATCCCCTGCCAGATGCCAAGCTCCATCCGGCCGTGTGCGACCGGGACCTGCAAGCTGACCGGCAGGATCGCGGCCTTAAGATGGGCTGGCATATCATCCGGTCCCTCGGCACGATGCGTCAGATAATCCATTGAGGGATGATCGGCCGAAGGCGCGATACGCTCAAGCCAAGCCAGCAGATCGCGCTGAACATCGGGGTCGGCGTTCTCTTGAATAAGCAGTGAACATGAGGTGTGGCGTACGAACAGCGTCACGACCCCGTCCCCTGCCCCAAGCGCGCGCAGCCAGGCTGCGACCTCGGCAGTGAACTCATAGCAGGCCGGCCCGTGGGTGCGGATGGCAAAGCGGGTCGCGCTCATTCCGCCGCCTCGCCGGGTGCCTCGATCAGTGGCGCCGGGCCGTCATGGTCCAGCCCGATGCGTTTTTGGGTGCGCGCGCCCAATTCGCGCAGCATCTCGGCCTGACGGATGACGTTGCCGGGACCGCGCGTCAGCCGGTCCATGGCGGTGGCGTGGCTTTTCTGCGCCCGCTCCAGCGCCGCGCCGACCTCTTCGATCGAGGAAACGAACCCGTGCAGCTTGTCGTAAAGCTGACCGGCACGGGCGGCGATCTGCATGGCATTCGTTTCACGCCGCTCGACCGTCCAGATGTGATCAACGGTACGCAGGGTCAGCATCAGCGTCGTCGGCGTGGCCAGACCAACGCGGTTTTCCATCGCGTAACGCGCAAGATCCGGATCGACGCGCAACGCCTCAGAGAAAGCACCTTCGACCGGAATGAACATCAGCACATAATCAACCGAGCCCTGATCCAGCGCCTGATACCCCTTGGCCGCAAGGCTTGCGACATGGGTGCGGACGGCCGCGACATGGCGGCGCAAGGCAGCCTCGCGCGTCGGCATATCCTCAGTGTTCACCGCCTCTTCATAGGCATTGAGCGACACTTTGCTGTCGATCACCAACAGCTTTTTCTGCGGCATTTTTACGATTACGTCCGGCCGCCACAGCTTGCCATCGGCATCGCGGTGGCTGACCTGCGTTTCGTAATGAGTGCCGGCGATCAGACCTGAGTCCTCAAGGATCCGTTCAAGGATCATCTCACCCCAGGCACCACGCTTCTGGCTGTCACCCTTAAGCGCGCGGGTCAGCGCCACCGCCTCGCGCGAGATCTCTTCGGAACGTTTGTGCAGGTATTCGATCTGTTCGCGCAGGCGGGCGCGTTCCTCGTCGGTGGCCTTGTTGCGGGCCTGAAGCTCGGTCTGGAACCGGTGCACCTGCTCGCGGAATGGGGTCAGCAGCGCCGACAGCTGTTCGCCATGCGTTTTTTGCATCTCACTTCCCTGAGATTTCAGGGTCTCGGTCGCAAGCAGGCGAAACTGGCCGGTCATCTCTTCGCGCAACTCTCGCAGGGTGGCGATGTCACGTTCGGCCGCCTCACGGTCCTTTTGCGCAGCAAGCCGGGTTTCGGCCAATTCACGCTCCAGCCGCGCAATCGTCTGCCGTTCGCCATGCAGAGCGTCGATCAACTCATCCCGCTCTTCCATCAGCTCTTGCAGGCGCTGGCTCTGGACCTCGGTCTGCGCCTCAAACCGGCTGACAGCCTGAAGTTGCGTTCGCAATTCGCCCGATTCGGCCTCAATGCGTGCAAGCAATTCCGCCTCGCGCCGGGCAGCTTGCGCCGCCGCCTCATCCGCCGAACGTCTGGCCCGCCAAAGCGAAAAAAGCGCAAAGGCCAAAATGACCAGCACCCCGATCAGGAGCAGTCGCAAATTGCCTGCATCCGCCAGCCATGTCTGGATTTTTTCCGCCTCGCCCATCGGATGCCGTGCCTTTCCGGTGCGCGGTCATGCGCCGCTTGTCGGCGACTGTTCACCTTTTTCCCCAAGAATGCAAGTGTGGGACCCTCTTTCCACAGGGCGAATACGCTCCTAGCTTAGCCTGGAAAGGCACAAGAGGAGGTCGGGAATGGTCAAGTCCGTTGCCGTTATGGTTGGCTCGCTCCGCAAAGAGTCGCTCAACCACAAGCTGATGAAAGTCCTTGAGAAACTGGCCGAAGGCCGACTGCAATTCCATTTGCTGCATATCGGAGACCTGCCCCATTACAACGAGGATCTGTGGGCCGATCCGCCCCAGTCCGTGCTGCGCCTTAAGGACCGGGCCGAGCATTCGGACGCCGTGCTGGCGCTGACGCCGGAATACAACCGCACCTATCCGGGCGTCATCAAGAACGCGCTGGATTGGGGCACCCGGCCATACGGGCAGAATTCGTGGAAGGACAAACCGGCGGCGGTGACCGGCACCTCACCCGGCGTGATCGGCGCAGCCATGGCGCAGGCACGGCTGAAAAGCGATATGGTTCATGTAGGCATGGTGATGATGAGCACCCCCGAGGCCTATATCCAATGGCATCCCGAAGCCTATGCCGCCGACGGCACCATCACCGACGAAAAGACAGACAAGTTCCTGCGCGGCTTTGTCGATTCCTTCGTGAACTGGATCGAAAAGCACGGCTGACCCGGACCAGAAACGCCAAAGGCCGCGCCCATGACAGGGCGCGGCCTTTTCCGTTGTCCTGACCGCTTACTGGTCGAGGAAGCTGCGCAGCTTGCGCGACCGGCTGGGGTGTTTGAGCTTGCGCAGAGCCTTGGCCTCGATCTGGCGGATCCGTTCGCGGGTCACGCTGAACTGTTGGCCGACCTCTTCCAGCGTGTGGTCGGTGTTCATACCGATACCGAAACGCATCCGCAAAACCCGTTCCTCACGCGGGGTCAGGCTGGCCAGAACCCGGGTCGTGGTCTCCTTGAGGTTTTCCTGAATGGCGGAATCCAGCGGCAGGACGGCGTTCTTGTCCTCGATGAAATCACCAAGCTGGCTGTCCTCTTCGTCCCCGATCGGGGTTTCAAGGCTGATTGGCTCTTTGGCGATTTTCATCACCTTGCGAACCTTTTCCAACGGCATCTGCAGCTTGTCGGCCAGTTCCTCGGGCGTGGGCTCGCGGCCGATCTCATGCAACATCTGGCGACCAGTGCGCACCAGCTTGTTGATCGTCTCGATCATATGCACCGGGATACGGATGGTGCGCGCCTGGTCCGCGATCGAGCGGGTGATTGCCTGCCGGATCCACCAGGTCGCATAGGTCGAGAACTTATAGCCGCGGCGATACTCGAACTTATCCACGGCCTTCATCAGACCGATGTTGCCTTCCTGAATAAGATCAAGGAATTGCAAGCCCCTGTTCGTGTATTTCTTGGCAATCGAGATCACCAGCCGCAGGTTCGCCTCGACCATTTCCTTTTTGGCCTGACGCGATTCCTTTTCGCCGCGCTGAACCTGCGAGACGATGCGGCGGAATTCCTCGATATCGACACCGACGTGCTGGCCGACCATGGCCATTTCGCCGCGCAGGTTTTCGACCTGAGTGCGGGATTTGTCGAACAGCGCCTGCCAGCCGCGGCCCTTGTTCTGCATCATGCGGTCAACCCAGGTCGGATCAAGTTCGCTGCCGCGATAAGCGTCGATGAACTCGCGCCGGTTGATACGCGCGGCATCGGCCAGTTTTACCATATTCGAGTCGATGGTCACGATCCGGCGGTTGATACCGTAGATCTGGTCAACCAGCGCCTCGATACGGTTATTGTGCAGGTGCAGCTCATTCACCAGCGCAACGATACGCGAGCGCAGCTCCTGATAGGCCGATTCCTGCGCGGCCGAGAAAGTCCCGTCCTCGTTCAGCGTCGCCGACATGCGGTTATCCTGCATGTGCGACAGCTCTTCATAGCCGCGGGCAATGGCTTCCAGCGTCTCAAGCACCTTGGGCTTCAGCGAAGCCTCCATGGCGGCAAGCGACAGGTTCTGACCGTCGTCCTCGTCCTCTTCGTCGTCGCTGCGGCTCATCGGGTTGCCGTCGGCGTCGAGCTCTTCATCGTCGCGGGTGGCGGCAGTGCCGGCGGTACGCGTAGCGGTCGGAAGGACCTCTTCCTCTTCGCCCTCTTCATCCATCGAGCGGCCGAAGGTCGTCTCAAGATCAATCACGTCGCGCAGCAAGATCGCCTCTTCCAGAAGCTCTTGCCGCCACATGGTGATGGCCTTGAAGGTCAGCGGGCTTTCGCAAAGCCCGGCGATCATCGTATTGCGGCCAGCCTCGATCCGTTTGGCGATGGCGATCTCGCCCTCACGCGACAACAGCTCGACCGAACCCATCTCGCGCAGATACATGCGCACCGGGTCGTCGGTCCGGTCCAGCTTTTCCGTCTCGGTCGTGGCGACGGCCAGCTCACGCGAGGTCGAGCCGGCAACGGTCAGCTCGCCGCCGGTCTCGGCCTCTTCGGCCTCTTCGTCGTTTTCGACCACGCGGATATCCATTTCGGACAGCATGGACATCACGTCCTCGATCTGGTCAGAACTGACCTGTTCGGGCGGCAGGACGGCGTTCAACTGGTCGTAGGTGATATAGCCGCGCTCACGCCCTTCGGCGATCATGCGCTTGACCGCGGCCTGCGACATGTCCAGCGAATGATCGTCATCCTTGGCGTCGGGCTTCTGGTCGTCGTCGTTGGCTGCCATGCTGGCTCCCTTGAAGCGGTGATTCGCGAATCAGCGAATCGGGATCGGCTGATCGGTCGGTCTTAGCCCGAATCGCGAGCGATTCAAAGCCCGCAGCCCGGAACCGGCCAAGTGATTCGGCGCAAGTGATTCGCGCCGGTCAGCGGCGCGGTTTGCGCCAGATCTCGTTTTTCAGCGCCGCATCGAGAATAGCCCGATAGGCGTCGCTGTCCTCGCCCAGATCCGAAAGGTCGGCCAGCGAAGGATGGTCGGCCTGCTGCCTTGCACGGGTGGATTGCGCCACGCGCCAGGTCAGCCCCTCATCTGCCAGCCCTTCGATCTCGGCCTCGGCGCGGGCGATTTCTTCGCGCACAGCGCGTCGCGCCTCGATCCGGTCCAGGGCATTGGCAAGAATACCCGCAGCAGCATCGCCGTCATGCGGGCGCAGGATGGCTGGAGCCGTCTTCACATGGGGGTCGGCCATGATGCTTTCAAGGGCGCGCTGCCCCGCCTGCGATTGCGTGCCCGACAACAGATCATGTATCAGCGCAGCCCGGTCAGCATCTTGCGGCTCAAGCCGCTCAAGCCGGGATTCGACAGTACTGATCAACTCGGGATGGTTTGCGCAGATAGCCAGCACCATTGCCTCGATCAGCCCTTCGGCGTCCTGCTCGTCCAGATCACCGGACGACAGGCGCGAAGCCCTGGTCGGAGGCGTCGGCGCCTCGGGCTGGAAACGGGCACCACGTCCGCGCCAATTATCACGCGGCGTGCGGGCCGTTTGCGCGGCATCGCGCCGGCGAGGGCCGAAAAGCTTCCATTTCAGGTTGCGCAGGACTGAATGGTAATGGTCGCGGGTATCCTTGTCCGGGATCCTGCCGACCGCCTCGGCCAAGGCCTTATCAAGTGCCGCGCGCCGTTCGGGACTGTCGAAAACCCGCCCCTCGGTCTCGCGCCGCCAAAGCAGATCGACCAGCGGTCGCGCCTCATCCAGAATGGCGGCCATGGCGCTGGCGCCCTTGGCGCGGATCAGGTCATCCGGGTCCAGCCCCTGCGGCAGAAAGGCAAAGCGCAGCGCCTGCCCCGGCCCCGTCATCGGCAGCGCCAGGTCAATCAGCCGTATCGCCGCGCGCAAGCCCGCCTCATCACCATCAAGGGCGATGACCGGCTCGGGCGAGATGCGCCACATCAGCCGCAGCTGATCCTCGGTGATCGCGGTGCCCAGCGGGGCAACCGCACCCTCGAACCCGGCGCGGACCAGCGCGATGACATCCATATAACCTTCGGCCACGACCAGCGGCTTGCCCTTGGCCACCGCCGCCCGCGCCGGGCCGATGTTGTAAAGGTTGCGCCCTTTGTCAAACAGCGGCGTCTCGGGGCTGTTGAGGTATTTCGCCCGCGCATTTGGATCCATCGCCCGGCCGCCAAAGGCGATACAGCGCCCACGCCCGTCACGGATCGGAAAGGTGATGCGACCCCGGAAGCGGTCAAAAGGCGCGCCGCCATCATCAGGCTTGGCGGCAAGCCCGGCCTCAACAATCAGCTGTTCAGAAATCCCTTTTGAACGAAGGGCGTTGAAAAGCCCCTGTCGCTGGTCGGGGGCAAAGCCAATGCCAAAGCGTTCGCAGGCAGCCTCGTCAAGGCCGCGACGTGCCAGATAGGCACGGGCCTGTTCCGCTGTGCCGGTGCTTAGCTGCATGCGGAACCAGCGCGCCGCCTGCTCCATCACCTCGACCAGTTCGCTACGCCGGTCGGCACGCTGCACGGCGCGCTGGTCGCGTTCGGGCATGGGCAGGCCGGCCTCGGCGGCCAGGAATTCGACCGCTTCGATAAAGCCCATACCTTCGGCCTCGCGAAGAAAGGTCAGCGCGTCGCCTTTAGCATGGCAGCCAAAGCAGTAGTAAAAGCCCTTTTGATCATCGACGTGAAAGGACGGAGTCTTTTCGCCGTGGAACGGACAAGGTGCCCACCAGTCCCCCTTGGCCTGGTTCGAGCGACGCAGATCCCAGACGACCTTACGGCCGATCACGCGTGACAAAGGCACGCGGGCACGGATCTCATCGAGGAACTGGGGCGGCAGGCTCATGCCCTTCTATATCGGATCAGGACTGCCAATTGAAAAGGGGATTCGCACCCACGGCCCCGCGCACGAGGTCCCAATAGACCTCAACGACCCGTTCCTGATCCAGGCGCCCACCCTCACGATACCAGTTGGTCACGCCGGTCAGCATGGCGATCAGAGCCATGGTTGCCAGCCGCGTATCGGGCACCGTCATCACGCCTTCGGCCTCTCCGGCGATCAGGATCGCCTCAAGCGCATCCTCATAGCGACGGCGCAAGGCGGCAATCTCGGCCCGGTTCCCGGGCGTCAGGTTGCGCAGCTCCATATAGGACAGGAACACAGCCTCGGGCCGCTCAAGACTGGTCTGGATATGAAAACGCAGAAAGGACTCGAGCCGCTCAAGCGCCGGCCGCGCGGGATCGTCCTGCCAGGCGGCCAGCAGCTCTTCCATATGGACGCGCAGCAGATCAGCCAGCAGCGCCTGTTTGTCCGCCGTATAGGCGTAAAGCGCACCAACCTGCACCCCGACCCCGGCCGCGATCTGGCGCATCGAAACCGCAGCATAGCCATGGCGCGCAAACAGCCTGCGCGCCGTATCGCGGATCAAGGGTCCGGTAATCTCTGCCTTCGAGCCCTGCGTTCTTGCCATGCCGCCTTCTAGGCGGCGCGGGCCGCCAAGGAAAGAGCGCATCTTGCCCCTGCCGCCCCTGCGGGCCTATGGTCCCGCCCATGAATCGGCGGGGGTATGGGATGGTGCGGATCTGGGGCGCGCTTGCATTGGCGATGCTGGCAGGATGCGGCGATGGCGGGGACGACTATCCCAAGCTGATGCCCACGGATCAGGTGCTTGCCCCACCCGCCCTGCCCGGCCACGCCGCCGATGCTGCCCGCGACCCCACATCGGTCAGCGACGCGCTGAACGCGCGCAGTCAGGCCCTTGCCGGTCGTGCCGGGGTCACACCCGTTGCCAATGACGCCGATCTGCAGCGCCGGGCCGACGCGCTGCGTGCACGCGCCCGCGCTTTGTCGCAGCAATCGCTTTCCGCCGACTGCCCCGAGGGCAGCCCCAATTGCCCGCCGAACTAAGGAGAGCCCGATGCCGGTCATCACCTGCATAGATGATCTTAAGGCCATCTACCGCCGCCGCGTACCGCGGATGTTCTACGATTACGCGGAAAGCGGCAGCTATACCGAAGGCACCTTCCGCGAGAACTCGGCGGATTTTCAGCGCATCAAACTGCGCCAGCGCGTCGCGGTGGACATGACCGGACGAACCACCGAAAGCACCATGGCCGGGCAAAAGGTTGCCATGCCTGTGGCCCTTGCCCCGGTCGGGATGACCGGCATGCAAAGCGCCGATGGCGAGATCAAGGCGGCGCGTGCAGCCAAGGCTTTTGGTGTGCCCTTCACGCTTTCCACGATGTCGATCTGTTCGCTCGAAGATGTGGCCGAGGCGATCCGGGCCCCCTTCTGGTTTCAGCTTTATGTCATGCGCGACCAGGAGTTCCTTGAGGCGATTATCGAACGGGCCAGGCGCGCCAATTGCTCGGCGCTGGTTCTGACGCTGGACCTTCAGATCCTCGGCCAGCGGCACAAAGATCTTAAGAACGGCCTTTCTGCCCCACCGCGCCTGACCCTGCCGGTCATGCTGGATCTCGCGACGAAATGGCGCTGGGGGCTTGAGATGCTGCGCACCAAGCGGCGTTTCTTTGGCAATATCGTTGGCCATGCCAAGGGCGTGGGCGATCCGTCCTCTCTCGTTGCCTGGACGGCCGAACAGTTCGACCCACAGCTTGATTGGGACAAGATCGCGCGCATCCGCGACCTCTGGGGCGGCAAGCTGATCCTTAAGGGGATCAATGACCCCGAGGACGCCCGTATGGCCGCCGGTTTCGGGGCCGATGCAATCATCATCAGCAACCACGGCGGGCGGCAACTTGACGGTGCGGTCAGTTCCATCCGGATGCTGCCCGAGATCGTCAAGGCGGTCGGTGACCAGATCGAGATCCATCTCGACAGCGGCATCCGCTCGGGGCAGGACGTGCTCAAGGCGCTGGCATTGGGGGCCCATGCCACCTATATCGGGCGCGCCTTTATCTATGGGCTGGGCGCCATGGGCGAGGCAGGCGTCACCGCCGCGCTTGAGGTCATCCGCAAGGAACTGGACGTAACCATGGCCCTTTGCGGCGAGCGTGACGTCAAAAACCTTGGCCGCCACAATCTGCTGATCCCGCAAGAGTTCCTGCAGCCCTGGGGCTAGCACGCCGGTTCAAGGTGCCGGGTTGGCGTGGACATGTTCCCCCTGTTCAGGCCGCCCGCCCTTTTCAAAACCGCGGATCGGCAAACGCCTCAGCACCAGTGCTGCCAGAGCCGGCAGGCCAACGGCAAAGGCCATCAGCCCGGCCAGCCCCTGCACCCCCAGCGCATGGGCAAGATGCAACGCCAGCACATGCATGAAATAGATCATCGCCGAAATCGGATCGAGCCGGATCGGAGGGCGCGGCATCGCCGTTCCCAGCACTGCCAGAAACAGTGCTGGCGCCGCGATATATGAGGTGACCGGAATATCCAGCATCACCTGATCGCTGCGCCATGCCTGCACAAACCACGCCTCTGCCATCAAAAGCGCCGCCCCGACACCGGTCAGCGCCAGTACCAGCCAACGCGGCGGCAGTCCCTGCATCCCCAGCCGCGCAACCCTGCGGCCGCAAAGACAGCCTATCGCGACAAAGGGAAAGCACATGAAAAGACCGTTCGAGAACTTCTTGACCCCGATCTGGGCGATGCCCGACAAGGCGATATATTGCAGTGTGACCCCGATCACAGCGCAAATCGCCGCCGCCGCCATAAGCAGCCGGTATTCCCGCGCGGGCGCAATCCGTCGCGCAAAGCTGCAAACCAGCAGGACCACCATCCCGGCAACCAGAATGCCGGCCATGAACCATAGGTGGAAATAACCCCAGGCCAGGGTCTTGATCAGCGAGACAGGCCCGTGCACCTCGTTCAGCCAGAAAGGCAGATATACCGCCATCCAGAACAGATAAAGCATTCCCACACGGTACAGCCACTTGCGGCCCTTGCCCCTTTCCACTGCCGAGTAAAGAAAATAGCCGGCGATGATGCAAAAGGTCGGAACCATGACGCGCATCAGACCGTTGCCGATCATGAACAGCCCTGGCGTCATATTGGTCTGTAACCAATAGGTATGCGCAAAGGCGACCAGCACCGCCAGCGCAAGCTTGAGGTAGTCAAGCGAATAGATACGATGCAACTCGAAAGGCCCCGACCTGTATCGAGAAATGCTCTGCAACCATCAGAGCCTATCTGACAAGCATTTTTCACCTAACATGCGAACGATTTTTCACTTCACTTCCCGCTGACACCGCGCTATAGGCCCGTCCTCGGCCATGCACCCTTGGAGGATGGCCGCCATTTGTAGCACAAGGATACCAACCATGGCCAAAGAGATCCCGAATCTGGTGGCCGAGGCACGCACGGGGACAGGCAAGGGGGCCGCCCGTCAAGCTCGCCGCGAAGGCAAGGTGCCCGGCATCGTTTATGGCGACGGCAAAGAGCCGCAGCCGATCGCCCTTGAATTCAACTACCTGCTGACCAAGCTGCGCGCCGGTCGCTTCATGTCCACGCTGTGGAACCTGAAAGTCGAAGGCCAGGAAGACGTCCGCGTCGTCTGCCGCGGCGTTCAGCGCGATGTGGTCAAGGACCTGCCGACGCATATCGACTTCATGCGCGTGCACCGCAACACCCGGGTGAACCTGTTCATCAACGTACATTTTGAAAACCACGAGCAGGCCCCTGGCCTGAAGCGTGGCGGCACGCTGGTCGTGGTGCGCCCCGAGGTCGAACTGATGGTGACCGCCTCGGATATCCCCGAGCAGATCACGGTTGACCTGACCGGCCG
Source organism: Paracoccus kondratievae (assembly GCF_009301415.1). Lineage (GTDB taxonomy): Bacteria > Pseudomonadota > Alphaproteobacteria > Rhodobacterales > Rhodobacteraceae > Paracoccus > Paracoccus kondratievae. Next base: position 1,036,722 of record NZ_CP045072.1, on the reverse strand, counting down.
CGAAATCGGTGAATCGATCCACATCAACGACGTGCAACTGCCGCGCGGTGTGAAGCCGACCATCGACCGCAACTTTGTCATCGCCAATATCGCGGCTCCTTCGGGCCTGCGCTCCAGCGACAACGAAGAAGCTGCCGAGGAAGAGGCTACCGAGGCCTGATCGCCGGCAAGGCATCGAAACTGATCGGGCGGCTCCCCCTGCGGGTGCCGCCCTTTCTCTTGCCGTTTTGGCGCGCCATTGTTAGGACAACGCGCCTGAGGCAAAGGGGACAAGCATGGAACCGATCCACATCATTGGCGCGGGCCTTGCCGGGTCCGAGGCCGCCTGGCAAATCGCCCGCGCAGGTGTTCCGGTGGTGCTGCACGAGATGCGGCCCGAGGTTGCAACATTCGCGCATCGTACCGGCGATTGCGCTGAAATGGTGTGCTCGAACAGCTTCCGCTCGGACGATGATCGCATGAATGCCGTGGGCCAGTTGCATTGGGAAATGCGCGCGGCAGACGGGCTGATCATGCAAATGGCCGCCCGTCACCGCCTGCCTGCTGGCGGCGCACTGGCCGTCGACCGCGACGCATTCTCACAGGCTGTGACGCAGGCTCTGCGCAACGAGCCTCTGGTTACCTTCCAGCCCGGTGAGATCCGCGAATTGCCGACCGAGGGTCGCTGGATCATCGCGACCGGCCCGCTGACCTCGGCCGCGCTTGGCCAGTCGATCCGGGCGCTGACCGGCGAGGGTTCGCTCGCCTTTTTCGACGCCATTGCTCCGATCGTCCATGCCGACAGCATCGACATGTCGATCTGCTGGCGCCAAAGCCGCTACGACAAGGGCGACACCGAGGAAGAGCGTACCGCCTATATCAACTGCCCGATGACGCGCGAGGATTACGACGGCTTCATCGACGCCCTGCTCGCCGCCGAAAAGACAGAGTTTCATGAGGGTGAGGCCGGCTCTTCGCCCGACCCCACGCCTTATTTCGACGGCTGTCTGCCCATTGAGGTCATGGCCGAGCGTGGCCGGGACACGTTGCGTCATGGCCCGATGAAGCCGGTCGGGCTGACCAATGCACACCGGCCTGAAGAAAAGCCCTATGCCGTCGTACAGCTGCGCCGCGACAATGCATTGGGAACGCTTTATAATATCGTCGGCTTTCAGACGAAAATGAAGTATGGTGCGCAAGTCGATGTTTTCAGGCGCATTCCCGGATTGCACAACGCCAGCTTTGCCCGACTTGGCGGCATCCATCGCAACACTTTCCTGAACTCGCCTCGTCTGATCGACGACCGGCTGCGGCTGCGTTCGCATCCGAACCTTCGCTTTGCCGGTCAGGTCACCGGGGTCGAAGGCTATGTTGAAAGCGCCGCCATGGGCCTGCTTGCTGGTCGCATGGCGGCTGCCGAGGCACTGGGTCGCGACCTGCCTCCACCCCCCGCCACGACCTCGATGGGGGCGCTGGTTAACCACATCACAGGCGGAGCGGACGCCAAGACCTTCCAGCCGATGAACGTGAACTTTGGCCTATACCCTCCGCTTGAAGAGATGCGCGGTGGCCGCAAAGGGCGCAAGGATCGCTATCCGGCCTATACAGACCGAGCAAAAGCCGATTTCAACCAATGGCTTACAGGACAGGTTTGAAACGCACGCGCTTTGCCCCCTCTCCGACGGGCCCGCTGCATCTGGGCCATGCCTTCGCGGCGCTGACAGCTGCGAAACTGGCCGACCCGGGCGAGTTTCTGCTGCGTATCGAGGACATCGACCAATCGCGCTGTCGCCCGGAATACGAGGCTTTGATCGTCGAAGATCTACACTGGCTAGGCCTTGACTGGCCCCAGCCCGTAATGCGCCAATCCGAACGGCTGTCCGCCTATCAGGCAGCGCTGGACCGACTGGCTGCGCTGGGGCTTATCTATCCTTGCCGTTGCCGGCGTGCCGATATTCGCGCCGCGCTTTCCGCACCGCAAGAAGGCGCCGAACCGGTGATCGGCCCAGACGGCCCGGTCTATCCCGGCACCTGCCGCCATCGAAACATGGCTGAAATGGGACCGGACGACGCAATCCGCCTGAACGCCGCCCGCGCTTTTGACTATCTCGACCTCGAAGAAATCGCATTTCTGGATGAAAATATCGCCCCCGGCCTGCCACATCGGCTGGCAGCGCAGGACTTTATCTCCGGCGTCGGGGATGTGGTTCTTGCACGACGTGGCATGGGGACAAGCTATCACCTTGCCGTTGTGGTCGATGACGCCGCACAAGGAATTACGCTGGTGACACGCGGAAAAGATTTACTAGATTCAACATGGATACATGTATTATTTCAGAAATTGCTTGAGCTTCCGACGCCGCGTTATCACCACCACCGGCTGATCCGGGATGAACACGGCAAGCGCCTGGCCAAGCGCGACGATGGCCGTGCACTAAAGCTTTATCGCGACGACGGCGTTTCTGCTGCCGAGATCCGTCAACTGCTGGGATTCTGAGGTTCCATAATGATCACCTCATCCCCGCCCCGGATCGCGGTGTAAAAGCAGCTTTGCCGGTTCGTGTGGCAGGCAGGGCCGGTCTGATCGACAAGCACCAACAGGCAATCCCGATCACAATCAACCCGCAGCTCGACCAGCTTTTGGACGTGGCCGGAGCTTTCGCCCTTAATCCAGAACGCCTGACGGGAACGCGACCAATAAGTGACCTTGCCCGTGGCAAGTGTCTGCGCGACCGCTTCGGCATTCATCCAGGCCATCATCAGCACCTCGCCCGTGTGATGATCCTGCGCGATGGCCGGAATCAGATTATCGGCGTCATATTTCAGGCTGGCGGGGTCGAACATCAGCTTTCCTTTCGGCTGCACCGCACCTATCTAGACCCAGTAATCGAAAGGGAAAAGACCATGTCCGACAGTGACCTGATGCAGCTTTACTCGCGGCGCATCCTGGCGCTCGCCTCGGACATCCCGCATCTGGGCAAGCTCGACAACCCGACGGGCAGCGCGCATCGTCGGTCGCCTCAATGCGGCTCGTCGGTCACCGCCCATGTGGTAATGCAAGACGGCCGCATCGTTGATTTTTCCCAAGAGGTGCGGGCCTGTGCGCTGGGTCAGGCATCGGCCGGGGTGCTGGGGCGCACCGCGCTTGGCCGTTCGCGGGATGAGATCGCCCGGGCCCGCGACGAGCTGCAGGCAATGTTGAAAACTGATGGCCCTGCCCCCGCTGCACCTTTTGATGAGCTTGAGACGCTGCTGCCCGCGCGGGAATTCCCTAACCGCCACGCCTCTATTCTGCTGGCGTGGGAGGCTCTTTTGGGTGCGATCGACGCATCGCCTGCCTGAGAACCCGTCCCGCAAAAAGAAAAGCCGGTCCGCAAGGGACCGGCAGTTGCGCGCATGATCGACCGAGGGGAAGGTTGCAGCCCCAGGCGAAGGGCCGCCGATTGCGCGGGGCAGTGAAAGTCAGAAATCAGGCTGCCAGAATCGAAGGCAGCGAGAACAGAATGATTGCCGTCACCGAGATGGCGACCGTGCCGAGCAAGTCAGAGAGGGATTCGCGGGTCATGGGGCTCTCCACAGTTCGTTTACCGTTTGTTCTCATGACGCGAGAACAAAGTAAAGAACTTTTTAAGAACATCTGGAGAACGCTATCCTGAGTTGATCAACCGTATGGCGCGATCCTGCTCCATCAGCCACAAAAGAAGGCGAACAGCGCGTCCTCTCTCGCTTGCCATTTCGGGGTCTCGCTCAAGAAAACTTTGGGCGTCCTTGCGGGCCAGGGCCATCAGGCCCGACTGCCGCTCAAGGTCGGCGATGCGGAATCGTGGCAGACCCGATTGCGCCGTACCGATCACATCGCCCGCCCCGCGCATCGCCAGATCCTCCTCGGCGATGCGGAAACCGTCCTCAGTCTCGCGCAGGATCGAAAGGCGCCGCCGCCCCGTTTCGGAAAGCGGCTCGTGATACATCAGAAGGCAACTCGACGCGCCCGAACCACGCCCGACACGGCCACGCAACTGGTGCAATTGCGCCAGCCCAAAACTTTCTGCGCGCTCGATCACCATGATCGTTGCCTCGGGGACATCGACGCCGACTTCGATCACCGTGGTCGCGACAAGGATGTTCGCCCGGCCGGCGGCGAAGTCAGCCATTGCGGTGTCACGCTCATCCGCAGGCATCTGACCGTGAATCAGTCGGACCTGTTCGCCGAAACGGGCACGCAGTTCCTGAAAACGCGCCTCGGCGGCGGTCAGGCTGACAGCCTCACTTTCCTCGACCAAGGGGCAAACCCAATAGGCCCGTGCCCCGGCCGAGATCGCCCGGGCCAGATGTTCCACCACTTCGCCCATCCGTGAATCGGGGATCACCGTAGTCCGGATCGGCTGGCGACCGGCGGGCTTTTCATCAAGCACCGACAGATCCATATCGCCGAACTGCGCCAACGCCAGCGAACGCGGGATCGGCGTAGCCGTCATCACCAGCATATCAGGTGGTAAATGTCCGCCTTTAGCCACCAGCTCCATACGCTGATTGACGCCAAACCGATGCTGTTCATCGACAACAGCCAGCCGCAGATCGCGGAATTCGACAGTTTTCTGGATCACCGCATGGGTGCCGACGAGGATGTCGATACGCCCCTCTGCCAGATCGGTCAGGATATTCGTGCGCGCATCACCCTTATCCCGGCCCGTCAATGCCTCAAGCCGGATGCCTGCCAGCTGCGCCAAAGGTTCAAGCGCCCTGAAATGCTGACGTGCAAGGATTTCGGTCGGGGCCATCAGCACGCCCTGCCCGCCTGCCTCGACCGCGATCAGCAGCGCCAGAAAGGCGACGAGCGTTTTCCCCGCGCCAACATCGCCTTGCAGTAACCGGTTCATTCGCCGCGGCGAAGCCAGGTCGGCGGCGATCTCTTCGACCGCGCGGCGCTGCGCGTCTGTCGGCGGCCATGGCAGCCCCGCCAGCACCTTGTCGCGCAAATCTCCGCTGCCTTGCGTCACCTGCCCAGCCTGCCTGCGCCGGTCACGACGCAACAGCGCAAGCGTCATCTGATGTGCGAAAAGTTCATCATAGGCCAGCCGCGCACGCGCCGGATCGGTGGAGGACAGGTTGGCCGGCCCTGTCGGAGCATGGGCACGGTGCAGCGCCTCGGCCCAGCCCGGCCAACCCTCGCGCGCGACAAGGGCCGGGTCGATCCATTCTTCCGCTTCGGGCAGGCGGGTCAGTGCCACCTGCGCTGCCTTGTGCACGACCCCCTGGGTCAGCCGGCCCGACAAGGGGTAGACCGGTTCAAAATCCGGGGGCGGCTCTGACCCCTCGGGGCCAATATGGTCGGGATGGACCATCTGCGGCATGCCGTCGAACAGCTCGATCTTGCCCGAGACAAGCCGCCTTTCGCCCACCGGCAGCTGGCTTTCAATCCAGCCCTTGCGGGGGTGAAAGAAAACCAGCTGCAAATCCGTCCGGCCATCACTGCAGTGCACACGCCAGGGCCGTCCCTTTGCGGTTGGCTGGCTGTGACGCTGAACGGTGATCGTGACCGTGACAATCTCGGGGGGGATCGCATCGGCCAGATGAGCAATGCGGCGACGGCGGATACCCGAATGCGGCAAGTTCAGGATCAGATCGCGCAGCCGGGTCACGCCCATTTGGGCAAAGGCCTCGGCCGCGCGCGGGCCAACGCCCGGCAACGTCTCAACGCCCGCGAACAAGGGAAACAGTACCGGCGGGCGGCCCGGCGTTACCCCTGGGCGAGCGTCAGCCATTCGTCCTCATCAATGACCTTGATGCCCAGTTCAGCGGCCTTTTTCGCCTTGGAGCCTGCACCCGGGCCAGCAATCAGCAGATCCGTCTTGGCCGAAACCGATCCTGCAACATGGGCGCCAAGCGCCTCGGCCCGCGCTTTGGCCTCAGCCCGTGTCATCTTTTCAAGCGTGCCGGTAAAGACCAGCGTCTTGCCAGCGATGGCTGTGTCGGTGGCGCGCGCCTCGGGCGGCAGGATCGAACTTAACTGCGCGATCAGGCGATCAATAGCCGCCCGTTCGCGTTCATTGGCAAAGGCATCCGACAGCGACATGGCAAGGACCGGACCGATACCATCGGCAGCAATAAGGTCGGCCCAGGCGTTCGCGGCCTCGGGCGAAAGTTCGCACCGGGCAAGAGCCGCCCCCCGCGCCTCGGCCAGCCGGGCGCGACGGCCCTCGGCCTGCGCAGCCTCACGTTCCGCCTGTGCGGCATCCTCGGCAGCGCGATGGGCAATAGCGGCAGGGCGGGCGATGTCCAACGCAGTCTTAAGCGCATCCCAGCTGCCATAGTGGCGGGCCAGATCCTGGGCCGCGACCTCACCAACATGCCGGATCCCCAGCGCAAAAAGCAGGCGGGCCAGCGAAATCTCGCGCCGCTTTTCGATCGCCTCGAAAAGCTTGCTGGCGCTGGTTTCGCCCCAGCCCTTTACCTCGGCCAGCCGACAGGACGACAGCCTATCAAGAGCCTCGGGCAAATCATCGGGTCCCTCAATCTCGACACCAAGCGGGCTCAGAAGTTCACGATAATCGGCGTGCAGGGTTTCGGCGCGTTCGATCCTGCTCTCAATCGCAAGAAAGGCGTGGGTATGGTCAGCAAGCATCTTGCGCCCCGCAGCATCACGGGCATGAAGCGTGAAGATATCGGCCGGCTCTGCAACCCAGTTCAGGCGATAGAACACCTCGATCTGCCGGGCGCCCAGACCCTCGATATCAAAGGCGGCGCGTGAAACGAAATGGCGCAGTTTTTCGACTGCCTGCGCCGGACAAATCAACCCACCGGTGCAACGCCGAACGGCATCGCCCTCTTCACGAATGGCTGGAGAGCCGCATTCAGGACAGGTGGTCGGAAAGACGTAAGGCGCGGAATCACCCGGGCGTTTGCTCAGATCCACATCGGCAACTTTGGGGATGACATCGCCGGCCCGATAAACTTCGACCCAGTCGCCGACACGAATATCCTTACCACCCCTGATCTCGCTGCCGTCAGCGCCACGCCCGGCGATGTAATCCTCGTTATGCAGCGTCGCGTTCGAAACCACGACACCACCCACTGTCACCGGATTCAGCCGCGCCACCGGGCTGAGCGCGCCGGTACGCCCGACCTGAATGTCAATGGCCTCAAGCCGCGTCCAGGCGCGTTCGGCAGGAAATTTATGCGCAAGCGCCCACCGCGGTGTCGTCGAGCGCATGCCAAGCCGTGCCTGATAGGCAAGATCATTAACCTTATAGACCACACCGTCGATGTCATAGCCAAGGGTCGAGCGCATCTGCTCGATCTCGGCCCAGGCAGCCAACAGATCCTGCACCGAGTTACAGATGCGTGTCAGTGGATTGGTCTGGAACCCGAAATCCCGCATCCTCTGCACCGCCCCCATCTGGCTACGGGCAAAGGGCGCGCTGACCTCGCCCCAGGCATAGGCAAAAAACCGCAAGGGGCGTGAGGCGGTCACCGCTGCGTCAAGCTGGCGCAGCGAACCCGCCGCAGCATTTCGTGGATTGGCAAAGACACGCCCGTTGTCGGATTGGTTCAGCTGTTCGAAATCCGTATGCGACATGTAGACCTCGCCACGGATCTCAAGAACCTCTGGATAGCCGTCACCAGCAAGGTGTTTCGGAATATCGCTGATCGTAAGGGCGTTAGCCGTCACATTTTCGCCTATGGCGCCATCGCCACGGGTTGCGGCCTGCACCAGTTTTCCGCCTTCGTAACGCAAGGACAACGACAGGCCGTCAATCTTGGGCTCGGCGGTAAATTCCAGCGGCACATCCGGCGCAAGGTTAAGAAATGACCGTAGCCGATGAACGAATGCCTCGACATCCTCATGACTGAAGCCGTTTTCCAAAGACAGCATCGGCAGGCGATGTGGAACCTTGGCAAAGCGCTGGTCAGGGGCTGCACCCACCTGGGCCGTCGGGCTTTCTGCATGGGAAAGCTCAGGAAAGCGGGCCTCGATCTCTTCCAGCCGGCGCTTTGAGAGATCGTATTCAGCGTCGCTGATAAAGGGCGCGTCCTTTTGGTGATAGGCCAGATTGGCGCGCGAGACCTCACCGCTTAGCCGAGCATGCTCTGCGGCAGCCGCCTTGGCATCAAGACTGGCAACAGGCGGAAGATCAGCTTGTGAGGTGGCAGCCTCTGCCATGCCGGTGTGATTCTCGCCCGTTTCACCCATCTGCGTTCCACCTTCCTGCCGGGCCTATGGCCCCGTTGTCCAGAGACAGGTGATACCGGGGCGAAGGTCGAGTTGTCCAGAACAAGCCCGGACAGGCGGTCACACGCCGGAAGGAGTCCGGCGTAGCAACCTTGGACCGACGCAGCCCTTATCCGGCCAATCAGGCCTCAAGGGCCAGCCGCTCGGCATTCGGCACCGGAATGACCGGATCGCGCAGAACATACCCCCGCCCCCAGACCGTCTCGATATGGCTTTCACCATTCATTGCTGCAGCAAGCTTTTTGCGCAACTTGCAGACAAACACATCTATGATCTTCAGCTCAGGCTCGTCCATGCCGCCGTAGAGATGGTTGAGAAACATCTCTTTCGTGAGTGTCGTGCCCTTGCGCAGGCTCAGCAGTTCGAGGATCTGATATTCCTTGCCGGTCAGATTGACCGGACGCCCGCCAACCTCAACCGAACGCGCATCCAGGTTCACCACCATCTCGCCAGTGCAAATGACCGATTGGCTATGTCCCTTGGAGCGACGGATAATGGCCTGAATACGGGCCACAAGCTCATCGCGGTTGAAAGGTTTGGTCATATAGTCGTCAGCACCGAACCCGAAACCCCGCAGCTTGCTTTCGGTATCGTCCGATCCGGTAAGGATAAGGATGGGGGTGTCGACACGCGACATGCGGATCTGCCGCAATACCTCCATGCCGTTCATGTCCGGCAGGTCCAGATCCAGCAGGATCAGATCGTAATCATAGAGCTTGGCAAGGTCGATACCCTCCTCCCCCATGTCGGTGCGATAGACATTATAACTCGCATTTGTCAACATCAACTCGATGCTGCGCGCGGTGGTGGGATCATCCTCCACAAGAAGGATTCGCATGTCTTTCCCCTGTTTAACCAACGAACCGATTAAGCTTGGACGTAAAAGGTTAATATCAGGTTACCTGCTGATTTATCAAATTTGTCTTTATCTTTCTTGTCTGAATTTTTGCAGCTGCGTGATTTTCAGCGCATTCCGACCATGCCGTGTGACGGCACCGATCCAGGCCTCCAGCTCTTCCTCAGTCAGGCTATAGCAGCGCAGCGCCTCGTCGCGCGTGATCAAACCATATTGTACGGCAGCGACCACAACCGCCTTGCGGCTGGCGACCCAGCGCGTCTGCGGCAGCGGCAGATCAGCCAGGGTCAGTATGCTGCCATCGGGCAGGGTCACAGTCCGCGGGCCAGAGGCCTTTTTAAGAAACATCCGTAAATTCCCCGTCTTTCCAAACAGTTCTTCCATGATTTTCTTAATCCGAGGTGAAACCATCCCCGGTTTTGCCCGCGCCACCCTTGAGAATGGCAATAATTTCCCTATAAATATAACGAAATCCGGGGCCGGAATCTGCGCGCCTCGCGAAAGGACGATCCATGACAGTGTCAGACCCCTTGCTGCGCAGTGCTGCGCCCGTTTCAACCGTGAATTCGCTGGGCTTCGCCAAGCCTCCGGCGCAAACGCGCGTGGTTGTGGCAATGTCGGGGGGGGTCGACAGTTCGGTGGTCGCGGCGATGCTTGCTGCGCAGGGCTATGATGTGATCGGTGTGACGCTGCAGCTTTACGATCATGGCGCGGCGCTGGCGAAAAAAGGTGCCTGCTGCGCCGGGCAGGATATCCATGACGCCCGCCGTGTGGCCGAGCGTATCGGTTTTCCGCATTACGTTCTGGATTACGAAAACAAGTTTCGTGAATCGGTAATCGAGGAGTTTGCTGACGCCTATCTTGCCGGCGCAACACCGGTTCCCTGCATCCGCTGTAATGAACGCGTCAAGTTCCGTGACCTGCTTGAGACCGCGCGTGATCTTGATGCCGATTGCATGGCGACGGGCCATTATATCCGCCGCCTCGAAGGGCCGCATGGAGCCGAGCTGCATATGGCCGCTGATCCAAACCGCGACCAGAGCTATTTCCTGTTCTCGACCACGCAAGAACAGCTTGATTTTTTGCGCTTTCCGCTGGGGGGACTTGCGAGCAAGGCCGAGACCCGGGCGCTGGCCGCCCGATACGGACTGGCGGTAGCCGACAAACCGGATAGCCAGGACATCTGCTTTGTACCGAATGGCAACTATGCCAGCGTGATCGAAAAGCTGCGTCCCGGCGCGGCCGATCCGGGTGAGATCGTCGATATGGACGGCAATGTGCTGGGTACCCATCGGGGTGTCATCCATTACACCATCGGTCAGCGGCGCGGGCTGGGCATCGGCGGGCTGGGTGATCCGCTATACGTGGTCCGGCTTGAGCCTGAAACCCGGCGCGTCGTTGTCGGCCCCAAAGAAGCTCTGGCGACGAAAATCGTGCCGGTGACCGAGGTGAACTGGCTGGGCGATGAGCCTTTCACCGGCGAAATCGCGATCAGCGCCCGCATCCGCTCAACCCGGCCGCCCCGGCCTGCGATCCTGCGCGTGACCGGAGACCGCCGCGCAGAGATCGAGCTGCTCGCCCCCGAAGAAGGGGTAAGCCCGGGTCAGGCTTGCGTTTTTTACGCGACCGACAGCACCCGGGTTCTGGGCGGCGGCTGGATTGCACACCGCCGCGGCGGCTAACCTTCAGGCAGCCGCGGCAAGATTGCGGATACGCTCGACCATAGCGCGCAACCCGTTCGAACGCTGCGCGGAAAGATGCTCTTCGAGCCCCAGGCGGGCCAGCTCGGCGGTAGCGTTGATGCCGGCGACCTCACCGACCGGAACCCCGGAGTAAAGCGCGTGCAGAATCGCGATCAGTCCGCGCACGATCAATGCGTCGCTATCGCCCTGAAAATCGAAACGTCCGCCCTCGATCCGCGGCATGATCCAGACCTGGCTGGCGCAGCCTTCTACCTTGGTGGCCGGGACCTGCAATGATGCGTCCATCGGCGGCATCGCCTTACCCAGTTCGATAACGTGACGATAGCGATCCTCCCAGTCGTCAAGGAAATCGAAAGTCTCGGCGATCTTTTCAAAGGCTGGCGTGGCCATCGGGGCATCCTCTCGCGTGGGCGGCCATGGATAGCGCGATGACCGGACGAGGTCAAAGAGGCTTTCGCCCTCGCGCGACTTGCCCTATCACTGCCCCAAAGACTTGGAAAAGCGGGGACAGCGTTCATGCGGTCAAGAACATTAGGCATCCTTGCCTGTACAATGCTCGTGCTGGCTGGCTGCGGCCGCATGGGGGACAGCAGCTGGAACCCGATGCGTTGGTTTGGCAGTTCTTCCGAGCCGCAAACCCTTGAGCCCGAGGGGGGCTATCCGACCTCGGTTCAGGATGGACGCATCCCACTGGCCCGGGTCACCGGCGCGAAATGGGAGCCTATCTACGAAGGCCGCATGCTGGTCGTGACCGGGCTGGGCGCAAGCAAAGGCTGGTGGGACGTCGCCCTGGTGACCGAAGTGCCGATGCCCAAGGGCCGTATCCGCCCGGATGAAAACGGCGTGCTGCGCCTGCGTCTGGTCGGCAAGCCGCCACAGCTTGGCACATTTGCCGCCGTCAATCCGCCGAACCCGGCGAGCGATACAGCCACGGTCGCGCTGACCATTCCGAACGCAGTCCTGCCATCGCTCCGCGAAGTCGTGATTACCGGCGCCACCAATTCGGTTACGCTGCGGCGCTGACTTATCTGAGATGGAGCGACGAAGAGGCCGGGAATCCCGCGCCTCTTCTCTTTTTGTTCTGCGCCCCTCGCAAAATGATCAGCCGGACACCACTCCCGAAGCAAAAAGGGGAAGGTCCGTCACAAGGCCCCTCCCCTAAAATCAGAAATCGGTGGCCTGCTCAGACCATTTTGCGCAGATAGGTCCAGGTCGGCACCAGCGCATTACGCGCCACCGACCAGCTTTCCGCATCGCCGAGATATTCAAAACCACAGTTGGTCAGTACCCGGGCCGAGCCGGGGTTGTCCTGAAACGCCTCGGCAAAGAGCGTGCGCGAACGATGCGGATTAGCCTCAACCAGAGCCGAGACCGCCTCGGTCGCAAAGCCGGTGTTCCAAAAACCAGCACCGATCCAGAAGCCAAGCTCGGATTGCTCTTGATCAATGCGGGTCAGTGAAACCACGCCAAGGACTTCGGCAAGCTTATTTGCCGAACCGTCGATAGCCCAGACATCCTCGTCCCGGTCATCCGACATGGCACGGCGGACATAGGATTCAGAGGCACCGGGCGGCAAGGGGTGCGGGATGGAACGGGTTCCCCCGGCTACGCGTCGGTCGGCGGTATAATGCGCGATGAGCCCCGCATCCGAGGCCCGAAGCGGCCGCAGGACAAAGCGCTCGGTCACGATCTCGATCTGCCGCGCATCCGAGGAAATCAACTCATTCATGTCACTGTTCTCCCCCTAATTACTTGCACTGATATGGGTACGAACCCCGAAAAAGCGAAGGGGACCGGCATCGGCCGATCCCCTTTTAGCATGCAAGTGTTAAACTTGGCTTACTCGGCGGCCTCTACGTTGGCAGGAAGCACGGAAATGTAAGTGCGGCCCTTGAGGCCCTTCTTGAAGGTTACCTGGCCGTCGGTCAGGGCGAACAGAGTATGGTCGCGGCCCATGCCGACATTCTGGCCCGGCCACCAGGTGGTGCCACGCTGACGCACGATGATGTTACCGGCAACGGCCCGCTGACCGCCATAAAGTTTCACACCGAGACGACGGCCAGCCGAATCGCGGCCGTTGCGGGACGAACCGCCTGCTTTTTTATGTGCCATGGTTCAGTCTCCTTTTGCCTCAGTTAGCGTCTTCGGCCGAAGCTACGGCTTCCGACTTCTTGGCTTTCGCCGGTTTGGCAGCGGCTTCCAGTTTGGTGCGTGCGCCGACGGCCGGCTTGACGTTGGTCTTGTCGCCGCCTTTTTCAAGCAGCTCGGTGATGCGGACCAGCGTCAGCTGCTGGCGATGGCCACGGGTGCGCTGCGAGGAATGTTTCCGGCGGCGCTTGACATAGGTGATGACCTTGTCGGCTTTGATCGTGTCGATGACCTCGGCCTGAACGGCAGCGCCTTTCACCAGCGGCGCACCTACGGTCGCGCCGATCATCAGCACGTCGTTGAATTGGATTTTGTCGCCGGCTTCGGCGTTCAGTTTTTCGACGCGCAGCACATCACCGGCCTGAACCCGGTACTGCTTGCCGCCCGTCTTGAGAACTGCGAACATTCCGTCTTTCCTTGCTCTGCCGCGTCCTTCGGCCCCATATTTCAGGTATTGCCGGGGTTGAACCCCGCCTTCGGACAGCGCACCCTTTGTTCTGGGTGAGATTTTAAAATGCAATACCGGCAACGGACGTAAGCCCGGCCGGTCGCGGGTATATCGCGGATTCGCCCGGCCAAGTCAACAGAAATGGCTGCTCAGCGCCACAGATTACGCGCCTGACCGACTGTCAGCTGCCGGCCCTCGCCCGGTTGTCCCGGATTGCGCGACAAAAGCGGCGCGGGACGCGGATCGTTGCCGATATGAACCCCGCGCGCGCGGTTGTGCGGATGATGCGGAGCCTCATCCATCGTCAGGACGGGTGCTGCGCAGGCATCTGTTCCCTCAAGCTCGGCTGCCCAGTCATCACGGCTGCGGGAGGCGATGCGTGCCGCCAGTATCTCGCGCAGCGCCACCCAATTTGCAGGATCAGCGCGGTCTGGCAGATCAACCCCGGCCAGACCCAGGCGCCGGATCAGCTCGGCCCAGAACTGTGGCTCTATGGCGCCAACGGCCAGAAAACCACCGCAGGCGCAACGATAGCAGGTGTAGTAAGGCGCGCCACCGTCCAAAAGATTCGCCTGCCGTTCGACCTGCCAAAGACCGTTTACCCTTAGCCCGGTGATCATCGCCATCAGATGCGCGACGCCATCGGTGATCGCGGCATCGACGACCTGCCCCTTGCCCGTCTCACGCGCGGCAAGAATCGCGGCCAGCATACCGGCCACCAGATACATTGAGCCCGCAGCAAAATCCCCGATCAGGTTCAGCGGCGGGACCGGATGGTTCCTGGGCCCGATAGCAGCAAGCGCGCCGGTGATCGCCAGATAGGTCAGGTCGTGACCAGCGGTGTGTGCCAGCGGCCCGCTTTGCCCCCAACCGGTCATGCGGCCATAGACAAGGCGTGGGTTTGCAGAGAAATCCTCTGGCCCCAGGCCCAGCCGCTCCATGACGCCGGGGCGCATGCCCTCGATCACAGCATCGGCGCGCAGAATCAGATCGCGCGCCAGATCTCGGCCTTGGGCGGATTTCAGGTCCAGCTCCAGCCAGTCGCGCCCGCGGTCTAGGACGTCCCGGCTTAGCGGAAAAATCTGCGGCGAACCGGGCCGCGCGATCCGCACGACCTGCGCGCCATGGTCGGCAAACCACATTGCGGCAAAGGGAGTCGGACCGATGCCCGCGATTTCGACAATACGCAGGCTGGACAGCGCACCGGTCATGCCGATACCTCATCGCAGAGGCAAGGCATTGAATACAAAGGGGAATGGTGGGCGGTGAGGGACTCGAACCCCCGACATTCTCGGTGTAAACGAGACGCTCTACCAACTGAGCTAACCGCCCCCGCGCAGGCTGATAGCGCGTTCACGCCGCCCTTGGCAAGCCGCATCATTTACGCAGCCGCGCAATCAGCGAAGAAGTGTCCCAGCGCCCGCCGCCCATGTTCTGCACTTCCTTGTAGAACTGGTCGACCAGAGCTGTCACCGGCAGGGTCGCGCCGGTCTCATCGGCAGTGGCAAGACAGATGCCCAGATCCTTGCGCATCCAGTCCACAGCAAATCCAAAGTCAAAGCGGTTCTCGGCCATGGTCTGATACCGGTTCTGCATCTGCCAGCTGCCCGCAGCACCCTGACTGATCACCTCGACCACCCCGGGGATCGACAGCCCGGCCTTTTCAGCAAAATGCAGCGATTCCGACAGCGCCTGCACCAGCCCTGCGATGGCGATCTGGTTGCACATTTTGGTGAGCTGGCCCGCGCCCGAGGGGCCCATAAGCTTACAGATCTTGGCATAGGCGGCAATCACCGGCTCGGCCCGGCCATAGTCATCCTCGCTACCGCCGCACATGACCGAAAGCTGGCCGTTCTCGGCCCCGGCCTGACCGCCCGAAACCGGAGCATCGACGAAGCCCAGCCCCGCCTCAGCGGCATGGGCCGCAAGCTCACGCGTGACCGCCGCCGAAACCGTCGTGTGATCGACAAAGATCGCACCCTTGCTCATACCTGCAAAGGCCCCGGCTTCGCCAAGACAAACCTGACGCAGGTCGTCGTCATTCCCGACGCAGGCCATGACGAATTCAGCCCCTTCGGCAGCTTCTTTGGCCGAGACAGCGCGGCTGCCCTTGTGGCGCGCGACCCAGGCCTCGGCCTTGGCGGGGCTGCGGTTCCAGACCGTCACATCATGGCCCGCCGCTGCAAGATGCCCGGCCATGGGAAAGCCCATCACCCCCAACCCCAGAAACGCCACCTTTGCCATCAATTTTCTCCCTCGCATCGAAAGGCGCGTTGATCCGGCCCGCGCCCTGCCCTATTCACCCCGATGAATTTCATCACCCGGCGCGGGGGTCAACCTCTCGCGCCCAAGTTCGGGCTGCGCCTCTTCATGGTGACACTTTTCCGCTGGCTTGTGCGCCTGACCGTCGGGATGATCCTGCTGACGCTCGCCTTCGTGGTGCTGGCCTGGTATTTCGCCATCCGGTCGCTGCCCGACTACGATGGCACCTATGTCGTGCAGGGTATCTCGGCCCCGGTCGAAATCGTGCGCACGACCGAGGACGTGCCGCATATCTTTGGCAAAAGCGACCGCGACGTCTTTTTTGCTCTTGGGCTTGCCCATGCTCAGGACCGGCTGTTCCAGATGACCGTGCTGCGCCGCGCCGCCCAAGGCAGGCTGGCCGAGATCTATGGTATGGGCGCCCTGCCCGCTGACGATCTGGCACGCCGGCTCGGGATCTATCGCAATGCCCGCGCCTCGCTTCAGGCTCAGGACCCCGAGGTGATCGAAGTCCTGCGCGCCTATTCCGACGGCGTGAATGCCTGGATCCAGCAGATCAATCTTGGCGCACGTGGTCGCGGAGCACCCGAATTCTTTTTGTTCCCCGACGATATCGCCTATTGGGAGCCCGCAGATTCGCTGGCGATCCTCAAGCTGCTCGCGGCGTCTTCGACCGTACAGGTCCGCCGCGAGGTACTGCGTGCAAGGCTGTCGCTCGCCGCACCCGAGCGTGGACAGGATATGGTCGCCATGCCGGGCGAGCCGCCCATGCCGGATTATGCCTCGCTTTTCCCCGGCACGCGCTTTACCGCCCCGAAACGCGGGACCGATACGCCGGACTGGACGACGGCGCTTGCAGGCTATCTGTCGCCCTCGCTCGGGGCATCGGCCAATGGGTTTGCAGCGGCAGCACGGCGCACGGCGGCCGGGGGGGCGCTGCTTGCCAATGATCCTCAGTTTCCGCTGACCGCACCGGGGCTTTGGTACCTGGCGCGGCTTGAGCTTGGTTCAGGCGGGGTGATCGGTGGCACCATCCCCGGCATTCCGGCTGTTCTTTCCGGGCGTAACACCCGCCTCGCATGGGGGGTTACCCCGGCACAGATCGACGATCAGGACATCTTTATCGAAGAGGTTCAGCCCGGCGATCCCAACCGTTATCGGGGCCCACAGGGCTGGACCGCATTTTCGACCCGCCGCGAGATCCTGCGTGTCCGCGGCGCCGAGCCGCAAACCATCACCATGCGCGAGACCGAGAATGGGCCGGTAATCCCCGCCTCGCATCTTGGCATCGGAACCATCCTGCCGCCCGGCCACGTCGCAGTCCTGTCCTGGACCGGAGCCTTTGGCGAAGATCGCAGCATGACCGCGCTGATCGGGCTGATGCAGGCGCAGGACCGGCAGGCAGCCGCAACCACTTTGCGCAATATGGTAGCTCCGGCGCTGACCGTTACGCTTGCCGATGGTAATGGTGTGGGGCAAGTCCTTGTCGGCGCCGTGCCGCAGCGCCCCTCGGTTCATCAGACGGGGGGGCGGATGCCCGCACCCGGCTGGATTGTTCAGAACCGGTGGCAGGGCATTGCGCCTGCCCCTGCAGAGCTGACCGATCTTGCCCCCGAAAGCGGCATCGTTGCTGCCACGGGTGCGGCACTGCCAGGCATGACGGGCCTGGGCTATGACTGGGCCGACCGTTTCCGGCTGGACCGGCTGCGTCTTCTTATCAACTCGCGCGAGGTGCATTCCCGCGACAGTTTCATCGCCGCCCAGAACGATATCGTCAGTCCGGTTGCCCGCGCGCTTTTACCGCTGGTGGGCGCCGAGCTGTGGTTCACCGAAGAGCCCGCAGCCCAGGGCACGCCCGAACGGCTGCGTCAGGACGCCCTCGCCCTTCTTGCAAATTGGGACGGCGCGATGAGCGAGCATCTGCCCGAGCCGCTGATCTATGTTGCGTGGATGCGCGCCTTGCAGGACCGGCTGGTCCGGGATGATCTTGGCCCGCTTGCCGACGACCTGAACGAGCTTTTTCCCGAATTCATCGACCGGGTGTTTCGCAATATCGACGGCGCGGCCGTCTGGTGCGATATCCGCCAGTCCGCACCGGTCGAAACCTGCACGCAAATCGCCCGGCAGGCGCTTGACGCAGCCCTGCTGGATCTGGTCGCCCGTTTCGGCCCGGATCTGGCAAGCTGGCGCTGGGGGGACCTGCACCGCGCCCGCCACGTTCATCCGGCGCTGGGGGATATGCGTGGCATTTCCTATATCGTGAACCTGATCCAGCCGACCTCGGGCGGAGAGGCGACGATTGCGCAGGCGGGCTTTCTTGGCACCGGCCGCAACCCCTGGCTGAACGTGACCGGCGCGACTTATCGCGGCGTATATGACCTTGCCGACCCGGACAGCTCGGTCTTTATCATCTCAACCGGGCAGTCGGGGCACCCCTTCTCGCGCCATTATGACGACATGGCCGAGCTGTGGCGACGCGGTGAATATGTGGTCATGTCGCTGGACCCTGCCCTTGCCAGGGCGGCGGCGGCGGGCATCACCCATCTGCAGCCGG
Organism: Paracoccus kondratievae; assembly: GCF_009301415.1. GTDB lineage: Bacteria > Pseudomonadota > Alphaproteobacteria > Rhodobacterales > Rhodobacteraceae > Paracoccus > Paracoccus kondratievae. The sequence goes on along the minus strand of NZ_CP045072.1, from coordinate 1,018,542 downwards.
CAGGGGACTAGGGGCTTGCATCCTGCGCCCGGCCGGGCTTCCCTGCCGGGGAAACGATCAAAAGGGGTAATCATGGCGCGCAAGATCATCATCGACACCGATCCCGGACAGGACGACGCCGTCGCCATCCTGCTGGCCTTGGCCAGTCCCGAGCTTGAGGTTCTGGGTCTCAGCGTCGTCGCAGGCAACGTCCCGTTGCATCATACCGAGCGGAATGCACGTATGCTCTGCGAACTTGCAGGCCGGCCGGATCTGCCAGTCTATGCCGGCTGCGACGCGCCTTTGCAGCGCAAGCTGGTCACGGCCGAACATGTCCATGGCAAGACCGGTCTTGACGGCGTTACCCTGCCCGAGCCGACCATGCCGCTTGCCCCCGGCCATGCTGTCGATTTCCTGATCGAGACCCTGCGCCGCGAAGAGCCGGGCACCGTCACGCTGGTTCCGATCGGTCCCCTGACGAATATCGCCGCCGCTTTCCAGCGCGCGCCCGATATCATCCCGCGCGTGCAGGAAATCGTGCTGATGGGCGGCGCCTATTTTGAGGTCGGCAACGTCACTCCCACCGCCGAATTCAACATCTATGTCGACCCCGAGGCCGCCAAGATCGTGTTCGCCAGCGGTGCGCCCCTGACGGTCATGCCGCTTGACGTCACCCATCGCGTGCTGACCAGCCGCCCTTGGGTGGAAACCATGCGCGCAATGGGCCGCGTCGGTCAGGCGGTCGCCAGCTGGACCGACTTCTTTGAACGGTTCGACCGTGAAAAATACGGCAGCGAAGGCGCACCGCTGCACGATCCCTGTACCATCGCATGGCTGCTGAAACCCGATCTGTTCAGCGGCCGCTTCATCAATGTCGAGATCGAGACGCAGGGTGAGTTCACCCAAGGCATGACCGTCGCCGACTGGTGGCGGGTCAGCGGTCGTACGCCAAACGCAACCTTCATCCGAGACGTGCAGTCCGATGCCTTCTTTGCACTGCTGACCGAACGGATCGGCAATCTCGACCGTCAGGTCGGCCAGGCCCGCTCTTTTTGATCCGGCTGCCTGGGGCGGCCGGAAATTACTGCCCCGATTGCTCGGCAGCCGGCTCGGTCGGCTGATCGGGCTGAGCATTGGTTGTCGACGCAGCGGGCGCAGCATCGGGTTTCTCTTCCGCATCAGGCTGGACAGGACCAGCGCCGATCTCACGGTCTATCCGAGCGATAAGGTCGTCGGTCACGTCGATGGATTGCGAAGCGACAAAGATTGCGCGGTGCTCCAGAACCACCACCGCACCCCTTTCGCGCATCAGCGACGCAAGGATCGGCAGCGCAGTGTCCAAGAAAGCTCGCCGCTCTTCTTCGGCCTCAATCTGCAACGCGCGCACTTCGGTATCCCGTTCGCGGCGAACCTCAACAACACGCTTATCGAACTCATCAGCGCGCTTGCGAAACTCATCAGGCGGCAGCGTCCGGCGCAAAGCGGTCAGCTCTTGCTCTTCCGAGGCGAATTGCTCGGCCAGCCGATCATTCTCGGCCGCAATTTCGCGTCGGCGCTGTTCGATCTCTTCCTGCACGCGCTGTCCCCATTGCGAGCGCGCGTATAGCATGTCCTGATCAATGGTCAGGACTGGCAGCACAGCCTGACCATTCGGCAGCGGAGCTTCGACGACGATCGGCATCACCGGCCGCTCGGTTCCATCGTTCATCGTCGGCAGGGGCTGGGCCAGCGCGGCAGAGCCCACCGCCAGAACGGCGGTGGCAACCGATGCCGCGATGCCCTGTTTGTCCACCATCAGAACTTGGTCGAAATGGTCAGGTCAAAGGACTGTTCTTCGTCATAGTCCTCTTTCTTCAGCGCCTTGGCAAAGTTAAAGCGCAGCGGACCAATAGGCGTCGTCCAGAAGATCGAGGCCCCGACCGAAGCGCGGATCTTCATGCTGTCATCCACCTCGGTTTCATTCGCACCGATACGGTTGTCGAGCCCCCAGACCGAGCCGGCATCGGCGAAAAGACCGCCGGTGATGCCGTATTCTTCGGGCAGACCCAGCGGGAATTGCAGTTCGGTGCGCAGCGCCCAGAAATAGTTGCCCCCCAGCGCGTCCTGGTTCGGCGCCTCAAGGTCGCGCGGACCAAAGCCGTTCGGCTCAAACCCGCGGATCTTGCTGTTCCCGGTAAAGCGGCTCATGAACCGGCTGTTCTGATCGTCCAGCATATGGACGGCCCCCGCCTCGAACTCGGCCAGCATGGTCACGCTGGGACGCCAGGCCCGGCTTTCGATCCCGGCATAAAGTGTGCTGGTGACGGATTTCACATCCCCGCCCACACCGGCAAAATCCTGACTGAACCGCAGCCGATAGCTGGTCAGCGGATCAAGACCGGCGATGCGGCTGTCATAGCTGTAGGTATAACCAAGCGCCGAGGTGAAGAAGCCGCCCTGCTCGCTGAAGAGAATGGGCGATGAGCCGACGACCTCGCCGCTTTCGGGATCGACATGAGGCGGTTCAACGTCGAACAGCGTATCCTTGCTAAGCTTGTAACGCAGCTCAAGCCTGCCGTTTTCCGAAATCGGGAACTCGATCCCCGTCAGCAGACCGACGGTCCGGGTATTATAGTCCGAATTCAGCCGGTCAGTGGTGTTGTACCACAGCTGGGCCCGCGCCTTAAGGTTGCGGCCAAGGAAATACGGCTCGACAAAGGTCAGGCCCGAGCTTTTCGTCCCCGAGCCGGTCGCAAATGACAGATCGACCTGCTGACCACGGCCAAGGAAGTTCTTTTCGGACAGCGAAGCGTTGAAGCCAACGCCCGAATTCACGCCGTAGCTGACACCAAAGTTCAGACTGCCGGTCGGCTGTTCTTCTACGTTCACGTCAACGACGACCTGTTCGGGCGACGAGCCGGGACGGCTTTCGGCCTGAACGTCCGAGAAATAGCCAAGCGCGCGCAGCCGTTCAGCCGAGTTGCGGATCTCACGCGGGTTAAAGGGGTCGCCTTCGACCGTAGAGAACTGACGGCGGATCACCTCGTCCAGCGTGGTGGTGTTACCCTCGATGTCGATACGCTCGACAAAGACGCGCGGGCCGCGTGTCAGGGCAAAGGTCAGGTCCAGCGTCTGGTTGCGCTCATTGCGGGTGACGCGCGGCTCGATGCTGACAAAGTTCAGCCCCTTGCGCAGCGCCAGCGCCTCCATGCGGCGAATCGTGGTTTCGATGATCGTGGGGTTATAGACCTCGCCCCGACGAACACGGTTCTGCTGCTGGAACTCGGCCGCATCCACGCCGGGGACTTCGCTGATCGTGGTGATATTGCCAAAAGTATAACGCGGGCCCTCATAGATCTGGAAGGTGATGTAGAAGGCATCCCGTTCGCGTGCGAGTTCGGGTGCAACGGCCTGAACGCGGAAATCGGCATAGCCGCGCGAGCGGTAAAAGTCGGTCAGCAGCTTTTCATCGACCGGCACACGGTCGGGGGCAAAGGTGTCGCGGCGGATAAAGGTGCGCAACATGCCCGCCTGCTTGGTTTGCAGAACGTTGCGCAGCCGGCGGTCCGAGAATGCGCGGTTGCCGACAAAGCCGATACGCTCGATCTCGGTCACATCGCCTTCGCGGATCTCAAAGACCAGATCGACGCGATTGCCGCTGCGGCGGATGATGCGCGGATCGACCCGGGCGGCCAGACGCCCCTGCGAGGCATAGACTTGGCTGATCGCGGCAGCGTCTGCCTCGGCCTGGGCTGGCGAATAGACGCGGCGTGACTGCGATTTGACGATCTCGGACAAATTCGCATCCTTGAGACGCTTGTTGCCTTCGAATGCGATTGTGTTGATGGTCGGATATTCGGCGACCCTGACGACCAGCGTCCCGCCCGAGGGCACCAGCTCGACGCTTTCAAACAGGCCCGAGCTCTGCAGCCGTTGGAGAGCGTCGTTCAGGGTCCCGGCGGATACGTCCTGGCCGCGCGGAAGATCCAGATAAGACAGGATCGTCTGTGGCTCGATTCGCTGGTTTCCTTCGATGCGCACATTGCTGAAGACATAGGCTGCGGCTGGGGTTGCCGCCATTCCTACCGGCACAGCCACCGCCAGCGCCGAGATCAGCGCCAGCGCGCCCTTGCCGAGTTTCCTGTCCGTCATCGCCGCCCCTCGCGAAAAATGCGTTGCCTGGCAGGTTGACCCCACCGGATTTGCCACGATGGATACAGCGAAGCATGCGCTACTGTCAAAAGGTCAGGGCCGATCAGGGGCAGAAAAGATCGTTGGTGAGGCCCAGCACCATCAGCGACAGGACCGCAGCAAGGCCCAGAGCGGACAGAATGTCCATCACCCGGTCCGACGGCCGCCGCCTTGTGACCGCCTCATAAAGATAGAACATCAGATGCCCGCCATCGAGCATCGGGACCGGCATCAGGTTCAGAAAACCGATGGCTGCCGACAGCACCGCGATCCACCAGATGAAGTTTCCGCCCCCCGCCGAGGCAGCCTGCGCCGTCGTCTCGGCAATCGAGATCGCGCCACCCAGATTACAGCTGCCGATCTGACCAGTAATCATCGCCCACAGTCCCGAAACCGACGAGGCAATGATATCCCAGGTGCGGCTGACACCGATGCCGGCAGCCTCACCCAGACCAGCGGGTCGGGTCGCGGGATCAAAATAAGTGCCGGCGCCAGTGACGCCGATCAGCCAGCGCCGGGTATAACCATCCTCGGTCGGCAAGTCCTGCTCACGCGCGGCAAGGGTATAGTCCGCAACGCCCGCGCCCTCGCGCCAGACCTTCAGCAGCACCGGACGCCCGCCAGCCTTGGCAACATGTTCGCGCAATTCGTCAAACCGGAATACGGGCGCACCGTCGATCGCCAGAATCACATCGCCCGGTTTCAGCCCCGCCGCCACAGCCGCGCTGCGCGGAGCAACCCCCGCAATCAGCGGCGGCATCGGATCAGGACCTGGTACAGTGATCCGGGTCCCGTCCCGTTCGACCGTCCAGTCATGACTTTCACGCGCCGGCAGCTCTGCAGCCAACCGGCCAAGATCGCGCCAGTCAGAGACGGGCGCACCATCCACTGCAACCACCCGGTCGCCGGTCTGCAATTGCATCTCGACCCCGGGCGGGGTCGGATGCAGGCGGCCGACCCGCACCTCATCGACCGGCAGCCCCTGCCAGATCGCCATTCCAGAAAAAACCAAAACTGCCAGAATAAAGTTAAACACCGGCCCCGCAGCCACAGTGGCAAATCGCGCCCAAAGCGGTGCTCCGGTCAGGCTTTGACGGGTCCGGGCAGGATCAACGGGCACCGATCCGGCGCTCGCAGCGTCAGAATCGCCCAGAAAGCGCACATAGCCACCCAAGGGAATCGCCGCGATCTGCCACAGCGTCCCCCGTTTGTCGCGGCGGGAAACCAGCCTTGGACCGAAACCCAATGAAAAGACCTCGGCCCGGATACCCGAAAGACGCGCGACGATATAATGGCCGTATTCATGCACAGTCACGATGATCGACAGCGCCACGATAAAAGAGGCCGCCGTCCATAGAAAACCGCCCAGCATGTCCAAAAGCACGCTCATGCTGCCCCCTGCCATTGCGCAGCGGCACGGCGCGCGAAACCGTCCCAATGCAGCACTTCTTCCAGGTCGCGCGGGCTTTGGGAAAAGCCGGATTCGCGGGCGGCAAGTGCCAGCGCATGTTCAACCGCCGGAGCCATTTCGGTAAAGCGGATGCGGCCTGCAATGAAATCGTCCAGCGCCTGCTCTTTTGCGGCATTCAGAACCGCCCCCGCCGCGCCGCCCGCCGAAATCGCCTCGCGCGCCAGACGCAAAGCGGGCCAGCGGGCCTCATCAGGCTCGGCAAAAGTCAGGCTGCCGACGGCGGCCAGATCCAACGCAGGCACCGGCAAGGCCGCGCGTGCAGGCCAGTTCAGCGCGTAACCGATTGCATGGCGCATGTCCGGCGCACCCATATGCGCAATCGAACCGCCGTCGCGATGCGTCACCATGGCATGCACGATGGATTGCGGATGCACGAGCACGCGCAAGCGATCAATGCCCAGCCCAAAGAATTCATGAGCTTCAATGACTTCCAGCGCCTTATTGAACATACTTGCGCTGTCGATAGTGATGCGCTGGCCCATTGACCAATTCGGATGGCAACTCGCCTCGGCCACGGTTGCCTGCGCCAGACGCTCAAACGGCCAGTCCCGGAACGCCCCGCCCGAGGCAGTGATCGTCACATGCCTGACAGTTTCAAGGTTTTCTCCCTGAAGCACCTGAAAAATCGCGGAATGTTCAGAATCAACAGGCAGGATCTGCGCGCGCCTGTCCTGTGCCCGCGCCATCACAAGCGGACCCGCAGCGACCAGCGTTTCCTTATTCGCCAGCGCAAGGGTGCCGCCCCGGTCCAGCACTGCAAGGCCGGGCGGCAGACCCGCCGCACCCACGATAGCCGAAAGCGTCCAGTCCGCCGGACGAGCGGCAGCCTCGGCCACGGCAGCTGTACCCGCCGCCACCTCGATCCCGCTACCGGCAAGGGCTGAACGCAGCTCATCCAACCGCTCGGGCCACGCGGTCACGGCAATCTCGGCCTTCAGTGTCCGCGCCATCTCGGCCAAACGGGCGATATTGGCGCCGCCGGTCAGGGCAATGGTGCGAAAGCTCTGCGCGCCTCCGGCCCGCATAAGCAGATCGAATGCGCTTTCACCGACCGACCCGGTCGCGCCCAGCACCGATATGCTGCGCATCCTTCAGCCTCCGATCACTGGCAACAGATTGGCAATCAACAGCAAAAGCGCCACGAGCAGGCTGCCCGACATGGCATCGAACCGGTCCATAAAGCCGCCATGGCCCGGGATCAGGTCCGAGCTGTCCTTGACCCCCACACGACGCTTGAGCCAGCTTTCAGCGATATCGCCGAACTGCCCGGCAACCGCAAGCAGCGGCCCAAGAATCACCACCGGCCACGACGCCTGCCCCACGATCATCAGGATCAACGCCAGCACAAAGGCGCCAAGCCAGCCGGCGACGGTACCGCTCCAGGTCTTTTTGGGGCTGATCGCAGGCCAAAAGCGGGGGCCGCCAATGCGGCGGCCGACAAAATAACCCAGCACGTCGGAAAGGACCACGGTTCCGACGATCCATGCCAGTGTCGGCAGACCCATCACCTCGCGGATCACGACCAGTGCATAGCCAGCGCCGAAAATTGCAAGCGTGAACATCAGATAGGCCGGGCGCTCATGCTCATGCGTACCGTGCCAGCCGGCAATCATCGGCACCAGAACAAGTGTCAGCGGCCAGTCACCTGGCAGCACCAGCATCGCAAGCATCACGAGACCCGAAAGGATCCCGATCAGCACCGGATGGCGCGGGCTATGAAACTCGGGGTGACGCCAGCCGGTCAGGCGGGCAAGTTCCCACATCATCAGCCCGACTACCAAAGCCGCACCGAAACGAATCCAGATCCCGGTCGAGATCAGCAGCACCAGTCCCACAACCGCCAGCGCCGCGCCCGAAAGCACGCGTGGCCAGAGATCGGCCCATTTGTCGCGGCCGCGCCTCAGGGCGCCACGCAAACGGCTCGGTTGTGGATCGCCGCTGTTCATGCCCCGCCAAAGCGCCGCTCGCGCATCCCGTAGCGATCCAGTATCTCGGCCAGATGTGCGGGGGTGAAATCCGGCCAAAGCGTCGAAGTGAATTCATATTCCGAATAGGCCGCCTGAAAAGGCAGGAAGTTCGAGGTCCGGGTCTCACCACTGGTGCGAATCACCAGATCCGGATCGGGATGACCGGCAGTATCCAGACAATCGGCAAAGTCGGCCTCGGTCGGATTCGAGACCTCACCCCGGGCGATACGCTCGGCCAGACGTGCCGACGCGCGGGTCAGTTCGTCCCGGCCACCGTAATTGATCGCAACCGTCAGATTCAAACGGGTATTGACGGCGGTGCGCGCCTCGATCCCCGCCATCAGACGCTGCAGTTTGGGCTCAAGCCGTTCACGCCCGCCAATAAAGCGCATACGCACACCCTCTGCGGACAGCGCATCAGCCTCACGCTCAATATAGCGGGCGAAAATGCCCATCAGGCCCAACACCTCTTCGGTCGAGCGCTTCCAGTTTTCGGTCGAAAAAGCATAGACCGTCAGCCAGTTGACTCCGAGATCGGGACAGGCGCGGACGATCTGTTTGACGCGCTCGGCCCCGCGCCGATGCCCGACCAGACGCGGCCAGCCCCGGTTCTTGGCCCAGCGACCATTGCCGTCCATGATGATGGCGACATGACGGGGCCGCTGTCCCTGCCCTGAGGGCTTTGCAAGGCTGGCTGCGCTCTCGGCCATATGCGTCAGACCTGCATGATTTCGGCCTGTTTGGCCTCAAGCGCCTGATCCACGGCCGCAATCATCTTGTCGGTCAGCTCTTGCACGGCGGTTTCCCAGAACTTCTGGTCATCCTCGGACATGCCCGAAGCTTTGGCCTTTTTGATCTGATCCATCCCGTCGCGGCGCACGTTGCGGATGGCAACACGGGCGTTTTCGGCATATTGCGCGGCCACGCGTGTCAGTTCCCGGCGGCGTTCCTCGTTAAGTTCGGGGATCGGCAGCATGATGACGGTGCCGTTGAGCTGGGGGTTAATGCCCAGACCCGATTCGCGGATAGCCTTTTCAGCTTTGCCGACCAGGGCCTTGTCCCAGATATTGATGGTCACCAGCCGCGGTTCGGGCACGTTCACCGTACCGATCTGGTTGATCGGTGTGAGTGAGCCATAGGCATCCACCATGATCGGTTCGACCATGGTGGCCGAAGCACGGCCAGTGCGCAGCGAGGAAAATTCATGGCGCAGGGACTCCATCGCGCCTTTCATGCGGCGTTCCAGGTCGTCGGTGTCGATCTCTATGTCGTCGGACATGCTCGGTCATGGCCTCTGTGTTGTGGTTTTCGCAGCTTTTAACCGAGCGACGCCCACATAGCAAAGCCTATGCAGCAATTTCAGCCGTGAACGCGCGTATAGGTGCCGCTGCCCGCCAGAATTCCGCGGAAGCCGCCGGGCTCATCCAGCGAAAAAACAATGATCGGCAAGTCGTTGTCCCGCGCCAGTGCAATGGCCGAGGCATCCATGACCCCCAGATGCTTTTGCAGGACTTCGTCATAAGTGACGTTATCATAGCGCTGAGCATCGGCGAATTTCTGCGGGTCCTTGTCATAGACGCCGTCAACCTTGGTGCCTTTGAAAATCGCCTCGCAGTTCATCTCATTGGCGCGCAAAGTCGCTGCGGTATCGGTGGTGAAATACGGGTTGCCCGTACCAGCGGCGAAAATGCAGACCCGTTTTTTCTCAAGATGGCGGATGGCGCGGCGACGGATATAGGGCTCGCAGACCTCGTCCATACGGATGGCCGAGATGACGCGGGTATGGATGCGCAGAGCCTCCATCGCGGCTTGCATCGCCAGCGCGTTCATCACCGTGGCAAGCATGCCCATATAGTCAGCGGTCGCGCGCTCCATTCCCTGTGCACTGCCTTGCAGTCCGCGGAAGATATTGCCGCCACCGATGACCATGCAGATCTCGACGCCCATGTCGTGGACGGATTTGACCTCTTGCGCGATGCGGGCGACAGTCGGTGGGTGCAGACCGTAGCCTTGATCACCCATCAGCGCCTCCCCCGAAATTTTCAGCATGACGCGCGAGTATTTTCCGGGAGTCTTGGACGCGCTATCCGACATGGGTTCACCTTTTCGCGGCTGTTTCATCAGCGCGCAAAATGTCGCAAACAGGGCCCATGTTCAACCGCCGCCTTCCAAAGTCGCTATGACTGAGCGTCATCCCATCCTGAATGAGCTCGATCCCGGGCGTCATGTGCTGATCGCAGGCCCTACCGCCAGCGGCAAATCCGCGCTCGCACTGACAATTGCAGAACAGCAGGGCGGCATCGTCGTCAATGCCGATGCGCTGCAGGTCTGGTCATGCTGGAACCTGCTGACCGCCCGCCCCTCGCCCGAGGACGAGGCCCGCGCGCGCCATGTGCTTTACGGTCACATAACCCCTGATCGCGCCTATTCGGTCGGAGAATGGCTGGCCGAGGTCGCAGAGCTGATCAAAGCCCGTCAGACCCGGCTGATCATCGTCGGGGGTACCGGACTTTATCTCAGCACACTGACCCGGGGTCTGGCCGCGATTCCCCCGACCCCGCCCCGGATCCGCGCTCAGGCCGACCAGATCCTGCGCGAACCAGGCGGGCTGGCGCAGTTGGTCAGTGAGCTTGATCCGGCGACCCGCGCCCGGATCGACCTGCAAAACCCGGTGCGGGTCCAGCGCGCATGGGAGGTCTTGCAGGCGACAGGTCGCGGCATTGCCTTGTGGCAGGCCGAGACGCCACCGCCGCTGATCTCGCCCGAGGCAGCGCATCTTTTGGTCCTGCAGGCAGACCGCGACCGGCTGGCCGAACGTATTGCCCGACGCTTTCATCAGATGATCGCGCAAGGTGTGCTTAATGAGGTCCGTACGGTCCTGCCCGACTGGAATCCCGGCGCGCTCTGGGCCAAAGCCATCGGCGCGCCCGAGCTTGTCGCCCACCTGCAAGGCCAGCTCAGCCTCGAAGAGGCAACTCGGCTCGCCATTATCGCCACCCGTCAATATGCCAAGTCGCAGCGCAGCTTTTTCCGGGGACGGATGCGGGACTGGCGCCGGATCGAAAGCAATATCTGAGCAGCGCCATTTCAACCTTTGCGATATTTATTAACCTTTTCGCAACTTTTCAGAAATATCGTTTGCACAACGACACGCGTGACAGAAACGGGATCTCTGGATGAAATTGTTGCAGGTTGCTCATGGCAAGCCAGCTTGGCGTTTCACTGAACCGCACGATCCGGTCGTGGCAAGGCTGCACGCCGCCGGCATCAACCTAGGAACGATCATGGACCCGGGGGAGTACGACCCGCGCCTCCCTCCGCTCGCCGGGCAGCCACCTGACCCCCAGTCACGGTAGGACCGACCGCCACCACCGAACCATCCGCACACGCCGGATCACGCCTCAGGCGGGTGGGCTTGGCGAACCGACCCACTCTCTCTGCTGCCCGCATGCGCCAGGGATAGCTTGCGCCTTATTCCTCTTGCTGGTCTGCATTGGGGCGGCCCGACACGGGTACACAGCGCGCCGCCTAATCCAAGTATGCGTGGCGACTATCGTACGTTGCACCCGATCAGGGGGCTCGGGACCAGGGGCGGCCGCGGGGCCTCCTTATTCCCGGAAACTACTCACTGAATCATGCACCAACTGTACCACCTGCTGCAGCCATGGCTGTTACAGGATGACAGGACGACAGTCGCAAGGACAAGGAGAATAAATTTTTTCATGCCAGCCACTTAACCGTCATACTGCAGCTTGTCCAGCCTGCCTCACCGGCGGGCTTTGATCTTTCCGCGCCATGATCGTGTGCTGCTGCCCGGCCGTACCGCCCTCATCCCCACCGACACCGTCTTTACCGCCAGACCGTCAGCCGATGTTGAGGGCACGGCACACCGATTCCACCCGGTTATTGCCGGGACCTCACGCTACCGGCCATTTTCAACTGCTGTATGCTTACACCAGAGCTCTTGACGAAGGCGCTAATTGCTCTGGGCGCGAGCAACGATTCGGGGGATATCACGGCCTCATCTTGGTCGGGACCAATCACTACGACACTATTACGACCCGATGCGAGCCTGACCCATCGCAAAGCCACTATCACCGGGACAGCCAGCGCGCACGTGCCGGCCGAGAAGCATCTCTCCCGCTCAGGGCTGCATCCCGATCAGGCGATATCTGAAATTCCGGGGCAACCAGACTGCGCGCTGACGGAGCTTGGCAGCGGCTGCTTGCGACAAGCGTGGCGTCGAAATCGCTATCCGGCACGGCTATAGCGGGTTGGGATATTTCATCCGCAGCTTGACCGCTGCCATCGGATGCAGGTTCAAAAACTATCGTGAGATGATGCGCCAAAAGCGCGCTGAAGAAACACCGGTCACGGTTTCCAGCGCACCGTCAGCGCAACCGTCAGCGCACAAGATGAGCCAAGCGTGGAAATCAGGCGCCGCCACATACGGTCGTCGCCTCGTTTTCCAAGGAAATGCAGAGAGACCAGTCCACCGTCAGCCTATGCGCTGCCCTCTGGCGATCGCCGCATACGGCTCAGCCCTGATCGCTCAGCGCATCGCCCTCATCCTCGTCATTGGCACGCTCGGTTTCGTCCCGCCCACGGAAACCTTGCGCAACAACAAATTTTTCCGAGGAATCCGAACGGCTTGCAGGCGGCTTTACATTCGCGACCTTGCTGAAATTACGCTTGAGCATGACCTGCATTTCAGCCTCGGCCCCGCCAGCCAGAACTTTGGCGACAAAGGTGCCACCGGGTTCGAGCACGTCAAAAGCCAACTGCGCTGCCGCCTCTACCAGCGCAACGATGCGCAGGTGATCGGTCGCCTTGTGTCCCGATGAGGCAGCCGCCATGTCCGACATCACCACATCGGCCCGACCGCCCAGCCAAGCCTTGACCAGATCGTCCGCGCCATCCGACAGAAAGTCCAGTTGGTGAATCTCGGCGCCCGGAATGGGATCGACCTCTTGCAGATCGACTCCAAGCACCCGGCCCACCTTTTTGCCGGACCGGTCGCCAAGGGCGTTCACCCGTGAAACCGCGACCTGGCACCAGCCTCCGGGCGCACAGCCCAGATCGACCACCCGCGCGCCGGGGACAAGAAAGCCGAACTTGTCGTCAAGCTCGATGATCTTATAGGCAGCGCGGCCACGATAGCCCTCGCGCTTGGCGCGGGCGACATAAGGGTCGTTCAGCTGCCGCTCAAGCCAAAGCGTGCTGGAAAGCTTGCGCCCCTTGGCGGATTTCACCCGCACCCGCAATTCACGCTGCCCGCGGCCCGAGCTTTTGCGCCCTTCCCCCGGTTTTTTGTCCTGTGCCATCTTATGCTACCCCGTTCAAACCATCCGGGGCCAGCACCCCATCCTTGACCATCTGCGCGTATAGCAATCCTTCGCGCAGGCCGCGATCAGCGACCGACAAACGCGTCGTTGGCCAGACCCGCATCAGCGTCTGCAAGATCGCCGCCCCGGACATGATCAGCGCATGCCGCTCGCGCCCGATTCGGGGATCGGCGCGGCGGCCGTCCGGCCCCAGGGACAGATAGTCCCGGATCACCCTGTCGATCTGTGCCGAGGTCATGATCAGCCCATCCACCTTGGTCCGGTCATAGCGACGCAAGCCCAGATGGCTGGCAGCAACCGTAGTGACCGTGCCCGAAGTGCCGATGATCTGGAAACCGTCCTCCATGGTCGAGGCCAGCGAATAGGGCGCGAAATCCGCCAGCATCTCTTCGAAATGCCAGGACATCAGCGCGAAACGACCCTGATCATCCTCGACATCCTCGAACTGGTCACGCAGCGTCGCCACGCCAAGGGGCACGCTGATCCAGTCAACAACCCGCGCGCCCCCAGGCCGCGAGTCCCGAAACCCGTTGCCCAGCTGCATGATCGCACGGGGCCGCTCTTTCGGCTCGACATCCTCAAGGTCGATCCAGACCAGTTCAGTCGAGCCGCCCCCGATATCGACGACCAGCAATTGCTCGGTCCGCAGACAGACAAGCGGCGCGCATGAAATCACCGCAAGCCTCGCCTCTTCCTCGGCATCAATGATCTCGACCGGCAACCCGGTTTCACGCCGGATCATGCGTAGAAAATCGCGGCTGTTGCGGGCCCTTCGACAGGCCTCGGTCGCGACAAGACGCATGCGCGTGACCTTATGCGCCTCAAGCTTGCGCCGGCACACCTGCAAGGCATGAACCGTCCGCGCCATGGATGAGCGCGACAGCCTGCCTGACGCCTCGAGGCCCTGGCCCAGCTGGACCGGCTTCGAGAAGCTGTCAACCACCTGAAACTGACTGCCCGCAGGGCGGGCAATCAGCATCCGGCAGCTGTTCGTGCCAAGATCCAAAGCCGCATAAAGCGGCCCGTCCTCGGCCGGGCGGGTGGCGAAAGGCTCGACCGTTTTTCTCGGGAACGCGTCCGCACCCGCAGGACGCCTGGGCGTCATGGTCACGCCCTCCGATATCAAGTTGAACCAAAAGTAACCTGCCCCCGGCAGGCGTTCAAGGGGGCGTGCCTCTCGACAGTGTCGCTGGCGCGGGCTATGCCCTGATCCATGATCGTGATCGCCGCATTCATTATTGGCGCAGCGATCGGCTGGATGCGCGCCGTGAAAGCCGGTGGCAGCCGCGCCGACAAGCTGCAATATGCCGCCGCCCACGCCCTGGCACTGACCGTGCTGGGTGTGTTCCTGACCGTGCTGATTTCCCGGATGACGTGATGTTTCGGCCCTTTCTCGACAGTCTGCGCAGGCACGGGGTGCCAGCCAGCCTGCGGGAATACCTGGACCTGCTGGCCGGGTTGCAGGCAGGGCTGTCGGACTGGTCGCCCGAAGGATTCTATCACCTTGCCCGCGCCACGCTCATCAAGAACGAGGCGCATATTGACCGATTCGACCGCGCCTTTTCCGAGGCCTTCTCGGGTCTTGAGGAAATCCCGGTCGAGGCGCTGGTGAATGAGGTCTCGATCCCCCATGAATGGCTGGAAAAGCTGGCCGAAAAGCTGCTGACCCCCGAAGAGCGCGCCGCCGTCGAAGGTGCCGGTTCCTTTGAAGAGTTGATGAAGCGCCTGCGCGAACGCCTGGCCGAACAGCGCGAGCGCCATCAAGGCGGTAGTAAATGGATCGGTACCGCCGGAACCTCACCCTTTGGCGCCTATGGCTACAACCCCGAAGGGGTGCGTATCGGCCAGCACGAAAGCCGCCACCGCCGCGCGGTCAAGGTTTGGGATAAGCGCGAGTTTCGCGACTTTGACGATTCGGTCGAGCTTGGCACCCGTAACATCAAGGTGGCGTTGAAACGGCTGCGGCAATGGGCCCGCCACGGCGCCACCGAAGAGCTGGACTTGCCCGGCACCATCCGTGCCAGCGCCGAGCACGGCTATATCGACGTCCAGACCCGGCCCGAGCGTCACAATGCTGTCAAGGTACTGCTGTTTCTGGATGTCGGCGGCTCAATGGATGATCACACGCGGCTTGTCGATGAGCTGTTCTCGGCCGCCCGGGCCGAGTTCAAGCATCTTGAACATTTCTACTTTCACAACTGCATCTATGAGGCACTGTGGAAGGACAATCGCCGGCGCTGGACCGAGACCACCCCGACATGGGAGGTCATCAACCGCTTTGGTCGCGATTATAAGGTGATTTTCGTCGGTGATGCCTCGATGTCGCCCTATGAAATCGCCATCCCAGGCGGCGCGAATGAGCACTGGAACCCCGAATCGGGCGAAGTCTGGCTGAAGCGGCTGCGTGAAACCTGGCCCGATCATGTCTGGCTGAACCCGGTGAAGCGGGCGGATTGGGACTATACCCGCTCGATCACCATGATCCGCGAGATATTTGAGGACCGCATGCAACCCCTGACCCTTGAGGGGCTGACTGAGGCGATGCGCCTTCTTGGCTGATCCGGCAGGGCGCTTCATACTGGTGCCATGCTGAAGTTTCTGCCGATCCTGCTGATTCTGCTGTACGCCCTTGCGATGTGGTTCTTTTCCACATGGCGGCTAAGGGCGATGCTGAACGCCCAGTCCACCCCGCTGACCGATCCCCGGCTGTTGCCTTTGCTTGAGCGGCTTGGGCGGGCGATGGATCTGCCCCGCATTCAGGCCCATGTCTATGAAGTCAGCATCGTCAACGGGTTGGCTGCACCAGACGGGCGCATCTTTCTGACCCGCGGTTTTCTGGACCGACTGGATCGCGGAGAGGTCACCGAGGCAGAGCTTGCCTCGGTCGTCGCGCATGAACTGGGCCATGTCGCCCACGGCCACACCCGGCGACGCATGATTGATTTTGCCGGTCAGAACGTGGTGCGAATGATGCTGGCCGGTATTCTGGGTAGGATCGTGCCCATTATCGGGGTCTGGATCGCCAACCTTGTTACCAGTGCCATCGTCGCCCGCCTGTCGCGCAAAGACGAGTTCGAGGCCGATGCCTTTGCCAGCGCCCTGATGGTCAAGGCTGGCCTCGGCACCGAGCCGCAAAAGAACCTGTTTCGCAAGCTGCGCAGGCTGACCGGGACCGATACTGGCACCGCGCCCGCATGGCTGTTGTCCCATCCGCCGACCGAGGCGCGCATCGCCGCCATAGAAAAACTTGAGGCGCGCTGGGGCGTCAGTTGACTTGCCGCCCGTAGGGAATGGGATATTCTGCGAACACAAGCAAAAGTTTAGTTCATGACCCGACCCTTGCGCCGTCGCGTGCTTTACATCCCGGGCTATGACCCGATCCCGCCCCGCCGCTATCGCGAGCTGTACAAGCGCGAAGGCACGGAACAGGCGCGCATTTCGGGTTATGAGCTTGGTTTCGGCGCACGCCGCGACCGTAAGAATTTTGGCTGGGGCGTCACCGGCCAGTTCGGTGACCAGCGGATCGAAACCGAATTCGAGGTCCTTGTCTGGGCTGATATCGTGCAGGGCTCGATGGGTCAGGGCATCCTGACCACTTATGGCCAGCTTCTCCGCACCGCCTGGGCCTATATCGGCTCGGGCGCGCTATTCAGGCTGATGCGGCTGCGGCGCGGGCCGGTCATCGCCGCGCTTTATCCGGTTGTGGTGCTGCTCGTGCAACTGCTGGTTTCGGTCCTTGCCGGGGTGCTGGTCGGTTGGGGGCTTGGGCACCTGACGACCCTTGGCTGGTGGCTGGGTCTGCCGGTGGCGCTGGCGCTGACCTGGGGCGGCCTGCATCTATGGCGGCGCTTTGATGGCAAGATCTTTGCCTGGTATCTGATGCATGACTATGCGTTTACAGCGCAAAATCAGGGGGCTTACCCCCCGGCACTGGAAAAGCGCATTACCCGGTTCGCCGACCGCATCGCCGAGGTTCTGGCCGATGACTGGGACGAAGTTCTGGTCATCGGCCATAGCTCGGGGGCCTATCTTGGCATCTCGGTTCTGGCGGACCTGATCCGCTCGGGCCGGGTGCCAAAGGGGGGGCCGCAGCTTTCTTATCTGTCGCTTGGCCATGTCGTGCCCATGGCTTCGTTTCTGCCGCGTGCAAACCGGTTACGCGCCGATCTGCGCTATCTTTCGGCACGGGATGAGCTGGACTGGATCGACGTGACCGCTCCGGGCGATGCCTGTTCCTTCGGGCTTTGCGATCCGGTTTCGGTCTCGGGGGTCGAGCCGGCCGACCGCCGCCACCCGCTGATCCTTTCCGCAGCCTTTGCCCAGACCCTGTCGCCGGAAAAGCGGCGCGAGCTGCGCGGTCGCTGGTTCCGGCTGCATTTTCAGTATCTCTGCTCCTTCGACCGGCCCGGAGATTACGACTATTTTGCCATCACCGCGGGGCCGCTGACGCTTGCACAGCGATTTGCCGGGCGCGGGCATTCGCCCGGCCGCATCGCGCGCGCCGTCAATCGCTGGACCAAGACATGATTCCACCAAAACCAAAGGGGCGACAGGGCCGAGGCTCGGTCTGGCGCTTTATCCGGGATTTTCGCCGCGACATCCTGTCCGCGCAATCTGACCGTCTTTATCGCGGATGGATGGCCGAGTTCCGCGGTCCCTTCATCCACAGCTTTACCTGCAACGACCCCGCGCTGATCGACCTGATCCTACGCAAGCGGCCGATGGATTTTCCGAAATCGCCGCGTATGGCCGCTGGTCTGCAACCGCTGCTTGGCAATTCGACCTTCATTTCGAATGGCGAGACATGGCTGCACCAGCGCCGCATCATCGACCCTGCCTTTGAGGGCGGCCGCCTGCGCGAGACATTCCCGGCGATGTGGGACGCGACCCAGGCCGGCGTCGCACGCCTTGCCCCCCTGGCCGACGGGGCAGATATCGACATCGAGCCCCAGACCAGCCATATCGCCGCCGATGTGATCTTTCGCACGCTGTTTTCGATCCCGATCGAAGATCAGATCGCAGCGCAGGTTTTCCAGGCCTTTCGCGAACATCAGGATGCTCAGCCCATGGTCAATCTGGGCGGGCTGATCGCCCTGCCCCGTTGGGCACGGTTCCACAGCCGTCAGGTGCGCGAAACGGCGCGTCGCATCCGTGGCCTGATACGTCAGCTTGTCTCGGCCCGCGCGGAACAGATCGACGCAGGCACTGCCCCGGATGATCTGGCGACCAAGATCATGACCACGCCCGATTCGCAGACCGGCCGCATCTTTTCGCAGGCCGAAATGATCGACGAGGTCGCAACCTTTTTCCTGGCCGGGCATGAAACCAGCGCCTCGGCTCTGGCCTGGGCGCTTTACCTTCTGGCCGAGCACCCGGACTGGCAAGAGCGTCTGGCCGAAGAAGCGCGCCAGAACCTTGCCCCCGATTTCTCTGCCATCCGTAGTCTGCCGCTTGCCCGCGCCGTATTTCGCGAGACGCTGCGGCTTTATCCCCCGGTCGCCATGACAGTGCGCCAATGCCGCCGGCCCGAGTCGCTGCGCGACCGCAAAGCTCCGAAAGGGGCGCAGCTGGTGCTGTCGCCCTGGCACCTGCATCGCCATGAACGGTTGTGGGACGACCCGGACGGTTTCAACCCCGCACGCTGGGAGACCGAGAACGGCAAGACCTGTCTGCGTGACGCCTTTATCCCCTTTTCGGCCGGGCCACGCGCCTGTCCCGGCGCAGGTTTTGCTATGATCGAAGGGCCGTTGATCCTGTCGGCACTGTTACGCGCCTATCGGCTGGAGCCGGGGCAAGAGCGGCCGGTCCCGATCATGCGCCTGACCCTGCGGGGTAAAAACGGCATCCACATCCGCCTGACGCCACGAGAGGCAAAAGAGAGGGCGGCGAAACAGGCCTGAAGCCCCCTCGCCCCCGCATCTGCGATCAAAGCCGGTAGATCGCCGAGAACTTGTCCTCAAGATAGTCCAGCAACGGCTTTTCGCTGATCTCGGCACCGGTGGCGCGCTGCAGCAGCTCGCGCGGCGGATAAAGGCCGCCATGGCGCTGCAAGTTCTCGCGCAGCCACTCGACAGCGGGGTCGGCCTCGCCGCGCGCCAAGGCCTCGTCCAGATCCGGTACCGCCGCACGCAGCGCGGCATGCAGGCACCCGGCATAGACGTTGCCCAACGCATAGGTCGGGAAATAGCCGAACAGCCCGACAGCCCAATGCACGTCCTGCAAGACGCCGTTTGCAGGACGGTCCACCGCCACCCCGAAATCCTTAAGGAAACGGGCGTTCCAGGCCTCGACCAGATCTTCGACATCCAGCCGACCCGAAATCAGGTCACGCTCAAGGTCAAAGCGCAGCATGATGTGCAGGTTGTACTGGATCTCATCTGCCTCGGTCCGGATAAAACCGGGGGTGACGCGGTTCGCGGTCTCATAAAAGGCATCGGCGTCGGACACCGACAACCCGCCAAAGGCATCCGACATGCGCTGATAGAGCCAGCCGGTAAACGCACGACTGCGGCCCAGCTGGTTCTCATAGATCCGGCTTTGGCTTTCATGCACGCCCATCGAGACGCCGCGCCCCAGCGGGGTAAAGGCGTGATCGCTGTCAATGCCCAGCTCATAACTGGAATGGCCGACCTCGTGGATGGTCGAATACAGACAGTTGAACGGGTCGGATTCAACGACGCGTGTCGTAATACGGCTGTCCTGCCAGCGCCCCGAGCTAAAAGGATGCACGGCGATATCCAGCCGCCCGCAGGTCCAATCATAACCAAAGGCAGTTGCACAGGTCCGCGCCAGCCTCATCTGGGTCTTAAGCGGAAAGTGCCCGGTCAGCGGTTCGGGCTGATGGGCCGCGCCCAGCACATCCTCGCGCAGCGCGACAAGACGCGGGCGCATGGCGTCGAAAAGCGCCGCGATCTCGGCCTGTGTGGTGCCGGGTTCGTAATCGTCCAGCAGCGCATCATACAGATCACCGCCATCGGCAAGCGCAGCCGCCTCTTCGCGCTTGAGCATCAGGATGTCGTTCAGAACCGGCAGGAAATCTTCTGGCGCGTCCTTGGCCCGGGCGTCGGCCCAGATCCCCTGCGCAAGCGAAGTCTGCCGCGCCAGCTCGGTCGCCAGACGTGACGGAATGCGCGAGGCGCGGCGATAGTCGCGTCCGATCAGTTCAAGGATGCGGGCATCCTCATCGTCCTCAGCCTCGGCCCGATCCAGCCATTCGCCGATGCGCGGGTCGGTGCGGCGCTCGTGCAGAACGGCCTCCATCGCCGCCATTTCCTCGGCGCGCTGCTCGACCGCGCCGCGAGGCATGACTGTTTCCTGGTCCCAGCCAAGGCGCTCGGCGACCGAGGACAGCGCCTCAATCTGGCGCTGAAATGCGAGAAGATCGTCAAAAGCGCTCATCGGACAGTCCCCCGGACCGAAGTTTCATAAGGATAGCGCGCATGGTGACGCGCACGCAGGATCAGCGTGAACAGTGCCACGGCACCGATCTGATGCGCCAGCGCCAAAGGCAGGGGCGAGGCATGCATGACATTCATGATGCCCAGAAGCACCTGTACCGCCAGCGCGACGATCATCACCCCGTAGGCGCCGCGGGTTGTCGGATGGGGCGAACGGCGGGCCCGCAGGAACACCACCACGGCAAACACCGTCAGCAGATAGGCGACCATACGGTGGATGAATTGCACCAGCGCCGGATTTTCAAAAAAGTTGCGCCAGCCAAGCGTCGGATTCCAGATCTCGGCGGGGATCCATTCGCCACCCATGGTGGGCCAGCCGGTGTACATGCGGCCCGCATCGATACCGGCAACCAGCGCGCCCAGAAGGATCTGGACAAAAGCCAGATGCATCAGCCCGGTGGTCATCGAAAAAAGCTTGGCCTCGCCCGCACGGCGAGCCCTGAGCAACGCGGCCTCGCTGCGCGAAAGGGACAGCACCAGCCAAGCGATCAGGCCAAGGATGGCAAAGGCCAGGCCCAGATGCACCGCCAGCCGGTATGACGCGACGCGCACCACGTTGCCCGACAGGCCCGAATGCACCATCCACCAGCCGATCGCACCTTGCGCGCCCCCCAGAACACCAAGCAACAGCAGGCGCGGTGTCCAGCCCGCCGGAATGCGCTGCGTCGCCAGAAAGATCAGAAAACCGGTCGCCCAGATCAGGCCCACCAGCCGCCCCAACAACCGGTGCGACCATTCCCACCAATAAATGTGTTTGAATCCCGCCAGATCCATATCGGGGTTTTCGATCCGGAACTGGGGGATCTGCTGATATTTGTCGAACTCAGCCTGCCATGCGGCCTGATCCATGGGTGGCAGCGCACCCGTCACCGGCTTCCATTCGGTGATCGACAGACCCGAACCTGTCAGCCGCGTCGCCCCCCCCAGCGCGATCATTGCCGCGACCAGGATGAAAAGCACGATCAGCCAGGCGCGGATCGCACCGCGCGCGCCCCGGGGGCCGGCGTCGATCATACCGCCCGCCGGCGGCGTGCTGCGCGGGGTCGTCTCGGTGACTTCCTGAAAGACGGGACGTCTTGCCATGTCAGCTTCCTTCTCGATCGGGCGCGACCTTGACCCGCGCGCGCCCGGAAATCAATCAGCCGCGGCGGATCAATTGCCGCAGCATACCGTGAAAGATACGGGTGTCGGCACGGGTCAGCGGCAGGCGCGACCACATGTTGCGCAATGTCAGCTTCATCGCTGGTGCCTTTTCGGGCGGAAAGAAGAAACCGGCGTCACCCAGACGTTCCTCCCAGTGGTCCGCCAGCTTCTCGACCTCAAGCCGTGTCGCGGAAACCTCGCCATCCGGCCGCCGGCCATGGGGCGCTGGTTCAGGCGGCAGGCTGTCGCGCGCCCATTCATAGCCGGTCAGCAGCACCGCCTGCGCAAGATTGAGCGAGGCGAACTCGGGGTTCACCGGCACGGTGATGATGGTATTGGCCCGCGCCACATCCTCATTTTCCAGCCCCGCACGTTCCGGGCCAAAGATCACCGCGACCCGGCCACCCTGCCCCACGCGACTGCGGGCATCGGCCATTGCATCTGCCGGCGTCAGCACGGGCTTGGTCAGTTCGCGCCCGCGTGCGGTGGTGGCATAGGCGTAATCCACATCCTCCATCGCCTCGGCCAGCGTCGCAAAGACCCGTGCGCGGTCAAGCACCCGCCCCGCCGCGCCCGAGGCCATAGCCACGGCACGCGGGTTCGGCCAGCCGTCGCGTGGCGCGACAAGGCGCATGTCCGTCAGGCCGAAATTCAGCATGGCGCGCGCTGCTGCGCCGATGTTTTCGCCCATCTGCGGGCGCACGAGAATGATCGCCGGTTCCATGGTCGCGGCCATAACCTTCTGCGCAACTACTGGCAAGGCGCGCAGGGCTGCGCTATCTGCTGTCGAAACTGAGGGATGACAGCGCCATGACAGACCAGCCCAATACGCCGCAACTCTACCTGATCACCCCGGTCGGCGCGGCCGCCTCGACGCTGGGGCCGCTGCTGGCCGAGGTCATGGACCGCTTTCCGGTCGCCTGCCTGCGCATCCCCGGCGCGGGCACCGAAGAAGAGCTGGGCCGCATCGCCGATCTTGCCCGCGAGATTGCCCATGCCCGCGATGTCGCCGTGGTGATCGAAGATCACGTCCTGCTTGCGCAGCGCCACGGCCTTGACGGTGTGCATCTGACCAATGGTGCGCGTGGTGTTCGTCACGCCCGCAAAGAGCTTGGTCAGGACGCAATCGTCGGCACCTTTTGCGGGGCGTCGCGCCATGACGGCATGAACGCGGCCGAGGCGGGCGCGGATTATGTCAGCTTTGGCCCCTGCGGCGCCACCGCGCTTGGACATGGGGAACTGGCGCCGCTGGACCTCTTTCAATGGTGGTCCGAGATGATCGAGATCCCGGTTGTTGCCGAGGGCGCGCTGACCCCTGCGCTGATCGGCCAGCTTGCCCCCGTCACCGATTTCATCGCGCTTGGGGCCGAGATCTGGTCGCAGCCGGACCCGGTCGAAACGCTGGGCAATCTCTGGCGCTGAGGGGGCATGGCGGGCTTTGACCCACTTGCGGTCAAGCCTGCCTCTTGCGCAGCGCCATGACGCGGCCTAAAGGCTGGCCATGACCCAGCATCAGCGCCTTCTCATCATCGATTTCGGCTCCCAGGTCACGCAGCTGATTGCGCGCCGCTTGCGCGAGCTGAACATCTATTGCGAAATTCACCCGTTCAACGCGGTCGATGACGCCTTCCTGAAAAATTTCGCCCCGCAGGCGGTAATCCTGTCGGGCGGCCCCTCCTCGGTCACCGAGGCCAATTCACCCCGTGCACCGCAAAGCCTGTTCGATACGGGCGTGCCCGTCTTTGGCATCTGCTACGGCCAGCAGGTGATGATGGAGCAGCTTGGCGGGCGCGTCGAATCGGGCCACCACGCCGAATACGGCCGCGCCTTTATCACCCCGGCCGAGGGGCATCGCGATGACGGGATCTTTGCAGGCCTGTTCTCTTCGGGCCGTGAAGAGGTCTGGATGAGCCACGGTGACCGCGTGACGCAGATAGCGCCTGGCTTTGAGGTGATAGGCACCTCGCCCAACGCGCCTTACGCGATGATTGCGGATCAATCGCGCAAATTCTTTGCCGTCCAGTTCCACCCCGAAGTGCACCACACCCCGAACGGGCGGCAGATGCTGGAAAACTTTGTCCGCATGGCGGGCTTTACCGGCGACTGGACGATGGCCTCGTACCGGCAAGAAGCGATCCGCAAGATCCGCGAGCAGGTCGGCGACCGCAAGGTCATCTGCGGCCTTTCCGGCGGCGTCGACAGTTCAGTCGCAGCGGTGCTGATCCATGAGGCGATCGGCGACCAGCTGACCTGCGTCTTTGTCGATCACGGGCTTTTGCGGCTGAACGAGGCCGAAGAAGTCGTGAAAATGTTCCGCGACAATTACAACATCCCGCTGATCCATGCCGATGAGAGCGAACTGTTCCTGTCTGCGCTTGAAGGTGTCAGTGACCCCGAGGTCAAGCGCAAGACCATCGGCAAGCTCTTTATCGACGTGTTCCAGAAATACGCGAGCCAGATCGAGGGCGCCGAGTTTCTGGCTCAGGGCACGCTCTATCCCGATGTGATCGAATCGGTCAGCTTCTCGGGCGGACCTTCGGTCACGATCAAGAGCCACCACAACGTCGGCGGCCTTCCCGAAAAGATGGGCCTGAAACTGGTCGAACCCCTGCGCGAGCTTTTCAAGGATGAGGTTCGAGCCCTTGGCCGCGAACTTGGCCTGCCTGATCAGTTCATCGGCCGCCACCCCTTCCCCGGCCCCGGGCTTGCCATTCGCTGCCCAGGCGAGATCACGCGCGAAAAGCTTGAGATCCTGCGTAAAGCCGACGCGGTTTTTATCGACCAGATCCGCAAGCACGGGCTCTATGACGAGATCTGGCAGGCATTCGTTGCGATCCTGCCGGTGCGGACCGTGGGGGTGATGGGCGACGGGCGGACCTATGATTATGCCTGCGCGCTGCGCGCGGTGACCTCGGTTGATGGCATGACGGCGGATTATTATCCCTTCACCCACGAGTTCCTGGGTGAGACCGCCACGCGGATCATCAACGAGGTCAAGGGCATCAACCGCTGCACCTATGACATCACCTCGAAACCGCCGGGAACGATTGAGTGGGAATGATCCCGCATCCGGCATAGTCCGGCATCAAAGATACACTAAAACACCTCTAAGCCCGCGTAGCTGCGGGCTTTTTTCGTTCTTGGCCTGGCACTGTCTGGCAAGTTTTTGCATCGCCAAGCACCCGGTTTCCATGGCATGACAGATGGTACGATTTGAACCTGATGCCCCATGCTCAGCCCTCGATCCCATGCTGCTCCTCATGGGGTGATCATGGTATTGAATTCATATAACAAATTGTTATATAATGATTTTTATGGAAGATGCGCGGCTTTTTGAGCATGGTACTTTTGAGAGGAAACCCAATCCGACCATGCTGGCTGATACCAAACTGCGCAACCTCAAGCCAAAGGACAAGCTCTACAAAGTGAATGACCGTGACGGCCTCTATGTGGCGGTCACCCCTGCGAGTTCGATCTCATTCCGCTACAACTACCCGATCCACGGCAGGCAGGAGACAATCACCTTCGGGCGCTATGGTGTGGGAGGCATCACGATAGCGGAAGCACACGAGCGGACTGGGCGAGGCCAAGAAGCTGATCGCCGCAGAGAAATCTCCAGCCAAAAAGAAGGCGCCGGACAAAGCCCGCGTTAAGGACGCTGAAAACTTTGGTGCGTGAGGCGAAAAGTGGACACGCGGCTATCAAATGGCTGACGTTACCCGCGATATGTGTCGAGCTACCTTCGAGCGCGGGCTTAAGCCGAAGTTCGATAGCCAGAAGCTCACAGAAATCACCCATGAAGATTTACGGGCGCTGACTGATGCGATTGTGGAACGCGGGGCACCGGCAACGGCCGCGCTTTGCCGCGAAATTGTGATGCAGGTCTTCCGTTGGGCTATGGAACGCGGCCAGAAGGTTGAGAACCCAGCCGATCTGGTGCGCCCCTCGACCATCGCCAAGTTCGAGCCGCGAGATCGAGCACTGACGCCCGATGAAATCGGCTTGATGTACCAGTACACCAAGCGCATCGGCACGACGCCATCCATTCGCGCGGCCGCCAAGCTTCTGCTGCTATCCGTTGGTCCAAAGCAAACAGCCCTCTACTCCGGAATCCGGCCATTCTCTGGGGGGAGCTTCCAGAGGATGCCGGAAACCGTCTGAAATATCAGAAATTTTCTTTCTATAATATCTAGCGATTTTATCGTGAAAAATTCGCCTGATCGTGTTAACCTCGAGTCACGGCGCAATCCTGCGCAGTCTGTTTGGAGGACCTCAGATGATCCGCAAACCAAGCAACAGCGAAGTAAAACAAGCCATCTTTGACGAGCGACGGGCGCTCAAGGCGGCTGCAGATATATTTGATGATCGGGGCGCAGTCAGCCTGGCAGACCAGGACAGCGTTCCCGTAGCCCGGCCAAGCTGGGAACAGCAATACGACGCGCTCAGCAGGTAACCAAAGGGCGGCGGGGGTGACCTCGCCGCCTCGTAGGCTTGACCGCACACCGCCTATCTGATCACCACCTCATCCGGCCTCAGAACGCCCAGCATGGCCCTGGCCCGCTCATCAAGCAGGTCCAGGTCGAGGTAATGATCCGATAACCTTCTGGTCAGGTTACGCAGCCGGTCCACCTCAGCTTGCAACCTGTCCCGCTCGGCAACAAGCTCACGCGTTTCGGCCATGATCTGCATACGCTGCAGGACCCCCGAGGGGCCGTAAATGGCTGCATGAATGAAATAGGCGCCAACCAACATCATCACGACAAAAAACATGACGGCGCCAAAAGAATGGCTCTGTTTCATGTCCTGCTCTTCTGCTGTGGCGCTATTCTGCCCAGCTTTGGCAACTGGATCAACCATGACACCAGAACGCAGAGCACATTGAAGGCGGGCCTCAGAGGCCGCTCTTATCGGCTAAGGCAAGGCGATCAGAACAGAGTGGAAATCCGCCTCACTGCGATGTAGGCAGATCGTCTTTGATCAATCTTATCAATCAGATGAGGGATTTTGGTAGCGGAGGAGGGATTTGAACCCCCGACACAAGGATTATGATTCCTCTGCTCTAACCAGCTGAGCTACTCCGCCACGGGTGCGTGCGATTTACGGTGCCTAGCGGGGGGCGTCAAGGGGCCGAAAGCAGGTTTTTGGAAGTTTTTGCCGCGATCTGTCACGCGATGGGAAAGCGGGTCCGGCTCGTCGAAATCTGCCCGGTCCAAAGGTACAAAAACAATCGACGCCCCTACCCCCAGCCGGAGTGGGACGTCAGGATTGTTGCTGGAATTAAACGTTTTGCCCTTACAGCGAGATGCCGTGGCGACCAGCAAGGTCGGTAAAGAACTGCCAGGCCACGCGGCCAGAACGCCCGCCACGCGTCGCCTGCCATTCGATAGCCTCGGCACGCAGCTCCTCTTCTGCAATCCGCAGCCCATAGGCGTCGCAATAACCGCGAACCATGGCAAGATATTCGTCCTGCGAACAGGGGTGAAAGCCCAGCCACAACCCGAAACGATCTGATAGAGAGACCTTTTCTTCGACCGCCTCGCCGGGGTGGATGGCCGTCGAGCGTTCATTGTCGATCATATCGCGCGGCATCAGGTGCCGCCGGTTCGAAGTCGCGTAAAGAATCACGTTCGTCGGGCGCCCCGAGATGCCGCCGTCCAGCACCGCCTTAAGCGATTTGTACTGCGTATCGTCGTGACTAAAGGACAGATCGTCCGAGAACAGAACAAAGCGCCGGTGCTTGGCACGGCCCAGAATCGCCAGCAGCCGCCCGACAGACCCCAGATCCTCACGTGCGATCTCGACCAGCACCAGCGGCAGGCCCTGACGCACCGCCTCGGCATGGACCGCTTTGACGAGCGAGCTTTTCCCCATCCCGCGCGATCCCCAGAGCAGCGCGTTGTTCGCGGCATGCCCGCGGGCAAATTGCAGCGTATTGGCCAGCAGCACGTCGCGCGCCCGGTCAATGCCGATCAGCTGTACCAGTTCGACTCGGCTCACTTCCTCGACCGGCTCAAGCCGGTCAGGGTCGGGATGCCAGACATAGGCGGTCGCTTCGGCAAAGCTGGGCTCGGGGGCCGGCGGCGGCGAGACGCGTTCCAGCGCCTCGGCGATGCGCAGCATGATTTCGTCAGACATTGACTTCCTACTCTTCAAGTTCACGTTTGCGCTCGATCCGGCGAACAAGGAAGATCGAAATCTCGTAAAGCCCGTAGATCACCGAAAAGAGCACGATCTGGCTGATGACATCGGGAGGCGTGACCATGGCGGCCAACACCAGAATCACCACGATGGCATAACGCCTTACGCTCGCCAGCCCTTCCGAGGACACGAGCCCCGCCTT
Source organism: Paracoccus kondratievae (assembly GCF_009301415.1). GTDB lineage: Bacteria > Pseudomonadota > Alphaproteobacteria > Rhodobacterales > Rhodobacteraceae > Paracoccus > Paracoccus kondratievae. The sequence goes on along the minus strand of NZ_CP045072.1, from coordinate 990,670 downwards.
ACCCATCAGCGTCAGTGCCACAGGCAGCTGGAAAGACAGACCAAAGGCAAGAATGAACTTGGTGGTCAGGGTCAGATATTCCTCGACCGAACCTTGGAAGACAATACCAGCCCAGGGCTGCTCGGCCGTGGCCGTGGCCTGGGCCGCAGCACCCGCCGCCCCGGCAGGGTCATCCGGCAGGGCCAACGGCCCCTGCTGGAAGCCCAGGAAGAAGTCAAAGGCCCAAGGCAGGATGATGTAATAGGCAAAGGCCGCGCCACAGATGAACATGATCGGCGAAGCGACCAGAAACGGCAGCAGAGCGTTCTTTTCGCTGCGGTACAGGCCCGGAGCGACAAAACGCCAAAGCTGGTAGCCCACCACCGGGAAGGCCAGCACAAAGCCGCCAAAAAAGGCGATGCGCATGGCGACAAAAAAGCCTTCCTGCAGTTTCAGCAGGATCAGGCCACAAGTCTGGCTGCGCTTTTCAAGGGCGTAACAGATCGGCTGGGTCAGGAAATCAAAGATCGGGTTCCAGACGAAATAGCACAGCACCATCGCCACGACAAAGGCCAGCACCGACCAGATCAGCCGGGTGCGCAGTTCGGCCAGATGCTCGATCAGCGGGGCGGAGGTATCGTCGATATCTTCTGACTTGGCAGATTTCATCGCCACGGAACGGCTCTCCTGTTGTCAGTCTGGTCAGGCCCGATCCGAACGGCGCACGGCATGCAGGCGGCGGCCACTGGTGGCGGAATCACTGTCTGTCGCCTCTGTGGGCAACGGGGCCGAGACACCCGGCGCGGGCGGCAAAGCGTCATTTCCTTCGACAGCGGGATCGGGCGGCCGGGGCGCGGCGGGATCGGGCGTTGGCCCTTTCTGCGCGGCATCTGCCCTGGTGGGGGTCAGCGGGTCCCATTTCTCGAACCGCTCGGTCGCGCGCTCCAGCGCATCAAGCCCAAGGGCGCGCTTAGATCCAAGCCCCTTGACCTCTTTCAAGGTCTTTGCAGCATCATCAAGGCCAGAGGATTTGGCCGCATCCTCCATCGCGCTGCTGAACTCGCGCGCCATCGAACGGGCACGCGCGGTCAGCCTGCCCAGCGTATGAAACAGCTTGGGCAGATCCTCAGGGCCGATGACGATCAGCGCCACAACGCCGATCAGCAAAAGCTCGCTCCAGCCGATATCGAACATGACCTTTGAGCCGGAAGATCAGAGCTTGTTCGTATCGTTTGGCGTCACATCGCGCAGCGTGCTGTCAGCAGCAATGCGGGCGCGCTCGGCTTCCAGTTTGGCGCGTTCGGCGGCCAGTTCGGCGCGGGCGCGCTCGATATCGTCGGCGGTGTTGACCTGCTCAAGCTCTTTGGTTTCGCCGCGGGCAGCCGCGTCGATATCCTCAGCGCCTTCCTTGACGCCTTTCTTAAAGGCGGTGATCCCCTTGCCGACCTCGCCCATCAGTGACGAGACCTTGCCGCGCCCGAAAAGAACCAGAACGACGATTGCGATGAGCAATAGCGCCATGGGTGAAGGTGCGTGCATCTATTTACCTCCGTGGCAGGCCCCTGTGGACCTTGCGGTGCATCTATCTGTCCCGATATAGGGCGGGATCGCCTTGATCGAAAGCCCCAAACGCGTGATTGCGCGGTGCAAAGCCGGTCGGGTGCCTGTGCCCGCTTCCCCCATCCGCGCTTCTGCGCAATACTGACTTTCATGGAAATTACCCAGATCATCAGCGCCTTCGTCACGCTTTTTGTCGTGATTGACCCGGTGGGCCTTGCGCCCCTGTTCATCGCCCTGACCCGCGGCATGTCGTCCCAGAGGCGGCGCCGAATCGGCCGAAGGGCACTTGTGATCGCCGCCATTCTGCTGACGCTTTTTGGCCTTGCGGGCGAGGCGATCCTGGCCGGCATCGGCATCTCGTTATCCGCGTTCCGCATCGCGGGCGGGCTTTTGCTGTTCCTGACCGCGCTCGACATGCTGTTTGAGCGGCGCACCGAACGGCGCGAGGGTCAGGCGCGTGATGATGACGACGACCCCTCGGTCTTTCCCCTGGCCACACCGCTGCTTGCCGGACCGGGGGCGCTGGCGAGCATGGTGCTGCTGGTCGGGCAGAACCCTAGCCCGGCCCATACGCTGATGATCCATCTGGTCATGCTTGCAGTTCTGGGCATCGCGGCAATCCTTTTCTCGATGGCCGGGCCGATCGGTAAGGTGCTGGGCCGGACGGGAACCATGGTGGTCACGCGACTTTTCGGCATGTTACTTGCCGCCTTGTCGATCCAGTTCGTGATCGACGGCCTCAAGGGGTCAGGACTGGTGTAATGAGTGATGATTTCGGACGTTTTGCCTATCTGGCGCTGCTGCTCGTCGTGGTCGGCGGCTATCTGGTGACCGAATTGCGCAGCCGCCCCGGACAGGCTACCCGGCAGGCCGTGGCATGGGGACTGATTTTTCTGGGGGTGATAGCGATTGCCGGGTTGTGGGACGATATCCGCAACGCCATCTCGCCTCAGGCGCGGATGCTGGAGGGCAACCGTATCGAGGTTCCCGTCGGCAACGATGGCCATTACCACCTGCAGGCCGAGGTAAACGGGACTCCCATTCGCTTTGTCATTGATACCGGGGCAAGCACGATAGCACTTGGGCCACGCGACGCGGCACGGGTTGGCATCGATACCGAAAGCCTTGCCTATGCTGGTCAGGCCCGCACGGCGAATGGCCTTGTCGAGACGGCGACCGTGCTGCTTGATTCGGTCGCCATCGGCGATATCCGTGACAGCCGGGTTCCGGCAGTGGTGCTGCGATCCGAGCTGGAGCAATCGCTGATGGGCATGTCCTATCTGTCCAAATTCGCCCGGGTCAGCATCGAGGGCGGCCGGCTCGTTCTGGAGCGCTGACCGCCCGGTTTACTGCTTGCGTTCCCAGCGGCCACCGGCCTCGGACCAGTATTCCGCGGTCACGCCTTCGGCCTTGAGCACACGCCATTGTGCCCTTGCGCGTTCAAGTGCCCCGGGGTCGTTACCGTCAAAGACGATGCAGGCACGCTCAAGCTCCTGACATTCGGCGCTTGTCACTTCGGCCCCGTCAACCGCGATCAGGCAACGCACCTCGTTGGCCGCCGCTTGACCTTCGACCGTCAGCAGCACCGGTTGGCGCGCGTCGTGCGGACCTCCGGCAAGGCCATGGGGCAAAAAGCCCTCGCCCAGCCACAGCGCCTCATCAAGCATCACCTGCCGGGCGCGGTCCCTGCCCCGCAGCTCGACCCGCCATCCGGCCTGCAGGCTTTTGCCGATCAGCATCGGCAAAAGCTGCACCGGGCCCGAGCGGGTCAGATGATAGAACAGGGCCGATCCCATCAGCCCTGCTTCTCGAAACGATCACGGACCAGCCGGTCCAGCGTCATCACGCCCCAGCCGGACGCGCCCTTGGGCGCAAGCGCCGTACCCGAAGGCGGCAAAGCCACCCCGGCAATATCAAGATGCGCCCAAGGCGTTTCCTTCCGCACAAAGCGATTAAGGAACTGCGCCGCGGTGATCGAGCCTGCAGGCCTGCCGCCGGTATTCTTGATATCGGCCAGACGGGAATCGATCTGCTTGTCATAAGCATCGCCCAGCGGCAGACGCCACAGCCCTTCGCCCTCGGCTCTGGCGGCGACAAGCAGGGCGGCGGCGAAAGCATCGTCGTTCGAGAACAGCCCCGCATTCTCATGCCCCAGCGCGATGATGACAGCCCCGGTCAGCGTCGCCAGATCGACAATGGCCGCAGGCTGAAAGCGTTCCTGCGCATACCAAAGCACATCCGCCAGCACGAGGCGGCCTTCGGCATCGGTGTTGATGACCTCGATCGTATCGCCCTTCATCGAGCGGACGATATCGCCTGGACGCTGGGCGCGGCCATCGGGCATATTCTCGACCAGACCGACCAGGCCGACCACATTCGCCCTGGCCCGGCGCAGGGCCAGCACCCGCATGACCCCCGCAACAACACCCGCGCCGCCCATATCCATGGTCATCTCTTCCATGCCGCCGGCGGGCTTGATCGAGATGCCGCCGGTGTCAAAGACGACCCCCTTGCCGACCAAAGCCAGCGGCGGCTCTTCCCCACCACCATTCCAGCGCATCACCACGACCTTTGAGGGGCTTTCAGAACCCTGCCCCACGGCCAGCAGCGCACGCATGCCCAGCCGCTCAAGCTCGTCCTCGTCCAGCACTTCGACCTCAAGCCCCAGTTCACGCATTGCAAGCAGGCGGTCGGCAAAGTCGCTGGTGGTCAGCACATTGGCCGGCTCATTGACGAGATCGCGGGTGAAGAACACCCCTTCGGCCAGCGCCGCTCCGTCAGCCGAGGCGCGGGCGAGGACTTCGGGGTCCTTGTGCATAAAGGTCACCCGGCCGCGCGCGGTTCCGGTCGCCCCGTCCTCACCCTCTGCGCCGTCACCCGATTTCTTTGACTTATAGGCCGTGAATTCATAGGCGCGCAGCGCCAGCCCCAGCGCCACCTCGGCCGCGCCCGGGTGATTGCCGGCCAGAACCAGCGTCTCATCCTTGCCCAGTTTCGCACCGATGCTGGCGCCTGCCGCACGCGCGGCCGGCACATCGGCATCCTTCGGCAACAGGACGATTTGCAGCGCATCAGCCTTCAACCCGGCGGGAAAGGCGAGTTCAAGCGCCTTACCGGGCTTGACCGCCTTCCACGCGTCCGATGCAAATGCCCGCATCAGCGCCTCGCGCGTCGGGCGCGGCAGGCCCGTGGGCAGCCGGCCGGCCCCGGACACAAGGATAGCGATGCGGCCGGACCGCTCTGCCAGCCCCGCGACATTCATTGCCGTGAAAGAAATTTCGACGGGATGCGTCATAGCCCTGCCCCTTGCATTGTTCCTATGGGCGGAAACTAGTCACGCACATGCGCCTTGACCAGAGCCAGGGCTTTCCCAATGCTGGCGCAGCGGCTAATCAGTCGAAATCCGAGCCTCGTGAAAGCCACCATGCCGCGCATTGACCGCTATATCCTGTCGCAATTCATGACCCTGTTCGGGTTCTTTGCGCTGGTGCTGGTTTCGGTCTATTGGATCAACCGGGCCGTGTCCTTGTTCGAGCAACTGATCTCGGATGGGCAGACTGCTCTGGTCGTGCTGGAATTCACCGCCCTGACCCTGCCCCTTGTCATATCGGTTGTGCTGCCCATCGCGGCCTTTGCCGCCAGCGCCTATGGCACCAACCGGCTGGCATCGGAATCAGAGCTTGTGGCGATGCAGGCAACCGGCATGTCTCCCTGGCGGCTGGCACGGCCGGTCCTGGTTTTTGGTGTGCTTGTCGGGCTGATGGTGGCGCTGCTGGTCCATGCCGTGGTGCCGATGGCACGCGGACGGCTGGCCGACCGGCAGGCCGAAATCGCACAGAATGTCACCGCGCAATTCCTGCGCGCAGGCGCGTTTCAATACCCGGTCAAAGGGGTCACGCTATATATCCGCGACATTGCCGCGGACGGGCGGCTCATGGATTTTTTCCTTGAGGACGCGCGCGACCCCAACAACCAGGCCACCTATACCGCGACCGAGGCGCTGCTGGTCAGGACCGACGCCGGGCCACGGCTGGTCATGATGCGGGGCATGGTCCAGAACCTGCGTCGTTCGGACGGGCGGCAAAGCCTGTCGGTGACGCGTTTTTCCGAACTGGCCTATGACCTCGGGACGCTGATCGACACCGGAGGCAGCCGTCGGCGCGACCTGCGCGCCTATTCGACGCTGCGGTTGCTTGATCCCGACCCAGAGTTGCTGGCCGCGACCGGTGCCACCCCCGACAAGGCGCTGGCCGAGGCGCATGAGCGGCTGTCGAAACCCTTTCAGGCCCCCGTCGCCGCGCTGCTGGGATTTGCCATGCTGCTATTGGGCGGGTTCAGCCGCTTTGGCGTCTGGCGGCAGGTGATCTGGGCTGTGATCGCATTGATTGCAGTACAGTTCCTCGCTACGGCGGCCGAGAATCAGGTTGCGGGCAATGCGGCACGCTGGCCGCTGATCTATGTCTCGCCACTGCTGGGGGCGCTGATCTGCGTCGTGGTGCTGTGGCTTGCCGCGCGCCCAAGGCGGCTGCGCAGCCCGGCACAAACCAGCGAGACGAAGGAGAGTGCGGCATGATCCTGTCTACCTATGTCGCACGGCGCTTTCTGCGCATGCTGGTGATGATTGCATTGATCTTTGGCGCGATCCTGTTTCTGATCGACATTGTCGAGCAGATCCGACGCTTTTCGGATGAAAACATCGGCCTGTCCGGGGCGGCCGGACTGTCGCTGCTGAATATCACCGCAAGCTTTTATTCGATCCTGCCGCTGATCACGGTGCTGGCGGGCATCGCGCTGTTTCTGAGCCTTTCGCGCAGCTCAGAGCTTGTGGCGATCCGCGCCTCGGGCCGGTCGGCGATCCGGGTGCTTTGTGCCCCGGCAGTCACGGCGATTCTGGCCGGGATGCTGGCCGTCGCCGTTCTGAACCCGGTGGTGGCAGCAACCACGAAACGCTACGACGATGCGGTCGAGCGGATGCGCAGCGGAGGCGGCCAGACGGTCAGCGTCGGCGATAACGCAGTCTGGCTGCGTCAGGCCCTGCCCGTCCAGAATGGCGAAAACGGCGGCGAGACCGAGGGGCAGGTCGTCATCCGCGCCAGCCGCGCAAGCCCTGATGCGACAACCCTTTATGACGCGACCTTCATGGTATTTTCGCCCGAATCCGGGCCGACGCGCCGTATCGACGCCGCCACCGCCCGGCTGACCCGCGGCGCGTGGGAGCTGACCGACACCAAGGAATGGCCACTGACCCAGCCCAACCCCGAGGCGATGGCCCGCAAGGCACCCCTGCTTGAACTGCCGACCGATCTGACCGCCGCCCGTATCCGCGACAGTTTCGGCCGGCCCGAGGCAATTCCGGTGTGGCAGTTGCCCGCCTTTATCCGCGGGCTTGAACGTGCAGGATTTTCAGCCCAACGCCATAAGGTATGGCTGCAAATGGAACTGGCCCGCCCGCTGCTGATGGCGGCGATGGTCGCCATTGCGGCGGTGTTCACCATGCGGCATATGCGCGGGCGCAAGATGGGACTTTTGGTGCTTGGCGCCTTTGGTTGCGGCATCGGCCTGTTTTTCCTGCGCAACCTCGCGCAGGTTCTGGGTGACAATGGCGGCATTCCTCCGGCTTTGGCTGGCTGGGCACCCCCCATAGCGGCGCTGCTTTTTGCCTATGGGGCGCTTTTGCGGCTGGAGGATGGTTGATGGCGGGCAGGCATAAGCGACATCGTGGCAGACCGTCGGCACGCGCGGCCTTGCTGGCGGCCCTGCTGCCCGGCGCGGCGCTGGGACAAAGCCTGACGCCCGATGGTCAGACTCTGCCGGTCTATGGTCAGACCGAAGAGGTACAGAAAACCCCTGCCGGACCCGCACTGGCCCCGACCGAATCACCCGATCAGGCCAGGCGCTTTGCAGATGGAACCGAGGCATCGCACACCCCGGTCGTGTCTGTCAGACCGGGTTCTGTCCGTATCACCGGCAGCGGCGAAGAGACCGCGGCCGATCCGGCAACGCTGCTCGCCGATGAGGTGATGCTTAGCGCCGATAACAAGCTGACCGCTTCGGGCGGGGTGGTGATCTGGTACCGCGGCGCGCGGCTGGTCGCCTCACGCGTGGTCTATGACAATGCTACCGGCGCGGCAGTGATCGAGGGGCCTATCCATCTGACCGAGCCTGCCCGCTCTGGCACGCCTGATGAGACCATCCTGATCGCTGACAGCGCGCAACTGGACCCCAACCTTCAGGATGGCATTCTGCGCGGCGCACGGCTGGTTCTTGCCCGCGAAATGCAGATGGCCGCGCGTGAGATGCGCCGCAGCGAAAACGGCAATGTCACCCGGCTTGACAATGTCGTCGCCTCAAGTTGCCAGATCTGCGCCGAGGACCCGATCCCGCTGTGGGAGATCCGGGCCCGTTCGATCACCCATGACCGCCGCACCCGCAAGCTGCATTTTGAACGCCCGCAACTGCGCGCACTTGGCCTGCCGGTCGCGACCCTGCCGTGGCTGACCGCCCCCGACCCCAGCGTCGAGCGCATGACCGGATTCCTGCGACCGCAGTTCCGCACCACCTCGGGGTTGGGCTTCGGGATCAAGCTGCCTTATTTCATCACGCTTGGCGATCATGCGGATATTACGCTGACCCCCTATATCGCGGCCAGCCGCACCTCGACGCTGGAACTGCGCTATCGCCAGGCCTTCTCGAATGGCGCGATGGAATGGAACGGCGCAATCTCGCGCGATGATATCGAACAGGGTCACACCCGCGGCTATCTGTTTGGCGGCGCCCGGTTCGAACTGCCACGCGGCTATATGCTGGGCCTGCAGATCCAGATGGCGAGCAACCGCGCCTATCTGCTGGATTACGACATTTCCGAAGCTGACCGGCTGTGGAGCGGCCTTACCCTTGACCGCGTCCGCCGCGACCGGATGGTCATGGCCCGGATCGGCAATTACGAATCGCTGCGCGATGACGAACCCGAGGCCGCGACCCCCACCATGGTAGCCGATGCGCTGTGGAAACGGCGCTGGACGCCGGAGCGGATCGGCGGGATCGCAAATCTGGAATGGTCCCTGCACGCTCATCGTCGGTCATCCAGCGAAGACGGCGAAAGCGGGCGCGACATGGCCCGTGGTTCGGTCTCGCTTGGCTGGCTGCGCAGCGCCATCCTGCCCGGCGGGCTGGTCGGCACAGTCCAGACCCAGGCCAATGTCGATTTCTACCGCATCAATCAGGACAGTGCCTATGAGGACTGGGTGATGCGCGCCGACCCGGTTCTGGCGGCCGAGCTGCGCTGGCCCCTTGCCCGCCATTCTGGCGGCGTTACCCATATGATCGAACCGGTCGCCCAGCTTATCTGGTCCCCTGACAGGGATGACGACGACGATGTCCCGAATGAGGACAGCCGGCTGATCGAATTCGACGAAGGCAACCTCTTTTCGCTGAACCGCTTCCCGGGCCGGGACGCACGCGAATCGGGCTGGCGCGCGAACCTTGGCCTTAGCTGGACGCGAATCGATCCGGCAGGCTGGTCGGTCGGGATGACGGCGGGACGGGTTTTCCGCTCAGATGCCGATCCGGCCTTTGAAAATAGCGGGCTCTTGGGCGGCCACCGCTCGGACTGGCTGCTTGCGGCGCATTATTCGGGGGCGAACGGGCTTGCCATCTCGAACCGCGCACTTTTCGATGACAGTTTCTCGATCAGCCGCAATGAGCTGCGTCTGGGCTGGTTCCGGCCCGGGCTTCAGGTCTCGGCCGGGTATCTCTGGTTTGATTCGGATGAAAGCGAAAGCCGGCCCGATGATGTGTCCGAACTTACCATGGCCGGTGGCTGGCAGATCGCCGACGGCTGGTGGGCGACGACCGAGACGCGCTATGACTTTACTGCGGACCGGGCCCAGAAAGCGCAGTTGGGGCTGGAATTCCGCAATGAATGCATGACAGTCGAGATGTCGGTCGAGCGGCGTTTCACCTCATCCGAAGAGTTGCGGCCCGACACCCGTTTCGACCTTGGCATCCGGCTTGGCGGCTTTGGTCGGCAAAAGCCCGGTCCGGGAACGGTGGCGCGTCGCGCCTGCCTGCGCTAATGTCCGGCAAAACCATGCGGCGAGGGAGCTGATGCGGCGAATACTTCTGGGGGCGGCCATGGCCGCGATGCTGGCAGGAAGCGGGGTTTCCCCGGCATTTGCGCAGGGCAATCCATTCCAGCCGCTGATTTATATTAACGACTCGGCCATCACCCGGTACGAGGTTGATCAGCGCATCCGCTTTATGCAGCTGCTGCGCGCGCCCGAGGCAGATCGCGCGGCGGCCGAACAGGCGCTGATCGACGACCGGCTGCGGGTGTTTGCCGCGCGCCAGCTGGGCATCACTGCAAGTGATGAACAGATCGACGCCGGGCTCGCTGAATTTGCCGGCCGCGCCAATATGGGGGTCGAGGATTTTATTCAGGCCCTTGGATCGGCAGGGGTCGAAAGACAGGCTTTCCGTGACTTCGTCGCCGCTGGTGTTGTCTGGCGCGAAGTGGTCCGCCAACGTGTCATGCCTCAGGTCAGGATCTCGGACGCCGAGGTTGATCAAGAGCTGCAGCGCGTAATCGAAACCCCGCGCGTCACCCATATCGCTCTGTCCGAGCTGATCATCCCTGCTCCGCCCGGACAAGAAGAGCAGGCGATGGACCTTGCGGAATCGCTGGTGCAAAACGTCCGTTCAGAGGCTGACTTTGCTGCGGCCGCGCGCCGCTATTCGGCGACGCCTTCGGCGCCTCAGGGCGGGCGGTTGCCCTGGACGCCGCTGGCGAACCTGCCCCCTTCGCTGCAACCGATAGTCCTGTCGATGAAGCCGGGCCAGATCAGCCAGCCGCTCAGCGTTCAGGGTGCCGTGGTGCTGTTTTATCTGCGCGATACGCGTGGCACCTTGCGCCCCGGTGCGAAAGAGCAGGTGCTGGACTACGTCCGCTTCCGCCTTGCAAGCATCGCTGATGCGCAGCGCATTGCAGCCGTTTCAAATAGTTGCGAAGAACTGTTCATCCATGCACGCGGCCTGCCACCCGAACAGATCCAGCGTCAGACGCTGTCGCAAGGCCAGATCCCGACCACCGAGGCGCTGCGCCTTGCAGTGCTTGACGACAATGAAGCGGTCGTTTCGGGTCAGGATGGCGCGGCCGAGATCCTGATGCTTTGTAAGCGCCAGTCGGCCCTGATTGCCGGGGGCGCGCAGCCAGCCCCGGTCGCCACCGCCGCCGCCGGAGGGGAAGATGCCGCGATGCCCGATCCCGACGCGCTGCCTGACCGCGAAGAGGTCCGAAACCAGGTTTTCAACCGCAAGATCAATATGGCCGCAGAGAACTATCTGGCCGAACTGCGCGCCAATGCCGTTATCCGGCGCCCCTGAGCGCGGCCATAATGCCGGGGGCACTTTACCCCCGGCCCCGCAAGGGCATCTGGGACACTGAAATATGACTGAAGCCCGCCCCATTCTTCTGACCTGCGGCGAACCGGCGGGCATAGGGCCCGAACTCGCGCCTAAGGCGTTGGCTGCGGATGTGCCCTTTGTCTTTCTTGGCGACCCGCGCCATCTGCCCGAAGGTACAGACTGGTCTGAGGTTTCGGACCTTGGCGACAAGGTCCCGCCCGGGGTTCTGCCCGTACTTCGTCACGATTTTCCAGCCCCGGCCCGGCCCGGAATACCAGACCCCGCCAATGCCCCGGCCGTGATCGAAGTCATCGCCCGTGCCGTCGGTCTGGCAATGTCCGGCGCGGCAGGCGGAATCTGCACCCTGCCGATCAACAAGGAGGCGCTGAAGCGTGGCGCCGGTTTTGCCTTCCCGGGCCATACCGAATATCTGGCCCATCTGGCCGGAGACGTGCCGGTGGTGATGATGCTCGCCTCGACCACGGTCGAACCGCCCTGCCGGGTGGTGCCGGTAACCATTCACATCGCCCTTTCCGAGGTGCCCGCCGCCCTGACGCCCAAAAGCCTTACCCAGGCGATTCGCATCACTGATGCTGCGATGCGCCGCGATTTCGGGATTAAGCAGCCACGGTTGGCAATCGCCGGGCTGAACCCTCATGCCGGGGAAAACGGCGTTATGGGCGACGAGGAAATGCGTTGGATCGCCCCCCTGATCGAGCAGCTCCGGCGCGAAGAAGGTCTGGACCTGCGAGGCCCGCTGCCCGCCGACACAATGTTTCATCCCTCGGCACGCGCACGTTATGATGCGGCGCTTTGCGCCTATCACGATCAGGCGCTGATCCCGATCAAGACGCTGGATTTCGCGGGCGGGGTCAATGTGACGCTGGGACTGCCCTTCGTGCGGACATCGCCCGACCATGGTACGGCCTTTGATATTGCAGGCCAGGGCATCGCCGATGCAGCCAGCGTCATCGCTGCGCTGCGCATGGCCTGGGATATGGCGGGGCGCAGGAAATGAGCACCATCGACGGACTGCCGCCCTTGCGCGATGTGATCGCGCGCCACGACCTGAGGGCGAAAAAACAGCTTGGGCAAAACTTTCTGCTCGACCTGAACCTGACCGCCAAGATCGCCCGTGCTGCGGGGGATCTGGCGGGCTGCGACGTGATCGAGGTCGGCCCCGGTCCGGGCGGACTGACGCGTGGCTTGCTGGCCGAGGGCGCAAGGCATGTGCTCGCGATCGAAAAGGATGCACGTGCCCTGCCCGCTCTGGCCGAGATCGCCTCGGCCTATCCCGGACGGTTGACCGTGATCCATGGCGATGCGCTTGAAATCGATCCGCTGGCGCATCTGACGCCGCCAATCCGCATTGTCGCCAACCTGCCCTATAACGTCGGGACCGAGCTTCTGATCCGCTGGCTGACGCCTGCGGCATGGCCGCCCTTCTGGCAATCGTTGACGCTGATGTTTCAGAAAGAGGTGGCCGAGCGGATCGTCGCCCAGCCGGGCGGCAAGGCATATGGCCGGCTGGCGGTGCTGGCGCAATGGCGAGCCGAGGCGCGGATCGTCATGACCCTGCCGCCCGAAGCTTTCGTACCCGCGCCCAAGGTTCACTCGGCAGTGGTGCATCTGACCGCCCTGCCCGAGCCGCGCTATCCAGCCGACCCGGCGGTCCTCAGCCGTGTTGTCGCAGCAGGCTTTAATCAGCGGCGCAAGATGCTGCGCGCCGCCCTGAAAGGTTTGCACCCCGATATTGAGGCCTTGCTGGTCGCCGCCGGAATCTCACCTACAGCACGGGCTGAAGAAATCGGGCTGGAGCGGTTTTGCGCGCTGGCGCGGGGTCTTGCCGCCGCGCCGCGCTGATCGCGTTACTCGCCCGAGGCATCCTCAGGCTGCACTTTGGGGGCACGCGACCGGCCACCCTGCGCACGGGTCGAGGTTTTAGCGGCCGGAGCCTTTTCATCCTCTTCCACGGCCTTCTTGCGGCTGCGCGTAGCGGTGCCAGCGGGACGGCCACGACGGCGCGGCTCGGCCTCTTCGGCAGCCGGCCCGGGCGTGGCTGCGGAGGCTTCTGGCTCGGCGCTCGCCTCAGGGGCAGTTCCGGCCGGAGCCGGAGCTACCGCAGGGGCTTCGCTTTCCGGGGTTTCGACCGGGCCGCTTCGACGCTCTTCGGGGGCAATCGCCAGAGGCAGACCGGGAAGAGTGGGCTCTGCCACGGCCTCCTGCGGGCATTCCTCTGCGCGGCTGGCGCGGCGATCCTCACGCCGGTCATCGCGACGCTCGTCACGCCGGTCATCACGACGATCATGGCGTTCCTGACGCTCTTGCCGGTCCTGACGTTCATGGCGCGGCTCATGCCGTTCATGGCGATGGCCGTTCTGGCCGTTGCCGTTTTCTGACGGCCCCGAATGACCATGGCCGTTACCATTGCCATTGGCATTCCCATTGCCCTCGTAATCATCGTCACGGGACTGATGGTGTTGCTGCTGGCGTTCGGCCTGCTCACGCTGTGCCTCACCCAGAAGACGGGTGTAATGCTCTGCGTGCTGAAGAAAATTCTGCTCAGCCACCCGGTCATTGGAGAGCTGGGCATCACGGGCAAGCGTAAGGTATTTTTCGATGATCTGCTGGGGCGTGCCGCGCACCTTGCCCTCGGGTCCCGAAGAATCAAAGACACGGTTAACGATATTGCCCAGCGAACGCTGTCGGTTCGACTTGTTACGCGAACGGGATTTGGATGATCTCATCAGCTTGTTGTCAGTTTATGCCCGGCAAAAGCCGGCTGAGGTTAGGGTCATCTCTAAGGCGAGTGCCAGCGCAGGAGCGGCGCTTGGCCTGGTTCCCGCGTCACCAGTGTAGGCTGGGTTATCTGAGTATAACTGACCCGTGCGTGGGCTGCTCGCCCCCGTCACAATTGCGAATAAACATGCCGCGCCGCGGCTTACAAGCGAAATTTTCATCTCCTGGCATGAAAAGCGCGGATCATTGCCGGCTCAGGGCGCATTACGAGCGCAAACAACCCGGTCACGACCATCAAGATCAGGCAGGATACGCACATCAATCAGCCCGGCAGCACGCATCAGCCCCGCGACGGCAGCGCCTTGCGTCGGGCCGATTTCAACCATCAGGCGGCCGCCGGGCGACAGGTGTGCGGGCGCTCCGGCGGCAATGGCGCGATAGGCGGTAAGCCCGTCAGCCTCATCCGTCAGGGCCTGACGCGGCTCCCATTTCTGCACTTCGGGGACAAGATCGCCCATTTCATCCAGCGCGATATAGGGCGGATTCGAGACGATCAAATCAAAGGTTTCCGTGATCGCCATAAACCAGTCAGATTCGAGGAAATTTGCAGAAACATTTATTTTATATGCATTTTCTTTCGCAACTTCCAGCGCCTTTGCGGAAATATCGGTGCCTGTCCCGCGCACACCCGGCCGCTCGGCCAGAAGCGAGATCAGAATGGCGCCCGTCCCGGTACCAAGATCAAGAACGGATGAGAAAGGCTCGGCCAGCGCCGCCTCGACCAGCGTTTCGGTTTCGGGCCGCGGGTCAAGCGTATCGCGGGTGACGCGGAACTCATGCTTCCAAAATGCGCGGCGGCCAAGGATCTGACTGACCGGCTGACGCTCGGCCCGCGCGGCAATGACTGCGTCAAAACGCCGCAACATCTCTGAGGGCAGCGGAGCGGCCAGTGCCCCGGTCAACCTATGGCGCGGCACATCCAGAATATGGGCAAGCAGCAGGCGCGCGTCATCCGCCGCGCCGGGAACACCAGCGGCAGCAAGACGCCTGGCGCCTTGGCGCAGCGCCTCGGCCCCGGTCATGCGCTTAGACCCCTTCCGCAGCAGCCAGGCGCGCGGCCTGATCGTGGGTGGTCAGCGCATCGACGACCTCGCCCAGATCACCCTGAATGATGCGGTCCAGCGAATAAAGGGTCAGGCCAATGCGATGATCGGTCATCCGCCCTTGCGGAAAGTTATAGGTGCGGATGCGTTCGGAACGGTCGCCAGATCCGACCTGAGACCTGCGATCAGCTGCACGCTCAGCATCAGCGCGCGAGCGTTCCAGATCGTAAAGCCGGGCGCGCAGCACGGCCATGGCGTTGGCGCGGTTCTGGTGCTGGGACTTTTCCGAACTGGTCACGACGATACCGGTCGGCAGGTGGGTGATGCGCACCGCCGAATCGGTCGTGTTGACGTGCTGGCCGCCCGCACCGCTGGCCCTCATGGTGTCGATGCGAATGTCATTGGCTGGAATCTCGATATCGACCTCTTGCGCTTCGGGCAGCACCGCGACGGTCGCAGCACTGGTATGAATACGCCCGCCCGATTCTGTTTCGGGAACGCGCTGAACGCGATGAACGCCGGATTCGTATTTCAGCCGGGCAAAGACGCCTTCGCCCTCGATCCGCGCTACGGCCTCGCGTACGCCACCCAGATCGGATTCGGCAAGCTCAAGCAGCTGGAACTGCCAGCCCTGCGATTCGGCAAAGCGGCGATACATGTTGAGCAGATCCGCCGCAAACAGCGCGGCCTCTTCGCCGCCGGTTCCGGGGCGGATCTCAAGGATCGCGGGGCGGGCATCAGCAGCGTCGCGGGGCAAAAGCGCAATGCGCAGCGCGTGCTCCAGATCCGGCAGCAGACTGCGCAGACGCGACAGCTCATCCTCGGCCAGTTCGCGCATCTCGGGATCGGCAAGCATTGCCTGGGCTTCGCGGATGCCGTCCTGTGCTGCACGCCATTCACCGATCTGGGCGACGACGGGCTTTAGCTCGGCATATTCGCGGCTGATCGCCGCAATCTCGTCCGGGGCGGGCCCGGCGTTCAGCCGCGCTTCGAGATACTCGAAACGCTCGACGATCTGGTTAAGGCGGTCCTGCGGCAGCATGAGGTGGAATTAGCCCCTGCGCGCGCCACCGGCAAGGCGGAACCGCGTGGCGGTCTGATACAGATCAAGGCGCCCGTCCGGACCATGAGGCACAATAGCCTTGGCGCGCGACCCAACTCATGTCCTGAGGAGGCATAACGTGAAATTCGTCCCCCTGCTGACCGCAACGAGCCTTGCCCTGTCGGCGCTTGCCGCCTCGGCACAGGTCGCAGCCATCGACAGCAGCGCCCTGCGCGAAGAAGCCAAGGGCATATTCGAGGCGATTCCCGAAACGCTGACCGCTATCAAGCAGACCGAAGAAAACCCCGGGGGCGTCCCCCTGACCGCCGAGAAAATCGAGCTGGGCAAGGCACTGTTTTTTGACCCGCGCATGTCGCGCTCGGGCCTGATCTCGTGCCAGACCTGCCATAACGTCGGGATCGGCGGCGTCGACGGTTTGCCAACCTCGGTCGGGCATGGCTGGCAGCATGGGCCGCGCAACGCCCCCACGATGCTGAATGCGATCTTTAACGCCGCACAGTTCTGGGATGGCCGCGCCCCGGACCTTGCCGAACAGGCCAAAGGCCCCGTGCAGGCCAATGTCGAGATGAGCAATACCCCGGAAGAGCTGGTCAAGACGCTGAACTCGATGCCGGAATATACCGAGGCCTTCAAAGCGGCCTTCCCCGACCAGCAGGACCCGGTGAGCTTTGACAACTTCGCTGCCGCAATCGAACAGTTCGAGGCAACGCTGATCACCCCGCACAGTGCCTTTGACCGTTTTCTGACCGGCGACGATAACGCGCTGAACGAACAGCAAAAGCGCGGATTGCAGGCCTTTATGGATACCGGCTGCACGGGCTGTCATTATGGGATTAACTTTGGCGGACAGGACTACCATCCCTTTGGCCTGATTGCCAAACCGGGCGCGGATGTTCTGCCCGTTGCAGACAAGGGCCGGTATGAAATCAGCCTGACGGCCAGCGACGAATATGTCTTCCGCGCCGCGCCGCTGCGCAACGTTGCGCTGACCGCGCCCTATTTCCACTCGGGCGTGGTCTGGGATCTGAAAGAGGCGGTGCAGATCATGTCTTCGGCCCAGCTCGGGACTGAACTGACGCCGGAACAGGTTGACGATATCGTCGCCTTCCTTGGCGCACTGACGGGCGAGCAGCCGCAGATCACCCATCCGATCCTGCCAGCCCGGACCGACACGACACCTCTGCCCGCCCCCATGTAAGAGGGCGCGAATGAAAAAGGGGCCCGACCGGGGGCCCTTTATCTGGTGCGATGGTGACTGTTACTCGGCCTTTACCGCCTCGACAGTCACCTTGATTTCGACCTCATCAGCAATGGCCGGGGCGAATTTACCAAGGTTGAATTCCGAGCGTTTGATATCGGCCTCCCCATCGAAACCGGCAGCTTCCTTGCCGGTCATCGGATGGTTGCCGCGCTGGTTCAGATCAACGTCCAGCACCACCTGCTTGGTAACGCCGTTCAGCGTCAGATCGCCGGTGACTCTGGCTTCGTCATCGCCATCAAGCTCGACCTTGGTCGATTTGAAGGTCGCGACCGCGCCGCTTGCATCGGTGTTAAAGAAATCCGGCCCGAACAAATGCTTGTCCAGCTCTTCGGAAACGGTGCGCAGGCCCGACAGCGGGATCGTCGCCTCAACGCTGGAATTGGCCGGGTTCTCTGCATCAAGCAGCAGTTTGCCGGTCACGCCATTGATGATGCCAGTGCTCGTCGAAAAGCCAAGGTGGCTGTACTCGAACACCACCTGGCTGTGCGAAGGATCAAACTCATAGGCCACCGGCTCGGCCATGGCGGCAGTGGTGCCAAGCAGGACAAGCGCTGCGGCGGGGGCGAGGATGGTTTTCATGCTGAACTCCCGTTTGAAAAGGTTGCATCGGTTCTGCCAGAAAATACCCCGGCATCAACAATGGTTTCCCACAATAAACCTGACATTTTCGTGTTTCGCCGCAGCGCCGGAACTCTGTCGCCGCCATGGCGATTTTCCGGGATTTTATGGTGTTTTGCCTTGCAATCCCGGCCCGGACCGATATAAGGCCGCATCCTTCCGCAAATGCGAAACCGGCGCAGCCTCTCGTGGCGGGGCGCGGAAGGGATGTCCCGCCGTTGAAATGCGCCCCGACACAAAGGTGCAGACATGCCGCTTTATGAGCATGTGATGATCGCCCGTCAGGACCTGTCGAATGCACAGGCCGAAGGGCTGATCGAACATTTTTCGACCGTGATCGCCGATAACGGCGGCAAGGTCGTGGACAGCGAATACTGGGGCGTGCGCACGCTCGCCTATAAAATCAACAAGAACCGCAAGGGCCATTACGCCTTCCTGCGTTCGGACGCGCCCTCGGCCGCCGTGCAGGAGATGGAGCGTCTGGCCGGTCTGCACGAAGATGTCATGCGCGTGCTGACCATCCGCGTGGACGAGCACAAAGAAGGCCCGTCGATCCAGATGCAGAAACGTGACGAGCGCAGCGAGCGTGGCGAACGCCGCGAGCGCCGTGAGCGCGACGACCGGAACTAAGGGAAAGGAACCAGATCATGGCTAACAAACCTTTCTTCCGCCGCCGGAAAGTCTGCCCCTTCTCGGGTGAGAACGCCCCGACCATCGATTACAAGGACACGCGCCTGCTGCAGCGTTACATCAGTGAACGCGGCAAGATCGTGCCCTCGCGCATCACCGCCGTCTCGGCCAAGAAGCAGCGTGAACTTGCGCGCGCCATCAAACGCGCCCGCTTCCTCGCCCTGCTGCCCTATGCCGTGAAGTAAGGAGAGACGATCATGCAAGTCATCCTGCTGGAACGTGTGGCCAAGCTGGGCCAGATGGGCGACGTGGTGAAGGTCAAGGACGGGTTCGCACGCAACTTCCTCTTGCCGCAAGGCAAGGCGCTGCGTGCCTCGGACGCCAACATTCAGGCTTTCGAAGCCCGCAAGGCCGAACTCGCCGCCCGCAACGACGAGACCCGCGACGAGGCACAAAAGATCGCCGAGAAGCTGGAAGGTCAGACCTTCATCATCATCCGCTCGGCTTCGGATTCGGGCGCGCTCTATGGCTCGGTCACCCCACGCGACGCCGCCGAGGCCGCTCAGGCCGAGGGCTTTGCGGTCGAGCGCCGTCAGGTCGTTCTGACCGCTCCGATCAAAGAGCTGGGTCTGCACGACATCCGCGTGCACCTGCACCCGGAAGTTGATGTGACGATCCGCCTGAACGTTGCCCGTTCGGCCGAAGAGGCCGAGCTGCAAGCTACGGGCAAATCGATCCAGGAACTGGCCGCCGAAGAAGAGGCTGCTGCCGATTTCGAGATCGCCGAACTCTTCGACGATATCGGCGCGGCCGGCCGCGACGAGGACGAAGCCGAAAGCTGATCTCAGCCCGGCAATCGCTATTATGGAAAAACGCGCCGCAACCTGGCGCGTTTTTTCATGGGCGGCGTCGACATACGCCGGGCGGAACATTCCTTGCAGTTCAGGGGTTGAGATAGAAAGCCTCCGACAGCCAGAGGATCTGCCTTCATGCCCGATCACGACGATCTGCCCTTTGACGATGATACGCCGCCCATCACCCGCACAGCTGCTGATGAGACGAGCCAGACCCGATTTGGCCCCCAGCCGGTGCCCGAAGGTCATCACCGTCCATCAGGACCGGCAGAATCGCGGCGCATCCCGCCGCATGGCGATGTCGCGCCTGATGGTCTTCGCGCTTGGCCGCGCCCCTCACGCCCGGCGAAATGGCTGGTCTGGGGCGGAGCAGGACTTGCAGCCGCTGCTTTGACAGTGGGGGCAGCCTATGCCGCACGCGGGCTGGTCGATCTGCTGGCGGATGACAAGCGCGCGCCCTCATCGCGCAGCAGGGATGCAGCCCCCTCGGCCCCGCCAAAAGAGCCTGCGCGAAAACCCCGCCCGCCCAGGGCGACACGGCGCGCCCCGCGCCAGAATCTGTTGCAAGAGGTCGAGGCAAACACTGCCAGCCTGACCAATGGCATTGAAAATGTGATGGGCGCCATGGCCGCCGCGCTGGAAGGCTTTCGCACCGTCGCCGGTCAGGCCAGCGCCATCATGCAGGAATTCGGCGATGCCGCAGCACTGGTCAGCAGTCTCACCGGCCGCAATCCGGCTGAGCCGCACACGCCCAAACCACGGCGCGACAGCGGCCCTATGCCCGATCTGCGTGATGATCCCCTGACCCACGATCCAATGGACGGTCCCGAGGGGAAAGGCCCCGCTGATCACGATCCACGCCTGCATCGGCTGTAGGGCCGAATATGAAAAGGGCCGCCCCGGGGCGGCCCTTTGATGTTTCACCGACAGGTCGGATCAGACCTGATCCAGAGCCTCAATGGCTTTTTCGAGGTCTTCCTTGGTTACGGTCTTGTCCGAAACCTTGGCGCCTTCGACGATGTGGTCGACGACCTTATCTTCAAAGATCGGCGCGCGCAGCTGCTGCTGGGCCTGCGGGTTCTGCTGAACGAACTCAAAGAAGGCACGCTCTTGACCCGGGAACTGACGGGCCTGACGCAGCACCGCCTGGGTCATCTCCTGATCCGAAACGGTGATTTCGGCCTTCTGACCGATCTCGGCCAGGAGCAGACCCAACCGGACGCGACGCTCGGCCAGCTTCAGATGCTCGTCGGTCGGCTCGATCTCGCCATGGTTATGGCCGTGCTCTTCGGGGTGCTCTTCGTGCCAAAGCTGATGCGCGATCTGATGCGCCTCGGCCTCGACCAGCGATTCGGGCAGCTCGAACTGAACCAGAGCGTCCAGCTTGTCGAGCAGCGCCCGCTTGAGCACCTGACGCGAGGCACCTTTATATTCGGCCTCAAGACGCTCACGGATCTGGCCTTTCAGCGCATCCAGGCTTTCAGCGCCGAATTTCTTGGCCAGTTCGTCGTCAATCTCGGCCGGTTTGGGGGCCTTGACCGCCTTGACGGTGGTTTCAAAGATCGCGTCCTTGCCGGCCAGATGCGGCGCGCCATACTCTTCGGGGAATTTGACCTCGACCTTGACTTCCTCACCGGCTTTGGCGCCGATCAACTGATCTTCAAACCCGGGGATGAAGCTTTTCGAGCCCAGCACCAGCGGATAATCCTCGGCCGTGCCCCCCTCGAATGCTTCGCCATCGACGATGCCTTTAAAGTCGATCACAACCTGATCGCCCTCTTTGGCTTTGGTGCCTTTTTTACGGTCCTCAAAGGACTGGGCATTCTTGGCGAGGTTTTCCAGCGCCTCGGTCACCTGCTCTTCGCTGGCTTCGACGACCAGACGCTCAAGCTCGATAGCCGACAGATCAGCCTCGGGAATCGCCGGCAGGGCTTCGTAGTTCACGGTAACGACGACATCGTCGCCCTCTTTCCAGTTCTCGCCGTTGACCATTTCGATCTTGGGCTGAACGGCAGGACGGTCGCCCGATTTTTCCAGGTGATCGCGCAGGGCCTTATCAATGGCCTCCTGCATGGCGTCGCCCATGACGCGCTGACCGAACTGCTTTTTCAGCAGCGCCAGCGGCACCTTGCCCTTGCGGAAGCCCTTAATCTCGATCTCGGGCTGAGCTTCTTTCAGCTTCGCATCCACCTGCGCCGCCAAATCGGCCGCAGGCAGAGTAAATTCGTAGCCCCGCTTCAGCCCCTCGTTCTGGGTTTCCTTGACCTGCATTTGTCTTCCTTCATCCACAAACCATGCCGCGGGCAGAGGCATCCCGGCCCCTGGCGCCGGAAATTCCTTTCCGCGCCCCGCCTGTTTCAGCGCGCTAGCTAGGGGATTTCGCCCGCCATAGCAAGGACGAAGGCAGGTTTTGCAGGTTGGACAGCCAAGGAATCGCCCCGTCAAAGCCCCTTACGCGACCACCCCGCTTGCACCTGTCAGACCTGGGGTAGAATCGCCAAAAACATATCGGCCAGCCAGGCGGCGCAAACAGGCCACTAAGTACAATCAGCGGTCTTTTGCCGAGCCTTCCCTGCACAACCGCCAATTGCCGGTTCAGCAAAATCAAGCGTATCTGACCAAAAAGTCAGCAATTTGAACCTAACTTATGGATATATTCCCATAAGGAAGGCAACAGTGCATACAGGCCGCGCTGCGTAAGTGGTTGTTTGTTCAAATCGGCAAGCGGTTATCTGGTCATCAGTTCAGACTGACCGGAATGCAGAGATTTCTGCATTCCCCGGGCCATTGTCCGGGGCGGACTGTCGGACCAGCGCATGTCCAGATTGCAAAAGACCAGCGCTGATTTAGGGTCAGGACCCATTGATTTCAGGTCTGTTGCGTGATTCACGGCTCGAAAACGAGCGGTGAACATGTCTGATCTCTTCTGGCTGACCGACGCGCAGATGGCGCGGTTGGAGCCCTATTTCCCGAAGCCCCACGGCAAGCCTCGTGTCGATGATAGGCGCGTCTTGAGTGGGATTATCTTCATCAATCGCAATGGCTTACGGTGGCGCGATGCGCCGAAAGAGTATGGTCCGCACAAGACGCTTTATAATCGTTGGAAGCGGTGGAGCGACAAGGGCATCTTTGCGCAGATGATGGCTGGCCTGGCCGCTCAGCACGGCGAGAAAAAGACAGTGATGATCGACGCCACCTATCTGAAAGCCCATCGCACCGCGTCCAGCCTGGGCGCGAAAAAAGGGGGCGTGGCCGCCTGATTGGCCGCACCAAGGGCGGCATGAATACCAAGTTACATGCCATCTGCGACAGCAAGGGCCGCCCGATCAACTTCTTTGTCTCTGCCGGTCAGATCAGCGATTACATCGGAGCGCGGGCACTGCTCAGCAGCCTGCCGGATGTCGACTGGCTGCTCGGGGACCGTGGCTACGACGCCGATTGGTTCCGGGAAGCGTTGCAAGACAAGGGCATACGCGCCTGCATCCCCGGCCGGAAACAGCGGAAAACTCCGGCAAAATATGACAAGCGCCGCTACAAACGCCGCAACCGCATCGAGATCATGTTCGGCCGGCTCAAGGATTGGCGACGTGTCGCAACCAGATACGACCGGTGCCCCAAGGCCTTCTTCTCCGCCATCGCTCTCGCCGCCATCGTCATCTTTTGGCTATGAGTCCGGAGCCTAGTCCACACTCGCCCCGAACGGGTCAATCTATATCTGGTTCTAGGTATCTCTGCACATAAATTGTGCAGAAACTTTTCATCTTTGCATGGCTGGCCCTGCACCAGAATACAAAGGCCGCCCTTGGGGCGGCCTTTTCGATGCGGGTTTGCCGGGGTTATCAGCCCCGCGCACGCACCACCTGCAACAGCGGCATCACCTCGGACATGTCTGGCCCGTGCGCCTGCCCAGTCAGGGCCTTGCGCAACGGCATAAACAGCCCCTTGCCCTTACGGCCAGTTGCCTCTTTTACCTTGGCCGTGAACTCGGCCCAGCTGGTTTCGCTATAGGGCGGAGGCGGCAAAAGCTTCATAGCCTCGGCAATGAACCCGGCATCTTCGGGGTCGATCTGAGGCTCAGCACCTTTCGAGAAAATCTCCCACCAGCCAGCAAGATCGTCAAGCTTGGTGATGTTTTGCGAAGCCACCCGCCAGAACCGCTCGGCCAGATCCGCAGGGACGCCAAGCGTTGCGATGCGATCGCGGACAGCATCGAACGGGCGCGACTGGTTTGCTTCGCGGGTCAGCGGCCAAAGATCCTCGGCATCAAACTTGGTGGGCGAGGCGCCGAACTGGCCAAGATCGAACCCTTCGGCAAGCTCGTCGAGCGACATCCGCAGCTCGACCGGCTGCGAAGAGCCCAGCCGCGCCATCAACGACAGCAGCGCCTCGGGTGCGACGCCATTTTCACGCAGGTCCTTGATCGACAACGTGCCAAGGCGTTTGGAAAGCTCTTCCCCCTGAGCGCCGGTCAGAAGGCTGTGATGGGCAAAAGCCGGCGGCTCGGCCCCAAGGGCGCGGATGATCTGGATCTGCGTCGCCGTATTCGTCACATGGTCGGCACCGCGTACGATATGGGTCACGCCCATATCGGCGTCATCGACCGAGCTGGCAAAGGTGTAAAGCACCTGCCCATCCGCACGGATCAGCACCGGGTCCGAGACGCTGGCC
Organism: Paracoccus kondratievae; assembly: GCF_009301415.1. Lineage (GTDB taxonomy): Bacteria > Pseudomonadota > Alphaproteobacteria > Rhodobacterales > Rhodobacteraceae > Paracoccus > Paracoccus kondratievae. Next base: position 966,793 of record NZ_CP045072.1, on the reverse strand, counting down.
GCGTCGATCGAGATCGGGCCAAGGATGCCGTCGGTCCACTCGATCCGCTCCTGATCCAGCAGAAAGCGCCAGTAGCCATCACGCCCTTGAGCGCGCAGCTTGTCCTTGTCTTCGACCGACAGGTTCAGCCCGGCGCGGTCATAGACAGGAGGCTTGCCCATGTTGAGCTGCTTTTTGCGCTTCAGGTCCAGCTCGGTCGGGGTCTCGAACACCTCATAAAGCCGCCCAGCCTCGCGCAGGCCCTGCGCAGCCTCGGCATAGCGATCCAGCCGGTCGGACTGACGCTCGATACGGTCCCAGGTCAGGCCCAGCCACTCAAGGTCGCGCTGGATGCCGTCGGCGTATTCCTGCTTTGACCGCTCGCGGTCGGTGTCGTCCAGACGCAGGATAAAGGTGCCGCCCGTCTTGCGCGCGATCAGATAGTTCATCAGCGCCGTGCGCAGGTTGCCGACATGGATATGGCCGGTGGGCGAAGGGGCGAAACGGGTGATTGTCATGGAAGGTCTCCTGTCGGCTTCGCTCTTTCACAAACGGCGGTTTTTGTCCATATCGGGACCAAAGACGAGGTGAGCAGATGCTTGACTGGAAGAACGCCGAGGCCCCTGACACGGCCATGATCGAGGAACTGGCGCGCGAGGCCATCGCCGGCCTGCCCCCTGAATTCGCCGGCCCCGCCTCGCAGGTCGTTCTGCGCGTCGAGGACTTCGCCAGCGACGAGTTCCTCGATGAGCTGGAAATCGACGACCCGCTAGAGCTGACCGGCCTCTATGACGGCGTGCCGATGACCGAGAAATCTGCAAGCGCCCCTCAGCATTTTCCCGACACGGTCTGGCTGTTTCGCCGGGCGATCCTGGATGAATGGGCATCGCGCGGCGATGTGACGTTGGGTCAGCTTGTCGCGCATGTCGTGGTACATGAATTCGCCCATCACTTTGGCTGGTCCGACGATGATATCGCCGCCATCGACCGCTGGTGGGAATGATGCCGCAGGCCCCGATCCTGACCATCACACTGAACCCGGCGCTGGATGTCACCACCGCTGCGGCGCGGGTAGTGCCTGATATCAAGCTGCGATGCGATGCGCCGCGACTGGATCCCGGCGGCGGTGGCATCAACGTCAGCCGCGCGATCCACGCCATGGGAGGGGAAAGCACCGCGCTGGTCGCGCTGGGTGGCAGCACGGGACAGCGCATTGCCGAGCTGCTGGAGGAAACCGGCATCCCTCTGCACATGCTGCCCGCCCCAGGGGAGACACGGCAATCCCTTACCGTGGACAACCGCACGATCCGTCAGCAATTCCGTTTCGTCATGCCCGGGCCGGAATGGTCCGCGGCGGATGTCGATGCCGCACTGGATGCCGCAGCACGCGAGGCGCGGCCAGGCGCTCTGGTGGTGCTCTCGGGTTCGAACCCTCCCGGCGTGCCTGCCAGCTTTGCCGCGCTGTTGGCCGAAAGGCTGCGCGGCACTGGCGCAAGGCTGATCGTGGATACCTCGGGCGAGGCATTGGCCGAGATCGCGGCAGCCACCGACAGGCGGGTCGAGATCCTGCGGATGGACGACGAAGAGGCCGAGGGGCTTGCGGGTCGGTCTCTGCCCTTTCGCGCTGATACAGCCGCCTTTGCGGCCAACCTCGTCGCATCGGGCGCAGCCCATGGGGTAATCGTCGCGCGCGGGCGTGACGGCAATATCATCGCCACAGACCAAGGCGTCTGGCATGCCGAGGCCGCGCGTGTGCAGGTCATCAGCAAGGTCGGCGCGGGCGACAGCTTCCTTGCGGGCTTTACCCTTGGTCATGCCCGTGGCTGGCCGGTGGCCGAGGCCTTGGGTCTGGCCGCCGCAGCCGCGTCAGCAACCGTGCAGACCCCCGCGACCGAACTTTGCCGGGGCGGGGATGTCGAGCGGCTGTTTGCGGCACGGGTGGTGACGCAAATGCAGCCCTGACAGCACGCGGCCTAACCGCGCCCGTCCATACGCACGAAATCCAGCACGCTGCCCTGACCCGGGCCCAACTCGGACCAGCTGTCGATCTGGAAATCAACCACCAGCGTCGCTGCCGTCGGATAACGACGAAAATCCGGATCAAGCGGTGCACGTGCCGGCAGCATGGCAGCAAATTCGGCAATGCCGGGATTGTGCCCGATCATCATCACCGTCGGGGCCGTGGCGCTGCGCAGGATCGCAAGCATCTTCTCAGGCCCAGCCTGATAAAGCGCCGGCTCATAACGAAGATGCGGGCGCACCTCCAGCGGAGCCTTGGCCACCCGATCCCAGGTTTCGCGAGTGCGCTCGGCAGTCGAGCACAGCACCTCTTCGGGCTCATAGCCACGGCTTGCCAGCCAGTCGCCCAGTTCGCGCGCCGAACGGCGGCCACGCTCATTCAACGGGCGGTCATGGTCAGGCTGCGTCGGATCGTCCCAGGACGATTTCGCGTGACGGGTCAGGATCAGACGGCAGTGTCCGAGTGGAGTCATCGAATTGCCTTTTCGGCCATACGGTTAAGGACGTGACGGTTAAGGACAAGGCAGCGCAGCCGAGCCTGCCACAGCTTCCGCCGCGCGGGCAAGCATTCTCTTGCAGGCGCTGCGACGCTGCCGCTAGAGGCTGCTGGCGCCCTGACGCAGACCGTGCGGCTTGATCCGCGGTTCGGTCGAACGAATGAGAGAGCCTGCGCCGTGTTCAGTGAACAGCTCTAGCAGACAGGCGTTCGGCACCCTACCGTCGAGAATGACCACGGCACGCACGCCCTCTTCCAACGCCTTCAGCGCCGTTTCGGTCTTGGGGATCATGCCACCGGCGATGGTCCCATCAGCGATCATCGAGCGCACCTGATCGGGGTGCAACTGCGTCACCACCTCGCCCGAAGCGTCCTTGACCCCCGACACATCCGTCAGAAGCAACAGGCGATCAGCCTGCAGCGCGCCTGCAATCGCACCCGCGGCGGTGTCGCCATTGACGTTGAAGGTTTCGTTATCCTCCATCCCCGTCGCCACAGGCGCAATGACCGGGATCAGACCGGCGTTATAAAGGTCGCGGATAATCTGGACGTTCATCTCGACCGGGCGGCCGACAAAGCCCAGTTCGGGATCGTCCGGCTCGCAAACCATCAGGTCATCGTCTTTGCCCGAGATGCCGACCGCGCGACCGCCGGCGTCGTTGATTGCCTGCACGATCCGCTTGTTGACAAGACCCGAGAGAACCATTTCCACCACCTCGACCGTCTCGCGGGTGGTGACGCGCTTACCGCGCACAAAACTGCTTTCGATGCCCAGCTTGCCCAGCAGTTCGTTGATCATCGGGCCACCGCCATGACAGACCACCGGATGAATACCGACCTGTTTCATCAGCACGATATCGCGGGCAAATTCGGCCATGGCCGCATCGTCGCCCATGGCGTTACCACCGAATTTCACGACCACGACCGCGCCCGAATAGCGCTGCATATAGGGCAATGCTTCCGAGAGGGTACGGGCGGTGGCGATCCAGTTCCGGTTCATGTTCTGCTTTCTCATCAGGGGCCCCTGTTCGTCGCGCCGACCCTAGGACGCACACGGCCGCCAGTCCAGACCGGCTCAGTCAAGGCCGGCGATGATGGTGCGCAAGGTCACGATCCCCAGCCCCTTGTCAGAGCTGGTCACCACCAGTTGCGGGAATGCGGCAGGGTGTTTCTGCAGCGCCTCCTGCACCTGTTCGATGGTGGCGGCAAGCTGCTGGGCAGTGATCTTGTCAGCCTTGGTCAGCACGACCTGAAAAGGCACTGCCGCACGATCCAGCAGCTGCATGATCTGATGGTCCACGTCCTTGACCCCATGACGGGAATCGATCAGCGCAAAGGCGCGCCGCAGGGTCGGTCGCCCCGAAAGGTAGCTTTTCAGAAGCGCCTGCCATTTCGCCACGACCGCGACCGGGGCCTTGGCAAAACCATAGCCCGGCAGGTCGACAAGATAGGCGCGATCGCCCAGCTTGAAATAGTTGATCTCTTGCGTACGCCCCGGTGTATTCGAGGCACGGGCCAGACCCTTACGCCCGGTTAGCGCGTTAATCAGACTGGATTTTCCAACATTTGAACGACCCGCAAAGCAGACCTCGGGCCGGTCGGCGGCCGGCAACCCGTCCATCGCCACCACACCTTTGAGGAAATCGACCGGACCAGCGAAAAGCTGGCGCGCCGCTTCAGCCTCTGCAGGATCAGGCTCGGGAGCCAGGGAAAAGCTGACCTTCATATGCCGAACTCGTCTCCTAGGGCGATCTCGCCGCCGGTTACCACCTCGGCATAAATGCCAAAATCGCGATGGCCGAACTGTGCGTCCAGCGCAGCAGGCATGTCGATATCAATACGGCCGGTGTTCGGATCGGCACTGGTTGCCGGACAGCGACCGATTGTTTCGGTCACGCGCAACTCGACCCCGCCAATCGTCAGAACCTGACCAATCAGATCGCGTTCGCGGTAGGGCTCAAGCCCCTCAAGCCAGATATTGCCGCGCCAGCGCTCGATACCCAGAGACATTTCCAGCCGCGCCTCAAGATCGGCAAGGCTCGACAGAGACAGAATCGATATCCACGGCTGGTTTGCGTCAGTCCAGCCGGTCGGCCCGCGAACCAGACGGGTTGGTGCTGGTCGATCCGCTGACCAGAGCGGTCGCACCCATTCAACCAGCCGCCCCCCCTCGGTCTCGGGGTCAAAGACCAGTTCACCAAGTTCGGGGTGGGTCAGGCGGATTGGGCCGGTATCTGCGCCCTCACCCCAGCCGCCTTGAATGGCCTGCAGCCCAGCGGCTGCCGCGCCGCGCAGGAAACAGGATTTAGGCAGCCACCGCGCGGGAACCGGACCAGCGTGACGCTCTCCGCCTTCGTTCAGCAGAGCCCAGATACGATCGCCCGGCAGGCGGCGAGCCGCATCCAGACGGACGCGGCCAAGGTCCTCACCACCGATCGACTTGATCGGATGCCGACGGATCCGGGCGATGCGCGCAGTCATTTGTGGCCCTTATCTCCGCCTTTGGCATCAGACTTGCCATTGCCGTTCGAACGCGAGGGCAAACTGGCGCGAATGTTGCCAAAGAGATCGGGCCGATGACCATGCATGCTCATGATCGTGTACTGCTGAATGATGGTGATGGTGTTGTTGGTGATCCAGTACAGCACCAGCCCCGAGGCAAAGCCCCCCAGCATCAGCATGAAAATCCACGGCATCCAGGCAAAGATCATCTTCTGCGCCGGATCAGCGGGTGCCGGGTTCAGCTTTTGCTGCATCCACATCGAGATGCCAAGCAGGATCGCAAGCACCGGCAGGGTAAAGCTGTGCAGGAAGCTGCCCTGACCCGGCGCCGCCCAAGGCAGCAACCCGAACAGGTTCCACAGGCTTGACGGGTCCGGTGCCGCAAGGTCACGGATCCAGCCGATCCAAGGCGCATGACGCAGTTCGATCGTCACGAAGATCACTTTATAGAGCGCAAAGAAGATCGGGATCTGCAACAGCACCGGCAAGCACCCCGCCGCGGGGTTCACCTTTTCGCGCTTGTAGAGCTCCATCACCTCTTTCTGGAACTTCATCCGGTCGTCACCCGTGCGCTCTTTGATCGCCTCCATCTGCGGCTGCAGCTCCTTCATCTTCGCCATCGAGATGTAGGATTTGCGCGCCAGCGGGAAGACGAGCAGCTTGAGCACAAAGGTCAGCGCGATGATCGACCAGCCCATGTTGCCGATCATACCGTGCAGCCAATGCAGCAGACGGAAGATCGGCTTGGTCAGGAAATAGAACCAGCCCCAGTCGATGGAATCGACGAAACCGTCGATGCCGGGGTTCGCTTCATAGCCGCTGATGACTTCCCACACCTTCGCGCCAGCAAAAAGATAACTTGAGGTGGTCACGCTGGCACCCGGGGCGACGGTCTGCATCGGCATCCGCGCCTCGGTCTGATAAATATCGGCGCCGGGGACATATTTCACCGCTGCGGTAAAGCCCTGACCCGGCGCAGGCGCCAGAGTGGTCATCCAATATTTATCGGTAAAGCCGATCCAGCCGTTCTCTTTCACCTCGATCAGCTGGGCAGGGCCTTCGCCCGGCTGCGGATCAAGCTTGGCGATATCCTTGTACTTCTCTTCCAGCAGCTTGCCGTCGGTCATTCCGACAGCGCCTTCGTGCAGCACAAAGAAATTCTGGGTGTCGGGCTGGCCCTGCCGGGCAAGGATGCCATAGGGCGCAGCCGAGAACGGCGCAGCCCCGGTGTTTTCGACTGCCTGAGTGACTGTGAACAGGAATTTGTCGTCCAGCTCATAGGTGCGGCGGAAAATCTGGCCCGCGCCATTGTCCCAGCGCAGCGTGACCGGCTGGCCGGGGGCGAGGGTCGAGCCGGATTCGACCTCCCATACCGTAGCAGGCCCGGGAACCAGCGCAGGATCGGTGCCAGCACCCGGTACCCAGCCATAGACGGCATAATAGGGCTTTTGCACTACAGGCAGGCTGTCACCACCCGGCGCGACAGCAGTACCTTCGGCCTGCTGGGCGGGACGCGTCGTCGGCGAAAGCAGGCGCACGAAAGGCGAATTCGGGTCCAGCGTCTCGCGATAGCCGGTCAGTTCCAGATCATCGATGCGACCGCCAGCCAGCGAAATCGTGCCCGACAGGACCGGAGATTTGATCGTCACACGCCCAGCTGTGACCGAAGGGTCATTGGTCGCAGCACCCACAGCCGCAGGGGCTGGCGTTGCGCCCTGCGGGGCCGCACCCGGCGTTGCGGGGGCGCCATTTTCCGGCGCAGTCGTCCCTTGCGCGTTAATCGCGGTGTCCTGTGCAGGGGGCACCGGCTCGGGCGCGAAGAAAATCGACCAGACGAGCATGACGAGAGCAGAAAGCACCATCGCCAGGATTAGGTTGCGGTTATTGTCTTGCATTCCGGACCAGCCCTTCGTCGTCACCCTGCCTGAGGGTTCGGGGTGCTTCAACAGAAGCGACCGCCAAAGGTCAAGGGAATTTGCCCGCCCTGTAGAGCGATTCCCCTGTCTGCCCCCCTATTCTTGTCCATCGCGGCACGAGATGTGTCCTTGTCTGAAAATGCCTTTGCCAAGACCGATGGTTTCACGCCCTTCCCCATACTTTGGGTGAGAAGCAAGCAGCGAAGCCCCGGTGGAGCAGAAGATCATCAACTTCTTCCGCAGATAATGGCAGAAACACCGCCGGCCCTTGAACCCCATCAACGCCAATTTGGCTAAGGAAGGACCGCTCATCTCGGGTAGAGACCCCATCGGCGATGACTTGCAAGCCAAGGTGACGAGCAAGTGCTGTAATCGCCAATAGTGTCCGTTGCTGATCTCCCCGATGATCACAACCGGCAACAAAAGATCTGCCGACACGCACACGATGAAAACCATGATGGCGCAGGTTATCAGGACGCGTCATGCCGGTGCCGAATTCACCTAAACCAAGCTGACAGCCCGCCCTGCGCAATTCTTGCAAATTAGCGGCAACCACGGCTTGCGTGGCACCTTTGCCAATCGGTTCAATCACTTCGATCTCAAGCCGGTGGGGAGAAAGATCATGCCGCTCAAGCTGTGCCAGAATAACCTCAACGACAGAGGGGCTGGCCAGAATGCGATCCGGAAGGGCCAGTGACAGGCAGGGAACATAGCGGCCCATCCGGTCCCAGCCTCTCAGACTCGCGCAAGCCTCGCGCAGCAGGGCCGTCGTGATCCGCAGCAGCCGGTTGTCATCAAGACGAGGCAATATGCCAGTCAGGTTACTGCCTTGTCCCACCTCTCGAACAAGGTGAATACGGGGCAGGACCTTCAGTGCCAGAACGCTTCCTGTGGTGCAGCAGATTTGCGGCTGGAATTGCAGGCTGATCTGATCATCGCCTGCAAGGACGGGATATGCACGCCCCTCTTGCCCCTCCATATCGACGAGACGGATATGACTTGAAAGTATGTGAGGGCTTGACCCATCCAGAACGACCCGGCCATGGGCGTAAAGAGCCGTGCTTTCATGGCAACCAAAGGGATCGGCAACAATCACCCCCTGCACCATCGGGTATAAAGACACCCCCGGCAGGTAGATTCTTTCGCTGCAAATCGCCCTGAGCCGCAAAAGAAGCCCCTGCCCCGCCTGCGGCCCGGGATCAGCGACAAGTCCGCAGATTTCGTCCCCGTCGTCACAGCTGGAATGCAGCGACAGTCCCAGCTCAGCAACCAGACGCGACCTGAGTTGGTCACGTATCTGCCGGGACAGCGCGGAGCCAACGCCGCCCGGCAGATACTCCGGATTTGTTACCCGCAGCACCAGCGCAAAGCGCTGCACGCCCTGCCCGCTCGCCTGTCCCCAGACAGGCCATGTCGGCCATTCAGTGGCCGCCGCAATTCCGTACCCCATGCCCAGACCCGAATCCTGTTTCAGATTCGCAGCCTGCCTCGGATTGCTTTTCGTTCAGTTAATGTTCGCGCAGAATCGGCACGTCTTTTTCATTAGAATGCGCGCTATCTGGCATCAGAGCACTGAAATCGAAAAGCTTTGGATCCGGCAGATGCGAGGGACGCACATTCATCAGCGCCCGGAACATGACCTGACGGCGGCCGGGGCTGCGCGATTCCCATTCGTCCAGCAGTTTTTTGACCTGCATGCGCTGCAGCCCTTCCTGACTGCCGCAAAGATCACAGGGAATCACCGGATAGTTCATAGCCGAGGCAAAGCGCGCGCAATCAGCCTCGGCCACGAAGGCAAGAGGGCGCAGCACGTTAAGATCGCCCTCTTCGTTCAACAGCTTCGGTGGCATCGATGCAAGCCGACCACCGTGGAACAAATTCATAAAGAAGGTTTCCAGAATGTCATCGCGATGATGACCCAGAACCACGGCCTGACAGCCCTCTTCACGAGCGATTCGATACAGGTTTCCCCGACGCAGGCGCGAGCACAGGCTGCAATAGGTGCGTCCTTCGGGGACCTTTTCCTTAACGATGGAATAGGTGTCCTGATATTCGATCCGATGCGCAACGCCGCGCTCGGTCAGAAATTCGGGCAGGACTGTTGCCGGAAACCCCGGTTGTCCCTGATCCAGATTGCAGGCCAGCAGATCCACCGGCAAAAGCCCGCGCCATTTCAGCTCGTGCAAAACGGCGAGCAGTGTATAGCTGTCCTTGCCGCCCGAAAGGCAGACCAGCCAGCGGTCGCCCGGACGGATCATGTCGTAGGTCTCGATCGCGGCGCGTGTCTCGCGCACCAGACGTTTGCGTAGCTTGCGAAACCCGGTCGAGGTGGGCGCGCCGTAAAACAGCGGGTGGATCTCCTCACCCGCCTCGAAATCCTCGGATTCGTTGATCTCGTCACGCATCTGTAGATCCCCGTCGCGCCTCTGCGCCCTGATTAACATGTCTGTGCCGCAACGTCAGTCCCGCGACGGATCGGCCTCATTCCCCGGAACCGGGTCATAGCCATGCCCGCCCCAAGGGTGACAGCGACAGATGCGCCGCGCCGCCAGCCATCCGCCGCGAAAGGCACCGTGCCGCTCAAGCGCCTCAAGCGCATAGGCCGAGCAGGTCGGTTGAAAGCGGCATCCGTGGCCGACCCACGGGCTGGCAACAAGGCGATATGCCCGCACCGGCAAAGCCAGAACATGGGCAAGAGGGCTCATCCGCGTTTGCCGTGAATGCGATCGAGCGCATGAAGCAGATCCTGACGCAGATCGGCAAAGCCGCGCTCGACAGTCGCTTTAGGACGCCCGACCAGCACATAGTCCCAGCCGGGCCTGGCGGCTGTGGGCAGGATCTCTCGTGCCAGGGCGCGCAGCCGACGCTTCGCGCGGTTGCGCATCACCGCATTGCCGAGCTTTTTCGAGCAGGTGAAGCCGACCCGGATCAGCTGCCCCGCCTCTTCCCCGTCGCGGGGGCGTGCTTGCAGCAGAAAGCCTGACACCCCCTGCCGCCGGCCAGAGGCAACGCGCAGAAAATCGGCCCGCTTGCGCAGGGTTTCAAGCCTGAGGCCTGAAATGACGGAAGCCGCCCTGTCCGGTGTCGCATCAGCAACGGTCCGGTCAGCGGCGGCAGCTTCTGTGGCACTGTCCGTCACGGATAGCCCACGCCCTGCAACGCAGGAACTCAGGCGCTGAGAACTTTGCGGCCCTTGGCGCGGCGGGCGTTGATCACGCGGCGGCCGCCTTTGGTCGCCATGCGCGCGCGAAAACCGTGGCGGCGGGCGCGAACCAGGTTCGACGGCTGGTAGGTGCGTTTCGACATCTTTCAACTCCGGGTCATGGCGGGCCAGGGTATGGGCTATCGGCCCACGCAAGACGCGCCGGTCATTCGAGGCCCGCTGGATAGTCGCCCCCGCCGTCCAAGTCAACCGTCGAAGCAACGATATCGCAAGGTTTCCGGTATAGACACGAACAGCGGGGAACCGGGACCGTGTCACGCAGGTTTGAACTGCACAAAGCCAATCACTATGTGAAGCAGCGGCGAGACGAGGGGAATAACAAAGCTCATCATGTCCCTGAATACCTTATCAGGCCGGTTCGCGCTGATCACGGGCATTTTCGTGCTTTTGGCCGAGTTGCTGATCCTGCTCCCCTCAATTGCCAATTACCGGCTGGATTTTCTGGAATCGCGGCTGGAACGCGCGCAGATCGCAAGTCTTGCGCTGCTTGCGACGGATGAGTCGCTGGCCACAGATCTGGAATCAGAGCTGCTTGAGAATGCGGGGGTCTTTAACGTCGTCCTCAGGCGGAACGATGTGCGTCAGCTTGTGCTGTCTTCGCCGATTCCCGGCCCCATCTCGGCCACCTATGACCTGCGGGATCAGCCTCTGTGGACCTCGGTCCGCGATGCGATTGCCCAGATCGCTGATCCGCGCAATCAGGTGATCCGGGTGATCGGCGCGCCGGTGAACCAAGCCGGACAGCTTATCGAAATCACAACCGACACCCAAAGGCTGCGCACCGGGATGATTGACTACGGGCTGCGGATGCTCGTGATCTCAGCCGCTTTCTCGATCCTTACCGCGGTCTTTCTGAACCTCGCTGCGCAAAGACTGCTGCTGGTTCCGATCCGGCGCGTCATCAGCCACATGACCGCCTATGCTGCCTCACCTGAGGATGCCCGCGCCATCATCACGCCGAACGCTCGCCTGGCCGAACTGAACGAGGCCGAGACGGCGCTTGCAGCCATGCAGCGCACGGTGACCTCCTCGCTGAAGCAAAAGGACCGGCTGGCACAGCTGGGTCAGGCAGTGGCGCGGATCAGCCACGATCTGCGCAACATCCTGACGACAGCGCAGATCTTTGCCGACCGGCTAGAGACCAGCGCCGACCCTGCGGTTCGGCGCGCGGCGCCCAAACTGGTGAACTCGATCAGCCGGGCGGTGAACCTGTGCGAAACTACGCTGGCCTTTGGCAAGGCCGAAGAGCCGGCCCCTTCCCTGTCGCGTTTCAACCTGCTTGCGCTGGCGACCGAGGTGACCGAGGGCGAATCCATGTCCTCGGACCGTCAGGACGGCGCCGAGCCGATAGAATTTCTGACCGATATCCCCCCCAGTCTGACGGTCCGTGCCGACCGCGATCAGCTTTTCCGGGTGCTGTCGAACCTCGTACGCAACGCCCGTCAGGCGATCGAAGCGACGCGCCAGCCCGGCACAATCGAGATTGGCGCGGGCGAGGACGAATCGGAATGGTGGATACGAATCGGCGATACCGGCCCCGGACTGCCGAAAAAAGCGCGGGATTTCCTGTTCCAACCGTTCTCTGGGGGCTCGCGCAAAGGCGGCACCGGGCTTGGCCTCGCCATCGCGGCAGATCTGGTGCGCAACCACGGCGGCCGGCTGGAACTTTTGCGCAGCGATGAGGACGGGACCCAGTTCATCCTGCACCTGCCGCGCGAACTTGCAGGCATTTCCCCACAGGAAGAGGCAGCCACAACCTAAGGTTAAACAGAGTCGAGACGAAAATTTCTTCAAACGGTCATTTTTGCCCTTGCACCCCCCCGGCACTGTCTCTAAATCACCGCCTCACAGCGGACCCGTAGCTCAGCTGGATAGAGCACCAGACTACGAATCTGGGGGTCGGGCGTTCGAATCGCTCCGGGTCCGCCATTTAATATCCAGACATTATTGCGTCTTTTCACTGCTCTGCCCTTTTCCCGGGGCCGGTTTGCAAAGGCGGTGGCCGGGCTGATCTCGAAAGCCTGAATCGCGGCCCTCGAAAGCGCAGGCGTCATCACCATGTACTTCTCAAGAATACGGGTAGCCGATTGCAGCGTGTGCCCGGTGATCGACGCGATCTGAGGCACCTCGCGCCAGCCTTGGCCAACAACGTGACGGCTGTGCCTCGCAGGTCATTGAGCCGCGCGTACAAGGTCACAGACCGTCATTACCTCCTTGCGATGTTGGGCGTCATTGTCGAGGTTGTCAGGCGCGAGACAGGAGAAAACCCATGGACGATGTGCGGGTCGTAGAGCTGAAAGCCGAAGATCTGCCGATCTTTAAAAAGATCAGGCTCGAGTCGCTAAAGATGGCCCCCTCGGCCTTCGCCAACACATTCGCAGACTGGTCGTCTTTGTCCGACGAGGAATGGCAGAGCCGGATGAAGTGCCATGTCTTTGTCACGCTGAAAGGGCAAGAGCCGGTGGGAATTATGGGGCTATTGCCCCAGCTTGGGGAAAAGCGCTCTCACCGCGCAACTATCATCATGGTTTACATGCGGGAAAGCGAACGCGGCTCTGGCCTCGCGAGGCATTTGCTGCAGGTGGTCACAGATTTTGCCAGACAGATCGGGGTGCGCCAGCTTGAACTAAACGTCAACCATAGCAACGCCAGGGCCATTCGCTTTTACGAACGGCACGGCTTTGAAACGGTCGGCAGAATACCTGCAGCAACGATTGAGGACGGACATAAGGTGGACGAACTGATCATGGTGCATCAGCTAGACGAGAAAAGCCCAGGTTAGCCCGGTCGGCAGCCCATCTTGAATAGGCCATGCCCCCTGCCCTTTCCGCCCTGCACGCATCCACTCAGGCCAGCGGCTCGGTGATCCCGAAAGCGCTGGCAAGAAAGTTGCGCACCGGCTGCGGCAACTGGCGTCCCGCCATGGTCACGACCTGCAGCACGCTGCCCGAAAATACCTCATCCTCGACCGCGACCTCGGCATGGGTCTGGGTGATGCCATGCATCTGCCCACGAACCGAGGTCGAAAACATGACGCAGCCAGTCATGCAGGAAACGGTTTTCAGCATGGCCATCGAATTGGTCGAAAAGACGCGGTTCAGATTGAACCCCCGCGCCGCCAGAGCGGTCTCGATCAGCTTGCGCTGACTGCGGCTGTTGTCGGGAAAGGCAAAGTCCTGTCCACGCAGATCTTCCAGCGACACCGATGCCCGGCGTGCCAGCGGGTTGTCGCGCGGGATCAGCGCATAGATCGGCCGCACCTCGACAAGCTGGATTGTCAACCCCGGAGGCGAGCTGTGGCTATAAGTGATCCCGATATCGGCCTTGCCTGCCAGCACCCGGGCACAGATATCCTCGGAATTCCCGACCCAGGCATGAACCGTGACTTTGGGATGCTTTTCGCGGAAACGCGCCACCGCCTGGGATAGCGTTTCGATCGCGTAACCTTCGTAGCTTGCCAGCCTGATATGCCCATGATCCGCGGCCTGAAAATTCCGGATCTCGGTCAGCGCCATTTCGGTTTCCAGAGCGATGCGGCTGACATGGCGTGCCAGTTGCTGGCCCGCCTGGCTCAGCACCATACCGCGTGGATGACGCTCAAACAGCGTGGCGCTGAGGTTTTCCTCCAGCTTGATGATCTGGCGGCTGACAGCCGATGCTGAGACGTTCAGCCGTGTGGCCGCTTTGGTGATCGAGCCGGTCTCGGCCACCTCCTGAAAATAACGAAGGGCGATATGCTGCATTCCGCTTTGCGTTTAAAGCAATGATCCGTGAACTTAATGCTGCTTGTTGCACGGCTGGGGACTAAATACCAACACCCATTACACAATCACTCCTCCCGGCATGGGACCGCGCGGCAGCGTTTCCCCCTGTGCCATAACGCCGGTCGCATTTGGGTAGGTTACCATGACCAATGAAACGTTTGCGGAACCGTCCGCATCAAAAGGGCTGCAGCGCGCATTCCGCTTTTTTGCCATCGTCGAAAAAGTCGGCAACCTGCTGCCAAATCCGTTCTGGCTGTTCTGGATCCTCTCGATCCTTCTGGCGGGGATCAGCGCCCTTCTGGCCGGTGCCAGCACCACCAACCCCGCAACCGGCGAAGAAGTGACCGTGCTGAGCATGTTCACCGCCGAGGGGCTGCAGATGGTGTTGGGCACGGCAGTCAAGAACTTTGCCACTTTTCCGCCCATGGCCACGATCATCACCGTGCTGCTCGGTATTGCTGTGGCACAGAAATCTGGCCTGATCGACGCGCTGCTGCGGGGGATGGTGACCCGTGTTCCGGCCAAATACCTGACATTTGCACTGTCGATGGCGGGCATGGTCGGTCACGTCGCGGGCGACGCCGCTTATGTGACGCTGATCCCGCTGGGCGCGATGGTCTTTCTGGCAGCAGGGCGCAGCCCACTGATCGGGATCGTGGTTGCCTATGTGTCGATTGCCGCAGGCTATGACGCCTCGCCCTCGCTGACCACGACGGATGTGCTGCTGTCAGGACTGACCACGGCGGCTGCCCATACCATCGACCCGGCCTATGTCGTGACTCCGGTTGCTAACTATTACTTCGGCCTCGCCTCTTCGTTCCTGATCGCGCTGGCAATCACGGTAGTGACTGAAAAAGTGCTGGTCCGCCGTCCTGATCTGCAAGTGGATGACGATGTTGACCTGACCAACCCCGCCAAGCTTGCCACGCTTGAGACTACGCCCGCTACCCGCCGCGCAATGCGCCTGACCGGCCTTGCCGCGCTGGTGTTCGCGGCGGTGATCGTTCTTGCCTTGGTGCCTGCCAACTCGCCCCTGCGTGGTGAAGGCGGAGGCATCGTGAACTCGGTCGTGTTCAGCGGCATGGCGTTCATTCTTTGCCTGTTCTTTACCACTATTGGCCTGGTCTACGGCTTTGTCAGCGGCAGCTTTGCCAAAAGCCACGACATCATCGACGCAATGATTGATGGCGTACGTTCACTCGCCCCGATCCTTGTGCTGTTCTTTGCAATCGCGCAGTTCCTTGCCTATTTCAAATGGACCAAGATCGGCGAGGTCATGGCGATCACCAGCGCCGAATGGCTGGCAAAGATGAACGTGCCGGGCTGGGCAATCCTGCTTGGGATTGCGATCCTGATTACCTTCATGAACTTTGTCATCACCAGCGGATCTGCGCTTTGGGCGCTGGCCGCTCCGGTCTTCGTGCCGATGCTGATGCTGCTGAACATCCCGCCTGAGACGACGCAGGCCGTTTACCGGATCGCGGATTCCGTCACCAACAGCGTCACCCCGATGAGCCCGTATTTCGTCATGGCGCTTGGCTTTATGCAGCAATACCGCAAAAGCGCGGGGATCGGGACACTTGCCTCGTTCACCATCCCGATCGCCATCGTGGTCTGGATCGTCTGGATGGCCTTTTTCATGGCCTGGTATTTCACCGGCTTCCCCTTTGGCCCCGGCTATTGATCCTGAGAGCGCGCAATGAACGTTTCAACACCCTTTCCGTCAGCGGAAACCGTCCAACAGATCACAGCCGATATCATCGAGCTGGTCGAATGCGAAAGCCACAGCTACGACCGTCAAGGACTGGATGCCTGCCTGTCGCTGCTGATTGATCTGACAGAGCGACGCCTTGGCAAACCCGCCGAGATGCAGCGTTATCCCGGAGGAGAACAGGGCGATATCGTCACCCTGACCTATCCGGGCAGCGGAACCGGTCATATCGCCATCATCGGGCATTACGACACGGTCTGGCCCCGGGGCACGCTTGCCGCCTGGGGTGAGCGGTCATCGCAGGACGACACCGGGCGGCTGCGCCTTAGCGGCCCCGGGATTCTCGACATGAAAACCGGGGTCGTGCAGGGTATCTGGGCGCTGCGGCTGGCGCGCGAAAACGGTCTGCAGGTCCCGACCGTCACCTTCCTTTTCAACGGCGACGAAGAGATAGGCTCGCTCGCATCACGCAAGGTGATTGAAAACGTTACGGCACCACTTGATGCAACGCTGGTACTGGAACCCAGCCACCACGGTGCGGTCAAGACCGAACGCAAGGGCGTTGGCCTGTTCAAGGTCATCGCAACCGGGGTTGAATCGCATGCCGGTCTGAACCCGGCAGCCGGGGCCAGCGCGATCCACGCCATGGCCGAATTCATCACCGCCATCATCGCCGCTGCCGATCCCGCAAAGGGCACAACGATCAACGCCGGACTGATCGAAGGCGGTACCGGCAGCAATGTCGTCGCTGGCCGCTGTGCGGTTCAGTTTGACATCCGGGTGAGGTCTTTGGACGAGCAGGCCCGCATCGATACCGCCTTCGACGCAGTCACGGTCTCGGACCCCCGGGTCAAGATCGAGGTCAGGCATAACTGGAACCGCCCGCCAATGGAGCTGACCAAAGCTTCGCTGCCCTTGCTCGAACATGCGCGGCAGGTTGCAAGCGAACTGGGCTTTGCTTTGCAAAATGTCGCTGTGGGCGGTGCGAGCGACGCAAACTTTGTCGCTGGACTGGGCCGTCCGGTTCTCTGCGGTCTCGGCGCGGTCGGCGACGGTGCCCATGCCCGCAACGAGTTTATCTATGCAGATATGATCGGCAGGCAGACTGCACTGCTGACCGGCATCATCCAGCACCTCATCGACGGGATATGACCACCATACGGCCGCCACGCTTTCAGCACCAGCACCGGGGGGCACGCTGACCCTCGGCGTTGCCCGAAACAACTGAACCCCGTTCCCAGATCGCTGTGTGATCGGAACGGGGCTGTCTTTCGTTTCCACAAAACGGCTATGGTATCCCCGCCGCCCCAAATTGATCGGCACGAACGGGGCCGGATACACCCTTACCCCCGAGTTTTCCTGTAGTTAGGTTCCCCCCTTTTGGGGACCTTCTGTGTCGAAGGGAGGCTCAGTTACTCTGGACGGCATCGTGGCTGCCTGTTGAGGGGCCGATTGCCTGCCAGGTCACCGAGGCCCGCGCGATATGCGTGTCGCCCCAGGTCACAAACTCGACCACAAAACCAGAGCGTGTCACCTCCACCGCCTCGAGCCGGAAGCGCAGGTTCTGGTCATGCGCCGCATCAAGCCCGCTCAGCCCCAGGTTCACGCATGGAACCGCACCGAAAGGCGCGACAAATGAGGTGCTGATCCGGACACTCCGGTCACCACTGCCCGCCCACATCGGCAGCCCCGCATCAACATGGTTGAAGAGCTCGCCCGAGGCGCTGATCATCTGAAGCTCTCCGGTCCAGATCAGGTTCTGCGTAAAAGGAGAGCGCGTATCATCCAACATCTTCTGATCTCCGATCCTGATCGACCCCCGGCCGCGGCCGGGGCTTACGAAGCGCGGCTTCACAAGGACAAATCGGGTTCAGAGGCGCCGGCGGGACTGGTGCCCGCGGCCTTCTGACGCTGCCCTTCACTGAGGCAGATCTGATCCGCGGCAGCCACCGTCATATTCGCCGGGCGATCAATCGAGCGGTCCCAGGTGACGAGCGATCTGGTGTAAAGCTGGCAGGTGACCGGGCCCGAGGCCGTCTGGACCGTCACCGGCGCCGTTTCATAATCCTTGGGGTCGATCGAACAGGCCGCAAGCAGCCCCAGCGCCAGGACCGGCAGGAATTTGTTCATCTCTGGTTACCTTCTGCTACCATTACACAAGACAGGGCGCGGAACTCCCGGGCCCGCCGTTACTTCCGCCCCGCCCGACACGGGGCGGGACGGTCATCACAAACCGGTATTCCGGCCGGTCGGATCGCGGGCCTCAGCCGTCTGCGGCGCCATCAGGGCAATCATCGCACCCAGGCTGGAAACGATGCGGCGGGTTTCGCCCTCGGGCACCATCTCTGCCGTTGTCGAGAGAAGCTCCGAGACAACCTTCAGGACCGCCTGCTGCCCGTCTGCGAACCCGGCCTCGTACCAGGACCGATGACTGTCGGAATTCATCAGATACCTCCCCACCAAAGCACCCCATTGCGCATTCGGGCCAAGCAGATGCCGGCGCCCGCCTGCCAGTCGGATTGCGGGTACGTGCGACGGTTCATCCGACACGGGAGAGACCTTTACGGCGCATCATGCGACCCCGGGCCGGATGTGAAGACCGTGCACCACGCATGCCAATCATCCGGCACAAGGCCGCATCGGGCCTGCGGCCGGGCAGACAGGGCCCCGGCGCGCAGATCGGTCAGCCTGCCGCATGTGCCGGGACACGGCCCACGGGCGTGATCCCCGTCGGCATCCCCCGGCCCTTAGTGAAGGGCGCGCCCGACGGGATCATGCTCGACAAGCGGGCGGCTGTTCTGCAGATGCCGCACCCCCATCTTGCGCGCCTGACGGCCCGAGGGCAGAAACCGCGCCGGCTGCGGCACATGGGACGGATCCGCAAGCTCGGGGAAAAGCGCGCAGATCTCCTGCACCGCCTCGTCGCCGACGGATTTCAGCGCCTGCGGGCCGGTATAAAGCGACTCGGTCTCGGCCCCGTTCGAGATCACCACCTCGTGCCGGTCGAAGAGGATGTGGAAATACTCGACCTCCTGCACGTCGTCGGCGATGTCGATCCCGTCCAGCAGCACAAGCTGCTTGGCCGCGACCAGAACCTCCATCGCGCCGAACATCTTCTGCGCGATCTTCGAGCGCACCAGCACCCGATGCTGCGGCGAAACCATCAGATCGCTGGCAGGCACCCCCGGCCCCATCGCGCCGGCCCTGATGCGGACCGGACGCAGGTTCGGCATCGTCTCAAGCTCATGCGCCCAGAGCTGGCGCGAGCCGATCCAGCGCACAGGCTGAAGCCCGTGGTCCCGCGTCAGCACAAGATCCCCGACACAAAGATCCTCAACCGCAACCTCACCACGATCCGTCATGAGCAAGGTGCCGCGGACAAAACAGATGACCAGATCCTCTTTAAGATCGCCATAGCCCGAAGAAAATTTAAGCCATTTTCCGGATAGCGCATCCTCCACAAACCCCCGTCCACTTGTCGTAGCAAGGTCATTGGCAGCCTGTCTGAACACCTTAGAAGCTTCCTCAGCTTTGCTTTTTGCATAAGCAATCTTTTCCGCTTCGGTATAATAAGAGGGCGCTTCCTTATAAGCCTTGGCATAAGCATCGTCATAGACGTTCTTGCCATGCTCCCTGATTTTCATGGCAAGAGCATAAGGAATTTCAGAGGCAGGCGTATTATTGACGGAAAACTTCACTCCCCCGACTTCGCAGCTACCCGACGCCTTCATGTCATACCGGTAGAGACTTACATCAGTTACGAGATATACCTTCCCATCGGCGCCCCTGAGCACATGCCCCCTGATGGGAGGGATTACCAGAGATATCTTCACCCCTGAAGAGCCACCACCGGTCCCAGTCGCAGTGATGGCGGTGACGCCACCTGAGTTATCGCTTACGCCGATCGCCAAAGATCCGACATATTCTGCCGTAATCTTTTGCTCTCCCCCGCCAGAGATTTCACCGACCGGCTTACTTACAAGCGTTACATTTTCGCCCTTTTCAGCAATCAGCGGATCCCCGCCCGGCTTATTCTCCGCAGATATGCCATTGATATAATTGGAACCGTTACCGAAATATCTACTATTAAAGTTAAAACTGTTACTGTCCTTGTTTATTTCCCATCCATCCTTGCCTTCCCGCAAGAAGTCCTGATTCTCTTTAAGATTAAAATGGGTAACATAAGTCATTACTTTACCTCATAACCATCGGCACCGCCGTGCCGAGAAACTCGTTACGATCTTGACAAGCGCACTGCAGCCGCCAGCCGGATGAACTGGCAAACCAGCTATTTTCGAACAAACCATGTGGCGCCGTCAGAGCGAACCCCAAAAGATACCGATCGCCTGCAAGGTAAGGTCGGCATCCGTCCGCAGGCTCAACACCCGGAGCATTCATAAACGGTGGTTTTTGACAATTGGGAAAAATCAGGTGTCAGCGAAAGGAATCGCTTGTGAAAACCGAAATTTTGGCGCGCGCGACAAGGCCGCCAAAAACCACCGTTTATGTCAAGCTGCCCCCTCAATTTACATTCTTAAAATACTTAGTATTAACGATTTCCTTGCCCTTGCATGCTTTGAAGATATGCCGTGCAGTATGGAGATATTTCTCAATGATCATTGGTTATGCCCGTGTTTCGACCGACGACCAGCGCCTGGATTTGCAGCTTGCCGCGCTGAAAGAAGCGGGTTGCAAAAATATCTTCCAGGACCACGGCGCCACCGGTTCACACATGGATCGCCCGGGGCTGGAAAACGTGCTGAGAGCGCTGAAACCCGGCGATACGCTGGTGGTCTGGCGGCTCGACCGCCTTGGCCGGTCGCTGACCGATCTGGTGAAATTCGTCGAAGAGCTGGGCAGAAAAGGGTGCGAGTTCCGGTCGCTCAACGAATCCATCGACACCCGCACCTCGGGCGGGCGGCTGATCTTTCACATCATGGCCGCCTTTGCCGAGTTCGAGCGCAATCTGATCAGCGAGCGCACCCGCGCGGGCCTGGTGGCCGCCCGCCAGCGCGGCAGCCGGCTTGGCCGTCCGCGCATCGTGCTGACCGAGGCGGAAATCAACGAGGCACGGCGCGCCATCAAGGAAAAGCGGCAGACGTTGGACGAAATTGCCGCAGGTTATCAGATATCATCCACCACCCTGAGGCGGCGGCTGGAGACGGCTCTGACCCGAGAGCGTGGCAAGGATCACATCTTGGCAAAACATGCGAACAGCCCACGTATGGCGAAAAGCCGGGCTGAAAATGAGAAAGATGGATGCCGCGACCTCGAAATGAGCAAGGGCGCTATGGCAGACACGCAGCAATCCTTCGATCTCTGCACGTCTTCAGAAGACAGCCGGCAGTTGCTTGCGGACGCGAGAAAAGGCCCCCGCCTGTGCCCGGGTGACAGGTGGAGACGGCCCGCAAAACTGGATACCGGACGGACAGAGAGGACAAAGCCATGTGCTCCTCCGTCGTGCTGATCCCGTATCCCTTGGCGGTATCGGCTGCAACCGGCCACTGTTTGCAACAGCCCCGGCAATGGCCCGCATTATGGTCGATCGCAGGGACCGACCTGTGGCGGTTGTCAGTGCTGTTGCTGCCCCTTCATCCCCAATACACCGCCCGTACGAAGCTGCGGCAATAGGACGAACCGGGGACAAGCCGGGCAGCGCCCTTTCTTTCCCTGATGGCGCGGCATAGTCTGACCCGCGAATCCGCATGGGCGACAGCCCCGTCATCACCCACAAGAAAGGAGATCTCATGGCGGTCAGTCCTCCTGTCTGTGAATTTGGTGCCAAGGCGCCCGCCTTCACCCTGCCCGATCCCGATGGGCGCATGGTCTCATGGGCCGATATCGCGGGGCCGCGCGGGACGCTGGTGATGTTCATCTGCAATCACTGCCCCTATGTGCAGGCCGTCATCGACCGCATCCGGCGCGATGCAGCAGATCTGCAAAAACTGGGCGTCGGAGTCGTTGCGATCTCGGCGAATGATGTCAGCCAGTATCCCGAGGACTCGCCCGGGAAGATGAAGGCGATGGCCAAGGAGCACGGCTTTACCTTCCCCTACCTCTATGACGAAAGTCAGGAGGTTGCGCGCGCTTATGGCGCTGAATGCACCCCTGATTTCTTCGGCTACAATGCGGCCGGAGAGCTGCAATATCGCGGCCGGCTCGATGCCTCGGGCCGCAATCCTGCGCCCCCCGACGTAAGGCGCGAACTTTTTGAGGCCATGGTGCAGATTGCAGAAACCGGTCAGGGCCCGCGCGAGCAGGTCGCCTCGATGGGCTGCTCGATCAAATGGAAGGTGTGAATGAACGTTTGTCTTGCCCCCCGCCCGGTTATCTTTGACCTCGACGGCACGCTGATCGACAGTGTTCCCGACATTCATGCCTGTGTGAACGCGGTCCTGCGCCTGCATGACATCCGGCCGCTGACACTGGATCAGGTGCGCGGCTTTGTCGGCGGCGGCGTCGATCTGCTCTGGCAAAAGATCTCGGGCGCGACGGGCTTGCCGCGCGAGGCGCATCGCGACCTCGTCGCCTCATTCATGACCCGTTATCACGGCGCAACCAACCTGACCCGGCTTTATCCCCATGTGACCGAGGCGCTGGGAGTGCTGGCTGATCGCGGCTATCCTTTGGGGATCTGCACCAACAAACCGCTTGGCCCCACACAAAAGGTGCTTGACCACTTTGGCATCGCCCAGCTTTTCCGCGTGGTGATTGGCGGCGACTCGCTGCCCCAGCGCAAGCCCGACCCCGCACCGCTGCGCGCGGCATTCGCGGCGCTTGGTGCCGATTCCGAACAGCCACGCGGCGTCTATGTCGGCGACAGTGAATTCGACGAGGAATGCGCCCGCAATACCGGCGTTCCGTTCCTTTTGTTCACGCGCGGTTACCGCAAGACCCCGGTCGAGCAGATGACCCATCAGGCTGCCTTCGACGATTTCGCGACCCTGCCCCTGCTTGTCGAAGAGGCGGCCGCCATCGCCTGACATCCTGGTTCATGCGACGCTTGACAGTCGGGCGAAACAGGACGATCCGTCCTTCATGGCGCCTCGCGGCGCAACCATAGCCGCCCAATCGAAATCAGGGAGCCCCGCATGGACCTGCGTCAACTGACCCCCGATCTTGCCGTCTCGGCCCAGATCCAACCCGAGGATCTGCCCGCTCTGGCCGAGGCCGGGTTCCGTGTGCTCATCAACAACCGCCCCGATCAGGAAGTCGGACCGGACGAGGATCACGAGGCGATGCGTGCCGCAGCCGAGGCCGCAGGGCTTGCCTATCATTATAACCCCTTCGTTCCCGGCCAGATCACACCCGAAATGATCGCGGCACAGGCCGAGGCGCTGGCCACCCCCGGACCGAAACTTGCCTATTGTCGCTCGGGCAACCGCTCGACCGTCCTGTGGGCCCTGTCGCGCGCAGGCCAGGAACCAGTCGAGGATCTGCTGACCACGGCGGCCAAGGCGGGGTACGATATCTCAGGCATCCGGCCGCTGATCGAATCCCTCGCAAAACAAGAGGTCTAGGCGGCGACGGCCGGAACCTTTTTTACTTGCGGCGGGTTTTGTCAAAGACACCGTCCATCAACGGGATGGGGCATCTAACGGTCACCCAAGGGAGGGGAAACCGCCATGAACTCGATCATCTATCTTGTCGGCCTTGTCGTCGTGGTGCTGTTCATTCTCGGGCTTCTGGGACTGCGCTGACGTCGATTGGCGCTGGTGTTTTGCGGCACTCTGCGCTACCGGGGGCGCAAATTCTGACAAAGGCCCCCAATGGACATCCGCAATATCGCGATCATCGCCCACGTTGACCACGGCAAGACCACGCTGGTCGACCAGCTCCTGAAGCAGTCGGGCAGCTTCCGCGAAAATCAGGCCGTGGCCGAACGCGCGATGGACAGCAACGACATCGAGCGCGAGCGTGGCATCACCATCCTTGCCAAGGCCACTTCGGTCGAGTGGAAGGGCACGCGCATCAATATCGTCGACACCCCCGGTCACGCCGATTTCGGCGGCGAGGTCGAACGCATCCTCGGCATGGTTGACGGCGTCTGTCTGCTGGTCGACGCTGCCGAAGGCCCGATGCCGCAGACGAAATTCGTGACCTCCAAGGCGCTGGCGCTGGGGTTGCGGCCGATCGTCGTGCTGAACAAGGTCGACAAACCGGCCGCCGATCCTGACAAGGCGCTGGATGAGGTTTTTGACCTCTTCGCCAACCTCGGCGCAAGCGACGAACAACTCGACTTTCCGCATCTTTATGCCTCGGGCATCGGCGGTTGGGCGGATGAAGCCCTCGACGGGCCGCGCAAGGACATGTCGGCGCTGTTCGATCTCATCCTGCGTCATGTCCAGCCGCCCAAGCAGATCTCGCGCACGGACGAGCCGTTCCAGATGCTGGCGACGACGCTTGGCGCCGACCCGTTCATCGGCCGCATCCTGACCGGTCGGGTCGAGGCCGGCCGTGCACGTGCAGGCGACACTGTCAAGGCGCTGTCGCGCGACGGCCAGCGCATCGAACAGTTCCGCATTTCAAAGGTTCTGGCCTTCCGTGGCCTGACCCAGCAACCGATTGATGAGGCGGTCGCGGGCGATATCGTAACCATCGCCGGCATGTCCAAGGCAACCGTGGCAGACACGCTTTGCGCACCCGAGGTCGATGCCCCCCTGCCCGCCCAGCCGATCGACCCGCCGACGATCAGCGTCACCTTCGGCATCAACGACAGCCCGCTGGCTGGCCGCGATGGCAACAAGGTCCAGTCGCGCGTCATCCGCGAACGGCTGATGAAAGAGGCCGAATCAAACGTCGCAATCCGTGTCGAAGATACCCCGGGCGGCGAGGCTTTCATCGTCTCGGGCCGCGGCGAATTGCAGATGGGCGTTCTGATCGAAAACATGCGCCGCGAAGGGTTCGAGCTTTCGATCTCGCGCCCCCGCGTCATTTTCCAGGAAGAAGACGGCCAGCGGCTTGAACCGATCGAGGAAGTCATCATTGATGTTGATGACGACTACACCGGCGTCGTGATCGAAAAACTTACCGGCGACCGCAAGGGCGACATGGTCGACATGCGCCCGGCAGGCCATGGTAAGACCCGCATCGTCGCACATGTGCCGTCGCGCGGGCTTATCGGCTATCATGGCGAGTTCATGACCGACACGCGCGGCAATGGCGTACTGAACCGCATCTTCCACGGCTGGGCGCCATGGAAAGGCCCGATCCAGGGCCGCCGTCAGGGCGTGCTCGTCTCGATGGAGGACGGGGTCTCGGTCGCCTACGCGCTGTGGAACCTCGAAGAACGCGGCAAGCTCTTCATCGGCGCACAAGAACAGGTCTATCAGGGCATGGTCATCGGCGAGCATTCGCGCGACAACGACCTTGAGGTGAACCCGCTCAAGGGCAAGAAGCTCACGAACATCCGCGCCGCCGGCTCGGATGAGGCGGTGCGGCTGACGCCCCCCGTGCGGATGTCGCTCGAAGAGGCCATCGCCTATATCGACGACGACGAACTGGTTGAGGTCACGCCGAAAAGCATCCGTTTGCGCAAACGCTACCTTGATCCTCACGAGCGCAAGCGCCAGGCCCGCGCCGAAGGCTGAGAAAATAGTCTCCTGCAAAATCAGAATACAGGCTTCCGCAATAGCGGAAGTCTGTTAAGTTTCCAGATGCGTGGCGTCAGGAGTAAACGATGGAACGCCCAGGCAACCTCTATCAAAAACTGATTTTTGCAGCACAGTCATTTCTTGAAGAAACCGGCCGCATGCCTGCCGATGCAGGCGAGCTGGCCCGACACATTGATATGGATGAGGGGGAGATCCTTGAGGTCTTTCCCTCAGTTCAGGACCTGCACGAAGGTCTCGTCTACCACGCCGTGACACTGCTTAATGACCGGCAGAATCGCGACCTGGCAGACGCCAATATCACCGACCCAATCGAACAGCTGAACTGCTTTCTGCAGAGCTATCTTGACTGGGCCGACGAAAACCCGGTGTTTTTCGAGGTCATGGCCAGGGGGCTCAGCAGTCCGATCAAACCCGACGGCACGCTTCAACGTTACACCTTGTCGATGCGCGATCTCTGCCTACGCAAACTGCGCGAGGCACAGCAGCTCGGCATCCTGTCTGCGGATCTGGATATCGAAACCGCAGTGATGATGATGCACTACCTCGTCAAAGGCACAAACATGGTCTTTGCGACCCGCAGCATTGATCCATGGCTAAAATGTGACCCTCGCCCTTTCCGCGAACTGTCAGGGCACATCTTTTCCGAATTCATGCGCTACATGACCCAAGCCAACGCGCCGGCGAGTACCGAAAACGCGTAGGCCAAGGATCAATCTCAGATCTGGCGTTCGGGCAGGTTCACCACCAGCCCGTCCAGTTCAGGCGTCACCTTGATCTGGCAGGTCAGGCGCGAACGCACCGGATCAGGCTGCCAGGCAAAGTCAAGCATATCCTCTTCCATCGGATCCTTGGCCGGCAGGCGGTCTACCCATTCCGCTGCAACATAGACATGGCAGGTCGAACAGGCACAGGCCCCACCGCAATCCGCATCAATCCCCGGAACGCCATTGTCACGCGCTCCTTCCATGACAGTCATGCCGGGCTTGACGTCGATTTCATGGACGGTGCCGTTGTGCTCGATATAGGTGATCTTCGCCATGGGTGCCTTCCTTGGTTTTCCCTGCGCAAATAGGTCATCGCGCCAGCAGAGAAAAGCCCCAGATCGACGCACCCAGATGATTGAGCACAACCCCCGCTTCTTTCGTGCCCAAATATCCCGGGGGATGAGGAGCGGCAGCGACGAAGGGGGCAGAGCCCCCTTACCTCACGCCTTGCGCAGCGCGATCACCGCATTCAGCCCGCCAAAGGCAAAGGCATTCGACAACACCGCCTCAACCTTCGCCTCGCGCGCCTCGTTCGGAACCACATCCAGCGCACATTCCGGATCCGGCTCCTCATAGCCGATCGTCGGCGCGATCACCCCGTCGCGCAGCGCCATGATGCAGGCCAGCAGCTCGACCGCTCCCGTCCCGCCAATCAGATGACCATGCATCGACTTGGTCGACGAGATCATCAGCCGGTCGGCATGATGACCAAAAGCATGGGCAACCGCCGCGCATTCGGTCTTGTCATTGGCAGCAGTGCCGGTGCCATGGGCATTGATATAGCCGATCTCGTCGGGCCGTATATGCGCATCCAGCATTGCACCGGCAATGGTACGCTGCGCACCGATAGCTGAAGGCATGACGATGTCCTGCGCATCGGCCGACATAGCAAAACCCACCACTTCGGCAAGGATATCAGCACCACGCGCAACCGCGTGTTCCCAATCCTCAAAAACGAATATCCCGGCGCCTTCGCCCTGCACCATACCGTTGCGGGTGGCCGAAAAGGGCCGGCAGGCGTCCTTGGACATCACGCGCAGACCTTCCCAGGCCTTGACGCCGCCAAAGCACAGCATCGCCTCGGACCCGCCGGTCAGCATCACCGTCGCCGCACCCGAGCGCACCATGTTAAAGGCAAGCCCCATCGCGTGGTTCGAGCTGGCACAGGCAGTCGCAACAGTAAAGCTGGGCCCCAGCAGCCCGTACTCCATGCTCAGATGCGAACATGCCGCATTGTTCATCAGCTTGGGGACGACAAAGGGGTGAACGCGGTTCTTACCCTCTTCGTAAACGGTGCGGTAATTTTCGTCCCAGGTGTTCATGCCGCCCGCCGCGGTACCAAGAACCACGCCAGATTGCGTGCCCAGCTCACCCTCGAAAATCAGGCCGGACTGCGCCACCGCCTCACGCGCGGCCAGCAGCGTGAACTGGGTGAACTTATCGTAAAGAACGATCTGCTGACGGTTGAAATAGGTCTCTGGCTCCCAGTCGCGGACCTGACCGCCGATGCGGATCGCCAGCCGCTCGACATCGCGGAACTCCAACGGGCCGATGCCGCAGCGCCCTTCCCGCATGGCCTCAAGCGTTGAGGGCACGTCGCGTCCCAGCGCATTGATGGTGCCCATGCCCGTGATCGCAACGCGGCGCATCCCATTGGCATGGCGGCCCATGATGACGCGGCCCAACATGGCACGCGCCAGCTTGGTGGCGGTCTTGACCTTTCCCTTGACCTTACCGGCCTTGCGTTCGGACTTGGGCTGCTTTTCGCCCTTGATCTTTTTGGCGCTCATGCCTTTTCGGCAACCAGTTTTTCCACGGCGTCGATGATGGCGCCAAGGCTGGAAATGTCGAAGTCCGACTTTTCGGGTTCATTGGCGTTAAAAGGCACCGAGATGTCGAAGGCTTCCTCGATAGCAAAGATGGATTCGACCAGCCCAAGACTGTCGATACCGATTTCCTCCGGCGACATTTCAGGCTTCAGCTCGGACGGGTCCAGCATCGCCTGTTCTGCGATGATCTGGATGATGCGCTCGCGGATTTCTGTCATCTCGGCCTCCGTTCTGTCCCGGTCAGGGACGATTACCTGCGGAAATGCTATCCCGCGCCGCCCTTGTCGAGCAGTTTCTTAACAGTTTCACGAAGCTCGGCCACTTGCGCATAGAGTCGCGGCAAACGGCGGATGTTCTTTTGCGCCTCAACATGGGTTTCCATCTTTACCGCGGGACTGCCCAGCAGCACGCGACCGGCGGGGGCATTGGTAAAGATCTTGGTCGCTCCGCCCGCAATCACATCGTCACCGACAAAGATATTGTCCGAGACACCGACCTGCCCGCCCAAGACCACGCGGTTGCCGATCCGGGCCGAGCCCGCGATACCGACAAGGCCGCATAGCAGGCAATCCTCGCCCACGATGCAGTTATGGCCGATCTGGACAAGGTTATCGATCTTGGTGCCGCGCCCGACACGGGTCGCGCGGATAGTGCCGCGATCCACGGTCGAATTGGCCCCGATCTCGACATCATCGCCGATCTCGACCCCGCCCAGAGAATGAATGCGGGTCCAGTGCTGCTGGCGAATCTCGTTTCTCGCGCCAAGGGTCTCGCGGATTTCCTCCACCCCCGATTTCTCGGGCGTGACAAAGGAAAACCCGTCTCCGCCCAGCGAAACACCAGGGTTCAGGATCACCCGGTCGCCAAGGGTGACACCATGGGCAATACGCACACCGGGATGAATCAACACATCGCGGCCGATCACCGTATCGGCCCCGATCGAAACATGAGACGCGATGCGTGCCCCAGCGCCGATCCGCACACGTGGGCCAATCACCACAAAGGGTCCGATGGCCGCGCCTTCGCCCAGTTCGGCGGTCGGGTCGATCACCGCAGTGGGATGGATGCCGGGTGCGATCCCCGGACCGGGGTCAAAGGCGCGGGTCAGCCCGGCCATGGCAAGGCGCGGTCGCGCGACCAGAATCGCTGCGCGCAGACCCAGCGCCTCGGGGTCCGAGCAGTCGGCCAAAAGCGCCATGCCACCGGGGGCAAGCTTTGCGGCATAAGCCTCGGTCGTGGCAAGCGCGATCTGATCTTCACGCGCCTGCCCGGCCTCGGCCGCTCCACGGACGATCAGGCTTCCATCACCCCACAGGCGGGCATCAAGGGCGCGGGCCAGTTCCGAGATGGTCAGTGTCATGCGGAGACTCCCCCTTGGTTGGGTTCATCTATTCATCCATGGCAGCAGAATCCAGCCCGGCCTTGACCAGCGCCGCATGGATCAGCGCATCACGGCCATAGATGTCGGGGAAACGATGGATCTGCCCGGTTTCATCCGGGAAAGCGGTGAAATAGACCAGATGCACAGGCAACGGAGGCCTGATGTTCAGATAGGTCTCGCGCCCTGAACGCAGCGCCTTGTCAAAGACCGCCGCCGGATCGGCGACCTGTCCGCGCAGCAGTTCATGTGCAAGATCAATCGGCCGTCCGACACGGATGCAGCCATGCGAATAGGCCCGGCTCGACTGATTGAAAAGATGCCGGGTCGGGGTGTCGTGCAGGTAAATGTTCCACGGGTTGGGGAACATGAACTTGACCTGACCCAAGGCATTGTCGTCGCTGGGCTTTTGCCGCATGCGATAGGGAAAGGTCTTGGCGGTGTATTGACGGAAATCGATGCGGTCGCGCGGGATCACGTTCCCCGCCCCGTCCACCACATCAAGATGGCTGACCGCGTTACGATTCGCCTGCAACCGGGGCAGATACTCTTTGACGGTGATCGAGCGCGGAACGTTCCAGCGCGGATTGACCACCATATATTTCATCGTCTCGGTGAATTCGGGCGTCTCGAAATCAGGCTTGGCTTTGCCGATTACGACGCGGGTCTCAAAGATCTCTTGCCCGGCCTCATAGATGCGGGCGTTGAATTCGGGCAGGTTTACCCAAACGTGGCGGGCATTGAGGTCATGGCCGTACATCCAGCGCATCCGCTCAAGCGCGGCCAGGATCGGGGCCGCCTCGGCCCCCGGGCCACGGTTGATCCGCGCTACGGTCCGCGGGCCGGCCACCCCGTCAGCCGGCAAACCGGCCGCCTGCTGAAAACCGGCGACGGCTTGCGCCAAAGGGGCATCAAAGGTCAGCGGGCTGCCGGCTGGCACAGCCGCAAATCCGACCGAGGCCAGACGCACCCGCAAGGCGGCGATGGCCGGGTCGCTCATCCCCTCGCGCCACAGTCCTTCGGGCACCTGCGGCGCATCAGAAGGGGCGACCAGCCGCGATTGCTTCGCCAACGCCTTGCGCAGCGCCTCGTAACGGGGGTCTTGCGAAGGCAATGCGGCCAGCATCGCCGCCGGATCGGCGCTGGTCGCAAACTCACGCAGCAGATCGCCCGGGCGCGGACGCAGAACCTCACGCTTGATTCCCGGCTCAACCCTGGCCGGATCAAGGATACCGCCGGTGATGTCGTGGCTCCAATCGGCAAAGACACGGGCAAAGCGGATCTCTTCCTCAGCGGTATCAACCCCCTCACGGTCCAGCTGCCGCAAGAGCTGCGCCCGATAGCGCGAAGGCGGCAATCCGTGCGAGGCAGCCTCGTCAATAGCCGCGATCAGGGCCGCGCGGCGTACAGCGCCCTCCGGCCCCGAAAACAGCGGTTTCAACCCGTTCGTCCCATAGAAATCGGCCAGCCCCGGATAGGCAGCCGCCTGCCGGGCAAGCAGCATCTCTTGTTCCGAGAAGGTCAGCCGCGGCGCGGGCAACGCTGCTACGGGTGCGGTTTCCAGCGCCTGGGCAATCGCAAGACGGGGCACAGCCGTCAGAACAGCACCCAGAACGGTCGCGACAACCGTTGCGCGAATCAATCCGGAGAGACGCACCCGACACATCCTTTCCCTAGTGTTGGAAATCTTCGCACCAGCCTGTTTTACGGTCCAGCGAGCCGCGACGTTTTCCCTGATCAATGATGCAGCGCAAGCACAGCCATGCAGAAACGTGGAATCGGGTTCCATCGGGACTTTCATTCGGCGGATTCTTGCCGAGAATGGCAAGTATCCGCCGCGCCCTGAATCAAACGCTTCCCTCGGGTCGCGCGCTGGTGACATATTCTTCACAGGTTCCGGCTAAACCGGGGCAGCCGTTCAAACAGGCGGCAAAACAACGAAAGCAGGACAGGCGATCTGACATGACGTTTGAATCTATCTCGCGTCGGGGCATCCTAGGTGTCTTCGCGGCGACGACGGTGGCAGCAGCGCCGGTTATGGCCAATGCCTTCGGACTTTTGCGTGGCGCTGGCGACATCCGCCGCATCCGCATGTACTCGGGGCGTACGGGCGAAAGCCTCGACACGGTCTATTGGGTCGATGGCAAGTATATCCGGGACGCTCTCAATGAAATCAATATCTTCATGCGCGACTGGCGGACCGGTCAGGTGATCGGAATCGACCCGCGCACAGTTGATATCGCTGCAGCCTCGCACCGTCTGCTGCAAACCAACGAACCCTACATGATGTTGTCGGGCTACCGCTCGCCCAAGACCAATGCGATGCTGCGTTCGCGTTCGTCCGGCGTTGCCCGGAACTCGCTGCATATGGTCGGCAAGGCTGCAGACCTGCGGCTGAAATCGCGTTCGGTTTCCCAAATGTACAAGGCTGCTTCTGCCTGCCAGGCAGGTGGGGTTGGCAAATACTCGCGCTCAAACTTTGTCCACATGGACTGCGGCCCGATCCGCCATTGGGGCGCCTGACTCGCATCAGATCAACTTGCAGTGATCTTGCTAAGACCCGCCCCTTGGGGCGGGTTTTCGCTTTTACTCCCTACCGCAAACGAGGCGGGGCAGCAGGGTCGCGTCGCACCGGTTCAGGCGCAGGCGGGGGTGGCGGCGGCTCAATAACCAACGCGCCCGCCGGATAATCACCTTCAGAAAACCCGATATCAACGCCACCCGGCAGCTCTGGCAGAAAGGCCAGCAGTTCGGCCAGCGCCTTGGCCACAGCAGCTTCATGAGCCGAATCAACCCCACGCAAAATCAATGCGTGGCGCTGTCCATCGCCATCCCATTCGGCCGAAACCAGGGCGAGCTGCCCGACCAGCCCCGACATATCGCCCAGCCGCTGAGCCAAGGGCTCGGCCAAAAGCGCGACCGCTTCTGGTGTCGGCGCCCCCAAAGCACGCGCCGCCTCGGTCGTTGCCATGCTCGGCCGCGCCTGAAGTGCCTGCACCAGCCAGCCCAGCACCCCGGCATCAAGCATCAATTGCGAGGGATGGCCGGGATTGACCAAAAGCCCCCGCCCCTCTTCGGCCAGTGCACCGGCGAGTATCCGACCCGGCAATGCAACATAGGCAACCGGGGCGCCAATGAACCCTGCCAGCCGCTCTTCCTGATCACAGGCCAGTGCAAAGCGGCCCTCGGGCAGATCATAGATCTGCAGTTCGACATTATCCCCCACCGGCTCGGCCACCAGTGCCGCGAACAGTTCGGTGTCGGCAAGACGCGACAGGATACGGGCGCGCGCGGGGGCGTCGGCCTCGTGAAAGGGGACCTGGCAAAGCTCATCCAGCGGGGTCATCAGAACCTCTCAACAGCTTGGCAACGGCGGCGCGCAGCTCGGGCAACAGCTCGGCCTCAAACCAGGAATTGCGCCGCAACCAGCCGGTATTGCGCCAGGACGGATGAGGCAAGGGAAAGATCTGCGGCGCATGATCGCGCCATGCAGCAACAGTCCGGGTTACCCCCTGTCTCGCAGCAGCGCCCAGATGCCAGCACTGCGCGTGACCTCCGACAAGCAGAGTGAGCCGCGGACGCAGCTCAGTCATCACCTGCTTGCGCCATGTTTGCGCACATAGCGGCGGCGGCGGCAGGTCAGCCCCCCTGGCGTCATAGCCGGGAAAGCAAAACGCCATGGGCACGATGGCAATGCGGCTGCGGTCATAGAACTCGGCCTCAGAAACACCCATCCAGTCACGCAACCGATCACCCGAGCGATCTGCAAAGGGCCGCCCGGCCAGATGTACGCGCATCCCTGGTGCCTGACCGACCACAAGAAGCCGCGCCCCCGGCTGAAACCACACCACGGGCCGCGGGCTGTGCCGCGTCGCCGTTGCCGCAAAACGCGGCGCACATAGACGGCAGGCGGAAATTTCGCGGACAAGACCGGTCAGTTTCGACATGATTGGCACATAGAGAGCCAGGGGCAGCCAGAAAAGGGGGGAGCGTTCACTATATCTCAACCCTTGATCGCCATGGTGGACAGCGCAATTACCCGGACATATTGTGCCGACCGCGGCAGCCGGGCCGTTCAGGCTCGGTCAGAGACAGTGTATATAGTAGCTATTGTGAACCTGCACTGAGGCAGGCGAAGGGATCAGGCCGGCCAGATGATCGAATTCGATAACGTTTCCAAGTCGTTCTGGACTGGAACCCAGCGCAAGGTGATCCTTGACCGCGCCTCGTTCCGGATCGAGCTTGGCAAGTCTATGGGGATTCTGGCCCCGAATGGCACCGGGAAAACCACGATCATCAATATGATGTGCGGGCTGGAAAAGCCTGATGAGGGCACGATTCGTTCGGATTGTCGCGTTTCATTTCCACTGGGTTTCATGGGCGGGATCACATCAAGCCTGACAGCGACCGAAAACGCCCGCTTTATCGCCCGCATTTACGGGCTCGACCCTGACTATGTCGAAGCCTTCTGCCGCTGGCTTACCGATGTCGGCGAATATTTCGACATGCCGGTCGGCACCTATAGCGCCGGTATGCGCGCGCGCTTTACATTCTCACTGATGTTGGCGCTGGAATTTGATATCTACCTGATCGACGAGGGGATGCCCGCAACAACAGACCCGGAGTTCAACCGCAAAGCCGGATCGGTGCTATACGAACGCCTGAAATCCGCCACCGTCGTGGTCGTCTCGCACCAGGCGGAAACCATCGAGAAGTTCTGCAGTTCAGCTTCCGTCCTGCGCGACGGCAAGCTTTATCACTTTGAAACCCTCGAAGAGGCAAGGCAATATTATGACTACACCGCCTAAGGCGCGCGCCTATCGCATCAACCGCGAAGAATCGGTTCTGGCGACCGGCACGGCCTCGCGCGCAGTCGAAACGGCTCGCAAGGTACAGGTGCAGGTTCACAAGCACAATCCGCCCCCCGCGCCCGGAAAGGCGCCGGAGCAACTCTTCAGCACCAACGAGGATGGGTTTGGCGACATGCGCTTTCCCGGTGCGGAGCCGAAACCGGCCAAAGCCGTCGAGCGCCCGCCGGACGCCTTGATAGAAGAGCAGATCGCCGCAGTGCGGGCAGAAAACCTGACCGACCGCCAGCTGCGCATGGCCCGCCGCATCGCTGCCATGCACGAGATCGAGGTTCAGTCGGACTACGAGGCCGTCGTGCGTCTGCGCGAACGCGGCATCGACCCCTTTCACCGCGCCTCGGTTGGCAAACTGCTGTCCGAAGAGGGCGCACGGCTGCAAGGCCCGGACCATCCGGACAGGAAAGGCGGCTCCAATATGCCGGTCCCCGCCCCGAACGGCGGACGCCGCCGCGGGACCGAAATCGTTCCGGTACCACCCGGCGGACCCCAGCTTCCTTCCCGCGAGGCGATGACCGAGGATCGCCGCGCCGCCGAGATCCTGCGGATCCAGCAGGACATCGCCCGCCGTCGCCGACGCAAGCTGATCATGCTGTTCCTGCGCCTAGCGGCTTTCGTCGGCCTGCCGACGCTGATCGCGGGGATCTACTATTTTACCATCGCAACGCCGCTGTACTCCACGATATCGCAGTTCCAGATCCAGCAGGCTGAAAAGGCCGGATCCAGTGGTGTGGGGGGGCTGTTTGGCGGCTCGATGCTTGGCAACAACACCGATTCAGTCTCGGTGCAAAGCTATCTGACCTCACGCGATGCCATGTTGCGGCTGGACAAGGATCTGGGCTTCAAGCGCGCTTTCCAGGCTCCTGAGATTGACCCGATCCTGCGTCTGCCCCCTGATGCGACGAACGAGCAGGCCTACAAACTGTATAAAAGCCTGGTAAGAATCGGCTACGACCCCACCGAGGGCGTGATCAACATGGAGGTGATCGCCCCCAATGCGAACCTCAGCCAGGAATTTTCTATGGCCCTGATAAAATATGCCGAGGGTCAGGTAGACCAGATGACCGCCCGTCTACGCTCTGATCAGATGAAGGGCTCGATCGAAAGCTATGAGGACGCCGAAGCGAAGGTGCAGCAGGCGCAGCGCCGCGTTCAGGAATTGCAGCAAAAGCTGGGTGTACTTGATCCCGCGGCCGAGGGTTCGGTGATCATGAACCGGATTGCTGAACTTGAACGCCAGATCTCCGGGAAAAAGCTTGAGCTGGGGCAGTTGCTGTCCAACGAGCAACCCAACCAAAGCCGTGTTGCGGGGGTCAGGGGCGATATCAGCCGGCTTGAAGAGATGTTGGCCGAGACGCGCGATCAGCTGACCGAGGGCGATGACGCCCGCGGTTCTTTGGCTGCGATTTCGGGTGAAATCCGCATCGCAGAATCTGATCTGCTTACCCGGCAGGAACTGCTGGCCACCGCCGCTGCACAGATGGAAGCTGCGCGGGTCGAAGCGAACAAGCAGGTGCGTTATCTTTCCCTTTCGGTCGCACCTGTCCCCCCGGACGAGGCGACCTATCCTAAAGCACTTCAAAATACGATCGTGGCGCTCCTGATCTTTTCGGGAATTTACCTGATGCTTTCGCTGACGGCCTCGATCCTTCGCGAACAGGTATCTTCATGAAACATGTCCAGGCTGGAAACGTCACCTTTGGAAACGATCTGCCGCTGGTGTTGATTGCTGGCCCCTGCCAGCTTGAAACTCTGGATCATGCTCTGATGATTGCTGAAACCATGGCAGAGGCATGCCGCAAGGCTGGTGCGGGGTTCATCTTCAAGGCCAGCTATGACAAGGCCAACCGCACCTCTCTGAAGGGCCGGCGTGGCATTGGCATTCAAGAGGGGCTGCGCATGCTGGAAGAGGTGCGCAGCCGCATCGGCTGTCCGGTCCTGACCGATGTGCATGATATCGAGCAGGCGCAAACAGCCGGGACCGTGGTCGATGTGATCCAGATTCCGGCATTCCTGTCGCGACAGACCGATCTGCTGCTGGCAGCGGGAGAGACGGGGGCAGTGGTAAATATCAAGAAAGGCCAGTTTCTTGCCCCTTGGGACATGCCCAATGTCGCCGAAAAGGTCGCCTCTACCGGCAATGAGCGAATCCTGTTGACCGAACGCGGCGTCAGCTTTGGTTACAACACTCTGGTCGCCGATATGCGCAGTCTGCCGATCATGGCGCGCACCGGCTGGCCGGTGATCATGGACGCAACCCATTCGGTGCAGCAGCCCGGCGGCCAAGGCGGAGCGTCGGGCGGACAGCGCGAGTTTGCCCCCGTCATGGCCCGTGCCGCAGTGGCCATCGGCGTTGCCGGCGTCTTTATCGAAACGCATCAGGACCCGGACAACGCGCCCTCTGACGGACCGAATATGATCCGGCTTGAGCGGATGCCGGCGTTGATCGAATCTCTGATACGCTTTGACGCGCTGGCAAAGTCCGATCCGGTGATGGAGTAATCAGCTGGCGGCCACTACTTTGGCCGCCGCAATCGCCTTGCCTGCAGCATGAGCCGAGGCCCATGCCCATTGGAAATTATAACCACCAAGCCAGCCGGTCACATCCACGACCTCTCCAATGAAATAGAGGCCCGGGATTGATTTCACCTGCATGGTCCGGGAATCAAGCGCCCGGGTATCGACACCGCCGACGGTAACCTCGGCGGTGCGCCAGCCCTCTGAACCGACCGGGCGCAGCGTCCAGCGATTGACCCGCGCTGCCAGCCGGTCAAGCACAGCATTGTTTTGATCAGCAAGGCGCGCACCACCTGATCCGGTCTCAGCGGCAATTGCATCAGCCAGCCGGGCCGGTAACCAGCGCGCCAGCGCAGTTGCTACAGCGACGCGCCCGCTCTCACCACGAAGCGCGCGCAGCTCAGCAGCCAGATCGGTGTCCGGAGCCAGATCGACTATGATCTGCTCTCCCGCCCGCCAAAAATTCGAGATCTGCAGAATCGCCGGCCCCGACAGGCCACGATGGGTGAAAAGCAGCCCATCGCGGAACCGGCTGCGACTGCGGCCTGCCCCATGGCTGACCTCGGCCGAGACCGACAGCCCGGCCAGAGGGCGGCAGAGATCCAGATCCTGCTGAGCAAAGGTCAGAGGCACCAGCCCTGCCCTCGGCTCGATCAGCGACAGCCCAAAGCGCGTGGCGATGTCATAGCCAATGCCGGTCGCGCCCATCTTCGGGATGGATTTCCCTCCCGTCGCCACAACCACCTGCTGTGCAGTAATCACACCTTGCGAGGTCGCTATCCTGAAGCCGCCCTCCGGTTCCGGTTCGACCCCCTCTGCCGTGATCCCAAGCCGTAGCTCAGCCCCGCGCATACGATGAAGCAGCAGATCGATGATCTGCCGGGCGCTGCCGTCGCAAAACAGCTGCCCGAGGGTCTTTTCGTGCCAGGCAATTCCCGCCCGGTCAACCAGCGCGACAAAGTCGGCAGGCCTGAAACCCGCCAGCGCAGAGGCAGCAAAGCGCGGGTTGGCCGAGACAAAGCGATCCGGCGCTGTAGCAAGGTTGGTAAAATTACACCGCCCGCCGCCCGAGATGCGAATCTTTTCTCCCGGTGCACGGGCATGATCTAGGATCAGGACCCGGCCCGCCCGCTCACTCAGCAGCTCAAGAATCGTACCGGCACAGAAAAGACCTGCGGCGCCGGCGCCCAGAATGACGGTGTCGACCTGTTCCATGCGCGGCGCATAGAATGTCTGTCAGCTATCCACAAGATTTTTCCTTTTTGCCTCTTGCACCCCTCGGACAGCTTGGCTAGATACCCCCACACAGTTGGGGCGTGGCCAAGTGGTAAGGCAACGGTTTTTGGTACCGTGTACCGTAGGTTCGAATCCTACCGCCCCAGCCAATTCATCTAAGTCACTGAGAAGATGGGATTTTATGTCCTCAGGGACGCAATCTTTCCGAACCTTTTTGACGGGATAGCCTAGATCAGCTCGTGACCTGACTCGTCATGGCGGTTGGGCGACGGACGGGGTTATGCCCCAAGAGATGCCCCAGGGTTGCCCTCCTTCGGTTCGCTGTCTGGCTCCCCTCTTGGAACGAAAGAGTGATCGTCGGCATCTTCGATCTACCAAGCAATGCCGTCACGCCATTCCTTGTGCTGTCTTATTAGTCAGAACAGATAAACCTCTCTTGCAGCCAGGCAAGATACCCAGCTAAGGTTTGCTGGAGTTTCCGTCTGTTATGTTGGAAGCCTCGCAAGCCTGCCGTACTGTTGGGGAACTGCTCATATGTCTTTGCCTTTTGGAAATACCGAACCGCCACGCACCGTCGAAGAGGCAATCGAATTCTGCCAATCCGGTCCAACGCTACGGAAGATCAAGGCGTATCTCGACAGCACCAGCCTGTCGGCTGATCTCAAGGCGCTTCTCTATGATCTGGCGGGGTTCACCGTAAAGATCGGCGAGGCCGTGGTGGCGATCGGACGGAGAATTCTCGGCATGGCCATGTGGCTGGTCGATAACATGCCGAACACGCTTCTTGGGGTGGCGGTTGCGCTAGCCGTCACGACGCTGGTCGGGGCGGTGCCATGGATCGGCGGGCTACTCGCTGTCCTTCTCAGCAAACTCTTGCTCCTGATCGGGGTGACGGCTGGTGCAATCGAAGACATCCGGCAGCATGCCGCGAAGCAGGCCATGGATCGCTTCGCAGCACAGTTTGCGGTCTTCAGCACGGTGCGAGTATGACCGATCTGAGCGAAGAGGAACAACGCGCCGGTTTCGATGCCGTCAAGCGTGTCGTGGCGAATGACGTCAAATTCAAGGCACGCTTGGGGATCGGGGACGACGCCTATACAAGCCTGAAGGTGGTTAAGGGCTTCCGTAATCTGTTGGATGTTTCGGGGGCTGCTGCAAGTGGCGCGGCGGCGGCTAAGTCGAGCTTGGTCGCCACGACGTTCTTTGGCAAGACCGGGTTTGCAGCAGTGTGGGCCGCTTTGCCTTTAACAGCACCGGTCACCACGCCCATAGTCGTTGTTGCTGCCGCTGCCGTCGCCACCGGAGGGGCTTGCTACGGGGTAGCCCGGCTGTTCAGAGGATACAGCCAGTCGCGTGTGGACACCGTGCCAAGGTTCCTGAACACGCCCTTGGATCTGTTAGGCACATCGATTCTTGATCTGATAGGTGCCCTTTCGCTAAAGGTCGCCGCGATTGATGGTCATGTCGATACGCGAGAGGTTCAGGTCGTCAGGGATTACTTCGTGGAAGACTGGGGCTACGACCCCGACTATGTGGACCATGCTCTAGCCGTTCTCGGCGCTAACGATGACAAGTCGCGCCTGACCGATATGACGCGAGTACTTGCCGAGTTCGTTCATGGAAACCCGGACTGCAAGTTCGGAATCCTGCAACAAGAGATCAAACGCCTGCTGACCGAGGTCGCAGAGGCAGACGGAAGGCTGGACGAGCGCGAGGAAATGGCGATTGACCGGGTCATCCGGTCGCTCGATGAGCAGAATTCCGTGGTTGCCAGCCTGTCACGCGTAGCCAAGAGGACCAGTGCAGCGGTATCCTCTGCGACCGGATGGATCGGAAGCAAGCTCGGGCGGAACGGCAAGGCCGATCAGTAGTATCCTGCCCCTGCCCCTCAAGCAATGGCTGATACACCCAGAACTCACTGATACGTATAAGTATGGGGAAGGAAGGGAAGAAGAAGAAGAAGCATGGATAATCTCCTCGTGTATTCTCCTCCTTCTTAATTCTCTTCTTTCTTATCTTCTCTTAGAGGATGTTGAAAGGAACCACTTCTCTTCCGGTAGTATTCTCCCACTCCTTGAGTCTCGTCAGGTATCCCTCACAGCGTTCCGTCTCTCGGCATGTCTGGAAATCCAGTCGAACATAAGCAGGGTCATCCTTCCAGCTATCATGGTCCAATCCTAGAGCTTTGGCTTCCAAGGGAATTTCCCGACCGACCACCTCAACAGCAGCCTGCTTCATCGCTTCTTCTAATACTTTGCTGTGGGTATAGGGGATGATGGCACTGTCATGCACGGTCAGGACAGGCAGCCCCATGAAGGTACAGCGGTCGATCACCCGCTCCATGATCTGGGAATCGGTGAACATCAACCTGATGCCTACATCCGAGCAAAGGCTATCCGCCAGCGCCGGGACATGCTCGCTAAAGGCGTCGATGGTCTTTTGGAGGGTAGTATTCTTCAAGTGTTTCCCGGGATGTCCAGCCTTAAGCCCTTCCCGAAAGGCTGAGCAGGCAGAACGAGTATCCTTGGCATTCAGAGCCGTCAGCACCAGTTGCTTGACCAGCCTGCGTTGCTCATCAGGATCGGTATCGGGGAACTGTCCAGG
Source organism: Paracoccus kondratievae (assembly GCF_009301415.1). GTDB lineage: Bacteria > Pseudomonadota > Alphaproteobacteria > Rhodobacterales > Rhodobacteraceae > Paracoccus > Paracoccus kondratievae. The sequence continues at coordinate 926,376 of NZ_CP045072.1, read as the reverse complement.
GGGAAGCTCATAGGGATCAGGAGGAAGCTCCACCCCTTGCTGCGCTGCCAGAATCTGGATGTGCATGGCTTTGAAGTCGATCTCGACAGTCGGAGTGTCATTGATGAATATCTGTGATCGTAGCTTGCTATTCAGCCCCTGCCACCACGGCCCATAGAACCGCCCGTTCATCTCCCATGAACCCCGGCTGAATATTCGCCTGACAAGCTGATGGCGAGGTCCGACAGCGACCCTGATGTCCTTTCCCCTGTTGTCCTGCCGGACGACCCACGGCTGCTCCAGGGTGGGGATGTCGATGAAGGTCTGTGCCAGCAGATCGTTATAGGCCGTCAACACCTGCCTCATGCAGTGGGTGTTATCGGTGTCCTGGTATTCCACTGCACGACTATAATCCCCTTCACCCTCCTTCAGGATAATGCATTCCGAGGGGACTACCTGGATAGCTCGACCATCAACAACCAACGCCTCGAATCGTTTCTGAAGCTCCGTGCTGGCCTGTATCCTGCCCGTCCGGTTCCCCTTTGCTCCAGGGGCGGCATAGCTACCCGCCGATACTCGCACGAGACCCGCCGCCTGTAGCTGTTTCACCAGCACCACCAGATGCTTGGAAAGCCCCAAGGGGTTATAGCGGGATTGGCTATCCCATGCCCCCTCCGAGAAGGGCATACCCAAGCATAGAAGAGGATCCTCCTGCCACGCCAGATAAAGGTCCGTCACCAAGACCCGTAGCTGTTCGATATAAGGCCGTCTGGGTTTCTTGCCGCCCTTCTGCTTCTCTGCCTCCCCGGTAGCAAAGTGCTGGTTCCAGATATCCTGCACCAGGCTTACCAAGGCGGGGTCTTCCGTCCAGATCGTGGTGTTCAGAGGCCGGGAATGCTGAGGATCAAAGATCGCCTCCTGCTTCTCGTTGGCTGGCTCATCCCCTTGTAACTGTTGCTGCATCTTTCCCCCGCATCCGTGTTTGATGTTGTATTTGGGCCTCCGAACAAAAAAAGAAAAGTGGGTGATCCCCGGCGACCGAAGCCGCCGAGGAAAAGCCTACATGCAATCGATGGCATCCATCACAAGCTCAATGGCTTGTTGCTGCCACGGGGCAAGGACGGTTGATGTCAGAGGAAGCCATGCCCCACCATCGAGCCTGACCACCTCCTCCCCCTCGTTCGTGACATCATAGGCAAGGCTGCCACCATCAGGTCCAAGGAACACCACCGAGCAATCGCTGTTGAAGACCCGTGCCAAAGCTTCGGCATCGGCTTCTGGGCCGTAGGGCAGCCACCATCGCCCCTCACGCTGCACCAGCGCATAGACCTCCAGGGGTTCAGTCATTCCAACCTCCCAGACGCCCGGTGTGCAGGTAATAGGCAAGAGCCTCCCTGAACTGGGCCGCGTCCCGGAAACCCTGCTCCTGCGCCGCCCGATCCTCGGCCATGGAACGAGAAAAACCGCCATCATATTCCATGATAGCGGCCCTTTCCTCGAACTCGTCAATGTCAGGTATCAGAGGCATGGCAACCCCACCTTCTCGACGATCTCGCGCTTCTGCTCATTGCTGATCCCGGCGGAGTAGATGCCATAGGTCATCCTGTTCTCCGACCGTGCCGACTGATGCCCGACGATGGATGCCGTGAAATGCTCCGGCACCCCTGCCCGCTCGCACTGCGTCACGAACCATTTCCGGGTGGAATGGAACACGACACCGGGCCGGTCCAGCGCCAGAGCTTTCCGCATGGTGGCGAACCGCTTGGTCACGACCGAAACCGTCAGATCAGGAAACAGCCGCCCCTGCCTCGGCAGCCTTTCCAGAACCGGAGTCAGGGCTGAATGCAGCGGGATAAAGCGTTCGGCAGCATCAGTTTTCAGCGTCCTGACCGCGTTGGGCCTGACCCAGACGAACCAGCCCAGATTGCCCTTCCAGACCAAATCCTCCCTGACCAGCCCAACAGCTTCACCGGCTCGCATCCCGGTCAGCAGGCAGAACAGCAGGACGTCACCGATCCGGGAATCGTCTAAGTCCACCAGCTTCCCGACCTCGGCATCCGTCAGTGCCGCGTAGCTACGGTTTTTGCCCTTTGCCTCCACCCGCACGGTCTTGAAGGGATTCGCCACTAACTCGCCTTCGTACACCGCCCAGTCGAGAAAATGCGCGACCTGACTAACCGTCCGCCGCTGCGTCCGGGCAGAAATACGATCGCCACGGCTGGCCTGAATGAGTTGATCCAGCCCATAGCCACGGGTTCGCCACGACTTCCCGGCATGACAGCCGAGCAGCGCCACCTTCCGCACGAAGGCCACGGCATCGTCACGTGTGACGGCGCCGATCTGCCTCGTCCCATAGGCCGACACGAACAGCCCGACCGAGAATCTGACCGACTTGAACCCGCCATGCCGAAGTTGCCGCGACCGTTGATTGAGATAAGTCCGGGCAAGTTCCTTGACTGTCCTGCGCCCTACCAGCACCACGGGCGAGAACACCGGCGGCGCCACCATCACGGGCACCGGCTTCTCCACCACCTGCCCCGCCCTCGCCTTCGCCAACACCTCCTCATACTTGGCATTGACCTCGGCGGCCCGTGCCTTGGCGATGCGGGCATCCCCTGTCTTCAGCGACTGCTTCATGGCCTGCCCCAGAACAGGCTGGAGTTCCTTGGGGTAGTTCCTGCGATACAGCCAAGTTTGCTGCTTGAGATATGCGTATTTGATCCGCACAGACATGCGACCTCCATCTGGGGCATCCGCCCCATTCCTCTAGTGTTTCTGATTTTTCCGATTGGTTGCTTTGGCTTAGAGGGACTGCTGAGTTCCCAGCCATCTGGTTTTCGGGTCCAAGACCCTGGGAATCATCGGGAAGTCCGGTTCTCTGTATTCCCCGCCAGAGGACCAATGAGAGTAATCCCTGTCACATGGTCGTCCGGCACCCGCTCGGTCTGGAACAGGTATCCCGGTACGTCATCGAAGGCAGAGATAACCGCCACGTCACCGGGCTGCATCGTACCACCCCGCCTTGAGAGCTTCCGTGTAGATCGCCATGGCAAGTTCACGGCTGATGCGGGATGCCACCCACGCGATCAGCAGCAGGCTTAGCCAACGTCTGATTGCACGAAAGGTGTGCTTGACAATGCGTTGGAAGTTGTTTTTGTTCATCAAGTAAGCTCCTGTATCTACTTCTATTTCAGATACGGACCTGCCCTCGTTTTTCGCGTTTCTGGCGACCATGCAAAGCCCACGCTAGCCGGGCTCTTTGGAAAGCTGTCTAGGCGACCCCATGGGCTCGTCACTGTCGTCAATACAAATTTTGATCACGCGCCATCAAAAGGGCTTGAAATTCAGTTGACTGCTAGAGATAGACTGCCTGCACAGTTCGGTCTTGGAGGTATAGATGAAGCTGTTCCCGAACCATGCCGCCTTCCTAGTCACGATCTCCCTACTGGCCGCATGCTCGCCAGCGGTGACGATCACTAGCCGCTCAACGGGTCAACAGGGAACAGGCACCCTGGAAAACACCGCGTTCGGCAATTCAGGGAAAGCGAACCTTACTATCGGCGACGAACAATACACCGGCACATGGATGGCCGTGAGAGACACCGGCGTTCTGGGATTTTCAGGCGATGCCGGCAACGGAAACGCAATCCTCCGCTCCAACAAGGGGAGCCATATGACCTGTCAGTTCAGGTATAGCATGAAGACGTATAACGCCTTGGGAACGTGCACCAAAGACGAAAAAGAGACTTTCGATCTGCAAGCGACGCTGACCTGATATCTGCAAGACTCCTTAGCGCGGGTTAGCTCGTTTCAAGCCAGGAAAGGGCCATAGCGTCATCGGGCCATGTGCCCCACCTATCGCCCCGCCCTGCCAACGACTGGCAACATTCTGGTACCGGATCTTCCGTCTAGCAGGAATCCTACCGCCCCAGCCAAAAACTTCCTCTGAAATTTCAGTAGCTTACCGTCACAGCGGTTGCCTTTAGGTGTTGCACGTTTCCGGACCTCAAGCCCGTAACGAATGACAAAGAAGCGTTTCTCTTTGTTAGCAAGACAGGACCGCAAGCACCCCCCGGCAGGGTACGGCAGCGCCGAAACTGCTGGCCGATAGCGCCAGTAACATTCGATCTGCAGGGCCAAGAACCTATCCAGATCGCCCCCCCACAAAGCGCAGAGAGGGCCTGCACGGTTGCTCGGCCCTGAAACTAAAAAGCCCGCCATTCACCAGGCGGGCTTTGTGTTTGCGAGCCTACAGACTGCTTCAGGCAGCCAGTTCGCCAGCCAACGAGTTCGGGGCGCTGTAGGTGATGCGCACCCGGACCAGATCGCCAACCCTGGCCTCAGGCGCCTCGACAAAGACCGCATGAAGATAGTCGGACTTGCCGACCATCTGTCCCGGATTGCGGCCCGGTTTTTCGAACAGGACACCCAGTTCGCGCCCGACCATGCTTTCCTGAGCCGCACGCTGCTGGCTTGTCAGCAGGGTCTGCAACTCTTGCAATCGCGCATCGGCAACCGCGTCGTCAATGCAAGGCCGTTCATAGGCCGGTGTACCGGGGCGTGGGGAATATTTGAAACTGAAAGCCGTGCCGAAATTCACCTCGCGCACAAGCGCCAGCGTGTCACGATGGTCCTGATCAGTCTCTCCCGGAAAGCCGACGATAAAATCGCTGGTCAGCATGATGTCAGGACGGGCTTTGCGGATACGCTCGACCAGACGCAGGTACTGGTCCACGGTATGCCGCCGGTTCATCGCCTTCAGAATGCTGTTCGAACCAGATTGCACCGGCAGATGCAGATAAGGCATCAGCTTTGGCTCATCCCGATGCGCCTCGATCAGGTCATCAGCCATGTCATTGGGATGGCTGGTGGTATAGCGGATGCGGTCCAGCCCCTCGATCTCGGCAATAGCGCGGATCAGGCGGCCAAAACCCCATTCGCGGCCCTCGGGCCCCTCGCCATGCCAACCGTTGACGTTTTGCCCCAACAGCGTGATCTCGCGCACACCACGAGAGACCAGATCGCGCGCTTCGGCCAGAATGCGCGAGACGGGACGCGAGACCTCGGCCCCGCGGGTATAGGGCACCACGCAGAAGGCGCAGAACTTGTCGCAACCCTCTTGCACGGTCAGGAAGGCCGCGGGGGCGCGGCGGGTTGCGGCAGCAGGTTTGGGCAGATGCTCAAATTTGTCCTCTGCCGGGAATTCGGTATCGACGCCCCGCCCGGCACGAGCCATTGCCGGCAAGCGGTGATAGGCCTGCGGTCCGACCACCAGGTCAACGATGGGCATACGGCGCTGGATCTCTTCGCCCTCGGCCTGCGCGACGCATCCCGCGACGCCGATCTTCAGATCAGGCTTTTCCAGTTTGAGCGGTTTAAGCCGGCCAAGATCGGAATATAGCTTTTCTGCCGCTTTTTCACGGATATGGCAGGTGTTCAGCAAAACCATATCAGCTTCGGCCTGGTTCTCGGTCAGGACGTAGCCCTCGGCACCCATGGCCTCGGCCATGCGCTGGCTGTCATAGACGTTCATCTGGCAGCCATAGGTCTTGATGAAAAGTTTCTTCATCACCGGAGCGGTCTTGCTGGCTTCGTCACTCATGCCGTGCTGTCCTTGAGGTCCGCATGCTGATACAGGAATAAGCCCGGCTTGGAAAGTGTGGCGAGATGAGCGACCTGACCTCAGTCCCGAATATCGGCCCTGCGACCGCCCGCGCCCTGATCGGGGCCGGTATCCCCGATGCCGCGACCCTGCGCCGCCTCGGCGCGCATGAGGCCTATCGCACCCTGATCAACGCCGGAGAGCGGCCCCATTTCATCGGCTATTACGTCCTGCATATGGGGTTGCAAGGCAGGCCGTGGAACGATTGCCAGGGCGCAGAAAAAGCGGCGCTGCGCGCGCAATTCGATGCGCTGGTGGCCGAGACACGCGCCAACCCGCTCAGCGCCATCGAGGCTGAGCTTGACCAGATTGGCCTGCCTCGCCCGGCGGCAGTTTAACCGTCCCGGCTGGCAGTTTGCCAAAGGGCGACCCCCGCGCCCGGCACTTGGTCCAAAGGGCCACACCGCCCCATTGAACCGCCGCTGACGCCCGGATAGCCTGCAGATAAAGCGCAGATGGAGGCTGACGAGATGAACAAACCGCAAAGCTGGGAAGCCCGGGCCGAGACCTATTCGCTCTATGGTTTCACCGACATGCCTTCGCTGCATCAGCGCGGCACGGTCGTCGTGACCCATGGCGAGGGACCCTATATCGTCGATGTGAATGGCCGGCGTTATCTGGACGCCAACTCGGGCCTGTGGAACATGGTCGCGGGCTTTGACCACAAGGGGCTGATCGACGCCGCCAAGGCCCAATACGAGCGTTTTCCCGGTTATCACGCCTTTTTCGGCCGCATGTCCGATCAGACGGTAATGCTGTCGGAAAAGCTGGTCGAGGTGTCGCCCTTTGATTCGGGCCGGGTGTTCTATACAAACTCGGGGTCCGAGGCGAATGACACCATGGTCAAGATGCTATGGTTCCTGCATGCAGCCGAGGGCAAACCGCAAAAGCGCAAGATCCTGACCCGCTGGAACGCCTATCACGGCGTGACCGCCGTTTCGGCCAGCATGACCGGCAAGCCCTATAATTCGGTCTTTGGCCTGCCGCTGCCGGGCTTTGTGCATCTGACCTGCCCGCATTACTGGCGCTATGGCGAAGAGGGCGAAACCGAAGAGCAGTTCGTCGCCCGCCTCGCCCGCGAGCTGGAGGAAACGATCCAGCGCGAGGGCGCCGACACCATCGCCGGTTTCTTTGCCGAACCGGTGATGGGCGCGGGCGGCGTGATTCCCCCGGCCAAGGGGTATTTCCAGGCGATCCTGCCAATCCTGCGCAAATATGACATCCCGGTCATCTCGGACGAGGTGATCTGCGGTTTCGGACGCACCGGTAACACCTGGGGCTGCGTGACCTATGACTTTACACCCGATGCAATCATCTCGTCCAAGAATCTTACAGCGGGCTTTTTCCCCATGGGGGCGGTGATCCTTGGCCCGGAACTTTCCAAACGGCTGGAAACCGCAATCGAGGCGATCGAGGAATTCCCCCATGGCTTTACCGCCTCGGGCCATCCGGTCGGCTGTGCTATTGCGCTGAAAGCAATCGACGTGGTGATGAATGAAGGGCTGGCTGAGAACGTCCGCCGCCTTGCCCCCCGTTTCGAGGAAAGGCTGAAACATATCGCCGAGCGCCCGAACATCGGTGAATATCGCGGCATCGGCTTCATGTGGGCGCTGGAGGCTGTCAAGGACAAGGCAAGCAAGACGCCGTTCGACGGCAACCTGTCGGTCAGCGAGCGTATCGCCAATACCTGCACCGATCTGGGGCTGATTTGCCGGCCGCTTGGTCAGTCCGTCGTCCTTTGTCCGCCCTTTATCCTGACCGAGGCGCAGATGGATGAGATGTTCGATAAACTCGAAAAAGCCCTCGATAAGGTCTTTGCCGAGGTTGCCTGACCTGACTTGGGCGACCCCTTACCAGGGGTCGCCCCCACCCAGAACCACACGCGCCATCTGCACCCGCTGCGGCGCGATATGTTCGCTTTCAGCGAAATCCAGCACACGCTGATCGTACTCAAGCAGAAAATCCAGCACAAAAACCGCAAATTCCGGCCGCGCAGCCATGGCACGCAAACCAGCGGCATCGCTGCCCGATTCCATCAACAGCACCCGGACCAGTTCTGCATCCCTGGCGATATAGGCAAAGCCTGCATCTGCGATATCTCGCGCCTCTTTCGGTGTCATGCTGCTCTCACATTCTTGAACGATCAGGGCGATTTCACGCGACCCGGAAAGGATTTGTTAAACAATCTGGCGCATGATTGCGGGGCGGGAAAGCTGATAAGAAGCGAAATTGACCATGACAGGGCATATTCTTGTCGTCGACGGCGTACCGACCAATCGCATCACCATGAAGGTGCGGCTGGCTGCGGCATGTTATGAGGTCACGACCGCCACTACGGGGGTCGAGGCGCTGCAGCTCGCCCGGCAGATCCATCCGGATATCGTCCTGATCGGAGGCAGCCTGCGCGATATGGAAGGCGCCGCACTTTGCACGGCTTTGCGGTCGCTGCCCGGCGGCGCCAAGCGGCCAATCCTCGTTCAGGCAAGTGGCGGCGAGCGGGTCGAGGCTCTGCGCGCCGGCGCAGCAGGACTGATTGACCCCGGTGGGGACGATCTGACCTTGCTGGCCCGCATTCGCGGATTGATGCGGCATGAATGCGCAGCGGCCGAGGAATCGATTCCCGGCCTGGCCGAGGAACCTGCGCCATTCCTGGACGACAGCCACTCGCGCGCAGTGTTTATCGCCGACCAGCCAAGCACGGCAATGGGATGGCGCAATGCCCTGCAAAACCGGGTCGATTTCTCCATCTCGATCAGCGAAAGCGAGCGCGCCCTGGCCGAGGCCACCTCGGGGCGGGCTGCCGATCTTTATCTGATTGCGGCGGATATTCAGCAGCCTGGCGACGGGCTGCGTCTCTTGTCCGAACTGCGCTCGCGTCCGCTGTCGCGCGACGCAGGCCTCGTCGTCGCGCTGCGGCCGGATCAGGCGGTAATGATGCCGGTCGCGCTGGATCTCGGCGCGGGGGATGTACTGCCCTGGAACCTTGCCAGCCCACAGACCGCGCCCGAAGCGGCGATTCGCCTGCAAACGCAACTTGCACGCAAGCAGCTCGCCGACCACCGCCGGCAAGAGACTCAGCGCAACATGCGCTGGGCGATGACCGATCCGCTGACCGGGCTTCACAATCGGCGCTTTGCCCTGCCGCGCCTCGCAGAGCTGGCCGCCGAAGCCCGCGAAGTTCAGATAGATCTGGCCGTGATGCTGCTGGATCTCGACCGTTTCAAACAGGTCAATGACATCCACGGCCATCCCGCCGGCGACGCGGTACTCACCGAAACGGCCGCCCGCCTCGCTGCCACCCTGCCCGAACACGCCTTGCTTGCCCGCATAGGCGGAGAAGAGTTCCTGGCAGTCGTACCCGATTGCTCTGGGCAGGGGGCGCGGCGTGTGGCCGAGCAGATGCGCCACGCGGTCATGGCCAGCCCCGTCACCCTGCCCCCGGGGGGGCTCGGCAAGGAGCTGACCGTCACCGTTTCCGTCGGCGTGGTGGTCGGTCAGGGACGAGGTGACGCGCTTTCGCTTGAACCCGACGTTCTGCTTGCCAGCGCCGACCGGGCGCTTTTGAATGCCAAATCCTCGGGGCGAAACCGCATCGTCATGGCCTCGCATATAGCTTTGGCATGAACTCCGCATGCAGCCGATTGTCGCGCCCGGATCCGACTCCCGCCGTACTTTCCTTTCGGGGGCGGTTGTCCTACATAGTTTGGGAACAGGAAAGGAACGTGCCCAATGGCTCATGCCGCCTCGCCCAATGCCTATTCCGATGCCGCCCAGCCCGAGCGTCCCGTCAAGCCCGCGATCCTGCGTGGCGCTATGGGCCGCTGCCCAAGCTGTGGGCATGGCCGGCTGTTCAAAGGCTATCTGACCGTCCGCGCAGCATGCCCGCATTGCGGAGAAGAGCTGCACCACCAGCGCGCCGATGACGGGCCGGCTTACCTGACCATCCTTTTGGTCTCGCATCTCGGCGCGCCGCTGCTTTTGGCAATCTTCATGGCATATCGGCCCTCGGCCATGGCCATGCTGATCGGCTTTGGCCTTGGCGCGGTGGTTCTGTCTCTGCTGCTGCTGCCGCGGATCAAGGGCGGGATGATCGGCTTTCAATGGGCGCGCCGCATGCATGGCTTTGGCGGGAACTCAGCCAGAGTCGAGGCCGACGCGCCGTGACTACCGCAACCGGGATCCTTACCCCCAATCGCGCCACCAGAGAGCAGCCGATCCGCGATGCCGCCACCGTCATCGTGCTTGATCGCAATACGCCGGATGGGCCATCGGTCCTGATGGGCCAAAGGGGTGCTTCGGCCGCCTTCATGCCCTCAAAGTACGTCTTTCCTGGCGGCGCAGTCGACGCGGCCGACGCAGATGTGCAATTTGCTGCGGAGTTGCAGCAACAGACGGCCGCACTATTGGCGGCAAAACCACGTGAAGATGTGCAGGTGTCGCCCCGTGCACTCGCCGCCGCCGCTCTGCGCGAGCTCGCTGAGGAAACCGGGCTGATGATCGGCCCCCCCGGCCCCGCCCCAAGCGGATGGAGCCATTATGCCGACGCGGGTCTGGCCCCCGATCCCTCAACGCTGATCTATATGTTCCGCGCGATCACCCCGCCCGGCCGTCCGCGCCGTTTTGATGCACGTTTCCTGCTGCTTGACGCCGAGCGGCTGCATGGCAACCGGCATGATTTCAGCGGCGCCTGTGACGAACTCTCACATCTGCACTGGGTGCCGTTAACCGAGGCGCGGGCACTAGATCTTCCCTTCATCACCGAGGTGGTGTTGGCCGAGGTGGCAAGCCTGCTGTCCAGCGCCGGCACCGGGCCACTTGGGCCACCGCAGTCCGTACCATTCTTTGACAACCGGGCGGCGACACCACGATTTATGCGTATCGCCTGAAGCCGCCCGGCTATCTTGGCTTCACCGCCCCCTAAAGCGGGGGGCGCGTTTTTCCAGAAATGCCGTAACACCCTCGGCGAAATCGGCGGTTCGGGCCATTTCTCCCTGCAATTTCGCCTCAAGCTTCAGTTGGCTGGCCATATTGTTTCCACTTGAGGCCCGCAGAGCCTGGCGGATGGCCAGAAAGGCCGCTGTCGGCCCTTCGGCCAGCGATTTGGCGCGGGCGGCAATCACCGAATCAAACTCAGCGTCCGAAACCGCCTCCCAGATCAGGCCCCACTCTGCCGCCTTGGCAGCCGGGATACGGTCGGCGAAAAGCATCATCCCCATGGCCCGCGGCACCCCGACCGAGCGTGGCACGATATAGGTCCCGCCCGCGTCGGGGATCAGCCCGATGCGACTGAATGCCTGCACAAAACCGGCACTTTCCGCAGCGATCACCACGTCGGCTGCCAGCGCCAGATTGGCCCCCGCCCCTGCCGCGATCCCGTTTACCGCTGCAATCACCGGGACCGGAGCATCGGCGATCGCGGCCAGCATCGGCTCATATTCCTCGCGCAGGATCTCTTCGACGTTGAAGCCCGCAGTCGCATCCGTCAGATCCTGACCCGAGCAGAAACCGCGCCCGTTCCCGGTCAGCACCACACAGCGTGTGCCCTGCGGCAGGTTCATCATCGCAGAAACGATCTCGGCCCGCATGGTGCGGTTAAGCGCGTTCACAACGTCAGGCCGATTCAGCGCCAGACGTGTGATTCCGTCCTGACTCGTCAGTTCAATTGTCTGAAAGCTCATCCTCATTCCCCTCTTTCAGCCATCCTGCCGAAGAGCGGCACAGGGGGAAAGCCCGACCCAGCGTCAGTCGCGCATGATCTTGTCAAGCCGGGCCTTTTCCTCGTCGCTAAGCTCAGTCGGGCCCACTTCGGCCACATTCCGCGCCCGCAGGAAGCGCCAGCCCAGCACAAGCGCAAGCAGCGCCATGACCGGTCCGGCAAGATAAAGCAGCCAATTCACGCCCTGCGCCGGAGGTTCAAAGAGAACGTATTCACCGAAACGGTCTGCGACCGCCTGAATCGCCTGATCATTACTGTCGCCTGCGACCAGCCTCTCGCGCAGATAAAGCCGTAGGTCACGGCTGATCGGAGCGTTTGATTCGTCGATCGTCTCACCCTGACAGACTGGGCAGCGCAGCACGCGCGAGATCTCGCGCGCCCGTGCCTCAAGCGCGGGATCGGCCAGCACCTCGTCGGGCTGAACCGCAAAGGCAGGAAACGCGAATACAAGCGACAGGCAAAGAATCAGGATGCGCATGTTTCACTCGGCCGGCTGAGGGCTGGGACGGGACTGACGCGCACCGGCTGCAACGCGATAGCGGCGGTCCGACAGGCTGATGCAACCGCCAAGCGCCATCAAAGCCACACCAAGCCAGATCCAGCTGGCAAAGGGTTTGATATAGGTGCGGACCGCCCAGCCTCCGTCAGGCTGCGTATCGCCGATCACCAGATAAAGGTCGCGGAACATACCGTTCTGGATCGCCGCCTCGGTCGTTGGCATTGCCTGAACCGGATAGATCCGCTTTTCGGGATAAAGCACCGCGACCTGACGGCCATCACGGGTGACCTTCATCGTCGCAACGGTGGCCTGATAGTTCGGGCCGGGACGCTCGTCTACCTCGGTAAGGGTGATGTCATAGGCAGAGACGCGGAACGTCTCGCCAATGTGGGCGACGCGAATATCCTCGACCTGCCAGGCCATCAGAAGGCTGATGCCGATAAAGGTAACGCCCAGCCCGGCATGGGCCACCGCCTTACCCCAATCAGCGCGCGGCAGCCGCCGCAGGCGCGCAAAACCCGAACTTCCGGTGCGCAACCACAAATCCGCAACCGCGCCGCCGACCAGCCATACCCCCAGCCCGCCTCCGATCACGGCAAGCGCAGAACGCCCGGTCGAGACCGCAAAGATCAGCGCCATGACAGCCCCGGTCAGTACCAGTGCCCCGCGCAGCGGATATAGCACACGGGCAAGCCGGCCGCGTTTCCACGGCAGGATGGCCCCCAGCGGCAGAATGATCGCCAGCGCCACCATGAAGGGCGTAAAGGCCTGCTCAAAGAACGGCGCGCCAACCGATAGCTTGCGATCCCACAGCATTTCGGCAACCAGAGGCCACATCGTCCCGACAAAGACCACAAAGGCCGAGACAGCCAGCAGGATGTTGTTGAGCACCAACGCCCCTTCGCGTGATACGGGGGCGAATGCACCCCGCGCCTGCATCGCCGGGGCACGGAAGGTGAACAGCGTCAGCGCCCCACCCAGAAATACCCCAAGGATCAGCAAGATGAACACGCCGCGCTCGGGGTCGCTGGCAAAGCTGTGAACCGAGGTGATGACGCCAGAACGCACAATGAAAGTGCCGATCAGCGAAAAGCCAAAGGCCATGATCGCCAGCAGGATGGTCCAGCTTTTCAGCACTTCGCGCTTTTCGACGACAATGGCCGAATGCAGCAGCGCAGCCGCAATAAGCCAGGGCATGAAGCTGGCATTTTCGACCGGGTCCCAGAACCAGAAGCCACCCCAGCCGAGTTCGTAATAGGCCCACCACGAACCAAGGCCGATACCGATGGTCAGAAATATCCAGGCGGCCAGCGTCCAGGGCCGCACCCAACGCGCCCACGCGGCATCGACACGCCCCTCGATCAGCGCTGCGACCGCAAAGCTGAAGGCCATGCTAAGCCCGACATAGCCAAGATAAAGAAACGGCGGATGAAAGGCGAGGCCCGGGTCCTGCAGCAACGGATTCAGGTCGCGGCCATTGAAAGGCGGGCTAGCCATGCGCAGGAACGGGTTCGAGGTGAATAGAATAAAGGCAAGAAACGACATGCCAATTGCCGCCTGCACTGCCAGCACCCGCGCCCGCAGTTTCGGCGGCAGGTTGGCGTCAAAGATCGCGACCGCCGCCCCAAAAAGCGACAGGATCAACACCCACAGCAGCATCGAGCCTTCGTGGTTTCCCCAGACGCCGCTGATCTTGTAGATCATCGGCTTGGCGGTATGCGAGTTCTCATAGACCAGTGCGACCGAAAAATCCGAGGTGACAAAGGCCACGGTCAGCGCCGCAAAGGAAATGCCGATCAGGCCGAATTGCGCCAGCGCAGCGGGGCGCGCGGCCTCGATCCAGCCACTCCACCCCCGGGCGGCACCGACCATCGGCACGATGACCTGAAAGATCGCCACCGCAAGGGCGAGGATCAGGGCGAAATGGCCAAGTTCGGCGATCATAGGCTTCCTCCGGGTGGCTGGCCCGCACAATAGCGACGGCGCGGACAGCAAACCAGCCCTCCGCGCCTGCCATCTTGTCACAGCCTCGCTAGCGTGTCCCGCCAGCAGCAAGCCAATCGCTCAAGGCCGGGTTGTCGGCTACACTCTCGGCCCGATCTGCCTGTGCCGTCGCAAGAGGTTTTACCCCCATCTGTCCCGGACCTGCACTTGCCGGAATGATCGGCCGGGTACGGAAATAATGCGCCTCACGCGCACCAAAATAAAAGCTGATGACAGCACCCAGCAGCCACCACAACGGTTCGGGAACAAGGTTCAGCCCCTGCATACGCAGACCGAACCCTTCGGGATCAGCCATGGCATAGACGAACAGTCCGACCGTCCCCAGCGTCATCAGCGGTCGCGGCAGACGGTTCAGCCCGTTCATCAGGCTGTCGAACCAGTTGCAGGGCTGGATCGAGAACTCGGCCCCGTACTGGGCAATCGCGCGGGCATAGGCCTCTTCGTCCAGCTCCATGCGGCGGGTCGCGTTCTCACGAAACAGTCCCGCCATGCCGGTCGCGGCATTGGTTACGGTGGCGACAGCGGCGCCGGCACCCAGGAAACGATCCATTACCCCCATTTTGCGATCCTCTCGCGATGTTCTGTCATGGTCAGGTGATAGCGGGCCGAGATAAATTCTTCGGCACGCCGGATCCATCCGCCCTTGCCCCCCGAACGCGTACGGGCGAATTTTCGGCTGGCCGGACGGGTGTCAGCCAGCGCGTAGTAGTAATTGCGCCTCGCGATACCATAAGCGTCAGCGAAATGATCGGGCGCAGCGGCATCGGCCTGATGTGCCGCGGTGATCGTCAAAGGCCCGACGATGCCGTCATCCGCGATCAGAAACCCCATCTGAGAGATCAGCCGTTGCAGGATCTTCACTGCATTGGCCCCGGCATTGACATACATGTCAAAGACGGACGGCTGCACCGATTGAGGCAGCTCGGCAAGACGCGGCCTGCGAAAGTAATGCTCGACAAGAATGGCGTTCGCGTCAGCGCGGGTCAGTGCCTTGACATCCGCCGCATCAATCCGCCCGTCGCCGGTCTTGTCGATACCAAGCCGCCTTAACGTCGCAAGTGTGACGCCGAAATTTGTCGCCCCACCCGGATCGTCGGGATCGTTTACATATCCACCTTCGCGGGCGACGATTTCGGCCGCGATCTGTTCTACAGTCTTCATTCCAGCCCCCGGTCTGAAAGAGACCAAAAGCTGGAGAAGTCAGGTTAACGGGCGGTTACCACAGCGCGCGTTGCGTCAGGAGTTCGGATCCTCGTAAACGCCCTGTTCCTTAAGCGAATCTATCACCTCACGAGGCATATAATTCTCGTCATGCTTGGCGAGAATTTCGGTGGCGATGAAGGTGTCACCCTCCATCCGACCGGTACCGATCATGCCCTGACCTTCGGCGAAAAGGTCGGGCAGAACGCCGGTAAAGCGCACGGGAATGCTCGCGCCGCCATCCGTGACGCGAAAGCTGACCGTTTCACCCGCGCCACGGATCAGGGTGCCGTCCTCGACCAGGCCTCCAAGGCGGAAAATCTCGCCCAGAGATGGCGGATTCTCGGCCATCTGGCTGGGCGAACGGTAAAGGTTGATGCCATCACGAAACCCATATCCGATCAGCCCCACCGCCAGAACAAGGGCCACCGCAGCAGCGATGATGATCTGGATACGACGCTTTTTCTTAAGTGATTTCATGGTATAAACTTCCAAAGTTCAGGCACCTTCAAACCTGATCGAATGGCGCATGAACTGTGTTGCCTTGCCCGAAACCCGCGTGGGATCGCCGGTGGTCAGAAAACGCGAGACCGTGCCTTTCCCGACCATTTCCGGGTGGCGGCCCAGATAATCCTCAAGGCTTTCGGCAACCAGGTTGGGCTGGGAGTAAACCTTGACCTTAGGCCCCAGCGCCTTCTGGAACGCGTCCTGAACAAGAGGATAATGGGTGCAGCCAAGGATCGCCGCCTCGGGATGGGGCATCCGGCGCAGCAGCGCCTCGACATGAGAGGTCACCAGCGCCTCGGCCAGAATTTCATCACCCATCTCGATCGCATCGACGACACCGCCGCAGGGCTGCGCCTCGACGTCGACGCCAATGGCACGGAAAGCAAGCTCACGTTGAAAGGCGCGGCTGGCGACCGTCGCAGGGGTGGCAAACAGCGCCACATGCTTAACTGCAACCTCGCGCGGCGGAGAGTTGTCACCCCAGCCCCGTTCCGTCAGCGCCTCGATCATCGGGACAAAGACGCCAAGCACCCGCTTATCCGAAGGAAGCCAGGTCTCTTGCATGCGTTTCAGCGCAGCGGCCGAGGCCGTGTTGCACGCAAGGATAACCAGATCGCAACCTTCGGCCCACAGCCGTTCCACCCCGGCACAGGTCAGGTTGAAAATGTCATCGGCATCGCGCACGCCATAAGGCGCATGGGCGTTGTCGCCCAGATAGACCAGCGGCAGGTCAGGCATTCGGGCGGCTATTGCGGCCAGCACTGTCAGACCGCCCAAACCCGAATCGAATACGCCTACTGCCATGATCAGCCTCCTGCACGCGACGCGTCTTTTTAGGACGCGCGGCCTCTGATTGCCATGATTTATGTCAGGCTGCACCCGTTGGGGCAGCCATGCCCGACCAAGGCCGCAAAACACATACACCGCAAGTCCTTACGGGCCCGGTGCTGCCCTGCCGTGCGCCATGCTTGACCTGCGGCGCAAGGTCGCGCATCACGGCTTTGCCTTTAGCCCAGCTTCGTCGCATTGTCCTGAACGCCAGCCAAAGACCTTGGGCCGGGCATTGCTGTTCAAAACGGCGTGACCGCCCCTTGGGTTGAATCGCCAGCGCACATGGAATTTTTATGTGCTCTTGCAGCCCTCATCCTTGGCTTGGCCGCTCGCGCGGCAGGACAAGTCAGCAACACTGACCGAGAAACAGTTTTCCCGGCATCTTGCAGACTTGTTCCGCTAACCTACTGTGATAAGGGTTGCACAAAATGCATGGCTGATGCCGCAAGAAAGCATTGTTATGGATTGGGACAAGTTAAGAATATTCCACGCCGTCGCCGACGCGGGCAGCCTGACCCACGCGGGCGATGTGTTGCACCTGTCCCAATCTGCCGTCAGCCGTCAGATCCGTGCGCTTGAGGATTCTCTGGGCACGACCCTGTTCCACCGGCATGCCCGGGGTCTGATCCTGACCGAACAGGGCGAATTGCTGTTCGAGGCGACCTCGTCCATGGTGCGCAAGCTCGACACCACCGCTGCCCGGATCCGCGACAGCGAGGAAGGCGTTTTCGGCGAGCTGAAGGTGACGACCACCACGGGCTTTGGCACGCTGTGGCTGGTGCCGCGTCTGGCCAAGCTTTATGACCGCTATCCCGATCTCAAGATCGACCTGATGCTGGAAGAGCGCGTTCTTGATCTGCCCATGCGCGAGGCAGACGTCGCCATCCGTATGAAAGAGCCGAACCAGCAGGACCTGATCCGCCGCCGGCTGCTCAATATCCGCATGCGCCTTTATGCAACGCCGGAATACCTTGAACGGGCCGGCACCCCCGAACGGGTCGAGGATATGGGCGCGCACCGGCTGATCTGCCAGAACCCGCAGACGCCTCAGGTCAGTTCGGGGGCAGTCCTGTCGCAAATGGTCCTGGCGCAGAACATGAAATCGACGCTGATGGTGAACAACTATTTCGGCGTGCTGCAAGCGGTGCTCAGCCATGTCGGCATCGGCGTGCTGCCTGACTATCTTAGCGTGGACTTTCCAAACCTGATCCGCGTGCTGCCTGATATTCAATCAGGCGAAGTGCCGGTGTTTCTCGCCTTCCCCGAAGAGCTGCGCACCTCGCGCCGGGTCGCGGCCTTCCGTGACTTCGTGCTGGAAGAGATCCAGTCCCTGCGCCGTCAGCAGACCGAGGAGGAAATTGCCAATCCATCCGTGGATTGACCGGTAAAGCGGCAGGAATTCTGCCGTTTTGCACGAGGCATTCGCAGATTGCATATCGGCCATGTGCTGCAATGCGGAAATCAGCCTTGAACCATTCGCCAACTGCACATATTTCCGATCTCGAAGGGGATGATTTGAGGAAACTCTCATCACCTTCAACCTCCCTGTTGGACTTGAGCCGGGCTTTATGCCCGGCTTTTTTTTTCGCCCTTTCGTGACCTTGGTGCCGTCCGCACGCGCGAGCCTCTTTCCTAACCGGGCCGTGGCGCTTAAAAGGCCGCAAACCGGGGAAAAGGGCGCCAAGATGAACGAACCGCAGATCACCGAGGAACTGATCGCCGCACATGGGTTAAAGCCTGATGAGTACCAGCGCATCCTCGAGATCATCGGCCGCGAGCCGACTTTCACCGAGCTTGGCATCTTTTCAGCCATGTGGAACGAGCATTGTTCCTACAAGTCGTCCAAGAAATGGCTGCGTACCCTGCCGACCACCGGCCCGCAGGTGATCTGTGGCCCGGGCGAGAATGCAGGTGTTGTGGATATTGGCGACGGTCAGGCCGTGGTCTTCAAGATGGAGAGCCACAACCACCCAAGCTATATCGAACCCCATCAGGGTGCCGCGACCGGTGTTGGCGGCATCCTGCGCGACGTCTTTACCATGGGTGCCCGCCCCATCGCCGCCATGGACGCGCTGTCCTTTGGCCGCCCCGAGCACCCCAAGACCGCCCATCTCGTCAAGGGCGTAGTCGAGGGGATCGGCGCTTATGGCAACGCTTTCGGCGTGCCGAACGTCGGCGGCGAAGTACGCTTCCACAGCAGCTATGATGGCAACTGCCTGGTCAACGCCTTTGCCGCGGGCCTGGCTGACGCCGACAAGATCTTTTATTCGGCGGCCTCGGGCGTCGGCATGCCCGTCGTCTATCTGGGTGCCAAGACCGGCCGCGATGGCGTCGGCGGCGCGACCATGGCCTCGGCCGAATTTGACGACACCATCGAAGAAAAGCGCCCGACCGTGCAGGTCGGCGACCCCTTCACCGAAAAATGCCTGCTCGAAGCCTGCCTTGAATTGATGCAGACGGATTCGGTGATCTCGATCCAGGATATGGGCGCGGCGGGGCTGACCTGTTCGGCCGTCGAGATGGGCGACAAAGGCGGTCTTGGGATCAAGCTGGTGCTCGACAACGTGCCCCAGCGCGAAACCGGCATGACCGCCTACGAGATGATGCTCTCGGAAAGCCAGGAGCGGATGCTCATGGTCCTGAAACCCGAGAAAGAAGCCGAGGCCCGCGCGATCTTTGAGAAATGGGATCTGGATTTTGCCATCGTCGGCGAGACCATCGCCGAGGATCGTTTCCTGATCGTGCACGGAAATGAGGTCAAGGCGGATCTGCCGCTGTCGAAACTCAGCTCCAGCGCCCCTGAATATGACCGTCCCTGGGTCGAGACCCCGGCCGCGGCCGAGATGCCCTCTCTGCCCGCCATCACCCCGATCGCTGCGCTCAAGGCGCTGATCGGCAGCCCCAACCACGCCCATAAAGGCTGGGTCTGGGAACAATATGACACGCAGGTCGGTGCTGATACCGTCCGCCGCCCCGGCCTTGGCGCCGGCGTGGTGCGCGTCCATGGCACGCAAAAGGCCCTGGCCTTTACCAGCGACGTGACCCCGCGCTATGTCCGCGCCAATCCCTATGAAGGCGGCAAACAGGCCGTGGCCGAGGCCTATCGCAACCTGACCGCCTGTGGCGCCCTGCCCTTGGCTGCAACGGACAACCTGAATTTCGGTAATCCTGAAAAACCCGAGATCATGGGGCAATTCGTCGGCGCAATCCGCGGTATCGGCGAGGCATGCAAGGCGCTCGACTTCCCGATCGTTTCGGGCAACGTCTCGCTTTACAATGAAACCGACGGCAAGGGTATTCTGCCCACCCCGACCATTGGCGGCGTCGGCTTGATTGCCGATCTGGACGATCTGATCGCGGGCCTGCCGTCCGAGGGTGATCTGGCGCTGGTCATCGGAGAAACGCGTGGCCACCTTGGCCAGTCGGCGCTTGCCGCCGAGGCCTTTGGTATCGAGGCCGGGGACGCCCCCCATGTGGACCTGAGCGCCGAACGTCGGAATGGTGAATTCCTGCGCGCCGAGCGCAAGCTCGTTTCGGCCGCAACCGACCTGTCGGATGGTGGCCTGGCCCTCGCCGCCTTCGAAATGGCCGAGGCAGCTGGGCTGGGTGTCACGCTTGACAGCGCCGAAATCGCCCAGCTTTTCGGCGAAGATCAGGCCCGCTATCTCGTCGCCTGCTCGTCCGAAAACGCCGGCAAGCTGACCGAGGCCGCCCATGCCGCCGGCGTGCCGCTGGCACAGGTTGGTCGCTTTGGGGGGGAGCAGGTCAGGTTCGGTGGCGATGCAGCGCCCTTGGCCGAACTGTCGGGTCTCTACCGTACTGCCTTTGAAAAAAGCCTTAAGCTCGAAGTTTGAGGCGGCCTGCATAAGATCCGGGTGCGCCTTGCCTGAGCGCACCCCCATACCGCTTTGTCCTTGTTGGTCACTGCACCCGCCCAGAACAGCCCCTGCTCTAGCTGACCCGGTGTACAGTCTCAAACACTGATGGTCGGTTTGGCAGATGGTGGATGGCTAAGCTACATACGGGCCAAAGCCATAATGGGCCCATCGCGTCTCCCTGCCGCGCAGATGCGCAATGCGCATAGCAGCAGAAAAACACTGAAAATCAAAAGTCTATCGCATTGAGACTCTGCCATAGCGATGCGGCAGATCTGCCTGACGATCCCCCCAAAAGCGTTCGGAAAATTCTGATAGATGCCTACGAAGGTCAGAGCACTGCGCCACC
Organism: Paracoccus kondratievae; assembly: GCF_009301415.1. Lineage (GTDB taxonomy): Bacteria > Pseudomonadota > Alphaproteobacteria > Rhodobacterales > Rhodobacteraceae > Paracoccus > Paracoccus kondratievae. The sequence continues at coordinate 905,754 of NZ_CP045072.1, read as the reverse complement.
GCGAACACCTGCACCCTGCCGAGCTTCACGGGCAACCGCCCATGATGTGCCCAGATCGCACCAAGGCCGATGCCAGGCTTCCGGCAGGTCGTCTTCGCCGTCGTCGACATCGTCCGGATCGTGAACGATACAGGCCGTCGCCATCCTATCGGCCTTGAAGCCATTACGGGTTAATCGTTCTCATGCACCTGCATGCATGCCCTGCACCTGATCACGCTGCAAAAGGAAGAGGGGATTGCTCCGTGAAGGCAGGTGCCTTCCGTCGGTAGAGGCTTGGATCTTACAAGCCATGGGCCAGGTTGAGGGGCGAGAATGAACGAAACCGACGAACTGATACGCGCCGAGATTGCCGCTCTCATTAGAGACACCGCACGTATCCGCGAACGACCTGTCTGGCAGCCTATGTTGGCTGGCGCCGCAATTGTTGTTCCGGGTGTCACCCTTGGCGCTGCTCTGGCTTCGCTTAGCTGAGGTGTGAACGTTGTAGCCGCTATATCTGTGGGGTGCGCGCGACACTATTGCGATCTATTCCAATGATTTATGAGGTATTCAGCCTGATCGCGAGGCAGCTTCCGTGATCAAAAAGGCAAAACTATCTGCCTTTTCTCAGTTCTGAAATGGCGCACCCGACAGGATTCGAACCTGTGACCTTCGCCTTCGGAGGGCGACACTCTATCCAGCTGAGCTACGGGTGCAGCGCCCCCGCTGCTTAGCCGCAAAAACGCGGCTCTGCAATGGGGTTCAGGCGAAAAGCTCGCGGCAAAAAACAAGCCCGTCGATCAGCGCATCGACCTCGGCTCGGGTGTTGTAAAGGGCAAAGCTGGCCCGAGCCGTAGCGCTGGCGCCAAAGAAATCCAGCAGCGGCATGGCACAATGAGTCCCCGCGCGAACCGCAATGCCGCGCTTGTCGAGGATGGTCGAAATGTCATGCGCATGCGCGCCCTGCATCGTCATCGAGAAGATGGCGCCCTTGTCCGCCGCGTCGCCCTGAACCGACAGCCAGTTCAGACTGCGCAGCCGTTCGCGCGCATAATCACGCAGGTCACGCTCATGCGCGGCAACATTCTCCATGCCCAGCGACATCAGATATTCCAGCGCCGCACCAAGTCCGATCTGATTGACGATACCGGGCGTTCCCGCCTCGAAGCGCAGAGGTGGGTCGGCATAGTCAACAGCATCCCGGGTCACCGTGCGGATCATGTCACCGCCACCCATAAAAGGCCGCATCTCGGCCTGACGCTCGGCCCGGATCCAGATCGCACCCGAGCCCGAGGGGCCATATAGCTTGTGCCCGGTGATGCAGTAGAAATCAACGCCAAGCAACGAAAGGTCCACCGGCATATGAACGGCCGCCTGGCTGCCATCTACCAGAACCGGAACCGAAGTGCTGCGTGCAATCGCCCCCACATCGACTACGGTACCCGTTACGTTCGACATATGGGTGACGGCGATCAGCCGGGTGCGCGGACCGACCGCGGCCAGCACCTTTTCTGCCGGAAGTGAACCGTCGGCCTCGGGCTCAACCCATTTCAGCTGCACGCCCTGACGTTCGCGCAAAAAATGCCAAGGCACGATATTGGCGTGGTGCTCAAGCACCGAAAGCACAATTTCATCCCCGGCCTGCAGGCGCGGCGCGGCCCAGCCGTAAGAGACAAGGTTGATCGCCTCGGTCGAGCCCGAGGCGAAGATCACCTCATCTTCACGCGGGGCGTTCAGGAAACGGGCGATGATGGCGCGGACACGCTCATAATTCTCGGTCGCGAGGTTCGACAGGAAATGCAGGCCACGATGAACATTCGCATATTCGGCCTCATAGGCACGCGTCACCGCGTCGATCACCACGCGCGGCTTTTGTGCCGAGGCGCCGTTGTCCAGATAGACCAGCGGGCGGCCATTCACCTGCCGCGACAGGATCGGGAAATCGGCACGGACCTTTTCGACGTCGAAGCTCATGGTGTCACCTCGGGGACAATGCCGAATGCAGCCGCAAAGAGCGACAGCACAAAGCCAATCAGAAAGATGCTGCCGATCAGCCCCACCACCACCTTGCCGGTGTTGGTAAACCCGTGCAGCGCCTTGGTCATGGTCACGGCAAGATAAAGGAATAGGCCAAAGGCCAGCATCGAAAGCAGCGTGGCCGTGGCGGGAAACAACGCCATCATCACCACCTGCACCGCTTGCAGGCCGACAAGCATCAGCTCGACCCAGCCGACCACCAGCAGCGCATCGGCAAAGTTGCCATGCCCACCGAAAAGCCGTCCGATCTGGGCCACGCACAGCGCCGACAGCACCATGGCGCCAAGCTGGATACCCGCCAAAGTCATCGGCTCGGAAAGCATGCGAGAGACCGGGTTGTCCACCTCGATCGGAAACAGCATCAGGGACAGCCCGGCCAGCAGCGTCGAAAGCGTCACCGCCAGTAACAGCACCATCCAGCGCGCCACCATCGGCAGATCAAGACTACGCAGTACCCGAAGGGCACTTTCGGGGTCGCGCAGCGTCAGAACCGTCAGATCGCCAAGATCACTGAACCTCATCGCCCGCCCGCCAGACTGCGCAGCCCGGCGCCCCAAATGCAAAGGAACCCAAGCCCTGCAAGCGACTGCGTCAGGGTCAACGCCCTGCCCGGCCCCACCAGACCCGCCGTCAGCCCGGCAAGCAACATGGCGGGAGCAACCGCCAACAGTGCCCAGAACAGCGCCAGCCGCGAATCCTGCGGGGCGACTGGCCATGGCGTCAGCCGCGACAGGGCCGCAACCAGCGCCGCAAGGCCATAGGCGACCAGCGGCATGATGAACATGACCGCCAGCAAGGCCCCGCCCATACGCGCACCCAAGGGGACATCGGGCTGCAATTGCGCAGCCCGGGCATGGCCCGGTGCCTGCGCGATCAGAAAGATCAGCATCGCCGTCATCAGCACGACGATCAGCACCCGGTCGGGCATGCCGCGCAAGGAAGCAACCACCCTGCCCGGCGCCCACCAGCTTTGCAGGATGCGCGGGACGATGCCAGCCTGGCTCATGCCTTGCCCTGGTTGCCCGCGCGCTGGGTCAGCCAGTCTTCCAGACGGCCGAGGATGTCGTCGCGCAGCCGCTCATCTTCGATCTCTTCCAGAGCATCGGCAAGGAAGGACAGGACCAGCAGCACGATCGCACGCTCTTTCGGCACCCCGCGCGAACGCAGGTAGAAAAGTGCCGTCTCGTCCAGCGCACCGGTAGTCGAGCCATGCGAGCATTTGACGTCATCGGCATAGATCTCAAGCTCGGGCTTGGCGAGGAACTGGCTGCCTTCGTCCAGAAGCAGCCCTTGGCTGATCTGGTAGCCGTCGGTCTTTTGTGCGCCCGGCTTGACAAGAATCTTGCCCTGGAACACGCCTTCGGCACTGTTTTTCAGCACCTTCTTGAACACCTGCCGGCTTTCGCAACGCTCAGCCCCATGGATGATAAAGACGGTGTCATCATGGTGGAAACGGCCGGTGTCGCCATCACCGAGAACGGCAGCGGCGATATGGGCGATCGCGTCATCGCCAGCGATGTCGATCACCGCCTCATTGCGCATCATCCGCCCGTTGACGGTCAGGGCAAAGGACTTGAACAGCGCCTCGCTCTCAACCCGGGCAAAGATATGGCCGATCCCCAGTTTGGGATCATTGGCCCGCTTGGCGCTGACATGGTGGAAACGCGCGCCTTTGCCGACCTCAACCTCCAGCACCACGTTCGAGCGTGCGCCGATGGCCCCGGTCTCAAGCAGGGTCAGTTCTGCCCCCTCCTCAAGCTTGACAACATGGTGCAGGGAGACATCCGCATCCACAGCCGAGCGGTGATAGGTAATGTGAACCGGACGCCCGATCCGGCCAGTAACCCGGATCAGCACACCATCCGAGGCGGTCAGTGTGTTCAACACTGCAAAGGGACGTTTGACCGGCTGCTGACCAGCCGCCTCAAGCCTGCCATAAAGGCCCGCCGCCCAGTGGTCAGCACGACCCTCGGCCGAAGCGAGGTTCTCAATCTCGACCCCTTCGCCCTCCAGCTTGTCCGAAGCCGCGGCGTCAAAGCGCCCGTCAACAAAGACGAGGTTCAGCCGCTCGATTTCTGTGAACAGCGTCGAGGAATCGCCAGCAATTTCGGCCGCTTCGGGCCGGGCGGCATTAAACAGCGCGGGATCGGTATAGCGCCAGTATTCGTCGCGCGGGCCGGGCAGGCCCATGGCCTGAAGCCGCTGCGCCGCATCCTCGCGCGCAGCGCGGGTAAACCCGCCCTCAGGCAAGGTCAGCACGTCAAGACGCGCAGCCAGCGCGGCATCACCTGGACGAGCCTTGTCGGCACTGGCCGCGGCCTGCGCTGCAAGAACAGCCGTGTCCGCCATTATCCGACCTCCGCCAGAAGATCTCCGTAACCGTTTTGTTCGACCTCCAGCGCCAGTTCAGGACCGCCGGTGCGCACAATACGGCCATTGGCCATGATGTGGACGACATCAGGGCGGATATGGTCAAGCAACCGCTGGTAATGGGTGATGACAAGGAAGGCACGGTCGGGCGAACGCAGCGCGTTGACGCCATCGGCGACCAGCCGCATCGCATCGACGTCAAGACCCGAGTCGGTTTCATCCAGAATGCACATGCGCGGCTCAAGCACCGCCATTTGCAGGATCTCATTGCGCTTCTTTTCGCCGCCAGAGAAGCCGACGTTGACCGAACGCTTCAGCATCTCGCTGTCGATTTTCAGCGTCTTGGCCTTTTCACGGATCAGCTTGAGAAAATCCGCCGCGCTAAGCTCGGGCTCACCCCGGGCTTTGCGCTGCGCATTGGCAGCGGTGCGCAGGAAGGTCAGGTTGCCAACGCCGGGGATTTCGACCGGGTATTGGAAAGCCAGGAACAGGCCTGCGCTGGCGCGCTGTTCAGGTTCCATTTCCAGCAGGTCCTGACCGCCCAGCCTGGCCGCGCCGTCAGTCACCTCATAGCCGTCACGGCCCGACAGAACGTAGGACAGCGTCGATTTACCCGAACCGTTCGGACCCATGATCGCATGGACCTCACCAGCCGGGACAGTCAGATCGACGCCTTTGAGGATCTGCTTGTCCTCATCCTCAAGCTTGACGTGCAGATTCTTGATTTCCAGCATAGTTCGGTTCCTATTCGACAGTCACGGCGGTGCCCGAGGCGGACACCATCAGCATGTTGTTGATCACTTCATAGTCCAGATCGACGCCGACCACGGCATTGCCGCCCAGTTCGCGGGCGCGGTCCTGCATCTCGGACAAAGCGGTTTCGCGGGCCGAAGCCAGCGCGGTTTCGTAGGCGCCTGAACGGCCGCCCACAATATCGCGAATCCCGGCAAAAAGGTCACGGAAGATATTGGCACCGATGATGGTCTCGCCCGTCACCACGCCATGATAGGCACTGATACGACGGCCCTCGATGGTGGGAGTGGTGGTGACGATCATCCGACCGACCCCTCCAGCGAGATGGCGACCAGCGACTGCGCCTCCATGGCGAACTCCATCGGCAGGGCCTGCAGCACCTCGCGGCAGAAGCCGTTCACCACCAGCGCCACCGCCTCTTCTTCGTCCATGCCGCGCTGACGGCAATAGAAGAGCTGGTCATCATCGACCTTGGAGGTTGTCGCCTCATGTTCGACGCGCGACGAGGTGTTCTTGACCTCGATATAGGGCACGGTATGGGCACCGCATTTGTCGCCAATCAGCAAGCTGTCGCATTGCGTATAGTTGCGGCTGTTCGTTGCACGGGGGTGCATCGACACAAGGCCGCGGTAGGTGTTCTGCGCATGCCCGGCAGAAATCCCTTTGGAAACAATGCGTGAGCGGGTGTTCTTGCCAAGATGGATCATCTTGGTGCCGGTGTCAGCCTGCTGATGGTTGTTGGCAATTGCGATCGAGTAGAACTCACCCTGGCTTTCCTCGCCGCGCAGGATGCACGACGGATATTTCCAGGTGATGGCCGAGCCGGTCTCGACCTGCGTCCACATCACTTTGGCCCGCGCCTCGCGGCAGTCGGCACGCTTGGTGACAAAGTTATAGATGCCGCCCTTGCCTTCCTCGTCGCCAGGGAACCAGTTCTGGACAGTCGAGTATTTGACCTCGGCATCCTCCAGCACGACAATTTCGACCACGGCGGCGTGCAGCTGGGCAACGTCGCGCTTGGGCGCAGTGCAGCCTTCCAGATAGCTGACGTAAGAGCCCTTGTCGGCGATGATCAGCGTACGCTCAAACTGGCCGGTGTTTTCGGCATTGATGCGGAAATAGGTCGACAGTTCCATCGGGCAGCGCACGCCCGGCGGAACATAGACAAAGCTGCCGTCCGAAAAGACCGCCGAGTTCAGCGTCGCAAAAAAGTTGTCCGACTGGGGCACGACCGAGCCAAGATATTTGCGCACCAGTTCGGGATGTTCGCGGATCGCCTCGGAGATCGAGCAAAAGATCACGCCGGCCTTTGCCAGTTCGTCCTTGAAGGTGGTGCCCACGCTGACGCTGTCAAAGACCGCATCGACCGCAACCTGACGCGCCTCGGCCGGGGCGCCTTCGGCACCTTCGATCCCGGCAAGGATCATCTGCTCTTTCAGCGGGATGCCCAGCTTTTCATAGGTGGCAAGCAGCTTCGGATCGACCTCGTCCAGCGACCTGGGCTTGACCTCCATGCTTTTCGGGCGGGCGTAGTAATACTGATCCTGATAGTCGATCTCAGGATAGTTCAGCATCGCCCATTTGGGTTCGGTCATGGTCTGCCAGCGGCGGAAAGCCTGCAGGCGCCATTCCGTCATCCATTCGGGCTCTTCGTTCTTTTTCGAGATCAGCCGGACGATGTCCTCATTGATGCCCTTGGGGGCATATTCCATCTCGATTTCGGTATCCCAGCCGTATTTATAGGACCCCATGTTCTGCACGGTCTCGACGGTCTCGCGGTCTACGCCCTCGCGGATCTCGATTGCATCGCCGATCTGTTCAGTCATTTCAAACCCTTCCCGCGGTCGCCCGCCGATCATCCCTTTGCCGCCAGCGGTCATAAGCCGCAAGCCAGGCCTCTGCGAAACGCATCACGTCCCGAGCTTCCGTCGTCGGACCGATCGAGACGCGGATCGCATCACCCGCCAATTCCGGCGCGATTCCCATGGCGGTCAGGACCGAGCTTGGCCGGACCTTGCCGGAAGAACAGGCCGAGCCTGCCGAAACGGCAAATCCGGCCAGGTCCATCTGCATCACCTGCGTCTCTCCGCGCCATCCCGGCGTCAGAATCGACAATGTATTCGGCAGGCGACGGGCCTCGCGCCCCGGGAATGTAACCATTTCCGCCCGGGATTCCAGAGCAGCCATCAGGGAATCGCGTAAATGCGACACTTTTTCTCCGATTCCTTGATCCAGATCATTCTGGGCCGCTTTTGCCGCCGCCGCAAAGCCCATGATGCCGATCAGGTTCTCGGTTCCGGCGCGGCGGCCCTGCTCTTGTCCGCCGCCCTTGATGCGCGCCTCGATCTCGGTGCCGCGGCGGACGACCAGCGCGCCTGTTCCACGTGGTCCGCCAAGCTTGTGGGCCGATACAAAGCCCGCCTGAATGCCCAGCCAGTTAAAGGCGAAAGGCACCTTGCCAAAGGCCTGCGTCAGGTCGCTGACCGCCAGCCCGGCCGGCAGGTCCTGCAGAACGCCGGTTTCGGAATTGGCCATCTGCAGTGCCGCGCGGGAAGGATCGGACACCGTCACCAACCCCGCTGCGTCGGTATCAAGCACCGCCTGGCACCAGGCCAGAACCGCGGCATGTTCGACTGCAGAGCAGGCAAGCCCGCGCCCCGCCAACACCAGTGCAGCAGCCTCGGTCGCGCCCGAGGTAAAGATCACATCCGCCCCTTCGGCGCCAAGTGCCGCCGCGACATCCTCGCGCGCCTGCTCCAGCGCGGCCTTTGCCGCCCGCCCCTCGGCATGGACCGATGAGGGGTTGCCGACAATCTCCATCGCCGCCCGCATCGCCTCGCGCGTCTCGGGACGCAGCGGGGCGGTCGCATTCCAGTCCAGATAGACCCGCTCCATCACCGACCCGCCCCGACAAGCACATCGGCCATGCGCCCGGCCAGGCGGCGCCCGACATCGCCCTTGGACAGGCGCGGCCAGCTTTCTGCCCCCGCCTCCGAGATCAGGGTGATCGCATTCTCGGACCCGCCCATGATCCCGGTCGCCGGGGTGACGTCATTGGCAACGATCCAGTCACACCCCTTGCGCAGCCGCTTGCGGGTCGCGTTTTCCAACACATCGTCGGTTTCGGCGGCAAAGCCCACGACAAGCCGCGGCCTGCCCTGCTGCAACTGACTGATCCACGCCAGAATGTCGGGGTTTTCACTGAACTCCAGTGCCGGAGGCCGTCCAGATCCGTCCTTTTTGATCTTACCCGCCCCGGCATTGGCAACATGCCAGTCCGCCACGGCGGCGGCCATGACCGCCGCATCAGCGGGAAGAGCCGCCTCAACAGCGGCCCGCATCTCGCGCGCGGTCTGAACGGTGATGACCTCAACCCCCTCGGGCGGCGCGGTCTCGGCGGGACCCGTGATAAAGCTGACCCGCGCACCCAAATCGCGCAAGGCGGCAGCAATCGCGGTACCCTGCGCACCGCTTGAGCGGTTGGCGATATAGCGCACAGGGTCGATCGGCTCATGGGTCGGACCCGAGGTCACGATCACATGCTGCCCGCTCAGCCTTTGTGACGGCAGCGAGATTGCGGCTTCGGGTGGCAGGCGCAGGGGCTTTTGCCGACCAAGCGCAGCCCGGATCGCCTCAAGGATCGCCTCGGGCTCGGCCATGCGTCCGGGGCCAAATTCACCGCAGGCCATATCGCCGTCTTCCGGGCCGACAAAACGGATGCCGTCATTCTCTAGCGTCTCAAGATTGCGCTGGGTGGCCGGGTGCTGCCACATGCGCACATTCATTGCCGGGGCAGCCAGCACCGGCTTGTCGGTCGCCAGAAGCAGCGTCGAGGCCAGATCATCGGCCATGCCCGCCGCCATCCGCGCCAAAAGATTGGCAGTCGCGGGGGCGACCACGACCAGATCGGCAGCCCGCGACAGCTGAATATGGCCCATTTCGGATTCGCGCGTCAGGTCGAACAGCTCGGTATGGCAAGGGGCTTCGGCCAACGCCGAAAGCGTCAGCGGAGTGACGAATTCAGCGCCTGCCTTTGTCAGCACCGGGACGACCGAACCGCCCTCTCGCCGGATCATGCGGATCAACTGGGGAATCTTGAAGGCGGCGATTCCCCCGCCGACGATCAGCAATATGCGGCTGCCCTGCATGGTCGCCTCCTGTACCTTGATGGTTGCTTTGCACATAGGCGGATCAGGCGCGCACGACAAGCAAGCGACGACGTTAACTTAACATTAAGACCTGCCGGATTAGACCGTCCCGGATGTGACGCTGGGGGCGCTGATGGCGGCGATTGCATATACCGTTGCCTTCGACGGGACCGAGGCACGGCTGGTCGAGGTGCAATGCTCGGTCTCGCCCGGACTTCCGGGCTTCGGCATCGTCGGCCTGCCCGACAAATCAGTCAGCGAGGCCCGCGAGCGGGTCAAGGCCGCCTTCGGCGCGCTATCAATCGCCATGCCCTCGCGTCGGGTGACAGTGAACCTCTCACCCGCCGACCTGCCGAAAGAGGGTTCGCATTTTGACCTGCCCATCGCTCTTGCCGTGCTGGCGGCGCTGGAGATCGTGCCCGCCGACGCGTTAGAGCGCGTCGTCACCCTTGGCGAGCTCGCGCTGGACGGCCGCCTTGCGCCCATCGCGGGCGCCCTGCCCGCCGCCGTAGCAGCGGCCGAGGACAACCGCGCCTTGCTCGTCCCCCACCCTTGCGGCGCCGAAGCTGCCTGGGTCGATGCTGTACCTGTCTTTGCCCCGCACAACTTGCGTGAGGCGGTCGATCATCTAAGCGACCGTGCCCCACTTGGCCGCACCGCCGCAGGGGCGCTTGCCGAAACCGTTCATGACCTTGACCTGGCCGAGGTCAAAGGACAGGAGCGTGCGCGACGCGCCCTGGAAATCGCTGCTGCCGGGCGTCATCATCTGTTAATGGTGGGACCGCCCGGGGCCAGCAAATCCATGCTCGCCACCCGGTTACCCAGCATCCTGCCGCCCCTGACACCGCAAGAGGCACTGGAAACCTCGGTCATCCAATCAGTGGCCGGCTTACTGTCAGACGGTAAAATCTCACGTGCCGCGCCCTTCTGTCAGCCACATCACACCGCCTCCATGGCGGCGATGGTCGGTGGCGGACGCAATGCCCGGCCCGGGCAGGTCAGCCTTGCGCATAATGGCGTGCTGTTTCTCGACGAACTGCCCGAGTTTGAACGCCGGGTCATCGACGCCCTGCGCGAACCACTCGAAACCGGAGAGATCCATGTCTCTCGTGCCAACGCCCATATCCGCTACCCGGCGCGTTTTCTTCTGGTTGCCGCGGCGAATCCCTGCCGCTGCGGAGACATTGCCGATGCCGCTCGGGCTTGTTCAAAGGCGCCACGCTGCGGAGCAGATTACATGGGGCGGGTCTCGGGCCCGATGATGGATCGTTTCGATCTGCGCATCGAGATGCCTCAGGTCTCGATCGAGGACCTGTCCCTGCCTGCAACAGGCGAGAGCTCTGCCACAGTGGCGGAACGGGTCACCGCCGCGCGAGCCATGCAGACCAAACGCTTTGCTGGCCATCCCAAAGCGCGGGTGAACGCAGACGCATCAGGTCGCCTGCTAGAGGAAATCGCGCCGCTGGACCAGGATTGCCAGTCCTTACTGACCCTTGCAGCCAACCGGCTGGGCCTCACTCCGCGCGGCTATCACCGCATCCTGCGCAGTGCCCGGACCATTGCCGATCTGGATCAATCTGCTGAAATCCGCCAACCGCATTTGGCCGAAGCGCTTTCATATCGCCTGCCTTTCGGCCGCGCAGATTAACAGCCGGCGCTGTTTTTGCAGAAAACAAGAAGTAAGGGGAGAGGTGGTTTGATTAACCTGAACAGGTCCCCTGCATTTTCCAGGTGCTTTTCCGCCTCAGCTACCCCGCCACCGCTTCGGGCATTGGCGGTTTGAAGCAGGCCTGATCGGGAGGGTACCCTACGCCGCCCGCCACCGGGATGTATTCGCCACACGGATCGCGGCGCGCAATACTGCGCCCATGACTACCAGAAACTTTTGCGCAAAAACGGGTCAAGGTATCAATGAGTGACAAGGGCAACTGTTATGATAACCCGACCGTCGAGAGCTTCTTCAAGTCCCTGAAGGCAGAATTGGTCTGGAGGCGCACCCGGCGCGACGTCGAAATCGCCCTCTTCGGATACATCAATGGCTTCTACAACCCGCGGCGCAAACACTCAGCCCTCGGCTGGAAATCACCCGCGGCCTGCGAGCAGAGGGCCGCTTAACATGAGCACCTCACCGGAACAGAACCGGGGCAGGTTCAAGGTGCTCATGGGACATCATGTTACGTTTCAAGCTCATCCCTCATGCAGAGTGAACCTGAAACGCTAATGCCGGATCAGCAGAACTTCTCGCGTCCGCATATCTTAAAAATGCCGACGGGACGCAAACAGCCCGCAGTCACTCTGGCCCTTTCTCACCCAATCTCCGCTCGATCGCTTCCCAAATCAACGCTGCCGCATTGATCCCATCAAAGCGCTCCAGCTCTTGAATGCCGGTAGGAGAGGTCACGTTGATTTCGGTCAGCCAGCCATCAATAACGTCGATGCCAGTGAAAATCAGTCCCTTCTCGCGCAGAACCGGACCAATCCGGGTACAAATTTCATGCTCACGTTCCGTTAGTCCGATCTTTTCAGGACGACCGCCCACATGCATGTTTGACCGCGCCTCACCCGCTGCCGGAACGCGATTGATGGCTCCGACCGGCTCCCCGTCGACTAGAATGATACGCTTGTCCCCCTTGACCACGGCGGGCAGATATTTCTGCGCAATGATCGGCTCGCGGCTGTTGGCAAGGAAGGTCTCGACCAGAGAAGAAAGGTTCGGGTCATCCGGGCGCATATGAAAGATGCCGACCCCGCCGTTGCCATAGAGAGGCTTCAGGATGAAATCCCCATGCCGCTCGCGGAAGGCGCGGATCTGCTCAAGATCGCGGGTAATTAGAGTGGGGGGTGTCAGGTCAGGGAAATCAAGAACGAGCAGCTTTTCAGGGCAGTTGCGTACCCAGAACGGATCGTTGACTACATAGGTATCTGGATGCACACGTTCGAGAAGATGGGTTGTGGTGATATAACCCATATCGAAAGGCGGGTCCTGACGCAGCCAGACCACATCGAATTCCGCTAGATCGACATCGACCCAGTCGCCGAAAGTAACATGGTTCCCTAGCTCACGCCGCAGCGTGATGTGACGGCCGCGGGCCATGATCCGGCCTTCGCTATAGCTCAGCCGATCAGCGGTATATTGAAACAACCGGTGACCACGGACTTCAGCTTCAAGCCCGAGCCGGAAGGTGCTGTCGCCATTAATCGAGACATCCTCGATCGGGTCCATCTGCAGAGCCACATAGAGACTCATCTTATCAACTCCCGCCTGTTACGTGCAGGGTTGTCGCGCGCAAAGCAGAGCTTTGCAAGTCAATGCAGATCAGTTGGCACCAAAGGCGTTCTCGATTATCTCGACACGCCCGAACTGATCGACAAGCGCGGCATCAAACCTCATGGCGGTCAACAGCCCGGCAGGAAGGCGGCCGCAATATTCCAGCGCAGCATTACAGATGCGCGCGATCTGTCTGGCACCAAGCCTGAGCGCCGCCCAATCATGGCTGCGCGACTTCTTGACCTCGACAAAGATGTATTCGTCACCCTTGCTCAGGATCAGGTCGATTTCGCCGCTACGCCCGCGCCAGCGTTCAGACATGACCTGATAGCCGCTCTGAGAGTATTCCCGAGCCACCGCCTCTTCTGCAAGCCGGCCAGCGGAGCAGGAAACAGCACCGCGATGGGCATTCCAGCTCATCACCGCGGGGGCCTCCGTTTTAACCTTCTTCCTCATTCCCACTTTCGCCTTCCTTTCTCATTTCCACGGCCAGCGCATAAACCTCGCGCCGGGGCAGACCAAATCGGGTTGCCACCTCTGCAGCGGCCTGCTTGACCGGCAGTTTATCCAGAAGAGCACCCAAGGCGGAACGCAGGCTCGGTTCATCAGCTGCGACCGGCTCTGGCCGCCCGAACAGCACGACGACCTCACCGCGCAGCCCCTCATCAGGGATTCGCGCAAGCAGTTCCGCCGCAGTGCCGTGCATCACCTCTTCGAACTTCTTTGTCAGCTCTCTGCAAATCACCGTAGGACGATTCGCCTCACTCTCGCACAAGTTTTCCAACAATTGCTTAACGCGTCTGGGGCTTTCAAAGACGATCACGGTGGCATCGACCCCTTTCCAGCTTTCGATCCATTTGCGCCGCGCTCCTGCCGCCGCCGGAGGGAACCCGACAAAGAGAAACCTGTCGCTTGGCAGCCCCGACACCGAAAGCGCCGCGAGCGCGGCCGAAGGTCCGGGCAAAGCGCGGACCACAAAGCCCGCATCGGCGGCATCCCGCGCAAGGCGGTAGCCGGGATCGGCCACCAGCGGCGTGCCCGCATCCGAGGCATAGGCGACCGACTTTCCCTCGCTCAAAGCGGCAAGAATAGCTGGGCGCTGACGATCAGCGTTGTGATCGTGATAGGCGACAAGCCGGCGCCCGCGCAAAGGAATGCCGTGAATATCCAGCAAATGTCGTAGGTTACGCGTATCTTCTGCGGCAAGAACATCTGCCGCATTCAGCACATCGAGCGCCCTTAGCGTGATGTCCCGCGCCGCCCCGATGGGGGTGGCGACAAGATAAAGCCCGGGCCCGGGGCTTGCCGACGAGACGGTCAGGGACAGCGACCTCGCGCCCGTTCCTGCTGCATTGGCGCTGTATTCCATCGCCGCTTCCTTTCTCATTGCCGGGGCAAGTTGCCATGCCCGGAATATGGCAATAACCTGCCCGCAGCAAACCCCCAGCCTCGATCCAACAGGGAATCACGCCATGACCGTCCTGAAAACGATCCGCGGCGCCTTCGGCCTGCGCCGTCCGCTCGTGCGCATCGGAGCCGTCCTTTCCGCCCTGGTCCTAGCCGCTTGCGAACCGGTCGAGATGGGGGCCTCGGGCCCTCAGACCGGACAAGCCATTGATCCGTCGCAACCCGTCCCGGTTGCGCTGCTGGTGCCCGGCGGTACGGGCAGCGCAGATCTGGACTGGCTTGCCCGCTCGCTGACGAATTCGGCGAAAATGGCTGCGGCCGATGCGCGCGGGGCCACCATCGACCTGCGCATCTATAATGCAGGGTCCGAACCCGGAACCGCAGTTGCACAAGCCAATAAGGCCGTGGCCGAAGGGGCCAAGATCATCCTTGGCCCGTTGTTCGCCGACAGCGCCAATGCGGTTGGCAATGCCATGGCTCCACAGGGCATCAACGTGCTGTCTTTTTCCAACAACACCGACATTGCCGGCGGCAACGTCTTTGTGCTGGGCAATACCTTCGACAACGTCGCCGACCGCTTGGTCAAATACGGCGTTCGCAATGGCAAGCGCCGCATCCTGATGGTGGCCGAGGATGACGCTGCTGGTCAGGTCGGCGCCCGCGCCATCGAGCGCGCGATCCAACGAAACCGCGCGACGCTGGTCGGAACCGCCGTCCACCCGCTGTCAAAGCAGGGTATTGACGGCATCGTGCCGAACGTGGCCCAGGCGGCGCTGTCGGGCAATGTCGATGCGGTCTTTCTGACCGCAAACCAGGGCGCAGTCCTGCCCTATCTGACCGATAAGCTTGCCGATGCCGGCGTGACCTCGGCCAGCGTGCAGATGATGGGGCTGACGCGCTGGGATCAGCCTTCGGCCCGGCTGCAGCTGCGCGGCGTGCAGGGCGGCTGGTTCGCCATCCCCGATACGACGATGAAGGCGCAGTTCGACCAGCGTTACCGTGCCGCCTATGGTGAAACCCCGCATGAGCTGGGCTCGCTGGCCTATGACGGCGTTTCGGCCATCGCCGCGCTGGTACGGGCAGGCAAGCGCAATGCGCTGACCACCTCGGGCCTGACGCAAAACGCAGGTTTTGCCGGGGTTTCGGGCGCATTCCGCCTGCGGCGCGATGGCACCAACGAGCGTGCCTTGGCAGTCGCCACCGTCCGCGGCGGGCAGGTCGTCGTGCTGGATCCCGCTCCGCGCAGCTTTGGCGGCTTCGGGTTCTGATCTTGAACGCCAAGGATAGCGAGAATTTGCCGCAAAGCGCCCCGGCTCTGCCCGGGGCGCATTCACTGTTTGCGCCCGAGGTCTTTCTGCCCACGCTGGCCGGGGCGCTGCAGCACCTCTCGGAACCGCGCGAGATCAGGGCACGTACAGTTGCCATTCTGGCCGAGGCCCGCGCTGCGGCTCTGGCCGATATCGCCACAGGCTTTATGTCCCACCCGCGTGCCGCACGGGAAACCGTGCGCGCCATCGCCAGCCTGACCGACGCCACAGTCACGGCGATCCATCACGTCGCCACCACCATCCTGCACCCTTCGCAGAACCCCACCGATGCCGAGCGGTTGGCAATCCTTGCCATCGGCGGTTACGGTCGCGCCGAAATGGCCCCGCAATCCGATGTCGATCTGCTGTTTCTGACCCCGTGGAAAGTCAGCGGCTGGGCGGAAAGCGTCGTTGAATCGATGCTGTACATGCTGTGGGATCTGAAGCTGAAAATCGGCCAGTCCACGCGGTCGATCGACGATTGCCTGCGGTTAGGTGCAGGCGACATCACCATCCGCACCAGCCTGCTGGAACACCGGCTGATCTGCGGTCACGCCCCCGCCGCCGAGACCCTGCGCGACCGGCTGTGGTCCGAGCTTTTCGACAAGACCGTCCCTCAGTTCATCGAGGCCAAGCTGGCCGAGCGGGCCGAACGCCACCGCCGTCAGGGTGGCCAGCGCTACGTGCTTGAGCCGAACGTCAAAGAAGGCAAAGGCGGCCTGCGCGACCTGCAGACCCTGTACTGGATCGCCAAATACATCCACCGGGTCGACCGTGCGGTCGAACTGGTCGATCTGGGCTTTTTCACCCGTGAAGAGCATCTGACCTTCTGGCAGGCCGAGGATTTCCTTTGGGCCGTGCGCTGCCATCTGCATCTGATCGCCGGGCGTCCTCAGGATCAGCTGACCTTTGACATGCAGGTCGAGGTTGCCAGGCGCATGGGCTATCGCGACCTCGGCGGGCGCCGCGCGGTCGAGATCTTTATGCAGGACTATTTCCTGCACGCGACCAGGGTGGGTGAGCTGACACGGGTGTTCCTCGTCGCGCTGGAGGCACGCCACCTCTACAAAGCGCCGATCATGAACATGCTGTTTCAGCGTCGGCGCCGTGTCCGCACGGGCTTTCGCGTTGATCGCGGCCGGCTGACCTATGCCGATGAAAAGCAGTTCCTGTCCGATCCGCTGAATATTCTGCGGCTGTTTGAAGAGGCGTTAAGAACCGGCATCCTGATCCACCCCGACGCCATGCGCGCCGTGACCGCCAACCTGGACCGTATCGACGACAGTATGCGTTCGGACCCCGAGGCGGTGCGCATCTTCCTTGATCTCTTGCTGAAACATGGCAACCCCGAACGCTCGCTCAGGCGGATGAATGAACTGGGCGTACTGGCCGCCTTTATCCCCGAGTTCGCTCCGGTGGTGGCGATGATGCAGTTCAACGTCTATCACCATTACACGGTGGACGAGCACCTGATCCAATGCGTTGCCGCCCTTGCCGCCATCGAGCGCGGCGATGATGCCGAGGACCTGCCCGTGGTCAGCAAGATCATGAAGGGCAAGGTGAACCGGCGGGTGATCTATCTGGCGGTGCTGTTGCATGACATCGGCAAGGGCCGGACCGAGGATCACTCGATCCTTGGCGCACGCCTTGCCCGGCGTGTCTGCACCCGTTTCGGCCTGCCTGCGGATGAGATCGAGACCATCGAATGGCTGATCCGCAACCACTTGCTGATGTCGGATGTGGCGCAGAAACGCGACATTGCCGATCCGCGTACGCTGCGGGACTTTGCCAAGGCGGTCAAGACCACCAAGCGGCTGGATATGCTGCTGGTGCTGACGGTTTGCGATATCCGCGGCGTCGGCCCCGGCACCTGGAATAACTGGAAAGCGATGCTGCTGCGCAAGCTGCATCAGGAAACCGAACGCGGGCTGGAAAACGGCCTCGAAGAGCTGAACCGCGACAAGCGCATCGGCGAGGCCAAACGCTCGCTGCGCCATCTGCTGGCCGCCAAGGGGTGGGAGCCGAAAGAGATCAAGGCAGAGCTGGCCCGCCATTACGACAACTACTGGCCCGGGCTGCCGACCGATACGCATTACGTCTTTGCCGAGATGCTCAAAGATCTGGGCGACGACGAGATCCGCACCGACCTGCATCCCGACACCGACCGCGACGCAACCCGGGCCGCATTTGTGCTGGCCGACCATCCGGGGATCTTTTCGCGTATGGCCGGGGCTCTGGCGCTGGTTGGCGCGAATATTGTCGACGCGCGCACCTATACCACCAAGGACGGTTTTGCGACGGCGGTGTTCTGGCTGCAGGACGCGGACGGCCATCCCTATGCGTCCGACCGCCTGCCCCGCCTGCGCGCCATGATCCAGCGCACGCTGAAGGGCGAGATCGTCGCGCGTGAGGCGCTGGCCGGCCGCGACAAGCCGAAAAAGCGCGAATCCGCATTTCGCTTCCCGACCCATATCACCTTCGATAACGAGGCATCGGACGTCTATACGGTGATCGAGGTCGATACCCGCGACCGTCCCGGCCTGCTATACGACCTGACCCGGACGCTGGCCGACAATCACATCCAGATCGCCAGCGCGGTTATCGCGACCTTTGGGGCGCAGGTGGTGGACACCTTCTATGTCAAGGACATGTTCGGACTGAAACTGCATCAGCAGAACCGCCGCGAGGCGCTGGAGAAAAAGCTGCGTCAGGCGATCAAGGACGGGGCCGAGCGCGCCGAACGGGCCGAGCGCCCCCTGGGCCGGACGTTCTAAGGGACAAGGGATGCAACCGATCAGACTTATTCGCGGCTTTCTCTCGGTCGGCGCGTGGACGCTGGCAAGCCGCATCGTCGGCTTTGTCCGCGATGTGATGATCGCCGCCTATCTGGGCACCGGCCCGATAGCGCAGGCCTATATCGTCGCCTTCACCCTGCCCAATATGTTCCGCCGCTTTTTCGCCGAGGGCGCATTTAACACCGCTTTCGTGCCTATGTTCGCCAAGCGGCTGGAAAGCAACGACAACCCGCGCGGCTTTGCCGAAGAGGCGTTCTCGGGGCTCTTTACAGTCGTGCTGGCGGTGTCGCTGATCGCGCATCTGGTGATGCCGTGGCTTGTACTTATGCAGGCAGCGGGCTTTCAGGGGGACGAGCGGTTCGAACTTGCGGTAATCTATGGCCGCATCTGCTTTCCCTATATTCTGTTTATCTCGCTGACGGCGCTGCTGTCGGGGTTGCTGAATGCGGGAGGGCGCTTCATGGCCGCCGCCGCCGCGCCGGTGCTGATGAACCTTATCCTGATTGCGGCGATGCTTCTGGCCGACTGGCGCGGCTGGGATATGGGGCAGGCGATGGCATGGTCAACGCCGGTCTCGGGGCTGGCGCAGCTTTTCACCGTCTGGTGGGCGGCCAGGCGCATGGGCTTTCCGCTGCGCCTGCGCAGGCCAAGGCTTTCGCCCGATATGCGCCGCCTGCTGGCTATCGCCGCACCCGCCGTCCTTGCGGGGGGGGTGGTGCAGGTCAACCTGCTTGTCGGGCGGCAGGTGGGTTCATTCTTTGACGGGGCGATTGCCTGGCTGACCAATGCCGACCGGCTGTATCAACTGCCGTTGGGGGTGGTCGGTATCGCTATCGGGATCGTGCTGCTGCCCGATATCTCGCGACGGCTAAAGGCCGGGGACACGGATGGTGGCCGTCATGCCTATAACCGCGCCGCCGAATTCGCGCTGTTTCTGACCGTGCCCGCCGCCGTGGCGCTGGTGGTCGCGGCCGAGCCGCTGATCTCGGTCCTGTTCCAGCGCGGCGCCTTTCTTGCCGCTGATGTCGGGCCGACAGCGCTGGCGCTGGCAATCTATGGGCTGGGTCTGCCTGCGTTTGTCCTGCAAAAAGTGCTGCAACCGCTGTATTTCGCGCGAGAAGATACGCGCACGCCCTTTCGCTTTGCCATCTGGTCGATGATCGTCAATGCGGTGGCAGCGCTGGGGCTTGCCCCTTTTATCGGCTTTTCTGCAGCCGCGCTTGGCACGACTATCGCTGGCTGGACCATGGCCGCACAGCTTTGGCGCGGGACCAGAGCCTTTGGCGAGGCGACCCAGCTTGACGCGCGCTTTCGCCATCGCCTGCCCCGCATCTGCGCCGCCTCTGTGGTGATGGGCGCGGTGATCTGGGGGCTGATGCTGGTATTCGAAGAGGCGTTGCATACCCCCGGCACGCGCTATCTGGCGCTGGCCGCGCTGGTCTTTGGCGGAATAGCAACCTATGGCGCTGCGGCGATGGCCCTTGGGGCTTTCCGTCCCTCGGACCTGCGCGCAGGCTTCCGGCGTCAGCGTTGACGGATCTGGCGCATCACGCGCCCGATCCCGCCCGGGATCAGCACAAAGGACAGCAGGAACCCGCAGCCAAAGCCCGCGATCTCGGCGATCCAGGTCATGCTGCCGTCCTGAAACAGGATGGCAAAGACCAGCTGAAAGGCCAGCAGCATCCCGATCAGCGTAAACGCACGCAACCGGTTCGCGTTCTCTTGCCCAAGCCGGGTCCAAAGCAGAAAGGTGAATGCACCGACAAAGCCATAGACCGCCGGATAGCCCCCGATCAGCGCCTGAAAGCGGAACTGCGGCAAAAGCGCATCCGCCAGCGTATAGACCAGTGCTCCACCAATCGCCGAGCCAAAGAACAGCGCCAGAACCGCCCATGCGCGGAACTGATGCGCGATCAGGTTCCCCAGCGCGAGTGTAAAGACGATCACAAACAGCGCATGCGTCAGTGACAGATGCACAAAGGGATAAGTGACGATGCGCCAGCTTTCATCAAGGAAAAAGGTCCGCAGCTGCCACTGGCGCACCAGCAGGTCGGGAATAAAGGCAACGCGTTCGACTGCCAGCTGGCGCATGGCCAATCCCATGCCTTGCGCGCCTCCTCCTACAAAGCCAAGCTTTGCCAGACCGAACACAGCCTCGCAGGCGATCATCGGCAGGGCAAGTACCCAGACCACGGCGGGCACGGGATTCAGGGGCGATTCATCGTAACCGGGGCGCATCGTGGTTCCTCTGTGGTGGGCGGTTGCGCCCGGACTGGTCAAGGGGTAAGCCAGCGACCGGGAATTTCCAAGCAGGTAGTGCCATGACCACGAGCTTCGCTCCGCGCATCTTTTCCGGCATCCAGCCCTCGGGCGGGTTGACGCTGGGCAATTACCTTGGCGCGCTGAAACGCTTTGCCGATTATCAGGGCCAAGGGGCCGAGACGATCTATTGCGTCGTCGACCTGCATGCGATCACCGTCTGGCAAGACCCCGAAAAGCTGCGCCACAACACCCGCGAGGTCGCGGCGGCCTTTATGGCTGCGGGTGTCGATCCTTCGGTGTCGGTCCTGTTCAACCAGAGCCAGGTCAGCCAGCATGCCGAGCTTGCCTGGCTTTTCAACTGCGTCGCGCGCATCGGCTGGATGTACCGGATGACGCAGTTCAAGGACAAAGCCGGCAAGAACAGCGAAAACTCCAGCCTTGGGTTGCTTGCCTATCCTTCGTTGATGGCCGCCGACATTCTGGCCTATCACGCGACCGCCGTCCCGGTGGGCGAGGATCAGAAGCAGCATCTTGAGCTGACCCGCGATATCGCCGCCAAGTTCAACCATGACTATGGCGTGAACTTTTTCCCGATCACCGAACCGCTGATCGAAGGAACCGCGACCCGGGTGATGAGCCTGCGCGACGGCAGCAGGAAAATGTCGAAATCCGATCCTTCGGACGCAAGCCGCATCAACCTGACAGACGATGCCGACGCCATCGCGCAAAAGATCCGCAAGGCGCGGACCGATGCCGACCCCCTGCCCGGCTCGATGGAAGGGCTCAAGGACCGGCCCGAGGCCCGCAACCTCGTCAATATCTATGCCGCGCTGACTGGTGAAACCGGCGATCAGGTGCTGGCACGGTTCGAGGGTCAGGGCTTTGGTGCGTTCAAACCGGCGCTCGCCGACGTGGCGGTGACCGCTCTCGCGCCTATCACCAGGCGGATGACCGAGTTCATGGCCGACCCGGCCGAGATCGACCGCATCCTTGGCCGCGGCTCGGAAAAGGCTGCCGCAATCTCCGCCCCGATCATTGAGCGTACCAAGGAAATCATGGGTATGATCCGCTCACGCTGAGCGGGTCCCGGCGCTCGACGAATGGACCAATGACTTCCCGGCAGGATGGGCTATGCTTCCCCAACCTGCCGCAGAATGGGAAAGACCATGCCTGACCAGCTGTCGCGGATGCTTGGTGAACGCTCCTGGCTACTGGCCGACGGGGCGACCGGCACCAATCTCTATAATATGGGGTTGGCACCGGGACAGGCGCCCGATCTCTGGTGCGAAACCCATCCCGACAAGGTGCGTGAACTGCACCGCCAGATGATCGCCTCGGGTGCGGATATCATCCTGACAAACAGCTTCGGCGCCAATGCCAGCCGCCTGCGGCTGGCCCGTGCCGAGTCGCGGGTCACCGAACTGAACCGCGCCGCCGCCCGCCTTGCCCGCGAAGCAGCAGCCGAGGTCGGTCGCGCCGTGATCGTCGCCGGCTCGATCGGCCCGATTGGTGAGATCATGACCCCCATGGGCCGGCTGACCGAGGCAGAGGCGACGACGATGTTCACCGAACAGGCGCAGGCGCTGAAAGAGGGCGGCGCCGATGTGCTGTGGATCGAAACCGTTAGCGCCGCCGAGGAAATGCGCGCCGCAGCAAGGGCCGCGCAGACCGTCAACATGCCCTGGTGCGGGATGATGAGCTTTGAGCCCGGCGGACGCAGCATGATGGGGGTGACGCCTCCACAGCTTGCCTCGCTGATCGACCGGCTGCCTCATCCACCTCTGGCCTATGGTGCCAATTGCGGCACCGGCCCGGCCGAGCTTTTGCTGGCCGTGGCAGGCTTTGCCGCCTCGGGCAATGAACGGCCGCTGATCGCCAAGCCTAACGCCGGTGTGCCGCGCTATCAGGATGGCGGGCTGATCTATGATGCGACGCCTGAGGTGATGGCCGAATTCGCCATCCTGGCACGCGATCTGGGCGTGCGCATCATCGGCGGCTGCTGTGGCACCACGCCCGGCCACCTGAAGGCGATGCGCGATGCGCTGGTCAGCGCGCCGCGCGGCCCGCGCCCCACCCCAGAACGGATATCGGCCCGCATCGCCGAAGTCATGGGACCGGGCGAATAATCAAAACAATGAAAGCTGGTCCCCCGCCCGCGGCGGAGGCCCGAACCGGCTGCAATCCAGCACCTCTGCCTCACGCTGCAGGCCCAGCCGTTTGCGCGCCAGGCGAAAGCGTTGGTGCAGCAGATCGGCCTCATGCCCCTCGCCGCGCATACGGCTGCCAAAGCGCGGATCATTGTCGCGCCCACCCCGCATCGCCTGCACCCGCGACATGACATGCGCAGCCTTGCCGGGATGGTGGCGCTGAAGCCAGTCCCTAAAAAGCGGTGCCACCTCAAGCGGCAGACGCAAGGGGATCATGCTGGCAGCGGTCGCCCCGGCATCAAGGGCAGCCTGCATGATATATTCAAGCTCATGTTCAGTCAGCACAGGGATTACCGGGGCGACCATGACCCGCACCGGCACCCCCGCCTGAGCAAGCTCTCGGATCATGCGCAAACGGGTCTGGGGCGTGGGTGCGCGCGGCTCCATCTGTCGGGCCAGGTCAGGGTCAAGCGTTGTCAGGGATACCCCGACCATAACCTGCTTTCTGGCCGCCATCCCTGAAAGCAGGTCCAGATCACGCAGAACCGTGGCCCCGCGGGTCACAAGGCTGAACGGATGGTTCCAGTCATGCAGAACCTGCAGGCAGCCGCGCATGATGCCAAGCCGTGCCTCGATCGGCTGATAAGGGTCGGTATTGGTGCCAAAACCGATGGGTGCGACAGCGTAGCCCCGCCGCCCGATCTCGGCTTGCAGAAGTTCGGGCGCATTGGGCTTGGCGACGATCTTTGTTTCAAAATCCAACCCCGGAGACAGGCCAAGATAGGCGTGGCTCGGGCGGGCAAAGCAATAGATGCAGCCATGTTCGCAACCGCGATATGGGTTAACCGAGCGATCAAAGGGAATATCGGGCGAGTTGTTGCGATTGAGGATCGAGCGTGCCCGTTCATGCTCAATCTCGGTGCGCAAAAGGCCCTGCTCTTCGCCGATATCCCAGCCGTCATGCTCGCGCACACGCTGATAGGGCTCGAACCGCGCAGCAGGGCGCGAGTCAGCGCCGCGGGCGCGCAGAATCTCGTCAGGGTTCCGGGGTGGCAGACTCATGCTCCAGGAATGGAACATTTAGGGAACATTTTCCAGAACGAAGCCGTCAGAGATCAAAATTTGTGCAATTGCCCGGGCTTTACCGGCAAGAAAGCCAGCAATGCATGAACTGGGGCTTTTCGCCGGCTACCGCGCGGCCCATATTGAAGGGAATGGAGGATATCATGCCCTTGCCGCATTTCCTGATCATGATCCTTGCAGTCATCCTGACCGGAGGGCTGACGATCTGGGCGGCAAGCGCAGCGGGTGTTCCGCTATTTGCACTGGGTCTGCTGGTTTTGCTGGCGGCGGCCATCGCCCATCTTTCAACGCACGATCACCGCAGCTGATCGGCACCGGGTATTTCAGTCCGGCGCATCTCCCCCGCCCTTGCAGCGGATCGGGGGGGAGGAGGCAGCGGATGCCGCTGCCCCGATCTCACGTCATGCAGCGGCGCAGCCCTGCTTTTCGGCGCAGTCCTTGACCGAGGCAAGGGCCGCTTCTTCGGTCCAGGCACGTCCACCTGCAGCCGGATCATCTAGCATCGTCCAGACCCAGGCAGCAACGCCGGGCTCTTGCGGATTGTGGCTGATACGTCCCACGGGCACATCATTGCGGCAGATCGTCCAGTCACCAGAAACGGGCTTTCCGTCAACCACGGTTTGAATACGTGTCCACATGCGAGATCCCTCTCTTGTCTTTGGTTGATCGCCCTGCATGGCCGCAAAAAGCGGAAGATCCATGCGCGCGGACGACAGTCGCTGCGCCGCGCATTAGCGAGCGGCGCAAGACAGGTCTGGATGTCATCACGCAAACCTGACGGGCCGTTTTAACCGGCGTAGCCCGGAACTGCAATCTCCAGACCGCTAAAATGCCGGGTAAATAGGGCATCCGGCCCGTGTGACCGCGACAGATGTGCAGATGAAATCCGCATAAAGACAGGGCGTTGCACCGCCCCGCCCTATTCCGAGAGCAGCTCGGTATCCCAGTAAAGAAAATCCATCCAGCTTTCGTGCAGATGGTTCGGCGGGAAGCGTCGGCCGATAGCGTGCATCTCTTCCGGCGTGGGCCGACACGGCGGGCGACGCAGACGCATGCCCGAGTTTTTCAGCGATTTATTCGCCTTTTTCAGATTACAGGGCGAACAGGCAGCGACGACATTTTCCCAGCTGGTGATTCCCCCGCGCGAACGCGGCACCACATGGTCAAAGGTCAGCTCGCCCCGCGCACCGCAGTACTGGCAGCAGAACTCGTCCCTTAAGAAAAGATTAAAGCGCGTGAAGGCCACGCGCTTTTGGGGTTTGATGTAATCTTTCAGTACCACAACCGAGGGAATGCGTATGCTATAGCGTTGGCTTCGCACCACCTCGTCATATTCGGCGATTATCTGGACCCGGTCTAGAAACACCGCCTTGATCGCCTCCTGCCAGGGCCACAGGGACAGCGGGTAGTAGCTGAGTGGCCTGAAGTCCGCGTTAAGCACAAGTGCGGGATGGTGGCGCAAACTGGATGGCTCGCGCACGAATTGGGTTCGAAAGTCGCTGTTATCGTCCAGCATCGGCCCTCGCTTCGCCTTGCCCAGGACGGGTCAGAACATGGCTCCGACTATATATCGCGGCTCCGGGCTGACAAGTCCCTGAATATATGCCCTGCATCAAATAGCCGCGCGGCGTGACAGGGGCATGACAATCATCAGTGCGGCGATGCGATCTTCATCAACACCAGCCCCGCAAGGATCAAGACTGCCGCGACAAGACGCAGCGCATCGGCCGGCTCGCCAAGGACAAGAACCCCCAGCACAAAGGTCCCCACCGCGCCGATTCCGGTCCAGATGACATAAGCGGTGCCAAGCGGCAGCACCTTCATCGACAGCGACAGGAACCAGACGCTCGCGACCATGGCTACAAGCGTGATTGCCGTGGGCCAAAGCCGGGTAAAGCCCTCGGACTGTTTCATGGCAAGCGCCCAGACGATCTCTAAAAGCCCGGCCACGCCAAGATAGATCCATGCCATCGCTGTCTCCTGTTCAGGCGCGCAGGCTGCGGCAGCAACGGGCCAAGGTCAAGCTGGGCTGGCCCCAGGGTCGGATTGCTGGCAGGATGGGCCCATGTCTATACCGCCCAAACTGATCGGCACGCTGGAATCGGCCCTTTATGCCGAGGACCTGGACGAGGCCGCCCGCTTCTGGACCGGGATCATTGGCTTGCCCGAAATAGCCCGCGTTCCCGGTCGCCATGTGTTCTTTCGCTGCGGCACTCAGGTGCTATTGGTTTTTCGCGCCAGCGCCACGCGCGTCCCGCCCAAAGCCGATGCCCGCCTGCCCGTTCCGCCGCATGGCAGCGAAGGGCCGGGCCATTTCTGCATAGGGGCCGCGCCAGAGACTCTGGACACCTGGCGCACGCATCTGGAGGCAAGCGGTGTCGAGGTTGAGGCAGATTTTATCTGGCCTCAGGGCGGCAGGTCGCTGTATTTCCGAGATCCTGCCGGCAATTCGATCGAGATAGCCGACCCGGCGATCTGGAACTCTGACGCCCAGCCCTGACTTAGCGGCGTCTGGCGCGTGCCGCGACAGCCTGCGGCTGCGGCGCCCGGAGACGCAGGGCAACCATGCCAGCCGAAACCATGGCGATAGCGGTCATCCAGATCAGGGTCATGTGGCTTCTCCTCGTCTCTCTCATATCAACGTAGGGAAGGAAGAGGGTTACGCAAGAGCAGAATCGCACCAGATGCTATTCCGTGGCGGCAAACCGCTCTTTCAGGAAGGCCAGCGCCACCGACAGCCCATCGGGCGAGATGCCGTGCCCGGTTCCCTTCATCACATGGCCATACACGGTAAACCCGGCCTTTTGCAGCGCCTCACCGGCGACGCTCATGCTTTCGAACGGAACCACCGGGTCCTGATCGCCATGGACAAGCAGAATCGGGGGCCTGACGCGGGCCGCAACATTCTCGGGGTCAAGCAGACGGCCAGAAAAGCCGACAACGCCGGCAATCTCTTCCTCGCGCTGCGGCGCGACGGCCAGCGCCATCATCGTACCCTGCGAAAAGCCGACCACGGCCAGACGGCTTGCAGGCAGCCCCTCATCCGTCAGAACTTTGTCCAGAAAGGCATTGATGTCATTAAAAGATTGCGTGGCCGAAGAGCGCGCCTGCTCTTCGGATGAGCCATCCATCCACGGGATCGGAAACCACTGATAGCCCATGGGATTGTTGACACAACGCTCGGGCGCGTTCGGGGCGTAGAATGCCGCACCCGGCAGATGCGGCGCCAGAGGATCGGCAAGGCCCAGCAGGTCGGCACCATCAGCGCCATAGCCATGCAGGAACACCACCACTGAATCGGCCTTGGCAGGGCCTTTGCGTTCGGATTTCAACTCGCGCAGCATCTCGTCCCCCTCAGCGGACGCCCTCGCGCCCTTTTGCGACCCGGTAATAGGCCCACAGCGCCCGGGCCGCAACCGCACGCCAGGGCCGCCACGGCTCGGCCAGTTCGGTCAGTATTGCCGGGCCGGGCCGCTCGGGCAGGACATAGAGCAGCCGCGCCGCTTCGGCGAGCGCCAGATCGCCCGCAGCAAAGGCATCGGCACGGCCAAGCGCGAATTTCAGATAGATGTCGGCGGTCCAGCGCCCGATACCGGGCAAGGCGGTCAGCCGGGCGATCACCTCATCATCAGGCAGGTCGCGCAGCGCGGCCCAATCGACCCCAGCCGCGACGATACCGCGCAGATAGCGGGCCTTGGGACGGGACAGGCCGACGGCGCGCAAAGCGTCCTCATCAGCAGCGGCGATCCCAACCTCATCAGCCAGCCCCGCCTCGGTCATGCGCGCGGCAATCGCATTCGCCGCATGGGTCGAGATCTGCTGGGCGACCACCGCGTCACGAATGGCGGCAAACCCCTCGGACCAGCGTCGCAAAGGCAGAGGCATCAGCGCCGGCAGTTCGCGTTTCCAGACCGGGCAGACCTGCATCAGATGCGCCGCACCTTCTTCCAGATCGGCGGAGGCGCGGATCTCGCGGATCATCAGCCCTCGCCTTCCTCAAGGTGGCGGGCCTCTTCCTTAAGGCGGGTCTCAAAGGCCATCGAGATATGATGGCGCAGCGCCTCTTCGGCGCGGGCGCTGTCATGGGCGGCAATGGCATCGACGATGGCCTGATGCTCATCAAGCGTGACCACGTCGCGCCCCTGCGCGGCAAGGCTCGTACGCGCCATCAGCGCCATGCTGCGATGCACAAGGCCCAGCTGCTGAACCAGATAGCGGTTATGCGAGGCCAGATGGATCTGATGATGAAACCGGCGGTTCGCCCGCACCAGAGCCTGCGGGTCGCCAAGGATGGCGCGGTCCTCTTCGACCATACCGGCCAGCACGCGGACCTCTTCGGGTGTGGCGTGACGGGCCGCCAGCCGCGCCGCCAGCGCCTCAAGTTCGGCGCGCACGGTATAAAGCTCGGCCAGCTGATTGTGGTCCAGCGTGGCGACAATCAGGCTGCGTCCGTCGCGTTTGAGCATCGATTGCGTCTCAAGCCGCTGCAACGCCTCGCGGACCGGGGTGCGCGAAACGCCGAAACGCTCGGCCAGTTCGGATTCGACCAGGCGGTCGCCGGGGCGGTAAATGCCATTATCAATGGCAGAGAGGATCAGGGAATAGGCGTCTTTCATGTCAGGCACGATCCGCGCTCGGAACGGCGATTGCAAGCGCCATGCCGCAGGTTTAGGCAGGGAATATGAATTTTGGACATGTAACAACCTGGATCTTTGATCTCGACAACACGCTTTATGCGCCCGAGATCCGCCTTTTCGATCAGATCGAACGGCGCATGACCGCCTATGTCATGCGCGAATTGCGCGTGACCGAGGCCGAGGCCAGCCGTCTGCGCGCCCATTACTGGCGCGAACACGGCACCACTTTGGCCGGGCTGATGGCCGAACATGGCATCGACCCGCTGCCTTATCTGCGCGAGGTCCATGACATCGACTTTTCAGAGCTGCAGCCCGACCCCGAACTGGCCGGGCTGATCACCGCCCTGCCCGGCCGCAAGATCGTCCACACCAACGGCGACAGCACCTATGCTCTGCGGGTACTGGAACGGCGCGGCCTGACAATTTTCGATGCCATCCATGGAGTTGAGGAAGTGGGCTTTCACCCCAAGCCCGATCCGCGCGCTTATGCCGCAGTTCAGGGCACCGAGGGTTTCGACCCCACCGGTGCCGCCATGTTCGAGGATGATCCAAGGAACCTTTCAGTGCCACATCACCTTGGAATGACAACGATTCTTGTGGGTGAGGGGCGCCACGGCCCCGATGCTCTGGCCCCGGATCACGATCATGGCCCGCACGTCCATTACCATACGCAGGATCTGACCGCTTTCCTGCGCGGACTTGCCGGAACTGCCGCCTTGGGCCAGAACTGAAGCCTTCGCCGACAGGAAAAACCGCAAGCCAAGGAACGCGCCATGTCCGAATCCGTACACCCCGCCAACGCCAAGGCAGATATGCGCACCGCCGCAGCCCTTTTCGTTTTTGCGCTGCTGGTGGTGGTTCTCTCGGTCGTTGCTCTCGTCATCTGGGGGCTGCCCGCGCTGAGTCTGATCGCGCTGGCGGCGACTATCCTGGTATTTGGCATGCTTGTCGCCTACGCGGCAGGCTTTTAGCAGCGCAGGGCGGTGCAGATGGCAATCGACGACACGGATATCCTCGTCTCGGGCGGCGGCATTGCCGGGCTGATCACCGCAGCCGCTTTTGGCAGCGCGGGGCGCAGCGTGATCTGCGTCGATCCCGCCCCGCCCGTGACCGAAGAAAGTGCGCAGGGGTCGGACCTGCGCAGCACCGCCTTTCTGCAACCCTCGATCCCGGTTTTGCAGGCGGCTGGCTTGTGGGAACGGCTCGCCCCCCATGCAACGCCCCTGCAGATCATGCGCATCATCGACGCCGGCGGAAAACTGTCGCAGGCGCGGCTGACGCGGGAATTCGACGCCTCCGAAATCTCGGACCAGCCCTTTGGCTGGAACTTGCCCAACTGGCTATTGAAACGCGAAATCTCGGCCCGGCTTACCGGCCTGCAAAACCTCCGCTTCCTGCCCGGCACCGGCACGGCGGGACTGGTCGTCCGCGACAGCGAGGCGCTGGTCACGCTGACCGATGGCTGCCGTATCCGCGCCCGGCTGGTGATCGGGGCCGATGGCCGCAACTCGCCCGTGCGGCAGGCGCTTGGCATCGGCGTTCGCACCTTTCGCTATGGGCAAAAGGCGCTGGCCTTTGCGGTCACCCATGAGCGCCCGCATGGGAATGTCTCGACCGAGATCCATCGCTGGGGCGGTCCCTTTACACTGGTCCCGCTGCCCGACCGCGGAGGCAAGCCATCCTCGGCCGTGGTCTGGCTTGAGCGCGGCACCGAGATCGCCCGCCTGCGCGCCCTGCCCCGCGAGGAATTCGAGGTCGAGCTAAACCGCCGCTCGGCCGGGGTACTGGGCCATCTGACCCAGGCGACCCGCCTGACCGAATGGCCGATCATCAGCCAGATTGCCGACCGGTTCACCGGCCCACGCACCGCCCTGATCGCCGAGGCCGCCCATGTCGTCCCGCCGATCGGTGCGCAGGGGCTGAACATGAGCCTGGCCGATCTGGCCTCGCTGCTGGACCTCTCGTCGGATGATCCGGGCAGCGCCAGATCGCTTGCCGCTTATGAGCGTCGCCGCCGCCCCGAGGCGATGGCCCGGCTGATCGGCATCGACGCGCTGAACCGGGCAAGCATGATCTCAGCCCGGCCATTGCGCGATCTGCGCGCCGCGACGCTGGGCGGGCTTTATGCCGTGTCGCCGGTACGTCGCATCCTGATGCGCGCCGGGCTGGGCGCCGCCTGACATGCCCGGCTGGCGCGCCCGCGCACAATCTGCCAGATAGGCTGCATGGCCAAACCGATCACTGCCTTTACCTGCACCGCCTGCGGCGCCAGCCATCGCAAATGGGCCGGCCGCTGCGATGCCTGCGGGGCATGGAACACTATCATTGAGGAAGCGCCCTTGTCGCAGGGTCCCGGCCGGGGCCTTGGGACGCTGAAGGGCAAGCAGATCCCCCTGTCGGGCCTCGCGACACAAGAGGCCCCGCCCCCGCGCGCCATCTCGGGCATAGCCGAGCTTGACCGGGTGCTGGGTGGCGGGCTGGTTCCCGGTTCGGCCCTGCTGGTCGGAGGCGACCCGGGTATCGGCAAATCCACCCTGCTTTTGCAGGCCGCCGCCGCCTTTGCCCGTTCGGGACAGCAGGCGATCTATATCTCGGGCGAGGAGGCCAGTGCTCAGGTCCGGTTGCGCGCACAGCGGCTTGGCCTTGGCGATGCGCCGGTGCGGCTGGGGGCCGAAACAGCCCTTCGCGACATTCTGACGACGCTCGACACCGAGCGGCCAGATGTCGCCATCATCGATTCGATCCAGACACTGTGGTCCGACCGGATCGAGGCGGCGCCCGGCTCGGTCGCGCAGGTACGCGCCAGCGCGCATGAGCTGGTGACATTTGCCAAACGGCGCGGCACCTCGGTCATCCTTGTCGGCCATGTCACCAAAGAGGGCCAGATCGCCGGCCCCCGCGTGGTCGAGCATATGGTCGATACGGTGCTTTATTTCGAGGGTGAGCGCGGCCACCAGTTCCGCATCCTGCGCGCCCACAAGAATCGTTTCGGCCCTGCTGACGAAATCGGCGTTTTCGAGATGACCGGCGGCGGGTTGGCCGAGGTTGCAAACCCTTCGGCGCTGTTTTTGTCGGAACGTGGTGAACCTAGTGCCGGTTCGGCGGTCTTTGCCGGGATCGAAGGCACGCGTCCCGTACTGACCGAGGTTCAGGCTCTTGTCGCCCCTTCGACATTGGCAAGTCCCCGCCGAACGGTGGTCGGACTGGACAGCGGACGGGTCTCGACCATCCTTGCCGTGCTGGAGGCCCGTTGCGCCATTCCCTTTGCCGGGCTTGACGTTTTTCTTAATGTTGCCGGGGGGATGCGCGTGAACGAGCCCGCCGCCGATCTTGCGATTGCCGCCGCCCTTCTAAGCGCGCGCGAGGATGTTGCCCTGCCTGCCGAGGCCGTACTTTTCGGTGAAATCAGCCTCTCGGGGGCGCTGCGGCCGGTCGCTCAGGCGGAAAACAGGTTGAAAGAGGCACAGAAACTTGGTTTTTCACGTGCGATCCTGCCCGCGGCCACCAAGGTCGAGGGCGTTGCCGGGATGCGGATCGACCGCATTGCGGATCTGACAGGTTTCGTGGGCGAGACATTCGGCGCCGGTTAAAGGCGGCGGATCTGGCCTTCAAACGCGGGAAAGACCGCGAAAGGGCGTGAAAATGGACGGATTCACCATCATCGACGGCGTTGTCGCGGCCGTGATCATCCTCTCGGCGATCCTGGCCTACGCGCGGGGTTTCGTGCGCGAATCGCTGGCGATCCTGGGATGGATCGGCGCGGCGGCGCTGGCCTTTATCTTTGCGCCGACGGTGCGGCCGATGGTGGCGCAGGTGCCGGGGCTGAACAAGTTCCTGGCCGACAGTTGCGAACTGGCCACCATTGCGGGTTTCGCGGTGGTCTTTGCACTGGCGCTGGTGCTGTTCTCGATCATCACGCCGCTATTTTCATCGGTCGTGCAGCGCTCGGCGCTTGGCGGCGTCGATCAGGGGATGGGCTTCCTCTTTGGTGTGGCACGGGGCATCCTGCTCGTCGCGATCGCCTTCATCGTCTATGATCGCGTGATGACCAGCCAGCCTGTCGCCATCGTGGACAACTCGCGCTCGGCGCAGGTATTTGAGCGGATGCGCGGCAAGATGGACCAGCAGATCCCGCAGGACGCCCCGGGCTGGGTCGTCAGCCGTTATGAACAGCTGGTGCGCAGCTGCGGGGCCACCGGCCAGCCGGTCGATACCTCCGCTCCGGCTCCGGCCAGCACGGCAAACTAGGCTCATATGGCTATTTTGTGACATAAAATGCGCCCTGCTGTGACCGCAGGGCGTGACTTCGGCGGTCTGAAAGCCTAGATTGGCGTCAAGCGTCCCCTAATCCTTCCCGGAATAGCCCCAAGAGTCGGTGATGATGCAGCCATTCCTTGCCCATCCTTTTGATTCCGATCGTCTGCACGAGGAGTGCGGCGTCTTCGGTGTCATCGGAGTCGCGGATGCCGCGAATTTCGTTGCCCTGGGGCTGCACGCCCTGCAACACCGGGGTCAGGAGGCGGGCGGCATTGTCGCCCATGATGCCGAACAGGGCTTTAACAGCGCCCATCGCTTTGGCTATGTCCGCGACAACTTTACCAAGCAAAGCCTGATGGAGACCCTGCCGGGTGCCCTTGCCATCGGCCATGTGCGTTATTCGACCGCCGGCACCAAGGCCGCGACAGCAATCCGCGACGTGCAGCCCTTCTTTGGCGAATTCGCCATGGGCGGCTGTGCGGTCGCCCATAACGGCAACATCACCAACGCACTGGCGCTGCGCCGCGAACTGATCGAGCGTGGCTCGATCTTTCAGTCCAGCTCTGATTCGGAATGCATCATCCACCTGATGGCACGCTCGATCCAGCGCAACATCCCCGAGCGGATGAAAGATGCCCTGCGCCGCGTCGAAGGTGCCTTCTCGGTCATCGCGATGACCCGTACCAAGCTGATCGGTGTGCGCGACCCGCTGGGCGTGCGGCCGCTGGTGCTTGGCCGGATCGGCGACGATGGCTTTGTACTGGCCTCGGAAACCTGCGCCCTTGATATCATCGGCGCGGAATTCCTGCGCGAGATCGAACCGGGCGAGATGGTCGTCATCTCGAAGGGCGAAATTGAAAGCTCACGCCCGTTTGGCCCCTCGACCGGCCGGTTCTGTATCTTTGAACATGTCTACTTCTCGCGCCCCGATTCGATTATCGGCGGTCGCTCGGTCTATGAGACCCGGCGTCAGATCGGGGTCGAACTTGCCCGCGAAGCGCCGGTCGAGGCTGATCTGGTCTGCCCCGTTCCCGACAGCGGCACCCCCGCAGCCATCGGCTATGCCCATGAAAGCGGCATCCCCTTTGGCATGGGAATCATCCGCAACCAGTACATGGGCCGGACCTTCATCGAGCCGACCGAGCAGATCCGCAACATGGGCGTGCGGCTGAAGCTCAACGTCAACCGGGCGCTGGTCAAGGGCAAGCGCGTGGTGCTGGTCGATGATTCGGTGGTACGTGGCACGACCAGCCGCAAGATCAAGGACATGATCCTGGACGCCGGCGCGGCCGAGGTGCATTTCCGTATTGCCTCTCCGCCGACTGCCTGGCCCTGTTTCTACGGCGTCGATACGCCCGACAGGGGCAAGCTGCTGGCCGCACAGATGTCCGAAGAAGAAATGCGCGAATGGATCGGCGTTGATTCGCTGGCCTTTGTCACGCTGGACGGGCTTTACCGCGCAGTGGGCGAGGCCAGGGGCCGTAACAACGCCTGTCCGCAATATTGCGACGCCTGCTTCTCGGGTGACTATCCGGTCGCACCCTTCGATCAGCTTGAGCGCGGCTTCCGCATGAAATCCGACGCAGCACCCAATCCGATCACCGGCCACGCGGCCGAATGACAGGTGCTGGCGCCGCAAAATCATTAAAAAAGGCGGGTACCTGGCCCGCCTTTTTTCGTTTCAGATCCGGCCGATGGTTTCGGGCAGAATGACGGTAAAGCGACTGCCCTGCCCCCGCTCGCTTTCGATGCGCAAACGACCGCGATGGCGATTGATGATATGCTTGACGATCGCCAGCCCCAATCCGGTACCGCCCTTTTCGCGCGAACGATGGGTGTCGACGCGGTAGAAACGCTCGGTCAGGCGCGGCAGGTGCTGAGGCTCGATCCCTTCCCCCCGATCCACCACCGAAACTGACCAGGCCGGGCCGCGCAGCACCGGCTCATGCGTCAGATGCTCAAGCGTTACAGTGACGACCCCACCCGAGCTGCCGTATTTCACCGCATTCTCGATCAGATTGTGAAAGACCTGCACCAGCTGATCAGCATCGCCGGGAACCGAGACCTTGCTATCTGCCCCCAGCAGCTCAAGCCGTACCGAGGCCGAGGCGGCAGCGGGGTTCAGCGTGGTCACAACGCTGCGCAAAAGCCCGGCCAGATCCAGGGCCTGCGCGGGGCGACGGCGTTCATCCTGCTCGACCCGGCTAAGTGACAGCAGGTCGGCGACCAGACGGTTCATCCGCCCCGCCTCGCGCTCCATAATGTCCAGAAAGCGGTCGCGGGCGGCGGGATCGTTGCGGGCCGGACCTCGCAGCGTCTCGATAAAGCCCATCAGCGCGGTCAGCGGGGTGCGCAATTCATGGCTGACATTGGCGACGAAATCGCGACGCATCTGCTCGGTTTCCTCGTCGCGGGATCGGTCCTCGATCACCACCGCCGCGCCAGATAGCCCCGGCGCCGCAAGCGCGGTGACTGTCACCTCGCAGAACACCCGCCGGTCGGCAGAGCCCAGCGTGACATTCAGCCGCGCCCGATCCTGCCCGGCTAGAACCGCGTCCAGCGCCGCGTTGACCTCGGGGTGGCGCAGGGCGGTAACAAAGGGCCGGTCGCCCGGCACTGCACCAAGCAAAGCTTCAGCAGCCTCATTGGCACCGATGACGCGCGCCCGCTGGTCTACGACCAGCATCGGCACCGGCACGGCGCGCAGCAATGCGTGCAGCCGCGCCTCGATCATCATCCCTGCCCGGCCTGAGCCAGCCCCTGACGAAAGCGGGCGGCATTGCGATTATAACCCTCGGCCGATTTCAGCAGCCTCGCGCGCGCAGCCTCGTCCAGCTCGCGTACAACCTTGCCCGGCGTCCCCATGACCAACGATCCGGGCGGGATCACCTTATTCTCGGCAATCAACGCCCCGGCCCCGATCAGCGATCCGGCCCCGATCCGGGCCCCGTTCAGGATGATCGCGCCCATGCCGATCAGCACCCCATCCTCAATGGTACAGCCGTGCAGAATGGCGCGGTGGCCGATGGTGCAATCAGCACCAATGGTCAGCGGATAACCGATATCGG
Source organism: Paracoccus kondratievae (assembly GCF_009301415.1). Classification (GTDB taxonomy): domain Bacteria; phylum Pseudomonadota; class Alphaproteobacteria; order Rhodobacterales; family Rhodobacteraceae; genus Paracoccus; species Paracoccus kondratievae. The sequence goes on along the minus strand of NZ_CP045072.1, from coordinate 870,236 downwards.
TATGGCAGACCGTCAGATCCTGCACGTTCGAGTTCCTGCCGACGCGGATTTCTTCGTTATCACCGCGCAGCACGGCCCCGAACCAGACGCTTGAACCCGGCTCAAGGACCACCTTGCCCATCAGCTGCGCATCAGGCGCGACCCATGCATCATCCGCGATTTGCGGCGCTATGCCGTCCAGCTGCCAGATCATGCGCTCTCTTCCTCCATGAGCTTGCGGACAAAGGGGCCAAGACCCACCTGCCGGGCGCGACGCATCCGCTCGGCGGTCAGGATGGTTTTCAGCGCCTCGGTGCTGCGTTCAACATCGTCGTTGATGATGACATAATCGTATTCGGCCCAATGGCTGATCTCATCCCGGCTTTTGCGCATCCGGGCGGCGATCACCTCCATCGAGTCCTGCTGGCGGCCGATCAGCCGCCGCTCCAGCTCCGCCAGGCTCGGTGGCAGGACAAAGATCGAGATGACATGATTGCCCAGAGCCGAGGCGCGGATCTGCTGTCCGCCCTGCCAATCGACGTCAAACAACGTGTCGCGGCCGGCAAGCATCGCCTCTTCGACCGGTTGGCGCGGGGTGCCGTAGAAATTGCCGAACACCTCGGCATGTTCAAGCATCTGCCCCCCCGCAACCATTGCGCTGAACTCTTCGGGCGTGCGGAAATAGTAATGTTCACCCTCGACCTCGCCGGGGCGGGGTGTGCGGGTGGTGGCCGAAACCGAAAAGCGCAAAGCCGGATCCCATTCCATCAGCCGCCGCGCCAGCGTCGATTTGCCCGCCCCGGAAGGCGAGGACAGGATCACCAGAAGTCCGCTGCGCCCGATCTCCATGCCCTTATATCCCCTGCCGTTCCAGCGCCGTCTGAATGACCCCCGCCGCCCGCAGGGTCAAGCCCCGCGGCAGGGCATCCGGGCCGATTTTAACCATTGGTCAAGAATTTGCTCGGCAGCGCGGCGACAAGGGTTTAGGCTGCGAAAAAACCGTTTGTGTTACGAGTAGGCAGGCAAGACCAACCCGATGTCGGATGACCCCGGAAAAGAGAATGACCGCACATATGAGGCAGGTCCCTCGCAGAATCGCGGCAAGCTCTTGCGTCTGGCCGATTATGAACTGCCGATCCGGCCTGGCAGTATCCTTGGCGAAATCCGCAGCTATTGGGAAGGATTGCGCCAGGGGCGCGCCATCCCCGACCGCGCCGATATTGATCCGCATGGCATCCGCCGGGTGCTGGATTACACCTTTATCCTTGAGCGCATCGCCCCGGGCGCAGCGCGCTTTCGACTGGCGGGGCGACATCTTATCGACCTGATGGGGATGGAGGTGCGGGGCATGCCGCTATGCGCCCTTTTCAACACCACCTCACGCGGGCGACTGTCGGACGTGTTGGAAAGCGTCTTTCGCGGGCCGCAGATCACCGAAATCACCCTGCAATCCCCGGCCAGCTACGGCAGGCCGGCACTGGAAGGGCGAATGACGCTTTTGCCGCTGCGCTCGGACCTTGGGGACGTGACCCGGGCGCTTGGCTGTCTGGCCGCCGAGGGTCAGATCGGGGCCAATCCGCGTCGCTTTGATCTGTTGGCAGATCGGCAATTCCCGGTTATCCCGGGCGCCAGAGTGCTTGAGCCTTCGCCCTCTTACATAAGCTTTTCCGAACCTCCTGCGCCATGGACCGGTCCCTCGGCCCCGCAGTGCGAGCCGACGACGCCCGAGGCCCGGCGTGCCCGTTTCCGCCTGATCCGAAATCCCCGTACGCCTGCCTGACCCGCCCAAATGAAAAGGGCGGCAAGGCCAAAGCCCCGCCGCCCCCGTTCAGAGGGAAATCTTTGCAGATCAGCCCGCCGCGCGGGCACGGCCTGCGCCGCTGACGCGGCGGTTGCGCAGCTCTTCGGCAACCAGAAATGCCAGCTCAAGCGACTGACTGGCGTTCAGGCGCGGGTCGCAGGCGGTGTGATAGCGATCCGACAGATCCTCGTCGGTCACGGCACGCACGCCGCCAGTGCATTCGGTCACATCCTTGCCGGTCATCTCGAAATGGACGCCCCCGGGGATGGTGCCCTCGGCGCGGTGAACGGCAAAGAACTCGCGCACTTCGCGCAGCACCGAATCAAACGGCCGGGTCTTGTAGCCCGAGGCAGATTTGATGGTGTTCCCATGCATCGGGTCACAGGACCAGACGACATTCGCACCCTCTTCCTGAACCGCCTTGATCAGGCGCGGCAGGTGGTCACCGACAGTGCCGGCCCCAAAGCGGGCGATCAGGGTCAGTCGGCCCGGCTCATTCTCGGGGTTCAGCTTGGCGATCAGGGTTTTCAGATCGCTGTCGCTGATCGAGGGGCCGCATTTCAGCCCGATCGGGTTCTGCACACCGCGGCAGAACTCGACATGGGCTCCGTCGATCTGACGGGTGCGGTCGCCAATCCAGATCATATGGCCCGACCCCGCGACCGGCAGGCCCGTCGTCGAATCAATACGCGCCAAGGCCTCTTCGTATTCCAGCAACAGGGCTTCGTGGCTGGTATAGAAATCGACCTTGCCCAAGTCATGGGCGGTTTCCGAAGTCACACCCGCCGCCGCCATAAAGGCCATGGCGTCACTGATGCGGTCGGCGATGTCGCGATAACGCGCCGCCTCTTCTCCACCGGTGAAATCGCTGATCCAGCTCTGGACGCGATGCATGTCGGCATAGCCGCCGGTCGAAAAGGCGCGCAGCAGGTTCAGCGACGCCGCCGCCTGCGTATAGGCCGCAAGCATACGCTGCGGATCAGGCACCCGGGCCTGGGCCGAGAACTCAAAGCCGTTGATGATATCGCCGCGATAGCTCGGCAGTTCCTGCTCACCGATCTTTTCAGTCGCGGCCGAGCGCGGCTTGGCGAACTGGCCTGCCATGCGGCCGACCTTGACCACCGGCAGCTGCGCCCCCCAGGTCAAAACGACAGCCATCTGCAACATGACCTTGAATGTGTCGCGGATATTGTCGGCCGAGAATTCGGCAAAGCTTTCGGCGCAATCGCCCCCCTGCAACAGGAAGGCGCGGCCCGCCGCGACCTGCGCGAGCGAGGCTTTCAGCCGCCGCACCTCGCCCGCAAAAACCAGCGGGGGGTATTTGGCAAGCTGCGTCTCAACAGCCTCAAGCGCGGCCTGATCGGGGTAATCGGGCATCTGAGTACGGGGATAGGCGCGCCAGCCGCGCTTGTCCCATGCCGGTGCCGGGGTCGCGGGACTGGAATTCGTCGGAGCCATGATCCTATCCTTCTGCAAGCGGTGCCTGCCATATAGAGACTGCAAGACCAAAGGAAAAGCCTTGCACGCATCGAGTTAGCCTGCTGATCTGCATCTGTTAGTTACGCGCGTCCGACATGCCAGATATCGTCCCAGCTGTTACCCCTGCCCCGGCAGCGATTCCGCCCCCCTCCCAGCCGCGTCCGCAGCGCTATCTGTTCCTGCTGCTGGACCGGTTCACCATGATTTCCTTTGCCGCTGCAATCGAGCCCCTGCGCCTTGCCAACCGTCTGGCAGGGCGCGAGCTTTATGACTGGCGCCTGATCGGAGAGGACGGCAAGGCCGCCACCTGCTCAAACGGTGCGCGGCTGATGCTCGACAGTGGCCTGACCGAGACAGCGCGTGGCGACACGGTGCTGGTCTGCGGCGGGCTGGACGTGCCGCGCGCAGCCAGCCGGCAGGTACTGGCGTGGCTGCGGCGCGAGGCGAGGCGCGGCACCCGCATCGGTGCCTTGTGCACCGGCGCATGGGTGCTGGCCGAGGCTGGCTTGCTCGACGGTCGCCGCTGCACGATTCATTGGGAAAATCAGGACGGGTTTGCCGAGAAGTTCCCCGATGTCACCCTGATCCGCACCGTCTTTGTCGAGGATGGCAACCGCCTGACCGCCGCAGGGGGCACCGCCGCCATCGACATGATACTGCGCCAGATCGCCCGTGACCACGGCCCTGAACTGGCCGGACGGGTGGCCGATCAGATGATCCACACCGCCATCCGCTCGGAAGAGGACCAGCAGCGCCTGTCGATTCCGCCCCGGCTTGGCGCGCGCCACCCAAGGCTTGCGCAGGTCGTCGCGCGGATGGAGGCCAATATCGAGGACCCGATCAGCCCTGCCCGACTGGCGACCGAGGCGGGCCTGTCCCCCCGCCAGCTTGAGCGGCTGTTTGCCCGCTACCTTGGCCGGTCGCCCAAACGCCATTACATGGAGCTGCGGCTTGAACGCGCCCGGAACCTGCTTTTGCAGACCGAAATGAGCGTCATGGAAATCGCGCTGGCCTGCGGCTTTGCCTCGGCGGCGCATTTCTCGAAATGCTACCGCGCAACCTACGGCTGCACGCCCTATCGCGAACGCGGCGCTGCCTCTGGCAGATAGCCGGTTTCCGCCACGGCAAGCCGCCGAATTGCCACATTCTCCGGCCTCCAACATGCTTTTCTTTTTTTTGCCGCCCCTATAACCTGTCTGACAGGACAACGATCCACTCAGGGAGACAACGAATGAAAAAGCTTCTTCTGGCCAGCGCCGCCGGTGCTCTGCTTGCCAGCGCTGCCGGTGCCGAAGAGATCAAGATGGGCATTTCGCTGGGCCTGACCGGGCCGCTGGAATCGATCTCGCCCGCAATGCAAAAAGGCGCGGAACTGGCGATGAAGGAGGTTTCGGACAGTGGCAAGTTGCTGGACGGCTCGACCATCGTGCCGGTTGTAGCCGATAACACCTGCGCCGATGCTGCCGCCTCGGTGGCCGCTGTCGAACGGCTGGTAACTGCCGAAGGCGTCAAGGGCATCATGGGCGGCATGTGCTCGGGTGAAACCATCGCCTCGCTGGAACGCGTGGGCGTGCCGAACGGTGTGGTAATGATCTCGCCCTCTGCAACCTCGCCTGCGCTGTCGACCATCGACGACAAGGGCTTCTTCTTCCGCACCTCGCCTTCGGACGCGCGTCAGGGCGAAGTCATGGCCGATATCGTGCTTGAGCGCGGCATCAAAAGCGTCGCGGTCACCTATACCAACAACGACTACGGCAAGGGCCTGGCCGACAGCTTTGCCGAGGCCTACAAGGCCAAAGGCGGCACTGTGACCGTGGTTTCAGCCCATGACGACGGCAAAGCCGACTATTCGGCCGAGGTCGCCGCACTTGCCGCCGCCGGCGGTGATGCGCTGGTCGTCGCCGGTTATGCCGACCAGGGCGGCTCGGGCGTGATCCAGGGTTCGCTTGACACCGGCGCCTTTGAGACCTTCGTGCTGCCCGACGGCATGGTAAACAATGTGCTCGCCGAGAAGTTCGGCACTCAGCTTGAAACCTCGTTCGGCCAGAACCCCTCGGCCGAAGGTGAGGGGCATGAGAAGTTCGAGGCTCTGGCCAAGGAAGCAGGTTTCGACGGCACCTCGGCCTATGCCGGCGAATCCTATGACGCCTCTGCGCTGATGCTTCTGGCCATGCAGGCCGCCAAATCCTCGGACCCCAAGGTCTATAAGGACAAGGTGATGGAAGTTGCCAACGCACCGGGTGAAAAGATCCTGCCGGGCGAACTGGCCAAGGCGCTTGAACTTTTGGCCGCGGGTCAGGACATCGACTATGTCGGTGCGACTTCGGTCGAGCTGATCGAGCCGGGCGAAAGCGCGGGTGTCTACCGCGAAGTCGATTTCAAGGGCGGCAAGCTGAACGTGGTCGGCTATCGCTGATATCATGAGATCGCGAAAAGGGTCCGAGAAACCGGACCCTTTTCTGAATTAAAAACAATCCCATAAGGGAAGATCTTCATGCCAACGCATGAAGCTGGGGGGTCTGATGATCCAGGTCCACGACCTGCAAAAGCATTTCGGGGGCTTTCGCGCCGTAGATGGCGCCAGCCTAACCATCGAGACCGGCTCCATCACCGGGCTGATTGGCCCGAACGGCGCCGGAAAGTCTACATTATTCAACGTAATTGCCGGAGTTTTTAAACCAACTTCTGGCCGGGTGATGATGGCCAGTGAGGATATTACCGGCCTGCCCCCGCATGAGCTGTTCCGCAAGGGGCTGCTGCGCACATTCCAGCTGGCGCATGAGTTCTCATCCATGACCGTGCGCGAAAACCTGATGATGGTGCCTGCCGGACAGAGTGGCGAGACGCTGATCAACACCTGGTTTCGCCGTCGCCGCATCCGCGAGGAAGAGCGTGCGCTTCGCAAGAAAGCCGACGAAGTTCTTGAGTTCCTGACCATTTCCCATCTGGCCGAGGAAAAGGCGGGCAACCTCTCGGGCGGACAGAAAAAGCTGCTTGAGCTGGGCCGCACCATGATGGTCGATGCCAAGATCGTCTTTCTGGACGAGGTCGGCGCAGGGGTGAACCGCACGCTTTTGGGCACCATTGGCGATGCCATCGTGCGGCTGAACAAGGAACGCGGCTACACCTTCTGTGTAATCGAACATGACATGGATTTCATTGGCAGGCTTTGCGACCCGGTCATCGTCATGGCGGCGGGCAAGGTACTGGCCGAAGGCTCGGCCGACAGCATCATGAAGAATGAAGCGGTGATTGAGGCCTATCTGGGCACCGGCCTTAAAAACAAGGTCGCAGCAGAAGTGGCCGAAGAGGCGGCCTTTGCGGAATCGCACGGCGCCCAGCCCGGCCTTGGCTCTGAGGCCGGGCATGGCGGCGACGGCAAGCCGGAAGGAGGGTTGTGATGGCAGAGCCCTATCTTTCCGCCGCCGACATGCGCGGCGGCTATGGCAAGGCCGATATCCTGAACGGCTGCACCCTGACGGTCGAGCGCGGTCAGATCGCGGTCATCGTCGGCCCCAACGGGGCAGGTAAATCGACCGCGATGAAGGCGGTGTTTGGCATGCTGAACCTGCGCGAAGGCAGCGTTCGGCTGGCGGGTGAGGATATCACCCAACTGACCCCGCAAGAGCGGGTGCGCAAAGGCATGGGTTTCGTGCCCCAGACCCACAACATCTTTCCGACCATGACGGTCGAAGAAAACCTTGAAATGGGTGCCTTTATCCGCGACGACGACTTTCGCGACACGATGGAGCAGGTCTATACCCTGTTCCCCGCCGTCGCTGAAAAACGCAAGCAGAACGCGGGTGAGCTGTCCGGAGGGCAGCGCCAACAGGTCGCCGTTGGCCGGGCGCTGATGACCCGGCCCAGCCTGCTGATGCTGGACGAACCGACCGCGGGCGTCTCTCCCATCGTCATGGATGAGCTTTTCGACCGCATCATCGAGGTCGCACGCACCGGCATCTCGATCCTGATGGTCGAACAGAACGCCCGTCAGGCACTGGAAATCGCCGATATTGGCTATGTCCTCGTGCAAGGCGCCAACCGCTACACCGACACCGGGCAGGCGTTGCTGGCCGATCCCGAGGTCCGCCGTACCTTCCTTGGGGGCTGAAGATGGATATTCTGAACGCCCTGGTGGCCATCCTGAATTTTGTGGTCATCCCCGCCGCCGCCTATGGCGCACAGCTTGCGCTTGGCGCGCTGGGGGTGACGCTGATCTATGGCATCCTGCGCTTTTCCAACTTCGCCCATGGCGACACCATGGCCTTTGGCACGGCGCTGGTCATTCTGGTGACATGGGGGCTGCAGGCGCTTGGCATCAGCCTTGGCCCACTGCCGACCGCCCTGCTTGCCCTGCCCATTGGCATCGCGCTGACCTCGGTGCTGGTGCTTGGGGTTGATCGCGCAGTCTATCGCTTTTATCGCCGCAAACGCTCGGCGCCGATCATTCTGGTCATGGCCTCGGTCGGGGTCATGTTCATCATGAACGGGCTGACCAGGCTGGTTATCGGCGTGGACGAGATCCGCTTTGATGACGGCGCGCGCTTTCTGATCAGCGTGCAGCAGTTCCGCGCCTGGACGGGCCTGTCAGAGGGGCTGTCCCTGCGCGTGAGTCAGGCGTTGACGCTGGTTGTCACCGCGCTGGCCTGCTGGGCTCTGTTCAGGTTCCTGAACCGCTCGCGTGCCGGCAAGGCGATGCGCGCCTATTCCGACAACGAAGATCTGGCCCTGCTGTCAGGCATCGACCCCGAACGGGTGGTCCGGCTGACCTGGCTTATCGCCGCCGCGCTGGCGGTAACGGCGGGCACGCTGTACGGGCTCGACAAGTCCTTCAAGGTCTTCAACTACTTCCAGATCCTGCTGCCGATCTTTGCCGCCTCTATCGTCGGCGGGCTCGGCAATCCGCTGGGGGCGGTGGCGGGCGGCTTTATCGTCGCCTTTTCCGAGGTGGCCGTCACCTATCCCTGGCGCAAGATCGCGGCCTATCTGGGCTTTGAAACAGACGGCCTGCTGCAACTGCTGTCCACCGAATACAAATTCGCGGTCAGCTTTGTCATCCTGATCGTCGTCCTGCTGTTCCGGCCAACCGGCCTGTTCCGCGGCAAATCCGTCTGAGGGAGGGGCATCCATGTCGAATACACGTCAAGCCGATGCGGTCAGCCCCTGGCGCGCACCGATCCTGTTTCTGATCCTTGTCGCGCTGTTCGTGGCCGAGGGCACCATGCGCAACGCCCTGTTTTCGGGCAGCTGGAACACGGCGCTGGCCATCCTGAACATGGGGCTGATCTCAGCCATCATGGCGCTGGGTGTGAATATGCAATGGGGCTATGCGGGGCTGTTTAACGCAGGCGTCGTCGGTTTTCTGGCACTTGGCGGCCTTGCCCCGGTCCTGATCTCGACCGAGCCGGTGCAGGGCGCATGGGCGGCAGGCGGCGCGCGGGTTCTTGTCGCGCTGGTCGTCGGGCTGGGCACGCTGGTCCTTGCCGCGCAGGTCTGGAGGCGTTTTTCCGGCCCCCTCCGTGTGCCCGCACTGATCGCGGTGCTTATCATCGGCTTTGTTGTCTATCGCGGGCTCTTTGATCCGGCTGTCATGGCGATCGAGGCCAATGATTCGGCCCGCACGGGCAATATCGGCGGGTTGGGCTGGCCTGTGCTGCTGTCCTGGCCGGTAGGTGCACTTTTCGCCGCCGCTGCCGCCTGGGGCGTGGGCAAGGTGGCGCTGGGGCTGCGCTCGGACTATCTGGCCATCGCGACGCTGGGGATTGGGGAAATCATCGTCGCGGTAATGCGCAACGAAGAATGGCTGTCGCGCGGGGTCAAGAACGTCTCGGGCATCCCGCGTCCCGTCCCGTATGAGCTGGATTTGCAGAACAGTCCGGATTTCGTTGCCCGCGCTGCCGATTGGGGGCTTAGCCCGACAGTCGCCTCGGGGATCTGGGTCAAGCTGCTATATGCGGGCCTGTTCGGGCTGGTGCTTCTGGGTCTGATCCTGCTTGCCGAACTGGCGCTGAAATCGCCGTGGGGCCGGATGATGCGCGCGATCCGTGATAATGAGACCGCAGCCGAGGCGATGGGCAAGGATGTCACCCGCCGTCATCTGCAGATCTTTATCATCGGCAGCGCGGTGATCGGCCTTGCAGGTGCGATGATGGTGACGCTGGACGGGCTGTTGTCGCCAACCAGCTTTAACCCGCTGCGCTATACCTTCCTGATCTGGGTGATGGTAATCGTCGGCGGTTCGGGCAATAACTGGGGTGCGGCGCTGGGAGCTATCCTGATCTGGTTCCTGTGGATCAAGGCCGAGGTCTGGGGTCCCGAATTCATGCGCCTGGTCACCGCGCCCATGCCCGAAGGCGTGCTGCGCGATCACCTTCTTGGCAGCGCGCCGCATATGCGTTTTATCGCGCTGGGGCTGGTGCTGCTGGTGGTGCTGCGATTTGCCCCGCGCGGGCTTGTGCCCGAGAAATAATGGCCGCTGCCCCCGCACCCATCAGGGCGCCGGGGGCGCTACCGCCCTACCCCTCAGGCAGCGGTCAGGGTAATCGGCGACAGTTCGCCCCGCGCAAAGCGGCGCAGCACCTTGGGATAAAGCCGGTGCTCCTGCACCAGTACCCGGGCGGCCAAAGACTCGGCCGTGTCCTGGGGTAACACCGGCACGCGAACCTGACCCAGAATTGGCCCAGCATCGAGTTCAGGCGTCACCAGATGAACGGTCGCACCGGCCTCGGCATCGCCCGCCTCGATGGCGCGTTGATGGGTGTGCAGCCCCGGATATTTCGGCAAAAGCGAAGGGTGGATGTTCAGCAGCCGCCCCTCAAACTGCTGGACGAACTCAGAGGTCAGAATACGCATGAATCCGGCAAGGCACAGAATGTCAGGCTGGGCAGCAAGCAAGGGTCCAAGCAGCCCTGCCTCAAAAGCGGCGCGATCGCCCCTGAAATCGCGGTGATCCACGGCAAAGGTCGGCACGCCAAGGGCGCTCGCACGTGCCAGCCCCGCAGCCTGCGGGTCATTCGAGCCGACGATGACCGGACGCGCCGGATGGTCGCCGGTCATCGATTCGACCAGCTTGACCATGTTCGAGCCCCCGCCCGAGATCAGGATCGCGACGCGTTTCACCGCAGGCGGCCGCTATAGCGCACCCCTGCGCCGGGGCGAACGTGGCCAAGGCGGAGGACAGTCTCACCCTCGGCCTGCAACAGCGCCTCAAGCTCGGCTGCACGGTCGGCGGCCACGCTCAGGATCATGCCGATGCCACAGTTGAAAGTCTTGAGCATCTCGGGCTCGGCAATCGAGCCAGCCTCGGCCAGCCAGTCAAAGACCGGCGGCAGGCTGAAGCTGTCAAGGTCGATCTCGGCGCCCAGCCCTTCGGGCAGAACGCGCGGCAGGTTCTCGGTGATGCCGCCACCGGTGATATGGGCTGCGGCATGAACACCGCCGGCACGGATCGCGGCCAGCACCGGGCGGACATAAAGCCGCGTCGGCACCAAAAGCGCCTGACCCAGCGTCCCGCCGCCAAAGGGCGAGGCCGAATTCCAGTCAAGCCCGGCATGTTCGGCCACCTTGCGCACCAGCGAAAAGCCGTTCGAGTGCACTCCGTCCGAGGCAAGACCCAACAGCACATCACCATCGGCAACGCCCGAAGGCAGCGCGGTCCCGCGCTCCATTGCGCCGACGGCAAAGCCGGCAAGGTCGAAATCGCCGCGCGCATACATGCCCGGCATCTCGGCCGTCTCGCCACCGATCAGCGCAGTGCCCGACAGGCGGCAACCCTCGGCAATGCCGTTGATGACGCGGGCGGCCTCAGCAACCGACAGTTTCCCGGTCGCAAAGTAGTCCAGAAAGAACAGCGGCTCGGCACCCTGACACACCAGATCGTTCACGCACATGGCGACAAGGTCGATCCCCAACCCGTCCAGCTCGCCGGTGTCGATACCGATGCGCAGCTTGGTTCCAACGCCATCGGTTGCAGCCACCAGAACCGGGTCCTGATAGCCAGCGGCGCGCGGATCAAAAAGCGCGCCGAAACCGCCCAGCCCCTCCATCACGCCGGGGCGACGGGTGGCAGCGGCGGCGGGCTTGATCCGCTCGACCAGCGCATTGCCAGCATCAATATCCACTCCGGCCTCGGCATAGGACAGGCCGCTTTTGCGCTCGGTCATCTTGGGTCCCCTTTGCTTTGCCGCCCCGATAGCGCAGCCGGGGCGCGCAGGCAATGACCGGCTGCGATTCCGCTGCAAAAGGCTCAGCCGCCGTCAGCCGCAGGGGGCGCGCCAAAGGACAGCTCGCGCGCGGCAGCGATCACCGCCTCGGACATGGCGGCCAACCGCTCGTCCGACATGCGCAAGGTCGGCCCCGAAACCGAGATCCCCGCCGCCGCCTCGCCCGCAAGGTCAAAGATCGGCGCGGCGATACAGCGCATGCCGGGCGTGCGCTCTTCGTTATCAAGCGCATATCCGCGGGCACGGATGCGGGCCAGATCCTCAAGCAGCGCCTGCGGGTCGGTCAGCGTCATCCCGGTAAAACGCTCAAGCCGCATTTCGCGCAGCATCCGCTTCAGATCCATCATACTGGCATGGGCAAGCAGCGCCTTGCCGATGCCCGAGGCATGCAGGGCCGAGCGGGTACCAGGGGGAAAAAAGGCGCGGATCGTCTCATGCGTCTCGGCCTGACTTAGGAACAGAACCGCATCGCCGTTCAGGATGCCAAGGTTCGCCGTCTCGCCCGTCACCTCCATCAGCCGGCGCAGCAGCGGCCGCGCCCGCTCAACAAGGCCCGAACGGCGCATAAAGGCCGAGCCGTGGCGAAAGGCCGTCGGCCCGACGTGCCACGCCTGTGTCTGGCTGTCACTTTCCGCCACACCGCGCGCCGCCAGAGTCACCAGAACCCGGTGCACGGTGGATGGTGCCATTTCCAGCCTTTGCGCAATTTCGGTCAGCGTCAGCCCGTTCGAGGCGGCGATCAGATCAAGGATATCCAGCGCCCGATCCAGCGCGCGGATGCCGCCCGAATCTTCGGCGCCAAAGCCGCCGGCGCGACCCCTTGGACGACCGCGTTTTCGCACCTGAACCGACATTCAACGAATCCTTTCGATAGCTTGTCAAATTTATTTAAAATCAATTCCCAGCTTTGGAAAAGGCCAACTGTTTGATTCTGCGCCAGTTTAAACCATTTTTCCGCGATTGCGAAATATTTTTCAGAAAAATTGCTTTAATGGACAGCGGGCCGTAGCCTGTTCCACAAGCAGGAGGAATTGCCATGACCAGTCAGAACCCGATCTTTATTCCCGGCCCGACCAACATCCCCGAGGAGATGCGCAAGGCCGTGGACATGCCGACCATCGACCACCGCTCGCCGGTGTTCGGCCGGATGCTGCACCCGGCACTGGAGGGCGTGAAGAAAGTCCTTAAGTCCACGCAGGCCGAAGTGTTCCTGTTCCCCTCGACCGGCACCGGCGGCTGGGAAACGGCGATCACCAACACGCTGTCGCCCGGCGACAAGGTGCTGGCTGCGCGTAACGGCATGTTCAGCCATCGCTGGATCGACATGTGCCAGCGCCACGGGCTGGACGTCACCTTTGTCGAAACGCCCTGGGGTGAAGGCATCCCCGCTGACCGTTTCGAAGAGATCCTGACCGCCGACAAAGGGCATGAGATCCGCGTGGTTCTGGCCACCCATAACGAGACCGCGACCGGCGTGAAATCCGACATCGCCGCTGTCCGCCGCGCGCTCGACAATGCGAAACACCCTGCGCTGCTATTCGTCGATGGCGTCAGCTCGATCGGCTCGATGGATTTCCGCATGGACGAATGGGGTGTCGATATCGCCGTCACCGGCAGCCAAAAGGGCTTTATGCTGCCCCCGGGTCTGGCCATCGTCGGCTTTTCACCCAAGGCCATGGCTGCGGTCGAGACCGCGCGCCTGCCCCGCACCTTCTTTGACATCCGCGACATGGCTCAGGGCTATGCGCGCAACGGCTATCCCTATACGCCGCCGGTCGGCCTGATCAACGGGCTGAACGCCAGCTGCGAACGGCTGCTGTCCGAAGGGCTTGAGAACGTCTTTGCCCGTCACCACCGCATCGCTGGCGGCGTGCGCGCCGCCGTCGAGGCCTGGGGCCTGAAGCTTTGCGCCGTCCGGCCCGAGCTTTATTCGGACAGCGTCAGCGCCATCCGCGTGCCCGAGGGGTTTGATGCCAACCTGATCGTCAGCCATGCACTGGAGACCTATGACATGGCCTTCGGCACCGGCCTTGGCCAGGTTGCGGGCAAGGTGTTCCGCATCGGCCACCTTGGCAGCCTGACCGACGCCATGGCCCTGTCCGGCATCGCCGTGGCAGAAATGGTGATGGCTGATCTGGGCCTGCCGATCAAGCTGGGCTCGGGCGTTGCCGCCGCACAGGAACATTACCGCCAGACCACTGCCACCGCTTTGAAGAAGGCCGCCTGAGATGAAGGATGTGATGTATATCCCGACACTTGGCGACATGCTGGCCGCGCGTGCACGCATCGCCCCGCATGTCCACCGCACGCCGGTGCTGACCTCGCGCATGCTGAACGAACTGACCGGGGCCGAGCTGTTCTTCAAATGCGAGAACCTGCAAAAGGCCGGTGCCTTCAAGGCGCGCGGGGCCTCGAACGCAGTCTTTGGACTGTCGGATGAGCAGGCGAAAAAGGGCGTTGCGACCCATTCCAGCGGCAACCACGGCACCTGCCTCAGCTATGCTGCCGGTCGTCGTGGCATCCCCTGCACCGTGGTCATGCCGCGCACCGCGCCGCAGGCCAAAAAGGACGCTGTGCGCGGCTATGGCGGGCGCGTGGTGGAATGCGAACCCTCGACCAGCTCGCGCGAGGCGGTCTTTGCCGAGGTCGTGGCCGAAACCGGCGCCGAATTCGTCCATCCTTATAACGACTGGCGCGTGATCGCCGGTCAGGCCACCTGCTCGGCCGAACTGATCGAGCAGGTCGAGGGGCTGGATGCCGTGGTCGCCCCGATCGGTGGCGGCGGCATGGTCTCGGGCACCTGCCTGACGCTGTCGAACCTTGCGCCGCAGGTGAAAATCTACGCCGCCGAGCCAGAACAGGCCGATGACGCCGCCCGCAGCTTCCGCGCCGGCCATATCATCGCCGATGACGCGCCCAACACCGTCGCCGACGGTCTGAAAGTGCCGCTGAAGGAACTGACCTGGCATTTCGTCCGCAACCACGTCACCGACATCCTGACGGCCTCGGAGCAAGAGATCGTCGACGCGATGAAGCTGATCTGGAAGCGCCTGAAGATCGTGATGGAACCCTCCAGCGCCGTGCCGCTGGCGACCATCCTGAAAAACCCCGAAGCATTCGCCGGCAAGCGCGTCGGCGTCATCGTCACCGGCGGCAATGTCGATCTCGACAAGCTGCCCTGGAACTGAGGAGAGCCCCATGAACGCGAAAACGGATTTCTCCGGCTACGAAGTCGGTTACGACATTCCCGCCCTGCCCGGCATGGATGAAAACGATATCCAGACGCCGTGCCTGATCCTCGACCTGGACGCGCTTGAGCGTAACATCAAGAAGATGGGTGATTACGCCAAGGCCCATGGGATGCGTCACCGCAGCCATGGCAAGATGCACAAATCCGTCGATGTGCAAAAGCTGCAGGAATCGCTGGGCGGCGCCGTCGGCGTCTGCTGTCAGAAAGTCAGCGAGGCCGAAGTCTTTGCCCGCGGCGGCATCAAGGACATCCTTGTCACCAACGAGGTGCGCAACCCCGCCAAGATCGACCGCCTTGCCCGTATGCCCAAGCTGGGCGCGACGGTCACGGTCTGTGTCGATGAGGTGGCCAATATCGCCGATCTGTCGGCCGCCGCGCAGCGCCACGGCACCGAACTGGGCATCTTTGTCGAGATCGACTGCGGCGCAGGCCGTTGCGGCGTCACGACCAAAGAAGCCGTGGTCGAGATCGCCAAGGCTGCCGCTGCCGCCCCGAACCTGACCTTCAAGGGCATTCAGGCCTATCAGGGCGCCATGCAGCACATGGACAGCTATGAGGATCGCAAGGCCAAGCTGGACGCCGCCATCGCACAGGTCGAAGAGGCCGTCGAGGCGCTGAAGGCCGAGGGTCTGAACCCCGAATTCGTCTCGGGTGGTGGCACCGGCTCGTATTACTTCGAAAGCAACTCGGGCGTTTATAACGAGCTTCAATGCGGCTCTTACGCCTTCATGGATGCCGATTACGGCCGTATCCATGACAAGGACGGCAACCGTATCGACCAGGGTGAATGGGAAAACGCCCTGTTCATCCTGACCTCGGTCATGTCGCATGCCAAGCCGCATCTGGCGGTAGTGGACGCGGGCCTCAAGGCTCAGTCCGTCGATAGCGGCCTGCCCTTCGTCTATGGCCGCAATGATGTGAAATACATCAAGTGCAGCGACGAACATGGCGTGGTCGAGGACAAGGACGGCGTGCTCAAGGTCAATGAAAAGCTGCGGCTGGTGCCCGGCCATTGCGACCCGACCTGCAACGTCCACGACTGGTATGTCGGCGTGCGCGGCGGCAAGGTCGAGGTGGTCTGGCCGGTCTCGGCGCGCGGAAAGGCCTACTGATGTATGTCGTCGCCGAAAAGGAAATCGCGGGTCTGATGAACCCCGAGGCGGCCTTTGAGGCCATCGAGGCGGTCTTCGCCGCGATGGCCCGGCGCAAGGCCTATAACTTTCCCGTGGTGCGCGAGGCCATCGGGTATGAGGACGCGCTTTATGGCTTTAAGGGCGGCTTTGACGCCTCGGGGCTGGCGCTGGGGCTGAAGGCCGGGGGCTATTGGCCGAACAACCAAAAGCACGGGCTGATCAACCATCAGTCCACCGTCTTTCTGTTCGACCCGGATACCGGCCGGGTCTCGGCGGCGGTGGGTGGCAACCTGCTGACCGCGCTGCGCACGGCGGCGGCCTCGGCTGTGTCGATCAAGTATCTCGCGCCCAAAGGTGCAAAGGTGCTTGGCATGATCGGCGCCGGCCATCAGTCGGCCTTCCAGATGCGCGCCGCGGCCAATGTGCACGGCTTTGAAAAGGTCATCGGCTGGAACCCGCATCCCGAGATGCTGTCACGCCTTGCCGATACCGCTGCCGAGCTGGGTCTGCCCTTCGAGGCGGTCGATCTGCCGCAACTCGGCGAAGAGGCGGATGTGATCATCTCGATCACCTCGTCCTTCTCGCCGCTGCTTCTGAACGAGCATGTGAAGGGGCCGACGCATATCGCCGCCATGGGCACCGACACCAAGGGCAAGCAAGAGCTGGATCCGGCGCTGGTCACGCGCGCCCGGATCTTTACCGATGAGGTCGCACAGTCGATCAGCATCGGCGAATGCCAGCACGCCATCGCCGCAGGGCTGATCAAGGAGGAACAGATCAGCGAACTGGGCGCGGTGGTGACCGGGGACAACCCCGGCCGTGCTGATGCCGAAGTCACGCTGTTCGACGGCACTGGCGTCGGCCTGCAGGATCTGGCTGTCGCGCAAAAGGTCCTTGAGATCGCAAAAGAAAAAGGGATCGCGCAACAAGTCGAAATCTAAGCGGTAACGTCCTGAAAATAGGGAGGTATGGGACGAATGCAAAATCTGGACACCAGCCCCGGCTTTGATCCGGTCGAGGAGCGCATTGCCGCTCCTCGGCTGTTTGCCCTGGGCTTCCAGCATGTTCTGGTCATGTATGCCGGCGCTATCGCAGTGCCGCTGATTGTGGGCCGCGCCCTGCAGCTTTCGCCGCAGGACGTGGCCTTTCTGATTTCTGCCGACCTGTTCGTCTGCGGCATTGTCACCATCATCCAGTCCTTTGGCGCCACTCAGTGGTTTGGTATCCGTCTGCCCGTGATGATGGGCGTCACCTTTGCCGCTGTCGGTCCCATGGTTGCCATCGCCTCGGCCAACCCGGGACAGGAGGGCGCGCGGATGATGTTCGGTGCGATCATGGCCGCGGGGGTCATCTCGATCTTTTTCGCCCCGATCGTCAGCCGGCTGTTGCGGTTCTTTCCCAGTGTCGTCACCGGCACGGTGATCCTGGTGATCGGGGTCAGCCTGATGCCGGTCGGGATCAACTGGATCTTTGGCCTGCCGGTCGGCCCGACCGCGCCGCAGCTTGTCGATCCCGCCGCGCAAGCCTGGCTTGAGGCCGCCCGCGCCGCAGGAGAGGTTCCGGCAAGCGTCAAGCTGATGCCGACGATGCCGAATCCGGAATATGCCTCGGTCGAGCGTATCGTCATCGGCATCACCGTTCTGGCCGCGATCCTGCTGATAGCACGCTATGCACGCGGCTTTGTCGCCAATATCGCAGTGCTGCTTGGCATCGTCATCGGTGGGGCTCTTGCCGCCGTCATGGGCATGATGCATTTCGACGGCATCGCCGAAGCCGCATGGTTCGCCCCGATCAAGCCGCTGCATTTCGGCACGCCGATCTTTGATCCGGTGATGATCGTGACCATGCTGCTGGTCATGTTTGTGACCATGATCGAATCGACAGGCATGTTCCTTGCGCTCAGTGACATTTGCGGCCGCCGCATGACCCCGCAGGCGCTTAGCGCCGGGCTGCGCGTGGACGGGCTGGGCACCGCTATCGGCGGTCTGTTCAACACTTTCCCCTATACCTCATTCAGCCAGAACGTCGGGCTGGTGGGTGTGACCGGGGTGCGCTCGCGCTTTGTCTGCGTGGCGGGCGGCGCAATCATGATCGTCCTTGGCCTGATCCCCAAGATGGGCGCGCTGGTCGAATCGCTGCCGACCACGGTGCTGGGCGGCGCAGGGCTGGTCATGTTCGGCATGGTCGCCGCGACCGGGATCCGCATCCTTTCGACCGTCGACTTCAAGGGCAACCGGCACAACCTGTTCATCGTTGCCGTATCGCTGGGGCTGGGAATGGTCCCGATGATTGCCCCTGACTTCAACCAGTGGCTGCCGCATTCGCTGCACACTCTGATCCATTCCGGCATCCTGCTTGCCGCCGTGGCCGCAGTAGGGTTGAACTGGTTCTTCAACGGCGCGCCGCATGCAAGCGAAGAAGAACTTGCCGCAGCCGCACACGCAAGCGAGGCACATTGATGACGAAACGCCTGCTCATCAGGGGCGCAGAAGTGGTGGTCACCATGGACAGCGCCCGGAGCGAGATCGCAGGCGGCGACATCCTGATCGACGGCGGAGTGATCTCTGCCGTCGGCACCGGGCTGGTCGCCGAAGACGCCGAGGTGATCGAGGCTCGGGGCTGTGTTGTCACCCCGGGCTTTGTGAACACCCATCATCACCTGTTCCAGACACTGACCCGAGCCGTCCCCGCCGCACAGGATGCGGCGCTGTTTGGCTGGCTGCGCACCCTTTATCCGATCTGGGGCCGCATGGGTCCCGAGGACATCCGCCTGTCCACCCGTATCGGCCTGGCCGAACTGGCGCTGTCAGGCTGCACCTGTTCGTCGGATCATCTCTATCTCTTTCCGAACGGCGCCCGGCTTGACGACAGTATCGAGGCCGCGACCGAGATCGGCATCCGTTTCACCGCCACCCGCGGCGCCATGTCGATCGGCGAATCCAAAGGCGGGCTGCCCCCCGACGCGCTGGTCGAGGATGAGACCGCGATCCTGAAAGACAGTGAACGGCTGGTCGCCGCCTTTCACGACCCCAATCCCGGCGCCATGGTGCAGGTGGGTCTGGCGCCCTGCTCTCCTTTCTCGGTCAGCCGTGAGTTGATGCGCGACGCCGCGATCCTGGCGCGCGAAAAGGGCGTGCGGCTGCATACCCATCTGGCCGAAAATGACGAGGATATCACCTATTCGCTGGTGAATTTCGGCATGTTGCCCGGTGATTACGCCGAAAGCCTGGGCTGGACCGGCGATGATGTCTGGCATGCTCATTGCGTGAAACTGTCCGACAAAGAGATCGACCTGTTTGCCCGCACCGGCACCGGGGTCGCACATTGCCCCTGCTCGAACGCTCGGCTTGCCTCGGGCATCGCGCCGGTCCGGCAGATGCGCGACGCGGGCGTGCCGGTCGGTCTTGGGGTCGACGGTTCGGCCAGCAACGATTGCAGCCATCTGGGGCTTGAAGCCCGGCAGGCGATGCTGGTCGCGCGGCTCAAGGATGGCCCGGCCGCCATGGGCGCACGTGAGGCGCTTGAAATCGCCACGCTGGGCGGCGCACGGGTTCTGGGCCGCAGTGATATCGGTTCACTCGAACCCGGAAAACGCGCCGATCTGGTGCTTTGGGATGTCGCAGAGCTGCCCGCCGCCGGTCAATGGGACCCGGTCGCGGCGCTGGTCTTTTGCGCACCGATCCGGCCGCGCGCGGTTTATGTCGAAGGCCGCGCCGTGGTGCAGGATCACGACCTGCTGACCGCAGACACGAATCGCCTGAACGAACAGGCCCGCGCCGCCATCGCCCGGCTCGCGGATTGACAAGGAAAGGAAGAAAATGCCCGGCTATCTTACCACCCATGTGCTCGACACCGCGAACGGCACCCCCGCGCAGGGCATGCGGATCGAGCTTTACCGCCTTGACCCCGAGCGCCGGCTGATCGCCGAAACCGTCACCAACCATGATGGCCGCACCGACAGTCCGATCCTGCCCGAAGCCCAGTTCGACACCGGCGAATACGAGCTGATCTTTCATGTCGGCGCGTGGCTGGACGCACAGGGACATCAGGCCGCAAAGCCGCGCTTCCTTGATCAGGTGCCGCTACGGTTCGGCATGGCGGATCAGGACCACTATCATGTGCCGCTG
The DNA here is from genome assembly GCF_009301415.1 of Paracoccus kondratievae. Taxonomy (GTDB): domain Bacteria; phylum Pseudomonadota; class Alphaproteobacteria; order Rhodobacterales; family Rhodobacteraceae; genus Paracoccus; species Paracoccus kondratievae. The sequence continues at coordinate 850,245 of NZ_CP045072.1, read as the reverse complement.
CTGATCTCGCCCTACGGGTTTTCGACCTATCGCGGCAGCTGAGCCGCGCGCCCGTTTCCGGGGCCACTTACGCAGCAACAAGGTGCGGCCCGGCGCGGGTCCGAGGGGGCAATGCCCCCTTTTTTTCATTCCCCCCGGTCCGGATTAAGGATTTTCAACACATCGTTAAGACAGCAAGGGGAAATGTGTGAATACTCGCAACCCTTAGAAGCCGTTAGTCTTTCGCCAGCTAGACAGGAGACAGAGTATGTCCGATTTCGCCGTCATCTGGGATTGGCTCGCCTTTGCCATCCGCTGGACGCATGTCGTCACCGCCATCTGCTGGATCGGCTCTTCGTTCTATTTCGTCGCCCTTGACCTTGGGCTGCGCAAGGTGCCCGGCCTGCCCCCGGGTGCTCATGGCGAGGAATGGCAGGTTCACGGCGGCGGCTTTTATCACATCCAGAAATACCTCGTCGCACCCGAACGGATGCCCGAGCATCTGATCTGGTTCAAATGGGAAAGCTATATGACCTGGATCTCGGGGGCCGCGCTCCTGATGGTCACATATTGGGTCGGCTCCGAGCTGTTCCTGATAGATCCCGCCAAGATGGAGCTGGCGCCCTGGCAGGCAATCCTGATCTCGGGCGGGTCGCTGTCGATCGGCTGGCTGATCTATACCAACCTGTGCAAATCGCGGCTGGGTGAAACCCCGACCCTGCTGATGCTGATCCTGTTTGCACTGCTGGTGGTCATGGGCTGGGCCTATAATCAGGTGTTTACCGGCCGCGCGGTCATGCTGCATCTGGGTGCGTTTACCGCCACTATCATGACGGCGAACGTGTTCTTTATCATCATGCCGAACCAACGCATCGTCGTTGCCGATCTTAAGGCCGGACGCCCTGCCGATCCAAAATACGGCAAGATCGCCAAGCTGCGCTCGACCCATAACAACTATCTGACGTTGCCGGTGGTGTTCCTGATGCTGTCGAACCACTATCCGCTGGCCTTTGCCACCGAATACAACTGGGTCATCGCGGGGCTGATCTTCCTGATGGGTGTGACGATCCGCCACTTCTTCAACACCATGCACGCCGGTGGCGGCATGCGCTGGTGGACCTGGGCGGTAACCACGATCCTGTTCATCATCGTCATGTGGCTGTCGACCGCACCGATGTTCCGCCAGACGCTGGAAGAGGCCGAGGCCCGCGTCCTGACCCCCACCCAGCAGGCCATGGTTGACGTGGCCGGATGGGAGGACGCCTATAACGCGGTGATGGGTCGCTGCTCGATGTGCCACGCAAGGGAGCCCTCGTATGAGGGCATCCACACCGCACCCAAGGGCGTGCTGCTGGAAACCCCCGACGACATCACCCGCGCGGCGCGCGAGATCTATATCCAGGCTGGCGTGACCAATGCCATGCCGCCCGCCAACGTCAGCTTCATGGAGCCCGAAGAGCGTCAGGCGATCGTGGACTGGTATCGCAGCCTGCCCAAGACCTTTGCATTGAACTGAAATTACGCGCAGGGGAAAAAACACCCCCATCCGATGCCAGCCGCTGCCGTTCCCGGTCAGCGGCTGCGGCATTTTCAGGGGGCTTTATCCGAACAGCCCCCGCACCTCGCGGGCGATGAAATCGGCAAACAGCCGTACCTTGGGATCTTGCAAGCGGCGGTGCGGGGTCAGCACGCCGAATTGCGAGGGGATGGGCGGAAACTGCGGCAGCACCTCGACCAGCCGCCCGGCGGCAAGATGTTCGGCGACCTCATAACGCGGACGGTTGACGATCCCCCTGCCGGCCATGGCCCAGCCGCTGAGCACATCGCCGTCATCGGCATCGAACCTGCCGTTCACCAGCAGCTTTTGCGGCCCCTCGGGCGTTTGCAGCACCCAATAATATTCCGGGCTGCGCGGGTAACGCAGCAACAGGCAGTTATGCGAGGTCAGATCCTCGGGCCGCTCGGGGTGCCCGTGCTTTTCCAGATACTCGGGCGTCGCCACCAGCGCCCGGCGACATTCTGCAATCCGCCGCCATTTCAGTGCCGAATCCTGCGGCTCGCCCAGAAAAAAGGCGAGGTCGATTCCGTCAGCGATAATATCGACGTTGCGGTCCGACAGCCGCAGCCGCAGTTCGACCCCCGGATATTCGTCGCAGAACTTTGGCACCAAAGGCGCGATCAGCCTTCGCCCCAGACCCAAAGGCGCGGTCACCCGCAAGGCGCCATGGGGGTTGCCCGAAAAGCCCGAGACCACCGCCTCGGCCTCGTCCAGCGTCTCGATCACCCTGCGGGCGTTGTCGTAAAAGGCGCGCCCCACCTCGGTCGGCACCAGTTTGCGCGTGGTGCGATTAAGCAGGCGCACGCCAAAACGCGTCTCCAGATCCTTGATACGGTTCGAGGCCACCGCAGGTGACATGCGTAGGTCGCGCCCGCCCGCCGTGATTGAACCCAGCTCGACGACGCGCACGAAGACCCGCAGACTTTCAAGATATGGCATGGTCTCGCCCCCACTCTTTCAAGGAATCGCTGAAAGTCTTATGCTCAATCTGTGATTTCGCAAAGAGCAATTCACGCTTAGGCTTTCCCTATCCCCAGCCATTCCCAGCGAGGACCGAATGGGCCAAGAATTGCGCTTTCTTCTGAACGACAGCGAGGTGCGCCTGACCGAGGTCGGATCACGCGACACGCTTCTGGACTTTTTGCGGCTGAACCGCCGCCTGACCGGCACCAAAGAAGGCTGCGCCGAAGGCGATTGCGGCGCATGCACCGTTCTGGTCGGCCGGCTTTATCAGGGCCGGTTGCATTACGAACCGATCAACGCCTGCATCCGCTTTCTTGCCTCGTGCCACGGCTGCCATATCGTGACGGTCGAGCATCTGCGCGGACCACAGGGCGGGCTGCATCCGGTTCAGGCCGCAATGGTCGAACATCACGGCAGCCAATGTGGCTTTTGCACGCCGGGCTTTGTCATGGCGCTTTACGGTCTGTGGATGCAGAACCCGCGCCCCGACATGCTGGCGATTGAAACCGCGCTGCAGGGCAACCTGTGCCGCTGCACGGGTTATGAGCCGATCGTGAAAGCCGCCTTTGCCGCCTCGGAGGCCGGAGGGCAGCATATGGATGCGCTGAGCGTCGAACGTGAGCACGTCATTGCCGCATTGAACGCCATCCCGCGCGAGCGGGTCGAGGTTGCGCGCGGCGATGACCGCGCCATCCTGCCCGCCGATGCCGCCGATCTGGCACAGGTGCTGGCCGCCCATCCCAAAGCGACCATCGTCGCCGGGGCCACGGATGTCGGGCTGTGGGTGACGAAATTCCTGCGCAACATCTCTCCGGCCGTGTTCATCGGCCATTTGCAGGACCTCAAGCGGATTGAGCTTGCCGAGGGTCGGATCACCATCGGCGCTGGCGTCACCTATAGCGAGTTTGAGCCGTTCTTGCGCGAACACTTCCCCGAGGCGGTTGATTACTGGCTGCGCATCGGCGGCTGGCAGGTCCGCAACGCCGGGACTATCGGCGGCAATATCGCCAACGGCTCTCCTATCGGCGAAACGCCGCCCCTGCTGATCGCGCTTGGTGCTACCCTGCGGCTGCGCAGCGCCGAGGGTACGCGCGAATTGCCGGTCGAGGATTACTTTATCGAATACGGCAAGCAGGACCGCCGCCCCGGCGAATTCGTCGAGGCGATCGCCATGCCGCTTAAAGGTAATGCCCGTATCGCCGCCTATAAGGTCAGCAAGCGCCACCACGCCGATATCACCGCCTCTGCCGCCGCCTTCCGGGTGGAAACCGACGGGACGACGATCATCGACGCACGCGTGGCCTTTGGCGGCATGGCCGGCACGCCCAAACGTGCGACCGGGGCCGAGGCCGCACTGAAGGGCCAGCCCTTCACCGCCGAGACCTTCGAGGCTGCGGCGCGCGCAGTCGCCAATGACTTTCAGCCGCTCACCGACTGGCGTGCCACCAAGGAATATCGCCAGACGCTTGCCGCCAATTTTTTCCGCCGCTTCTGGCTTGAACAGCAGGGTGAGGACCACCGCCTGAGGAGGGTCGAATGAAACAGGACGTTTTCGTCAAGGGCGCTGCCCATACGCCGATCATCCATGACTCGGCGGTCAAACATGTCACCGGCCAGGCCGATTACACCGACGACCTGCTGGAACCGGTGGGAACGCTGCACGCCTATCTGGGCCTTTCGACGGTCGCGCATGGCCGCATCCGTTCGCTGGATCTGTCCAAAGTGCGCGAGGCGCCCGGGGTGCATCTGGTCCTGACAGCCGAGGATATTCCCGGCGTGAACGACATCTCTCCCTCGGGGCTGCATGACGAACCGCTGCTGGCCACCGATGAGGTGCAGTTCCACGGCCAGCCGATCTTTGCCGTGGTGGCCGAGACCCGCGATCAGGCACGCCGCGCCTGTCAGCTCGCACAGATCGAATACGAAGAGCTGCCCTTTGCCATCGACGCCATCGGTGCCCGCGACGCCGGTATGGGCTATGTGACCAAGCCGCTGAAGCTTCAGCGTGGCGACATGGCCGGGCTTGAGCGCGCGCCCCGCCGCATCTCGGGGCGGCTGACCGTCGGCGGGCAGGAGCATTTCTATCTTGAAAGCCAGATCGCCATGGCGATCCCGGGCGAGGATGATGAGGTGGTCGTCAACACCTCTACCCAACACCCCAGCGAAGTGCAGCATATGGTCGCCCATGTGCTGGGCGTGCCCTCGAATGCGGTGGTGGTAAACGTCCGGCGGATGGGCGGCGGGTTCGGCGGCAAGGAATCGCAGATGAACCCCTTTGCCTGCATCTCGGCGCTGGCAGCGAAAAAGCTGAACCGGGCCGTCAAGTTGCGGCCCGACCGCGACGACGATTTCGCCATCACCGGCAAGCGCCACGATTTCGTCATCGACTATGAGGTCGGCTATGACGAGACGGGTAAGATTCATGCGGTCGAGGCCGATTTCTACGCCCGCTGCGGCTTTTCGGCCGATCTGTCGGGTCCGGTGACCGACCGGGCGCTGTTTCATGCCGACAACGCCTATTTTTACCCGGCGGTCGAGCTGCGCAGCCATCCGATGAAGACCAACACCTGCTCAAACACCGCCTTCCGCGGCTTTGGCGGGCCGCAGGGCGTCATCATGGCCGAGCGCGTGATCGAAGATATTGCCTATACGCTGGGCCGCGATCCGCTGGAGATCCGCAAGCTGAACCTCTATCAGAACGGCCAGCTGACCCCCTATCATCAGGAGGTCGAGGACCAGATCCTGCCGCGCATCTTTGATGAGCTTGAGGCAAGCAGCGACTACCACGCCCGCAGGCAGGCCGTGCTGGACTGGAACGCCAAGGGTGGCGTCATCCGCAAGGGTATCGCACTGACCCCGGTCAAGTTCGGCATCAGCTTTACCGCAACCTGGTACAACCAGGCCGGCGCGCTGATCCACATCTATTCCGACGGCTCGGTCCACCTGAACCATGGCGGGACCGAGATGGGTCAGGGCCTGAACACCAAGGTCGCTCAGGTCGTGGCCGAGGCGCTGGGAATCGACATCGACCGCATCCGCATCACCAGGACCACGACCGAGAAAGTGCCGAACACCTCGGCCACCGCCGCATCGTCAGGGTCGGACCTGAACGGGATGGCGGCGCTTGATGCCTGTCAGCAGCTTATCGCCCGCCTGACCGCATTTGCGGCCGAGACCAAGGGCGTTGCCCCCGAACTGGTCAGCATCGGCGAGACGGTGCAGATCGGCAATGAAACCATGCCCTTCGACGCCTTTATCAAAAGCGCCTATATGGCGCGGATCCAGCTGTCGGCGGCGGGCTTTTACAAGACGCCAAAAATCCATTGGGACCGCGAAACCGGCCGGGGTCGCCCGTTCTACTATTTCGCCTATGGGGCGGCCTGCTCCGAAGTCTCGGTCGATACGCTGACCGGCGAATACGTCATCGAGCGCGCCGATGTCCTGCATGACGTTGGCCGCAGTCTGAACCCTGCGCTGGACAAGGGGCAGGTCGAGGGCGCTTTTGTACAAGGAACCGGCTGGCTGACCAGCGAGGAACTGTGGTGGGATGACAAGGGGCGACTGCGCACGCACGCGCCTTCGACCTACAAGATCCCGCTGGCCTCGGACCGACCCAAGGTCTTTAACGTCAATCTCGCCGACTGGTCAGTGAACCGCGAGGCGACGATCAAACGCTCAAAGGCCGTGGGCGAGCCGCCCTTTATGCTGGGGATCAGCGTCTTTCAGGCGCTGAACATGGCGGTCGCCTCTTTCAACGGCTATGCCGAGAACCCGCGCATCGACGCCCCCGCAACGCCCGAGCGGGTGCTGATGGCGATCGAGCGGGTGCGGCGATGATCCGGGTCGAGGTTACGCGCACGCGCGGTTCAGCCCCGCGCGAAAAGGGGGCGGTGATGCATGTCACCGGACAGGGCCTCAGCGGCACGATCGGGGGTGGCCAGCTTGAATATATGGCCATCGACCGCGCCCGGCAGATGCTGGCGCGCGGCGAAGAGGCGGCTTGCATGGACGTGCCGCTGGGACCGCAGATCGGCCAATGCTGCGGTGGCCGGGTCGAGCTTGTGCTGACCCGCGTCGCCGAAGCGCCGCCCCAGCCCGAACATCCCCGGGTGCTGATTTTTGGCGCAGGCCATGTCGGGCGGGCGCTTTCGCGCGCGCTGGCGCTTTTGCCGCTGCGGCCGATCCTGATCGACCAGCGCGCAGGCGAGCTCGCGCAGGCAGAGGGCGAAACCCGCCTGACCCCCCTGCCCGAAGCCGAGATCCGCCACGCCCCCTTTGGCACCAGCTTTGTCGTCGTTACCCATGATCACGCGCTGGATTTCCTGCTGGCGGCCGAGGCGCTGCGCCGTATGGACGCGCCTTATATCGGCATGATCGGCAGCCGGACCAAGCTGGCGCAGTTTCGCCGCTTTGCCCGGGCGCAGGGGCTCGACACCGACCGGCTGACCTGCCCCATCGGTGCAGGCTGGTCGCGTGACAAGCGCCCCGAGATCATCGCCGCCTTCACCGCCGCCGAGATTATCGGCCGTCTGACCGAAACCGTTTCTTCACCGAAAAGACACCCATGCGAAAGCTGATCCGGGGGCGCACGCTCTCATTCCATGCCGACCCGGTCGAGGTCGAAAACGCGTTTACCTATCACGAGGATGGCGCCGTCATCGTCGAGGATGGCAAGATCGCCGCCGTCGGCGATTACGCCGATCTGCGCCAGCCCGACCTGCCGGAAACCGATCACCGCCCGCATCTGATCCTGCCGGGCTTTATCGACACCCATATCCATTTCCCGCAAGTGCAGGTGATCGCCAGCTGGGGCGCGCAGCTTCTTGATTGGCTGAACACCTATACCTTTCCCGAGGAATCGCGCTTTGCCCAGCAGGGACACGCCCCGGCCATGGCCGAGCGGTTCCTTGACCTGCTGCTGGCCCATGGCACCACCACCGCCGTCGCCTTTTGTTCGGTCCATCCGCAATCGGCCGAGGCGCTGTTTTCAGCAGCCGAGGCACGCAGTATGGCGATGATCGCCGGCAAGGTGATGATGGACCGCAATGCGCCCGAGACGGTGCTGGACACCCCCCAACAGGGCTATGACGACAGCAAGGCGCTGATCGCCAAATGGCACGGCCGCGGCAGACTGCGCTATGCGATCACACCGCGCTTTGCCATCACCTCGACGCCCGAGCAGATGCAGATGGCGGGCCAGCTTGTCCGCGAACATCCCGACTGTCATGTGCAAACCCACCTGAGCGAGAACCGCGACGAGATCGCATTTACGCTAAGCCTATACCCGCAGGCGCGCGACTATCTGGACATCTATGAGACCTACGGCCTGCTTTCGGATAAGCTGCTGCTGGGCCACTCGATCCACCTTGAACCGCGCGAGATTGCCCGCATGGCCGAGACCGGCTCACGCGCGGTGTTCTGTCCGACCTCGAACCTGTTCCTCGGCTCGGGCCTGTTTGACGAGGCGGGCTTGCGCGCTGCGGGCGTGGTCAGCGGCATCGCCACCGATGTCGGCGGCGGCACCAGCTATTCGATGCTGCAAACCCTGAACGAGGGTTACAAGATCCTGCAACTGCGCGGGCAAAAGCTGCATCCCTTTGCCGCCTTCCATTGGGTCACGCGTGGCAATGCGCTGGCGCTTGGCATGGCCGACCGCATCGGCACGCTGGACACCGGCAGCGACGCCGATCTGGTGGTGCTCGACAGCCGCGCCACCCCGGCGATGGCACTGCGTATGGATCGGGCCGGGACGCTGGCCGAAGAGCTGTTCATCCTGCAAATCCTGGGCGATGACCGCTCGATCGCGCAGACCTATGTCGCCGGAGAACCGATGCTTGGCTAAGGGCCAGACCAGCTGACGGGTTCAGTCCCGCCAGCCCCGGTCTGCCTCGTGAATACGTTCCGCAAAGCGGACCAGATCGGCAAGCGACTGTGCCCCGATCTTGCGCATCACCCGGCCGCGCCGGACCTTGACGGTGATTTCACTGACATCCAGCATCCCGGCGATCTGTTTGTTCAACAGCCCCTTTATGACCAGATCCATCACTGCGCGTTCGCCTTGGTTCAGGCTGGCATAGCGGCGGCGCAGATCCTGCCTGACCGCCTCTTCCTGCCGGCGGATGCGGTCCCGGGCGATACCCTGCTGAATGGCATCAAGCAGGTCCTGATCCCGAAAGGGCTTGGTCAGAAACTCGATGGCGCCGCCCTTCATCGCACGGACGGACATGGGGATATCGCCATGGGCAGTGATAAAGACGATGGGGATATACAGCCCCTGCCGCGCCAGCTCGTCCTGAAAATCAAGGCCGCTCAGCCCGGGCATACGCACATCAAGCACCAGACAGGCAGGGGCATCGGGCCGCTCAGCCTGTAAAAACTCCTGGCTTGAGGCAAATAGCATGCTGCCCAGTCCGACCGAGGCCAGCAGATCCTCAAGCGCGTCCCGGACCGATCTGTCGTCATCGACGACAAAGACCACAGGCTGATCCTGCTGACTGTCTTTAGGCATATTGTCCCGGTTCATAGGCATCATCACCCCCGTGTCTGGCGCGCGCGCAGGGTAAAATGAAATACCGCCCCGCCCTCGGGTTGCGGCTCGACCCAGATCCGTCCGCCATGCGCCTCGACGATCGAGCGGCTGACGGCAAGCCCAATCCCCATTCCCTGAGGTTTGGTGGTGTAGAAGGCATCGAATATGCCTGCAACCGCCTCGGGCGGGACACCTGTGCCATGGTCGCGGATCGAGAAGCGCACGAAGCCCGGCACTTCGCACGCCAGATCAATCGCCAGCTCGCGTCGCTCGGCCGGGGTGGCGGCCATGGCGTCGATGGCGTTCAGGACGATGTTCAACAGGACCTGCTGGACCTGCACGCTATCGGCCAACACAAGGGGCAGGCCATCGGCCGGTCTGACACGCACCCGGACCCCGTTCCGGTCCAGCTCACCGCGGCTTAGCGCGACGACCCCGGCGACCAGTACCGGGGCCTCTTGCCAATCTGCCCGCGGATCGGCGCGTTTGGACAGGTTGCGCACCTGCGCGACGATATCGCTGGCCCGGTTCGCATCGCCGATGATCCGCTCAAGCGCCTGTCGCGCCTTGCCAAGATTGGGCGGACCCGCCGCCAGCCAGCGCAACCCCGCATTGGCGCTGGTTACCACCGCCGTCAGAGGCTGGTTCACCTCATGCGCGATTGATGCGGTCATCTCGCCCAGCGTATTGACCCGGGCAAGCCGGACAAGCTGAGCCCGCGCCTCATGTTCGGCCAGAATGACCGAAGATCGGGTCAGGGCCAGATATGTGGTGATGGCAATGGCGCAAAGGCTCAGCGCGCAATTGATCACGCCAGCTTCGTAAGCCCCGGCGTGAGTAAAGAAGAAACTGGCCAGCGTCAGCACGATGCAGCTTGCCGCCACTACCAGCACACCGCGCCGGCGCAGGAACCCATCGGCGATCAGCACCACGGCGACGTAAAAGACCGCCACCGCGATTTCCAGCGCAGTGATGGTATCGGCGACGAATATCACCACCATCAGCCCAAGCATGAATGCCCAGCGCAGGGTGACGGCGATTTCTGCAAGACCCGGACGATTTTCGATCACCCCATCATCCTTTTCGGCTGTACCGACTGCTGTCGGGCGCGGTTCTACACCTTCGACGCGGGCGGAACGACGCATTAATCCCGCCCCGTCCCGGCCGCGTCCAGACGCCATCGGGCGGCAGTGACCATCGGCTCAAGGCTCAGCCGGCCGACGATCTGCTCAAGCAGCCGGTCCTGCCGGTTGTCGGCGCGCACGAAGGCCAGGACCTCGACCCGGTTGCTGTCCTCGATATTGCTGCTTTCCAGCTCGTGGATATGCAGGGCTGTGCCCAGATCGCGCAGCAGCAGCGCGCGGATCTGGGCCTCGACCTCGCCATGACAAACGATCGAGATGTGGTAATCCGCCCCGGCCTCGCTGGAGGCGACGGGGCGGCGTCCGATGACCCGCACCAGTGGTCGCAGTACCAGATTGACACCGATCACGAAACAGGCGGCAATGGTGGCGTGGGGATAAAAACCGGCGCCACACAGCACCCCCACCGCCGCCGAACACCAAAGCGTCGCTGCCGTGTTCAGGCCGGTGACGTTGAGGCCTTCCTTGAAGATGATGCCGGCGCCCAGAAAGCCGATCCCCGAAACGACCTGCGCCGCCATCCGGGTCGGGCTCATCTCGCCCGAGACAAGGCTTGCAAACAGCACGAAACTCGCCGCACCCAGCGCCACCAGCGTGTTGGTGCGCAGACCGGCGAGCCTTTGGCGCCATTGCCGCTCAAACCCGATCAGGCCGCCGAGCAACACCGCTGCGCTGAGGCCGAAAAAAGTCTGCGGAAGATGGTCAGTATTCAACATCGCACTCTCTCCTTCTGCCTGGGTCAAAGGGTCCGCGCCGGAGCGGGTAGCGGGGCCACCCCCTCTGCCTCGCGGATCGGCGCAACGAGCAGCAGGAGCGTGATCAGCAACAGATAGACGGCAACCGTGACCCAGCGGGCGGCACGAAGCGCAATGGGCGCGGGCTGGACAAGAGGCTGGGGGTTGCGTGACATAAGGATCGGACGTTGAAACATGGCGAAACTCCGTGGCAGGCAGTAAGAGAACGCCTCATCCGCCTGCCGTGGTGCCGCGCTCAGAATATCCAGATGAACTGGCCGCAAACAGACCGGCCGCAACTTGAAGGGTCGTCCATTGTCCCTGTCCTTTCTGTCATGCAGTGATCCGGCCAACGGCATCGCCAGGACGCGCCGCTGGCCATTCCGGTTCTGGCCGCGCCTTACAGCCAGGCCTTGAAACGGCGGATGTAGAGCGTTTTCACCAGCTGGGTCAGCACACAATACCCCGCCAAAGTCGCCACCAGCCAAGGAAAGTAGGACCAGGGCAGCGGTTGCAGCCCAATCATGCTGCCAAGCGGCGAGAAGGGAATATAGATGCCCAGCACCATGATCGCCCCGGTCAGCAGCAGAACGGGCCAGGTCGCCGTGCTCTGGACAAAGGGTATCTTACGCGTGCGGATCATATGCACGACCAGCGTCTGGGACAGCAGCCCCTCGATGAACCAGCCCGACTGAAAGAGCGACTGTTCCCCGATCGTGTTGGCGCTGAAGACGAACCACATCAGGCAATAGGTGGTGATATCAAAGATCGAGCTGATCGGACCGATGACCACCATAAAGCGGGCGATGTCCCCCGCATACCATTGGCGCGGCTTTTCCAGATACTCCTCATCCATGCGGTCCCAGGGCAGCGACAGCTGCGAGACGTCATAGCAAAGGTTCTGGATCAGCAGGTGGATCGGCATCATCGGCAGAAACGGCAGAAAGGCCGAGGCCACCAGCACGCTGAACACATTGCCAAAGTTCGAGCTGGCCGTCATCTTGATATATTTGATGATATTGCCAAAAACCTCGCGGCCCTTGATCACGCCCTCTTCCAGCACCATCAGGCTTTTCTCAAGCAGGATGATATCGGCGGATTCCTTGGCAATATCTGCGGCGGTATCGACCGATATCCCCACATCGGCATCGCGCAGCGCCGGAGCATCGTTGATCCCGTCGCCCAGATAGCCGACGGTATGACCCAGCGATTTCAGCACCTGAATGACGCGCGCCTTGTCCAGCGGCGACATCTTGGCAAATACCGTCGTACGCCCGGCAACCTCGGCCAGCTGCGTATCGTCCAGCCTTGCGATGTCGCGCCCAAGCAGCGGGGTTCCGACCTTTAGCCCGACTTCATGACAGATCTTGGCGGTGACGACAGCATTGTCACCGGTCAGGATCTTGACCGCTACGCCATGGGAATGCAGCGCGGCAATCGCCGCCCGCGCGCTGTCCTTGGGCGGATCGAGAAAGGCGAGGAAACCGTGCAGCGTCAACCCGGCCTCATCGCTAAGCGAATAGGCAGATTTTGCCTCTGCGCTGGTAAATTCGCGGGTGGCGACCAGCACCACGCGCAGACCATCCTCATTCAGCGCCCGCGCGCGGGCAACCAGAGCGGCGCGCCGCTCGGCATCCAACGGGCACATGCCATCAGGACCCGCGACGAAAGAGGAAATCGCCAGCATCTCTTCGACAGCGCCCTTGCAGACAAGCAGGTGCTCCCCCCCTTCTCCGGCGACCACGACCGAAAGGCGGCGGCGGACAAAATCAAAGGGGATCTCGTCCACCTTGTGATAGTTCAGGGGCCAGTCCGTGCCTTTGCGGTTTTTGTTGGCCGCGGCATAGTCCAGCACAGCAAGGTCAAGCAGGTTCTTGACCCCGGTCTGATGGTGGCTGTTCAGCCATGCAATCTGCAACACCCGGTCATCTGGCACGCCTTCGGTATTGAAATGCGCCTCAAGAATGACGCGGTCCTGGGTCAGCGTGCCGGTCTTGTCGGTGCAAAGCACATCCATCGCGCCAAAGTTCTGGATGGCGTTCAGGCGTTTGACGATCACCTTGCGCCGCGACATGGCAATCGCGCCTTTGGCAAGGTTCGCGGTCACGATCAGCGGCAGCATTTCGGGCGTCAGGCCGACAGCGACAGACAGCGAGAACATCAGCGCCTCAAGCCAGTCCCCCTTCACCACGCCATTGATGACCAGAACGATCGGCACCATCACCAGCATAAAGCGGATCAGCAAATAGCTGACACTTTTGACGCCGCGGTCGAACGAGGTCTCGGCCCGGGTGCCAACGATGGCTTTGGAAAGAGAGCCGAAATAGGTGTGATTGCCGGTCGCAACCACAATCGCGTGGCCCTGTCCGCTGACGACATTCGTCCCCATGAAGCAGATGTTGCTGAGATCAAGCGGCCCGGCATCGGCGGGCGCGACGGCACCGGCCGATTTCTCGGCCACCGCGCCGAGCGTGTCGTATTTCTCGACCGGGATGGATTCGCCGGTCAGCACCGCCTGGCTGACAAACAGGTCCTTAGATTCGATCAGCCGCACATCGGCGGGGATCATGTCACCGGCACCAAGGCGTACAATATCGCCGACGACCAGTTCGCGCATGGGTATCTCGGACCATTGCCCCTCTGGCGCGCCCCCGGTACGGCGCAGCACGGTTGCGGTGGTGCGCACCATGGCCTGCAACGCCTCGGCCGCGCGGGTCGAGCGGAACTCCTGCCAGAAACGCAGGATAACGCTCAGCACGATCATGGTGCCGATGATGATCGGGCCGGTCAGATCCTCGGGCTCAAGATAGACCGAAATCGCCGCCAGCATCGCCAGAACCAGGATGAAGGGGTTTTTCAGTGTTGCAAGCAACTGGATCGCCCAATGCGGAGCCTTTTCGTGGACGGTCTCGTTCGGACCGTTCCTGTGCAGGCGACGTTCGGCCTCGGCCGCAGTCAGGCCGCTCAGCGAGGATTTCAGGTTCGCAATCGTGATGGTCAGGTCGTTGTTTGCCTCACGCACGGCCCGCATCGAAAGAAGGGCCGCAGGTTTCTGCGGCGTCTGCCTGTGTCGCTCGCGGGTGGAAAGTGTCTGGTTCATTATCGGTTCTGCCTTGTCGTTTTGCACGCAGCGGCGCGGCAGAAACGGTACCCTGTCTCAGAAAAACAGCGGCCCGTCCCTCGCTGGCACGAGCCGCGTGGAGCATTGATCAAATCGCGTTTCTGCATGGGGCCGCCGCCCGGGCCTCAGGGCAAAAGCGGCGGCCGGTCAAGGTCCGCTATCCGTGTCGGAGCCTTTTCCCCGGCATCCTGCGCGGAAACGCCCGTGCGCCCCGCAAAAGCCCAGGCTCGGTGCCAGCGCCTTCATCGACAGTGACACGGGCGGCGTGCCAGGAAACCGTCAGTTGCCGGGTGTCAGGGCTGACGGACCAGCACATCCGCAGACGCGGCGCGGCCTGCATGGCCGACACCGGGCGGATGGGACGGATAACGTGATTGCGCCGGCCCTGGACCGGCACCACATTCCTGATGCGAATGCTGTTGTTCATGTCTCACCTCGTTATCCGCTGCAACGGACACCCCGAGGAGAGACCTGGCGGCCTAGCCCGTGCGGAGCATCTTTTGCAGCGCGTTAGATCGACTACTGTCGCTCGCCATTTCTGTACTTTCCTGTAGATGTCCGGTCGCGCAGGCGTCGGACGGCGTGGTTGCTCTTTAGACCAGGCGCGCACTCCTGACGAGTGCGCGTGAGGAAAGAACGGCCTGCCATTGGTATCCCGTTGATATACTTTTGTATAGCCGCGCCCCGGACAGAGGGCCTGGCCGATCCGGGCTCAGCAGGGTTTGGTTGCGGCCGGGCGGTGTGGCGCGACCCGGGCTATTGCCGGGCCAGCCATTCGGTGACCGGGCGACGCAGATTGATTTCGCCCGCAGCGCGCGCGTCATCAATCACCCGCTTCAGCTCGCTCAGGTTCACCCGGCGGATCAGATGCTTGACCGGCCCGATCGAGGCCGGGCGCATCGACAGCCGCCGAAAGCCAAGCGCGGCAAAGGTCACCGCCTCGATCGGGCGGCCGGCATCCTCGCCGCAGAAAGATACGGGCACCCGCGCCTCATCGCAGCGCTGCACGATCTGCTCCAGCAGCGTGATGAACGAGGTGTTGAGCGTGTCATAACGCCGCCGCACCATCTCGTTTTCACGGTCAGCAGCAAAGAAGAACTGCTTCAGGTCATTACCCCCGACCGAGATAAAGTCGCACATCTCAAAGAATTTCTTCGGGGCAAACGCCATCGACGGCGTCTCAAGCATCGCACCGACCCGGATATCCGACGGCAGCGCGTGACCCAGACGCTGTTCACGGGCAAGCTGCTCCATCAGCAGCTTATGCGCCTCTTCGAACTCGTTCATCTCGGTGATGAAAGGAAACATGACATGCAACGGCTGGCCAATGGCGGCACGGATCAGCGCCTGCAACTGCATGCGCAGCACCCCCCGCTTGTCCAGCCCGACACGGATCGCCCGCCAGCCCATGGCCGGGTTCGGTTCGTCCTGTGGCTTCATATAGGGCAGCACCTTGTCCGAACCGATATCGAGCGTTCGGAACATCACCGGCTTGCCATGGGCATTGTCCAGCACATGGGCATAAAGCGCCGCAAGCTCACCCCGGCGCGGAACCTTGGTACGGGTCAGGAACTGCAACTCGGTGCGGAACAGCCCCACCCCCTCGGCGCCCGAGCTTTCAAGGCTGGGCAGATCGGCCATCAGCCCCGCATTCATGTAAAGCTGAATCGTCGTGCCGCATGTCGAGGTTGCAGGCAGGTCACGCAGCCCGGCATAGCGCTGTTGTGCTTCGGCCTGCATGGCCATCTTGTCGCGGAAAGCCTTGGTGACGGTCTCTTCCGGGCGCAGATGCACCGTGCCCATGTCGCCATCAACAAGGATCAGATCACCGTTAAGCGCCTCGGAGGTGATGCGCTCGGCATGGATCACCAGCGGAATTGCCAGCGCACGGGCGACGATGGCGGCGTGGCTGCCAACAGAGCCTTCCTCAAGCACCACGCCTTTGAGCCGTCGGCCATAGTCCAAAAGCTCGGCCGGACCGATGTTGCGGGCGACAAGGATCGGATCCTCGGGCATTTCGGCCCCGGTATCGCGACCCTGCCCGGTCAGGATGCGCAGCAGCCGGTTGGACAGATCGTCAAGATCGTGCAGCCGGTCGCGCAAATAGGGATCGGCGGCGCTTTCCAGCCGGGCGCGAGCCTGGCTTTGTTCTTTTTCGACGGCCGCTTCAGCCGAAAGGCCAAGGTCGATCGCCTCTTCCATCCGGCGCAGCCAACTGCGCGAATGGGCAAACATGCGATAGGTCTCCATCACCTCGGCAGAATCGCCCGAGCCCATATCGGCGGCGGCCAGCAAGGAATCGACCGTGGTGCGCAACATGGCCACGGCCTCATTCAGCCGCGCCTTTTCCTTTAACGGATCGTCGGCAACAGGGTTCGTTATCACGACGCGCGGCTCGTGCAGCCAGACATGACCTTCGGCCGTGCCCTCTTGCCCGGTCGTGCCGCGGAACATGATCGGGAAATGGTGCAGGCTGTCCGCCTGCGAGCCAAGAAAAGCGCCCAGTTCGGCCATTTCGGCCAGAACCATGGCGACGACCTCAAGGCCATAAACCTCATCCTCGCTGAACTGGCGGGCACTGCGGGACTGCACCACCAGCACACCCAGTCTTTCGCCGACGCGCTGAATCGGCACGCCCAGAAAGCTGGAGAACACCTCTTCGCCGGTCTCGGGCATGTAGCGAAAACCGGGCTCACCCGGGGCATCGGCGGTGTTTACATGCCGCCCGGTACGGGCAACACGACCTACCAGCCCCTCACCCAGACGCAGACGGGTCTTGTGCACGGCCTCGGGCTTCAGCCCCTCGGTCGCGCAAAGCTCCAGCGTTTCGGGGTCGCGAAACAGATAGATCGAGCAGACCTCGGTCCCCATCGAATCAGCGATATGATGGGTAATCTGGTCCAGACGATGCTGCCCCCCTCCGGGGGCCGCCAAAGTCTCGCGCAGCCGCCGCAGCAGCTTGCGCGATTCGCTGTCTTTGCGTTCGGGCATAATCCTCCCGCTTCAGCCGTCAGTCTGGTTCAGGACTGTTCCAGTTCAAAGGCATCATGCAGTGCCTGAACCGCCAGTTCCATATATTTGCGGTCGATCAGCACCGAAATCTTGATTTCGCTGGTAGAAATCACCTTGATGTTGATGTTTTCATCGGCCAGCGCCTTGAACATGCGCGCCGCAACACCGGCATGGCTGCGCATACCGATACCAACGACCGAAACCTTGGCGACCTCGGTATCGACGACCAGTTCGTCATAGGCGATGTGACCGGCGGCCTTGGCCTCTTCCATTGCCTTGCGGGCGCGGGCGACCTGGTTGACCGGGCACGAGAAGGTCATGTCGGTGACGGCACCCGGATGGTCCTCGTAGTTCCGTTCCGAAATGTTCTGGACGATCATATCCACGTTGACGCCAGCGTCGGCCAGCGGCGCAAAGATCGCGGCCGAAATGCCGGGACGATCCTCGACGGTGACCAGGGTGATCTTGGCCTCTTCGCGGGAATATGCGACGCCGTTAACGACTTTCGATTCCATGATTTCATCCTCATCGCAGACCAGAGTGCCGCTGTTTTCGTCGGTATCTTCGAACGAACTCAGCACCCGCAGGCGGACCTTGTAGCGCAGCGCCAGTTCGACCGAGCGCGTCTGAAGCACCTTGGCCCCCAGACTGGCCAGCTCCAGCATTTCTTCAAAGGCGATCTTGTCAAGCTTGCGCGCCTTGGAGGTGATGCGCGGGTCGGTGGTATAGACCCCGTCCACATCGGTATAGATATCGCAACGTTCGGCCCCAAAGGCGGCGGCAAAGGCAACGGCGGTGGTGTCCGAGCCGCCCCGGCCAAGCGTGGTGATGCGGTTGTCCACGGTGATGCCCTGGAAACCCGCAACCACGGCAACCCGCATGCCTTCGGCAAATTTCTGGTCGATGTTGTCGCGCGGAATATCGACAAGCCGCGCCGCCGAATGCTGGGACGTGGTATGGATCGGCACCTGCCAGCCCTGCCAGCTGCGCGCGGGCACACCCATTTCCTGCAGCGTCAGCGCCATCAGCCCGGCCGTGACATTCTCACCCGAAGCAACGACAGCATCATACTCGCGCGCGTCAAACAGCGGCGAGGTCGCCTCGACCCAGCCGACCAGTTCGTTGGTCTTGCCCGACATGGCACTGACGATGACGATGACGTCATAGCCGCGTTCGACCTCGCGCTGAACTTTCAGCGCGGCATTCTTGATGCGGTCCAGGTCGGCCACCGAAGTGCCGCCGAATTTCATCACCAGAAGCGGCATTTCTTGCCCCCAGCATCACCAGTTTTCCGGGGCGCGTTCTATGGGCCGCACAGGAAAAGAACAAGGGGCGGCGGGCAGTTCCAGCCGTTTCGGCTGCATTATTTTGCCAACCGCCCCGCCGCTCAGGCCCCGTAACGGTCGCGCCAGCGCAGATGGATATTCTCGCAATGGGCGGTTTCACGGAACATGCGGTCCATCAGCGCCATGAAAAAGCTGCGCCACAGCGACGGCGGCTGGCGATAGACACGAGAGCAAAGCGGCTCTGATCTTTGCCCCCCAAGTGTGCGGTTGATGCAGACGGATGCGATCCACCAGGCGTTCATGAAGACCTCGCTTACTCATCGAGGGTCTTTCAGCAGAGGAATGTGACATCTGGAAAACAGCCGGATCGCAGCCACAGGTTCACGCCATAGTGATACCACAAGGCCACACCTGCGGAAAAGCCGACGGGACCCGGGAAAACCCTGTGAATACGCAGATCAGACCGGGCAGATCAAAAAGCCGACGCAGCGTCAACAACCACAAGGTGTGTTGTGTATTTCCGGCGCATCAATTAGCCCCCCCTCACTTCGCAAATATCACGCGAAAACCCCGACCCCACCGCGCCGCACCCGAATTGTTGCTGGCGCTTATAATTCTGTCAGTCGTGCGACCCTGCCTGTCCCTGTCCGGGACATCAGCCGCACTCGATCAGGAGCTTAGTTCATTATGCCGATCTCTGTTACGCTTACCTCTGTGCAAAACATTGCCGGAGGTCCGACGACCGGCCAGCCCGACGCCAGTTTCACTCTGGCCGAAACCTACGATCCCGCGCTGGACACCACGCAGATCGTCTTTCGGTCACCCGGCCAGACATTGGATATATTCGCCAACGGGGGCAGCGCGCTGCCCGGCTCAAACCCCGACCTGACATATGAAGGATCCGACGGTCAGGAAATCAGCCTGGATGAGGTGCAGACCGCTACCATCATACAGGCCGGGGTCATCTATGAAAACGTCAGGCTTCTGCTTGGCTACAGATCAGCTCCGGACTGGAGCGCAGACAATGGTCAGGCCGCGCTGAACGAAGCCGGATTTCATATCAATGCGATCTGGGCCGAGCTCACTCCGGGCAACTGGGAAATCATCGGCTATACCTCGACCGGCATGTCGATCGAAGAGGCGACCCGGCTTGCGCCCGGTGCCAGCACCGACGACATGGCCGAGGCCCCAGGCGATCTCACAAGAGCCATGCCCGGCGTTGTCGAAGGCACCGATGGGGATGACCTGATCGACGAAAACTATACCGGCGACCCCGAAGGTGAAAGGGTTGGTCCGGGCGATGACGTCATCATAGGCCTTGGCGGCAACGACTCCATTTTTAGCGGGGCGGGCAACGATACCATTCATGGCGGTGACGGCGACGACTACCTTGATGGCGGAGACGACGACGACCTCATTTATGGCGATGATGGCAACGACTCCATTTTCGGCGGGGCGGGCAACGACACCATTTTTGGCGGAAACGGCAACGACACCATTCAAGGCGGAGACGGCGACGACTACCTTGATGGCGCAGATGACGACGACCTCATTGATGGCGGTGATGGCAACGACTTCATCAATGGCGAGGCGGGCAACGACACAATTCGTGGTGGCAACGGTAACGACGAAATTCATGGCGGCAACGGTAATGATTCGCTGCTGGGGAATGAAGGCGACGATACGCTTTATGGCGGAGCGGGAAACGATACGCTTGTCAGCGGCGGGGGAAACAACCTGCTGGACGGCGGAGATGGCGACGACTTTTTACTTTCACAAGTTACCGTTACTGATCCTGAAGATCTGAGAGAAGACACCCTCTATGGAGGCGCGGGAAACGATACCCTTATCGCATACCATGGACATCACCTTCTGGACGGAGGTGAAGGGAATGACTTTCTTTATGGCATGAGCGGCGGCAGCACTCTGACTGGTGGTGAAGGGTTCGATCGATTTGACGTTCACCATGGCGGCGTTCGCGAAACCATCCTGATCACCGATTTCAACACCGGCACCGGTCAGGACATCCATGACGGCGACCAATCCAACAACGACCTTGTCGATCTGAGAGAATACTACAATCAGACCAACCTCGACGCCTATAACGCCGCCCACGGCACGAATTATAAAAACCCGCTGCAATGGATGCGGGCCGATCAGGCCGATGACGGCACGCTGAACATGCTGGATGGCCAGAACGGCCTGCCATTCCTGAACCTGCGGATCGAGAATGACGGCAGCCCCGTCGCGCCCGAGGACCTGACCTATGACAACACCAGCATCGTCTGTTTCGCAAACGGCACGCTGATCGAAACCGGTCAGGGCCAGCAGCGCATCGACGATCTGCGGCCCGGAGACCTCGTCCACACCGCAGACAACGGGTTGCAGCCGATCCGCTGGATCGGCTCGGTCAGGCTCGACGCCCGCACGCTTGCAGCAAATCCGAAACTGCGCCCCATCCGCATCCGGGCCGGGGCGCTGGGAAAGGGAACGCCGTCCTCGGACCTCGTCGTGTCGCCACAGCACCGGGTGCTGGTGCGCTCGAAGATCGCGCAGAAGATGTTCGGCACCGAGGAGGTGCTCGTCGCCGCCAGGCAGCTTGTGCAGATCGAAGGCATCGACATCGCCTCGGATATCACCGAGGTCGGGTATTTCCACATGCTCTTTGACCGGCACGAGGTCGTGACCTCGAACGGGGCCCTGACCGAGTCGCTTTATACCGGCCCGCAGGCGCTGCAATCGGTCGGCAAGGCGGCGCTGGAAGAGATCTTTACCCTTTTCCCGCAACTGCGCGAAGAAGGGTCCGAGCCCACGCCCGCACGACCGCTCACCTCTGGACGACGCGCGAGAAAGCTCGCAAACCGCCATCTGCAGCATCACCGCGCCATGGTCGGTTGAACACGGCCAAAAAAAGCATCAAGGGGCCGCGGGCAAAACCGTGGCCCTTTGGACGACACATCGGGACAACACCGCAGCGGCAGCTATCCAGCGGCACAGCAACCAGCGCGGTCAGCGCTGCAGATCGGCGATCTGGGCGTCGGTCACCTCATTCGCGCTGAACGCCATCACGTGATTGATGGCGAGCTCTGCCAGTGCGGCTATAACCTCCTCACGCACCCAGCCCGCCCCCTCGGCACTGTTCAAAAGCGCCATGAACGCAGGTTCAACCGCTTCTTGGCAGTCCAGAACGCGATCAGGGTAAGGGCCAAGATACCGGGGGCCAAGCATCATCAATCTCCGCAAGCTGTTGATGACAACCCTATTGAGGCGCAGAAGATCCCGAAAATGTGAAAGATCTCGTCTGGCCGCCAAATGCGCAATCGCCCGCTTATCGAGCAAATTCCCTGATCGAAGGTGCGGCAGGCCGCATCTGGCGAACGACAGGCTGATGGGGTTGGCGATGGCGCGGCATCTGGCCGGGCCAGCAGCGCGGCTTACACAGTCAGTGCGCGCGCCTGACCGGACCGGTTTTGTTATTCGAGCCGCAAAAGGCCCGTCTGGATACAGGTTCCGCTGTTTCTCAGGTCTTTAACTTGTCCGCAGCAGTCATGATCTGCGCGCGCAGGATCGAGTCCTTAAGAACAACAGGAACAGACAGCAGACGTTCATTCTCGGCCGCATGTATAAGGCCGAGAAGGCGCACGAGGTGACAGTCCAGAATCGTCATCGCAGTTTTCCCATGGGTCCCCCGACCGCAGCCTTTATCCGGATAACATCGGGGTGAGCGGTTCGTTCCCAACCAGTCTGCCAGAGGCCGCATTTTTCTGAACGATGGAAGAAAATTCGTCAGCCGGGCAAAAGGGCTAACCCGGGGAATGCACCCCGACCACCAAAGGCCGGGGCGCAAATAGCGATATGGACATGGTGACGGCTCGCCGGTCAGCCTTGATCAGCCAGACGCTCCAGATTGATGCGCAGAACCGAGTCGAGAGCACCCTCCCGATAGGCGGCGTCACTTTTATCATTCGAGACTTTGACAGTCATGAACAGCGTCCTGCCGTCCTCGCTGACCTCAAGGCTATTGGGATGGGCCGGCAGGGGTACGCGCTGCTTGATGGCATAGCTTTGCGCATCAATGACCAACAGCCCACCGGTGCCCGACTTGTTGTCCCGATCAACGCCACGCCATGTCGCATAGATCTCTTGCCGCGCCGGGTTATAGGCAACGTCAAGCGTGCCGAGGCCGACCGGGATCTGCCTGATCACCTTGCCGCTGGCGATGTCGGAAACGTAGATGGCACCGTCCTGCGCATCACTCGCAAAGAGGCGCTGACCTTCTGCATCAATCGCCAGATTAACAAAGAAATGGCGCGAGGCATCGCCCCCTTCTTCGGATGTGTCGCCGGTTGACAGCCCGCCGACGCGCTGGCCGCTGGCAACGTCGATCACCGAGATTTCTTCGATACCGCCGCCGCTGACATAAAGCCGCCCTGCCCCCGCATCGTAGGCCGCCCCGGCGGTCCACAGGCCGGTGTCGATCCGGTGCAGCATCTTGCGGGCCTTGGTATCGACGATCCAGGTCACGCCCTTCTGTCCCGGCCCGGTCACAAAGGCGAGACCGCGCTGTTCGTCCAGCACGATCATGCGGACGTGTTCGAAACCCTTGTCCTCGGGCTGGCCCAGCTGGATGGTGTCCAGGATCGTCCCGCCCTTCGCGTCGATCACGGTCAGCGA
Source organism: Paracoccus kondratievae (assembly GCF_009301415.1). Classification (GTDB taxonomy): domain Bacteria; phylum Pseudomonadota; class Alphaproteobacteria; order Rhodobacterales; family Rhodobacteraceae; genus Paracoccus; species Paracoccus kondratievae. The sequence continues at coordinate 827,247 of NZ_CP045072.1, read as the reverse complement.
ACCGTCCAGCGTATTGCCTGCGTAAAGCTGTCCAGTGCTGCGATCCAGTGCCAGCGCAAAAGCCCGGCGCGGCAACTGGACACGGCGGATCGGACGCAGATCAGAGGCGTCGAACACATGGACATAGCCCGGCACATCACCGTCAAACGAAGGCGACGAGGCGACAAAAAGCATCCCCTCCTCGGCCCAGTGCGCCACCTCATAGGCGCCAAGGACCGCATCGGTGCGGATCAGCGCCGGTGCGATCTGGGCGGCGGTCAGCGCCGCAGGCTCGCCGTTCGACTGTTGAGCGGCAAGCGGCAGCGCACCCATTGCAAGACACAGCGCCAAAGTGCCCACAGATAGCGTGGTTTTCGACCACGGATAAACGATACTCATGTAACTATTCCTCGCAGATGGGGGGTCAGAATTTGGCACGCAGCGTCAGCTCGGCGCTACGGGCCTCGCCATAGACGACCCTGCCGTAAAAGCCGGTGGTCGCGTAATATTCCTTGTCAAAGACGTTATTCACGCTCAGCGACAGCTCTGTCTTGTCGGTCAGCTCATAACGCGCATTCAGATCAAAGACAGCGTAAGAGCCCTGATGGACGTTCGTTTGCTGGCTGTCGCTCGCGAAATTCATGCTGTCGGTACCGCTTTGCCAGCGCATCGCACCGCCAAGGGTCAGTTTTTCGTCAAGAATGCCAGCCAGCCGGTAATCAGTCGCAATCTTGAGGGTGTGTTTGGGCTGGTCAGCCGCGAAACGTTTGCCATCCTTGTCCTCGGAGGTGCGGAAGGTGTAGCCGCCCGAGATATTCCAGCGATCGCTGATCGCCCCGGCCAGTTCGACCTCAAAACCGCGCGTCCTGGTGCCGTCGATGCTTTCATAGATGGCGTGCAGGTCGGTCTCATCATTACCTACCCAATTCGCCACATCCTTCTGATTGGTCTGAAAGATCGCGGCCGAGGCATACATGGCCCCGCCCATCAGATCGGCCTTGACCCCCAGTTCATAGTTCCAGCCGTAGGTCGGGTCGAGGTAATCGCCATTTTTGTCCAGAACGATCTGCGGCTTGTAAATGCTCGTGACGCTGCCATAGGCGGTGTAGGTCGGGTTCAGATCATAGGTAAAGCCCAGATAGGGCGTGATCTCACCGTTATAGCTGTATTCATAGGTCAGCTCGCCGGTCGTGGCCTCGCTGCCTTTCCACCAGTTCGCCCGCGCGCCGGCAATGATGGACAGCGCATCGCTCGCCTGCAGCCTGGTGGTTGCATAAAGCCCGTACTGACGCTGCTTATCGTGCCAGATCGTGGTTGCCGCGTCCGAAAAGCGCGGTCGCGGGTAACTGCCGTCCCAGTCAAATATATTACCGACCGGGGTCAGCGACGATCTGTCAGCCGCATAGCCGGAATAGTCGCTTTTAAAGTCAGAGACAGTGGCCCCAAGGACGAATTGGTGATCACGGCCAAAAGCCTGAAAGTCACCGTTCAGCATCCCATTCAGCGACGACACCTTGGTCGTCCCGTTATATTTCACCGCCGAGGGGGTCATGCCAAGTCCGGTTTCCCTGTCAGGACTACCCGAGATCCAAGCCAGCTCCATATCCGCCTCGCTGCGGATATGGGTGGCAACCAGCCGCGCGGTCCAGCCATTGTCAAAGACATGCTCAAGCGAGGCAAAAGCCTCGGTCCGCTCGGTATCGACATAGGTCCAGTCCGCGCCCAGCGTCGCGCCTTTATTCCAGTCGATCAGGCCGCCGTCGGCATAATAGGGCGGCAGCCCACCCCAGGTTACGTTGTCGGCCCTGGTTTTTTGATAGCTGATCCCGGCGTTCAACACGGTATTGTCGCCCAGATCGGCCTCGATCGCGCCATAAAGGACGTATTTGTCCTTGTGATATGCATCCAGCGATCCATCGCGGCTGTCGGCGACCGCAACAAACCGGCCCCGCACCGTGCCCGCGGTATTCAGCGGCCCCGAGACATCGGCTTCGACCCTGCCCCCCTTGGGATAGGCCAGCGAAACCGCCGTCTGGTTCTGGAACTCACTGGTCGGGCGCTTGCGGATAAAGTTGACCGAGGCCCCGGGCTCGCCCGCGCCCTGCATCAGCCCGGTAGCGCCTCGTACGATCTCGACATGATCATACAGCGCCATGTCGGGATTATTGTCGCCAAAGGTCCAGGCACCGTTTCGCGGCGTGGGGACACCGTCATACTGATAGGCGTCGATGTAAAAGCCCCGCGCGTAATAGTTGATCCGGTCGCTTTCATAAGCCTGCACGGTAATGCCCGTGGCGGCCTCCATCGTCTGGGCAATCGTGGTGATATTGCGGTCCTGCATCTGTGCATGGGTGACAGCGCTGGTGGATTGCGGCGTTTCCTTTTGGCTAAGCACCAGCCCTGTCGCCGAACGCATCCATGCCGTTGTCCAGCTGCCCGAACCCTCGGTCTCGGTGCCGGGGGCGGCGGTGATCGTCACCTCGTCCAGAACGACGGTGCTTTCTGCTCCATCCTCGGCCTCTTGCGCCAGGGCAGGACAGGCAAGCATCGTCAGAATACCGGCACCCAGCGCCGTTGTAAGCCGCACAGAAGCAGCGGAAGGGATCAGAAGAATACGCGTCATGGCAAGCAATCCGATTCTTTCGGTTTTTGGCTTGCATATGGCGTGCTTGTGCCCGCTATCCCTATTGCGGGGCCGATGATCAAGCTCAAGCGTCATATGACCGCAGGCCACGCGCGGTTGCTGCAATTGCGCAACAGTCACATTTGCAGCAAACTTTGGCTGAACGCGCGGGGGTCGTGAGCCGGGATCTGGTCATAGCACGATCACACACTTGAAAGCCACGCAAATTGACGCCATATTGTGCCTATCTATATGGAGGCGTGGATGCGTATCGAAGTTTATGCCGAAGGTGGCCAGTTCGCTCCGGCCCGGATCGCCGAAGCACTACGCACCACCAAGGACGAAGTGGCCCGCACGGTCGGCCTTGGCCGCGATGCCGTCATGCGACCCGATCGCGTGGCCAGTCCAAAGACCCAAAAGCGCCTGCGCGAGATGGTCGAGATCCTGAACCGGGTCGCGCCACGCTTTGGCTCTCCGCTGATCGCATATGCCTGGTATCGTTCTGAGCCGTTGACCGGCTTTGGCGGCCTGACCGCGATGCAGCTGGTGCGCGACGGTCATGCGGCAGAGGTGATGGATTATATCGACGCGGTGGAAGCGGGCCTTTACGCCTAGATTATGCATTACCGCGGTCTTCTTTATCGCGCCCTCAACCCCGTCTGGGCGCGCGAGCCACTTTCGGGCGAGGGAGCCCGGCGCTTTGGCGGGCGGTTCAACCCAAAGGGCGCCCCTGCTCTTTACACCGCGCTGTCAATCATGACCGCGATCCGCGAGGCTAATCAGATCGGCAACCTCCAGCCCACGACGCTGGTGGCTTATAAGGCCGATGTCGCGCGAATATTCGATGCAACCGACCCGGCCGCTCTGGACGAATACGGAATCGGACCTGCCGACCTGGCCGCCGACGACTGGCGCATCAGGATGAGAGAGGATGGCAAGGCCCCGACCCAGAAACTGGCCGAACAGCTGATCCGTGACGGTCATGACGGCATGCTGGTCCGCAGCTTTGCCAAAGGGGCAACGGATGCGGACCTGAACATGGTGCTGTGGAAATGGGGCGCCGCCCCGCCCGCCGTGCTGACGCTGGTCGATGACGAAAACCGGCTAGGTTAGGCGGCACCCTGCCCCTATTTCTTTGCCGCGCGCATCCCGAACCAGATGCCGGGCAGGCACAACAGAGCAATGCCAAGGCTGACCCATGTCGCAGCGCCTTGTGGACTGCCCTGCCCCGCCGCCATCAACAGCCCGGCGAAAGCCGAAACGATGGAAAAGGCAATCAGCTGCGTCGTGGTGATCGCGGCGGCAGCCTTGCCGCCCTCGGCCGGATCTGTGGCGCTGCTCATTGCGGCCACACCAAGCAAGGGCCAGCACAGGCCGATCCCCACCCCGGCAAGTGCCAGAGACAGTGCTTGCAACAAGGTCAGCCACGGCGCAGCACCCTGTTGCTGCATCAGGCCATAAGCGAAAAGACCAAGGACCAGCAACACCGGCCCCAGCCGGATTGCCCGCGCCCGTGCGGCGGCAGAGGCAAGCGTCACCGAATAAAGCTGCGCCAGTACCCAGGCAAGCGACAGCACCGCACCCAACAACCCGGCAAGCAGGGGCCCAAGCCCCGCAAGCTGCTGGGCAAACAGGGGAATGAAATTCTCAAGCATCACCCCGGTGCTCAGCGCAGCGACGGTCAGATAGATCCACTTCAACCGATTGCCCCGCTGCCATGTCAGACGCGGCAGAATGGTCTGCGTCGCCCGCCTCTCGACCCTGGCAAAGCCGATCAGCAAAAGCCCACCCACGGCCAGCGACACCACCGTCGGCCAACCGACCGGCAGCACCGCACTGACCGAAATCGCCACCACCGCCGCCATCAGCGTAATCAGCGATGCAACCGGCAAAGCCTCGCGCAGCGCCACAGGCGCGATGGCCCGGAAACCGCGCCGCGCAGGCAGGATCATCAGGCAGGCCGCCAGCGCCAGCAGGCCAAAAGCCCAGCGCCACAACCCAAGCTCGGCAAACAGCCCGCCAAGCGAGGGACCAAATAGCGTGCCGAGCCCCCACATGGCTGAAATAAGCCCCGTCGCCCGCGCCCATAGCGCCTCGGGCAAGGCGATGCGGATCACCGCATAGCCCAGCCCTGCCAGCACGCCACCGCCCAGTCCCTGAACAAGACGCGCGGCCAGCAGCGCCTGCATCCCCGGCGCGGATGCGGCAAGCAGCGCCCCGGCGGCGAACAGGATCAGCGCCAGCGTATAAGCCGCCCCCGGCCCGCGACGCGCCAGCATGCGACTGACCATCAACGAACCAAAGATCGCCGCGATAACGAAACCGGTCGTCACCCAGGCGTAAAACTCCTGCCCGCCAATTCCGGCGACGATCGACGGCAGCAGAGCCGCCGTAAAGTAAAGGTTCATCGCGTAAAGCAGCACCCCGCCCGCCATGACCGTAACAACGGCAAGGTTGCGGCCGCGGAAAAGATCAGCCCATGCGCCCTCGGGCTCCGCCGCAGCGAAGCTGGAAACAGATTGTGTCATCGTGGAAAGCCTCGGTTTTCGGATCAGGTCTTTTGCGGCCAGGAAAGGGCCAGCAGGATCAGCGCCACAGCCAGCACGACAAGGGGTGCGACACCGTGGGCGTATTCACCGTGGCCAAGCGTGGTCAGCGCCGCCGCCGCCATCACGCATGCGCCCAGAGCCGCACCGTAAACCCGGCTTGGCGAATAAAGGATCAGCAGCGCAGCCGACAGTTCTAGCGCCGCTGTCAGGTAATGAAACCAGCCGGGATAGCCCCAGCGGGCATATGCCGCCTCATTCTCGGCCGAAAGGAACAGATTCCCCCAGGCACCGAACAGGAAAAAGGCAGCCAGAAGCAACCCGAGGCCGGCAGCGGCCCGGTGTCTTGTCGTGTTCATTCATTCCTCGCAATCAGGACATGGCGGGAACGCCGCCCGCGATCTGCGCGGCCGCCACGACCCCCTGTTATTTCTAGTGCGATCAGTCTATTTAAAGGAAGCGCCACGTCAACACATAAATAGTGCAATCACTCTAGGAATATGCCATGGCACGTAAGGTCGACCCTGAAAAGCACGAGGAAAAGCGGCTGGAGCTGCTAGAGGCCGCTCATCGTTGCTTTCTTCGCGAAGGCTTGCGGGGGGCCTCGACGGCAACGATCTGCAAAGAGGCAGGGATCAGCCCCGGCCATCTTTATCATTACTTCAGCTCGAAAGAGGTGATCGTCGAGGCAATGGCCGAGGATTATCTGCGCCGCCTGCATGGCTATTTCGCGGACCAGCCCGAGGACGCAGACACCTCGGCCCTGCTATTGTCCGAGATCTGGACCATGCAGGGCTGGAGCGATGTCGAGCACTGCCGCATCCTCTTTGAGCTTCTGGCCGAGGCGGGGCGTAACCCGCGCATCCGGGCGATCCTGCAGGAAAATACCCGCCATGTGCGGGCAATCCTGTCACAGACTCTGAAGGCAGGTCAGGCCAAGGGCGAGGTCGATCCTGCGCTGGACCCTGAACAGGTGGCAGCAATGCTGATCGCGGTAGTGGATGCCGCACCCATGCTGCCGCTGATGGTCGATGGGTTAGACTTTGCCGCCAGCCGCGACATGCTGACGCTTATGGTGCGCCGCTTCCTCGCGCCGCCGGCCAAGGAGTGACCGGGCTGGGATACCCCCGCCCAGGCACCATCCGCGGCCGCAAGCGGCACCGAAAGTCAAACAGCTCGATGGCAGGCTCTGCGGCCATATCCATTCGGCAGGCATGTCATGATGACCGAAACCCATGTGCCCGCGCGGCCCAGACGACAGCAAGCGTGACAACCAGCAGCGCCAGCACACTCCATGGAAAGGCGACCGCTCCGAGGTTGTTGAGCAGTATCCCGCCCAGAATGCCGCCGCCGGCGATCGCGATATTCCACACCGTCACGATCATGGATTGCGCAACATCGGTGGCCTCGCCAGCAACCCGGGTCATGGACGTCGCGAAAAGCGTTGCCGCCCCTCCATAGGCCAGTCCCCACAGGCAGATCGCAGCATAGACCGCTGATGTGCTGTCGGTCCCGATGCCCAGCACCAAAGCGGAAACTGCAAACAATGCGATGCTTGCAAGCGTCAGGCTGCGCAGGTGACGATCTACCAGTGCACCTGCGATCCATATGCTGACAAGCGAGGTTAGACCGAAAACCAGCAGGATCAGCGTCGTTTGCCCGACCATGCGGGCGGCCGAAACGAACGGCGCGATGTAGGTGTAAAGGATGTTATGAGCAAGCATATACCCAAGCGTTGCAAGAAGCACGGATCGGATGCCCGGCATTCGAAAGACTTCGCCGAGTGAATGACGTCTGCCATCCGCCTGTCCGGGAAAATCCGGCAGTTTGATCAGCATCCACATGATCAGAGCAAGCGTCATCGCTGTCATCAGGCCAAAGCATGACCGCCAACCGATCAGCGTGCCAAGAAATGTCCCGGCTGGGATGCCAAGCGACAATGCAAGCGGCGTTCCGATCATGGCGACCGCGATAGCGCGGCCCTTCAATTGGTCCGGCACCATGCGCGCCGCATAACCGGCCAGCAGAGCCCAAAGCAGTCCGGCGGATACACCCGCGACAAACCGCGCCATCATGGTCAGAACATAGCTTGTCGATAAAGCCGTCACGGTATTGGCAATGGCGAATCCGGCGAGAGCGATCAACAAAAGGGGCTTGCGCCGCACAGCTTGGGTCAGCGCGATCAACGGGATGACGGTCAACAGCGAGCCCAGCGCATAGATAGTCACAAGCTGCCCGGTGAGACTTTCCGAAACCAGAAGGCTGCCACTGATCTGGGGAAGCAGGCCTGCCGGAAGCGCCTCGGTCAGAATCGTAATGAAGCCGGCAACCGCCAGTGCAAGCAGCGATCCAACAGGCAAACCTCTCTGCACAAAGGCAGCGCGGCCGGCTTCGTCGAAATATGATCTGGGTTCTGTCGTCTCGGTCATGGGTCTGCCTGTCTGATGAAAAACGACGAGCAAATATCGGCCCGTCAGGCGCGAAGGCTGTTCGTCGGCTTGGTGCTGACCTCCAAGGTAATTTCATTCGCAAAGAACGATAATATAGCTTAAATGCATAACATATCGGACATTTACATCCATAATTGGTAATGCAATGGACAGCCTTGGTTCTATGAACGCATTCGTTCGGGCAGCTGAAACCCGCAGCTTTACAAAGGCCGGGGCGCAGCTCGGCGTGTCGTCATCTGCGGTCGGCAAGGCGGTGGCGAGGCTGGAGGGGCGGTTAGGTGTCCGCTTGTTCCATCGTTCGACGCGCACGATCACCTTGACGGCCGAGGGGACGTTGTTTCTGGAACGGTGCCGACGCATCTTCAGCGAGATCGAAACAGCGGAAATAGAGTTGTCGCAGACCCGTGACGCGCCCCGCGGCAAGCTAAAGGTCAGCCTGCCGCTGGTCGGCATGCTGATGATGCCAACCCTTTCAGCATTCATGCGCACCTGGCCCGATATCGAGCTGGACCTCGACTTTTCTGACAGGTTGGTTGATGTGATTGATGAAGGATATGACGCAGTTGTTCGCACGGGCGATACAACGGATTCGCGTCTGATGATGCGTGTCCTTGGCAGCTTTGGCTTTAAACTGGTGGGCTCAGCCAGCTACTTCAGCGCACACGGCACGCCAAAGACATTGAGCGATCTCGTTACACATCGCTGTCTGCGACATCGCTATCCGACCAGCGGACTCGAGGACTGGCTGCATGACGGGCATGGAAACAAGATCACGTTCCAAATGACGACCGCCGTAACCTCCAGCGCGATTGAGCCGCTGATACAGTTGGCCAAGGACGGTCATGGCATCGCCTGCCTGCCGGATTTTGCAGTGCAAGAACAGCTTGATGACGGATCGCTGGTAAGCGTGATGGAACACGCGGTCCGCCACTCCAGCACATATCGCATCCTCTGGCCGTCCAGCAGGCAGCTGGCGCCTAAAATCAGCGTGTTTGTGGATTTCATGGCAGCAAACCTGTTCAAACCGCGCCCCATCTCGGCGGACAGTCAGCCGGATCAGGCTGATATCGGCGCGGTTGGCCGGGAAACAGCACGTTGATCCCTGAATGCTGCCGGAGGTGCCGCATTCCGGGATATGACAGGAGGAAACCTTCGCCTCCATCCAGAAAGGCTGGACCCAAGGCAGACGGCCTTGCTCAGACTCCCCGGCGATTCTGCTTATGATGTCATCGTAAAGACTGCTGCGAGCCCGGGCATCATCCGGCTTTTGCATTCAGATCATGCCATGCGCCTTGAACCAGTCGACCTCGTCGCGGATGGTTTCGGCTATGGGGCGGAAAGTCAGCCCCAGCTCATCGCGCGATTTCTCCGGATTGAAACGCGTGCGCTCGGCCTCGGCGCGCATGGTGCGTACAGTCGCAAGACTCAGCAGCGCCGGACGGCCGGTAATGCGGGCGATGATCTCTTGCATTGTCGCGATCGGCCACAGCACCGCGACCGGGATCTGACGCTTTGGAGCAGGTGTGCCGGTAACATGCTCGTAAATCTGCACAAGATCGTGCATGGCGATATGGCGCCCAGCGGCCAGATAATGCTCGCCCCGCCGCCCCTTTTCCGCCGCCGCGACCAAAGCAAATGCCACATCCCGGGCATCGACAAAGGAAAATGTGCCCGGAGGAATGCCAGGCAGCGCGCGCCGCAAGTAGTCCAGCGTGAACTGGCCTGCCGCAGTCGGCCCCAGATCGCCGGGACCGTGCATCCAGCCCGGCATCACAAAAGTCGCAAACATCTCGGGATGGTGGCGCAGAAAATCCTGCACCACGCGGTCCGATTGCATCTTGCTGCGATAATAATCGTCGGCATCGCGCGGATCGCGGGCCATCGTTTCGTCGATCAACGCGCCACGCGGCCCGTTCACCACCGCAATCGAGCTGGTATGGATGAAGCGCCGCACACCCGCCGCATGGGCAGCCGTAAGCAACTCTGCCGTGGCATCGACATTGATCCGTTTCAGCATCGCCCAATGCTTTCCGCCACCATAGCTTTCGCGGAAGTAGGCTGCGGTGTGGAACACCACATCACAGCCTGCCAGCGACGGGGCGAAATGCGCGACATCCTGCATGTCGCCTTCGATAATCTCAAGTCCGGGAAGCTGGCCGAACTGCGCCTCGGCCTTGGAGCGGGATCTGGCCAAGGCCCGCACCCTCACGCCACGTTCCAGCAAAAGCCGCACGAGGTTGTTGCCCAGAAGCCCGGTCGCACCGGTAACGAATACGGTCTGCATGTCGATGATCCTGCAAGGCGCGGAATGCACCCCTTCCCGGCTTAAATAGCGTCGGAGGGGTTTGCGCAGAACGCACGCTGTGGCAAAACAGATTTGCGTATCCGCAAAACTGGGCCGGAGTTATTCTATGAACTGGGACGATCTTCGCCTTTTGCTGGCGGTGGCGCGGCGCGGCAGCTTTTTGCGCGCGGGCGAGACACTTGGCATGGCCGCCTCGACGCTGTCGCGCCGCATCACCCAGCTTGAGACCGTGATCGGTGCGGCGCTGGTCGAACGCGGGGCCGATGGCACACGGCTGACGGCGCGTGGCTCAGCACTGGTGCAGGCGGCACAGGATTTTGAATCCGCACTGGTCCCGCCGCCAGAAGCGAGTGGTTTGTCAGGCCGGATCAGGATCACGGCGGGCGAGGGCTTTGTCGGCCCTCTGACCGATATCGCGGCTGAATTCACCACCCTGAATCCCGGTTGTACTGTGGACCTGTCGATCACGGCCGAACTGGTGAAATTGGCGCAGGGCGCGTCCGACATCGCCATCCGCACCCTGCATCTGGGCGAACCCTCGCTGATTTATCAACGGCTCGCTGATATTGAATTTCGCATCTTTTCCACCCCTGAAATTGCTGCCCGCCCCGGCCTGCGGCCAGAAACATTGCCGATGATCGGCTTACTGCCGCCTCTGGACCAACTGCCCCATATGAAAGTTGCGCGGACGGCTGGGTTCGGGAATATCCGCATCCGGGTTTCATCCTTTGCCGCGCAACTGGCCGCGGTGCAGCGCGGCCATGGCGCAGGCGCCCTGCCCCGCGTGCTGGCAAAAGATCTGGTCGAGCCTTTTCCCGGTCAGGTCCTGCCGGGCCTGGAGGTTTTCCTGGTCACCCGACCCCAGGCGCTGCGTCAGCCCCATATCCGGGCCTTTGTCGACCTGCTGAAAGGGCGGATGTTACCGGAGTAGCATGATCCCCAACCGTCAGCGCAGCCTACCACCCTGATACACGGACACGGCTTAAGGCAAAGTTGACGGCTCTCTGGAAAGAGAAAGCCAAGCGCGATAGTGCGCTCGCAGGCTGTCGAACGAAGTTGCACTCCTGCACGCCGGTCATGCCCGAGGCACAAAAATTCTTTCAAAAAAAACCGGACATACCAACATTGGAGCAAACGTCAGTCCCCCGATCCAGTCGGCAATTTGATGCGTTTGCTGCCTCAGACCGGAAATGTACTGGGGAGGCCCGACCGAACATGCCAGCGGCCCTGCCTCCTGTGTTCAGGCGGACCAGCCCAGCCTCTGCAGCAAAATGCAAAGGATCGCTGATTCTGAAAACCCCAGGGCACGGCGGTCTCTGCCAATTGATCAAAAGGGTCGCCAACCGCCAGCGGCACAAAAAAGGGCCGGTGCCAAGCTCTTCGTGCAGATCACGCGAGGCTTGAAACCGTATACAGGGCAATAGGTTATCCCTGTTTCGTGCCGCTTGCAGCGGATGCGGCGTTGTGGGCTGGGAGCCACATGAAAGCCTTGGGAAAGCAAGCCGGGTCGCACTGTGGCAGTGGCGATTGCCAAGGAACGGCGAGCTTGTCGGTCATCAAAGCCCAATCGTTCATGGCACTCCAGAACGAAGAGCGCGCTGCGCTCGGCTGCGCGTTCGAGGGATGGTCAGCGTGGCTGCTGTGCATCGTCAGCCTGGTTTTGGTGGCGCTGGCTTGCCCGTGCCACCCTTCCTGAACCCCAATCCACCGCCATGAAGGCTACCGGCATGTGCGGGATCAGCGTCGCTGCATCGGCAGCTTCGCCATAGGTTTGGGCATGGAGCTGCGCATAGCAGTCGGGGTCGGCTTTCAGGCTGGCGGGGCATGTAAAAGTCAGCTTGACGCTGCTGCTGGACGGCAGCGGCCCCAAGCGCAACTTCTTGGTCGTGCTCATCGTGATGTTCCTCGGTTGAACATGAGCGGCTGGTAGGGGAGGAGCGTCAAATCGCGCGCAACTATGATCCGCACCGGCAGGCCCGGCCGGCTGGTCAAGGTGGGCTGGATGTTCATGCTGCGGCGGGTCATCTCCTCGCCGGCCTGGTTGATGTTGTCCTGCGCGCTGTCGCGCCCGGCGATGATGATGCGTCGCCGTCCTGACGGTTCCCCGGCGCGGCCAGTTCGGCACCGACGCCCAGCACCGCCTTTACGCCGCACCGACGAAGATGCGGCCCCAGCGGTAGTCCACGTCGTCTTCCAGCCCGACATAGCCGGCCGGATCGGCGCCGACCAGATTGTCGAGTGTGCGCGAAGACGTGTCCGGCAGAATGATCCGGTTCCAGACAACTTGAACCCGACTCTGCCCGTAGCGGACCTGGCTGTTGTAGCGCCCAAGGATGCGCGATCCCTGCGGGATCAGCAGGAACTTGCCGGTGGCCGTGTCATAGACCGGCTCCGTCACCGTGGAGATCAAGTCGCCCGGCAGGTCGGAATTGATGCCCGTCACCAGCGCAGCGGCGACCACCGTGCCGGCCATGACCTGATAGGGCGAAGCCGGCAGGGTCAGGTTGCCGGAATTACGGGTTCCCGTAGAAGCGCCTTGCAGGAATGCCTCCTTCTGTTCCTGCCGTTCTGCACGGCGGTTGGATTGGCGGGCTGAGCGGCCGTTGAGGCCGATCCGGCCGCCATCGGATCAAAGGCCGCATTGGCAGCGAAACCCGGCGCAGCGGCGACCTGTGACTGCGCTACCGGCGCGGCGCCTTGCGTGCCCGAGCGGAAAAACACGGATGAAGCGGCGGCTTCCCCGGCCTCCTTCAACCGGGCCTGTCGCTCGGCCTCGGCCGGATCGTGGCGGGGTGGCGCGTAGGCCACCGCCGGCTGCCGCTGCGCATTGACGATGGCCGGGCCAGGATCGCCCGGCAGCGGCAGCCCCCGTTCCGGCACCTCGGACGGCAAGGCGGGCGGCAGTTGGGAATAGTCGGTCGGCAACCGCGCCAGTCCTTCGGAGCGCGAAACGCGATCGACGTTGTAGAGCTCGGTGGATTCGCCTGCGCCGCGCCGCTGCGGTTGCAGCGACCACATCAGCGCGCCCAGCACGGTGATCGACAGGTCGCCGGCGATGATCGCCAGCACGCGCCGGTTCAAGCGCGTGACCGGGCGCGGCTGGACGCGCAGCACCACCGTTTCCGGGGCCACCTTGTCCGCCTGTGGGATGGCAAGGTCGGGAGTGTCGTCCTGGCTCATGCTCAATTCCTCCGCGCCACGCCGTCGGTGCGTTCGATCCGCACCACGTCGCCCTTGCCCCCGCTCAGGCGCAGTTCGGCCGCGCCGAACAGCCGATCCACGATGTAGTACGGCGAGCGGAAACGGTAGTTCACCAGTTGCCTGTCATCTTGTGCTCCGATGACGAACAGCGGCGGCAGCTTGCCCTGCGCAATACCTGGTGGGAACTGGATATAGACCTTCTGGCCATCATCGAAGGCACGCAGCGGTTTCCACCACGGCTTGCTGCCGCTGATCGCGTAGCGGAAGCGGAAGCGCTCCAGCGACAGGCTGGCATCAACCGGCGCGGCGGCGTTGGCCGCCTGCGCCTGGCACTGCAATGCCAGCATCCACGCGCGGGCAGTCCCAGGAGACGGATGCCATCCAGGCACGTTCGGTCGAGGTCAGCTCCAACAGATAGGTGCGGCGATTGGTGGTGATGATCAGATTCGTCTTGAGGCCCGAACGCACGGGCTTGACCTGCACATTGACGCGCAACTCGTCGCCGGCGCCGCTGAATGTGTCGCTGACGATCCAGCGCACGGTATTGCCGGCGGCGACCGTCACCAGTTCCTCGCCCGGCTGCACCCGGTTGCACAGCACGTCACCCAGCGTGGCGCGATCCGTCTTGCATTGCTGGCGCAGCTCTTTCAGGCGCACGGGACCAGACGCCAGTTCTTCAACGGTCGGCACGTTCTCGTTCTCTGGCGCTTCATTCCAGCCGCAGGCAGTCAGTATCGCAGCCAACAAGAATGGAATGGCCTTCTTCATGGTTCGGAGTCTTCCAGGGAGTCGGGTTCGTCGTCCGGTGTTGGCCCTGTGTCTTCCGGTGACTCGATGGCCTGTACGCGCTCGATGAAGCGGGCCAGCGTTTCCGAAGGTTCGCCATCCAGGCGCAGCAGGTAGGTCGTGAGCATCGGCGAGCGGCCGACCAACGGCCGCGCGACGACGCCCTGTTCCCAGCCGGCCGCGATGTGCGCGGCGGCGGTCAGGCCCAAGGCGAAGCCGGCAGATACCAGCGCCATCATCAGGTCGCAGGACGCGACCCGCTCGGCCGCCAGCGGCTCCATGTCCACGCGGCGCAGCACGCGCTCGACCTGCCGTGCATGGCCTTTGCACGTATGCTGATCGCACAACACCAGCGGGTAGCGCAGCTGTTCTTCGAGCGGGATGCGTTTGTGGGCCAGCAAGGGATGCCGTGCGGGTACGGCCACCATCAGCAGACCGTTCCAGACGGGCAAGGCACCGATGCCCTCGCCGAGTCATCGGCGCGGGCAAAGCCCACGTCGTACAGGTTGTCGTGCAGGCCCTTGATCTGCTGCGCCAGCGGCACTTCGGTCGGGCGGATTTCGACTTCCGGTTCCTCCTGCCGACACAGTGCCAGCAAGGCAGGTAGCCGCGACGGCGTATGCCGTCGGACAAGGCGATGCGCAACTGACCGTGGAAGCCGTTGGCGGCCGCCTTCACGCTGTCGCGCGCCTGCTGCAAGGCGGCGAAGACGCGGGGGAACAGCTCGCCGACGCGGGTCAGGCGGGTGCTGCGCGTGATACGGGCGAACAGCACCACGCCAGTTCTTCCTCCAGTTCCTTGATGGCGCGCGACAGCGGTGATTGCTCGATATGCAGTCGCTCGGCTGCTACGCGCGAAGTGCAGTTCTTCGGCAACGGCCAGGAAGCAACGCAGATGAGGAAGCTCCATGGTAAACCTCTTTCAGCCAAACTCAGAGCTGTGTTCGCGCAGGCGCTGATGCCCCCACAGCGCCACGAGCAACACCACCGCACCTGCCGCAGAGCGCGACGGTGAATCCAGCCCGTGCGCCACTGTCATCGACCACCTGGCCGGATGCCGCAGCGCACAGCGTCACGCCAACATTCAGCCCGGCCAGCAGCCAGGTCATGCCTTCGGTCAGCCGGTGCTCGGGCATCAGTCGCTCGACCAGCGACATGGCCACAATCATGGTGGGCGCGAAGAACAGTCCCGCCACCAGCACCGCCCCCGCCAGCGCGGCGACGCTGCCAACCAGCAGCAGAGGCAAGGTGGTTGCGGCGGTTGCCAGCCCGCCCAGCAGCAACAGGCGATGCAATGGCGTTTGCAGCTTGATTGCGCCGAACAGCAGCCGGGCCAAGCAGGAACCCACGGCATAGGCCGACAAGACCAGGCTGGCCGCTGCCGGCTGGCCCATTTGTTCGGCGAAGGCCACGCTGACGATGTCCACAGTGCCGACCAGGACGCCCGTGGCCACCATCAGCAGCGCCAGCAGTCGCACGTTCGCCAGCCGGGTCACCGATCCCAAACCGTCCTTGGTGGCGTCTTGCGCCTCGACCGGCGGCTCGGTGCCGCGCTGCACGACCAAGGCGAAAACACCCGGGATCAGCAACAGCGCCCTGCCAGCGGGCCAGCCTGGGGAAACACTGCAACGGACAACCCGACCGACAGCGGCGCCCCGGCGATGAAGGTGGCTTCATCGAACACCGTTTCCGGCGAACAGGCTGTCTGCTAGCGTGGCTGGCCCCGGTACAGCGCCGTCCAGCGTGCACGCACCATCGCCGACATGCTGGGCATGAAGCCAGCCAGCACGGCGCCGATGAACAATGTCCAGCCGGCCGCCTGCCACCAGGAACCCGCGAGCAGAAGCAGCAGGCCAACGACGCTGATGGCCGTGGCTGAGGGCAGCACGCGGCCCTGTCCACGCCGATCCACCAGCCGGGAGATTTGCGGCGACAGCAGCGCGTAGGTCAGCACGAAGGTGGCGGATACCGCCCCCGCCAGCGCGTAGCTGCCGCGCAGTTGCGACAGCATGGTGATGATACCGATGCCCGTCATCGGCAGCGGAATGCGCGCCAACAGGCCGGCCAGGGCAAAGCCTGTTGTGCCGCGTGCGGCGAAAAATTCTCGATAAGGGTTGGCCGTTTCGTTCTCCAGGAAGCATCCGTTTGCCAAGGCAACGCTATGCGGCGAAAATACATGCAAGGAGTATGATTAGGGTCGTACAATCATACGTGCTGTCTGCAAATAATCATGTGCGTCGTATGTAAGGAGAAGACGGATGGTTCGCCGCACCCGCGCCGAGATGGAAGAAACCCGCGCCACGCGGCTGGCGACCGCTCGCCGGGTCTTCACCGGGCACGGTTACGCCGACACTTCGATGGACGACCTCACCGCGCAGGCGAACCTGACCCGTGGCGCGCTCTATTACCACTTCGGCGACAAGAAGGGCTTGCTGGCTGCTGTGGTGGAGCAGATCGACGCCGAGACGGATCAGCGCCGGCAAGCCGTTTCCGACACAGCCGAGGATGCGTGGGAAGGTTTTCGTGGCCGCTGCCGTGCCTATCTGGAAATGGCACTGGAGCCGGAAATCCAACGCATCGTGCTGCGCGACGCCAGGGCAGTACTGGACGGTACCTCGCCGGACTCGCAGCGCCATTGCATCCAGTCGATGCAGCGGATGATCGACAACCTCATACGCCAAGGTATCGTGGCCGAGGCTGACCCGCAGGCTTTGGCATCGCTGATCCACGGCGGGCTGGCCGAAGCGGCGTTCTGGATCGCTGACGGCGAGGACGGCAGTGCGCGACTGGCGCAGGCCGTGGACGCTCTGGAATTGTCGCTGCGCGGGCTGTTGGTCAAGCGATAGCCTTACGAGACGTCAAGGCCACGCTGCCGCCCAATCTCCCACGACACGCCATCATCGCGCACCGTCGCAGCAAGCTGCTGCCCCAGCCGTTGTTGGATCGCCAGACGCCATGGCACAAGCAAGAAGCCCATGGCGTCGTCCAGCATCGCTTACCGCCCGCTGGCGAGCATGACGCTGCGCCGGTAGATGCCGGCCACGCGCTGACCGTCCCTTACGGGTCGATGCTC
This sequence comes from Paracoccus kondratievae, assembly GCF_009301415.1. Classification (GTDB taxonomy): domain Bacteria; phylum Pseudomonadota; class Alphaproteobacteria; order Rhodobacterales; family Rhodobacteraceae; genus Paracoccus; species Paracoccus kondratievae. The sequence goes on along the minus strand of NZ_CP045072.1, from coordinate 810,285 downwards.
CAAAGCCGGTGTCGGTGGCAATGTCCTTGGCGGCTTCCAGTTCCCGATTGCACAGCATGCCCAGCAGGTTCCGGGCGTAGCCCCCACACTTCGGCCAGATTGAACATCCAGCCCATCGACCCTGTTGCTTTGGGGCTTTGCCGCCAGTCCGAGCTTGATGCTGCCGTGCAAAAGGCAGCCAAGCGCAAGGCTGCTGAGGGCGGCATGATGACCGATGATGAACGTCGCAAACTGCTGTCGACCGAGACTTCGCTTGCGATGTCGGATGAGCCGCGCTTGCCCTCGTCCATCGCGGGGCTTGAGAATTTCACCCTTACCCGGGACGATGAGGACGAAAAGCCCGCAGAAGATCTGGATGCGGACAGCTTTTTCAACCTGCCCGATGCGGATGGCGACGACGAAGACGAGGATCGCTGATCCCGGCAACCCCGGAGCGATGCTCCGGGGTTTTCCGCTTCTCTGGCTCTGACGGATTCAGACAGAGAGGCAGATGTATTTCATTTCAAGATAGTCCTCGATGCCGTGGCGCGAGCCTTCGCGGCCAAGGCCCGATTGCTTGACACCGCCAAAGGGCGCGACTTCGGTCGAGATGATCCCGGTGTTCACGCCGACGATACCGTATTCCAGCGCCTCCTGAACCCGGGTAATACGGCCGATGTCCCGGGCGTAGAAATAGGCCGCAAGGCCAAAGATCGTCGCATTGGCGCGCTCGATCACCTCTGTCTCGGTGTCAAAGCGGAACAGGGGGGCAAGCGGGCCAAAGGTCTCTTCCTGCGCGACCTTCATCTTGTCGGTGATCCCGGTTATGACGGTCGGCTCAAAGAACAGCCCCTCGCGCGGTTTGCCGCCGGTGAGCACCTGTCCGCCGCCTTCAAGGGCGTCCTGAATGTGCTCCTGCACCTTTTCGACCGCAGCCTGATTGATCAGCGGGCCGGTGGTGACGCCGTCTTCAAGCCCGTCGCCGACGCGCAGCTTGTCCGCCGCCGCCGCCAGACGCCGGGCAAATTCGTCATAGACGCCAGCCTGTACATAGATGCGGTTGGCACAGACGCAGGTCTGGCCGTTGTTGCGGAACTTCGAGGCCATGGCGCCTTCGACCGCGGCATCCAGATCCGCATCGTCAAAGACGATGAAGGGGGCGTTGCCGCCAAGCTCCATCGAGCATTTCAGCACCTGACCGGCGGCCTGACGCAGCAGGATGCGCCCCACCTCGGTCGAGCCGGTAAAGGTCAGTTTCCGGATCAGCGGGTTCTCGCAGAATTCTTTGCCGATGTCGGACGATCGCGATGAGGTCACGATGCTGAACAACCCCTTGGGCACGCCCGCGCGTTCGGCAAGCACGGCCAGCGCCAGCGCCGAAAGCGGTGTCTCGGCGGCGGGGCGGCCAACAAATCCGCAGCCGGCGGCGATGGCCGGGCCGCATTTGCGGGTGATCATCGCGTTGGGAAAGTTCCACGGCGTGATCGAGCCGACCACTCCGATCGGTTGGCGGATCACGGTCAGGCGCTTGTCGGGCATATGACCGGGAATGGTCTCGCCATAGATGCGCTTGGCCTCTTCGCCGAACCACTCGATAAAGCTGGCGCCATAGGCGATCTCGCCCCTGGCCTCGGGCAGCGGTTTTCCCTGTTCGGCGGTCAGGATCTTTCCCAGATCGTCCTGGTTTTCGATCATCAGGTCGAACCATTTGCGCATCACCTGTGCGCGTTCTTTGGCGGTGCGGGCGGCCCAGCCCTTCATCGCCTGAGCCGAGGCCTCGATGGCGCGGGCGACCTCGGCGCGCGACAGGTCGGCCACCTCGGCGATCACATCGCCGCGCGCCGGGTTCACCACCGGGAAGGTCTTGCCGTCAGCGGCCGCGATCCACTCGCCAGCAACATAGGCCCGCGTTTCAAAAAGCGTGGGGTCCCGGAGCAAAAGCCGCAGATCCGTCGGATGGTTCGTCATGAAAAAGTCCTTATAAGGTGACGACGCGATTGCCGGGGTTCGGCCCCGACTTCAGCCGCTCCAGCGCGGCGGGCAACTGGTCAAAGCCAGCAACTTCGATCAACTGCGGGTCGAAGCTTCCGTCCAGCATCCGGCGGGCGATATCGCTGCCCGCAGCGACAAGTTCGGCCCATTGTCTATCGCTGCCGTGATGATGCAAGGCGTTGAGCCCGACCTCATGCAACGAGATCGTGGTGGTAAAGGCGGCCAGAGGCGCGCTTTCCTGCCGGTCCTGGATACAGACCAGATGACCGTTGGCGGCAATAAGCGAAGCAAGGCTCGCGGCATGAGCGCCGCTAACCATGTCGATCACGGCCTGCAAGGGGTGCTGCTGAACACGTGCAGCCCATCTCTCGCACCAGTCCGGCCGGCGGTAATCGGTCACCGTTGCAGCGCCCAGCCGCAGCAGGCGTTCTGCCTGTGATGCAGAACCCACGGCATGGATGATCCAGCCGCGTTCACGGGCCAGTTGCATCAGCGCACCGCCTACTGCCCCCGAGGCACCGGTCAGCAGTACATGAGCGCCGGGTTTCAATGGAAGCTTTTCGATCGCCTGCCGCGCCGTCAGACCCGGGCAGGGAATCGCCGCGGCGGCAGGAAAAGGCAACGCAGCGGGCAACGGAATGGCAGCACGTGCAGGGATCAGCGTATATTCCGCAAACGAACCAGGACGCAGCAGATCATTGTGATATGCGACCGGCGTTCCGGGACAAAGGCGAGACACCAGCGAGCCCAAGGCGACAACCTCACCCGCGCCATCGACGCCGGGAATATGCGGCCAGTCCCAGCCCTCATGCCCCCAACGGATGAACTTCCAATCGACTGGGTTCAATCCGATAGCGCGGTTGCGCACCAGCACCTCGCCCGGACCGGGTCGCGGGATTGGGCGATCTTCGAGCTGCAGAACCCCCGGATCTCCGGTGTCATGTTGAACCCACGCTTTCATTCTTTCAGCTGTCAGCATATCGAATACCCTCCGTCGATCGGGATCAAAGCTCCAGTCACATAACTCGCCTCGGGCGACAGCAGGAAACGGACAACTTCTGCGATTTCAATTGGTTGCGCCCATCTCCCCAGCGGGATCCGGCGGGCTATGCTTTCTGCACGAGCTGCATCATTGCGGGCCCGGGCCGAGATCCGGGTTTCGACCCAGCCGGGAGCAATGGCGTTGACCCGTACACCACGCGGCGCCCATGCCACGGCCTGCGATCGGGTCAGCGCCGCCACAGCACCTTTGCTGGCCGTATAGGCCGGCGCCCCCGGGGAACCGAAAATTGCCCACATCGATGCAACGTTCACAACCGCGCCTTGCCCGGCCTCAAGCCGAGGCAACAACGCATTGGCCAAAGCAAAACCCGCCGTCACATTGACATGCATCACCTGTTCAAAGTTTCTGGTTTCCCACTCGTGCTGGTGGCGCAATATGCCCGCACAATTGACCAGACCGGCAACTGACTCCTCAGGCAGAACCGCCAGACAGGCAGCCATGTCGGTCAGGTCCACAAACGAAAATTCAATGGTTGCCGGCAGATCGTCGTCCCGGTCCAGACCCAGCGCGCAAACACGCCAGCCGGCGGCCAAGAGCACCTCACCTACGGCGCGCCCGATGCCGGTCCCGCCGCCGGTGACAATCGCGAGTCGTGTCATCAAGCCCTCTCCTAACTGACGGAAACCGAAGCCTCGGCTTCAGCCTCGATAGTGGTCATGGCTGCGACCAGATCAGACAGGCCCAGCAACCGGGGAAAGTTCAGCATGTGCCGCACGGGCATGGCAGCCCGGGCGACGGCTTCGATCTGCTTGGTCGTGACAGCCCGGCCGGTCAGCTCCCGCAGACTGCGCGGCAGGCCAACATGATCGTATAGCGCAACCATATCGTCTGGCAGCCGTCCTCCAAGCAACCGGTGATGGACGGTCAGCCCATATGCGACCTCATGCCCATGCGGCATCGGCGCCGCCCCATGCAGAAGCGAAAGACCACGCGTCAACGCATGTGGCACTGAAAGACCACCGCTCTCAAAACCCAGGCCGGCCATCAGGATCATCGCCTCGACCGCAAACTCGAAATCCGCAGTCGGCTGTCCCGACCCTGCCGCGTCGTAGGCAGCAGCACCATGGACGAGTAGCGTGTCATGGCAAGTCGCGGCAATCAGTGTCGCGATACGCGGCGGGCGTGCCATGAACATGGTCAAGCCCTGACCCTGTGCGCAAGCCAGGGCCTCGGCCCCTTTGGACAGCGCGTCACCAAGACCGGCGGCAAACATGGCCTGCGGTGCACCCGCCAGCAAAACCGTGTCGACAACGACGAAATCGGGATTGTACGGCAGATGCCGTACCTCGGACAGATGGCCGTGTTCATCGTAAAGCACGTAGTTCTTACTGGTCGGTGCATCATTCGAGGCAACAGTCGGTACAGTAACCAGCCGCAACCCGCGCCGATCAGCCAGAGCCTTTCCCGCATCAATGGCCCGTCCGCCACCTGCCGCGATGACGACCTCAGGCAGCTGCGCCCCAAGAGTCTGATCCAGTTGCAGGGCCGTGTCCGCGAGGAGCTGGCCCGAAAATGGCAGAACCTCAAGCCCGACACCTGCTTGCCGGCAGCTTGCCTTTACCCGTGCCTCAATCAGCGGCAGCACCTGAGCATCAGCGACAAGCACCCCGGATTTACCAAGCTGCGCGACAAAGCTGCCCACCCGGTCCAGCAGGTCACGACCCTGCACATAGCGACCGGGGGCGCCAAACACCTGCATGCTCGCATCAAAAATCGCCAGTGGATCCATGGATTTCCCTCGCCTTCCTCTTTATCATATATCATATATGTTTTGACCGTCGCCACAAGGGCGATCTTTATGTCCATCGGAGGAGATGATGACGATCACCGGAGCTACCCGTTTCGTGCCGCTGCTGGCACACCCCTGTCGCCACGTGCGCACCCCACCCGTGTTCAATGCCGAATGCGCGAGGCGCGGCCTCGACATTGCCATGGTCCCGCTGGATGTCACGCCAGAGATGCTGCCCGCTACAGTCGAAGCCCTGCGCCACATCGGCAATCTGGCTGGCATGGTGATCACCATCCCGCACAAGAACAGCGCAGCGGCACTTTGCGACCGCCTGACCGGCGCGGCGCGGCTGCTGGGCGTCTGCAATGTCGTCCGGCGTGAAGCCGACGGCATTCTGACTGGCGCGATGTTCGATGGTGAGGGCTTTGTCGCTGGCCTGCGTGACCGGGGACATGAGCCGACAGGTCGGCGCGTACTCCTGGTCGGCGCAGGAGGTGCGGCCTCGGGACTGGCGCATGCTCTCGCGTCTGCCGGGGTCGCCAAACTGTTCATCACCAACCGATCTCCCGACAAGGCCGAACAACTGGCAGAACAACTGCGCGCAGCGTTCCCGCAGATCGAGATCAGAACTGGCAAGGCCGATCCAAAAGACTTTGATCTGGTCATCAACGGCACCTCGCTTGGAATGCATGAAGGCGATGCACTACCAGTCGATCCTGACCGGCTGACCCCCGGCACCGTGGTCGCAGAAGTGGTAATGCAGCCGGATGTCACCCCGCTTCTGGCTGCTGCCGAGGCGCGCGGCTGCCATATCCACAAAGGCATCCACATGATCGAGCAGCAAATTCGGCTGCTGGTCGACTTCGTGGCCTGAAATCAAACGGCCCGCGTCCTGACCGGCGCGGACCATCTTGTCAGACGCGCTGGCGGGCCGCCGCCCCGACGCCCTGAAGCAGCACCGCAAGGATGATGATAGCGCCCTTGATGATCTGTTGCGGATAGGCCGGAACACTCATCAGGTTCATGATGTTTCCGATAAGCCCCAGGATCAGAACACCGACCATGGTGTTGATCACACTGCCTTTTCCTCCGGACAAAAGCGCGCCCCCGATCACACAGGCAGCGATCGCGTCCAGTTCAAGCCCAGCGCCTGTCACCGGGGTGCCCACGGCTGTCCGGGCGGTCACAAGGATACCAGCCAATGCACTAAGCCCGCCACAAATGGTGTAGGCGAGAAACTTGTAGCGCGCGACCGGCAGCCCTGCGAGCCGCACTGCTGTTTCGTTGCTGCCCGTCGCAACAGTCAGCCGCCCCCAGCTGGAGCGCCGCAACAGGAATGTGAACAACAACACGATGACAAGTGCTCCCACCACCGGCCAGGGCAGACCGATGCCTGGAACCCCTTTGGCACCAAATGCAGTCAGGATCTGGGCAGTCGGCAGTTCACGCGGGAAACGGACTGGCTGCCCGTTCGACAGCATATAGGCAATGCCGCGCGCCATGGTCATCATCGCCAGCGTGGCGACGAAAGAGGCCATACCGAAGCCTGCGACCAGCACGCCATTCACAGCCCCCAGCACCACGCCACATGCTGTCGCTGCAAGAACGCAAAAGACCAGAGCTCCTGCCCCCTCTATCGGCATGGCAGGCATTGTCATCGCAATAGCCATCCCCCCGATAGCGGCGACCGAGCCCACCGACAGGTCGATGCCACCAGTCAGGATCACCAGCAGCATGCCCAACGAAACCAGCGCCAGCGGGGCAAGCTGTCGCAGCAGGTTGAACACGTTCTGCACTGTCAGAAAATGTTCGGAGAGCAGCGACGAAGCCACGATCAGCGTCAAAAGCATGACATAGATATTGTATTTTATCAGCCAGGCCAGCGCGATCATCCCCCGGCGGCGCTGCTCGGCTGGCTGCAAGTTTGCCGTTTCAGTGGACATGTTCCCGCCCCATCGCCAGTTCAATGATGTTTTCTTCGGTCAGGGAGGCGCCCGCCAATTCGCCGGCAATTGCACCGGCATGCATGACCAGAACACGATCGCACATGCCGATCAGCTCCAGCATCTCGGACGAAACCATGACCACAGCCGTACCTTGCGCAGCCAGTTCGTTGATGACCCGATAGATCTCGACTTTCGCGCCGACATCGACACCGCGCGTGGGTTCGTCCAAAAGCAGCACTTCGCAGCCCGAGACCAGCCACTTCATCAGTGCGACCTTCTGCTGATTCCCGCCCGAAAGCGTTCCAGCCTCGACGTCGAGACTTGCTGCCTTGAGGCGCAGAGACTGAGACAGATTCCGCACCGCCTTGCGCTCGCGGCGGTCGCGCAGCAGGCCCAGCCGCCACAGATGTGGATTGACCGGCGTCATCAGCGCATTGGTCAAGATCGGCAGATCCAAGAGCACTCCTTGCTGCTTGCGATCCTCGGGAACCAACCCAATCCCGGCACGCACCGCATCGCCGGGATTATGCGGACGAAACGGCTGACCACGTAACAGGATCTTTCCGTCCGCAATGGGATCCGCGCCAAATATCGCGCGCAGCACCTCGGTCCGCCCCGCTCCAACCAGTCCGCCGATACCCAACACCTCGCCACGTCGGACCGCCAGATCCAAGGCAGGCGCTCCCGGCGCGAGCATCAGCTGGTTCAGCTCCAGGATGATCGGGCCAATCTGCGCCTCGCGCGATGGAAAGAAGTCGCTAAGCTCACGCCCGATCATCAAATTTGTCAGCCGCTCATGATCAAGTTCGGCCACCGGCCAGGTGCCGACCGTGGCACCGTCCTTCAGGACCGTCACGCGATCGCAAAGGGCAAAGACTTCATCCAGCCGATGGGAAATATAAATGATGCAGACCCCTCGGGCACGCAGCCGGCCCACCAGAGCAAACAGTTTTTCTGCCTCATACGTGGTCAAAACCGCGGTCGGCTCATCCAGAACAAGGATCGAGCATTCCCGGGAAAGGGCCTTGCAGATCTCAACTACCTGCTGAAATGCGACCGGCAGATCACCAACCGTGCCGCGCGGGTCGATTTCGGGAAAGCCCATTTCGGCCAGCAATTCGGCCGCGCGCATCTCAAGCGCGCGATGGTCGATCAGGCGCTGACGGCCCAGCCGATCCAACAGGATATTCTCGGCCACGGTCAGATGTCTGGCCAGCGAGAACTCCTGATAAATGACCGAAACACCTCGACTTATGGCGTCCTGCGGAGTGTGGATGCCGACCGGCGTACCGTCGATACGGATATCACCTCCATCATGGTGATAGGCGCCGGACAGGATCTTCATGAGAGTGGACTTGCCGGCTCCGTTTTCGCCCATCAGGGCATGAACCTCGCCCGCGCGAGCCGAGAATGTGGCTCCACGTAAGGCCGCAATTCCGCCGAAAGCCTTTGAGATGCCTTGCATGCTCAGGCGTTCCATCGCCAGCTCCTTTCAGATTTTTGCAGACCGGATGTGACCGTCCAGAGGATCGTATCCAAAGGATGCTCAGCCGTTCATCTGCGGGATCGTGCGAAAAGGCGGGATGATATAGCGGAAGAACGGGTTCGAAGTGTCCGGATCGATGACCTCTTCCACATTGTCCTTGGTGGCAATGGCCGGCGGGAAATAGGATCCAAGCGGCATATCATTGGCATCAAAGCCTTGATCAAAGATCTGGTGGATCAACTCTATCACCGCGATGCCATTGTGGCGTCCCGAGTTGAGTCCTGTCACCAGCATCTCGCCCGACCTGACCAGATCCAGCGACACGCGGAAGCCGTCGGCGGCATTGGCTATCGCAATCTTGTCCTTGAGCCCCCGGTTCTCAAGCGCCCGCAGCGCGCCCATGCCCATGAAGTCATTCTCGGCCAGAATGATGTTCAACTTGCGGCCGTGGGCCGAAAGGATGTCCTCGGCCGCGTTAAGACCACCTTCCTCGGTCCACTGGCCGACCCCCATCGCCAGAACATCCAGCTTGACCTCTGGGTAGGTGAACGAGCCCCGCGTCTTCAGCTCCTGAAACTTGTTGAAACCCGAAAGCATCGCATCCTCTCGCGACATGCCCAGCCCGAGCTGTTCGGATCGCTCATAGACAATGCCCGAGATCATGCCGTTGACCCGGCTTTCCGATGTCGAGTTGCCCACCGTACCAATGATCGCTGCCGCTTCGATCAAAGTCTCGGGTCCATAATGCTGTGCGACATAACGCCCGGCCTCGAAACCGTTGCCATAAGGGCTGAAAAGCACCGTGGTCACAATGGGGCTGTCGTCGGGGACAGTGCCCAGGGCAATAACGGGAATGCCTGCATCGACGGCGCGTTGGGCATCGGCAGCGGTCGCGGCAAGATCGGTCGGATCAACAACGATCACATCGACACCGCGCGCGATAAAGGCGTCGAATTGCGCGCTGGTCCTGGCGGGATCGCCATCCGCGACCTGCACATCAACCTCATAGCCATATTCGGCAGCCTTGGCCCTGGCGGATTCCACTACTTCGATGAACCAGGGGTTACCGAGGGTGATCTCGGACCAGCCGATGATCAGGCTGTCCTCGGGATTCCGCAGAGCGGTCGGCAGTGCCTTCGGAATGTCCGCGCGGCTCGCCATCTGCGGATCAATGACACCCGACAGCGCTGAATTCGGCATGAGCGTATAGATTTCGGCCTTGTCCTGAGCCAGCACGGGCGCAACCAGTGCAAGTGACATCAGGACCGCAGCCGAGGCGGCAGCATGTTTCATCGACTCTCTCCCTGTATGTGATGGTTCGCGCGCCTCCCCCTTGGCGCGCGGGACCTTGATCAGCCGATGATCTCGCGGATCACCGACTCGATACCGGCCTCATCCAGCCGGTAATGGGCGTAAAGATGCGTTGGCGGCGCAATCAGTGCATATTCGTCGCGGATGCCGTGGCGCACGAGCCGGGCCGGAGAGCCCTCTTCGGCCAGAACCTCGGCGACCGCCGCGCCAAGTCCTCCAAGGATATTGTGTTCCTCGATGGTGAGGATCACCTTCGAGCGCGACGCCGCCTCAAGGATGGCGTCGCGATCAAGGGGCTTCACCGTCGCCATATCCAGAACACCGACACTGCGGCCTTCGCCGTTCAGGCGTCTTGCCGACTGCACGGCCGGATGCACTGACAGACCGCACGCGATCACCGTCACCTCCTCACCCCGGGCATGCTCGATTGCCTTCCCAAAGACAAAAGGCTGCGAGGGATCATACAAGTCTGGCTCGCGGCCGCGTCCGGTGCGGAAATAGATCGGCCGGTCGTGATCGGCACTGGCACGGATCGCCGCCTCAAGCTGCGGTCCATCGGCAGTTGAAACCACGGTCAGGTCGGCAATCGAGCGCATCGTGCCGATATCCTCTGTCGCATGATGCGAGGTACCGTAGAACCCCATCGAGATGCCGGTGTGATGACCGATCAGCCGCACCGGCAGTGCACAATAGGCAACATCCATGCGGATCTGTTCACAGGTCAGCAACCCCAGAAACGACGCAAAAGTCGCAACATAGGGCATCATTCCAGTGGTGGCGATGCCAGCCGCGGCCGAGACCATGTTCTGTTCGGAAATGCCAAAACCGACATAGCGATCCGGATAACGCTGGGCAAAACGATTCAGGCCATTCGAATACTGCAGATCGGCAGAGCCAGCGACGACCGGATGCCCGGCCTCGACCAACGAGATCAGGCCGTTGGACAGATGATCAAGGCCCGGATTTTTCTGGTTCAGCTCCCGGTAATGCCAGGAATTTGGCGACTGCGGGCGGGTGTAGATGGTCATGTCAGATCACCTTCGACAGGATTTCGCGGCGCGCCGCCTCGGCATCCGACGGATCCAGATAGCCCAGATGCCAGCCCGGCTCGGTTTCCATATAGCTGACACCCTTGCCTTTCACGGTACGGGCAATGATGCAGCACGGTCGTTTGCGGCTTACGTCGGCCTTGGCGCGACGCAGAGCCTCGGTCAGCCCGCCGATATCGTGGCCATCCACGACATGGACCTCCCAGCCAAAGGCGCGCCATTTTTCATCCAGGGGCTCAATGCCCATGACATCATCAACCGCCCCATCCAGCTGAAAACCGTTGCGATCCACAATGGCGATCAGCCGGTTCAGCTTATGATGGGCGGCACTGATCGCGGCCTCCCAGACCTGACCTTCCTGCATCTCGCCGTCGCCCAGCATGACAAAGGTGATGAAATCACGCCCCTGCATCCGGCCGCCCAGCGCCATACCGACACCATTCGACAGCGCATGGCCGATCGAGCCTGACGAAAAGTCAACACCCGGCACCTTGCGCATATCGGGATGGTCCCCAAGCGGATTACCAAGCCGGGTATATCCATTCAGAACCTCGACCGGCAGATAGCCCTTTTCCGCCAGGATGGGGAACAGGCCTACCGCCGCATGCCCCTTGCCCATCAGGAAGCGGTCACGGTCAGGATGTTTCGGATCGGCCTCAAGCCGCATAACGTCATAGTATAGCGCCGAAAAGATTTCAGCCGCCGAAAACACCGACGTGTAATGCCCGACCTTGGCGATCTCGATCAGCCGAATGGTCTCTAGCCGCACGAATTGAGCACGGTCGCGAAGATATGCAATCTCGGCCTCGCTCGGACGAAAGTCATTTCTGATGGGTGCGGTCACCGCTTCTCCTCCTGTTGCTCCGCTGGCAACGAATCCTTGTGTCTCCCCTTCTTAACATCATATATGATATATGTCACTAACAAATGGGAGGATAGGAAGTGACCCTTTCCCTGACGAAATCCGACATTGCCGCGATCCGGGCCAAGCTGGCATTGAACGGGCAGGCATTTATCGACGGCCGGTTCGTCGATGCAGCGTCCGGCGCCACATTTGACAATATCTCGCCCCGCGACGGTCAAGTCATCGCGCAAGTCGCCTCTTGTGATACAGAGGACGTTGACCGTGCTGTCCTGGCCGCCCGCCGCGCGTTTGAGACCGGGGTCTGGCGCGACATGGCTCCCAAGGATCGCAAACGCGTCTTGCTTCGCTTTGCTGAACTGTTCGAGCGTGACATGGACCAGCTTGCTGTTCTGGAAACACTGGACATGGGCAAGCCCATTGCCGAAAGCCGCGCCATCGACGTGCATGTCGTGCTGGAGACGCTGCAATGGTACGCAGAGTGTTCCGACAAGCTTTATGACGAGATTGCCCCCACTGGTCCTGGCCAGCTGGGTCTGATCACGCGTGAAGCGATCGGCGTGGTGGCAGCAGTGGTTCCCTGGAACTTTCCAATGCTTATGGCCGCATGGAAGCTGGCCCCTGCCCTGGCCGCCGGCAACTCGGTCATTCTCAAACCTGCCGAACAATCGCCGCTGACTGCGATCCGCCTGGCCGAACTTGCCGCCGAAGCCGGCATTCCGGACGGTGTGTTCAACGTACTGCCCGGATTCGGTCCGACCGCGGGCAAGGCACTGGGTTTGCATATGGATGTGGACTGCGTCGCCTTTACCGGCTCGGGCGAGGTCGGGAAGCTGTTCCTGCAATATGCCGGGCAGTCGAACATGAAGCGGGTCTGGCTGGAGTGCGGCGGAAAATCCCCCAACATCATTCTGGACGACGTTCCCGAGCTGCGCGCCGCCGCAGAACGTGCAGCCACGGCCATCTGCTTCAACCAGGGTGAAGTCTGTGTCGCACCATCGCGCCTGATCCTGTCAGAGCGCATCCGCGACGAGTTTCTGGAAATCGTGGTGGACACCGCCAAAGCCATCCGACCGGGCGATCCGTTGAACCCCGAAACGCGCATGGGTGCGTTGGTCGAAGCCGACCATCGCAACCGGGTCGAGAGCTATATCGCCAAGGGACAAGAGGAAGGCGCAAAGCTTATCCTTGGCGGTAACCGGCCACAGACGCCGCTTGATGGCTACTACGTCAATCCGACGATCTTTGCCGATGTGACGAACGACATGACCATTGCGCGAGAAGAAATCTTTGGCCCCGTCCTTTCAGCCATCACCGTCGCCAATGACGAGGAGGCGGCGCGGGTCGCCAATGACAGCAGTTACGGGCTGGCCGCAGCGGTCTGGACCCGCGATCTGTCAAGGGCGCACAGAATGGCCCGCCGGCTACGTGCAGGAACGGTCTGGGTCAATTGCTATGACCACGGCGACGTGACAGTACCCTTTGGAGGTTTCAAGCAATCCGGTAACGGTCGCGATAAATCACTGCACGCGCTGGATAAATATACCGAGCTGAAAACAACCTGGATCGAGCTTTAAGACTGATCAACGGGGCTGGTTCATACCACCCCGTTGGTTTCCAGCCAGTCAACCATGACGCTGCCGACACCAATATCGGCCTGAATGGCCTGCCGTGCCGCCTCGGGATCCCTGGCTGCAAGTGCGCGCAGCACCGGATAATGGCCGTGATCCTCGCTGACCAGCACCCTGCGCGGAGTATTGAGGTGATACATGTGGATGAGCGGCCCCATCTGCGCCCACATACCTTCGATGATCGCCAGCATCTGCGGCATCTCGCCGGCCTCGGCGACCCGGAAATGGAATTCACGGTTCAGACGCGAGGCCTCGACAGGGTCCGTCGCCGCCGCACGTGAGAATGCAGCCTGCAGTTTTTCCAGCTCTCTCAGTTCGGAGGGCGAGATGCGAAGCGCCGCCTGCGCGGAAGCCTCGCCCTCGATGTGATGACGGATGGTCTGGATTTCGCGCAGCTCTTCGGGGGTCAGGCGGCGGACATGGATCGAGGTTGCCGCACGCATTTCCAGCGCCCGCTCGGTCACGAGGCGAAAGATCGCCTCGCGCACCGGCGTGATCGAGACGCCAAGCTGTTCGGCCAGACTGGCGATGGTCAGCCGGTCACCGGGCTGATAGCGCCCCTCCATCAACGACTCGCGGATCGAGCTGTAGACCTGCTCGGAAAGATTGCTCTTGGCGATCTTGTTCAATGCCGTCATCACTACACCTCACCTCCCAACCGTTTTGGCATCCTCCCAACTGCGCGACAAGGGCTTCAGGCGTTCGAGGCCGGCAGCGGAGGCAGCCCCCGGATCAGGTCCGAGGCCTTTTCACCGATCATGATTGCCGTCGCGTTGGTGTTGCCGGAGATCAGACTGGGCATGACCGAGTTATCGACGATCCGCAGGTTACGCAGCCCCCTGACCCGCAGTTCCGGATCCACGACCGCGCGGTCATCCTTGCCCATGCGACAGGTGCCGACCGGATGATAAACCGTTTTTCCACGCGACCTGATGTAAGCCCGCAACGAGGCTTCGTCCTGCACGTCTTCACCGGGAAAAGCCTCGGCCTTTTCGACGTAAGGGGCAAAGGCAGACTGGGTCAGGATATGCCGGGCGCAAGCCAATCCTTTCAGCGACAGGCGCATATCCCCGGGAGCGGTAAGATAACGCGGATCGACAACAGGCAGAGCTTCAGGATCAGCGCAACGCAGCCGGACCTCACCCCTGCTTTCAGGACGCAGCACGCAAGGGTTGATCGTGACCCCCGCACGTTTGATCGGCTGCTGGACATAGCCCTCCATGAAGACGATAGGCACGAAATGCATCTGGATGTTTGGCTCTTGCTCGGGGTCATCCACATTCACAAAGGCACAAGCCTCGGTGACATTGGACATGACCGGCCCAGTGCCGAACAACAGATATTGCAAGCCATTCTTGATCGAACGCAGCGGACCATCTTCGCCAAAATAGCCATAGCGGCCGGTGCAGAAGCGAATCGCCGGAAATTCAAGGTGGTCCTGCAGGTTCTGACCGACACCTTCCAGCCGCTGCTTGACCGCAATGCCGTGTCTTTGCAACTCGGCCTCGGGACCGATGCCCGACAGCATCAGCAGTTTCGGGGTCTGAATTGCACCGCCGGACAAGATCACCTCACAACCGGCGCGCGCACATTCCAGCTTGCCGTTGTGGGTATATTCCACACCGACAGCGCGGTCGCCTTCAAGCAGGATACGAATGACCTGACAGCCGGTGCGGATCTCCAAGTTGCCGGTCCGCAATGCCGGCCGCAGATAGCCGACCGCGGCAGAACAGCGGCGACCATTCCGCGTCGTGGTCTGGTTCAGCCCGACCCCACGTTGCCGCGCCCCGTTGAAATCATTCGTCAGCGGAATACCGGCCTGCTGGGCGCCCCGCAGGAAAGCCCGGGTCAGCTCATTGACATGGCGCAGGTCTGAAACCCCCAGCGGCCCCCCATTGCCATGATATTCGTCCGCAAGCCGGTCGTTATCCTCGGCCCGGCGGAAATAGGGCAGGACGTCGCGATAGGACCAGCCATCTGCTCCGTCCTGAGCCCAGCCATCGTAATCACTGCGCTGGCCCCGAATATAAACCGTTGCATTGACCGAGCCGCCACCACCAAGGACATGGCCTTGCGGCAACACGGGGCGACGGCCATCAAGCCCCGCCTGCGCCTCGGTTGCGTAGTGATAAAGCAGCTTGCTGTCCAACAGCTTCACGAAACCTGCCGGGATATGGATCAGCGGGTTACGGTCCCGCGGCCCGGATTCCAGAACCAGCACCTTTGCGCCGGCCTCGGCCAGACGACCGGCCACGGCACTGCCGGCGGATCCTCCGCCCACGATAATATAGTCGGCCAAGTCGAGCCTCCCTTGATTGATTTGACAAAAACGGCCGGGCGCCCCTCTCACCCGACCGGCGTCGGGCCAAGTCTAGCGATGGGCTGCAAGAAAGGAGCGGACGCGGGGCAACACGATCTCGGGCGCCTCGAGCGTCGGGCTGTGGCCGGTCTTGGGCACCACCATCACCTCGGCATTCGCCAGACGGTCTGCACATTGCCAGGCCCATTCCGGAGGGCGCTGGAAATCCTCTTCGCCGTTGACCAGCAAAACAGGCAGGGTCATGCCATCCAGAAGATGCAAGGCGTCCTCGCGCTCGATCACTCCGCGCATCGCCGGCAGCAGCCGTCGCGGCACGGCACTGATCCGGTCTTGCCACAGGGCGACGAGGTCGGCCTTGGCAGGATCGCTGCGGGTACTGGCACCCAGCATGATCTCCATCGTTTCATCCAGCGCCTGGTTGATGAAGCCCATCTCGCCCGCATGATCGACCCAGGCGCGCAGACGTGCGATCTTGGCCCGATCCTCTTCCTGTACAGATGAGCCAAGCATGATCCAACTGCGAAACAGCTCAGGCCGAGCGTGGATCATGCGCACACCGACGTCGCCGCCCATGGACTGCGCGACCAGACGAATATCGCGCAGACCCAACAGATTGATCAGCGCCAGCATGTCCCCGGCGGCGTCATCCATGGTGATGATCTCGGCATCAGACAGATCGCTGCGGCCCTGTCCCCGGAACTCGGGCCGAATGATGCGGTATTCGCCGGTAAAATACGCGGCCAATCCGTCGAACATGCGCGAATCCAGAAACAGGGAATGCAGGCACAGCATCACCGGCAGGTCCGGCTCGCCGCTGTCCTCGACAAAAAGATGAGTGCCGTTTACGGCGATGATGGATCTTGGCATCTCAGCCTCCGTTGATTTACTTGATGACGACGGGATTGACCGGCGCTCCAGAACCACCGACGACTTTCAGCGGCGCAGCCGTGTAAAGGAACGTCCACTGCCCGTCCGCCGCGCAGTCCTCGGCAAGGGCGTCAAGCGCCGCAATTTCAGTGAAAGCGATACCGAGGTTGCGCATCAGCGCGCAGTGAAGTGGCACGACCACGCCGGTTTCTGGGTCCGAGGTGACCTCATTCGCGATCGTGTCGGTGACAAGATTCGCAATCTCGCGCTCATGAAACCACTCGACCAGCTCGCGGCTGAAGGTCAGCCCTGGCTCACGAAAATCGTTATAGAATTCCGCCGGATCGCGGTCGTAAAATGAACCGATCCAACCCGTGCGGACCAGCAAGATGTCATGGGGCAGGATCTCGATGCCCTGAGCCTTGGCCACAGCCTCAAGGTCGAGATGGTTAAAGGTCTCGCCCTTTTCCAGAACGGCTTTGCCACGATGGCGGGCAATATCAATCAGCACCCCGCGACCTACCACGCCACGCTCGGCAAGGGGCAGAACGCTGGCCTTTTTCAGCGCGCCCGAGGTGCTGCGCGCATCATAGCCATTCCAGATCTGATCCCCATACCAGACGTGCCCAAGCGCATCATATTGCGTCGAACCCTGCAAATACAGGAACATCACGTCATCAGCATATTCGTGACCGCCGGGAAACTCGGGACCGTCGCCGCAAAGAAAATGCCCTTTGTCCATGATATTGAAACGCTGAGCCGGATGGCGCCCGGGCCAGACAGGATCGCCCTTGGGATGCCCCATCTGCACCTGTAGCGTAAAAATCTTGCCGCTGCGGACCGAGGCGACCCCGCGCATCACCTCGGCCGGAGTAAGAAAATTCAGCGCGCCGACTTCATCCTCGGCGCCCCAGCGACCCCAGTTCGTCGGCAGACCATCCAGCAATACGCTCATATGCGGGCTGGGATGGGTCTTGTTGCAATCACACATTCGCGACCCTCCTCATGACATGACCGTGCCGCCATCGACATTAAGCGTCTGGCAAGTGATGAAGGCTGCATCATTGCTGGCAAGAAACACCGCAGCACCCGTCAGATCCTGCGGCTGCCCCATGCGCCCCATCGGCACGGCCCCGATGAATTGCCGTGTCGGCTCCCCGGCAGGCACGCCCATGCTTTGCGCATAAAGCCGATCCACCGTCTGCCACATCGGCGTGTCCGTGATCCCGGGTGCCACAGCGTTCACGCGAATACCATGAGGGGCCATTGCCAGTCCGGCGCTTTGCGTATAGCTGATGACCGCCGCCTTCGAGGCGCAGTAATGCGCCACCAGTGGCTCGCCGCGTCGTCCGGCCTGAGAGGCAACGTTCACCACGGCACCACGCACCCCGGCCTGGACCATACGCGTCAGCACCGCCTGCATGGTAAAGAACATGCCCCTGACGTTGACCGAGAACAGCCTGTCGAACATCTCTTCATTCGCCTCGGTTACCGGGGCAAGATCGAAGATCGCGGCATTGTTGAACAGCAGGTCCACGACACCACGGCGCGTTTCGGCCTCCGCCACGACCCGCCGCATTTGCCCCGCGTCCGAGACGTCAGCAACAATATAATCCAGCCGATCCCCAAAGCGCGCGGCCAGCGCCGCAATTCCGGCGCACGGTTCATCGGCAAGGTCGATTGCGGTGCATTGAGCGCCCTCGGCCAGATAGGCCTCAAGCACGGCAAGGCCGATACCCCCGGCAGTGCCCGTCAGCAAAGCATGGCGGCCCTCCAGTCGTCCGGTATTCGTCATATACTCCTCCTCAAAACTTCTCGCGCGAGGTCACGGAAAGCACGACCAGCAAAACCAGGCCGCTGACGACGTAGCGAAGCGCAACCCCAAACCCAAATGAAATCAGCAAGTTGGTCAGGACGGCAAAGATCAGTGCACCCAGGCAGGTGCCGATATAGCTGCCCCGCCCCCCGGCCAAAGAGGCACCACCAATGACGACGGCCGTAACCGACATCATGGTATAGGGGGCGCCCAGCGACAGGTTGACGCTGCCCGCAAAGCCATAAAGCAGGATGCCCGCAAAGGCCGACAGCAGGCCGCTCAGCAAATAGGTTCCGATAAGGATGCGGGCCACAGGCACCCCCGCTGCCCGTGCCGCACGGGTGTTTGCACCGACCATATACAACATCTGGCCAAAACGAGACCGGCGCAGCATGAGCGTTAGCCCCAGCGCCACCAGCAAGGCCATGACAACCACCCAAGGCAGGCCCATGATACTGCCGACGCCCAGCGTCTCAAGCACCGATCCCGGCAGCGAGGGAGCTCGGGTCTGGGCATAGACAAGGCCGATCCCCTCGACCGCGAATGAGACACCCAGCGTGACAATCAACGGATAGAGCTTCAGAAAATGCACACCCAGCCCGTTCAGCAACCCAACCAAGGCACCTACCGCCAGCGCAAGCAGCGCGGCCTGCGGCAAGGCCGCGTCGGATGCTCCGGCGATCCCCGACACGAGCAACGCCGAAATCGTCATGACCGAGCCGACTGAGAGGTCATAGCCCTGATTACCCGACAGGATCACCAGCGTCTGCCCGGCGCTGGCAAGTGCGAGCATGGCGGCCGCGGCAAGGACGCCCACGATATTGCCCTGAGTCAGAAAACCCGGATTGATCATGGCGCCGGCAAGGCATAACCCGGCGATGACGGCCAGCGGCGCTGCGTGGGGCAACCCTCGCAAACTCGCGGCAAGAGACAAGCGTTGCGGCATATCGGTTCCGGTCAGACTGGACATCACGCGGCCTTTTGGCTGAGTTGCAATTTTCTGATGATGGCTTCGCGCCGCAGACGCCGGGTCCAGTTTCCAAACAGCACCACGCCGACCAACCCCAGCAGCAGGATCAGCCCGACGATCGACTGCTGATAGAACGGTGAAACCCCCGCGCCCAGCGCCAGTTCGGCCGCGATGCCAATGAACATGACCCCCAGAACCGCCCCAGGACCGGTGCCCTCACCTCCGGCCAGCGACACACCGCCGATGATTGCCCCGGCAATGGTAAGCAGCGTGTATGGTTGCGCCAGCAACGGATCGCCCGAACCGACCGCGTAGGTCAGGCACAGCGCCGCGACCGCGTTGATGATCCCGGCAATGGCGAAAGCCTGCGCGCGCACTCTGCCAACGGGCACACCAGAATTGAATGCCCGAGCTGGATCAGAGCCGACGGCCCGCAAAAGCAACATGAAGCGACTAGCCGTCAGCACGCGCCACAACAGCAGCATCAGCCCCAGCGCGACAAGTGCGTTCGGGCAGCCCCAAGTGGCGCCATTCATCACCGCGACGGCTTCAAAAGCGACCGATCCTCCGGGAGCGGGCTGGATCTGCAAGGCCAGCCCCAGCAGGACAAACGACATGCTGAAAGTGGCAAGCAACGGATTCAGTCGCAGATATCCTACCAGCAGTCCATTTACCGTCCCGACGGCCAGTCCCGCCAACAGCACCAGCGCGATCACCGCAAGTGTCGAACAACCCAGCCCGGCCAATGTAACAGCGACCACATTCAAAAGGCTGATCGCGGCACCAACGGACAGATCAATGCTGCGCCCGATGATAACCATTGCCTGCGCCAGCACCGCGATCCACAGACCGATCTGCGATGCCGACCAGCCGATCAGCCCGAAAGGGGACAGAAGACCAGGATTCAGAACCAGCGCCAGTCCCATACTGATCGTCACCAGAACCAGTGCAGGAAAGGCGGAGTGCGCCCAGATGGGTGTCGGACGGATTGTCTCGGCGGGGATCATGCCGCTTGCTCCTGCGTCATATAGGCGGCGACAAGGTTGTCGACGCTGAGGTTGCCTTTGCGGCGGCTCAGCTCGGCCCGAACCGACTGTCCCTCCATGACCAGCACCCGGTCGCAAAGCTCGACCAGCTCCAGATCGTCCGAGGAGGTGACCAGAACTGCCGTTCCCCACTCTTGCGCCATCTCGCGCAGCAGGCGATGAACATCGGCACGCGCGGCCACATCAATGCCTTTCGTGGCATCCTCGGCGACCAAGAGGGCTGGCTGAGCCAGGAGGCAGCGCGCGACCAGAACCTTTTGCTGATTCCCGCCGGAAAGCGAGTTGATCGGGCGATCAAGGCCGGCATAACGCGTCGAGAGCCGGGCCAGCGCCCGCGTCAGAGCATCTCTGTTCGGGATGGAGGCGCCAGGACGGGCAAGGAATGGAGCAATCATATTCTCACGAATGCTGCGTATGCCCATCGCAGCCTCATCCCGATCGCCGGTGACAAAGGCCACACCTGCGGCCGCGCTGGCCACTGGCGACGCCAGCGGCAAATCCCTGCCATTTAGCTTTAGCTCAACAGGACCAGCGGGATTGCCAAGTCCGGCCAAAACACGCAGCAGCGCCTTTTGCCCCTGCCCCGGCAAACCGCCCAAGCCCAGAATCTCACCCTTGCCACAGTGCAGGTTCAACGGCGGGGAAACAGGATCCAGGCGCAGGTTCAGGACCTTCAGCGCCGTTTCTGCTTCGCGATCCTGTGTGACCGGAACCGGAGATGCTTGCTCTGCCCCTCCGGCCCATTCGATGAGCTGCCGGTCAGAGGCATCAGCCAAGGCCCCCTCAGCGACCAGTTCACCGTTTCGCAAAACCGAGATGGTCGAGCAAAACCGCCGCAGTTCATCCAAGCGGTGCGACACGAACAGCGCGCCGCCGCCCTGAACCAGATGCCAGCTCAGCAGACGAGAAAACAGCTCGACCTCAGAGGCATGCAGCGTCGTCGTCAACTCGTCAATGATTATGTATTTCGGGCGCAAATACAGAGCCTTGGCCAATTCCAACAGGTATTTCTGCCCGGTCTGCAACAGATCGACACGCAACGCTGCAAGACGATCCAGCCCGATAGGGGCAAGCTGCTCTGCCGCCCGTGCGCGCATCTTATCCTGATTGAGCAGCAGGCCCGCCCGAACCGGCAGATCACCCAACAAGGCGTTTTCGGCCCCGCTAAGCGCGGGCATCAGGCTAAGTTCCTGAAAGGTGATGCCAATCCCTAACGCCCGCGCGTATCGGGGAGTGACGGATTCTAGCGGCCTGCCGTCGATCTCGATTCGACCGCTGTCTGGTGCCACCACCCCGGCAACCATATTCGCAATCGTGCTTTTCCCCGAACCGTTGCCACCATATAGCGCCCGACACTCACCCGGCGCGACGGACAGGGACACCTCATTGACGGCGGTGACCGGGCCGTAAGTTTTGGTAACCTTCTGGATAATCAGCGACATGTCTCCTCCCTGTCGCAGCGGTTCACGATGCCGGTGCCGGAACAGAACTGCCCGTCACAGGCATCGGGCAATCAATTCTGGAAGTAGCGCGCGCGAATCTCCTCAGCCGACATGTAGCTGTCGAGAGAATGGCTGTCGGATTTGCCCTTGAGCAGCTCCAGCGCCTCGTCCAGCGAGATGCATTTCGTCGCCTCGCTACACCAGGACCGCTGGGTATTCGCCTCGCGCTCGATCACGTAGGGTTCAGAGATGACAAGCGCATTGGGCAGATCGGGATTCAGCGGATTGGGTTCAAGCACCCCATCCTTCAACTTGTTGCCGCGCAATAGCTCGGCTGTAATACGCACCGCATCGGCACCTACACCGGGTGGGTTCGCCACGACAATACTTTGCAGCTCCGGTGTTTCCTTCCACAGCTTTAGGAACGAATGGACATAGTCACCCGTCAGCGGCACCAAAGGCTTTCCGGCAACGGTAAAGGCGCGCAAAGCTCCTTCGTTCATCACCTCCTGGATCAGCACGCCATCAATGGCATCGCCATGCGCGGCCAGCAGGCCCGCCATCGCCTCACGCGCCTGCGCCTGATCCCAGCCCCCCGAAACCGAGGCCAAAAGCTTCACGTCGGGATGCCGCTCCAACACGGCATCACGCGCGCGCACACGCCAGTCGCTGGCTGTGGCTCCGGGCAGACCTTCGATAGCAACGATGTTGCCCTTGTCGCCAATGGTCTCGACCAGCCATTCCGTCTCGATCTGCCAATATTGCGTATGGTTCAGCGGCACGTTCAGCACCTGAGGCAAATCAATGGGGTTATCCACGACCACGACTAACACCCCCGCCGCAGCGGCGCGCGCCAGGATCGGCTTCAGCGGTTCGCCGGATACTGGATTGACGACCAGCGCATCGACCCCTTGAGCGATCAGCGAGTTGATCTGCGCGATCTGACCGCTGGTGCCGCTGGTCGAGTTCACGATCACTACACCCTCGAAGTCACCGTCAGCCTTGAGCTCACGCGAGACCTCCTCAATGTCGCTGATATGCTGCGCTCGCCAGGCATTGCCGATGAAGCCATTGGAATAGCCAATCCTGAACGGTGCCTCATGCCCGGCAGCTTGCGCAAGGAACGCGGCCTCTTGCGCAAAGGCTGGCAGCGTCGTGCACACCGCAAGCGCCAAGATAGAAATAAGCTTCATGATCTCTCCTCCCACCCCATATGATATATGATGCATCATAAATGTCTGGCAAGCCCTTTTTGAACGGCGAGCTGAATAGACCCAGCACGATCTGCCCCGGCTGAAGGGCACCCTGGCGGATCGCAAGCCCGGTGCCCTACGCGACGGCGCTCACTTGGTGGACCGGCAATTGCCTGAGGCCATGGACCGGATCAGGGCGCATTACGCAGCTGGCAAAGGCAGGGGAGGTAGCCGATCTGCGTCTGCCGGTCCAAGATCACGGGATCAAGGTGGTCGAAACGGCTTGTGCACTGGCAGAGGAACAAAATACCCTGCGCCTGCACACCATCTTTGAACCAAACCCCTTCATCACGGCCAGATCCAGCATTTGTTCGCCTGCGAATCTCGTTCGCTTCATTGTCCGTCTTCAAGCATGCCGAACTCTCCTCAACAGCAGAGAAAAGGTCCGGGACGGGCCACATCCACCTGCCCCAGATTCGCCTGCGCAAAATCATTCAGTATCTTGATCGAAGACGCATCTTGGCTTTGCCACAAATTTGTGCGCGTAGTTTTTACAGGTTTTCCCTCGTGAGGTTTTTCATGGCAACTGCTTCTGTGCCGCGCCCTACTTCCCTGTTAATGCTACTGGTCGTCTATCTGGGCACATTCATCGGGGGGGGTCAGCCTTTTTTATATCTTGGCCTATGTAGTCGAGGCCTATTTCGACACACCATTCCCGGACAACAATTCAATGGGAATTATCCTGATGGTGGTTTCGGCCGTCATCACCGGGACGTTCTGGTATAATCGGGAAAAGGCCGATCCTTCATCCGCACGAAAATGGAAGCTGGCTCTGCTGCTGACGATTGCAACCGTAGCCATTCAGCTTGGCATCGTCGCGCTGCTGGTATCGGCCCTGGAACAGGTGCAGCAACTCACCCGAGAGTTTAACGGAGGTGATCGTCCGATTATTATCGGGGCGGTTGTCGGTATCATCCTGCTTGAGTTCCTGCTCCTACGGGCCGGGATCTGGTGGGGGGTGCGCAACGGAATCAAGAGCCAGGCACGTATCATTGGGAAGGCTTAGGCACATATCAGTCAACCCGAAGCCGCGGCCCTCTTCCTGAAGGCATTACGCCAGCACGGGCAGGCACCAAGGCACTGACAAAGGGCGTTGTCTGAGAAGTCGCGCCCGATCAGGCTTCACAGGAGTAATCCACGGGTTAACGGTCTGAGATGACGGGACCTGCCCCTGCCCGCTCTCGAACGACGGACTGGAGGAGTTGCAACGAGGCCCTGAAGCGGCGCGGTTCCCTGCTGATCTGGCTGGACCGGGACATGACGTGGCCCGCGCCGAAGGTCGGTCGCAACGGCCGACCGCCGGTGTTGAGCGATGCCGCGACCCAATTCTGCCTGATGGTGCGGGTTCTGTTGGGGCTGCCACTTCGCCAGATCGAGCCAGGTTCCGCCACTGGTTCGGGGAACCCTGGCGAGGCGGGATTGCGAAATGCCAGGCGCTGGATATCAACGCTCGCATAGGCCGCATCGAGCGACGCGGAAGCACTTTCTTTTGCGCGACGATATTGCCCGAAGAAGTCGACAAGCCAACTGACGCCAAGTCCGCCGGCAGTGACGTTCTTCATGGGTTGATCGGCGTTGAACAGACTGCCCTCCTGCTCGCTGGTGGTGTTGCTGGCGGATGCTATCAGGCTGGGAAGAGATCCAGAGCCAGCAACAATGACATCGGCCTGTGCCTGATTGATCCTCTCGATCACCTGCTTCACCGTTAAATTCTGTTTCAGTCCCGGGGCGACGTAGCGATCGAGGCGCGTATCGCCGAATGCATTCTACCATGCAGCCAGCGCGACTTCGTCATTGCTGACCGTAGAGCCTTCCCCGAACGTTCCCGGCCAGGCAATCTGTGGTGTTTTATGATCGGGGCCGGTGACGCAGCCCGCAAGAAGTAACAATGCGAACGGCGCAGCATAGTTGATGGTTTTCACAAAGTTTCTCACTAGATCTACGCTAGGTTGAATATGGGCAGCGTGGCGTGTTCCGCTGTGATTAGTCTTCCAGCGCATCTGAATTGATTTTGATCCTGGGAGCGATCGCACTCGGTCATCCGGTCATGTGACCCGACTGAATGCGATCGCTGTTGTTTATTGTTGCTGTTCCAGGACCGCCCCGTCGCCGCTTTGGCCTTTCTCGCGTCGCTGCCCGAGTTTCCGCACGGCGACGTAGAAGACTGGCGTCAGGAGCAGGCCGAAGAGTGTGACGCCGAGCATGCCGGCGAATACGGCAATGCCCATGACATGCCGCATTTCGGCGCCGGCGCCGGTTGCGATGACAAGTGGAACGACACCGGCGATGAATGCGAGTGATGTCATCAGGATCGGCCGCAGGCGAAGCCGGGCTGCTTCAAGCACGGCATTCAATGGATCGACGCCTTCATCTTCCTTCGCTCGCGCGAACTCCACGATCAGGATAGCGTTCTTGGCGGCTAAGCCAACCAGCACCACAAAGCCGATCTGCGTGAAGATGTTGTTGTCGCCGCCAGTGAACCAGACCCCGGCGATTGCCGAAAGCAATGCCATTGGCGCGATCAGCAACACAGCGAACGGCAACGACCAGCTGTTGTACTGCGCCGCGAGAATGAGAAACGCGAGCAGAACCGACAGCGGGAAGATGTACATTGCAGTGTTTCCAGCCTGCTTCTCCTGATAGGCAAGCTCGGTCCACTCGAAGGCCATGCCGGGCGGCAACGTTTCCGACGCGATCCGTTCTATGGCTGCAGTCGCTTGCCCAAACGAGTAGCCGGGCGCCGGGCCACCGCTGATATCAGCCGACGGGAAGCTGTTGTAATGCATGACGCGATCAGGCCCCGAACTGTGCTTGATCGTCAGCAGGGTCGACAATGGGATCATTTCTCCCGCCGCGTTGCGCACCTTCAGTCGGCCAATGTCTTCCGGCTGCATGCGGAATGGCGCATCCGCCTGGACCACCACGCGATAGGTCCGGCCAAAGCGATTGAAGTCATTCACGTAAAGAGAGCCAAGGTTGACCTGCAACGTTTCGAAGATGGTGTTGAGCGGCACCCCCTGCGATTTGGCTTTCACCCGGTCGATATCCACCTGCACCTGTGGCGCATTCACCTGAAAGCTTGCAAGCATGCCAGCGAGTTCCGGTGTTTGCATCGCTTTGCCCATGATCGCGCCCTGCGCCGCGGCAAGTGCCTCGAAGCCAAGCCCCGCCCGATCCTCGATCTGGATCTTGAACCCACCGGTCGAGCCGAGGCCTGGAACCGGTGGCGGCGGGAAGATGCCGGCGAAACCATCAGGTATCTGGCTGAACTTGCCCATCAGGCGGCCTGCGATGGCGAAAGCAGACATCGAGGGGTCCTTGCGTTCGTCAAAGGGCTTGAGCATCGTGAACATAACGGCGGCATTGGGAATATTGACCATGCCGTTGACCGAAAGACCCGGGAAAGCGACGACACTTTCCACGCCCGGTTCGGCGAGCGCGATCTCCGACATTTCCTTGACGACCGCCTCGGTCCGGTCGAGGGATGCTCCGGTAGGCAGTTGGGCTATGCCGACGAGGTAGTATTTATCCTGGGCTGGGACAAATCCGCTGGGTACGGACTGGAACCCCATCCATGTCGTGCCCAGCAGACCAGCATAGACGAGCAGGACGAGCGCGCTCAGCCTCACAACACGTCGCACCGACCAGACATAGGCATTCGAAGCCATGTCGAAGAAGCGGTTGAACAGCCTGAAGAACCAGCCGAACAGACCATCAATAACCCGGGTCAGGAGATCACGCTTCACCTCTCCGTGGTGCGGTTTTAGGAGCACGCCTGCAAGCGCCGGAGAGAGAGTGAGGGAGTTGACCGCCGACAGGATGGTCGAGATTGCAATTGTGAGAGCAAACTGGCGATAGAACTCGCCTTGCAGGCCGGACAGGAATGCAGACGGAATGAACACCGCCGACAGAACGGACGTAATGGCAATGATTGGCCCGGTCACTTCGTCCATGGCCTTGCGCGCCGCTTCCTTCGGCGTTTCGCCAAGCGCGATGTGACGCTCGACATTCTCGACGACCACGATGGCGTCATCGACCACGATCCCGATCGAAAGCACGAGGCCGAACAGCGACAATGTGTTCAGCGAGAAACCGAACATGTACATAAGCGCGAATGTACCGACCAACGATATCGGTACCGCGACCAGAGGGATGATCGAAGCGCGCCATGTCTGCAGGAAGAGCACGACGACGATCACGACCAGTACGATGGCTTCAAGCAGCGTCATCACCACGGCCTCCAGAGAAGCCTTGACGAAGACGGTAGGATCGTAGGCGATGCGGTATTCTATTCCCTCGGGAAAGCTTTTCCGCAGTTCTTCCATGGTGCCGCGAACAGCACTTGCCACGTCGAGTGCGTTGGCGCCCGGGCTCTGGACGATCTGCATTGCCAGCGCCGGTTTGCCGTCGAGAAGACTGCGCAGCGCGTAGGCGTCTGCGCCGAGCTCGATACGGGCAACATCGTGCAAACGGGTAACCTGGCCATCGCTGCCCGTTTTGACGACGATGTCGCCGAACTGCTCCTCGTTGGAAAGCCTGCCGAGCGTGTTGACCGTGACCTGAAACGCGGCCGAGGCTTCTGGCTGCTGACCAACCGAGCCTGCGGCCACCTGGGCGTTCTGCTCCTGAATTGCCGCCACCACGTCTGAGGCGGTCAGACCGCGCGCTGCCACCTTGGCCGGATCGAGCCAGACCCGCATCGAATACTCGCCAGCACCCCAGACGAGCACGTCACCCACACCTGACAGGCGCGCAAGCTGGTCGCGTACCTGCAACGTGGCGAAGTTCGACAGGTAGAGAGGATCATAGCGATCGTCGGGCGACACGAGATGCACGACCATCAGGATGTCGGGCGAGGTCTTCTGCGTCACGACGCCGATACGCTGAACCTCCTGCGGCAGACGCGGAAGCGCGCGCGAGACGCGGTTCTGCACCTGGATTTGCGCCATGTCGGGATCGGTGCCCTGCTGGAAGGTCACCGTCAGCGTCATGCGCCCATCGGTCGCCGCCTGCGAGCTCATATAGAGCATGTTCTCGACGCCATTGATCACTTGCTCCAACGGCGCGGCAACCGTTTCTGCAATCACTTCGGGACTGGCGCCTGGATAGCTTGCGGTGACTTGTACCGTCGGCGGGGTCACCTGCGGATATTCGCTCAATGGCAGTTTCAGGAGCGTCAGGCCTCCGCCGATCAGCATCAACACGGACAGGACGACCGCGAAGATGGGACGGTCAACGAAAAAGCGTGGAATGTTCATCGATGCGCCTCCTGCGATGCAGCCGCCGCCCGGCCGCCATCGACGGATTGGCCCGGCAACATCGAAACCGTCTGTGGGTCAACTTGCATTCCGGGGCGCACCAGCCCCTTGATGATAATTTTCTCGCCTGGCTTGACGCCGCTGGAGAGAACGCGCAAACCATCGATCATCGGCCCCAGTTCAACCGGTCGGTACTCAGCCTTGTTCTCGGCTCCGAGAGCCAGAACGTAGCGGCGTCCCTGGTCGGTACCGATTGCCTGTTCGTCGATGAGTACGGTCTGAGCCGGTTCGGCGGTAACAAGCTTCACTCGTGCGAAGAGGCCAGGCGTCAGCCGGCCATCCGGGTTCTTGACAACCGCCCTGGCGCGGATCGTTCCCGTACTCCGGTCGACACGGTTGCCGAGAAAGTCGAGTTCGCCGGCGTGTGGGAAGCCCGTATCGGTCATCAAACCGACCTGCACCGGAAGCTTGCCGCCAACCCTCCCCGAGTCTGATGCGCGTGCACGAGCGACGAATCCGAGATAGGTGGCTTCGTCGATATCGAAATAGACATAGAGCGAGTCGGTCGAGACGATCGTGGTGAGCAGGGTCGCAGCCCCTGCATTGCCACCGGTGACGAGATTGCCTTCCGTGACAAGAACACGATCAACGCGCCCGGCAATCGGTGCCGTGACGCGCGTGAACGACAGATCAAGTTCCGCGGCCGCAACGGCAGCCTTGGCGATTTCCACCTGGGCTTGGCGCCGACGGCGTGCTGCCTGCGCGTCATCAAACGTCTTGCGTGACACGGCCCCATTCGGAACCAGCATCTCGGCACGCTTGAAATCGATCTCGGCCTGGTCGAGCAGAACCTTTGACTGCTGCAACTGTGCCTCGGCTGCGTCCAGGGCGACCTGGAAGGGTCTCGGGTCGATCTGGAAGAGAAGATCGCCCGGTCGCACAAGGCCGCCTTCTGGAACGCTGACGGCGTCGATTGCGCCGCCGACGCGCGGACGCAGTTCGATGGACTTGGTCGCTTCGAGATGGCCGGTGAACTCTGCGGACGGCGCGACATTGCGCGTGATGATTTCGGCGACAGTGACCTGTGGGGCAGGCGTTTGAGCCGACTGCGCAGCGGCTTGTGATACGGCAGTCGACGAAACAAGCGCCAGTAGATTTTCGGCGTAGGGTCTAACCTCGTCGCGATAGACAGTGCCAAGAGTACCACCGGCGATGACCGCTCCGGTCAGGAACAGGGTGGTGGCTTTGCTGCTCATTATCGTTCTCCTTCATAAGGGTACGCCACCGGACAGCGTGAGACGGCGGTGACTTTTTTTGGAAGGTGCAGCTTCCAGCCATGGGAAGGTCAAGGCCTGGGGAATATTTTTTCAGAAGGAGCTCTTGACGTGTTTCATCAAGGGTTTGATCCGGCCATCAGCAAAGCTGATTTCTCCGATGCGCTCGGGTCGGAAGGAGTTCGGCTCAGCTTAGTAGGAACAGCATGCGGAACGCCTCAGCTGCCGGAAATCCGCTAAGGAAGCGTGACCGGCGGCTTTCCCGAATCAAATAATCAATGGCTGTCGGCGGGCGCTAGGGCACGAGAAGGCAAGCCTTCGTCTCGGCGCCCCGCGGCGGAATATGTGCCCCTGAAAAGCAGGAGCCGGCGGTGCGACGCCACAACAGAGCCATGTAGCCAAATTAACGCGCCGCGATTATTTTCGCGGCGGGCCTTTGTTTCATGTGCCGATCCAAAACTTAGGCTCGAACGTCAATCGTACCCATCATTCCGAGCTGTTCGTGCTCGAGGATATGGCAGTGATACATGCGTGGTCCCGGCAGATCCTGGCGCAGCAGAATCCGAACCGTTTCTCCGGCCACGATGTTCACGGTATCCTTCCATGCGCGATAGGTTGGCCTGGTGACCTTTCCGTCCTTCTCGTGCTCGATTATCTGGAACTGCGTCCCATGCACATGGAACGGATGGTCCATATCCGCTTCGTTGACGATTTCCCAAAGTTCGACTTGTCCGACTTTCGAAACGACGTCTATGCGGTTCATGTCGAAGCTGGCACCGTTGATCAGGAACTTCATCTCCATGCTGTTGGAAGACATCGACATGTTGGAGTGATCCATGCCCTGCATCGACATGTTACTATGGTTCATACCGCCCATGGATTCAGTCAGCACAAAACGACGCGTGACAACCGGATTCTCAAGAGCTTCGATAGTGCGTAGCTTTGCCGGCAACGGAGGTATTACGCTTGCCAGCGCATCTGATACGTGTGTCGTCAACAGGGTCATGTCGGCCTCGTTCGGCTTACCCGGCCCCATCCAGCCGCGCTCATATTCGAGCGTCGTGAGCATGGCCATTCCCGGCTTGTCGAAAGAAACAATCAACTCAGCGCGTTCGGCCGGCGCGAGCAGCAGCTCATCGACGGCGACAGGGGCTTCGATTAGGCCACCATCCGTTCCTATGACGGTCATGCTCGCATTCTCGAACTTGAGCCGTAGGAATCGCGCATTCGTCGCGTTAAAAAGGCGCAAGCGACGCTTCTCTCCAACTGCAACAGCCATCGTCGGGTTCTTCTGCCCATTAACGAGCACATGATCGCCAACGCGACCGTTCATCAGATCAGCCATCGTGCTTTCTGGCATTGTCCCGTCGGCGGCGATCCTGAGATCGGTGAGCATGAGGATCGTGTCGCCATATTCCGACGGGATGGGATCGTCCTTTGGCTTGACCAGAAAGACACCAGCGAGCCCGCGGTAAACCTGCTCGGCGGTCAAACCATGAGGATGGGGATGGAACCAGTAAGGTGCCGCACTGCCTTCCGGCAGATCAAACGCATAAATACGGTCACCACCCGATGCTACGGGGTCCATCGGATTGCCATCCTGGTCGGCCGGCACCGGCATGCCATGCCAGTGAATCGTCGTAGGTTCGCCTGGAATTCCGTTCTTGAAGCTGATCTCGACTTTGTCACCCTCACGTGCTTCGATTACGGGATTGGTGCCGTTGTAGAGAAGCACCGGCGTATCGAGCCCTTCGGCGAACCGCATGGTGCCTGGTTCTGCTGCGAGCTTTGCCTTGAATACGCCCGGCGCAGCCGACTGATTGGACAGGCGTGGCAGTTCCTTGAGCGGATGTCCCTCCGGCAAAACCGGGTTGGCGTTTGTGGGGGGCACGGCATGATTACCGTGGCCATTCATGCCGCCCATATCGTGCTCTTGAGCTATTGCAGGACCGGCCGCGGCGAGGCCCCCAAGGCTTGCCAGAAAAGTACGCCTTTGCATTGATCGTCTTCCTTTCGGTCGTTTGACAGTCAACGGCGACGCCGCCCAACCATGTCGTATGCATTTTTCATGGAGGAAGGCGGCTCCTGAGAGCCGCTCCCGGTTGTCACTGACCGCGTTTTGCCAGCCATTCGCGCATCATGGCGATTTCGCCTTCCTGGGCAGTAATCACGCCCTCGGCGAGCTTACGGACTTCCGGATCCGTTCCATGTTCGAGCACGACGCGCGCCATATCGATCGCACCCTGGTGGTGCGGGATCATGCCGCGCATGAAATCCTCGTCTGCATCACCCGTGAGCTCTATGGCCATATCGGCGTGCATCTTGTCGCTGACATCTTGGTAGGCGCGAATGACAGGATTGTCGGAAGGCGTGCTTGCGCCGTGACCGGCATGTTCACTGCGTTTCATGGTTGCTCCTTGTTCTTGTTCGCCAATCTGCGATTGCGCGTAGGCGAGACCGCCGGCAACAGCTAGCGCGCCGGCGATAAAAATCGGGGTGAGTTTGTTCATGGCTCTGCTCTGATCATAAGGTTCTCAAGGCCGTGCCCGGCGTTTTTGTGGTCGCGGGATAACCGGCTTCATCAAGGACCTGCTGAAGTGCCGCCTGGGTAGCAGTCGTCTCGACCACGACCGTGCGCGCCTCGGGATTGGTCGTGACCCTCGCGTTCGGATCAATCGACAGGATTGCCTGTCTAACGGACTTTGCGCAGCCACCACAGGTCATGTCTTCGATTCTGAGTTCCATGAGAAATCTCCTTGTCTTACCTTAACGTTGCCAAATGTGGGGCTTCCAACCATGGGAAGGTCAATAGCGATTTTTCTCGTTCTCATCTCTTGACCTTCCCATGGTTGGAAGCCCCATCTTCTGTCCGAGCTGGAATTCAGGACAAGAAAAGGAGGCGGCTATGAATGCTCCCGTTCAAGCAACAGACCTGTCTGGAACGATATCACTCCCCATCGAAGGGATGACCTGCGCTTCCTGCGTGGGTCGTGTCGAAAGAGCCCTCAAGACCGTGCCAGGCGTCGCCGATGCGATCGTCAATCTGGCAACGGAAAAAGCGAGCATCACTACGAACAAGCCGGTTGATCCAGCCACGCTCGTCAAGGCCGTGAAGGATGTAGGGTATGAGGTTCCGGAAAGTTTCTCCGCGCCGGCGGCGGCCTCGCTCGAGGTGGCGATCGAGGGTATGACCTGCGCCTCCTGCGTGGGTCGTGTCGAAAAGGCCCTCCGGGCCGTGCCAGGCGTCACTAACGCCGTCGTCAATCTCGCAACCGAGAAGGCCACGGTCCAGGGAACTGCCGACGCCGCTGTAGTGGTGGCAGCAATCGAAAACGCGGGCTATGACGCCACGGTGATCGCGGCAGGATCCGGGGCCGCCCAAGTAGAGACCGATGATCGCGCCGCGAAGAAGGAAGCAGAACGCCGCGAACTGACCCGAGATTTCACCCTCGCAGCGGTGCTGACGGTGCCGGTCTTCATCCTGGAGATGGGCTCACACGTCATCCCGGGCATGCATGACCTGATCGCCTCGACCATCGGCATGCAGACGAATTGGTACATCCAATTCGTATTGACAACCATCGTCCTGTTCGTTCCGGGCATTCGCTTTTACGACAAGGGGCTTCCGGCACTTGGGCGGCTCGCCCCTGACATGAACTCGCTGGTCGCAGTTGGCACGCTGGCCGCTTACGGCTATTCGCTGGTCGCGACCTTCGCGCCCGGCTTACTCCCCGCCGGAACGGTAAACGTCTATTTCGAGGCCGCCGCGGTGATCGTGACGCTTATCCTGCTCGGGCGGCTGCTCGAAGCGCGTGCCAAAGGCCGGACATCCGAGGCGATCAAGCGTCTCGTCGGCCTTCAGGCAAAAACGGCACGTGTGCGCAGGGACGGCAAGACGGTCGACCTGCCGATCGGTTCGGTCGTTTCCGGCGATATTGTCGAGGTTCGGCCCGGCGATCGCGTCCCGGTGGACGGTGAGGTCATCGAAGGCGAGAGTTATGTCGACGAATCGATGATCACCGGCGAGCCGATCCCGGTCTCCAAGAAGCAGGGCAGCGAGGTGGTTGGCGGCACGGTCAACCAGAAGGGCGCCTTCGCCATCCGTGCAACTGCGGTCGGCGGCAACACCGTACTGTCGCAGATCATCCGCATGGTCGAGGAAGCGCAAGGATCGAAACTGCCGATCCAGGCGCTGGTCGACAAGGTGACCATGTGGTTCGTGCCGGCGGTCTTCGCCGTCGCGGCCCTGACCTTCGCTTCTTGGCTCTATTTCGGGCCGTCGCCCGCGCTCACTTTCGCGCTGGTCAATGCCGTCGCCGTGCTGATCATCGCCTGCCCCTGCGCCATGGGTCTGGCGACGCCGACCTCGATCATGGTGGGCACTGGCCGGGGGGCGGAGTTGGGCGTGCTCTTCCGCAAGGGTGAAGCGCTTCAATTGCTCAAGGACGCAAGGGTCGTCGCAGTCGACAAGACGGGCACTTTGACCGAAGGCAAGCCGGCACTCACCGATCTGGAACTGGCCATGGGTTTCGACCGGGCGGATGTCCTCGGTCTAGTGGCGTCCGTCGAGGCGAAGTCGGAGCATCCGATTGCCCGTGCGATCGTGGATGCGGCCGCAGGGGAGGACATTCCGCTGCCGGCCGTGTCGAACTTCGAATCGGTGACGGGTTTCGGTGTCAGGGCCTTGGCCGGTGGCAAGCGCGTCGAGATCGGCGCAGACCGCTACATGACCGAACTCGGCCATGACGTGGCAGGCTTCGCCAAGGTTGCCGAACGTCTCGGCAATGAGGGCAAGTCGCCGCTCTATGCGGCGATTGAGGGCAAACTCGCGGCGATCATCGCCGTGGCCGATCCGATCAAAGAGACGACACCTGCGGCGATTAAAGCGCTGCACGATCTCGGCCTCAAGGTTGCGATGATCACCGGCGACAACAAGCGGACGGCCGAAGCTATCGCCAAGCGCCTCGGGATCGACGAGGTGGTGGCGGAAGTCCTGCCGGACGGCAAGGTCGACGCGGTGCGTCGCCTCAAGGCTGAGCATGGCAAGGTTGCCTTCGTCGGCGACGGCATCAATGACGCTCCGGCGCTGGCTGAAGCGGATGTCGGTCTTGCCATCGGCACCGGAACGGACATTGCCATCGAGGCCGCCGACGTGGTGCTGATGTCGGGGAGTCTGCAAGGCGTGCCAAACGCAATCGCACTGTCCAAGGCGACGATTGGGAACATTCGGCAGAACCTGTTCTGGGCCTTCGCCTACAACGCGGCTCTGGTCCCCGTTGCCGCCGGGCTGCTCTATCCGGCCTACGGCCTCCTGCTGTCACCGGTCTTCGCCGCCGGCGCCATGGCCCTGTCGAGCGTCTTCGTGCTCGGCAATGCGCTCCGGCTCAAGACCTTCCGCCCCCCCGCGCAGGTGGAGAGCGGTGCTGCCCCGCACCATCGGCCGGAACTCGCACCCGCGGAATGAGATATGCGGGCCTGCTCCGGCAGGCTCGCCAGATCTGAAGAAAAGGAATGAACGATGACCAATACGAAGAGCCCATCGGTGGTGCTTTACACAACGCCAACCTGCCCCGACTGCCATGCTGTCAAGCGGTGGCTCGCAGACCAGGGCGTTCCATACGAAGAGCGGGATCTGTCAGATCCCCAGATAGCCGAAGAGGCGAAGGCGCGCACCGGTGTGCGTGTCGCCCCGATTACGATCGTCAACGAACAGGTCTTCTACGGAACCTTTGCCGACCAGAAGCCCCGCCTGGCGGAAGCCCTGTCATTGGGCACTGCCTGAGGGAGATTGCCATGGCGAGACAGATCGAAATTCGGCAAGCAGCGCGCACCATCACCGTCCCGGCTGGCCGCACCATTCTCGAGACGGCGCTGGAGGAAGGGATCGCATATCCTCATGGATGCCGCTCGGGCCGCTGCGGCTCATGTAAGTCCCGACTGCTCAGCGGCGAGGTTGACCTCCTGCCGCACACGCGGTTTTCCCTGACGGATGAAGAGCGAAACCAGGGCTTGATCCTAGCGTGTCGAGCGCAGCCGCTCACGGACTGTACGGTCGTGTGGCTAGACGAGGATGAGGAAAAGCTTGATCTTCCCGTTCGCACCTATCGGACCCGCGTTGTCGCCATCGATGACGCAACCCACGACATCCGCCAGATCAGGCTGGAGATTGAATCGGGCGAGACCATCGCGTTCAAGGCCGGCCAGTACGCGCAAGTAACGTTTGCCGGTGTGCCGGCGCGCGACTATTCGATGGCGAACCAGCCCGGCCGATCCTATCTCGAATTCCATATCAGGCATGTGCCCGGTGGAGCCACGAGCGAACACGTCGCCACGTCGCTCAAAGTTGGTGACGAGGTTTCGGTTCGCGGGCCGCTCGGCAATTCATTCTTGCGCGAACAGCATACCGGTCCAATTCTGGCGGTCGCCGGCGGGTCGGGCCTGGCTCCGATCAAGTCGATCGTCGAAATGGCGCTGGCCAACGGCCAGCGTCAGCCGATCCATCTCTATTTTGGGGCGCGGACGGAGCGCGATCTGTATCTGGTCGAACATTTCAGTCTTCTGGCGAGCACCTACGACAATCTCCAGTTCATTCCCGTGCTCTCGGAGAT
The DNA here is from genome assembly GCF_009301415.1 of Paracoccus kondratievae. Taxonomy (GTDB): domain Bacteria; phylum Pseudomonadota; class Alphaproteobacteria; order Rhodobacterales; family Rhodobacteraceae; genus Paracoccus; species Paracoccus kondratievae. The sequence continues at coordinate 774,383 of NZ_CP045072.1, read as the reverse complement.
GAGCCGATCCGATCACTTCCGAACCGGCCTGGTAACGGATGCGATCATGAGTGACATTCAGGATCTCGATGGCTGGAAGGCATATATGGCGGGACCCCCCGCCATGATTGACGCTGCCGGCGTCATGTTTCGCGAACTGGGTCTGCGGAGCGAGGACATGCATGCGGACGTGTTTTTTACGCCCGAAGAAACGACCACATAAACCCTCCAGAAAGGACAGGATGATGAATATCGGCAAGGCTGCGGCGGCATCGGGCGTTTCGGCCAAGATGATCCGCTACTACGAATCGATTGGTTTGATCCCGGAGGCATCCCGAACAGATAGCGGCTACCGCGACTACTCCGAAAAGGATGTGCATACATTGCGCTTCATCAGGCGTGCGCGCGATCTCGGCTTCTCGGTCGAAAAAATGACCGAATTGCTCGCCCTGTGGCGAGATCGAAGCCGTGCAAGCGCTGACGTCAAGCGTGTTGCACTTGAGCATGTCGAAGAGCTTGAGCGGAAGGCATGCGAACTCCGGGAGATGAGCATGACGCTCAAGCATCTTGCCGAAAACTGTCGGGGTAATGCCCGACCGGACTGTCCGATCATCGACGAACTCTCGGCAGATGGTAATTCGGACAGGATACCCAAGGCTCGCCGTCGTTCTAGAGCGACGGGTAACAAGTTCGAGCACCTCGGGCCCGTTGTTTCGGCACAGGGAAAAAGAAACAGCTATGGCGCCAAGGATCAGTAGCTATGATCCTCGCCCACGAAATCCTGCACCTGATCAAACGTGCCTGTTCCGACGGCGACATGGAAGTTGCCGAGAAGCTTTTGCAGACCCTTGAGCTGATTGACGCGCGAGAGACTGGTGCCGCAGCTTCTCACAAACCTCTATCTGAAGCTTATCTGGCTATCGGTAAGCTTCCCGCGCATCGGAGAAAGTGCCAATGGTCTCATTAGGTTATGATCTGTGCATTGAGATCCAGGGATAGAGGAGCCAGAAACAGAATGGGCCATTGCCGACTCCGCAGGTCAACAACTGCCGATGCGTCGCGGATCACAATGCGGAAGGACAAGACTGCGCAGCTGGAAACCCGCAAGGCCGAGCTGACGGAGAAGCTGGCCAATGCGAACGAGCCACCACCCCTGCTGCACCCGAACATGGCGGCGCTCTATGCCCAACGGATCGCCGCGCTTTCCGAGAACCTGCGGCACGAGGACAGCCGCGCGCAGGCGGCGGACATCCTGCGCTCGCTGGTCGACCAGGTGACGCTGGTGCCGGAGGAGGGCGAACTGGCCATCGTGCTGCGCGGCGATCTCGGCGCCATCCTGGGCTTCGCCGCGGGAAAGAAGGATCCTGATTTCCTGTCGGAAGCCGAGGCGCTGGACAACCTGCTGGCGCAATCGGGCAGCTCGCGGAAGCCGCCGCCCGGACGGCAAAAAGCCTCCGCAGCCCGGGCGTAGAAACGCAAAAACCTCCGCGCATTATGCTACGGAGGTTTCGCAATTATCGTTGGTTGCGGGGGCGTGCAACTACCGATACCAACATTCACTACAAGTCACTGTCTGAAATGGAGCAATCGGCGCTTGGATTGTTTTGAGGCCTATTCCTCGTCGTCCAAATCCGTGAATGACTGGAGCAACATTGCCGTAGTAACCTCGTCTCGTACAACATCCATTTCTGCGGATGCACCCGCCTTGAATGACCCACGCAATGAAACATACGCTCCAAAAGTCTCAACCCGCGAGGCGTTTGTTGTCATTTGTCTTAAGGCCGTATGATGACGATCATGATCCCCAGCTCGTACCATCTGTGGCAACATGTCAACCACGGGAAGTGAAACCCCGCCCTCTTCAGCGGTCTTGTAAGCGGCGATCTGCCCAAGCACGCCACACAGAAAGCCGAGATCAGGGGCGATGCGTATGGCGAAGCGGCGAGCCCGTTGTGCTGTTGAGGATTGGTTTGCTCGCTGTTTGACCTCTCCTTCGTGCTTCCGAATGAACGCGAGAAGCCAAGCCTCGATCTCGACCAGCGTGCGTCCTGCGCACCACATTGAAACCAACGTCTTGAGCGCTCCCAATATCCGCTTAGCGGTGGCCTTAGGTTTTGTTGTATTCGTGTAGGCGCGGCCGAAAACGGACTCAAGAGCTGTTTCCCTGACGAAGATCGTCAAATCCAAAGGATGTTCGGCCACAATATCCAGCAGCCAGTTGATCCAGTCCTCGGTAGCCGTCTTTTCAACTGGCGCATGATCAAACGCCTCGACCAATCTTTCGATCAGTCTTGGCGGAACACCATTGCGGACAGCAATTTCCCGTTGCCAATCAAGAACGGGCGGATCTTCCAGTTGTTCCTCGGCAGCCCTGAGCGCGGTTCGGCGACGTTCGAGCCATTTGTCCGCCCCCAAAGCATTAGCTTCCCTACGCCGGAAAAACCCCAGCGAACGGCGAACGATATCGTCGAAGCCGCTCTCTCCTGCTGTGGTGACAGCAGACAAACGCCGGATTATCGACTGCACTTTTGGATCAGGGTTAGCGGATACCTCGATCCGATCAAGAAGCAACTCTATCGGATCATAAACCTCCTCACAGGCATCCTGCTCGGAGAAAACGGTCTTCAGAATTCCTTCGGACGGAAGAGAGAGGCTCCCTCTTTCCACACCGATGGGTTTTGCGGGAACAACGATTGCCAGACCGGTTGCAGCATACGCCGCGCGTCCAGCCCTCCCGAGCGCATTAAGTATCTCGTGAGGGCGCAAGTCCGTGCGGGGGTTGCCGCTTGGGTCATCAACCGCGCTCCTGTCGGTTCCTGCAAGAATCACGACATCGCACGGCAGATTCAACCCTTGCGCAATTGTGGATGTCGCGGCAACCACATCAAGGCCCAGATCCTCACTCTCAGAATCCCTGCGAACCCGAAAAACGCTTTCCGTCAACCGCCGCTCCAATGGCAGCAGATCACCATGATGCACCGCTGCTCTGCACCCCATGGGATCGAATGTGGCTTCGGCCGCTCCCACATCCCTGAGAACTGACTTGCGCATTTCCTCCTGCGTCTCATCCAGAGCGATGGTGGCCGGGGCCAGTAGTCCATTGATCTGATCCGCAACGCTCCCGCATGCTTTAGTATCGTTGCAGAAGACGATCACGCGCTTTCCTACGGCCGCATAGTCGGCCGCGATCCGCGCAGCGACTTCGTTCCTGTTCGATGTCAATTTCCCCTTGGCATTTTTCACGAGCGGCGGCCGTTGATCCGTGAGCGCCTGCACGACCAGCTTCTCCGACCTTTTGGGGTGCCATCCAGAAATCAACGAAAAGAGTCCAAGAGGCTGTGCGGGGACCCGACTCCGCGCGGACTGGGTCTTCGCCTTCGATGCCGCTTGCACAGCCTGAAGCACGTCAGAGCGATCATAGATGACGCAAGAGCGAAGTTGCCGTGTTGGCTTCCAAGGATCGTCAAACGCTTCGACCTCCCTTCCCGTCACGGCCCGCAGCCAACGAGCGATTTCGGCGCCGTTGGCGACCATAGCAGACAGCAGCAGCAGGTCTGCTTCCTTGCGATGGCGGAGAAACGTCAGGAGCGCTAACATCGCATCAATGGCGCGTGCGCTGATTTTCGATGACGTAGCCGGATCGTCGGCACTAATGAGATGGAACTCATCGAAGACGAGGAGGCCGACCTTGTCGAAAAGCTCAGGCGCGAAACCAAGGAGGGCAAGGCAACGCTCGGGTGTCATGACGGAGAATGGTGGCAGCTTGTCCCCAAGCTCTTCGAGCGCAACGTCTTCAACGACGCTGACCGCCTCTAGGCCTCCGATTTGTGCAGAGAGATCGGTCTCTACCTGATCTACGAGAGCGTGAGTAGGAGCCAGGTAGACGACGCTCTCGCCCGCGCATAGGGTTGCTGCGATTTTCAGGACGGATAGCGTGGTCTTCCCCGAACCAGTGGGCGATGTCATCACCATGGACCTGCCACGGTTCAGGTATCCCGTCCTGACAGCTTTCAGATGATTGATCCATAGAAATGGGCGCGATTGCGTCTGAGACAGGAGCCAGTCGGCCCATGCCTTAGCTTGCGCTCCAGATGGTGTTGGGAGTCGAACCAGCATCGCGGCCTGCATTCCATCAACAAGCCGACTCAACAGTGTGGCCAGATGATGTGGACCGGCAAACTGGTGGTGCACGGTTCCTTCCAGCGCTACGTTGATCTCCACCGCTGAGGCCTCGGACAAGCGGATAACACGCTTGAGCCTTGAGCGGATATCAGGGTCGGACACAGCGCTCCCGCGCGCCTCCTGTCCAAGTCCCTGAACCACGTAGGCACATTCCCTTAGAAGAAGGTCAGTGGCTACTTCTCGGCTATCTCCCGTCGCGATGGAGTCTTCGCCGAGGTCACGCTCTATCAGCGTCGTGAGATTGCCAGTTGCCAATTCCCGAAGGCTCAGGATCAGAGACCGTCTAACCGCCCGCCGTTCGCCCCTGGCCCGGAGCTGCCCCGCCACTTCCGCTGCGTCCGCCGCCCGATCAGCAATCAGGAACAGTAGCGTTGCGGAGATTGATGATCCAATAGCATCACTCGAAATAACGGTTGGACGATCCAATGCAGTTTCACGAACGCGGCTCAAGATCTGATGAGCACTAGCTGCGACGAAAGCTGCGGCACGCGTCTGCTCCGGTCGAAGATTGAGTGCAACATAGGCTTCAAAAGTCGAAGCAAGACGCCTTACCCGGTCGATCACTCCGCTTGCAGGCTCAGATTCACCTTCACGGGACAGAAGGCGAACTGTCGCCAACTCAATGTGGGCCACCGTCAACAACTCATCCAGCGTTTCAGGATCGAGACCCGGTAGATCAGGAGCCTCTCGTAGAAGAGCGCGAGAACTTGGATCAAACACCGGCGATCTCCTGGATTTTAGCCGCCACCTCGCCGGCGAGAAGAGCCAACCCTTTGCGCACGTCCTCGAAAGCCAGCACTCCGGCCGTGCGACTTTCGAGCTCACCACCAGCGACCGCTTCAAACCCAGCTATGATATGCAGAAAATTTCCGGCCTTGCGCTGATCTTCGCCGGTGGCCACGGCAACTCTGAACTCGCGAGCACCTTCCCAAAACATTTCGTCGACCGCTGCCTCAGCATCGATGTCAGGGACACTCTTCAGCAAGGTTACGAGGTCGGCGAGAATTTCATCATCGCGATCACCGCACAGAATAGTTCCGATCTCAGGCCATACGCTGGAGCTTATAAGGCTGCGCGGCGATTTCGAAGCCTTGTCCTCACAAAGCACAATGCGCTTGATCTCGCGCCCACCATCTTCCAGTTCGATTATAAAGCCGTCGAATCCCTTGTCTGCCTGTCGGACATGAGGCGATGTCATATAGCCGTTCGGAAGAGCTAGCCGAGCCGCAACCCAGGAGATATGCTGGAATAACAGTCCGTCCCGGTGAATAACGGACGTCCTTATCCGCTTTCTTGCCGCCTCCTTCTGTTCGTCGGTTCCCGACCGGAAAAGCTCAACGTCTTCAGCACGCGGAGCCGTCAGCTTCCTCACGACATTCTGAGCGACCCTGCCTTTTGAAACGCGCCGTCGCGGTTCCAAAGCATTGATCACTCGCTGAGCGTTTTCCTCCTGTCGCAAATAGAGATAGGCGATAATTTCGATCAGCTTGGCACGATTTTTTTTGCCAATTATCCATTCCGAAAAATTACATTCCGTAGTTGGAGAAGGATTTATAGACAGTGGCATATGATTTTCGCCCGAGGCAACCCGTCGCTAGCTAGAATGATTACGCAGCACCCGCGACCATCATTTGTGAAATCGTAGCAAGCCAACCTCTGATCTCATTCTGAGGGTCTGCTACGGCGAGCCTATCGACGGTCATCCGAGATATCGCCGTGTTGTTGAGATAGCGCTTCGCTGCGCTCTCCTTCTTCCGACGCTTCTCCTCGTCAAGGTTGCCCCAAGGGTCAGCACCATTAACCGCGTGGACCGCCTGCGCCACAATTTGGGGGACATCATCGAAATCGCCAAAGGGCACCCCAAAGGCGATGTTTATTTGGTTCAGGGCGTAGGCTTCACAAATAGCCTCATGGTGTAGGTAACTCTCCAACTCACGTTTTTGGGTTGCCACAGCACGACATCCGGCACGGGCGTTAATCGCATTCATATGATCCACATACTTTGGTTGACCTGGCGGTGGATTGTCACGATCACAAATGTGAAACTCTGGTCTGTTGAACGGAGCCAGCCGTGAAGCCCATAAAGCTAAATTACTGCCCCCGAGGGGCACGAAGATGAGTTCACCATCTAATTCGAGCTGTTCGAGGTCGGGCACATCTTCGCCTGCGGCGATGAGTACCCGCGACACACCTTTGAGAAATGAAATATCATGCGGACCTTCGACACCGATGAAGATCTTCACATTGTGGTCAGGAAGCACTCCAAGCGATTTTGCAATCTCAGCCGAGGTCGCTTCGCTACCTTCGCTGATCAAACGAATTCCATCTTCTCCCCGCTGGATGAAGCGAAGATCAGTCTCGTCCAGATAACGAGCCAACATGGGAGTATGCGTGGTGACTATGACTTGCTTGCCGTCCCCATCTGAGAGTTCTCGAAGAGCGTTCAATAACAGGCGTTGGTTTCTAGGATGCTGGCTGGTTTCGGGTTCCTCGATGGCATAGATCACCGAGGATGAGCTTTTTTCCGCTGCGGACTTCTCAGCTTTCGCACGAAAAAAATTGAGAAGGACGAGGCGCTTCACGCCGCTCCCACGTTTATTGAGAGGAATACCCTCATCACCCGTAATACTCGTAGAAAACAACGTATCCCATTTTTTAGTCGCTATGACTGGGTTTAGGGTTTCAGCAACGGATGCATCCATTTCCCGCAATTTATCTACAGTCGCAGCGGCAATTTTTTTCACCTCATTTTCAACATAATCTCGAACTTCTTGCAACTTCGGTTCGACGGCCTTGATCGCCTCTCTGATTGCGGCCTTCAGAGGGTCTTGAGCTTCCGCATCCTGATCCGTACTAGCTCGGTCTGACTTAAATAGCGCAAATGTCGGCAGGTATTGCTGTAACTCGGCCCAGACCTGTTTGCTTCCCTCTGCATCTAGCGACACCGCGGCCGTTGCTAGTTTGAGGTCGCCACAGCTCTGCCAGATCGCCGCTCGCACGAGAGCGTTCGCCCTCTTGTCCACGCCATCCAAATTTACACCTTGATCGGCCGCCCGCTTGGCAAGTTCGGCCTTTTTGAGAGTGAGAAGGTCGCTATACCCCGCTGCCGTCGGATGGTCCGCTAAGGCTTCAATCGCAGTAATCTTCGGCGTCCCTAGACTTCCATTGTAGGTCTTCCGAATGACGAGCGTTCCATTCGTACTCAGAAGATACTCACCAGAGAGCGTGGTAGGAAATTCAGCATCCACTACCAGCTGTTCAGGAAGCTGATCGAATTCGCATGTTATGCGCATCTGTTTCGGATCACCTGCCTTGCAGGCGTCGTCCTTATCAGGCGAAGCAGTCTCAAAGAAGATCGCCAGCGCGTCCATGAGGGTAGATTTACCTACGTCATTTCTACCAACGAGCGCGGTCAAGTTACCAAAGCGCACCGTGACAGGTGCTGAGTAACAACGAAAATTCTCAACTGTAAGACCAACTAAACGCATCATCTGCCCCCCGGAAACAACCACGAGTGTCTCTACAACTTCCAGTACGGTCAATGCTTTTGTGGCGGAACCCCCGATCGCGAAATGCCAAATACGACGGGCAGTTCAGCCATTGCCCGACATGAGCGAGATCAGGTCGGAAAGCTGCTGGCTTTGCGTAGCGAGAAGCTGGTTGCCGACCTGGGTCGCTTGCAGCGCGCCGGTGTCATTCTGGTTCTGGACAACCAAGGTCGACTCACACCGGGAGATGACCTGGGATACACAGTTGCCAGCGCCCGACCTTGACAAAGAGCGGAGCGCGCTTCGCGGCCCGACCGCCAGGAAATCTTGGCAACTGGCCCCTCGATCAACTTAACTGTTTGCTGGCCCGGCACACCGAGCAAACGTCATCATCACATATCATTCTTAAGCTGTCTTGGCGTGCTGTTGGACACGCCGAGCCTTGGCGAAACCGCGATCCGTGGCGATGAACCGCTCCAGCATGGGCACGATGAGCTTGACGGGATCGGCGACGGGCTGGCCGGTTTCACGGGCCAGCACCTCGGCGTAGGCGGTCAGATCGCGGTGAAGCGGCGCGGGCAGCTCCAGCGTGACCTTCACCGGCTTGTCGTCGGGCAGCGGGCCGAGTTTCAGCTTGGTCATGGTCAACCTCCTGCCGGCTCGAACACAAGGTCGCGGGTGACGATGATCCTGACCGGGAAGCCCGGCCGGATGGTCAGCGTCGGCGCAACCTGCAACTGGCGTTGGACGATCTGCTGGCCCGCCTGATTGACGGTATCCTGCGCGCCGTCGCGGATAGCCCGGATAAGCCGGTCCTCGTCGCTCGTCGCCAGCTCCGTGCCGACTGTGAGCAGCGTGGATAGCCCTGCGGCCTTCATCAGATCCCACCAATGATAATCGAAGCCATCCTCAAGCCCGGCGTAGCCGCTGGCGTCCGCGCCCGGCAGGCGCTCCAGAACGATGGAACGGCCGCCCGGCAGGATCAGGCGATTCCAGACCAGCAACACGCGGCGCTGGCCGAAGGTCACGCCGTCATCATACTGGCCGATGATGCGCGTTCCCTGCGGGATCAGGAGCAGGCTGCCGGTCGGGCTGTCATAGACGTTCTCGGTCACTTGAGCCGTGATCTGGCCCGGAAGGTCGGAACGGATGCCCGTTATCAACGCGGCCGGGATCACGGCCCCGGCCTGAAGGATGTAGGGCGATGCCGGCGGCGCGACACGATCCGGCGCGACGGTCTGCCGGTCCACGGGTCCATTGAGGAACGCGGCGTGCCGGTCCTGCGTCGCGGGCTGTCCACCAAGGCCAAGCCCGGCAAGGCCGGGCATGGCCGTTCCTGCCGGCGCACCCGTGCGCGGGCCGGACTGGAAGAACACATTGCTCAAGCGCGCGGCTTCTTCCTCGGCGCGGCGACGTTCTTCCTCTGGATCGACGGCGGGCGTCGCCATGACGGGCGGCACGACTGGTTGTCCCCGGTTCTGCGCGTCGAGAATGGGGCGGCCCAAATCTCCGGGCAGCGCGGGGCCGAGCACAGGCCCGCTATAGTCGCTCGGCAGGCCGGACAAGCCGTCGGCCGTGGGGCGGTTCTCGGTCGAAAAGAGTTCTTCGCCGCCCGGTCCTGCGTCGCGGGTCTGGAGCGCGTATATCAGTGCGCCGCCGATGCCGAGCAAGGTGACAGCGCCGACGCCTGCCAGCATCTTGCGGGACAGGCGGGTGACGCGCGGCGCCTCGGCGCGCAGGCGCATGGGGGCTGCGGTATCGGTATCGCTCATGAGGACGATCCTCCCGTGGTCGTGCTGGCTGGTTCTGCTGCGGCCTGCGTCGGGTTGGTGCGGACGATCCTGACGACCTGCTGGCGGTTGCCGCTGCCAAGGCGCAGCTCGGCCGCGCCGAACAGGCGGTCCACGATCAGGACGTTCTGGTGGATGCGGGAATTGACGATTTGCGGCTCGCCGTTCGCGCCAAGCACGAAGATCGGCGGCATCTCGCCCTGCACGATCCCGGCCGGAAAGACGACATAGACGCGGCGTCCATCGTCGAACACCGAAACCGGCCGCCACGGCGGGCTGTCGCCCTGCACTTGCAACCCATAGCGATAGTTCCGCGCCGCCTCGGCCGGGATGATCGGCGCGGCCGGAACGGTCTGGCGCTGGCCCGGCGTTGCTGGATAGGCCCATGCCACGGCCGGCATGTAGAGCGATTCCCGCGCGCGCAGCTCGAGCATGTAGGTGCGCCGGTCGGTGGTGACGACAAGGTTGGTGGAAATGTCCGGCCGTGTCGGCTTCACGAGGATATGGACACGGCGATTTGCACCGCTGCCGCTCTCGGTGTCTCCGATGATCCAGCGGGCGGTATCGCCCGCCGCAATCGGCCCCGCGCCTGTCAGGCTTTCGCCCGGCTCCAGCGCGATCGTCGTGATCTGCCCGACTGCGGCATAGACCTGATAGAGCGCACCTTCCGACCACGGATAAATCTGGATGGCGTTGTAGTAGCCTTCCCGGCGCGGCTCGACGCGGGCGGCGGCGTTGGCGTTCTCGACGCGGCCGGTCGGCGTGCCTGCGGCGGTGCCGCCGCGCGCCACGGTCCATGCCGGGGGCACATGCAGCGGCCGGGGCGTGTTGTCGATTGCCGCCGCCTGCACGGTCGGCAGCAGCGGCACGCTGGCGTCGTAGCTGAATTGCGGCGTCCGGTTGGTGGCGCAGCCTGCGAGCATGGTGGCCGAAAGCAGCACGGCCGCGATTGTCGGGGTGCGGGTGATCGTCCTCATTGGCTCATCTCCCGCGACCATGAAATTGCATTGACATATATTCCAAGCGGATTGGCGCGCAGGCGTTCGGCGTCGCGCGGCGGCTGGATGACGATGGTGAGGATGGCCGTCCATCGCTCCGTGGTGGAGAGCTGGCCATTTTCATAGTGCCGCTCCACCCACCCCACGCGAAAGCTGTTGGGGGACGCCCGGATGACACTCGAGAGCTCGACGGCGACCTGTTGCCGGCCGACCTTGCTAAACGGGTCATTGGCGCGGGCGTAATCGTTCAATGCCGCCGCGCCGCGATCCGTGGTCCATTCATAGGCGCGAAGCCAGTTCTGGCGGACAATGATCGCGTCGGCCGGGATCGCGCGGACCTGCTCGATAAAGCGGCCGAGATGGAAAGCGATCTGCGGGTCGGTCGGGCGATAGTCGGCGGCGGCCGGCGCGATGGTCTGCGCCTGTCCAAGATCATCGACCTGCACCACCCACGGCACCACGGTCCCGCGCGCCGACTGCCAAACCAGCGCGGACGCGAATCCGGCTGACAGGATCAGCGAGCCGAACGCCATATAGCGCCAGTTCTTAGCCTGAACGCGGGCCGAGCCGATGCGTTCGTCCCACGCCTGCGCGGCCTTCTGATAGGGCGTCTCAGGTTCCGGCGTCTTGCCGTAATGGGTTGTGGGTCGTTTGAAGATGCTCATGAGCGGTCGCTTTCGGAAAGGTTGATGGAGGAACCGGAGCCGTGGCTGTCGCCGGAGCGCACCGCATGGGCGGCCATGGTCGTGCCGTGGTTCATGGCCTGCGAGCGCCGCATCCGTTGCGCCCATGCGGGCGGGCTGCCGGCCGGGCCGGATGCTGCTGCGGCGGGATCGGCGCTCGCGCCGCCGACCGTGCCCATGGTCGAGCTGCCGCCCGACGCGCCGAATCCGGCTTTCGCGCCAGCGGAGAAGCTGGATTTGACGGATTCGCTGGCGCGCGCAGCGGCGCGTTTGAGCGGCGAGATAGCCGCCGATCCTGCGGCACGCGCGACGCCGCCGAGGCCGGAGGCGACGCCTGCCGCGCCGGACTGGCCGAGCGATCCGACGCTATAGGCGGCGGTCGCCGCGCCCGCGGTGGCCGCGCCGCCGCGGACGGCCGCGGCCCCGCCGGACAGGGCAGCGGCACCACCTTTGGCGGCGAGCATGGCCCCGCCGCCAGCGGCGACGGCTGCACCTGCGACCGCAAGCCCGGTTCCCACGGCGGCGCCCGCGCCAAGCTGCGGGCCGCCCGATACGATGCCGTTGGCGATGCCGGGACCGAAGATGCCGAGGCCGAGCAGCGACAGGGCTGCCAGCACGATTGCCATTGCGTCGTCGATGGTTGGGGTTGCCCCGCCGAAACCGGCCGTGAACTGGCCGAACAAGGTCGAGCCGATACCGATGATGACAGCGAGGACCAGCACTTTGATGCCGGACGACACCACGTTGCCTAAGACCTTCTCGGCCATGAAAGCGGTCTTGCCGAACAGGCCGAAGGGGATCAGCACAAAGCCGGCAAGCGTCGTCAGCTTGAACTCCAGCAAAGTCACGAAAAGCTGGATGGCGAGGATGAAGAAGGCCAGCACGACCAGCGCCCATGCGAACAGCAGGCACGCGATCTGGATGAAGTTCTCGAAAAAGGCGATCCAGCCCATCAGGTCGGAAATGGAATCGAGCAGCGGGCGGCCGGCGTCGAGGCCGGTCTGCGCCACGCGGCCCGGCCGCATCAGATCGGTGACGGAAAAGCCGGTGCCCGACGCCATGAGGCCGAGGCCGGCAAAGCTCTCGAAGACGATGCGAGCGAGGTTGTTCCAGTTGGAAATGATGTAGGCGAAGACGCCCACGAACAGGGTTTTCTTGACCAGCCGCGCAATAATATCGTCATCCGCGCCCCATGCCCAAAAGAGCGCGGCGAGCGTCACGTCGATGACGATCAGCGTCGTGGCGATGAAGGCGACCTCGCCGCCGAGCAGGCCGAACCCGCTGTCGATGTAGGAGGTGAATACGCCGAGGAAATTGTCGATGACGCCCGTGTTGCCCATGGTCAGCGCGCCTCGCTGCGATCACGGCCGAGGAAGCGGTCGCGGGATTCGGCCCATGCGGCGAGGCAGCCGGCATCGCTGGCGGCAGCCTCGCCGAGCTGCTGGCAGCGGCGCAGGGTTTCGCGCAGGGGATCGGCCGGGGGCTGGAAGGCCGAGGCCGGGGGCGGCGCGGAAGGTTCGTCCTTCCGCGCCATGTCTATTGCGGTCGCCGTGACGGCGATGGCGACGAACACCACGGCCCCGAGGCGGGCCAGCATCTTGCCGTCCATGGCGAGCCTCCCGGTCAGTTGTTGCCGTTGTTGAACATCTGCGCGTTGCCCGGCTGGTATCCGCTTCCCGGCGTGAGGAAGCGGCGGCGCTGCTCGCGGCCCTGTTCGGCGGCGGCTGCGCGCTCCGCCTCGGTCAGCGCATCGGCGCGGCCGTTCGCGGAGATGACCGCGATCAGGTCGGAAAGCTGCTGCGATTGGAGGGCGAGGAGTTGGTTGCCCGCCTGCGTCGCTTGCAGCGCCCCGGTCGCGCCCTGGCTCTGGCCGACCAGCGCGGCCATCTCGGCGCGGTTGCTGTCGATATTGCCGACTGCGCCCGCCTGAACGCGCATGGCGTCCTGCAAGCCGCCGACCGTGTTTTCCCACCGGCTGCGCGCATCGGCGACAAGCTGGGCATCGGTCGTCGAAAGCGAGACATTGCCATATTGCTGCTGGAACGCCTGGTCGATCTGGCCGACCTCGAAGGCGATGTTCTGCGCCTGCCCGAGAAGCTGCTGGGTGCGACTGACGTTCTGCTGGAGCTGCTGGAGCGAGCTATGCGGCAGGCTCGCCAGATTGCGCGCCTGGTTGATGAGCATCTGCGCTTCATTCTGGAGGCTGGTGATCTGGTTATTGATCTGCTCCAGCGTCCGCGCGGCGGTGAGCAGGTTTTGCGCGTAGTTGCTCGGGTCATAGACAATCCGGCCGAAGCCGAATTGTGCATGGGCCGGACTTGCCAGCATGGGCGAAAGCGCGACCGGCATGGCGAGAACCGCCGCCGCGACCAGCGCGGCGCGAGGGGTCGAGAAACGGATAATCATAGTGTCGTCTCCTGTTCAGGCTGGGGGATGAGATTGGTGAGGTTCGGGATCAGGTCGGCCGCCCAATCGACGCCGCGCTCGCGCAGCCATGCGGCGAGGAAACCGTCGCGGCCGTGTTCGGCGACGATCTGCGCAATGAGCGTCTGGTCGGATTTGGCGGATGCGGCGCAGAGCGCGAGGCCGACTTCGGACAGGCCAAGCTCGAACAGGCGATTGCCGCGCCGCGACTGGCAGTAGTATTCGCGTTTCGGCGTCGCGCGGGCGACAAGCTCGATCTGCCTGTCATTGAGGCCGAACCGCCTGTAGATCGCGGTAATCTGCGGCTCGATGGCGCGCTCGTTCGGCAGCAAGAGCCGCGTTGGGCAGCTTTCGATGATCGCGGGTGCGATGTTGCTGCCGTCGATGTCGGACAGGCTTTGCGTGGCGAAGATGACGCTGGCGTTCTTCTTGCGCAGCGTTTTCAGCCATTCGCGGAGCTGGCCGGCGAACCCCTCGTCGTCGAGCGCAAGCCAGCCCTCATCTATGATGAGCAGCGTGGGCCGCCCGTCGAGCCGGTCGCCGATGCGATGGAACAAATAGGCCAGCACCGCCGGGGCCGCGCCGGTCCCGACAAGGCCCTCGATCTCGAACGCCTGCACATCCGCTGCGCCGAGATGTTCCGTCTCGGCGTCGAGCAACCGGCCATAGGCGCCGCCGACGCAATAAGGCCGAAGGGCTTGTTTGAGGTCGTTGCTTTGCAGCAGGACCGCGAGGCCGGTGATGGTGCGTTCCTCGACCGGCGCGGACGCCAGCGAGGTCAACGCAGTCCAGATATGCTCCTTCACCTCGGGCGTGATCGTCATGCCCTCGCGCATGAGGATGGCGGCGATCCAGTCGCCAGCCCAGGCGCGTTCATAGGTGTCATGGATGCGGGCGAGCGGCTGGAGCGATACGGAAGTGTCCGAACCCTCGGTCAGCCCGCCGCCCAAATCATGCCAGTCTCCCCGCATGGCGAGCGCGGCGGCGCGGATGCTGCCGCCGAAATCGAAGGCGAAGACCTGGCTGCGTTGGTAGCGGCGGAACTGGAGCGCCATGAGGGCGAGCAACACGCTCTTGCCCGCCCCTGTGGGGCCGACGACAAGGGTGTGGCCTACGTCGCCGACATGGAGACTTAGCCGGAACGGGGTTGAGCCTTCGGTCCTGGCGTATAGCAATGGAGCGTCGCCGAAATGCTCGTCCCGTTCCGGCCCCGCCCACACCGCCGAAAGCGGGATCATGTGGGCGAGATTCAATGTGCTGATGGGCGGCTGCCGCACGTTCGCGTAGGCATGTCCCGGCAGGCTGCCGAGCCATGCGTCAACCGCGTTGACCGTTTCGGCCATGGCGGTGAAGTCGCGGCCCTGAACGATCTTCTCGACCAGGCGCAACTTCTCATCGGCAAGGCGGGGATCGTCGTCCCATACCGTCACCGTGGCGGTGACGTAGGCCATGCCCGCTATGTCCGCGCCGAGTTCCTGCAAGGCCATGTCGGCGTCGAGCGCCTTGTTGGCCGCGTCGGTGTCCACAAGCGCGGACGCCTCGTTGGTCATCACCTCTTTCAGAATCGCGGCGACGGACTTCCGCTTGGCAAACCACTGGCGGCGGATGCGGGTCAGCAGCCGCGTGGCGTCGGTCTTGTCGAGCAGGATCGCGCGGGTGTTCCACCTGTAGGGGAAGGCCAGCCGGTTCATCTCGTCCAGGAGGCCCGGCGTCGTCGCGGTGGGGAATCCCACGATGGTCAGGACGCGCAGGTGTGCATTACCAAGGCGCGGCTCCAGCCCGCCGGTCAACGGCTGGTCGGCCAGCAGCGCGTCCAGATACATCGGCACTTCGGGAACGCGGACGCGATGCCGGTTCGTGGAAACCGTCGAATGGAGATAGGTCAGCGTCGCACCGTCATCCATCCAACGGCACTCGGGCATGAAGCCGTCGAGCAGCGCCAGAACGCGGTCGGTGCGGTCCACGAAGCTGCGCAGCAATTCGTGCGGGTTTACCCCGGATTGCTCGCGGCCCTCATAGAGCCAGCTTTCTGCCCGTGCGGCTTCCTCGGCGGGGGGCAGCCAAAGGAAGGTGAGGAAATAGCCGGACACGAAATGCGCGCCCGCTTCCTCGAAACCGGCTTTGCGCTCTGCATCGACCAGCGCCGACGCGGGATCGGGAAAGATGCTGTCGGGATAGGTCGCGGCTTCGCTGCGCTGCGCCTCGACGAAGATGCTCCAGCCCGATCCGAGGCGGCGCACGGCATTGTTGATCCGGCCGGCGACGGCGACCAGTTCGGCCGCGACGGCGGAATCCAGATCGGGACCGCGAAACTTCGCGCTCCTCTGGAATGAGCCGTCCTTATTCAAGACGACGCCCGAGCCGACCAATGCGGCCCAGGGCAGATAGTCGGAGAGGCGCGCGGCGGTGCGGCGATACTCGGCAAGGTTCATCATGGCCGCGCCCTCACACCGCCAGAAAAGCCGGGATGCGCAGATGCCTGCGCCCGACCTCGACGAATTGGGGATCGCGCTTCGCCGCCCACACGGCCGCGAAATGCCCGATGGCCCATAGGGCGATGCCGACCAGCCAGAGGCGCAGGCCGAGGCCCACGGCCCCGGCCAGCGTTCCGTTCAGAATCGCGATGGAGCGCGGTGCGCCGCCGAGCAGGATATGTTCGGTCAGCGCCCGGTGGACCGGGACCGTGAAGCCCGGCACCGCGTCCAGTTGTTCGAGGCCGCCCGCCATCAGATGAGCGCCCCGCCGCCGAACGAGAAGAACGACAAAAAGAAGCTCGACGCGGCGAACGCGATGCTGAGGCCGAACACGATCTGGATGAGGCGACGGAAGCCGCCGCTGGTGTCGCCGAAGGCGAGCGTGAGGCCGGTGGCGATGATGATGATGACAGCGACGATCTTGGCGACCGGCCCCTCGATGGACTGAAGGATTTGCTGAAGCGGCTGCTCCCACGGCATCGACGAACCCGACGCATGGGCGGCCGGGGCGAGCATGAGGCTGATGGCAAGGGTGGATGCGGCGGTCGCGGCGAAGCGATAGCCGCGCGAAATCGTGCGGATCATGAAGATTCTCCTGTGTTGGGGTTGGCTTGGGTGATGCGATAATCGCCGTCCGGCCCCAGCCCTTCGACGCGGGCGAGTTCGGCCAGCCGGCGCGCGGAACCGCGCCCGGCAAGGACGGCAACAAGGTCGATGGTTTCCGCGATCAGGGCGCGGGGAACGGTGACGACAGCCTCTTGAATGAGCTGTTCCAGGCGGCGCAGCGCGCCGATGCCCGAACCGGCGTGGATGGTGCCGATACCGCCCGGATGGCCGGTTCCCCAGGCTTTCAGAAGGTCGAGGGCTTCGGGGCCGCGCACTTCGCCGATGGGGATGCGGTCGGGGCGCAGGCGCAGCGACGACCGCACAAGGTCCGACAGGCTGGCAACGCCATCCTTCGTCCGCATCGCCACCAGATTGGGCGCCGCGCATTGCAGCTCGCGCGTGTCCTCGATGATGACGACGCGATCCGCCGTCTTCGCCACCTCGGCGAGCAGCGCGTTGGTCAGCGTCGTTTTGCCCGTGCTGGTGCCGCCCGCCACCAAGATGTTGGCGCGGGACTGGACAGCGGCGCGTAGCATATCCGCCTGATCGGCGGTCATGATGCCGGCGGCCACATAGTCGTTGAGGCCGAACACCGCCACGGCCGGCTTGCGGATGGCGAACGCCGGCGCTGAAACCACCGGGGGTAACAAGCCCTCGAACCGCTCGCCGGTTTCGGGAAGCTCGGCCGAGACGCGCGGGCTACGAGCGTGAACCTCCGCGCCGATATGATGCGCGACCAGCCGCACGATGCGTTCGCCATCGGCGGCGGACAGGCGCTCGCCCGTGTCGGCCAGCCCTTCGGAAAGCCGGTCCACCCAAAGGCGGCCATCGGGATTCAGCATCACCTCGACCACGGCGGGGTCTTCGAGCAGGCGCGCGATTGCCGGCCCGAGCGCGGTGCGCAACATGCGCGCGCCGCGCTGGATCGCTTCTGATCTGTGATGGTTGGTGGTCATGTCGGCCCCGGCTTTCGGTGGGGACGCGACAGGCGATCCCCGGATCGGGGTCGATTAAGAGAGGCCGAAATCCGGCCGCTTCAACAAGTATTTAAGTCCGTGCGGCGCGATGCGGTGATATGCGGAAAATAGGATAGGCCGGGGATTCAGGAACGGTCGTCATCCTTCTCGGACTGCTCCGGCAAAGGAACGTCGCCCGACGAATCGACGTCGCGCGACAGTTCCTTGAGAAACCTGTCTCCCGTCGCCAGCCGCCGACCAAGCATCTGCATGAAGCCCTCGAACCGCTCGACGCCCTTGGCGCGCGCCGAGGCTTGCGCGCTGTCCGGCAGCGGCAGCGTGGACGCAAGCCAGAAATGGATGAACAGCGCGACCGTCTCGCCAAGCACGGCGAGATCTTCGTCGAGCGTGTCGATCTGGCGCCCGATCCTGTCCAGGCGGCGCGACATGGCCGCCTCCAGCCGATCCCCCGCGTCGCCGGAAAGGAAGGAGGCGACAGCGGCCTCGACGATGGCGGATTTCGACACCTGCCGGCGCAAGGCCAGCATCTCAACCTGTTCGAGCAGTTCCGGGTCGAAATAGACGTTCATTCGGGTTCTTGTGGTCATGGGCGGTCCTTCAAAGCTCAATGCCGTCATCGGGGTTCATGGCGACCTGCCGCGCCACCATCCGCATGCGCTGGCGCATGGCGCGGGCCTTGGCCGCGTCAACGTCCGGTTCGTCGGCCAGAATGTCGAACTCCTGCGCGGGCGACGGCGGTGGCGGGACGATTTCCTCATGCTCGGGCAATTCCGGCTCGCGGCGGATGCCGGCATTGGCTGGGTCGCCCTCGGCCTCATCTACTGCGTCCGTCGCAGGATGGCCCGTCGCCGCGACCACGCGGCTCGACCAATCATCCGATGACGGGTTCGTGGCGGGACCGGATGCCGGATCGGGCGGGGTCAGGATGCGTTCCATGAACCGCGCATCCTCGAAGTAGCGCGCCTTGATGGCCCGGATCGGCGGCGTTCCGGCGACCATGACGATTTCGTCGGATGGCGGAAGCTGCATCACCTCGCCCGGCGTGAGCAGCGGTCGGGCCGTCTCCTGCCGTGATACCATCAAATGCCCCAGCCACGGGGCCAGCCTATGCCCGGCATAGTTGGTGGAATCGCGCATCTCCGTCGCGGTGCCGAGGGCTTCGCTGATCCTCTTGGCGGTCCTCTCGTCGTTCGTGGCGAAGGCAACGCGGACATGGCAGTTGTCCAGGACGCTGTTGTTCGCGCCGTATGCCTTTTCGATCTGGTTGAGGCTCTGCGCGATCAGGAAGGATTTCATTCCGTAGCCGGCCATGAAGGCGAGCGCGGATTCAAAGAAATCCAGCCTGCCGAGCGCCGGAAACTCGTCGAGCATCAACAGCAGGCGGTGGCGCTTGCCGGACGTGTTCAAATCCTCGGTCAGCCGGCGGCCGATCTGGTTGAGGATCAGGCGAATGAGCGGCTTGGTGCGGTTAATGTCGGACGGCGGCACGACAAGATAGAGGCTAACCGGCTGGCGGCTGCCGACCAGATCGGCAATGCGCCAGTCGCAGCGGGCCGTGACGCGCGCCACCACGGGATCGCGGTAAAGGCCAAGGTAGGACATTGCGGTGCTGAGAACGCCTGACCGCTCGTTCTCGCTCTTGTTGAGCAGTTCCCGCGCCGACGACGCGATGACGGGGTGAATGCCGGCTTCGCCGAGATGCGGCGTTTCCATCATGGCGCGCAAGGTCGCCTCGACCGGACGGCGCGGGTCGGACAGGAAGTTGGCGACGCCCGCCAGCGTCTTGTCCTTCTCCGCATAGAGAACATGCAGGATCGCGCCGACAAGCAGGCTGTGGCTGGTCTTTTCCCAATGATTGCGCTTGTCGAGGCTACCTTCGGGGTCCACCAGAATATCCGCGATATTCTGAACGTCCCTCACTTCCCATTCACCTTGCCGGACTTCGAGCAACGGGTTGTAGGCCGAGGACTTCGCGTTCGTGGGGTCGAACAGCAGCACACGGCCATGCTTTGCGCGGAAGCCCGCTGTCAGCGTCCAGTTCTCCCCTTTGATGTCGTGAACAATGGCCGAGCCGGGCCATGTCAGCAGGGTCGGCACCACCAGCCCGACACCTTTGCCGCTGCGGGTCGGGGCGAAGCATAGGACATGCTCGGGGCCGTCATGGCGCAGATAGTCCTGGGGATGCCTGCCAAGCACGACACCATCGGGACCGAGTAGACCGGCGGCGCGGATTTCCCGATCTTCCGCCCATCGCGCCGAACCATAGGTGGCGACGTTGCGAGCCTCCCGCGCCCTGATGATCGACATCATGATCGCGGCGGCGATGGCGAGGAAGCCGCCCGATACGGCGATGATGCCGCCTTCCACGAAAATCGCGGGCGCATAGGCGTCGAATGAAAACCACCACCAGAAGAAGGCGGGCGGGTAGTAGATCGGCCAGCCGACCAGCTCGAGCCACGGATCGCCAAGCTGGGGTTGGAAGCCGAGGCGGAAGGCAACCCATTGCGTCGCCGCCCAGGTCATCACCAGAACGATGGTGAAAACCACCGCGATCTGGCCCCATAAGATTCGGCCACCACGCATCCAGGCTCCAGTCTGCAAAAGGGACGGAGCCGATCAGAGAGTAGGCAAAATCAGGGTGGGCAACAGGAAAGATGATGCGGGAGTGCTGCCGGATACTGGTGGCGGTAAATAGGACGGTTCGTGTCCGCGCGCCCGTCCGTCTCGCTACTGCTGCCGCGCCAACCGAAACGAATCGCTGGGACGGCTCATCTTGCCCGCGAGCGTGAGCATATTGCGCAGCGTCGCATTGCGGTTGAACGGCGACCAGACGGCCGAGAACGGGACCGGCTCCGGCTCGTCGGCGAACGGCGGGAACACGATGCCGGTTGTCGGCAACAGCGACGTGGCCGCTCCGACGATGGTGATGCCGAAGCCCTGCCCGACCATCGACAGCAACGTGCCGCGCCCCACGTCGAAGCGCAGGATCGACGGCGCGAGCCAGCGCCCGGCGAGGCGCAGCAGGATATGCTCGTGGACCTGCGGGCCGGTGCCGCCGTGCCGGACAAGGAACGTCTCCCCTGCAAGATCGGCCCAGGTGATGGCGGGCTGCGCGGCGAGCGGATGCTGTTCCGGCAGCACGGCCAGCAGCGGTTCGGTCCAGATCAGGCGGCTATGGCAGTCGGGCAGTTCCGGGCTTCCGGCGACGAACGCCACGTCCAGCCGGTCGGCGCGAAGTTGCATGACCGCATCGCGCGCCGTGCCTTCGGTGATCTCGACCTCGATGCCCGGATGGGCTTCTCGATACTGCGCGATCAGTTCAGCGAGGAAGCTGCGGGGGATCAGGGCATGGATGCCGATGCGAAGCCGGCCGCACTCGCCCGATGCCGCCATGCCGACAGTCTTCACCGCATGATCGAGTTGATCGACACCCGCCGATACCCGTTCAACGAACAAGCGCCCGGCTTCGGTGAGCCGGACGCCCCGTGTGTTGCGCTCGAACAGGCGGACGCCAAGATCTTCCTCCAGCGTCCTGATCCTTGCGCTGACGCTGGGCTGGCTGACGCCGAGTGCTTTGGCGGCACGGTGGAAGCTCAAGTATTCGGCGACGGCGAGCATCTGGATCAACGATGCGAGGGGGATGCGCGAGCCGAGTGAGGCTGGCATCCCCCCTTGACGATCAATCGTAGGTGCTGATCGCCGCCGCATCGCTATTCCGGCAGCTTTCTCGGCAGCCAGAGCCACGCGACGATGCCGACGATCAGCGTGAGCAGCCCGCCGACGCCGACCGCGATATGCAGGCCAGTAAGGAACGCTTCCTTCGCCTGTGCGGCGGCTTCCGGGGCAATGCCCGCATGATCGAGCGTTTCGTTGAGGGTTCCCGCCACGCCGGGGCCGAGCAGCCGGAAGCTCAAAGCGGCCAGTGATCCGAGCAAGGTGATGCCGAGGGCATTGCCCAACTCGTTGCTGGTTTCCGCGATTGATCCGGCCGCACCGGCTCGCTCGGCTGGAACCGCCGAAACAGCGACCTCGGCCACAAGGCTGAACGACAGGCCGTAGCCGATGCCTGCAATCATCGTTGACGCGATGAAGGCCGGGACGCCGACCTCGGTGCTGGTGAGCAGCAGCATGAAGACGCCGGCGCTTATCAGCAGATGCGTCGCCACGAGGGCGGTCTTGCGGCCGATCCACTCCACGATCCGCGCGGTTCCCACGCATGTCGCGGTCAGCACGATAGCCCCCGGCAGCGTGAGCAGCGCGGTCGTGAACACGTCGAAGCCGAGGACGGTTTGCAGATAGATGCCGGACAGGTAGCTGGCGGCGGACCAGACCACGAGGGACAGAAGGCCGGTCAGGATCGCAATGGAGAATATCCGATCACGGAACAGGTTAAGGTCGAGCAGCGGATAGTCGATGCGGGTCTGCCGGCGCAGGAACAGCGCGACGGCAATGATGCCGATGATCCCGCCCGCCGACTGCATCGCCGTAAAGCCTTCGGCGGCGGCGGTCTTGAGCGACCATGTGAATAGCAGGATACCGACGAACGATAGCAGCAGGCTCGGCATGTCGATCCGCCCGTAAGTCGTCGAGCGGACTTCGCGCAGCAGGATCGGCGCGACGATCAGGAAGGCAAGCACCACGGGGACATTGATGAGGAAGACGACGCCCCACTCGAATTGCCGGAGCAACATGCCGCCGATCAGGGGACCGATGGCAAAGCCGGCCGCGAAAGTCGCCGCGAAGATGCCGATAGCGCGGGCGCGCATACGCGAGTCGGGAAACAGGGCGCTGACAATCGCCAGCCCGGACGGCAGCAATGTCGCGCCGCCCAGCCCCATGAGCGCCCGCGCGGCGATCAGCATCAATGGCGATTGCGCATAGGCTGCGCCGAGCGATCCCACTCCAAAGATCACCGCGCCGACCATCATGAGCTTGAGCCGCCCATAGCGGTCGCCGATATTGCCGAAGGCGATCAGCAGCGAACCGACCACGAAGCCATAAATGTCGAGAATCCATAGCGCCTGGTCGGCGGTCGGCCGCAGCGCGGAGGTGATGTGCGGCATGGCGAGGTAAAGAATCGAACCGTCCATGGCGACTAGCAGGACAAGCGGCAGCACGGCCATGAGGCCAAGCCATGCCTTTCGATTTGCGGAGGTTGGGAGCTTCATATCGGTCATCGGGCAAAAGTCCTCTGCGAACGGCGCGCGCGAGCACGCCGTTTCGGCCGCCGGAGCGGGGTCCGGCAGGTGGTTGCGTTTGGTGAGCAGTCTCTATATACTTCAGGTAAGTTACCTTTGGTATATAGAGATGTCAAGCATACCCGATGACAGTCAGATCGCCGCGAAGCGCGTTCGTTTGAGCCGTGAGGACCGGCTTCGCCAGCTCCTCGATGTGGCGTGGCGGCTCGCGCGCGAGGAAGGCACCGACGCGCTGACCTTGCCGCGCATGGCGGATGAGGCGGGCGTCACCAAGCCGGTGATCTATGACCATTTCGGCACCCGCACCGGATTGCTGACCGCGCTTTATCAGGATTTCGATGCGCGGCAGACGGCGGTGATCGACGCTGCGCTTGAGGCCCGCGAACCAACCCTGGAAGGAACCGCGAGGGTCATCGCCTCGTCCTATGTCGAATGTGTGCTGGCCCAGGGCCGCGAGATTCCCGGCGTTCTTGCCGGGCTTGCCGGCTCCCCCGAACTGGAGGCGGTGAAGCGCGACTATCAACAGGCGTTCATCGAAAAATGCCGGAAGGCGTTGGCCCCGTTCTCGGGACCAGCAGGCATTTTGCAGTCCAGCTTTTGGGCGATGCTCGGTGCGGCCGATGCGTTGTCCCATGCCGCCGCAACCGGCGAGATCACCGCCAAGCAGGCGCAAGCCGAACTCTACGAGATTATCATAGCAATGATCGGCAGAAGCCTTCGCTAGAACGCGAGCAACAGCGTGGTCAGGCGGCCGAATAATCGGGACTACAATCCCAACCCCCTCTGCCGCCCCAACTGCCACGACACCGATCCGCCCTGCACGACGCCAACGACCTCGCGGCCGAGCTGGCGGTCGATGACGGGCCGCCACGGGACAAGGGTGAACTCGTGGCTCTTTTCCACGATGGCGAATTTGCCGCTGGTTAGCTGGACAGTCCCGGTGAACTTGCCGCTGACACTCTCGCCATCCTTGGCGGCGCGGAACGGCAGCGCCTTACCCTCGGCCATCTCCGCACCGGCGCGGGCAACTTCCCGCTCGCGTAGGGTGGCGAGAAGATTGCGCCGATAGAAGATTCGACCGTCCCGGCTGCGCGTGGCGTCGCCTTGGTCGATGTGATGTTCGCGGCGCTGGTCCATCGCCTCGCGGACCTGTTGGCCGAAACCGGCCGGGGCGAGATCCGATGCATCGGCGGATAGCAACCGCCTGTCGAGCCAGGTCGCGCCGTCCGCGCCGATCTGCTTTTCGAGATCGAGGGCCGACAGGACGCGAACGCTGGCCTGCCGGTTGCGGCCCGCATCGTAGGCGGTGGCGCGGCTCTCGAAATCGTCGGGGATGCGCCATTGGTCGGCGTCGATCCGCTCGACGATCCCGGCGCGGCGCAATGCCTCCAGCCGGCGCACATGGGCATCGACATATCCCTCGTAATCGCTCCCCGGAACACGGCCCTCGAACTTCGCCTGCTCCAGATGACGGCTCGGCCGATAGACGCCATCCTCGGCGATGGCGGCAATGGTCCGGTCGGATGGCCGCTGCGCGATGTCGGCCGGGCCGATCTCGATGACGCTGCCGATACGCGCATCCTCGACGCGGGCCGGGTCGATGCCGGCGACATGGTGCGTCCGGCCGTCGATGCCATCCACCACAACGGTCAGGTTCTCCCCCAGCTCGTCGGACAGGTATTTATCCACGACGCGGCCAACGATGGGAGCCTCGGGCGGCCCATCATGGATATGGAAGGTCGTGGGATCGCGCTCCATGCCATCGGCCTTCAGCGCCTTGTGCATGTTGCGGATGATGTCGCCGCGCTCTCCCATCTCCCGCAGGGTCGGTTCCATCTTCTCGCTTAACTCCCAAACGCCCGGCGCGTGTTCGGTCGCCAGCCCCATCTTCTCCAGCCTGGCGAGACGACGCAGGCGCAGCGCCCGGTTGAACTGGCGGCGCGGTTCGTCCGGCTCATGGCGCAGGTCGAGAAACCTGTCGTCGGCTTCCTCGGTCATCGCCCGGTCGATCCGGGTGAAACGGTCCTGGTCGATTTCGGCCGACAGCTTGCGGGCCTGCTCGATCTCGGTCACGGGGCCAAGCTCCAGCGTGGTCAACTCGCTGGCGCGTTCGCGGATGCCGTTGGCGAGATAGTCGCCATTGATGACAAGGTTCTCGCCGAGATCGTCCTTGCCGCGGACGATGACATGCACATGCGGATGGCCGGTGTTGTGGTGATTGACCGCCACCCAATCGAGTTTCGTGCCAAGGTCGGCTTCGATCTGGCATGAGGTCGCGCGTGTGCGCTGTCAGGTCCATGAGGTCGGCGCCGTCCTCCGGCGAGATGATGAACCGGAACTGATGCCGATCCTCCTTGCCGCGCTCGACGAAAGCATCGCCATCGGCGCGGTCCTCGGTCGCCGAATAGAGCTGACCGCGCTCGCCATCGCGCGACGTGCCGTCACGCTGGATATAGCGCAGATGGGCGGCCGATCTGCCGTTCCTGCCGGCGTCCTTGACGTAGCGGGTTTTCACGATGACGCGGCGCATTCCCGGCGCGCTGTGACGCCAGCCGCCCGACAGGGTGCGGGCGCGAACGAAGGCTGCGCCGCGACCGCGCCGGACGCCCGGCCCCTTGGCCGAACGAGAACCCTTGCCGCCCTTCGCCGCCGTGCGGGATTCCAGGCGCGGCGCGTATTTGGGATTGGCGGTTCTGTGCTGCCGGGCGAGCTTCTTGGCCTGGGTTAGAAAACTCCTGGTCCTGCCCGCCTTTGGCGTGTCGGATCGGATGCGTCCGAGCTTCGGACGGAAGCGGTTTTCGTCGTCGGCGCTCATGGACGCGCCTCCAGCCAAAACCGCCGAAAACAGGCCGATATGGGCCTATAGTGCCGGTCAAAACCCTGCAAAGCTAAGGCTTTGCGCCAGATCGCGGCACGCGGGGTCCGAAAACAGGGTGCCGCTCGCGGCTCCCCTAAACAGTGTGCAGACAACAATAAATTCGAGAACTGGCCCGACATGGTGCCATGTTCCTTTATCTTGCCCTCGTAAAATCCCGCCCTTTCCGCCCCTCCGGTCCTCATGATCCCGCCCCGTCCGCCTGCCGTTCCTGCACACCGCGAGGCGCGACGCGCGCCGCCGGCTCGTCCGGCAAAGCGAATTTGAGACGCCATGTGCGCCACGCTTCCGCGACCGCGCCGGTGCCGGGGAAGAGGTCGTCGAGCGTGTCGTCGGGGCGCGCGGCGACCATCTCGAACGCCCAATGGCAGACCGCTTCCGGCTTCGCGCCGGTGAGGCCGCGGCGAAGCGTGATGCTCTCCTGAATCCAGTCCCGCATCACCAGCCGCTTGCTGACGACAGGCTTTCGCGCCGCCTTCACGATGACCGGCTCCCACGCGAAAGCGACGGGGATATTGCGCTTGAACGCGGCAAATCCCTTCACCCATGCCATCCACCGCGCGCCCGTCCGCTCGACCAGCGGGGCGAGCGTTGCGATGGAGCGCGGTGTCGCGGCGGCGTGTAATATCCAGCCGTCATAGTCGCGCTCCAGCCGCTCGATCAGGCGCGCATGATCGACCTCGCCGGCATAGTCGGGATGGTCGCGATAGAGATGCGCGCAGCCGATATAGGGCGGGTCGGCATAGGCGATCTTCATCGGCGATCCCGCTCCGAGACGGACGCGAACAGGTCGCCGGATTGGGCGTCGGACGGCGGGGTGACGGTCGCCCGGCTGTCGTCCTGGCGCTGGACGAACAGCGGCGCATCGCGCCAATCGCGCGGCGGCGGCGGTTGCCGGGACGGCGCATCCGATGGAGCCGCGCCGCCAAGGATCGGGGCGAGCGCGGCGACATAGGCGCGGGTTTCGGCGGGAAGCTGGCGGCCCGTTGCGCGGTGCTCGTCGTAGCGACCGGGGCCGGCATTGTATGCCGCCAGCATTGCCGCGACATTGCCGTATCTGTCGAACATTTCGCGCAGGTAAGCCGTCCCTGCCATGATGTTGTCGCGCGGGTCGTAGGGATCGCGGCCGAGGCCATGGCGGACGCGCAGGCCCGCCCATGTGTCGGGCATTACCTGCATCAACCCCATCGCCCCGGCAGACGAAACCGCGCGCATGTCGCCCGCGCTTTCGGCGCGCAGCACGGCGCGAATCCAGTGCTCGGGGATGCCGAAACGCTGCGACGCCTCGGCGATGTGAGCGGCATGGGGATGGGCGGCTGCCGGGCGCTCGACCGACGCGGATTGCGCGACCGCGACGCTCGATCCGGCGCAGACGGAAAGCGCCCCGGCGAGCAACAGGACGGCAAGACGCCATGCCGCCCTGTCTCCGCAATGGCTCCAGCCTGCCATCGTCCTCGCTGCGGTCAAGGGCGAGGCGCAAGCGCCGGCCGGGGGCCGCCCCTGACCTTCGCTGCGGGCGCTGGCCGTCCTGCGCCCGAGCGGGACGAAGGGATGAGACGGATTTCCCGCGAACAAAGGGATGACCGGAACGCGCACCGATCAGCCCCGATCCTCGCGCGCCCGTGGCCGCTTCCATGCGAGCCGGAAGGTGCGCCCCTCGTCGTCGGCCTGGAACAGCGCCGGACGAAACAGCGCGGGGAAAAGCGGACTGTCGATCTCCAGCGCGATATAATTCCCTGCGCGTTCGCCGACACGTTTCCACGCACCGCCGATGTCGGGGCCGTCCTCGTCATCGAGGTGGACGCGATAGGCTGGCGTGTTCTCGCCGTCGCCCGGCTCGATGGCGACAAGAACGATTTCCTCGTCGATGCCGAACTGTCGGACGCGACCGGCATAGCCGTTGGCGGTGGGTTCAAAGATATTGGCTGGCATGGTCAGTCTCCTTCTGGTTGGGGGAAATCAGTGGTCGGCACGCGCCACTCGTAGCGGCCGACGCCTTCCTCATCGGTCCAGAGCGGGACCGCCCGGCCGATGACGGAGCTTACGGGGATGGGTCCGAAATACCTGCCGTCGAGGCTGTCGCGGACATCCCAATTCATGAGGAAAATCTGGTCGTCGCCGATGGTCCGGCAGCCTTGCCAGATGGGCAGTTCCCGGCCGATCCGGTCACGGTCGAGCGCATCGCCCATCTCGATCCCGTCAACCGTGATCGTGCGGCCGGTGCGGCAAACCCGCTGTCCCGGCAGGCCGAGGACGCGCTTCAACAGCGGAACGCCGCGCCCGACATAGCCGCGTCCGACCATGAAGGCGGCGAGCGGTTCGGGCGGCTGGACTGCGACCAGCTCCGGCACGTCGAGCGCGTCGGCCGGCTCGACCGTGTAGAAGCCGACCGGCGCGCTGGCGGTGGCGT
Source organism: Paracoccus kondratievae (assembly GCF_009301415.1). GTDB lineage: Bacteria > Pseudomonadota > Alphaproteobacteria > Rhodobacterales > Rhodobacteraceae > Paracoccus > Paracoccus kondratievae. The sequence continues at coordinate 746,299 of NZ_CP045072.1, read as the reverse complement.
TCCAGATGAATTTCGTCGGCGTCGCGACGGTGTTTGCGGCGGCGATGCCGATTGCGGCCAGCGCCGTGACCGCGAGATAGCGGCGGCGCGTCATGGGTCGATCCTCCGGCGTCCGATCCATGCCGCATGACGTTCGGGCGTGTAGGCGCTCGGCTCCAGATTGGCGGTCAGGCGGTTGTGCGCGTGACGCCAGTAGTCCGGCGATACCTCGGCCGGGTCGAGGCCGAGCGATTCCACGGCGTCGATCACGGCCAGCGCGCGCTGCACCTTCGGCCAGCCGTCGAGCCGCAACAGGATTTCGCCACCGGGGCGCACGAAGGGCAGCGTTTGATATGGTTCGCCGCGCCCGATGGCCCGCACGATGTCGATGCGCGAAACGACCGTGCCATGCTCGCCGCTCGCCCATCGGACGAAGGCGAAGATGCTTTCCGGCGCGAAGCCGACGGTGCTGCGGCGGCGGTCGATGATCTGTTCGTAGCTCTTGCGGCCGAACCTGATCCAGTGCTCGACCTTGCGTTTCTCGAAGGTGAGTTCGACCAGGGTGGTGAAAGGCGCGGGTCCGTCCGGCAGCGGACGGCCGTGCGCGCTGCGATGGGCGCGGCGGGTCATGATTCGTCTCCGGGAATCTCGGGGGTGGAGCGCACCAGCACGGCGTCGAGCGCGGCTTCGGTGCGCAGGATGGCGCGGCCGATGGCTTCGGGGATTTGCGGAAGAACGGCGTCGCCGAAGGCTTCGACGATCAGGCTGGCCGCAGCCGTCCCTTTGCGACTGCCGAGCGCAATGCGCATGTCAGCCACCCAGGCGGAAAGCCCATCATCCAGCCGTAGGTGATGGGCAAGGCCGCCGTTCCAGTCAGCCCATGGTTCCGCAACATCACCGCCAGCGCCCGCGCGCCCGCCCATTTGTCCGGCGCGCGATCCGTCATCGCGCCATCCATCACCGCGTCCATCGTCGGGGATTTCCTGCGGTCGTAGGCCGGACTCCAGCCGTCCATGCGGCTGTCGCGCTTCGTCGGCGTCGGCAGGATTTCCGCCGCATGGCGCAACAGGTTCGGCGTGTCGATCTGCGCCTTCGCGCCATTCGCCCGGCGTCCCGTCTCGATCTCCTGCGCGCTCAACCTGCGGCCGCCATTCGGCTTCACCGGCGTCGGCATCATGCCCGCATGGCGGCTGGCATGGCCCTGCAACTGGCTCAACACGTCGCCCCTGCCACCGCGATCCGCATCCGATTTCCTCGGCGTCGCGAGGGTCTGCCTGCGGAACAGGTCGTAGAGGCCCGATTCCTTCATCGCCCTGCGCGCGCCAGAACCACCCTCCAGACGGATGCCACCCTGCTGGGATTGCGACACGGGTGTCGGCAAGCTGGCCGGGGTCATAACCGATGAGCCATGACCGCTTGCGGACATGGTTGGCGCCAACGCTGTCAGCACCCACCACGCACGGCTCGACGGCGTAGCCGAGCGTTTCCAGCTCATCGAGCAGCCGGTCAGCGCCGCGAGTTCTGAGATTAGGGCTATTCTCAAAAGCGAACCAGCGAGGGCGGCAATCTCCGACCAGGCGGACGGCTTCGAGATAGAGGCCCGATCGCTCGCCCTCGATGCCTTTGCCCTTGGTGTTGGCGCTGGAGATATCCTGGCAGGGTGGGCTGCCGACGATGATGTCGGGCAGGATTCCAAGGTCGGAAACAAGGCGAGCTGCCGTGAGTCCGCGCACGTCCTCGTAGAGTCTGACATGGGGATTGTTCTCTGCGTAAAGGATGCGCCGCCATTCGACGATTTCGCAGGCGGCGATGGTGACGAAGCCGGCGCGGTGCAGGCCGAGCGACCAGCCGCCCGCCGCGGCGCTGAAGAGGTCGAGCGCACGCATCATGGCGCACCTCGCGGCACGGCACCGGCACCACGCCTCGCGTGTGCGCGCGTCAAAGAAGAAGAGTTAGATTCTTTGTTAGATTCTTCTATAGAGTGCGCGGCGAGATTTGCGCCTAATGTCCCGATACTTCGTGCGCCTAATGTCCCGATAGGATTCACATGGTTATCCACAGGCACTGTGGATGGATTTTCGGGAAGGAAACGCAGCAGTTCGCGCCCGTCCTCCCGCTCGATCTGGAGCCGATAGCCGGGCAGCGATTGGCTCGCCGCGATCCGGCGCAAGTCGAGCGCGAAGTCGGACGGTCGCGCGAGGCTGCCGGATTTCTGGTGAAGGTGGGAAACCTCGAACACCCAGCCCTCGGGCTGGCGTCCGGCGTGTTTGCGGGCGACGCGATACAGCCATCGCTCGATACCGCCTGTCAGCCGGAAATAGGCCGGGTCAATGGTCAGGACCAGGGAACGGTCCAGGACGCTGGCGTAGAACCACTCGGGCAGGACGAACTCCATGCCCTCGACGCGGCCGCCGCGTGTCGTCAATTCCTCCCATTCGTTGATCCATGAGAATTGCCGCCGCCGCCAATGCGCGCCGTTTCGGATAGTCGTGGCGATGACGGTGGATTGCAGCCGCGCGAGCGCGGCCTTGAGCAGCAGGTAATCCCGGTTGCCCGTCGCCCGCCCGATAGCGCGCAGGAGCTGATAGGGCATGAAGCGGAAGAAGCGCGACGTGGTGAAACCGTTGTTCTCGGCCGCGACGATCTGCGAAGCGGCCCATATCAGAACGTCCGCGTCCCAGATCGTCGCCATGCCGTGTTCGGGCATGGCGAAGACCTGCACCTCTACATCGGCGGCCCGATAAAGGATCGGCGTGGTACGCGGGCGCTTGGCCAGCGAGAAGAAGGGCCGTTCCATCAAGTCGCGCTGGTCGCGCGGCGGCGCGTCGCCGGTCGCCACGATGAACGGGTCGAGACAGCTGCGCTCGCTGGCGCCCTCCGGCCGGGCGGGGCTGTCATCGTCGTCCCGCGACATTCAGTGCCGGTCCCGTTCTTCGGGTGTGGGCCGATGCGGGGGAAAGACCGTGCCGGCCTCCTTGTCCCGTGTGCATGTGCGGGCGCCGGCCTCGGTCCAGGCTTCCAGATCGCGGATGGCATAGAGGACGCGGCCACCGACCTTGCGGTAAACCGGGCCGGTGCCATAGGTCCGATGCTTCTCAAGGGTTCGGCGCGAGAGGCCGAGGAAATAGGCGGCTTCCTTGGTGTGCAGGAATCTCGGCGGCAGGTCCGCCAGCGGGTCGGGCATGGGATCACCTCGGGTTCGTTCAGGCTGCCGTCAGCGGCGGCAGCGGGCTGAAGCGAACCGTGGCGAGGGATCGGCGATCCGTGCAGGGCTGTAGTTGCGACTATACTTTGACGGCCCGGTTGTGCGGGCTTCAACGAGGTGGCGGTTATTCGTGCCGACGCTTGATCGGATAGTGCAACAGCAGCCGGTAGCCGCCTTTCATCATGGCAAGACCATGGGCGACCAGGCGGCGGACCTTGTTGCGGCGCGGATCGCTTTCCCAATCGATATTGTCGCCGCGAAACCCGAGCAGCACTTCGCCGATGGTGCGATGGCTTTCGCCATGTAGTTTGGCGTCAAGCGCGCGCAGGGAGAGAATATGAAACTGGCGCATCTGCGACGGCATGGCGCGGAAATCCGGGCCAGGCGTGCGACCGTTCAGGGATCTCCACAAGCGCCGCGCCGCATGGGCGCGCAGCTCGAGAAAGGAATCCATCGGCAAGGTGACGGCATAGAACGCTGCGGCGTCGGGGACCGCCTCGGGAAGCCAGAACTGATGCGCGACGCCATCCACCCGCCAGAGTCCATGCCAGCCATCATCCGCGCGGCGCAGATCGAGGCCGTCGAGATGGGCCAGCGTGAATGTCGGCGCCTCCGGGCTGGTAGGCTCGGGGGCTGGCGACAACATGACGGCCTGGGGCTGAAGGCTCGGAATCCAGAATTGGGACTGCCGGTCGGCGAGCGTTTCAGGATCGCAGGGGAAATCGCAACCCCCAGCGTCGTGTGAACGCATCGAGCCGGGAGCCTGTCGGATTCTTCATGCGCGAAATAGCCCGGAAGTCTTGATGATATTCATCATCGCGTCTCAGATATTCCCAGGCGAAACCGGCGGCGGGGATTGTCTTTGCGTGCCTGTAGGCCACCGATGCACGCCAATCTATGCCTGACAGCATGGCGTCACCTCTTTATCCGGGCGCTGAAAGCCTGCGCCAGAAGTAAAGAGTCAGGGAAACGCCAGAATAAAACTAGCAAGGCTGGCATTATATAGTGAGAGTCCGGCCTTATCAGCGCCAGCTTCTTTTTCGGCTCTGGCAAGAGCCGGCGAGCCGGGCGCGAGGCCCGGCGAGCGCGATTTTTTCGGCGCGGCGGCGCCCGGACACGCGAAGGCCGCCGGTCCATCTGGATCGGCGGCCCTAGTGTTTCGGTCTTGCGGTTATCCTACGGGCGCAGCCAGCGCCACGGCTCATCCGTCCCCGCGCGCCGATAGGACAGGCGGCGGCAACGGAACGGCTGCCATAGGTAATTCAGCGGCTCGAAGCCATGCCACCAATCCGCATCAATGTCGCCGCAACGGCCTTCAAAGAGAAGATTCCCGCTTGCTTCGTATAGACGGAACTCCATCGGCAGGGCGTCGCCCTGCTCGGGGGCGCCACGGGTAGGAACGCCGTCCGCGTCCTCTCCCATGCCGATGCAGCCGCCATGATGGTCAACCGTAACAATCCAGCGCATATCATGCCCTTTCATATTAATGGTGAGGGTGATGCGCCCGCCGCTCAAACGGGCGCATATGTCCGGGGGAAAGGGGCGATCTAAGCCGCCGCCCGTTCGCGCTGCTGCTGCATCCAGGCAAGCCGCTTGCTGGCCGTCTGGTGGTGTCGGCTGTCCAGCTCGATGCCGGTCCAGTCGCGGCCGAGCTGCTGCGCCGCCGCCAGTGTCGAACCGCTGCCGCTGAACGGGTCCAGCACCAGGTCGCCGGGCTTCGTGAAAGCCTCGATCAACGGGCGCAACGCCTCGACCGGCTTTTGCGTCGGATGCAGCTTGTTGCCCGCATAGGGGAAGTCGATCACGTCCGGGATGGGGTTTTCGGGAAGGGAAACATTGCCCTTCGCCAGCAAATAAGCCTGTTCGTGCTGGTAGCGCAGGAACTTCGCCGACGACGCATAACGCTTGCGGAAAACGATATGCCCGACAATGCGGAAGCCGGCCGCCTTCCATGCGTCCATGAACAAATCCACCTTGTTCCAGCCGTAGAAGGAAACGGCGAAACCTCCATCCTTCAAAACGCGGTGCATCTGGTTGAAGGCGGGGCGAAGCCAACGGGAATTGTCGTCGTTCGCCACCTTCCTGCCGTCGCGGCTGCGATAGTTCACAAGATAAGGCGGATCGGTCAGGATGAAATCAACCGCTCCCCTGTCGAAAGACCGCATCACGTCGATGCAATCGCCATTGAAAATCATATTGCGGGGGGTGTTGGCGTTGCCGGTCATGTCTCTGTCCTTTGGATTTTGGGTTCAGAGCAGCGAAGCGCCGCTCCTGAACCCTTGCCCGGCGGCGAGCCAGGGGTAGCAAGGCGCAAGAGAAGTCTTTGGTTCGTGGAATAAATGGAGGGGACCCGCTTGCGGGGAGCAGGCCGTTTATGCCGCGAAAGGGCAAAGAGTTTTCTTGCGGTGCGCGAGGGCAAAGCCCTTAGCTCTTGCCTTCACAAACCGGGTTACTTTCGGCCTCCGACCGGATAGATTGAGCGCAGAGCAGACGCGCTGCTCCGGGGCTTCGAAACCCCTCACGAATGGCTGGTGCTGGCCAGAACGGCACCACACTCCTTGACCTTATGGTCGGGGAGCCCGTGGCGCATGTCCAGGGCTACCCGCCTAAAGGCCACGGGGCCGTTTCGTGACGGTTTCGAACTCCCCGATCACCAGGGTGACAAGGATGGTTTGCGGGGGCGCACCGCGGACACCATTCCGAGAAGCAGGGAGACGAACCGATGCGTGTCCAGCCGGAACTGGACCCCGATGTCGAGGACGAAGCACCGACCGGCCCCGACATCACGACCTACGACGAAGAGCATTTCGTGACCTATCTGCGCCTGCTCGACGCGGATGCGGAAGGCGCGGACTGGACCGAGGTGGCGCAGATTGTCCTGCACCGTGATCCTTCCAACGATCCGGCGCGCACGCGGCGCTGCTGGGAAAGCCATCTGGCCCGCGCGCGATGGATGACGAAAACCGGCTACAAGCGGATTCTGGAGCAGGCGGTCGCGGAGCAGACCCGGCTCAATCGGCATTGAAGCCCGTCAGGTTCACTTCTCGACCGTGAACATTTCGCGGAAGAGCTGCTCCGATCTGGCGATCCCCTCGTCGGTGAGCCAGACGGATTTCGCCTTGTTGACCGGATCGCCGATGAAGCCTTTCTCGTGCAGCCGGTTCATCGCGCTCCAGTCGAATCCCTTCCATGCGCGGCCGTCCCGGTCGAGCGTCAGGTAGAGCAGCGCGAGAATCGCATCGTCGATCTTGTCCTTGTCGATCTCCATTGCGCGATGCTCTCCCGATTACAGACCGTCCCTATTTTACGCTACAGTATCCCATATGCCGCACGGCTACGATGCGGGGCTTTTCTTTCATGCGCGAGCGGTTCTTCGATGGCCCCTGCCCCTTCCGGGCAAGGGAATTTCGGAGACGATGGCGCTCAAACGCGACAGGATCAGCATCGAGGTCATAGGACCGGAAGCAGGCCGGAACGAACCTGCGCGCGCCGATGCAGCCATCCGCTCCCTCGCCCGGCTGATCGGCCGCCAGATCGCCCGCGAGCAGTTCGAGCGCAAGATCGCGCTGGAACGCAGGGCGCAGAAGAAGCGCCCGGCAGGCGAGGATGCGTAACTCCATCCTTGTAATAACACGAATTACACGTATAATTCAGGTATCCCAATCGAAAGGATGCCAGCCATGCCGACAGTCGGTTCCCTCGAATTCCAGCGCAAGTTCGGCGAGTTCCAGCATCAGGCGCAGCGCGAGCCGGTGGAGATCACCCGGCACGGCCGCCGCGAGTTCGTGCTGATGACCGCCGACCACTACGACTGGCTCCGCGCCGCCGCGCAGCGGACGCACCGCACGGCGGATGCCGCCGATGTTGTCATCGACGCCGTGGAGCGGGCCGAGATGGACCCCGAACATGCCCACCTCGACGACCTGTTGAAGTAAGGCGGGCGACGTGGCGATCCCTGAACCGAAGCCCGGCCTCGTCCTCCGCTACGATTACCTCTGGACGCATGAGGCTGCCGCCGGCCAGGATCAGGGCAAGGACCGCCCGGCCTGCCTCGTCGCCGCGACCGATGCGCTTGTGCGCCCGCGCCATGTGGTGCTGCTACCGATCACCCACACGCCGCCTTCCGGCGATACGGTCGGCATCGAGATCCCGGCGAAGGTGAAGCAGGCCATCGGCCTCGACGACGCGCCGAGCTGGGTGATCGTCTCGGAGCATAACATCGACGAATGGCCCAATGGCGGGCTGTCGCAGGTTCCCGGCAGGCGGGGCGAGTTTGCCTATGGTTTCATCCCGCCGGGGCTGTTTGCGAAGATCAGGGCCAACTTCCTCGAACTGGCCCGCGCAAAGAAGAGCGGTGCCGTGCGCCGCTGACCATGGAGTTTTGAAAGGATCGACCGATGACCCGCGTTGCCCTCTATGCCCGCTATTCCTCCGACAACCAGCGCGAGGCGTCCATCGACGACCAGCTACGCATCTGCCGCGAGCAGGCCAAGCGCGAGAAGTGGAAGATCGTCGGCACCTACAAGGATGCGGGCATTTCCGGCGCAAGCATGATCCTGCGGCCCGGCATCCAGGCGCTCTTGCAGGATGCGCAGGCGGGCCAGTTCGACATGGTGCTGGCCGAGGCGCTGGACCGTATCTCGCGCGATCAGGCCGATGTGGCGACGCTGTTCAAGCATTTGAAGTTCGCCGGCGTTCCCATCGTCACGCTGGCCGAAGGTGAGATTTCCGAGCTGCATGTCGGCCTCAAGGGGACGATGAACGCGCTGTTCCTCAAAGACCTTGCCGCCAAGACGCATCGCGGCATCCGTGGCCGCGTCGAGGACGGCAAGTCGGGCGGCGGGCTTTGCTATGGCTACAAGGTGGTGAAGCAACTCGATGCGCGCGGCGATCCGATCCGGGGCGACCGTGAGATCGACGCAGCCGAGGCCAATGTCGTGCGGCGCATCTTCCGCGAGTTTGCCGCAGGCATCGGCCCGCGCACCATTGCCCGCACATTGAACGAGGAAGGCGTCCCCGGCCCCGAAGGACGGCTCTGGAGCGACACCACGATCCGGGGCCATGTGAAGCGCGGCACGGGCCTCGTGAACAACGAGCTTTACATCGGCCGCCTGATCTGGAACCGGCTGCGCTATCTCAAAGACCCGTCGACCGGCAAGCGCGTCTCGCGGCTCAACCCGGAATCGGAATGGATCGTCAAGGACGTTCCCGACCTGCGCATCGTCGACGACGAACTCTGGCAGGCGGTGCGCGCGCGTCAGGGCGAAATCGCCGAGAAGTTCGCCAATGTCACCGAAGCCGTCCGCGCACACCACAAGAAGAACCGGCTGAACGGCGCGCGGCGTCCGAAGTCGCTGCTGTCGGGGCTGGTGTTCTGCGGCTGCTGCGGCGGTCCCTACTCGCTGCGCGGCGCCGACCGCTTCGCCTGCTCGAACCATATCAGCAAGGGCTCCTGCTCCAACAGCCGCGGCATTGCGCGCGAAGACCTGGAACGGCGTGTGCTTGCCGGATTGAAAGACCGGATGATGGCGCCGGAGATCGTCGAGGACGCCATGCGCGCCTATGCGGAAGAGACGAACCGGCTGAACAGGGAACGCCGCTCGAACGGCGATTCCTGGAAGGCCGAACTGGTGAAGGTCGAGAAGCAGATCGCGCAGATCGTCGAGGCCATTGCGGACGGCATGTATCATCCGTCGATGAAGGAGAAGATGACGGGACTGGAAGCGCGCAGGGAGGAACTGACGACCCTGCTCGCCGATGCGCCGGCGGACACGCCGGACATTCTGCCGAGTGCTTCGGCCATCTACGCAAAGAAGGTCGTCGCGCTGACGAAGGCCCTCAACCGCAAGGAAGAGCGGCAGGAAGCGTCGCAGGATTTGCGCGCCCTGATCGAGAAGATTGTGCTGACTCCCGGCCCGGAACGGGGGGAACTCTACGCCACGCTGCATGGCGAATTGCGGACCATCCTCGAATGGACCGAACGGCAAGCTACTGGAAAGACAGCAAAAATGACAAAACCCGCCGCTGGTGCGACGAGTTTGTTGGAATATTTGGTTGCGGGGGCAGGATTTGAACCTGCGACCTTCAGGTTATGAGCCTGACGAGCTACCGGGCTGCTCTACCCCGCGGTAGTTTGTTGAGAGAGTTACGCTTCTTTCCAGGTCTGGCGGTGACCTACTCTCCCACGTCTTTTGACGCAGTACCATTGGCGCTACGGCGCTTAACTGCCGAGTTCGGGATGGGATCGGGTGTTTCGCTCGTGCTAAAGCCACCAGACCGGGAAAGGAGCGTATCGGCGTGACCCATTCGGGTTGGTTGTCCAAGGATGCTTTTTGGAAGCTGACGTGCAGGTAGTTTTTTCTGGTCTGTCTTCTTCCGGATCAAATCAAGCCAATCGAGCGATTAGTACCGGTCAACTGAACGCATTGCTGCGCTTACATCTCCGGCCTATCGACGTGGTGGTCTTCCACGGCTCTCAAGGGATACCTTGTTTTGAGGGGGGCTTCACGCTTAGATGCCTTCAGCGTTTATCCTTTCCGTTCATAGCTACCCTGCACTGCGGCTGGCGCCACAACAGGTCCACCAGTGGAACGTTCACCCCGGTCCTCTCGTACTAGGGGCAACTCCTCTCAAGTATCCTACACCCACGGCAGATAGGGACCGAACTGTCTCACGACGTTCTAAACCCAGCTCACGTACCTCTTTAAATGGCGAACAGCCATACCCTTGGGACCTGCTCCAGCCCCAGGATGAGATGAGCCGACATCGAGGTGCCAAACGATGCCGTCGATATGGACTCTTGGGCATCATCAGCCTGTTATCCCCAGCGTACCTTTTATCCGTTGAGCGATGGCCCTTCCACTCGGGACCACCGGATCACTATGGCCGACTTTCGTCTCTGCTCGACTTGTCAGTCTTGCAGTCAGGCTGGCTTCTGCCATTGCACTCGACGAGCGATTTCCGACCGCTCTGAGCCAACCTTCGCGCGCCTCCGTTACTTTTTGGGAGGCGACCGCCCCAGTCAAACTACCCACCACGCAGGGTCCCGGACCCGGATAACGGGCCGCGGTTAGACATCAAGAGTGCGAAGGGTGGTATCTCAAGGGAGGCTCCACCGGAACTGGCGTCCCGGTTTCAGCGCCTACCACCTATCCTGCACATCACAATCCTGATGCCAGTGCGAAGCTATAGTAAAGGTGCATGGGGTCTTTCCGTCTAACCGCGGGAAGTCTGCATCTTCACAGACAATTCAATTTCGCTGAGTCCACGTTTGAGACAGCGGGGAAGTCGTTACGCCATTCGTGCAGGTCGGAACTTACCCGACAAGGAATTTCGCTACCTTAGGACCGTTATAGTTACGGCCGCCGTTTACCGGGGCTTCAATTCAAGGCTTGCACCTCTCCTTTTAACCTTCCGGCACCGGGCAGGCGTCAGACCCTATACGTCGCCTTACGGCTTCGCAGAGCCCTGTGTTTTTAGTAAACAGTCGCCACCCCCTGGTTTGTGCCCCCCGCCGGCAGTTGCCTGCTGACGGGGCCTCCTTCTCGCGAACTTACGGAGGTATTTTGCCGAGTTCCTTAAACGTGGTTCTCTCAAGCGCCTTGGTATTCTCTACCAGTCCACCTGTGTCGGTTTAGGGTACGGTCTGATGGAGGGCTGTTTCCAGGGACCGCTCAGCTGCCCGGCCAATCCGATAAGGCCGAACAACACTTGCGATCCGTCACCATCTCCTGGCCCAGGAATATTAACCTGGTTCCCATCGACTACGCCTTTCGGCCTCGCCTTAGGGGCCGGCTTACCCTGCTCAGATTAGCTTTAAGCAGGAACCCTTGGACTTTCGGCGACAGGGTCTCTCACCCTGTTTGTCGCTACTCATGTCAACATTCTCACTTCCGATCACTCCACCGGATGGCTTACGCCCCGGCTTCACAGTAAAGCTCGCGCCTCCGCTGACCCACCCTCTTGCGAGGGAGACAGGTCAGAAGAGGCAAGAGCTTATATCACGGAACGCTCCGCTACCGCGCACCATAAGGTGCACCCAAAGCTTCGGCTCGTGGCTTGAGCCCCGTTACATCTTCGCCGCAAGACCTCTTGACTAGACCAGTGAGCTGTTAC
>NZ_CP045072.1:97500-730000 GCF_009301415.1 Paracoccus kondratievae | reverse complement strand
ACGCGCGACCGGCTCATCGCTGCCTTCCGAGCGCATCAGCACCTCGCCGACCGCCAGTACCCGCCCAAGCTTAAGGATACGACAATCGGCCAGTAAATCGCGCCCAGACTCAGGTTTGCGCATGAAGTCGATCGAGGCGTTGGTCGTCACCGCCAGCGCCACCTCTCCGATGCGGGCAAGGATCGCCAGATAGATCGTCACATCGGCAAGGGCAAACATTGCCGGACCGCTGATGGTACCTCCCGGGCGCAGATGTTGTTCATTGACCAGCAGCCGGGCAGTCATTTGCTGCTCATCCAGCGCCTCGACGCGGATCTGCCCCGCGACTTGCGGAAAATTCCGGTCAAGAAATACGTTCAGCGCCTCGCGGTCCATCACCAATGCCATGCTTCCCCCCTGTCGGAACCACAGCTAGAGTGATCGGCAAGGCAGGGAAAAGACAAGCCGCATCATAGCTGTCAGGAGGAAAGCATGAAGGACGGAAATCCCGAACCGCTGGTACTGCGTCAGGACGAAGGCGCCGTTGCCCGGCTGATCCTGAACAGCCCAATGAATTACAACGCTCTTTCCACGGCGATGATCGATGCACTTTCCGATGCGCTGGACGAGGTGGCGGGGGATGAGGGCATCCGCGCCATCATACTTGCCGCGCGGGGCAGGGCTTTCTGCGCCGGTCACGACCTGCGCGAAATTCAGGGCGCGCGGCGTGACGAAGATAGCGGTCGCAACGCCTATGAACGGCTGTTTTCACGCTGCGCGGCGATGATGCAAAAGCTCCCTGCCCTGCCCCAGCCGGTGATTGCCGAAGTGCAGGGCATCGCCACCGCTGCCGGCTGCCAGCTGGTCGCCAGTTGCGATCTGGCTGTCGCGGCAGAAGGCGTGCGTTTTGGCGTCAACGGCGTGAACGTCGGGCTTTTCTGCTCAACCCCCATGGTGGCGCTGTCGCGCGCCATTCCGCCCCGCGCTGCATTCGAGATATTGGTTACCGGCGATTTCATCGACGCCGCCCGGGCGCGCGAGTTGGGGTTGGTAAACCGGGTGACTCCGACCGCAGAGCTTGGGGCAGAGGTTATGGCGCTGGCGCAGCAAATCGCCGCCAAACTGCCCGCAGCGGTGCGGATGGGCAAACGCGCCTTTCACGCTCAGCGCAACCTCGGCCTTGCAGAAGCTTACGCGACCACCGGCGCAGTGATCTGCGAAAACCTGCTACGGCCCGACACAGCCGAAGGCATTCAGGCTTTTCTGGAAAAACGGCCGCCGAACTGGGATTAACCCAGCCCCGCCAGCCAAGGAAAAGTTTCAAGCAGCCAATAGGCAAACGCAGGGAATGCACCAGTCAGCAGCGCGATACCGACCACGACCAGAAGCCCGCCCATAATACGCTCGATCAGCTTCAGATGCGGCTTGATCCGATTCATCAGGCCGATGGCACGGTTGATGAAAATGGCCGAAAGCAGAAAGGGAATGCCCAGCCCTAAAGCATAGATCGCCAGCAGCGCCGTTCCCTTGCCCATCGCCCCGCCGGTCGCGGCCAGGGACAGGATCATGCCAAGCTGCGGTCCGATACAAGGTGTCCAGCCAAAGGCAAAGGCCAGCCCCAGCACATAGGCACCAAGTGCGCTGCCGCCCTGCTCTTTCGCATCAATCCTTGCCTCGGTATCAAGAAAGGGAATGCGCAGGACATGCAGGAAATGCAGGCCAAGCAGGATCACCACCACACCAGCGCCACGCGCCAGCAGGTCCTGCCATTGCAGGAACATCCGCCCAAAGGCCGATGCCGCCATGCCCATCAGCAGGAAAACAGTAGAGAGCCCAAGAACAAAGAACAGCGCCGGCACGACCGCGCTGCGCTCGCCCGATTTTAGCCCGCCAACACCGACCCCGGTCATATAGGCCAGATAAGGCGGCACGATCGGCAGCACGCAGGGCGACAAAAAGGACAGGATACCAGCCAGCAACGCAACCGTCGCGGCAGGCAAGAAGGCAGCATCTGCAAGCTCGATTCCCAACATGCCCGGTACCTTGGCTTATGAAGAGGGCGCGGGAAAGCCCCGCGCCCCTCACGCTTTCGTGGAAAGCTGCGACAGATCAGCCCATCGACCACCAGCCGCGACGCTTGGGCCGGGACGCTTCCTCGACAGCGGGTGCGGGCGCGGGTTCAGGTTTTGCCGTGACAACCTCTTCGACCAGCGCTGGTTCAGGCTGGGCCTCGACATCGGTTACCTCGTTTACCGGCTCATCAGCTATCGTGGGCTCCGGCTCGACAGCCTCGACTGGTTCGACAGCAGGCTCTGCCTGATCGACAGTCCCGGCTGGCGCGCCCTCGGCCACGGCCTCTTCCGCAGGCGCGGCGGTGACCGGATCAGCAGAGGCGACAACCTCGGCTGCCTCAGCCTCGGCAGGTTCGTCAGCCTTGCGACGGCGGGCACGAGTGCGGCGACGGGGCTTGGCTTCCTCCTCGGCCTCAGCAACAGGGGCGGGTTCAGCGACCACCTCGGGCTCAGGTTCCGCCACGTCCGGCGCTTCGGCGGTCACCTCTGCCTCGGCCTCATCTTCACCCTCGGCCAAGGCGTCATCAGCCCCGTCCTCACCGTGATGGGCATCACCTTCACCATTGCGGCCACCCCGGCGACGGCGGCGGCGGCGGCGGCGCTTGCCAGCCGCATCGCCATCCCCATTTTCGGCCCGCGCATCATCGACGCGCTCTTCGGTGGCATCCTCTTCGGTTTCCGTTTCCTCGGCGGGCTCTTCGCCGTCGATCTGCGCCATCAGCCGTGCATCGACCGAGACAACAGGCGTCACCACCTCAGGCAGGTTGCGGGTTGCGGTCTTGAATTTCTCAAGCGCGTAATCGGGCGAGATCAGCGTCGGGTCGGCCTCGACCCGCACGGACAGACCATAACGCGCCTCGATCCCGGCGATATGTTCGCGCTTGGCGTTCATCAGGAAGTTCGCCACAGCGACGGGTGCCTTGACCAGCACTTCGCGCGAACGCTTACGGGTACCCTCTTCCTCGATGGCACGCAGGATGGTCAGCGCCAGACTGTCGTCCGAGCGGATCAGACCGGTGCCATGGCAGTGCGGACAGGGCTGTGTGGTCGATTCCAGCATGCCTGGCCGCAGGCGCTGGCGCGACATCTCAAGCAGACCAAAGCCCGAGATGCGCCCGACCTGAATGCGCGCCCGGTCGGTCTTGAGCCGTTCCTTGAAACGTTTCTCGACCGCAGCGTTGTTCTTACGCTCTTCCATGTCGATGAAGTCGATGACGATCAGACCGGCAAGGTCGCGCAACCGCAGTTGCCGCGCGATTTCCTCGGCAGCCTCAAGGTTCGTCTTGAGCGCGGTTTCCTCGATCGAGCCTTCCTTGGTGGCGCGGCCCGAGTTCACGTCGATGGCGACCAGCGCCTCGGTCACGCCGATGACGATATAGCCACCCGATTTCAGCTGCACGACCGGGTTGAACATGCCAGCCAGATAGCTTTCGACCTGATAGCGCGCATAAAGCGGCATCGGATCGCTGTAATGCTTCACGTTCTTGGCGTGGGACGGCATGATCATCTTCATGAAGTCCTTGGCCGTGCGATAGCCACGCTCGCCCTCGACCAGAACCTCGTCGATCTCTTTGCTATAAAGATCGCGGATCGTGCGCTTGATAAGGTCGCCTTCCTCATAGATCGGGGCGGGCGCGATGGACTTGAAGGTCAGATCACGGATCTGCTCCCACAGGCGCATCAGATATTCATAGTCCCGCCGGATCTCGGTGCGGGTGCGCTGGCTGCCAGCGGTGCGGATGATGAGGCCCGCCCCCTCTGGAACCGCCAGTTCCGAGGCGATTTCCTTAAGCTTCTTGCGGTCGGCAGCATTGGTGATTTTGCGGCTAATCCCGCCACCACGCGCGGTATTCGGCATCAGGACACAATAGCGACCGGCCAGCGACAGATAGGTGGTCAGCGCAGCACCCTTGTTGCCACGCTCTTCCTTGACGACCTGGACCAGCATGATCTGCCGGACCTTGATCACCTCCTGGATCTTATAGCGGCGGGCGCGCGGCTTTTTGGGGGCCCGGATTTCCTCGGCCACGTCCTCTTCGGCGACGGATTCGATACCATCATCCTCATCGCTGTGCTCGGACGCGTTTTCCTCGGCGGGTTCGGCCGTCTCGGCGGGCTCGTCGCCGGCGTCACCGCTCGTCGGCAGTTCTTCGACCAGAACGGTTTCACCCTCCGACGGGTCCAGCACGGTCATGCCGGCGATCTCTTCCGAGACCTGCACAGCATCGCCATTCCCGGTAGCGGCTGGTTTGGCGGATTTGCGGCGACGGCCATTGCGGCGGGGCTTTTCGCCCTCATCAGAGTCGGCCACAGCGGCCTGACGCTCCTCTTCCAGAAGCGCCTGCCGGTCGGCAGCGGGGATCTGGTAATAATCGGGATGGATCTCGGCAAAGGCGAGAAAGCCGTGGCGGTTGCCGCCGTAATCCACAAAGGCCGCCTGCAACGAGGGTTCGACCCGCGTGACCTTGGCCAGATAGATATTGCCGGTTATCTGTCGCTTGTTGACTGTCTCGAAATCAAATTCTTCGACCTTGGTCCCATCGACCACGACAACCCGAGTCTCTTCGGGATGCGTGGCGTCGATCAGCATTTTCTTTGACATGTTTCCGTCTTTCGGACAGCCGGACCAACCCGCCCAAAGGCGGGGGCAAGACCCGGCTGCTGTATGAGGGGACGGCGAAAGCCGCGCGGCCAGCAGCAATCGCGGCGGTCAGGGTTTTCCCCTGCCACCGTTGCCGATCAAGCTGCGCTGCGCGATCCATCGCGTCTGTTTACCTTTCTTGGCCCCTTGCCGCTTGCGCGGCTAAAGGGCGGCGATCACGATTGCCCAGAGGCCCGACAGGGCATGGGCAGATTTTCCCGCGCGGGACACCACCGGCACGTCATACGTGTCGCGGCTGGCTGGCGCGCTGCGAAACTGGCAAGAGGGGGCGTCCGTAAATTGAAGGCGCCCCGCCCTACAGGGGCAAGATAGCGGGGAAGGGCACGCAGATACAATCTGTTTTTGGCCCAGGCCCCGTTTGGCCCCCGAATGGGCGGCGCCCTGCCCTGCTCAGGACAGATCCAGCCGCCCGGACAGCCGGGCCCGCCTAGAGGTAATCGCTGCGGCTCAGCCCGTATTTCGCCATCTTTTCGTTCAGCGTACGACGCGGCAGGCACAGTTCGTCCATGACTGCGGCAATACTGCCCTTGTGACGGCGCATGGTGTTGTCGATCAGCATTTTTTCAAAGCTTTCGACATATTCTTTCAGCGGCTTGCCCTCGGTCGTGGTGGCCTGCTGCATATCCTCACCATCCGCCATCAAGAGCGAGGCGATCGACCCCGAGCCACGGCGGTTTTGCAGAACGGCACGCTCAGCGACATTGATAAGCTGACGCACGTTGCCCGGCCATGGAGCCTGCAAAAGCTGCGCCGCCTCTTGCGCGGTGACCTGCGGCGGCTCGCAACCGTACTCCTCGGCAAATTGTTCGGTCATGCGGGTAAAGAGCGCAAGGATATCCTCGCCTCGCGAACGCAGCGGCGGCAAGGTGATCTTAAGCGCGGTCAGCCGGTAGAACAGGTCGGGACGCAGCGAATCCTCGGCCCGACGCCCTTCGCCACGCGCATTCGAAATGGCGATGATCCGGGTCTCGGCCGGGGTACCCTGATCAGCGATAAAGGCCAAAAGCCGGGCCTGCAACGGGTCCGACAGCGCCTCGATATCTTCAAGGCACAGGGTGCCGCCGCGCGCCTCTTCAACTGCGGGCAGGCCACTTTCAACGGGGCCGAACAGCTTTGCCGCCAGAATCTCGTCATTATAGGCAGCGCAGGAAATCGGCACGAATTTCTTGGACGCGCGCGGCCCCACGGCATGCAGCGCATGAGCAACCAGCGTCTTGCCGGTGCCGGTCTCGCCGTCGATCAGCACATGGCCGTCGGCCTGCCCCAGATCAAGGATATCCTCGCGCAGGCGGTCCATGACCGGGCTGGTGCCGATCAGTTTGGACATGACCTGCTGTCCTTCGGACAGGTCACGGCGCAGGGCACGGTTGTCCAGCGTCATGCGACGCGCCTGCGTCGCTTTCTTGACCAGCTCGGTCAGGCGCTCGGGGTTGAAGGGCTTTTCCATGAAGTCCATGGCGCCGATGCGCATCGCCTCAACCGCCATCGGCACATCGCCATGGCCGGTGATGACGATGACCGGCAGACCGGAATCTATATTCATCAGGCGTTTGAGGAAAGCCATTCCGTCCATGCCCGGCATGCGGATATCCGAGATCACGACCCCCGGCCAGTCGGCGCCGATCATCTTCAGCGCCTCATCGGCGCTGGCAAAGGTTTCGGTGTCAAAGCCTGACAGCGCCAGCCACTGACTGATCGATTCACGCATGTCGGGTTCGTCATCGACAACGGCTATCTTCAACGTGCGGCTCATGGGCCCTTACCTCATTTTTATCATTCTGCCGCCAGTTGCTGCTTTCCCGGTTGCTGGCCGGGATCGTGCAGCGGCAGCTCTAATTCGAATACGGCGCCGCTTCCCCCTTCGTCCGAGGCGTTATGCGCTGTCAGACGCCCTCCGAAATCAGCGGCAATCCCAGAAGAAATCGCCAGACCCAGCCCGGTTCCCTCTCCGGGCTTTTTTGTGGTAAAAAATGGTTCAAACAGATTTTCCAGATCCGATACACCCGGCCCGTTGTCGCGTACGGACAAGAATGCGTGAGAGCCCGAGCTGACGGTGATCTCGATTGCCGGGTCGCGAACGTCCTTGATCGCATCGACGGCGTTGCGCAGCAAGTTGATGATGATCTGCTCAAGCCGGATGCGGTCGCAATAGACCATTACCGGATAACGCGGGATATTGCGCTGCAACCGAATGGTGCGGGAACGCAGCTGCGGCTCCATCATCACCAGTGCGCCGGATAGCGCAACGCGCAAATCGACCGGCTCAAACGCCTCGCCGCCCTTGCGTGCAAAGGATTTCAGCTGGCGCGTGATGGCGCCCATACGCTCGACCAGATCGTCGATCCGCTGAAAGCTAGACAGCGCCTCTTCTGCCCGGCCGCGCTGCAACAACAGGCGCGCGCCAGCCAGATAGGTCTTCATCGCGGCAAGGGGCTGGTTCAGCTCATGGCTGACCCCCGCCGACATCTCGCCCAGGGCGGCCAGTTTGCTTGACTGTTGCACGGTCTGTTCGGCGACGCGCAGCTCGCGTTGCATGCGCTCACGTTCGGCAATCTCGCGGGTCAGCCGCGCGTTCAGCGCCCGCAGATCGGCCGATTCGCGCATCCATGCCGCCGATTCCACCCGCGCCCGACGCGAGAACAGGTAAAAGACCGCCGCCAGCAGGATGGCAAAACCCATGATCACCATAGCCAGCACCGCGTTCACCCGCTCGCGCACCGATTCATAGGTGGTAAAGGCGATCATCTTCCAGCCGCGGAAGGGGATGCGGGTCTCGGCCTGCATCACCGCACGTCCTTTGACATAGGCATCGGCCGGGGGTGCGGCCCAATCCGCCGTGACCTGAAAAGCCCGCGCGATTGCCGAAGGGGCCGAGCGTACCGCCAGCGCCTCGGGCAGTGTCAGCCCGCGCCAGCGCGGCTCAGTGGACAGGATAATCTGCCCCTCACTGTCGGTAACAGCAATCGCGTCCGAGATCCCTGCCCAGGACCGCACCAGCCGGGTCAGATCCGCCCCAACGACCACAACGCCCAGCGTTCGCCCATCAGCAACGACCGTACGGGAGTAAGTGAATTCATAGGCCCCCTGCGGCGAGGATGAGACGGTAAACACCGTATCCTTTGAACGCAGCGCCTCGACAAAGAACGGCTCCTGCACGTAATTCGTGCCGATCAGGTTGCGGTCGGTTGAGCCGACCACCCGGCCCGAAGCATCCAGCAGCTTGATCGAAGCAGCCGCGATTTCCTTTTGCGCCGAGATCAGCCGCGCCGAGGTGCCCGAGAAATCATTGCCCGACAGGGCCGAGATCAGCGCAGGGTCGCGCGCCAGCAATAGCGGCACCACCGAGGTACGCTGCAATTCCGACAGAAGGTTGCCGATATACAGGGCCGAGCGCAGTTCGGTCCGGACCCGGGTGGTTTCGGAAAATCTTGCCGTCAGCCAGGCGTTAGTAAACCAGACCGTTGCCGCAGCGACGATCAGCAGTACGGCAATGACGCCGCGCAGACCCCAGCGACTGGTCAGGCTTGACCTGCCTTCCGGGTATCTGGTGGATTCGTCATCCTCTTGCATGCGCCTCCGAGACCGCCCCCTTCCGGGACCGGTGCAGTCTAGTGCGCGAAGGATCGCGGCTCAAGTCAGGCTGCGACCAGCTCACGCATCAGCGAGGCAAACAGCCCTGCCCCGTCCGTACCGCCATGGGTCGCGTCAACAGCACGTTCGGGGTGCGGCATCATGCCCAGCACCCGGCGATTTTCCGACAGCACACCGGCGATATCGGCGACCGAGCCGTTGATGCCCGGCGCATAGGTAAAGGCGATACGGTCCTGATCCTTCAACACGGCAAGCCCTTCGGCATCAATCTGATAATTGCCGTCGTGATGCGCAACCGGCAGGCGGATAGCCGTCCCCGCCGCATAGGCCGAGGTAAAGGGGCTTTGCGCGGTTGCTACCTTCAGCTCAACCTCGCGGCAGATAAAGCGCAGCCCGGCATTGCGCATCAGTGCACCGGGCAGAAGGTTCAGTTCAGTCAGGACCTGAAAGCCGTTGCAGATACCCAGCACATAGCCGCCACGCGCCGCATGGGTACGGACCGCATTGGCGATGGGCGAATGCGCTGCAATGGCGCCGCAGCGAAGGTAGTCCCCGAACGAAAAGCCGCCGGGCACCGCGACCAGATCAATGCCCCCGGGCAGCGCCTCGTCCTTGTGCCAGACCCGTGTCACCTTGGCCCCTGCCTGTTCCAGCGCGACGGCAAGGTCACGGTCGCAGTTCGATCCGGGAAAGGTGATGACGGCAGCTTTCATGGCGGGCCTCCGGGATAATGCCTCGCCCTTCCCATACGCCAAGCCGGAGCGACTGTTAAGCTGCTTCGCGCCAAATCGGGAAACTTCTTCGCAACAAGGCGCGCCGCCAAAGAAAAAGGCCGGGATCAACCCGGCCCTTTCCCCATGTCCGACGGATCAGCCCGCCAGCGCCTTGTTCAGATATTCGTCGACCTTTTCCAGGTAACCCATGGTGGTCAGCCATTTTTGGTCCGGACCGACCAGCAGGGCGAGGTCCTTGGTCATGAAACCATCCTCGACGGTCTGGACGGTAACCTTCTCCAGCGTCCTGGCAAAGTTCATCAGCGCCTCGTTGTTGTCGAGCTTGGCGCGATGCTTCAGACCGCCGGTCCAGGCAAAGATCGAAGCAATCGAGTTGGTCGAGGTCTGGTTACCCTTCTGATGCTCGCGATAGTGCCGGGTCACGGTACCATGAGCAGCTTCGGATTCCACGATCTTCCCATCCGGGGTCATCAGGACCGAGGTCATCAGGCCAAGGCTGCCGAAACCTTGCGCGACGGTGTCGGACTGCACGTCACCATCGTAGTTCTTGCAGGCCCAGACATAACCGCCCGACCATTTCATCGCCGAGGCGACCATGTCGTCGATCAGACGGTGTTCGTAATGGATGCCCTTTTTCTTGAACTCGGCTTCAAACTCTTCCTCATAGACCTTTTGGAACAGGTCCTTGAAGCGGCCGTCGTAGGCTTTCAGGATGGTGTTCTTGGTCGACAGATAGACCGGGTAGCCACGGTTCAGACCGTAGTTCATCGAGGCGCGGGCAAAGTCGATGATCGACTGGTCAAGGTTGTACATCGCCATGGCGACGCCGGCGCCGGGCGCCTGATAAACCTCATGCTCGATCACCTCGCCGTCATCGCCGACGAATTTGATCGTAAGCTTGCCCTTGCCCGGGAAGCGGAAGTCGGTCGCCTTGTACTGATCGCCAAAGGCGTGACGGCCGACGACGATGGGCTGGGTCCAGCCGGGCACCAGACGCGGCACGTTGCGGCAGATGATCGGTTCGCGGAAGATCACCCCACCCAGGATGTTGCGGATAGTGCCGTTCGGCGATTTCCACATCTTTTTCAGGCCGAATTCCTGAACGCGTGCCTCATCCGGCGTGATGGTGGCGCATTTCACGCCAACGCCGTATTTCTTGATCGCCTCGGCCGCATCAACAGTGATCTGATCCTCGGTACGGTCACGCTCTTCGATGCCGAGGTCGTAATATTTCAGGTCGATGTCCAGATAGGGAAGGATCAGCTTCTTCTTGATGAAGTCCCAGATGATCCGGGTCATCTCGTCGCCGTCAAGCTCGACGACGGGGTTCTCTACCTTGATCTTCGACATGGGTGGTCCCTTCGATTAGGATTCGGCTCGCAGCCCTATAGCCGCATTCCTGACGAAAGGAAAGCCCGGTATGCGATTGCATACAGATCGGGGCGAACAGGTTTCAGACCCCGAAATAGACCCGCGCGCTTTCGCTCAGCCATGACCACAGCGCGGGCGCGCCGCGGTCGATGCGCTGACCCACGCGTTCGACCAGTTGGGTATAGGTCACGCGGTATTCAGCCCAGGTCCCGCCACCTGACGCGATGTTCTGCATCACCGGCTGAGCCCGGTCGAGCGATTTGGCAAAGACCGCATCCGGGGTCTCATTGGCCTCGAACTCAGCCCAGAGGGCATGCAGCTCGCGCCCCTGAGCCTCGGGCAAAAGACCAAAGATGCGTCGGGCGGCCGCCTCTTCGGCAGCAAGCTGCGCCTCGCTGTGATGTGCCTGGCCGTTTTGCGAGTGGATTGGCACGTCGCCTGTGTCGATCTCGACCAGATCATGCAGCAAAAGCATGCGGATCACCCGGCCGATATCGACCCCCGGCCCGGCATGTGCCGCCATGACCAGCGCATAAAGTGCCAGGTGCCAGCTATGTTCGGCGCTGTTTTCACGTCGCGAGGCATCGCAAAGCAGGCTGGCCCGCAGGACCGATTTCAGCCGGTCAGCCTCGGCCAGAAAATTCAGACGTTGGGCAAGCTCACCCCCGGGTGTCTGCCCGGCCAGCATGGCCCCGGCCGCAGCCATCACTTCGGGCCATTCGGTCCACAACCTTTTGGCGCGACCCGAAGCCATATTGTCACGAACGATGGTGACGTGATCGGGCAAGGGCCGAGGCGCGCAAAGTACCTGAAACAGCGGCTGGACATGATCCATCCGCTTGGCCATGCGGGCATCCGCACTTTCGCCCGCCTCGAATTCACGCCACAGCGCCAGTGCGTCCTCGCCACCCGGGAACATGCCGAAAAGCCGGCGCGCCGCAGCGTCTTCTGCGGCATGAACGGCGGCAGCGTCATGGGCCAGATGGATTGGATGGTCGCCGGTGTCGATCTCGACCAGATCATGCAGCAAAAGCATTGCGATGGCGCGATCCGAGGCGCCAAAGACCAACCCGTACAGCGCGACATGCCAGCTGTGCTCGGCGCTGTTCTCGGGCCGCGACAGGTTCATCAGCACATTCGCCCGCTCGACCGATTTCAGGCGGTCAGCCTCGACCAGAAAGGCAAAACGCCGGGTCAGATCGGACATGCGCAAAGCCTCCGGTGGCGGCGAAGGCCGGGACCAGCAGCCCGGCCCCGCAAGTGTCAGCGCGTGGTTTCAGTCAGACGGCGGCGGACATAGGCCTGAACCGTCTCGATCATCGGCTTCATGTGGACTTCGTCATCGCGGAAGAAGTGGTCCGCGCCCTCGATTTCCTCATGGGTGATGGTGATGCCCTTTTGCTCGCGCAGCTTGCCGACCAGCGCGTGAACATCCTTGGGCGGAGCGACGCGGTCAACAGTACCGTTGATGATCAGCCCCGAGGACGGACAAGGCGCAAGGAACGAAAAATCATACATGTTCGCGGGCGGCGCGACCGAGATAAAGCCGGTGATCTCGGGCCGGCGCATCAGCAGCTGCATGCCGATCCAGGCGCCAAAGCTGAAGCCCGCGACCCAGCAGTGCTTGGAGTTCGGGTTCATTGCCTGCAGATAATCCAGCGCGGCCGCCGCGTCCGACAGCTCGCCGACGCCCTGATCGAATTCTCCCTGGCTGCGGCCGACGCCGCGGAAGTTGAACCGCATGACGGTAAAGCCCATGCGATGGAAGGCATAGTGAAGGTTATAAACAACCCTGTTGTTCATCGTCCCGCCATATTGCGGATGCGGGTGCAGAACGATGGCGATGGGGGCATCAGGATTGGGTTGCGCGTGATAGCGCCCCTCAAGACGACCTTCGGGACCGGGGAAAATCAGTTCAGGCATGGGCTTCCTTTGAAACTCGGGTTTCTTGACCCTGTGGCGGCGCGGCTCTAGATCGTCAATCTGGGAAGCGCGCCCGTCATAGGCAAGACGCATTCAAAGACGGCGGTGGCCGATTAGCCTTTGGTTAGCGCCTCGTCAATCCGTTTGCGCCAGGAGGAGATGCAAGATGAAACTATCCACCAAGGGGCGTTATGCAATGGTCGCCTTGGTCGACCTGGCCACAGCCCAGGGCGATGATCTGACCTCGCTGGCGGAAATCTCGCGTCGTCAGGACATCTCGCTGCCCTACCTTGAGCAGCTGTTTGTACGCCTGCGCCGCGCGGGCCTGGTCGATTCCGTGCGCGGCCCCGGCGGCGGCTATCGTCTGGCCCGAGCGCCTGAAACCATCCGCGTCGCCGATGTGCTGGAAGCGGTGGACGAAACCGTCAGCGCGCTGCATGTCGGGGCGGGCGTGTCGGGCGGCGTCTCGGGCTCGCGGGCGCAGACGTTGTCGAACCGGCTGTGGGAAAGCCTGTCGGCACATGTCTATGTGTTCCTGCACAACCATACGCTGGCGGATGTGGCACGCAACCAGCTCTTGCCCTGCCCCGCCCTGCCCAAGATCCTCTCGATCGTGGACGACTAAGCCATGCGGGTTCTGGTCGCAGGTCTGGGCAATATGGGACGCAGCCATGCGGTTGCGTGGCTGAAGCAGCCGGGGGCCGAGATCGTCGGCCTCGTCAACCGCTCTCCGGTCGAACTGCCGCCGGAACTGGCCGCCATTCCGCAAAGCCAGGATTATCACGAAGCGCTGCGGCGCCTGCGGCCGGATGTCGTGGTCGTCGCCACCTATTCCGACAGCCATGCCGAATATGCGCTGGCCGCGCTGCGGGCCGGGGCGCATGTCTTTGTCGAAAAGCCGCTGGCCACCACGGTCGAGGATGCCCGCCGCGTCGTCGAATGCGCGCAAGAAACCGGGCGCAAACTGGTCGTCGGATATATCCTGCGCCACCATCCCAGCTGGCAGCGCCTGATCACCGAGGCACGGGCACTTGGCGGCCCCTATGTGTTCCGCCTGAACCTGAACCAGCAAAGCTCGGGTCCCACCTGGCAGGTGCACAAGGCGTTGATGCACACGACACCGCCCATCGTTGATTGCGGCGTGCATTATGTCGATGTCATGTGCCAGATCACCGATGCCGCGCCGGTTGAGGTCCGCGGCATGGGGCTCCGCCTCTCGGACGAAATCGGGCCGGACATGTATAACTATGGCCATTTCCAGGTGCTGTTCGAGGACGGCTCGCTTGGCTGGTATGAGGCCGGCTGGGGGCCGATGATGTCCGATACCGCATTTTTCGTAAAAGATGTGGTCAGCCCGCGCGGCGCGGTCAGCATCCGCATGCCCGAAGATGCGCGTTCGGACGATATCGACACCCACACCCGCACCTCGACCCTGCGCCTGCACCGGGTCGGCGAACCTGATCAGGATATCTCGATGCAGGGAGAGCCGGGCCATCAAGAGCTTTGCGATGCCGAGGCCGCTTTCATGGCCCGCGCCATCGCCGAGGACATGGATCTGTCGCGTCACATGCAGGACGCAGTCTCGTCGCTGGCCGTCTGTCTGACGGCTGATGAATCGGTGCGCACCGGCCAGCCGGTCCGATTGCGCTGATCTGTCGTCACGCGGCCGTCACGCTTTCTTGCGAAATGCGGCGCGTGGCCCTAAATGAGCCCTTCGTTTCAGCTTTCACGGTCGCCAGACCCAGAGGACCAGCGCCATGTCCGATCTGCAGACCCCCTATTACGTGATCGACCTCGCCCGGCTGCGCGTGAACATGGAGCGCGTCCAGCGCCTGCGTGAACGCTCGGGTGCGAAATGCCTGCTGGCGCTGAAATGCTTTGCAACCTGGTCGGCCTTCGACTTTATGCGCGAGTTCATGGACGGCACCACCTCGTCCAGCCTGTTCGAGCTGCGGCTTGGCCATGAGGAATTCGGCAAGGAAACCCATGCCTATTCAGTCGCCTGGGCCGATCACGAAATCGACGAGGCGCTGGGTTACGCCGACAAGATCATCTTTAACAGCCTGGGCCAGCTTGACCGTTTTGGGGCCAAAGCGGCTGAACGCGGCATCACCATGGGGCTGCGGCTGAATCCGCGCTTTTCGACCTCGGGCTTTGATCTGGCCGATCCGGCACGCCCCTTTTCCCGCCTTGGAGAATGGGATCTTGGCCGGCTTGAACAGGCGCTGGACCGCATCAGCGGCGTGATGATCCACTATAATTGCGAAAACGGCGATTTCGACCTCTTTGACGCCCAGCTTGGCCGGATCGAAAGCGAATTCGGCGCCTTCCTGGAAAAGCTTGACTGGGTCAGCCTTGGCGGCGGCATCCATTTTACCGGCGAAGGCTATCCGCTGGACCGGCTGGCCGACCGGCTGAAGGCCTTTTCGCAGCGATTCGGCGTGCAGGTCTATCTTGAACCGGGCGAGGCCAGCATCACCCGTTCGACCTCGCTTGAGGTGACTGTGCTTGACCTGATCCACAACGGCAAGGACGTCGCCATCGTGGACAGCAGCATCGAGGCGCATATGCTCGACCTGCTGATTTACCGCGAAACAGCGAAACTGCCGCAGGACGGCGCGCATGTCTATCAGATCGCAGGCAAGACCTGCCTTGCAGGCGATATCTTTGGCGAGGGCCGCTTTGCCGAGCCGCTGAAGGTCGGCGATCGGATCAGCATCGCAGACGCAGGCGGCTATACCATGGTTAAAAAGAACTGGTTCAACGGCGTCGCAATGCCCGCAATCGCCATTCGCGACGAGAACGGAACGATCCGCGAGGTTCGCCGGTTCTCTTACGACGATTACAAAGCCAGCCTGTCCTGATCAGGCGCAAGCCATCCCCTTTCCCAGCCCCGAAAAGGAGACTGAATTGGCCAAGAACGTGCTCATCATCGGCGCCGGCGGCGTCGCCCAGGTGGTCGCGCATAAGGTGGCGCAGAATGCCAAGGAATTCGGAACGCTGCATATTGCCAGCCGAACACCTTCCAAGGCCGATAAGATCATCGCGAGCATTCGTGAAAAGGGCCATGAGGTCGAATTCACCGCCCATGGACTTGACGCCATGGACAGCAAGGCTGTCGCCGATCTGATCCGCAAGATCGACGCGGGAATCGTCATCAACGTCGGCTCGGCCTTTATCAACATGACGGTATTGCAGGGCTGTATCGAGACCGGTGCAGCCTATCTCGACACCGCCATTCACGAAGACCCGGCCAAGATCTGCGAAACGCCGCCTTGGTATGCCAACTACGAATGGAAGCGCCGCGAAGATTGCGAAAAGGCCGGGGTCACCGCCATTCTGGGCGCGGGCTTTGACCCGGGTGTGGTCAACGCCTATGCGCGCCTCGCCGAGGATGAATATTTCGACAAGATCGACTCGATCGACATCGTGGACATCAACGCCGGTTCGCATGGCCGCTATTTCGCCACGAACTTTGACCCCGAGATCAACTTCCGCGAATTCACTGGCACGGTCTATTCGTGGCAGGGCGGCGAATGGCGTCAGAACAAGATGTTCGAGGTCGGCCGCGAATGGGATCTGCCGGTGGTCGGCAAGCGCACCGCCTATCTGTCAGGCCATGACGAGGTACACAGCCTTTCCGCGCGTTATCCCCAGGCGGATGTCCGCTTCTGGATGGGCTTTGGCGATCATTACATCAACGTCTTCACCGTGCTGAAGAACCTTGGACTGCTATCCGAACAGCCGGTCAAAACTGCCGAAGGTCTTGAGGTCGTGCCACTGAAAGTGGTCAAGGCCGTGCTGCCCGACCCGGCGAGCCTTGCGCCCGATTACGAAGGCAAGACCTGCATCGGCGATCTGGTCAAGGGCACGCTGAACGGCAAGCCGGGCGAGGTGTTCATCTACAACGTCGCCGACCACAAGGACGCCTATAACGAGGTGGGCAGCCAGGGCATCAGCTACACGGCGGGTGTGCCGCCGGTCGCGGCGGCCATCCTTGTCGCGCGCGGCATCTGGGATGTGAAAAAGATGGTCAACGTCGAAGACATGCCCGCCCGTCCCTTCCTTGAACTGCTGGGCGAGCTGGGGCTGCCCACGCGCGTGATCGACGCCACGGGCGATCATCCGCTGTAAGCGCGAACCCGGACCGGCAACCCCGTGGCTGCCGGTCCTTTTTCCGCCTTTCGCCTGGTCGCGCGGCGGCTCTTCCTAAATAAATAAAATATGGCATGATTGCGACGTCATCTATTGGTGAATCACGTCAATGTCTGAACATGCCTCTTCGCCTGATCCCAACCAACCCCGGCTGCGCATCGGCTTTCTGCTGACGCCGCGCTTTACGCTGTCAGCCTTTGCAACCTTCGTGGACGTGCTGCGGCTGGCAGCAGACGACGGCGATGGTTCGCGCCCGATCCGCTGCCGCTGGCGGGTGCTGTCGCCCGACATGGCACCGGTGCAGTCCTCGTGCGGCATGCGCATCGAACCTGATGAGCGGTTGGGCGATCCGGCCCGCTTTGACTATATCGTCACCGTGGGCGGGCTTATCGACGGAGGCCCCGGCCTGTCGCCTGAACAGGTCACCTTCCTGCGCCGCGCCGCTGCGGCACGGGTCGCGCTTGGCGGGCTTTGCACAGGCGTCTTTGCCTTGGCCCGCATCGGACTGATGGACGGCTATCGCTGCTGCGTCAGCTGGTTCCATCATCAGGACTTTCTGGCCGAATTCGAAAAAATGCGCCCGGTCTCGGATCAGATCTTTGTCGTGGACCGCGACCGGCTGTCCTGCTCGGGCGGGGTCAGCGCCGCGCATCTGGCGGCCTTTCTGGTCGACCGTCACCTTGGCCGCGCGGCAGCACGCAAGGCACTGTCGATCCTGATGATCGACGAACCGATGGAGGGCGACCGCCCTCAGCCCGGCCTGCCACTGGAGCTGAACGCCCACGACCCCCTTGTTCGCCGTGCTCTGCTGGCGATGCAGCAAAACCTGCATGCCCCACTGCCCATTGCCCGCATTGCCCGCGATCTGGGCGTCGGGCGGCGAAAGCTGGAACGGCATTTCAACGCCGATCTAGGCATCCCGCCCGCCGATGCCTCGATCCGCATCCGGCTCGCACAGGCGCGGATGCTGCTGGCGCGCACCGACCGCACCGTTACCCGGATCGCCGAAGAAACCGGCTTCTGCGACGCGTCGCACCTGATCCGCGTCTTTCGTGAGGCCGAGGGCACGACCCCCGATCTGTGGCGCCAGAACCGCAGCATGACCGCCGAAGAGGGTGCCTGACCGCTCTCTGTCGGGGCGTCAGCAAAACGCATCACCTTGCGCCAAACCGCCCGCGCAAGGGCGTTTTTCTATGGACATCGCGGCCCATGTCGCAACACTTTCCCATCGAAAATAGCGGAGGCCGGTCATGAACCTGACCCTTGACGAAGCTCTGAGCCAGGGCGGCGCGGGCCGTTTTCAACAACGCCTGCTGGGGATTTTTGGGCTGGTCTGGGCAGCTGACGCTATGCAGGTCATCGCCATCGGCTTTACCGTCGCCTCGATCGCGGCAAGCTTTGGCCTGACCGTGCCGCAGGCGCTGCAAACGGGTACGCTGTTCTTTCTGGGCATGTTCGCGGGTGCGACGCTGTTTGGGCGCATCGCGGACCGTATCGGGCGGCGCAACGTGCTTTTGCTGACCGTCGGATGCGACGCGGTCTTTGGCCTCGCCTCGGTCTTTGCCCCCGATTTCTGGTCGCTGATGCTGCTGCGCTTTCTGACCGGCATGGCGGTCGGGGGAACCCTGCCCGTCGATTACGCGATGATGGCCGAGTTCCTGCCGCCCCGGAACCGGGGGCGTTGGCTGGTCTGGCTGGAAGGATTCTGGGCCGTGGGTACCATCATCATCGCGCTGGCGGCATGGGTCGCACATCTGGCGGGCGCAGCCGAACCCTGGCGCTGGATATTTGCCGTCGCTGCCCTGCCGGCGCTGATCGGCATCTGGCTGCGTCTCTGGGTGCCGGAATCACCTATGTATCTGCTGCGCAAAGGTGACGAAATCGCGGCGCGTGATGTCGTAAACCGGGTCCTGAGCGCGAATGGCGCGCGCGCCCTGCCCTCTGACACCCGCCTTGTCGTACCAGCCGCCGCCCCTGTCGAGGCCCGGCTCTTTGGGCCCGAATTGCGCAACCGCAGCCTTGGGATCTTTGCGGCGTGGTTTCTGGTGTCGCTCTCCTATTACGGGGTGTTTGTCTGGCTGCCGGCAGAGCTTGCCAAGGGCGGCTTTGGCTTTGTGCGTGGCTACGGCTTTCTGGTGCTGATGGCGCTGGCGCAGCTGCCGGGTTACGCGCTGGCGGCGCACGGCGTCGAAAGCTGGGGCAGAAAGCCGACCTTGCAGATATTCCTGCTGCTCAGCGCGGCGGGCTGCCTGCTGTTCACCGTTGCGGGGAACCCGTGGCTGGTCGCGGTGTCGCTGCTGCTGATGAGCTTTGCGCTGCTTGGCACATGGGGTGCGCTTTACGCCTATACCCCCGAGCTTTATCCGACCGGCCTGCGCGGCACCGGCATGGGCACTGCCAGCGCGGTGGCCCGGGTGGGCGGGCTCCTGGCGCCGTCGCTCATGAGTTATGTTGCAGTGCGCGACTTTGGCACCGCCATCGGCATCTTTGCTGCGCTGCTGCTGCTTGCGGCCATCGGCACGCTTTTTATCCGGGCCGAGACACGCAACCAGTCCATCGTCTAAGAAAGACTACACTGACTGCCAGGCAGGGTGCGCAGGACCCCTTTCCGAGTCATGCAGGAATCGCTTGCGTACTGGAAATACAGGATTATCCTTGACGAAGGCCGTGGAATAATTTCCCCGGCCAAAGGGCGGCGCAAGCGGTGCCCTTTGTGGGAGGCGCTTTTCTGATCCGTACTGATTGTATGATCAGGGTCATGCCAAAGGGCCTTGACGCAATGTCTGGAGGCTGGCGCATGCGACCCGCGATTCATCAATCACGTCTCAATGAGGATCACCCATGTTGAAACCCGCCATTCTGGCGCTGGGTCTGGCGTTCGGCCTTGCCGGTTGCGCCACCACCTGGGAAACCGCCTATGAACAGCTAGATCCGGCTCAGACCGCGAACTGGCGTGTGGCCTCGGTCGAGGTCGCCGTGCCCGAGACCCTGACCACCAGCGAGCAGAACACCTATGTCCCCGATTTCGATATCGTCTGGCATGGGGAACCGGCCGGAGACCGTCGCGCGCAGGTCGCGGCCATCGTCAAGGAAGGTATCGAAAAGGGTGCGTCAGGCCTGCGCGGCAAGAACCGGGTCCGCATCGTCGCAACGCTAAGCCAGTTCCACGCCATCACTCCGGTGGTGCGCGAGAACCTGCAAAGCTCGGGCGTGCATAACATCCACTACACCGTTCAGGTCTTTGACGCCCGCACCGGGGCCGCTTTGACCGAGCCTCAGCCGATCAAGGCCGAACTGCCCGCGCTTGTCGGACAGGCAGGCGATGCAGCAGACGCCAGGGGCCAGACACAGCGCGTGCAGATCGTGAACCACATCGCATTGGTCACGCAGAACTGGCTGGGCCGCGGTGGACCCGATCCGCGCGGCGCCTTCCAGCGCCGCGGTCGCTGAACCTTAGAAAAATTCACAGGAAATCCGGAACCGGCCCTTGCGGGCCGGTCCTTTCTTTGGCAGGGGGCGGATATGGTAAGCGTATCCGAACTTTACGAGGCCCGCGTTACAGCGGGGCAACTGGAACCGGACTCTGCCCAGCGTGGCGTTCTGCCGATGCTGGACCGCGTCGTGCGTGAACTGGGCCAGTCGCCACAACCCATCACCCACAAGACCGGCTGGTTTGCCCGGTTGCGCAGCGCGCC
This sequence comes from Paracoccus kondratievae, assembly GCF_009301415.1. Lineage (GTDB taxonomy): Bacteria > Pseudomonadota > Alphaproteobacteria > Rhodobacterales > Rhodobacteraceae > Paracoccus > Paracoccus kondratievae. The sequence goes on along the minus strand of NZ_CP045072.1, from coordinate 709,818 downwards.
CCCCGCGCCTGCCCGCCAGGTCAAAGGGGTTTACCTTTGGGGTGGGGTTGGGCGCGGCAAGTCCATGCTGATGGATCTGGTTATGGAAGCCGCGCCCCTGACGGCCAAACGCCGGGTGCACTTTCACGAATTCATGCAAGAGATCCAGGCAGCACTGGAAGAGGTGCGAAAAACCGGACAGCAGGACACCGTTCGCCCGGTAGCCGAGAAAGTCGCGAAAAGCGCGCAGCTGCTTTGTTTTGATGAGATGCAGATCACCGATATCGCGGATGCGATGATCGTCGGGCGGCTGTTTCAGGTGCTTTTTGACAAAGGGGTCACGGTCGTCACAACATCGAACCGGGTGCCCGAGGATCTGTACAAGAACGGGCTGAACCGTCAGCTTTTCCTGCCCTTCATCGGGCTGATCCGCGATCGGCTTGACGTAGTCGAGCTGGCCAGCGCCACCGATCACCGCCAGAACCGTGATGAGGGCGGGCAGGTCTGGTTCATCCCCGCCGATGCCGAAGCCCACGAACAGATGGACGCGCTGTGGCAGGCCGAGATCGGTGGCGCGGCAAGCTCTCCGCTGATCCTTGAAGTCAAGGGACGCAAAGTCGAACTGCCCGAGCATACCGGCCGCATGGCGCGCGCAAGTTTCTGGGATCTTTGCGGCAAGCCGCTGGGTCCGGGCGATTACCTTGCCATCGCCGAGGCGCTGGATCTGCTTTTCATCGACGCGATCCCGCGCCTGTCGCAGTCGAACTATAACGAGGCCAAGCGCTTTGTCACATTGATCGACGCGCTGTACGAAGCCCGGGTGCGGCTGATTGCCAGCGCAGCCGACGAACCCGAACGGCTTTACGCCGAGGGAGAAGGTGCCTTTGAGTTCGAGCGTACTGCAAGCCGCCTGCGCGAGATGCGCGACGCCGATTGGGGGCGGCGCGCCTAGCCGTTCTCGCGCAGCACCTGCCCCGCAAGGTAAAGCGAGCCGCAGATCAGGATACGCGCACCCGGCTGGTCCACCGCCAGCCGCTGTACCGCCGTCAGCGTATCCGCTGCGGTCGCGGCCGAAAGACCGACCGAGGCAGCGGCCACGGCGGTTTCTTCTGCGGACAGCGTGTTCGGCTCACCCGGGATAGTCACGGCGGTCAGGCTTTGCGCCACACCAGCAAGCGGGCGCATATAGCCTGCGACATCCTTGGTGTTCAGCATCCCGCAGATCAGATGCGTCGGCTTGCGCGACATTGCGGCAAGGGTCGCGGCCACGGCCTCTCCGCCCGCCGGGTTATGGCCACCGTCAAGCCAAAGCTCGCACGAGCCCGCCGCCTCGATCAACGGGCCGTACTGCAGGCGCTGCATGCGGGCCGGCCATTCGGCCTCGGTCACGGCGGCGCGGGCTTCGATACGGCCAAAACCAAGCTCGCGCAGCGCAGCAATCGCCGTGCCAGCGTTCACGATCTGATGCGGCCCGGGCAGGTTCGGCAAGGGCAGATCCATCAGCCCATGATCGTCCTGATAGATCAGGCTCGTCCCCTCGCGCCGGCTTTCCCAGTCCTGACGGCCGATGCGCAGGGGGGCGGACAGGCGCTCGGCTTTTTGCTCGATCACCTCGCGGGCAGCCGGGTCCTGCGGCGCAACGATGCAAGGCACGCGGCGCTTGAGAATACCAGCCTTTTCGCCGGTGATATCGGCCAGCGTCTCGCCCAGATACTGGGTGTGGTCGATACTGACCGGAGTAATCACCGTCAGCGCCGGGTTCTCGATCACATTGGTTGCATCCAGCCGACCGCCAAGCCCGACCTCCAGCAGCGAATAATCAGCAGGCACGCGCGAAAAGGCAAGAAAGGCAGCCGCTGTGGTGATTTCGAAAAAGGTGATCGGCTCACCGCCGTTCGCGGCCTCGCATTCCTCAAGCGTCGCGGCCAGATCCGCCTCAGAGATCAGCGAACCGGCAAGGCGGATGCGCTCATGAAACTGCGCCAGATGCGGCGAGGTATAGGCATGTACACGCTTGCCAGCGGACTCCAGCCCGGCGCGGATCATTGCCTGAGTCGAGCCTTTACCATTGGTCCCGGCAATATGGATCGCGGGCGGGATGCGGCGCTCGGGGTTGCCCAAAGCGCCAAGGATGCGGTGCATCCGGTCCAGCGACAGGTCGATGACCTTGGGATGCAGCTGCATAAGCCGCGCGAGGATAGCGTCGGACGAGATCATCGCGATCTGGCCATCGCTTAAGCGGACTGCTCGTCAGCCCCGGCGGGCTGGTCCTGATCAGCCGAAAGATTGCCCGGCGCAGGCAGATCCGCCGCGACAGGAGCGGGCAACCCGCCCAGCATGCGCAGGATCGAGATCAGCTCTTCGCGCAGCTTCTTGCGGTGGGTGACGCGGTCCAGCATCCCGTGCTCAAGCAGATATTCGGCGCGCTGAAAGCCTTCGGGCAACTTTTCGCGGATGGTCTGCTCGATCACGCGCGGGCCGGCAAAACAGATCAGGGCGTTCGGCTCGGCAATCTGGATATCACCCAGCATCGCATAAGATGCAGTGACGCCGCCGGTCGTCGGATGGGTCAGGACGACGATATAGGGCAACCCCGCCTCTTTCAGCATCTGCACTGCAACCGTGGTGCGCGGCATCTGCATCAGGCTAAGAATTCCCTCTTGCATCCGCGCGCCACCAGCGGCCGAGAAAAGAACCAGGGGACGTTTGAGCTTTACCGCGCGCTCGGCCGCCGCAATGATCGCGTTGCCGACATACATGCCCATTGAGCCGCCCATAAAGGAAAAGTCCTGTGCGGCGGCGACAATGGGGGTGCGGCCCATCTCGCCCTCGGCGACCAGCATCGCCTCTTTCTCGCCCGTGCTTTTCTGGGCAGCCTTCATGCGGTCGGGATATTTCTTCTGGTCGCGAAACCCCAGCGGATCGGTGATCGGCTCGGGCACCTTGACCTCATTAAAGACACCGCCGTCAAACAGCGCGGCAAAGCGCCGGCGCGGACTGATCGCCAGGTGGTGATCGCAATTGGTGCAGACATTCAGGTTGTCCGCCAATTCACGGTGGAACAGCATGGTTCCGCATTCCGGGCATTTCGTCCACAAATTCTCGGGCACCTCGCGCCGCGAGAACAGCGAATTGATGCGCGGACGGACATAATTGGTAATCCAGTTCATCGGCGGGCCCCCTGCGCTGCGTTCAAGGCCGTCAGATAGGCAAAGCGGTGCCGAATTGCAATTCCGGCCTGTCCGGGCTTTGATGCAGTCATGTGGACTGAAGCCCTTGTGTTCATGCATTACGTAGCTGCGCTGACCGTCTCGGTCCGCGTGCTGCTGCGACCCCAGCTTGAGCCGACAGTCCGTCTGTCATGGCTTTTGGTGATCGAACTGGTGCCGCTGATCGGCATTCTGGCCTATCTGCTTTTTGGCGAGATTCGCATTCGCGGCGCCGAGGCCGAGACGATGGCGAACGTCCGCTCGCATCTTTCCGGCCTGTGGCAGCCAAGCCCCGAAGAGCTGAAAACCCTGCCCGATTTTGCCGCGCCGGTCATCAAGGCGAATCGGGCCACGACCGGTTTTGCCGCCGTCGCCGGCAACCGCGCCGCCCTTTTGCCCGAGGATGACAGCGCCATCTCGGCCCTTGTCGAGGCGATCGACGGGGCAAACGATCACGTCCACATGCTGTTCTATATCTGGCTTGACGATCCTTCGGGCCGTCAGGTGGCCGAGGCCGCGATCCGTGCCGCCCAGCGTGGCGTCAAGGTACGCGCGATCATCGACGCTTTCGGCTCGCGCGCCTTCAGCCGCTCAGAGGCATGGGCACGAATGAAAGAGGCGGGTGTTGAATGCGTTATCGCCCTGCCGCTGAGGATCCCGGTAATCGGGATGCTGTTTCAGCGCATGGATCTGCGTAATCACCGCAAGATCGTGGTGATCGACCACATCCTTGGCTTTACCGGCAGCCGGAACTGCGCCGACCGCGCCTTTGCCATCAAGCCGCGTTACGCACCCTGGATCGACGTCTTTCTGGCCATCGAAGGTCCAGTGGTGCGCCAGATGCAGGCGGTCTTCTTACAGGACTGGATGAGCTATACGGGCGAGGATCTGGGCGAGATGTTACGCATGACCCGTCCGGTCACCGCCCCGGGCGAGGTGGCGCAGGTCGTCGCCACCGGTCCTGATGAGCGGCGCGGTTCGCTATCGGATTGCATGGTGACGATGATCCATGCCGCGCGTGAACGGCTGGTCATCACCACCCCCTATTATGTGCCCGACAGCTCGCTTGATTCGGCGATCCGCATGGCGGCACGGCGGGGCGTCGACGTGACGGTGATCCTGCCCGAGCGTAATGATTCGCTGGTCGTGCAGGCAACTTCCGAGGGCTTTTACTATGGGCTCGTCTCAGCCGGGGTAAAGCTGCGGTTGTTTCAGGGCGGTCTTTTGCATTCCAAGATCATCACCGCCGATGGTCGCATGGTGATGCTTGGCAGTGCCAATATGGACCGCCGCAGCTTTGAGCTGAATTACGAGATGAACATGCTGTTTCTGGGCGGCGACATCACCGAACGGCTGGACGAGCGTCAGGACGGCTATATTGACCGTTCGCGTCCGCTGGAACTTGACGAGATTCGCAGCTGGTCGGTCTGGAGACGACTGCGCAACAACCTTCTCGCGCTGGCCGCGCCGATCCTGTGACGGAGGCTTTGATGACCGGACTGGACAAGGGCAGGATCGTAGATGGCGCCCCGGCGCTAACCCCCGATGAGCTGGACAAGGCGATAGCCGCCCTGCCCGATTGGCAACTGGCCCAAGACGGCAAGGCCATCCACCGGGAATGGCGCTTCAGGAACTTCAAACAAGCCGCACAGCTCGCCAATCTGGCCGCATGGCAGGCCGAGGCGGCCGGGCACCATCCCGATATCGCCTTTGGCTGGGGCTTTGCCCGGATCACCTATTCGACCCATTCAGCAGGGGGCGTGACCCGGAATGACCTGATCATGGCCGCCCGACTGGACGCTGCGACGCGCTAAACCCTGAAAGGCCCCTTGCCGCAGCGGCTCACCGGCCCTATCCAGAGCCAAGCCTAGGGACAACGCCATTGAAAATCCTCCGCATCAACAAGCCGTTCACGTCGAGCTGTCTTACCCTGGGCAATGCCGCATGTGCAGGTACTGCGCGATGGAAGGATGGCAGAGCACGACGTGATTGCGCAGTCACCGCCCCTAAGGGCATGGCGGCTGAAACCCATGTAAAAATGGATCAGTGACAGGAACCAGTATGGCAATACGTCCAGACAAATGGTTGGAACGCAGGGTCCGCGAGCGGGCACTTCAACAATGGACCCGTCTGGGTAACGGGGTAGGCACGCTCAGCTCAGCCAGTTTGCGGCATCTGCGCGACGATGCGATAGCCTTGCGAAGCCGCCTCGACCGTTTTCTGATCCGGGCTGATGAACGCGCGGCAAGGTCGCGCGCGGCACTTGACGCGCTGCACCTGCCCGGCGGCACCGACTGGCGCTGGCGGCCTGAATTCATGGCTGCCCCGGTTTCGCCCCATGGTGTGGCCGAGCCCGAAAACGGCGCCCAGCTGGGCGAAGGCGTGGCGGTATGGCACGATTGCCCGGAAAAAGCACTGATCATTGAACAGATAGCCAACACCGGTGCCAGCGACCTGTCGCCCTTTGGCGTCCGGCTGGAGGTGTTTGGCTTTGCGGGCAGTTTCCTGTCGATGTCTGTCGACCTGCCGACCGCGGCCTTGCTGGGCCTGACCCGCGGCCATGTCGTGCGGCTTGAAACCAGCATCCGGGTCGAGCGTCCGCTGAACATCTATGCCCGCCTCAACATCGGCCATGGGCCGAACACCGATGACATGACGCTGCATGTTGGCGGTTTGCAGCCCGGTCAGTTCGGTCAGCAGGTGATCGAATTCGACCTTGCCTACACGCCCATGAACGAAAAGCGGCTGGAAAAGATCTGGCTGGATCTGATCTTTGAATCCCCCCGTATGAATGCAGTAGATATCCGTGAATTGTTCCTTTCCCGCCACCTGCGGGCCGAGTTCTGAGTAAAGGCATCTCTATGAGCGACTTTGAATCCCATGAGTTGAAGGGCGGCATCTGGCAAGGCGTGATCCGCCGTGACGAACGGCCGGGACGGCTGGTGCTTGTCCATATGGGCTGCCGGGTGGCAGAGGCGCAGATCAAGCCCGAGGCCAAGGGGCACTGGCATGTCGCGGTCGGCATCCCGACCGGCCGGCTGTCGGACGGGGTGCAAAGTTTTCTGCTGGTCGAGGATCAGGGTGCCGAGGGCGAACCGCCCCGGCCCGACGCCCGGCAGCTTGGCAGCCTGACGCTGGTTGCAGGCGAGCTGCTGCAAAACGACCTGCGCGCCGAACTGAGCCTGCTGCGCAGCGAGCTGGAGCTTGTCAAGAAAGAGCTGCGCCGCCTTGCAGCCGACGGCTGACGGCTGACGGCTGACGGCTGACGGGGTGGGCCCAGGCCCTTCAGTCTTTGCTCCAATAACCGTAGCCACCCAGTTCAGCAAAGCCAAGCCGATCATAGGCCGCCCTCGCGGCCGTATTGGCGCGGCTGACTGCCAGCGCCAGCCGGTGGGCGCCGCCTTCCTGCGCCCATTCCGCCGCAGCACGGATCAACCAGCCTGCCATGCCCTGCCGGCGCAGTGCAGGGACCACCTCGATTGCGTGTATCATCGCAACCGGCCCGTCCAGCGCCACAAAAGCCGCGCCCGCCGCACGGTCCTGCATCCGGCCCAAAAGCGCGGTCTTGGGCAGGTCAACGCGCTGCATCACCTCCTGCCGCGCCGCAGAGATATTGCCCGCACTCCAGATATCGCGTTGCATGGCAAGCGGCGGCCATAGCGGAAAGGCCAGCATCGGCGGAATCGGCTCGGCAAGCAGCGTTGCACAATCGGCGGCAAGGATCGCGGTAGGTGTACCGTGTCGATACCCCTGCCCTGCCAAAACCTCGGCCAAAGCGGTATCGTCATCGGCAACGCGAAACATCGGTCGTTCGCCCCAACCACGCTGCACAGCCTCGGTGCGGGCAATGTCGCCCGCGTCCCAGTCATGTTCGACCGCACGGACAGAGCTGACCCGTCCGCCGCCGCCCTTGCCGCGTCCGACCTCAAAACCGCCAACACGCATATATTCGGCGGCGGGCCATGTCGTCTCAAAGGCGCGGGCGATATCGGGGTCAGCGATCACAGAGCCAGCCTTTCGCGCAGCGCCGTCATGGCATCGGTCACGCGCCGTTCATCTATTCCACGAATGACAAGATTGGTTCCATAACGTTGCCCCCTCTGGAAAGGATAAGAGCCAAGGGACAGATCCGGGAATACCTCGGCCACTTCGCGCAGATCGTCGGCGACATCGGATTCGGGACGCAGAACCTCCAGCGCCTCACTGATCGAGGGGCGCCCGGTCGGCAATCCGGGCACGATCGCCTCGACCATGGCGCGAAAAACCTCGGGTACACCGGCCATGACATAGGTGTTGCCGATATGGAAACCCGGTGCTGCTGACCACGAGTTCGGAATCAGCTCGGCCCCCAGCGGAATGCGCGCCATGCGCAGCCGGTTGCCGGTGACCTCGACGCCGCGCGCTTCCCAGCGCTCGACCATGACGCGGCGCGCTTCTTCGTTGATTTCGATCCCGACGCCAAAGGCCGCAGCCACGGCATCGGCGGTGATGTCGTCATGGGTCGGGCCAATACCGCCGCTGGTGAACAGCATGTCCCAGGCACCGCCCAGCGACTTGTCCAGGGACCTGATCGCCGCGACGATATGATCGTGGTCATCGCCGACGATACGGACTTCGCGCAGGTCGATTCCGATGCTGTTAAGAACCTGCGACAGGTAATGGGCATTGCCCTCACGCGTGCGGCCGGACAGGATTTCATCCCCGATGACGAGGATTGCGGCAGTTGGGTTGTCGGATTGCATCGCTGCGCTTCTCCTCGCGAACGGGTCCTTTCGCAAATGTATAGGTCCGCGCGCGGGGCTGGAACAAGTGCCGCCATGGGACTATCTGTGGGAGCAGACGAATATGAGGACGCCATGAACGACGCACGCCAGACCCGCGAGGGAATCCGTATCCACGACCCGCAGGATTTTGCTGGCATGCATGCAGCCGGCCGGATCGCGGCCCAGATCCTTGATGAGGCCGGCCCGCTGGTCCAGCCCGGCGCCACCACCGGCGCGCTTGATGATTTCATTCGCAACCGGGTCGAGGAACTGGGCGCGACCAGCGCCACCATCGGCTATCGTGGCTATCAGCATGCCAGCTGCATCAGCGTGAACCATGTCGTCTGCCACGGCATTCCTGGCGACAAGGTTCTGGCCGACGGTGATATTCTGAACATCGACGTCACTGTGATCGTGGACGGCTGGTATGGCGACAGTTCGCGGATGTATGTCGCCGGCAGGCCCAGCGTCAAAGCGCGCCGGCTGATCCAGGTCACCCATGATGCGCTGATGAAGGGGATCGAGGCCGTCCGGCCCGGCGCAACCTTTGGCGATATCGGCTGGGCGATCCAGTCCTATGTGGAATCGAACCGCATGTCGGTGGTGCGCGATTTCTGTGGCCACGGCCTTGGCCGTACCTTCCACGCCCCGCCTAATGTGCTGCATTTCGGCCGTCCCGGCAAAGGTCCGGTGCTTGAGGAAGGCATGTTCTTCACCATCGAGCCGATGGTGAACCTTGGCCGCCCCGAGACCAAGATCCTTGCCGATGACTGGACTGCCGTCACCCGCGACAAATCGCTTTCCGCCCAGTTCGAACATTCGATCGGTGTCACCGCGACGGGCTACGAGATATTTACCCTCTCGCCCGGCGGGCTGTTTTTCCCCAAACTTGGTTAAGTTTTCAGGGTAGCCCCGGAAACGAGGCTGCCGTTCCCCACCGGCCCTACGGATTTTCCCGGATCGTATCGCCGTGCAGAATGGTCGGAGCCAGCACGATCTGGCCATTTTCAGGGCGCGGCTCTTTGCCTGCAACGATCCGCGCCGCGCGTCGGCCGACATCAATACGCCGTGCATCGGTGGTGGTCAGCCGTATCGGCAGCCCGTCCAACAGCTCGACACCATTGAACCCGGCGAGCCCCAGCTTGCCGGGAATGTCATAGCCGCGCTCCATGCACCAAAGCAGCCCCCCGGCCCCGATCATGTCGTTCGAGAAATAGAGGAAATCCAGATCCGGCTCGCGGGTCAGGATCCGCTCGGTCAGTTCGCGCCCCTTCAATAGCGACGAACCACCCTGATAGTATTCGCGCGCCGCAAGCTGCACGCCATGCTCGCCCAGCCGCTCTTCAAATCCGGCCAGCCTTTTGCGGGCGCGGTGATCTTCGGGCATATGGGTCCCGATAAAGCCGATGCGACGATAACCGGCAGCAAGGATCTCATCCGCCATCTCGGCCCCGGCGCGGCGGTGCGAGATGCCGACGGCGGTGTCGATCGGATCTCCGTCGACATCCATGATCTCAACCACCGGCAGGCCGGCGTTATCGAGCATTGCCCGCGCCGCCTTGCTATGCTCAAGCCCTGCAAGGATCACCCCCGAAGGGCGCCAGCTCAGCATGTCGTACAGCACTGCATCCTCACGCGAGGGGCTGTAATTCGTCACCCCGACCACCGGCTGCAACCCGGTATCGTCAAGCTCGGCCGAGATCCCGCCAAGCACGTCGGGAAACACCATATTGGAAAGTGAGGGGATGACCACGGCAACCAGGTTGACACGCTGGCTGGCCAACCCCCCGGCAATCTTGTTGGGGACATAGCCCAGTGTACGGGCGGCGGTCAGCACCTTTTCACGCGTGGCAGCCGAGACATCGCCACGGTTGCGCAGCACGCGGCTGACGGTCATTTCCGACACGCCCGAGGCTTCGGACACATCACGCAATGTCAGGGGACGGCGGGGTCTTTTCGTGTTCATCGCAACTACCAGGACGCAATCATGTTACCGTTATCTTCTCCATCCGTTCGCGGCAAGCTTGCCATTTCGCCCCTTGCAAGGCAAAAGGGCGCTTAAGCGGCCCCGTGGCTCAACTGGATAGAGCAGCCCCCTCCTAAGGGGCAGGTTACAGGTTCAAGTCCTGTCGGGGTCACCATTTTATTCATATATAACAGTGATTTACCATGGTTCTCCGGCCGAATCGCGTAGTTTCCTGCGCGATCTTGCGCTGGTTTGCACGGAACTTACCGGGAACGCCGGTACAAATCCCGTACAGTACCCGCTGACGACTCTCATGTGGCGAAGAAAGGAAAACCCCGGCTCGGCGGCAACCGAAACCGGGGTTCAAGCTCATGTGAAAGCACTCAACTTTCCCGGACAGACTACCCCGGACACCGCCTACCGATCAATCGCAAAAAATAATGCGTATAGAAAAGCGGAGGTGCGGGCATGACGCAGCACCTCACGCATGCGGGTTTGCCAGCCGATCTGACCCGCTGGCAGTTGTTGCGCCTGGTCGAAACCGCGCGCCGGCCGCTCGGGCTTAGCAAGGGCGCCGTGGGCTACCTGCGCCATGCTATCGGGCTCACCACGGATGGCGACTTTGCCAAGGGCCGAATCTGCGCCTTCTGGGCTTCGGTCACGGAAATCGCGGCCTCGCTGAGCATGGAGCGCCGGCAGATCACCCGGATCGAAGCCGAGCTGATCGAGCGGGGGCTGATCCACAAATCCAGCACCAATCGCAGCCGCCGCAGCGGTCATCGGCTTCACGGCGTGATCCGGCACGAATTCGGCATCAACCTTGCCCCGCTGATCGAGCGCGCACAGGAAATCCAGGCGCTGGCGCAGAGGGCCATGCGGGAGCAGATCGAGGCCAAGGCACTGCGCAAGCAGATCAACAAGTTGTTCGAGCGCATCCGTGGGCTTGGCTGTGATGCGGCAGAGCTTGCCGCCGATGCCGTCCTGCCCAACCACCGTCCGTCCACGATCCAGAGCTTTCAGCGCCTCAAGCAGGTTGCAGCCGCTCTGGAGGCGGTTCTGGCCGATTTTTCGGCCAACGTCGGTGGGGGTGAAATGTCCCACCAGTGCGACATTTCCACCCTACCCAATACCAATCCTGATCAGATCGATAAAACCTGTAGGGCTGAGAACAGGGCTGCGCGGCGGCCGATCCGCACCACGCCTGCGCAGGTCTGGCTGCTGGCATCGGAGCGTTTCCGGGAATATCTCGCGTTCTACGCTGCTAGCCTCGGGTGCGGCCGTGCCCCTGATGAGCGATGTTTCGTGATGGCGGCGCGCGACCTTGCGATGAATATCGGGATCTCCACGCGGGCATGGCGGCAGAGCTGCGAGATTCTCGGCGAGGCCCGGACGGCGCTCTGCCTGCTGATCGCGGATCGGAATGCCTGCCGCCACGATGATTTCCGGGTCAGGGATGCTGCCGCGGCTTTTGTCGGCATGGTGCGGAAAGAGGCGCGGCAGGGTGCCGTGGTCGATACGCTGGTGGGCGAGCTGACGGCCTTCAGCCGGGGGTGCGGGTATGTCTGAGCGTAGCGGCAAATCGATCTTCGCGCACAAGCAGACCTATTCGCGCAAGGGCAACAGCAAGAGCCGGTCGGTCAGCGACATCGCGGATGAGGCCGAGCGGCTGGACGGGGCCTGCCCGCATGTCGAAAATCCGCAGCCGCCCACCATCCTCGAAGGCATCCGGCCCTCGGAGGTGGTCGCCCTGATCGAACAGCGCATCGCCGAGCAGAACAAGCTGCTGCGTCAGCTGCGCAAGGAGCAGCCGGATCGAAAGGACGCCTTGCGGACCATCCGCTCGGACACGCATGTTATGATCGCCAGCGTCTTCAGCTTTCCCGACCCGGTCGAGGACATGGACCAAGCCGAGTATCTGCGCTGGCGCAGGGACGTGATCGCCTTCGCCAGAGACGATGCCGCGCGTAACGGCGCCGAGGTGCTGAGCATCGTCGAGCATCTCGATGAAGCCCACCCGCATGTGCATGTGCTGGCGGTGCCCATATGTGCAGATGACAATATGCGCATGGATGCCAAGCGCTGCCACGAGGGCCATCGCGAGCAGGACCGGCACAAAGATAGCGGCTGGTCCGGCTCGCCGTCTCGCAGCTACAAGCAGGCGATGCGCGGCTGGCAGGACCGCTATCACGCCGCGGTCGGCGCGAAGCATGGGCAGGCCCGGACGGGGCCGCGCCGCCGCCGTCTGGATCGGGCAGCGTGGAAGGCCGAACAGGAACGGCTGAAGGCGCAGAAGGACGCCGAGATTGCCGTCGAACGTGCCGCAGAAGCCCGTCGCCTTGCCGACGAGGAGGAGCGCCATCGCGACGCGGTCATGCAGGATACGGTCGCCAGACGGCTTCGGGAGGCCGAGGTGGTGCATGCCATCGCGACCGGCGGGCTGATCGCCGCCATCCGACAGGTCGATGCTGATCCGGTGCTGCTGGAACGGCTGGAGACGCCGGGGCAGATGGGCGCCTGGACGCATCACGATGCAGATCGCAACCGCGAAATGCACAACGCGCTGGCGCCGGTTCTCAGCGACGGGCTGGAAGCCCTGCGCCAGCCGCTGACAGGTCGGGGGCTGCTCGGCGGTCTGTCCGGCTTCCTGCGCAGGGTTGCGGGTTGGGTCAATCGCCTCGCCGATGCCAGTCCGCGCTGGCTGAAATGGCCGGAAACCGTGGCCTATGTAGCCCATGGGGCGAAGCAGGCGTTCGGCACGACCTACACAGCCTCGACCCTGGCCGGAGTCATCGAGGCCTCGCCAGTATGGCAATCCTTCACCGGCGAGGCAAAGACGCGGCTGGATCAGGCGCGGGCGGTGCAGGCGCTGACGAATTCGCGCGGCTCTCGACCAGACGCTTCATCGCAGAGGGGCATATGACAGCATGCGCTTATGCCAATATGCACATCAGGCGGAAGAGAGCCGGCAATTGCGGCTGATACGATTTCTTGGTAATATCCGGTATCGACGCACAGGAGGCCCGTATGTCCCGCAACACTTCGGTTTCGCTCGGCGATCACTTCGTCAGCTTCATCGACACGCAGGTGAAGGGGGGCCGCTATGGCTCGGCCAGCGACGTGGTGCGGGCGGGGCTGCGGCTGCTGGAGGAGCACGAGACCAAGGTAAAGGCCCTTCAGGACGCCCTGATCGCCGGAGAGGAATCCGGCCGGGCGGAGGGTTTCGACCTCGACCGGTTCATTGCCCGCAAGATGGCCGGTCGCAACGCATGAAGGCGTTGGCCTTCACCGTCGCGGCAACGGTCGATCTGGAGGCAATCTGGGACTATACGGAGGGCGAATGGGGCCTCGCGCAAGCCCGGCGCTATGTGCAGGAACTGCGCGACACCTGCCACGCGCTGGCATCTGGGCAAGGGCGCGGCAGGCCGGTTGACGTTCGGCCTGGCTATCTGAAATGCCTGAGCGGATCGCATGTCATCTTCTTCCGGGATCTGGGCGACACGCTGGAAATCGTCCGCATCCTGCACGGTGCACAGGACGTCGAGCGGCATTTGTGACCAGCATGGGTCTGTGCGATGGCACGATGCTCGAAGGGTAAAATTGCAATATTGGCATATGCGCCCCTTGGGCGTGGAGAGCTTGGTGATGACTTATCTGCTCAGCGATTATCCGGTCCTGGCGCGGCTCGCGGCCGGCAGAACCAAGGCAACGCGGCTTGACGTCAGCGCCTGCCGCCGGCTCTACGCACTGGCGACGGACGACGATCTGGGCGCGATGGGGCCGGAAGAGCGCGGGTTTTACGACAGCTTGGCCGCGAGCGAACCGGTGCCGGGTTCCGGCGGGCCGATTGCAGCGCTTCAGGCGCAGGTCAGGGCTGCCGGCTTCCGCCGTATGCCTGACGAACAGGCCTTCCTGGACGATCTGTCCGGGGGCATCTGATCGACGCAGAAGCGCACAGCAGGGCGGGTTAATCTGTAGGCTAGGATGGGCTACTTTTGGGGATTTCGCCAAATATTAGTGACCGACTATTATTTTGCGGGGCCCGGTACTTTCGTACCACCCGCAAAATGTCGGACCGGGCGCTGCGCCCCGGTACCCAGCTTCCTCCGCCCAGGAAGAAGATCGATCCCCCAATACTGCCCGCTGGGCGGACGCATCGCTTACGGATGAAGCGCCAGCAGATCCTGCCCGAACTGGTGCAGCGACATCACCTCGATGCCGTTCGGCAGCGGGAAAGCCTCGCCCCCCGGATAGACCACGATCCGCCGCACAGGTTGCAGGTCTTCGCAGGCCGAGTGAAAGCCGCGCTCGACCTTCGGCGCCAGATTGCGCTTGACCTCGACGGCCCAGACCGCGCCGCCGGGCAGGGTCAGTACCAGATCGACCTCGGCCCCCGCCCCGCTGCGGTAGAACTGGGCCTGCGTCCCTTCCGGCATCAGGGCATGGGCAGTCTCGATGATCAGTCCTTCCCAACTGGCGCCCGCGACGGGGTGGCCGAGAACGTCGTCCAGCGTCGTCAGTCCCAGCAGGGCATGCAGGATGCCGGTGTCGCGCACATAGATGCGCGGGGACTTGACCAGCCGCTTGCCGATATTCGCATGCCAGGGCTCCAGGCGGCGCACCAGCATCAGATCGACCAGCAGATCGAGATAGGAGGCGACGGTCTTGGCATCGACCCCAAGCGCGCGGGCAAGTTCGGCGGCGTTCGACAGGCCGGATTGCCGATGCGCCAGCATGGTCCAGAAGCGCCGCAGCGTCTCGGCCGCGATGCGGGGGCCGAGTGCGGGAATGTCGCGCTCCAGATAGGTGCGGATGAAGTCGCGCCGCCAGCGCAGGCTGGCCTGATCGCCCTTGGCGAGGAAGCTGTCGGGAAAGCCGCCGCGCAGCCAGAGCCGGTCCAGATCGGCAGCGGGAACCTCCAGCGCATCGAGGGGGGCGAGTTCGGCATATGCGATCCGGCCCGCCAGCGTCTCGCCGGATTGCCGCAGCAGGTCGATGGAAGCGGAGCCGAGCAGCAGGAACCGGCCCGCCCTCAGCCCCTTGCGCCGCCCCCGGTCGATCAGGCCGCGCAGGTTCTGGAACAGGTCCGGCACCCGCTGGACCTCGTCAAGGATGACCAGCTTATCCTCATGCGCCAAAAGGTAGAGTTCGGGGTCCGAGAGCCTGGCCCGGTCGGCGCTGGATTCGAGATCGAGATAGAGCGAGGGGCGCGCATCCCCCAGCTCCTGGGCCAGCGTGGTCTTGCCTACCTGGCGCGGCCCCAGCAGGGCAACGGCGGGACTGTCGTCCAGAAGGGACTTCACGGTTGCGGTGATACGGCGCTCGATCAACATCCTTGCATTTATGGAGTTTAATTCCCGATTTGCAAGGTTATTTTGAGGGCTGCTATTTCTATCCGCTGCCGAGTTGACTTCAAGGAGCCCAACTGAGGCCCGCTACATACCTCCGGGTTTGTGCATGGCAACCAACAGTGCAGCGCAAGCACGGTCAAAGCGCGATGGAGATGTAGGGTATCTTGACCGGCGACAGCGTTAAGGAGTGCCGCCCGATGGGCGGCCGCAAACCCCATTCCGCCCCAGCCTCGTGGGGGCGGTCGGAATGTGGTTTGCGCGCAGCCTGACCCCGGCCCGCTCGCATCACGACGGGCCGTAGGGACGGGGTCAGGCGAATTCGTTTTCCCAGCAGGCCATCATCCAGCGCTCATCGCTGTCGGGCAGGTCGATGCCGTAGAATTCCAGCACTTGGGTCAGGTCGTGGATGCGCTCTTCCTGTTTCGGCTCGGTCAGCGCGGCCCACCAGTTGCGTGCCTTGACCTCATCCGGCTGGAAGATCGATGCGGGCAGTTCGCCTTTGAACGGTTGCGGGGGCATCACTTGTCTCCTGTCATCTGTCGCTGGGTCGTATCCAGCGCTGCCGCTGATCTGGGCGAGGCTGAGGCTGAGGCGGTGGCTCATGCCGCGCCTGAGCAATTCCTGGGCGGGAACCCCGTTCAGCGCACCAGGTTCCCGCCCTCAGCCCTTGCAACGGGAAGCGCCCGGAGGTTCTGGAAGATATCGCAGGGCCGCCAATGCCATCTCCGCATTCACGCCGGCAGGCAGATCGACGATATCTCCCTCAGCGATACGCATCAGCCGCGCCCGCAGCGTATTCCAGCTGAGGGGGCGGCCGGTCGTCATCTTGGCCATCACGACCCGACCGATGGTGAACGCAACCATGTCCGGGTTGTTCAAATAGTCAGGCCCTTTACGCCGATATCCGTTGGTTGCGTGCATGGTCCCGTGGGAGGTCACCGCTTGCCTCCCGTCATCCACGGCCGGATCGCGTCCAGAGCCGCCGCCGATCCGGCGAGGCTGAAGCGGTGGCGCTTGCCGCCGAAGCCGATCTCGACCCATTCCGCCTGCCGCACGTTGTGGACGAAGAGGTTGGTCGCGCCCATGCCGGCCGTGTCGAAATTGCTCAGCAGGATGTCGCCACCGGCTGCCACGAAATCCAGCTTCTCGCCATTCGAGAACCGGATGCTGACGCGATCACCTGCTTCGGCGCCGCGGCCGTCCAGCGTCACGCTGACGCGGCAGTTGTTGAAGTCGCAGGTGCCGTTGGCGTCGAGTTCGTTCATCTGGTCGGTGCGGGTGATCCAGATTTCGTTGCCGCGCACCCGGCGCGGGCTGACATCGCCGGTCTCGTTGGTGAAGGTCCAGTATTCGGCGCCGCCTTCGACGGAGGCCTCGAAATACCAGCCGGCGGCGAAGGCGGGGCTGGCAAGGGCGATCAGCGCGGCGGTGAACAGGTGTTTCATGCTTCCAGATCCTCTGGGGGAATGTCGATGCCGGCGTCCGCCAGCGCCCGCGCGATCAGCTGGCTCATGGTGATGTCGCGCCGCAGCGCCTCGATTCGCAGGGATTTGTGCGCCTCGGCGCTGAGGCAGATCGAGGTGCGCTTCGGGCCGACGGTCGGTTTCCGCTTCGCGGCTCTCATCGGTACCAGCCCTCCTGCATGCGGGGGATCACGTAGCGCAGGAACAGGCCGACACCGCCGGCGAACAGCATGAAAGGCGACAGGAACAGGAAGGCGATCAAGCCGTCGAATGCCGTCGTTCGGTCATCGACCGATGCAACCCAGGTGCCAAAGACTATGCCGGCAAGAACGAAGAATGCGGCCACGCCGAGCATGAAGGTCGATGCCTGGCGCCAGCTTTCAACCGGGCGGCCCCACACGCCCCGGAAGGCCCCACAGGCGGGGCAGGTGGTGGCATCTGCGTGAATCTCGGTCATGCAATGTGGACATTGTTGGGGCATGGCGGGGGCTCCTGGATGCTTAGAATGCTGGAATGGGCCGAGTCTGATCTCGGTGGATGGAGGACGGGATAACCGGGTGTTCGGACTGACTGGCCGTCATTTGTTCGTGGTCGTGGACCAGAGCAACAGCGCTATATCTGCCATTCCCAGCCGGCGATGGAGCCAGATCTAACAAAAGTTGAACTATGATCGGTTCTTCGAACATGCAGTGCGCCTTGATCATCGAAGTGCTGGAAGAGTGCTAAAGGTTCAAAGGAAACTGACGACCGCCAGAATGATACGATTAGTCCGTGGACGATTAAACCCCTTTCTTGTGCTACAGGGACATGGAGCGCAAGTTTACGGTCGAGGACTTCGGGAGGCGGGTACGGGAGCTGCGCAAGGCGCAGGGCCACTCGCAGGAAGGCTTTGCGCTGACCGTGGAACTTGACCGGACTTACATCGGAGGCATTGAGCGCGGAGAACGCAATCCAGGCCTCAAGACGATCCTCAGGATCGCCGATGCACTCGGGGTGTCAGCTGCGGAACTATTTCAAGAGAAATAAAGCCTTCTTCATTCACGCCGTTCACGCATAGAGCAGGCCGGCGCGCAGCGCTTCCGATGTTACCATACAGGCGCAGTACATGCCGGCAACGGGAGGCGCACAGGGCTGAGGAAGGGTTCCTGTCGATGGTACTTTGCGTGACGATGCTTAGGGTCAGGACCCATTGATTTCAGGTCTGTTGCGTGATTCACGGCTCGAAAACGAGCGGTGAACATGTCTGATCTCTTCTGGCTGACCGACGCGCAGATGGCGCGGTTGGAGCCCTATTTCCCGAAGCCCCACGGCAAGCCTCGTGTCGATGATAGGCGCGTCTTGAGTGGGATTATCTTCATCAATCGCAATGGCTTACGGTGGCGCGATGCGCCGAAAGAGTATGGTCCGCACAAGACGCTTTATAATCGTTGGAAGCGGTGGAGCGACAAGGGCATCTTTGCGCAGATGATGGCTGGCCTGGCCGCTCAGCACGGCGAGAAAAAGACAGTGATGATCGACGCCACCTATCTGAAAGCCCATCGCACCGCGTCCAGCCTGGGCGCGAAAAAAGGGGGCGTGGCCGCCTGATTGGCCGCACCAAGGGCGGCATGAATACCAAGTTACATGCCATCTGCGACAGCAAGGGCCGCCCGATCAACTTCTTTGTCTCTGCCGGTCAGATCAGCGATTACATCGGAGCGCGGGCACTGCTCAGCAGCCTGCCGGATGTCGACTGGCTGCTCGGGGACCGTGGCTACGACGCCGATTGGTTCCGGGAAGCGTTGCAAGACAAGGGCATACGCGCCTGCATCCCCGGCCGGAAACAGCGGAAAACTCCGGCAAAATATGACAAGCGCCGCTACAAACGCCGCAACCGCATCGAGATCATGTTCGGCCGGCTCAAGGATTGGCGACGTGTCGCAACCAGATACGACCGGTGCCCCAAGGCCTTCTTCTCCGCCATCGCTCTCGCCGCCATCGTCATCTTTTGGCTATGAGTCCGGAGCCTAGTCAGCACCGAGCAGCCGGATTGTCCAGCCGGGCGGCAAGTCCTGCCTTTCAGCCCCGAGCTGAGCGCGTCGTCATGGAGCGAAGGGAAGCAGGGGGCTGTGGGCAACCCGGCCCAGGTGGCTTGGAAATCAACGGCCACGCCCCCCGCCAGACCGCCCGCATGGGCGTGGGGCCGATGCCAAGGGGGCAGGTGTTCCGACCCCGTGGTGGGGGTCTGGTCGTGATCTCAAGCCTCTCCGCAAGTTGAGGATCGGCACGATGTCATCCGCAAGACCGAACAGGTCCCGAGCGGCGGTTCCGCCTGGCTGGCGCAGCCGGACGGTGATCGTCGAGGAGGGCCTTCAGGGGCGTCAATGGAACTTGGTGACAGCCCGCCGCGGGGGAGTGTCGTCGGGAAACGCCTGGTCCTTGCCCGGCTGCCCCGGTGCCGAGCCCCTTTTTGCACCACATCGCTTGTCGGTGACAACCGACCCCGCCTGGTTGCGCAAAAGCTCGGCAGTCTTGCGAGCGCCATGGCTGCCGTAGCGGCGGGCCACCAGCCGACCGGCTGTTGCGTGCCAGCGCTGCAGATGCATAGCTGGGCCGCAATTCGTTTGACTTAAAGGAAGGTGCGATGCAGGGATTTCTGCTGGTGCTCGGTGGCTTGGCGGCTGTCTTCTCCGTTTACGTGGTGCTGGCCTATAACGGGCTGGTCAGCGCCCGGCAGCGCGTCGACGAGGGGTGGAGCGGCATCGACGTGCAGTTGAAACGGCGCAGCGACCTCGTGCCCAACCTGGTCGAAACCGTCAAGGCCTATGCCGCCCATGAAAGCGATCTGTTCGACCGGGTCAGCCGCGCGCGGATGCAGGCGGGCAATGCCGACCCGGCCCGGCGCGCCGCAAGCGAACAGGCCCTGGGCCGGGCGCTTGGCGGGCTTCTGGCGCTGTCGGAAAGCTATCCGGACCTCAAGGCCAGCAGAAACTTCCAGGATCTACACAAGGCGCTGGAGGGGATCGAGGCCGACATCCAGCACGCCCGACGCTATTTCAACGGCGCGGTGCGGATCATGAATACCAAGGTGCAGAGTTTTCCCTCGAATCTGGTGGCGCGGCGTTTCGGCTTTGGCCCGGCGCGGTTCTTCGAACTGGATGCCCCGGCCGGGGGCGACCTGCCCAAGGTGCGCTTCTGATGCTGCGGCTGGCGCGCCTGCTGCTGCTGCTCGTCTTCCTGACCCCGGCGGTCGCGCTGGCGGATGAGCGGATTCTGTCCTTCGACAGTGACCTGACCGTCGAGCCGGACGGCGATTTCCTTGTGACCGAGACCATCCGCCTGCGCAGCGAGGGTGATCTGATCCGGCGCGGCATCTTCCGCGATTTCCCGCTGCTGGTCGAAACCGGCGGCGTCAATCGGCGCGTCGGATTCGAGCTCGTCTCGGTGCAGCGCGACGGACGGGACGAACCCTTTGAACTGGTCGAGGGGGCGCGGGCGCTGCGCATCCGGATCGGTGCGCCGGACGATTTTCTGCCGGCGGGCGAACATCAGTATCGCATCCGCTACCGCACCGACCGGCAGCTGCGTTACTTTGCCGATCATGACGAGGTCTACTGGAACGCGACCGGCACCGAATGGCTGTTTCCGATCGACCATGCCACCGCAACCATCCGCCTGCCTGCCGGGGTGGCCGCAGGGGATACGGCCTTCTACACCGGCCCGTTCGGGGCGCGGGGACAGGATGCGCGCCTCGTGCAGAACAGCGACGGCATCATCCGCTTCGAGACGACGGTCCCGCTGGCCCCGCGCGAAGGCATGACGGTGGCGGTCTGGCTGCCCAAGGGCGCGCTGCCGGCACCGAGCGCCGGGCAGGAAAGGCAATGGTTCCTGCGCGATCATGGCCCCGCGCTCAAGGCGCTTGCGGCACTTGCCGTGGTTCTTGCCGCCTATCTGCTGCTATGGCTCTGGCGCGGCCGCGATCCGGCGCGCGGCGTCGTCGTCTATCGCTGGGAGCCGCCCGAGGGGCTGAGCGCGGCGATGACGCAGGCGGCATGGCGGGGCTCGGTGCCCGACCCCTCGCAGGCCCTGGCGCTGGCGCTGGTCGAACTGGCCTCTCTGGGGCTGGTCGACGTGGCGCGCAACGGCCGTTCGACCCGGTTCACCCGCAGCGATGCCGCGCCGCCCGCCGATCTGGCGCCGGATCTGCGGCTGGTTCTGGAGCACCTGGCCAAGGCGGGGGGCGAGCTGCGCCTGCGCAAGGCCGATGGCGCGGCCATCAAGGCCCTGCAGGACGCCCTGAACGACGATCTGCGCCGGCGGCTTCGGCAAGCCAAGCTGCGGCAGGGCAGCGGCTGGTGGATTCTCCTGGCCCTGGCGGTCAATGCCGGGCTGCTGGTTGGCCTGCCTTTCCTGCTGCCCTATCCGCTGCATGCCTCGCTGATCGCGTGGAACGTCGTCGCCATGCTGCTGCTGCTCATCCTGCGCGCTGTCATTGCCGCCTATTTCCGCGGCCGGGGCGCCGGGGCGCTGATCGGCGGGCTGGTCGGCGTGACCGTCCTGGCGGCGCTGGCGATGCTGCTGACCCGGCTGCATCTGGATCAGGGCGGGACGGCGGACATGCTTGCGGCGATGGCCGGCCTGTTGCTGGTGAACACGATCTTTCTGCCCATTCTCGGGCGCGTCACCACCGTCGGCCGGGCGCTGCTGGACCAGATCGAGGGGCTACGCGACTATATCAAGGTGGCCGAGCAGGACCGGCTGAAGATCGCGGGCGCGCCGGAAATGTCGGTTCCGCATTTCGAGCGCATCCTGCCCTATGCCATGGCGCTGGAGATGGAGGAGCATTGGGTCGCGCTGTTCCGGGAATGGCTGGCCCGCACGGGCGATGCCTCGGTTTCGGGAATGCCGGGCCGCGACGATCTCTCGCGTGAACGCGAGCGGCTTGCCGCGTTCTACCGGCGCGAGTCGACCTATTCCCCGCACGGACCGGGCTTGCAACGCCAGCTCGCTTCCGGGCTGACCGCCGCCCTGCCGGTCAGCAGCTCCTCGGCTTCGGGGTTTTCCTCATCGGGCTCGTCCTCTGGCGGCTCGTCGGGCGGTTCGTCCGGTGGTGGCGGTGGCGGCGGCGGCGGTGGTGGCTGGTAAGGTTTCCGCTACGTCAGGAAGCCGATTCCCTGTCCACCGCGGTTGAGGTTCTGCATTCGTTTGTCTATGAACCGGGCAATACTGCCGGTATGGTAGCGATTTTTTGCAAGTGATTTATTTCGGAGGAGACGGATGAACGTGCCCTTCAGGCAGGCGGAGCGGCTTGGCCGCCTGACGACCGAACTCGGGGACGATGTTCTTGTTCTGCTGAGACTGGACGGCTCTGAATTCCTGAACGATCTGTTCGAATACCGGGTCGAGGCGCTGGCGGCGCGCAACGACCTGGATTTCGACGCGCTGATCGGCACCCATGCCACGGTCGAGATCGGCACCCATGCGGGCACGCGCCTGTTCGACGGCATCGTCACCTCGGCCCGCTGGGCGGGCGTGGGCGAAAGCGGCCACCGCTACGACCTGACCCTGCGGCCATGGCTATGGCTGGCGGGGCTGCGCCGCAACCAGCGCATCTTTCACAACCGCACCGTGGTCGAGATCGCCCGCGAGTTGCTGGAGGATTACAGCGGCTTGGGCGATCCGGCGCTGAAGATCGAGCTGTCGCAGGACTATCCGGTCCTGGAATACACCGTGCAATATCGCGAAAGCGACCTGGACTTCCTGCGCCGCCAGCTGGAGCGGCACGGCATCAGCTTTCATTTCCGGCATCAGGCCGGCAGCCACACCCTGGTCCTGACCGACGATGTGCTGGCGCATGAGCTGATCGGCGAACGGCCCTACAAATCCTATTCCGGCCATCACCAGTATGATTACGAGCATCTCTGGGACTGGGCGCCCGAGCGGCACTTGACCACCGGCGCCATCCGCCTGACCGACTACAACTTCAAGGCGCCGCTGCAGGCCATGGAAACCGGCCATGCCGGCGATGCCGGCCATGCGCAGGGGCAGATCGAAAGCTTCGACTATCCGGGCGACTATCCGGACCAGGGCCGGGGGACCGAGCTGGCCCGGCTGCGCACCCGGCAGGAACGCGGCGGCGCCCGCCGCAACCGCGCCGTGGGCGATTGCGCCAGCCTTGCTGCGGGCCTGCGCGTCACGCTGGGCGGCGATGAGGTGCCGGGCCGGGGCGAGACCTATCTGTGCCTTTCGGCCACGCATCGCTTCGTCTCGCAATCTTATGGCTCGGGTGGGTCCGGCAGCGACGAATTCGCCTATAGCGGCAGCTATGTGCTGACGCCCGACACCGCACCCATGGCGCCGCCGCGCCGGAGCCCCGCCGCCGTGATCCTGGGCCCGCAGACCGCCGAGGTGGTCGGCGAGGGCGAGATCGACTGCGACGAGTTCGGCCGCATCCTCGTGCGCTTCCCCTGGGACCTCGAGGCGGCGCATTCGATGCGCTGCCGCGTGTCGCAAAGCTGGGCCGGCAACGGCTGGGGCGGCATGGTGATCCCGCGCGTCGGCATGGAGGTGGTGGTCGAATTCCTCGAGGGTGATCCCGACAAGCCGCTGGTGACCGGCTGCGTCTACAACGGCCGCAACGGCACGCCCATGCCCCTGCCGGCCAACAAGACGCGCTCCAGTTTCAAGACCAATTCCGTCGCGGGGCAGGGCTTCAACGAACTGACCTTCGAGGACAAGGCGGGTGAGGAATTCGTCTATCTGCACGCGCAGAAGAACCTGGATGTGAAGGTGCTGAACTCGGCGCAGCGCCGGGTGGAATTCGACGACACGGTCAGCATCGGCCACAATTCCGCGCTGGTGGTGGCTGCCGACCGGACCGAGACCATCGACGGCCGCATGGACCTGACGGTCAAGGGACCGCTGGCGGAAAAGGCCGAGGGCGACCGCAGCCTGACCGTGGGCGGCGCCTTCGCCACCCGCGCCGGCGGCGACCTGACCCTGAAGGCCGAGGGCGAGATCGTCATCGACGCCGCCAAGATCACTCTGGTCGCGGGCGGCGCGGCGCTGGTGCTGGAAGGCGGCGCGGTCAACGTGGCGCCGGTGCTGAACGTGGGCTCGGCCTCGCCCGGGGCGGTGGCCCTGCCGGCGATCCCGGCGATCCTGCAGGCGGCGGCGGGCGAGGGCTCGCCCTTCGTCAGCCATTGCCCGAAAGCGGGTCAGGCCGCCTGATGACCGATATCGTGACCGTGACGCCGTCGCTTTGGGACGCCGGGCAGCAGCCCGGCTGGCACGAGACGGGATGGGACCGGATCCGCGCCCTGGGCCATGCGGTCTGGGCGGTGGTGGACGGGGTGAACTGGCCCGAGATCTCGCGCGTGCTGGGACAGTCCCAGGCCGAGCATTGCTGCCTTTACGCGACGCTGGACCCCGAAAGCCGCGCCGCCGCGCCCTGGCTTGTCCGGGTCGTGCCGGGCAGCGGCTTCGCCGCCGCGCTTGCCGCCCGTGCGCATGACAGCCACGCTTATGTCCTGCTTCTGAGCGACGCGCCGATGGCGGCGCTGCGCGCGCATTTGCGGCGCTTCACCATGCTGCGGATCCCCGAGGCCGAGGCCCCGGTCTATTTCCGCTTCTACGATCCGCGCGTGATGATCGACGCGGTCGAGGTGATGCCGGAAAGTTTCCTCAACAGTTTCGCGCAGCCGCTGGCGGGCATCGCCGTGCCGCTGTCGCAGCAATGCCTGCTGCCCGACGATTGCCGGCTGGCCGGCCCCGAGATCGACCCCTTCGACGAGGCCGCCGACTGCCAGGGCCGCCTGCTGTGCTGGACCTGTCAGCCCGTAGCAGCCAGCGACCGGCGCGGGCCGGGCCAGTTGTCCCAAACCGAGATGAATGCCATGGCCGCGCGGATGCAGACCCGCTCGATCCGCAAGCTGGCCATGCGGCTGCATCGGGAATTCGGTCAGTTGACCAGCCCCGCGCGCTGTCTGAAAATGGCGCAAAGCGCGCCGGACTATGCGGCGGGGTTCGGGATGACCTCGCAGGCGCAGGTAACGGCCGTGGCACAGGCACAACTGCTGTTTGGCCGCGATTTCGCCGACCGCTACTCCGCCATCGGCCATGTGCTGAACGACGTCGGGATACTGCCCTGGCAAAAGGCCGACCGGCTGGAGGAATGGATCGCCGGGATGTTCGCCGCCCACGGCACCGCACGGCAAGGAGAACCCAAATGACGCCGCTAGCCCGCCTGGGGGACAGGCACCAATGCACGTTGCATGGCGAGAAGGCGATTACATCCGTTGCCGGCGGATCGAGTTGCGATGCCCGCCCCATCGCCACGGTCGGCGACCTGACCGGCTGCGGCGCGGTCATCGTGACCGGCAGCGATTCCTTTATCCTCAATGGCCGGCGTGCAGCGGTGGTGGGCTCGCGCACCAGCCATGGTGGCGTTGTGGTCGCGGGCTCCGCCTCGGCCAAAGCTTGAACGGAATGTTTTCGAAACAGCAGATTTCGCGGAGATCCTTTCGTGTCGTCCTATAATCCGACCGCCAATGATTATGCGCATATCCTGGCCAACAACCCGCGCGCCTTTGCCGATGCCGGCGCGGCGCGCACGGTGCTGACCCAGCTGCGGCAAAACCCGAATGCCTTTGACGACGCGTTTCGGCTGCAAGCCCTGCGCACGAATTACGTTCGGGGTGGAAACCCCCCGCTCACTCGCAGCCCGATTCCGGCCAGCGCCGATGCAGGTTTCGGCAATGTCTGCGTGGTCTGCGCCGCGAATGCGCCCTGTTGCCTGAAATCCGGCGTTCTTGCTGATTTCTCGGACCCGACGCGCAAGCTGGAATGGCCGGTCAGCGGCGATAAGCCCAAGACGCGCATCCTCGTCGTCGCCAAGGAACCCGATCGGGGGCTGATCTACGGCAAGCTGCAACTGGTGGGTGAAGGCAGCGACTGCCGAACTGGCAGGCAGGAGTTTCCGGGTTTCGTCATCGACAGTGCGACCAACGGCCGCGTCAATGTCGCCCGCCGGACCTCGACCGTCAGGGTGGGCTATGCCGCCGTCCCCAACTGGGCCATGGCGCTGAAGGAATTCGTGCCCGAGAAATTCCTGCTGGCGCTGATGATCGCCGATACCGTCTGCACGGGCGCGGCCATGCTTCAGGCGCGCCGCGGCAGCACGATCTCGCCCATGCAATGCGTCAGCGACGGTGCGATGCAGCGTACCCTGCACGCGATCCCGGTCGCCTATTTCGAACTGACGGGCGAAGCAACGGCAACGGTCGGGCTGCATTTCCTGACCACGGGGATCGGTGGCTCGGCCTCGATCGCCGGCAATCTGACCGGGAAATACGGCGCCCTGGACATCGCGGCGGCGGCCAGCGTAACGGCCATCGGTAGCAGCGGCCGGGCGGCTCCGTCGCAGGGCCGGGCGCCGGGCATGGTCGGCAATATCGCTTCGATCATCTCGAATTTCTCGCAATATGTCTCGCAGAGTTCACCTTCACCGCGTGGCCATGTGGACCGGACCGCCTTTGGCTCGGGCGTCCGCTTCGAGCAAAAGATCAAGCTGGCCGGCACCGGGATCAAGCTGGAGGCCAAGAAGGCGACCCCCGATCTGGAAGCCAAGATCGGTGAGCTTGAGAGCGAGCTTTCCATGACCGCGACCGGCACGCTGGATTTTGTCGATCTGGCTGCCAATATCATGTTGTCGCCCGCCGGCGCGCGGCTGGTGCAAGAGGCGCGCGCCGCTATCGCGAACGAGGACAACGCCGTCCGGGGCGAGGTGCGCTGCGAGGTGCGGGTCTCGGCCGAGGGCAAGCTGACGCATAAGGTCGAATCCGGGCTGTCCATCCCGATTCCGGCCGAGGGGACCGTCAGCATGCCCGACGCGGCATTGAACAAGGAATTCGGCGGCCGGCTACGAGTGCGCGGCATGGCCCAGATCCTGATCCATGTCGAGGGCGAGGTCTGGATCGCCTCGGCCGAGGCCGGCGCGGCGGGAACGTTGCACACCGGCTGGAACTGGGAAATGAAGGTCGACAACGAAAAGAAGCGCAAGAAGCGCTACTATTTCGAGGGGTTGATCGCCCGTGCGACCGGCTATGCCCGCGTCGGGGTGAAATCAAGGGTCAGCCGCGGCCCGGCTTCGACCCGCAACGAACATGGCAGTTCGTCGCGCAAGGTGACCGCCACCCAGCAGGGGCCGCAGGTCGCGGCCGGCGATCCGAACTGGCGCGACCCGAACGCCGAACGCTCGCCGCTTGATGATGGAGGCACGAAATATGTTCTTTTGGAACCGACTGTCCCACGCGTTACCGGGACGGCTCCTGCCTGGCAGGACTATTGAGCGGACGCTGGCCGCAACCCTGTCTCTTTGCCTTTTCACGTTCTGGGGAGCACCCGTCTTGGCGCAGCAGAAAACCGATCCTGCGAATTACTACCTCTCGGCTGCCGGCGCGGCAGCGTTCTGGTCGCTGCGCATCAACGACGTGACGGTCTGGCGCGACTTCAACGGGCAGGACACGAATTTTACCCTGCCGGTGAACGCCTATCTGCAAAGCGGCCGGAACGAGATCACCGTCACCTTCGTCTCGGTCGCGGGCGATCCCTACGAGTTCAACGTGGCGACGCCGGATTTCTATTTCCTGACCGAGATCGAGCGCCTGGATCTGAAGACGCGCGACACGCGCCGGGCCACGCTGCTGAACCTGACGCTGGACGAAAAGAACGACATCCAGTCGCCCGCCGAAACCCGCTTCGGCCTGCCTGTGCAGATCGCGACGCAGCCTCCGATGCTGGTCGCCGGCGGCGGCTACGACCGGCAGGAGCTGGCTGACGGCTGGGGCAGCACATGGACCGCGCGCCGCGCCATGGCGGTGTTCGAGCTGGCCGATGAATTGCCCGAGTTGCCCTGGGCCAAGGCCCCCGTCCTGTCTGACACGCCCGAACTGCGGGCCAGCCTGCTGGATGCCTATCGCGAGCTGCATGCCGCGCTGTCCTCGGGCGACCGTGACCGCATCCGTCAGCTCTACGAGCCGGCCTGGCGCCAGATCGCCGCCAGCATGAACTACGCCTCGGTCGATGAATTCATCGAGAAGACCTCGGCGCTGGAGCAGCTCGGCCCGGTCGATCCGCAGGGCATGCGCCTGCAGCCCTTGGACCTGGTGCTGGGCGAGCGGGATTTCGTGATCGAATTCATGGCCGGCAAACGGCTGATCCGCATCGTGCCCGATCCCATCCTTTGGGCGGCGGCGGACGATCCCGACAATGTCCAAAGCAGCAATGTCGCCTTCTTCATGGGCAGCGACAAGCGGCTGCATGTGGGGGCGGTGCTTTACTAGGGTCAGGCTTCATAACCATTAGATGACGGTTGCGGCGCGCGCGATGGCCGGGAGGAAGACCTTGGGGCATCTGTCATAGCGGGTCGCGACGCGTCTCCGGTCCTTCAGCCTGCCGAACATGATCTCGATGCGGTTGCGGCGCTTATACCGGCGCTTATCGTATTTGACCGGGGTCTTGCGCTGCTTCCGACCGGGGATGCAGGCGCGTATCCCTTTGTCTTGCAACGCTTCTCGCATCGCTTCTCGGAACCAATCGGCGTCATGGCCGCGATCCCCGAGCAGCCAATCGACTTTCGGGAGGCTGCTGAGGAACGCCCGTGCGCCGATGTAGCCGCTGACCTGACCGGCGGTGACGAACAGGCCCAGCGGACGCCCCTGGCTGTCCGAATGGCCGCTCCGGCTAACTTGCTGAGGTGGCCATGCTGCACGGCTCTGTTCTCGACAATGAGGGTCAGCATGGATCGCGTTGGCAGGCAGTCATGTCGATTTCCGCGAAGATCGGCTGTGCGCCGCAGACCCTGAACGAGTGGGTCAAGAAGGCCGAGGTCGACAGCGGCAAGCGTGCTGGCATCCCGACCGACATGGCAGAGAAGATGAAGGCGCTGGAGCGGGAGAACCGGGAACTGCGCCAGGCCAACGAGATCCTGCGCAAGGCGAGCGCATATTTTGCGATGGCGGAGCTCGACCGCCGGTCGAAGTGATGGTCGGGTTCATAGACGATCAGCGCGGGAAGCACGGGGTCGAGCCGATCTGCAGAGTTCTGCCGATCGCCCCGTCCACCTACTACGATCACCTGGCGAAGCGGGCCGATCCGGCCCGATTGTCGGATCGCACCCGGCGTGACGCAGCCCTGCGGCCCGAGATCGAGCGTGTCTTCGAAGAGAACTGGCGCGTCTACGGCGTGCGCAAGGTCTGGCGTCAGCTGGATCGGGAAGGCTTCGATGTCGCCCGTTGCACAGTCGCCAGGCTGATGAAGGACATGGGTATTCAAGGCATCATCCGGGGCAAGCCGCACAAGACCACGATCCCCGACAAGAAGGCCTCGTGCCCGCTGGACAAGGTGAACCGGCAGTTCCGCGTGCCTGCGCCGAACATGCTCTGGGTCAGCGATTTCACTTACGTCGCCACTTGGAGGGGGTTCGTCTATGTTGCTTTCGTCATCGACGCCTAGCCTGCCAGGTCGAGAATGAAATCGACGACCTCACGCTTGGTGTAGATTGCGCCGCGCTCCTCGATCCCGCCTTCAGTCGCCAACTTTTCCACAGCTTCGGTCACGGGACAGAAACCAGGGAAGGCAGTTTGGCGGGCGAGCGTTGCGGTCACGGGCGTTTCCTTGTTGAACATTCGGGGAACATAGTGCTTTTATAGCACCAATTGTGCAAGCCATTCTAGGGTGCGCAAGATGTGGCAATGTCGTATCTTCAAGGTATACAGTTGCAGTCCCTGGAGGAGAGGCACTTGGGGCGCAATTCGGCGGCTTCTCCGGCGGCAGCAGGGGGCCTTGATGCAGTCCGTCAGGTGGAAGAAGCATCAGCGTCGTCGTCGTCAAGTGCCGCCCAATAGCGCTTGCCGTACTTGGTGTGCTTACGAGCAGCCTGCACAATGTCGGCCTTCGTGTACTGGATCGTCGGATCGCCGCGCCACCAGCGATCCTGCTCGCGATCCGACAGCACCTCATAGACGACTGTACGCAAGTCCTCGTAGGAGATCTGATCCTCTCCGTTCCGAAAATGGGCAACGATATATGTCTGAAGCTCGAAGATTTCCTCCAGGATCGGACCATAATCGCAATGGCGCATCCGCCCGGTCAGAATGAACTCGGCATCGATATCGCTTATCGCGGCAAGCCTGCGCAGCACCTCGGCGGGCACCTTGGGCACTTCCTGCGACTCGTAGGCGATGTAGGTTCGTTTGGGGATGCCAAGCCGCCGCGCCATCTCCTCCTGTGAGATGCCCTTTTCTTCAATCTTCCGCCGCGCCTGCTTCAGGATCGCACCCACAGGTGCAACCGGGGCACGCTTACTCTCAGGCTCATACGAATCAAAATCGTCCTGCAGCCATGCATCCCAGTCCAGATCGTCGTCATCAAAGCTGATATCGAGGTCCGTTTGGGGCGTTTTCCCGTTCATTTCGCGACGTCTCCATGCAAAAGATGCAAGTTCTTGCACTAAAAATGACGATATTTTTCAATCCATTGACCGATCTGTCCATGCATGTTTTCCAATATATAGGAAAGGAGAACAGACATGTCGAAGATTTTCGATCTGGGGCGCACCCCTGAAGAATGGTCGGCGAAGCTTCGCCCGCGTGGAGTCGAGTTGTCACCGCGTACACTACGCTCCAAGGCCCGCACGCACGGTCAATACTTCGCCATCGGACGGGCGATTTTCATCACCCCCGACCAGATGGATGAGATCTTGCTGCGTGAAGCGGACCTCATTTCGCAGGCTGACCGAGCGCGGCGTCCCTCACAGCGGCCTTCCGCGTAAGTATTTCACGAAGCTTTCAGCGAATGAGCGTTTCCAAGATGACCGTAAATCGCGAACCGACAGGGTCCGAAATTCTTGATACGGGCATGACACCGGCAGAATGGGTCATGCGGCTTTGCGAACGGGGTCTGGAAATCAGCGAACGGAGCCTGAGGGAAAAGGCGAACCGGATTGGAGCCTGCTACCGTCTGGGAAATGCGATGATCATTACGCCTGCTCATCTTGATGAGATTTTAATGGAGGGACAGAAATGCCGCTCGAACCATATCTCCGGGGCCGCATCTGGTGGGTCAGGGGTCGTGTCGAAATCAACGGCCGCGCCATCACAGGTCCATACCGCAAAAGCACGGGCGCGACTGATGAAGCTGGCGCGCATGACTGGATAGCCGAGGAAACGGATATACAGCGTCGCCGCCATTATAGTGGCGCGAAGGAAACCTACTATTTTAGAGATGCGGTATATCTTTATCAGGCAAAGGAGCGAGAGGCGCGAAAACTCTTGCCGATTCTAGATGAAATCGGCGATATGCTTATCTCTGATATTACCGGAAAACTTCTCAAGAACCTTGGGGCTAAGCTTCGGCCGAATGTCTCGACGGACACCTGGTGGCGGGAAATTGTCACGCCCGCTCGCGCCGCTATCAACAACGCGCATGAGTTGGTTGGCACCCCGCTCTTGCGTGTTAAGCCATACGATCAATTCGAGCGGATTGCCCAAGACCGAAAACGCAATCGTCAGAGCCGAATAAAGCGAAAGCCGTCGAATCGGAAATGGATTGACGCCTTCTGCATCGCCGCCGATCCCTATAACGCTGCCCTGGTTCGCTTCATGTTCGAGACCGCAGCGCGGATCGATCAGGCCGTATCAATTCGGCCCAATGACCTGCGACCGGATGAGTGCAAGGTGCGTTTGAAGGCGCAGAAGGGGCACCCGGAAGCCTGGGTCACCGTGTCGCCGGAAATGATGGTGGAAATCGAGGCACTGGAGCCGAAGCGGCCGCGTAACCGCCGCACAGGGGCTCTGCTGGACCCGCGTGTTTTCGGCTATGGTAGCTCGACAGGCTACAACAATCGCTGGCGCACCATCTGCAAGCGTGCCGGAATCCCCTATCTGTCAGCTCATGCCGCGGGTCGTCACGGCTTTTACACCGAACTGGTCGTGCGCCAGCAGGTTGATCCGGTCACTGCGGCCGAGGCAGGGCGATGGGCTGATGCAAATCTGCCGATGCGCATTTATGCTCACGCCGAGGTTGACGAAGGGCAGATTCGTGCGCGGTTTCGTACAAAGCCGGTACATACCACGACTTCTGAATGCGCTAAAGGAATGTAAAGAAAAGGAGAATTCGGATATGGGACTATCCCTCCTAAGGGGCAGGTTACAGGTTCAAGTCCTGTCGGGGTCACCATCCTCCTGATACAGAACATGAGCTGGCCTAGCGATGATGCACGGAGGCACGGCTTTGGCCCCTTTAGGATAAGCGGCGCCGTGGAACCCGCGACGCCCTCTATTCTTTGGCCAAACGGCCGGACGAGACTCTGCCTCAGAGAAAGCCCCGAGGCGAAGGTCACATGCCCTGCCCTTCTTTCAGGCTTTACGGCGCCGCGTAACGACAAAGGTCGCAGCTGCGCCGATCAGGCCAAAGAACACCCACGTATAGGGCAGAATGTCGGCCGTTTCACTGCGGATCGGCAGCACAGCCACCGTTCCTGGCCGGGTTTCGTAACCGGGTTTTCCCTGCGCCTGAGCCTCGGCGATCTGCTGGGGAGAGACGACCCATTCCGCATTTCTTTTCTTGTCCCTGATCATCGCGCCCGCGCTGATGACGATGCCGACAATCAGGGCGATGATCAGGCGTTTCGTAAGGGTCATCCCGTAATCCTTTGAATTATTGCGTTTCGCCTGCGATCCATAAATCAGCGCAGCAGGCGGCAGTCTTACGAGGTGCTGCGTAATCACCCCGGCAAGGGACCGCAATACGATTACGCCCACCGGTATGGAAACGCAGGAGGTGCATTCAGCGACACGCAAGCAAGCCGGGCGATTAAAAAGAGAAAACCCACGCAACCGATTGACGGCGCGTGGGTTTTCTCTGGTTCATGGTGCCGCTGAAGGGACTCGAACCCCCGACCCCATCATTACGAATGACGTGCTCTACCAGCTGAGCTACAGCGGCATCTTGTACGCCGCGCCAGATAGCAGGTTCCCGCGCGGACGAAAAGGGGGGATCAGAGTTTTTTCCCCGTATTCGTCAAGTCATCCTCTTCTGGCGGCTCGACATCAGGACGCACCGGCAGAACGTCGCCCCCGACCGCAGGCACAGGCTTGCGCGCAACTTCGGGGGCGGCGGGGGCTGGCTCGGGCTCCGGGTCCGGATCGGTAACGGTCATCGCGGGCTCAGCCCCGCCAACACCGGAGGAAACGCGGCGATAATCCGATTCGCGCGGCACCATCCCCGGCGAAACATCCGGTATCTCGACTGGCGCGGCAGCCACCTTGGCCACGGCCGGGTCAGAGCCGATCTGCCCCGGCTCTGCCGGGTGCGGTGCAGGATCGAGGGCGGGAACATCGACAGAAACAGGCGCCGCCCCAGCCCCTTCAGGCTTGCTTCCGACCAGCAGCGGCAGCATCTCAACCCCGTTCGGGACAGGTGCGCTCCAGGCCGGTGTCTCGGGCTCGCGCCAGGTCAGCGTATCGAACCCGCCACAGCTGTCGCAAGTCGGAGACCAGTCGGCCATGACGTTGTGGCACTTGTCGCAGACCCATTGCGGCCCACGGCTTGCAACCAGCGCCCGGGCCAGAATGCCACGCACCACCGCATCATCAGAACCCTCGCCCCGTTCGACCGCGGCAAGGATCGACAGCGAACGCACCGTCGGATGCTTCTCGGCCAGATCGCCCAAGGCGCGCCGTGCGCCGGGAAAGTCCTCGACAGCAAGCAGCAGCTCTGCCCGCAGAAGTTTGGTTTCCTCGTGATCGGGGTTCTGGCGCATAAGATCTTCGAAGCGGCGCAGCCGGGCGGCCGGCTTTTCGTCGGGGGCGATCTCGGCATAGGTCGCCGCAACCGAGGGATGAGGCCGGACGCTCCAGGTTTTCTGCAGCACCCGGCTGGCGTTGCGCGCGTCGTTTTGTGCGATATAGCTGCGCGCGGCCAGAACCGCCGCCGGAATCAGGTCCGGGCTGGCGCGGTTAGCCGAAATCGCCGCCTCGCGGGCGCTGATCGAATTGCCCTGAGCCAGCACCTCGGATGCCTCTTTCAGCGCCAGAACCGCATCGCGGCGGATATGAACATCCTTGGGCAACAGGCCCTGCTGGCGCTTGTCCTTCAGAACCGCGCGCGCGCCTTTCCAGTCGCCTTCACGCGTCTGCAGCTGCAACAGCGTATCCTGCAACTCGGGATGCTTCGGTTTCAGCGCGTAGGCTTTTTCGGCCAATTTCAAGGCAGTTGTGGTATCACCTTCATCCAGTTTCTGCCGCATCAGACCACGAATACCGACAAAGCGGGTACGCTGGTCAGACAGCAGACGACGGTAGATCTCGCCCGCCTTGCGGCTATCGCCGGCAACCTCAGCGGCCTGCGCGGCCAACAGGTCGGTGACATGGGGCTTGTCAAGGAACTTGGCCGCTTTGGCTGCCTTGTCCTGCGCAAGCTTGCCCTCGCCCGAGGCGACGGCAAGCATCCCTTCGGACAGAGCCTCATAACCCTTACGCTCACGCGAGCGGGCAAAATAGCGATTGATCGCGGTCTCATCGCCCAAAAGAAAGCGCATGAATGCCAGCAGTATGCCAAGGATGCGCACCAGCGCCCAGCCCAGCAACACCACGATCAGCGCCGCGATGATCAGCTGTACCGGACCCAGGGTGTATTCGGTGCCGCCATAGACCATGCTAAGGCCGCCGCCGGTTTCCGATAGCTGCATAGCCCCCAGCGCCAAGACCAGAACTATGGCAAAAAAGATCAGTATTTTCAATGCCGAAAGCAGCATGGCGCGCCCCTTACATGCTGCCCGCGGCCAAAGCGGCCAGCGCGGCATTAGCTTCGATCCACAGCCCGGCCGAGGCGGTCCAGTCCGCCATCGCCTGCTGCCCCGATTGGGGCAGGCTGGCGATTTCTTCCAGCGCACCCTTGATATCGCCGGCTTTCACAGCAGCATCGGCACGTGACAGGATGGCGTCGGGATCGTTGCCTTCGCGCGGCTCGACCGAACGCGCGCCAGTCTGCACCCGCAAGAAATCACCGATCATCCCCAGCGCGCCATTGCTGCCTTGCACCTCTTGCAGCGCAGCGGCCAGCCCCTCACGCGCGGCGGCGGGAAAGTTTGCGCGCAATTGGTCAAGAGTCGGCACATCCCCGGTCAGCACTGCCGGAGGCTCGACCCCAGCCGCGCGCAGACCGGCAAGCGCCTGATCGCGTTGACCACCAGTCTCGATCGCGACGCGCAATGCAGCGGCAGCCGTAGCGGCCTGAGCGCGACGGTTCGCGGCCTCGGCATTGCTTTGAAGATCGGCGGCCTGGGCCTCAGCCGCAGCGATGCGCCGCTCCGCCTCTTCGGCGGTGGCAGCGATCTGGTTGCGCAGCGCCTCGGCTTGCGCGGCAAAGCTCTGCATCTGCTCGGCGGTCGCGCCGCCGCCAGCCCCGCGTGAGGCAAGCTCATCAATGCGTTGCTGCTGCGCCGTCAGCTTAGCGGTCAGTTCATTCAGAAGCTGCTGCAACTCGTCACTGTTTTCGCCAGACACCACCGGGGCGACAACAGGTCGGGCATTCAGATCAGCCAGCGATTTTTCCAGCACTGCCAGCTTTTGCTCCAGCGCCGACAGGGCCTCGGCATCGCCACCCTGCTGCTGCGGAGCGTCGGCCAAAGCCTGCCGTGCCGCATCCGCGCCCGCATCGGCAGCGCGGGTGGCAAAAGCTTCGGCCTGAGTTTGGATTTCTGCCCGGGCGGCCTCAATACCAGCCTCGCGGGCGGCGGCAATCTGTGCCTCGGTCGGGGCGGATTCGCTTGCGCCGGGCTGCCACGCCGGGGGCAGATGCGGGATCGCCCACCATGCCGCCGCAGCGCCAAGACCGGCAGCGACGACACCGCCGACAAAGGTAGGCACGAAACCGCCCTTGCGCACCTCAACCACGCGGGTTTCGACCTTTGCTGGTCCAGAGGGGGCGGTTGATTTTGCCGGAACTGGCTCAAAGGTGGTGGGCGAAGGCGCTTCGGCAGGCTTGGGGGCGGCCGGTTTCGATTCGGCTGCCGTCTTTCCCGCATCGGGTTTGAGCGCCGCAGCAGCCAAAGAACCGCCTTTACCAACCAGCACTGATTCGACCGGCGGCTTGGATTCAACCGCTGCTGCCGAGGCCCCCTCGCCCGAGCTGACCGGGCGGCTGTCGATAGCCGCGCCCGAAACTGCCTTTTTCTTTCCGTCTTTTCCGGGGCTTGCCTTGTTTTCGCTGGAATTGATCTCTGGCTTTTTCACAACTCTTCCCCGTTCCCTTTCACATCGCGGCCCGCTGCGGGGGGCTATGGTCCCGCCGTCCTGCACCTGCGATCATGCCTGGCTCCGGCAGGCAGTCTAGTCGCCGGGACGTGGGGCCTCAACCCGCCCTCGCGCGGATTGTTCCGTCGCAAGCAGACGCGAGAGGGCATAGCAGATCCCGTCGGCATCGGGGGTCGGGGCAAGTTCGATGCGACTCGCCGGCCCCAGCCACGCACCCCGCGCCGCCGCGCTGATCGGGGCCAGCCACAACGGGGCCTGCGCATCCTCAGCCTGCGGCGATAAAAGCCGCGCCGAACGTGGCGAAAATAGCGGCAAAAGCACCGGCGCTGACCCGGCAAGCACCTCTTTTGCCTCGGCGTTCAGCCGCTCGGGCGCCTGATCATAGACGACCATGCCCGGCACCGGCAATCTGCGGGCGACATGGGTGCCGTGGGGATGCAGCCAGCCGTCATCCAGACCTTTCAGCAGCGGCATCATCCGCTCGGCGTCCCCAGGCCCGACGGTTACTTCATAGCCCGCTGCCTGCGCGGCCTCGGCCGTGGCAGGCCCGACGCAGATCGCGGGCCGCCCGCGTCCCGGCCCTGCCGCGGGGACCGCGTTGACCGAGGTAAAGACCAGTCCCCGCGCAGCACTTAACCGCACCGCATCATGCGCGACCGGTATGATGCGCAGCACGGGTGAGATCACCAACCTGACACCCGGCAGATCAAACTCTGCGGCAAATCGCCGCGAAGCAGGCTCGGGCCGGGTCAAAAGCAGGATAGGCTGGGGGTTGGACGGCATGGCAATCGCTCGGGCAAGATGCTACTTCCCCTCTGCCTAGGCCCTGGGCGGCGCGCAAACAAGGATGAGCATGGGACTGACCTTTCTGGGCATCGAGAGCAGCTGCGACGACACTGCGGCGGCGGTGGTGCGCGAGGATCGCACGATCCTTGCCTCGGTCGTGGCCGGGCAGACATCGCTGCATGCCGATTTCGGCGGCGTGGTGCCGGAAATCGCCGCCCGCGCCCATGCCGAGAAACTGGATATCTGCGTCGAAGAGGCCCTGCGCAAGGCGGGCCTGCGCCTGTCCGACCTGGACGGGATCGCCGTTACCGCCGGGCCCGGGCTGATTGGCGGCGTGCTTTCGGGCGTCATGCTTGCCAAAGGGCTGGCGGCGGGGAGTGGCCTGCCGCTGATCGGGGTCAATCATCTGGCCGGCCACGCGCTGACCCCACGCCTGACCGACGGCATCGGTTATCCTTATCTGATGCTGCTGGTTTCGGGCGGGCATTGCCAGTTCCTCTCGGTCGCGGGGCCAGAACAGTTTACCCGGCTGGGTGGAACCATCGACGACGCCCCCGGCGAGGCCTTTGACAAGGTTGCCAAGCTTTTGGGCCTGCCCCAACCGGGCGGCCCCGCAGTCGAGGCAGCGGCGCGCGCGGGTGATCCGCGCCGCTTTGCCCTGCCGCGACCGCTGCTTGACCGGCCGGGGTGCGATCTTAGCTTTTCGGGGCTAAAGACGGCGGTGCTGCGCCAACGTGACGCGCTGGCAGCGGCGCAAGGCGGGCTGCACGAACAGGACCGCGCCGATCTTTGCGCCAGCTTTGAGGCGGTCGTGGCCGATGTGCTGGCCGAAAAGACCCGTCGCGCCCTGGCCCTGGCACCAGCACCTGCGCTGGCCGTGGCCGGAGGTGTCGCGGCTAACCAAAGCCTGCGCACCGCGCTGCAAACCGTCGCGGCCGAAGCCGGCGCGACCTTTCTTGCGCCGCCCCTGCAGCTTTGCACAGACAATGCCGCAATGATCGCCTGGGCCGGGATCGAGAGCTACCTTGCTGGCCGGCGTGACGGCATGGATCTGGCCGCCCGCCCGCGATGGCCGCTGGACCAGCGCGCCGCCCCGATGCTTGGTGCTGGCAAGCGCGGAGCCAAGGCATGAGCGTCGCAGTCATCGGATCAGGCGCATTCGGCACCGCGCTGGCAGTATCCCTGGCGGCCAAAGGACCCGTTACGCTTTGGGGGCGCGAAACCGGCTGGGCCGCTGCTGGTGAAAACCCGCGCCTGCCGGGCGTGCCCCTTCCCGCCAGCCTGATCGTCACAAAAGAGCTTAAGGATATCACTGCCCCCACCGTCCTGCTTGCCCTGCCCGCGCAATCGCTGGGTGGTTTTCTGACGGACCATGGCGCGCGGCTTGATCGCCGTAATCTGGTCAGCTGCGCCAAGGGGATCGACCTGACTACGCTGACCGGTCCTTCGGCACTGATCGCTTCCGCCTGCCCGCATGCGACCGTAGCGGTGTTGACCGGACCAAGCTTTGCCGCCGATATCGCCCGTGGTTTACCGACCGCGCTGACACTCGCCTGTGCCGATGCTGCCGCCGCCGAGATTTTACAGCGCCAGCTTTCGACCGCCTCGCTGCGGCTTTACCGCACGACCGATGTAACCGGGGCCGAACTGGGCGGGGCGCTGAAAAACGTCATCGCCATCGCCGCAGGGGCTGCGATCGGCGCCGGCTACGGCGACAGCGCAAGGGCAAGCATTGTCACGCGCGGCTTTGCCGAGATGACGCGGCTGGCCGTAACGCTGGGCGCAAGGCCCGAAACGCTGGGCGGGCTTTCAGGGCTTGGCGATCTGGTGCTGACCTGCACCTCGGAGCAGTCGCGCAACTTTCGCTATGGGTTGGCCCTTGGCGCGGGCAGCGAGTTCGCGCCCGGCACCACTGTCGAAGGTGCTGCCACCGCCCGTGCCGTTTCGCGTCTGGCCGAGGGGTTGGGGATCGAGATGCCGATCTCGAATCTGGTCGCCGGTCTTGCCCAGGGCAGTATCGTCATGGAACATGCGCTGGATTTTCTGCTCAAACGCCCCCTGAAGGAGGAATGATGCCCCTTTTCGCCGTGATCTGCCGCGACCATCCCGGCAAGCTGCAAACCCGTCTCGATACCCGCGAAAATCATCTGGCATTCCTGAAGGAACAGCCCGGCCTGCAAATGGCCGGCCCGCTGATCGAAAATGGTGAGATGCGCGGCTCGCTGCTGGTGGTTGAGGCTGACGAGTTGACGCAGGTCAAGGAATGGGCCGCCCGGGATCCCTACAAAGCGGCAGACCTGTTTGCCTCGGTCGAGGTGATCGAGTGGAAGAAGGTGATCGGCTGATGGCATACTGGCTGTTCAAATCCGAGCCGGACGTGTTCAGCTTTGACGACCTGATCGCCCGGGGCGAAAAGGGCGAAGAGTGGGACGGCGTGCGCAACTATCAGGCCCGCAACAACATGCGCACCATGAAAAAGGGCGAACGCGGCTTTTTCTATCACTCGAACGTCGGCAAAGAAATCGTCGGCATCTGCGAGGTGGTGACCGAGGCCCATCCCGACTCGACCGCAGACGATCCGAAATGGGAATGTGTGGATGTCCGCGCCGTCGCCTGGCTTGAGCGGCCCATCTCGCTGGACATGGCCAAGACCGAGCCGAGGCTCAAGGATATGGTGCTGGTCAACAACTCGCGCCTCTCTGTGCAGCCTGTTTCGGACGCGGAATGGCAGGTCATTCTGGAACTCGCGGGCGGCACCCGGACACTCTGAACATCACGCAAGGCACCATCGGGGCGCCCGAGGGGAGAAGACATGGCACGCGGACCCAAACCCATCGCGGACCGTCCGACGACGAAACGCATCAGCGCACTCAGGGCGCTTGGCCCTTTCCTGTGCCCCTATCGCGGGCTGGTCGCGGCCGCCCTTGGCGCGCTGACGCTGACGGCGACGATCAGCCTGATCCTGCCGCTGGCCGTGCGCCGGGTGGTCGATGGGTTTGACGGCGGCGCAGGCATGCTCGACCAGTATTTCGGCGCCGCGATGATCATCGTCGTGCTGCTCGCTATCGGGACGGGGATGCGCTACTTTCTTGTCACCCGGCTGGGTGAACGGGTCGTCGCCGATATCCGCAAGGCAGTTTTTCAGCGCGTCATCGGGCTGAGCCCCGCGTTCTACGAACGGGTCCTGACCGGCGAGATTATCAGCCGCATCACCACCGACACGACGCTGATTCAATCGGTCATCGGCTCATCGGTGCCAATCGCGCTGCGCAACATCCTGCTGCTGATCGGTGGCGTGGCGATGCTGGTCTGGACCTCGGCCAAACTGTCGGGTCTCGTATTGCTGTTGGTGCCGCTGGTGGTCGTGCCCATCGTCGTGCTGGGCCGGCGGCTGCGCAAACTGTCGCGCGAAAATCAGGACTGGATCGCCCAATCATCAGGCGCGGCCTCCGAGGTTCTGCTTTCGGCACAGACCGTGCAGGCCTTTACCCATGAAGGCCCGACCCGCGCACGTTTCAACGAGGTGACCGAGCGCGCCTATGACTCGGCCATGAACCGGGTGCGGACGCGCACGGCGATGACAATGATCGTGATCTTCCTCGCCTTCTCGGGCGTGCTTGGCGTTCTGTGGATCGGCGCCCGCGATGTGCGGCTAGAGGTGATGACCGTTGGCCAACTGGTGCAATTCGTCATCTACGCCGTTCTGGTCGCCGGGGCCGTAGGCGCTCTTTCCGAGATCTGGGGTGAGCTGCAACGTGCTGCCGGCGCGACCGAGCGGCTGAGCGAACTGCTGACCGCCGAAGACACGCTGAGCGATCCTGCCGATCCGGTCACCCTGCCCCAGCCAGTCAAGGGCGCGATCCGGTTCGATGACGTCACCTTCCATTACCCCTCGCGCCCCGACCGCTCGGCTTTGGACGGCGTGACGCTGGACATCCGCCCGGGTGAGACGGTTGCGCTGGTAGGCCCCTCTGGGGCGGGCAAGACCACCGTGATCCAGCTGCTTTTACGGTTCTGGGACCCTGATGCGGGACGGGTGCTGATCGACGGCATTGATCTGCGCGATATGGCCCGTGCCGATTTCCGTCAGTCCATCGCGCTGGTGCCACAAGACCCGGTGATCTTTGCCGCTACCGCCCGCGAGAACATTCGTTTTGGCCGCCCCGATGCCTCGGATGCCGAGGTCGAGGCTGCGGCCCGCGCAGCCCATGCCGACGATTTTCTGCGCGTGCTGCCCGAAGGCTATGACAGCTATGTCGGCGAACGCGGCGTGATGCTGTCAGGCGGGCAAAAGCAGCGCATTGCCATTGCCCGCGCCATCCTGCGCGATGCGCCGATCCTGCTGCTGGATGAGGCGACCTCGGCCCTGGACGCCGAATCAGAACTGCTGGTCCAACATGCGGTCGATGAACTGTCCCGTTCGCGCACCACGATCATCGTGGCCCACCGTCTGGCAACAGTGAAAAAGGCCGACCGTATCGTTGTCTTTGACGGCGGCCGGGTGGTGGCACAGGGCCGACATGATGAACTGGTCGCCGAGGGAGGGTTATACGCCCGACTGGCGCGGCTGCAGTTCACCGCAGGTCCAGCGGACGAAGAGACACCCGCAGAAGCCGAAACAGGGGCCGGTTAAACCCGCCACCCAAAGCAAATCGCAACTGACGCCCGCGACGCCTTCAGGGTATGCGGGCGTCCATCATTGCGACCGGCCAGCGTAGCGCGCTGCTCAACGTGGTGCGCTAAAAACCGCCGCCCAATACACGGTCTTGCCATCCGGCCCGACCGCCCGGCCGATACCGTAATGCCTAACCTGCGGCAGCAGGATATTGGCGAGGTGCCCTGGCGATTGTGACCATGCTGCCAAAACCTGCTCTTGCCCCCAGGGGCCGGCAGCGATGTTTTCGGCGGCAATGCGGGGCCTGTACCCTTCTTTCTTCAACCGCTGCATCGGCCCCGAGGTCGCACTGCCGCGATGCGTCATCTGACCGCGCCGGGCCATGTCGCAGGCGTGGCGGGCGGCAGCGACGGCCAGATCGCGGTTGGGCTGCAGCGAGGACAACCCGCGGGCTTTGCGCAATGCGTTGGTCGCACTGGCAGCTGCCTGATTTTCCTGCACCGACGTTTCATAGCAGGTGACCTGCCCGGCCCTGGCCTCTGCAGGTTTGGCGGGTACGGGCCCAGCCTCCCCCGCAACGGCAGGAGCCGTCATGGCGGGTAGAAAAACAAGCAAAGACATAATCTTACGTGAAATTTTCAACATCTGGCACCCTTTGAACTGCTGCAATTTACGAAACGCAGCCGGGACGTTCAACCTGAGGTTGCCTAAATTTCTCTGGAACCGTGGCTTCGGCAAAACGTTGCCGCTAGAATGCAGTTGGAAAGGAATATCTCATGGCGATCTGGGATTTCGTGAAGGATGCCGGCAAGTCGCTGTTCGGGTCAGAGGCAGAGGCACAAGAGGCCCCCTCGCAGCCCGCGCAAAGCGACACCGACCGCAAAGTGGCGGCGCTCAAGGCTGAGCTTGCCTCACTGGGGCTGACGGCCAAGGACGTGCACCTGACGCTGCGGGGCGATACGGTTGTGATCTCGGGCAAGGCGCGCGATCAAGAGACGCTGGAAAAGCTGATTCTCGCGGTCGGCAACATCAAAGGCATCGCACGTGTCGAGCTTGCCGAAGGCGCGGGTACCGAGACCCCGGCACCACAGGCCGCCAAACCCGTGTTCCACACCGTACAAAAGGGCGAAACCCTGTCGGCCATCGCACAGAAATATCTGGGCAAGGCAAACCGCTATAATGAGATCTTTGAGGCGAACCGCCCCATGCTAAGCCATCCCGACAAGATCTATCCCGGCCAGACGCTGCGTATCCCCCAGAACTAAGGGGTCCCGACACCGCCAGCGCGGTTGCGACGCTGCGTTTCCCCCCGGATTAGCGCTGCGGAATGCTTGCCAGCATACTGATAGTTGGACCATTCTGCCTGTAAGTGGGGCACTGCCCCGGGGGGAAAACTGGGAGGTCTGAGAAATGGTGGTCAGGTTTGCAGGCGTCGCAGACCGCGATGCGGTCGAGACGGAGATGCCCTATGCGCAACGCATCCTGCCGGGCACACTGTATCAGGCGCTGACCGAAACCCGGGACCGTCATCCTGAACGCCCCGCGCTTAGCTTTCAGCTTTTTTCGGACCCGACAGCCCCGGCGCGCACCCTGAGCTGGACTGAACTGCACGAGCGTGTGACCGAAACCGCGAACCTGTTTCGCGAACTAGGGGTCG
The DNA here is from genome assembly GCF_009301415.1 of Paracoccus kondratievae. Classification (GTDB taxonomy): domain Bacteria; phylum Pseudomonadota; class Alphaproteobacteria; order Rhodobacterales; family Rhodobacteraceae; genus Paracoccus; species Paracoccus kondratievae. The sequence continues at coordinate 666,737 of NZ_CP045072.1, read as the reverse complement.
GGCCCACGGACGTCGTGGCATATCTGCTGCCAAACTGTCTTGAAGCGCCGATCGTGCTTTTGGCCGGTGCAACTGCGGGTATCGTGAACCCGATCAACCCACTGCTGGAGCCCGACCACATCGCCTCAATCCTGCGGGAAACCGGCGCCAAGGTCCTGGTGACGCTGAAAAGCTTTCCCAAATCCGACATTGCGCAAAAAGCAGCCGCGGCCGTTGCGCAAGCGCCCAATGTGCAAACGGTGCTTGAGGTCGATCTGCGCGGCTATCTGACCGGGTTAAAGCGCCTGCTGGTGCCTTTGATGCGTCCCAAGGTCACCACGCGCCACCACGCCAAAGTGCTGGATTTCGAGGCTGCCGCCAGCGCGCGTAAACACAACCGCCTGACCTTTGACGAACCTGCCGGAGACCGGGTCGCCGCCTATTTCCACACCGGCGGGACCACCGGTATGCCCAAGGTCGCGCAGCACAAGCAATCGGGGATGATCTACAACGGCTGGCTGGGCGGCACGCTGCTGTTCACCGAAACCGATGTGCTGATGTGCCCGCTGCCGATGTTCCACGTCTTTGCGGCCTATCCGGTGCTGATGTCCTGTCTGATGTCAGGCGCTCAGCTTGTGATGCCGACACCGGCTGGCTATCGCGGCGAAGGTGTCTTTGACAATTTCTGGAAGCTGATCGAGCGCTGGCAGGCAACCTTCCTGATCACCGTTCCGACTGCCATCGCGGCACTGATGCAGCGCCCGGTAAACGCGGATGTTTCGTCGCTTCGCACCGCGATCTCGGGCTCGGCACCCCTGCCGATCGAGCTGTACAACCGTTTCAAATCCGCCACCGGCGTCGAAATCGCCGAAGGTTACGGCCTGACCGAGGCGACCTGCCTTGTCTCATGCAACCCCATTGACGGGCTCAAGAAGGTCGGCTCGGTCGGCATCCCCCTGCCCTATACCCACATCCGCATCCTGCAGCGTCAGAATGGCGGCTTTCGGGAATGCGGCATCGAAGAGGTCGGCGAAATCTGCATCGCCAACCCGGGCGTTTATGAGGGCTCGACCTATACCGAGGCCGACAAGAACCGCGACCTGTTTGCCGAAGGGCGCTTTCTGCGCACGGGCGATCTGGGGCGGATGGACGCCGACGGCTATCTGTGGATCACTGGCCGGGCCAAGGACCTGATCATTCGCGGCGGCCACAATATCGACCCGGCAGAGATCGAAGATGCGCTGCTCTCTCATCCCAAGGTCGCTGCCGCCGCAGCCATCGGCCAGCCCGACAGCTTTGCTGGCGAACTGCCCTGCGCCTATGTCGAGCTGGTCGCCGGGGCCGAGGTCGCAGAGGACGAGCTGATGCAGCACGCGCGCAGCCACATCCACGAACGTGCTGCGGTGCCCAAACATATCGAGATCCTGCCCGAACTGCCCAAGACTGCGGTCGGCAAGATTTTCAAGCCTGACCTGCGCAAGCTCGCAATCGGGCGCGTCTACAACGAGATGCTGAAAAGCGCGGGCCTTGCCGCCGAAGTGGCCGAGGTGATTGATGACAAAAGACGGGGTCTCGTCGCGCGGATCAAAACGACGGGCGAAGTGGACCGCGATGCTATGGCCAAGCTGCTTGGCCAGATGGCGCTGCCATGGGAATGGGCCTGAAGCTGCGTTGCAATTAAACCCTGTGGCGCGCGGCCTTTCGCCATGCGCCAATTTGGGTTGCACAGCCAGGTATATATTGCCAAACAAGGGCAAAGTCGGGGGAGACCTGTCTCTCACCGACGAATCGATGTGTTATAATTTGAGAGAGTAAACGTGAGCGAGCCTTGTCCTCCGCTGCCTGATCAGGGTTGGTCCAGAGAAACAATCACTCTCGCAGATGCGATTGTGGCCCCTCCCAAGGAATCCCGCCCCCGAACCCCTAGCGGCGTGTGGAAGGACGGTGACATCCCCGAGGCAGCCCAATGGCGCGGAGCCGGGCGCATGTCCCTTGCCCTTGAAGAAGCGCCCGAACCGACCGCAAAGCTTGAGGGGCATTATCTTTTTGCCGGGATGTATTATGGCCATTTCGGCCATTTCATCTCTGAGACGATCAGCAGGCTTTGGGCGGCCAACAACGATTATGACGGGATAATCTTTACCCCAAAACACGCCACCCTGACGCATTTCAAAAAACCCCACCGCGAGCTTTTCGATATTTTCGACATCAAATGTCCGACCCTGGTGGTCGGTGAGCCGACACTTGTCGAAAAGCTGACCATTCCCGGTCAGGGGTTCGGTCTGGGCGACATCGCCTTCGGGACCGAAGAATACCGCAACTTCCTGCGCAATACCGTAGGCAAGGTTGCTCCGAACGGACCGGAAAAAATCTATATCTCGCGTACCAAGTATATCGCGAACGGCGGGCTTTTGGCCGAAGCTGTGCTTGAGGAAAACCTCAGCCGTGCCGGCTATGTTCCGGTTTTCCCCGAACAGTTGTCCTGGAAAGATCAGTTCGCGCTTTACCGCGCGGCGCAAAAGATCATCAGCCTTGACACTTCGGCCCTGCACATGGCCGGCATGGCAGCTGATCCCGGCAAGGAGATCGCCGTCATCCTGCGCAGAAACAACGCTGAACATCACAGCATGCGCCTGCAACTCAGCGGTATGATGGGCAAGGATCCGCTGCTGATCAACAGCCTCGTGGCAGAATATCTCGAACCCGGCAAGAAACCCAACCATAACAGCTGGGGTCATGCGGATTTTGGCGAGATCCGTACCGCTCTGATCGAGCATGGCTTCCTGACTGCTGACGATCCGTGGGATATTCCCACTGATGAGACCATCCAGGCCGACGTCGCCGAGGCCGAACGCCGCGCCGGGAAAAACCTTGTACATTCACCGATTAAAGCACGGTTCGCGGTATGACTAGAAAGATGACGATTGTCGGCATATGCCGATTTTCCATGATTGGCCGGGGCGACTGGAAAGCCTATCGCAACGTCGAGGACAAGGACCTCGAACCGATCTTCAAGGAAAAAGAGAAAGAGCTCTTTAGCGAAGAGCGCATGGCCGCCCGCTTTGAGACCTTTGAGCAGCTGACTCTTGCCTCTCTGGACGCTCAGACCGACCCGGATTTCAAACTCCTGGTGATCTCTTCGGACCGGATGCCCAAGACCTACCGCCAAAAGCTGCAGACCCTTTGCGACGCGCGACCCTATGTCGAACTGCGCTTTGTCCCGCCGATGCATGTTGCGGACGCGCAGATCAAGACACTCGAAGAGATGGGCCTTGAGCTCAAGGATTGCTTGCAGTTCCGTCTGGACGACGACGATTGCGTCTCAAAGGATTATATCCGCAAGCTGCACAAGCACGGCGACACCCTTTGGAAAGCCCATGGTGCCTTTGCCGTCAGCTTCCCCACCGTGATCTATTCGGTCATTGATGGGCCGACGCAGGGGCTTTACCGCTGGTTCAATCCCTTCCTCGGCGTGGGTGTGGCGGTACGCCACCCGCAACGCACCGTCTTTGGTTTTGCCCATTACCGCATTCCGACGGTAATGGTTGCCCTGACCGACCCCTCGGTTCCAAGCATCGTGACCCATTACGGGATGAACGATACCCCGCGCCACGCCAAGGAAATTCTGGCGAAACGTGGCATGAAAAAAGCCTCACGCGAAGAGCTGGACCGCATAATCGAGCGGCACTTCGACTTTCTCCAGGGCCAGGGGGCGAAAACCGCAGGTCTTTGACCCGGTCACAATACCGCAAAAAAGAAAAGGGGGCGTTTCCGCCCCCTTTTTTTCTACCGGGTGAACTTCTTGTACTTCACCCGCTTTGGCTCGACTGAATCCGGGCCAAGGCGGCGGATCTTGTCAGCCTCGTAATCCTCAAAGTTGCCCTCGAACCACTCGACATGGGCATCGCCCTCGAACGCGAGGATATGGGTGCACAACCGGTCAAGGAAGAAGCGGTCGTGCGAGATGATGACGGCGCAACCAGCGAAATCTTCAAGCGCCGCTTCCAGCGCCTGCAACGTCTCGACGTCAAGGTCGTTGGTCGGTTCGTCCAGCAGCAGCACGTTGCCGCCCGATTTCAGCAGCTTGGCCATATGCACGCGGTTGCGTTCGCCGCCCGAGAGCAGGCCAACCTTTTTCTGTTGGTCACCGCCCTTGAAGTTAAAGGCCGAGCAATAGGCGCGGCTGTTCATCGAGGCGTCACCCAGCTCGATATGTTCGGCCCCACCCGAGATTTCTTCCCACACGGTCTTGTTGGGATCAAGCGCGTCGCGCGACTGATCGACATAGCTCAGCTTGACGGTGTCGCCGTAGGTGATCTCACCAGCATCAGGCTGTTCCTGTCCGGTCAGCATCCGGAAAAGGGTGGACTTACCGGCACCGTTCGGGCCGATCACGCCAACAATACCGCCCGGCGGCAGGCTGAAGGACAGGTCCTCGATCAACAGCTTGTCGCCCATGGCTTTGCGCAGCCCGTTGACCTCGATCACCTTGTTGCCCAGCCGTTCGCCGTTCGGAATGATGATCTGGGCGCGGGTCAGTTTTTCACGCTCGGACTGGCTGGCCAGTTCGTTATAGGCGTTGATCCGGGCCTTTTGCTTGGCTTGACGTGCCTTGGCGCCGGCACGGATCCACTCCAACTCGCGCTCAAGGGTCTTGTGACGCGCCTTGTCCTCACGGGCTTCCTGCTCAAGCCGCTTGGCCTTTTGTTCCAGCCAGCTTGAATAATTCCCTTCGTAGGGAATGCCGCGGCCGCGGTCGAGCTCAAGGATCCAGCCGGTGATATCGTCCAGGAAGTACCGGTCGTGAGTCACGATCAGGATGGTGCCGGGATATTCGATCAGGTGCTTTTGCAGCCAGGCAATCGTTTCGGCGTCCAGGTGGTTGGTCGGTTCGTCAAGCAGCAGCATGTCCGGCTGTTCAAGCAGCAGCTTGCACAGCGCCACGCGCCGCCGCTCACCCCCTGAAAGGCTTTCGACATCCGCGTCATCGGGCGGGCAGCGCAGGGCCTCCATCGCCACGTCGATCTGGCTGTCGAGATCCCACAGGTTCTCGGCGTCAATTTCATCCTGCAGGCGCGCCATTTCCTCGGCCGTCTCGTCCGAGTAGTTCATCGCCAGCTCGTTATAGCGGTCCAGTTTGGCCTGCTTGGCCTTGACGCCCTCCATGACGTTGCCACGCACGTTCAGGCTGGGGTCCAGTTGCGGCTCTTGCGGCAGATAGCCGACGGTTGCGCCTTTGGCGGCCCAGGCCTCGCCGGTAAAGTCCTTGTCGATCCCGGCCATGATGCGCAGCAGCGTCGACTTACCGGCACCGTTGACGCCGACAACGCCGATCTTGACGCCGGGCAGAAAGTTCAGGCGGATGTTTTCAAAGGTCTTCTTTCCGCCCGGATAGGTCTTGGACACCCCGTCCATGTGATAGACATACTGGTAGGAGGCCATGATCGTTCCCCGTCTCTGAAATTCGTGAAGTTGGCCGCTATGTAGTCGAGCCGGCAGGAAAGGGAAAGTCTCACCGGAATTGGCTGACGAATTCCGGGCCAAACTGACGTTCAAGGAATTCGAACTGCGGCTCAAGCTTTTCGCGCAGCCGGGCGCGGGCCTTGTCGGGCACCACCAGCGCATGACCCGAGGCAAAGACTTTCTTGCCCATATCGCGATAGTCATGAGGGTTAAGGCCGAAGAAATCTTCGATCTGGCGCAGCACGCCCAAGGGGTCACGGGCAATCCGGCCAAAGGGCAGATAAAGCAACTGGTCGGGACCGAAATGCCCGCTCCAGCGCGGGACATAGCTCAGGTAGTCACCGCGCTGCATCAGGACCGGATCCTCGACCTCTTGCAGCCACTCCTCGACCGTCGCGGGTTTGCGGCCCTTGCGGGTAAGGTTCATCTTAAGCTGCGAAATCGCGCGGTCCACCGGATGGCGGATGATATAGACGAACTTGGCGCGCGGCAGGAACTTGGCCACGAAATCAACGCCCTCCTGCGGAAGGGTCGAATATTCGGGCGTCACATCAATCGCCTTGGTTCCCGCAGGCGCAGGGGCAAAGACCAGCTTGTACCAATGGTTCGTAAACATGGGCTGGCGCGTCACGCGATCCATGTAACTCACCACCTCGGCCGGGACTTCCTGCCCGCGCGAGGTCCAGCGTTTCTCGATGTTCTGACGGCTGCGGCGGAAATGCCAGGGCAACCATTTGCGATGTTCTTCGATAAAGCGGTGGTTAAAGAACTGCGCTTCCTTGAAGGGTGGCGTCCACACACCGGGATGCTGCGACAGCATCTGCGACAACCACGTCGTGCCGGCTTTTTGGGCGCCAATGCACAGGAAATCAGGTTTGCGAGGCTTGCCTTCAGGATCCCAGTTCATCTGTTCCGCCGTACTGCGCCTTTTTCACCCCTGATAAGCCAGCGCGCCCAAAGTCACAACCTGCGCGAGTATTGCTGGCTATATCCTGCCCCAGAGATCGTATTCGCTTGCCTCATCCACGGTGACAGTGACGATATCGCCGGGTGAGAGCTCTGCAAAGCCTTCGTCTATAAAGAGGTTGCCGTCAATCTCGGGCGCATCGGCCTTGGTGCGACAGGTCGCGCCTTCTTCGTCGATGCTGTCGACAATGACATCAAGCCGCTGGCCGACTTTGGCCGCAAGCCGCGCCTGCGAGATCGCCTGCGCCTTTTGCATAAAGCGGTCCCAGCGTTCCTGTTTGACCTCATCTGGCACGTGATCGGGCAGATCGTTCGCCCGCGCACCCCTGACGTTTTCGTATTGGAAACAGCCAACCCGATCTAGCTGTGCCTCGTCGAGCCAATCCAGCAGTGTCTGGAACTCTTCCTCGGTCTCGCCGGGATAGCCAACGATAAAGGTCGAACGCAGGGTGATATCGGGGCAGATGGCGCGCCATGCCGCAATCTCGTCCAGCGTCTTTGCAGCCGCGGCAGGCCGGGCCATGCGGCGCAGCGTCTCGGGGTGGGCGTGCTGGAAGGGAATGTCGAGATAGGGCAGCACCAGCCCCTCGGCCATCAGGGGGATCAGGTCGCGCACATGCGGATAGGGATAAACATAGTGCAGCCGAACCCAGACACCAAGCTGACCCAGATCGCGGGCCAGGTCGGTGATATGGGCGCGATGGCCGCGTTCGGTCGCGAATTTACGGTCCAGCCCATAGGCCGAGGTGTCCTGCGAGATGACCAGTAACTCGCGCACCCCTGCCTCGACCAGCTTTTCGGCCTCGCGGATCACGGCATGGGCCGGGCGACTGACCAGACGGCCGCGCATATCGGGAATGATGCAGAACTTGCAGGCGTGGTTGCAGCCCTCGGATATCTTCAGATAGCTGTAATGGCGCGGCGTCAGCCTGACGCCCGAGGCCGGAAGCAGGTCGATGAAAGGGTCGGGGCTGGGCGGTACCGCCTGATGAACGGCATCCAGCACCTGCTCATATTGCTGCGGTCCGGTCACCGCCAGCACGCTGGGATGTGCGCCAGTGATATATTCCGGTTCGGCGCCAAGGCAGCCGGTGACGATGACCTTGCCATTCTCGGCCAGAGCCTCACCGATCGCTTGCAACGATTCCGCCTTGGCGCTGTCCAGAAACCCGCAGGTATTCACGATCACCGCACCCGCGCCCTTATAGTCGGGGCTGATGGCATAACCCTCGGCGCGCAGGCGGGTCAGGATGCGCTCACTATCCACCAGCGCCTTGGGGCAGCCAAGGCTGACCATGCCAATGGTGGGCTGGCCCTCTCTTCGACTGGTGTCAAAGATGGGCGCAGGGGCTAGATCGGGGCGCAACAGGGGCGGGTTCTGGCTCATGCGCGGCATATAATGCGGGTCGCGGCGCTTGTTAAGCGCCAAGCGTTGCTCGCCGGAACGTCATTTGGTCCTGGGCGTTCGGCAGGGCATAGCAAAGGACATGAAGATGCGCCTTCTTACCAACCGCCTTGCTGCCGCGCTGGCCCTGATGCTGGGGCTTGGCGCCACGATCACCGCCCTGCCCGGGATGTCCGAGGCTCAGGCCCGTGGCCGGGGTCAGCCTATCGTGATCATGAACGACAAGGGCGGCAATGTCGTAAAGACGATCCGCCACCGCAACCGTCTGGTTGCCAGCGGCCGCCCGGTCGAAATCCGGGGCTATTGCCGCTCGGCCTGCACCATCTACATCACCATGCCCAATGCCTGCCTCAGCCCCAGGGCGACGGTCGGCTTTCACGCCCCGCGCCTGCCCGGCACCACCATTATCCCGCCGGTGGTCGATGAGTTGATGGCCCAGTTCTATCGCAACGGCATCCTGCGCAAATGGAACAGCGAGTGGAAATATTCGCTCAAAATGCACAAGATCTCGGCCCGGGAATATGTGCGGCTGGACCCGCAGACCCGCCTGTGCCGCAAATAAAAAAGGGGCGGCCTGCGCGGCTGCCCCGATCGTTAACCCCCTGCCCGCTGGCGGTCATTCCCGCAGGCGCCATCCTGTCAGAAAGATCCAGCGGATGATTGCCATGCAGATCAGGATCATCAGCCCCACTGCGATAAGCGACAGCCCGACCGGCACATCGGCAAGACCGAAAAAACTCCAGCGAAAGCCCGAGATCAGGTAAAGCACCGGGTTCAGCTTAGCGACCCCTTCCCAGAAAGGCGGCAGCATCGAGGCCGAATAGAAAGCGCCGCCAAGGAACACCAGCGGCGTGATGACCATCATCGGCACGATCTGCAGCTGTTCAAAGTTCTTGGCCCAAAGCCCGATGATAAAGCCCAAAAGCGAAAACCCAAGCGCGGTCAGGAACAGAAAGGCCAGCATCCAGAACGGATGCGCAATATGGACGCCGTTGAACCAAAAGCTGGTCAACAGGATCACCAGCGCGATCATCACCGCCTTGGTGGCAGCCGCACCGACAAAGCCCAGCGTCACCTCGATCCAACCGGTCGGAGCAACAAGGATCTCATAGATCGTTCCCGAAAATTTCGGGAAATAGATGCCGAAACTGGCATTGGCCACCGATTGCTGCAGGACGGTCAGCATCATCAGCCCCGGCACGATAAATGCGCCATAGGGCACGCCCTCAATCGCCTGGATCCGGCCACCGATAGCCGCACCGAAGACGACGAAATACAGCACCGTGGACAGCACCGGCGAGGCGAGCGATTGCCAGACCGTGCGGAAAAAGCGCGCCATTTCATGGCCAAAGATAGCGCGGGCGGAACGCCAGTTCATGCGGTTTCCTCCTCGAGCAAGGACATGAAGATTTCTTCGAGGCTGCTTTGCTTGGTCGATACATCGCGCACGGCGATGTCACGTTCAGCCAGATCGGCCAGCAGGCGGGCGATGCCGGTACGCTCGGCGCGGGTGTCATAATCATAGCCCATCTCACGCCCATCCGCCGAAAGCGTCAGACCCCGCGCCGCAAGTTCGGCCGGCAGGGTCGCAAGCGGCACGTCCAGCGCGATGGTCAGATGTTTTTTACCGAATTCTCCCATCAGCTCATCCTTGGGCTTGACCAGCAACAGCTCGCCCCGGTTGATGACGCCGATACGGTCAGCCATATCCTCGGCCTCTTCCAGATAATGCGTGGTCAGGATGATGGTCACGCCGTCGTTGCGCAGTTCCTGCACCACCTGCCACATTTCGCGCCGCAGGGTGACGTCGACCCCGGCAGTGGGTTCATCCAGAAACAGCACCTTGGGCCTGTGTGACAACGCTTTTGCAATCAGCACCCGGCGCTTCATCCCGCCCGACAGTTCGCGTGTGCGGGCATCGCGCTTGTCCCAAAGCGCAAGGCTGCGCAACAGCTTTTCAATATAGGCCTCGTCCGGCGGCGCACCGTAAAGGCCGCGGGTAAAGCGCACGCAGTCGATAACCTTTTCAAAGGGCTCGAGTGCGATTTCCTGCGGCACCAGCCCGATAAGCTTGCGCGCCGCGCGCCAGTCCCTGCGAATGTCATGCCCGCCGACGCGCACCGTGCCACCGCTTGGCACGACAAGCCCGCAGATGATCGAGATCATCGTTGTCTTGCCCGCTCCGTTCGGGCCAAGCAGAGCAAGGATCTCGCCCTCGCTGATCTGCAACGAGACATCGTTCAGCGCCACCGTGCCGCTGTCGTAGCGCTTGGACAAATGATCAATGTCGATGATCGGACGCATTCCGTCCTCCTGTTTCGGCCCAAAGACCCGCGAATCCGCCGGGCAGGTTGGACCGCAACCGCCGGTCGGTGCAATGGTAAAACGTTTTGGCCTGACCCTGCGTCAGCCAGCCGGGCGAACGCCGCCCGCCTCGGCCAGCAGGCGATCGCTGGCGCTTTCAATACTGGCCTCAAGCGCCTCCATCACCTCGTCGGCACGGGGACCAGCAGGCAGCGGGGGCAGGAATTCGATCACCGTGGTACCGCCACGGACCGGAATACCGCGCTTGGGCCAGAACAGGCCACAGTTCACCGCAACCGGATGGACAGGCAGGCCGGTGGCCCGCTGAATCAGCGCCGCGCCATGCTTGTAGGGCAGCTTATGTCCCGGACGGGTCCGGGTGCCCTCGGGATAGATGATCAGCTGACCCAGCCCCTCGGGGCGGGCGCGGGCGATCTCGATCCCAGAGATGATCTGCTTCATCGCCTCTTTGCCGCGGGCGCGGTCGATGGGAATGCAACCGACCTTACGGGCAAACCAGCCCATGATCGGCACGCGCAGCACCTCGCGCTTCATCACGAAAGCGCGGCGGGGACAGGCGCGGGCCAACGCAAGAATGTCGAGAAAGCTTTGATGCTTTGAGGCGACGATACAATCGCCCACCGGAGGCGTGCCGCGATATTCGACCCGCACCCCAAGGATCAGCCGCGCAGCACCCAGCATCTGGCCCAGCCAGACGCTTGCGACACGCTGGGCGCGTTCCGGGCGGACCAGCACCTGCGGCAGGCCCCAAAGGCCCAGCACCAACGTCACCAGCGCCGCGTAAAGGTAGTAGATCACCGTCAGCGGCCAGTCGAGAACCGGGGCTTTCCGCGGGTGATAAAGGCTCATCAGCGCACCTCGCGCAGCATCTTCAGCGCCGCCCAACGCGTGGCGACAAATCCGATCCCGGCAGCGCAAAGCGGGATCAGCAACGGCCAAAGCCAGCCCCAGCCATGAAAGCCAAGCCCGGTCAGGAACCCACCCGCCTGATCGACCGAGGGCAGCGCCCAGATCGCCGCCATGCCCAGCACCATACCTGCGACGGACCCCATGGCGGCGCGACGGGTAAAGCGGCGCACAAAGGCCGTGGCGATGGTGATGTCGCGCGCACCGATCAGCCGCAACACCCGGATCACCTGCCCGTTCGCCGCCAGCGCCGCCTTGGCGGCCAGTGTGATCATCGCCCCCGAAGCCGCCGCGATCAGCAGCAGTGAAAAAAGCCCAAGCACGCGCAACCGCGTCGCGGCCGAGACCAAAGGCTGGCGCCAGCGGGTATGATCGTCCAGCACCGCGCCCGGCGCCTCACCCTGCAGACGCAGGCGCAGCGCCTCGGCGTCAAAGCCGTCGCGGTCCTCGGTCACTTCGATCAGCCGGGGCACGGGCAGCGCCTCGACCGGGACGTCAGGACCAAACCAGGGCTCAAGCAGCTGTTCGACCTCGCTGTCGGGCAAAAGCCGGGCTTCGGCGATACCGGGCGTGGTCTTGAGCACCTCCATCACCGTGGCGGTCTGCTCATCAAGCTGATTTTCGGGGGCTGCGATTCGTACAGTCACGGTCTGCGCAAGTTCGGTCGACCACCGCTCGGCCAGACGTCCTGTCGCCAGCGCCAGCGCCAGCGCAAAGACCGCCAGAAAGGCCATGGCTGCAGCCGAGAACACCGTCAGCTGCGCGGTGAACCCGGTCGGAGGCACGACGCGATCGGTTCCCGCCGGGTCAGGGCGGGTCAGCCCGCGCCACAAGGTCGCCAGATCCAGCGATTTCAGGTCGGGTTTCTTCACAGGTCCGCTCCTGCCAGTTGCAGCCTTTTGCCCGCGATACGCAGCACCCGCGCCTGCACCTGCTGTTTGGCAGCACGGATCAGGTTCAGGTCATGGGTGGCAATCAGCACCGCCTTGCCCGAACGGTTCAGCTCGATCAAGAGCTGCAAGAGCCGCATCGACATATCCCAATCAAGGTTGCCGGTCGGTTCATCCGCCAGAATCAGGTCGGGCGACATGATGACGGCACGGGCAAGCGCCGCGCGCTGCCTCTCACCCCCCGACAGTTCGGGCGGCCGGGCGCGAGCGTGGCCCGAAAGCTGAACCCAGGCAAGCAGATCCCCCAGCGCAGCCATATCGACCTGCTGACCCGAAACGATCAGCGGCAGAGCGATGTTTTCAGCCACCGGCAGGTGGTCCAGAAACTGGGTATCCTGGTGCACCACCCCGACCCGGCGACGCAGCGCCGCAATGCCATCGCGCGACAGGCCGCGCACATCCTGACCAAAGGCGGTCATCCGCCCGGCGGTCGGCAAAAGATCGGCATAACAAAGCCGCAGGAATGTCGTCTTGCCCGCCCCCGACGGGCCGGTCAGGAAATGGAACGAGCCCGGCTGTAGTGTCAGCGACATATCGGCCAACAGCGGATCGTTGCCGCTGTAACCGAAGGACAGGTTCTGCATCTCGATCACTGGTGGTCCCTTTCCGTGCGGGCTGCTTGGCGCGCGGTTCCTGGCTTGATAGAACAGTCCCGCGGCGAATGCGAGACGCCCGCATCATCGAAACAGCCCCGTCCGGAGCCGAAAGACCCGCCCATGCGCCTTACCTGCCCCCGCTGCGCGGCTCAGTACGAGATCGCGGAATCTGCCATTCCCCCTGCGGGACGCGAGGTCGAATGTTCGGCCTGCGGACATGTCTGGCGTCAGGCAAGGGCGGAAAAATCTGTGGTGAACCCTGTCCGCCCGCTGTCGGCCACGGCATCAGCGGGGGGCGATTCCGCCACCTCTGCGGTATTGAGCAGGCCGCTGGACGAATCGGTTCTGTCAATCCTGCGCGAAGAGGCTGAGCGTGAAATGCGTGCCCGCGCCACCGAACAGCGTGCCGCTGCAGCCGATCACAATCCCGCGACAGCCGAGCCTGAACCCCATCAGAAACCGCCCGCGACCGCCCCCGAGATCCCGGAAGCGGTCGAGCCAGCCAGTGACTGGCCCGCAACCACGGTGACCGGAACCGAATCTGCACCACCCGTCGACAAGCCGACGAGCCATCCAGCCGGGCAACCAGATACCCCCGCTCCCACCGAACCCGCGGAAACCATGCAGGCCGGGCCCGAACCCGACTGGCCCGACTCGATAGCCCCGGCTTTGCCCGATGCCGAAGAGCTGGCGGCGACGCTGACCCGTCCGCTTATCCAGCCCTCAGCAGCACCGGACAACGCCGAGGCCAGTTACCCGGCAAAAGATGAGGATGAGGCGCCCGTATCTCTGGGCAGCCCCCTGCTTCGCCCTGCGGCAGAGATTGAGCCAGCGGCTGTAGAATCGGCACCCTCACCGCCGCGTCCTGCGCCTGTACCAGCACTGATCCCGCAGCCGCGCCGCTCTTCGGGCTATGGCGCGGGCTTTGGTCTTGCGGTGCTTCTGGCATTGGGACTTGTTGCGCTTTACGCGCTGACGCCCCGGCTGACGGCGGGCACCGAAGGCGGCATTCTGACCGAATGGCGTGAACAGGTCGATCGCGGCCGACTTTGGCTGCACGACCGCATTCTTGGCGAATAGCCCTTAAAAATTCTCCAGCAGACGGCCCAGATAATCACGCTCATCCCGCGGACGCTCTCGTTCGCCGCTGCGGCGGCGGATCTCGTCCTGCAGCTCGCGCGCCTTGCGTGAGGGGTCCGTCCCCTCGGCCAGAGGATCGCCGGTTGTGATTGAGCCACCATCGCCCGACAACGACCGGCCCAGAGGATCGGTCTGCGGACGGCGGTCATAGGGCTGCGCCAGCCCGCGCTGACCGCGCGGATCGCCCGACGGCCCCTCGGGTCCATCCTGCTGGCCGCCCTGCTGTGGCGCGCCCTCCTGCCCCTGCTGCTGATCACGCGCCATCATGTCGCCAAGCGCGCGCATACCCTCACGCATGGATTGCAGGGCCTGCGCCTGCCCCTCCATCGCACCCCCTGCATCACCGCGACGCAAGGCATCCTCGGCCTCTTCCATCGCGCGCCCGGCCTCGTCGAGCTGACGCCGTGCCTCTTCGCCCTGAGGCGTGCCGCGACCGGGCAAAAGACCGCGCTGCCGGCCCAGGTCCTCGCGCAGCGCACGCTGACGGTCGGCAAGCGACTGGTTTTCCTGATCGCCTTGCTGGCTCTGCTGGTCCTCACCCTGCATCCATTGACCGAACTGGTTCTGCATCTGGCGCATCGCCTCGTCGGCCAGCTTCTGCTGGTCTCGCAGCGTCTCGGCCAACCGGTCCGAGGGCCGCTGACGACCACCCGAGCCGCCCTCGGACTCGGTCACGCGCATGTTCTGCATCATGCGGTTGAACTGTTCGAGCAGCTCTTGCGCCTCGGCCATACGGCCTTCGTTCATCAGGCGCTGGATCTCATCCATCATCTGCTGGATCTGGTCGCCGGTGATGGTCTGATTGTTCTGGGGTGAGCGGTCGAACCGTTCGGAAGGATCCGTGCCCTGCTGCTGCGCCAGCATATCCAGATATTCATCGGTCGCCTGTTTCAGCTCATTCATCAGGCGCTGGACCTCATCGGGGCTGGCGCCATTGCGAATCGCCTCCGATAGCCGCTCTTGCGCCTGCTGCATCCGCTCAAGCGCATCGGCAAGCCCGCCATCCTCAAGCGCCACCGCCGCATCCCACAGGACCTGCGCCAGCTTGTTGCGTGCTTCTTCGGTCAGTTCACCGGATTCGAGCGTACCGATAACGCCGTGCAGACCCTGATAAAGCTCCTGATCCATAAAGCCGTCGGGCTGCCAGCTTGCCGCACGCAGGATCTGTGCACTACGGCGCATATTCTCGCGCGACCACAGCAGATCACGCCGCACTTCGATCAACGCGGCCGCAAGCGGATCAAAAAAGCGCCGCCCGGGCAGGATCATCTGCATCGGGGCCGAGACGCCCTCTTGCGCGATCCCGTCCTCGACCTTCAGCGAGATGATAACAGGCAGGTTCGCCCAAGGGTGGCGCGACAGGTCGCTGACCAGCCGCCCCCGGATCTCATTGCGATTGCCGCTTGCAGGCAGAGGCAGATCAAGCGCCACCGCGTCGCGCGGCTCAGGCTCAACCGCAAGGCCAAAGCGGCGATCAACCGCGGCAAGGTTCAGCGTGATCACAGCCTGCCCCGCCGCTATGCCATTGTCGTCACTGGCAGTAAAATCCTGCACCAGACGCCCGTCAGCGCGCCGTTCGGGTGCCTTGCCGGGCTGCACCTCGGGCGCAGCATCGGGCAGAACGGTCACATCGAAACGGCGGCCCGAAACCTCGATCACGCCGTCACGTTCAGCCATGAATTCTGGTGCGGCAGGGTCGCCATCCGGCACCGCAGCACCAATGTCCTGCGTGATCTCGCCCCCCTCGCCATAAAGCCGGAAGCTCAGCTTTGAACCTTTGGGCAGTTCCAGCAACTGCCCCTCGGGCAATGCGTTCAGGTAAAGCGTCGGGCGGCGGGTATAGGCTGGCGGCTCGGCCCAGCCCTCCCATGAAGGCGCGGATTCAGTCTCTGGTCGTTCGGCAAGCTGGGGGCGAAACGTCGCGCCAAGGGCAGCAAGCCCCTGTCCCAGCTGACCTGCCGGGGCAAAGACCAGCGCCATGACCAGCGCCACCATCCCGGCAAGCCGCAACCCGGCGGGATCGCGCCAGCGCAGCCGCGCATCAGGTGCGACTGGCCGCGCGGCAAGGGCAGTGGCCCGCATCCGCGCAAGATGGGCGCGCCACAGCGCATCCGCCCCCTCATCCCCGGCACCGACTGCAACGCGGTCACGCAGGGCGGACAAGGGACGTCCGGGCAGGGTAAGATCAACGCGCAGCCGCGCTGCCTCGGCCGAAGGGCGGCGAAAGCGCCAGATGCCCCAGCCCGCCGCCGCGACAACAGCCAGTGCGACAAAGCCAATAAGCCACAAAAGCGCGCGTGATGAGAAAAGATCGGTCACGCCAAAGGCCAGCGCCGCAAGCGTCAGCGCAACGATCAGCGCCAACGGCCAGAAGGCGGCGGCCAAAGCCTCCCACCACATGCCGGCGCGGGTCAAAGCGACCGCGCGCGCGATCCGGCGCTGTTCAGCTGGCGTCATTGCCCTGCCCCCTCATTCTTTCGTGGACAAATATCCCACGAAGGCCCGGGAGAGTGGACCCCCTGGCCAGAGCGGCACGGGATTGAGCGATCAGAGCCATTCCGGGATGGTATCGCGTCCCAGCATTTCCTCAAGCGTCGGTCGCGCACGGATGACGGCGAATTGATCGCCATTGACCAACACCTCGGGCACCAGCGGGCGCGAGTTGTACTCCGAGGCCATCACCGCTCCATAGGCCCCGGCCGAGCGCAGCGCCACCAGATCTGCGGGCGCCAGTGTGGGAAGCTGGGTCCCCTTCTGGAAGGTGTCGCCGGTTTCGCAGACCGGACCGACCACGTCGTAGGGCGCAACCTCGGTTCCCGGCGCAGCCTCGCGCACCGGAACGATGTCGTGATGGGCCGAATACATCGCCGGACGGATCAGATCGTTCATGGCGGCATCCAGAATCAGGAAATCCCGCCCCTCACCCTCTTTCAGATAGATGACCGAGGACAAAAGTATACCGGCATTGCCCGCGATATTGCGACCGGGCTCAATCTCGATCTCGCAGCCCAGATCGCCAACCGCATCGCGGATCACCTGTCCGTATTCGATGGGCAGAGGCGGCGCGTTATTGTCGCGGCGATAGGGAATCCCCAGCCCCCCGCCCATATCGAGCCGGGTGATCTGATGTCCGTCGGCGCGCAGCGCGCGGGTCAGGTCGGCCATTTTGGCATAGGCCTGCCGGTAAGGTTCAAGATCGGTCAGCTGGCTGCCGATATGCATGTCGAGGCCGACCACCTTTATCCCGGGCAGACGCGCGGCATTGGCATAGACTTCGCGCGCGCGGGCGATTGGAATGCCGAACTTGTTTTCCGATTTGCCGGTGGCAATCTTTTCATGCGTCCTGGCATCCACGTCGGGGTTGACACGCACGGCGATCGGCACCTCGACCCCCATCGAAACTGCAACGCGGGACAAAACCTCAAGCTCGGGCTCGGATTCGACGTTGAACTGGCGGATGCCGCCTTCCAGCGCCATGCGCATCTCGGCCTCGGTCTTGCCGACGCCTGAAAAGACGATCCGTTCGCCCGGCACGCCCGCCGCCCGCGCCCGGGCGTATTCCCCGGCCGAGACGATATCCATGCCCGCGCCCAGGTCACCCAGAAGCTTGAGCACAGCGATATTCGAGTTCGCCTTGACCGCGAAACAGACCAGATGATCGGTCCAGTTCAGCGCCTGCTGGAACAGCCGGAAATGGCGGGTCAGCGTCGCGGTCGAATAGACATAGACCGGGGTTCCGACCTCGGCCGCGATACGGCTCAGCGACACCTCTTCGGCATGAAGCCAGCCATCGACGTAGTTAAAGTGATCCATCAGGCGATCCTGCGAGAGCGGATGAATAAATAAAGCGGCAGCGCGCAACCAAGTCCCAGCGCCAGCGCCGGCAGCGTCAGAAGCGCGATCCAGTTGCGGCGTTGCATTGTCTCGATCACACACCAGAAGGCCAGCGTAGCATGAGCGACAAGATCCGACCCCCCGGCCCCACGCCACAGCACTTCGCCCCGCCATAACGCCAGGGCCGCGCCAAAAAGCGTAAGCCCCGCCCAGACCAGCCGGACCGGTGTCAGCTCAGAGCTTCGAGACGACACCGATCTGCGCCTCTCCGCTGATATGCAGCCCCGGTTCGGGGGTGGATTCGGGCCGGGTCGGCGGGCCATCCACACCGCAGGCGGCCAGCGTGGCCAAAATCAGCGCGAACAGCGCAAACAGCAGGGGTTGCGTCATGCGATCTCTCCCAGTTTCTGCTTCCAGCGCGCGATCTGGGCGCGAACCTGCGCCGGAGCGGTGCCGCCATAGCTGGTGCGCGAGGCGACGGAATTATGCACGCCAAGCACGCCATAGATATCCGCGGTGATTGCGGGATGGACCGACTGCATCTGCTCAAGCGACAGATCGGGCAGGTCGATCCCCTGTTTCTCGGCCATGGCAACCAATGCACCCGTGACGTGATGGGCATCGCGGAAGGGCAAGCCGGCCTCGCGCACCAGCCAGTCAGCAAGATCGGTCGCGGTCGAGAAACCCGCCCCGGCAGCCGCTTCGAGCCGCTCGCGGTTCGCGGTCAGGTCCGACAGCATCCCTGTCATCGCCGCCAGCGCCAGCATCAGGTTGTCGGCGGCGTCAAAGACCTGTTCCTTATCCTCTTGCATGTCCTTGGAATAGGCCAGGGGCAGGCCCTTCATCACCACGAACAATGCCACCGCTGCGCCAAGAATGCGGCCGATCTTGGCCCGGATCAGCTCGGCCGCGTCGGGGTTCTTTTTCTGCGGCATGATCGACGAGCCAGTCGAGAAACGATCCGACAGCGTGACAAAGCGGAACTGGGCCGAGGACCAGATCACCAGCTCTTCGGCCAGCCGCGACAGATGGACCGCGCAGATCGCCGAGGCCGAAAGGAACTCCAGCCCGAAATCCCGGTCGCTGACCGCATCGAGGCTGTTCGCCATCGGCCGGTCAAAGCCCAGCGCCCGCGCCGTCGCCTCGCGGTCGATGGGAAAGCTCGTCCCGGCAAGCGCCGCCGCACCAAGGGGCGATTCATTCATCCGCCGCCGCGCATCCTCAAAGCGTGACAGGTCGCGGCCGAACATCTCGACATAGGCCATCATGTGATGACCCCAGGTAACGGGCTGGGCGGTCTGCAGGTGGGTAAAGCCCGGCATCACCCAATCCGCGCCCCGCTCGGCCTGCGACAAAGCAGCGCGGATCAGCGCGCCAAGCCCCTCGATTGCCGCATCGCATTGCCCGCGCACCCACAGGCGAAAATCGGTCGCCACCTGATCATTACGCGAACGGGCCGTGTGCAGGCGGCCCGCCGGCTCTCCGATCAGCTCTTTCAGGCGTGATTCCACGTTCATGTGGATATCTTCCAGCGCGGTCGAAAAGGGAAAATCGCCCTTCTCGATCTCTGACAAGACCGTGAGCAGCCCTTCCCCGATCGCCTCGGCATCGCTAGTGCTGATGATGCCTTGCGCGGCAAGCATCGCAGCATGGGCGCGGCTGCCCCGGATGTCCTGGGCATAAAGCCGCTGGTCGAAGCCGATCGAGGCGTTGATTGCCTCCATGATCGCGTCCGGGCCTGCGGCGAAACGTCCGCCCCACATCTGGTTAGCGGTGCTGCTGGGCTGCTCGGTCATGACTTGTCCTTCGGGGGGTGAAATGCGTTGGCTGGTTCTTTATACGGCGCTGCTCTTTGGTGCAAATGCCGCTTTCGCGGGGGAAATCGACTGGCAGGCCGCCAGTGATGGCGGGCTGACCAAGCTGACCCGGACCGAGCCGGTGGCCGTGCCCGAAACCACCTTTACCGACCCCGAGGGCGGCACCCACAGCCTTGCCGACTGGAAAGGCAAAGTGGTGCTGTTGAATTTTTGGGCGACCTGGTGCGCGCCCTGCCGCGAAGAGATGCCTTCGCTGGACGCGTTGCAGGCCGAAATGGGCGGCGAGGATTTCGAGGTCGTCGCCATCGCCGCGGGCCACAACCCACCGCCAGCCGTGCGCAAGTTTCTGGATGAGGAAAACATCACCAACCTGCCCGTGCGCCTGGACCCGCGCCAACAGCTTGCGCGCCAAATGGGTGTGATGGGTATGCCGGTAACGGTACTGATCGACCGCGACGGCAATGAAATAGCGCGACTGATCGGCGGGGCGGACTGGTCGTCCGACACCGCCAAAGAGCTGATCAGGCAGGCGATAGCGCCTTGATCCGGGCGTGGCAGGGACAGCCTGTCATGTGATCGTTGACCAGCCCGCAGGCCTGCATGAAGGCATAGGTGATCACCGGTCCGCAAAAGTTGAAACCACGCTTTTTCAACGCCTTGGACATCGCCTCTGATTCCGCGGTCTTGACGGGCACATCGCTCATGGCGGCGAAATGGTTCTGGATCGGCCGCCCGCCGACAAAGGACCAGATAAAGGGCGAAAACCCCTCGCCTTCCTCAATCTCAAGAAACAGCCGCGCGCTTTTGACCGCCGCCTCGATCTTGCCGCGATGGCGGATGATGCCGGGGTTTTGCAGAGCGCGGGCGATCTCGGCCTCTTCCCAGACGGCGACACGCTCAGGGTCAAATCCCTCGAAAACCTCGCGAAAAGTCTCGCGCTTGCGCAGGATGGTGATCCAGCTCAGCCCGGCCTGAAAACCGTCCAGCACCAGCTTTTCCCACAATGCCCGCGAATCATATTCGGGCACGCCCCATTCGTGGTCGTGATAGGCGACATATAGCGGGTCTGACCCGCACCAGGCACAGCGTTTGATCACATCAGGCAAGGAAACGTTAACCTCGAATTGAGAAAGCAGACAGAGTTTACGCGATGTTAGGACATCATCGCCAGAGTTCCGACAATGACAGGAGCTTGGCATGACCGACAATACCGATTCACTTCAGAAGGCGGACTCTCCGCTGGATTTCATTGTCAATGAACAATCGCGGGTGACGATGGCCTCCGTACGGCGGGCGGTATCGCGCGGGGATGGGGTTCTGGCCTTTCAGCCGGTGGTGCGGGCCGACAGTCCCGACCGCGCTGCCTTTCACGAAGGGCTGATCCGAATCATCGACGAAACCGGTCGGATCGTGCCGCTAAGGGATTTCATGCCACTGGCGGAAACCACTGAACTGGGACGTCAGATCGACTGCCTGTCCCTGTCTTTGGGGCTAAAATCGCTTGCACAGGAACCCTCTTTGCGGCTGTCGATCAACATGTCGGCGCGCTCGATCGGCTATTCTCCATGGCTGCGCATCCTGCAACAGGGCCTTGCCGGTAACGACAGCATCGGTGAACGGCTGATCCTTGAGATCACCGAAAGCTCGGCCATGGGCCTGCCTGAACCGGTCGATCGCTTCATGCACGAACTTCAATCGCACGGTGTCAGTTTTGCCCTGGACGATTTTGGCGCGGGCTATACCTCGTTCCGCTACCTGCGGGATTTCTGTTTCGACATGATCAAGATCGACGGGCAGTTTATCCGCGACATCGCCCAGACACGTGACAATCAGGTGCTGGCACGGGCGCTGCAATCCATCGCGCGCCATTTTGACATGTTCACCGTCGCAGAATCGGTCGAGACAGCCGAGGATGCGGCTTTCCTGATCGAAATGGGGGTCGATTGCCTGCAAGGGTATTATTTCGGCGCGCCAACCATCGTGCCGCCGTGGAAATCCCCCGGCACACAGGCGCATCGCAAATAGGGCAGCGCCAGTCAGTCGAAAGGGCCGCACAATAATCGCGCCCTGCTCTCGTCCGCGTTTCGCCCTGCCAGCACCCCACGCCTTCCCGGTCGCAGCCCGAAACCCGCCCCTGCGTGATCCGCCAAGCAGCGCTGCCCGGTCGGCAAGACACCGAACCATCTGACAATGCGCCGGGCCGTTGCTGCAGCGCGGAGTTCGCTTGACCTTGAGTAACGAAACAGGAAACAGTTTGGCTGTAACCGATTGTCCCGGCCATCAGCGAAGGAGCCTGTCATGACCAAAGCCGTAATTGTTTCCGCAGCCCGCACACCCGTCGGAAGCTTTCTGGGATCCTTTGCGAACATCCCCGCGCATGAGCTGGGTGCCATTGTGCTGAAAGCCGTGGTCGAACGCGCAGGCGTCGATCCGGCCGAAATTTCGGAAACCATTTTCGGCCAGGTGCTGACCGCCGGTCAGGGTCAGAACCCCGCCCGTCAGGCGCATATCAAGGCTGGCTTCCCGCAAGAATCCGCCGCCTGGACGATCAACCAGGTCTGCGGTTCTGGCCTGCGCTCGGTCGCGCTGGCGGCACAGCAGGTGATCCTTGGCGATGCCACCGTCGTTGCAGCAGGCGGGCAAGAGTCGATGTCGCTTGCCCCCCATGCCGCCTTTATCCGCGCCGGGCAGAAAATGGGCGACATGAAAATGCTCGACACGATGATCAAGGATGGGCTCTGGGACGCTTTCCACGATTATCACATGGGCACCACGGCCGAGAATGTGGCTGCGAAATGGGGCATCACGCGCGAAGCGCAGGACGAATTCGCGGTCAATTCGCAAAACAAGGCCGAAGCCGCGCAAAAAGCCGGAAAGTTCGCCGATGAAATCGTGCCGGTGACGATCAAGACCCGGAAAGGCGACACGGTAACTGATGCCGATGAATACATCCGCCACGGCGCAACACTGGATGCGATGCAAAAGCTTCGCCCCGCCTTTAGCAAAGAGGGCACGGTTACCGCAGGCAATGCCTCGGGTCTGAATGACGGCGCGGCCGCTGTGCTGATGATGACCGAGGAAGAGGCCGCGCGCCGTGGTCTGACGCCGCTCGCCCGCATCGCCTCTTATGCGACAGCCGGCGTCGATCCGCAGATCATGGGCACCGGTCCGATCCCCGCCAGCCGCAAGGCTTTGGAAAAGGCCGGCTGGTCGGTTGGCGATCTGGATCTGGTCGAGGCGAACGAAGCCTTTGCCGCTCAGGCACTTGCCGTGAACCGCGACATGGGCTGGGATCCGGCCATCGTCAACGTGAACGGCGGCGCCATCGCCATCGGCCACCCGATCGGTGCTTCGGGCTGCCGCATCCTGAACACGCTGCTTTTCGAAATGAAGCGCCGCGATGCAAAGAAAGGCCTTGCCACGCTGTGCATAGGCGGCGGCATGGGCGTTGCCCTGTGTCTTGAGCGTCCCTGACCGTCAGGAAGTCACGCAAAAGGTGTGCGCAACTATCTTGCGCACACCAGCCTTGTTCGGTAACACAATTTCAAGACCATTTTCAGAGGGGGACGAAAAATGGCAAAAGTGGCCCTTGTTACCGGTGGTTCGCGCGGTATTGGCGCGGCAATTTCAAAGGCGCTGAAGGAGGCGGGCTATATTGTTGCGGCAAACTATGCTGGCAATGACGACGCCGCCCGCACCTTTACTGAAAAAACCGGTATCAAGACCTACAAATGGTCGGTGGCGGATTACGACGCCTGCGCCGCAGGCATCAAACAGGTCGAGGAGGAGCTTGGCCCCATCGCGGTACTGGTCAATAACGCCGGGATCACGCGTGACGCGATGTTTCACAAAATGACCCAGCAGCAGTGGAAAGAGGTAATCGACACCAACTTGACCGGTCTTTTCAACATGACCCATCCGGTCTGGTCCGGGATGCGTGACCGCAAGTTCGGCCGCATCGTCAACATCAGCTCGATCAATGGTCAGAAAGGGCAGGCAGGGCAGGCGAATTATTCCGCCGCCAAAGCGGGCGACATCGGCTTTACCAAGGCACTGGCGCAAGAGGGCGCGCGTGCCGGGATCACCGTAAATGCGATCTGCCCGGGCTATATCGGCACAGAGATGGTCCGCGCCATCGACGAAAAAGTCCTGAATGAGCGCATCATCCCCCAGATCCCGGTCGGTCGTCTGGGCGAACCGGAAGAGATCGCCCGCTGCGTTGTCTTCCTAGCCTCGGATGACGCGGGATTTATCACCGGCGCGACCATCAGCGCCAATGGCGGACAGTATTTCTCCTGATACGCGGCCCTGAAAAGGTTACGGCCCACGAAATCTCGTGGGCCGTTTCTTATTTCGCTGGTTATGCCGGGGGCAGGTTCCCCCGTCCCGTGTCGCTGAATCAATGCGACAGGCGAGAAATCTCTTCCTTGAGGCGAAGTTTTTCCTTCTTCATCCGGGCGATGATGAGGTCATCCATGCCGGGGCTGCGATGCGCGGCCTCGATAGCGTCCGACAGCGACTGATGTTTGCGGCGAAGCTCCTGCACATGGGATTCAACCGACATTTCGTCCTCCTCTTGGATTGATCGAACCAGAGGATTGCAACACAGAATCGTCACATTGTCACCGAAAATTCGGCGCCCCGAGCGAAAGTGCCGCACCCCCGCGTAAAACCGCCTGTGCGGCCTCGGTCAGGTCCTCTTCATCGGCGGAATGTAACGGTTTTGCATGCATGACAAAGGGTGGCAGCAGGCGCAGCGGCGCCCGCGCGCCCTTACGGGCCAGAACAATAACACGCCCCGCCTCGCGCCCCTCACGCGCCGCGACCGGCAGCACAGTGATCGCCCCCGCCGCCGCTCCCAGCGCCGAGAGAATCACCGCCAGCCGATCCGCCCGCTGGATCAGGGTGATCCACCCCCCCGGCTGCAGCCGGCGCAGTCCGGCCGCAATCCACAGCCCAAGCGGCGTTTCTTCGTGCCGGGCGCGGCTGCGGCCCGCATCAGGCGCCAAGGTGCCATCGGTGAAATAGGGCGGGTTGGCGATGACGTGATCAAAACTCTGGCTGCGCAGGGCGGTTGGCATCTGCGCCAGATCGCCCTGATGCACCTCAAGCGCAAAGCCGTTTGCTGTGGCATTCTGCGCTGCAAGCTCGGCATAGGCAGGTTGCAGCTCTAACCCGGCAAGCCGCAAACCTGGCACCCGCGCGCCAAGACACAGGATCGCCGCCCCTGCCCCACAGCCCAGTTCAAGCACCGATTCGCCCGCACGCGCCGGACAGGCAGCGGCCAGCATCACCGCATCCGCCCCGGCGCGATAACCGCGCGTGGGCTGACGGATGCGCAGCCGCCCACCAAGAAAGCCGTCCTCTCGCAGTTCAGTCATGATGGATGCGATTGTCCCGCAGGATCGCCCGAGCCATGAACAGGTCGCGGTCCGCCACCATCAGCCGCCGGGGCAGGATGCCGAGCGATCCTTCAAGCACGCTCATGTGCTGGTCCAGCGGAAAGGACTGGATCCCCTCGGCCGCCAAAAGGTCGGCGGCGCGGGTGATCAGCAGCGGATCGGTGGTGCGCAGAAGCTCTTTCATGACCCCGGAAAGCTACGCCCCTGTTGCGAATGTGTCCATGGCGTGGCAATGGCTTGCGACGAAAGGGGATCGCTGATGGGCATGAACGAAAACGTTTCCAAGCCGCTGGACCGGCTTTCGGCCGAACTCGCCGGGGATATGGAACGGGTCAATGCGTTGATCCGGACGCGCATGGCAAGCCGTCACGCCCCCCGCATCCCCGAGGTCACCGCCCATCTGGTCGAGGCGGGCGGCAAGCGGCTGCGGCCGATGCTGGTGCTCGCAGCTTCACGGCTGTGCGGATACGAGGGTGAGGCGCATGTGCTGCTGGCCGCCGCCGTCGAATTCATCCACACCGCCACGCTTTTGCATGACGATGTGGTCGACGAAAGCGAGCAGCGCCGCGGTCGCCCGACTGCGAACCTTTTGTGGGACAACAAGTCCAGCGTTCTGGTCGGGGATTACCTTTTCGCCCGCAGCTTTCAGTTGATGGCCGAAACCGGCAGCATGGAGGTCATGCATATCCTGTCGAACGCCAGCGCCACCATCGCCGAGGGCGAGGTGTTGCAGCTGACGGCCGCGCAGGACATCACGACCACCGAGGACACCTATATCCAGATCGTGCGCGGCAAGACTGCGGCGCTGTTCTCGGCCGCGACCGAGGCAGGCGCGGTGGTCGCCCACGCCGATAAGACGGTGCAGCAGGCGCTGTTCGGCTATGGCGACGCGCTGGGGATCGCCTTTCAGATCGTCGATGACCTGCTGGACTACAGCGGCTCCTCGACCACCATCGGCAAGAACGTCGGCGACGACTTCCGCGAACGCAAGCTGACCCTGCCGGTGATCAAGGCCATTGCCCGCGCCGATGCGACTGAGCGCGCCTTTTGGGAACGCACGATCGGCAAGGGCCAGCAGGACGAGGCCGATCTGACCACCGCGCTGGAGATCCTGCACCGGCGCGAGGCGCTGGATGCATCGCGCGCCGACGCCATCGCCTGGGCGGAACGGGCCAAAACAGCGCTGCTGGCCACACCGGATCAGCCACTGCGCCAGATCCTTTCCGACCTTGCGGATTTCGTGGTCTCGCGACTGTCCTGAGCGCCCGCCATCCACACATGAAAAAGCCCGGCTTTATGCCGGGCTTTTCCTTTGCCTGATGATGCTGCCTTAGCTGTTGTAGGCGCTTTCGCCGTGGGTGGTGACGTCCAGACCCTGACGTTCGTCGCTGTCCGAGACGCGCAGGCCGATCAGCGCCTTGACGATCATCAGCGCGATGAACGAAGCAACCGCCGACCAGATCACCGCCACGATCACACCCAGCGTCTGGGTGGTAACCTGACCGAACATGTCATAGCTCGCCGCGACCGACTCCGTGGCATAATCGTAGATGCCCGACCCACCCAGCGACGGGGCAGCAAAGACCCCCGTCAGGATCGCGCCGACAATGCCGCCGACCCCGTGGATGCCAAAGACATCAAGGCTTTCGTCGATGCCCAGCCTGGCTTTCAGGCTGATGACGAACCACATGCAGATAAAGCCCGCAGCCAGACCGATGACAATGGCGCCCATGGGGCCGACGAAACCAGCCGCCGGAGTGATGCCAACCAGACCGGCAATCGCCCCCGAAACGCCGCCCAGCAGCGAGGGATGACCGCGGAACAGCCACTCACCAAAGGCCCAGGCCAGCGCAGCGGCGGCGGTCGCGACCGTGGTGTTCAGGATCGCCATGGCAGCGGTGCCGGTGGCCTCCATGTTCGAGCCAGCGTTGAAGCCGAACCAGCCGATCCACAGCAGGCAGCCGCCAAGGAAGGTAAAGGGCAGGTTATGCGGGGCCATCAGCTCGCGGCCATAACCAAGGCGGGGACCGACGACCAGCGCAGCGACCAGACCAGCGACGCCAGCGTTGATGTGGATGACGGTGCCGCCGGCAAAGTCCAGATCGCCATGGCCGAACAGATAGCCGCCGGGCGCGTCATAGGCCGAGGGGCCGCCCCACCACCAGACCATATGGGCCATAGGCAGGTAAGAGATAAAGAACCAGATCACCACAAAGGCCAGCACCGCCTGAAACTTCATCCGCTCGACCGTGGCGCCGACGATCAGCGCCGGGGCGATACAGGCAAAGGCCATCTGGAAGATGATGAAGACATATTCCGGCACATAGACATTGGTGGTGAAGGTCTCGGCCAGCGATGAGGTATCAACCCCGGCAAGGAACGCCTTCGAAAGACCGCCGATAAAGGGGGTCAGCCAGGTCGCCTCTTCGGCCGAGCCTGCACCGGTGAAGGCCAGCGAATAGCCAAAGCAGACCCACAGGATCGACATGATGCAGAAGATCGTAAAGACCTGCATCAGCACCGACAGCATGTTCCGCGCCCGGACCAGACCGCCATAGAACAGCGCCAGCCCCGGAATGGACATGGCCATGACCAGAATGGCCGAAACCATCATCCAGGTCGTGTCACCCTTGTCGACGATGGGCGCGACGGTCTCGACCACGGCTTCTACAGTGCCGGCGGGGGCCGCAGCCTCTTGCGCAAGGGCCGGCACCGCCAGCCCGATAAGCGGGAGGGCAAGCGCCGGGATCATGGGTTTGATCGCGGTAGGTCTCATCATGTTTCCTGCACCTTCTTTCTGCGTTGCAGCAGTTCCATGTCCCGGTCAGAAAACCCGCCCCTGCCCCGCTGGCACAAGGTTTGTGCAGCTTTCGGCCGAGCCCGCGCCTCGACTGCCCGAATTTAGGGCATCAACGCCGGGTTCTGCGCCATGTCGCGGCAGTTCACTGATAGGTCATCGCGGTTCTCAAGGCGCGGGCTTTCATGTATCTTGCGCAGCTACAGGCCGGACTACTCGGCTGGGCAGGAAAGCAGGCATGAAGACACCGACCGGCAGGGGCCGCATTGTCGCGGACAAGCGCAATTTCGACCAAGCCCCTCAGAAAACGCAGAAACAGCCCCCACGTCGTTCCGGAAAGCCGCCCAAAAGGCCGCGCCGGGGCAATGTGGTGACGCGCGGAATCGCCGGATTCGTTTTGCTGATCTGGCGGGTAATCTGGGGCTCGTTCTGGCGGCTTGGCCTGACGGTGGCGCTGATTCTCTTTGCCGCAAGCTTTTACTACTACACGACGCTGCCCGAACCTGCGGCGCTTTTCGACGGTCGTGCCCGCGGCTCGGTCACCATGCAGGACAGCGAAGGCCGGGTGTTCGCCTGGCGTGGTGAAACTTTTGGCATGGTCAGCGCCGACAAGATCGCCCCGGTCCTGAAGGACGCGGTGGTTGCGACCGAGGACAAGCGATTCTACCGCCACCTTGGCGTCGATCCGCGCGGTATTGCCAGCGCAATCAAGATCAACATGTCCGAAGGACGCGGCCCGCTTGAAGGCAACGGCGGCTCGACCATCACGCAGCAGGTCGCCAAGCTTTTGTGCCTTGGCGAGACCTTTGACCCGATCCGCTGGAAATCCGAAGCCGACTTCGAGGCCGAATGCCGCAAATCCTCGATCTGGCGCAAGATCAAGGAAGTGCCCTACGCGCTGGCGATGGAGGCGAAATACTCGAAAGAGGATATCCTCAACATCTATATGAACCGCTCATACCTCGGGGCGGGCGCGCGCGGTTTCGAGGCGGCAGCACAGCGCTATTTCGACAAATCAGCAGCTCAGGTTAACGCCGCCGAGGCAGCAATGCTTGCCGGCCTGCTCAAGGCACCAAGCTATTTCGCGCCGACCTCGAACCTGCAAAGGGCGCAGGACAGGGCAACGGTCATCCTTGGGCTGATGCATGAACAGGGCTATCTGGACGACAAATCCTATGCCGAGGCCAAGGCCAGTCCGGCTGCGCTTTCCAAGGCGGCTGCGGCGCGGGCGGGCGGTTACTTTGCCGACTGGGTGATGGAATCCGGCCCCGGCTTCCTGACCAGCGAAACGACCGAGGATGTCACTATCAAGACCACCTTCGACCAGCGTGTGCAACGCGCGGCCGAACGGGCGCTGAAGCGCATCTTTGACGAAAAGGTGGCACCGGGGTCGAAGGCACAGGCGGCGGTGGTCGTGATGTCGCCCGACGGCGCGGTGCGTGCCATGATCGGCGGGCGCGACAATACCGCGACCGGCACCTTTAACCGGGCAACGCAGGCCAAGCGCCAGACCGGCTCCAGCTTCAAACCCTTTGTCTATGCCGCCGCGCTGGATCAGGGGTATAGCCCGAACGACACCGTTCTGGACGCGCCGCTTACCATCAACGTGCGCGGCTCGGGCCCGTGGTCGCCTCAGAACTATACGCGCCGCTATCTCGGCGAAGTGACGCTGACCCGCGCCCTGTCGCAGTCGCTGAACACCGCGACGATCCGCCTTCAGGAAATCGTCGGCCGTGATGCGGTACGCCGCGTAGCGCAGGACTTTGGCTTCTCGAACGATCTGGCCAGCGGCCCGTCGCTGGGCCTTGGGGTGTCAGAATCGACCCTGCTGGCCATGACCGGCGCCTATGCCGGCATCCGCAATGGAGGTACTGCCGTCAGCCCCTACGGTCTGGTTGAACTGCGCATCAAGGGTGACGATCAGGCGCTGATCGGTCAGGTCGGCGGCATGGGCCAGCGCGTGATCTCACAAAAGGCAGCGCGCGAGCTGATCGGCATGATGCAGCAGGTGATCGAAAACGGCACCGGCGGCAGGGCGCGGCTTGCAGGACGACCGGCTGCAGGCAAGACCGGCACGACCTCAAGCTATCGCGACGCATGGTTCATCGGCTTTACCGGCCAATATGTGACCGGCGTCTGGATGGGTTATGACGACAACACTCCGCTCAAGGGCGTGACGGGTGGCGGGCTGCCGGCCGAGGTCTGGCAGGCCGTCATGAACGAGATCCACGAGGGCTTGCCCGTCGAGCCGCTGGGTAACTTCGCCTTTGACCCGGATAGCGCAGTGCCGCAGGTGGTCAGCACCACGGGCGACGGCGCAGCCGATCCGCTTGCCGCCGCGCTGTCCGAGGCGCTTGGCCAACCCTCGCCGCAAGCTCAGACAGCACCTGTCGAGGGCGGCCAGGCCCTGCCCGACCCTGCGGCGGGTGGTGGTGTGCCGACCTTCCCGGCTCAGACCGTGACTTCGAACCCCGAAGCCGCGCCACCTGCGCCCGCCGATGGCGGCGCAGATGATCCGCTGACCCAGGCGCTGCGAAATATCGAGGGCGTCTATCAGGAGTAACGACAAAGGCCGGCCCCAAGGGACCGGCCTTTAACTTGCGATGGGCCTACCTGCCTTATCCCGCCTGCTGCAGATCGGCGGTCAGCGCCGCGATATCGCCCTTGCGCCGCGCAAGCATCGCCCCGATCTCGGCCCGTTCCGAGGCGAGCATGTTCACCCCCTCGATGATGATGTTGAAATAGCGGCTCTGCCCGGACTTGTCCGAAACGTGCCATTCAACCTCCATCGGGCTGCGTCCCTTAAGATAAGCGACCGAGGTCACGGCATAGAATGACTTTACCGGCCGTGCGCCCGTCACCTCGATCTCTGAGCCGATGAATTCGCGGAAGCGCTTGCCGTATTTACGGCCGATATAACCCTGAAACGCCTGTTTATAGGCGGCAAACCCGGCCGCACCCGCCTGCCGCGCCGCCGGACCCAACGCGGAACGCGCAATGATGTCCACATCGGCATAGCGGGCAAAGATCGCCTCAAACGCCTTGAACATCTGCGCCGGAGGCTGGCCCGAGTTGATGACCGTATAGACCTCGTTCAAAGATTTCTCGATCAGCGCCCGCGCCTCGTCGGTATCCAGCGCCCAAGCCGGCTGAGCGACAAGTGCCAGCCCCGCGCCGATCAGGCCCAGAAAACCGCGCCGGTTATGGCGCCGGAACTCATTCGGCATAAGGGTCAATATTCTCTCCTTCTTCGCCCAGTTCATGGCGGCGATGCTGCAACCAGATCAGCCGCGTCTGGGCATAACTATCCGCGCTTTCATACAGGATGGAATCGACGGAATCGCTAAAACGCCCTCGTTCACCGGCTTTTGAGGCCGCGCGCGCGCCCATCCCGATCAGATACTGGTCCCGGTTCAGCCATCCGCGCATCGGATCAATCACCAGATCGACGACGCGGCCCACCGCATCACGTTCAGTCGAGGGGCCAATCAGTGGCAGTTCAAGATAAGCACCCTCACCCACGCCCCAGGCAGCCAGTGTCTGGCCGAAATCGGTATCCTCTTCCGGCAGGGCGAAATCTTTGCCGGCTGGGTCAAGCAGCCCCGCAAATCCCAACGTCGAGTTCACCAAAAACCGAAAGGTCGTGCGCACCGCTGGCGCAGGCTTGCCCTGTAAAAGATGGTTCACCGCCGTGCCCGGCAATGCAAGGTTCGAGCCGAAATTTCCTGCGGCCTCAACTACATGGCTGCCGATACCCTTGCCATCTTTGCCCGACACGCCAGAACTCAGCGGCTTGACGACGCGCGAGTCGACCGCCCGGTTAAAGGCGTGAACCTTGCGGTTCATCGGCTCGTAAGGATCATGGATGCCGTCGCCGTCCCGATCCGCTGAACAGCCCCCCGCCAGAGCGGCTGCAAAAAAAGCGATCAGATGATACCTGGCAATCAATTGCTAACCTGCTGCTGATAGGTTCTGGTGAACAGTGGCGATTCGAACGGTGATGGTTTAGGGCCATGTATTGCCGTTGCGCTTTGGGATATGCGCTGGAACAATTCCGGGCAAGCCCGGTCAGGTTAACGAGGAAAGGACGAGCATGGCCTTGCCGCCGATGCGACATGATGGCGGGCGCGAGCTAAAGACTGCCCGGGCGATGGCATGGCAGCTTTATGGCGCCGTCGGCCTGTTTTCTTTTGCAGTGAACATGCTGATGCTGACCGGACCGCTCTTCATGATGCAGGTCTATGACCGGGTACTTGCCAGTCGTTCGGTCGAAACGCTGACAGCGCTGTTTCTGCTGGTGACCTTTCTGTTCACCCTTATGGGGGTGCTGGACCTCGCCCGGAACCGGATCATGGCCCGTATCGCTGCCCGTTTTCAGGAACGGATGGAGGGGCGCGTCTTTACCGCCGCCTTGCAGGACGGTCAGGCCGTCGGTTCTGATGTCGTCGTGCGCGGCGGGATGCGTGATCTTGAGGCCGTACAGAAACTGATCGCCTCGCCGGTTCTGATGGCGCTGTTCGACCTGCCTTGGGCCCCGTTCTTTCTGGCGGCGGTATTTCTGTTTCACCCGCTGCTTGGGGCTGTCGCGACTGCGGGTATGGTAATTCTGATCGCATCAACCCTGCTGAACCAATGGCTTAGCCGCGATTCCCTGCAGCAAGCCGCCATCGCCAGCCATTCGGCCGAACGCATGTCTGACCTTTATCGCGATGAGGGTGAGGTCATCAGCTCACTCGGCATGCGCGGCGCGGCTTTCCGGCGCTGGCAGGCCGCACGCGACAAGGCGACCGAGGCGACGATGCGCTCCAGCGACCGCGCTTCGGGCTTTACGGTATTTTCGCGCACCTTCCGGCTGTTTCTGCAAAGTGCCCTTTTGGCGGCCGGCGCATGGCTGGTCCTGCAACAAGAGGTAACACCCGGCGCGATGATCGCCTCATCTATCCTGATGGGCCGGGCGCTGGCCCCGATCGAGCAGGTGGTTGGCAGCTGGTCGATCGTCCAGCGCGCCCAAGATGGATGGAGGCGGCTGAGCGAACTGCTTTCGCGCCGCCCACCGCCTGCGCAACGCACCCCCCTGCCCAAACCAGAGGCGCGGCTTGAGGTTCGCAATCTCACTGTTGTGCCCCCCGGCCAAGGCATGGCGACCCTGCGTGG
Source organism: Paracoccus kondratievae (assembly GCF_009301415.1). Taxonomy (GTDB): domain Bacteria; phylum Pseudomonadota; class Alphaproteobacteria; order Rhodobacterales; family Rhodobacteraceae; genus Paracoccus; species Paracoccus kondratievae. The sequence continues at coordinate 634,003 of NZ_CP045072.1, read as the reverse complement.
TGTCAGTTTCGACCTTGGACCCGGTCAGGCACTTGGCGTGATCGGCCCTTCGGGTGCTGGCAAGTCCACACTGGCGCGCGCACTTATCAGCGCATGGCCCATTGCCTCTGGCTCGATCCGGCTGGGTGGCGCGACCCTCGATCAATATGACCCGGATGTGCTGGGGGGGCTGATCGGCTATCTGCCCCAACAGGTGACCTTGTTTGATGGCACGATTGCGGAAAATATCGCCCGCCTTTCGCCCGAGCCTGACCCCGAGCGCATTGTTGCCGCCGCTATGGCCGCTGCCGCGCATCAGATGATCCTTGATTTGCCGCAGGGTTATGACACACGGGTCAGTCAGACCGGCGGGCGCCTGTCCGGAGGACAGATCCAGCGCATCGGGCTGGCGCGCGCGCTCTATGCCGATCCGGTGATCTTTGTGTTGGACGAACCTAACTCCAACCTCGACAACGAAGGCTCAACCGCACTGAACATTGCAATCCGCAATATCAAGGCGCGCGGAGGCTCAGTGATCATCATGGCCCACCGCCCAGCCGCGATCACGGAATGTGAACTGCTGCTGGTAATGGATCAGGGCCTGCGCCGTGGTTTTGGCCCGCGCGATGAGGTCCTGAAATCGCTGGTCAAGAATGCGGAACAAATCGCCCGCGCCCAGGGCCATGGCGGAGGCGTGACATGACGAACCCAGATCAATTGGACCAGGCCCCGGCAGAGCGCCCAGCCGCAACCCCGGCGGCACCACAACCCGAGCCGCTCCAGTCGAAATTCCACGCTCGTCCGACGCCAACACCGTCGCCACAGCCCCTTGCTGCGCGGTCCCGACCGGAATGGTCAGCGCGCGGGCCGGTAGTCCTGGGGTTGGTCGCCATGCTGGTTCTGGTCGGCGGCTTTGGTCTTTGGGCCTGGGGGGCTCGTATAGCCGGCGCCGTCGTCGCCCCCGGACAGGTCGAAGTTGAACAGCGCCGGCAGGTTGTCCAACATCCTGATGGTGGTGTGGTCACGGAAATCCTGATCCATGACGGCGAAAACGTGACTGCCGGCCAACCGCTGATCCGGCTTGACGGCACATTGCTCGACACCGAACTCGCCATCGTCGAAGGTCAGTATTTCGAGATCCTCGCCCGCCGCGGCCGGCTTGAGGCCGAGCGTGCCGACCGCGAGAATATCGAGTTTCCACAGGAACTGATCGAGACAGCTGCGAAACATCCCCAACTGAAAACCATGATGGAGGGGCAGACCAGCCTGTTCCGTGCCCGGCTTGACACTCTTCGGCAGTCCATTGGCCAGTTGGCCAAGCAGGCAGAACAGGTGCAGTCGCAGATCGGCGGCGTCGATGCGCAGATGGAGGCATTGAAGCAGCAGCGAAGCTTTATCGAACAGGAATTGCGCGACCAGCGGTCTCTGCTGGAAAAGGGTCTGGCCCAGGCCCCCCGGGTTCTGGCACTGGAACGCGAGGCGGCCCGTCTGGATGGCATGTTGGGTGAGACGACGGCCGCCCGGGCCCGCGCTGTCACCCAGCTGGCCGAAATCGACCTGTCACGGCTGGAGAAAAGTGCCTCCCGTCGCGAAGAGGCCGAAACCGAGCTGCGCGAACTTGGCTATCGTGAGCTGGAGTTGGCTGAGCGGAGAAGATCGCTGATCGAACGCATCTCGCGACTGGAAATCCGCGCCCCGGTATCGGGGGTGGTGCAGGAACTGCAGGTTACCACACCGCGCTCGGTCATCCGTCCGGCTGATCCGATCTTGTTCATTATCCCTCAGGACCGGCCGTTGGTGGTCGCCGCGCGTATCGCCACCATCAACATCGACGAGGTCCACCCCGGACAAAAGGTGGTGCTGCGCTTTTCGTCCTTTTCGTCGCGCACCACGCCCGAGATTGATGGTACGCTAAGCCGCGTCTCACCCGATACGCTGGTCGATCAGGCAACCCATATCCCCTATTACCGGGCCGAGGTGACTATCCCGGCAAGCGAGGTCGAAAAACTTGGGGAGCTGGCGCTAATCCCCGGCATGCCGGTCGAGGTCTATGTCCAGACCGGCGAGCGCAGCCCGCTGGCCTATCTGATCAAACCACTGTCGGATTATTTCACCCGCGCGTTCCGCGAGAACTGATCTTTCAGAATAACAAACTGTTGCGCGCCCCGATGCCCGGCAAACGCAACAGCAGGCACCGGACATAACAGACCCTGCGTTACGCGGGCTTTGCTTTCTTCGCCTTAAAGTCGCAAACCTGAGAAAGTGCTGGAAATGCACAGCAGACAGAGAGGCTGACGGCGCCTGCAAGCAGGTCGATGACCAGAAGGAACCCGGAGAGGCCAATAAGAAAAAGCGGTTGGCGCTCAGCCACTCACGCAGGCGCTTACGATAAAAAATTAAGCTGGCACGAAGCAACGTGCCGGCGATGTTTTCAAAGCGAAGACGGCTTAGGTCATGTTGACAAGAGGGATTCTCATATCGGGCTGCGCATGATTCAATCTGATATCTGCAGTGGAGGTGAGCTTGGCACGAGACCTGATGTCGGACGAGGAATGGGCGTTTCATGAACGCTTCATCTTGGCGGTCCGCGCGCCGAATGGCCGGAAGTCAGCCAACCATCGTCTTGTTTTGGATGGAATATTCTGGATAGCCCGGACGGGATCGCCGTGGCGGGACCTGCCGGAAGAGTTCGGAAAGTGGTCCAGTGTTTACCGTCAGTTCAGACGTTGGACCCTGGCAGGGCTCTGGGAGCGGATCATGGAGGCCCTGAACGACAACGGGCTGGTTCCAGACGCTCTGCAAATGATCGACAGCACCGTGATCCGTACCCACCATCAGGCAGCGGGCGCAAAAGGGGGACTCCGAGACAAGGTTTTGGCCGTTCGAGAGGTGGTTTCACGACCAAGATCCACCTCCGCGTCAATGGCGCAGGCCTGCCCATAAGGTCGGAAATAACACCGGGGCAGACATCAGACTATCTCGGCTTTGATCTGGTGATAGCGCACAATCTGCCAGAACCTGCTGTCCTGCTTGCGGATCTCGGCTATGACCCTGATAATATTCGCAAAACCATGGAAACGCGAAACGTGGTCCCGGTCATCCCAATGCGAAAGACCCGGAAGGTGCGCCTTGCGGTGGATCGCAGGCTCTACCGGCTACGAAACCTCATCGAGCGCTGCTTCAATAAGCTCAAAAATGCCCGGCGCGTTGCCACCCGTTACGATAAGACCGCCGAAAGCTTCCTGGGCTTCATCGACATCACGTCTATCCGAATCTGGCTACGCCATTTGTCACCATGACCTAGACACCGAGACACCAGCGCATGACGGCTTTTTGTGCGTGCAGGCGGTTCTCGGCCTCATCGAAGATGACCGAGTTCGGCCCGTCCATCACCGCGCTGGTTACCTCATCGTCACGATGGGCAGGCAGGCAATGCATGAACAGAGCACCGGGCTTGGCAAGCCCCATCAGCGCTTCGTTGACCTGATAAGGGCGCAGCTGATTGTGCCGCCGCTCGCGGGCCGATTGCGGATCGTGCATGGACACCCACGTATCTGTCACCACCAGATCGGCCCCCTCGACCGCCTTGGCGGGATCACGTTCGATTGCGACCTGCACACCTTGGGCGCGGGCAAAATCCACGGCCTCACGCTCGGGGTCAAGCGTGGGAGGACCAGTAAAGACAAAATCATAGCCAAACTGTCCGGCGGCATGGATCATCGAGCAGCAGACATTGTTGCCATCGCCCGACCAGACCACCTTGCGGCCCGCGATCGGGCCGCGATGTTCTTCGAAGGTCATCACATCGGCCATGATCTGGCAGGGATGGGTGCGGTTCGTCAGCCCGTTGATGACCGGCACGCTGGCATGTTCGGCCATCTCAAGCAGGGTCGCCTCTTCAAATGTACGGATCATGATCAGATCGACATAACGCGACAGCACACGGGCGGTATCGGCGATGGTCTCGCCATGGCCAAGCTGCATTTCTTTGCCCGACAGCACCATGGTCTGGCCGCCCATCTGGCGCACACCAAGATCAAAGCTGACCCGGGTGCGGGTCGATGGCTTTTCAAAGATCAGCGCGACCATACGGTTTTTGAGCGGCTGTTCGGCATCGGGCGCCCCTTTGGGCAGGCCGTTGCGCGCGTCCTTCATCCGGCGCGCATTGTCGATCATGCCGCGCAACTCTGCCTTATCGGTGGTGTGGATGTCGAGGAAACTATTCATCTGAGTGTCTTTCGGATTGATCCGGCAAGCAAGCCGCTTTGCCAAAGCGAGGTCAAGGGTCAAGGTCCGCTGCCGCTGCGAAAATCCGGCGCGAAACGTAACACCGCCTCATCGGTGCCGGGTCATGACACGGGCAAGCGTACCGTCTGCCCGCGGGCGCAACGTCGGCGCCAGACCGCCCAGCAGGGACCGGCCGTCAGCACCGCCCCCAGCGGCAGGCGCATCAGCGCAAGGTCCGAAAGAAAGAATATGGTTCACCAATGCCCCATATGCCCCGGGATGCGGGGCGGGACAGCGACGGGCCGACAGGCTGGGAATGGGGCGGGCCGGGGCCGCCCGGGATTTATGCACGTCACAAGGGTGCGACCGATCCGCCCACAGGGGCAGATCGGCAAATCTCAGCGGCTGAGGGCCGAGCCTATCCATCAAGCCGCCCGGCAGCACGATCCAGCCGTGCAACCGCCTCGGCGATCTCTTCGTCCGAGATGTTCAGCGGCGGCAAGAGGCGCACGGTATTATCGGCCGCGCCAACGGTCAAAAGATGTTCAGCGTAGCCTGCGTTGACCAGATCAGCGGGGGCAACCTTGCATTTCAGCCCCAGCATCAGACCCTGACCGCGCACAGCCTCAAAAACTCCGGGATGGGCGGCGATCAGCCCTTCGAGCTTTTGCCGCAGCAGCGCGCCCTTGCGGTTTACCCCGGCCAGAAACTCGGGCTGGGCAATGATCTGCATGACGCGCACCCCGACCGCACAGGCCAGCGGGTTGCCGCCATAGGTCGAGCCATGGGTGCCCGCCGCCATACCCGAGGCCGCCTTTTCAGTCGCAACCACCGCGCCCAGCGGAAAGCCACCACCGATACCCTTGGCAACCATCATGATGTCGGGGGTGATGCCCGCCCATTCATGGGCGAACAACCGGCCGGTCCGGCCCATGCCCGACTGGACCTCATCCAGCACCAAAAGTGCACCGGTCTGACCGCAAAGCTCGCGAATCAGGCGCAGATCGGCATCGGGCAGCGGCCGGATGCCACCTTCGCCCTGAACCGGCTCCAGCATGACGGCGGCAGTGCGGTCAGAGATGGCGGCCTTCAGCGCCTCCATGTCCCCCCAGGGCAACTGGCGGAAACCGGGCATCAGCGGACCGAACCCCTTAACCATCTTTTCCGATCCCGCAGCGGCGATGGCACCGGTCGAACGGCCGTGAAAGGCGCCCTCAAAGGTCAGGATCTCATACCGGTCGGGATCGCCTTGCTCGGACCAGTATTTGCGCACCATCTTGATTGCCAGCTCCGCCGCCTCGGTGCCCGAATTGGTGATGAAGGCGGTGTCGGCAAAGGTGTGCTCGACCAGCAGATCGGCCAGCTGTTCCTGCTGGGGAATGTTGTAAAGGTTCGAGACATGCCAGATGCGCCCGGCCTGCTCGGTCAGGGCAGAAACCAGATCAGGGTTGGCATGGCCGAGCGAGTTCACGGCGATGCCCGCGCCAAGATCCAGATATCGGGTCCCGTCCGTCGCAATGGCCCATGTGCCCTCGCCTCTTTCAAAGGCGATTGGCGCGCGGTTATAGGTCGGCAGGACGTGCGAAATCATGGAGTTACCCTCTCTGGGAACGGCCGCGTGGCGGCACCATGGCTGACGAAAATGCAGAAAGGCAGGCGTGATCGTGCGTTGACAGCGTCAACGTCGGGGACGGGCAATATGAGCGGTCCATGCGATCATGCCCGTCGCATAGCGCGGAAGCGCGCGCCGTGCAACGAAGATTTCAAGGCTTCATCCGATAGCCTGTCGCAAGCCAGCGCCATGCGGTGAACAGAACCGCCGCCACGGTCAGCCCACAGATCAGCAGCCCGCGCAGCACCGGCGCATCCGACACACCGGCGATGCCGTAACGCGCCCCGTCGATCAGGTAAAAGATCGGGTTCCAATGGGCCAGCACCCGGAAAGGCTGGGGCAGCACCTGCACCGAATAAAATGTGCCCGACAGAAACGACAGCGGCGTCACGATGAAATTGGTGATCGCAGCCATATGGTCGAACTTCTGCGCGACGATCCCGCCCAGCAGGCCAAGCCCCCCCATGAGCAAGGCGCCAAGGATCACAAAGACCAGCGCCCAAACCGGATGGGCAATCCCCTGCCCGATTACCAGCGCCATGCCTATTGCGATGGCTGTGGCGACGATCAGGGCACGCATCACCGCCCCGATCAGATAACCGGCCAGGATCTCACCCGCCGAGAGGGGCGGCATAAGCGTATCGACGATATTTCCCTGCATCTTGGCCGAGATGATGCTCGACGAAGTGTTGGCGAATGCGTTCTGGATCACCGTCATCATCAGGATCCCGGGTCCCAGAAAGGCAAGATAGGGCAACCCCATCACCTCGCCCCGGTTGCGCCCCAGCGCCAGCGCAAAGACGATCACGAACAGGGCCGATGTCATCAGCGGCGCAAATATGGTCTGCTGCCAGACGCTCATGAAGCGCATGACTTCGCGTCGGCTTAGTGTATAAAGGCCCAGCCAGTTCACCCGGCCAAAGCGCCGCACACCCATCTGGCGAAATTCCGGGGGCGTTCCGGAGGATGTCGGGATCGTTTGCATCGGCGCTCCTTGAATTCGCGGGCTTGTGTGGGTAAATCTGGCTATCCCCGGATTTAAGGCCGGGTCTTGCGGAATTGAAGCCACTAGCACGAAGGGCACCGGAAAGCACCCGGTGCAGGAAAGGCAAGCCATGTCCTGGACCGACGAGCGCGTCGAGACGTTGAAACGCATGTGGGCCGAGGGCCAGTCGGCCAGCCAGATCGCCAAGGAGCTGGGCGGCGTGACCCGTAACGCGGTGATTGGCAAGGTGCACCGCCTTGGCCTGTCGAACCGTAATGAAGAAAGCCCCGAGCCCGCACCCGAAGCTGCGGCCAAGCCTGCCGCCCCCACTGCCGCCGCACCCGAGCCGAAACCGGCGCCTGCACCCGCAGCAGCCCCGGCGCCGAAACCCGCGGCTGCTGCGCCTGCCGCTGAGCCCGCGCCCGCACCTGCGCAGCCGGCAAGCTTTAACCGCCGGCCTATCGTGCCGGCTGGGCAGCCGCTGCCGCCCCAGCCCTCGGCCAATGAAATCAGCCCCGAAACGCTGGCCAGCGTGCGCGAGGTTGAAAAGCGTGCCCGCAAGCTGAGCTTGATGGAGCTGACCGAGCGGACCTGCAAATGGCCGATCGGCGACCCGGCGACCGACAAGTTCTGGTTCTGCGGCCTGCCGACCGTGGCCGGAAAACCCTATTGCGAGGCGCATGTCAGCGTCGCATTCCAGCCGATGAGCGCGCGGCGCGACCGCAGGCGCTAAGTGGCCCATTTCCCCAGACTTGCCGCATTGGCGGTAACGCTGGACGGCGTCGGCGATACGGCGCGGGCGCTGCTGGTTCAGCGGCGTAACCCGCCTGACGCCGGGTTGTGGGGCTTTCCGGGTGGCCATGTCGAGCCGGGCGAAACCGCGCTTGAGGCCGCCGCCCGCGAACTGGCCGAGGAAACAGGGGTGATCGGCCGCCCGCTTTCCTATCTCGAAAATATCGACGTGATCGAGCGTAACGGCGACGGTTCGTTGCGCTTTCACTTTCTGCTGACAGCAGTGCTATGCGACTATATTTCGGGTGAGCCGCTGGCAGCGGATGACGCGGCGGACGCACGCTGGGTGCCGGTTGCCGATATCCTCGCCGCGCAGCTGCCGCTAAGCGCAAGCGTGCCCGAGGTGGTCCGCAAGGCGCTTGCCCTATGGTCGGAAAGAACGCGTTGATCCGGGGATTGCCGAGGCTCTGGCCTTCGCGCCCACTGCTGGATAAAGAAACCCGAGGAACCTAACAGGACCCGATCATGGCGCGGCATCTCATTACTTCGGCGATCCCCTACATCAACGGGATCAAGCACCTCGGCAACCTCGTCGGCTCGCAGCTTCCCGCGGACCTCTATGCCCGTTACCTGCGGGGACGTGGGCATGAGGTGATGTTCATCTGCGCCACGGACGAGCATGGGACGCCTGCCGAACTGGCAGCCGCCAAGGCCGGGAAGCCGATCGCCGAATATTGCGCCGAAATGCACGAGATTCAGGCCGAGATCGCCCGTAACTTTGGCCTGTCTCTTGACCATTTTGGCCGCTCTTCCAGCCAGCGCAACCATGTGCTGACCCAGCATTTCGCCGGCAAGCTGGACGAAAACGGATATATCTCGGAGGTCGAGGAACGTCAGGTCTATTCGATTGACGACGGTCGTTTTCTGCCCGACCGCTATATCGAAGGCACCTGCCCCAACTGCGGCTATGACAAGGCCCGCGGCGACCAGTGCGAGAACTGCACCAAGCAGCTTGACCCGACCGACCTGATCAACCCGCGCTCGGCCATTTCGGGCTCAACCAATCTGGAAGTGCGGGCAACCAAGCATCTTTATCTGCGCCAGCGTTCACTCCGGGATCAGATTTCGGCCTGGATCGACAGCAAGACTGACTGGCCGATTCTGACCACCTCGATTGCCCGGAAATGGCTGAACGACGGCGACGGCTTGCAGGACCGTGGGATCACCCGCGACCTGGACTGGGGCATCCCGGTCAAGAAAGGCGACAAGCCCTGGCCAGGGATGGAGGGTAAGGTCTTCTACGTCTGGTTCGACGCGCCGATCGAATATATCGCCGCGACAGCCGAAGGCACGGATAAGCGGGGCGAACCTGACAGCGCATGGCGCCGCTGGTGGCGTCTGGACGAGGGCGCCGATGACGTGACCTATACCCAGTTCATGGGAAAGGATAACGTGCCCTTCCACACCCTCTCCTTCCCGGCGACGATCATCGGTTCGGGCGAGCCGTGGAAGCTTGTCGATTATATCAAGAGCTTCAACTATCTGACCTATGACGGCGGCCAGTTCTCGACCAGTCAGGGACGCGGCGTGTTCATGGATCAGGCGCTGTCGATCCTGCCCGCCGATTACTGGCGCTGGTGGCTGTTGTCCCATGCGCCCGAATCGGGGGACAGCGAATTCACCTGGGACAATTTCCAGCAGTCGGTGAACAAGGACCTGGCCGATGTGCTGGGCAATTTCGTCAGCCGCATCACCAAGTTCTGTCGCAGCAAATTCGGCGAAGCCATCCCCGAAGGCGGCAGCTACGGCCCCGAGGAAGAGGCGCTGATCGAGGCGCTGACCACCCGGATCCGCGCCTATGAAGGGTTCATGGATCATATCGAGATCCGCAAATCGGCAGCCGAGCTGCGCGCGATCTGGGTCCTTGGCAACGAATATCTGCAATCGGCGGCCCCTTGGTCCACCTTCAAGACCGACCCCGGAAAAGCCGCAATGCAGGTGCGTCTGGGGCTGAACCTGATCCGGCTTTACGCGGTCCTTTCGGCGCCCTTCATTCCCTTCGCCTCGGAGGCGATGCTGGAGGCGATGCACACCGACAACCGCAACTGGCCCGATAACGTCCGTGCCGCGCTTGAGGCCCTGCCCGCAGGCCATGCGTTTACCGTGCCAGAGGTGCTTTTTGCCAAGATCAGCGACGAAAACCGCGATGAATGGCAAGAGCGGTTCAAGGGCATCCGCGACTGATCAAAGAGGCACGCTACGGTGATCGGGACAAGGTTGCGGCAAATAACCTAGTAAATTTGTCGCATTTCTGCCACAGACATTTTGCAGACAGAACTATACCCTTGTCCCGCTTGCCCGGGACTGATTAACCGCCCGTCAGCGACCCAGGCATCGGCGCTCCCTCTCGTCCGGTCGACCAAGGCAGAAATCCATCTTTTCTGTTGTCGAGAGGTGACCATGCCTTCCCCATCCTTGCCCCATCCAGCCCGCACTCGCGGGCACCGCAGCCTGCGCACGGCGCTGCTGTCACTTTCGGCGCTATGCGCCCCGGCGCTTGCGCTGGCCCAGGAACAAAATGCCGATGTCGTCGTTCTGGACAGCATCGTCATCACTGCTGCGGGCTTTGAACAGAACATCAAAGAGGCCCCGGCCAGCATTTCGGTCATCACCTCCGAAGAACTGAAAAAGGGCAGTTTCACCAGCCTGACCGATGCTCTGAAAGAGGTGCAGGGGGTTGTCACCACCGGGGTCGCCAACGAAACCGATATCTATATCCGCGGCCTGCCGGGCCAGTACACCCTGATCCTCGTGGACGGAAAGCGCCAGACCACCCGCGATGCGCGCGTGAACGGCAACTCGGGCTTTGAGCAGAGCTTTATCCCCCCGATCGCAGCCATTGAGCGGATCGAGATCGTGCGCGGCCCGATGTCCTCGCTTTACGGTTCGGACGCCATGGGTGGGGTGATCAACATCATCACCAAGCCGGTCGCCGATACCTGGACCGGCTCGATCACGGCCGAGACCGTCATTCAGGACGAAAAGGGCTTTGAAAACAGCCAGCAAACCTCGTTCTACGCCTCTGGTCCGCTGATCGCGAATACGCTGGGCCTGCAGGTCTGGGGCCGCAAGTTCGATCAGGACGCCTCGTCGATCTCGGGCGGACCCGGCGGCTCGGACGACTATGACCTGGGCGCCCGTCTGACCTGGCATGTGAACGACCAGAACCAGGTCCTGCTTGAAGCCGGGCGGACCCGGATCAGTGCCGAGGATTACGGCGATCTGGGCTATCGCGACCATGATCGGGATCACTGGTCGCTGACCCATAAAGGTGATTACGGGGATCTGAGCACCGAGTTCAGCTTTTCACAGGAGGTGGGTGAACGCACAACTTACAGCCGCGCGACCCCCGACGCCGCATTCACGCGCAACCTGCGGTCCCCCGAGGTGCGCAACACGGTTCTTGACGCCAAGGCGACCCGCAGCCTGTCCTGGAATGGCGAGCATCGGCTGACCTTTGGCGGCCAGTTCCTGCGCACCGATATTACCGACCAGAACCCCGGAGCGACGGCGCCCGGCGCCACGCCACGGGATGAAAAGTTCCGCGGCGATGAATGGTCATTGTATGTCGAGGATGAATGGCGCATGCGCGATGATTTCGCGCTGACGCTGGGCCTGCGTTATACCAATAACGAATTCTACGGCGGTCATATTGCCCCGCGGATCTATGGCGTCTGGAATGCGACCGAAAACCTGACCGTCAAAGGCGGTATCTCGACAGGCTACAAGACGCCTGAACTGCGTTCGATTATTCCGGGCTATGCCTATACCAGTGGTGGCGCGGGCTGTGCCAGCAATACCCCGCCCTCTTGCGCGGTTATCCTTGGCAACCCGGATCTGAAGCCGGAAAAAACACTGAACTTTGAATTGGCTGCCGTTTATGAGGCGGATACATTCACGGTCAGCGCCACGGCCTTCCACACGAAGTTCGAAGACAAGCTGCAACAAAGAAGCCTTGGCCGCGACACCAATGGCGATGGCATCCTTGACGAATACGATTACTGGACGGACGGTCCGCAATATGTCGGCTCGGACGGACAGCTATATTACCGGCGCATTATCCAGAACTTCAACGTCGACGAGGCCGAAATCTCGGGCGTGGAATTGGCTGGCGACTGGAACATCACCCCGGACCTGTCGGCGCGCGCCTCATATACCTATACCAAATCCGAGCAAAAGACCGGCGACTTTGCGGGCTTCCCGCTGGCGCGCACGCCTGAACATATGGCCAGCCTGCGCTTTGACTGGGTAACCCCGGTCGAGGGGCTGGATACCTGGCTGTCGGCCAATTACCACGGCTCGGAAATCGCCTCGGGCCTGCGTATCGGCAGCAATGGCCGCGAGGTGGAAATCAACGGTCAAAAAGGGCGCAAATATTCGCCTTATACCACCGTCGATATTGGCGCGAACTACCAGCTGACCGAGACGGCAGCCCTGAATGCCGCCGTCTATAATGTTTTCAACGAAGAGGTCCGCGAAAGCGACTTCAACACGGTGCTGGAAGGCCGTCGTCTGTGGTTGGGTCTGACCGCGAGCTTCTGATCCATCTTTCCTGACAAGTCTTGTGCCCGGCTGTGGACTTTCCACCGCCGGGCATGTTCTTTTCAGAGGGTACAAGACAGGAGAAGAAGCGCGCATGACCCATTGCATCCTGATCGGCGCCCCGGTGGACGAAGGGCAACGGCGACCCGGCTGCCTGATGGGACCGGCGGCCTATCGCGTGGCCGGTCTGGCCGCGACGCTTGAGGATCTGGGCCATACTGTCGAGGATCGTGGCGACCTGGCACCGGCCCCCGGCCGACACCAGACCTGCACCAACCCCGCCGTCCATCACCTGCCCGAGGTCATCGCCTGGACCGAGGCCCTGCAGGCCGCAGGCGCTGCCGCAATGAACGAGGGGATGCCGATCTTTCTGGGCGGCGACCATGCGCTGGCGCTTGGCACGCTGGCCGGGGTTGCGTCACATGCGCAGGCAAAGGGGCGGCCGCAATTCGTACTATGGCTGGACGCGCATAGCGATTTTCACACGCCCGAGACGACCTCTTCGGGGAACCTTCACGGCACGCCTCTGGCCTATGCCTCGGGACGGGCTGGGTTCGATCCATTTCCACCATTCCCTGTGCCGATTCCCGGTCACAACATCTGCATGTTTGGCATCCGCAGCGTGGACGGCGCCGAATCCGCCGCCTTGCGTGAAACGGATATCATCGTCAACGACATGCGCGTGCTGGACGAGCGTGGCATCATCGCCCCCTTGCGCGAATTCCTTGACCGCGTCCGGGCCGAGAACGGGCTTTTGCATGTCAGCCTGGACGTCGATTTCCTTGACCCGTCGATCGCGCCCGCAGTCGGCACCACGGTTCCCGGCGGCACCACCTTCCGCGAGGCGCATCTGGTGTGTGAGCTATTGCATGAAAGCGGGCTGATGACCTCGCTGGACCTTGTCGAGCTGAATCCGTTTCTGGACGAACGTGGCCGCACCGCCAAGCTGATGGTCGATCTGGTTGGCTCGCTGATGGGGCGCAAGGTTTTCGACCGCCCGACCCGCAGTTATTGAGAGCGCAAGCAGCTACTCTTGCCAATTCCCGCCGCGCCCGGTAGCCAGCGTTCTGGCGCGGGCGTGGCGGAATGGTAGACGCATGGGACTTAAACTCCCTGGGGCGTAGCCCGTGCGGGTTCAAGTCCCGCCGCCCGCACCATCTTCAGTAAAAATCAGCCGAAAACGAACCGCTTGAGGCGCTGTCGCCTGACCCAAGCCCCGTGCCGACAGCGAATCAACCCCTAAGCGGGAGCAAAAGCGCATGCCATCAGCCCCGGCGCTTTATGTTTGCTCAGAATCATTTTCAAAGCCTGTCGGAAAAAGTGATGATGGTCGGGGTGACACGCTTACTCGAAGCCGGCGCCGAACTGAAGGAAATCGCGACCCATATGGGCTGGTCGATCAAACACGTGGCCGAAGTGATTAAGCGCCATGTGGCGCTAGTACCCAGCATGACGGATGGGCTGGCTGAGAAGTTGCAGCGAGCCGAATCCAGAACAAAACTGCAAATCGCAGTGCAAACCAGCCATGGTGAAATATAGCTAAGTGATGGTCGGGGCGAGAGGATTCGAACCTCCGGCCTACGGTACCCAAAACCGTCGCGCTACCAGGCTGCGCTACGCCCCGGACCTCAGCCAGCTGTCTAGCCGCTGACTGCGCCGGGGGAAAGGGGGAAAACGACCGCGAGACCGGCAACCAGCCTAGTCACAGGGCGATAGCGCCGCCTCTTGCGGCAGACGAGGGTGGGACAGCGCCATGCCGGGGCGAATACCCAGCCGGGCCGCGTCCCCGCCCGGTACCTCAAGTACCATCAGCCGTTCTGGCGCGACATCTCCGGGTGCAGCGCCTGGAATCGATGTCTCGTCCAATGGCCGCGCCATCGTGTGGACATGGCGGACCTCTCCACGCGCATCAATAAAGATCATGTCGAGAGGGATAAGGGTATTACGCATCCAGAAACTGACCGGTTGCGGTGTTTCATAGATAAACAGCATACCCTTGCCGCGCTGCAACTCGCGGCGAAACATCAGACCTTGCGCCCGCGTTTCGGGGGTGTCGGCGATTTCAACCGACACCTCGACCACCCCATCCTGACCCTGAAACAGGGCCCGGTCGGGGTTGCATGAGGCCGCGAGGACCGGAGACTGATTTGTAACAAGAAAAGCTAGAACAACCGTTACGGCCCGTAACTTCATACCGCGCTCGCGACCAGCCGCAATTTAGCGAGCGCGGCCGCTCCCCCCGGTTGCGACTGCCGGGCTTCGATTGCTGCTCTTTCCCAGGAAAGGATTTGCGCGGCCATCATCCCCCTACGTCCATCTACAACACGCAGAGCGATTGCCTCACCCACCGCCAGGTCGGAAAAACCCGAATGGCGCAAGACCTCGATGTGCAAAAAGACATCGGCCTTTTCAGCGAAAATATTGGCAAAGCCAAAACCTTTGGCTTTATCGAACCATTTCACCCGTGCAGGCAAAAGCGGTAGGCATGCGATCTCGTCGGGCGTGGCCGAGCACAGATCGGCAATAGCGGGCATTGGTTCGCTGGCAGGCGGCGTGATCTCCAGCACCTCGATTGCCTGCATGCCGCGCGGCGTCTTCTGGACTACGGCCACGACATGAGCACCTTCAGCAACCGAGCTCTGACCGAAGTTCCTCAACACATTGGCATGAAGAAGAATGTCGGAGCCACCTTCAGGGTCGGTCAGAAAACCAAAGCCCTTACTGCCATCAAACCATTTCACGACGCCCGCGATCTTGCGCTGTTGTTCGTCGTTTTCTTCCATGTCGTCCTGTCACCTGTTTGAAAACCAGAAACAACCCGAACTCCGGTCCTGCTTCCTTCGACCAGAACTAGGCGAAGGTGAATCCAGATTGGTCAGGTTTTCCATACCATGGATAAATCCTGCCCGCTCATCAAGGGCTAAGACGGCAAACTTGCCAGAAACTTTGCGTAATATCCTGCCCGGCTGCATTCAATTCCCTGTTTTCGCCGTCAGAATCGCATCTTATCCATCGAAATCGGTCATGCAGACGAAACGCGCCGTCTGCCCAGAATTCGATCTCAACCGGCCTGATACGGTATCCACCCCAATGCGGAGGGCGTGAAGGATTAAGGCCAAGGCTGATTCCCAGCCGTGCGACCTCGGCCATCAAAGTGGCCCGGCTGGCAAGCGGACGGCTTTGATGCGATGCCCAGGCGCCAATCCGCGATTGCAGGGGACGCGAAGCATAATAGGCGTCTGCCACCTCGCCTTCGACCCGGGTGACATGACCACGAACCCGGATCTGGCGGCGCAGGGATTTCCAGTGCAAAACCAGCGCAGCAACGCCCGTCGCCTCGATCTGGCTGCCCTTGGCGCTTTCGTAATTGGTATAAAATACGAAAGAGCCATCCGCCGCCGCACCTTCGATATCTTTTAACAGGACCATGCGCACATCGGGCAAACCCGCGTCATCGACAGTGGCCAAAGCCATGGCATTAGGGTCGTTCGGCTCGGTTTTCCCGGCCTCGGCCAGCCAGCGGCGGGCTATGGCAAAAGGGTCGTCTCCGGCGAAAATTCCATTGCGATCGCTCATGGCTGCCTGCTTACCAACACTTGATGCCTCTCGGTAGTTGTCCTAATCCTGCCCGGAATCGAAGAAGCGCGAGGGACAGCATCATGTCAAGTGACGGCGGTATGGGGCTGATGAAAGGTCGCCGCGGCCTTATCATGGGCTTGGCAAACGACAAATCCATCGCGTGGGGCATAGCCAAGACGCTGGCGGATCACGGGGCCGAGCTGGCCTTTTCATATCAGGGCGAGGCGCTCAGGCGCCGGGTCGAGCCGCTGGCCGCACAGGTCGGGTCCGATTTTCTGGCCGAATGCGATGTGTCGAACGAAGATTCGATTGACGCATTGTTCACCACCCTGCAGCAGCGCTGGGACAGCATCGACTTTATCGTTCATGCCATCGGATTTTCCGACAAGGAACAGCTGCGCGGCCGCTATGCGGATACTACCCGCGACAATTTCCTGATGACGATGGACATTTCGGTCTATTCCTTCACCGCTGTGGCGCGCCGCGCCGCCGCGATGATGCCGAATGGCGGCTCGATGCTGACGCTGACCTATTACGGAGCCGAGCGTGTGATGCCGCATTACAATGTCATGGGCGTCGCCAAGGCCGCGCTTGAGGCATCGGTGCGTTATCTGGCCGAGGATTTCGGCAAGGATGGCATCCGCGTCAACTCGATCTCGGCAGGTCCGATCAAAACCCTCGCCGCCTCGGGTATCGGTGATTTCCGCTATATCCTTAAATGGAATGAGCTGAACTCGCCCCTGCGCCGCAATGTCAGCCAGGAAGAGGTCGGTCGTTCGGCACTTTACCTGCTGTCCGATCTTGGCTCGGGCGTGACCGGCGAAACCCATCACGTCGATGCAGGCTATCACATCGTCGGCATGAAGGCGGTGGACGCGCCCGATATCGCAACGGCGAAAAAGGACTGATTTTCGCTGATGAGCGCCGAACAGTTCCTTGCTCTGATCTCGGCGCTGTCACTGGCGATTCTGACACCCGGCCCGGCGATCATCGCCACCGTGCAGACTGCTTTTGCCCATGGCCGTAGCCGCGCCCTGCCATATGCGCTGGGGCTGGCTACGGGCGCTTCGCTGTGGTGTCTGTTCGCCTTGGCGGGGCTGGCAGTGCTGTTCAGACTGCACCCGGCACTGTTTTCGGCACTCAAGATCTTTGGCGGGCTGTATCTGCTCTGGTTCGCCTGGGGGCTGTGGCGTGCCTCGACCGGGCCGCTGCCCGATGCGGCCGGTGGGGCGACGAAAGGTTTCTGGGGCGGGATCGCGCTTAATCTTTCGAATCCCAAACCAGCACTGTTTTACGCCTCGCTGATTCTGTCGGTCTTTCCCGAGCCGATGCAGATCAGCCGTCAGGCGCTGATTTACCTTGTCTGTCTGGCAACCGAGCTGTTCTGGTACGCGCTGGTTGCGGTTCTGATGTCGACAGGGGGTATGCGGTCGCGCTATTTTGCAGCGAAATTCTGGATCGACCGGACGGCCGGTGTCGCCATGGCGCTGCTGGGTCTGTTATTGATCGTCAATCTTTAAGGAGCTTGCATGACCGATCGCCTGCCCCATGAACGCGGCTTTCACATCAGCTGGGACCAGATCCACCGTGACGCGCGCGCGCTGGCCTGGCGGCTTGAGGACCGGAACTGGCGCGCCATCCTTGCCATCACCCGTGGCGGGCTGGTGCCTGCGATGATCGTCGCGCGGGAACTTGATGTCCGGGTCATCGACACGATCTCGGTCAAGTCCTATCGCGGCAAGGGCGGGCAAGAGCGGGGCGAGGTTCAGGTTCTCAAGGCCCCTGATCCTGCGGTCATGCAGGACGGCGACGGTATTCTGGTCGTGGACGATCTGGTCGATTCCGGCCGCACGCTGGAACATGTGCGCACCATGTATCCCAAGGCGCATTTCGCCACGGTCTATGCCAAGCCCAAAGGCCGGCCGATGGTTCAGACCTATGTGACCGAGGTCAGCCAGGACACCTGGATCTTCTTCCCCTGGGACATGGCGCTGCAATACGTCCAGCCTTATCGCGGCGAAGATTAATCAGACGCTTCGTGGCCGCGCATAGCTTATAGCCTGATGTGCGGCCACAGCGCGGATCAGCACCCCCGCGCTTAACCCGGCATCGTGACGACGATAGCACCCCGGTCGGTTGCGACCACAGTATGTTCGTATTGCACAACCGCTGCGCGGGGCTCGCTGTAAAGCGTCCAGCCATCTTCGCCTTCGGTTGCCCACATCCCTCCCATCGACAGAAACGGCTCGACAGTCAGCACAAGACCCTTGTCGATGTGACGGCGGTCACCACGCGTCGGCCAGGTCGCAATCTCGCCCGGTTCTTCGTGCAGCGCCCGGCCAATGCCGTGACTGGCCAGGTTGCGGATCAGTGTATAGCCCCGGCTTGATGCGAACCGCCCGACCGCCTTGCCGATCCCGGCCAGCGGCTTGCCACTGCCGACTTGCTCAATGCCGATCTCCATCGCGCGCTTGCCATCCCGGCAAAGCCGCTCAAGCGAAGGGGATTTGGGCGCCACCAGAAACGAAGCACCGGTATCGGCGAAATAGCCATCCTTCGAGGCTGAGACATCAATATTGACCAGATCGCCCCGGCTGATTTCGCGGTCCCCGGGGATACCGTGAGCGATTTCCTCGTTCACGCTGATACAGGTCGTTCCGGGAAAGCCGTAGGTCGAGCGAGGGGCGGAAACCGCGCCCTCGGCCTCCAGCAACTGGCGGCCGATCTCATCCAGTTCGCGGGTGGTCATGCCGGGCTCGATCGCCCTGGCCATGGCATGCATGGTATTCGCGACGATCCTGCCGATGGCTTTCAGGCCATCCAGCTCTTCTGCCTTGGTGATCGTCATGCCCGCATACTCCTGTCATGGCACGGGACCCGTGCCCCGCGCGCCCTTAACCGTTGCCGCGCACGAAACGCGCCGCTTCCTCGGCGGCGCGGCGCAGGGCCCGGCTTTTGTTCACGGTCTCCATGAACTCGGCCTCGGGGTCGCTGTCATAGACGACACCGCCACCCGCCTGAATGTAAAGCTGGCCGTCCTTGATCACCCCGGTACGCAGGGCAATACACATGTCCATCTCGCCATTGGCAGCGAAATACCCCACGCCCCCGGCATAGACTCCGCGCTTTTCCGGCTCAAGCTCGTCGATGATCTCCATCGCGCGGACCTTTGGCGCGCCCGAGACGGTGCCTGCCGGCATCCCCGCCAGCAGCGCCGACAACGCATCCTCACCTTCGCGCAATTCACCAACTACATTCGAGACAATATGCATCACATGCGAATAACGCTCGACGATGAACTGTTCCGTCGGGGTGACGGTACCCATCTTGGCCACCCGGCCAACGTCGTTGCGGCCAAGGTCCAGCAGCATCAGATGCTCGGCCAGCTCTTTCTGATCGGCAAGCAGATCAGCCTCAAGCGCGCGATCCTCGTCAGCGGTCGTGCCGCGCGGGCGGGTGCCGGCGATGGGGCGGATCGTGACCTGCCCCTCGCGCAGCCGCACGAGGATCTCGGGCGAGGCGCCGACGATCTGGAACCCGCCAAAGTTCAGATAGAACATAAAGGGCGACGGGTTGGTGCGCCGCAACGCGCGGTACAGCGCAAAGGGCGGCAGCGGGAAATCCATCGCCCAGCGTTGCGAGGGCACGACCTGAAAGATGTCGCCCGCGCGGATATATTCCCTGGCCTTTTCGACCGCTGCCAGATAACCCTCGCGCGTGAAGTTCGAGCGCAGCTCGCCCACCTGCAGGTCCTGTCCCAGCGCGCGAGACTCGTTTGGCTGACGGTCAAGGGCGCGCAGCGCCTCCATCACCCGTTCGGCGGCCTGCGCATAGGCGGCACGGGCGGGTGTCTCGGGGTCATGCCAGGCCGGAGCGCAAAGCAGCACCTCGCCCTTGACCCCATCAAGCACCGCTACGACCGAAGGCCGCATCATCATCGCATCGGGCAGCCCCAGCGGGTCGGGGTTCACATCCGGCAACCGCTCGACCAGCCGGATCATGTCATAGCCGAGATAGCCGAAAAGCCCGGCCGCGCCCGCAGGTACACCCTCGGGCATCTTCATGCGGCTGTCCGCGATCAGGGCCCGCAGACTGTCAAGCGCCGGGCGGTCGTCAGTGACGAATTCATCCGAATAGCGGGCATTGCGGTTGATACGTGCCTTGCCGTCGCGGCATTCCCAGATCAGGTCGGGCTTCATCCCTACAAAGGAATAACGCCCCCGCACCTCGCCGCCGGTGACGCTTTCCAGCATAAAGGAATTGGGCGCCGCCTCGGCCAGCTTCAGCATCAGGCTGACCGGCGTATCCAGATCAGCGGCAAGCCGGATGGTCAGAAGCTGGTTGCGGCCCTCGGCCCAGCCGCGTTCAAACGCCGCGAAATCAGGAGAGATATCCATTACTGGACCTGTGCGTTCACCGCTTCGACGGCGGTCTGGTTCACGGTCGCCCCGCCCTGGGCCTGCAGGGCGCGGGTGAAGTAGTCAAAGACATCCTGGCGCAGCGAATCCGTCAGCCGGGCGTCAATGGTGTCGCGGATCTGGGCCGCCTCGTCACCTTCGGTCGCGGCAGGATGGATCTTGTCAAGCGTGACAAGGAACACCCGGTTTTCGGCATCCGCGACCTCGGTCGATCCTTCTGCAGCGATCTCAAAGGCCTGGGTGACCACCTCTTGCGGCACGCCGCTGATAAAGCCGCCACGGGCAAGGCCGGTCACGGGCGCACCGGGATCGGGCGTGGGTTTTGGCTCGGCGGTCGCGCCATTGCTGGCAACCGCCTCGGTTCCGGTCCCGGCCGCGCCGCCGCCGGTCGCAGCCGCGCCGATGGCCTGTGCGACCGGAGCGGTCGCCGCTGCCGGAGCCGGCTCAATGCCGGGTTCGGCAGCCGCCTCGGCTGCGACACGCTGCTCTTCGGCCAGTGCCAGAAGCTGCCGGTGAATCTCGTTCCGGGTCCAGTCCTCGGCCACCCGCTCACGCACCTCATCAAAGGGGATCAGCGCCGGAGGCTCGATCTTGTCCAGCCGCAGGGCAAAGACGCCGCCATCCTCGGTCTCAAAGAGTTCGGGGAAGTCTTTTTCGGTCAACTCTGCCGCGCGCTGGCGGAACTCGGGATAGGCATCAATGCCGTTTGGATCGGCCTCCGCCCCAGTGCTCCAATCGATCTGGCCAAGCTTCATCGGGGTTTCCTTGGCCATATCCTCAAGCGTGGCCCCGCCCGCCAGAAGGTCCGCGAACTCGCCCGAACGCTCCTCGATCTGACGGCGGGCGCGGTCAATGGCTGCCTCAAGGCGCAGATCGGTCCTGGCCTGTTCAAATGGGATATTCAGCGGCTCAAGAATCGCGTTCATCGAGAACAGCGCCGGCCCCAGATCCGAGCTTGCCGGGCCCGCGACACCAGGCTGATCAAGTGCAAATACCGCAGGGCCAGCCGCGCCCAGCTCAGCCTCGCTGACCTCGCCCAGATCAATATCGCCGAGCGTCAGGCCGCGCTCACCGGCCAGTTGCTCAAAGGTGATCTCGCCCCGGTCAATCCGGGCCTTCGCCTCTTCGGCAGCGGCCATGGTCGGAAAGACCAGACGTTCGACCATGCGGCGTTCGGGCTGCTGGAATTCTTCGATCCGTTCTTGATAGAGGTCGCGCAGCGCCTGTTCATCAACCTCGACCTCGCCTTCCAGCATTTCGGGAACCAGCCAGACATAGGTGATCTTGCGGATCTCGGGCGAGGTGAATTTCTCGGCATTGGCCTGATGCCAGGCTTGCAGCGTCGCATCATCCGGCGTCGCCACAGGCGCTGGCAGATCCTCGGCGGTCAGCTCGCGCCAGTGGATGTCGCGGGTCTCAAGCAGCCAGCCCTGGGTCTGGGCCACGACCGGTTGCGGGGCGCTGACCCCGGCCAAAGCAGCGTCCTGCAGGATCAGCCCGGCCATATCCATGCGCAGATCCTGTTCAAACTCGGCCTCGCGCAGTCCTTCGCTGCGCAGCCGGTCGGCGTAAAGATTGCGATCAAACCGCCCGTTCAGCCCACGAAAGGTCGAGATATTGGCGATCTGATCGGCCACCGCCTTGTCACCGACCGAAACGCCCACCCGGTTTGCCTCGGCCTCAAGCGCAGCGGCGGTGTAAAGCCGGCCAAGTGCCGCGCGATCAAGGCCGATGGCCTTGGCCTCGACCGCCGTGATCTGGCGGCCGGCGCGGGCGGAAAAGTCCTGCATCTCGCTGCGCAGCGCACGGGCATAATCCTGGGCCGAGATCGAGACCTTGCCCACCGCGCCAATATCCGCGGTCCCGCCCGAGAAATTGGTGACGCCAAAGCCACCAAGCCCCAGAACCAGCATACCCATCAGCAACCAGACGATGGTCGATTTGCCCTTGCCACGCATCTTGTCGTCCTGCCTCGCCGATTGCCAATTCAGTCAGCGAAAGTCTTTAGGGTGACAAGGCTGCGGCGGCAAGTGCCGCGACGCCCTGCCCGGCCTCCTGGCGGTCACATTCGGGTCGGAAGGTGATCAGGGGCGAAAGCTCTCAAGCCGCCCGATCAGTGCTGCGATGCCTTCACGGTCAGCATTGGCAAATGCGATGCGGACATGGCGCGCGGCATCAGGATCGCCCTCGGGCATGAACATCGTGCCGGGCAAAAGCAGCACCCCCACCTTGTACAGCAGGCGTTGCGCCAGTTCCGGCGACGACAGGTCGTAGGGATGCTCGGTCCAGGCGAAATAGGCGCCGCAGCCCTTGATGCGCCAGCCTGACAGCTGTGCCATCCCCTCGGCCATGGCGGCGCGCCGGGCAAGAATCTCGGCCCGCTCACCCGCCAGCCAGTCGCGCAGATGGGCCATGCCCCAGGCCGCGCCGATCTGACCAATCTGGCTGGCGCAGATCGCCAGCGTATCCAGCACCTTTTCCACCTCGATCATACGGGTGGCGCTGGCGATCAACGCCCCGATGCGATGACCTGTCAGGCGATATGCTTTGGAAAAGCTGTAAAGGTGGATCAGCGTATCGCCCCAGTCGGGATCAGAGAAAAGATCATGCGGTGCGCCCTCACGCGCATCGAAATCGCGGTAGGTCTCATCCAGGATCAGCGCGAGGCCGCGCGAACGGGCCAGCTCGCAAAAGGCGCGCAAGGTCTCGGCCGGGTATTCGGCACCCGAGGGGTTGTTGGGGCTGACCAGCACAATGGCCCGGCTGCGGTCCGAAATCAGCCGCGCGGCCGCGCTGGCCTCGGGGATCATATCCGGGCCGCAATGCAGCGGCACCGCGCGGATGCCCTGCATGTCCAGCCACATCTTGTGGTTGAAGTACCAGGGCGTGGGCAGAATCACCTCATCCCCCGCGGCGGCCAGCGTCAGGATCGCTGCACAAAACGCCTGATTGCAGCCCTGGGTGATTGCAACCTGACCGGGCTGGATCGTGGCATGATAAGCACGCGACCATTCGCCCGCCACCGCCTCGCGCAGCTCGGCCCGGCCAAGGACGGGACCGTAAAGATGCGCGTCTGGCTGCTCCAGCGCCGCCTGAGCCATCGCCCGGCGCAGGGGCTCGGGCGGGGGTTCGACCGGGGCGGCCTGACTTAGATTGATCAAAGGCAGCCCGGCAGGCAGGCTAAGCCCCTCAAGCCAGCGCCGCGCCTCCATCACGGGCGGACGAAAGGTAGCGGCAAGGGCTGGGTTCAGGGGCAGCATGGGCTTATTCAGTCAGGTGCAGGGCATCGAAATCGGGCGGAAGGGACAGATCGAAACCCGATCCGGGCGCAGGCGCGGCGCGGTGTTGAGGCTCGGGATCTGAAATGGGTGGCTGCGAATCGGGATTGGCAGCAGCCTCAACCGTCGGCGGTTCGTCGGCGGGCTGGCCCGGGGCGGCAGGCGTATCGCTTGCCGGTAACGCATCGGTCGGGGGCGCGGGGGCAAACAATGCCCTTTCGGGCGCACGGTCGAGGCCCGGCACCACAACCTGACCGGGCGGCGGCACGGGAATCGGCGCCTCGCCCGCCGGTTCAGGCAGGTCGATCGGATCGGGCTCGGGCAATGCGATCTCGGGCGCGGCGGGTGCCTCGGCCGGGGTATCGGGGCGCAGGCTGACCGGATCGGCAGCCGCAGGCACGGTCTCGTCCGCCGGACGCCCGACCTGCGGCACGGCGGGCCGTGCAGCCTCGGCGGTCAGGGGCGCCGGGGCCTCGGGTTCCATATCGCTGGCGCGTGAAAATTCCGATCCAGCCGGGACGGACAACGCCTCGACTGCGGGGCCGGGATCGGCGGCTGCCTTGGGGCGCGGAGGTTGCGGCAAGGTCAGGGACAGCGCCGCCAGCCCCGCTGCGCAGACCAGCACGCCATGAACCAGACCTGACGCAAACCCTTTTGCCATGCCCCCGCCCAGTCCTTGCCCTACGCCGCCTTAATGCCAAGCTGCATATGCCCGGCAAGGTTTTTCTTGCCCCGCGGTCTTGACCGGCCGCAAGGCTTTGGACCATCTATAGCCGCAGATTTTCCGGGGTTCACCCCCCAATGCAAGGCGCCCGCCATGATCCTGCTCATCGACAATTACGACAGCTTTACCTGGAACCTTGTCCATTACATGGGCGAGGCCGGGGCCGAGGTCGTCGTCCGCCGCAACGACGTGCTGAGCGTGGACGAGGCGCTGACCATGGGGGCACAGGGAATCGTGATCTCGCCCGGGCCCTGCACCCCGTCGCAAGCAGGGATCATCGTACCGCTGATCCAGGCAGCAGCGGAAAAGGGCGTACCGCTTTTGGGTGTCTGCCTTGGTCATCAGGCCATCGGTGAGGCATTCGGCGGCAAAGTCGTGCGCGCCTGCCGCATCGTTCATGGCAAAACCGACGCCATCACGCATCAGGGCATCGGCGTCTTTGCCGGGCTGCCTTCGCCACTGACCGCGACGCGCTATCACTCGCTCGCGGTCGAACCGGAAAGCCTGCCCGACTGCCTGAGCGTCACCGCCACCGCAGCGGATGGCACCATCATGGGACTGATGCACAAGACCCTGCCGGTCGAGGGCGTGCAGTTCCACCCCGAAAGCATCGCCTCGGAATACGGTCACGACATGATCCGCAATTTCCTGCGCCGCTGCCAGAATGTGGACGCCGCCGCATGAAGGCCGCACGCACCGACATCCGCCCGCTGATCGGCCTTGCCGCCACCCGCCCGCTGACCGGGGCCGAGGCCGAGGCCGCCTTTTCCGCGCTGTTCGAAGGTGCCGCCACCCCCGCCCAGATCGGCGGGCTGCTGATGGCGATGCGCGTGCGCGGCGAAACGGTCGAGGAAATGGCCGCCGCGACCCGCGCCATGCGCGCCCGCATGAACCGCATCGACGCCCCCGAAGGGGCTGTCGACATCGTCGGGACCGGCGGCGACGGTAAGGGCACGCTGAACATCTCGACCGCCACGGCCTTTGTCGTCGCAGGCGCAGGCGTACCGGTTGCCAAGCACGGTAATCGCAACCTGTCCTCAAAATCCGGCTCGGCGGACGCGCTGACCCATCTGGGACTGAATGTGATGTCCACCCCCGAGATTGCCGAGCATGCTTTGGCGACAACGGGGATCTGCTTCATGATGGCCCCGGTGCATCACCCGGCCATGCGCCATGTTGGTCCCGCACGGGCCGAACTGGGGACGCGGACGATCTTTAACCTGCTGGGGCCGATGACGAACCCCGGCCTTGTCAAACGTCAGCTTACCGGGACGTTCGATAAGGTCTGGAACCGTCCGATGGCTGAGACGCTGCGCACGCTTGGCTCGGAATGCGCATGGCTGGTGCATGGCGGCGACGGCACGGATGAAATCTCGATTGCTGCGCCGACCTGGGTTGCGCAGCTCAAGGACGGCGAGATCACCGAATTCGAGATCACGCCCGAGGACGCAGGCCTGCCGATCCACCCCTTTGAGGCGATTCTAGGCGGAGAGCCTGCCGAGAATGCCGCCGCACTGAGGGCGCTGCTTGATGGCGCTGCGGGGGCCTACCGCGATGCGGTATTGCTGAACGCCTCGGCTGCGCTGCTGATCGCGGGCAAGGCCGCCGATCTGCGGGAAGGGGTCGAGATCGCCCGCGACTCGATCGACAGCGGCAAGGCCAAGGCCAAGCTTGCCGCGCTGGCAGCCGAGGTCGGCGCCCCGCCCGAACCGCATGACTGAGGATATCGCCTCCCCCCGCGCATGGGCCGATCTGCCATTCTTTCGACAGGACTGGCCGGGTATCGCCGCCCGGCTGCGCGGCCATGACTGGCTGCCGGGTCCCGCGCGGGTCTTTGCGGCGCTTGAGCTGACGCCGCCTGAAAATGTGCGGGTGGTCATCCTGGGGCAAGACCCCTACCCCACGCCCGGCCATGCGAACGGGCTGGCCTTTTCGGTAACGCCGGAAACCGCGCTGCCACGCTCACTGAAAAACATCTATGCCGAGATGCGCGAGGATATCGGCGCAGCACCTGCAAACGGCGATCTGAGCCATTGGGCAAGAGCCGGGGTGCTGCTGCTCAACACCTCGCTTTCCGTGCCGCCCGGTCAGGCCGGGGCACATGCAAAATGGGGCTGGGACAGGCTGGCGCGTCAGGCCGTCGCCCGCGCGCAACAGGTCCGTCCCTTGGCCTTTATCCTTTGGGGCGGACATGCACAAAAGGCACTGGCCGGGCTGCCGCGCCCACAGGATCTGGTGATCGAAAGCGCCCATCCCTCGCCCCTGTCGGCGCGGCGGGGCTTTTTCGGCTCGCGCCCCTTCAGCCAGGTGAACGACTGGCTGCAAGCCCAAGGCCAGCCCGGCATCGACTGGGCCCTTTCCGAAACCGCCGCTGCGGGGTAAAGCTGAACCATGGATATTCTTGACCGCATCAAGTCCTATAAGCTTGAAGAAATCGCAGCCGCCAAGGCCGCCCGGCCGCTGGCAGGGATTGAGGCCGCCGCCCGCGCCGCCGGCACCCCCCGGGGGTTTGCCCGTGCGCTGAGTGAAAAGGCCGAGACCGGCCATGCGCTGATCGCCGAGATCAAGAAGGCCAGCCCCTCAAAGGGTCTGATCCGACCCGATTTCGACCCGCCAGCCCTGGCCCGCGCCTATCAGCAAGGTGGCGCGGCCTGCCTTTCGGTTCTGACCGACGCCCCCAGCTTTCAGGGCGCGCCGGAGTTTCTGACCGCCGCGCGCGCGGCCTGTGATCTGCCTGTGCTGCGCAAGGATTTCCTGTACGATACCTATCAGGTGGCCGAAGCCCGCGCCTGGGGGGCGGATTGTATCCTGATCATCATGGCCTCGGTCGATGATGCGCTGGCCGCTGAATTGCAGGACGCGGCCTTTCACTGGGGTATGGACGCGCTGATCGAGGTGCATGACCGCGCCGAACTCGACCGCGCGCTAAGGCTGAAATCCCCGCTGATCGGGGTGAACAACCGCAATCTCAAGACCTTTGAGGTCAGCCTGAACACGACGCTGGATCTGGCGCCGCATGTGCCCGCCGACCGTGATTTAGTGTGCGAAAGCGGGCTGTTCACGCCCGCCGACCTTGACCGTATGGCCGAGGCCGGGGTGCGCCGTTTCCTCATCGGCGAAAGCCTGATGCGGCAAGAGGACGTCACCGGCGCCACCCGCAACATCCTGGGCCTCGCGGCATGAGCCTGACCCATTTCGACGCTCAGGGACAGGCCCATATGGTCGATGTCTCGCAAAAGCCCGAAACAACGCGCGAGGCGGTGGCCGAGGGGGTGGTGCTGATGTCAGCCGGAACGCTGGCGCTGGCTCAGGGTGGCGCGGCCAAGGGCGATGTGATGGGCGTTGCGCGGCTTGCCGGGATCATGGGGGCCAAGCGCACCTCGGATCTGATCCCGCTTTGCCATCCGCTGCCGATTACCAAGGTCTCGGTCGATCTTGTGGCCGAACCCGCGCTGCCCGGCATCCGGGTCACCGCCACCGTCCGCACCACCGGCAAGACCGGCGTCGAGATGGAGGCGCTGACCGCTGTCTCGACCGCCTGTCTGACGGTTTATGACATGCTCAAGGCCGCGCAAAAGGACATGCGTATCGAAAGCATCCGCCTGCTCTCGAAAACAGGTGGCAAGTCCGGCGATTTTCGCGCGCCCTGAAAGGGGGAAACCATGATCAGCGTCGAAGAAGCCCGCGCCCGCGTTCTGGCCCTTGCCCGCCCGCCCGAACCTGAGCAGATTGCGCTGGAACATGCGCTTGGCCGCGCCATGATCGCGCCCGCCGTTGCGCGGCTGACGCAGCCCCCTTTTGATGCCGCAGCCATGGATGGATATGCGCTGCGTTCGGCCGACCTTCCCGGCCCGCTATCCGTGATCGGAACCGCCGCCGCTGGTCAGCCTTGGCAGGGTGAACCCGCGCCTGGGACCGCCATTCGCATCTTTACCGGCGCCCCGGTCCCGGCGGGTTATGACCGTGTTGTCATGCAGGAAATCGTTACCCGTGATGAGGACCAGATCACCGTCGCGGATGCCGGCCAGAACCTGAATATCCGCGCACGCGGAAACGACTTTGCCGAAGGTCACGAGTTCCAGCCCGCCCGCCCGCTGCGCCCGGCAGATCTGGCGTTGCTCGCTGCAATGAACGTGCCTCGTCTGACGGTCGCACGCCGCCCCCGCATCGCCGTATTGGCAGGTGGGGATGAGCTTGTGCGCCCCGGTTCTGACCCCGCGCCTGGCCAGATCATCAGTTCGAACGACATCGCCATCGCTGCATTGGCGCGCGAGGCGGGGGCCGAGCCAATCGTCCTGCCTCTTGCCCGCGACACCGAGGAAAGCCTGCGCGATCGCTTTGCCGAGGCCGAGGGCTGCGACCTGATCGTCACCATTGGCGGAGCCTCGGTCGGCGATCACGACCTGATCGCCAAGGTCGCAGCCGATCTTGGCATGGAACGCGCTTTTTATAAGCTTGCCATGCGGCCCGGCAAACCGCTGATGGCCGGGCGGATCGCCAATGCGGCCATGCTGGGTCTGCCCGGAAACCCCATCTCTGCCGTGGTTTGCGCAAAACTCTTCATGCAGCCGCTGATCCGCGCCATGCAGGGCCTGCCACCGGGCCCCGAGCCGCTGCAGGCGGTGCTGGGGCGCGATCTGCCCCCCGAAGGAAATCGTCAACACTACCTGCGGGCGCGGCTGTCGGCGGGCGACGGTATACCCGTGATCGAACCCTTTGCCGACCAGGATTCCGCGCGGCTGTGGGTACTCGCCCAGGCTGATGCGCTGCTGATCCGCCCCGCAGATGATCCCGCACGCAAGGCCGGAGAGCGGGTAAATTACCTGCCGCTCCAGCAGCGTTAACCGGCCATTTACCCGAATCGCCATAAAGATTGACGCAACACAGGACCTGCGCTAGAACATTCAATGAACATGGTGGCGCCGCAGCAGATCGGGGGCAAGGCATGCTGACAAAGAAACAGATCCAGCTTCTTGAGTTCATTCAGGCGCGCATGGCCCGCGACGGGGTTCCACCCTCTTTTGACGAGATGAAGCTGGCGCTGGACCTGCGCTCCAAATCGGGGATCCACAGGCTTGTGACCGCGCTGGAAGAGCGTGGTTTCATCCGCCGCCTGCCCCATCGCGCGCGGGCACTGGAAATCGTCCGCCTGCCTGACAGCCTTAGCAAAGGCACGGGTTTTCAACCCCGTGTGATCGACGGATCGGCCCCCGGTCGGCCCGGCCCCCTGCCGCGCGGCGCGATGGATGTTGCGGCCTCGGCTGTTGAGCTGCCGGTGATGGGCCGCATCGCCGCCGGTGTTCCGATCGAGGCGATCTCGGAAATCTCACATCACATCGCCGTGCCGGGCTCAATGCTCGCAGGTCAGGATCGTCACTATGCGCTTGAAGTGCGCGGCGACTCGATGATCGAGGCCGGGATTAACGATGGCGATGTGGTGGTGATCCGTGAACAGGACATTGCCGATAATGGCGATATCGTGGTGGCGCTGATCGAAAGCCAGGAAGTGACGCTGAAGCGTTTCCGCCGCAAGGGCGGCATGATCGCGCTTGAGGCCGCGAACTCTGCTTATGAAACCCGCGTCCTGCCCGAAGACAAGGTACGCATCCAGGGCCGCCTCGTCGGGTTGATCCGCAGCTACTAGGCTCAGGGCCAAAGGGCTCTGTTTCCTGTTCAATTGCGCGGCACGAATGGCCGGGTGGCGTTGCGGGTTTCGACCGGCTGGGGTAACCATGGCCCAAAGGCGACAGGTCAAGGACAATCCATGCGCGCTCTGACACTTCACATCCTCGCTCTGGTCATGATGCTAGCTCTGCCGGCGCGGGCTTTCGACACCAATGCCCGCGCGGCCTGGGTCTATGATGTGGCGACCGGCACCGTGTTGATGGAAAAGAATGCCGATGAGGCCCTGCCCCCGGCCTCGATGTCCAAGCTGATGACCATCTATATGCTGTTCGAGGCCCTGCATGAGGGTCGGGTACAGCTTGATACCCGCCTGCCCGTCTCGACCAAGGCCCGGCAGATGCAGGGTTCGACCATGTTCCTGAACGAACAGGACCGCCCCACGGTCGAAGAGCTGATCAAGGGCATCATCGTGCTTTCCGGCAATGATGCCTGCGTTGTGGTGGCCGAGGGGCTTGCCGGCACCGAAGAAGCTTTTGCCCGTCAGATGACCGAACGCGGCCGGCAGTTGGGGCTGACCCAATCGACCTTTGCCAATGCCTCGGGCTGGCCCGATCCCCGTCACCGCATGTCCGCACATGATCTGGGTATTCTGGCACAGCACCTGATCAGCGACTTCCCCGAGCTTTACAGGAATTTTGCCATCGAGGAATTCCGCTTTGACAATCGCGCCCCGGCAAACCGCTTTAACCGCAACCCGCTGCTCAAGCTAGGCATCGGCGCGGACGGGCTGAAAACCGGCCATACCCAAGAGGCGGGCTATGGCCTTGTCGGCTCGGCGGTTCAGGGTGACCGCCGCGTGATTTTTGTGATCACGGGCCTTCCCAGCGAAAAGGCCCGCGCCGAAGAGGCCGAGCGTATCGTCAACTGGGCCTATCGCCAGTTCACCATGAAAACCATCGTCCCCAAGGGTGAGATTGTTGCCCAAGCTCCGGTCTGGCTTGGCAGCAAAAGCAGGGTTGGCCTGACCACCGCCGATGGCGTCAAGGTGCTGATCCCGGCCGGCTCGCAATCCGGCGTCACCGCCGAGGCAGTGTTTCGTGGCCCCATCGAGGCACCGATCACCCAGGGTGACCGCTTGGGTGAACTGGTCGTGACCATCCCCGGCGCCGGGCAGTCGCGTTTGCCGCTTTTGGCCGCAAGCGATGTCGCCCGCACCGGGGTCCTGGGTCGGATGCAGGGCGCCGCCATGCGTCTGGGCGAAAAAGCTTATAAAGCCGTGCGGAACTGAGGCCGCTCCCCAAGCATGTTCATCAGTTTCGAGGGCATAGACGGATCAGGGAAATCGACGCAGGCGCGGCGGCTTGCCCAGACTTTGGCGGCGCGCGCCACCGAGGTGGTGTTGACCCGCGAACCCGGCGGCAGTGAGGGCGCCGAGGAAATCCGCCGTCTGCTGGTCGAGGGCCGCGGCGAACGCTGGTCCCCTGAAACCGAGCTTTTGCTCTTTACCGCCGCACGCCGAGACCATGTGGAACGGCTGATCCGCCCGGCGCGCGCCCGCGGCGCTTGGGTTATTACCGACCGCTTTGCCGATTCCACCCGTGTCTATCAGGGACTCGTGCGGGCCGATCTGCGCCAACTTGTCGAAGAGCTGCACCGGCTGACCATCGGCATCGAGCCGGACCTGACTTTTATCATCGACATCGACCCCGAGGTTTCCTTGACACGTGGGCAAGCGCGCGGCGGCCCCGAGGACCGGTTTGAAACCTTTGGCCTGACCTTTCAGAAAAAGCTGCGAGAGGGTTTCCTGACCCTTGCCGCCGAGGCGCCCGAACGTATCCGCGTCATAGATGGCAGCGGCAGCGAGGATGAGGTTGCCACCCGCGTTCTTGCGGCACTGACATGAGCAGACCCGCCGCCAGCGACGAAGCGCTTCCCGAACCGGATCGCGTACCCGGCGCACCCCACCCGCGTGAGGCCACCCGCGTCATTGGGCAGGATGCTGCGATTGCCGACTTCATCGCCGCTGCCCGGGCCCAACGGCTGCATCATGCCTGGCTGATCTCAGGCCCCAGGGGAACGGGCAAAGCCACCCTTGCCTGGAATGTCGCCAAATGGTTGCTGAGCGGCGCTGACACCCCGGACCTGTCCACCCACCCCGAGGACCCGATTATCCGGCGCATCCGCGCCCTGTCCGAGCCGCGCCTGCTTCTTGTCCGCCGCCCGGTTGATGAGAAAACCCAGCGCCTGCGGGCAGAAATCACCGTGGATGAGATCCGCCGTTTGCAGAGCTTTTTCCACCTGAGCGCGGCCGAGGGCGGCCATCGCGTCGCCATCATCGATGCGGCGGATGAGATGAATCAGGCCGCAGCCAATGCGCTGTTAAAGCTGCTGGAAGAGCCGCCGCAGGATTCGACCCTGCTGCTTATCGCGCATCAGCCGGCGCGGCTTTTGCCGACCATCCGCTCACGTTGCCGCGAACTGCGGCTGCATCCGCTCAGCCCCGAGGATATGGGGCAGGTTTTGCAGGATCTGGGCCTTGACCACGACGCGGCACAGCTGTCGGCCCTGTCAGGCGGTTCGATTGGCGAGGCGCTGCGGCTGGCAGGTCAGGATGGGCTAGAGGTCTATCAGCGCATCGTCGGGCTTTTTGCTGATTACCCGCGCATGGACCGCCGCGCTGCCGCAGCGCTTGCCGAACTGGCAGCAGGCCGCGCGGGGGCCGAGGGCGATCCCTTTGATCTGGTGGTCACCCTGCTTGACCGTTTCCTGACCCGGGCGGCACGAGCTGGCCTGCTGGGCGCACCTCTGCCCGAGGCAGCCAAGGGTGAGACCGAGGTCCTGCGCCGCATCTCGCCCGATCCTGTGGCGGCCCGGCTTTGGGCGGGCGCGCAGGCCGAACTCTCTGCCCGCGCCCGGGCCGGCAGGTCGGTCAACCTTGACCCTTCCGCGCTGGTGTTGGATATGCTGATCGGGCTTGCCAACCAGCCCGCCGTCTGACGGAATCTGCCATGTCCGAACCTGACCTTCCCCTCCTGGTGGACAGCCATTGCCACCTGGATTTCCCCGACTTTGACGGCGAACAGGCCGATCTGATTGCACGCGCCCAGGCCGCTGGCGTGATCCGCATGGTCACGATCTGCACCCGGATGTACAAAGAGCCGGCCGTGCGCGCCATCGCCGAGGCCTATCCCGGCGTATTTTACGCAGCCGGCATCCACCCGATGTATGCCGCCGAAGAGCCGCTGGTCACGGTTGATGAACTGGTGGCGCTTTCCGCACATCCGAAATTCGTCGGCATTGGCGAGACTGGACTGGATTATCACTATACCGCCGACAGCGCCGCCGTTCAGGCTGAAAGCCTGCGCATCCACATCGAGGCTGCACGCCGCACCGGCCTGCCACTGATCATCCACTCGCGTGATGCCGATGAAGATATGGCACGCATCCTGACCGAAGAGTACCGTACCGGCGCGTTTACCGGCGTCATGCATTGCTATACCAGCGGGCCGGAACTGGCCCGTGCGGCGCTGGAGATCGGCTTTTACCTGTCCATGTCAGGGATCGCGGCTTTTCCGCGCTCGACCGGGATCCGCGAGATTTTCGCCGCCGCGCCTCAGGACCGTATCCTGGTTGAGACTGACGCGCCTTACCTCGCCCCCCCACCCTATCGCGGCAAGCGCAATGAGCCGGCCTATGTCGTCCACACCGCAAAGGTCGGGGCCGACCTTCTGGGAATGACCGAGGCAGAGTTCGCACGCCTTACCTCACAGAACTTCGAGCGGCTGTTCAGCAAGGCCGTGGCATGATCCGGGCCACGATCCTTGGCTGCGGTTCCTCGGGCGGGGTGCCGCGGCTGGGCAATCGCTGGGGCGAGTGCAACCCGGATAATCCGCGCAACCGGCGGCGCCGCTGCTCGCTGCTGGTCGAGCGTGTTGGCCAGGAAGGCGCCACCCGGCTGTTGATCGACACGGGCCCCGATCTGGTGCCGCAACTGCTTGATGCCGGCGTGGCCGAGCTTGACGCCGTCGCCTATACCCACGCCCATGCCGATCATACCCATGGGATCGACGACCTGCGTCAGATCGTATTCAACATCGGCAGTCGCTTGCCGGTCTGGGCGGATGCACAGACGACCGAGGCTTTGAAAACCCGGTTTGGTTATGCGTTCGAGACGCCTTTGGGATCCTCTTATCCGCCGATCTGCGACCTTTACCCGATCCGCGGCCCCTTTGCCGTCCAAGGCGCTGGCGGCCCGATTGAGGTCACGCCTTTTACGGTCAATCACGGTGATATCGACGCGCTTGGCTTTCGTATCGGCGGCAACGGACAAAGCCTTATCTATCTGCCCGATGTGCTGTCGATCCCCGAAGAGGCCTGGTCGGTCATCAAGGGGTGCGAGGTCTTTATCTGCGATGCGCTGCGCCGCACGCCGCATCCAAGCCATGCCCATCTGGCGCTGACGCTGGAATGGCTGGCCCGTTCGGGCTGTGTGCAAGGTGTGGTGACCAATATGCACATCGACCTGGATTATGACGCCGTGATGGCCGAGACCCCTGATAACGTGGTCCCGGCATATGATGGGATGCAGATCGAACTGACATGACCGCGCTTTTCGACGTCATCCTGCCGGTCTTTCTGGTCGTCGGCTTTGGCTATCTGGTCTGCTGGCGCAAATGGCTGACCGAGGTGGCGGTCGATGGCGTGATGCGCTTTGCCCAGAACTTTGCCCTGCCGGTGCTGCTGTTTTCAGCCATCGCCAGGCTGGATCTGGGGGCGAATTACAACCCGCTGCTGCTTTTGGCTTTTTACTGTGGCGCGATCCTGTCCTTTCTGCTGGGCGTTGCACTGGCGCGCTATTGGCTGAAGCGCCCGATCGAGGACGCCATCGCCATCGGCTTTGTCTGCCTGTTTTCAAACTCGCTGCTGCTTGGCGTGCCGATCACCGAGCGCGCCTATGGGGCCGAGGCGCTGGTGGGCAACTTTACCATCATCTCGATCCATTCGCCGCTGCTTTACACGTTTGGCATCACGGCGATGGAGTTCGCCCGCGCACAGGGCCAGAACCTGCCTCTGGGCCGGGTGGCGCTACGCGCACTGTCGGGGGTTTTGCACACGCCTTTGGTGATCGGCATTCTGTGCGGCTTTGCCATGAACCTGATGGGCCTTGCCGGACTGGTCATGCCCGACGGTTTCTGGGCCGCGGTCACGATGATGTCCAGCGCCGCCCTGCCCGCCGCCCTCTTTGGACTGGGGGGTATTCTTTACCGCTACCGCCCCGAAGGCGAGATGCGGGCGATTGCGCTGTGCTGCTTTGGCTCACTCCTGTTGCACCCGGCAGTGACTTTCGGGCTGGGCAAGCTCTTTGCCCTCAGCATCGCCGAGATGCGTTCGGCCGTCGTTACCGCAGCAATGCCGCCCGGGGTCAACGCCTATCTTTTTGCTGCGCTTTACGGGGTGGCGAAACGCGTGTCAGCCTCGGCGGTGCTGGTAGCGACGGGGTTGTCGATCCTGACTGTGTGGTTCTGGCTGGGCGCCCTGCCCTGATATGAAAACGCCGCCCCTTGGGGCGGCGCTTATCTTTACCGCGGGGTCAGGCCGCGCAGCCGCTCGGACCGGCGTCGCAACAGCTCGACCGTGGTCAATAGCGCAATCGAAAAAATCACCAGCAGCGTTGCTACCGCAAGGATCGCAGGCGAAATCTGTTCGCGAATACCGTTCCACATCTGGCGCGGGATGGTCTGCTGATCCGGACCAGCGATGAACAGGACCGCCACAACCTCGTCAAACGAGGTGACAAAGGCAAATAGTGCCCCCGAGATCACGCCCGGCAGGATAAGCGGCATGGTGATGCGAAAGAACGTCGTACGCGGGTTGGCGCCAAGACTTGCCGCCGCACGGTTCAGCGACTGGTCAAAACCGATCAGCGTCGCGGTCACGGTAATGATGACAAAGGGAATCCCCAGCGTCGCATGGGCCAGGATCACGCCCAGATATGTCCCGGCCAGCCGTCCGCATTCCGGGTTCAGTCCAAGCCAGCTCAGAGGTTCGCAGGGGTTCGAGTAAAAGAAGAACATCCCCGTCGCGGTAATGATGATCGGCACGATCATGGGCGAGATCAGGATCGCCATGATCGCACGCCGCCAGGGCATCTCGGGCCGTGACAGACCCAGCGCGGCCAGCGTCCCCAGGACAGTGGCGATCAGTGTCGAGAATACGCCGATGATGATCGAGCTTTTCGCCGCATTCACCCATTTGGCATTGTGCCAGGCATCCGCCCACCAGCTGAGGTCGCGCGGCGCATCGGGTCGCGCCATGCCAAAGGTCAAGAGGCTGTCATACCAGCGCAGCGAATAGCCGTCGGGGTCAAAGGACAACATCTTGTCAGTAAAGGTGAAATAGGGTTCGGCGTTGAACGATAGTGGGATCACCACCACGATCGGCGCGATCAGAAAGAAAAAGATCGCCGCGCAGATCACCAGATATGCGTAATGCCAGATTTTTTCCAGCGGAGAGGCATAGGTAGGAAGAGCCATGGCGATCACCCAAGCTTCAGATTGTCGATGCCGACAAGACGGTCATAGACCCAGTAAAGCACCAGCACTCCGGCCAGCAGCAGCGCGGCAAGGGCCGCAGCCATCGACCAGTTCAGCGTCTGCGTCATATGCATGGCGATCATGTTCGAGATCAGCTGACCCGACGATCCGCCAACCAGCGCCGGCGTGATGTAATAGCCGACCGCAAGGATAAAGACGAGCAACGCCCCCGCCCCCAGCCCCGGCAGGGTCTGCGGGAAATAGATCCGGCGGAATGCAGTCCAGCTGGTTGCACCAAGGCTGCGGGCCGCGCGGACGTAAGAGGGGTTGATGGTCCGCATCACCGAATAAAGCGGCAGGATCATGAAGGGCAGCAGGATATGCGTCATCGCAATAATGGTGCCCGTCTGGTTAAAGATCATCTGTAGCCGCTGGTTGTTGCCGATCACCCCCAGCCAGACAAGGACATCATTGACCACGCCTTGCTGCTGCAACAGCACCATCCACGCGGTCGTCCGGACCAGCAGCGAGGTCCAGAAGGGCAAAAGCACCAGGATCATCAGCAGGTTTGATCTGCGCATCGGCAGGGTGGCCAGCAGATGCGCGATCGGAAAGCCCAGCAGGAAGGTCATGAAGGTGATGACCAGCGACAGCCAAAAGGTGCGCATGAACAGTTTGACATAGATCTGCTGTTGCGCCGGAGCCGAGACGATATCGCCCTGTTCGTCACGGGTGCGGTCTACCGCCGCCAGATAGAAATTCGAGGTATAGGGCGAGGATGCCTCGCGCATCACTGACCATAGTTTCGGATCGCCCCATTTCTGGTCCATCTCAAGGATGGCCTCTTTGTAGGGCGGCTCGACACCCGAACGGGCCTTGCGCCCTGCCGAGGTGAACAGCGAACGCGTGCCGGGCATATCATAGTTGATACGGGTGCCGACCACGCCGATGGTACGCGCCTTGGCCGCCGCCTGCAGATCCTCGGCCAGCGCCGCCCAAGCCGCATCGTCAGGCTCGGTGCCGCGCGGGTTTTCGTGAAACCACGCGCTGAGACTGGGCATATTGGCCGAAAAGCCGTCATTCTTGACCGAACGTTGCAGCATCTGCCCAATCGGCACCACAAAGGTGATCAGAATGAACAGCAAAAGCGGCAGAACAAGCAGAAAGGCCCGCCGGCGTGCGCGCCGTGAACTGCGCACAAGCGCCTGTTTCAGCGGTCGACCGTCTGCGGTCCTTAAGGTGCCGCCTTCGTCAGGGCCGGCGGCCTCGGTCACGATGGCGGCATGGGGGTCAAGGGCTTTGGCCATCTCAATCCTTCGTCAGGCGTTCCTTGGTCTTGGACTGCGGCCCGGACCAGCCGGGCCGCAGAAAGCGATGCGATCAGTTGGCGGCAAGCCAGCTGTTGAACCTTTCGGTCAGTTCGGCACCATGATCGGCCCAGAACTCCGGGTCATCCATGACGGCGGTCTTCATATGCTCTTCGTTGGTCGGCATATGCGGACCCATCTCGGTCTTGCCATCCTCATACAGACCGACCAGTGCCGCCGAGCTTTTGCGCGACGGCCCATAGGCAATGTATTTCGCCTGATTGGCGAGCTGTTCGGTCGAGGTGGCGAATTTCAGATATTCCAGCGCCGCCTCGGGGTTGGGTGAGCCCTTGGGAATGGCGAACATGTCCATATCCATGTATTGCCCGTCCCAGATGATCTCGAAGGGCTTGCCCTCGCCCACCATGGCGTCAAAGAAGCGGCCGTTATAGCCAGTGGTCATCACCACCTCGCCATCGGCCAAAAGCTGGACCGGCTGGGCGCCTGCCTCCCACCAGACCACGTCTTTTTTGATGGTGTCGAGCTTGGCAAAGGCACGATCCACGCCCTCGGGCGTGCCAAGCGCCTCATATATCTGGTCGGGGGCGACGCCGTCAGCGATCAGCGCCAGATAAAGCGTGCGCTTGGGGTTCTTGGGCAGGCCGCGTTTGCCGGGGAATTTCGCAGTGTCAAAGAAATCCGCTGCCGTCGAGGGCTTTTCACCGCTGAACTTGGTAGTGTCAAAGGCGATAGGCGTGCCCCAAAAGATGTTGGCCACCGCACATTCGCGCAACGCGCCGGGGATAAAGTCCTGTTCGGCCGGGGTGCCATCGGGCGCGGGCGGCAGCGTGGCGGGGTCAATCTCGACCAGCGCGCCTTCGTCGCACAGGCGGATCGCGTCCGAAACCTCGATGTCAAAGACGTCGCCGGTGACATTTCCGGCCTCGACCTGGGCCTTGAGCGGCGTCGCAGGGTTGTCGGCAGCCATCATGTTTACCTTGATGCCGGTCTTTTCGGCAAAGGGCATGTTATAGGCCTGGACCTGCGACTTTTCATAAGCTCCGCCCCAGGACACGACGTTGACTTCCTGGTTCTGAGCCTGAGCCGCAAGACCCAGGCCACAAAGGGCCGTGGTCAGGATCAATCTGGTTCTCATGTTCTACTCCCGTTGGTTTTGCGGCTCTTGTGGCCGTTCTTGCGCCCGTTTCGGGCTTTTGGATGACCACGGCGAGAAACCCGCCGCGGCCGGCGATCAAAGGGGCGTCAGTTCGCCGCAAGCCAGGCGTTGAAACGCTCTTGCAGTTCGGCGTCGTGATCGACCCAGAAATCAAGATTCGAGGCCAGCGCCTCGGTCATGTTGTCAGCAAAGGTCGGCAGGTTCGGCCCCATCGGAACGTCGGTACCTTCGATATTGCCGACCAGCGCAGCGGCCGATTTGCGCGGCGGACCGTAGCTGATGAACTCGGCCGCACGGGCCTGCTGTTCAGGCGCGGTCGAGAAGGCGATGAATTCCTTGGCCGCCTCGATATTCGGGGCGCCTTTCGGCACGACCCAGCCCTCCATCTCATAGATCTGGCCGTTCCAGACGATCTTGAAGGGTTTGCCCTCTTTCTGTGCAGCGTCAAAGATCCGGCCGTTGAAAGCAAAGGCCATCGTCACCTCGCCATCCGCCAAAAGCTGCGGAGGCTGGGCGCCGGCTTCCCACCAGATCACGTCGTTCTTGATGGTTTCCAGCTTGGCAAAGGCACGGTCCACGCCTTCGGGGGTGCCAAGCACCTCATAGACCTGATCGGGGGCGACGCCATCGGCCATCAGCGCAAGCTCAAGGTTGAACTTGGCACCCTTGCGCATGGTGCGCTTGCCGGGGAACTTGGCCGTGTCAAAGAAATCGGCAGGGCCTGCCGGTTTCGCGTCCGAGAACTTGCTGTCGTCATAGGCCAGGATCATCGAATAGACGTCCGTGCCGACGAAACAGTCGGTGATCGCGCCTTCGATAAAGTCATCGGCAGCGGCAGTGCCATCGCCCGCCGCGGTCAGGATCGATGAATCGATCTCTTCCAGCAGGCCCTCGTCGCACAGGCGCACGGCATCGGCATATTCGACCGAGGCGACGTCGATGGTGACGTTACCAGCCTCGACCTGGCCCTTGATGGGCGTGGCAGGGTTGTCCGCGTCCGAAACCGCGACCTTGATGCCGGTCTTGGCCTCGAAGGGCTTCACGTAAGCCTGGACATGGCTGTTGCCATAAGCCCCACCCCAGGACAGCAGGTTCAGCTGCTTGTCCTGCGCCTGAGCAGAGGCAGCGACGGCGATCAGCGCAGAAGTCAGTATCAACGTGCGTTTCATCATAACTCCGTGGTTCCTTGCTGGATGCACACTCAGACCGGATCGAGGGCGCGGGCGTCTTCGGGATGCCAGCCGATCCGGATCGTCTGGCCGGGTGTCAGCTTCACCTGGCCAAGGGTATTGCGGTATTTCATGACGAAATCGTCCTGCCCCGCCACCTTGAGGCGCGCGCGCAGGATGTCGCCCATATAGATCACGTCCACGACATGCGCCTCAAGCGTATGGGCACCGGCGGGCATCAGCTCGGGCTTGAATTCGACCCGTTCCGGGCGGATCGAAACGGTGGTCTCTTGCCCGGTCTCGCGGATGTTGACGGCGGTGGCGTCGATCAGGTC
Organism: Paracoccus kondratievae; assembly: GCF_009301415.1. Taxonomy (GTDB): domain Bacteria; phylum Pseudomonadota; class Alphaproteobacteria; order Rhodobacterales; family Rhodobacteraceae; genus Paracoccus; species Paracoccus kondratievae. Next base: position 593,721 of record NZ_CP045072.1, on the reverse strand, counting down.
GCCATTGCCCAGCCGCACCAGCGCCTTATCGTCCTGAAGCTGCTCAATCTTGCCGCGCAGCGCATTGTTTTCGCCGATAAAACCGGCGACAAAGCTGTTTTCGGGCTGCTCATAAAGCACGGCGGGCGGGGCAAGCTGCTGGATACGGCCGTCGTTAAAGACCGCGATACGGTCCGACATGGTCAGCGCCTCGCCCTGATCATGGGTGACATAGACCACCGTAATGCCCAGACGGTCATGCAGTGCCTTGATCTCGAACTGCATATGCTCGCGCAGCTGCTTGTCGAGCGCACCGAGCGGTTCGTCCATAAGCACCAGCTTGGGGTCAAAGACCAGCGCCCGCGCCAGGGCGATACGCTGCTGCTGCCCGCCTGAAAGCTGGGCCGGGCGACGGTTCTTGAACTGGCCCATCTGAACCATGTCGAGGGCGCGGGCGATGCGCGATTCGCGCTCGCTCTTGGTCATGCCGCGCACTTCCAGCGGAAAGGACAGATTCTCTCCCACCGTCATGTGGGGGAAAAGCGCGTAGTTCTGAAACACCATGCCGATGCCACGCTTATGCGGGGGCACATCGTTGATATTTTTGCCATCAAGCCGGATTTCGCCATGCGTCGCCGTCTCAAAGCCAGCCAGCATCATCAGACAGGTGGTCTTGCCCGAACCCGAGGGGCCGAGCATCGTCAGGAACTCGCCCTTGCCGATGGTCAGGTTCAGATCCTTTACGACAAGTGTTTGACCATCATAGCTTTTTTGGACGTGGTCAAAAACGACGAATGCGTCGTTGCCGGGCTGCGCAGTCACCATGCGGGCTCCCTGTTCCCTTGCTTGTTCGTTCTGTTTCCTGACACTAATCGGCGGCCCTCGCAGAATGCAACCGACTTGTAGATAAGGGATGGGGGCGGCATACCCCGTCCGGGCCGCGCCCCGCGCCGCTGCCCGTTTGCCTGGCATGTGCCTCTTTTCAGCAAAACCGCAGCTTCGCTATGGCAACCGGCGTGGGCATATCTTGACTGTCCAAGCCGTTACGGGGCGAAGAAAATCCCCCGCCAGCAGCCATCGAAAACAAAAAAGGCGCATCCCCGTCATGCCCTGCCTGGCATGCGCTTGGGATGCGCCGACACTCGTTTATCACTCGGCAGCCACCCGCGGGAATCGGGAAAATGCTGATGGCGCAAGCCGGTACCAACCCGCCTTGCCGCGCGATTTTTCAGACCGCCAGAAAGCCGCCATCCACGGACAGCACCGCGCCCGACACCATGCTGCTGTCCGAGGACAGCAGCAGCGCGATGGCCTGCGCGACCTCTTCGGCCTCGGCAAAGCGGTTCAGCGGGTGACGCACCATCATCGGCTGGCTTTTCGCCGGGTCCGACCAGGCCTCAGCCGCCAGTTCGGTCAGGGTGATGGTCGGCGCAACCGCATTCACGCGGATGCCATGCGGTCCCAGTTCCTTGGCCAGCACACGGGTCGCCCCCTCAAGCCCGGCCTTCGAGGCTGCATAACACAAGTGGTCCTGAAAACCGCGATGACCAGCGATCGAGGTGATATTGACGATTGCGCCACCTCCACCCGCAGCAACCCGGGCGCGGGCGAATTCCTGACAGCAGATCAGCGCCGCGCGCAGGTTGATGCCCAAAACCGCCTCATATCCGGCCTCGGTCATGTCGAGCACGCTTTCCAGCACGTTGATACCGGCGCTGTTGATCAGATAGTCGGCGGTCCCGGCCTCGGCCATCGCGGCACGTGCAGCGGCCGGATCGGCCAGATCGACGCGGATGCCATGCGCACCGAATTCATCGCGCAGGCTGTCGAGATCGGATTGGGTCCGGCTTAACGCCACGACCTTGGCCCCACGCTGGGCCATGAGCTGGGCGCAGGCGCGGCCGATGCCCTTGCCCGCACCGGTGATGATGACGGTCTTGCCCGAGAATTGCATGTTTCCTCACATATTCAGTTGGATGGCAGGGCCGCCATCGACGAGCGGATCTGCCGCGCCACGGATTGCAGCGCCAGAAAGGCGGCATAGCGCGCCTCTTGCCGCGCGCGGGTGGCCGGGTCAGGAACGCAGCGCGTGGCGACACGCGACATGGCAGGCATTGCGGTATGCAGATCGGGGTAGACACCCGCCGCCACCGCCCCAAGCATGGCCGAGCCAAGCAGCACCGGCTCGGCGCATTCGGTCACCTCGACCGGCAGCATGGTCGCATCAGCCAGAAGCTGCCGCGTCAATGGATGCGCACCCGCACCACCGCTGACGCTGATCGTTTCGACCGGCGCGCCATGGGCGGCCTGGGTCTCGATGATCTGGCGCAATCCGTAGCCAAGGCCGCAAATGCCGGCGACGTAAAGCGCGGCCAGCGAATCCGGGCCGGTCTCCATCCCCTGCCCCATAATGACGGCGCGGGCATGGGGGTCAGCAAAGGGCGCACGGTTGCCCAGGAACTCGGGCACAACATGCAGCTCATCGGCAAGGCGCACCGCGTCGGCGGCCGAGCCCGCAAGTTCAAGCGCCCGGTCCGCCAGCCACTGCGGCAAGGACTTGCCCGCCGCCTCGGCCAGCGCAGACGCCTCACCCGTGGCCGGATGCAATTGCACCAGCTGGTCGATGGCGGCACCGGCGGCAGATTGCCCACCTTCGTTCAGCCACATGCCGGGCACCATGGCCGAGTAATAGGGTCCCCAGACCCCCGGCACAAAGGCCGGCTCTCGCGTCGTCGTCATGGTGCAGGATGAGGTACCAAAGACATAGCCAAGGCATGTCGTCGCATCCCCCCTGGCGGCAACCGTGCCGACCCCTCCGGCATGGGCGTCGATAAGCCCTGCCGCCACCGCGGTCCCCGGGCGCAGCCCCATGGCGCTTGCAGCGGCCTTGGTCAGACCGTGACCAAGCGGGGTGCCCGGGTCGACGACACGCGCCCCGATACGGGCAAATCCCTGTTCCGCCAGATCCTCAAGTCCGATCTGGCGGAAATAATCCGCGTCCCAGCGACCCTCGTGGGCAAGATAGGTCCATTTGCAGGTCACCGTGCAGGCCGAGCGCTCAAGCGCGCCGGTCGCTTTCCAGGTCAGAAAATCGGTAAGATCAAAGAAATGCGCCGCAGCGGCATATACCTCGGGGCGGTTCTCGCGCAGCCACAAAAGCTTGGGCGTCTCCATCTCGGGCGAGATGCGGGTGCCGACATATTTCAGCACCTCATGGCCCTGGGCGTTGATACGCTCGGCCTGTTCGACGGCGCGATGGTCCATCCAGACGATAATGTCACGCTCAGGGTGGGCGGGATCGCCGACGGGCAGCGTCGCCTCACCCTCACCCCGCACGACCAGAGAGCAGGTGGCATCGAAACCGATGCCCGTGACCTGCGCCGGGTCGATCCCGGCACGGGTCACGCTTTCCCGGACAGAGTCGCAGACCGCGCGCCAGACCTGCTCGCTGGACTGTTCGGCGATGATACCGCGTTCGCGGTGCATCTCGATCTGGCGGCGGGCTGTGGCGATCAGATTGCCCTTGCGGTCAAACACACCAGCCCGCGCCGATCCTGTGCCGACGTCGATACCGATCAGATACTGGTCCATGATGCCTCCCCTGTTCCGGGTCCTGCGGGTCAGACGCGATCAAAGTTGGTGGGCAGCACCAGCATGTCGCGGATAGTCACGGTGCGTTTGCGGGTCAGCATGTATTCGACCGCATCGGCGACCTCTTCGGGGTCGATCAGACTGCCCGTCTCTTTGGCCTTGCGCAGGTTTTCCTCGGGCCAGTCGGCAAGCAGCGCCGAAACCACCGGCCCGGGCGAGACCTGCATGACCCGCACACCATGCGGGATCATCTGGCGCCGCATGCCCTGCACAAAGCTGGTGATCGCCCATTTCGAGCCGGAATAGACCGGCTCCCACCAGGTCGGGAAATGGCCGGCGATCGAGCAGGTGACGACGATATCGCCGGTCTTGCGCTGGGTCATATGCGGCACCACGGCGTGGACGTTCTTCATCACCGCATTGACGTTGAGGTTCAGCATGCGGTCGATCGCCTCGGGCGTCGTCTCGGTCAGATCGCCGCCGATATAGGTCCCGGCGTTGCAGTAAAGGATGTCGATGTGTCCGACCTTTGCCAGAATCTCGGGGATCATGGCATTGCAGCTTTTCTCATCAATCAGGTTCGTGACCTGAGTGATGACCCGGTCGCCCAGTTTGGAGGCGAGCTCGTTCAGCGCCGCCTCGTTCCAGTCCACCATGACCACGGTGGCGCCCCGGTCCAGCAGGCGCTGAGTGGTGGCAAGGCCGATCCCCGAAGCCGCGCCAGTGATGACGGCAATTTTCCCGTCCAGAGATTCAGACATTCCGTTCTCCTGTCTTATCAATTCGTTGGGCGTGGCTCAGCGCCATTCGCGCCCGATATAGATGGCCAGCAGGATGATCGCGCCCTTGATGACATCCTGCAGATAGGGGTTGATGCCCATAAGGTTCAGACCGTTGTTCAGGATGCCAAGCAGCACCGCCCCGATCAGCGTGCCAAGGATCAGCCCGCGCCCGCCCGCAATCGCGGTGCCGCCCAGAACCACGGCAGCGATGGCGTCCAGTTCGAACCCCACGCCTGCGTTGGGCTGGCCGCTCATCAGACGGCCGGTCAGGATCACCGCGGCCAGCGCCGAAGTCAGGCCCGAGATGCCATAGACCGCCAGCTTGACGCGCTGGGTCTTGACGCCCGAAAGCCGCGCCGCGTTCTCGTTCCCGCCAAGGGCATAGACGTGGCGGCCAAAGGCGGTCCGCTGCAAAAGCACCCAAGCGACGGCATAAATCGCCACCATGATCACGACCGGCACCGGGATGATGCCGATGCGGCCAACGCCGAACCACGAAATCCAGCTGGGGATACCGCTGATCGGATAGCCGCCCGAGTAGATCAGGCCAAGGCCGCGCGCCATGCCCATGGTGGCAAGGGTCACGATGATCGCCGGCATCCGGCCCCATGCGACCAGCACCCCGTTGGCCAGCCCGATGCCAAGGCCGATCAGCAGCCCCAGCGCCAGCGCCGCAGCGGCGGGGACACCCATGTTCACCATCATCCCCGCGCTCAGCGTGCCGACCAGCGCCATGACCGCGCCGACCGACAGGTCGATCCCGCCGGTCAGGATCACAAAGGTCATGCCGACGGCAAGGATGCCGACCACCGACACCTGCCGCAGCACGTTGAGGATGTTGTTGAGGGTAAAGAAGTTGTCGCTGGCCAGCCCCATCAGGATCGAGACGACGATCAGCCCGATCAGCGGCAGCGCCAGAGGCGATTGCAGCAGGCGGCCAAGCGTCAGGCCGCCGGTTTTGCCGGCCGCGCCGGTGCTTGCGTCATGCGACATGTTCAACTCTCCCGGTCGTAGCATGGGTCATGATGGTTTCGGATTCGATCTGGTCGCCCTCGACCGTGGCGACGAGCCCGCCCGAGCGGAACACGCAGACCCGGTCGGACATGCCGATCACTTCGGGCAGTTCGGATGAGATCATGATGATCGAGCCGCCCTTTTGGGTGAATTCGCGCATCAGGGCATAGATCTCGGCCTTGGCGCCGACGTCGATACCGCGCGTCGGCTCGTCAAAGATCAAAACCTGCATGTCGTGGTTCAGCCAGCGGGCAATGACGACCTTTTGCTGGTTCCCGCCCGACAGCGTGTCAACGCGGGCATGCGGACCCTGCGCCTTGACACGCACCTGCGCCATGGCGGTCCTGGTCGCAGCCAGCTCTTTCTTCAGGTCGATGAACCAGTGGTTCTTGCGATATTTGCCGTAATTGTTCAGCGAAACGTTTTGCAGGATGGAAAAGCTGGTGATCAGCCCCTGTTCTTTGCGGCTTTCGGGCAACAGGCCGATGCCAGCTGCCAGCGCCTCATCAGGGCCGCGAAAGCGTTTCTGCGTCCCGTTCAGGCGCAGCCGGCAACGCTGCACTGGCCCGGCGCCCAGCATGGCAAGCACGGTTTCCGTACGACCCGAACCGACCAGCCCGGCAAACCCCAGTATCTCGCCCTTGCGAAGCTGAAAGCGCGAGACGGGCCCGCCTTTTTTCAGTTGCAGCTCCTCAACGTCGATAACCACGGGGGCCGGGGACGGCACCGGCACCTTGGCCGGGAAATTATTCTCGATCCGGCGGCCGACCATCATTTCGACCAGCCGGTCGTTATCGACCTCGGACACTGCACATGAGCCGACGAATTCGCCGTCGCGCAAGACGGTGATACGGTCACAAATCTCGAAGATTTCTTCGAGGTGATGCGAGATAAAGATGATCGCCACGCCCTGTTTGCGCAGTTCGCGCATCACCTTGAAAAGGTGCTCGACCTCAGAGGGTGTCAGGGTCGCGGTCGGCTCGTCCAGCACCAGAATCCGGGCATTGAGCGACAGCGCCTTGGCGATTTCTACAAATTGCTGCTCGGCCACCGACAGGCGATGCACCGGCACATCCAGCGGCACATCAACCGCAAGCTGGCGCATGATCTCGGCCGCGCGCCTGTGCATGGCCTTGCGGTTCAACATGCCAAAGCGGTTGCGGATCTCGCGCGCCAGAAACATGTTTTCGACCGCGTCCAGCCACGGGATCAGACTGAATTCCTGAAACACGATACCGATCCCGGCAGCGATGGCCTGATCGTAATCGGCAAAATGGCGTTCAGCCCCGTTGATGAGAATCTTGCCCTCGCTGGGCTGGATGATGCCGCAAAGGATCTTCATCAGCGTGGACTTGCCCGCGCCGTTCTCGCCCAGAAGGGCATGAACTTCGCCCGCGCGGACATCCAGATCGACGCCGTGAAGGACCTCGATCTTGCCAAAGCTTTTGCGGATTCCCTTCAGTTCCAGCATGATGCCCTCCTGAATGGCTGGGAAAACTCCCGCCCCCGCATGATGCGAGGGCGGGCGCGGGGAGGAACCCTTACCAGCTGAAGTCAGCCGCGTTTTCCTTGTCCACGACCATAACATCAATCGGGACTTCTTTCGGCACGACACGAGCGCCCCATTTCTGGGCCAGTGCCAAGGCCAGGCCGACGCGCACCTGATCGCGCGGGAACTGGGCAGTGGTTTCGATGAACGGGCCGCCTTCGGTGATTGCCTTGATCGCTTCGGGCGCGCCATCGACCGACACCAGCTTGATATCCTTGCCCGAACCCTGGATCGCAGCCAGAGCACCCATCGCGCCGCCGTCGTTCACCGAAAAGATACCGGCCAGGTTCGGATGCGACTGGATCATGTTCTCGACCACACCCAGTGCGACCGAGCGGTCCTGACGGCCGTTCTGCGTATCGACCAGCTTGATTTCCGGGAACTCTTCCAGCGCGGCCTTGCAGCCCTCGACGCGCTGCAGGATCGGCACGACCGGGATACCGTCAAGGATCGCGACCTCACCTTTGCCTTCAAGGGTTTCGCCCAGGTATTTGCAGGACATGTAGCCCGCATCACGGTTTTTCGAGCCGACAAAGGTGTCGACCGGGCCGTTCGCATTCGCATCGACCGCAACGACGGTCACACCGGCAGCCTTGGCGGCATGCACCGCGGCCTCGATCCCGGCGCTGTCCGTGGGATTCAGCAGCAGGATGTCGATATTTTGCTGCAGCATGTCCTCGACATCCGAGATCTGCTTGGCGACGTCATGGCCCGCGTCGGTCACGACCACCTCGGCGCCCAGGCTGGCGGCCGCCTCTTTCAGCGCCTCTTGCATCGAGACGAAGTAGGGGTTGTTCAGCTCCTGGAAGGTCATGCCGATTTTCAGCTTGTCCTGAGCCAGCGCCGGGGCTGCCAGCAGCGCAAGCGCAGCCGAAGCGGTAAGAAGTTTGGATCTCATCAGGGTTCCCTCCCATCTGAATGAAAGCAGGCAAAGCCTGCGCGTCTCCGGACGGCGCCGCGCCGCCCGAATTGGTGAATTCCGCGATATCGGTTTGTGTCAGTCCGCCATGACCATTGCCTTCTGGGCCGCAAAAGTCGCGCGGAACTGCGAGGGCGACATTCCCTTCAGCTTAAGGAAATGCCGGTTAAAGTTCGACAGGTTCGAAAACCCGACCTCATAGCAAATCTCGGCCACCTTGATTTCGGGGACGGTCAGCAGCATCTGGCAAGCCAGATCGATACGCAGCTGATTGCGATAGCGCACCAGCGTCGTGCCGGTATGGCGCTTGAACGCACGGGAAAAGGCGCTCTGGCTTTGGCCGACCATCTCGGCCAGCCCGGCCTCTTCGATCTGCTCGGTCAGATGTTCGCGCAGATAGGACAGCGCCCGATTGATGCCGCCGTCACTGATGCGCGTCAGATCCAGCTCAAAGCTGAGGCTTGCCAGCACCTCATATTCCGGCGCGTTGGCAAGGTGATCAAGGATTTCCCAGAACAGCGCCAGACGGCGCAGCCCCTGTGCCTCGACCAGCCGTTCCATCAGCGGACGGACACGGGCGCTGGTCTCGTCATCAAACAGCAGGCCACGACGCGAGCGATCCAGCAGCGGACGCAGCGCCTCCATCTCGGCCATAGAGGCGCTTGCCCCCTCGATAAAAGCCTCGGGGAACTGGATGACCAGCGAGCGCAGCGGCACAGCCTCGCCCGGCGCGATGTCGCTGATCCAGTTCTGCGGCAGGTTCGGCCCCGTCATGATCAGCTGGCCGGGCTGAAAACTGCCCACATGGTCGCCGATATAAAACGTACCCGACGTGGCGACGACGAGGTGAATTTCATATTCGGGGTGGTAGTGCCAGCGCACCGTGCGGAACGGATAGCCATGCATCCACGCGGCGAAGGATTCGCCTTTGCGGATATGGACCAGTTCCAGATCGGGTTGCATTCACCTTCCCCCCCTTGCGAGCTGCGATTCCCCTGACCGGCAGCCGCGAACGTTCAGCAAACATAGGCTTCACAACCCGCGCATCTCCACATCAGAGGCAAGAAAATACCGATACTTTTTTGCCAGTATCTGCGTAGAAATTGAATAATCCTTCAAGTTCCATCACGTCACGCTGTTCCCACGACGCAAAAGACCCATGCCGCAATGCAGCGACATGGGCCTGCTTTCCTGAAAACTACCCCCGCCCGGTGGTCAGGAAGCGGGCGCGGTCAGATCCCGCAAACACGGCCAAGCAGTATGATACATCTCATACTTTTTCGCATAGGCCTGCGCCAATCCGGCATCGGGTCTGATTTCAGCACGCACAGCAGGTTTGGCAAAGATACGTTCGGAGGTGTCGCCAGTCGCGCATGACGCCGCCAGTTTTGCCGCACCAAAGGCAGCACCAAAATCGCCGTCCTCCGGCTCAAGCAGCGTCAGCCCGGTCGCCGAGGCCATGATCCTCAGCCAGGCCTGCGAACGCGCGCCGCCGCCAACCGCATAGGCCGCCTCGATCGAAGTGCCGGCCTTGCGCAAAGCATGGACGCAATCGGCAAAGGCCATGGCCACGCCCTCCATCGCCGCTTGCGCCAGATCGGCAAGGCCCGTAGCGCGGCGCAGACCAAGGAAGGCGCCGGTCGCGTCGGGATCGTTCAGGGGCGTACGCTCACCCGAAAGGTAAGGCAGGAACGTGACGGGCGACGGCTCTTTCACCTCGGTCACCAGCGCGGCAAGTCCGGGGACAGTCTTGCCCGTGATCTCGGACAGCCAGGTCATGCTGTCGGTCGCGGACAGGATCACCCCCATCTGATGCCAGGTCTGCGGCACGGCGTGACAGAAGGTATGCACGGCGTCGGCAGTGTTCGGCGCATAAGCCTCGGTCGCAGCGAAAAGCACACCCGAGGTTCCCAGCGACAGAAAGCCCGTACCCGGCGTCATCACCCCCATACCGCAGGCCGTGGCCGCGTTGTCGCCACCACCACCCGCCACAGGGACACGCGCGATGCCCCAGCGCTCGGCCAGGTCGGCGCGCAGGTGGCCCGAGACATCGCTGCCCTCGACAAGCGCAGGCATATGCGCGCGCGTAAGCCCGGTGGCCGTCAGCAAAGCATCCGACCAGTCGCGCTTGCCGACATCCAGCCACAGCGTGCCTGCGGCATCCGACATTTCGGCCACATGTTCGCCCGTCAGCCACAGCCGCAGGTAATCCTTGGGCAGCAGAACCTTGGCCGTGCGCTCGAACACCTCGGGTTCATTTTGCGCGACCCACAGCAGTTTCGGCGCAGTAAAGCCCGCCATCACCAGATTGCCGGCGATGCCGTGGAAATCTGCGCGCCCGGTCAGTTCGGCGCATTGTCGGCCCGAGCGGCCATCGTTCCACAGGATACAGGGCCGCAGCACCTGATCCGCAGCATCAAGCAGCACAGCCCCATGCATATGGCCCGACAGGCCAATGGCCTGCAGGCGGGCCATTTCCTGCGGATGATCCCGCAACAGCGTGGCAATCGCCGCCTCTGCCCCGGCGATCCAGTCGGCTGGGGCCTGTTCGGACCAGCCCGCATGGGGACGGCTGACGGTCAGTGCGGCATGGGCGACACCCACAGGGGCAAAGGTCTCATCGACCAGCATCGCCTTGATGCCCGAAGTGCCGAGGTCCAGTCCAAGATACATGGCCTTACTCCGGCATCACGATCTGTAGCTTAACATCGGTCTCGCGCGCCTCAACCGCACGATCAAAGGCGGCAATGCTGTCTTCGAACGGCAGCGTGGCCGAGATCAGCGGCTTGAGATCCACCTTGCCCGAGGCGATCAGCGCAATCGCCCGATCATAGACATTGGCATAGCGGAAAACGGTCTCGATCCGCAGCTCTTTCGCCTGCAGACCGACGATATCTACCGGGACCGGATCGACGGGCATGCCCACCAGCACGATCGCCCCACCCGGCCGCGCCAGCGCAGGCAGGCCAAGGATCGCCGGAGCCGCGCCAGAGCATTCAAAGACGATGTCAGCGCCCCAGCCATCAGTCACCTCGGCCACCGCCTCGACCAGGGGACGATTGCGGATGTTGACGCATTCGATACCGTCATAGGCACCGATAATGTCCAGCTTGGGCTGCGCGAGATCGGCGACAACCACCCGTGCGCACCCCCCAGCCAGCGCCGCCAGCGCCACCATCATCCCGATGGGACCGGCGCCAGTGACCACCGCCACGTCGCCCGGCTGGATGCGCGCCCGCAGGGCCGCCTGCATGCCGATAGCAAAAGGTTCGACCATCGCACCCTCGGCAAAACTGACCGAGTCGGGCAGCTTGTAGGTAAAGGCAGCAGGATGGATCACCTCGGGCGTCAGGCAGCCATGGATCGGCGGCGTCGCCCAGAAGGTCACGGCCGGATCAACGTTATAGATCCCAAGCTTTGATGCCCGCGAGGTCGGATCGGGGATCCCCGGCTCCATGCAGACGCGGTCGCCGGCCTTAAGATGGGTGACCTCGGCCCCGACCCCAATCACCGTGCCCGAGGCTTCATGCCCCAGAACCATGGGCGCATTGACGACGAAATGGCCGATCTTGCCATGGGTATAGTAATGCACGTCCGAGCCGCAGATCCCGACCGTATGCGTCTTGATCCGCACATCCCTGGGCCCGAGCGTACCGGGGATGTCAAAATCCCGCAGCGACAGCTTGCCCTTTTCCTCTAGCACCAATGCTTTCATCGCCCGTCCTCCTGATGGCAGCGCCTCACCGGGCGCTTTCAACTCGCGTCTTTGGCGGCGAGTCGGGGCGCATGTAAACAGAAACCCGCATCCCACACGAGCTTTTGCCCGTTGCGGGAATAATTGTATCAGTTCCGAATCCGGAAAAGCATGTTTTCAGAATCGCAGCGGGCGCAACGCGGCCCCTGACCCGAGAATCAGGGGCGGGTTGTCACTTCATCAGCCGGTCTTTGATCATCGGGCCGACAGCGCCAAAATCCATCTGCCCGGCATAGCGGCTGCGCAGCTCAGCCATGACACGGCCCATGTCACGGATCGACTCGGCCCCCAAATCGGCAATGGCTTTTTCGATGGCGGCGCGGGTCTCTTCCTCGTCAAGCTGGCGCGGCAGATAGGATTGGATCACGCGGATCTCTTCCAGTTCGCGCTCGGCCAGCTCCAGCCGGCCGCCCTCTTCATAGGCTTTGGCTGATTCCTGGCGCTGCTTGACCATCTTGGACAGGATGGCGGTCAGATCGGCCTCGCTCAGTCCCGCCTCGTCCCCGCCCCCGGTCCGGGCGGCAATCTCACGATCCTTGATCGCGGCCGAGATCAGCCGCAGCGTCGACAGCCGCGCCGAGTCCTTGGCCTTCATCGCTTCTTTGGTGTCAGCCAGAATACGCTCGCGCAATCCCATATGGTCCTCGCTGGATGAATTCCGCCGGGTGGTGCCCGGCTTCGTCCTTGCCGTCAAGCCATGCCTCAACCCCGACCACACGTCAAAGTTCCGTATCAAGGTGCCAGTCCTGCCTTGACGCCCGTCCGCCCTTTACCTAGGTTCCCGCCGATTTACCCGGAGATCGACGATGCCCCAGAAACCGACCGCATGTCTTGCGCTTGCCGACGGCACCGTGTTCCACGGCCAGGGCTTCGGCGCGGTCGGGGAGGTGGTGGCCGAACTGGTCTTCAACACCGCGATGACCGGCTATCAGGAGATCATGACTGATCCCTCTTATGCCAGCCAGATCGTGACCTTTACCTTCCCCCATATCGGCAACACCGGTGTGACCGAGCAGGATGATGAGGCGCCCGAGCCTGTCGCCTCGGGGATCGTGGTGAAATGGGACCCGACCGAACCGTCGAACTGGCGGGCTTCCTCGGATCTCGTCCAGTGGATGGAGCGGCGTGGCCGTATCGGGATCGGCGGCATCGACACCCGCCGCCTGACCCGCGCGATCCGCCAGCAGGGCTCGCCCCACGTGGTGCTGGCCCATGACCCGCAGGGTAACTTCGACATCGCCGCTATGGTCGCCAAGGCGCGCGAATGGAAAGGTCTCGTCGGGCTGGATCTCGCCAAAGAGGTCAGCTGCCGGCAAAGCTATCGCTGGGACGAAGGGCTGTGGTCCTGGCCCGACACCTTCGGCAAAACCAACGAGAGCAGACCCTTCCGCGTGGTTGCCGTCGATTATGGCGCGAAACGCAACATCCTGCGCTCGCTGGCACAAAGCGGGGCCGATGTGACGGTCCTGCCTGCCACCGCCACGGCCGAGGAAGTGCTGGCCCATGATCCCGAGGGCATTTTTCTGTCAAACGGCCCGGGTGACCCGGCAGCGACCGGCGAATATGCCGTGCCGATGATTCAGGAACTGTTGCGCAGGGATATGCCGATCTTTGGCATCTGCCTTGGCCATCAGATGCTGGCGCTGGCGCTTGGCGCCAGGACCATCAAGATGAACCACGGCCACCACGGTGCGAACCACCCCGTCAAGGATGTCGAGACCGGCAAGGTCGAAATCACCTCGATGAACCACGGTTTCGCCGTCGATGCCCAAACCCTGCCCAAAGGCGTGATCGAGACCCATGTCAGCCTGTTCGACGGGTCGAACTGCGGGCTGCGCGTGGCCGACAAGCCCGTGTTCTCGGTACAGTATCACCCCGAGGCCAGCCCCGGCCCGCAGGACAGTGCCTATCTGTTCGAGCGTTTTACCGAGGCGATGCGGGCCCGTCGCGGCTGATTTTCGGACCGGGCGGGGCTGACCCGGCCCGGTTAACCTCATCTTAACCTTCTCCGTGGCAGAGAGGGGCCATCGTGACCCAGCAAGGGAATACGCATTGGCCCGCATTGCTCCATTCAGGCCCGACCGGGACATTCTGCCCGCTGCTGTCCCAGCTCAGGGGGCGCTTGTTTCTGCCCGCGACCTGCGGCCACTGGGCCAGATCCTGATCGAGGATGGCGCAGTCGAGCCGGCAAATCTGCTCAAGGCGCTGATGATACGCCAGCGGCAGCAGGCGCGGCTGGGGGAAATTCTGCTTGCCCATGGCTGGGTCAAGGAAGAGGCGCTGATCCGCGCCCTCTCGCGGCAATGGCGCACGAATGTGCTGGATCTCAAGGCGCTGCCGCCCGATCCGAGGTTGATCGACACAATGGGCGCGCAGCTTTGCCTTACCGCAGGCGTGGTGCCATGGCGGCGGATCGGCGGTGTGACCTTCATCGCCACCGCCCGGCCCGAAGAGTTCGAGGCACTGCAAACCCGCCTGCCACCCGGTTTTGGCACCGTGCGCATGCTGCTGTGTTCGGAAAATGCGGCACGTGAGGCGATTCTGGCCCTGCGCCGCACATCGCTTGTGCGTAAGGCCGAAACCTGTGTGCCACCCCGGGAAAGCTGCCGCACCCGTAACGAAGGCCGAACCGCCTGGATCGCTGGCTTGCTGATTCTCGCCGCAGTTCTTGGCCTCACGCTGGCTCCGATCGGCTTCATTGCGGTGCTGACCGGTTGGGCGGTTCTGGCGCTGATCGCCTCGACTGCGCTGAAGATTTGCTCCTTTGCCGCGATTCTGCGCCAAACCCGCAAGATGCGGCGTGAGGCGCGCGCCATGGCCCAAGGCGCGACCAGCCCGCCCGAAATGAAAGCGCCTTTGCCAGTGATTTCGGTCATGGTGCCCCTGTTTGCCGAGGCCGATATCGCCGACAAGCTGATCGGGCGGCTGTCGAGGCTGAACTATCCGCGTGAGCTGATGGATATCCTGATCGTGGTCGAAGAAAGCGATCGCATCACCTGCGAGGCGCTTGACGACAGCCGGCTGCCGCATTGGCTGCGCGTGGTGAAAGTGCCTGATGGTCCGGTCCGCACCAAACCACGGGCGCTGAATTATGCGCTGAACTTTTGCCGTGGCTCGATCATTGGCGTCTGGGATGCCGAGGACCGCCCCGAGCCTGAACAGCTTCATAAGGTCGCGCGCGGTTTTCACTTTGCCCCGCCCGAGGTCGCCTGCCTGCAAGGCGTTCTCGACTATTACAACCCGCGCACCAACTGGCTCGCGCGCGCATTTACCATCGAATATGCCTCATGGTTTCGCGGCACGCTGGCCGGGGCGGCAGCGCTTGACCTGGTGGTGCCGCTTGGCGGGACGACACTGTTTTTCCGCCGCGACGCACTTGAGGCGGTCGGCGCGTGGGACGCCTGGAACGTCACCGAGGACGCCGATCTGGGCGTGCGGCTGACCCGGCGCGGCTACCGCACCCAAATGCTCGACACCGTCACGCATGAAGAGGCGAACTGCCGCCTTATCCCCTGGGTCAAGCAGCGCTCGCGCTGGCTCAAGGGCTTTGCCATGACTTGGGGCGTGCATATGCGCGACCCGGTTGGTCTGTGGCGCGATCTTGGGTCACGGCGCTTTATCGGGTTGCAGGCACAGCTTTTCGCTGCAGTCTCTCAATATCTGTTCGCGCCAGTACTGTGGAGCTTTTGGCTGCTCAGCCTTGGCCTGCCCCATCCGATGCGCAATGTGCTGGCAGGGCTGTGGGGCGGCAATGCCATCCCTGTGCTTTTCAGCCTGTTCGTCGCATCCGAGCTTTTGAACGTCGCCATTGGCCTGTGGGCGGTCCGGGGACGTGAGCACCGCCACCTGACCCCTTGGGTACCGACGATGCACCTGTACTTTCCCCTTGGCTGTCTGGCAGCGTGGAAGGCGGTTTATGAACTGGTGGCCAAGCCCTTTTACTGGGACAAGACCCAGCACGGCATCTTTGACGCCAACCACGACGAAGCGGCTGAAACAGTAATCTCTCGCGAACCTATTCCCCTTAGCAGCTCTGCCAATGCGAATGGTCAGGTGGCGGCTGGACAGCAGACCACGGGCCGGGTGCGGGCACTGCACGCTATCAGCAGGGTCGGATAAGGTGCGGCTATTGCGTCTGAACCTTGGCCTCGGCCAGCACATCATCAATGATCGCGCCCGCCGTTTCGACCGTTTCAGCCAGCCGCGCGGCCAGATCCTCAAGCGAGGCGGTGCCGGTCTCGCGCAGCAGAAATGCCTGCCCGCCCTTGCCAAGATTATCCATGTCGATTGGCCGGTCAGTCAGCAACCGCCCCGAACATTGCAGCCCCCAAAGAAAACGCCGGGCCGAAGCCAGTTTTTCCGCCTGATCACGCCCGATCAGCCCGGTTCGCGGCCCGATACGCAACTGTCCCTGTGCCGCCCGTACCGGAGAGCCGGCCTGCAATGCAAAACATTGCGCAAGCAATTCAATGTCCTGCAATCGACCGCGACCAATCTTGGCCTCCCACGCGCCATCGGGGGCTTTGGCGGCAAAGATCCGGGCTCGCATCTCGGCCAGGTCGGGCATCACGCGGGGGTCGGTGCCGCGGCTGCGCAAAACCTCGACCCGCAATGCTTCTACCTCATCGGCCAGTTCGTCAGCCTCTGCCCCGCAGCCGCCGATCACCCGGGCGCGGGTCAGGGCCAGATGTTCCCATGTCCATGCCTCGGTCATCTGGTAGTCGCGGAAGCTCTGCACCGAGGTCGCAACCGGTCCCTGCCGTCCCGAGGGACGCAGGCGCATATCGACCTCGAACAGCCGCCCGGCAGAGGTTGGCGCAGAAAGCGCCGTGATGACCGCCTGTGTAAGCCGGGCGTAATAGGCGCGCGCTGCCAAAGGCTTCGACCCATCGGAGGCATCCTGCCCGGCGGCATCATAGATAACGATCAGGTCAAGGTCGGACGAGGCGTTAAGCTGCCGCGCCCCAAGCGAGCCCATGCCCAGAACCACCGCCCCCCGACCCGGAGGGGGACCATGGCGGCGCGCGAACTCGGCCGCGACCACCGGGAACAACGCCGCGACCGCAGCATCGGCGATATCTGCATATTGCCCACCCGCCTCTTCGGCGCCGATCAGGCTGCGCAGATGGTGGACACCGATGCGGAACTGCCATTCATGCGCCCAGCGACGCGCTGCGTCGAGCGCCTGTTCATAGCCGCCACCCGGCGCGCCAAGCGCACTTGCCAGCATCTGCTCAAGCTGGCTGCGCAGCCCCACAACACCCGGCCATGCAACAAAAAAGCTGCCGCCAAGCACGGCGTCCAGAACCTCGGGATGCTGGGCAAGGTAATGCGCAAGCCCGGGCGAGGTCGCGCAAATATCGACGATAAGGTCGATCAGCTGGGGATTGGCCTGAAACAACGAAAATATCTGCACGCCCGCCGGCAACCGCGCCAGAAAGGCATCAAACCGCGCCAGGGCCTCTTCGGCATGGGCAGCGGCGGTCAGCCGGGTCAGGAGCTCGGGTTCGATCCGGGCAAATATCTCGCGTCCCCGAACCGAGCGCAGGGCAGGATAGCTGCGCCAGCGGCCAACCATCGCCTCGGCCTCGGGCGAAAGCTCGGGTCGGGCTCGCTGTTCGCCGGGGGCAAAGAAATCACCGGTCAGCGCCTCGACCCGCTTCAGCCGGTCGGCGAGGCGGGTGCTCCAGGCCGAAGTGTCCCCGGCCCCCATCATCCGGGCGATGATGTCCAGCCCTTCGGCGGAATTCGGCAGTGAATGCGTCTGAGCGTCGTTCACCATCTGGATACGATGCTCGATCTCGCGGTGCTCGCGGTAATGGGCGGTCAGCTCTTTGGCCACTTCAGACGGGACCCAGCCTTTTTCGGCAAGCCGCGCCAGCCCCTCGACCGTGCCGCGCACCCGCAGGTCGGGATCGCGCCCACCGGCGATAAGCTGGCGGGTCTGGGTAAAGAATTCGATCTCGCGGATGCCGCCCTGCCCCAGCTTCATATTATGGCCGGGCACCTCGATGCGGCCATGCAGGCCCTTGTGATCGCGGATGCGCAGCCGCATGTCATGCGCGTCCTGAATGGTGGCAAAGTCGAGATGGCGCCGCCAGACAAAGGGACGCAGCTCACGCAGGAAACGTTCACCCGCGGCCAGATCCCCGGCGCAGGGCCGCGCCTTGATATAGGCGCTGCGTTCCCACGTCCGGCCCTCGGCCTCGTAATAGGCAAGCGCCGCAGAAACCGAGATGCAGACCGGGGTAACCGCCGCATCGGGCCGCAGTCGCAGATCGGTGCGAAAGACATAACCCTGATCGGTGTTGTCCGAAATCGTCGCCCCGGCCTTGCGGGTCGCGCGGATCAGGCTGGCGCGCGCCTCGTGCTGATCATCGGGGGAATAGACACTGTCATCATAAAGAACGATCAGGTCGATATCCGAGGAGTAATTCAGCTCTCCCGCGCCCATTTTGCCCATGGCAAGTGCCACGATCCCGCCCGCATCGGCATCGGTCGGGGGCAGTTTGCCGCGTGCCTGTTCGGCTGCGACATGGGCGCGCAACGCCAGATCAACAGCGCGGTCGGCCAGATCGGTCAGCGCGCCCGTCACCTGCTCCAGCCGCCAGACGCCGCCCAGATCGGCCAGCGCAGTCCACAGCGCCACCCTGCGCTTGGCGCGGCGCAGCGCCGGGCCAAGGGCGTCGGCGGTCAGCTCTTCGAACCCCGCCGTTTCGCGGGCAACGACATCCTCATGCGAAAGCGCATCGGCGAGCCAGTCCGCCTCGCGTTCGATCAGCCCGGCCAGATAGGGGCTGCAACCGGCGGCACCCTGGATCAGGTCGCCAAGCTGGGGATCGGCGATCCCGGTCGCCTGCAATGCGGACTGACCGCGAGCAGGATCGGCGGGAATGGGCAGGCGGGTGATGCGGGCAGCGAAATCCATATTCCGAACCTATCCGCCGCCCGCGCCGCGTCAATGCCGCCGGGTCACACTGGCCTGTTCAGTTCTTGAAGTTTTCCCTGCTTGGCGTGCCCGGCAACTGTTGTTAGGCTCAGTCGAGGAGCAACCGACAGCAGAGTTCATGCCGCAGCCGATGCGCGCCGACCCGAAATTGACCCTTTCGCATGTGTCCGCAGGCGTGCCGTGCCCGGAGCGGCGGGGACGCGTCTGATGCGGCATAGTCTTCCACATGCGCCACAATTCTATGTGACGGCTCCGCAGCCCTGCCCCTATCTGCACGGCCGGGCCGAACGCAAGCTGTTCACGGCGCTGGCAGGCGATTCGGCCAATGAACTGAACAATGCCCTGTCGCGTCAGGGCTTTCGCCGTTCGCAGAACGTGCTGTACCGGCCCAGCTGCGAAAGCTGCGTAGCCTGCATGTCGGCCCGCATCCGGGTCGCGGATTTCGAACCTTCGCGCACCCAGCGTCGGGTGGCGCGCAAAAATGCCCATCTGCGCAGGCTGGCAACCAGTGCCTGGGCGACAGAGGAACAGTATGATCTGTTCCGCTCATATCTTGATGCGCGTCATGCCGATGGCGGCATGGCCGATATGGATATCTTTGAATTCGCTGCAATGATCGAGGAAACGCCGGTGCGCACCCGCGTCATCGAATATCGCGGCAATCAGGGCGACAAGGCCGGGGACGCTCCTTCTCAGGACACAGACCGGTTGGTGGCCGTCTGCCTGACCGACGTCCTGGATGACGGGCTGAGCCTCGTCTACAGCTTCTATGATCCGACGCTGGAAAACCTCAGCCTGGGCACGCATATCATCCTTGATCATATCGAACTGGCGCGCAGCTCGGGCCTCCCCTTTGTCTATCTGGGCTATTGGGTGCCGGGCAGCCGCAAGATGGATTACAAGGCCAAATTCGCGGCGCTTGAGATTTACAAGGGCGGCGTCTGGCAGCCCATCGGCGACCCGGCGCAGCACAGTTCGGACATTCACCCCCTGTCCATCGACCCGATAGTCGAACAGGTGGCCCGCATCAGCCTGCCCCCCAGCCGGCGGTGATTGCCGAAACTGCGGCTTATTCGCAAGAATATTTCAATATTCCGCATCCAGGGGTCATTTTCTTGGATAATCGCCATTGACCCTGTCGCGCTGCGCCCATAGTTTCCCGCGACGCGGCGGGGGAAAATCCCTGTCGTGCTGTAATTCAGAAATGGAGAATGGGCATGTCCCGACAGATGACGGGTGCGAGGATGGTTATCGAAGCTCTGCGCGATCAGGGCGTCGATACGGTATTCGGCTATCCGGGCGGGGCAGTACTACCCATTTATGACGAGCTTTTCCAACAGAACGACATCAAGCACATTCTGGTCCGCCACGAACAGGGCGCGGTTCATATGGCCGAAGGCTATGCCCGCTCGACCGGCAAGCCGGGGGTTGTTCTGGTCACCTCAGGTCCCGGGGCGACAAATGCTGTCACCGGCCTGACCGATGCGCTGATGGATTCGATCCCGATCGTCGTTCTGTCCGGGCAGGTTCCGACCTTTCTGATCGGCACCGACGGCTTTCAAGAGGCCGATACCATCGGCATCACCCGCCCCTGCACCAAGCATAACTGGCTGGTGAAAGAGACGGACGAGCTGTCGGCGACGATTCACAAGGCTTTCCATATCGCGACTTCGGGACGTCCGGGGCCGGTTCTGGTCGATATCCCCAAGGACGTGCAATTCGCCACCGGCGAATATGTCGGGCCAAAGCAGATCGAGACGCCCAGCTATCAGCCGGCGAAAAAAGGTGATCTCGCCACCATCACCCGGCTGGTTGAGCTGATGGAAACAGCCGAGCGCCCGATTTTTTACACTGGCGGCGGCGTCATCAACTCGGGCACCGGGGCCAGCCAACTGCTGCGCGAACTGGTGGATGCGACGGGCTTTCCGATTACGTCGACGCTGATGGGACTCGGCGCCTATCCGGCCTCGGGCAAGGGCTGGATCGGCATGTTGGGGATGCACGGTCTTTATGAGGCCAACATGGCCATGCATGACTGCGACCTGATGATCGCGGTGGGGGCGCGTTTCGACGACCGCATCACTGGTCGGGTCGCTGATTTCAGCCCCGGCTCGGTCAAGGCGCAGATAGATATCGACCCCAGTTCGATCAACAAGGTCATCCATGTCGACCTGCCCATCGTCGGCGATGTCGGCCATGTGCTCGAAGATCTGCTGAAGGTCTGGAAGGCACGCGGGCGCAAGTCGAACGCCCCGGGCCTGCAAGCCTGGTGGGCGCAGATCGAGCAGTGGAAGGCACGCGACTGCCTTGCCTATCGCAACTCGGACCAGGTCATCAAACCGCAATACGCGTTGCAAAGGCTGCAGGCGCTGACGGCGAGCCGCAACCCCTATATCACGACCGAGGTCGGCCAGCATCAGATGTGGGCCGCGCAGTTCCTGCATTTCGAAGATCCGAATCACTGGATGACCTCGGGCGGGCTGGGGACCATGGGCTATGGGTTGCCCGCCTCGATCGGGGTGCAGGTCGCCCATCCGGATGCGCTGGTGATCAACGTCGCCGGCGAGGCAAGCTGGCTGATGAACATGCAGGAAATGGCGACGGCAGTGCAGTTCCGCGCCCCGGTCAAGCAGTTCATCCTGAACAACGAACGTCTGGGCATGGTCCGCCAATGGCAGCAACTGCTGCATGGCGAGCGCTATAGCCAAAGCTGGTCGGAAAGCCTGCCCGATTTCGTCAAGCTGGCCGAGGCCTTTGGCTGTGCAGGCCGCACGGTTTCGGACCCGGCCGAGCTGGACGCAGCCATTCAGGAAATGCTCGATTACGATGGCCCCTTCATCCTGGATGTGCTGGTTGAAAAACACGAGAACTGCTTCCCGATGATCCCTTCGGGCAAGCCGCATAACGAAATGCTCTTGGGCGAAGCTTCAACCGAAGGCGCCATCACCGGCGCCGGCGCGGCGCTGGTCTGAGGTTTGGGAGAAGAAAATGGCGGCACTAAACATCCAGAAGGGCGCATCGAGCCATTCGGCCTATGACCTGCGCGACCCGAACACTCAGGTGATCGAAAGCCACACCCTTGCCGTGTTGGTCGAGAACGAACCGGGCGTCCTGGCACGTGTTATCGGCCTGTTCTCGGGCCGTGGCTACAACATCGACAGCCTGACCGTGGCCGAGGTTGATCACCTTGGCCACCGCTCGCGCATCACCATTGTAACGCGCGGCACCCCGGCAGTGATCGAACAGATCAAGGCGCAACTGGGCCGCATCGTCCCTGTCCACGAAGTCCACGACCTGACCGTCGAAGGCCCCAGCGTCGAACGTGAGCTGGGCCTTTTCAAGGTCACGAGCAAGGGCGACAAGCGCGTCGAGGCGCTGCGCATCGCCGAAATCTTTCGCGCCAGCGTCGTTGATTCGACGCTGGAGAGCTTTGTTTTCGAGATCACCGGCACGCCTGAAAAGCTGGATGCCTTTGCCGAGTTGATGCGCCCTCTGGGCCTGTCAGATCAGGCCCGCACCGGGGTGGCCGCGCTTGCGCGCGGCGCCTGATCCCCGATCCTGTCAGTGAGCGGCTGCAACCTTTAGCGGCCGCTCTTTCAGCCCTTCTCCATCTGTCCCGGCAATCACCCGCAGAACAGGACGGGCAGGAACCGTCTTTTCGCTCATCTCACGCAAAAGAGCAGGCAACTCGCAGCGGCGATTGCCAGCGACCAGGCTGACCGCACGGGCGTGGCGCAGATCGGCCACCTCATCAACCTCAAGCTCGACCAGATCGCCTGCTTCGGGCCATTCGGCCGGAATGACCAGATTCTCTTTGCCCTGCAAATAGGCCAAGGCACCGTGGTCCTCGCACCAGATCACGGCCTTTTCTCTCGTCGGGCTGCTCCACAGAATAACACCAATCATGAAAACTCCTCAACGAACCCTGCCCGACAGAAAGGAGGGGACTCAACTGCGCAGGAGCCTATGGGCAATTTCTCGCTCACGAAAGCAAATTCTCGCAGAACCACCAGTTTAGGGGCTCTTTTGCCAAGGGCTTGTGTCTTTTCAGCAGATCACCTGCGCAATAATGACGACAGCCCTTCATATCTCTGAGCAAATCGTCAATTTTCCAATACAAAATTACATGAGATCATAGTTGCGGCGCCGGCCGGTCAACGCACCCGGCCAGCGCGATGATCGGCCACGGCCCGGGCAACTTGCGACATTCGGGCCGCGCGCGACGGGTGGGTGCCTAAAATCTTGTCCCCCGGATCGGGAATGCGGGCAAAGAACTGGGCACCATGTTCAGGGTCAAAGCCTGCATTCAGTGCGATGATCGCACCAAGGTAGTCAGCCTCTAATTCCCATTCCTTGGAATAGTAGCGGGCGCCGAATTGCGCGCCGAAATCCTGCGCCGTGCGGATAACGTTGTCATCGCCACCATAGGCGCTGGCAAGCCCACCAAGAATTACCGCCCCCACCGTCGCCGCACTGGTCTTGCGGTTGATATGACCAAGGATGTGGTGGCTGGCCTCATGTCCGATGACAAAGGCCAGTTCATCCGCGTTCCGCGCCTCACCGATCAGCGACAGGGTAAAGCCTATGATCGGCCGTCCGGTCGAATCGACGGTCTGGAAGGCGTTCGGCTCTAGCCCCGAACGGTCATCGACGACAAACTGAAAATCGCAGTTGATCGGCTGGGTGCGGCGCTGGACGCATTCACGTTCGACCGCAGGCTCCATACGGCTGATGACCGAAACAAAGGCGCGGGCCGAGGCCGAGGCATTGGGTGCCGTCGCTGGCGCGGGCGTGATCGCGGGCTGTGATCCCGAAGCGCCCGGCGCACCGGGCGGCACCACAGGTGCGGCGACGCAACCAGCCAGCACCAGTACGATTGCCGCGACCCCCTGCCACGCCTTTATCATCCGTCTGCCCTGCCTCATAATCACATTTCGCACCACTCTAGCCGTGCCAATCGCCGGTAGCCAAGCCCCGGGGTTGCCTGGGCATAAATATCACGCGATTGTTGAGAAACGCTGAACGAGAAGGGTACCCTATGTTCACCATCGAACATGATTTCGACGCCACCGTCATCACCCTGATCGACGAGCTGCCAGAGGAAGAGGCAGGCTCTCGCCCCCTTAACGAAGATGTGGTCATCCAGAGTTTCGAAGACCGGGTGGTGATCGAGCAGTTCGACCCCGACACCGGAGAGCTTGCCCAGATCGTCATGACCATCGAGCAGCTTGAGGAATTGCGCGCCGCGCTGAACCTGCCCGAGGGGAATTACCGGCTGCAGCGCGGCTAATCGAGGCGAAATATCTTGTCGCGGCCGGTTGCCCCACGCACCAGCACCAGCCGCGATTTAGCCACGCCCAACGCCTTGGCCAGCAGCTTGACCACAGCGGCATTGGCCTTGCCGTCCTCGGGCACGGTGGTGACGGTGATGCGGATCGCCTCTCCGTCCAGGATCACCGCATTGCGCGAGGCACGCGGCGTGACGCGCACCGCGATTTGGGTCCCCGGTTGGGCAAGGTGGCTCAGATCGGTCATGGTCCCGTTGAACCCGCAGACGAGGAAAAAGGCAATGCCGTCTGGCATCGGCCCATCGCTGTGGCTATCTCAGGATCTGACCCGCGCGAAACAGACGAGAGCCCGATGCAATATTCTGACCCTGCCACCCTCGCCTTCCTGCGCAGCCGCCGCTCGCATCCGCCCAAGCTGCTGACCGGCCCTGCGCCCGCGCGTGATGAGCTGTTGGCGCTGTTGGAGATCGCAGCACGCGTGCCCGACCATGGCAAGCTTGAGCCCTGGCGCTTTATCGTCCTTGGGCGCGAGACGCTGGATCGCCTGGCCCCTCTGGTGGCCGAGCATGTGCTGGCCAAAGGCGGCGATGAGGCTGCGGCGGAAAAGGCGCGCTCGGCCTTTGGCTCTCCGCTGATCGTGGCGGTGGTTTCGGCCCCGGTCGAAAGCCCAAAAATCCCGGAATGGGAGCAGTTTCTTTCAGCCGGGGCGGTCTGCCTGCAACTGCTGAACGCAAGCCTTGCGGCGGGCTATGGCGCTGCATGGCTGACCGGGCCGGCGACTGATCCCGACTTTGCCCGCGAGCATCTGGGCCTTGCCGAGAATGAGCGTGTGGCCGGCCTGATCCACATCGGCCGGCGCGGGTCCGCCCCGCCTGACCGCCCGCGCCCGGATGTGGCTGCCAGGACGAGCTTTCTTTGATGGTGCTGCGCGCACTTTTCCTCGCCTGGAGCGACCTGATGCGGCCGCGCATCTTTGGCGTTGTGCTGCTGGGGGTTGGATTGACGCTTGCGCTGTTTGTGGCGCTGCAGGCCGGAACCTTTTGGGCGATCCGCATCTTTGCGCCCGAACAGATCAGCCTGCCCTGGATCGGGGCGGTACCGCTGGCTCCTGCCTTGTCATGGAGCTCCCTGCTGCTTTTCCCGATCATGAGCATATTCCTGATGGCCCCGGTGGCAGCAGGCTTTTCGGGCCTTTTCGCTGAGCGGGTCTCAGAAGCGGTCGAGGAAACCCATTACCCTGCCGCCCGCGGTCTGCCGGTCGATTTCTGGGACGGGCTGTTGGAATCGCTTGCGGTTATGGGGGCGGTGATCCTCGTCACGCTTGTGACGCTGGTGCTCACGCCATTCCTCGGGCCACTGGCTTCGGTGCTGTATTATGGCGGCAACGGCTGGCTTCTGGGCCGTGAGTTCTTTCAGATGGCGGCGCGCCGTCATCTGCACGAGCCGCAGGCAACGGCACTGCGTCGCAGACTGACCCCGCAGGCAACGGCGCTGGGGGTACTGATTGCGGCGCTGTTAACCGTGCCACTGCTGAATATCGTTGTTCCAGTGCTGGCGGCGGCGGGTTTTACCCACCTCTATCATCTCAGCGCGTCCAGGCGTCCAGATCTGCGCGGGTGATCACCCCGGCGATGATGACATAAGCGATCGCAGCCCAGATCAGCGTCGCGATTATCGTCGCCCACAGCGCCTTTTTCTTCAGCTTGGGTTCATGGGGGGCGCCGGCGGGGGTGCCGGGCGTTACCTGCCCGACATCAGCCTGACTCTGCTGGCCAAAGGGCAAGAGCACGAACAGCACCAAAAACCACAATACGGCATAAAGAACGATGCCCCCGGTCAGACTCATCAGACTTGCTCCAGTTCGATCAGGCAGCCGTTGAAATCCTTGGGATGCAGGAACAGCACCGGCTTGCCATGGGCGCCGGTCTTGGGCTCTCCGTCACCCAGAACGCGCGCGCCTTCGGCCCTGAGCCGATCACGCGCGGCAAGGATATCCTCGACCTCAAAGCACATATGATGGATGCCGCCCGAAGGGTTCTTTTCCAAAAACCCCCTGATCGGACTGTTCCCGCCCAAAGGGTAAAGCAGCTCGATCTTGGTATTCGGCAATTCGATGAAAACGACGGTCACGCCATGATCCGGCTCGTCCTGCGGTGCGCCGACCTTGGCACCCAGAGTGTTGGCGTATTGCGCGGCTGCGGCCTGCAGGTCAGGCACGGCGATGGCGACATGGTTCAGGCGTCCGATCATCACTTCCTCCGTCATTTGCGCCCTTCTAGGCCCATGAGGCGGCGGGGGAAAGGAAAACAAGGCGTCGTTAACTGCATCTTAAGCGAATCGGCCCATCTTCGGACCAGAAGGAGCTTTCCAGTCAGGATTTTTGCGATGATCGAACAGGAACTGATTGGCGTGCACGAAATCTCTCCCTGGCGCGCCGCCACGCCCAACCGACCGTTGAACGGTCTCACCGTACTGGTGGTCGAGGATTCGCGTGTCGCCTGCGAAGCGATGCGCTTGCTCTGCCTGCGCTCCGGCGCTCGTATTCGTCGGGCCGACAGCATCCGTTCGGCCCTGCGACATCTGCAAACCTATCGCCCCGATGTAGTCATCATTGACATGGGTCTGCCCGATGGTGACGGCGCAGACATGATCGCCACCATCAGCCACAGCACACAAAAGGTACCAGTGGTCCTCGGCATTTCGGGCGACCCTCAGAACCGCGAAGCTGCGCTCCGCGCCGGTGCCGACGGCTTTCTGGCGAAGCCGATCGAGAATCTCGCGGTGTTCCAGCAGGCGATTCTTGCTGCCCTGCCGCCCGAGGCACAGCCGCAGGAGCTGCGCTCACTCCCAAACGAAGTGATTGCAGCCGATGCACAGGCGCTGCGCGAGGATCTGACCCATGTCGCCGATGTGCTGGCCCGCGCCGGTGACACCGCCGCCATCGACTATATCGCACGGTTTCTGGCGGGGGTGGCGCGTTCCGCCCATGACCGGATGCTCGAGGATGCGGCGACCGCACTCGCGCGCGGCCACGCGCAGGGACAGGCACTCGCCACCGATCTGGCACGTATCAGCGGCCTTGTGCAGGACCGGCTGGCCGAGGCGCGGATATCCTGACCGTCTACGGCCCGGTCAGCACGGCAAGGCTTTGACGCTGCCTGCCTTGGGCGTCAAAATTCCCGGGGTGCAGCCATGCCTGATGCGCGCGGGCCAATCGTGGCCAGTCATGATTGATAATGGCGAACCAGGCGGTGTCACGATTGCGGCCTTTGGTAACCATATGCTGGCGAAAGACCCCTTCATAGGTAAAGCCATAGCGCAGAGCCGCGCGGCGGGAAGGAGCATTCAGCGCATCACATTTCCACTCAACCCGACGATAGCCGGCGTCAAAGGCCCATCCAATCATCAACGAGATCGCCTCGGTCACCGCGGGGGTGCGCTGCATCGCAGGAGAGATCTGGATATGGCCGATTTCGATCACGCCATTGGCCCTGTCGATACGCAGAAACGCGGCAAGGCCGCCGATACCGTTCCCCGACCGCTCACGCAGGGCATATAGGAACGGGTCCTGCCTGACAGCCATTTCGGCCTGCCAGCCGCGATAGGCGTCAAGATCGGCAAACGGGCCATAGCCCATATAGTCCCATACCCAGTCATGCCCCTGGTTGGCAGCAAACAACCCGTCAGCGTGGCGGTCGGGATCAAGACGCTCAAGCTGGACATAGCGCCCCTCGATCATTGCGGGTCCGGGTGCAGGCGGCGGGGTAAAGTCGGGAACGGCTGGTCCGACCGGGCGCGGTGCCTGACGCTGGCCGGCTTTGGTGCCGGGATCAGCAACAACCGCCGCATGAGAGCCGGGCGGTGCCAAAGAGGCGGAAACGTCAGACCGTCCATCGACCGGCTGGCGCGGATTGCTCGGGGAATCATCAGGCATGGGCTAAGCTCCCTCACAGGCTCAGGCCAGCATCCCCGGATCGCTGCCCAGTTCAAGCCCGGGAAAGATGGTGCGTTCCAGCTTGTCACGCTCGATCCCGAAAAGCCCGTGCATTGCCCAAGCGGCATAGGCGCGAATGTCCCGGGTCGGCATGAGGTCACGCCCGGCGTAAAGCTGACCCTCGCCCAGCCCCGGCCAGTCGCCAAAGGCGTGACCGCCCCGGATGGCTCCACCGGCCATCAGCAGCGCGCCGCCCGTGCCATGATCGGTGCCACCCGACCCGTTCTCGCGCGCGGTGCGGCCAAACTCGGTCATAGCCAGAACGGCGGTGCTCTGCCAGTTCGGCCCCAGCCCCTCGCGCAGTTTCAGGATCGCAGCCGCCAGCCGGTCAAGTGCCCGGCCCAGAACAGCGGACTGGCTGGCGTGACTGTCCCAGCCCGGGATCGAAAAAGCGGCGATCCGGCTTTCAGCGTTCAGCCGGCTGGCGGTAAAGGCGGCCAGCGCCTGAGCATCCGCCGTCGGGCCGCGCATCTTGCCGATATCCGAAACCTCGCCGCTGATCTGCATCGCCCCCTGGGCCGCATCCCGGAACAGCGGATCATCGTGATAGACATGCTCAAGCAGCATCTGCGCCTGCGGCGAAAGCGTCAGCGATGCTTGAGGTGCCCAGCTAAGATGTGCGGCCTTGCCGGTCAGGATCTTCATCTGCTCGACACCCACGGAATAGGCCGTCTCGGCACTGGTTCCGGGCATCACCTGCAGCATCCGGTTCAGCCATCCGCCCACCTGACGATCCACCGGCAGGTCATTGCCGGTCCCGGCCTCCAGCACGTCCTGACCGTCAAAATGGCTGCGTTTGTCGCGATAGGGGGTCGAAACCGCATGAGCAAAGGCAAGCTCCCCTTTTTGCCAAAGAGGCAGCAGCGGTTCTAGCCGCGGGTGCAGCGCATAGAACCCGTCCAGGTCCAGCGCGCCATTATCTGGGCCAACCGAAAGATTGCGGCGCAGCTTGCGCAGCATCGGATCACCATAAGGCTGGATCGCATCCAGCCCGTCCATGGCGCCGCGCAGGATAATAACCACCAGCCGGTTATCGCCGGGCAGCGCCGCGAAGGTGATCGAGTTCATCAGCGGATGCGCCGCAGCCGAGCAGCCAAGCAGCGCCGTTCCCTTCAGAAACAGGCGTCGATCCATTTTCAGCATCCGCCCCCTCCTATCGCCGGTTGAAATCGCCCGAGGCGAGGATCAGCGCCACACCCTCGGCTGCGGATTCGGCCTTGGGCACCGCCCAGGCAAGCTCTGCCGACTGGGTCCCGCCAAAGGCCGAAACCAGCATTTCGCGCGGATCCGGCAGCTCTTTCAGCAGCATGCGCGGAACCTGCAACGACCAGTTGATGCGGGCGGCCAGCGTCTGCGGCGCGATCCATGCCTCGACCTCTTCAGGCCAGCCGTCCGGCCCTTTGGCCTGCCACCATGGTTGCCCCATGGAACGGATCGGCTCCCAGACTGCGCGGTTGAAGACCTTTCGATCAAGGGCGGCCAGATCTTTGCCCCGCACCCCAAGCGCCCGCAGCCCTGCCACGCAATAGTCAAAAGGCTGACGCACCTTCTTGCGCAGATTCGAGGCCAGATCCGGGTGGGTGACGAGCACGCGATAGACCTGCGGCAGATCGCCCCCGGTCGCGCGCCAGGTTGCCGCCATCGCCTCGACCAGATCTTCGGAGGGGTCGTCCGAAACGAAATGCACCGCCAGCTTGCGCGACAGATATTGCGCGGTCTCAGGCCGGCGGGCGATATCGCGAAAGGCGGCGCGGATATCGTCCAGCCCGCCGCGCCGGCCGCCGCCATAGCTTTTGCCCAGCACCGTTTCGGCCCCAGGCTCGACCCAGGCCTGCTGAAAAGCAAAGCCGCCTTTGTGCGAAAAGCTAAGCCCGGTCAACAGCTCGGCCAGTTCACGCACGTCCTTTTGCTCATAGCCGGCGCTGACCCCCATCGAGTGCAGCTCAAGCGCCTCGCGTGCAAGGTTCTCGTTCAGGCCAAGGTGACGCTCGGGCCGGCGCTTGGCCAGAACCGAGTTCGGCCCCCGGCTGGAGATCTGATCCAGATAGACCAGCATCATCGGATGGGTGTCGGCGGCAAAGAACATGTCCTCGAACCGGCCGTTCACATAAGGACGGATCGCCTCGTCCTGAAAGGTCATGGAAAGACCGTAATGCACCCGATTGATGGCGCGTACAGTAAAATGGTCACTCCAGAACTGTACCAGCCTTTCGCCAAAGCCGACCGGATCATCGACCGCGCGGACCACCCGCCGCCGCAAATCCTCGATCGGCATGGAGGCAAGTTGCTGTTCAGCTTCCTTAGAACCGGGCGGTTCAGGCTTGCCGCTGCGCCGGGCGACAACACCGGCGCGAAAGCTCAGCGCGATCTGGCTTGCTTCGGCAGTAGTCATCGCCGCGGGGTCGGGACCGGAGCGCGCAACGCTGGCCAGCACCGTCTCGGCGTCAGCGGGCGGAGGGGTCAGCGGCGACAGACCAAAGCCCAGACGGATCGCCGCCAGCTCGGGAAAACCAAAGCTCATGCACACATCCTTGCCAGGGAAACACCCCCTGCGCGGATGTATCGCATGATCGCGGGCTAAGGTCAGTTCACGCTTTCTTCAGCATGCGGCATCGCGGCAAAGGCCCGCCGATGCCGCATGGCAAGGGATCATTCGCGAGGCAGGACACGCAGGCGCAGTTCGCGCAATTGCTCGTTCGCAGGCTCGCTTGGTGCGCCCATCATCAGGTCTTCGGCCCGCTGGTTCATCGGGAACATGATGACCTCACGGATGTTCACCTCATCCGCCAGCAGCATCACGATCCGGTCGATGCCCGCCGCGCAGCCACCGTGCGGAGGAGCGCCATAACGGAACGCCTTGACCATGCCGCCAAAGCGCCGCTCGACCTCATCCCGGCCATAGCCGGCCAGCTCAAAGGCGCGGAACATGATTTCAGGACGATGGTTACGGATCGCGCCCGAGATCAGCTCATAGCCGTTGCAGGCAAGGTCATATTGATAACCCTTGACCTCCAGCGGATCGCCATCAAGCGCATCAAGCCCGCCCTGCGGCATCGAGAAGGGGTTGTGGCTGAAGTCGATCTTGCCGTCCTCGCCCTTCTCATACATCGGAAAGTCGACGATCCAGGCGAATTTGAACTGGTTCTCATCAATCAGGCCCAGTTCGCGGCCAATCTCGTTGCGGGCGCGGCCTGCGACAGCTTCAAAGGTCTCGGGTCGGCCGCCCAGGAAAAAGACGGCATCGCCTTCGCCCAGCCCCAGCTGCTCGCGGATCGCCTCGGTCCGCTCATGACCCAGCGCCTTGGCGATGGGGCCAGCCGCCTCGGTCGAGCCGTCATCGGCCTTGCGCCAGAAAATGTAACCCATGCCGGGCAGGCCCTGCTGCTGGGCATAGGCGTTCATGCGGTCGGCAAATTTACGCGACCCGCCGCCGGGTGCGGGAATGGCGCGGACCTCGGTGCCGTCCTGTTCAAGCAGTTTGGCAAAGATACCAAAGCCCGAGCCGCGGAAATGTTCGCTGACCACCTGCATCTCGATGGGGTTGCGCAGGTCAGGCTTGTCGGAGCCATATTTCAGCATCGCCTCGGCATAAGGAATGCGCGGCCAGTCAGAATCGACACGACGACCGCCGCCAAAGGTCTCGAACAGCCCCTGAATGACCGGCTGAACGGCGTTAAAGACGTCCTCCTGCTCGACAAAGGACATCTCGACGTCCAGCTGATAGAAATCGGTGGGCGAGCGGTCAGCACGCGGGTCTTCGTCGCGGAAGCAGGGCGCGATCTGGAAGTATCTGTCAAAGCCTGCGACCATAATCAGCTGTTTGAACTGCTGCGGGGCCTGCGGCAGGGCGTAGAACTTGCCCGGATGCAGACGCGAGGGCACGAGGAAGTCGCGCGCGCCCTCGGGCGACGATGCGGTGATGATCGGCGTCTGGAACTCGGTGAACCCTGCATCCCACATCGCATCGCGCAGCCATTTGATGACGCGCGAACGCAGCATGATGTTATTGTGCAGGCTGTCGCGGCGCAGATCGAGAAAGCGATACGCCAGGCGCGTTTCCTCGGGGTATTCCTGATCGCCGAACACCGGCAGCGGCAGATCCTCGGCCGGGCCCAGAACCTCCATCGCGGTGGCATAGACCTCGACCTCGCCGGTGGGAAGCCTGGGGTTGACGAGCGAGGGATCGCGCAGCTTGACCTTGCCGTCGATGCGGATGACCGTCTCGGCCCGCAGCCGCTCAAGCGCCGCAAAAGCGGGCGAGTCGCTGTCGGCAATCACCTGGGTGATGCCGTAATGGTCGCGCAGGTCGATGAACAGGACGCCCCCGTGGTCGCGGACCCGGTGGACCCAACCGGACAAACGAACCTCGTTTCCGGCGGCAGCGGCGGTCAGCTCGCCGCAGGTATGGCTGCGATAGACGCTCATCATTCTTCCCCTTGCGTGTCGGCGATGCATCAACCGCGCCACGCGGGGGAAGTCAAGCAATCAGAATGGCCGCACCACGTTGCCAGAGTAGAAATATACCCCCATTCCGACCGCAAAGAGCACATTCCCGGCCACCGCATGCAGCACCCAGGCCGCCGGAAAGCCGCGTCGGACATAGGCATAGGCAAAGACCCAGCCCCCCAGAAAGGTCAGGATCGCCACCACCCACGACCAGTACATCAGATGGGCAAAGGAAAAGACCGCCGCGTTCAGAATGATCGCCGCCTGCCCCGACGGCAAAAGCGCGCCGTAGCGGTGAAAGAACAGCGGGCGAAAGATCAGCTCTTGCGGCAAAGCCGACACCAGCGGGTAAAGGCACCAGATCATCAGCAGAACATGGGGACGCAACCATATGAGGCGAAAGATCGACTCGGGGCTGGTCACCCACAATATCGCCACGCTGACGATCAGCGTGACCAGCGCAACAAGGCCGATCCCGCCCCATGGCAGGCTGCCCCATCCATGGACAAGGCCGCGCCAGTGAAAGCCGCCGGTCCGCCACAGCAGCAAAAGCCCCGCAATGCTGAACACCGCGAGCGCCTGAAACAGCAGGCGCCCGGGCATGAACAACGCGATAACCAGCGGCGCCCCGAAATAGAGCGCCAGAAACTCGGCCCAAAGCAGGCCTCGGTTTACTGCAGCCGCAGGTTCAGCCATTTCCGCCACTGCGCGGGCGAACCCGCAAAGACGTTCAGATCGACATTCCCGCGAATGCCCGGCACAACCCCGGTCCCGGTATATTGCCAGAAGGTGTAGCGCTGGCCGGGATAGACCAGACGCGGATGTCCCGCGACCGAGCGCAGCCAGAACTCTTCGGACCATGAGGCCAGGTTGTTGTCACGATAGAAATCGACCGTCGTGTAGATGATCGGCCGCTGGCCGTAATGGCGGTGCAGGATATCCTTGAAAATCCGGGCCTCGCGCAGAACCTCATCGCTTGGCGGGCGGCGCGGGCAGGTTTTCGAGGGGGTCCACTCCAGATCCACCACCGGCGGCATGGCGCCACGCTCTCTCGGCACGTTGGCGATGAACCACGCCGCCTGTTCCGCACCCGAGCGGCAGAAGTAGAAGTAGTGGTAGGCGCCGCGCGGAATCCGGGCCTGCGCGGCCTCATACCAATAGCGGCGGAAATTCGGGTCGGCATGATCGCCGCCTTCGGTCGCCTTGATAAAGGCAAAGCTGACGCCCGAGCCACGGACGCGGCCCCAGTCGATATCGCCCTGATAGCGGGAAATATCGATGCCATGCACCAGATGGTCATAGGGATGCCCACCCACCCAGGGATGCGGTGCGGTATCACCGAATTGCGGTCCGCGCCCCTGTCCTGCCATCACGGCCGGGCCGCTGGACGGACCACGTCCACAGGACGCCAGCGCCACCAGCATCAGAACCGTCAACAACTTGCTCAAAAGCTTCATTTCTGCCCTCGCGCCCCGCGCGCTGTCGCGCGCCATGTCTTTGCGCCTGTGACCGGCGCTTCCCTGCCCTTATCGCAAAGGCGCGAGGCTCTGTCACGATGGCGTGACGGTCACGAGTTTGTCAGGCACATTGTGGCCGATCTGCATCGCTGCACGCACACAAGCCCCGCGCATCAAAAGATCCTCGGCCGGGCCCCTTCGGGGTCATCAACATGCCAGAACCCTGCCGCACCCGGCGGCAACTGGTCCAGAGCCCGCTGAAAATCGGCCGCATTCACATAACGGCGCAGGGTCCATGCCACCGCCTCGATGGCGCTATCGGGCGTCAGGTTGTGATGCGGCCGGACCTGCTGCGCCTCGCGCGTCATCGTCGCACGGTCGGCAAAGGGGAGCGGTTCCGCCTCTGGCCGCCAGCCCGCGACAAAGATCGCGCGGGGAATCGCTGGCAGGACCGAGGCAAAATCCAGACCCTGCTGCGCAGTGAGTCGCCGACGAAAGACCTGCAGGACCCCATCCAGCGCCGTATAGGCGCTGTTATCCGAGACGAGGTCCATCCGATCCTTCAGATCGTCCAGAATCGCCCGCCACTCTTTCGAGGCATGGCGATAGGTCCATGGCATGGGCATCAGCGCCTCCCTTGCAGCTGGCTTGGGGCAGCGCCCTTAACCCATCTGCGGAACCAGCTTGCCGGGGTTCAGCACGCCCTCGGGGTCAAGCGCCTGCTTGATTGCCGCCATGACAGCGATGGCCGGGCCGTGCTGGGCGGGCATCAGGGGCTTTTTGCCGATACCGACACCATGCTCGCCGGTGATGGTCCCACCGACCCCGATCGCGCGCTCGGCCATGCGGGTAGCAACGCGTTTCGCGGCCGCCAGTTCGGCCTCATCACCCGGCATCACAAGGATCTGGGCGTGGAAATTGCCGTCGCCGACATGGCCGACGATGGGACCAAGCAGACCCTCGGCGCGGATATCCTCGGCCGCCGCAGCCACGGCAGCAGGCAGATGCGACATTGGCACGCAAACGTCGGTCACAACCGCAGTTGCCCCCGGACGCAAGGCAAGACAGGAACGATAGGTGTTATGCCGCATCTTCCACAGCGCGGCGCGTGCCTCGGGCGTGGTTGCCCAGTCAAAGCCGGTACCGCCGAATTCGGCCGCCAGCGCGCCAAAAGCCTCGGCATCGCCCTTGACCGAGGCCGGAGAGCCGTGAAACTCGACCATCAAATGCGGCCCTTCGTGCATCTGCGCGCCGGAAACATTGTTGAAGGCACGTACGACATCGGCATCAACGAACTCGATCCGCGCCATCGGGATGCCGGACTGGATCGTTGCAGTGACGCATTCCACCGCCTGTTCCAGCGTCGGGAAACCACAGACCGCCGCGGCGACCTCTTCGGGCTGGCCATGCAGGCGCAGCGTCAGTTCAGTGATGATCCCCAACGTACCTTCCGAGCCGACAAACAGCGCCGTCAGATCATAACCCGCGCTGGATTTCGCCGCCCGGGTGCCGGTGCGGATCACCTGCCCGTCGGCCAGCACCACCTCAAGCCCCAGCACGTTGTCGCGCATGGTGCCATAGCGCACCGCCGTGGTGCCCGAGGCCCGCGTCGCGGCCATCCCGCCCAGCGAGGCGTTGGCGCCGGGATCGACCGGAAAGAACAGCCCCGTCGCGCGCAGTTCGGTGTTCAGCGCCTCACGCGTGCAGCCGGGCTGAACCGAAACCTGCATGTCCTCGGCCCGGATTTCCAGCACCCGATCCATCTTGGACAGGTCGATCACCAGTCCCCCTTGCGGAGCCAGCGCCTGCCCCTCAAGCGAGGTTCCGGTGCCCCAGCCGATCATCGGCACGTGATGGGCACGGCAGATCGCAGCGATGCGCGAGACCTCGCCGGTCGACAGCGGCCATGCTACGGCATCAGGGGGCGGCGCGCGGTGAAAAGTCTCGGACTGGGCATGCAGATCGCGGTCGGCACCGCTGGTGGACAGACGCGCGCCCAAAAGCGCGGAAAGCGCCTCAAGCGCCGGGGCGGGAATCGGCATGGCAGTCCTCCTGAATTGGCATTGCACGGAAATAGACCCGTGACCCAGACAAGAGCAAGCCAGAGAGGTCAGGCGCCAAGCGCGCGCCTGACCGCCTCGATCACCGGGGTAACGAGGTAATGCGCGACGGGAATAAGGATCAGCCCCAGAATGACGCCGAAGACGCCATCGAAAAAGGCCGTGGTGACCCAGCCGACAAGGCCCGGCGCGGCTGGGGCGGCATGGGCAGCGGCCTCGGCCATGCGATGGATCCATTCATAGGGCTGGTGCTGGCCCAGCTCATGCAGCCCGTGAATGACGATCTGGCCGCCGACCCAGATCATCGCGGCAGTGCCGACGATGGTCAGAGCCTTCATGAAACCCGGCATGACATGGACGATGCCGCGCCCCAGCGCACCCAAGGCACCACCCCGCTCATTCAGGTGCAGGCCGAAATCATCCGCCTTAACGATCAGCGCGACGAAACCATAGACAGCCAGCGTGATGCCCACGGCAACCATGGCAAGAATCAGCGCCTTCATCCAGATCGGGTCTCCGTTCGGGATGGCGGCAAGGGCAATGGTCATGATCTCGGCCGACAGGATGAAATCAGTCTTGATCGCGCCGCGCACCCGCTCTTCTTCCAGACCGGCGCCGCCGCCCTCGGTGACGGCAAGATGCGCGTCCCCGGCCCCGTGACGGCCAAGGGCGTGAACGATCTTTTCAGCCCCCTCAAAGCACAGATACGCGCCGCCGATCATCAGCAGGGGCGAGATTGCCCATGGCGCAAAGGCCGACAACAACAGCGCAATCGGCAGCAGGATCACCAGCTTGTTGAACAGTGATCCGCGCGCAATCTTCATCACGATCGGCACTTCGCGCGCGGCGGAAAAGCCGTGCACGTATTTCGGTGTCACCGCCGCGTCGTCGATCACCGCTCCGGCGGCCTTGCTGCCCGCCTTGACCGCCTGACCGGCCACATCGTCGATCGAGGCAGCGGCGATCTTGGCGATCCCCGCGACGTCATCCAGCAGCGCCAGCAATCCGCTCATGCAACCCGTCCTGTTCCAGCTTTCCGGAGGGACAGCTTACGGGGCGCCGCACTTGTGCGCAATTCACCCTTAAGCCCTTGTCCGGCTTGCACCTGCGCGGGGAATCATTCATCAAGCACAGAAGAATCGAAAGGGCCGCCCAATGCTTGATCAGAACGCGAAACCGACCGAGGACATCGACCTGCGCGAGGTCTTCGGCCTAGACAGCGACATGAAGATCAAGGGCTTTGCCGAACGATCCGACCGCGTGCCCGATGTCGACCCGACCTACAAGTTCGACCCCGACACGACCCTGGCGATCCTGGCCGGCTTTGCCTACAACCGCCGGGTCATGATCCAAGGCTATCACGGCACCGGCAAATCGACCCATATCGAGCAGGTGGCGGCACGGCTGAACTGGCCTTGCGTGCGCGTGAACCTTGACAGCCACGTCAGCCGGATCGACCTGATCGGCAAGGACGCGATCAAGCTGGTCGATGGCAAGCAGGTCACCGTTTTTCACGAAGGCATTCTGCCCTGGGCGCTGCGCAACCCGACCGCCATCGTCTTTGACGAATACGACGCAGGCCGCGCCGATGTGATGTTCGTTATCCAGCGCGTGCTGGAGGCGGATGGCAAGCTGACGCTGCTTGACCAGAACGAGGTCATCACACCGAACCCCTATTTCCGCCTGTTTGCCACGGCAAACACGGTGGGTCTGGGCGACACGACCGGCCTTTATCACGGCACCCAGCAGATCAACCAGGGCCAGATGGACCGCTGGAACCTCGTGACGACGCTGAACTATCTCAGCCACGACGCCGAGGCCGCGATCGTTCTGGCCAAGAACCCGACATACAACACCGAAAAGGGCCGCAAGCAGATCAGCCAGATGGTCGCGCTGGCCGACCTGACGCGGACGGCCTTCATGCAGGGCGACCTGTCGACGGTGATGAGCCCGCGCACGGTGATTTCCTGGGCGCAGAACGCGCGCATCTTTGGCGACAATGTGGGCTATGCTTTCCGGCTGACCTTCCTCAACAAATGCGACGAACTCGAGCGCCAGACGGTGGCCGAGTTCTACCAGCGCCTGTTCGACGAGGAACTGCCGGAAAGCGCGGCAGTCAAGGCCGGGTGATGCGGCGGGCGACAGGCTTTTCCGCCACGGCCCTGCTCCGGGAAACGCCGGGCAGGAACGTAGCGGGAATGTCCGGCCATCCTGCCCGAACCCAAACGGCCCCTTTGCAACCCCCCGCCCAAGGACCGCTTGCGGACCACAGGACCAGTGCCGCACGGGCCCCTGGGCCCTGCGGCCAAGGGCCTGCGTGAAATGAAAGCTGTCCCTTCCCGCCTTTCATTGCTGGCGGCAGGGGATATGCTGTGATGGCGGCCAAAGCAGGTTTCTGGAACATCCGATGAAAAAATCCGACAACCCCGCCGATCCGTTCAAGAAGGCCCTGACCGAGGCCACCCGCGCCCTTGCCGAAGAGCGCGAGCTGAACGTGACCTTCACCGCCGATCCTGCGGGGGTGGCAGGCGACACGATGCGCCTGCCTCAGGTCAGCCGCCGCATGACCCGGGACGAGGTATTGCTGGCGCGTGGTACCGCCGATGCACTGGCGATGAAACTGCGTCACCACGATCCCGCAACCCACGCGAAATACGCCCCCGCCGGACCGATGGCGCGCGACCTCTATGAGGCGATGGAAACGGTGCGCTGCGAGGCATTGGGCGCGCGCGACATGCCGGGCGCGCTGTCCAATATCGACGCCAAGCTGGGGCAAGAGGCCGAGCGCAAGGGCTATGGCCAGATCAAGGCCCCGGCCGATGCGCCTTTGGCCGTCGCGGCGGGCTATATCCTGCGCCAGATCGCAACCGGTCGCCCCCTGCCCCCGGCCGCGCAGCATGTCGCGGACCTGTGGCGCCCCTTTATCGAGGAACAGGCCGGCAGCGAATTGGGGCACGTCGGCGAGGTACTGCCCGATCAGGCCGCCTTTGCGCGTCTTTCCCGCAAGCTCATCGCCGACTTGGGCTATGGCGACCAGCTGGGTGAGGACCCTGACGAACCGGAAGAGGATGAGGCCGACGAGAACGCCGAACAGGACGAGGAAGCAGGCAACGACCAGTCCCGCGACCAGAACCAGGACGACGAGGCCGAAGCCAGCCCCGAGCGCACCCAGGACCAGACGCAGGATGAGCGTCAGGCTCAGGTCAGTATGGACGACCAGTCCGATGAAGAGCTGGTAGACGACGCCGAAATCTCGGAATCCGAAACCCCGCCCGACCTGCCGCCTCAGGTCAGCGAGGCCAGCCCGGATTACAAAGTCTATACTCAGGAATACGACGAAGAGATCCGCGCCGAGGATCTGGCCGACCCGGCCGAGCTTGAGCGGCTGCGCGCCTATCTCGACAAACAGCTTGAACCCTTGCGCGGCGCGGTCTCGCGGCTGGCCAACAAGTTGCAGCGCCGCCTGCAGGCGCAGCAGAACCGCAGCTGGGAGTTTGATAAGGAAGAGGGCGTGCTTGACGCCGGACGCCTTGCCCGGGTGGTGGCGAACCCGACGACGCCCCTGTCCTTTAAGATCGAAAAGGACACCGAATTCCGCGACACCGTTGTGACGCTGCTTTTGGACAACTCGGGCTCGATGCGGGGCCGGCCGATCAGCATTGCCGCGATCTGCGCCGACGTCCTTGCCCGCACGCTTGAGCGCACTCAGGTCAAGGTCGAGATCCTTGGCTTTACCACCCGTGCATGGAAAGGTGGGCAAAGCCGTGAAAAATGGCTGGCAGCCGGTCGCCCCGCCCAACCCGGACGGCTGAACGACCTGCGCCACATCATCTACAAGGGCGCCGATGCGCCATGGCGGCGCGTGCGTCCGAACCTTGGTCTGATGATGAAAGAGGGACTGCTGAAGGAAAACATCGACGGCGAGGCGCTGGAGTGGGCGCATCGTCGCCTGTCCCGCCGGTCCGAGGCACGCAAGATCCTGATGGTGATTTCGGATGGTGCGCCGGTCGATGACTCGACCCTGTCGGTCAACCCGGCGAACTTTCTTGAAAAGCACCTGCGCGACGTGATCTCGATGATCGAACGCAAGAAGCTGGTTGAGCTTTTGGCCATCGGTATCGGCCACGACGTGACCCGTTATTACGAACGCGCGGTCACGATCACCGATGCCGAACAACTGGCCGGGGCAATGACCGAACAGCTTGCCGCTCTGTTCGAATCCGATCCCAGAAAGCGCGCGCGCGCGATGAACCTGCGCCGGGTGGGGTAATCCTGTCCTTTCCGGCTGCTTGATCTGCCCCGGTCTCCCATGCGACCAGTTCGGTCAGGCCGGGGCCGCTTTCGCCTCGCAGGCCAAGAGGCTTCGACGTGTTGAAGATCGGATTTTTCATACCCGAGTTCCCGGGCCAGACCCATATCTTTCTGTGGCGCGAACGGCAGGCGCTGGCAGCGCTGGGGGTCGAGGCCGACCTTGTCTCGACCCGACCGCCGCCGCGCGCCGTCGCCTCGCACAGCTGGGCGGCCGAAGCGCAGGCGCGTACCCGCTATCTGATGCCGCTTGGGGCCGAAGGTCTTGGCATGATCGCGGAATTCCTGCGCTCGGGCCCCTCGGGCTGGGCACGTGGCCTTGGCGCGGCCTTTACGGCCGAGGCGCACGGCCTGAAGGCACGGCTGCGGATGCTCGCACTGCTTGGCATGGGGGCGCGGCTCAAGCGCATTGCCCGCGAACAGGGCTGGAGCCATATCCATGTCCATAGCTGCGCCGACAGCGCCAATATCGCCATGTTCGCCGAACGGCTGGGGGGGCCGGGTTACAGCCTGACCCTGCACGGCCCGACGCTAGAGGGCTACGGCCCGAACCAGCGCCAGAAATGGCGGCATGCACGGTTCGTCACCATCATTTCACAACTGCTCGCCCGCGTGGCCGAACACGATATCGGGGCGGACCGTCCCTCGACCATCCTGATTGCGCCGATGGGGGTCAATCTGGACCAGATCAAGCGCCGCAGACCATGGCAGCCCCCTGCTCCGGGTGGGCCAGTGCGCATCTTCAGCTGCGGACGACTTAACGCAATCAAGGGGCATGACCACCTGATCGAGACGGTCGCCCTGCTACGCGCCCGCGGTATCGACGCCCGGCTTGAAATCGCGGGCGAGGACGAACAGGGTGGTTCGGGCTATCACCGCCAGCTTGATGCGCTGATCGCCGCCAAGGGGTTGGGCGATGCAGTCACCCTGCTGGGCGCGGTCAGTGAGGATCGCGTGCGCGAAGGGCTTGAGAACGCCCATATCTTTGCGCTGGCCAGCCTGAACGAAGGGATTTCCGTAGCGATCATGGAGGCGATGGCAATGGAAATGCCGGTCGTCGTCACCGATGTCGGCGGCAATCATGAGCTGATCACATCGGGCCGCGACGCTATCCTTGTCCCACCCGAGCACCCCGAGGCCATGGCTGACGAGATCGCGCGGCTCTGCGCGGATCCTGCCAGGGCCTTGCGGTTGACACAGGCTTCGC
Source organism: Paracoccus kondratievae (assembly GCF_009301415.1). Taxonomy (GTDB): domain Bacteria; phylum Pseudomonadota; class Alphaproteobacteria; order Rhodobacterales; family Rhodobacteraceae; genus Paracoccus; species Paracoccus kondratievae. The sequence goes on along the minus strand of NZ_CP045072.1, from coordinate 552,424 downwards.
GCGCGCGGGTCGCCACCGATTTTCACCATCGCCGCAGTGCCGAGGCGGTGGCCGACGGGTTGGCCCGCACCCTGCCCGGCGCGAAAGAGGCGCTGACCCGCGCCTGATATCCCAAGCACAAGAAAGCCAGAGGCGAGCATGTTCCAGACCTATGACAGCTATTCCAACCCCGCCGCGCATCCGCCCCGGCTGGCAGCCTTGCGCCGCGAACTTGCGGCGCGTGACCTCGACGGCTTTCTGGTGCCGCGTGCGGATGCGCATCAGGGGGAATATGTCGCAGCCCGCGATGCGCGGCTGGCCTGGCTGACCGGCTTTACCGGTAGTGCCGGCTTTTGCATCGTCACCCCCGACCGGGCGGGCGTGTTCATCGACGGCCGCTATCGGGTGCAGGTCAAGGCCGAGGTGGATCCCGCACATTTCACCCCGGTCCCCTGGCCGGAAACCCGCCCCTCGGATTGGCTGCATCAGGCCCTGCCCGAAGGCGGCCGCATCGGCTATGACCCCTGGCTGCACACCCGGCGCGAGATCCGCGAGATGGAAAAGGGTCTTGTCGGGACCGGCATTGCCCTGATCGCGCTGGAAACGAACCCGGTCGATGCGATCTGGACTGACCAGCCCGAACCTCCGGTCGGGGTGGTGCGCCTATGGCCCGACGCGGTCGCAGGCGAAACCGCGGCGGAAAAGCGCGCCCGCATCGCCGACGCCCTGCGCAAGGCCGGGCAGCAGGCGGCAGTGCTGACCCTGCCCGACTCGGTCTCGTGGTTGCTTAATATCCGCGGCGCGGACGTGCCCAAGAACCCGGTGGTACAGTGCTTTGCCATCATCGAGGAAAACGGCCATGTTGCCGTCTTTACCGACCCCGCCAAATTCGGCCCCGAGGTGCGGGCCGCCCTTGGCAATGAGGTCTCGGTCCTGCCTCTGGTCGCGCTGACGCCGGCGCTGACCAACCTTGCCGGGCCGGTGCGGGTCGATCCCGCCAGCGCGCCCGACCGGGTGTTTGCGCTGATCGAAAGCATGAAGACCCCGATCGTCGAGGCACCCGATCCGGTGATCCTGCCAAAGGCCTGCAAAAACCCGGCCGAAGTTGCCGGCATGCGCGCCGCCCATCTGCAGGACGGTGCAGCAATAACCGAACTGCTATGCTGGCTTGACAGCCGTGCTCCGCTGCTTGGGGCCGAGCCGCTGACCGAAATCGACGTCGCGCAAAAGCTTGAGGCACTGCGCACCGCGCGCGGCATCCTCGACATCAGCTTTGACACCATCTCGGCGACCGGCCCCCATGCTGCGATCCCGCATTACCACGTCAGTCAGGACAGCAACCTGCGGATCGAGCCTGGCCATGTACTGCTGGTCGATTCCGGCGGACAATATGAAAACGGCACCACCGACATCACCCGCACCCTGCCGATGGGCCCGGTCGATCCGGCAGTGCGGCGCCCCTATACACGGGTGCTGCAAGGCATGATCGCCGTTTCGCAGGTCCAGTTCCCGAAAGGCGTCGCCGGATGCCACATCGACGCGCTCGCCCGCGCGCCCCTATGGTCCGAGGGCATGGATTACGACCACGGCACCGGCCATGGCGTCGGCGCGGGCCTGTCGGTGCATGAGGGGCCGGTGCGGATCTCGCGCATCTCGGACATTCCGCTGCAACCCGGCATGATCCTGTCGAACGAGCCGGGCTATTACCGCGAAGGGGCCTTTGGCATCCGCATCGAAAACCTGATCGTGATCGAGAACCGCCAAAGCCCCGATGGGCGTGAGATGCTAGGGTTCGAAACGCTGACCTTTGCCCCGATCGACCGCCGCCTGATTGAACCGGGGCTGCTGTCACCTGCCGAGGTGGCCTGGCTTGACGCCTATCATGCCGAGGTCTGGGACAAGATCTCGCCCCTGGTCGAAGGCGGGGTCCGCGATTGGCTCTTTCTGGCGACCCGCCCCCTTGGGGGCAGCGTCTGAGTCATGCGCGAAAGGGGGCCGGGCCACAAAGGCCCACCCCATTTGCCGCCGCCCGGTCAGTCTTGCGGGTGACGGCGGCGCCAGGCAACCGAGCTTAGAAAAGCCATGCCGATGAAGCCTGCACCCAAAAGCCCGGTGACCACCTCGGGGATGGGGCGCAACGTCTGAACGAACATCAGCACCGACAGGACAAGGATCGACCAGAACGCCCCGTGTTCAAGGTAACGAAAGGCGGATAGCGTACCGCGCTCGACCATCATGACCGTCATGGCCCGGACGTAAAAGGCCCCGATGCCCAGCCCGATAGCGATAAGAAACAGGTTCTGGGTCAGCGCAAAGGCCCCGATCACACCGTCAAAGCTGAACGAGGCGTCCAGCACCTCAAGGTAAAGGAACGCGCCAAAGCCACCACGCGCCATATCGGCATGGCTGCGCGATGCCCCCCAACTGTCAAGCACATGGCCCAGCATATCGACCAGCAGATAGGTAATTATCCCCCAGATCGCGGCGATGATAAAGGTATGCTCACTTTCCGCCGGCATCTGGCTGACGATCACCAACATGCAGATCAGCACGAAACCGACCTCCATGCCGCGGATCTCGCCCAGTTTGCGCAAGGCGGCCTCGACCCCTTTGATCCAGTCCACATCCTTGGCCTGATCAAAGAAATAGTTCAGCGCCACCAACATCAGGAAAGCCCCGCCAAAGGCTGCGATGGGCAAATGCGCCTCATGGATGATGCGCGAATATTCCTGCGGCTGGGTGGCGGCAAGGCGCAGCGCCTCCCACGGGGCAAGGCGGGCGGCGATGACCACCACCAACAGCGGAAAGATCACCCGCATACCAAACACCGCGATGACAATGCCCCAGGTCAGAAACCGGTGCTGCCACTTCGGCGTCATCTCGCGCAGCTTGTTGGCGTTGACGATGGCATTGTCGAAAGACAGCGAGATTTCCAGCACCGCCAGGATCCCTGCGATCAGCAGAAAGGCCAGCGCGCCTGCGCCTGTGCCGTGATACTCCCATCCCAGAAATGCGGCGAGGGCTAGTCCGACCCCTGTCAGGATGAAGGGCCAGGTCATGTAGCTGAGCGTCGATCTCATCCGCGGTTCCCCTTCATTTGGCCTATGCCCCGGTCTTAGGCGCAGGTGCGAAGGCAGGCAAGGCAACCCTGCCGGGCATCGCCAATCTGCCTCAAAGCCAGTTGCGCCATTTCAGCACCAGAAAGGTAATGACAGCCGAGGCAACCATCATCCCCAGCGCCATCGGAAAGCCCCATTCCAGTTCAAGCTGTGACATATGGGTAAAGTTCATCCCATACACACTGGCGATCAGCGTCGGAGGCAGAAACAGCGCCGTCACCACCGACAGGATGCGTACCCGGTCGTTTTGCATCAGCCCGATCATGCCCATGGCCGCGTCCATCACCATGCCGATGCGCGAACCCAGGAAATCGGCATGAACCTCGAGCGCCTGAATGTCGCGCTGAATGGCGCTATGCAGGGGGCGCATGCGGGTGCTGTCGGGCCGATGGGCGGTGTTGCTGGCGTGATAGACCAGAATGCGGTCCATCGACAAAAGACCCATGCGCACCCGGCTCATCAGTTCAGCCTGTTGGCCAAGCGTGACCAGCGCGGCCTGCAACCGCCCGGCCGCCTTGGCAGAGTTCATCGTCAGCACCTGCGATGTCGTTTTGTCGAGCACTTTCGTCACCCCTTCCGAGATATCGGCCAGCCTGCCGACGATCTCTTCTATCAGGCCCAACAGGACGCGCTCGGCGCTGGCACAGCCGCTGCTGGAACGCTCGGCCCGGGCCGGAAAGGTCTCAAAGGGGCGCGGCGCGTGGTGACGCACGGTGACAAGACGCTGATCGTCCACGATAAAGGTGACCGGCATCGCGACGGGGGTTGCATCAGGCAACTGCCCCGGCAGTACCCCGGTCATGTAAAGCCGCCCGCCCTCGATATACAGCCGGTTCGAGATCTCGATCTCTTCCATATCGGCAAGTGTCGGGATCTCGTACCCCAGGTCAGAAACCGCCCGGACCTGTGCATCCAGCGGGCGGTAAAGATCAATCCAGATCGCGTCCGCGAGCGGGCGCCCCTCGGGCAGCGGCAAAAGGCCGGTCCCGTGACTGATATAGCTGTAAAGCATGCGGTTCCGCCTTGGCCTGTGGCGTCAGCCTGAGCAGGGCCCGCGCGCCGGGTCAAGCCCCCGCTGCGCGCACCAGCGCCGCCAGATCCGCGACATTGGTGCCCGTCGCGCCGGTTGTCACCAACGCATCGCCTGCCGCCAAGGCCGGGGTAGAATCGTTGCGCGCCAAGGCCGCAACCGGATCGATGCCGCCCGCCCGGATCGCCCGCGGCGTGCCGGGGACGACCAGACCTCCGGCCGCCTCGCCCGGGCCGTCGCGCCCGTCGCTGCCGACCGAGGCAAAGGCCCAGTCAAAAGGCACAGGCCGCGCCTCGGCCAGAAGAGCAACACGCAGGGCCAGTTCCTGATTGCGCCCGCCCATGCCGTCGCCGATCAGCCGCACCGTCGTCTCGCCGCCAAAGGCCAGCGCCTGACCGGGGCACAGATCCGCCGCCAGCGCCCAGATCGCCTCGGCGCAGTCCTGCACATCGCCTTTCAGCGGGATGGGCGCGGGATCGGCCCCCGCCCCGACCATAGCCGCGACCGACAGCGCGTTTGAGCCGACAAGGATGTTACGCGCCTGCGGCAGGGCGCGCCTGTCCTCGGGTCGCCGCAGCGCATCTTGCGCCGCTTTGGGCATCTGATCCCAAATGCCCAGGTCCTGCGCCAGCGTGACCGCCTGTCCACGGCTGCCGACCGGGGCGACCGTCGGCCCCGAGGCAATGACCCGCAGATCATCCCCCGGCACGTCCGAAAGGATCAGCGCCGTCACCGGCGCACGCGACAGCCGCAGCCAGCCACCGCCCTTAAGCCGCGAAAGCCCCTGCCGGATCAGGTTGACCTGTGAGATATCCGCGCCCGAGGCAAGCAGCAGCCGGTTCACCGCCTGTTTATCAGCAAGGCTCATCCCTTCGGCCGGCGCGGGCAACATCGCCGAGCCACCGCCCGAGATCAGCGCCAGCACCCGGTCCTGTGACCCGGCATCAGACAGCCTGCGGATCACCTCATCCGCCGCGGCCGCCCCCCCGGCATCAGGCTGGGGGTGACCGGCCCGCAGCACCACCGCCCCGTCCAGCGGCGCGTCATTGCCTGCATTGGTCACGACCAGAGCCGTGGCATCCGGCAGCGCCTGCAAAGCGGCCGCTGCCATGGCACGGGCAGCCTTGCCAACCGCGATCACCTGCCAGCGCCCACCCTGCCCCGGCGGATCGGCCAGAACCTCGGCCATGGCGCGGGCCACAGCCGCACCCGGCTCTGCTGCGGCGATCCCCTCGCGGATCAGTGCCATGGCCCGGTCCGATGGCGTCATCAGTTCACCCGGTCGGGCAGCGCATTACCCTCATCAAAGGCGACAAGGTTGTTCATGGCGCGCATCGCCATTGCTGTGCGCACCTCTTCGGCAGCGGTGCCAAGATGGGGCAGCAATGTCACGTTCTCCATCCCGATCAGTTCGGGGGCGACCTTCGGCTCGAACTCATAGACGTCCAGCCCCGCACCGGCGATGCGGCCCCGGCTAAGCGCGTCGATAAGCGCCGCCTCTTCGACAACGTCACCACGGGCGATGTTGATCAGGAATGAACGCGGGCCAAGCCGCTCAAGCTCGGGCGTGGTGATCAGGTGGCGGGTCTCTGCCCCGCCGGGCACGGCAACGACGGCGAAATCTGCCTGAGTCAGCAATTCATCCAGAGAGTCGACCTGCCGGGCCGGAAAGTCCAGAGATGAGACCACCGAGCGGTTGTAGAACAGCACCTCCATGCCAAAACCGAAATGGCAGCGCCGGGCGATGGCCTTGCCGATACGGCCCATGCCGATGATGCCAACGGTACAGCCGGTGACATGACGGCCAAGCAGCTGTGTCGGTTCCCACCCGCCCCATTCACCACGGCGCAATAGCCGCTCACCTTCGCCCGCGCGGCGCGCAGTCATCAGGATCAGGGTCAGGGCGATATCTGCGGTCGCCTCGGTTACGGCATCGGGGGTGTTCGTGACCGCCACGCCCGCGTCGGCCGCTGCCTTAACATCAATATGATTGTAGCCCGCGCCGAAATTCGCCAGCAGCCGACAGCGCGGCTGACCCTGAAAAGCCTCGGCCGTAAAGCGGTCGCCCAGCGTCGGCATGATCGCGTCATAATCGGCAAGGGCCTGCGCAGCCTCCTGAACGCTCAGCCCGTCCTTGCGGTCAAGGATCTTGGTCTCGAACCGGGCCGAAAGCGCGCGTTCCGCCGCCTGCGTCATGCGACGCGTCACCAGAAGCCTCATCAATACATCCTCCCCCCGACCGGCACTTCCTGATCCGGGCCGATCAGCACGACTTCGCCCGCATCATCGGGCAGCCCCAGAACCAGAACTTCGGACATAAAGGGGCCGATCTGGCGCGGCGGGAAGTTCACGACCGCCAGAACCTGCCGCCCGATCAGCGCCTCGGGCGTGTAATGCCGGGTAATCTGGGCCGAGCTTTTGCGGGTTCCGATCTCGGGGCCGAAATCGACCCATAGCTTGATCGCCGGACGCCGCGCCTCGGGGAACGGCTCGGCGCGGGTGATGCGACCGACGCGGATATCAACGGCAGCGAAATCATCCCAGCTGATCTGTGCGGTTCCGGTCATTTGCCCAGCTCCCGCCCGCGTTCGGCAGCCGCCGCGATGGTGCGGCGCATCAGGGGTGGCAGACCGGTTTCAGGGTCCATAAGCTCTTTCAGCCCCGCCGCCGTGGTCCCGCCGGGCGAGGTCACGGCCTCGCGCAGCCGCGCCGGGTCCTCATCCTCATGAACGGCCAGTGCGCCTGCGCCGGCCACGGTTGCCCGCGCCAGCTCCAGCGCCAGCGCCGGGGGCAGCCCCTCTGCCTCGCCCGCCGCGGCCATCGCCTCGATCATATGAAAGACATAGGCAGGACCAGAACCCGACAGCGCAGTGACCGCATCCATCTGCCCCTCGGATTCCAGGCGCACGACGCGGCCAACGGCACTCATCAGTGCCTCTGCCAGCTCAAGCTCGGCCGCACCGGCCTTGGCATTGCCGATGATGGCGCTGACGCCCTGACCGATGGCGGCCGGAGTGTTCGGCATGGCGCGCACGATCGGCGCAGCAGGAAAGGCGCGCTCATAAGCCGCAAGTGTCACCCCCGCCGCGACCGAGACCACCAGCGTCGATTCCCCGACTGCCAGCCGGGGCAGGACGTCGGCCATCATCTGCGGCTTGACGGCGATCACGAGAACAGCCGGATCAGCCGGCAGCGCGCCGTTGACGGAAATGCCCAACGCCGACAGTTCGGGCCGGGGGTTGGGGTCAATCACATGCACCGCCGAGGCTGCAAGCCCCTGTTTCAGCCAGCCTTGCAGCAGCGCGCTGCCCATCCGGCCGCAGCCGACCAGCACCAGACCGCGCCCGTTCAACGCCGATAGTTCCGTCATTGCCTATGCCTGCCCTCTTACATGTCCTTGCATCAGCGCGCCGGGATCTCCGACGCCGATGCCCTCGCACCCTTGCACACAGATTTACCCACGGAAAGGCGGAAGCGAAAGGCCGCGATCTTTGCCGCGCAAGGAAGGTCGGGCCAGAGGCAGGCAGCCCGACCGATCAGATCCCATGGGGATCAGGCGTGGCCGTAAGCCTCGGAAATGGCGATGCCCATTGCAGCTTCGGGCGAGGCGTCGCCCCAGCAGGCAAGCTGGAAGCAGGGATAGAATCGCTCGCAGGCCAGAATGGCATTGCCGATCATCTGGTCGATCTGCGAGGGGGCGGCAATCGCCTCTCCTGACAGGACCAGACCATAACGCCAGACCATCAGTTTTTGCTGCGCCCAAAAGGTAAAGCCGCCATCCCAAACCTGATCATTGGCGAGGTTCAGCACCTCGTAAAGCGCCGGCAGCTTGCCCGCCGGAGGGTCCATGTCAAAGGTGCAGATCAGCCGCAGCACCTCTTCGCGCGGCGACCATGCCAGTGTGATCGAGTAGGTACGCCATTGCCCCTCGACCGCCATGGCGATCTGATCCTCGGCCAGACGGTCAAAATCCCACTCATGATGCGCCGCAACGGTTTCCACGATGTCGATGGGATGGATGTCATCGCTATGGATGAAGTCCAGCTGTGCCATATCCTGTCCCCCTGCCTGTCTGAGATCGGGGCAAGGTCAAACCCCAACCCTTGGTGGCCCAGACTACACCCGGCATAATCGCCGCAGTGTGCCTACAACATATCGTGTGATGGTTCCATGAGGCTGTAAAGCGAAAATTCCGTTACTGGTTGACGACAGTTGCCCTGCCCGCGCTTGACCAGCCGCCTTTGCCCGGCTTCAAGGACGCTGACAGGAGGATTTGCCCAATGCGCGATCACGGCGGCGATATCGACAAGGCGGCATACCATTCCGGACGGGCGGATCTGATCGACCTGTCCACAGGAATCAACCGCCGCCCATGGCAGCCCGCGCCGCTGTCCCCGCATGCCCTGACAGCACTGCCGACACGCGCCGATAACGCCCGGCTGACCCGGGTCGCAGCGCAGCGATTCGGCTGCGATCCGGGTCAGGTTCTGCCACTGGCCGGGGCCTCGGCCGCGATCCAGCTATTGCCGCATGTGCTGACTGGGCGGCGGGCCTCAGTGCTGTCCCCGACCTATAACGAACATGCCGCAAGCCTGCGCGCCGCAGGCTGGGAGGTCACCGAGCCCAATGACCCCGCCGCCCTGACCGGGGCCGATCTGGCGGTGATCGTGAACCCAAACAACCCCGATGGCCGCGAGTTCACCCCCGCCCGGATCGCCGACATCGCCGCAACGGTTGGTCATCTGGTCGTCGATGAAAGCTTTGCCGATCCGCGCCCTGATCTGTCGGTGGCGGGACAGCGGCCCGAAAACGTCACCGTGCTGCGCAGTTTTGGCAAGTTCTGGGGGCTGGCCGGTCTGCGCCTTGGCTTTGCGCTGGCCACGCCCGATCTGCTTGCCAGGCTGGCCGAGCGGGCCGGTCCATGGTCAGTCGGCGGTCCGGCGATCGAGATCGGCACCCAGGCACTCGCAGATGTGGCATGGGCCGATGATACGGTAGTCTGGCTGGCCGAGGCCGCGCTGTATCTTGACCGGATCGTCACGCCGCACTGGTCTCTGGCCGGCGGCACGCATCTTTTCCGGCTATATGAAACGCCCGATGCAGAAACGGCACGCGACCTTCTGGCCCGCGCCGGGATCTGGAGCCGCATCTTTCCCTGGCATCCGCACTGGCTGCGTCTGGGCGTACCCGGTAACCGGCAGGAATTCGACCGCCTGGCCGAAGCCCTTAAATCAGCCGGTTGACATGACCCATCTTGCGGCCGGGGCGAGCCTCGCCCTTGCCGTAAAGATGGACCTGCGTGCGCGGCTGTTTCAACAGTTCGGGGATACGCAGGACATCGTCGCCGATCAGGTTCTCCATCTCGACATCCGCATAACGCTGACCATCGCCCAAAGGCAGGCCAGCAACAGCGCGGATGTGCTGTTCGAACTGATCGACGGCGCAACCAGCCTGGGTCCAGTGGCCCGAGTTATGGACGCGCGGCGCAATCTCGTTCACGATCAGTCCGGTCCTGGTGACGAACAGCTCGACCCCCATGACGCCGATATAGTCCAGCGCATTGACGATACGACCGGCGATCAGCACCGCGTCGGTCAAAAGACCGGCTGGTAAACCGCAAGGCACGGTGGTCGTGCGCAGGATGCCTTCACGATGCACGTTCAGCCCCGGATCATAGGCCGACACCTGGCCATCCGCGCCCCGCGCCACGATGACGCTGATCTCGGCCGAAAAATCGACAAAACCTTCAAGCACCGAGGGCGCGCCGGTCCAGTCCCGCTGTCCGGCATCCGAAAAGCGGATCTGCCCCTTGCCGTCATAACCCAGCCGCCGGGTCTTGAGGATCGAGGGCGCGCCAAGGGCGGCAAGCGCCTCGGGCAGATCGGCCTCGGTCTCGACATTGCGATAGGGCGCGGTGCGCAGGCCGATGCCGGTCAGAAAGTCTTTTTCGCCAAGCCGGTCCTGCGAGATGGCAAGCGCGCGGCGATTGGGCCGGATCGGGCGCAAGGCCTCAAGCAGATCCAGCGCCGCTGTCGGCACATTCTCAAACTCATAGGTGATCACGTCGACCGATTCGGCAAAGGCGCGCAGGGCCTCGTGATCCTCGTAAGGGGCGGTCGTCAGCTGATGGGCGACATCCCCGGCCGGAGCGGCGCCCGGCTCATAGACATGGCAGCGGTAACCAAGACGACTTGCCGCGACCGACAGCATGCGGCCCAACTGCCCGCCGCCAAGAATACCGATGGTGGCGCCGGGTTTCAGTTCACTCATCCTTGGGCTCCTCGGGGATGGAATCGGACAGGGCCTGCCGCCATGCGTCGAGCCGCGCCGCCAGATCGGGGTCAGAGATCGCCAGAATCCCCGCCGCCATCAGCCCGGCATTAGCTGCGCCCGCCGCGCCGATAGCCATAGTGGCGACCGGATAGCCCTTGGGCATCTGCAGGATCGAATAAAGCGAATCGACACCCGACAGCGCCCGGGTCTGGACCGGCACGCCGATCACCGGCACCCGCGTCTTGCTGGCCATCATGCCCGGCAAATGCGCAGCACCGCCCGCCCCGGCGATGATGACCTTAAGCCCGCGCGCAACGGCGGTCTTACCATAGTCCCACAGCCGGTCCGGCGTGCGATGGGCGCTGACGATGCGCGTCTCGTAACTGATGCCCAGTTCGTCCAGAATCGTGGCGGCCTCGCGCATGGTCGGCCAGTCGGACTGGCTGCCCATGATGATCCCGACCGGTTTTGCGGCGGCTTTATCCATGGCTCGATCCCCTTTTGCGCCCCGCCCTAACGCGACGGGCTGCATCATGCAATCAGGCGATAATGTCAGGGGTCAGTTCGTCCTCAAGCCGGGCAATGCGGTCCTTGAGCGCGAGCTTTTGCTTTTTCAGCCGCTGCAGGGTCAGCGAATGGGTCAGGCTCTGGCTGGCCAGCGCCGCGATCGCCTCGTCCAGATCCCGATGTTCGCGCCGCAGCACTTCCAGCCTGGCGCGGGTGATCTCTTCGGGGGACATCTCGTATTGGGCGTTCATGTCGTGCCTCGGGCTGGACTGATGCGGTTATAACCCAGTGCGAACGCAGTGTTAATGGGCCTTGCCGTTCCAGCGCAACACGCCACCTGCATCTTGCGCAGCGTCGCGCGCGTTCACATATTGATCTTGTCGGATCGCCACTTCCGGGGTCCGGCCGACAGTCGCTTTGATGCAAAGGGCTTGGGGATGACCAAGATCAGTCTGGCCGCTCATCCGTTCCTGCTGGGGTTTGACCAGCTGGAGCGTCTGGCGGAAAGGGCAGCCAAGGGCGCCGAGGGCTATCCGCCCTACAATATTGAACATCAGGGGCCGAACGGCTTCCGTATCACGCTGGCCGTGGCGGGCTTTTCCGATGACGATCTGTCGATCACGCTGGAGGACCGCCAGCTGGTGATTCGCGGCCGTCAGGCAGAGACCGAAGAGGGCCGCGTGTTCCTGCACCGGGGCATTGCCGCCCGCGCCTTCCAGCGCAGCTTTGTGCTGGCCGATGGGGTCGAGGTGGTCTCGGCGGGGTTGGAAAACGGGCTTCTGAACATCGACCTGCGCCGCTCTGTCCCGGACAGCATCGTGCAGACGATACCGATCAGCCGCAAATGAAAGGGGATCGCAAATGAACGAGAAATTCGATTTCGGCTCAGAGAACGCGGGCAACATCGTCTATATCCGCCGTGTCGCCATGGACACGCTGCCGGATGAGGTTCGCCGTCAGGTGCCCGGCGCCGATGCGCTTTACGCCGTACATGGCGCGGACGGAGAACGGCTGGCACTGGTCAAGGATCGCAGCCTCGCCTTTCTTCTGGCCCGCCAGAATGAACTGACCCCGGTCAGCGTGCACTGACCCCGGGCCATCAGAACCGGCGCCGTCGCATTGCTTCGGGCGGCGGCGCCGGGCGAAAGCCAGCCCACAGCCAGCCAGACCCGCGCCATTCAAGCCGCATGGCCCGATCCGGGCAGGAAATTCAGCCAGGAAAGCCGTAATGCTCGACAAGGGCGCGGACGGCACGATCATTGCCGTCCCCCGTCAGATTGCCCTGCCGCAGGTTCTGCTGCTGCGTGCCGGGCCATTCCGTGATGCGAAAACGCCCGCCGATCTTTTCCGGTCTGCTGCCTGCCAGCCGATGCATCCAGTACAGCCAGACATCATCGGCCGAGGGGGCCAGTTCCTGAAACAACGCCGCGTCGGTGACATCCGGGTGAAACACGCCCGGCGCATAAAGGACGCCCCCCACCCCGGTCGGAAAGACAAGCGGCCCGGTCTCGGGCACCGAGATATTGCGTTGCCAGTCGCCGTAAGGCAGCGGATCGCCTGCGGCCAGCACAACCCGGTGGGCGCGGTGGCAAACCACGCGGCTTTCGGCACGGCGCACCAGCGCCTCGAGCCAGTCAGGACCGTAATACACATCGTCATCCGCCGTCACGACATAAGCGTCAGGCGTTTCCAGCAGCACCGGAACGATCTTTTTATAGCTGCGCCAGTTCGGGCAAATGCGTGTTTCGACACCCAGCGCGCGGACCTCAGCGGGCAGCCTGTCCTGATCCCCCTCATCCAGCCACAGGATCACCCGGTCAGCCCGCACCGTCTGCTGTAAAACTGAGCGCAGCACCAGATGCAGGCTGGCAAAGCGCGCGGGATAGCTGGTCAGGCTGACGATCAGCGGCGCGCGCAAGCCATGCGGCGCGGGCGATAGCTGCCGGGCCAATATCTCGGCCTCGGCGCGGGCAATCCGGCGCGCCTGTTTCAGACGCCGCAGCACATCCCCGATCATCCCTGCCAGGCCGCCCGCAGCCAGTCGATATTGCCGATACGGCGATACCATTTATGTCCGCGCCCGGCGAAGACATCTTCCATCTTTGGGGCACCTGCAAAAAGAACGATCCTGGCGCCGGCTGGCAGGCTCGGGTCGCGAAGATAGCTGCGCAGACCGCGCGGGACGCAATCATTTTTAAAACTGACGCACCAGCCTTTGGGCCAGTATTGCAGATGGCCATGGGCGGCAAGCTGGGCGCTTTGGAACTGCTGGCTGATCTCATAGCCCGCAGTCGCGGCGCCCGGATCGGCCAGATAGGCGTCAAGGATATAGGAATGCGCCCCGACCTCGTAACGAAAGACCGACGAGTTGCCGACCGAATGCAGAAACCGATCGCGCGCAGGGTTGATCTTGCGCAGCGGCTTGGCGCGGAACAGATCGTCGTCGCGGATGATCAGGAACTTGCCCGGCAGGTCAAAGAACGGCGACAGATCGTTCACGACCACCAGATCGAGATCCAGAAACAGCGCCGTCATCCCGGTGAACCCGCCCAGATCGCGCCGGAACAGCGCAAGCTTGCGCCAGCGCGTGTCGCCATGACCGGGCGGCAGGCCAAGTTCGGGCAGCGGCAACGCCTCGACGTCGGGGTCGATACCCCTGGCATCATCGGTAAAGCAGATAAAGCGATGGGGCCGGGACAGGTGGCGGGCGACCTGGCGGTAAAGCCTGTTCACATCCTCGGCCCCGTAAACGGTGCCCCATTTCATGGTCAGGATCAGGACCGGTTCGGTCATCCGCTTTCCTTTGCTGCTTTGCGCTGGTTTCCGCGATAGGCGAAGGCACCTGTCCGGTCAACGTTGCCAGTTTTCAGCCGGAAAGCACGTCGGCGGAGTCGCGCCGTGCAAGCGTCACGCCAATCTCGTCCTGATGGGCGCGCAGCAGATCTTGCGCGGCCTCATCCGCAGGCAGCAGCAGATCCGTCGCCCCATAATTGCGCGCAAGAATTGCAAGGCGCAGCGCCTCGCGCGGACCATAGTGGCGTGGGGCAGGCAGCGTCAGCAGCGTAGCGTCCAGCGCCTGCGCAACCGGCCGGGCCAATGCCTCATCGCCAGGGTCACAGGCAAGCACCCGCGCCCGTCCCTGCTCGCGCCAGTCAGAGCGCATCGCATTCGGCCCGCCCGCGACAGCATCCGGCACCGGCAACCCCTTGACCGGCCCGCCCAGACAGACCCGCCCGGCAAGCGCCGCCATCCGCACCACCCCGGGATGAGAGGGGTCACAGCCTCCAAACAGCTCTTCAGCCTCGGCCCGCCAGTCAGGGGCCCACTTGTCGGTGATGGACATGATGGCAAGGATCGTGCCATCCGGCGCACGCAAGGCAATATCTTCGCCCGCATCAATCTCAGCGGCGAACTCCGCGCTGATATCCAGAGGCACCGGCACGGGCCACAGCGCGCCCGAGGCCAGCCGCATCTGCTCCAGCACCGCCTGATGGTCCGCCTGGGGCAGAAACCCCCGCAGCGGCGCATAGCCGCCGTTTACCAACAGTCGCAGATCGGCAAGCTGGTCCCCGGTCAGATCCCAGATCGCAAGGCGTGCTGTCTCATCCAGCAGTTTGCGCCCTGCCTCGGCGCTGACCAAAAGCTCGCGGATCGGTTGATGATGCGGCAGGGTCACGGTCAGGCTCCGAAGCGAAGAATAGGGGGCGATCAGGCCGGGATCTCTGCCGCCTCGGGGACGGGCTCGCCAGCCATGTCATGTTCGGCCAGCCACCGCTCTGCATCAAGTGCGGCCATGCAGCCCATGCCCGCACTGGTCACGGCCTGACGATAGACATGGTCGGTCAGGTCACCTGCTGCAAAAACGCCGGGGATCGAGGTCCGGGTCGAACCCGGTTCGACCTTTACATAGCCGCCCTTGTGCAGCTCCAACTGGTCCTTGACCAGCTCTGAGGCCGGGGCATGGCCGATAGCGATGAAAACCCCGTCCGCTGGTACCACCTGTTCGGCCCCTTCCCGGACGTGGCGCACGCGAACGCCGGTCACGCCCAGAGGACCGTCGGTTCCGGCGACCTCGACCAGTTCATGATCCCACAGGACCGAGACCTTGGGATTGCGGAACAGCCGCTCTTGCAGGATTTTTTCGGCGCGCAGGCTGTCCCGGCGATGGATCAGCGTCACCTTGCTGGCAAAATTGGTCAAAAACAGCGCCTCTTCGACAGCAGTATTGCCGCCGCCGACCACCACGACCTCGCGGCCCCGATAGAAGAAGCCGTCGCAGGTGGCGCAGGCCGAAACGCCAAAGCCCTTGAATTTCTCTTCGCTCGGCAGCCCCAGCCAACGCGCCTGCGCGCCGGTGGCAAGGATCACCGCATCCGCCGTGATACGCGCACCCGAATCAAGCTCGGCGACAAAAGGCCGCTGCTGAAGGTCAAGCCGGGTCACGGTATCGACAAAAATGCGCGCGCCCATGGCCCGGGCATGGGCCTCCATCCTGACCATCAGGTCGGGGCCCTGAATCTCGGTCTCGCCCGGCCAGTTCTCGACCTCGGTCGTAATGGTCAGCTGACCGCCCGGCTGCATCCCCTGAATCAGCACCGGCTTCAGCATCGCCCGCGCGGCATAGACGGCAGCGGTATAACCCGCCGGCCCCGAACCCACGATCAGCACACGGGTATGGGCAGGCAGGCTGGTGTCGGCAGCAATCTCGGCAGGGACTTGGGACATGGAACGGACCTCTTGCTTGGCGCTGCATTAGCTAATCACCGCCGAGCCTCCATGCAATCCATAAGGCCCTTTTCCACAATGTTGGAAAGAATGTTGCGCAACCCGGCCTTGCAAGATAGTTTCCGGCATGTTTTTTGCCCGCAAGGCAAATCAGGGGACCAGATGACCGCCGCCAGACTTGACGAAATCGACCGCAAAATTCTGGCAGAACTGCAAGCCGATGGCCGGATGACCAACGTCGAGCTGGCCCGGCGCGTGGGCATTTCCGCGCCGCCCTGCCTGCGCCGCGTCCGCGCGCTGGAAGAGATGGGCTATATCCGCGGTTATCACGCCGATATTGATGCCCGTGAACTGGGCTTTGAGGTGCAGGTCTTTGCCATGGTCCGTCTGGTCAGCCAGTCCGAGCGCGACCTGTCCGCATTTGAGGCGCTGGCCTGCGAATGGCCGCTTGTGCGCGAATGCCACATGCTGAACGGCGAGATCGACTTTATCCTGAAATGCGTCTCGCCCGATCTGACCAGCTTCCAGCGCTTTTTGACCGAGCAGCTGACTGCCGCGCCAAACGTCGCTTCGGTCAAGACCTCGCTGGTGATCCGCTGTGCCAAGGATGAGCCCGGCGTTCCCTTCAGCGTGGTCGAGGAACGCGCAGCGGCAGCACTGGGGTAAGAGCGTGCTGTCACCCGGCCATAAACCGGGTAACAGGATTGTCAAGCGACGCTCAGGACCGCTGCGAAAGGCGTTCGATCGCCTCGGCCGTGCGCTTGGTATTGTTGTAGATGCCCAGGCCCAGGTAGACCATGCCACCGATCAGAATCAGGTAGATAGTGCCGGCGATCCAGACCATCAGGCCTGGAAGAAGCCCCCCCTGAGGCGCGGTCATCACGCCCAGCCCGCCGAGCAGGACCGCGACAGCCCCAAGAACCATGACCACACTGATGATCCGTTCCATCCACACAATAAAGAAGTCCCGCAAAACACCATCTCCTGTCAAAATCAATGTCCGGGATACTGGCATATGGCAGCAGATGAGACAACCGATATGACCAGAAAATACCCGCGTTACAGTGCGATGGCCGAGATCAGCCGGCCGTAATCGGCCTCATTCCGATGGGTGCTGCGGCGGTAGGAATAGAACCGCTCGGGATCGGAATAGGTGCAATGGCCCGTCCATTCAGCCTCAACCCCGGCCTCGCGCAGTCGCATCAGACCAAAGGACGGCAGATCAAACATCGGCCGTCCGTTTGCCCCCCCAGCGAAAAAGCGGTGGTATCCCGGATCTTCGGCAAGGAATTCATCCATGAAATCCTCACCCACCTCATAGGCGCGCTGACTGATCGATGGACCGACCACCGCGCGGATATGGCGCGCGCCAAGGTCGTTCATTGCCCCCACTGTCGATTCGATCACCCCTGACAGCGCCCCGCGCCAGCCGGCGTGCACCGCGCCGATCACCCCGGCCTCGGGATCCGCCAGCAGGATCGGCTGGCAATCGGCGGTCAGCACCGCCAGCGCCACGCCGGGCTGGTTGGTCACGATACCGTCGGCTCGGATCTTGGCGATCTCTGCCGGATCGTCGCCGTCACGCAGCACCACGACATCGGGGGAATGGACCTGATGCACGGTCGCCAGCCTGCCCGCAGGGACACCCATCGCCTCGGCAACCCGGCCGCGGTTGATGGTCACGATCTCGGCCTGATCGCCCGAGCCGTAACCACAGTTCAGCCCCGAAAACACCCCCGAAGAGGCGCCGCCGCGCCGGGTGAAAAAGCCGTGCCGCGCCGAAGTCAGCAGCGGATGGGTCAGTATTTCAAGCGTCGTGTGCATCTTTGTCCAGGGGCTCGAATCCAGGAGGCACGGGCGCATGGCGAGCCCAGATGGCCAGCACCTTGAACAGGTGACCCATTTCGCCGGGCGCGGTCAAGCGATGAAGCGCGGCCATCGCGCCTGCGTCCCCGGCCTGGGCCAGACGCTGCGCGCGCGCCTCGATCCCCAGATGCCGCAGCCACGCACCCTGTGCCCCCATGCGAGAGACCCGTGCCCCCGCACCATGCGCAGCGGCAGCAAGGGGTGCGAAATCGACATGCGCGGTCAGATCGGCATCGCCGGGACTGGCCAGCGGGTCCTCGGGCTGATGGCGGCGCAAAGCCTGCAGGGTGTCGCCCTGCCCCCGCCAGTTGCCGTAGTCGATAAAAATCGCGCAGCCACCATGCCCGGCGATACGTCCGGCGATCTGCGCAGCAATCGGCGCGGCCTCGGGGCAACGCTCGATCACCGTGCCCTCGGGAACCAGAGGCAGCGTCGCAGCAATAGCCTCATCCGCCGGGGCAAGGGCGAAATGCAGATCGCCCTCGGGCGTCAAGGCAACCATACGTTCAGCCCAATCCTGCGCGCGACGCTGAAACTGGCGGATCGGCAGGGCGTCGAAAAACTCGTTGGCGATCAGAAACAGCGGCCCCTCGGGCAGTTGCGCGACCTGATCAAGATGCGTGGCCTCGCCCAGACGTTCGCGCTGGACCCGCCGCAGATGGGGAGACGCCTCAACCAGCGTGACCCGCGCCGCCTCGGCCATGCCGGGTACGATGCGGATGGCGCGCAGGATATCGGCCATCAGCGTACCCCGGCCCGGCCCGATCTCGGCCAGCGTAAATGGCGCAGGACTGCCCTGATCAAGCCAGGTTTGCGCCAGCGCAAGGCCGATCATCTCGCCAAACATCTGGCTGATCTCGGGTGCGGTGATGAAATCGCCCGCGCTGCCAAAGGGATCGCGGGTGGCGTAATAGCCATGTTCAGGATGCAGCAGGCAAAGCTGCATATATTCGTCCAGCCGCATTGGCCCCGACAGCCGGATGCGCCCAGCGATCAGGCGGGCCAACGCCGTCATGCGACGGTCTGGGCCACAGGCGGTCTCATGCGCGCCCGGATCAGGAAAGCAAGGCCGATCAGCACCATCGGCAACGACAGAAGCTGGCCCATGGTCACGCCCCAGACCGGCCCGCCCAGCACATGGCCCAACGGATTGTCCGGGGTGATGAAATGGGCATCAGCCTGACGAAAGAACTCGACCACGAAACGCGACAGGCCATAGCCGGCCAGAAACAGTCCCAGCGCCTGCCCCGGCCGGCGCAGCCCACCGGCACGGACAAGCAAAAACAGCGCGATAGCCAAAAGCACGCCCTCAAGACCCGCCTCATACAGCTGGCTGGGGTGACGGGCACAGGGGCCGGTGATGCCGGGGCAGGTCTGCGCCTCGACCCCGGGGAAAATCACCCCCCACGGCGCGTCGGTCGGACGCCCCCAAAGCTCGGCGTTGATGAAGTTCGCCACCCGCCCAAGGCCCAGCCCAATGGGCGTCGCAACCGACAACGCATCCGCAAGCCGCATCGGCGCTATGCCGTGGCGGCGGCAGAACCACCACGCCGCGATAACCACACCCAGAAAACCGCCGTGAAAGGACATACCGCCCTGCCAGATCACCGGAATCTGCGAAGGATTGGCCAGGTAATAGGCCGGCTGGTAGAACAGCACAAAGCCCAGCCGCCCGCCCAGGACCACGCCGACGATCACCCATGTCAGCAACTCTTCGACCTGTTCGGGGCGCATGGGCGCACCACCGCCCCAAAGACGCGGGCGGCGCATCAGTGCAACGATAATGCGCCAGCCGATCAGCAGCCCGACCAGATAGGCCAGCGCATACCAGCGCAACGAGAGCTCCCACCCGAAAATGTCGACGGTAAAGATCTCGGGCGAAATGCGGGGAAAGGGGATCATGGGCTCCTCATCTGGCGCGGGCGCAGGCTACGCGGGGGGACCGCGGTGTCAACCGGCCATCTGGAACTCGCCGGCGCAGGAAGGGGCGCGGGCAATTGAACAGGCCGGCAAGCGGGGCCATATAGAAGGTCTCGCTGAACCGAAAGGCCCGCCATGACTGCAAACAACCGCTTTCTCGACGATCTCTCGAAATTGATGACCAACGCCATGGGCGTGGCCCAGGGCGCCAAGGACGAGGCCCAGACTGCCTTTAACGGCTGGATTGATCGCTGGCTGGCCGATCGCGATTTCGTCACCCGCGAAGAATTCGAAGCGGTGCGCGAAATGGCGATCAAGGCCCGGACCGAGAATGCCGAACTGCGTGCCCGCCTTGACGCGCTGGAGGGCAAGGGTGTGACCTCGGTCAATCCGGCCGGCCCGCTGAACACGGGCAGCGATCAGGGCTGAACCTGTCCGCGCAGCCTGCCCTGCTTGTCATAAAGCAGCACCTCGCCCGCTTGGGTCACCACCACCAGCCAATCGCGGGCAAAGGTGACAGCGGCGGGTTGCGCGCCTGCAGGCAGGGTAATCTGTTCGGGCAGTTCAGGCAGCAGCGGTTGCGACAGACGCAGCCACAGCAGCGCGGCGATCACCAGCACGCCCACCCCCATCACCACCGCCAGCGCAGTCACCAGAAGGCGCAGCCAGCGCAGCATCGGCAACGCTTCCTCTGGCCCCGCATCCGGCCTATCATCCCGTGTCATGGCAGAAATCCTCATCACCATTCCCGAAGGGCTGTCCGAACGCCTTGATAAGGCGCTTGCGCTGGCCGCACCAGAGCAGGCGGCTCTGTCGCGCTCGCGCCTGGCAAAGCTGATCGCCGATGGCGCAGTCACCGGACCATCTGGCCCGGTGGCGGATGGCAAGGCGCGGGCGGAAACCGGGGATTATCTTATCCGCATCAACGAGCCCGAGCCGCTGGACGCCCAGCCCGAGGCGATCCCCCTGTCCGTCGCCCATGAGGATGAGGACCTGATCGTCGTCGACAAACCCGCCGGCATGGTGGTCCACCCCGCGCCCGGTGCGCCTTCGGGCACGCTGGTCAATGCGCTGCTTGCCCATTGCGCAGGCAGCCTGTCGGGTATCGGAGGGACCGCCCGTCCAGGCATCGTGCACCGCATCGACAAAGAGACCTCGGGCCTTCTGGTCGTGGCAAAAACCGACCGCGCGCATCAGGGGCTTGCCCGGCAATTTGCCGATCACACCGCACGGCGACGTTATATCGCCATCGCCCATGGCATGATCGACCCGGCCGATCCGCGACTCCGTGGCCTGCCTAGCGTCAGCTTTGAAGCGGGCGGCGTGCTGCGGATTGCGACCATGATCGGCCGCCACCCGACCGACCGGCAGCGTCAGGCCGTCAGCTTTCACAGCGGCCGTCATGCTGTGACCCGCGCAAAGGTGCTTGAAACATTCGGCACGCCCCCCACCGCCATGCTGGTCGAATGCTGGCTGGAAACGGGCCGGACCCATCAAATCCGCGTGCATATGGCCCATGCGGGATTGGGCCTTGTCGGCGACCCGGTCTATGGTGGGAACAGGCGGGCCTCGGCCCGGGCTCTGGGAACAGATGCCGCAGCGGCGGTCGCCGCCTTTTCCCGCCAGGCGCTGCACGCCGCCGAGCTGGGCTTTGAACATCCGGTCAGCGGCGAGACGCTGACCTTTACCAGCCCGCTGCCGCCCGACATGGCCGGATTGCTGGCAAAACTGCGCGAAGCGTCCGGATAATGGAACCCGGCCCGCGCTGATAGCGTTCACAATTACCCGCCGGTGGGCGGGACAGGGAATTCTCAGATGGCGAACTATCAGAACCTTCCGGCACCCAGCCCTGAACAGGGCCTGAACCGCTACTTGCAGGAGATCCGCAAGTTTCCGCTTCTGCATCCGGACGAAGAATACATGCTCGCCAAGGCATGGGTCGATCATCAGGACGCCGAGGCGGCGCAAAAGCTGGTGACCAGCCACCTGCGCCTCGCCGCCAAGATCGCCATGGGCTATCGCGGTTATGGCCTGCCGCAGGCCGAGGTCATATCCGAGGCGAACGTCGGGCTGATGCAGGCGGTCAAGCGGTTCGACCCTGAAAAGGGTTTCCGTCTGGCAACCTATGCGATGTGGTGGATCCGCGCCTCGATTCAGGAATACATCCTGCGCTCGTGGTCGCTGGTCAAAATGGGCACCACCTCGGCGCAAAAGAAGCTGTTTTTCAACCTGCGCAAAGCCAAATCCCGGCTTGGCGCGTTGGAAGAGGGCGATCTGCGCCCCGAAAACGTCGCCCAGATCGCGCATGATCTGAACGTGACCGAGCAGGACGTCATCGACATGAACCGCCGCATGTCGGGCAGCGATGCGTCGCTGAACGCTACGGTCGGGTCGGGTGACGGCGATTCTACTGCTCAGTGGCAGGACTGGCTTGAAGATGAGGATGCAGATCAGGCCGAAGCCTTCGCCGAGGCGGATGAGCTTTCGGCGCGTCGCGAGATCCTTGTCGCGGCCATGGACGTGCTGAACGACCGCGAAAAAGACATCCTTATCGAGCGGCGCCTGCGCGACGATCCGATGACGCTTGAGGATCTGTCCACTCGCTACGATGTCTCGCGCGAGCGTATCCGCCAGATCGAGGTCCGAGCCTTTGAAAAGCTGCAAAAGCGCATCCGCGAACTGGCACGCGAACGTGGCATGACGGTGCCCGAAACGGTCTGATCCGGGATTGCCGCCCCTGTTCGCCCGCACCCTGCTGCAGCAGGGCCGATATGGGACCATTTTTCCCTTGCCAAGCAATCCCTTGCCGCTGAGGTGGGCTTCGCGCGGCAAGGGCTCTTGCGAGCGGATGCCGGGTCGTGCGAACAGGGGCGCAATATTGCGGTTATCCCTGCCGCGCCGGCCGTCTTCCAGCGCCCCGGCAGCGCGAAATATCGTGATGGCGGGCAGAGTTGACCGGCACCCGGCTTGGCTTATGGTCGGGACAGGACAGCAGGAGCCGATGGCGCGGAAATGACGGCGCTGAACCAATATCAGCGGCTGGAAGCCGCAGGACTCTGGCGTGAGACGCCCCGCTCGCAGGCGCGGGATGTGATCGTGTCTTTCGGCGACGCCACGCTGATCCTGTCCGATCCGCGCTCTGAAATGCCGCTTGCGCATTGGTCGCTGCCTGCCGTCACCCGGCTTAACCCCGGCAAGCTGCCCGCGTGTTATGGGCCGGGCGGGGCCGAACCCTATGAAGAGCTTGAGATCGACGACGAGCTGATGATCTCGGCTATCTCCAAGGTCCATCATGTGATCGAGGCAAACAAGCCCCACCCCGGCCGTCTGCGTGGCGGGCTGATGCTGGGGGCGGCTGCGATCATGGCGCTGCTCGCGGCCTTTTGGGTGCCGCCGGCGCTGGTGCGCCACGCCGCGGACATCGCCCCGCCTGCGCAGCGGGCCGAGATCGGACGTATGGTGCTGGCCGAGATCGCCAAGACCACCGGCAGCGCCTGTTCGCGCCCGGCGGGCGATATGGTGCGCCAAAAACTGGCCATGCGGCTGATCGGGCCGGATGCGCAGATCGTCGTACTGCCGACGACCCTGAAGGGCGTGATCCGTCTGCCCGGAGAGATCATCGTCATCGGCGAAGATCTGATCGAAGATCAGGTTACCCCCGAGGTCGCGGCCGGTCATATTCTTGCGGCCCAGGCGATGGCGGTGCAGAACGACCCGATGCTGGCAGCCCTGCGCTATGCCGGGCCCCGCGCAACCTTTCATCTGCTGACTGCTGGCAATCTGTCGGCAAAATCCCTGGCGGGCTATGGTGAAAAGCTGTTGGCCGACCCCGTTCCGCGCCCCGAAGATGAGCCACTGCTGGCCTATTTCACCCGTGCCGGAATTTCGAGCGAACCCTATGCCCGCTCGTTGGATCCAACCGGCGAAGCAGTTCTCGGCCTGATCGAGGCCGACCCCTTCCGCACCGCCGAGCCCCGCCCGGTTCTGAGCGACCGGGAATGGATCGCACTGCAGGAAATCTGCGATCAGTAGCCGTTGCGCAACAGGAAACAGGCTGGTGACACTGCGAACCTGATGGTGGCCCAGGCCACGCCTTGATTGCGTGATGGTATTTCGCCTACCCACCACCCTATCAGCGCGGGAAGGCATCGCGGAACCCTGCCTTGCGAATCCGGTCAAGCGCACGGACGATACCTTCGCGATCAGGAAAAGGACCAGCGATCAGGTATTCGACCTCGCGCCTGCCCATTTGATCCCTGCCGCGCAGGACCGGATAACCCATTCCGGCAACACGTCTGATCGCACGTTCGGCATTTTCGGGCCGGGCAAAGGTACCGACCTGCACATAACGCGCACCTGCGGGGATCAGACCAACCTTGGGCGACATCGGCGGCGGGGTCGCTTGAATCCTGGACGGCCGCACGGGTGTCTTGGCCGCAGGCAACGGGCTTCTGGCGGTTGGCCTCGCCCCGGAAACCTTGGGGCCGTGCCCGACCCGCGCAACCTGCGGAGGCGAGGCGTCGGATTTGGGGCTGCTGGCGGCAGAAGCCGTTTGCGCACCGCTGCCAATTGGGCGGGTCAAGCTGAGCCGCGACAGCTCCACTTCGGACAGGCCGGGGCAATAGCCACGGGTAGGGTCGTCAAGCTGCGCCTCGCCCGGTTTGCCATCATAGCCCAGCAACTCGCACAGTCTGAGGTTCGGGCGCAGAGCGCCGGCCATGCTTTGACGCACACCCGGAGCCGCCACCAACGCAGCACGCAGTGCATCGACCGGGACAGATGAGGCAGGCTCAGGTCCACGGTCGGGCAACGGCTCAAGCGGCCTTGGGTCGCCGGCCAGCTCACCGGGTTGCAGATTGGGAATGACCTGCCGGGTCAGCGCCTCTGCCACCAGCTCCGCGCGGCTGCGGCCGGCATTCGGATCAAGCGCCCGCAACCTGGGCGCGCCGTCCAGCCCCCGGGCAGAAAGCGTCGGGGGATAGCCGCAGATCGGCGAGCCGTCGCGCGCAAGACGCGCCTGCCATCCGCCTGTTTCGGCGTGGACAAAGACGCAGCCCCGGCTGTCGATATATTGCTGGGCCGGGAAGCCCGGCGGCGGCTCTTCCGCCGGATAAAGGGCCCGTGCCCACGCCAGCCCCGGCAACAGCACCAGCAAGAGCCACAGGATCACCCGCATCATCCCATCCCCGAATCGTTCATCCGATCCGGGAATAGGCCAGAACCCCTGAAGAACCCGTTAATCCGGATTTATTTCGTGCCGAACATCCGGTCTCCGGCATCCCCCAGACCCGGGACGATATAACCGTGATCATCCAGCCGCTCATCAAGGGCTGCCGTCACAATCGGCACGTCGGGATGGGCCTCGCGCATCCGTGCGACCCCTTCGGGAGAGGCAAGCAGGCACAGAAAGCGCAGGTTACGCGCACCCGCCGCCTTAAGCAGATCAATAGCCGCAACCGATGAGTTGCCGGTGGCCAGCATCGGATCGACCACGATGGTCATACGTGCGTCCAGTTCATTCGGGATTTTCGAATAGTATTGCACCGGTTGCAGCGTCTCGGGATCGCGGTAAAGCCCGATGAAACCGACGCGGGCGGCCGGGATCAGCTCAAGGATACCGTCAAGCAGCCCGTTCCCGGCCCGCAGGATCGAAATCAGCGCCAGCTTTTTGCCCTCAAGCGTCGGGGCCTCCATCTCGCACAGCGGGGTCTGGATGCGCACCGTGGTCATCTCAAGCTCACGCGTGATCTCATAGGCGAGCAACAGGCTGATTTCGCGCAGAAGACGGCGGAAACCGGCTGTCGAGGTGCCTTTGTCCCGCATAAGCGTCAGCTTGTGCTGCACCAGCGGGTGATCGACGATGGTCAGATGCGCTTGGGTCATGTGAGGTCCTTTCGCAGGCGGGTTCGGGTGGTCTCGTCACAGAAGGCCGCCTCGACGGCCCAAAGGTTCATCTGGCCAAACTCGGCCTCGGCCCAACCGAAAGCATCGGCAAGCCGCTGATATTCCTGCGACAATGTGGTATGGAAAAAGGGCGGATCGTCGGTCGAGACGGTGACGCGCACGCCAGCATCGGCCAGCCGCGCGATAGGATGGGCGGGCCAGCCGGGCACTATCCCCAGCGCAATATTCGAGCCGGGGCAGACCTCCAGCGTCACACCGCGCGCGGCAATATCGCTAAGCAGCGCGGCATCCTCAATGGCGCGGATACCATGGCCAATGCGGGTGACACCAAGGGCAAGCGCGTCGCGGACGGACCCGGGTCCCCGCCATTCGCCAGCATGTGCGGTCAGGCCCAGCCCCGCCTCGCGCGCGCAATCGAAGGCCCAGGCGAAGTCGCTTAGCTCACCCGCGCTCTCGGCCCCGCCGATGCCAAATCCTGTGACCCAGCTACCCGAAGTCTCGGCCGCGCAGATCGCGGTTTTCCTGGCGCGCTCGGGGCCGAAATGGCGGATGCAGGTCAGGATGGCGCGACTGGTGATGCCGCTGCGCTCCGCCTCGGCGGCTGCCTCTTCCATGGCGGCGAGGTAGTCGCGCCATGCCGTCAGATCCGCCCCACCGCAGAACTCGGGCGAGACGAAAACTTCGGCATAGATCGCGCCCTCTTCGGCGCAATTGCCAAGCACTTCGGTCACGAGCCGGGCATAGTCGCGCGGCGCAGTCAAAACCGAGGTCGCAGCCTCATATACACGAAGAAACTCATTGAATCCGTTATAGGAATAGGCACCCCGCTCATCAAAGATGTGACCGATATCCTGATGTTTTTCAGCGGCTAGCGCGCGGATAAAGGCTGGAGGTGCCGCGCCTTCCAGATGCAGATGCAGTTCGACCTTTTTCAGCGATTTCATAGAAACGATCTCCCCGGACCGGCGGGCGGCAGGCCGAGATGGGCGGCAACCGAGGCGGCAATATCGGCAAAACCCACCTGCCCGATCGCGCGCGCACCATAGCCCCAGCCCAAGACCGGCACACGCTCGCGGGTGTGGTCGGTGCCGTGCCAGGTCGGGTCATTGCCGTGGTCGGCAGTAAAAATCGCCAGATCCCCCGGACGCAGCCGGGCCATCAGCGCCCCGGCAACGCCATCAAACCATTCCAGCGCCTCTGCATAGCCCTCGACATCGCGACGGTGGCCATAAAGGCTGTCAAACTCGACGAAATTGGCAAAGATCAGGCTGCCCGGCGCGGCCTCATCAGCAAGCCGCAGCAGATGATCGGCAAGGTCGGCGTCCGAGCGCCCCTTGTGCAGATGCGAGATGCCGCGATGCGAGAAGATATCGCCGATCTTGCCGATGGCATGGGTAATGCGACCGGCCTCGTGCGCGAGGTCAAGCAGTGTCGGCGCCGGCGGAGCGATGGCATAATCGCGGCGGTTCGGAGTGCGGGTAAAACTGCCCTCAGCCCCAAGAAACGGCCGGGCGATGACCCGCCCGACGCGCATCGGATGGACCATGGCCGCCACCGCTTCGCAGAGCCGATAAAGTCGGTCGAGGCCAAAGTGCTCTTCATGCGCAGCGATCTGCAACACACTATCGGCCGAGGTATAGCAGATTGGCCGGCCTGTGCGCAGATGCTCGGCGCCAAGGCGGGCGATGATCTCGGTCCCCGAGGCGTGTTCGTTGCCAAGAATGCCATCGGTGCCGGCGGCACGGGCGATATTCGCGGTCAGATCGGCTGGAAAGGACGGGTGGGTATCCGGGAAATAGTGCCAGTCCCAAGGCACGGGAACGCCCGCAATCTCCCAATGACCCGAGGGGGTGTCCTTGCCGCGCGAAACCTCGGTTGCGGCCCCCCAAAGCCCCTGCGGGACCGCGTCAAGACCGGGGGCCTCGGCCCCGCTTGCCAGGCGGATCGCGGCACCAAGCCCCAGCGCGTCCAGATGAGGCAGATGCAGCGGCCGCGTCTGGGCGATATGGGCCAGCGTATTCGCGCCGGTATCGGGCAGCCCGTCATTGAAATAGGCAGCCGCATCCGGGGCACCGCCGATGCCCACCGAATCCATCACGATCAGGACAGCGCGTCTGTCGGTCATGTCACCTCGCTGCGGATCAGGGGACCCGGTTCCGGCCCATCGCCCAGCAGATAGGCAGCCGCGACTGAGGCAACCGCCGCCTCGGCCGCCGCCTCTGTTGCGGCATGGACCAGCGCCAGCGGGCGCCCCTCATCCGCCATCTCGCCGATGCGGAGCAGTTCTGCAAGCCCTACCCGCGGGTCAATCCGGTCACCGGCACGCAGCCGCCCGCCGCCCAAAGCGACAACGGCATGGCCAAGCGCCTCGGTATCTATGGCGGCAACCCGACCGCGACCGGGCACGGCACGCACCACCGGCGCAGGTGGCAGATAGCGGTCGGGATGTTCCAGCAGGTCGGTCGGGCCACCCTGCGCGGCAACCATGCGGGCGAAACGTTCAGCCGCAGCGCCACTTTCCAGCGCCTGCAATGTGCCATCGGATAGCCCTGCCAGATCAAGGCAGGCCGAGGACAGCGCCAGCGACAGATCCCGCAACGCACCTTGCCCACCGGTCAGGGCTACGATCGCCTCGCGCAGTTCCAACGCATTGCCGGCGGCGCGGGCCAGCGGCTGATCCATGTCGGTGACATAGGCGCGGGCGCGGCAACCTGCGCCCTTGGCCGTATCGACCAGCGCACGCGCCAGGTCCTGCGCCGCCTCGGGGTTGCGCAGAAAGGCACCACTGCCCTGTTTGACATCCAAGATCAGCGCATCAAGCCCCGCCGCCAGTTTCTTTGACAGGATCGACGCGGTGATCAGATCCACCGAACCGACCGTCGCGCTTTCATCGCGGATCGCGTAAAGCCGCGCATCGGCGGGGGCAAGTTCAGGCCCCGCGGCAACAATTGCGCAGCCGGCCCCGGCGGTGACGCGGCGAAACTCTTTCTCAGACAGCGCGGTGCGGAAACCCGGTATGGCCTCAAGCTTATCCAGCGTGCCGCCGGTATGGCCAAGCCCGCGCCCCGAGATCATCGGCACATAGCCCCCGCAGCTGGCAACCAAAGGGGCAAGGATCAGGCTGACCGTATCGCCAATCCCTCCGGTCGAATGCTTGTCCACCACCGGCCCCGGCAGATCCCATCGCATGACATGACCGGAATCACGCATCGCCCGGGTCAGCGCCACGCGACCGCCCTTATCCAGCCCGCGCAGCAGCACCGCCATGGCAAACGCGGCCGCCTGGGCGTCACTGACCGAGCCATCGGCCAGCCCGCGCGCGATCAGCCCCGCACCCGCCGCATCCAGCCCATGCCCATCGCGGACGGCAGCAATCACCGGACGCGGATCATGGCGCGAGGCCTCGGGGGTCATTCCGTACCCGACATATGACTGATACCAAAGCGACCGGGCAGCAGCTCGCCGATCGTGGTGGCAAGCTCGGTCCCTCGGATGGTCGCCAGCAGCACCGGGGTTTCGGGACGCCCGAATTCGGCAAGCTTCTGTCGGCAGCCGCCACAAGGCGGCACCGGCCCCTGCGAGTCGGCGATAACCGCAACCTCGACAATCTCGGTCTCGCCCGCTGCGATCATCGCAGCGATAGCCCCGGCCTCGGCGCAGGTGCCCTCGGGGTAAGCGACATTCTCAACATTACAGCCGGCATAGACCCTGCCCGAGGCACCGCGAACCGCCGCGCCGACCTTGAAATTGGAATAGGGCGCATAGGCCCTTTCGCGCACATCACGAGCCGCATCCAAAAGC
Organism: Paracoccus kondratievae; assembly: GCF_009301415.1. Lineage (GTDB taxonomy): Bacteria > Pseudomonadota > Alphaproteobacteria > Rhodobacterales > Rhodobacteraceae > Paracoccus > Paracoccus kondratievae. The sequence continues at coordinate 523,300 of NZ_CP045072.1, read as the reverse complement.
GCCATGGTCCACCTTTCCCTGCCCTTTTCCCGGATAATGAGTTTGCGCGCCCGCCCCCCACGATGCAAGAGCGGCGCAGTCCCGCCCCCGGCTCGCAATGCCCCCTGTTCCCCGGCGAAGAAATAGTTTAACGCTGAACCATCTTGAGAGGAGAGGGTCTGGCCATGGAAGAACGCAGGCAGGACAACGCCAGGCAGGCGGCATTGGATTATCACGAATTTCCGCGCCCAGGTAAGCTGGAGGTGCGCGCAACCAAGCCCCTTGCCAACGGCCGCGACCTTAGCCGCGCCTATTCGCCCGGCGTGGCGGAAGCCTGCCTAGAAATCAAGGCCGATCCTGCCACCGCTGCCCGCTATACCTCGCGCGGCAATCTGGTCGCCGTTGTCTCGAACGGTACGGCCGTGCTGGGGCTGGGCAATATCGGTGCGCTGGCCTCAAAACCCGTGATGGAGGGTAAGGCGGTCCTGTTCAAGAAATTCGCCAATATCGACTGTTTCGATATCGAGGTGAACGAATCGGACCCCGAAAAGCTGGCCGATATCGTCTGCGCGCTTGAACCGACCTTCGGCGCCATCAACCTTGAGGATATCAAGGCCCCCGACTGTTTTATCGTCGAGAAACTGTGCCGCGAGCGGATGAACATCCCGGTCTTTCACGACGACCAGCACGGCACCGCCATCGTGGTCGGCGCGGCGGCGACCAATGCGCTGCATATCGCCGGCAAGCGGTTTCAGGATATCAAGGTCGTCTCGACCGGCGGTGGCGCAGCAGGCATTGCCTGCCTGAACATGCTGCTGAAACTGGGCGTCAAGCGCGAGAACGTCTGGCTCTGCGATATCGCCGGCCTCGTCTATGAGGGCCGGACCGAGGAAATGACGCCGCAAAAGGCCGAATATGCGCAGAAATCCGATCTGCGCACGCTCGATCAGGTGATCGATGGCGCGGACCTGTTCCTTGGCCTTTCCGGTCCCGGTGTCCTGAAACCTGAAATGGTCGCCAAAATGGCCAAGCGTCCAATCATCTTTGCGCTGGCGAACCCGACACCCGAGATCCTGCCCGAGGATGCCCGCGCCGTCGCCCCGGATGCGATCATCGCCACGGGCCGCAGCGATTATCCCAACCAGGTCAACAACGTTCTGTGCTTTCCCTTTATCTTTCGGGGTGCGCTGGACGTCGGCGCGACCACGATCAACGACGAGATGCAGCTTGCCTGTATCGAAGGGATCGCCGCGCTTGCCCGCGCCACCACCAGTGCCGAAGCAGCCATGGCCTATCGGGGCGAAACGCTGACCTTTGGTGCGGATTATCTGATCCCGAAACCCTTTGACCCACGTCTGATCGGCGTGGTCTCATCCGCTGTCGCCAAGGCGGCGATGGAGACCGGCGTCGCCACCCGTCCGCTTGACAATATCGCCGTCTACAAACGCAAGCTTGACGGCTCGGTCTTCCGCTCGGCGATGATCATGCGCCCGGTCTTTGAGGCCGCTGCAACCGCCAAGCGCCGCATCGTCTTTGCCGAGGGCGAGGATGAACGGGTGCTGCGCGCCGCCAATGCGATGCTGGAGGAAACCACCGACGCCCCGATCCTGATCGGCCGTCCCGAGGTGATCGCCATGCGCGCCGAACGCGCCGGCCTGCCGATCCGCCCCGGCCGCGACTTTGAGATCGTGAACCCCGAGAACGACCCCCGTTATCGCGACTATTGGGGCACCTATCACGATCTGATGGCCCGGCGCGGTGTCACCCCCGACATCGCCCGCGCGATCATGCGCACCAATACCACCGCCATCGGCGCGGTCATGGTGCACCGGGGCGAGGCTGACAGCCTGATCTGCGGCACTTTCGGCCAATATAGCTGGCACCTGAATTACGTCAGCCAGGTGCTCGCCCGGGACGGGCTGTGCCCGCATGGCGCGCTGTCGCTGATGATCCTTGAGGACGGGCCGCTCTTTATCGCCGACACTCAGGTCCATCATAACCCCACGCCCGAACAGGTGGCCGAGGCCGCTATCGGTGCCGCCCGCCACGTGCGCCGCTTTGGCGTCACGCCCAAGGTCGCGCTGTGCAGCCATTCGCAATTCGGCAACCTCGACAACGAAACCGGCGTCAAGATGCGCGCCGCGATGGAGATCCTGCACTCGCGCGGCGTGGACTTCATCTTTGACGGTGAAATGCACGTCGACTCGGCGCTGGATCCATCAATCCGCGAGCGGCTGTTGCCGCGCTCGATCCTGGAAGGGGCGGCAAATACGCTGGTCTTTTCGGGCACCGATGCGGCATCGGGCGTGCGCAACGCGCTGAAGCTCAAGGCCAACGGGCTTGAGGTCGGGCCGATCCTGATGGGTATGGGCAACCGCGCCCATATCGTCACGCCCTCGATCACCACCCGCGGCCTTTTGAATATGAGCGCGATCGCCGGCACGCCGGTCGATCACTATCGCTAAGCCATGGGGCTGCGGTGATTCTACCGCAGCCCACCCCTTGCCCTGCTTCATTTTGCAAAAGGCGGCAGAGTTTGCATCACACTGCAAACTCATTTTTCTTTGCAAAATTATTTTCCCCGCTTTGGCGACAGATCGCACAAGTTTCTGTCGCATAGCGGGCTGTGGGCGTTAACATCCTTGCGCCCCTCCCCACCTCACGCGTAACTCCACCCATCCATTCGGGGAGGAGAGTTGTTTTCATGGGATACCGCGAGATATATTCCGCGTGGCAGGCCGATCCTGAGGGGTTCTGGATGCAGGCCGCCGAGGCCATCGACTGGAAGCAAAAACCCTCAAAGGCGCTTTTTGACGACAAGGCCCCGATCTACGAATGGTTCTCGGACGGGCTGGTGAACACCTGCTGGAATGCGGTGGACCGCCATGTCCTGGCGGGGCGCGGCGACCAGATCGCCATCTGGCATGAAAGCCCGATCACCCTGACCACCAAGGGGATCACCTACCGTCAGTTACGCGACCGCGTTGCCTCACTGGCCGGCGCGCTGCGTATGCGTGGCGTCGAAAAGGGCGATCGCGTCATCATCTATATGCCGATGATCCCCGAAGCGATCGAGGCGATGCTGGCCTGCGCCCGCCTGGGTGCCGTCCACTCGGTGGTCTTTGGCGGCTTTGCGGCCAATGAATTGGCGGTACGCATCGACGATTGTCAGCCCAAGGCGATCATAGCGGCCTCTTGCGGGCTCGAACCAAACCGGGTCGTTCACTACAAGCCACTGCTTGACGCCGCCATCGACATGTCCAGCCACAAGCCCGAGTTCTGCGTGATCTTCCAGCGCGAACAAGAGGTTGCCAGGCTGGTCGAAGGCCGCGACTTTTCCTGGCACGGCTTTCAATATGGCGTGAAACCCGCCGACTGTGTCCCGGTCGAGGGTAACCACCCCGCCTATATCCTTTACACCTCGGGCACGACTGGCCAGCCCAAGGGCGTCGTGCGCCACACCGCCGGCCATCTGGTCGCGCTGCAATGGTCGATGACAAATATCTATAACATCGAGGCCGGAGACCGTTTCTGGGCCGCCTCGGATGTCGGCTGGGTAGTTGGCCACAGCTATATCTGCTACGGCCCGCTGATCGCGGGTGCCACCACCGTCGTATTCGAGGGCAAGCCGGTCGGCACCCCGCATCCCGGCGTCTTCTGGCGCACCATCCAGAACCTTCGCATTAAAAGCTTTTTCACCGCGCCGACCGCGCTGCGCGCCATCCGCCGCGAGGACCCGAACGGCGACTGGATCCGTCGCTATAAGCTGCACGATCTGCAGGCGTTGTTCCTTGCCGGTGAACGCGCCGATCCCGATACGGTGCAATGGGCGCAGGAGCATCTGGGCGTACCGGTGATCGACCACTGGTGGCAGACCGAAACCGGCTGGGCCATCGCCGCGAACCCGATGGGGATCGAGACCTTGCCGATCAAACCGGGCAGCCCTTCGGTGCCGATGCCCGGTTATGACGTGCAGGTGCTGGATGAGGCAGGCCACCCGGTACCCGCAGGCACGCTTGGAGCCATTGCGATCAAGCTGCCCCTGCCTCCCGGCACGCTGCCGACGCTGTGGAACGCCGAAGAGCGGTTCCGCAAATCCTACCTCGACCACTTTCCCGGCTATTATGAAACTGGGGACGCGGGCTATATAGATGAGGACGGCTATCTTTACATCATGGCCCGCACCGATGACGTGATCAACGTCGCCGGCCACCGCCTGTCCACCGGCGCAATGGAAGAGGTTCTGGCCAGCCACTCCGCCGTTGCGGAATGTGCGGTAATCGGGGTCGCGGACAGCCTCAAGGGCCAGTCTCCGGTCGGATTCCTCTGCCTCAAGGCCGGGATAACGACCTCGCATGACCAGGTGGTGCGCGAAGTGGTCCAGTTGGTACGCGACCGGATCGGTCCTGTGGCGGCGTTCAAATCGGCCTGCGTCGTGGATCGACTGCCCAAGACCCGCTCGGGCAAGATCCTGCGCGCCACCATGGCCAAGATCGCCGATGGAGAAGAGTTCAAGACCCCGGCCACCATCGACGATCCCGCCGTTCTGGACGAAATCCGCAAGGCGCTGGGGCAGATCGGCTACCCCGAGGCCGCCAAAGCCGACTAATGCGCTTTGCAGGCCTATCGGGCCGCATCCTTGTTGCGGCCCGTCCCACATGACACAGCCAGTGATCAAAGAGCCGCTGCCACAGCAGCGGCTCTGTCGTCTGTCGGATGCTTTCGATTTTCTGTCAGATCCTGCCCTGCTGCGAGGTCAGGCCATCCGTACGAAGAGCCCTTAGCAGTCATTCATCGGCGGGCCATCCGGTGGTCGCATTTCCCGCCAGTTCTTCGCTGTCACAGACCAGAACAAGCTGATTATGATGGTCGGAATACTGAACCAGTATATTCACGCCTGCCTCGGCCAATGCGCGCGAGATCGCGCCCAACTGGCCGGGAGTGCCCTGTTTCAGCTTACGGATGATCGGTGTGCGGATCGCCGCGACCGCGATCCCGGCGTCTTTCGCGGCACTGGCTGCAGCCTCGCCATCGCGAAACAGGAAGTGTGCGATCGACGTCCTGCCATGGCTGAATACCCCACCACCCTCGAAAGAAACTCCGGCGCGCCCCATCGCCTCGCCAAGCTCTGCCAGCGCACCGGGACGGTTTTCCAGATGGAACTCAAGGTCAAACATGATCGGAGGTCTCCTTGTGGATCGCGCGGCTGTCGGCCGGAGCCTCGGCGCGGGCTGTCATGCTGTAGTCCCGCGTCACTGCGGCGATACGCAGATGGTAATCGGCAAAGACATGATCGCGGCCTGCAATCTGCACGCGCCGGTGCTCCGGCAGGTTACGCCAGGCCGCGACCGCAGCTTCGTCGCGCCAGAAGGACAGCGACAGGACCTTGCCGGGATTGGTCAGGCTCTGGAACCGCTCGATGGAGATAAAGCCATCCAGATCCGCCAGCAGCGGGCGCAGTCCGGTCGCCAGATCAAGATATTCGGCCCGGGCCGCACCGGGAACCCAGGCTTCGAAAATGACGGCAATCATGTGCGACCCCCATGTGGAGCTGAAGCGAGTTTGACGAAAAGGCGGTTCTCGCTGCGAATAAAGCCCTCACGTTTGGCGAATTCGTAGTTCTCCCGACCCAGTGGATCTGCCGCCAACCGCGACCGATAGGCTTCATATTCGGCAAGGGATGGCAGCGAATAAATGCCATAGGCGGTCGAGGCCGAACCCTCATGCGGGGCGAAATAGCCGATCAGATCAGCACCGCAGCGCGGGCTGCATTCGCCACAGTTACGGGCATATTGATCGAACAGCTCACGCCGGTTCGGATCGATGTCATAGGTGATGACGCAGGTTATCATGGGTCTGGCCTTTCTTGCTGACCCCATACCTACCCGATTGGCGGCAGCAGATGGTTCGGTTAGGATCGAACCATGAGAGAAGGCCCCGATATCGCCCGCATCGCCGCCCTTGTCGCCGATCCTGCCCGCAGTACGATGCTGATTGCGCTGATGGATGGGCGCGCCCTGACCGCGACCGAATTGGCCGGCCTTGGCGGGATCACCAAACAAACCGCCAGTTCTCACCTTGCCAAACTGGTGGATGGCGAGGTGCTGATGGTCGAAGCGCAGGGCCGGCACCGCTACTTCCGTCTGGCGGGCCCCAATGTTGCCAGCCTGCTTGAAGCACTGATGGTGTTTTCCAGCGATGCTGCGCCTTCGTTGCGCACCGGCCCGCGCGGATCCGGCGCTGCGCAAGGCCCGCATCTGCTACGATCATCTGGCTGGAGAGGTGGGCGTCCGGCTTTATAAGCAAATGCTGGCGGATGAGTGGTTGGCGAATGATCTGACCGTGACCAGCTACGGCAGGGAAAAACTGGCCGAAATTGATCTGGATATTGATAGCCTTCCGCCAGGCAATCGGCCCCTGTGCCGTGCCTGCCTCGACTGGAGCGAGCGGCGACAGCATCTGGCCGGGCGTCTGGGGAAGGCCATACTAGATCATCTGATCGCCAGATCATGGGCGCGTCGGGTGCCTGCGTCGCGCATCATCAATTTCACTTCGGAAGGTGAGCGGATCTTGCATGGCTGGCTGCCCTGACCAGCGGCTTTGTTTCGCATAGCTGACATTTCCGTATGTCAGTAACTTTATTCTCCAGCAAATACAGTAGCCGGCAGTTGCACAAGGCTGAGGATTTTTCGCCCCCCACCAGTCTCGTGCATATATGCGCGAAATCGTCCGCATGACTGCTGCTCAGTGATGACACGATGTCAGCCTGCCAATGGTCGGGACAGCCGCGCCTGACAGACACGGCAGCCCCCGCGCGGCAGGTTTAGCCGATCTGCGCACCCAGCCCCTTCATCAAGGGCAGGAAGTCAGGGAACGAAGTCGCAATCGGACTGCCATCATCGACGCTGATCGGCTGTTCCGAGGCAAGCCCCGCGACAAGGAAGGACATGGCGATGCGGTGATCTAGATGGGTCGCGCAAATCGCGCCGCCCTTAAGTCCGCCCTTGCCATGCACGGTCATGGTATCATCCGTCGCCCCGACCTCGGCACCATTGGCGACAAGGCCGACGGCCATGGCCTCGATCCTGTCGCTTTCCTTGACGCGCAGCTCATGGACCCCCTGCATGACGGTCGTGCCTTCGGCGAAACAGGCGATCACGGACAGGATCGGGAATTCGTCGATCATGCTTGCCGCGCGTTCGGGCGGAACGGTCACACCCTTAAGCGGGCCGTGGCGGACGACCAGATCGGCCACCGGCTCGCCCCCCTCTTCACGCGGATTTTCAAAGCGGATGTCAGCCCCCATTTCAAGCAGGGTGACATACAGCCCATCCCGCGTCGGGTTGCGGCTGACGCCGGGCACACGAATCTCGGAGCCCGGAACGATCAGCGCCGCAGCCACCGGGAAAGCCGCACTTGAAGGGTCGCGCGGAACAACAACCGGCTGCGGCCGCAGTTCGGGCCGGCCTCGCAGGGTGATAACCTGCCCTTCATCCGTCACCTCGGTCGAGATCGTGGCGCCAAAGCCCGCAAGCATACGCTCGGTATGGTCGCGGGTCGGCTCGGATTCGATCACCACGGTTTCACCCGGGGCATTCAGCGCAGCAAGCAGCACCGCCGATTTGATCTGGGCCGAGGCAACCGGCGTCTTGTAACGCACGGGCACCGGATCCGCCGCGCCCTTGATCGTGACAGGCAGCCGCTTGCCCTCGCGCGCTGTTACCTCGCAGCCAAACAGCTCCAGCGGGTCAGTCACGCGCCCCATCGGGCGCCGCGACAGGCTGGCGTCGCCGGTGAAGGTCGCGGTGACCGGGGTCGTCGCCATCGCACCCATGATCAGCCGGACACCGGTACCCGAGTTGCCGCAGTCAATCACGCCCTCAGGCTCGGAAAAGCCGCCGACGCCGACGCCGTTCACCAACCACTCACCCTCTCCCAGACGTTCGACACGCGCGCCAAAGGCCTGCATGGCTTTGGCTGTGTCCAGAACGTCCTGACCTTCCAGAAGGCCGGTGATATGGGTCTCTCCCACAGCCAGGGCACCAAGGATCAGCGCGCGGTGGCTGATCGACTTGTCGCCCGGCACCTTGGCCTCACCCTTCAGGGGGCCCGAGCGGCGGGCAATCATCGGAAGCGGTTCGGCGGAATGTGACATGAAGGCCCCCTTGTACGTGTCGCGCAAGGTGATAGCGGTCACGGCTGGCCTATGCAATCGGCCCCGAAGCTTTCAGCCCCTGCGGCGAAAGGTGACGTAATGCGGCACCCGTCCTTCGCGCAGGGCCTTTTGCTCATAGCGCGTGGACAGCCAGTCGTCCCAGGCGTCTTTCCCTTCCGAGATCAACTCGAAACCGGCCTGCGGAACTTCTTCCAGCGTCTGGCGGACATAATCAGGAATGTCGGTCGCTACGCGGAATTCGGCCCCCGGCTTCATCACCCGGTAAAGTGGGATCAGATGTTCGGGCGTGACGAAACGGCGGCGGTGGTGGCGCGCCTTGGGCCAAGGGTCGGGATAGTTCAGGAACGCCTTGCTGATCGAGCCTTCGGGCAGGACATCCATCAGATCGCGGGCATCGCCCGGATGGACGCTGACATTCGACACCCCCGCCGCGCGGATCTTGCCCAGCAGCATCGCGACGCCGTTGATAAAGGGCTCACAGCCAATGATCCCGATCTGGGGATAGCGGGCGGCCATGTGAACCATATGTTCACCCCCGCCAAAGCCGACCTCCAGCCAGACCGGGCGGTCATCGCCAAAGATCTGGGTCGGGTCGATCGGCCTGCGTTCGGGGTTTTCATCAAGGGTAATGCCGCGCGGGCGCAGGTTGCCCAGATCCTCGGACAGATAGCCCTTTTGGCTCTGGCGCAAAGTCTTGCCATGACGGCGGCCGTAAAAGTTACGGCGCGGAGGTTTCGGGTCGAATTCGCTCATGCTCTTTCTCGGGTGGGCCGGCCGGGACCGGCCCATGCTCTCAGATCATTCGGCAGCCAGACGCGAGATGACCACCGTCACCTCGGGCTTCTTGCCGATCTCTTCCATCGAGACCTGACGGGTAAGGCGGCGGATGCCCTCTTCCAGCCGCTCGTCATCCATGACGGTCCGATCATCGGCACGCTCAAGGAAATCGGCCAGCGCAGCCTCGATATTCTCGGCCAGCGGTGCACCGCCACGGCCCCGTTCAGGCAGACCGGACAGTTCAACCCAGGCGTCGGGCAAGGGCGTGTCATCCTCATCAACGATGACCGAGACCATGGCATGACCGTTCAGCGCCATGCGGATGCGGTCGCGCACCACGCCATCCATGGCACCGATCAGCACCGAACCATCCAGATACAGCCTGCCGGTGTCGATCTGATCGACCACCCGCGGCGCGGTCCCGGACAGGTCCAGCATGGTACCGTTCGTCGCCACTGCCGCCGGAATGCCGCGCGCCTCGGCCAGCTTGGCATGCTCGCGCAGATGCATGTGTTCGCCATGCATCGGAATAACCATCTGCGGCTTCAACAGATCATGCACCGCCTCGATATCGGGGCGGTTGGCGTGGCCCGAAACGTGGTAAACCCCGTCATCGGCATCAAACAGGTCCACGCCCTTTTCCGACAGCGCATTCATGATGCGAATGACGCCGCGCTCATTCCCCGGAATGGTGCGTGAGCTGAAAAGGAAACTGTCGCCCTCTTTCAGGTCAATGCCCAGATAGCGGCCACGCGACAACTGGGCACTCGCAGCGCGCCGTTCGCCCTGACTGCCGGTGACGATCAGCATCACCTTGTCGCGCGGCAGTTCCGAGGCCTCTTCCGGTCCGATCACCGGGGGAAAGTTGGTCAACACGCCGGTTTCGATTGCAACGGTGATCATACGGCGCATGGCGCGGCCCAAAAGGCAGATCTTGCGCCCCGCGGCAACGCCTGCCTCGGCCAGCGTCTTGAGCCGGGCAATGTTGCTGGCAAAGGTCGTGGCCACCACCATCTGGCGCTGCGCGATGACGAAATCCAGCAGCGGATTGGCCAAAAGCGCCTCGGACCGGCCGGGATGGGGGGAAAACACGTTGGTCGAATCGCAGGTCAGGACCTTGACCCCCTGCCCTTCGTTGGCAATCTCGTGCCAGACCATCGGGTCAAAGGGCTCACCCACCACTGGCGTTCCGTCCAGCTTAAAGTCACCCGTATGGACGATCCGACCTGCCGGCGTGTCGATGATCAGGGCCGAACTTTCGGGAATAGAATGGCTGACCGGCACGAATTGCACACGGAAGGGACCTGCCGTCACCACGTCAGGCCGCGGAGCGTGAATATGTATCTGGTCGGTCGGCTGGCCCACCTCTTCCAGCTTCAGCCGCGCCAAGGCACCGGTAAAGCGGCGGCAATGCACAGGCTTTTGCAGCTTTGGCCACAAAAGGCCAAGTGCGCCAACGTGATCCTCATGCCCGTGGGTGATAAAGATTGCGTCGATCCGGTCGCAGTTCGCCTCAAGCCATGACACATCGGCCATGATCAGGTCGATACCCGGGGCGGATTCCATATCGCCAAAGGTAACGCCCAGATCGACGACGATCAGCCGCTCTCGTCCCGGCTCGCCATAGCCATAGACATAGGCGTTCATGCCGATTTCGCCCGCGCCGCCCAGCGGCAGATAGATCAGGCGCTCAGCCATTGCCCATCTCCTTGTTATAATCGTGAATGAGGCGTAGCCCATGCATGGTCAGGTCGTCCTCGATCGCGTCGAACAGATCAAAGCCCTGGTCGAACAGCGGCGCAAGCCCCCCGGTCGCGACGACCTTCATCTGGCGGCCTCGCTCTTCGCGGATCTTGTCCACCACGCCCTGCACAAGGCCGATATAACCCCAGTAAATGCCCGACTGGATACAAGCCACCGTATTTGTACCAATTACCTTGGGCGGCATAGTCACATCGACATGAGGCAGGCTGGCCGCCCCCATATGCAGCGCCTCAAGCGACAGGTTCACCCCCGGCGCAATGACACCTCCGACATAGGCGCCATCCGTGTCGACCACATCAAAAGTCGTCGCAGTGCCAAAATCGACCACGATCAGATCGGGACCGTGGCGGTCGAATGCGCCCCAGGTGTTCACCAGCCGGTCGGGACCGACCACCGTGCCAAAATCAACCCGGGGGGCCACCGGCAACAGGCAGTCAGGCTTGCCCACAACCAGCGGGCGGGTGTCAAAATAGCGGTTGCACAGCACGCGCAGGTTGAACACCACCCGCGGCGCGGTTGAACTGATGATGCAGCTGTCGATGTTCAGCTCAAGCTTTTGCAATGAGATCAGTGTGGACAGCCAGACGAAATATTCATCCGCGGTACGCCGGTGGTCGGTCGAAATACGCCACATGCCGACGAATTGTTCGCCGTCCCAGACTGAAAAGACCGTGTTCGTGTTGCCGGTGTCGATGCAAAGCAGCATGGGCTAGCCTCTGAAATACACATCGGCGGCGGGAATAACCTGCCGCCCGTCAGAGCCGCGCAGGATCAGCGCGCCACTTTCGTCAATGCCTTCGAAGATACCGTGACTTTCGTTGGTGCCAGCACGAGCGATGATCGGCTCACCCAGCCGGGCGGCGCGCGAAAGCCAGGCGTTGCGGATCGGCCCAAAGCCGTAGGTTTCAAGCTGATCCTGCCAGCGCGCGAAAGCAGGGGCGAGCAGGTCCAGAAAATCCTCGGGCGCGACGGTATGGCCGGTCTCACCTTTGACCGAAACAGGCGGAACTGCCCCCGGCCCGACCAGATCCGCATCCGGAGCAGCCGCCAGATTGACGCCGATCCCGACCGCAACAGCCTGAATGCCGGGACCGGATCCCGCGCTTTCCAAAAGAATGCCGGCGACCTTGCCACCGTTCAGCAACACGTCATTTGGCCATTTGATCGCCAGCCGCACCGAGGGGCCGCAGGCGTCACCAAGCGCATCATAAAGCGCCAGCGCCGCAACAAAGGACAGTTGTGCCGCGACCAGCGCCCCACCCCTGGGCCGGGTTACCAAGGTCGCGGCGAAATTCCCGGCGGGCATCACCCAGTCCCGGCCGCGACGACCACGGCCCGCGAATTGCTCGCGGGCCATCACCCAGGCTGGACCTGAGAGGCCGGGCGCCAGCCTCAGCGCCTCGGCATTGGTACTGTCGACGCGGGCCAGCACATGGCGGGCCACGCCTTCGGGCCAGGTATCACTCACCTTGCGCAGACTCGGCCGGCTGCTCGGCAGCGGCCACCGGACCTACCAGAGTCTCGGCGGCGCGACCGGCAGCAGCATCGACACCGAACATGCTGACCGCGCCGACCAGCATCGCCAGCGCCGGCACCATCAATGCCAGATACTGCACCGCGCCCATGCGGCTGGTGATGCCTTCACTCTCGGCACCAAAATACATGTAGTAGACGATGCGCAGATAGTAGAAGGCACCGATAACCGAGGCGATGACACCGGCGATGGCAAGCCAACCCATGCCCGCGTCGACCGCTGCGGTCAGCACGCCCAGCTTGGCAAAAAAGCCAAGGGTCGGCGGCACACCGGCAAGGCTGAACATCAGGACCAGCATCGCCAGCCCCTTGACCGGGTCGGTCCAGGCAAAACGGTTCAGCGCGGCAAGATCGGTCACCGGAACCCCGTCACGTTCCATCGACAGGATGAAAGCGAAAGTGCCGATGTTCATCACCGAATAGATGGTCATATAGAGCAGCATGCTCTGCACCCCGATCACGGTGCCGGACGCGAGCCCGACCAGCGCAAAGCCCATATGGGTGATCGAAGAATAGGCCATCAGCCGTTTGATATTGGTCTGGCCGATCCCGGCGATCGAGCCAAGGAACATCGACATCACCGCCAGCGCCGCGATGATCTGGCTCCAGTCCGAGATGACATGACCGAAGGCGTCAAAGACCAGCCGGGCGATCAGCGCCATAGCGGCGACCTTGGGTGCGGTCGCAAAGAAGGCGGTCACCGGGGTCGGCGAGCCCTCATAGACATCCGGCGTCCACATGTGGAACGGCACGGCCGAAACCTTGAAGGCCAGACCGACCAGCATGAACACCAGCCCGAACAGCACGCCAAGCGACAGATGTCCGGCCGAGATGGTCGCAATGATGCCCTGGAACCCGGTGGTGCCGACAAAGCCGTAGATCAGCGAGGTGCCATAGAGCAGCAAGCCCGACGAAAGCGAGCCCAGAACAAAGTATTTCAGCCCCGCCTCGGACGAGCGAACCGAGTCGCGGCGCATGGCGGCAACGACGTAAAGCGCAAGCGATTGCAGCTCCAGCCCCATATAGAGCGTCAGCAGGTCACCGGCCGAGACCATGAACATCATCCCCAGCACCGCCAGAGCGACAATGATCGGGAACTCAAAGCGCAGCATATTACGGCGCTGCATGTAATCGGCACTCATCGCCAGCACGCAGGCAGCAGCAACCAGCGTCACCACCTTGGCAAAGCGCGAAAAGCCATCGTCGATGAACATGCCATGGAAGGCGGTGCCATCGGTGCGATTGCCAAGACCAACCATGGCCGCGACGATCAGAAAGGCCGCGACAGTCAGCCACAGCAGCGTCCGCGCCAGCCTGTCCTTGCCGAGATAGGCCCCGGCCATCAGGGCGGCAAGCGCGTAAACCGCCAGAACCACCTCGGGCAGAATGGTCGAGAAGTCGAGCGAGGTCATGTCTGCCCCCTAGTGGCTGGCCTGAACCGCGGCAACGGGTGCCGCTGGCTGGCTCTGGTTGTAGTCTTGAAGAAGCGCGGAGACGGCCGGACCGGTCACATCGGTAACGAGCCGCGGATAGACACCGAGGATCAGCGTCATCGCAATCAGCGGCACAAAGATCCAACGCTCGCGCGGGGTCATGTCGGTGATCGACTTCAGGCTTTCCTTGATCAGCTGGCCCAGCGTCACGCGGCGATAAAGCCACAGCGCATAAGCGGCCGAGAAGATCACGCCCGTGGTCGCGACCAGCGCCACCCAGGTATTGACGCGGAAAGTACCCATCAACGTCAGGAATTCACCCACGAAACCCGAGGTGCCGGGCAGGCCCACGTTCGCCATGGTAAAGAACATGAACACCGCCGCATAGGCCGGCATCCGGTTCACGAGGCCGCCGTAGGCGTCGATCTCACGCGTGTGCATGCGGTCGTAGATGACCCCGACGCAAAGGAACAGCGCGCCCGAGACAAAGCCGTGCGACAGCATCTGGAAGATCGCGCCGTCGACACCAACCTGATTGGCGGCAAATATCCCCAGGGTCACGTAACCCATATGCGCGACCGAGGAATAGGCGATGACCTTCTTCATGTCCGACTGCGCCAGCGCCACCAGCGACGTGTAGACGATGGCAATGGCGGACAGCCAGAACACATAGGGCTGGGCAACAGCACTGGCGACCGGGAACATGGGCAGGCTGAAGCGCAGAAAGCCGTAACCGCCCATCTTCAGCAGCACCGCGGCCAGCAGGACCGAACCGGCGGTCGGTGCCTGAACGTGCGCGTCAGGCAGCCAGGTATGAACCGGCCACATCGGCATCTTGACCGCAAAGCTGGCAAAGAATGCCAGGAACAGCAGCATTTGCGTGCCGCCGATTACGGTCATGCCAAGCAGGCGGAAATTCTCGGACGGGAATTCATACTGCAGCAGCGCGACGATATCGGTCGTGCCCGAGATGCGATACATCGCGATCATCGCCACCAGCATCAGCACCGAGCCAAGGAAGGTGTAGAGGAAGAACTTGAAGCTGGCGTAGATGCGATCCTTGCCGCCCCAGATCCCGATGATCAGGAACATCGGGATCAGACCCGCCTCGAAGAACAGGTAGAAGAGGATGAGGTCCAGCGCGGTAAATACGCCGATCATCAGCCCTTCAAGCACGAGGAAGGCGATCATGTATTCCTTGACCTTATCTCCGACGTTCCAGGTCGAAAGAATGGTCAGCGGCATCATAAAGGTGGTCAGCAGCACGAACAGCACCGAAATGCCGTCCACGCCCATCTTGTAGCGCAGCCCCATGATCCAGGGGTGATCCTCGACAAACTGGAAGCCCGTATTCGCAGGATCAAACCGGAACAGCACAAAGAGCGAGATCACAAAGGTCGCCGTCGTGGTCAGCAACGCCAGCCATTTGGCATTGCGCGCAGCAGCTTCGTCCTGACCCCGCAGGAACAGCGCCATGATGATGGCGGCAACAATCGGCAGGAAGGTGATGATAGAAAGAAGGTTCGTCATGTCAGTGCGCGCCCCGCATCATCACCCA
Organism: Paracoccus kondratievae; assembly: GCF_009301415.1. Lineage (GTDB taxonomy): Bacteria > Pseudomonadota > Alphaproteobacteria > Rhodobacterales > Rhodobacteraceae > Paracoccus > Paracoccus kondratievae. Next base: position 508,080 of record NZ_CP045072.1, on the reverse strand, counting down.
GATCAGCAAGCCCACGATGCCCAGAACCATCGCGAAGGCGTAGTGGAACAGATAGCCCGATTGCACCCGGACCGCCGCACGGGTCAGCCGCGGGATCAAACCCAGGGCCAGGCCGTTGATCGTGCCGTCAATTACGGCGCCATCGCCACCCTTCCACAGCAGTCGGCCAAGCCATTTCGTCGGCCGGACAAAGATGAAGTCGTAGATCTCGTCGAAGTACCACTTGTTCAGCAGGAACTGATACAGCGCCGGTTGCTGGGCCGCCAGCCGCCGGGGCAGCGACGGATTGACGATGTAGAACATCCAGGCCGTGAACAGTCCGATCACCATGGCGATAAAGGGCGAAACCTTGACCCAGGCCGGGGCATTGTGCGCCTCATCCATGGTGTGGTTGTCAGGATGCATATAGATCGCACCACCAACCGGAGCTTCGATCGCAGCATGAGCGGTCTCGGCCGCAGCCTCACCCTCGGCAGCATCGGCGACAGCAGGCTCAGCCGGCGCTTCGGCGGTCGCGTGTTCCCCACCCACGCCTTCGGCCGTTTCATGCGAGCCGGCGATGTGGAAATACTCCGTCACCTTGTGATGGTCGCCAAAGAACGGACCATACCAGACCATACCGGCAAAGATCGCACCAATCGCCAGAACGCCCAGCGGAATGGTCATCACAGGCGGGCTTTCATGCGCATGGTCATGGGCATGATGATCGCCGCGCGGCTTGCCGTAGAAGGTCAGGAAGATCAGCCGCCAGCTGTAGAAGCTGGTGAAGCAGGCCGCGATGACCAGCATCCAGAAGGCATAGCTGCTGCCCGCCCAGGCGCTTTCGATGATCGCGTCCTTCGACAGGAAACCAGCAAAGCCGATATGGGTCAGCGGAATCCCGACGCCGGTGATGGCAAAGGTACCGATCATCATCGCCCAGAAGGTCAGCGGAATCTTTTTCCGCAGCCCGCCATAATTCCGCATATCCTGTTCATGGTGCATGGCGTGGATCACCGAACCGGCGCCAAGGAACAGCATCGCTTTGAAGAAGGCGTGGGTCAGCAGGTGGAACATCGCCGCCGAATAGACGCCGACACCGGCTGCCACGAACATATAACCCAGCTGCGAACAGGTCGAATAGGCGATGACGCGCTTGATGTCGTTCTGGACCAGACCGACGGTCGCAGCAAAGAAAGCCGTGGTCGCACCGATGATGACGATGAAGTTCTTCGCATCAGGCGCAAATTCGTAAAGCGGCGACATACGGCTGACAAGGAACACCCCGGCGGTCACCATGGTCGCAGCGTGGATCAGGGCCGAAACCGGGGTCGGACCTTCCATCGCGTCGGGCAGCCAGGTGTGCAGCAGCAGCTGTGCCGATTTCCCCATTGCGCCGATAAAGAGCAGGAAGCCCAGCAGGTTCGCCGCGTTCCAGTCACGCCACAGGAAATGCAGGCTGGTCTGCGCAAGTTCGGGCACCCGGGCAAAGATCGCATCGAACTGAACCGAGTCGGTCAGCCAATAGATGCCAAAGATCCCAAGCAGGAAGCCAAAGTCGCCGACACGGTTGACGATGAAAGCCTTCATCGCCGCCGCATTCGCGCTGGCCTTTTTATAGTAAAAGCCGATGAGCAGGTAGGAGGCGACGCCAACTCCCTCCCAGCCAAAGAACATCTGCAACAGGTTGTCGGCCGTCACCAGCATCAGCATGGCGAAGGTAAAGAAGGACAGATAGGCGAAGAAACGCGCCTTGTAATGCTCGTCATGCGTCCAGTTGTCGTCATGGGCCATATAGCCCAGCGAGTAGGTATGGACGAGCGCCGAAACCGTGGTCACCACGATCAGCATGATCGCGGTCAGCCGGTCGAGGCGGATGGCCCATTCGGCGTGGAAATCGCCGGTCACCACCCAGTCGAGCACCGGGATATGGCGTACCACCCCGTCAAACGACAGGAACAGGTACCAGCTGGCAAAGCAGACAAGGAACAGCAGCCCTGTGGTCAGGTATTGCGCGGCCTTTTCGCCGATCGCGCGCCAGCCAAGACCGGCGATCAGCGACCCGACGAGGGGCGCGAAGAGGACAAACTTTTCCATGACCGCTTATCCCTTCATCACGTTAACATCTTCCACCGCGATGGTGCCGCGGTTGCGGAAGAAGACGACCAGGATCGCCAGACCGATGGCAGCCTCGGCAGCGGCCACGGTCAGCACGAACATCGTAAAGACCTGACCGGCCAGGTCGCCCAGATGGGTCGAAAATGCGACAAAATTGATGTTCACCGCCAGAAGCATCAGCTCGATCGACATCAGGATGACGATGACGTTCTTTCGGTTCACAAAGATCCCGAAAATGCCGGTGACGAAAAGTATCGCCCCCACAACAAGATAATGAGTCAATCCGATCATCGTCCTGGTCCCTCCGGGTCGTTCACCCGTTGAATATCCGTTCGCTGTATGGGCCGCGCAGGCGGCCCGAATTGGCTAGGTGGCCCTAAGGGCGCTTCAGAGGCCCTGCCCCGGCTTCACATCCTTCAGCTCCAGTGTCTTGGCCGGGTCGCGCCACATCTGCTCAAGCACGTTCTGACGCTTGACGTCCTTGCGGTGACGCATGGTCAGCACGATCGCCCCGATCATCGCGACCAGCAGCACCAGACCGGCAAGCTGGAACATCAGCACATAGCGGTCATAGATCACGAGGCCCAGCCCATAGGTGTTCTGAACCGTCGGGTCCACAGGCGCAGCGCGCAGCGCCTCGGCACCTTCCGAAGGCACCCAGCCCGAAAAGGCAATGCCCAACTGCGCCAAAAGCACGACGCCGATCACCAGTGCAAGCGGCAGATAACGCGCCAGCTCGCCCTTGAGCGCGGCAAAGTCGATATCGAGCATCATCACCACGAACAGGAACAGCACCGCCACCGCGCCGACATAGACGACGACCAGCAGCATGGCCACGAATTCCGCGCCTTGCAGCACAAAGAGGCCCGCCGAAGCAAGGAAAGCAAGGATAAGCCACAACACCGAATGCACCGGGTTACGGCCGATCACCACCATGAAGCCCGCAACGCAGACACTGATGGCGAACAGGTAGAAAGCGAAGGTCATCATTCCTCGTCCTCCTCGGCATAGACGCTCTGGGCAACTTCAAGCGCCTTCTGCATCGCAGGCAGCCCGCCGAACATGCTCATCTGAAAGATCGTCTCGGCGATCTCGCGTTTCGTGGCACCGGCCGCAAGCGCCTGACGGATGGTCATGCGCAGCTGCGGCTCGGCCAGCGCACCCTGAACGGTGATCGCGCCTATGGTGAGAAGCAGGCGCGTCTTGGCGTCCAGCCCCTCGCGGTTGAAAGTCTTGCCGAACCACATTTCCAGCATGTCGGCAGGAATCGTCGGCACCAGCTTTTCAAGGCTGCGCATGTCGAAATGTTCAAGCGCAGGATTGATGGCGCGCGCCATCTCCTGGCCCGAAGCCATCATCTGCGCGAAAAGCCGGGCGAAAGCGTCGGTCATCTGTAGGGCGCATCCAGTTGCAGGTTGCGGGCGATTTCGGCCTCCCAGCGTTCACCGTTCGCAAGCAGCTTTTGCTTGTCGTAGAACAGCTCTTCGCGGGTCTCGGTCGCGTATTCGAAGTTCGGCCCCTCGACGATGGCATCAACCGGGCAAGCCTCCTGGCAAAAGCCGCAGTAGATGCATTTGGTCATGTCGATGTCATAGCGCGTGGTGCGGCGCGAACCATCTTCACGCGGCTCGGCATCAATGGTGATGGCCTGCGCCGGGCAGATCGCTTCGCACAGTTTGCAGGCGATGCAGCGCTCTTCACCGTTCGGGTAGCGACGCAGCGCGTGCTCGCCCCGGAAACGCGGTGACAGCGGGCCCTTTTCGTGGGGATAGTTCAGCGTCGGCTTGGGCGAAACAAAGTAACGCATCCCAAGGCCAAAGCCTTTGATGAAATCCCACATGAGGAAATATTTGGTGGCACGGGCGAAATCAAAGGCCATCAGAACTGCTCCCCTTCCCTGGGAGCCGCGAAACGGTCGAACGCGGCGACATATTCCCGGACACGGGCACTGCTTTTCGCCTGCTCTGCACTGTCCAGATTGTTGGCGAGGAAATGTGCCAGTTCCACCTTGTCGGTCTCACTGGCTTTGGCGAATGCCTCGGCTAGCTTGTTGGCATACATGGCCTACCCTCCGACCGTGAAGCGGGCCCAGAAACCGCCCAGAACTTCATAGCGCGACAGGATCGCCACCAGCACCACCCAGCCCAGCGACAGGGGCAGGAACACCTTCCAGCCGATCCGCATCAGCTGGTCATAGCGGTACCGGGGCACGATCGCCTTGACCATGGCGAACATATAGAACCAGAACCACATCTTGATGACCATCCACCACCAGCCGTCGGCGATAAAGGGCACCGGCGACAGCCAGCCGCCAAAGAACAACAGCGAAAGCAGCGCACACATCAGATACATGGCGATGTATTCACCGGCCATGAACAGCAGATAGGGCGTCGACGAATATTCAGTCATGAAGCCCGCGACCAGCTCCGATTCCGCCTCGACGAGGTCGAAGGGCGGGCGGTTGCATTCGGCAAGCGCACTGACAAAGAACAGCACGACCATCGGCAGGTGCGGCAACCAGTACCAGTTCAGCAGGCCGTAATCGCCGCGCTGCGCCTCAACGATGGCGGTCAGGTTCATCGAGCCGGTCGAAATGATGACGCCGATGATGATCAGACCCAGCGACACCTCATACGAGATCATCTGTGCCGCAGACCGCAGCGAAGCAAGGAACGGGTATTTCGAGTTCGAGGCCCAGCCGCCCATGATAACGCCATAAACCTCAAGCGAGGAGGCGGCAAAGATGAACAGGATGCCGACGTTGATATTCGCCATCACCCAGCCATCATCGAACGGGATGACGACAAAGGCAAACAGCGCCAGCATCATCGACAGAAAGGGCGCCAGGAAATAGACGAACTTGTCGGCACCGGCCGGGACGACGATTTCCTTGAAGACATATTTCATCGCGTCGGCAAAGGTCTGCAACAGACCCCAGGGGCCAACGACGTTCGGGCCGCGGCGCATCTGAACAGCCGCCCAGATCTTGCGGTCGCCATAGACCATGAAGATCAGCGAACCCATGACAAAGGCGATGACCGCCAGACCCTGCAAGAGCAGGCTGAGTGCGAAACCGTAGGGCGAGGCCCAGAATTCAGCCATGATCTTTCGTCCCTCTCATCACGCCGCGGGAATGCCGCGTGCCTTGCATTCCTGCAAGGTCTCTTTCGTTGTCATCACCGTCAGGCCCATCGGTTTTTTCTCGGAAAGGGTGAACACCGAGCCGACGACCATCTTGCCGTTGCGCTTGTCCCGGAGCGTGCGAATGTGGCGGGCATAGAGCGTCCCTTTCGCCTCGGCCCAGCTGGCCAGCGCGCATGTGGCATAGGCGAAGGCGGTGCCGCCGTCCACCCCGGGGCGAAGGTTTGCGGTCACTTCGACCAGACTGTCTTCACCCTTGCGCCCGTTTCCAAGCGTTGCGACCTGCGCACCCTGATAATCCTTGGGATCAGCCTCGAATGTCGCAGGCAGATTCAGCCGCAGCGGACGGGTCCGCGCAGCAAAATCGGCCAGTGCCTTTTCCTGCGCCGTCGGTTCGCGCGGCTTGACCGGCCCCATATCCGGCAGACCAGACAGGTCCAGCTCCAGGTTTGCATTCAGCGCCAGAAGATCGGCCTCGCTCACAGCAAAGGCGTTACGCCCCTCGGGGCTGTCCAGCGCCATTTCGGTCACTGACCCGTCAGGTTCGAGAATCAGGATCTCTCCCGATTTGGTCGAGATCCGGCCCCGGGTCAGGACCTTTTTGTTGGGCGATCCCGCATCGCTTTGCAGCACAGCCACGCCCAGTTCGGGCGGCTTGGGCTGCGGACGCGCGGCACCCTTATCCTCGCTGCAGGCCGCCAGCAGGCCAAGCGCGCCGATACCGATGAGCAGCAATGCAAGGCGGGGTCGCATCGCGTTACTCCGCCGCCAGAGCCGGAGCCCTGCGGGCCGCGGCCATTGCCGAAAGCTCGCCCATCAACGGCGACGAACGCGCGATCGGGTTGGTCAGATAAAAGTCCTTGATCGCATAGCGGAAGCTTGCCTGCCCCAGATCAAAGCGATCAAGCGGCTGCCATTCGTTCTGCGGCACCTGATCGATCTGGGCAAGATGCGGCACGGCCTCGATCAGCTTGCGACGCAGGCCGGCAAGACTGTCCCAAGGCTGGGTCTTGCCCAGTTCAGCCGAAAGTGCCCGCAGGATCGCCCAGTTCTCTTTGCCCTCACCCGGCGCAAAATTGGCGCGCATCGCGAGTTGCGGCCGGCCTTCGGTGTTTACGAACAGGCCGTTTTCCTCGGTATAGCAGGCGCCGGGCAGAATGATATCGGCGCGATGCGCGCCACGATCACCATGACTGCCCTGATAGATCACGAAAGGACCGGGGGCGATATCGACCTCATCCGCACCGAGGTTATAGATCACCTCGGCCCCCTCAATGGCGGCGATCAGCCCGCCCTCGGTCACCGCACCGACATCCATGGCGCCAACGCGGCTTGCCGCCGTATGCAGCACCAGAAGCCTGCAGTCGCCTTGCTCGCAGATGCGCATGGCATGGGCCAGCACAGCCTCTCCATCGGCTTCGCGCAGGGCACCCTGCCCGACGATGACGATACCCGGGGTGCCATCCTTGTTCGACAGATCCTCGTCCTGCAGCTTGGCCAGCGCGGCGCGATCATTGCCAAAGTGATGGTATTCATAGGTCAGATCGACCGGCTCGCCGATCAGCGCGATCTGAGCGCCCTGCGTCCACGCCTTGCGGATGCGGGCGTTCAGGACCGGAGCCTCTTCGCGCGGGTTGGTGCCGATCAGCAGAATGCGCTTGGCGCTGTCGATATCCCCGATCCGCGCCGTGCCGACATAGGCTGAACGATTGCCGATCGGCAGGCGCGCGCCGTCAGTGCGGCATTCCACCTGACCGCCCAGCCCCTCGACCAGTTGCTTAAGGCTGAAGGCCGCCTCGACCGGGACCAGATCGCCGATCAGGCCCGTCACCTTACGGCCCTGCATGGCACGCGCAGCTGCCTCAAGCGCCTCGGGCCAGCTTGCCGGACGCAGCCGGCCGTTTTCGCGGATATAGGGCTTGTCGAGACGCTGGCGGCGCAGACCGTCCCAGACGAAACGGGTCTTGTCGCTGATCCACTCCTCGTTCACGCCATCATGGTTGCGTGGCAGGATGCGCATCACTTCGCGGCCCTTGGTATCTACGCGGATGTTTGACCCCAGCGCATCCATGACGTCGATCGATTCAGTCTTGGTCAGTTCCCACGGACGGGCAGTAAAGGCATAGGGCTTGCTTACCAGCGCACCGACAGGGCAAAGGTCGATGATATTGCCCTGCATGTTCGATTCCAGCGTCTGGTTCAGATAGCTGGTGATCTCGGAATCCTCACCACGGCCGGTCTGACCCATCTGGGTGATGCCCGCGACCTCGGTGGTAAAGCGCACGCAGCGGGTGCAGCTGATACAGCGTGTCATATGGGTTTCAACCAGCGGACCAAGGTTCAGGTCCTCGCTGGCGCGTTTTGGCTCGCGATAGCGGCTGAAGTCGATCCCATAGGCCATCGCCTGATCCTGCAGGTCGCATTCGCCACCCTGGTCGCAGATCGGACAGTCAAGCGGGTGGTTGATGAGCAGGAACTCCATCACCCCCTCGCGCGCCTTCTTGACCATGGGCGAGTTGGTGCGGATCTCGGACGGCGCGCCGTCGGGACCGGGACGCAGGTCCTTGACCTGCATCGCGCAAGAGGCGGCGGGCTTGGGCGGGCCGCCCACGACCTCGACAAGGCACATGCGGCAGTTGCCGGCGATCGACAACCGCTCATGATAGCAGAAACGCGGCACCTCGACTCCGGCCAGTTCACAGGCCTGGATCAGGGTCATGTTGGGATCGACCTCGATAATCTTGTCGTCGATCTTGATCTTGCGAAGATCCGCCATCTTGTCTTCCCTTATCCCTCGCGACGGGAAACCATGCCGGACCGATCTCCGTCAGGTTCCATGCGATGCAATTGCTGGCCGAAGGCTGGCCTAGTTGTCCTGAGCGCCGTCATTCCCGCACCTTTACGAAGGCCCCGGAATAGATCGTCGGCACCAATCTGTCCTGTTCGCCATCACGCTCGACCATGACGCTTGCAGCATCGCCCCCGGTCTGCAGCATCACCGTCGCCCATACGGCGCCAGCGGCGTTATAGCTTACCTTGCGGTTAACATCGGTCGTATAGCGGCTGCCATCCGGGCGCCAGCACTGGATCTGTGCATCCGAGGCATTGCCGGTGATGCGCAAAAGCGGCGCGCCCGTGACGCTGCGGCTGACCTTGGTCCGCACACCCGGTCCGGTCGCATCGCATCTGATATCGGCCGGCGCAAAAACCGAAAACTTCAGATAGAACTTCTCGGCCGTCGGGGCGAAAGGCTGCGACGGCTCGCCTGCAAAGGCATCAGCCGCGATCATCGCCGCCGCTGCCGCCGCCATCAGGGTCAGACCTATGCGGTTCATCCAGCTCATCATTTCGCCACCAAAAGGCTGCCAATAATGGTATTACGCGCGATCTCTTGCCGACCGATGCGGCAATAGGTTTCAGGCTCGCTCTTCTTTGCGCCATTCCGGGTCAGATAGTCATCGGCAATGGCGTAGATGCGCCTCTTATCCTCTTTGCTGTCCAGAAAGGCGTCGATCTGAGCGCGTGAGTAACCCTTTTTCTCGGCATAGCGCTTAAGCTTGCGCGCCTCGCCATAGGCATAAAGGATGCGACCGTCGATGCTGGGACAGGTCCGGCGGATACGGTCGGCAATCCGTGCCGCAATTAGGCGGTCGTTGATGTATTTTTCCTGGCTCAGCGGTTCAAGCGCCACGGCAGGGCTCGACAGCATCGCGGCAATCAATGCAACGGGCAGGATTTTTTTCATGGCAGCAGCCTCCTCGTTATGACCTACAGCCATAACATGGGACCGGCGGAAAGATTTGCCAGTTTGGGTTGAAACCCGCGTGATCGCATGGGCCAGCAACCCGCACATGCGCCGCCGTTCCCCCAGGGGGGCCGGCTTTGTCATGAGGTGCGGAGCCCGAAACATGCGCTTACTCTGCCGCCATCGCGCCCATGCGGCCGGTACGCCTGGCCTTGATACGATCCTCGATCTCTTCGCGGAAGTTGCGGATAAGACCCTGGATCGGCCAGGCGGCAGCGTCGCCAAGCGCGCAGATGGTGTGGCCTTCGACCTGTTTGGTCACGTCGAAAAGCATGTCGATCTCTTCGATCTCTGCCTCGCCGCGAACCAGACGCTCCATCACCCGCATCATCCACCCGGTGCCTTCGCGGCAGGGGGTGCACTGGCCGCAGCTTTCGTGCTTGAAGAACTTGGACAGACGCCAGATCGCCTTAACCACATCGGTGGACTGATCCATGACGATCATGCAGGCCGTGCCAAAGGACGAGCGCAGCTCACGCATGCCATCATAGTCCATGATCGCGTTTTCGCATTGCTCGGCGGTCAGCACCGGGCAAGAAGCGCCGCCGGGGATCACCGCCTTGAGGTTTTTCCACCCGCCACGCACGCCGCCGCCATGCTTTTCGATCAGCTCACGCATCGGGATCGACATGGCCTCTTCGACCACGCAGGGCGCGTTGATATGGCCGGTCAGACCGAACAGCTTGACCCCGGCGTTGTTCGGACGGCCAAAGCCCGCAAACCACTCGGGCCCGCGACGCAGGATGGTCGGCACCACCGCGATGGATTCGACGTTGTTCACCGTGGTCGGGCAACCGTAAAGCCCCGCCCCTGCAGGGAACGGCGGCTTCATGCGCGGCATGCCCTTTTTGCCTTCCAGCGATTCAAGCAGCGCGGTTTCCTCACCACAGATATAGGCACCGGCGCCGTGATGCAGGAACAGGTCGAAATCCCAGCCCGAACCAGCGGCGTTACGGCCCAGCAGACCCGCATCATAGCATTCGTCGATCGCAGCCTGCAGCGCCTCGCGTTCGCGGATGAACTCGCCCCGGATGTAGATATAGGCGGTATTCGCACCCATGGCGAAGCTCGCGATCAGCGCACCCTCGATCAGCGTGTGCGGATCGTGGCGCATGATTTCGCGGTCCTTACAGGTCGCCGGTTCGGATTCATCGGCGTTGATGACCAGATAAGAGGGACGGCCGTCCGACTCTTTGGGCATAAAGGACCATTTCATCCCGGTCGGGAAGCCCGCGCCGCCGCGACCGCGCAGACCCGAGGCCTTGACCTCATCAATGATCTTGTCACGCCCGCGGGCGATGATGGCGGCGGTGCCGTCCCAGCAGCCGCGCTTTTTCGCGCCGGCAAGGCTGCGGTCGCCCATGCCATAGATATTCGTAAAGATCCGGTCCTGATCGTTCAGCATCGTCTCATCCTTGTCCCTGCGAGGACGCATTGCGCCGCCGCCAGATCCGCCAGGTCACCAAAAGCGACCAGATCAAGGCCCCAATCGCCACAAGATCGGCGAGAAAGGCGTATTTCGCGGGCCAGTCCCTCTGACCGCCCAACCATTGCACCCCCAGCCACAGCACCATGGTCACGGCGATCACCACCGCGACCAGACGCATCTGCCGGGCATCCGCCGCAGCGGCACCGGGCCCCTGCGACGTCTGATGTCCTGTTTGGCGCGCCATCAGCTGGCCTCGCCCTTATCGACGCGGCGAGAGTGTTCGGTCTCACCCCCCGCCGCCAAAAGTCGCGCCTGACCAACCCAGTCGTCAGCCTCGATCCGCCCGCCCATACGGCCCAGCCGCTCGGCATATTCGGCAATCCGGGCCTTGTCCCAACCGGCGATCTGCTCATAGCGGGTCACGCCATTGGCGTTCAGCCAGTCCGAAAGTTTGGGCCCGATACCCTTGATCCGACGCAGATCATCGCGGCGCTCGTCACCCGGGATCACCGTTGCTGTCGATTCATTGACAGGGCCAAGCACCTGCTCCGAAATCCCCTGCCCCGGCAAGGCACCGGCGACGATTGGTATCTGCGCGCCGGTATCATCGCACTCTGGGCCAAGTGAGCCACTGACGACCAGCCTTTCAGGCTGACTGTCTGCGGCGGCGCGCTGCCAATCGGTGCCGGTCATTCCCTGGCGGCCATCCTCAAACAGTTCGGGCCGGTCGTGACAAACCAGCCAGACCATCAGCGCACCGAACAGAGCAAAGGTCACGAGACCAAGGAACAGACCGGCGAACCAGTGCAGCTCACCAAGGCCCGAGGTGAACAACAGCACCACGACCCCGGCGATTGCCGCCGAGATCCAGCAGTTCCTGTTGCACTCTGCCCGTTCCATCGTGACCCGACTGCTCCTCTTTCCTTTCAGGCGTCGTTGCGCGCGGCAAGCCAAGGCGTCGAGAGCGGAACCTCGGTCCCGTCGATGCGCCTGATTGTTTCGCCCAGCTGGACCGCACGCGCCACGCTGCCGTTATAAGCCTCGCCGCCCTTCAGATCGGCAAGCGCCACCGGACCGCCCAGAGGTTCGGCCGAGAAGCGGCCGTTCTGCGGCCCCGGTACCGGCACCTCGCCAGCCGCGATACGGTCGATCAGTTCGGCCAGTTTCTCTGCCGTCAGATCCTCGTAGAAATCCTTGCCGATCTGAGCCATGGGCGCGTTTGTGCAGGCGCCAAGGCATTCGACCTCTTCCCATGAGAAACGGCCATCGGCGGAAAGCGTGTGCGGCTCGGCCGCAATCTTTTCCTTGCAGACCCGGATCAGCTCCTCGGCCCCGCAGATCATGCAGGTGGTGGTGCCGCAAACCTGAATATGGGCAACCGAACCAACCGGTTGCAGCTGAAACATAAAGTAGAAGGTCGCGACCTCAAGCGCCCGGATATAGGGCATGCCCAGCAGGTCGGCGCAATATTCGATGGCCGGACGGCTTAGCCAACCTTCTTGCTCTTGCGCGCGCCACAGGACCGGGATGATCGCCGATTGCTGGCGACCTTCCGGGTATTTGGTCATCTGGGCACGGGCCCATTCGAGGTTCGCAGGCGTGAACTCGAACGAGTCAGGCTGGATGGGGGACAGACGGCGCAGCATCAGCGGTCAACCTCTCCGAAAACGATGTCGAGCGTGGCGATGATCGCCGGAACGTCGGCCAGCATATGGCCGCGCGCCATCCAGTCGATCGACTGCAGATGCGCGAAACCGGGCGCGCGCAGTTTGGCTCGCCACGGCTTGTTGGTGCCGTCGGCCACCAGATAGACGCCGAATTCACCCTTGGGCGCCTCGACCGAGGCGTAGACCTCGCCCGCCGGGACGCGGAAGCCCTCGGTGTAAAGCTTAAAGTGGTGGATCAGAGCTTCCATGTCGCGTTTCATGTCGGCGCGTTTCGGTGGGGTCAGCTTGCCACGGGCAAGAACGTCCCCAACCGGCTCAGCACGCAGCTTTTGCACTGCCTGCTTCATGATTTTGCACGATTCGCGCATCTCGGCCATGCGGCACAGATAGCGATCATAGCAGTCGCCGTTCTTACCAACCGGGATCTGGAAGTCGAACTCGTCGTAGCATTCATAGGGCTGCGCGCGCCGCAGGTCCCATGCAAGGCCCGAGCCGCGCACCATGACACCGGTGTAGCCCCAGTTCAGCGCGTCCTCTTCGGTCACGATGCCGATATCGACAAGGCGCTGTTTGAAAATCCGGTTTTCGGTCAGCAGGGTGTCGAGGTCATCGACCAGCTTCGGGAAACGCTCGCACCATTCTTCGATATCATCGAGCAGATCGGGCGGCAGATCCTGATGCACTCCGCCCGGCCGGAAATAGGCCGCGTGCAGGCGTGCACCGCAGGCGCGTTCGTAAAAGACCATCAGCTCTTCACGCGCCTCGAACCCCCACAGCGGAGGGGTCAGCGCGCCGACGTCCATTGCGCCGGTGGTGATGCCCATCAGGTGGTTCAGAATCCGACCGATTTCCGAGTAAAGCACCCGGATCAGGCTTGCACGGCGCGGAATCGCCGTGCCGGTCAGCCGCTCGATCGCCAGACACCAGGCATGCTCCTGATTCATCGGAGCAACATAGTCTAGCCGGTCCAGATAGGGCAGGTTCTGCAGATAGGTGCGGCTCTCCATCAGCTTTTCGGTGCCGCGATGCAGCAAGCCGATATGCGGGTCGGCACGCTCGACGACCTCGCCGTCCAGCTCCAGCACCATACGCAGCACGCCGTGGGCGGCCGGGTGCTGCGGACCGAAGTTGATGTTGAAGTTGCGAATGCTCTGTTCGCCGGTCAGGGCGTCCACCGAGCCGTCGTCATAGCTGTTCTTGCGGATGTCGCCGTCCATGGTCAGCCCTCAAATCCGATGCGGAGCGCGCAGCCCCTGCTGCGCGACTGCGGTCACTTCTTTGCCTCCGGCGCCTTCTCGTCACCCGGAAGCACGTATTTCGCGCCTTCCCACGGAGACAGGAAGTCGAACTGGCGGTATTCCTGAACCAGATTCACCGGCTCATAGACCACGCGCTTTTCAAGATCGTTCCAGCGCACCTCGACATAGCCGGTGGTGGGGAAGTCCTTGCGCAGCGGATAGCCACGAAAGCCGTAGTCGGTCACGATCCGGCGCAGGTCGGGATGGCCCGAGAACAGGATGCCGAACAGGTCAAAGACCTCGCGCTCATACCAGCCGGCGCCGGGGAAAACCCCGGTCAGGCTCGGGACCAGCTCATCCTCGCGCACCTGAACTTTCACCCGAATGCGCTGGTTCTGATACATCGACAGCAGGTGGTAGACCACGTCGAAACGCGCCGGACGTGCCGGGTTGTCGACTGCAGTAATGTCGATCAGCGTTGAAAAGCGGCAGTTCGGATCGTTGCGCAGAAATTCGATCAGCCCGAGCACGCCCGACAGCGTCGCATTCACTGTCAGTTCGCCAAACGCAATCTCAGTCGAGATCACGTCGCTTTCGCGGCGCAGCGAGATATGCTCGGCCAGTTCCTGCAGCGTTTCGTCAGAGATGGTTTGAGACATGGCTCACCTCACCAGCGTGCCGGTACGCCGGATGCGGCGCTGAAGTTGCAGGATGCCGTAAAGCAGCGCTTCGGCGGTCGGAGGGCAGCCCGGAACATAGATGTCCACCGGCACGATACGGTCGCAGCCGCGCACCACCGAATAGGAATAATGGTAATAGCCACCGCCATTGGCACAGCTGCCCATCGAAATGACATAGCGCGGCTCGGGCATCTGGTCATAAACCTTGCGCAGAGCCGGGGCCATCTTGTTGGTCAGGGTACCCGCGACGATCATCAGGTCCGACTGGCGCGGCGAAGCCCGCGGCGCGGTCCCGAACCGTTCAAGGTCATAGCGCGGCATCGAGGTCTGCATCATTTCGACTGCACAGCAGGCCAGACCAAAAGTCATCCAGTGCAGCGAGCCGTTGCGGGCCCAGTTGATGATATCCTCGGTCGTGGTCAGCAGGAAGCCCTTGTCCTGCAGCTCGCGGTTCAGCTCGGCCGTGGCGAATTCACGATCGACGCCGGCCGTATTGGCTCCGGTCATCACGCCCATTCCAGCGCCCCTTTCTTCCATTCATAGGCAAAGCCCACGGTCAGAACGCCCAGGAAAAGCATCATACCCCAGAAGGCCACATCCGACAGGCTGGCAAAGCTGACCGCCCACGGGAACAGGAAGGCCACTTCGAGGTCAAAGATGATGAACAGGATCGACACCAGATAAAAGCGGACGTCGAACTTCATCCGCGCGTCGTCAAAGGCGTTGAAACCGCATTCATAGGCGCTGACCTTTTCCGGGTCCGGATTGCGCACGGCGATGATCGCGGCGGCCAGAATCAGGACAATGGCAAGAGCCGAGGCCATTCCCAGAAAAACCAGGATGGGCAGATATTCTTGCAGCAGATATTCCACTGGATTGGGCTCCCTTTCACTCGCAGGAACCCGACTGGCGCCCCGCGATGGGTTTGGCTAGGGTCCGTTTATCCCCGGTCGCGGATATGGTCAACGGTAGGACCCCGCTTCACACCGGCTTTACGGCCCGCGCATGGCAGCAAAAACGCGAAATGCGTCAAAAGATACTATAAGGTGTTTTACTCAACTTTTCGGCCGATCTGGCCGAGATGAGTGTTGCGAAAGCCTAAAGGCTCTTTCAGCCCATACCCCAGCGCCCGATCCAGTCCGATATGGGCAAGCCACAGACCGCCCCCCGCAATCAGCCCTGTCGATCCCAGCGCCACGCCCAGAACCATCATAAGAAAGGCCAGGGCATATAGGTGACCCAGGTTGTACAGCACGGCCCCGGCCCGCGGCCCGGCCAGATAGCCCACCATGCTGAGATCAGGCGCAAACAGCACCGCCAGCCAGATCAGCCAGCCCCAACCCGGAGCGGCCTGAGCCGCGATCAGCAACCCGGCAAGAGCCAACCCCGCGCCTTCGACACGCTGCCAGAGGATGGCGCTCATTCCGCAGCGCGGCTGCGCGCCGCCTCAAGCATCGGGGCCAGATAGCGGCCAGTGTGGCTTTCAGGAACCTCTGCCACCTCTTCCGGAGTCCCGGTGGCGACAATGCGTCCGCCGCCATCGCCACCCTCGGGCCCGATATCAATGATCCAGTCGGCGGTCTTGATCACATCAAGGTTATGTTCGATCACCACCACCGTATTTCCCTGATCAACCAAGGAGTGCAGCACTTCCAGCAGCTTGCGCACGTCCTCGAAATGCAGGCCCGTCGTCGGCTCGTCGAGGATATAAAGCGTCTTTCCGGTGGCACGCCGCGACAGCTCTTTGGACAGTTTGACCCGCTGCGCTTCGCCGCCCGACAGGGTCGTCGCCTGCTGGCCGACTTTGATATAGCCCAGCCCCACCTCGACCAGCGCATCCATCTTTTCGCGAATCGAGGGAACGGCCTTGAAAAACTCCTGCGCGTCCTCAACAGTCATGTCGAGCACATCGGCGATGGATTTGCCCTTGAAGGTCACCTCCAGTGTCTCGCGATTGTAGCGCTTGCCTTTGCAGGTTTCGCAGGTGACATAGACGTCGGGCAAAAAGTGCATCTCGATCTTGATAACCCCATCGCCCTGGCAGGCCTCACAGCGACCACCCTTGACGTTAAAGCTGAACCGGCCGGGCTTGTAGCCACGCGCCTTGGCCTCGGGCAGACCGGCGAACCAGTCGCGGATCGGGGTAAAGGCGCCCGTATAGGTCGCGGGATTCGAACGCGGCGTGCGTCCGATCGGGCGCTGGTCGATGTCGATCACCTTGTCCAGCTGCTCCAGCCCCTTGATCGTCTCGCAGGGAGCGGGGGTCTGGCGTGCGCCATTCAGTCGCAGGCTCGCAGTTTTGAACAGCGTCTCGATAGTCAGGGTTGATTTGCCGCCACCCGAAACGCCGGTCACGCAGACAAACTTTCCAAGCGGGAACTCGGCAGTCACATTCTTGAGATTGTTGCCGCTGGCACCGACCACGGTAATCGCCTTGCCATTGCCCTTGCGGCGCTCAGCCGGGACCTCGATCCGGCGGGCACCGGACAGATATTGCCCGGTCAGGCTTGAGGGATCGGATGCAATCTCGGCCGGAGTGCCCTTGGCGACAACCTGTCCGCCATGCACCCCTGCCCCCGGGCCAATGTCAAAGACATAATCGGCATGGCGAATCGCATCCTCGTCATGTTCGACCACCAGCACCGAGTTGCCCTGATCGCGCAGCCCCTTCAGCGTCGCGAGCAACCGGTCATTGTCACGCTGGTGCAGGCCGATTGACGGCTCATCAAGCACGTAAAGCACGCCCGTCAGCCCTGAGCCGATCTGACTGGCCAACCGGATGCGCTGGCTTTCGCCACCCGACAACGTCCCAGCAGCGCGCGAGAGCGTCAGGTAATCAAGCCCGACATTGACCAGAAAACCCAAACGCTCACGAATTTCCTTGAGAATGGCTGCAGCAATCTCGTTTTTCTGCCTGGTAAGGTGGTTGGGGGCTTCTTCCACCCAGGCCAGCGCCTCTTTGATCGACAGCTCGGTGACTTTGCCGATGTGGCTGTCGGCGATCTTGACGGCCAGCGCCTCGGGCTTCAGCCGATAGCCGTTACAGGAACCGCAGGGACGGTTGTTCTGATATTTCTCGAACTCTTCGCGCACCCAGGACGAGTCGCTTTCGCGCAGCCGACGCTCCATATTCGGGATTACGCCCTCAAACCGGCGCGTTACTTCATAAACACGGCCGGAATCGTCAAAACGGAAGGGGATCTCATCCGTGCCAGAGCCGTACAGGAACATCCGCCGCACATCCTCGGGCAGATCCTTCCAGGCAGTTTTCTTGTCGAACCCGTAAAATTTGGCCAGCGCATTGATAGTCTGGGTCAGATAGGCCGATTTCGACTTGGCCCAAGGTGCAACTGCCCCCTGCGCAACCGAAAGCGCCGAATCGGGAACAATCAGACGCTCGTCAAAAAACAGCTCTACCCCCAGCCCATCACAGACCGGGCACGCCCCGAAAGGCGCGTTGAACGAGAAAAGCCGCGGCTCAATTTCAGGGATGGTAAAGCCGCTGACCGGGCAGGCGAAGTTCTCGCTGAAGGTAATCCGTTCCGGCTCCCCCTCCGCCGGGGCTGTTTCAAGCACGGCAATGCCGTCCGCAAGATCCAGCGCGGTACGAAAACTGTCGGCGAGCCGCGTCTCCATCCCCTCGCGCACGACGACGCGGTCAACCACCACATCAATATTATGGCGAAATTTCTTGTCCAGCACCGGCGGCTCGTCCAGCTCGTAAAACTGGCCGTTCACCTTTACGCGCTGAAAGCCCTGTTTGCGCAGCTCAAGAAACTCTTTCTTATACTCACCCTTACGATCTCGGACGATGGGCGCCAACAGATAGGCACGCATACCCTCGGGCATCTCCATCACCCGGTCCACCATATCCTGAACCTGCTGCGCCTCGATCGGCAGGCCGGTCGCGGGACTGTAAGGCGTGCCAGCGCGGGCAAAGAGCAGCCGCAGATAGTCATAGATCTCGGTCACCGTGCCGACGGTCGAGCGCGGGTTTTTCGAGGTGGTCTTTTGCTCGATCGAAATCGCCGGAGACAGGCCCGAAATATGGTCCACGTCCGGCTTGCCCATCATGTCGAGGAATTGCCGAGCATAGGCAGACAGGCTTTCGACATAACGCCTCTGCCCCTCGGCATAGATGGTATCAAAGGCGAGCGACGATTTACCCGAACCCGACAACCCGGTGATCACCACCAGCCTGTCGCGCGGAATGTCCATATCCACGTTCTTCAGATTATGTTCGCGCGCGCCGCGAACCTCGATGAACTTTTGTTCCATCGCGCCAGTCCTGATTCCGCCAAGTGCATCAGATAGGCATCCGGGCCGAAATGGCAACCACAAATGGAACAAACCGTGAATATTTTCCACTTGCGTCCCAAGGCAACCATGCCTCATCCTTGGTCATGAGTCGAAAGCGGAGGCGACCATGACCCGTCAGCATTACACGGGAGGATGCCAGTGCGGTGCGATTAGCTATAAGGTCGATGCCGATCTGGAACGGACCTTCACATGCAATTGCTCACGCTGCAAACGGATGGGGTTTGTCCTGACCTTTGTTTCCAGGGAGGACTTTCATCTGGTCAACGACGGGCCGGTGACAGAGTATCTGTTCAATCGCCAGCAGATCCACCACCGCTTCTGCCCAACCTGCGGAGTCGAGGCCTATGCCTTTGGCAAGGGGCCCGATGGAAGCGATGTGGTGGCGGTAAATGTGAATTGCCTCGATGGAATCAACCCGCGCGCGCTGGCCAGCCAGGCGGTGGACGGAGCCAGCTACTAACCGCCCGTATGGCTCATATAGCGGCTGACCCGGCCCGACACATGTCGCCGGGAATAGTCGAAATCATGACCTTTAGGCTTGCGCGCAATCGCTTCGCGAATGGCGGTGCGCAACGCATCGTCCTCTGCGCTGGCGCGCAGGGGTGCACGCAGATCCGCCCGGTCTTCTTGTCCAAGACACATGAACAGCTCGCCCGTGCAGGTGACCCGGACACGGTTGCAGCTTTCGCAGAAATTATGGGTCAGCGGCGTGATGAAACCGACCTTTTGCCCGCTCTCTTCAAGGCGGACATAGCGCGCCGGCCCCCCGGTGCGTTCGGCCAGAGGCGTCAGCGTAAAACGCGTGGCCAGCCGGTCACGCAGCTCCGACAACGCCCAATACTGGTCCAGCCGCTGCGCATCACCCATCTCACCCATCGGCATGACCTCAATGAAGGTCAGGTCGTGGTCATGTTCGGCACACCAATCTATCAGCGGGAAAAGCTCATCTTCATTAAAGCCTTTTAGCGCCACCGTGTTGATCTTGACGCGAAGGCCCGCCGCTTTCGCGGCCTCGATCCCCTCCAGCACCTGCGGCAATCTGCCCCAGCGGGTGATCTGTGAAAAGCGGTCCTTGTCCAGCGTATCAAGCGAAACGTTGACCCGCCGGACCCCGCATTCGGCCAGTTCGTCGGCGAAACGCGCCAACTGGCTGCCGTTGGTGGTCAGTGTCATCTCATCAAGCCCCGCCCCCAAATGGCGCGACATGGCACGAAAGAATTCCATGATATTGCGCCGCACCAGCGGCTCACCACCCGTAACCCGCAGCTTGCGCACACCAAGCCCGACAAAGGCGGAACAGAGGCGATCCAGCTCTTCAAGCGTCAGCAGATCGCGCTTGGGCAGGAACTGCATATGCTCGGCCATGCAATAAGTGCAGCGAAAATCGCAACGATCCGTCACCGACACCCGAAGATAGGTGATCGGCCTGGCAAAAGGGTCTGTCAGCGGGGCCTGAGCGTCCATTGCTTAAAGATAAGGCTGGGCTTGCATCGGCACAAGCCAGCCGATCCGTTAATATTGTCATAACCACGAGTTGAAGCTCGGGTGGACATGCAGGGTCGCGCGGGGCTAGCCTTCTCTTCGGACAATGAGGACGAGGAACTGCCGATGACCAGGCCGATCATGCTGTTTTCGGGCGCGCTGGCGCTGCTGGTGCTGACTGCCTGCACCCAGCCATCGCAAACACAAAACGCGCCTAAGGCCGAGGTGATCGACCCCGCGACCGGCCAGCCGGTAATTGCGGGCCCCGATCTGACCGGAACGGCGCCGCGCACGCCGGGCAAGACCATCACTACAGCTGCCCGCCCCTCGCCCGCAGCGCGCACCGCGGCAGAGTTCGACACCACGACACGTGAGCAAAAGGCAGCCGCCGCAGCCCCGCCCGCAGCGGCCGAGCGTCGGCTGGGTGCCACGGTCGCCTCGCTTGGCGACCCGTCGCAGCCGGGCTTCTGGATCAAGACACCGCTGGCGAAATCCGAAGCTGATGGCCGTATCGTAAACCCCGAAAACGGCAAATCCGCGAAAGTGCGGCTGATCCCGCTTGGTGGTCCGGCCAGTGGCGGCAGTCAGGTTTCGCTGCCCGCGCTACAACTGATCGGCGTCAGCCTGACCGATCTGCCCACCATCGAGGTTTACGGGAACTGACGCCTAAGGGTGGCTGTTGCGATTTTCGGGCAGCCAGCGCCCCGCCTCACGCCGAGCAAAGGGTTTCAGCCGCCCCCCATTGGCCGCGAGCCAGTCGCGGACGCACTGCGGATCGTGTTTCGAATGATCGCGCAGCCACCAGCCGATAGCTTTCTGAATGAACCACTCCCGGTCATCAGCAAGCTTTTCCAGCCAGGTCAGCACCCTATCACGACGGGCCAGATCGTCCGCTTTGGGATTCCGGATCGACGTCCAGGGCAAAGTCCCGACAAGCGCTGCGCGCCGGACCCAGAAACCGGGGGCTTCGAGCCATGTCTCGACCTCATCCAGGCGCGCCGGATCAGAGATCAGCCGGCGGGAACCCGCTTTCATAGCGTGATCGGCGATGGCCCAGGCGTCGAACTGCGGCACCCAGCTGGCAATCAGCCGCCAGACCTCGTCATCGGGGCGAATACGGGCCTGGGTCAGCAGCTTTGCCGCTGCGATCCGTGCCTCATGCACATTGCTGTCCCAAAGGTGACGGGCGAGTTCTATCCGACCAGGCAGATCCAGCCCTGCACGCCACCCCCGCGCCAGTTCGTCGATCACAGGGACGGCGACGCCCAGATAGGGACGGGGCGCCTTGTGATAGGCGGCCATCCCGGCCGCCTTTCCGGGGTCGCCCAATGCCTTCAGCTCGTCCAGTTCCCGCATCTTTCCCTGCGCTAAAATGGTCCCTGCTGCCCTTTACTCGACCGTCACCGATTTTGCGAGATTGCGCGGCTGGTCCACATCGGTCCCCTTGGCGACCGCCGTGTGATAGGCAAGATACTGCATCGGGACCGCATATAGGATCGGCTGAAACAGCCCGCCGCCCTCGGGCATGGCAAGGCTCGCGCGCACGCCGTGGCCGGCGGCGGAAATCCCCTCTGCGTCCGAGATCAGCAGCACCTGACCATGACGCGCCATTACCTCTTGCATGTTCGAGACAGTCTTATCGAAAAGCCCGTCACGCGGTGCCAGCACCACCACCGGCACGTTACGGTCGATCAGCGCGATCGGCCCATGCTTGAGCTCACCCGAGGCGTAACCTTCGGCATGGATATAGCTGAGCTCCTTGAGCTTCAGCGCCCCTTCGAGCGCCACGGGATAAAGCGGGCCGCGGCCGAGATACAGCACGTCCTGTGCCTCAGAGAGCCAGCCAGCAAGGCGGCGGCATTCGTCACTGATTCCAAGCGCCTGCTGCAACAGCCCCGGCAAAGCCCGCAGGTCAGCGAGATGGCCAGCCAGCTCAGCCTCGGTCATCCGCCCGCGATCCACTGCCGCCTTGAGCGCCAGGATCGCCAAGACCGCAAGCTGGCAGGTAAAAGCCTTGGAAGAGGCTACGCCGACCTCAATCCCCGCCAGCGTCGGCAAGGCAATATCGGCGTCGCGCGCGATAGCCGAGGTACCGACGTTCACCACACCCACGGTCTGCGCAACCTTGCCGCGCGCATAATGCAGTGCGGCCAGCGTATCGGCGGTTTCACCCGACTGGCTGACAAAGATCGCCCAGCTTTCCGGCGAAAGCGGCGGTTCGCGATAGCGGAATTCGGACGCTACATCCAGATCGCAAGGCAGACCGGCGAGGCTTTCAAACCAATAGCGCGCTACATGCGCGGCATAAGAGGCCGTGCCACAGGCGACGAGCGTCAGGCGGTCAACGGCACTGAAATCCAGTGCCTCGGGCAACATGATCCGGTCGCCCTTGATATAGTGGTTCAAAGCATCGGCCAGCACGACAGGCTGTTCGGCGACCTCTTTGGCCATGAAATGGCGGTAGCCGCCTTTGTCGATCTGGGTCGCGCCGACGTCGATCTGCTGGATTTCGCGATTGGCAGGCCGACCCTCGGCATCAAAGATCTCGGCCCCCGAGCGGCGGATGATGACGTGATCGCCATCCTCAAGATAGGTGATCCGGTCGGTAAAGGGCGCAAGCGCGATGGCGTCCGAGCCAAGAAACATCTCACCCTTGCCATGGCCGACGGCAAGCGGGCTACCCTTGCGCGCCCCGATCATCAGATCGGTCTCGCCCTCAAACAGAAAGGCCAGAGCAAAAGCACCGTGCAGCCGTGCGAGGGTGGCGCGCGCGGCCTCGATCGGGTCAAGGCCCTGCCCCAGATGCCAGGCAGTCAGCAGCACCACGGTTTCGGTGTCAGTTTCGGATTCCGGCTGAAGCCCAAGCCGCGTCACCTCATCGCGCAGTTCACGAAAATTCTCAATGATGCCGTTATGAACCACCGCAACCGGGCCGCTAAGATGGGGGTGCGCGTTTGCCTCGGTCGCGGCGCCATGGGTGGCCCAGCGCGTGTGGCCAATGCCGGCATGACCGGGCAGCGGCAGATGAACCAGGCGGTCCGACAGGTTCACCAGCTTGCCGACCGCGCGCCGCCGATCCAGCCGACCGTCGTCATCCACGGTGGCGACGCCGGCACTATCATAGCCGCGATACTCCAGCCTCTTCAGTGCCTCGACCAGTTGGGGCGAGACCTGATGGTTGCCCAGAATTCCGATAATGCCACACATGGATCAATTTCCCTTCTTTTGCCGCAGGGCCTGCATCAGTCGCGCGGCAAGACCCGGTTTCATCACTTGCCGGGCGCGGCCCAGCGCCAGAGCGTCATCCGGCACATCCTGCGTAATGACCGAACCCGAGCCGGTCATCGCCCGAGCCCCTACCCGCACCGGTGCGACCAGCATCGTATCCGAGCCGATGAAGGCATTGGCCCCGATTTCAGTCCGATGCTTGGAAACGCCGTCATAATTGCAGGTCACGGTGCCGGCACCGATATTCGTACCTTCGCCGACATGGGCATCGCCCAGATAGGTCAGATGACCGACCTTGACCCCTTCGTCGAGCATCGAGTTCTTGATCTCGACGAAGTTGCCAACGTGCACATCGCCACCCAGCTCCGCGCCGGGCCTCAGCCGCGCAAAGGGGCCAACCGTGGCACCTGCGCTGACATGGCAACCTTCGAGGTGGCAAAATGGCAGGATCTCGGCCCCGCTTTCGATCGTCACGCCGGGGCCAAAAACAACGTTCTGACCGATGATGGCATCGCGGCCGACGTACGTATCAAGTGCGAACCAGACCGTGTCGGGATCAATCAGGGTCACGCCGCTCTCCATCGCCTGCGCGCGCGCGCGGGTCTGAAACACCGCCTCGGCCCGGGCCAGTTCGGCGCGGGTGTTGATGCCCAAAGTCTCTGCCTCATCACAGGTGACCACCTCGACCCGATGGCTGGCGGCGCGGGCCAGTTCCGGAATGTCGGTCAGGTAATATTCACCGGCTGCGTTCTGATTGCCGATACGGGGCAGGAATTCACGCAATAGCGCCGCATCCGCCGCCAGAACGCCCGAGTTGACCAGCCGGATCGCCCGCGTAGCTTCATCGGCGTCCTTGTATTCGACGATACGCTCCAGCCCCTCAGGACCGGTAACCAGGCGGCCATAGCGCCCGGGATCTGCAGCTTCGAACCCCAGCACCACCACATCGGCGGGATGCGAGGCCAGTCGCGACAATGTTTCCTCTCCGATGAAGGGCGTGTCGCCGTAAAGGACGATCACCCTGCCATCGAACCCGTCAAGCAGCGGCATGGCCTGGCTGACGGCATGAGCCGTGCCGAGTTGTTCTTCTTGCAGCGCGATACTTGCCTCGGGCTCAAGACGCGTAACCGCCTTGCGAACAGCTTCGGCACCGTGACCGGCAACAACGACCACCGCCTGGGGTTCAAGCGTCCGGCCAGCGGCCAGCGCATGACCGACCAGCGGTACACCTCCCAACCGGTGCAGAACCTTGGGCAGATCCGATTGCATCCGGCTGCCCTGCCCGGCAGCAAGGACGATCAGGGCTACGGGTTTATCGGTCATCTCTGCCTCTTGCCTGTTCCTTATCCCTCCGCAGCGTTCTACCTAGAGGACGTGAGGCGCGAAAGGCCCTGACAGATCACACATTTTGACGGAAGGTTACAGCATGGCAGGAACGGTGGTCTTTGATCTGGACGGAACGCTGGCCGATACCTCGGGCGATCTGATCGCCGCGGCCAATGCCTGTTTTCAGGCGCGCGGCCTTGGGGCACTGCTGGACCCGGTCCGCGATGCGCTGATCGCCTTCCACGGCGGGCGCGCGATGCTGCGCGCCGGTTACGCAAGGCTGCCTGCCGATATGCTGTTGCCGCCCGGCGCCGAGGATGAGGATTATCCTCGCCTGCTGACCCATTACGGCGATGCGATCGCGGTCCATACCCGGCTTTATCCGGGAACCGAGGCTGCTCTGGACCGTCTGGCAGCCGCTGGGCGCCAGCTCGCGGTCTGCACCAACAAACCCGTCGCGCTGGCCGAAACCCTGCTGCGCGAACTTGGTATCCGTGATCGTTTCGCCGCTCTGATCGGCGCCGATACGCTGCCTGTGCGCAAGCCCGACCCACGCCCTTATGCCGCAGCGGTCGAGGCCTCGGGCGGCGAGGTGGCGCGCTCCTTCCTGGTTGGCGATACCGAAACCGACCGCAAGACCGCCGCTGCGGCTGGCGTCCGGGTGGCGCTGGTCGCCTTTGGCCCCGAGGGCGAGGGACTGCGCCGCCTTGCCCCCGAGGCGCTGCTTGCGCATTTCGACGACCTGCCGCCGCTTGCCGCCGAGTGGCTGGACTAGTCCCGCAAACGGAAAAAGGGGCCATATTGGCCCCCTGATCCACAGATTTTCCGTGAGATTACACTGACGCTTATTCCGCCTCGCTGGCGGGCTTGGCGTTGAGCTGACCGTAATTCTGTGCCCCGATCTCTTCGTAAAGACCAAGTTGGGTTTCCAGAAAATCGATATGCCCTTCTTCGTCCGCCAGCAGCTCGTCGAAAAGGCTTCTGCTGACGTAGTCACCGACTTTGTCGCAATACTGCCGCGCCTCGATATAAAGAGTGCGGGCGTCATGTTCGGCAGCCAGATCGGATTCCAGCGTTTCCTTGAGGTTCTGACCAATCCGAAGCGGATCAAGCTTTTGCAGATTCGGATGGCCTTCAAGAAAGATGATTCGCTGAATCAGGCGATCAGCGTGATGCATTTCCTCAATGGATTCCGCGCGGGACTTGTCGGCGATCTTACCATAGCCCCAGTCCTCTTGCAGACGATAATGCAGCCAGTACTGGCTGACGGCGGTAAGTTCAGACCGCAGCGCTGCGTTGAGATACTCGATGACCTTTGCGTCGCCCTTCATGGCTTACCCCTGTGCGATTAACCTTCAGCCCCCTCAGGATAGGAGGCACGGCCAGATTATCGCATCCGCGCATGGTGTCCAGAAACAAAGGCATACAACCGCCGCAATCAGCGCGCTTGCCAAGGGCGTGGTAGATCTTGCCGGGGGTGATGATAGTCTGCGGGT
Organism: Paracoccus kondratievae; assembly: GCF_009301415.1. Lineage (GTDB taxonomy): Bacteria > Pseudomonadota > Alphaproteobacteria > Rhodobacterales > Rhodobacteraceae > Paracoccus > Paracoccus kondratievae. The sequence continues at coordinate 482,171 of NZ_CP045072.1, read as the reverse complement.
CAGCCGCACGCATCCAGTCGATAGCGGCTTTGATATCGTGGTCCGAAATCTGGGTGCAGTGACAGACGATCATTTACTCACCTCGGGTCTTCGAAAACTTACCTATTTCCTCAGATAAGTAAAGCCTGAGTTTTTCTCTTTGTGATAGTGCCCCGGCTTGACGCCCCCCGATACCCCGGACACAAGCTAAGCCCATGAAGCTGGACGATTTCGACTTTCACCTGCCCGAGACCCTGATCGCGACGCGCCCGGCAAGGCCGCGCACTTCGGCACGCCTGCTGCTGGCGCAGGGTGATTCGATTCGTGATCTGCATGTGCGCGATCTGACCGACCTTTTGCAGCCGGGCGACTTGCTTGTGCTGAACGACACCAAAGTCATTCCGGCGCGCTTGACCGGCCAGCGCACGCGCCAGACCCCGCAAGGCGAGGCGATTGCCAAAATCGAGGTCACGCTGCTGGAACCTGGGGCAAAGGGATGGAAGGCGCTTGCCAAGCCCCTGCGCAAGCTGAAGCAAGGCGAGGTGATCCGCTTTGGCGAGACCCTGTCCGCCGAGGTCGCCGGGATCGAGGGCGGAGAGCTGACCCTGCGCTTTGACGCCTCGGGCGAGGCGTTTGACGAGGCACTCGCACAAGTCGGCGCGATGCCGCTGCCACCCTATATCGCCTCGCTGCGCGCCCCGGACGAAGCGGACCGCGAGGATTACCAGACCGTCTGGGCCCGTCATTCAGGCGCGGTTGCCGCCCCGACCGCCAGCCTGCATTTCGACCGTGAGCTGCTTGAAAAACTGCAGGCCAAAGGTGTGCGCTTTGCCCATGTCACGCTGCATGTCGGCGCGGGAACCTTCCTGCCCGTCAAGGTCGAAGACGTCACCACCCACAAGATGCACGGCGAATGGGGCGAGGTCACGGCCCAGGCCGCCGCCGCGATCAACGACACCCACAATGCCGGCGGACGGGTGATCCCGGTCGGCACCACGGCGCTGCGCCTGATCGAGACCGCCGCCGATGAAACAGGCCACGTCCAGCCGTTTCAGGGCGTTACCGAAATCTTCATCTATCCGGGTTATCGCTTCCGTGTGACGGATGCGCTGATGACCAATTTTCACCTGCCGAAATCGACCCTCCTGATGCTTGTCAGTGCCCTGATGGGGCAGGACCGCATACGGGGGATCTATCGCCATGCCGTGGAATCGGGCTATCGCTTCTTTAGCTACGGCGATGCCTCGTTACTGATACCAAAGGATCCGTGATGCTGACCGTCCTGCGCACCACCTGGCCGTTGCTTCTGGGCATCCTGCTGCTGATGGTCGGGAATGGTATGCAGGGCACCCTTCTCGGTATTCGCGGCAATATCGAGGGGATATCAACCACTGAAATGTCAGTTGTGATGTCGGCCTATTTCGGCGGCTTCCTGCTTGGCTCACGCGTGGTGCCCGAACTGATCCGCAATGTCGGCCATGTGCGGGTCTTTGCCGCGCTTGGCTCAATGATCTCTTCGGTGCTGATCCTTTATGCCGCAGCGCCGCATTGGATCGCATGGGCACTGATGCGTCTGTTGATCGGATTCTGCTTCTCGGGGGTGTATATCACCGCGGAAAGCTGGCTGAACGCCGGGACCACCAACGAGAACCGCGGCCAGGCCATGTCGGCCTATATGATCATGCAGATGCTGGGAATCATCTCGGCCCAGCTTCTGATGAATGCTGCCGACCCGGCGGGATACCTGCTGTTCGTAATCCCCTCGGTTCTGGTCAGCGTCTCGTTCCTGCCGATCCTGCTGTCCACCCAACCCGCGCCGCAATTTTCGACGCTGAAACGGATGAGCTTTGGCAGCCTGTTTCGCGTCTCTCCGCTGGGCTGCATCGGTATCTTTCTTATGGGCGGGGTATTCTCGGCGCTGTTCGGAATGGCCTCGGTCTGGGGCTCGACCAAGGGCCTGACGGTACGCGAAATCTCGGCCTTCGTTGCCGCCATCTATATCGGCGGGCTGCTGCTGCAATATCCCATCGGCTGGCTTTCTGACCATGGCGACCGGCGCTTTATCGTGCTTGGCCTCTCGGCCCTTGGCGCGGCGGTCAGTATTGCTACCGTGGCGCTGCAACCGGGAATCTGGGGCCTGCTGATCGCGGCAGCGTTGATCGGGGGCGTCGCCAATCCGGTCTATTCGTTGCTTCTTGCCTATACGAACGATTTTCTGGACAACAGCGATATGGCAGCGGCCTCGGCCGGGCTTCTTTTTATCAACGGCATCGGCGCAATGGCCGGACCGCTGATTACCGGCTGGCTGATGGCAATGCTGGGACCGGACGGGTTCTGGGTCTATATCGGCCTGCTCCTTGCCGCCCTGACCTTCTATGCGGGCTGGCGCCGCACCCGCCGCCCGACCCCGATGCAGGATCAAAGCTTTGCCATCATCGCACCCTCGGCCACCCCCGTCGCGGTCGAGGCAGCGCTTGAGACCGCAAGTTCTGACGACAGCGACAAAGCTGACTGACGGGGTTGCGGCCAGCGCCCGGCTTTGCAACCATCCCTGAAAACCGGAGAGCAAGGCCATGACCAACACCGCGACCCCTCAAGAGATCAACCGCTTCTGGATTGACGAGGTGGGCGATAAAGGCTGGTACGCCCGCTCGGATGCCCTGGACGATACCATCCGCACGCGCTTTCTTTCGCTATGGGAAACGGCCGCCGATCTGGTCCCGGACTGGACCACGACGCCCGAGGGTGCCTTGGCTGCCCTGATCCTGACCGACCAGTTCCCGCGCAACATGTTTCGCGAGGACCCGCGCGCATTTGCAACCGACGCCCTGGCGCTCAAGACAGCGGATGCGGCCATCGCCCAAGGCTTCGACCTGCAGATCCAGCCGCCGGCACGACAGTTCTTCTACCTGCCATTTGAGCACTCCGAGGAATTGATCAATCAGCACCGCGCGGTTGAGCTGTTCCGCGAATTCATGCCCGGCGAGAACCTGCGCCACGCCGAACTGCATCGCGATACGATCGCAAAGTTCGGCCGCTTTCCATGGCGAAACGCCGCGCTCGGACGAACCCCGACAGAGGCGGAAATCCGCGTGATGGAGGCGGGCGGCTACGGCGCGCTTGTCTCGGGCAAGCTGTCGCTTGCTGACGTTTAAAAAATGGTTTAACGCTGAACTATCTTTTCTGATAGGGGGACATCCATGGCGCAGAGCTTCGACATGGTGGTGATCGGTTCCGGCCCTGGCGGCTATGTCTGCGCCATTCGCGGCGCGCAGCTGGGGCTGAAAGTGGCCTGCATCGAGCGCGAGCATCTGGGCGGCATCTGCCTGAACTGGGGCTGTATCCCGACCAAGGCGCTTCTGCGTTCGGCCGAGGTCTTTCACCTCATGCATCGCGCCAAGGAATTCGGGCTCTCGGCGGACAGGATCGGCTATGATCTCAGCGCGGTGGTGCAGCGTTCGCGCGGCGTGGCCAAACAGCTTGCCGGCGGTGTCGGCCACCTGCTGAAAAAGAACAAGGTCACTGTGATCATGGGCGAGGCCTCACTGACCGCCCCCGGCAAGATCAGCGTCAAGACCGACAAGGGGACCGAAGAAGTTATCGCAAAATCCATCGTTCTGGCGACCGGCGCCCGCGCCCGCGAGCTGCCGGGACTCGAACCCGACGGCGATCTGGTCTGGAACTACAAACACGCACTGCAACCGCCGCGCATGCCGAAAAAGCTTCTGGTCATCGGCTCAGGCGCAATCGGCATTGAATTTGCCAGCTTCTTCAACACGCTAGGCGCAGACACCACGGTGGTCGAGGTAATGGACCGCGTTCTGCCGGTCGAGGATGCCGAAATCTCGGCGCTCGCCAAAAAGCAGTTCATCAAGCAAGGCATGAAGATCATGGAAAAGGCGACGGTCAAGAAACTCGACCGCGCCAAAGGCAAGGTCACCGCCCATATCGAGACCGGCGGCAAGACCGAGACGCAGGAGTTCGATACGGTCATCTCGGCAGTCGGCATCGTGGGCAATGTCGAAAACCTGGGGCTGGAAAAGCTGGGGGGCAAAATCGACCGGACCCATGTCGTCACCGACGAATATTGCCGCACCGGTGTCGAGGGGCTTTACGCCATCGGCGACGTGGCGGGCGCGCCGTGGCTTGCACATAAAGCCAGCCACGAGGGCGTGATGGTGGCCGAGCTTATCGCGGGCGGCCACCCCCACCCGATCAAGCCGAACTCAATCCCCGGCTGCACCTATTGCAACCCGCAGATCGCCAGTGTGGGCCTGACCGAGGAAAAGGCCAAGGCCGCAGGCTACGAAGTCAAGGTCGGCCGCTTCCCCTTCATCGGCAACGGCAAGGCTATCGCCCTTGGCGAACCCGAGGGCCTCATCAAGACAGTTTTCGACGCCAGGACCGGCGAGCTTCTGGGCGCCCATATGGTTGGCGCCGAGGTGACCGAGCTGATCCAGGGCTACGTCGTCGGCCGCACGCTCGAAACGACCGAGGCTGAGCTGATGGAGACGGTTTTCCCGCACCCGACGCTCTCGGAGATGATGCACGAGGCCACACTATCGGCCTATGGCCGCGCCATCCACTTCTGAACGGCAAAGGGGGTCCAAAGGCCCCCTTCTTCTTTCGTGATCAAATATCCTCGGGGGTCCGGGGGCAGACGGCCCCCGGCACGACAGTTACCCTTGAATCGGCATCCGCGCCTCGGCCATGCCGGCATACCAGCTTGACCCGGCCGGGATGGCATTGTCGTCAAAATCATAGGCGGGGTGATGGACCATGGCAGTGTCCCCATTGCCCAGAAAGATATAGGCCCCCGGGCGTTCGTTCAGCATATAGCTGAAATCTTCGCCTGCCATCAGCGGCAGCATGTCCATATTCACATCGCCCGCGATCTGCCGCGCAACTTCGGCTGCATGGCCTGTAGCCTCGGGGTGGTTCATGGTAATCGGATAGCCGCGCTCATACTCCACCTCGGCACGTGCGCCAAAGGCGGCGGCGGTGTGGGCAGCAACCTCCCGCACCCGCTCCTCGATCTGGTCGCGCACCTCGGGATCAAGGGTACGGGCCGTGCCTTTCAGCATGACCACCTGCGGGATAACGTTATGCGCCATCGAGTCGGTCTGGACGACACAAACCGAGACCACGCCACTTTTCAGCGGATCGACATTGCGCGACACGATGGATTGCAAAGCCACGATGATGTGCGCCGCGACCAGAGTCGTATCAATCGCCTCATGCGGCTTGGCTGCGTGGCCACCCTTGCCGGTAACCGTGATCTCGAACTGATCGGCGGCAGCCATCATCGCACCTTCACGAATGGCAAAAGCGCCGACCGGATAGCCGGGCATATTGTGCATGCCATAAAATTCCTGAATGCCCCAGCGATCAACCAGACCATCCTGAACCATGGCAAGACCGCCAGCACCACCCTCTTCGGCGGGCTGGAAGATAACCACGGCGGTACCGTCGAAATTGCGCGTCTCGGCCAGGTATTTCGCGGCACCCAGCAGCATGGCGGTATGGCCGTCATGCCCGCAGGCATGCATGACACCAGGCGTTTTTGAGGCATATTCCGCCCCGGTTTTTTCATGAATCGGCAGCGCATCCATATCCGCGCGCAGGCCGATCACACGACCGCTCGTGTTGCTGCGCCCCTTGATGACGCCGACGACGCCGGTACGGCCGATCCCTTCGACCACCTCGTCCAGACCAAAGCTGCGCAGCAGTTCCGCGACCCGGCCCGCGGTGCGATGCACAGCGTAATCCAACTCGGGGTTCTCATGGAAATCGCGGCGCCACGCGGTGATTTCCGGCAAGAGTTCTGCAAAGCGGTTCTTGACTGGCATGATATCTCTCCTTCACCTGCGAGGTTGGCGCTTTTGCCAAGGGTGTGCAAGGCTTGGTCCGGCGCCAGCAGCCTGTTAAAGCGCGGTCGTAAGTATTTGCAGGCACTCGCGCGGCAGAATAAGTAACATCTGCCCCTCGCAGGTAAGCTCGACAGCTCCGTCAGCCTGGTTCGAGGTCCCGACCCGGGTGCCGGGCGCGAACTCCACCCCCCCGATCGGCCACCTGAGCCCGCGTGAAGTTCCCCGCGCCGGGCCCATCGGGAAAAGCGACACCCGCGTCGCGGGCGGCAGATCCAGCCTCAGTCGTGAGGGCAGGCGCACAATCACATCCTCGCCCGCGATCAGCAGGCACGGCGGGCCGATACCGCGGGCGATCACGCTCAGCGCCGCAAGGAAATGATCCTGACGCGCACCTGAAAACCCGACCGCGACCACAAAGGGCGCATCCAGGCGCTGCAGGCATTTTTCGAAATCGGTGCTGTCTTGCTCGGCGACGGGATGCTGGTTCTCGGCAGGGATTTCGGCACGGGCACGGGCCGAAATGCTGTCGAAATCACCCCAGACCGCCGCCGGGATCAGCCCATGGCTCAGCGCGGTATCAGCACCGCTGTCAGCGGCAGCGACCACCGGGGCAACCGCCAGTGCCTGATCCAGATCAGCACGGCTGACCGGCGCGCCGCCGATCAGCGTGACCGGACAGGCGCTCGACAGCCTGTTCATTCGTCCTTGCCGATGCCGGTAAAGACCTTGCGAAAGGGCAAGGCCCAGAGGATCCCCAGACCCACATAGACCGCCAGCTCGATCAGGATCGGCTGGCGCCCCCAGGTCCGGTCCATCCAGTTCACCAGCGTCACCGCCACGACGATATACAGCGGCAGCCCGACCAGCAAGATGACCAGAGACCAGAGTTTGCGCGTCCTCAGATCCATCTTTTCAATCGGCGAAGGGATCGGTCACAAGGATGGTATCGTCCCGCTCGGGCGAGGTCGAAAGCAGCGCCACCGGGCACTGGATCAGCTCTTCGATGCGGCGAACGTATTTGATCGCATTCGCGGGCAGATCAGCCCAGCTGCGCGCACCTTGGGTCGATTCCTCCCAGCCCTCCATCTCTTCGTATATCGGCTTGGCGCGGGCCTGCAGGGCGGCAGCGGTGGGCAGATGGTCGTAATGCTGGCCATCGACGTCATAGCCGGTGCAGATCTTCAGCGTTTCGAAACCGTCCAGCACATCCAGCTTGGTCAGCGCAATGCCGTTCACGCCCGAGATGGCGCAGGTCTGGCGCACCAGAACCGCATCAAACCAGCCGCAGCGGCGTTTGCGGCCGGTGACGGTGCCGAATTCATGGCCTCTCTCGCCCAGACGCTGACCGTCGGCATCCTCCAGCTCGGTCGGAAAGGGACCTTCGCCGACGCGCGTCGTATAGGCCTTGACGATCCCCAGCACAAAGCCGATCGCCGAGGGGCCAAGCCCGGTGCCGCTGGCCGCCATGCCCGACATGGTGGTCGAACTGGTGACATAGGGATAGGTGCCGAAGTCGATGTCGAGAAGGCTGCCCTGAGCACCCTCGAACAGGATGCGTTTGCCCGATTTGCGGGCATCGTTCATCACCTTCCAGACCGGCTGCGCGTATTGCAAAAGCTTTGGCGCGATTTCAAGCAGCCTGGCGCGCAGCTCGGCCCGGTCGATGGGGGCCGCGCCCAGGCCCTGACGCAGCGCGTCATGATGGGCCAGCAGGCGGTCAAGGCGGGAATCCAGCGTCTCCTCATCGCCCAGATCGGCGACACGGATGCTGCGACGGCCAACCTTGTCCTCATAGGCCGGGCCGATGCCGCGACCGGTAGTGCCGATCTTCGAGGCACCAGCGGCCTCTTCGCGCAGCTTGTCAAGGTCCTGATGCAGCGGCAGGATCAGCGGAGTGTTCTCGGCGATCATCAGGTTCTCGGGGCTGATCTCGACGCCTTGACCGGCAAGCTTGTCGATCTCGGCGAACAGGGACCAGGGATCCAGCACCACGCCGTTACCGATCACTGCCGTCTTGCCCTTGCGCACGATGCCCGAAGGCAGCAGCGACAGTTTGAAAACCTGATTGCCAATGACCAGCGTGTGGCCGGCATTGTGGCCGCCCTGAAAGCGCGCGATCACATCGGCGCGCTCCGACAGCCAGTCAACGATCTTGCCCTTGCCTTCGTCGCCCCACTGCGCGCCGACGACCACCACATTGGCCATTGTGCTATCCCCTTGCGGTCATTGAATGCCGCAAACCGTATAATGGCCGAAGCCACGCGGGGAAAGCGCATTCCGCCTTGCCTGCAAATTCGCCAGATTGCCCGCATTTCGCGCAGAAACGGGATCATGCTGGCAAAACTGGTCCGTTTTCTTGCACTCATCACCCGCCTTTGCCGATGCTTCAGGCAAAGAGGCCCCGATGTTGCATCAGACGATCTCCTGCCAGTTGCCCCGCGCACAAGGCCAGATTCGCGCAGACTTCGCCCTTGGCGGCGGCGCGACCCGGCTTGCGCGGCTGCATCAGTCAGGCAGCGCCCGGGCCATGTTGCCCCCGGCAGCAGGTTGCGAGCTGGTGCTGCTGAACACCTCGGGGGGGCTGACCGGCGGCGACCGGATCGAGATCTCCGTCACTCAGGGGCCCGGCACACATCTGGTCGTAACGACTCAGACGGCAGAGCGCGCCTATCGCTCGGTCACCGGTCGGGCGCGGGTCAGCGCGCACTATACGGTTGCTGATGGGGCTCATCTGGACCTGTTGCCGCAAGAGACGATCCTTTTCGATGGTGCCGCGCTTGTCCGTGAACAAGAGGTGACGTTGACCGGCTCGGCAACCTGCCTTTGGGCCGAGGTGCTGATCCTTGGCCGCGCCGCCATGGGCGAAACCGTGACCCGTCTGGATCTTAGCGACCGCCGCCGCATCAGCCGTGACGGACGTCCGGTCTTTGTCGAAAACCTGCGCCTGACCGACCGGGCACTGGCCGCAACCGGCCCGGCGATGCTGGGGGGCTGCCGCGCCTTTGCCACGCTGGTTCTGGTCGCCCCCGATGCCGCTGACCGGCTGGAACGCGCGCGCCTGGCAATGGGTCCAGAGGGCGCCGCCAGCGCCTTTGACGGCAAACTTGTGGCACGGCTGATGGCCCCCGACGGGTGGGAGCTGCGTCAGGCGCTGATGCGTCTGATCCGGGCGATCCGGCCCGGCCCCCTGCCCCGCGTCTGGCAAAGCTGAAGGAACCCCCAGGATGAACCTGAGCCCCCGCGAAAAGGAAAAGCTGCTGATCTCGGTCGCCGCCATGGTGGCGCGCGCCAGGTTGACCCGCGGCGTCAAACTGAACCACCCCGAGGCAATCGCGCTGATCTCGGATTTCGTGGTCGAGGGCGCGCGCGACGGCCGTTCGGTCGCCGATCTGATGGAGGCCGGAGCCCATGTCATCACCCGCGATCAATGCATGGAGGGCATCGCCGAGATGATCCACGCCGTGCAGGTTGAGGCCACATTCCCGGACGGCACCAAGCTTGTCACCGTCCATAACCCCATCCGCTGAGAGGCTGCCATGAAACGTGTTCTTCCCCTGCTGCTGATGCCGACCGCGGCGCTGGCCCATCCCGGTCATGCCGGCCATGTCTCGCCCTTTGCGGCTGGCTGGGCGCATCCCCTGGGCGGAACCGATCACGTGCTGGCTATGGTGGCGGTTGGGCTTTGGGCTGCAACCGCACGCGATCCGCGCGGTATCTGGGCGCTGCCTCTTGCCTTTGTCGGGGCGATGGTCGCGGGCGGCGCGCTGGGGGCGGCGGGGATCGCCCTGCCCGCGGTCGAGCCGATGATCCTGGCCTCGTCAATCATCCTGGGGCTGGCCGTGGCGCTGGCCCTGCGCCCGTCGCTGACCTTTGCCCTGCCAGCGGTGGCACTGTTCGGGTTGATGCACGGCCATGCCCATGGTGCCGAGGGACCGGCGTCGGGTCTTGTCGCCTATGCAGCAGGCTTTGTGCTGGCAACAACGGCGCTGCATCTGGCCGGCATCGGCCTTGGCCGGCTGGGGGCAAGCCGGTTTCTTGGCGCGGCCACGGCGGCGGCGGGCGTCGCGCTGGCGGTGATGCCATGATCCCGGGCGAGATCTTTCCGGCCGGGGGCGAGATCACGCTGAACGCCGACCGTCAGGCGATCACGCTGATGGTCGCCAATACCGGCGACCGCCCGGTACAGGTCGGCAGTCACTTCCATTTCGCCGAAACCAATCCCGGCCTCGACTTTGATCGCACGGCGGCACGGGGCATGCGTCTGGATATCGCTTCGGGGACTGCTGTCAGGTTCGAACCCGGCCAGCGCCGCGAGGTGCGGCTGATCCCGCTTGCCGGCCGGCGCGAGGTCCATGGCTTCAACAGCGCGGTCATGGGCCCGCTGGATTAGAGAGGATATCATGGCGCTTACCATTTCCCGCCGCGATTATGCGCAGATGTACGGCCCGACTACCGGCGACCGTCTGCGTCTGGGCGACACCGATATCATCATCGAGGTCGAGCGCGACCTGACCATCTATGGCGAAGAGGTCAAATTCGGCGGCGGCAAGGTGATCCGCGACGGCATGGGGCAAAGCCAGGCCAGCCGCGCCGATGGCGCCATGGACACCGTCATCACAAATGCGCTGATTCTTGACCATTCGGGCATCTACAAGGCCGATATCGGGCTGCGCGACGGTCGCATTCACGGCATCGGCAAGGCCGGCAACCCCGACACCCAGCCCGGGGTGACCCTTGTGATCGGACCGGGCACCGAGATCATCGCGGCCGAAGGGCGCATCGTCACTGCTGGCGGCATGGACGCCCACGTCCACCTGATCTGTCCCCAGCAGGTCGAGGACGCGATCGCCTCGGGCATCACCACCATGCTGGGCGGGGGAACGGGGCCCGCACACGGCACCCTTGCCACCACCTGCACCCCGGGTCCTTGGCATATCCGGCACATGCTGATGGCGATGGATTCGGTGCCGGTAAACATGCTGATCTCGGGCAAGGGGAACGCCTCACGCCCAGAGGCGCTTGAGGAAATGGTCCGCGCCGGTGCGGCGACGCTGAAACTGCACGAAGATTGGGGCACCACCCCCGCCGCCATCGACTGCTGCCTGACCGTCGCCGATGCCATGGATGTGCAGGTCACGATCCATACCGATACGCTGAACGAATCAGGCTTTGTCGAACATACGCTGGCGGCGATCAAAGGCCGCACCATCCACGCGTTCCATACCGAGGGCGCGGGGGGCGGCCATGCGCCAGATATCATCCGATTGGTCGGCGCGCCGAATGTCATTCCCAGCTCGACCAACCCGACCCGGCCCTTTACCGCCAATACGGTCGAAGAGCATCTCGACATGCTGATGGTCTGCCATCACCTCGACAAGCGCGTGCCCGAGGATGTGGCCTTTGCCGAAAGCCGCATCCGCCGCGAAACCATCGCGGCCGAGGATATCCTGCACGATATGGGCGCCTTCTCGGTGATCTCGTCCGATAGCCAGGCCATGGGCCGGGTGGGCGAGGTGGTCAGCCGGACCTGGCAGACCGCGCATAAGATGAAGCTGCAACGCGGCCGTCTTGACGAGGAAACCAGCCAGAACGACAACCTTCGCGCCCGGCGCTATGTGGCCAAATACACCATCAATCCCGCCATCGCCCATGGCATCGCACATGAAATTGGCAGTATCGAGTCAGGCAAGCGCGCCGATCTGGTGCTTTGGGATCCCGCCATGTTTGGCGCCAAACCCGAGATGGTGCTGATCGGAGGCATGATCGCATGGGCGCAGATGGGCGACCCGAACGGCTCGATCCCTGTGCAACCCATGTATATGCGGCCCATGTGGGGGGCGATGGGCCGGGCACGCCATGCCTCGGGCGTCACCTTCGTCAGTCAGGCCGGGCTTGATGCCGGTTGCGCCAAAGACATGCAAAAATCCGTCGTCGCCATTCGCCACACGCGCGGCATCGGCAAGGCCGACATGCGGCTGAACGACGCGACCCCTGAAATCGAGGTCGATCCCGAAACCTATGAGGTGCGCGCCAATGGCGAATTGCTGGTCTGCCAGCCTGTCACAGAGCTGCCACTGGCGCAGAGATATTTCCTTTTCTGAGAACCCTTTACGTCGCCGCTGCAATGCAGCATTGCAAAAGACGCCATGGCCATGAACGCAAAAATCAGCTATGTTCGCAGTCAGGGGAGGAAGCCATTCGCCAATAACGAAAGGGTTTCCCATGACGACAACCACAACCAACCTTTCTTCGCCCCGCCTTCCGGCCAAGCTCGATGCATTCCTGAAATGGCTTTCGCGCGGGACCGAAGCATATATCGAGAAACATTCGCGCCGCGCCGAGATCGAGGCGCTGGAGGCGAAATCCGACGCAGAACTGGCCCGCATGGGTCTGACCCGCGACCGGATCGTTCATCACGTTTTCAGCGACCGCATCTGGTTCTGACAAACCGGGGGGCGCAGCAATGATCGCGCCCCAAACCCTGCGCGCCGTCGCGGTGGTCCGCAACGCTGACTGTGCCGACGATACTGTGGCCCTTGATTATGAGGGCCGCTTTCTACGCCGCAAGCGCATGACTTCGCGTAGCGGGCTGTCCTTTCTTGCCGATCTGCCCGAAACAGTCAGCCTTGACCCCGGTGACGCGCTGCAGCTTGAGGACGGGCGGCTTATCGGCGTCGCCGCCGCGCTGGAGCCCTGTCTGCGTGTCGAGGGACCGTTGCCCCGTCTCGCCTGGCATATCGGCAACCGCCACACCCCCTGCCAGATCAACGCCGATCACCTGCTGATCCGGGCCGATCATGTGCTTGAAGCCATGCTGCGCGGTCTTGGCGCACGGGTGACACCAACGATGACTGCCTTTGCCCCCGAAGGTGGCGCCTATGGTCACGGTCGCACCATGGGCCACGACCACGCGCATTGATATGACCATGCCAGACCGCCTGTCGCTGATCCAATGGCTGTCCCCGGCTTTTCCGACCGGCGGCTTTGCCTATTCACATGGGTTGGAGCAGGCGATGGCCGAGGGGCTGCGCAACGCTGACGGGGTGGCCTCGTGGGTTGCGGATGTACTGCGCCACGGTGGGGGATGGATCGACGCGGTCCTTTTGGCGCTGGTCCTGCGCGGTGAGGACGCGGATCAGCTTACCGATCTGGCCCGCGCGCTGGCCAGCTCTGCCGAGCGGCTGGCCGAGACAATGGATCAGGGTCGTGCCTTTGCCACCACTGTCGCAGCACTGACAGGCCGGTCACAGCCTGAACGGCCGCTGCCCGTCGCAATCGGCGAGGCAGCCCGACACCTTGCCCTGCCCGCAGCAGAAATCATCGCCCATTACCTGCACGCCTTTGCTGCCAACCTGATCGCTGGCGCGACGCGCTTTCTGCCACTGGGTCAGGTTCAGGCACAGGCGGCGCTGGCCCGTCTGCATCCGCTTATCGCCACTCTGGCGCGCCAAGCCGCGACCGCCGGACGCGACCGGCTGGAAGGCTGCTGCTTTAGCGCCGATCTGGCGGCGATGCGCCATGAAACCCTTGATGTGAGGATTTTTCGCACATGACCAACGGCCCTTTGCGCGTCGGCATCGGCGGTCCCGTCGGTGCTGGCAAAACCACCCTGACCGAGCAGCTGGCCCGCGCCCTCGCGCCGCGCCTGTCGATGGCGGTCATCACCAATGACATCTACACCCGCGAGGATGCCGAGGCATTGATGCGCGCCCAGGTTCTGCCGGCCGAGCGTATCCGCGGGGTCGAAACCGGAGGCTGCCCGCATACCGCGATCCGCGAGGATGCGAGCATCAACCTAGCGGCTGTCGCCGACTTGCGCGCCGCCTTCCCGGATCTGGAGCTGATCTTGATCGAGTCGGGGGGCGATAACCTAGCCGCGACCTTTTCGCCCGAACTTGCCGATCTGACCATCTATGTCATCGATACTGCCGCCGGACAGGACATCCCGCGCAAGCGGGGCCCGGGGCTCGCGCGTTCAGATCTGCTGGTGGTGAACAAGACCGACCTTGCCCCGCATGTCGGCGTCGATCTGGCGCTGCTGGAAAGCGATGCGCGCAAAGCCCGGGGCGAGCGTCCCTTTGTCATGGCCGAGCTGCGCCATGGCCGGGGCGTACAGGAAATCGCCCGCTTTCTCGCCCATGAGGGCGGGCTTGCGTTCAGCTGATCAGTCTCGCTCAGGCAGCGGCGCGCAGCGGTCCGGGACGAAAGGGCGTAATCTCGACCTCGGCCCCCTCAAAGGTACAAAAGCTTTGCGCGGGGACCTCAAGCCAATCGGTTTCGTCGCTTTCCAACGGTTCTGAAACCACTGCTCGGCCACCACGGGTGCCTGACCAGCGATGATACAGTGTCGGCGCGTGCTCGTCGCTCGCGTAGCGCAGCGCATATAGCCGCTGCCCATCGGCAAAAGCGGCAGTCAGCCGCACATGCGGCGTCGTGCCCCTTGCACGCGCCAAGGCTTCGAATTTCGCGGTTGCGCGCGCCATGGCCCCGGCGGGGTCGTCGTCCAACCCCTCGCCCAAAGCCATCAGGAACAGCGCCTCGCTGTCGGTTGCGCCCTTGCGGTGGTGGTACAGCTCATCCGGAATCAACACCTCGGCATGGCGGCGATAGCTGTCATAGCCGCCGAACTGGCCGTTATGCATAAAGCTCCACCTGCCGACGACAAAAGGGTGACAGTTGTTACGGCTGGTCGCCGTCCCGGTCGAGGCCCGGACATGGGCAAGAAACAGATGTGATTTCACCGTCGCAGTCAGGCTGCGCAGGTTGCTGTCCGACCAGGCCGGCATGATGTCGCGATACAAGCCCGGCTCGGCCCGCTCTCCATACCACGCGATACCGAAACCGTCAGCATTCACCGGGGTATGACAGCGCGTCGCCCCGTGACTTTGCCGGACCAGCGAATGACCGGGCCGACAGATGACATCCTCAAGATAGATCGGACTGCCGAGATAGGCTGCCCACCTGCACATTCCCTGCCCCTTTCAACGTCTTTTTTCAAGCGTTAGCACGAAAGGGGCGGGAAATCATCCAAAAGTCTCAGGCCGGGTTCTCTTCTACGATCACAAGGTCGCGCTCTGCTGCGCCTTTGGCGTGCTCCAACGCGGCCTGATACTCGGGGGAATTGTAACAAGCCACGGCCGCCTCAAGGCTGGGAAAGCGCGCCACGACGTTGCGGGCACGCTCTTTGCCCTCAAGCTGCATATAGCGCGAGCCACGCGCCAGAAACGCCCCGCCATGCGCAGCGATCGCCGGCCCGGCAAGTTGGGCATAGCGGCCATAAGCCTCAGTGTCGGTGACATTCACATGGGCGATCCACAGCGCAGTCATGCCTTTTCTCCGATCAGGGTCTCGATAGCGTTGATGGCGGCATCTGCCGCCGCAAGGCTGGGCGCACCGCCTTGGGCGCGGTCAGGGCGACCACCGCCGCCCTTGCCGCCAAGTGCAGCAGTCGCGGCCTGCACGAGTTCGACGGCGCTGATCCGGTCAGTCAGATCACCAGTCACACCCGCTGCAACGGTCGCCTTGCCTTCAGCCTCGGCCAGCACAACCACTGCACCCGAGCCCAGCCGGGATTTCAGCTCATCAACCAGCGGCCCCAGCTCCTTGCCGGAGACACCTTCGACCCGACGGGCGATCAGCTTGATACCGTTGATTTCCTTCGGCGCCTCAGCTTCACTGCCACCCATGGCCAGTTGACGCTTAAGCTGTGCAACCTCGTTTGCCAAAGCCTTGCGTTCATCAGCCAGCGCCCGGACCTTGCTCACCACATCACCGGCCTGCGCCTTAACGATACCGGCAATCTCGCCCAGCTCGCCATCGACGCGGCGCAACTCGTCCATCGCGGCCTGACCGGTCAACGCCTCGATCCGGCGCACACCGGCGGCCGAGGCCGTCTCGCTGGTCAGGACGAACATCCCGATATCGCCCGTGCGCGCGACATGAGTGCCGCCGCAAAGCTCCAGCGAATAGGTTCGGCCATTCGCGCCCTTGCCCGAGCCCTCAAGCTCACCCATGGCAACGACACGCACTTCATCGCCATATTTTTCACCAAACAGCGCCTGGGCGCCCAACTCGCGCGCCTCATCCGGGGTCATAATCCTGGTTTCAACCGGCGTATTCTGGCGGATGTATTCGTTCACCTCGCGTTCAACACGAATGATCTCTTCAGGGGCCAGAGCCTTGGCGTGGCTAAAGTCGAAACGCAGTCGGTCAGGCGCATTCAAGCTGCCACGCTGCGCGACATGTTCACCCAACGCGCGACGCAGCGCCTCATGCAGCAGGTGGGTGGCCGAGTGATTGGCGCGAATAGCACTGCGCCGATCATGGTCAACCGAAAGCTGCGCGCCCTGACCACACTGGATCGAACCCAGTGTAACCTCGGCAATATGGATGAAAACACCGCCCGATTTCTTGGTGTCGGTCACGCGAGCCGCGCCGGTCTCGGTCTTGATCAGACCGGTATCGCCAACCTGACCACCGGACTCGCCATAGAAGGGCGTCTGATTGACGACGATCTGCACCTGCTGACCCTCTGCGGCGCTGTCAACGGCCGTCCCTTCCTGAACAAGGGAAAGGATCTGTCCCTCGCTGATTTCGGTGTCATAGCCCAAGAATTCGGTCGCGCCATGTTCTTCGGCAATGTCGAACCAGATCGCGGCATCTTTCGTTTCACCCGAACCGCTCCAGGCAGCGCGGGCCTTAGCCTTCTGCTCGGCCATAGCAGCGTCGAAACCGGCCGTATCCACGGTCCGACCCTTTTCACGCAGCGCGTCCTGCGTCAGATCCAACGGGAAGCCATAGGTGTCGTAAAGCTTGAACGCAGCTTCGCCCGGCAGTTCGCTCCCCTCGGGCAGCTTCGAAAGCTCCTCATCCAGCAGCCGCAATCCGCGGTCGAGCGTCTGTTTGAAACGGGTCTCTTCCAGCTTCAATGTCTCCTCGATCAGCGATTGTGCGCGACCGAGCTCGGGATAGGCTGCGCCCATCTCGCGCACCAGCGCAGGGACCAGACGGTGCATCACCGGATCCTTGGTACCCAACATGTGGGCGTGGCGCATCGCGCGGCGCATGATCCGGCGCAGGACATAGCCCCGCCCTTCGTTCGAGGGCATCACGCCATCCGCGATCAGGAAACTGGTCGAGCGCAGGTGATCGGCAATGACGCGGTGATGAACCTTACCGGGCCCATCAGGATCGTTCGAGGTTGCATGTGCGCTAGCCTCGATCAGACTACGCATCAGGTCCGTGTCATAGTTGTCGTGCTTCCCCTGCAGCAGCGCGCCGATCCGCTCCAGCCCCATGCCGGTGTCGATCGACTGCATCTCCAGCGCGCGCATCGAGCCGTCCTCGAACTGCTCGTTCTGCATGAAAACGAGGTTCCAGATCTCGATAAACCGGTCACCGTCCTCGTCAGCCGAACCGGGCGGGCCACCCCAGATCTGATCACCGTGATCATAAAAGATCTCGGTGCAGGGGCCGCAGGGGCCAGTCGGACCCATCTGCCAGAAGTTGTCCGAGGTCGGAATGCGGATAATCCGGTCATCCGACAGGCCAGCAACCTTTTTCCAGATATTCGCGGCCTCGTCGTCGGTATGATAGACAGTGACCAGCAAGCGATCCTTGGGGATGCCGAAATCCCTAGTCAAAAGCTCCCAAGCGAAAGGAATGGCGCCTTCCTTGAAATAGTCGCCGAAGCTGAAGTTCCCCAGCATCTCAAAGAAGGTATGGTGCCGGGCAGTATAGCCTACGTTATCGAGGTCATTGTGTTTGCCGCCCGCCCGGACACATTTCTGTGCCGTGGTAGCACGCTTATAGTCCCGCGTTTCGACACCCGTGAACAGGTTCTTGAACTGCACCATGCCCGAGTTGGTAAACATCAACGTCGGGTCGTTGCGCGGCACAAGCGGGCTCGACTCGACAACGCGATGACCGTTGCGTTCGAAGAAGTTCAGAAAGGTCGAGCGGATATCGTTCAAGCTGGGCATGTGGGGCCTTCATCGCAAAGCGGTTCACCGGGGCAGAGCCGGTTTGGCGCACGGTCTATCCCCAGCCATGGCGGCTGTCCAGCAATCCTGCGCGGCTCGAAAGACATCTGCCCCCACGAAATCCACGAGGAAGAGAGTGCCGTAAAGTGGGCGCGTGACGAATGACAAATAGCGAAATGGCAATCGGTTGTCAGTCATCACGCCCTCATCGGAAGCATCAGGCTCCCGATCACTCGTCAGCCATCACCTCGTCACCATCTTCCGCGACCCCGAAATCCAAGCCATGGCTCGCGCGAATCTTGTCTTCGATGGCATAGGCAACATCAGGATGATCGCGCAGATATTGCTTGGCATTCTCACGACCTTGGCCGATGCGCTCATCGCCATAGGAATACCAAGAGCCTGATTTCTCGACAACACCTGCCTTGATCCCCAGGTCAATCAGCTCACCGACTTTGGAAATACCTTCGCCATACATGATGTCGAATTCGACCTGACGGAAGGGCGGTGCCACCTTGTTCTTGACCACCTTGACGCGGGTGGTGTTGCCGATCACCTCGTCACGATCCTTGATCGCACCGGTGCGGCGGATATCCAATCGCACCGAAGCATAGAATTTCAACGCATTGCCGCCCGTGGTGGTCTCGGGGTTCCCAAACATAACACCGATCTTCATCCGGATCTGGTTGATAAAGATCACCATGCAGTTGCTGCGTCCGATGCTTGCAGTCAGCTTGCGCATGGCCTGGCTCATAAGCCGGGCCTGACTGCCCATCTGCATATCACCCATATCGCCTTCGATCTCGGACTTGGGCGTCAGCGCTGCCACCGAATCGACCACGACAAGGCTGACCGCACCCGAACGCACCAGCGTATCGACAATTTCCAACGCCTGTTCGCCGGTATCGGGCTGGCTGATCAGCAGATCATCCAGATTCACGCCCAGCTTCTTGGCGTACTGAGGATCGAGCGCATGCTCAGCGTCGACAAAGGCACAAACGCCGCCTTTTTTCTGCTCTTCAGCCACGACATGCAGCGTCAGTGTGGTCTTGCCCGAACTTTCGGGCCCAAAGACCTCGATTATCCGCCCCTTGGGCAACCCTCCGATCCCCAGAGCGATATCGAGCCCCAGGGAGCCGGTCGAGGTCGCCTCGATCTCAGCCACCGGACTATCGGCACCCAGCCTCATGATCGAGCCCTTGCCGAATTGCCGTTCGATCTGGGCCAGGGCGCTATCCAGCGCCTTTTGCTTGTCTGCGGATCGCTTGTCGTTCATGTCAAAAAGTGTTGCCCCTGCCATGCGGTCCTCTTGCTTATTTCACACCCCGCCATCCGGGGCAATCTGCGCCTACCGCCATTTTGTTCACGGCTTGTTCTTATTTGCCCCTCATCGCTGCAAAAGGCAAGCCTTCGTTTGCGAATCAAGCATCACCAATGATCTGCATAGTTAGGGGAAAAGGATTAAGAGGCCGTTTACAGCCGAATGGCAAATGTCTATCGCAGCCCTCATGTCAAGTGGTCAGGAGTGTTAAGAAATGTTGATATTCTGGGAAAAACGCCTGGTTTTCCTGGCCACACCCAAGGCTGGCTCGACAGCCATCGAAGCCGCTTTGGAGGGGTTGGCTAACCTGGCGGTTCAACGCCCTGCAGAGCTGAAACACACCAACCTACGCACCTATCGGCACCATATCGAGCCTTGGTTGCATTCGATCACCGGCGAAAAATTTACCACCATCGCCCTCATGCGCGAACCGATCAGCTGGCTGCAAAGCTGGTATCGTTTTCGCCTGCGCGATGATGGGGATGACCCTGATCATACCATGATCGGGATGAGCTTTGCAGACTTCGCCGCTGCTTATGCTGATCCTGCGGGATCAGCAATTGCGCAGGTCGGAACTCAGAGCGACTTCCTGACAACCACAATTGACCGGGTTGATCGCATCTTTCGCTATGAGGAAATCGAAAGCTTTACCCATTTTCTTGAAGATCGGCTGGACTGCGGGATCAGCCTGCCGCGTGTCAACGTACCTCCCGCCGTGGATGTCAGCCTTAGCCCCGGGCAAGCAGAGCAGTTGCGGCGGGTGATGGCAGATGACTTTGCCCTCTATGCCTCATTGTGATGCCCACTCATTCATCCCGACGCTGGTCTCCCAATTGCCGTGTGACCAACGCAGTCAGGTCTGACAGAGAGAATGGCTTGGCAAGGAAGGCTGCATCCGGTACGGGCGGGCGTCCTTCAGAAAAGATATCTTCGGTATAGCCCGACATGAAGATCACCTTGGTGTCAGGCCTGTCGCGTAAAGCAGTGCGCACCCAGGCGGGACCGTCCATTCCCGGCATAACTACATCAGTGACGAAGACGTCAACGATCAACCGCTCATCTGCCAACAGGGACAATGCATCCTCGGCACAGGCTGCCTCAAGCACCTTGAACCCTTGTAGTTTCAATGCGCGGCTTGCGAAAGAACGGACCGGCGCTTCGTCTTCGACAAGCAGAACAGTCGCTTCAAGCTCGCGCAAAGGTCGAATGGGGACCACAACAGGAGGCGACGTCTTTTCAAGCTCATGTCGATCATGCGCGGGAAAAAACAGCGAAAAGCTGCTGCCCTCTCCAAGCATGCTATCACAGAAAATATAGCCTCCTGTCTGTTTTACGATCCCATATGCGGTCGAAAGGCCCAGACCAGTGCTTTCACCGACGCGCTTGGTGGTGAAAAACGGCTCGAAAATCTTTACCAAATCATCCGGAGCAATCCCGCAACCCTGATCGCGTACCTGAACGCGTACATAATCACCGGCTGGAAGAATGGCGCGCCCGAACTCGGCCTTGGTTTCAAGTCGGACATTGTCGGTAGAAATATTGATGTCGCCGCCGTCCGGCATGGCATCCCGGGCATTTACCACCAGGTTCATAATAACCTGCTCCAGCTGGCGGCGATCTGCGCGGATCATCCGCAGGGCAGGATCATGGTCAAAGGTCAGCACCACCCGTTCGCCCACCAGCCGATTTAGCAGATGCGTCAGATCCGAAAGCGTATCCCGCAGGTCCATGATCTGCGGCTTGAGCGTCTGCTTGCGGGAAAATGCCAGCAACTGGCGCACCAGCGCCGCAGCACGATTGGCGTTCTGGCTTATCTGGTCGAGGTCGGCATAATCCGGATCAGCCTTGTCATGACGCAGCATCAGCAGGTCGCAATGCCCTGTGATCGCAGTCAACAGGTTATTGAAATCATGGGCAATACCTCCGGCAAGCTGACCGATCGCCTGCATCTTCTGGCTTTGAACAAACTGGGCCTCAAGCGTCTTTAGCGCACTTGCATCAGACAGAACGGCCGTGACGTAGTCACCCCGCGCCCGCGTCAATGTGAGCTGCACGAAACGATCCGGCCCGTCAGCTTTGACATGCAGGACCTCAGAGCCGCCAACCGTTCTGCCCGCACAAACGTCAGAAACCCAGTCGCCGATCTCACGTCCCAGACCATCGAGCAGAATGGAAAGTTTCTGGCCCAGAAGCTGCCCACCCAGCAGATTGCGGGCCGCGGCATTGGCGCGGATGATATTTCCTGTCGGATCCAGAACAATAAGGGCGACAGGCAGTGAGTCGAAATCGTCGTGATCGCTGCCCAGGACTGCAGGCGGGGGGGTAACCGAACGTTCGCAGGCAACAGCCTGCCACAGCCGGATTTCGGATCTGGTCCTGCGGGTCACCGTGTATTCGCAACCATTGCCCAGATCTGCCCGTATTCTGCCGCGGCGAGACAGCCTGATGGTAAGATCGCTCCACATCCTTTCCGGATCAGCGTGGCTACGCCCCAACACCTCATGAATTCGGCACCCCACCAGATCGCCGAACCTGTCCAGCGCTTCTTGATTCTGAGCCAGGATCAAACCCGCCGCATCGGTAGCCATGGCGGGCTGTTCATGCTGGTGGATGGCTGGCAATACATCGTCCAGATCACGCTTTGCGACCAGAGCACGGCCGATATGGCGCGCCGAAAGAATACCGGCAAGAAGATACCAGGCCATGATCACGGCACCCGCGCTGATCAGGACCAAGCCGCCCTCCCGCCAATGCGGGTATATTGCCAGCCACAAGGCGCCGATCACCATGGGCAGTGTCAGAAAGGGCAGCACGATACGTGCCGAACGCAAGCTTTCCGTACGTTCCGAACTCATTACTCTTCTCGCGACTTATCCGGTGACGGATACGGCACACGAGTTAAGGAAGGATTAACGGCAGCGCATCAGCGCAAGATAAAACCCGTCCGAAGCATCAAGTGGTGAATAGCGGCGCTCCAGAACCATCTGGAACCCTTGGTTTTTTGCAAGAAAAACTCCAACCTGTCGCTCATTCTCTTCGGCCAGGACCGAGCAGGTCATATAGGCCAACACCCCGCCCGGCGCGACAAAGCCGGCTGCCTGATCCAGAATACGGCTTTGCGTAGCTAGAACACGGCGTAAATCATCGGGAGTCAGACGCCATTTCGCATCGGGGGTGCGCCGCCATGTTCCGCTGCCGGAACAGGGTACATCGGCGAGCACCGTGTCGAATTGCCCCTTTACCTTGCCTGGCTGAGCGAGATGGATCCGGACACCTGCGCGCTCGGCCCGCGCCGGCAGGTCGGCCATGCGATCCGCATTGATGTCATGGGCTGTGATCGGCCCCGCACCCTGTGCGGCCATAGCCAGCGCCTTGCCCCCGCCGCCCGCACATAGGTCAAGAAGACTGCCCCGTGCCGGCAGCAATGCACAGGCCATTTGCGGAGAGAGGTCCTGCAATTCGACCATCCCCTGCCGATAAGCATCAGACCCCGCTACACGCCGCGCGCCTTTTGTCACACAAATTGCCGAGGGCAGAACGGGGTGCGACCGGACGGCAATTCCTTCCTTTGCCAGCGCCTCAATTGCCTCCTCAGGATTGGTTCGAAGCGTATTGACCCGCAGCCAGACCGGAGCACGTTCCCGCATTGCAACGGCTGCGGCTTCAGCGTCAGGACCCAGCGATTCACGCCACAGGGGGATAAGCCAGTCGGGCAGATCCAGCACCTCGTCAGATGAGGGCTGGCGACCCGCCTGCAGCTCTGTCTCAACCAGCAGAGAAGGCGCGAACTTTTCGCCGGTGAAGAGCGACGCAGGATCAATTCCCTCCTCCTGGCAAAGACCCAGCATCAGCCCACGACCTGACATCGCACCACCCATGGCCGCACGCGAACGCAAACGGCGCAGGTTGTCAAAGACAAGATCGCGGACCGCAGCGCGATCACCAGATCCGGCAAAGCGGCTGGCGCGTGCCCAGCGGATCAGCGCCGCCTCGGCGGGCTGTCCTTCAAGGATCTGATCGAGAATGGCAATGGCTGCAGCAGCTCTGGCGGCGGGCGTCATGTCAGGCTGCGTCCCTTACGCGGCGAATGCGGATTACGGAGCGCAGAAACGAGCTTGGCGGCTCTTTGTCAATCCCGTTACCGGACCGCCTCGGGAGCCGTGTCGGATGGCCAGAGCGAAGCCCGCCTTTCCCCCTCTTCGCCGAGCCGGACGGTGACCAGCGGCCCGGCCCTTGCCCCAAGCGGCGAGCGGCCAGGTGCCAGCACCGCCAGCGAACCCGGCTGACCGGTAGCTGGACTGCCCAAAGGCGCGCCGAGCAGCATCACCCTTTCCCGCACCCTTCGGCGCTGGCCCGAACCGATGCCGGCAAAGCGGTTATAGGTTTCGGGAGAGTCGCTCAGACCCTGAAAGCCGCGGTCACGCAGCATCTGGTGCAGGGTATCGAACCGCGCCAGATACCGCTGGGCATTGGCCGGCGTGCGCGAGTGAAAGGCGCCTGCCGCCTGACGCCAGTCACCCGTCTCGGTATAAAGCTGAAAAACAAAGCGGGCAGCGTAACGGGCGTTTTCCAGCGGATCGAACATCTCGGCGACCGAGGAGAAATTCTCGCCATGCCAGCGATAGTTCAGCTGAAAACAACCAATGTCGATATTGGTGCGCCCCTGCGCGACCCGATCTTCGGCATAGGCGATGGCACTGGCGGGATCATCAAACCATGTCCCCTCGCCCTCGGCATTCGCACTCCACGCCCAGGGGCGGACGATGCCATCCAGCCTGCGACCGGTTTCGGTCAGGGTCAAGGCGCCAAGTACATCAACCGGCACGCCACTTTCCCGTGCGGCCTGCTGCGCCGCCCATTCGCAGATCTCGGCCGCAGGCATGGCCGGTATGCGAGAGGGCATGCAGACAAGTGCCAGAAGGCCAAGCAAAAGGACGAGACAGCGCATGTAACGGTCCGGGGAACATGTATCCGGACCATCTCTAGCCGAGAACCGTTAAGATCCGGTAAGCGGCCCCCAAACCTCAGCCTCGGGGGCCGCACACGGGCGCGATCTCACGAAAAGCGCAGCACCGACTTGATCGAGCGGCCTTTTTCGCTGTCCTCGATGGCTTCGTTGATCTGCTTGAAATCATAGAAGGTCACGAGCTTGTCGAAGGGGAAACGCCCCTGCCTGTACAGCTCGACAAGGCTCGGGATGAACAGATCGGGCACCGCATCGCCTTCGCAGATCCCGCGCACCTTGCGGCCAAGCAGTAATCCCCACGTATCAAGCGGGATCTCGGACCCGAAGGCCGGGGCGCCGATCATGCCGCATTCCCCAAGAATGCGGACCGAGTCCACCGCCTGCCTGAGAGCCTTGAGATTGCCCGAGGTCTCGAGCGAGAATTTTGCGCCAAGCCCTCCGGTCAGGCCGCGTACGGTTTCCACCGGATCGGCCCTGGTTGGGTTGATGGTATGGGTCGCGCCCAGCTCTTTTGCCAGCGCAAGCCGCTGATCGTTCAGATCGACGCTGATGATGGTGGCACAACCCGTCACCACCGCCCCTAGCACCGCCGACAGGCCGACTGCGCCCGCCCCGTAGATCACGATGGAATCGCCGGCTGAGGGATGGAGTGAGTTGATCACCGCCCCTGCCCCGGTCTGCACCCCGCAGCCCAGTGGGCCAAGCAGCTCAAGCGGCACGTCATTCGCGACCTTCACCACCGAACGTTCATTGCCAAGGGCATGTGTCGCAAAGGAGGACTGGCCGAAGAATCCGCCATGGATCACCTCGTCCCCCTTGCGCATCGTCGGCGAGCCATCCATGCGCGCAAAGCCGAAATTCGCCTTGGAGAAATCGCGGCAATACATCGGCTGACCGGTCTTGCAGGTGTCGCATGCCCCGCAATAGTGACAGCTCATGACCACATGATCGCCGGGCTTGAGCTTGGTGACCTTTGCGCCGACCTTCTCGACGATGCCCGCGCCTTCATGGCCGTACACGGCCGGGAAAGGGGCGGGAACGACCTGATCGCGAGGCAGCGTGTCAGTGTGGCAGATGCCCGTCGCGACCAGACGCACCAGAACCTCGTCCTCGCGCGGGTCGTCAAGCTCGATCTCTTCGAGCGAGAATTTCCCGCCCTTCTCTCGCATTACTGCCGCTGTGATCTTCATGGTCTTTCCTCTTTTACTGTATAGCTGCGAACCAGGCGGGCTTGACCCGGGTCTGGACGGTCACCGCCTTGAGATGCGTGTACATGTTCAGCGTCTCGTGACAGAATTCACTGCCGATCCCGCTTTCCTTGAAGCCGCCGAAGGGTGAGCCGGGCGCGAGATTGAAGTAGTTGTTGATCCAGACGTTTCCGGCCTGCAGCCGGTCCGCCGTGTCCCAGGCAGAGGCGAGGTCGTTGGTATAGATCCCCGCCGCCAGCCCATAACGGATGTCGTTCGCGTCATGGATGAGCCGGTCGTAGTCGCTCCACCGGATGACCGAGAGAACGGGGCCAAAGATCTCTTCCTGCGCGATGCGGGTATCGTTCGTGGTCTCGAAAACCGTCGGCTCGAAGAACCAGCCGGCATCGCATCCGGGAACCTCGGCCCGGCCTCCGCCCGTGGCCAGGCTGGCCTGTTCTTTGCCGATGTCGATATAGGACTGGACCCGACGCCCCTGCTTTTCCGAGACGAGGCAGCCCAGCAGAGGATAACTGTTGGTCGGATCGGCCACCCTGATCCGCCGCATCGAGGCGATGAGGCGCTGCATGAAATCGTCGTAAATGTCCCGATGCAGGAACAGGCGGGTCCCAGCCAGACATGACTGGCCGTTGCAATACATCGAGGCGAATGTGACGTTATCAACGATCGCGTCCATATCGGCGGCCGCGATATCCGGGAAAACGATGTTAGGGCTTTTGCCGCCGAGCTCCAGCGAGACGGGGACGAGGCGCTGCGCACCGGCGGCCGAGATCAGCCTCCCCACCTCGGAACTGCCGGTGAAGGCAAGTTTTGCGACATCGGGATGGCTGGTCAGGGCCGCACCGGCCTCTTCCCCGAAGCCGGGAACGATATTGATCACACCGGGCGGAAAGATTTCCGCAATCAGCTTGCCCAGCTCAAGCGTCGAAAGCGAGGCATGCTCGTCGGGCTTCAACACGACCGTGTTCCCGGCGGCGATAGCAGGCGCGATCTTGAACGCCGCCATGATCGCCGGCACGTTCCATGGAATGATCTGGCCGCAAACGCCGTAGGGCTCGCGTTTGGCGACAAGATATCCGTCGGCGATCGGCCGCCCCCAGCCCTCATGCGTAAGGATCGCCGCAGCAAAGTAACGATACTGCTGGACGGCGATCGCGTGGTCCAGCCCCGTCTCCCAAAGGCCGCGTCCGATATCCAGCGTATCAATCGCCATCAGCCGGCCGGCTTCGCGCTCGATGGCATCGGCAAGCCTGCTCAGGCAGGCCGCGCGTTCCTCGGGCGTCTTCGCCCGCCAGATCGGGAAAGCGGTTTTGGCAGAGGCAACCGCCGCGTCAATCTGATCCTTGCCGCAGCGGGCGATATCGGCCAGATGCTCGCCCGTCGCGGCTGCCGTGGCCGCAAAGACCGGGCCTTTGACCGGCTGGAAACTGTTGTTGATAAAGGCGCCATAGCTTCGGGACAGACTGGCCCGGGCGGCAGACACATCGGTCATCCGTTCTCTCCTGTCGTTTTTTCTCGGTTGTCGGGCCCGCGCGAGTCATGGCTCGCCACCCACAAAGGCTAGGCCCGGCCCCTGGGCGCCGTCTATCCGCTGCTGGCGAAAATCGGGGAAATACTATCCGTTTCTTGCGGATTTGCGGGTCTGGCTGGGCAATTCACCAAAACGCTCGCGGTAATAGGCCGAAAACCGGCCAAGATGGAAAAATCCGTGCGTCATGGCCAGATCGGCAAGGTCAGCCCCCGGATCCGCAATCAGCGCCACCCGCACCGCATCAAGACGAAGCTCGCGCAGCCAGACCATCGGCGACCGTCCCAGTTCGGCATGGCAAAGCGCGTTCAGCTGCCGCTCGGACAGCGCCGCGACACGAGCCAGATCGGCCAGAGCGATCGGCTGGCCAAGACGGGCGGTGGCATAGGCATGCAGCCGGTCGATGCGCCGCCTGCGCTGACGACCTTGCGGCAGGCCGCGGGGATCGGCGTCATCCACCACCCCACTGCCATTAAGCAGCAGGAACATCGCCAGCCCCTGCTCCATATGCGCAAGCCAGGGTGCCAAATCCGCGCTTTTGTGCCGTACCCCCTCGACGGCCACGAAAGCCTCCAGTTGCGCCCGCCAGTGCAGCGCGGCGGTCGGAGCGAGCATCCGCCCCGGATCGGCGCAGACAGCGGCAAGCAGATCCGGCCGGCCCAGCGTATGGGCAGCCTCGGCCATAAGGCTGTGCGGCAGGCGCAGGATCAGCTGCTCGCTGCCCTCGGACCAGCGCAGCCGGATGTTGCGGCGCGGCGAGCTGATCACCGCGCTGCCCTGAGGCACCAGCCGGCGCACGCCATCCGCCTGAACCTCGATCGGGCCAGTCAACGAAAAATGCACCAGCGAAAAGTGATCATAGACGACGGGACAGATACCCACCTCGGGGCCATATCGCAGCGAATAAAGCGACAGCCGGGGGGTGTCGAATTTGTAAAGCCGGGTATCGACCCGCCCCGCCTCCCAATGCAGATGATGGTCGGACAGCTCGGCTGCCACCAGACCATGCGTCTCCATTTGTTCACGGGAACGGAAAATGCATTGCTGATAGAGGGCAGCCAGCCCGGACATGGCGCATACCCTCTGCCACCCCGCCGTCCGAGCCTTTACACACGCATGACGGTTGTCAAGCCGGATGAGCGGGCGCGGCGGCTTCCCCGGGCCGTGGCTGGCCCGGAGGCGCTATCTGACAGGGCCCGATCAGCCCAGACGATAGTTCGGGCTTTCGCGGGTGATCTGCACGTCGTGGACGTGGCTTTCCTTAAGCCCCGCACCGGTGATGCGCACGAACTGGCAATTGCGCTGCATCTCGGCCACGGTCGCGTTGCCGGTATAGCCCATGGCAGCGCGCAGACCGCCGACCAGTTGATGGATCACCGCAGCAGCCGAGCCCTTGTAAGGCACCTGCCCCTCGATCCCCTCGGGGACCAGCTTGTCCGAGGCGGCGTCCTTCTGGAAGTAGCGGTCGGCAGAGCCGCGCGCCATGGCGCCAAGGCTGCCCATGCCGCGATAGGATTTGAAGCTGCGGCCCTGATACAGGATCACCTCGCCCGGGCTTTCATCGGTGCCCGCGATGGCCGAGCCGACCATGGCGCAAGCCGCACCCGCCGCGATGGCCTTGGCGAAATCGCCCGAGAACTTGATGCCACCATCAGCAATCACCGGCACATCGCCCGCGCCGCGCACAGCGTCCATGATCGCGGTCAATTGCGGCACGCCAACACCGGCGACGATCCGCGTCGTGCAGATCGAGCCCGGACCAATGCCGACCTTGACCGCATCAGCGCCGGCATCGACCAGCGCGCGAGCCGCATCGGCGGTGGCGACGTTGCCGGCCACAACCTGAACCTCGTTCGAATACGCCTTGATACGGCTGACAGCACGGGCCACGCCCTCTGAGTGGCCATGGGCAGTGTCGATCACCACCAGATCAACCCCGGCCTCGATCAGGGCAATGCTGCGCTCATACCCTTCATCGCCCACGGTCGAAGCAGCCGCAACCCGAAGCCGGCCCAGCTCATCCTTGCAGGCCAAGGGGTTCAGCACCGATTTCTCGGTATCCTTCAGGGTCAGAAGGCCGGTCAGCTTGCCAGCAGCATTGGTAACCAGCAGCTTTTCGATACGGCGTGCCTTCATCAGGTCGATGGCTTCGGCCCGATCGGCCGGCTCGCGCAGGATGGCAAGGTTGTCCGAGGTCATCACCGCCCGCACTGGCATCTCATCGCTGTTGGCAAAGCGCATGTCGCGGTTGGTGATGATGCCAACCACCCGGCCCGAGGCGTCAACCACCGGAAAGCCGGTGACGTTATAGCGGGCCTGCAGGGCCTTGGCATCGGCAATGGTCTGTTCGGGGGTCAGGGTGATCGGGTCATAGACGATGCCCGACTCAAAGCGCTTGACGCGGCGGACCTCATCGGCCTGCTGCTCGGTGGTCAGGTTGCGATGGATCACGCCGATGCCGCCTGCCTGAGCCATGGCAATCGCCATGCGGCTTTCAGTGACGGTGTCCATGGCGCTGGAAAGCAGTGGGATATTCATCCGGATCTGCTTGGTGACACAGGTCGTCACGTCGGCGGTCGAGGGCATCACCGAGGACGCCGCAGGAACGAGAAGAACATCGTCGAAGGTCAAAGCCTCACGAATCTGCATGGGAGCATCCTTGTCAGGGGTTCGTTTGGCAGTTTCCCATTTCACGGGCCGCGTGGAATGTCCAGCCTTCCGCCGTGCGATCTGCTAGAATTGGAAACAGTTTTTCGCGGACACGGCGCAAAAATCGTCGTAGTCCCGTCCTCTGGCCCCCGCATCGGGGAACGTTGCTGCAATGACACGGAACATAACATGGTACCAGACTGGACGCCGCGTCAGAATATGCGGGTGATTGACGCAGCCGCGACCCCTGCCGCAGGCTGGAAGCAGAGGTTCGGAATGAGCCTGTTTCTGGGAGGAAATCATGAATAGGATCATCACCGGCATTGGCGCCCTGCTGACCACCGCAGCGCCGGTTCTGGCCGGCGGGATCGAACGCGCGCCGCAGTCGATCGCGCCACTGTTCGAGCAGGGGAATTATCTGGAGCTGAGCTTTGGCGGCGTCACGCCGGAGGTCTCGGGCAGGGACATGCCTGTCTTCGGCGGAAGGGATACCGGGGACGTCGCACAGGGCTATGGCTTTGTCGGCTTCTCTTACAAGCATCAGTTCACCGACAACCTGTCGGGCGTCTTTATCGTCGAGCAGCCGTTTGGTGCGGACATCCTTTATGAGCCCGGCAAATCCATCGCCCTTGGCGGCACCCTGGCCGAGGTGAACTCGACCACCTATACTGCCCTTTTGCGCTATAAATTCGACAATAACTTCTCGGTCCATGGTGGTCTGCGCGGCTCACGCGCTGATGGGCATGTCAGGCTGAGCGGCGCTGCCTATGGCCCGCTCTCGGGTTACGACGTCGATCTGGACGGCGCCTGGGGCATGGGCTGGGTCGCGGGCGTCGCCTATGAGGTGCCCGAGATCGCGGCACGCGTCTCGCTGACCTACAACTCGCCCGTCGAACACGAATTCGACACGGTTGAAACCCATCCCCTCACCGGGCCGGTCAGCAGC
Organism: Paracoccus kondratievae; assembly: GCF_009301415.1. Classification (GTDB taxonomy): domain Bacteria; phylum Pseudomonadota; class Alphaproteobacteria; order Rhodobacterales; family Rhodobacteraceae; genus Paracoccus; species Paracoccus kondratievae. The sequence goes on along the minus strand of NZ_CP045072.1, from coordinate 451,723 downwards.
AAGACCAAGGTCAAGACCCCGCGGTCCTGGACGCTGGAGGGCCAGACCGGGATCGCCGAAGATACGCTGCTGTTCGGCTCGATCCGTTGGGTGAACTGGTCCGAGTTCCGGGTCGAGCCGCAGGTGCTGGTCAGTGCTCCCCCGCTGGGCTTCGGCGTTGAGGGCGGGCTGGTCGAACTTGAAGACACCACCACCTATACCATTGGCGTGGGCCGCAAGTTCACCGAAAACTGGTCGGGTTCGCTGTCCTTCATGTATGAGCCTGAGAACAGCGATCTGGTCTCGCCCCTGTCCCCGACCAACGGTCGCAAGGGCGTCTCGGTGGCCGCGATCTATACCCGCGACAACCTTAAGGTCACGACCGGCGTCAGCTATATCAAGCTGGGCGATGCCTATGCCGAAACCGGCACTCCGGATCAAGAGCGGGCCAAGATGTCGGGCAACCACGCATGGGGCGCGGGGATCCGGATCGGCTATTCCTTCTGATCTCTCGACAAAAGCGAAAGGCCCCGGAACCTCCGGGGCCTTTTCTCATGCACAGGACAGGCGGGCGATCAGGGTTGCAGCGCCTGTACCAAAGCGGTGAAATGCTCGCCGCGTTTCTCAAAATTCGGATATTGGTCAAAACTCGCGGCGGCGGGGGCAAGCAACACAGTCTCGCCCGGTTGTGCCTCAGCGGCGGCGCGGGCGACGGCCTGATCCATGGTTTCAACAACCTCATAAGCGGTCTGGCCGATCTGCAGCGCAAAATCGCGGCCTGAATGGCCGATCAGATAGGCTTTCACCACTTCGCCCAGATAAGGCTGAAGGTCGGCGATGCCACCTTCCTTACCCAGCCCCCCGGCAATCCAGCGAATGCGCTTGAAGGCGGCAAGCGCCTTGGCGGCCGCATCGACATTGGTCGCCTTGCTGTCGTTGACCCAGCGCACGCCGCCGATCTCGGCCACGGTCTGACTGCGGTGGGGCAGGCCCTGAAAACTGTGAAAGGCGCTTTCGATCTCGCGCGGGGCGAGGCCGATGGCCCGGGTCGCGGCATAGGCGGCACAGGCGTTCTGGTGGTTATGCGCTCCAGGCAGACCCGTCACCTCGCGCAGATCAATCGAGGCGATCTGCCGGCCCTTGCGATACTCTGACAGAAAACCCTTGCGGGCAAAAACTGACCAGCCAAACCGCTCAAGCTTTTGTCCCGAGGACACCCGGATCACCCTATCATCGCCAGGCCCCATGCCAAGCTGATCAGCCAGATAGCGGCCCTCGACCTCATCCACACCGATCACGGCGCGATCCGGCCCACCTTCAGCGAACAGGCGGCGCTTGGCGGCGAAATAGCCGCCATAGCCGCCGTGACGGTCCAGATGATCCGGCGACATATTGGTCAGGACCGCCACGTCGGGGGTTAAAGCACGAGCAAGGTCGGTCTGGTAGCTCGACAGTTCAAGCACCACCACCTCGCCATCATGGGCGGGTTCCAGCGACAGGACACCCGTGCCGATATTCCCGCCGATCTGGGTCGGGCGGCCCGCCTCTTTCAGGATGTGATGGATAAGTGCTGTGGTGGTGGATTTACCGTTTGAGCCGGTGACGGCGATCACCCGGGGGGTGCTGTCAAACCGCTCCCATTCCGGGGTCGCAAAACTGCGAAAGAACAGGCCGATGTCATTATCGACCGGCACACCCATCGCATAGGCGCAGGCAATGACCGGATGCGGCGCGGGGTAAAGATGCGGGATGCCGGGGCTGGTGATCAGCGCCGAGATACCGTCCCAGTTCTGCTCGCGCGTAAGGTCAAGGACATGCAACCCGTCCGCGGCTGCCTGCTCGCGGATATCGGCACCGTCGTCCCAGACGACGACGCGGGCCCCGCCCGCAGCAAGGGCAGCCGCCGTAGCGCGGCCGGAGCGGCCGAGCCCGAGTACGGCGATGGTTTGGTTCTGGACGCCCTGGACCGGAATCATGACGCTTCCTTGATTGTGGCAGGCGGGGGAAGCTTCGCCTTGCCCCGCGCCCGGAGGGGGACGAATAACGGCTAGCGCAGCTTAAGCGTCGCCAGCCCGATCAGCGCGAGGATCAACGCGATGATCCAGAAACGGATGACGATCTGCGCCTCTCCCCAGCCCTTCTTTTCAAAGTGGTGGTGGATCGGGGCCATCAGGAACACCCGCTTGCCAGTACGCTTGAAGTAAAGCACCTGAATGATGACCGACAGTGCTTCGACGACAAAAAGGCCGCCGACGATGGCCAGCACGATCTCGTGCTTGGTCACGACGGCAATGGCACCCAGTGCACCACCAAGGGCAAGGCTGCCAGTGTCGCCCATAAAGACCGCAGCCGGAGGGGCGTTATACCACAAAAAGCCAAGGCCCCCGCCGATCAGCGCGGCGACAAAGACTGCAAGCTCACCCGTACCGGGCACCAGATGCACGCCCAGATAATTGGCGAAATTCGCGTGGCCGACCATATAGGCGATGACCGCGAAACTGGCCGCAGCGATCATCACCGGCATGATTGCCAGCCCGTCCAGCCCGTCGGTCAGGTTCACTGCATTGGCCGCGCCAAGGATCACCAGCACGGTAAAAGGCACGTAAAGGATGCCAAGGTTGATCAGCGCATCCTTAAAGAAGGGCAGGGCCAGCTCTCCGCTCAGTGCGGCGGGATGCAGCCAGGTGGCGGCAAGACCTGCGCCGGCAGCAATGCACAGACCAATCGCCAGCCGCACCTTGCCTGACAGTCCGGCGTGATGCTGTTTGGTCACCTTGGCATAGTCGTCAGCAAAGCCGATGGCGGCAAAGCCCAGCGTCACCAGCAGCACGATCCAGACATAGCCATTGTCGAGCCGCGCCCAGAGCAGCGTCCCGACCACCAGCGCAGCAAGGATCAGCAGACCGCCCATGGTCGGCGTTCCGGCCTTGGAAAAATGGTTCTGCGGCCCGTCATCACGGATTGGCTGACCCTTCTTTTGCTTGCGCCGCAGCAGGTCGATCAGCGGTCGGCCAAAGAAAAACCCAAAGAGCAGCGCAGTGAAAAAGGCGCCGCCCGCCCGGAAGGTGATATACCGGAACAGGTTGAAGAAATCCCCGCCGTCGGAGAGGTTCGTGAGCCAATAAAGCATTACGCTGTCCTTTCGCCAGGGAGCGTGCTTTGGCGCGTCCGCCGCAGCGCGTCAACCACCGTCGAGACCTTCGAGGACTTCGACCCCTTCACGAGCACGATATCGCCGGTGGCGACCAGCTCTCCCACCCTTTCGGCCAGTTCCGCAGCAGTCGCGGCATGCAGACCGCGCCGGGTTTCGGGCAGAGCCTCATGCAGGGCGCGCATACGCGGCCCGGCGGTATGAACCAGATCCACCGCCGCCATCGAAGGATCATCGGCCATGCCGCGATGCAGTGCGATTTCATCCGGTCCAAGCTCAAGCATATCGCCCAGAATAGCGATGCGGCGCCCCCCGGTCAGACGGGCCAGCGTCGCAAGCCCGGCGGCCAGCGAGGTCGGGTTGGAGTTATAGGCGTCGTCGATCAGCCGGATGCCGCCCAGATCCTCGACCGCGCCACGGCCCAGGGGCGGGTGCCAATCGGAAAGATGCCGCGCCGCCTCGGCCAGATCCGCCCCAGCCGCCGAAAGTGCGGCCAGAACACCGACCGCGTTCATCACGAAATGCGAACCGGCCGTAGCAAGGGTGAAATCCACCGTCTCACCCAGAACGCGGGCGCAGACGCGGGTCACCCCGTCCCCGGTTTCGGCCTTGATGGGTCTGGCCATGCCATGTTCGCCAAAACCGATCACGATTGCCCCGGCCTCATCCGCGTAGTCGCGCAAAAGCGGCGTCACGCCCAGATCCTCGGGCAGGACCGCGGTACCGGGCTGTAGCAGGCCACGAAAGATCGCGCCTTTTTCCCGCGCAATCCCTTCGATCGCGCCAAACGCCTCAAGATGCGCGGCAGCGACCGTTGTGATCATGGCAACATGCGGACGGGCCAGACGGGCCAAAGGCTCAATCTCTCCCGGATGATTCATACCGATCTCGATGATGGCGAAATCGGTGTCGGCGGGCATGCGCGCCAGCGTCAGCGGCACGCCCCAGTGGTTGTTATAGCTGGCCTCTGCGGCATGAATCCTGCCCTGACCGGCAAGGGCGATGCGTGCCATCTCTTTGGTCGAGGTCTTGCCGACCGATCCGGTGATGGCGATGACCTTGCCTTGCATCCGCGCTCGCCCCGCCCTGCCCAGAGCCTCTAGCGCGGGCAGAACATCGGGCACGATCAGCAGCGGCGCGTCGGGCGCGACACCTTCGGGGATGCGGCTGACCAGCGCCGCCGCCGCGCCCTTTTCCAGCGCCTGGGCGACGAAATCATGCCCGTCACGCGCGGCTTGCAGGGCGACAAACAGATCGCCGGGCTGAATGGTGCGGGTGTCGATCGAGATACCGGTGATCGCAAAGTCACGGGTGGCACGGCCGCCGGTTGCAGCAGCGGCATCCTGCGAGGTCCACAAGCTCATATCTTGCCATCCAGCGCCGCGACGGCCACCGAGGCCTGTTCGGCATCGTCGAATGGATAAACGTCACTGCCGATGATCTGGCCGGTCTCATGCCCTTTGCCCGCGATCAGCAGCGCATCACCCGGCTGAAGCGTATCGACCGCGCGCAGGATCGCCTCGGCCCGGTCTCCGATCTCGATTGCCTCGGGTCCAGCCCCGGCCATCACCTCGGCGCGGATCGCGGCCGGGTCCTCGGATCGGGGGTTGTCGTCGGTGACATAAACGACATCCGCGAATTGCCGCGCCGCCTCGCCCATCAGCGGGCGCTTGAGCCGGTCGCGGTCACCACCGGCGCCAAAGACCACGACGATACGGCCCATGACATGCGGTCGCAGCGATTGCAGGGCCGAGGCCAGAGCGCCGGGCTTGTGGCTGTAATCGACAAAGACCGCCGCGCCATTCTCGCGCACCGCCGCAAGCTCCATCCGGCCGCGCACCGTGGTGAGGCTCGACAAGGTGTCAAGCACGCGCGCCGGCTCATCCCCGGCAGCGATGACAAGGCCCGCTGCAGCCAGGACGTTCTCGGCCTGAAAACCGCCGATCAGCGCCAGACGCACCAGATGCGCCTGACCATACAGGCTGAAACGCAGATCCTGCCCGGTTGCATCATAGCGCTGGTTCAGGATGCGCAGGTCAGCACGTTCGGCACGGCCAACGGTCGTCAGCTTCAGGCCCCGGTCGCGGGCGATCTGTTCCATCTGCCGGCCGCGCGCATCGTCGATATTGATGACCGCGCCCGCACCTTCGTCCAGCAGCCGGTCAAAGAGCAGCGCCTTGGCGGCGAAATATTCATCAAAGTCCTTGTGGTAGTCGAGGTGGTCCTGACTGAAATTCGTGAAGGCCCCGGCCTTCAGCCGCACCCCGTCCAGCCGATGCTGGTCCAGACCATGAGAGCTGGCCTCCATCGCCGCATGGGTGACGCCCTCGGCGGCCGCCTCGGCCAGAACGCGGTGCAGGGTGATCGGCTCGGGCGTGGTATGGGCCAGCTTGGCCTGATAGTCGCCCTGCACGCCCATGGTGCCCAGGCTGATCGCCTTATGGCCAAGCGCCTGCCAGATCTGGCGGGTAAAGGTCGCAACCGAGGTCTTGCCCGAGGTGCCGGTGACAGCAACCATCGTCTCGGGTTGGGCGGCAAACCACAGCGCGGCGGCACCGGCAAGCGCGGCGCGCGGATCCTCGGCCACGACCAGCGCCGCATCTGCGCCTGCCAATTCGGCAGCAGCAACCTCGGCGCCCTTGCGGTCGGTCAGGACCGCCCCTGCGCCCTGGCGCAACGCGTATTGGATGAACTCGGCCCCATGCACCGCCGAACCCGGCAGCGCCGCGAACAGGCAGCCCGGCCTGACTTGCCGCGAATCGACAGCCAGGCCCGTAATCTCGGGGTCGCGCCCCTTGTCCCCTCTAAGCCCCAGAAGGGACAGTCGCATCGCCCGGTCCGTCACGGAACCTCCGTTCATCAGTTCGAGACGAGCTTTAGCCGATCCGGCAAAGGCCGTTCAACCATCGGCAACTTGGTTTCCGTGGTCGGACGCAGGCCCAGAAGCGGCGCGACGCGACGTATCACCTCGGCCGCCACCGGTGCCGAGGTCGCACCCGCCGTCCGGCTTTCGCCGCCCGGCCCCTTGGTCGAGGGCTCGTCCAGCGACAGGACCAGAACATATTGCGGATCGCTGGCCGGAAAGACCGAAGCAAAAGTCGAGACCACCTTGTTGCCGTAATAGCCGCCCGAGGGACGCGGTTTGTCGGCGGTGCCGGTCTTGCCCGCGACCTCATAGCCTTCGACATTGGCGCTGCGACCGCTGCCCCGGACCACCACCTGACGCAGCATCTGGACGGCGATGTGCGCCGCCTCGGGCGAAAGCACCTGCTCACCCCCGCGCTGGTTGCGACCGTGGATCAGTGTCGGCACCACGCGCTTGCCCCCGTTGGCGACAGTTGCATAGGCCGAGGCCAGATGCAGCGGGCTCGCGGCAAGACCATGGCCAAAGGCGACCGTCGCCGAGGTCACGGCGGGCCAGCGTTTCGGCACCAGCGGCTTGCCGGTCGGGGCCTCGCTCATCTCGATCGGGGTCGGCTCAAAGAAGCCCAGTTTCTCAAGGAAATCCCGCTGCCGCTCGGCCCCGAGCAGCTGCGCCACCCGGACGGTGCCGACGTTCGAGGATTTCACGATGATATCCGTCACCGAAAGCGTGCCGTAATTGTGGCCGCGGAATTCGTTGATCAGATATTTGCCGATCTTCATCGGCGCTTTGGCATTGATCATCGTGGTCGGGCTGACCAGCTTGAGGTCAATCGCCTGCGCCACCGGGAAGATCTTGAAGGTCGAGCCCAGCTCGTACTGCCCCTGAACCGCGCGGTTGAACAGCGGGCTGTCCGAGGGATCACCCTTCAGCAGTGGGCGCGGCCGGTCATTGGGATCGAAATCGGGCAGGCTTGCCATCGCGACGATCTCGCCGGTCTTGACCTCCATCAGGATGCCGGTCGCACCCTTGGCGTTCATGACCTTCATGCCGTTGCTCAGCACTTCTTCCATCGCGGCCTGCACGGTCAGGTCCAGCGACAGGGTCAGAGGCGCGCCATCATTGGCCGGATCGCGCAGCCAGTGGTCAAAAGCTTTCTCGACCCCGGCTACGCCGACGACCTCGGCGCTGGCAACGCCTTCTTTACCAAAGGTCGCGCCGCCAAGGATATGGGCGGCAATATTGCCGTTCGGGTAAAGCCGCATCTCGCGCGGGCCGAACAGCAGCCCTGGCTCACCAATATCATGGACGGCCTGCATCTGTTCGGGGCTGATCTTTTTCTTGATCCAGACAAAGCTGCGCTTGCCGGTGAAATCCTTGCGCAGCCGTTCGATATCCAGGTCGGGAAAGACACGGACCAGCTCGCTTGCCGCGCGATCGGGGTCAACCATCTGCTGGGGATGGGCGTAAAGCGATTGGGTCAAAAGGTTCGTCGCCAGCACCCGCCCCTGACGGTCGGTGATATCGGCACGTTGTGAGATGATCTGCGCGCCGGTCGTCTGGACGCGCGGCTCGCTGGGCTGGCTTGAGGCCAGCACGCCCATCTTGAACCCCACCGTGCAGAAGGCCAGCGCAAAGGCGCAGGACATGAAAAACAGACGTGAGCGGGCGCTGTCCCGCGCCTTTTCCTGAATCACGGCATGTCTTTGCGCGCGGTTTTCCGCCTCGATGGCGTCAGGGTTTTCCCCGGCTTCGCGGGCGCGAAGGATGCGGGCCAGCGGGCGCAGCGGTGTGCGGATCATGGCGTGCTCTCCTGTGGTCTGCGGGGCGGATAACCGGCAGGGCGTTCGACGGGCGGGTTCTCGCCCGGTGCTGACGTCTGCGGTGTCGCTGTCGGAAAGGCGATCTGGCCCACATCGACGAACTGGTCCGAGCCAAAGGGGACCAGCTTCAGCCGGTCAAAGTTCAGATCGACAAGCTGGCGCAGCCGCTCGGGCCGGTTAAGAAAGGCCCATTCGGCACGCAGGACGCCCAGATCTTCGCGCAGGCGACCGATCTGGCGCTGGATGCTGCTCATCTCTTCGATGGCGGCCTGGGTACGGTAATTCTCGCGATAGGCCCAGAAGGCCAGGCCCATGACAGCAAGGGTGGTCAAAAGATACAGAATCGACCGCATCACGCCCCCTTTCCTGACAACATCGGCAGGCCGAGGGCCGAGGGATCGACCCGGCCCGCAACGGCATCTGTACGAATACCGACCCGCAGCAGCGCCGAACGCGCGCGGGGGTTCGCGGCAAGCTCTGCCTCATCGGGGCCGATGGCGCGACGGAAGGGCAGCGTAAAGGCCGCCGCTTCGCGCATCGCCTCGGGCGCATAGCGGCTGCCGCCTCCGGCGCTGTTCGAACGCGCCTGCATAAAGCGCTTAACGATCCGGTCTTCAAGCGAATGAAAACTGACCACCGCCAGCTTGCCACCCGGACGCAAGGCACGTTCGGCCGCAGCAAGACCGGCAACGAGCTGGCCGAATTCGTCATTCACCCAGATGCGGATAGCCTGAAAGGTGCGGGTCGACGGATGGCTTTGCCCCGGCTTGGGACGCGGCAGGCAGGCCGCGACGATATCCGACAGCTGCCCGGTGCGCGTCAGTGGCCGCGCCGCGACGATAGCGCGGGCAATGCGGCGGGCGGCGCGCTCTTCTCCGTAAAGGTACAGCACATCGGCGATCACCGCCTCGGGCGCAGCGTTCAGCAGATCGGCCGCGCCTGGTCCGTCCCCGCCCATGCGCATATCAAGCGGCCCGTCGCGCAGAAAGGAAAAGCCGCGTTCGGGCTGGTCCAGCTGCATCGAGCTGACGCCAAGATCCAGCACCACGCCATCGACAGGGCCGCCTGCCAGCTCATCCAGATCAGAAAACGTGCCTTCGACCAGACGCAGCCGGTCGCCATATTCCCCGGCCCAAGCCTTGGCCATGCCGAAAACGGTCGGGTCGCGGTCAATGCCGATAACCTGATCGGCACCTTGCGCCAGCAGGCCGCGCGCATAACCGCCCGCGCCAAAGGTGCCATCGACCCAGACACCCTTCACAGGCGCAACGGCCCGCAACAGCGGGCCAAGCAGGACAGGCACATGCGGAGCTTGCGCCATCCCTACCCCTCCTCCTGCGGACCCGAGGTCAAAAGCGACAGCGGATCGGCGCCGGGCTCAAAGTCCGGCACCAGCTCTTCCAGCCGGCGCTCTTCCTCTTCGTAGTTGTCGGGTGCCCAGACCTTGAGGCTGTCGCCGGCCGAAATAAAGAAGGCGCTGTCGGTCAGGCCGATTTTCTCGCGCAGCTTCTGGGGCAGGACCAAGCGGCCATCGCCGTCGATCTCAGTCTCTTCGGCATGGCCGTGATAGATGTTTTCCAGAAGGTTACGTTCGGCGCTGCCGCGTTTCATGGCCGAGATGCCACGATCAATCTCGTCCATGGCCTCCATGGTGAAAAGCTGCAGATATTTCCAGTCGCGGGTGCCAAAGACGATGACCAGCTGGGGGCGCTTGCCGGGTTCCCAATCGGGATCGCAGGACTCAAAGACGCGTCGGAACTTGGCCGGGATGGAAACGCGGCCTTTCGCGTCCACCTTGACCTCTTCCGAACCTCTGAACCTGCGTGCCAAGGGCCCGCACTCCTTCCACTGTCCCGTCCTTTCCGGTCCACCCGAAAAGGAAAGGCGGATCGGGCTGCTGCCACTGCCCGATCCGCCGCCCTCGTTCCCATCTCTGGGCCCCGTAGTTTCGGGGATCGCGCCCTGCGTTTTGCGCCACCTGGGGGAGGTGCTGCTCGCGCGCCGCAGAGGCATGTTCGGAAGCGGGTTGCCTGTATGAAAGCTGCTTGTCGCCTTTTGGGGTCTTGGTGCCCCTTTTGTGCCCGTTCCGTGAGTCAGGGATGCCATGGGATTTCATGGGACGCAATGGATTTGTTTGGGTGAAATTTGGTCGCAGGCGGGCAATCGCCTGCGAACAGTATGTGAACAGGCTCACGCAAACGCGATGACAGGGGAAGGTTTCGGATGTTGAGAGAGGTAAACCACAATATGTGGTGTCCAGAGACGATGTGGCAAATAAATCCCACCAATTCCCGGAATCGTCCCGATCAAGGCCGAAATCGCCATTTCATCGCTGGAACAGGGGGTGAGATTCGCCGATTCGTGCAGCGATTCACGGATTATCACGCCGCAGTGATTCGGAGCTGTGCCGTCATTCCCGTAAATTCCCGGACCCGTTCCCGTGTTTTCCCGAACGGGTCCAGAGGTGTCGTTCCTAGGCCAGACCGTCCGCGATCAGACGCGCCGCCAGACGGGCAAAGGATTGAGCCACCGGCCCGTCACCAGATGCGATGGGCGCACCTTCATCACCGGCAAGCCGGACATCAAGGCTAAGAGGGATCTCACCCAGAAACGGCAGGCCCAGCATTTGCGCCTCGGCAGCGACGCCGCCATGGCCGAACAGATGCGCCTCATGCCCGCAGTTGGGGCAGACATAGGTGGACATGTTTTCGACCAGTCCCAGAACCGGGGTCTTGAGCTTGTCAAACATGTCGATAGCGCGGCGCGCATCGATCAGCGCCACATCCTGCGGAGTCGAGACGATGATCGCGCCGGTCACCTGCGCCTTTTGGCACAGCGACAGCTGCACATCGCCCGTGCCCGGTGGCAGGTCGACCAGCAGCACGTCCAGCTCACCCCACTTCACCTGATTGAGCATCTGCTGCAGCGCGCCCATCAGCATCGGACCGCGCCAGACGACCGCCTCACCCTCTTTCATCATCAGGCCCAGCGACATGACCGTGACGCCATGAGCGTGCAGCGGTTCAATCATCTGGCCGTCGCTGGTCGGACGCTGCCCGGTCAGGCCCAGCATCCGCGGCTGCGAAGGACCATATATATCTGCGTCAAGCAGCCCGACGCGACGGCCCTGACGCGCCAGCGCCACGGCAAGGTTCGAGGTCAGCGTCGATTTCCCGACGCCCCCTTTTCCCGAGCCGATGGCCACGATCCGCGCCACGCCCCCGACCGGGGCCGGCCCGGCCTGCGGCGTGGGGTGACGGCCGATCTTAAGGCTGGGCGGGTCGCTGGCGCCGCCCGAACGGGCCACAACCTGCGGCGGTGCGCCACGCGGAGCAGCGGGGGCGGTGGTGACGATCTGCACCTTTTCGACTCCGGGCAAAGCCGACAGCCGGCGCTGTGCCTCGGCTTCGACCGGGGCAAGCGCGCGGGCAGTCGCTGCATCGCCCGCCTCAATGACGAATCGCACCAGGCCCGATTCGACGCTGAGAGCGCGTACGAGGTCCTGAGAAACCAGGTTTCCGCCCCCCGGAACCGCGATTTCCGCAAGTTCCTGAAGCACACGTTCGCGTGATATCGTCATCGCTACCCCCGGTTAGATCGACCCGCAACATGGCAATTCGGACATGGCTCGGCAACCCGGGTCCGAATAGTGATACCGCTAACGTATTGTGACCCCACGTAAAATACGACCCGGTCACTAGATATACGCGAATGAGTTTGTAAAGAATTTGAAAAATTCGCGGTTTATTAACGCATTGTGACGGCGTTCCAGAGACAGCCATGTCGTTTCTGCATAGCAGCATCTCGCCTGTGGGCGTTGTGCATATGCAGAAAACGGGCCATGTTCATTCCAACAGCGCGGGACAAGATTAAGTGACCGCGCCAACCGCAAGACGAAAGAGTGTATGAAATGGCTGTTCTCGATCTGATCCATGGCGGTATGCACCGCAACGCCGCACGCGGCAACGGGGCGATCGCGAAATTCGTGGCCGGCCTGCGTGAAAACATGGCCCGTCGTGCCGTCTATCGTCAGACCCTGCGCGAGCTGGGCGAACTGTCCGACCGCGAACTGGCTGACCTTGGCCTGAACCGCAGCAACCTCCGTGGCGTGGCGTACGAAGCCGCATGGGGGGCGAAGTAAGAATTTCGATACCCGACCCACTCCTCCTCCCTTGGGTCCGGGTTCAGGCGGCATCCTCCCTCCTCCTCCCTGAGGATGCCGCCGCTCAGATAAGGTGAAGCCCGCTCTCCTCCCTCGGGTTTCACGTTAAGGCGGCCCCTTACTCCTCCCTTGAGGGCGCCGCCAACCAATACGGCGAGACCTCTCCTCCTCCCGGGTCTCGCGGTTCCGGCGGCAGCCTCTCTCCTCCTCCCGGAGGCGCCGCCAAACCGATACGGAGAAGCCCCTCCTCCTCCCTGGGCTTTCCGTTATGCGCGGCGCCCTCCCCTCCTCCTCCCTGGAGGGCGCCGCCAAAATCCCCGCCGCAAGGCGGACACAGTTTGCGACGGTCCTTCTCCTCCTCCCTGGGATCGTCAGCACGCGGTAATGGCCTCCTCCTCCCTGCCATTGCCGCACCCTATGCGCGGCCCCTCCTCCTCCCTGGGCCAGCGTTACGCGGCGGTGCCCCCTCCTCCTCCCCGGGCGCCGCCGCTTTTCATTTTCAGGCCATCGGGTTAATCGCGGGACATGTTGTCCTATCAGCACGCCTATCACGCCGGGAATCTGGCCGATCTGCACAAGCACGCGTTGCTTGCTGCCATGCTTTCGTATCTGACCGTCAAACCCAAGCCGCTGTCCTATCTGGAAACCCATGCCGGACGTGGTCTTTACGATCTGACCTCGCCTGAGGCGGAAAAGACCGGCGAGGCGGCCGCAGGCATCACCCGCGCGTTGGCAGAGGACTGGCTGCCTGCAGATCACCCATTGCGCCAGGCCCTGGATGCAGTCCGCGCACGCCATGGTGCCACGGCCTATCCCGGCTCTCCGCTGATCGCACGACACTTCCTGCGCCCGGACGACATCGCCCATCTGGCCGAGTTGCACCCCACCGAGCATGAGGCACTGGCCGAGGTTGCGGGTTTTGCACGCCTGCACCAACAGGACGGGTTTCAGATGGCACAGGCAGTCTGTCCGCCTATGCCGCGCCGGGGGATGCTGCTCATTGACCCAAGCTATGAGGTCAAGGCCGATTACGACGCCATACCGCGCCATATCTCGCGACTGGTGCGCAAGTGGAACGTAGGCGTGATTGCGCTGTGGTATCCGATCCTGACCGGTCAGCGCCATGTGCCGATGATCGAGGCACTGCGGGGCGGCCATGCGGATGCGCTGATCTCGGAAGTGAACTTCCCACCGGCCCGATCAGGCCATGGCATGATCGGTTCGGGCATGGCGGTGGTGAACCCGCCTTATGGGCTGGATGAAGAAGCAGCGCGGATCGAGTCGCTGTTCAGTCAGCGCTTTCCGGGCAAGGCTTGGCGCTAGCTCGACAGTTTTTGGATATTTGAACACGAAAGAAGCCGGCCAGAGGCAAGCAAGCCGGCAAGCCTGCGGTCAGTTTCATCCTCGGGCCCATCCGCCCATGGACGGAAACGCAGGCGGAATGCGGCAAGCCGCGCGGGGGATTCTGGGTAACCAATGCGCGTCAGGCTATCGGGCAGGGGCAGATCGGCCCCCTCTCCCTCAGGCCAGATTGCGAGTCCTTGCAGGGCCAGCCGTCGCCAGTCAAAGCGCGGGCCCGGGTCGATCTTGCGTCCCGGGGCCAGATCCGAATGTGCGATAACGTCCCGAGGGCTAATGGACCAGCGCGCCATGATTTCAGCCAGCAAGGTCTCCAGCGCTGCCATCTGCGGCTCGGGGAAAGGACGGTCGCCGGGGTTAGCAAGCTCGATGCCGATGCTGCGGGAGTTGACATCCTCGCGCCCCAGCCACGAGCCCGCGCCCGCGTGCCAGGCGCGGCGATCCTCGGGGACCAGTGCCTCGGTCGTGCCGTCTTCATGGATCAGCCAATGCGCGCTGACCTCGGCCTCGGGGTCGCAAAGCCGCGCGCGGGCCGAAGGGCCATCGGCCATGCCGGTATAGTGGATGACGATCAGTTGAGGCTGTTCCCCGCGCCGATCGCCATGATTGGGGGATAGGCTCAAAGTCTGGACTGGCGGAAGGGGCGCGGATCCCAGCCGCAGACAAAGCCGTCACCGTCAGGGTCCATGCCATGTGGATCTATCACCGGTCCGCCTGCCGCGATAAAGGCAGCTTGCGCCGCATCCACGCTGGCATAGGTCCGGCACACCCGCGCCGCTGCCGAATCAGAGCTTCCGCTACGCTGATAGGTGCGTGTGCCCGGAGCCTGCGTCTCTTGATGAGCATAGCGCACCAGCACCGGCGTCACCCCCTGCCCGACGCGGACCGGGGTGCCTTGGGTGCGTGGCGCAGCCTGTTTCGGGGCTGTGGCAGCCTGCCGTTTCACGGGTGTGCCCGCAATATCGTCCGGGGTCGGCGCCTGAGCTGGCAGCTGGATCGGGATCGCCTTCGGCGCCTGACCCTTGCCATGCAGGGCAACCTCACGCTCTTGCAGGTATTTGGCATAGGCCGAGCCATTGTGCATGGCGCTGTAATTCGGGTTCCAGCCCGTATTTTCACCGCAGCCGGCCAGCGCAAGCACAGAGCCAAATACCGCGAGGGTCGCCAGGTTCCGCATCGGTCTCTCCCGTTTGTAGCCGGTTACCACCAGCGCGAGGGTTTCGCCGTGAAGCCTGCCGCAGATTCGAGGCTTTGCGCAAGGTTCAACAGGTTGCCCTCATCCCAGGGGCGGCCGATCAGCTGCATGCCAAGCGGCAGGCCCTGACGGTCAAGCCCCACCGGAACCGAAATCCCGGGCAGGCCAGCAAGGTTCACCGTCACTGTAAAGACGTCGTTGAGATACATCTCGACCGGGTCCTTGCCCGACATCTCGCCCAGACCAAAGGCGGCGCTGGGGGTGGCCGGGGTCAGGATTGCGTCGATACCATCGGCAAAGACCTGATCAAAGTCGCGCTTGATCAGCGCGCGTACCTTGCGGGCACGGTTGTAATAGGCGTCGTAAAAGCCCGCGGACAGCACATAAGTGCCGATCATCACCCGGCGCTGCACCTCGGGGCCAAAGCCCTCGGCGCGGCTGCGCTCATACATCTCGACCACGCCGTCACCAGCTTCGAGCCGGGCGCGGTGGCCATAGCGCACGCCGTCGTACCGGGCGAGGTTCGATGAAGCCTCGGCCGGCGCAATGACGTAATAGGCCGGAAGAGCATATTTCGTATGCGGCAGGCTGACATCAACCACCTCGGCCCCCGCATCGCGCAGCATCTCGGCCGCCTTGTTCCACAGGGCGTCAATCTCATCCGACATGCCGTCCATGCGATATTCGCGCGGAATGCCGATGCGACGGCCGCGGATGTCACCGGTCAATGCAGCCTCATAATCCGGGATCGGACGCTCGGCGCTGGTCGAATCCTTGGGGTCGACCGAGGCCATTGCGCCCAGCATGATTGCCGCGTCGCGCACCGTTTTGGTCATGGGGCCCGCCTGATCAAGCGAGCTGGCAAAGGCAATGACGCCCCAGCGGCTGACCCGGCCATAGGTCGGTTTCAACCCTACTGTACCGGTAAAGGCCGCGGGCTGGCGGATCGAGCCGCCGGTATCGGTGCCCGTCGCGGCAAGGCACAGATCTGCAGCCACGGCCGCCGCCGAACCACCCGAAGAGCCGCCCGGCGTCAGTTGCCGGTCATCGACTTTCCAAGGGTTCACCACCGGTCCGTAGCAGGCGCTCTCGTTCGAGGAGCCCATGGCGAATTCGTCCATGCTGAGTTTACCCAGCATGACCGCGCCCGCGTCCCACAGATTCTGGGTCACGGTCGATTCATAGGGCGGCAAAAAGCCCTCCAAGATCCGGCTTGCAGCCTGCGAAGGCACGTCGCGGGTACAGAAAAGATCCTTGATCCCCAACGGGATGCCACACATGGCCGGTGCATCGCCCGCAGCAATGCGGCTGTCGGCAGCGGCAGCCATCTCGCGCGCCTTTTCGGGCGTCTTGTGGCAGTAAGCGTTCAACACTCCGGCCTGCTCGATCGCGTCAAGGCAGGCTTCGGTCAGCTCGGCGCTGGTAAAATCGCCCTTGCGCAGCCCGTCGCGGGCCCCGGCGATGGTCAGTCGGTTCAGATCGGTCATTCCACCACCTTCGGCACGGCAAAGAAGCCCTCACGCGCATCGGGCGCGTTTTTCAGGATCAGGTCCTGCATCTCGCCGTCGGTGACGACATCCTGACGGCGCTTAAGACGCATCGGCTCGACCCCGGTCATCGGCTCGACGCCCTCGACATCGACTTCATTCAGCTGTTCCATGAAATGCAGGATGCCGTTCAGCTCCTGCGCCAGCGCGGGCAGGTCGGCGTCCTTGACCGCAATCCGCGCCAGATGCGCAACCTTGCGGGCTTCGTCCTCGGTGATCGCCATGGGGGCTCCTTTCGCTTGGGCCGGGTTTTACCGGGGCGGCCGGGGCGGGGCAAGCACCCGTGCAGGCGGAACTTTACGCCCGCGACCCGGCTTGGCAGGATGCGGGCCAAGCAACAAGCAAGGAGCCCTTCCATGAAACTGACCTGGCTTGGCCATTCGGGTTTCCGGCTGGAGATCGAAAAGGCCGTGATCCTGATCGACCCCTGGCTGTCCGGCAACCCGATGTTTCCTGCCGACAGGCGTGACGAGGCGATTACCGGCGCAACCCATGTCCTGCTGACCCACGGTCATGGCGACCACACCGGGGATACACTGTCCATCGCACGCGAACTGAAAATCCCGGTCGCCGGCATCTATGACCTGATCAACACCTGGCAGACCCATCAGGGCATTGAAGGTATCGGCTTTAACAAAGGCGGCACGGTCGATCTGGGCGGAGCCCGCGTCACCATGGTCAATGCCGCACATTCCTCGTCCTTCGATGGGAACGAGGGACCGGTCTATGCCGGACATGAGTCGGGCTATATGATCGCGGGCGAGGGCCATGTGATCTATGTTTCAGGCGACACCGACATCATGGCCGACATGGGGTGGATGGGCGAATATCACCAGCCCGACATCGGCATCCTGTCGGCCGGCGGGCATTTCACCATGGATATGGAGCGCGCAGCCTGGGCAGCGCGGAAGTATTTCAACTTCAGGACCGTGATACCCTGCCACTATCGGACCTTCCCGCTGCTGGCACAGGATGCCGAGCCGCTGAAAGCGGGCCTGCCCGGCGTTCAGGTGATCGAGCCTGAGGTCATGCAGCCGATCACCCTTTAAGGCCAGCTGTAACTGCTGGAGCGGGGCTGTTCGCGTACCGTCGGACCAAGCGGCGCAAAGATCTCGACCAGCAGGGGATAGCATGCGGCAGCGTCACTGGAGTGCTCGCTGCCGCAATCGCCGCCCGGACAGGCCGAAAGCCCGCCGATCAGGTCGATTTCGGCATAGAATTCAAGATAGTCTCCGGGACGCACCGGGCTGGTTTTCATGAAATACTGGCCAGTATCGCGGGTAAAACCGGTGCACATGAAAACGTTCAGCACGTCATGCACCAGCGGTTCGGCCTCGTCTCGCGACAGGTTCAGATCGGCCATCAACGCATTGACCAGATTCGAATGGCAGCAATGGTGATAATCCTGCCCGCTAAGCAGCCGGTGCGTATAGGGATCGCAACGTGTACCGATCACGTCATGGACCGAGCCGCCGAATTCATCAATGCCATACCACTCCAGCGTATCCTCGGTCACCGTCGCCATGGGGCGCAGATGCGGAAAGCTGGACCACATCCGGTCCCCGCGCGTCAGATGCGTGCCATGCAGCGCCCGGGTCTTGCCCGAGTAAAAACGCTCACGCGGGTCGGCCGCAGACCACAAATTCAGATCGCCGACCTGCGGCCCTTCGACGCTGGTGATGCGAAAAAAATGGCCGGCAGGGACGTGAAAGCAGCGCGCCTCGCGCGGCGGTACCAGACATTCGCCCGATTTGCGTGCCGTCAGCCGCAGCGTCTGCAGTCCCGGCAGATCCGGGTCAGGCAGCGTCTCGTTGGGATAACAGATCACCGGGCGAACGGCCCGACGGTCGGCGGCATCTTCGGGAATATTGCGGGTCATGCGGCGATGCTAGGAGCGACACCACGATATCGCAACCCTGTTTTGCCACGTATCTTAACAGAAATTTCGTGGCAAAAAGGCGGCATAGAAACGCGCTAGCGGGCGCAATCGCAAGAACTGCACCCAAAGCTGCCGACGGTCCCGGGATCAGGCAGCCTGACGCAGATCAGCTTCCAGCGGCATCGGCGCAAAGCTGAAATAGCCGAACATCTGCTCCAGAACGGCCAGCGCCTCGCGATCCTGGACCTTTTGCGGCTTGCGCGGGGTCAGGGGGGTAACGTTTTCTTGCGTAACGGCAGAGGAGGTCATCTCGGAATCTCCGGATCGTGCTTTGTCCTCCCTGCCAAACAGATAACGCCGCATCGCAGAAAAATCCAGCTCTGCGACGCGGCGTAAATCCGCCATGGCCGTCATGGCAGCCATGATGTCAGGGCAAATCAGACGATCCGATCCACCATCATATGCTTGATCGAGGCAATCGCCTTGGCCGGGTTCAGCCCTTTCGGGCAGGTGTTGGTGCAGTTCATGATCGTGTGACAACGATACAGCTTGAACGGGTCTTCAAGCGCATCCAGCCGCTCGCCCGTGGCTTCATCGCGCGAATCGATGATCCAGCGATAGGCATGCAGCAGCGCCGCCGGGCCAAGATAGCGGTCGCCGTTCCACCAGTAGCTGGGGCACGAGGTCGAGCACGAGGCGCAGAGGATGCACTCATAAAGACCATCAAGCTTTTTGCGGTCTTCGATCGACTGACGCCATTCCTTGTCGGGATTGGGCGTCTCGGTGATCAGATAGGGCTGGACCGAGGCGTGCTGGGCATAGAAATGCGTCAGGTCCGGCACCAGGTCCTTGACCACCGGCATATGCGGCAGCGGGTAGATGTTCACATCGCCCTTGACCTCATCAATGCCGTAGATGCAGGCCAGATGGTTGCCGCCGTCAATGTTCATCGCGCAGGATCCACAGATCCCCTCGCGGCACGAGCGGCGGAAGGTCAGCGTCGGATCAATCTCGTTCTTGATCTTGATCAGCGCATCCAGAATCATCGGGCCGCATTTGTCCAGATCGACGAAATAGGTGTCGATGCGTGGGTTTTCACCGCTGTCCGGATCCCAGCGATAGATGTTGAAGCGGCGGACATTGGTTGCGCCTTCGGGCTTCGGCCAGGTCTTTCCGACCCGCATCCGGCTGTTCTTGGGAAGGGTAAGTTGGACCATTGGGTACTCCTATGAGAGATTTCCTTGCGGCCGAAAATCAGCGTTGAACAAGGGTTGGCAGCGGGTGACGAGCCTTGCGATCTTGGCCCGGGCATGGGGGTTAAGCGGCGCCGCATTGACTTGGCGCATGAATTCCAGCGCCCCGGCGTTGAGCCGCGCCATGACCGGCTGGTCCAGCGGCTCAAGTGCGGCGATTTCTTCGTCCGGCAGGCCAGCGTGGCGCAAAAGACGGCAACCGGGCTTCAGCCGGTGCTCTTCTTCCTCGACCGCGAGGCAAAGCAGGCGATCCGCGCCGATGGCATCCGCAAGGCGCGCAGTCAGATCGTTCCAGCCAGCAATGCCCGCTGTTTCTTGCAGGAACTGGGCATAGGTCCCGGTATAGCCGTCGGTCCTGATCGCCTGGGCCCAGACGCTTTCCAGCCACTGTTCCTGCCGGCGGGTGTAGCAGACAAAGCTCAGATCAAAGCCCTGCGCCTCTTTGACCAGCAACCTCGCGATCCGGGGCAGCATCGGGAACAGCTGCGTCTCGCCCCCATTGCCGGGCATGGCACCTGCCAGGTTCTCATGCGTCAGCAGGACCGGCTGGTCACCCGCGGGCAGAGCGGCCAGAATCCCGGCAAAGGTGCGACGCAGGGCAGCTTCGGTCCCGGCATCGGGGTTAAGGCTAAAGGCAATCGCAGCCCGCCCCAGCGCGCGCGTCTGAATATTGATCAGCTCATTTGCAACGACCAGATGGCGCAGGATCCGGGCAGAATTCAGCTTGATGAAATGATGGAACGCAGTCGAGCCGGTCTTTTGAACCCCGACATGAACGGTCAGCCGGCGCGCGGCGCGCGGCGCCTGGCGACCATCGCCCGCACACATCAGCGCGCCCCCCAACCCGGCTGATCGTAAAGCGGCCGTGTGGGCATCTGGCCCGACCGGCGCAGGACGCATTGGTTAAAGATCTCGGACGGGTCGCGACCCATGATATAGTCCGAGGACATGCCCACCTTGACATAACCGCCGCGCACCCCGTGCGAACCAACGCCGAAGCCAACTTCGGTGCGGGGCGCGCGGGCATCAAGCGCCGCGCTAAGGCAGGCACGCTCGGCCTGTTCGACAGGAATCGGCGCGGTCGCACAGGCGGCCAGCCCCAGCAGTGCCGGGACAAGACCAGGACCCATGCGCAGACCGCGCCGGCTCATCACGCAGTGCCTTTTGCCGCTGCGGCGGCGCTGGCGATACATTGCGACGTCGCGGGCCGGCCGACGATGGCGGCGACCGAATCCCCTGCCCCGGCCGCTCCGGCGGCGGCGATGCTGGCCAGTTCCGCGCTGGTGGCGTTCTGGATCACGCAGTCGGTATAGGGCGCGACATTGGCACCCGGCAGGCGCTTGGCCATCTCGCGGTTGATGACGACGCGCGCAGAAGAGCTGGCCGCCGCATCAGGCGCCGGAGTGGTAACCGGAGGCAGCGGAGCCGGCACCGGCGCCATGCCGGGATTCTGGACCACGCAGCCCGACAGGGCCAACGCGGCAACAGTCAGGATCAGAGGAAGACGCATCAGTAAACCCTCGCTTTGGGTGCGATCTTTTTCAGGTCGATCCCGCCTTCCGCTTGCCTGGTCAAAGGTTCGAGGTGAACGGGCCGATAGGCCAGTTTAACATCGTTGCCTTCGACCCAGGCAAGCGAGTGCTTGCGCCAGTTGGCATCATCCCGCTCGGGGTAGTCCTCATGCGCATGGGCGCCGCGGCTTTCCTTGCGCGCCTCGGCTGCGACGATGGTCGCAAGCGCGTTGGGCATAAGGTTCGTCAGCTCCAGCGTTTCCATCAGGTCGCTGTTCCAGATCAGGCTGCGATCCGTGACCTTCAGGTCGTTCAGCTTGCCCGCGATCACCTGCATCTTGTCGACCCCTTCTGCCAAGGTCTTGTCGGTGCGGAACACGGCTGCATCGGCCTGCATGGTGCGCTGCATCTCAAGCCGCAGCTCGGCGGTTGGCACCGTGCCATTGGCGTGACGGATGCGGTCGAAACGGTCCAGCGCCCGGTCCACGCCCTCTTTGTTCGTGGTCGGGATGGCCGATTTGCGGTCGATCACCTGACCCGCGCGGATCGCGGCAGCCCGGCCAAAGACCACAAGGTCGATGAGCGAGTTCGAGCCCAGCCGGTTCGCGCCATGAACCGAGGCGCAGCCTGCCTCACCCACCGCCATCAGGCCCGGGAAGACCTGATCGGGATTTTCGGCGGTCGGGTTCAGCACCTCGCCCCAATAGTTGGTCGGAATGCCACCCATATTATAGTGAACCGTCGGCAAGATCGGGATCGGCTCACGCGTGACATCGACACCGGCAAAGATCTTGGCCGATTCGCTGATGCCCGGCAGACGCTCGGCCAGGCTTTCCGGCGGCAGGTGCATCAGGTTCAGATACATATGATCCTTATGCGGACCAACGCCGCGGCCTTCGCGGATCTCGATGGTGATGCAGCGCGAAACCACGTCGCGGCTGGCAAGGTCCTTATAGGTCGGAGCGTAACGCTCCATGAACCGCTCACCCTCGCTGTTGGTCAGATAGCCGCCCTCACCGCGTGCACCCTCGGTGATCAGGCAGCCCGAACCATAGATGCCGGTCGGGTGGAACTGCACGAATTCCATATCCTGCAGCGGCAGACCCGCGCGGGCCACCATGCCGCCACCGTCGCCGGTGCAGGTGTGGGCCGAGGTAGCGCTGAAATAGGCGCGGCCATAGCCACCGGTCGCCAGCACGACCATCTTGGCGTTAAAGACGTGAATGGTCCCGTCATCAAGCTTCCAGCACACGACGCCAGTGCAGGCGCCATCGGTGATGATCAGGTCCAGCGCGAAATATTCGATAAAGAATTCCGCCTTTTCCTTCAGCGACTGGCCGTAAAGCGTGTGCAGGATGGCGTGGCCGGTGCGGTCGGCCGCGGCACAGGTGCGCTGCACGGGCGGACCTTCGCCGAACTCAGTGGTGTGACCGCCAAAGGGGCGCTGATAGATCTTGCCCTCTTCGGTGCGGCTGAAGGGAACACCATAGTGTTCCAGCTCATAAACGGCCTTGGGAGCCTCGCGCGCGAGGTACTCCATCGCGTCAGTGTCGCCCAGCCAGTCCGAGCCCTTGACGGTGTCATACATGTGCCACTGCCAATGGTCGGGACCCATGTTCGACAGGCTGGCAGCGATGCCGCCCTGCGCGGCGACCGTATGCGAGCGGGTCGGAAAGACCTTGGTCACGCAGGCGGTGCGCAGACCCTGTTCAGCCATGCCCAGCGTCGCGCGCAGGCCCGCGCCGCCGGCGCCCACGACCACCACGTCATATTCGTGCGTTTCGTATTTGTAAGCAGCCATTGCGGAACCTCAGACGACGACGATCGCGCCCAGACCCATCCGGGCCAGCGCATAAACGGCGGCAGCGATGACCGCCCAGCCGAAAATGATTGAAATGATGATGGCAGCCTTGCGCGCGCCACCCCGGAAATAGTCGTCGATCATGATCCGGGTGCCTTTGATAAAGTGGATCATGCCCACGACAACAAAGAGCGCGGTGATGACGGCGGGGAAGGGCCGGCCGAAATAGGCCAGAAGCTGATCTTGCGACAGGCCGATGGCGCGGGCCACCACGATCATGAACAGCGGGGTCAGCACGGCCAGCGCCACGGCCGAAACCGTCATGGCCCAGTGGTGCTGGGTGCCCTCGTGCGCCGAGCCAAGACCCTCGGCGGTTTTGCGGGGAGTAAGATAACGCATGATCCCTGCCCTTTCCTCAGAACGCGAAAAAGACGATCAGCGTCAGCACGGCCAGCACGACCGAACCGGCGATCAGCGCCTGACTGGATTTCTTGGCCTGCTCGATCTCAAGACCGTAGCCGGCGTCGTAGAACAGGTGACGCAACCCGGCGAGCAGGTGATACCACAATGCCCACATCGAGCCGGTCAGGATGATAAAGCCAAGCCAGGACCGCACCACCCAGTCTGCGCAGGCAAAGGCGCCGGGCGAGGTGACGGCGGCGACCAGCCACCAGACGATCAGCACGATCCCCGCGACCAGCGCATGGCCGGTGATGCGGGTCATGATCGAGGTGATTGCGGCGAGGGGCAGGCGATAGACCTGCAAATGTGGTGACAATGGCCGGTTGCCCCGGTTGACGTCAGCCATGATGCGCTCTCCTGCGTTCAGGCCCCGCACGCAACGGCTGGCGGCGAGGGCTGGCCGAAATTGGGTTTGCTTTTAGCCGCCTTGTCGCATCTGTCACGGGTGGATGCCATACATAAGACGGATATCGGACAGATTTTCCGCTTTTGTGATCACGCACATGCCAGCCGTGATCACAGACCCGTCATATTCGCCGGCATGATTGCGGTATCAGTACGGACTCGTTCGATTTCCCCGGATAACCGAGGATTTTGGTCATGCTCAGGCCGGTCCGACAACGATTCGCGCACCGGCCTGCAAGGCGCTCATTTGGGCATCAGCGCCCAGTAATCGAGGTCCAGAAGCACCTGAGGCGCGTATTTTCCATCCGCGCCGCGCAAAGCGTGATCACCAGCCTCGCTCTTATGCGCGACAAGCCGCAATCGGATCGCGCCAACGCCGGGGGCCGGGGTATCGGCCTTGTCCAGAACCTCGGACCAGGCGCGGATCGTGTCCCCCGCGAAACAGGGGTTGGCATGGGCACCGCCGTTCAGCGCCACGATCATCTGAGCATTGGCCAGCCCGTTGAAGCTGAGCGCACGCGCCATGCTGATGACATGGCCGCCATAGATCAGCCGCCGCCCGTCATCGCGGAAAGTGGCGTCGAAATGCACCTTGGCGGTGTTCTGCCACAGCCGGGTGGCAAGCATATGCTCGGCCTCTTCGATGGTGACACCATCGACATGGTCGATAATTTCGCCGGTCTGATAGTCGCCCCAGCGATGCGGCTCACCCGCAAGCTCGAAATCATAGTTCTGGAAATCCAGCCCCTCGGGCACGACCAGATCATCAGGCGCGACGGATTTCGCCAGATCGGGCACCACCGCATCTGGTGCCGCGGCCCCGGTATCGCCTTTGCGCACCATGACCCAGCGCACATATTCCAGCACCACCTCGTCATGCTGGTTCAGGCCACGGGTGCGGACCCAGACCACACCAGATTTGCCGTTCGAGTTCTCCTTGAGCCCGATCACCTCGGATTCCGAACGCAGCGTGTCGCCCGGCCGCACCGGCCGGAGGAAGCGCCCCTCGGCATAGCCGAGATTCGCCACCGCATTCAGGCTGATATCAGGCACCGTTTTGCCAAAGACGATGTGAAACGTAATCAGATCGTCCAGCGGGCTTGCCCCCAATCCGCAAGCCGCCGCAAACTCATCCGAGGAATATAGTGCATGCCGCGCGGGATAAAGCGCGTGATACAGCGCCCGCTCGCCCGCCGTGACCGTGCGCGGCACGGCATGGCGGATCACCTGCCCGACGCGGTAATCCTCGAAGAAGCGACCCGGATTGGTCTTGCTCATGTTGGCTCCCTATTGCTGGCCCAGCTTCATCTGGGGGTGATACTCGGTCTCGATCTCCTTGGTGACTGCCTGGGCGCAACGCATCACGCCGCGCGAGGCGTCAAAGGCATAGGAGGGATCGCCATACAGCTCCCACCCTTTGGACAGGGCCTCGCTGACCTTGTGGCAAAAGGCCGAGGTGTCATCTTCGGTCAGCAGGCGATAGATTTTCGGCATGTCAGCCCCCAAAGCTCAGTTTCCGAACGGGTTGTAGCCCAGCCAGCTGTGGATCAGCCCCACGACCAGCATGACGACGATGGCGCCCACGACCGCCATGATCTCTTTGCGCGGAGGAAAGGGGCCAGCGGGCGGGATCCAGCCCGGCTCATCCCGGTTGATGACCACGATCTGGACCAGCGCCCAGATGAAAAGCCCGCCAAACAGGACAAAGCTGGGCAGATCGCCGTTCGGCAGCAGATGCGCAAAAGCCCATAGCGCAAAGCCGGTCAATTGCGGGTGACGGATGTGGCGGGTGATGCGCGTCTTCATCCCCGATGCGGCGAAAAGGTAGAATGCCGCCAGCACGAGCAGGTTGTTGATGCCCTTGAGAGGTGCACTTGCCCCCCACCAATAAGGGCCGTCAGCAAGGCGGTAGCCAAGCACCATCAGCACCACCGACAACAGCAGTGCCCCCGCCACCGCGCCACGGCCAAGCCGTTCGCGCAGGGGCGGAGCGAGCCGCTTAAGAAGATGCGCCACCCACCAAAGCGCCACGCCAAGTATCAGGATAAACATCTGGCTTGTTCCTCTGCTGGATGTAATGGCGCTACCCTGCCATCACCCCGCGAGTTCGGCAATCGCAGCCGCCTTGGCCAAAGTGGCGCGGGCGGTCTCGACATGCAGATTCTCGACGATCCGGCCATCGACCACCGCGACGCCCTTGCCCTGCGCCTTGGCCTCTTCAAACGCGTCAATCTGACGGCGCGCCAGCTCTACCTCGGCCTCTGAGGGGGCAAAGACTTCATTGGCAATGGCAAGCTGCGCCGGGTGAATCAGGGTCTTGCCGTCGAAACCCATGTCGCGGCCCTGCGCGCATTCCGCGCGCAGCCCCTCTTCGTCCTTGAAGGCGTTAAAGACGCCATCCACGATCACCCGGCCATGCGCCCGCGCAGCCAGAAGACACAGGCCCAGCCCGGCCATCATGGGCAGGCGGTCGGCGCGGAAACGGCTGTTCAGTTCCTTGGCCAGATCGTTGGTCCCCATGACCATGCCTTGCAGGCGCGGATGGGCGGCGATCCGGGCGGCATTAAGCATGCCCTCGGCCGTCTCCATCATCGCCCACAGCGGGGTTTCGGGCACCAGTGCCGCCACCCGATCCAGATCGGCGCTGCGGCTGACCTTGGGCACCAGCACCGCGTCGGCGCCCAAGGCAAAGGCGCGGGCGTCATCCTCGCCCCATTCGGTATCAAGCCCGTTGATGCGTACGATTCGCGCCCGACCGCCGTAATCAGCCTGCAGGGCCTGTGACAGCAGCCCACGCGCACCAACCTTTTCTGCGGGCGCCACTGCGTCCTCAAGGTCAAAGATGATCGCATCGGCGGCCAGCGTCTGGGCCTTTTCCATCGCCCGAACATTGGCGGCGGGAATGTACAGCACGGAACGATAAGGACGGGTCATCTGGGCCTCGCGTAATAATCTTGCGCGAACCTGCCCGGAAAGGAAGCGAATCGCAAGCCTCGATTTGCCGCAGTGCAGCGTCAGATGCCGTCCCAGATCAGCCTGGCCGAAACCAGCATCAGCGCCCAGGTGATAAAGCTGTAGAAAACGCGCGGCGACATGCGCCGCACCAGCCATAGCCCGATCAGGACACCGATGATTCCCGGCACCATCAGCACGGCGGCGATCGACAGGTTATGCGCCGAAAGCTGTCCAAGCAGCGCATAAGGAATCAGCTTAACCGCGTTGCAGATGGCGAAAAAGATCGTCGTCGTGCCGGCATAGGTCATCGGCGTCATACGCAGCGGTTGGGCATAGACCTGATAGGGTGCGGCCCCGGAATGCGACACAAAGCTGGTATAGCCCGAGACCATGCCCCAAAGGGTACCTGCCCCCCAGCGCGGCGGCCGCGCACTGCCATCGACCGGGCTGCGCAACAGCGCGTTCAGTGCGAATGTCAGGCCGATAAGCCCGACGATCAGGCCGACCTGCGCGTCATTGACGTGATGCGCCGTGGCCCAGCCCAGCCCGATGCCGGTGATCGCCCCCGGCACCAGCGTCCACAACACCCTCGCATCGAAATTGCGGCGAAAGGCAATCAGCCCGCCGATATCCGAGATGACATAGACCGGCAGCAGAATCCCCGCTGCCTGCACCGGCGACATGACCAGCGACAGCAGCGGGACTGAAATCGTACCGACCATCGACAATCCGCCCTTGGCCATTCCGATAGACAAGGCAGCAATGACCGCCAGCACCCAGCCCAAGATTTCCATCGACGCGCTCCGTTGTCGCTTAACGCCGGGTTAATCCAGCGCCGCGCGGTCGGCAATGCGGGGCAAGCATTTCATGTTAGCGATTGACAGCGGACGATTCTGCATTCTGTCCACAGGCAAGGCTTGCGATTCTCATCCCGAGGGACTACGCCACCGCCCGAACCATCATGGAAATCGGAGGTTATCATGGCCCGACCCAAGATCGCACTTATCGGTGCGGGACAGATCGGCGGCACGCTCGCACATCTGGCCGCGATGAAGGAACTGGGCGATGTCGTCCTGTTTGACATCGCCGAGGGCACTCCTCAGGGCAAGGCGCTGGACATCGCGGAATCGGGTCCGTCCGAGGGCTTTGACGCCGTGCTCAAGGGCACCAATGATTACGCCGACATCGCCGGCGCTGATGTCTGCATCGTGACCGCCGGCGTGCCGCGCAAGCCCGGCATGAGCCGCGACGACCTGCTGGGCATCAACCTCAAGGTCATGAAATCGGTGGGCGAAGGCATCAAGCAGCACGCCCCGAACGCCTTTGTCATCTGCATCACCAACCCGCTCGACGCCATGGTCTGGGCGCTGCGCCAGTTTAGCGGCCTGCCCCACGAGAAAGTCGTCGGCATGGCCGGTGTGCTTGATTCGGCGCGCTTCCGCCACTTCCTGTCGCTGGAATTCGGCGTCTCGATGCGCGACGTGACCGCATTCGTGCTGGGTGGCCATGGCGATACCATGGTGCCGCTGGCCCGCTATTCGACCGTCGCCGGTATCCCGCTGCCCGATCTGGTCAAGATGGGCTGGACCACGCAGGAAAAACTGGATGCCATCATCCAGCGCACCCGTGACGGCGGCGCCGAAATCGTCGGCCTGCTGAAGACCGGCTCGGCCTTCTACGCCCCCGCCACCTCGGCCATCGAGATGGCAGAGGCCTATCTGAAGGACCAAAAGCGCGTCCTGCCCTGCGCAGCCTATGTGAAAGATGCCTACGGTCTTGACGGTCTCTATGTCGGCGTGCCGACCGTGATCGGTGCCAAGGGGATCGAACGCGTCATCGACATCACCCTGAACAAAGACGAGCAAGCGATGTTCGACAAGTCGGTTGATGCGGTGAAAGGCCTCGTGACCGCCTGCAAGGGCATCGACCCCACGCTGGCCTGATCAGGCCAATCGCACATAGCGGCCATTCCGGCCGCACGGAAAAACCCCGCGGACGCGTCCCGCGGGGTTTCTTGTTTATCAGACGAACACGAAGTCCGAAGCGTCCAGCAGACCGCTGTTGATCCCGGTCAGCGTGACCGTGGTGCCGCCAAAGCTGACCACGGTATTGGAACCAGACTGGGTGATGGTCAGGTCATCAAAGCTGTCGTAACGCTCACCATCATAGGTGCCCGCAACGATCCGGATCACGTCAGAGCCATTCTGCCAGTCGCTGATCCGGTCAGCATTGTCACGAACCGAGAAGACAAAGACATCCGCGCCGGAACCGCCGGACAGAACGTCATTGCCGGCCCCGCCCGTCAGCGTGTCGTTGCCGGTACCGCCAAGCAGCCGATCGTTGCCGGTGCCGCCGATCAGCTGGTCGTTGCCAGCACCGCCGCTGACCGTGTCATTGCCTGCACCTGCGTTCAGGACGTTATTCGCCCCGCTGCCGGTCAGGCTGTCACTGTAACGAGAGCCGCGGATGTTCTCGATGCTGCTCAGTACATCGGTACCATAGCCGCCGCCGATGGCCTGCGCGCTGGTCGAACCGAGGTTAACCTTGATGCCGGACGTGGCGCCGTCATACAGCGCGGTATCGATCCCGGTTCCGCCATCCAGCGTATCGTTGCCAGTGCCGCCGTTAAGATAGTCATTGCCCGAGCCGCCAATCAGCCGGTCATTGCCGGCACCGCCGCTGAGCGTATCATTGCCCGCACCGGCGTTCAGGACGTTATTCCCCCCGCTGCCGGTCAGGCTGTCGCTGTAGCGCGAACCGCGGACATTCTCGATGCTGCTCAGCACATCGGTACCATAGCCGCCGCCGATAGCCTGCGCCTTGGTCGAGCCCAGGTTGACGGTAACAGCACTGGTAGCCCCATCGTAAAGCACCGTATCCGTGCCGGTTCCACCTTCCAGAGTATCATTGCCGGTACCACCGTTAAGGTAGTCATTGCCCGAGCCACCGATCAGCCGGTCATTGCCGGCACCGCCGCTGAGCGTATCATTGCCCGCACCGGCGTTCAGGACGTTATTCCCCCCGCTGCCGGTCAGGCTGTCGCTGTAGCGCGAACCGCGGACATTCTCGATGCTGCTCAGCACATCGGTCCCGTAGCCACCGCCAATCGCCTGCGCCTTGGTCGAGCCGAGGTTGACTGTGACAGCACTCGTCGCGCCATCATAGAGCACGGTGTCCGAGCCGGTGCTACCATCCAGCGTATCGTTGCCGGTACCGCCGTTAAGGTAGTCATTACCAGCGCCGCCAATCAGCCGGTCATTGCCGGCACCACCGCTGAGCGTGTCATTGCCCGCACCGGCGTTCAGGATGTTATTCCCTCCGCTGCCGGTCAGGCTGTCGTTGTAGCGTGAGCCACGAACATTCTCGATGCCGGTCAGCACGTCTGTGCCCTGACCGCCACCGATCGCCTGCGCACTGGCAGAACCCAAGTTGACCTTCACTCCGCCGGTCGCGCTGTCATAAAGCGCGGTATCCGTGCCAGCGCCGCCTTCCAGCGTATCGTTGCCAGTGCCACCCTTAAGGTAGTCATTGCCGTCGCCACCGATCAACCGGTCATTGCCGGCACCACCGCTGAGCGTGTCATTGCCCGCACCGGCGTTCAGGACGTTGCTGGCCCCGCTGCCGGTCAGGCTGTCGCTGTAGCGCGAGCCGCGGACATGCTCGATGCTGGTCAGCACGTCGGTGCCCTGACCGCCGCCAATGGCTTGTGCGCTGGTTGAGCCCAGATTGACCCTTACTCCACTTGTGGCCCCATCATAAAGAGCGGTGTCGGAGCCGGTACCGCCATCCAGAGTATCGTTACCAGTGCCGCCGATCAGCACATCATTGCCACTGCCGCCAATCAGCTGGTCGTTGCCGGCCTCGCCCCGCAGCGTATCGTTGCCAGCACCGCCATCGACTGCGTCATTGCCGGAATAGCCGATGAAACTGTCGTTGCCATCGTGCATGTAAAAGCGGTCGTAGCTGCTGGTATAGGTGATGCCGCTGATATTGAACGTATCGTTCGCGCCAGTGCCCTGAATGCTGTAGATCGAGAAATCCAGCGTCTCGGTGCTGATCACATTGGCGCTGGTCAACTGCAGGTTCGAGACAGTCACATTGCTGGTCAGGCGGATCCGGTCATCGCCGTCTCCGCCATTATAGATATCGTAGCCAATATCCGTGCCGCCGATCTGGAACGTGTCGTTGCCGCTGCCGCCGATCAGATGGTCGTTGCCGCCACCTCCGGTCAGGACGTCATTGCCGGCACCACCGTTGAGCGTATCGTTGCCAGCACCGCCATCGACCGAGTCGTTGCCGGAATAGCCGACGAAACTGTCGTTGCCGTCATACAGGTAGAACCAGTCGTAGCTGCTGGTATAGGTGATGCCGCTGATGTTGAACGTATCGTTCGCGCCAGTGCCCTGAATGCTGTAGATCGAGAAATCCAGCGTCTCAGTGCTGATCACATTGGCGCTGGTCAACTGGAGGTTCGAGACAGTCACATTGCTGGTCAGACGGATCCGGTCATCGCCGTCTCCGCCATTATAGATATCGTAGCCAATATCCGTGCCGCCGATCTGGAACGTGTCGTTGCCGCTGCCGCCGATCAGATGGTCGTTGCCGCCACCTCCGGTCAGGACGTCATTGCCGGCACCACCGTTGAGCGTATCGTTGCCAGCACCGCCATCGACCGAGTCGTTGCCGGAATAGCCGACGAAACTGTCGTTGCCGTCATACAGGTAGAACCAGTCGTAGCTGCTGGTATAGGTGATGCCGCTGATGTTGAACGTATCGTTCGCGCCAGTGCCCTGAATGCTGTAGATCGAGAAATCCAGCGTCTCGGTGCTGATCACATTGGCGCTGGTCAACTGGAGGTTCGAGACGGTCAAATTGCCGTTCAGGCGGATCCGGTCAGCACCGTCGCCGCCGTCAAAAATGTCTGTCCCCGGGCTGGTACCACCGATCAGGAATGTGTCGTCGCCAGAGCCGCCGCGCAGCGTATCGTTACCACTGCCGCCGGTGATGACATCATTGCCAGCAAGTCCGTTAATCACGTCGGCGTCTGGAGTACCCGTCAGGGTATCCGCACCATCGGTGCCGTTAATGGTCGCCATGGTAATATCTCTCAGTATAGATCATCAAATGACGTCTGACCAAAAACCACCGGCCAAGAGATGTCAAAAGAAATCAATTTTGCCGATTTTGTCTGACTCTCACCCCGAACGCATCCCCGCGCGACCTGGAAGCGAAACGGTGCGCGGCCGCACCACGATGACGCGACGGCAGGGGCTGGCTGCCAGCAGTTTTGTGATCGCAGCCTCAAGAGGTGTGATCACAAAAGGCGGAAAGCAGCTCATTTTATGCAACTCGGCCTGTATAGGGCTTTGGCGCCGACGCGGAATGTGGCACAAGCCCGGCCAACCGACAACTGCGGGGAAGCACGATGAACATCCATGAATACCAGGCCAAGGCGCTGCTGCGCCAGTACGGCGCGCCGGTTTCCGACGGGCGGGTGGTGATGAAGGCCGACGAGGCCAAGGCGGCGGCGGGGGAACTCGACGGCCCGCTCTGGGTCGTGAAGGCGCAGATTCATGCCGGCGGCCGTGGCAAGGGTCACTTCAAGGAAAAAGAGGCCGGTGAAAAGGGCGGCGTCCGTCTGGCGAAATCGGTCGAGGAGGCCGAAGAGCTGACCCGTCAGATGCTGGGCCGCACCCTCGTCACCCATCAGACGGGTGAGGCCGGCAAGCAGGTCAACCGCATCTATATCGAGGACGGCAGCGACATCGAG
The DNA here is from genome assembly GCF_009301415.1 of Paracoccus kondratievae. Classification (GTDB taxonomy): domain Bacteria; phylum Pseudomonadota; class Alphaproteobacteria; order Rhodobacterales; family Rhodobacteraceae; genus Paracoccus; species Paracoccus kondratievae. Next base: position 419,608 of record NZ_CP045072.1, on the reverse strand, counting down.
CGCGAGCTGTATCTCGCGCTTCTGGTTGATCGCGGCAGCTCGCGCATCAGCTTCGTCGCCTCGACCGAAGGCGGCATGGATATCGAAGAGGTCGCGGCCTCGACCCCCGAAAAGATCGTCAGCTTCAGCGTCGATCCGGCGACTGGCCTTTCGGATTTCCACGGCCGCCGCGTGGCCTTTGCCCTTGGCCTCAAGGGTGCGCAGGTCAAGCAATGCGTCCAGCTGGTCAAGAACCTGTATCGCCTGTTCCTTGAAAAGGACATGGAGATGCTGGAGATCAACCCGCTGATCGTGATGAAAGACGGCAATCTCAAGTGCCTCGACGCCAAGATGGGCTTTGACAACAACGCCCTCTACCGCCAGCCCGACGTCCTCGCGCTGCGCGACGAGACCGAAGAGGATCCCAAGGAACTCGCTGCATCCAAGTTCGACCTGAACTACATCGCGCTGGATGGCGAAATCGGCTGCATGGTGAATGGCGCCGGTCTGGCCATGGCCACCATGGACATCATCAAGCTGTTCGGCGCCGAGCCCGCGAACTTCCTCGACGTTGGTGGCGGCGCCACCAAAGAGAAAGTGACCGAGGCATTCAAGATCATCACCTCGGACCCGAACGTCAAAGGCATTCTGGTCAACATCTTTGGCGGCATCATGCGTTGCGACATCATCGCCGAAGGCATCATCGCCGCGGTGAAGGAAGTCGGGCTGCAAGTGCCTCTGGTCGTGCGGCTTGAAGGCACCAACGTCGAGCTGGGCAAGCAAATCATCCGCGACTCGGGCCTGAATGTGATCCCGGCCGACGACCTGTCGGATGCGGCTCAGAAGATCGTGAAAGCGGTGAAAGGATAAGAAGATGGCCGTTCTCGTCAACAAAGCCACCAAAGTCATCTGCCAGGGGATCACCGGTTCTCAGGGCACCTTCCACACCGAACAGGCGATCGCCTATGGCACGCAGATGGTCGGCGGCGTGACCCCGGGCAAGGGCGGCACCGAGCATCTGGGCCTGCCGGTCTTTGACTCGGTCCACGAAGCCGTGGCCAAAACCGGCGCCGATGCCACGGTGATTTATGTCCCGCCGCCCTTCGCGGCCGACTCGATCCTTGAAGCGATCGACGCAGAAATCCCGCTGATCGTCTGCATCACCGAGGGTATCCCGGTCCTCGACATGATGAAGGTCAAGCGCGCGCTGAGCGACAGCAAATCGCGCCTGATCGGCCCGAACTGCCCCGGCATCCTGACCCCCGGCGAATGCAAGATCGGCATTATGCCCGGCTCGATCTTCTCGCGCGGTTCGGTCGGCGTCGTGTCGCGCTCGGGCACGCTGACCTATGAGGCGGTCAAGCAGACCTCGGATGTCGGCCTTGGCCAGTCCACCGCTGTCGGCATCGGCGGCGACCCGATCAAGGGCCTGGACCATATCGACGTGCTGCAGATGTTCCTCGACGACCCTGAGACCGAGTCGATCATCATGATCGGTGAGATCGGTGGTTCGGCCGAAGAAGAGGCCGCCGAGTTCCTGGCCGAGCAAAAGCGCAAAGGCAAATGGAAGCCGACCGCTGGCTTTATTGCTGGCCGCACCGCTCCGAAGGGCCGCCGCATGGGTCATGCCGGCGCCATCGTCTCGGGCGGCAAGGGTGACGCGGAATCGAAGATCGAGGCCATGAAATCGGCCGGGATCATCGTTGCTGACAGCCCCGCCGGTCTGGGCGACGCCGTTCTGAAAGCGATCGGCCGCTGACCTGACCGCAAGGGCTTTTGACTTGGGCGTGGCCCCTGCCTACCTTTACTGGGGGCCGCGCCAGATCTTTTAACAGGTGCCAGATTGGACCGCCGTCGTTGCCAGATCGTCGCCAGAACCGCCGAAGCATCCCGCCTCGGTTACGGTCCCGCCGCCCTGCGCGTCGCCTGGCCCGGCACCTGCACCTTTGCCTGGGGTAAGACGCCATGACCGTCGAACCCCTTCAGGACCGTGCGCCCCTGCCCTCCCGCGCCAATGATTGGGCGCTTTGTGTTTCGACCTATAATCGCGGCAGCATCCTGTGCGATTGCGTCCGCGCGGCGCTGGCTTCGGATGAGCGCCCGGCCGAAATTATCATCGTCGATGCCAGTGCGGACTGGGCACAGAACCGCGACAATGTCGCGGCAGTGATCGCTGAAATGGGCGGCTGTCCGCTAAGTTATGAGCCCGCACAGCGCAAATCCCTGACCGTCCAGCGCAATCAGGCCGTTGCTCTGGCGCGGGCCGACATCCTGTTCATGATCGACGACGACGCGCTTTTGCATCCTGCCTGCGCAAGCCGGATCATGGCCCATTACCGCGCCGACACCCAGGGGCGGATCGCCGCCATTTCGGCCTGCAACACTTTCTGGGCGCATCAAGCAGCCAAAGCGGGCGAGCTTAAGCAGACCGGCCGCGTAAACCGGATGCTTTCCAGCCAAAGCGGACTGGCACGGCATGTGATCGACTTTGCCCTGCGCCATCTTCTGATGATCCCCGCAGACCAGCGATTCCTGCCCTATGACCCGCCCGAGCGGCGCTGGCAGGGCGATACCAGCCTGCCACAAGGGCTGGTCCGGCTGGATTTCATCGTCGGCTTTGCCCTGACCCTGCGCCGGGCCGTGGCGCTGCGCGAACCTTTTGACGAAGGGCTTGTCGGCAGTGCCATCGCCGAGGATCTGGATGCAAGCTATCGCCTTGGTCGCCACGGCATCCTTGCCATGGCCCCGGACGCGCCGATCCACCATCTTGAGGCTGCGGCAGGTCGGGACCGGCGGCGGGTGAATGCCGCGCTCGCCCTGCTCAACATCGCTTATTTCGTCCGCCGCAATTCGGCCCAGCCCGGGCGCGATCTGGCCCGCTATGCACTGTGGTATCTGCGCATGACGCTGGCCGAGCTGCCAAAAGACCTCGCCGGAGGTCGCTGGAACCTGCCGCAGACGCGCGGGGCCCTTTTGGCCGGACGTAACCTGCCCGCCCTGTGGCGCCAGCCGCGTGAAAGGCTGCAGGCATGGTATCAGGATCTTCAGACACGGCTGATGACCGGGACTTTGCCCGGCCATGGCCAGAACAATGCGACCGCCCCCGACCCGGGCGTGAACGGATAAGGATTTCCCGGAGGCAAGCCAATGAACGATCAATCTCCCAATTCGGCCTTCCACGATTCAAGCTTCCTGCAAGGTCACAACGCGACCTATGTCGAGCAGCTTTATGGCCAGTGGGCCAAGAACCCCGAGGCGGTGGATCAGGCGTGGGACGCCTTCTTCCGCAGCCTTGGCGATGACGAGGCGACCGTCACGCGCGAGGCCAGGGGCGCAAGCTGGCAGCGTCCGGACTGGCCGCCGGTTCCGGCCGACGACACCACCGCCGCGCTGACCGGCGAATGGCCCATGCTGCCCAAGGCCGAGGCCAAGGCGGCGCTGGACAAGATCGCGACCAAGGCCGCCGAAAAGGGTGTCAGCCTGTCGGACGAGCAGCTTAAGCGTGCGGTTCTGGACAGCATTCGCGCGATCATGCTGATCCGCGCCTTCCGCATCCGGGGCCATCTGCACGCCGATCTGGATCCGCTTGGCATGCGCGAGATCCCCGATCACGGCGAGCTTGATCCCAAGACTTACGGGTTCACCGACGCCGATCTGGACAGGCCCATCTTTATCGACAACGTGCTGGGACTGCAGATCGCCACGATCCGTCAGATCGTTGACCTGATGAAGCGCACCTATTGCGGTACCTTCGCGCTGCAATACATGCATATCTCGGACCCCGAGCAGGCGGCATGGCTGAAAGAGCGTATCGAGGGTTATGGCAAAGAGATCGCCTTTACCCGCGAAGGCCGCCGCGCCATCCTCAACAAACTGGTCGAGGCCGAGGGCTTTGAAAAGTTCCTGCATGTCAAATACATGGGGACCAAGCGTTTCGGCCTTGACGGTGGTGAGGCGCTGATCCCGGCGATGGAGCAGATCATCAAGCGCGGGGGGGCGCTTGGCGTCAAGGACATCGTCATCGGCATGCCCCACCGCGGTCGCCTGTCGGTTCTGGCCAATGTGATGGGCAAACCCTATCGCGCCATCTTCCACGAATTCCAGGGCGGCAGCTACAAGCCCGATGACGTGGACGGCTCGGGCGACGTGAAATATCACCTCGGCGCCTCGTCGGACCGGACCTTCGACAGCAATACCGTGCACCTGTCGCTGACCGCCAACCCCTCGCACCTTGAGGCGGTGAACCCGGTCGTGCTGGGCAAGGCCCGCGCCAAGCAGGACCAACTGTCGGACCAGACCTATCGCACCGCCGTCCTGCCGATCCTGCTGCATGGCGACGCGGCATTTGCCGGACAGGGCATCGTGGCCGAATGCTTCCAGCTTTCGGGTATTCGCGGCCACCGCACTGGCGGCACCATCCATATCGTGGTGAACAACCAGATCGGCTTTACCACGGCGCCGCATTTCAGCCGTACCTCGCCCTATTGCACCGACATCGCACTGATGGTCGAGGCGCCGATCTTCCACGTGAACGGCGACGACCCCGAAGCGGTTGTTCATGCCGCCAAGGTCGCGACCGAGTTCCGTCAGAAATTCCACAAGGACGTGGTCATCGACATCTTCTGCTATCGCCGCTTCGGTCACAACGAAGGCGATGAGCCGATGTTCACCAACCCGGTGATGTACAAGAAGATCAAGGGCCACAAGACGACTCTGCAGCTTTACACCGAGCGTCTGGTCGCTGACGGTCTGGTCCCCGAGGGCGAGATCGAAGAGATGAAGGCCGCCTTCCAGTCCCATCTGAACGAAGAGTTCGAGATCGGTAAGAACTACAAGCCGAACAAGGCCGACTGGCTGGACGGCAAGTGGTCGGGGATCGAGGCCGAACATGCCGAAGACAACCTTGGCCAGACCGGTATCGCCCCCGAAACCATGGCCGAGATCGGCGCAGCCCTGACCCGCGTGCCGGAAGGGTTTGATCTGCACAAGACCGTGGGTCGCCTGCTGGAAGCCAAGAAACAGATGTTCGAGACCGGCACCGGTTTCGACTGGGCGACGGGCGAGGCCCTGGCCTTTGGCTCGCTGCTGACCGAGGGGCATCCGGTGCGTCTGGCAGGTCAGGACTCGACCCGCGGCACCTTCTCGCAGCGCCATTCGGCCTTTATCAACCAGACCACCGAGGAACGCTATTACCCGCTGAACCACATCCGCGGCGGGCAGGCGCGTTACGAGGTGATCGACTCGATGCTGTCGGAATACGCGGTGCTTGGCTTTGAATACGGCTATTCGCTGGCCGAGCCGAACAGCCTTGTCATGTGGGAAGCGCAGTTCGGCGACTTTGCCAACGGCGCGCAGATCATGTTCGACCAGTTCATCACCTCGGGTGAAAAGAAATGGCTGCGCATGTCAGGCCTCGTGATGCTGATGCCGCATGGCTACGAAGGTCAGGGCCCCGAGCACAGCTCGGCCCGGCTTGAGCGCTGGTTGCAGCTTTGCGCCGAGGACAACTGGATCGTCGCGAACTGCACCACACCGGCCAACTACTTCCACATCCTGCGCCGGCAGCTGAAGCGGCCCTTCCGCAAGCCGCTGGTGCTGATGACGCCGAAATCGCTGCTGCGTCACCCGCTGGCGGTCTCGTCGGCCGATGAGTTCATGACCGGCTCGACCTTCAACCGGGTGCTGCTGGACGACGCCGATCGCGGCAAGTCGGAATTCAAGCTGGCAGCCGATGACAAGATCCGCCGCGTGGTGATCTGTTCGGGCAAGGTCTATTACGATCTGGCTCAGGCGCGCGACGCCGCTGGTGCGGACGATGTCTATATCCTGCGGCTTGAGCAGTTCTATCCGTTCCCGGCCCAGACCATGTCCAAAGAGCTTGAGCGCTTTAAAAACGCCGAGATCGTCTGGTGTCAGGAAGAACCCAAGAACCAGGGTGGCTGGAGCTTTGTCGAACCCAATATCGAATGGGTTCTGTCGCGCATCGGCGCCAGGCACGCACGCGCGCGCTATGTCGGCCGTAACGCGGCCGCTTCTCCGGCAACCGGTCTGGCCTCGCGCCACAAGGCCGAGCAAGAGGCGCTGGTTCAAGAAGCCATCACCGTCGGGGCCTGATAATGGCAGTGGAACTACGCGTCCCCACCCTAGGGGAATCGGTATCCGAGGCGACCGTGGCCACCTGGTTCAAGAAACCGGGTGACCGCGTCGCGGTGGATGAAATGCTGTGTGAGCTGGAAACGGACAAGGTGACGGTCGAGGTTCCCTCGCCCGTGGCAGGCAAGCTGGCCGAGATCGTCGCGCCCGAAGGCGCGGTAGTCGCACCCAACGCCCTGCTCGCGCAGATCATGGAAGAGGGCGATGCGGGCCCCGAAGAAATGTTGCCCAAGGCTGATGCGGGCACCAAGGCTCAGGAAGGACAAAAGAAGATGAGCGGAAAATCCGTCGATGTGATGGTGCCCACCCTGGGCGAAAGCGTGACAGAAGCCACGGTTGCGACCTGGTTCAAAAAGGTCGGCGATGCCGTCGCGCAGGATGAGATGCTGTGCGAGCTCGAAACCGACAAGGTCTCGGTCGAGGTCCCGGCCCCCGCCGCTGGCGTTCTGGCTGAAATCCTTGCCCCCGAAGGGGCGACGGTTGATGCCAGCGCCCGTCTGGCGATCATCACCGAAGGTGCCGCCGGTGCCGCGACCGAAGCCAGCGCCCCTGCTGCTGCAGCCGCTGCAGCTCCGGCCCCCAGTACCCCCAGCGCTGAGACCCCGGCCGCCCGCAAGGATGTCGAGGACGCACCGTCGGCCAAAAAAGCCATGGCCGAAGCCGGTATCAACCGCGACGCCGTGACCGGCACCGGCCGCGATGGCCGCGTGATGAAAGAGGATGTGGCCCGCGCCGCTGCCGCGCCTGCTGCCTCGGCCGCTCCTGCCCCTGCGGCAGCTCCGCGTGCGCCCAGCTCGGCCGAGGACGCCGCCCGCGAAGAGCGCGTCAAGATGACCCGCCTGCGCGCCACCATCGCCCGTCGTCTGAAAGACGCGCAGAACACCGCCGCGATGCTGACCACCTATAACGAGGTGGACATGAAAGGCATCATGGACCTGCGCAGCACCTACAAGGACCAGTTCGAGAAAAAGCACAAAGTCAAGCTGGGCTTCATGTCCTTCTTTGTGAAGGCCTGCTGCCACGCGCTGAAAGAAGTGCCCGAGGTCAACGCCGAAATCGACGGCGGCGACATCGTCTACAAGAACTTTGTCCATATGGGTGTTGCCGTCGGCACGCCGTCCGGCCTGGTTGTGCCGGTGGTACGTGACGCCGATCACAAGAGCTTTGCCCAGATCGAGAAGGAAATCGCCGAGCTTGGCACCCGCGCCCGCGACGGCAAGCTGACCATGGCCGAGATGCAGGGCGGCACCTTCACCATCTCGAACGGTGGCGTCTATGGCTCGCTCATGTCCTCGCCGATCCTGAACCCGCCGCAGTCGGGTATCCTCGGCATGCACAAGATCCAGGATCGCCCGGTGGTGGTCGATGGTCAGATCGTCATCCGTCCGATGATGTATCTGGCGCTGAGCTATGACCACCGCATCGTGGACGGCAAGGGCGCCGTGACCTTCCTCGTGCGCGTAAAAGAGGCGCTCGAAGATCCGCGCCGCCTGCTGATGGATCTCTGATCTCTGACGGGTCGGGGGCGGCGCGACTGCCCCCGGCCCGATCACCGCGCAACTCTTTCCGGCCTGTCCCGTTGACCTGTTGCAAGGCGCCGCGCCCCGGAAACCCGCAGGGCAGATGCGCCAAAAACAGAGGAGAGTCCCATGGCCCAGATGATCGCCCATTACCGCGTTGCCGAATACGCCCGTTTCCGCACCGCCTTTGACGCGGATGCCGAAGATCGGGGCGGTAACGGCCTGTCGCTGCTGCAGCTGTGGCGGGAAAACGATCAAAGCGCATGGGCGCTGTTTCAGGTCAGCGACGCCGGGAAAGCCAAAGCGTATCTTGAAGGGGCGGCCGGCGTCTTTAACAGCCAGGCCGGCGTTTCGGCCACCGAATTCCACTTTGTCGAGACCGCGTGATGGCAGCCGAAACCACCGCCCTTGCCCTCGCGGCGCTGCTGCAAGCTGTGCAGATCGGTCTGGCCGCGGCCTCGATGAACCGCGACGTGGGCGTGTCATGGAACGCCAGCCCGCGCGACACACAACCCGAATTCTCGGCCCTGACCGGACGGTTGCGCCGCGCGGTGAACAATCATTTCGAAGGGCTGATCCTGTTTACCATCGCCGTGGTGGTGGTGGTCCTGTCGGATGCCAGCTCACCCCTGACCGTGCTTTGCTCGTGGACCTATCTGCTGGCGCGGCTGCTTTACATTCCCGCCTATGCCTTTGGCTGGTCGCCGTGGCGATCGGTCATCTGGGCGGCTGGGTTCATCGCCACCCTGGTGATGATCGTAATCACCTTATTTACCTGAACCGAACAAGCGGCGCCGCACGCGGCCCGTGAACTGCAAGGAGAGCCCGAATGCCCACCTATGATCTGATCGTGATCGGCGCCGGTCCCGGCGGCTATGTCTGCGCGATCCGCGCCGCCCAGCTGGGGCTGAAGGTCGCCTGCGTCGAGAGGCGCGAAACCCTGGGCGGGACCTGCCTGAACGTGGGCTGCATTCCCTCAAAGGCGCTTCTCCATGCCAGCCACCTGCTGCATGAAACCCATGAGAATTTTGAGAAAATGGGCCTGATGGGTGCCAAGCCCAAGGTCGATTGGGAAAAGATGCAGGGCTATAAGGCCGAGACGGTCGGCGGGAACACCAAGGGCATCGAGTTCCTGTTCAAAAAGAACAAGATCGACTGGCTCAAGGGTTGGGCCAGCATCGAGGCCCCCGGCAAGGTCAAGGTCGGCGACACCGTTCACGAAACCAAGAACATCGTTATCGCCTCGGGCTCGGAACCGGCGAGCCTGAAAGGGGTCGAGGTCGATAACGCGGCTGGCATCGTCGTCGATTCCACCGGCGCGCTGTCCCTGCCCAAGATCCCGAAATCAATGGTGGTGATCGGTGCCGGCGTGATCGGCCTTGAGCTTGGTTCGGTCTATGCCCGTCTGGGCGCCGAGGTGACTGTTGTCGAATATCTCGACGCTATCACCCCCGGTATGGATGGCGAGGTGCAAAAGCAGTTCCAGCGCATCCTGGCCAAGCAGGGTCTGAAATTCGTTCTTGGCGCCGCCGTGCAAGAGGTCGAGGTCGAAAAGGGCAAGGCCGAGGTCAAATACAAGCTGCGCAAGGACGACAGCGAGCATGAGATCAAGGCCGAATGCGTGCTGGTCGCCACCGGCCGCCGCCCCTATGTCACCGGCCTTGGCCTCGACAAGGTCGGGGTCGCGCTGACCGATCGCGGCTTTGTTCAGATCGACAAGCATTGGCAGACCAGCGTGCCGGGCATTTATGCCATCGGCGACGCGGTGCCCGGTCCGATGCTGGCCCACAAAGCCGAGGACGAAGGTATGGCAGTTGCCGAGGTCATCGCCGGCAAACATGGCCATGTGAATTACGACATCATCCCCGGCGTGATCTATACCACGCCTGAGGTCGCCTCGGTCGGCCTGACCGAAGAGGCCGCCAAGGCCAACGACCGCAAGATCAAGGTCGGCAAGTTCCCCTTTATGGGCAACGCACGCGCCAAGGCGCTGTTCCAGGCCGAAGGCTTCGTCAAGATGATCGCCGATGCCGACACCGACCGGGTGCTTGGCTGCCATATCATCGGCCCGAACGCTGGCGAGATGATTCACGAGGTCAGCGTTGCGATGGAATTCGGTGCCTCTGCTCAGGACATCGCGCTGACCTGTCACGCCCACCCGACCTGCTCGGAGGCGGTGCGTGAGGCGGCTCTGGCCTGCGGTGACGGTGCTATTCACGCCTGATCGGCGAAACTTCACCTAAACCCGCCGCAGCGTGTGGCGGGTTTCCGCCGATGGACCGCCCGCACCGCGGGCGGTCCATTCTTTTGATTACCATCCCGGACCCGGACCCGGCTAATCCCTTGGACAATCACCAAGACAAGGGGCAGTCATGAAATCCATGATCGGACTGTTGGTGCTGGGCAGCGTTCTGGCTCTCGGCGCCTGCGGCGACAACCGGGTGGATCCCGACCGCCGGTATCTGGTCGAACCGCGCGCCTCGGCCGCCGAGGTTGCGAACCTGCATCCCAACGAGACACCCGAGCTGCGTCGGCTGATCAACAAATACGCTGCGGAATACGACGTGCCGGTTGATCTGGTGCATCGCGTCATCATCCGCGAATCGCGCCACCGGCCCGGCGCCCGCAACGGTCCCTATTATGGGCTGATGCAAATCCTGCCCGCCACCGCGCGGGGCATGGGGTATCGCGGCTCTGCCGCTGGCCTGCTGGATGCCGAAACGAACCTGAAATACGGCGTCAAATATCTGCGCGGGGCCTATCTGGTCTCGGGCGGGAACAAGGATGCCGCGGTGAAATGGTATGCCCGCGGGTATTACTACGAAGCCAAGCGCAAGGGCCTGTTGAAAGAAACCGGCCTGCGCTAAGGCGAGGGACAGCAGATCTGGAAAGGGCGGTCTTACGGGACCGCCCTTTTCGTTTGGTCAAAGCTTGCGGTTGTAGCGGATAAAGGGCGATTTCGCCGCCACCCGATCATATAGCATCCGGGCCGGATAATTGTCCTCGGCCGTCAGCCAATAGACCGCAGGCACGCCGGCAGCATCCGCCGCCTCATAAACGGCCTCGATCAGCGCGCGGGCAACACCCCTGCCCCGTGCCTCGGACGAGGTGAACAGGTCCTGCAAATAGCAGACCCCCTCATCGCGCCACAGGTTGGGGTGAAAGACGTAATGGGTCAGCCCGACCAGCCGGCCATCGACCTCGGCCACCAGCCCGTGAAAGTCGCGCGCCTCACCCGAGGACAGTCTGGCAAAGGCGCGGTCATAGAATTCAGCCGGGCGGTCAGCAAAACCATAAAAGGCCTGATAGCCCTCGTAGAGACGCTGCCAACCCCTGCGATCCTGAGGGCGAAGGGGACGGATCACCTCTGTCTCCGCGCCATAAAGGCCAGCCGTTCGAACAGCGCCACATCCTGTTCGTTCTTAAGCAGCGCACCATGCAGCCGGGGCAGCATCTCTCCGGCCGGGCGGCGCAGGTCCTCGGGGGCAAGGTCTTCGGCAAGGATCAGCTTGAGCCAGTCCAAAAGCTCGCTGGTCGAGGGTTTTTTCTTAAGCCCCTGCACCTCGCGCAGTTCAAGGAACTGGCTCAGCGCCTCGTCAAGAATGCGGCGCTTGAGCCCGGGGTAATGCACCTCGACGATACGCTTCAGCGTCTCTGCATCAGGGAACCGGATGTAGTGGAAAAAACAGCGGCGCAGAAACGCGTCGGGCAGTTCCTTTTCATTGTTCGAGGTGATGATGACCACGGGCCGGTGGCGGGCGCGCACGGTCTCTCCGGTCTCGTAGACATGGAACTCCATGCGGTCGAGTTCCTGCAAGAGGTCATTGGGAAATTCGATATCGGCCTTATCGACCTCGTCGATCAGCAGCACGACCTTGCTTTCCGCATCGAAGGCCTGCCACAGCTTGCCCTTGCGGATATAGTTGGCGATGTCATGCACGCGCGGATCACCAAGCTGGCTGTCCCGCAGCCGCGACACGGCATCATATTCGTAAAGCCCCTGCTGGGCGCGCGTGGTCGATTTCACATGCCATTCAACGATGGGCAGATTCAGGCTTGCGGCAACCTGCCGCGCCAGCTCGGTCTTGCCCGTGCCCGGCTCGCCCTTGACCAGCAAGGGCCGCTCAAGCGTGATCGCCGCATTCACGGCCATGGCGAGATCGGGGGGTGCCACATAGGTTTCGGTCGAGGAAAACTGCATCCGCCTGTCCTTTGCGCAATCTGCGCGACCCTAGCCAGCAGAGACCCGCTCTGCAAGCTGGCGGGGCAAGGCGGAACGGAAAGGGCTAGTGACAATTCCCCTGCCATACTTTAAGGGGGCCGCAAGGTCCGGGCATACAAGCCGCCCGGATGCCGGAGGAACGATGAAAGCCCAGATCTTTCTGCCTGAAGATTATCGCCCCGCCGAAGACGAACCTTTCATGAACGAGCGGCAACTTGAATATTTCCGCCGCAAACTGATTGCATGGAAGCAGGAACTTCTGGATCAATCTGCCGAGACACTCGAAGGTCTGCAGGACAGCGCGCGCAATGTGCCCGATCTCGCCGACCGTGCGTCCGAAGAAACCGACCGCTCGCTTGAGCTGCGTACCCGCGACCGTCAGCGCAAGCTGGTCGCCAAGATCGACGCAGCACTGCGGAGAATCGAGACCGGCGAATACGGCTATTGCGAAATGACGGGTGAGCCGATCAGCCTTAAGCGGCTGGATGCGCGCCCGATCGCGACCATGACGCTGGAGGCGCAAGAGCGGCACGAGCGTCGCGAGCGTGTGCACCGCGACGACTAGGCCCTGGGACGCCCCGAACCGGGGAGAATGACATGCCGGACAAGTCCATGAAACCCGTGATGATCCTGTTGCTCGACAGGTTCGCCGATTGGGAGACAGCGCAGATCTCTGGTATCGGCGCAAGTTTCTACGGGCTCGACGTCCGCTATGTCACGCCCGGCGGCGGCAACCTGCGCTCGATGGGCGGGTTACCGGTGACCGGGCTTGCCGACGCCACACCGCACGGGGATGAGGTGATCGTCCTTTGCGGCGGCGACAGCTGGCTGCGCGACGATGCCCCCGATCTGGGTGAAATGCTGCGTGCCGCCCATGACCGCGGTCAGACCATCGCTGGCATCTGCGGTGCCACGCTGGCACTTGGGCGCGCCGGACTGCTGGACGGGCGGGCACATACCTCGAACGGGCTGGAGTTTCTGCAAGGCCATCTGTCCGGCTATGCAGCCCAGGCGCATTACCGCGATGTCCCCCATGCTGTGGCCGATGGCGGCATCATCACCGCGCCCGGTTCCGCACCCGTGACCTTTGCCGCCGAGGTAATGCGTGCTGCCGGCTTGCCTGCCGATCAGGTCGAAGGCTTTGTCGCCCTCGCCAGCGCCGAGGTGATGCGCTGAACCCCCGTTCCGTCACCATCATCGGGGCCGGAATCGCCGGTCTGACCGCTGCCTGTGCCTTGGCGCAACGCGGCTATCAGGTGACGGTGCTGGAACGTGCTGCCGCGTTGCGAGAGGTCGGCGCAGGATTGCAGATCTCACCCAATGCGGTGAGGGTGATCGAGGCGCTTGGGCTTTGGCAGCGATTCGAGAAAATTTCCGTACCTTCGCGTCGGGTCGAACTGCATGATTCCGTCGGGCGAACGGTCGCAGTACTTGATCTGGCCCGCCACCGCCCAGCCGACCACTTTCGCCTTGTCCACCGCGCCAAGCTGCTTGCAATACTCGAAACAGCCGCGCGCGAGGCGGGTGTACAGATCAAGACCGGGCATCAGGTCACCGACATACCCGATGTGCCGCTGCTCATCGGTGCGGACGGGGTGAAAAGCCGACTTCGGTCCGAACTTAACGGCATCGAAACCCCCTTCTTTACCGGCCAGACCGCATGGCGGACTCTGATCCCGGCAGAACCTGATGCAGCGCCGGTGGCACAGGTCTTCATGGGTCCGGGTCGGCATCTGGTCAGCTATCCGCTTGGTGCGGGTCTGCGCAATATCGTCGCCGTCGTCGAACGCCCGGACTGGAGGGAAGAAGGCTGGTCGATTGCCGGCGATCCGGCCGAACTGCGCGCCGCCTTCGCCCGTTTTGGCGGTCCTGTACCAGAATGGCTGGCCCGCGTCGATGAGGCCAGCATCTGGGGGCTGTTCCGCCACACCGTCGCCGCCCATTGGCAGGATGGTCGCCGCGCATTGATCGGAGACGCCGCGCATCCGACCCTGCCCTTTATGGCCCAAGGCGCGGTGATGGCGATTGAGGATGCCTGGGTACTGGCCGCCTGCCTTGCCGCCGATTCTGACCAACAGTCGGCACTGGCGCGGTTCCAGGCCCTGCGCCAGCCGCGCTGCCAGCGCATCGTCGAGGCCGCCAATGCCAATGCCCGCAATTACCATCTGCGCGGCCCGACCCGTGCCGTCGCCCATGCCGGGTTGCGCGCAGTTTCGCGGCTTGCGCCGGGCAGCATGATCCGGCGTTTTGCCTGGCTTTACGATTACGACCCGACCACCGTGGTCTGAGAGGGTCGGCAAGACGACCCCCTCAGCCCTATTCCGGCACCTGCGGACAGGTCAGGCGAATTGCTCGACCGCTGCGACGATGTTTTCCACGACTTCGCGCAGGACGGTTTCGTCCTCGGCCTCGGCCATGACCCGGATCAGCGGCTCCGTCCCGGATTTTCGGATCAGCACCCGTCCCTGACCGTTCAGCCGCTCTTCGGCCCGGGCGATTTCGGCCCGGACGCTGTCCTGCGACAACGGATCGGCCCCTGCGGCATAGCGCACGTTCTTTAGCAATTGCGGCACCGGCTCAAACTGCGCCACCAGTTCCGAGGCGCGTTTACCACTGTCAGCCAGCGCGGCAAGGAATTGCAGGCTGGCGATCAGCCCGTCGCCCGTGGTTGCATAATCGGTCATCACGATATGGCCCGACTGCTCACCCCCCAGGTTAAAGCCCGCGCCGCGCATCCGCTCGACCACATAGCGGTCACCGACGGCGGTACGCTCAAGCCGCAGCCCACGCCCTTGCAGGAACCGTTCAAGCCCCAGGTTCGACATCACCGTCGCCACCAGAGCGCCGCCGCGCAGCCGGCCCTGTGTGGCCCAGCGATCGGCAAGCAGCGCCATGATCTGGTCGCCGTCAGCCACCTTACCCTTTTCATCAACGATCATCACCCGGTCGGCGTCGCCGTCCAGAGTGATCCCCAGATCAGCCCCATGTTCGACAACGGCGCGGGCGCAGGCTTCGGGGTGGGTCGAACCAACTTCGTCGTTGATGTTATAGCCGTTCGGGCTGACGCCCAGCGGGATCACTTCGGCGCCCAGTTCCCACAGCACATCGGGTGCGGCGCGATAGGCGGCGCCATTGGCGCAGTCGATCACGACCTTCAGCCCCTCCAGCCGCTGACCGGCCGGAAAGGTGGTCTTGGCGTATTCGACATAGCGCCCACGCCCATCGTCGATGCGCTTGGCGCGGCCGATGTTCTGGGGCTGGGCGGGTTCGATTTCGCCTGCGACAATCGACTCGATTTCGGCCTCGGCCTCGTCAGACAGTTTGAAACCGTCAGGACCAAAGAACTTGATGCCGTTGTCATGGGCCGGGTTGTGGCTGGCCGAGATCATGATGCCCACATCCGCCCGCATCGAGCGGGTCAGATAGCCCACCGCAGGCGTCGGCACCGGGCCGAGCAGCAGGACATTCATCCCGGTCGAGGTCAGCCCTGCCGTCAGGGCGTTTTCCAGCATATAACCCGACAGGCGGGTGTCCTTGCCAATGACGACGCGGTGGTGATCTTCGCCCTTGCGGCGGAAATAGCGCCCGGCGGCGGCACCAAGCCGCAGCGCCATCTCGGCCGTCATGGGATGAGTATTTGCCCTGCCCCGGACACCATCGGTACCAAAAAGTTTCCTGCCCATCTTTACCTGCTCATCCTGTCTCTGTCGTCGCGGCCCGCCATAGGGCGATGCCCTGCCTTGTCTCCGCCACGTCATGGACGCGGTGGATCTGGATACCCTGCGCAATCCCGGCAAGCGTCAGCGCCAGTGTACCGGCCACCCGGTCGGCCGGACGTTCGACCCCACCGATACTGCCGATGAACCGCTTGCGCGACACACCCAAAAGCACCGCGCAGCCCAGCCCATGGTAAAGCGAGATCCGGCGCAGGATAGCCAGATTATGCTCTTGCGTCTTGCCGAAACCAATGCCCGGATCGATCACGATCCTGTCGCGGGCGATACCCGCCGCTTCGGCCCGGGCGATGCGTTCGGCCAGCGCGTCATAGACGTCAAGCAGCACATCGCCATAGGTCGGGTTGTCCTGCATCATTTCGGGGATGCCCTGGGCGTGCATCAGACAGACCGGCACACCCGAAGCGGCCACCATCCCCGCCATATCGGGGTCGAAGTCAAAGCCCGACACATCATTGACCATATGTGCCCCGGCATCGACGGCTGCACGGGCCACCTCGGCCTTGCGCGTATCGACCGAGATCACGGCGAGCCCCCGCGCCGCCTCGATAGCGGGGGTGACGCGGTCAATCTCTTCCGCGACAGGCACCTCGCGGGCGCCGGGTCGGGTCGATTCGCCGCCGATGTCCAGAATCTCGGCCCCCTGCCCGGCCAACAGCCGCACCTGCCCGGCCCCGTCATAGGTACCGCCATCCGAAAAGCTGTCGGGCGTCGTATTGACGATGCCCATGATGCGCGGCTGCTGCATCGAAAGGCCCAAAAGCGAGGCACGCGGCGCGGTCAGCGCCTCAAGCACCGCATCCGGGGCGCTGTCCACGACACGCGGAGCCTCACCCCTGCGCAAAAGTTCGAATTGCGAAAAACGTACCCAGCCGCCGGCAAGCTGCCACCGGCCCGTCTCGCATGGAATAGGGCGGAAATAATCGGTCATATTTCCAAGTCTTTACGCCCCGTAGCGGGCGATTCAAGCCCGGCGATCAAAGATGGCCCGTCGGAATGGGGAAATCCGCCGGCACCTCGGGCGCGGGCACACCCTGAGCCAACGCCCAGTCAAGCCGGCTTGCACCCAGCCGCTGCGCCAGCCACAGCGCCAGCGCCGTTGGCGTGGCAGGCAGGTCAGCCACGTCGCGGACCATGCGCGCAGGGGCCCAGACCACGGCGCGGCCCTCGGTCGCAGCCCAGTCCAGCTCGGTCCTGCTGTTGGCAACGGTCAGGCCCAGACGCCCCGCCAAGGCCCATGCAGCCTGATCCAGTGCCAAAAGCTCGATCTCGCGCAGGTTTCCACCCTGCGGCAGCGGCAGGCCCGGCGCGTCGGGTACCAGCGCCACCGCCCCTTCGGGCAGGGTCAGGTCGCGGCCGTGCAGGATCACACGGATCGGCGCCTCGATCGGATCGGCAACGACACGGCCCTGACGGCGCACCAGCGTCACCCCCAGGGCACCAGGAATACGGTCCAGCTTTTCGATAGTGACCGAGACCTGTGCCGCGCGCGGATGGGCAAGGATCTGCGCCGCGATCTTTTCCGCCAGCGTCTCAAGCAGGTCATAGCGGCGGTCCGCCAGCCCCGCGGCGACAGCGCCGGTCAGAATGTCATAACTCAGGATCCGGTCCACCTCGTCATTGACGCCGACGACATGGGTGGCCAGTTCGACATCAATGTTAAAGCGCAGCCGCTGCTGTTGGCCCCGTTCGGTCTGGAACGCGCCAATCTCGGTCGAAAGGATATAGTCGCGCAGGTGGATACGATCAGGCTGGTCCATGCCGCCTGTGTTTTCAGGAAAACGGCCCCGCCGCAAGGGACAGGGCCGCTGCTTTGATGGCAAATTTGCGTCGCGGGCTCAGTTGGATGCCAGACGACGATCCGAGCGATAGAAGGTATGGCTGCCGATACGGATCGTGCGTTCGAACCGCTTGGTCCACGAGGGCTTGACGCCGCGAGCATGGAAATAGGTCGCGCCGTTGGTCAGCGTGCGTGGTGCGCCGGAAAGCGCGGCGACTGCGACCTTTTGCACGCGGGCAAAGGTGCCCTTTTCACGGATACGGGCGCCTTTGTTATAGGTGAACTGGCCGCGCTGGTTCACGACACCGCAAACGGTTTTTGGAAAGCGTGGATGGTCGACGCGGTTCAGGATTACTTCGGCCACGGCCTGCTGGCCGCGCAGACCTTCGCCGCGGGCCTCGAAATACAAGGCCTCCGACAGGCATTGCAGGTCATTGGGATCAATCTGGACGACCTGACGGCCACGCCCGGTCTTGATCTCGTACGCGACTTGGTGCTTTCCGTCAGCAAGCGCCGGAGTGGTGGCGACGGGCGAAAAAGCGACAACCATACACACAGAAACGCACGCCAGCCATGACTTGTATATCGACATGTTGGTCCTGTTTTCGGTCCGGGTCCGACCCGGTCGGTTTGAAACTGGGGTCCGCTACCTCAGCGGATATTCGGCGCTAGAGGCATGAAACAGGGCCATCCGATCCACCCCACATAGGCGTGAGCGGAGCGATTCAGTTGAATTTTAACGATTTTGGCGGAAACTCGCCGACGACAAATTAGGTTACGGGCAGATTCTGGCCAATATCGGCCAGGCCGGGAACTAAGCCCCGACCGCCGAATCGGCCTCTTCGCGAGCCATGAGAATCGATTCTTGCGCCGCCGCCAGACGCGCCACCGGCACCCGGAAGGGCGAGCACGAGACGTAATTCACCCCCGCCCTGAGGCAGAAGGCAATGGATTCAGGGTTGCCACCATGTTCGCCGCAGACCGAGATGGTGATATCGGGCTTGGTGGCACGGGCGCGCTCGGCCCCGATGGCGACCAGTTCGCCAACACCGTCGCGGTCAAGAATGTGGAACGGGTCCTCGGAATAGACCCCCTGGCTGACATAAATGCCCATAAAACGGCCCGCGTCGTCGCGTGACAGCCCATAGGTCATTTGCGTCAGGTCATTGGTACCAAATGATAAGAATGCCGAATGTTCGGAAATTTCACCGGCACGCAGTGCTGCGCGCGGAGTTTCGACCATCACGCCAAGACGGTAGGTAAAGTCCTTGCGCGTCTCATTACGGACGGCGGCCGCGACAGCGTCGATCCGGGTCTTGACCAGCTCGACCTCACGCCTTGCGCTGACCAGCGGAATCATGATCTCGGGCACGACCGGATCGCCGTTATGGCTGGCCTCGATGGTCGCCTCAAAGATTGCGCGGGCCTGCATGTCATAAATTTCGGGCACGGTGATCCCCAGCCGCACCCCGCGCATCCCCAGCATCGGGTTGAATTCGCTAAGCGCCTCGACCCGGCGGGTCACGTCCGACAGGGGCAGGTCCAGTGATTCGGCCAGCTCGCGCATGCCTTCGCGGTCATGGGGCAGGAATTCGTGCAGCGGCGGGTCAAACAGGCGGATCGTAACCGGCAGGCCCGCCATGATTTCGAACAGCTTGGCGAAATCGCTGCGCTGCATGGGCAAAAGACGCTCAAGCGACAGGCGACGATCTTCAGGCCGTCCGGCAAAGATCATCTCACGCATTGCGGGCAGGCGCTCGTCATCAAAAAACATATGCTCGGTGCGGCACAGGCCGATGCCCTGAGCGTTGAACATGCGGGCGGTGCGGGCGTCTTCGGGCGTGTCGGCATTGGCGCGTACCCTGATGCGGCAATGCGCATCGGCCCATTCCAGCAGCTGGGCAAAGCTATCGTCCAGCGCCGGCTCAAGCATCTCGGCCGCACCGGCCAACACCTCACCCGAGGTCCCGTCTATGGTGATTTCTTCACCCTCATGGAACAGCCGGCCGCCAACCATCATCGTGCGTGCACGCGCGTCGATCGAGATACCGCTGGCGCCGACGATGCAGGGCAGACCGATGCCGCGCGCGATCACCGCGGCGTGGCTGGTCATGCCGCCACGCTCCGTCAGAACAGCGACGGCGGCATGCATGCCGCGGATATCCTCGGGCACAGTCTCGCGGCGGACGAGGACGCAACGCTCACCCCGCGCCTCGGCAGCCTGAGCAGCGGCGGCGGTAAAGACGATGCGCCCGGTAGCCGCGCCCGGGCTGGCGTTGATGCCCCTGGTGATGACATCGCGGGGCGCGCGCGGGTCGACCTGATGGTGCAGCAGATCAGAGAGGGCGCGCGGCTCGACCCGCATCACCGCCTCTTCGGGCGTGATGATGCCATCGCGGGCCAGTGCCACGGCGATGCGGACGCTCGCGCGTGAGCTGCGGCCGACCCGTACCGCATCAATGATCGACAGCTTGCCATCCGAGACGACGAATTCGATCTGCATCTCTTCGCGCAGGCGTTCACGCGCGGCGACGCCAAAGCGGACAAGATCGGCGAACACCTGCGGTGCCGCCTCTTCCAGCGAGGGGCCGCGCGGGTCGCGCACGAGATAGAGCGTCTCGGCCCCCTCGCCTTTGGCACGGCCCTGGGTCTGACCCCGGAACCGGCCGGTGATACGCGGCATGCCGGTAACGCTGTCTATGAACTGGATGGTGCCAGAGCCGGTTACGCCCGGCCCGATCGCCAGTGCCATGTGCTGCACCACCAACCCAAGCGGCGCATTGGCCGGCGCACCCTTGGCCTGACGCAAAAGCCGGGCGGTCGGCCCGTCCCAGGCCCGCGCCATACTGCGCAGCACTTCGGCCAGCTGGCGGGCAGGGTCCTGGGGGAATTCTTCGTCCGTTTCGTCCTCATAGGCGCGCAGGGCAGCGGCAAGCCCGCCCTCGCTGTCCGAGAACATGTCGGGGTCCAGCCGCGCAACGTGGATGGCATAGGACTGCACAAAGCCCAGGTAGATCGCATCTGCCGCTGCCTTGCCCCGGCTTTGCACCAGAAGGGCGTGGCGTTCGTGGTTGATGCCGACATTCAGCACCGTTCCCGGTCCGCCCCACGCCGGATCTACTGCCGAGGGGCGCACGCTGACCAGCCCATCCGCACGATCAATGATCGCGGCAAGCCGGGCACGGTCGGGCATCTGCCCGGCAGCAATGGCGCGTACTGCTTCGGCCGAGATGGCGAAGCTTGCCGGAACCGGCAGCTCCATCCGGATCAGACGCTGCAGGCATTTTGCCCGCCAGCCATGACGCGCGGTCTGAACCCCCGCCGAGGGGGTGATTTCGACGATGGCTCCTGGATCAGTCAGCGCGGTCATGATGCCGTCACATTAGGCATGGCAAGCGCATTGCTGCAAGTGCGAAGCGCAGGTCGGCAGCGCGGGGAGCGGGGGCTCTGCCCCCACGCTCCTGCGGCCCCTCAATGGGGCCCCAGGAGTGTTCCCCCGGGGATATTTGGGCACGAAAGAAAGGCTGGGATCAGCCCTCGATCCGGCCGAAATCAGCGATCAGCCGGCCTGCCTCGCGGATGCGGGAGAGCAGGTTCAGGCGGTTGCGGCGCACGATCTGATTGTCGGTATTGATCTGTACCGCCTCGAAAAAGGCGTCGATCGGCGCCCGCAGAGCGGCGATCGCCTGCATCGCAGCAGGGAAATCCTCGCCCGTGACAGCATTGCGGATCGCAGGTTCGGCCTGATCAAGTGCGGCGAACAGGGCGCGTTCCTCATCAGTTTCTGCGAATTTCGGATCAGCGCCGAAGCTGTATTCAACCCCGTCCTTATCCTCGGCCTGGGCGAGGATGTTGCCGGCGCGTTTCAGCCCTTGCAGCAGGTTGGTGCCGTCATCGGTCCGCAGCACGTCGTTCAGCGCCGTGGCACGGTTCACCAGCAGCACGAGATCGTCGCTGCCCGGCATGTTCAGCACGGCGTCGATGATGTCATGACGGATGCCCTGATCGCGCAAATGGACCTTGAGCCGGTCGTGGAAGAAAGCGAGGAGGTCGTTTTGCAGCGTCGCAATCTGCTGATCGCCCTGCCCAGGCGTGAGCGCGGCCAGATGCGCCTCGCCAAAGAGGCGGAAGAGTTCGGACAGGCCAAGGCGCGCACCGTTCACCAGCACCAGCCGGATCACGCCAAGTGCGGCGCGACGCAACGCGAAGGGATCCTTCGACCCGGTCGGCTTTTCGTCGATGGCCCAGAAGCCGGTCAGCGTATCCAGCTTGTCAGCCAGCGCCACCGCGACCGACACCGGCGCGGAAGGCACCGCATCCGAGGGACCGAGCGGCGAATAATGATCTCGCGCAGCATCGGCCACCGCGGCAGGCAGCCCGGCCTCAAGCGCGTAATAACGACCCATGATGCCTTGCAGTTCCGGGAATTCGCCGACCATGGCCGAGCGCAGGTCAAGCTTGGCCACCCTGGCCGCTTGCTCGGCCTGATCGGCATCGGCGCCGACCAGTGGGGCGATCTGACGCGCAAGGGCAGCGATGCGGGTAATGCGGTCGGCCTGAGAGCCAAGCCTGCTCTGGAAGGTCACCGCCTTGAGACCCTCGGCCCAGTCGGTCATGCCTGACCTGGCCTCGCGCAGATCGTTTTCCCAGAAGAAGGCCGCGTCCGAAAGGCGGGCGGCCAGGACGCGCTGGTTGCCCTTGAGGATCGTTTCGCCCTGATCCGAAGTCTCGATATTGGCGACGGTGACAAAGCCCTCGATCCGGCCCGACTTGGGGTTACGGGCCGAAAAGAACTTCTGATGCTCTTTCATCGAGGTTTGCAGCACTTCGGGCGGCAGCGACAGAAAGCGATCCTCGATCGCACCCATCAGCGGCACCGGCCATTCGACCAGACCGGCGACCTCGGTCAGCAGCCCTTCGTCCGGGACAATTTCCCAGCCGCGGGCAAAGGCCAGATTAGCGGCCTCTTGCCGGATCGCCGCCTCACGTTCGGCTGAATCCAGCATCACGCGCGCACGGCGCAGTTTCGCGGCATAATCGTCAAAGCCGGAAACGGTGAATTCCTCGGGTGCCATGAAGCGATGGCCGCGGGTGGTGTTGCTAGCGCGAATGCCTTCGATCTCAAGTGGCACCACACTTGCACCCGATTCGTCCGTGAGCAGGCACAGGATCGAGTGCAGAGGCCGCACCCAGCGCAGATGGCCCGCGCCCCAGCGCATCGATTTGGGCCAGGGAAAGTTACGGATCGCGGCCTCAAGCACCTCGGCCACAATATCGGCCGCCGGACGACCGGGGCGGGTGATGGTGGCGAACCAGACCTGCCCTTTCTTGTCATCGCGGGCCTCTAGCTGGTCACGGGTCAGGCCGGTTGAGCGCAAAAACCCCTCCAGCGCGGCCTCGGGCGCGTCGGTCCGCGGGCCCTTGCGCTCTTCACGGGTGGTGGGGCTATGGGCGCTGAGCCCTTCGATCGCCAGCGTCAACCGGCGCGGGGTGCTGAAAGCACCGGCGGAACGGTAAGTCAGGCCGGCCTCGACCAACCCGTCGGTGACGAGTTTCTTGAGGTCCTCGCGCGCGCGGGCCTGCATCCGCGCCGGAATTTCCTCGGAGAACAGCTCGATCAGAAGGTCGGCCATCAGTCCATCACTCCGCGTTCGGGGGTCTTGTCATTGAATTGGTGCCAGCCAAAGGCGCGGCCGTCGGGATAGACCGCAATCACGCGGTCCACATCGGGGCGGACCTCGGCCTGGGAAAGATAGGCCCGGGCGGCCCCGGATTCGATATCAGCGCCAATCTGCCCGGCCTGAAAACAGGAAAACCAGCCCGGGCCGTTCAGCGGCTGCGCCTCGGGGAAGGGTTCGGCCCCTGCGGGCAAAGGCTCGGTCAGGCGAAAACAGGCCCGCCAACGGATCGGAGAGCTGCTGGCGTCGATGACCTGCACCTCGCTGGCCGGCACAGGCACGCTTTCACCGTTCACAGTCGCGGTCAGCGTGACCGAAGCCGGGTCCAGCCGGTCGTAAAAAGCATATTGCTGCGCGTACCAGACCCCTGCCCCCGCAACGGCGGCAGTAACGATCAGCACAAGGGCGGGAAAACGGCCGTCCATCCTAGGCCCCAGCCGGGAAGGCGGGCAGCGGCTCGCCCGTGGCGGCCGAGGTGGTCACAAACAGATCCGCACAACGTTTGGCCAGCGCCCGCACCCTGCCGATATAGGCCTGCCGCTCGGTGACCGAGATCACCCCGCGCGCATCAAGCAGGTTGAACAGGTGGCTGGCCTTGATCGCCTGATCATAGGCAGGATGCGCCATCGGGATCTGCCGCCCGGCGGCATCGGTCTCGGCCGTGGTCAGGATGCGCTCGCATTCGGCCTCGGCATCCTCAAAGTGGCGCAGCAGCATTTCCGTATCGGCCTGCTCAAAGTTCCAGCGCGAATATTCACGCTCGGCCTGACGGAAGATGTCGCCATAGGTCAGCGGGATCGGGCTGTCGGGATGGTTAAACGGCATGTCCATCACATGCTCGACCCCAAGGACATACATCGCCAGCCGCTCAAGCCCATAGGTCAGCTCGCCCGAGACCGGGCGGCAGTCATGCCCGCCGACCTGCTGGAAATAGGTGAACTGGCTGACCTCCATCCCGTCACACCAGACTTCCCAACCCAGGCCCCATGCGCCCAGGGTCGGGCTTTCCCAGTCATCCTCGACAAAGCGGACATCGTGGATCATCGGATCAAGGCCGATGGCGGCAAGGCTGCCCAGATACAGCTCTTGCAGGTTCGGCGGCGAGGGTTTGATGATAACCTGATATTGATAATAGTGCTGCAGGCGGTTCGGGTTCTCGCCATAGCGCCCATCGGTCGGGCGGCGCGAGGGCTGGACATAGGCCGCAGCCCAAGGCCGGGCACCCAGACTGCGCAGCGTGGTCGCCGGGTGGAAGGTGCCGGCACCGACCTCCATGTCATAGGGTTGCAGCACCGCGCAGCCCTGTGCGGCCCAATAGGATTGCAGGCGCAGGATCACGTCCTGAAAGCAGACGGGTTTGGCCGTCTGGTTGTCCTTTGGGCTGGTCATCGGGGCTTCCTTCGGCATAACTGGCAGGAAATGTCTGCCGCCTTCTAGGCAGAGGGCGGCGCAGGGTCAATGAGAGGGACATGCCCATGGGGCGCTTTGCATTCGTCTTTGGTGCGGCTTTGCCGCTGGCTCTCGGCTCGGCCGCGCTGGCCGAGGATGTGGTGATCCGCATCGAGGCCAAGCGCGGGGCCGAGGCCGCTCAGGCCAGCGCCGAGGCATGGGGTGCACAGTTTCCCGATGTCGTAACCTTTCCGTTAAGCGAAGGCTGGGTCGGAATCGCCCTTGGCCCCATGCCGCGCGAAGATGCCGCAGCGCGGCTGGACGAGCTGAAACAACAGCGCAAAGTTCCGGGCGACAGCTTCATTGCCACCGCCGAGGGGCGCAGCTTTACCCCGCTGAACGTGACCGCCGCCGCCGAACCCGCAAACTCTGCCGGCAATGCCTCGACCTTCCCGCAGGACACGGCCGCAGCTGTGACCGGGGATCCGGCATCCCCGGCAGTCGCACCCGAACCGGTCGCCGAACCCGAGCCGGCGAAATTCTTCCTGCGCCTCGAATCAAGCCCCAATCGCGCCAAGGCCGAAGAGATGCTTGAAAAATGGCGCCAGACCCTGCCCGAATCCGGGCTCTGGACCCTGCCAAATGGCCGCTCGGCCATCGCCTTTGGCCCGATGGACGAGGCGACAGGCACCGCCTGGCTCAAGGCGTTCAAAAATGCAGGCGCGGTACCCAAGGACGCCTTCCTCTCACCCGCCGAGGACATGGGTGAGGTCGCCATTGCCGGCAAGACGCCCGAGCTTGGCGCCCCCCCGGCACCCGAGGCCGAGCCGGTTTCCATGCCTCCGCTTGAAGATATCCAGCGTGCCCTGCGTTGGGCCGGCCATTACGAAGGGTCCATCGACGGCAAGGACGGCCCGATGACCCGCGCCGCGATCGCGGCCGAGATCGTGCGCCTGCGGGCCTCTCCCGACACCGCCACCGCCATGGCCGAGCTCATCGCCCGCCGCGCTGCATGGCGGGCCGAAATGGGGCTGGCCGAGCTGCAGGACAGCCACACCGGCCTTACGCTGCCTGCCCCCATGGACAAGCTGCAATTCGAACGGGCAGAGCGTGCACTGTCGATCTATGGGCCCAAGGACGGCTCGGGTG
This sequence comes from Paracoccus kondratievae, assembly GCF_009301415.1. Lineage (GTDB taxonomy): Bacteria > Pseudomonadota > Alphaproteobacteria > Rhodobacterales > Rhodobacteraceae > Paracoccus > Paracoccus kondratievae. The sequence goes on along the minus strand of NZ_CP045072.1, from coordinate 394,004 downwards.
CGGCGCTGATCCTCTTTTCACAGCCCGGCGGCCAACAGGAAATGCTGGACCTGGCAGGTCTTGTCACCGCCCTTGGCTGGGTACCGTCGCCTGAACGCAAGGTGACGCGTGGCGCAGTCACGCTTGATGGTCAGAACCAGACCCATATCGGCCATGCCGAAGCCAGGGTGATCGACGGCCGGGTACAGGGTTTTGTCCTGATCTGGCCGGTCTCGGACCCTGAAAACCAGCACCGCCTCGCGGCTGAAATTTCGGACAACCTGACCCGCTTTGCCCCCGGCGCAGGCGAAGCCCAGCCCGAGGTGCCGGCCATCGCCCCGGCAGCCCCCCCCGAGACGCCCGCGCCGGAACCGGCCACCCCCGCGAACTAGCTGCGCCAGAACCGCGGCAGGAACAGGACAAGCACCGAGATCAGCTCAAGCCTGCCAAGGTACATGCCAAAGATCATCAGCCATTTCGACGCGGTGGGGAAATTCGTTACCCCACCGTTATCGGTCATCTCAGGCCCCCAGACAGTTCCAACGTTGGCAATCGCGGTCCAGGCCGCAGTCAGTGCGGTGCGCGGATGCAGCCCGGTCAGTGCCAACCCGATGATCAGCAGCCCAAAGGACAGGATGAACAGGGTAAAGAAGGACATGACCGAATCGATCACGTCCTCGTCCAGTGGGCGGCCATCGTAAAGCAGCGGGAACACCCGATGCGGCGACTGCATACGCCGCAGCTGCGCCTTGACCGCCTGAAACAGCACCAGATAGCGGAACACCTTGACTGAACATGAGGTCGAGCCGGTGCAACCTCCGATCAGCCCGACGACCAGCAGGATGACAAAGGGGAAATGCCCCCATTGCGTCACATCCGTTGTGGATAGCCCCGTCCCGGAAAAGGCCGAAACCACGTTGAAAGTAGTTTCCCGGATAACATCCAGAGGGTTTTTTGCCTCCAGCCACAGCAGCCGGTAAAGGACGATCACCGCCACCGCATAAAAGGTCCAGCGCAGATAGGCCCGGACCTGAATGTCGCGCCATAAGGGCTCTGCCGAGCCCCGGATCAGCTGCACCATGCGGATAAAGGGAATCGAGGCCATGATCATAAAGAACGCGGCCGCATATTCCGGCGCACCGATATAGGGGCCGAAACTCGAGTTATAATTGGAAAACCCGCCGGTCGAACAGGTGGACAGCGCAAACACCAGCGCGTCAAACCCCTTCATCCCCAAAAGGATATAGACCACCATGCTACAGGCGGTCATGGCAATATAAACCCCGGTCATCTCGCGCGCGATGTCAAAGGCGCGGGGCAGGATCTTACCCAGAGTGTCAAAACCCTCCGAGCGAAAGAACTGCATCCCCCCGACCTTCATCACCGGCAGAAAGATCATGGCGACAACGATGATCCCAAGCCCGCCTGCCCAGTTCAGAAACGCCCGCCACAGATTCGTGCCCTTGGGCAAACTGTCCAGATCGGGAAAGACCGTGGTCCCTGTTGTGGTCATCCCCGACATGGCCTCGAAATAGGCGTCGGTGAAACTGGCCTGCGGCTCGCCCAGCATAAAGGGCAGCGCCCCGGCAACCGGCACGACAAGCCACAGCATCGCGGTCAGCAGGAACACCTGCTGAATCGCAAGCGACTTGTCGGACTGCCGGGTGGACAAGGCGACAAGGCCACCCGCAAGCATGGTCAGAAAGCTGCTTTCCAGAAAGCTCATCCAATGAGCATCGCCATGCCACCAGTCCACCAGCATGGGCAGCGTCATCGCCGCCCCCAGCGTGACCACAACCTTGCCTACGATATTGGCGACGGGACGGATATCGATCATGCCGCCTGCTTGCCCCGCCGCCATGCAACCGTCAAGCGCGTGACGCTTGCGCAAGAACACGTCTGCCCCTATAGAAAAGCCCGATGCGGGTGTAGCTCAATGGTAGAGCAGCAGCCTTCCAAGCTGAATACGTGGGTTCGATTCCCATCACCCGCTCCATCCCCCACCTTCTTTCGTGCTGAAATATCCCGGGGGAGCGCCGCAGGCGCGGGGGCAGAGCCCCCATCCAGCCAGCCAGTCACACCGCACAAGCCTTCGCCCTTCCGTTCGGCCCGGGGGCGCCCTATATCCTTCGGGCAACCCGCGAAAATGCGCCGAAAGGAAGCCGATGTCCCAGAAAGCCATGCAGCGCCTGTCCTTCTTTCTGTTGATGGGTCTGACGCTCTATGCTTCCTTTGTAGGCGCTGGCTAAGGGGGCAATGATGGCAAAGCGTTTCGGCGGCCGCTTTTCGCCGCAGCCCCGGCTGGACGGAACCGACCTGCGCGCCCCCGCGCGGCCAGCACCGGGCGAGTTCCGCCACCCGCTCGAATCGCGCACCCGCTGGGTGACGATCATGGCGATCCCCTTTCTCATCAGCGCCTTCTGGCAGGACCCGAACGGACTCGCGCTGCACCTGATCGCCTTTGGCGCCGTTGCCTCGGGCATGTGGATGACCCGCGAGGGACTGCAGGCCGAGGCTGCATATGACGCACGCCGCGTCGCACGCCGACCGGCGATCCCGCGCAAGCTCTTTGGGGGCATCCTGACTGGCCTTGGCCTTGCCATCGGCTCTTATGTGCCGGGGGCAGAGGCAGGCGCAGGCGTGATCGGCTTTGCCGGGGCCATGCTGCACTGGCTGGCATTCGGCACCGACCCGATGCGTGACAAGGGGATGGAGGGCATCGACGGTTACCAACAGGACCGCGCCCAACGCATCGTGGCCGAGGGCGAAGCCCATCTGAAGGCGATGCAGGACGCGATTCTGCGGACCGGCGATCGCCGGCTTGAGGCCCGTGTCGGCATGTTCGCTGCCACCGCCCGCGAACTTTTCAGCCATGTCGAGGAAAACCCCGACACCATCTCCGCCGTGCGCCGCTATCTCAGCGTCTATCTGCAAGGGGCGCGCGATGCGACAGTGAAATTCGCCGATCTCTATGTCCAGACCCGCGACCAGCGCGCCCGGCAGGATTATGAAACGCTGCTTACCGATCTGGAAACCGAATTCGCCGCCCGCAGCGCCCGCTTGCTCGAAGGGGGGCGCACCGATCTCGACATTGAAATCAGCGTGCTGCGCGACCGGCTGGTTCGCGAAGGGGTCCGCCCCGCGCCCACCCCACCGGCCGAGCCGGCAGAGCTGCAGCGCCCGATGACACTGGACGATCTGCTGATTCCCCGCGAATCGGAAAAGTCACGCCGTTAGACCATGCCTCGTTTCGCGCTGCTGATCGAATATGACGGCGGTCCCTTCGCCGGCTGGCAGGCGCAGGCCGACCGCCCCAGCGTGCAAGGCGCTGTCGAGGCCGCATTGGCCCGTCTTGACCCTGGCTTTGCCCAGGGCGCCCGCATCGCTGCCGCCGGTCGCACCGATGCCGGTGTACATGCGACTGGTCAGGTCGCCCATGCCGATCTGATTCGTGACTGGGACCCGTTCCGCCTCTCTGAGGCATTGAACTGGCACCTGAAGCCTGCGCCCGTCGCCATCCTTGCCGTGGCAAGGGTCGATGATGAGTTTCATGCCCGCTTCTCAGCCTTTGAGCGGCGCTACCTGTTCCGCCTGATTTCGCGCCGCGCGCCGCTGACGCATGATCGTGGCCGCGCCTGGCAGGTCTCACACCCGCTGGATCTGGCCGCCATGCGCGAGGGCGCAGCGCATCTGCTGGGGCGGCACGACTTTACCACCTTCCGTTCGACCATGTGTCAGGCGAAAAGCCCGGTGAAAACGCTGGATGAGTTGACGATCACCGAGGCCGAGATCCCGCAAGGGCGCGAATACCGCTTTACCCTGCGCGCACGCTCATTTCTGCATAATCAGGTGCGCTCGATCGTCGGAACGCTTGAGCGGGTTGGCGCGGGCTCATGGCCCCCCGACCGCGTCGCCGAGGCATTGGAGGCGCGCGACCGCGCCGCCTGTGGCCCGGTTTGCCCGCCGCAGGGGCTGTACCTGACAGGGGTCAGCTATCCGCAAGACCCCTTCGCCACAAGCTAGCAGCAGCCGATCATTCGGCCGGAACACCGGGCCGGGTCTGAGAGGGTTGGATCTGGGAAAGCGCCGGCGTCGAAGCCCGCGCGGATTGCAGGCGCGGCCCGCCAGAGACAGCGACTTTCTGCGCTGTGTTCTCGGAGACGGGTTTGCCTGCCTCCAGCTTTTGTCCGCTGGGCACCCGGCGGGCGCGGCGGCCCTGCCAGTTCGGGATCAGCACGGTCATCACCGTATGCCAGATGATCCACAGATCCATGCGCAAGCTGCGGCGGCGCTGATAGATCAGGTCCAGACGCAATTTGGTCGGCAGGCAGCGACGGTAATAGGCGGCCTCGGTCGCCTCTGCCGTCTGGCAGCGCGCCATGATCCGGTCCTCATGCGCATGATAGATCATCGTCGCAAGCCCGGTGACACCTGGCCGGTTCCTCAGCACCTGTGAATAAAGCGCAGGGAAACGTTCGACATATTCGCGCAGCGGCGGACGCGGGCCGACAAAGCTCATATCGCCGCGCAGGATGTTGAAAAGCTGCGGCAGCTCGTCGATGCGGGTACGGCGCAGGATGCGGCCGACACGGGTGATGCGCCAATGCTTATGCCCGCCGGTCGCACCGAAATCCCCTTCGTCCCGCAGCATGGTGCGGAACTTCAGCAGGTTGAACGGCTCACCCGGCGCGCGCATGCGGGGCGCGACGTACAGCAGGGGCCGCCCTTGAGTGACCAGCAAAACCACCGCAACCACGGCCATGACGACCGACAGGGGGACAAGCAGAACAAGTGCCAGGAAAATGTCAAAAAGGCGCTTGCCCAAGGTCATGCCGACCCGGGTCTGCGCCTCTTCACGTGCGATCCAGCCCAGATCGACATTTGTTATCGAGGCCAGATCGCGACGGTCGGCTTTGTCCCAATCGTGGTGAATCGTCACAATACCGTCCCGCGTTTGGCACCTTGGAGAACTTTTCCCGCCTAACATAGCGACTTGCAATTTGAAACTCCTGCAAGCGCGAAACAGAGCGAGACTTGCAGAACCGTGTCCTTTCGGCCAGTCTTTGCTTATTCTGGGCAGCCAAGGCAGGGTACATGCGGAAATTTCTGGTGGTTCTGGATGACACGCGAGAATGTCTGAATGCTATCCGCTACGCCGCTCTACGCGCAGCCAAGACTGGCGGCGGTGTCCAGGTTCTCGGGGTGATTCCGGCCACAGCTATCCAGCATGGCATGGGCGTCGCCGAGGTTATGCGCGCCGAGGCATATGAGCGGATCGAGGCGCATTACGAAGTCTTTGCCAAATGGATGCGCGACCGCCCCGGCATCGAGCCCGAACTGGTGGTCCGCGAAGGAGAGCCCGCGACCGAGCTATTGGCCCAGATCCATACCGATCCCGAAATCGGCGTGGTGGTGCTGGCGGCCGCGACCGAAAACGCCGGTCCCGGACCTCTGGTCACAAGACTGATGCGAGAGGTCGCCAGCCTGCCCTGCACCATCACCATCGTGCCCGGCGACATCTCGCGCGAGCGGCTGGAACAGATCACCTGATGAACCGTGGGCTGGCCTTGGCCACGCTTGCGGCGATTCCAGTGCTTGCATGGATATTTCATCAACTTGGCCACCTTGAGGGGCTGCGCCCGCTGACGGCCATTGCAATCGGGCTTGGGCTTTACTGGACACTTATCGTCGGCGCGCTCTGGCATTGCGACGGATGGTCGCTACGCCCTTACCTGCCCCCGGGCCTGACGCTGCTGGCCCTGACAGCATTCGTCGCTGCCTGCGCCCTTTGGGCCGGAACCGCACCGCTGCAACTGTCGGCACATGTGTCTGGCGCGGTCGCTTTGGCCGCGCTGATCAACGGCACCCTGGAAGAGGCTTTCTGGCGTGGCGCACTGATTCCCCGCCCCGGCCCAAGCGCGCAGGCTGTGGCCACAGGGCTATTCATCCTGTGGCATCTGGCCCCTGCCCTTGCCATGGCACGGCTTGATGCGCCGGGCGGCGGGGTTGGCACCATCCTTGGGGCAACAGTGATTGCGCCGTTTCTGATGGCGGCACGGCTGTCCTCGGGGACGGCGGGGGCCGGGGCGATTGCGCATGTGCTCATCAATTTCCTTGTCTTTGCAAGGCTCGCCGCGGCGAATGGAATACCGGTCTGACTTGACTTGTTCCCCCTTCGATCCCCATATCCGAGGGCAAAGGAGCCCGCGCCATGTTCATCCAGACCGAAACCACCCCCAACCCCGCGACGCTGAAGTTTCTGCCGGGTGAAACCGTGCTCGGCGACGGCACCGCTGATTTCCCCGCGCCCGAGGCTGCGGCCACCAGCCCGCTGGCCCGCCGCATCTTTGCCGTTCCGGGCGTGACCGGGGTGTTTCTCGGTTCGGATTTCGTGACGGTGACCAAGGCCGATGATGCGGTCTGGGACCATCTGAAACCCTCGGTCCTTGGCGCGATCATGGAGCATTACCAGTCCGGCGCTCCGGCCATCGAAGGCGCGACCGGCAGCGCCCATAACGATCAGACCGGCCCCGATGCCGAAATCGTCAACCAGATCAAGGAACTGCTGGACACCCGCGTCCGCCCCGCCGTGGCGCAGGACGGCGGCGACATCACCTTCCACGGCTTTGATCGCGGCGTCGTCTATCTGCATATGCAGGGCGCTTGCGCCGGCTGCCCTTCGTCCACGCTGACCCTGAAAATGGGCATCGAGAACCTGCTGCGCCATTACATCCCGGAAGTGACCGAGGTGCGGCCCGTTGGCTGAGACGTTTTCGCTGGGTTTCGACACATCGGCCGCGCATTGCGCGGCCGCTTTGCTGCAAGGCGACAAGCTGCTGGCCCACCGCCACGAGGAAATGGCCCGCGGCCAGGCCGAGCGTCTGTTTCCTCTGCTTGAAGAGGTGCTGACCGGGGCTGGCGTCGTCTGGAGCCAGCTTTCGGTTCTTGGCTGCGGTATCGGGCCGGGAAATTTTACCGGTATCCGCATCTCGGTTGCGGCGGCGCGGGGGCTCGCCTTGTCGCTTGGCATCCCCGCAGTAGGCGTCGGCGTAACCGAGGCTGCCGCGCATGGCCTGCCTCGCCCCTGTCGTGTCGCTGTCCCCGCCCGTAATGGCGAGGTGATCTGGCAGGATTTCGGCCCCGGCCTTACCTCGATGCCCGAACAGGGAACGTTGCACGATCTGCCTGCGGGGCCACCGTTATTGTCCCCCGTGATGCCACTGGCCGAGGCAATTGCCCGCATTGCGGCCGAACGGCGTGACCATCCGGATCTGCCGCGCCCGGCCCCGATCTATCTGCGCCCGGCCGATGCAGCCCCGGCGCGTGACCATGCGCCGCCCATCCTGCCCTGACGCCGCCATGCCCCCCCAAACGCTGGCCGCACTGCATCGCAGCGCCTTTACCACCCATCCCCGCCCATGGTCCGAGCCTGAGTTTAAGGGCCTGTTGACCAGCCCGGCGAATTTCCTGCTGACCCGCCCACCCCACGGCTTTCTGCTGGGTCGTTGCATCGTGGATGAGGCCGAGTTGCTGACGCTGGCCATCGCACCCGAGGCAAGGCGTCAGGGTCTGGCCTCTGCCCTGCTTGACGAATTCGCCGCCACGTCACGCCAGCGGGGCGCGGTCCGGGCATTTCTTGAGGTCGCCTCGGACAATGTTCCGGCCTTGGCACTTTACGCAGGTGCTGGCTGGGAAACCGTTGGAAAGCGACGTGATTATTACGCCTCTGGCGTCGATGCAGTACTGATGCAGCGAACGCTTTGATCCCGGATAAGCCTGTTGACGGATTCGGGCCCATGCGCCCTAATTCGTAAATCCTGGGCTGACTCGCCCGTAACCCGTTTTGAGGCTCGATATGTCCCTGATGAAATCTCTGCTTGCCGGTGCCTGCCTGACTTTCATGCCGCTGGCGGCTCTGGCCGATCCGGCACTGATCTTCGATCTGGGCGGGAAGTTCGACAAATCCTTCAACGAAGCCGCCTATGAAGGCGCCGAGCGCTGGAAGGCCGAGACCGGGGGCAGCTACAAAGAGCTGGAAATGCAGTCCGAGGCGATGCGCGAACAGGCGCTGCGTCGGCTGGCGCAATCGGGGGCCAATCCCATCGTGATGACCGGCTTTGCCTTTGGCGAGGTGCTGAACAAAATTGCCCCGGACTATCCCGACACGAAATTCGTCATCATTGACACGACCGTCGAACAGCCGAACGTACAATCCGTGGTCTTTACCGAGGAACAGGGCTCGTATCTCGCCGGGATCGCGGCAGCCAAGGCCTCGAAATCCGGCACGGTCGGCTTTATCGGCGGCATGGATATCCCGCTGATCCACAAGTTCGAATGCGGCTATGCCCAAGGGTTCAAGGCCGCCCGCCCCGATGGCAAGGTCATCATCAACTATACCGGCACCACCCCCGCAGCATGGAACGACCCGGTGAAGGGGGGCGAGCTGCTCAAGGCGCAAGTCTCGCAACAGGCAGACGTGGTCTATGCGGCGGCTGGCGGTACCGGCATTGGCGTGCTGCAGGCGGCGGCAGATGCCGGAGTGCTGTCGATTGGTGTCGACAGCAACCAGAACCACCTGCATCCGGGCAAGGTGCTGACTTCGGTCGTCAAGGGCGTCGACGTCTCGGTTTATGAGGCGTTCAAGGCCGGGGCCGAGGTCCAGCCGGGCATCAAGGTCATGGATCTTGCCTCGGGTGGGGTATCGCTGGCGATGGACGACAATAACAAGCCGCTCATTACCGACGAGATTACGGCCGCCGTCGATGCCGCCGCCAAGGCGATCACCGCAGGCGAAATCAAGGTGCATGACTACATGACCGACAACACCTGCCCGGTTCAGTAACATGGCGCTTGCTGGCGCGACAGGCACGGCCCCCGCAATCGAATTGCGGGGGATTTCCAAGGCCTTCGGGCCGGTGCAGGCAAACCGGAACATCGACCTGGTCGTGCCCCGCGGCACGATCCACGGCATCATCGGCGAAAATGGGGCCGGGAAATCGACGCTGATGTCGATCCTCTACGGCTTTTACCGTCCCGATGCCGGCGAGATCCTGATCGGCGGCCAGCCGGTCACGATCAGCGACAGCCAGGCGGCGATCCGCGCCGGCATCGGCATGGTGTTCCAGCATTTCAAGCTGGTGCCGAATTTCACCGTGCTGGAAAACATTATCCTTGGGGCCGAGGACCGAGGGCTTCTGCGCCATTCGCTGTCCCGCGCGCGAGGCGAGTTAAAGCGCCTGGCCGAGGAATATGGGCTGCAGGTCGACCCCGACGCGGCAGTCGAGGAATTGTCTGTCGGCCATCAGCAACGGGTCGAGATCCTCAAGGCGCTTTATCGTCAGGCCGATATCCTGATTCTGGACGAACCGACCGGCGTTCTGACCCCGGCCGAGGCAGACCACCTGTTCCGCATCCTGCGTGGCCTCAAGGATGAGGGCAAAACCATCATCCTGATCACCCACAAGCTGCGCGAGATCATGGAGATCACGGACAACGTCTCGGTCATGCGGCGAGGTGAGATGGTGGCCTCGGTCCGCACCGCCGGGACGAACCCGACAGAGCTGGCCGAACTGATGGTGGGACGCAAGGTTCTGCTGCGGGTCGAAAAGACCCCCGCCCAGCCCGGCGCACCGGTGCTTGAGGTTCGGGGCCTTGGCATGGTCGATGCGGACGGGGTCGAGCGGCTGCGCGGCATCGACCTTGAAGTCCGCGCGGGCGAAATCGTCGGCATCGCAGGCGTGGCAGGAAACGGCCAGACGCAACTTCTTGAAATTCTGGGTGGTTTTCCCGAACCCGGTGCAAGGTTGCAGGGCGAAATCCGGCTGAACGGCACGCCCCTGCCCCTTAGCGGCACTGGCGCAGACGGCCGCGCCCGGCGCGCAGCGGGAATAGGCCATGTCCCCGAGGACCGGCAGGTCGAGGGGCTGATCATGGATTTCTCGGCCTGGGAAAACAGCGCCTTTGGCTATCATGACGCGCCGCAATTCCAGAACGGGCTGCTGATGGACAATGCCGCGATCCGCGCCGACGCGGCCGACAAGATGCAGCGTTTCGACGTCCGCCCCCCGAACCCCGACCTTGCGGCCAAGAATTTCTCCGGCGGCAATCAGCAGAAAATCGTGGTCGCGCGCGAGATCGAGCGTAACCCCGATCTGCTGCTGATCGGCCAGCCAACACGCGGGGTGGATATTGGCGCGATCGAGTTCATTCACAAACGCATCGTAGCCCTGCGCGATGCGGGCAAAGCGGTGTTGCTTGTCTCGGTCGAACTCGATGAAATCATGGCGCTATCTGACCGCATCGCGGTGATGTTTGACGGCCGGATCATGGGTGAGCGTCTGCCGGCCAGCACCACGGCCGGAGAGCTGGGCTGCCTGATGGCCGGGCTCGAACCCGCCGCGGCACCGGCGACCAGCGGAGGCACCGAATGACGCGCTGCATGTCCCGGCCCAGAGGGCCCCAGAATATGAATATGCCGGGAGGGGCAGGTTAATGGAGCGAATGCCGAAATGGGCGGATGTGATCGTGACGCCGCTGATCTCGCTGGCTCTGGCCTTTGCCATCTCGGCGCTGGTGATCCTGGCCATCGGGGAAAGCCCGGTCGAGGCGCTGAAGGTCATGGTTGAAGGGGCGCTCGGCTCTAGCTACGGCTGGGGATTCACCCTCTATTACACGACGAATTTCGTCTTTACCGGCCTTGCCGTCATGGTCGCCTATCACGCTGGCCTCTTCAACATCGGGGGCGAGGGGCAGGCCGCGATGGGTGGGCTGGGCGTGACACTGGTGGTGCTGGCTCTGCCCTGGCCGCATTGGGCGCTGGCGCTGCCCGCCGCCGTGGTGGGCGCTGCGCTGTTTGGCGCGCTCTGGGCGCTGATCCCGGCCTGGCTGCAGGCCAAGCGTGGCAGCCATGTCGTCATCACCACGATCATGTTCAACTTTATCGCCGCGGCGCTGCTGAACTATGTGCTTGTGAACCTGCTGCGCCCGGTGGGCAGCATGGACCCTGCCTCGGCGAATTTTCCGCCGGCGACCCATCTGCCCAAACTTTCCGATATGGCGCTGGCATTCGGGATCGACTGGGGCAGGAACACCCCGGCCAATATCGCCTTTTTCATCGCCATCATCGCCTGCCTGCTGGTCTGGTTGCTGATCTGGCGCACGCGGCTGGGTTATGAGATCCGCGCTTTCGGCAAGTCCGAGCCAGCCGCGCTTTACGCCGGTATCTCTCCGGTAAGGATCACCGTGGTCGCCATGCTGATATCCGGCGCGCTGGCAGGTCTGATGGCGGTCAACAACGTCATGGGCGAGGCCGAGAGGCTGGTCCTGAATGCCGTCGAGGGCGCGGGCTTCATCGGCATCGCCGTCGCGCTGATGGGACGCAACCATCCGCTTGGCGTATTCCTTGCCGCGCTGCTTTTTGGTTTTCTTTATCAGGGCGGAGGAGAGCTTGCCCTCTGGACCTCGATTCCGCGCGAACTGATCGTCATCATTCAGGCATTGGTGATCCTGTTCACCGGGGCGCTCGACAACATGGTGCGCATGCCGCTTGAGCGGCTGTTCCTGACCCTGAACCGCAAGAGAGGCTGAGATGGATTTCGCAACCATCCTGCAAATCCTTGATTCCGCCATGCGGCTGATGACGCCCCTGCTGCTCGCCTGCCTCGCCGGGCTTTACTCGGAACGTGCCGGCGTCTTTGACATAGGACTTGAGGGCAAGATGCTGATGGCGGCCTTTGCCTCGGCCTCGGTCGCCTATGCGACAGGCAGCGCCTGGGCCGGGCTTCTGGCAGGGATCACAGGCGCAGTGGCGCTGGCGCTGCTGCACGGGCTTGCCTCGATCACCTTCCGGGGCAATCAGCTTATCTCGGGCGTGGCGATCAACTTTCTCGCTTCGGGGCTGACCGTTCTGCTAGGGCAAAAGATCTTTGAGCTCGGCGGCCGAACCCCCTCGCTATCCGGCGCGGCGCGGTTTGACGCGATCACCCTGCCCTTTGCCGACAGCCTGCGCCCGGTGCCGGTGATCGGCCCGATCTATGCCGAGCTGATCTCGGGCCACACGATCCTTGTCTATGTCGCCTTCGCCATCGTACCGCTGACCTGGTGGGTGCTTTACCGCACCCGCTTTGGCCTGCGGCTGCGCGCGGTGGGCGAGAACCCGGCCTCGGTCGATACCGCCGGGGTCTCGGTCACGCGGCTGCGTTATGCCGCAGTGCTGATCTGTGGCCTGCTTTGCGGGCTTGCCGGAGCCTATCTCGCCACTGGCATTTCCGCTGGTTTCGTCAAAGAAATGACCGCCGGACGCGGCTTTATCGCACTGGCGGCACTCATCTTCGCCAAATGGCGACCATGGAGCGCATTGGGCGCAACCTTCCTCTTTGGTCTGCTCGAGGCAGTGGCGAACCGCTTTCCCAATCTGGACCTCGGCTTTGTCACCGTGCCGTCGATGTTCATGAACGCGCTGCCTTATATCCTGACCGTCATCATCCTGGCCGGCTTTGTCGGCCGCGCCATACCGCCCCGCGCGGGAGGAGAGCCCTATGTCAAAGAGCGCTGAGCTTGCCCGCCTGATCCAGGGCCGTGCCGGAAACGCCGCACCCGAATACGGGCTGATCCTCGGCTCTGGCCTCGGGCATCTCGCCAGCGCGGTAGAAGGCACCGCAATCCCCTATTCCGACCTGCCCGGCTTTCCCCATGCCGGGGTTTCGGGCCATGTGCCGCAGCTCGTGATCGGCCAGCTCGAAGGCCGCCGCGTCGCGGTCTTCGGCGGCAGGGCGCATTATTACGAAGCGGGCCGCGCGGATGTGATGCGCCTGCCGCTTGAGGTGCTCAAGGCGCTTGGCTGCGAACGGCTCTTGCTGACAAATGCCGCCGGCAGCCTGCGCCCCGAGATGCCGCCCGGCTCACTCATGCTGCTTTCGGACCATATCGCTTTCGCGGGCACCAACCCGCTGATCGGCGAACCTTCCGAGGCCCGCTTCGTACCCATGACCAAAGCCCATGACCCGCAAATCCGCGCCGCCCTGAAAGCCGCTGCCAAGGCCGAGGACATCCCCCTGCCCGAAGGCGTCTATTGCTGGTTTTCAGGTCCCTCGTTCGAAACCCCAGCCGAAATCCGCGCCGCCCGCACCCTCGGCGCTGACGCGGTCGGTATGTCCACCGTGCCCGAGGTGATCCTCGCACGCTTTCTCGGCCTCAAATGTGCAGCCGTCTCGGTCATCACCAATATGGGCGCGGGGCTTTCGGATGAATCGATCAGCCACGAACATACCAAGGCGATGGCCCCGCTCGGTGCCGCCAAGCTGGAACGCATCCTGCGCCGCTTTCTGACCCAGAGCAGCTGACAGCGTTTCTTTCGTGTTCAAATATCCCCGCCGGAGGCACGCAACCTGACCACCGGCGCTACCCCGCCAGATTCATCCCGGCCAGCACCGCCTCGACCCGTTCAGCTGCGCCCTCGGGGTCCTCAAGGCTTTCCAGCGCCACTACGGGCCCCCGCCCGTCATCATGGCGTGCCCGGTGCTTGTCATAGCGCGGGTCGTAATGGTGACGCATCAGACCCTCGGCAAGCCCAGCCCAATCGGCGACGTCAATCAGGCGCAACCAATCCTCTATCCGCTCGGCCGGATGCAGCGGTCGCAGCAACTCCACGATGCGCGCCACAGCTGCGGGGTCGGCGCTGGTGTCGGCATAGACCCGGGCAGTATAGGCGGCGCGAGCTTCGACCGGAACGGCCAGCCGGATACGCGGCGCGGCAATGATCGCCTGCCAGATACCGCGTGGCAGGTTCACGTCACCGATGCGCGAACTCTCGGCCTCGACAAGCAGCGGCCGGCTTGAATCCAAAGCCTCCAGCGCCACGGCAAGTCGACCCTCGAAACATTTCTGGCTGGGCTGACCACCGGGCATCGCGCCAAACAGGCTGCCACGATGATTTGCAAGCCCCTCAAGGTCGATGACCTGATGACCACGTGCGGCAAGGCGCTGCAGGATCTCGGTCTTGGCACTGCCGGTATTGCCGTCCAGCACCACGACAGGTGCGGTGACCAACTGCTGCACCCGCTCAACCACCAGCGCACGCCATGCCTTGTAACCTCCCCCGACGCGCCCGACGCGCCAGCCGATCTGGGCAAGAATGGTCGCAAAGGCACCCGACCTCTGACCGCCCCGCCAGCAATAGACCAAGGGCCGCCAGCCGCCGCCATGCCCGGCCAGCGACCCGGCAATGTGGCGCGCGGCATTGGCGGCGACCATGGCACCACCCAGCTTGCGGGCATCAAAGGGGGAAACCTGTTTGTAGATCGTGCCGACCTGGGCACGTTCCTCGTCCGACAGCACCGGCAGGTTGACCGCGCCAGGCAGATGATCCTCGGCATATTCCGACGGAGATCGGACGTCGATAATGGTGTCGAATCCGGCAAGCGCCGGATCCGACAGCGATTTCAGGCGGATATCCACTTAGTAGACGTAGACCGGAGTCCCGATCGGAACCTGCTCATACAGGTCCATCACTGCCTCGTTACGCATACGGATACAGCCGTTCGAGACAGCCCGGCCGATCGAATTCGGCTCGGTCGTGCCGTGAATGCGGATCGCGGTGTCGTTGCCCTTGGCGTCATAGAGATACAGCGCGCGCGCACCCAGCGGGTTGGTCGGACCACCCGGCATGCCATCAGCCCATTTGGCATATTGTGCGGGCTTGCGCTTGATCATCGCAGGGGTCGGCGTCCAGCTTGGCCATTCGGTCTTGCGACCGACCGTAGCGCGACCTTTCCAGACCAGCTCATCCTTGCCCACGGCAACGCCATAGCGGATCGCCCGGCCCGGAGCGATGACGTGGTACAGGAAAAAGTCCTTGGAAACCACGACGATGCTGCCGACCTCGAAATCGCTGCGGATTGCAACCTCGGTCGGGGCATAGGGGTCGCGCTTGGGCTCGGCACGTTTCGTCTGCGCCGCTGGCTGAGCCCGCTCCTGGGTCAGAGCCAGCGTAGGCACGGCCACCAAAGGCAACGCGGCCATCAGCATCTGTCTGCGATTCATCTGTTTGTCCCAAATTCTTCGATGTTCCTTGATCCAGCGCCTAACCTCTTGAACCGCCCGGATCAACTCAAAGCGCCGTGACGCGGTTGAAACGCGCAAGGAACGTGCCCAGGTTACATCAGGAAAGGACCGTCTGCCATGATCCGTGCAACCTGCGCCCCGACTGAACGCCTGCCGCGCCGCGCGGCCACACCTGTCCCGCATCTGTGCCAGGATCGGAGTGGGCGTGGTTGTCGCTGTCATGTCTCTGCCCGGCTGCGGCAGGCCCGACCGGCACTTGCCGGCAATGGCCACGCGCTGCGCTGGCGCCCCGACCCCGGTAAAGGGATGCCGCGCCATCAGGTCCTGCATCACCAGCCCCAGCGCCAGCAGGCTCCGCCGTTTCCTGTCTGAATAGCGCCCTTCCCGCATTCTGACAGGGTAAGCCAATGAAAAATCATCATAACGATGCCGAGCTGACCATCGCCGGCATGAGCTGTGCCTCTTGTGTAGGCCGCGTCGAAAAGGCGCTGGCCGCTGTACCGGGGATCGAAAACCCGCAGGTCAACCTTGCGACCGGACGCGCACGCTTTGTCGTGAACTCTGCCGATGCCCTGCCCCGCGCAATCGAGGCGCTGGCCGGTGCCGGTTATCCGGCCGAACCGCTGGAGACCCGGCTGAACATCGACGGGATGACCTGCGCCTCTTGCGTCGGTCGCGTCGAAAAGGCGCTCTCGGCCATGCCGGGCGTGACTTCTGCGCAGGTCAATCTGGCCACCGGCAGCGCCACAGTCCACCATTCCCCCGCCGTAACGCCCCAGACGCTGGCCGAGACGGTCACCGCCAAGGGTTATCCCGCGCAGGTGCAGGCCGAGGCAGGCCACCACATGCACGACCACTCGGCCGATGCCGCCACGCTTCGGCGCAATTTCCTGATCGCGCTGGTTCTTACCCTGCCGATCTTTGTGGCCGAAATGGGTGGCCATATCTTTCCGGCCTTCCATCACTGGATTTCCATGGCGCTGGACCAGCGCCTGCTGTGGATTGGCGAATTCGTGCTGACGACGGCGGTGCTGGCGGGACCGGGGCGGATGTTCTTTCGCATCGGCTTTCCCGCCCTGATGCGCCGCGCACCCGAGATGAACAGCCTGGTCGCGCTTGGTGCCTCGGCGGCGTGGCTCTATTCGACCGTGGCAACCTTTGCGCCGGGCCTGCTGCCGTCTGAATCAGTCCATGTCTATTACGAGGCCGCCGCCGTCATCGTCACGCTGATTCTGCTGGGCCGCTGGCTTGAGGCGCGGGCCAAAGGACAGGCGGGCGACGCCATCCGCCGCCTGATCGAGCTTACCCCAGACACCACCCGGGTCGAACGGAACGGCAGCATCCGCGACATTCCGGTGGCCGAACTGCGCACCGGTGACATCGTCCACCTGCGCCCGGGCGAGCGGGTGGCCGTCGACGGTGTGCTGACCGAGGGCAGCGGCGCCATCGACGAATCCATGCTGACGGGCGAGCCGGCTCCGGTCAGCAAAACGACCGGAGACCCCGTGACCGGCGGCACGGTCAACGGCACCTCGGCCCTTGCCTATCGCGTCACCGCCACGGGTGGCGACACGGTTCTTGCGCGCATCATCCGCATGGTCGAGGATGCACAGGCAACCAAACTTCCGGTTCAGGCACTGGTGGACCGCATCACCGCGGTCTTTGTTCCGGTCGTGATCGGGCTTGCGATCCTGTCCTTTGCGCTGTGGCTGATCTTTACCGGCTCGCTCGGGCAAGCGATGGTTGCGGCGATATCGGTCCTGATCATCGCCTGCCCCTGTGCAATGGGGCTGGCGGTGCCGGTCTCGATCATGGTCGGCACCGGGCGGGGTGCCGAACTGGGCGTGCTGTTCCGGCGCGGCGATGCGCTGCAACGGCTGGCCGATGCCCGCATCGTCGCCTTTGACAAGACCGGAACGCTGACCCAGGGCGCGCCCGCCCTGACCGCGATCAAGGCCGAGGGCATGACGCCCGAAGATGCGCTGCGCCTTGCCGCGTCTGCCGAGGCACGTTCCGAGCATCCTCTTGCCGCCGCCATCACTGCTGCCGCCCGTGACAAAGGGCTGGAGCTGCCCCCGGCCGAGGACGTCCAGGCCACGGTGGGACGCGGCCTGTCAGCCCGGGTCGAGGGACGCGCACTGCTGATCGGCAATGCCGCCGCGCTGACCGAAAGCGGGATCACCACCTCGCCCACGCTGATCGCGGCTGCCCGGGGATGGGCTGCGAATG
Source organism: Paracoccus kondratievae (assembly GCF_009301415.1). Classification (GTDB taxonomy): domain Bacteria; phylum Pseudomonadota; class Alphaproteobacteria; order Rhodobacterales; family Rhodobacteraceae; genus Paracoccus; species Paracoccus kondratievae. The sequence continues at coordinate 376,736 of NZ_CP045072.1, read as the reverse complement.
GCGCAACCCCCGTGCATCTGGCCGTCGACGGCCAGCATGTAGCAGCCATGGCGCTGGCCGACCCGATCCGCCCCGAGGCTGCAGAAACGGTGACAAAGCTGCACGAACTGGACCTGCAGACTGCGATGATCTCGGGTGATGTGCAGGCCACGGCCGAGGCGGTTGGCCGCCAGCTTGGCATCGACCGCGTGACCGCCGGCGTCCTGCCCGAGGGCAAGCTGGCCGCGATCCGCGATATGGGCGCAGGCACGGTCTTTGTCGGTGACGGGATCAACGACGCCCCGGCGCTTGCCGCGGCCGAGACCGGCATCGCCATCGGCACCGGCACCGATGTCGCCATCGAATCGGCCGAGGTGGTTCTGATCGGCGGCGACCCGTTGGGCGTGGTGCGTGCCATCCGCCTGTCGCGCAGCGTCATGCGCAACATCCGGCAGAACCTGTTCTGGGCCTTTGGCTATAATGCCGCGCTGATTCCGGTGGCCATGGGGGCGCTGGTGCCCTTTGGCGGGCCACAGCTTTCGCCCATGCTGGGGGCGGGTGCGATGGCACTGTCATCGGTCTTTGTGGTCAGCAACGCATTGCGCCTGAAACGAGCCGGATAATGCTGAGAATCCTTGTCCTGATCATGACCCTGGCCGCCGCACAGATGGCGGCGGCCGCCCCGCTGCGCATTCTCGCCTTTGGCGACAGCCTGACCGAAGGTTATGGTCTGCCGCGCCGTCACGGGCTGGTGCCGCAGCTGCAGAGCTGGCTAAAGGCGCGTGGCCATGACGTGGTTGTGCTGAACGGAGGCCTTTCGGGCGACACCACCGCCGGCGGGCGGGTACGGATCGGCTATTCGCTGGCCCGCCATAAACCCGATGCGGTGATCGTCGAGCTGGGCGGCAACGACCTGCTGATGGGTTTCGGTCCGGCCATGGTCGAGGACAATCTGGATTCGATTCTGAAACAGGCCGGCAAGGGCGGAAAGCCGCTCTTGCTGGTCGGCATCGCCTTGCCGGACGAGAACGATCCGCTGCGCGAGGACTGGGCCACGATCTGGCCCCGCCTGGCCCAAAAACACGGCACCTTGCTGATGGAAAACCTCTACCAGCCGCTTTTTGACCTGCCGGGCGAAGATTACAAAACCATGCTGCAATCCGACAAGCTGCATGCCTCGGCTGAGGGGGTCAGACTGATCATCGAATCGCTGGGCCCCAAGGTCGAGGAACTGATCGCCGCTGCCAGCATCCCGCGCTGATCACCAAAGGTAGGCGGTTAGCGCCCGTTCCGAACCGGTAAGCGCGCCCCGACCTTGCCGCAGGTTCCGAAATCCAGCACCAGATCGACCTCCTCCCCCTCGGCCAGCGGGTGGTTCAGCCCCATCAGCATCAGATGTTCGCCCCCGCGGACGAGTTCGTGGCGCCCCCCGGCAGGGATTGCGACCGGGTCCATCTTGACCATGCGCATCATCCCGCCCTCTTCGCGGTTGCCGTGCAGCTCAACCCGCTGAGCGGCCTCAGAGGCAGCGGCAGAAAGTGTACAGGCCACCTGCCCCTGATTCTCGATCACCATGAAAGCCGCGCCGGACCGGGGATTGGTCGAGCGGACATAGCCATCGCGCAGCACCAGATCCTGTCCCAGCACGGCGCAGGGCAGCAAGGTCAGACAGAAAGCGGCAGAAAGGAATTTCATGGCAGGCCTCATTCCGGTCGCAGCGGGTTAAGCCAAGGATGCCAGAGAGCATTCACGCGAAAAAGCCCCGCCGGGAACGGCAGGGCGCACGCATCCTCAACGGGGCCAAATCGGAACCCCTGTCGGGAAATCGCGAATCAGGCTTTCGCCAGATCGCGCTTGATTTTCAGGGCACGCTCGGACAGCTCAGAGTCCTTGGCCTTGGCCAGGAAAGCGTCCAGACCGCCACGGTGGTCAACCGAACGCAGCGCCGCGGCCGAGATGCGCAGCTGGAAGCTGCGGCCCAGTTTCTCCGACAGCAGCGAAACTTCGTTCAGGTTCGGCAGAAACCGGCGGCGGGTCTTGTTGTTGGCGTGGGACACGTTGTTGCCGCTCATCGGGCCCTTGCCGGTCAGTTCGCAAACGCGCGACATGATCTTGTTCCTTCGCTTCGATCCTGCACGGGCGTCTGCCCGCAATATGAAAGGGCGCCGCGTGGCAGCGCCCGGAAATCCGTTTGCGGGGGATAAAGGCAGACGGCCAGCGCGTCAAGCCTTTTCGCCGGGTTTTCGCGGCCCGTCGCCCCGGATTACGGCGGAATATGCCCGGTTTTCATGATCGAGCAAAGCCCGTTTGCGCCACAGCCCGCCACCATAGCCGGTCAGCTGCCCGTCCAAACCGGTTACGCGATGGCAGGGAATCACTATGGCAAGCTGGTTGGCGCCATTTGCCCCTGCTGCAGCCCGCACTGCCAAAGGCCGCCCGACGCGCCGCGCAAGCTCGCTGTAACTGATGGTGATGCCCGGAGGGATCTGCTGCAGCGCCTGCCAGACCTCTTGCTGAAAAGGCGTGCCATACAGCGCCAGAGGCAGGTCGAACCCGGCAAGCGTTCCGGCAAAATAGCCGGCGATCTGGCCCTCGGTCCGGTCGATGACGGCATTCCGTCCGGCGCTGATGCCTCCCCCGGCAATCCGGTGCAGGCGCATCAGCTCGGCGGGCAGTTCCTTGCGCTCAACAAACTCCAGCAGATGCAGCCGGGCGTCATCTGCAACCGCGATCATCCCGCCAAGGGGGGTGCTGAACCCCGCCGCCACAAGAGCCATCTGCCCGCCCGAAACCGGCGCAAGCAGCTCTGCAAGCGCCGGGCCGGGATCAGGCCGCAGGTCAGGCCCTGCGCTCATGCGCCTGCAGCCCGGCGTCAGAAGCGTCCAGCCAATCGAGCATCTGCGCCGCCGCCGAATCAGGGTCGCCTTCCCCCCGCGCCACGGCATCCCCAACCTCGCGCAGTCGGGCGCGCACCTCGGGCCGCTCAAGCCGTGCCAGCAGACCCGCGCGCAGCTCGGACAGGAACCAATGGCGCGCCTGCTCAGCCCGCCGGGCCACAAAATGACCGTGATCGCGCCGCCAATCGGCAAGCCAGGTCATATTATCCCAAGCCTTTTCCAGCCCCTCGCCGGTATAGGCAGAGACCGGCAGCGCCTTGGGGAACCCCTCGGGGTCATAGGGGCGCTTGCGCAAAAGCCGCAGCGCACCCGCGTAATCGGCAACCGTGCGCAGGGCAGTTTCACGCAGATCGCCGTCTGCCTTGTTCACCAGGATCAGGTCCGCGATCTCCATGATGCCGCGCTTGACCCCCTGCAGCTCATCGCCGCCAGCAGGGGCCAGCAGCAGGATAAAGAGGTCCGACATCTCGGCAACCAGCGTTTCGGACTGACCAACACCCACCGTCTCGATCAGGACGACGTCAAAGCCCGCCGCCTCGCACAACCGCACCGTTTCGCGGGTACGGCGCGCCACCCCGCCCAGCTCGGCCCGCGAGGGTGAGGGGCGGATAAAGGCGTTCGGATCGCGGCTGAGCTCTTCCATCCGGGTCTTGTCGCCCAGAATCGAGCCGCCCGAACGTGCCGAGCTGGGATCAACCGCCAGCACAGCGACCTTAAGCCCCTGCGCAGTCAGCATCTTGCCAAAAGCCTCGATAAAGGTCGATTTGCCGACGCCCGGCGTGCCCGACAGGCCGATGCGCAGCGCCTGCCGCCGGGGCAGCTCGGCCATCAGCGCCACGGCACGGGCGCGATGGTCAGGACGGGTGCTTTCGATCAGCGTAATCGCGCGGGACAGCGCGCGGCGGTTGCCCTGCGTCAGGGGTTCGGTCAGTTCATCCATGGCCACTCCCGGCGGCGTCCTAGCAAGGCGGGGGTCGACTGCCCCGCCCCTTGTGGATATTTCCACCGAGGGGACATGTAAACGCCGGGCGGTTGTGACGGATCGGCGCGGGGTGATGTCCGGACGCAGAAAACGGGGCGGATCATGCCGACACGGCGGGCAATATTGGCGGCAATGGCAGCGGCTCTGGCTGGACCTGCCATGGCCGCGCCGCGCCTGCAGCTGATGATGGTGCGGCGTCGGGGCTGCGTCTATTGCGCACAATGGGACCGCGAGATTGCCCCCGTCTATGCCAGCCACCCCGAGGGCCGCGCTGCGCCCTTGCTGACGGTCGATCTGGACGGTCCCTATCCCGACGGGCTGGCGCTGGCGCGGCGACCATGGCTGACCCCGACATTCATCCTGCTGCAGGACGGGGTCGAGATGGCCCGCTTTGAAGGCTACCCCGGCCGCGACCGTTTCTTTGACGTTCTGCGCGATATGCTGGCCCAGGCGGCGGGCTGAGGCTTTCACCCCGGTCCGCTTTGGTTTATCCCATCGCAAGTAAGTACTTACCTAGACACGGGTCAGCCATGCACGACATCCGCGCAATCCGCGAGAATCCCGCCGCTTTCGACGCCGCACTTGGCTTGCGCAACCTGCCGCCGGCTTCTCCCGAAATTCTGTCGCTGGATGCCGACCGCCGTTCCCGCATCGCCGCGGCCGAGGCCGCGCAGGCCGAACAGAACAAGGCCAGCAAAGAGGCCGGCGCCGCCAGGGGTCGCGGCGACGAGGCGGAGTTCCAGCGCCTGCGCAACCTCGTCACCGCCAAGAAGGACGAAACCGCCCGCCTGCAAGCCGAGGCCTCGGCGCTGGATGCCAAGCTGCGCGAGCTGCTGCTGACCATCCCCAACCTGCCACTCGACAGCGTGCCGCCCGGCAAGGATGAGGATGACAACGTCGAGATCCGCCGCTGGGGCGAGCCGCGCACCCTGGATTTCACCCCCCGCGAACATTTCGAGATCGAAGGCGTCAAGCCCGGCATGGATTTTGAAACTGCTGCGAAACTGGCAGGCTCACGCTTTGTCGTGCTGTCGGGCGGCGTCGCCCGCATCCATCGCGCGCTTGCCCAGTTCATGCTTGACCTGCACGGCAACGAGCACGGGCTGACCGAGACCTGGACCCCGGTGCTGGTCCTGTCCGAAATGATGGAGGGTACGGGCCAGTTGCCGAAATTCGGCGAGGACAGCTATCAGACCCGCGAAGGCTGGTGGCTGATCCCGACCGCCGAGGTGACGCTGACCAATATCGTCAATAACGAGGTCATCGACCACTCCAGCCTGCCGCGCCGCTATGTGGCGCACAGCCAGTGCTTCCGCTCTGAGGCAGGCAGCGCCGGGCGCGACACCGCAGGTATGCTGCGTCAGCACCAGTTCGAAAAGGTCGAGATGGTGTCGATCACCGATGCCGGATCGGGACCGGCCGAGCACGCCCGCATGACCCGCTGTGCCGAGGCGGTGCTGGAGCGGCTGGGTCTGCCCTATCGCACCATCGTACTTTGCGGTGGCGATATGGGCTTTGGCGCGCGCATCACCCATGACCTCGAAGTCTGGCTGCCCGGGCAGAACCGTTACCGCGAGATTTCCTCGGTCAGCTATTGCGGCGATTTTCAGGCGCGGCGCATGAATGCGCGCTATCGCCCGGCGAATGGCGGCAAGCCCGAGTTCGTCCATACCCTGAACGGCTCGGGTCTGGCGGTCGGCCGGACGCTGATCGCGGTGCTGGAAAACGGCCAGCAAGCCGACGGTTCGGTCGTCCTGCCCGAGGTGCTGCATCCCTATCTGGGCGGAAAGACGCGGCTAGGGGCTGACGGCCAGCTGATCTGAGTCAAGAAAAGGCGGTCCGGCGCGCAACTTCATGCGCGTTGGCGGCGTTTCCTGCTCATGTCGCGCGTGGGTACCTTGTTGCTGGTTCTGGCTGCGCTGGTCTTTATGGCCAGCACGGTCTTTCACGCCATGACGCCCGCGCAAGAAGGCGTGACACTGGCCGAGCGGGGCATTGCGCTGGCGGGCCTTCAGCGCCTCACCGAGCAGCCACAGCAAATGGATCTGCCGGGGCTGTTCCTGCAACCCGGGGGCCCTGGCATGGCCGGGCTGATGGTCGTGACCATGGTGGCGCTGGTCTATCACCTTGCCCGCTGTTTCGTTCTGCCGGGCCCGTGGCGGCAGGCCAGACGCAACGATGGCGGGGCCGTGCAGGGGCCACTGATCCTTGGGCTGGTCCTGGGGGCGATCTGGCCCTGGCTTTTGCCCGGACAGCCGGTGGTGGCGCTGGTACTGGCTGCCGCAATGCTGACGGCATTTCTTGCCGCGGCCATGCGCGGCGTCCGCAGCGGGGATGAGGTGCTGCACAGCTCGACCCTTGGCTTTATCGCGGGCTGGGGGATGCTGATCAGCTTTGCCGTTCTGGCGGGACTTTTGCGAGACGAGCTTGGCATCCCGCAAGAGATTGCCGCCGTAATCACCATGCTCATCGGCTCGGTCGCGGCGGTCAGCGTGCAACTGCGGCTGGGGCGCAGGACGGGTTTCAGCCTGGCGCTGCTCTGGGGGCTGATCTGCCTTGCCGGGGCGACGGTCACCACCGACGCGGTGATCGCCACCATGGCGGTGATCTCGATCGCCATCATCGCCGTGGCTATGGTGCGGGTGCTGACCTAAGCGCCCTTGGGCTTTTGCCGGTGCTTGTGTTTGGAAAGCGCGCCGGACTGATTGATCTTGTTCGCCTTGTCCTTGTAGGGGTTCTTGGACCCCTGATCGCGGAAGGTCAGCCGGATCGGTGTACCCGGCATGTCGAAATCCTGCCGCAGCCCGTTGACCAGATAGCGCGCGTAACTGTCGGGCAGTTTGTCGGTATGGGTCGCCATGATGACAAAGGCTGGCGGACGCGTCTTGACCTGAGTGATATAGCGCAGCCGAATGCGCCGCCCCCCCGGAGCAGGGGTCGGATGCGCCTCGGTCATCGCCGACAGCCACTGGTTCAGACGCGCGGTCGACACACGCCGGTTCCAGACCTCATGCGCGCGCAGGATCGCTGCATGCAGCCGGTCCAGCCCCTTGCCCGTGCGGGCCGAGACGGTGACCAAAGGCGCGCCCTTGAGCTGCGGCAGCAGCCGCTCGAACGCCTCGCGCAGCTCTTTGAGCTTTTCGGGCTTGTCCTCTTCGAGGTCCCATTTATTCGCGGCGACGACCACGGCGCGGCCCTCGCTTTCAGCGAAATCGGCAATGCGCAGGTCCTGCTGCTCGAACGGGATACCCACGTCCAGCAGAACGACCACCACCTCGGCAAAGCGCACGGCGCGCAGGCCATCGGCGACCGACAGCTTTTCGACCTTGTCGGTGACGCGCGCCTTTTTGCGCATCCCCGCCGTGTCAAAGATGCGGACCGGCGTCCCCATGAACGTGGTACCGACGCTGATCGAATCGCGGGTGATCCCGGCCTCGGGCCCGGTCAGCAGGCGATCTTCGCCCAGAATACGGTTGATAAGCGTCGATTTCCCCGCGTTCGGCCGACCGATCACAGCGATCTGCAAAGGCTTGCGCTCTGAGGGACGCCAATCCTCGGCCTCTTCGTCACCATCCTCGACAGCGACATCGGTTTCGGGCGCCTGCTGGACGTTCTGGGCCTCAAACCCCTCGGCCAGCGGGACAAGGGCGCGGTATAGATCGTCCATCCCCTCGCCATGCTCGGCCGAGATGCGCAGGGGTTCGCCCAGACCAAGAGCATAGGCCTCGATCGCGCCCGCCTCTCCGGCACGGCCCTCGGCCTTGTTCGCGGCCAGAATGACGTGTTTGGCGCGCTTGCGCAGGATATCGGCGAAATACTCATCCGCCGCAGTCACCCCGACACGGGCGTCGATGATGAACAGGCAGACGTCCGCCTCATCGACCGCGCGTTCGGTCAGGCGGCGCATGCGGCCTTGCAGGCTGTCATCTTCGGCCATTTCAAGTCCGGCCGAATCAACGACGATAAAGCGCAGATCGCCCAGACGCCCCTGCCCCTCGCGCAGGTCGCGGGTCACGCCGGGCTGGTCGTCAACCAGCGCCAGCCGCTTGCCGACAAGGCGGTTGAACAGCGTGGACTTGCCGACATTGGGACGCCCGACAATGGCGAGGGTAAAGGTCATCTGTATGCAATCAACTGGCCGCCATGGGTGACGACATAAAGGGTCTGGCCCGCCACAGCCGGCGCCGCCGCGGCCCCGCCCGGGATCTGGGCCGTGCCGATCAGCGCGCCCGAAGCGGGATCGAAGACGCGCAGATAACCGTCAGATGAGGCAAGGTAAAGCCTGGATCCTGCCAGCACCGGACCATAGTGGTTCCAGATCTTGTCCTGCTTGCGAACGATCTGTTCGGTAAAATAGGGCAGTTTCTGCGCCCAGACCCGGCCACCATTGGCCGCGTCCAGCCGGATCAGCTGCGCCTGATCGTTGACGAGAAAGACCGAATTGCCCGCTGCCAGAACAGGGCTCGCCGCGCCTTCGCGGGCGTGCCATTTCATCATGCCGGTGCCAAGGTCAAAGGCCCCGACCCCGCCCGCGCTGGTGCCAGCGTAGACAGTATTGCCGACGATGACCGGATCGCCCGTCATGTCGCGGAAATACGAGACCGCACGGCCAAGCCGGGTTCCCCCGACGTTCGAGACCCAGCGCTGGCTGCCATTGCCGGTGTCGACGCCGATCAGGCCGCCGGTATTCGACGGGAACACCGCCGTATCACCCGCAACCGCCGGGGCCGATGCCCCCATGACGCCCGCCATGTCCTTGTTGTCAAAGCTGCGCCACAGCACCTTGCCGTCGCTGGCGCGCACCGCCCAGCCGGTCTGGTCGCGGCCGACGACATAAACGACGCCATTCGCCACAGTGGGCGCGCCGCTGATCGGCGCATCGACCCGCTGGCGCCACGCGACGCCGCCATTGCGGGTGTCCAGCGCAACCAGCTCACCATAGCCGGTGGTCGCAAAGACCCGGCTGCCCTCGACGGCAAGACCGCCGCCCGAGACGCTGCGGTCGCTTTCGCCAGCAGGGCGCAGATCGACGCTCCACACCCGGCCCCCGCCGGTGGTTGTTGCAGTGACGGTGGACTGGCTGTCCAGCGTAAAGATCAGGCCGCCCCCCACAACCGGATCGGCGGTGATGCGGTGGCGCTTGCCCGACGGAGAGCCGATGGCGGCCGCCCAGACCCGTTGCGTCCCCGCCCCCAGCGCGACGTTGCCCGGCGCATGCGCAGCATTGCCAGCACGCTGGGTCCAGTCAGAGTTACCGCGCACCGGCGGCAGAGACAGGGCGGCTGTGGCCGGCGCCTGGGCTCCGTCAGCCACCGGTCCTTCGGGCGACAGCACCGCGCGCGGGTCCAGCCGTTCTCCGGGCAGGATGACCTCACGCTGCTGGCAGGCCGAAAGGACGGTCAGTCCGGCCAGGGCGGCGATCAGGGGCAGCCTCGTCATCGCGTTCTCCTTTATCCTGGCCGGGTGTCGAATCAGACCCGGCCGCGGGCACGGTGTTTCAGTTCGCCGGCAGGACCGGTCATTAATTTGCGGCGGGGGCCGGCACGGTTTGCGGCCCGGGACCCGCGTCGCGCTTGGGCTCGACGCCCAGGGTGATCATCATCTCGGACAGGCGGCGACGCAAGGGCTCGGACAGGCCATCCTTTTGCTGGATCTGGCCGATCAGGGTGATTGCGTCCTCTTTGCGGTCCGCGCCCATCAGCGCCACGACCTTTTGCTCAAGCGCCAGAAGCTCAAAGGGCGCGCCGGGCTTGGACAGATCGGCCAGCAGCCGGTCACGTTCGGCCGCGTCCATCGAGGGACCGGCGACCATCACGGCCTTGAGCAGCGCCAGATCATGCAGCACGGGATCGCCTGCCAGATCAGCCGCAACGGCCTTGAGACGCTCGGCAGCTTTTTGCGGCAGCCCGGCCTCGGCCTCGGCTCCGGCGGCCAGCATCTCGGACAGGGCCTTGCGGCCGGCCGAGCCTGCGGGATCAATGGCGGAAAGCGCCGTGATCGGGTCCTCGCCCTGACGGGCGGCAAGAACGGCATCGCCCCAGGCCTGAGCCCTGGTTTCGGCCTGACGGCTGGAATATTCGTGCCAGGCTGCACCGCCGACGATCCCCAGAATCACCACCAGCGCAACCCAGCCATAGCGGCGGAAAAATGCGAACAGCCGGTCTCGGCGCAGGTCCTCGGTGACTTCGTCGATGAAGCTGTCGTTCTGATTGGCCATGTCGTCCCCGGATATATCCTGCGCGCTGTTCTATACGCGGTTTCACCCGTTTGCCAATGGCGGGACGCGACGCGACTGACGGAAGGCTGACAGGCTGTAGATCGCCAGCGCCACCCAGATGATCGCGAACGCAACCATGTGCCAGCGGGTGAACGGCTCACCAAACAGCAGCACCGCACACAGAAACTGCAACGTCGGGTTCAGATAGAACATCAACCCCAGCGTCGCCATCCCGACCCGCCGTGCGGCATAGCTGAACAGGATCAGCGGCACGGCCGTCACCGCACCCGAGCTGATCAGCAGCAATGAGGTCCACAGATCGGCCCCGAATGCCAGCGGCTGCGCCAGCGCCTCCGGCATCAGCCCGAACCCCTGTCCCAGCAGCCACAAAAGCGCAAGCGGCGTCAGCAGCGCCACTTCGGCTGCGACCGACAGCACCGGACCCAGCGGCAGAGCCTTCTTGATCGCGCCATAGGCGACAAAAGTCAGCGCCAGCCCAAGGCTGATCCACGGCGCAACCCCCAGTCCCCAGGTCAGCAGCACCACCGCCGTCACCGCAAGCAGCACCGCCACCGCCTGCGCCGCACTGAGCTTTTCGCCGAAAAGCAGCATCCCGACCACCACCGCCATCAGCGGAAAGATGTAATAGCCAAGCGAGCTTTGAACGACATGACCGGCCTGGATCGCCCAGATGAACAGGCCCCAGTTCGTGGAAACCATCAGCGCCGCCAGCGTGATGCGCCCAACCCAGCGCCCGGTCAGCGCCTCGCGCAGCGCGCCCAGCCTTCCCTGAACGGCAAGCACGATCAGAAACAGGACCAAAGACCAAAGGGTGCGATGCGCCAGCACCTCAACAGTCGGCACTCCCGAGAGCGCACGATAATAGATCGGCGACAGACCCCAGGTCACACAGACCGCGATCATCGCCCAAAAGCCCTTGGTCCAATCACTCATGCAGGAATCCTTTCGGTCGCCAAGCCATGCCGCCGATTCGCAACCGGGGCAAGGGGCCGCCGGATAACGTGTGGCAAGACGGCCAGGAAAATCCGGTTCGTGACCTGGCCAAACCAGATGCGTTGTACATGGCGGCCGGTTCAGGACGCCCTTACAATCCGGGTCTGAAAGCAATTGTTGCGCGCGGATCGGACATCAACAAAGCTGATGTCATCGCAGGCAAGCAGCTCTGCGGCACAGGAACTGATTTCGTCTTTGGCGACGATTTTTCCGGTCCCGTATCGGATCCGCTGATCGGCCGTATATCCTTTCAGCAGATAGTCCGGGCTTTCCAGCATCGGCGGCAGGCCGTCGCCAGCCCACGGCTGACACTCATCAGCGCATAGAAAGATCGGGCCTGTTTCGGCATGGGGCTGTAGTTCATCAAATGGTCGACAGGCCAAGATCAGCATCCCGGCGCCCTTGGGAATAAGCCCCGGACAATGTCGGCATGGATTGCCCTTACCGTCAGAGATCGTCCGCTCGGGCAGGCAACCATATGCATCGCGTCCCCCTGACCTCAGGGCCTTCACGTGATCGCTTGGCAAAGGAAGAAACGTTACCTTTTTCATTACAGCCTCCTGGAAGCAGACGTTAATCTTGCCCTTCAGCAGGCGTAAGGCACCCGGTTTCCTGCTTTTGAATGCTGACACCGACCGCATCGCGGTCAGCCAGAACATCAGAAATTTGCAACCGTGCTGCGCGATGGAAAAAGGCCCGCCAGATGGCGGGCCCTGATCCAATGTGGCGAAGGGATCAGAGGCGCGAGGCCACGTTTTCCCAGTTCACCAGCTTGTCGAGGAAGTTCTCGAGATACTTCGGCCGGGCGTTGCGGAAGTCGATGTAGTAGCTGTGCTCCCACACGTCGCAACCCAAAAGCGCGGTCTGACCAAAGCACAGCGGGTTCACGCCGTTTTCGGTTTTGGTGATCTTCAGGCTGCCGTCGGCGTCTTTGACCAGCCAGGCCCAGCCCGAACCGAACTGGCCGACGCCGGCTTCGGTGAATTTCTTCTTGAAGTCCGCAACCGAGCCAAAGGATTCGGTCAGGGCTTTTTCAAGCTCGCCGGGGATCGCGCCGGGGTTCGGGCCCATCATTTCCCAGAACTGGCTGTGGTTCCAGTGCTGGCTGGCGTTGTTGAAAATGCCGTTCTGCGCCACAGCGCCCGACTGGTAGGTGCCCTTGACGATGTCCTCAAGGCTTTTGCCTTCCCACTCGGTACCCGCGATCAGCTCGTTGAGCTTGTCAACATAGGCCTTGTGGTGCTTGTCGTGGTGAAACTCGAGCGTTTCCTTGGACATACCGCCCGCGGCCAGCGCGTCGTGAGCATAAGGAAGGTCGGGAAGCGTAAAGGCCATTTCTGTATCCTTTCCAACGGGTTTGGAGTGATGTTCTGGCACGGATGGGAAACGGGGAAAAGCCCTTGCTGCCAGCTTAACGCCTGGCAGGCAGGCAAGTTCCTGCCTCATTCCGCGCCGGGAAAACCGCAAAATCCGGTTCCGGTCATGACGTTATCATAGCCCAGGGCCGTCGCCGTCACCATAGCCGTACCATCCGCCTTGCGAAGGTTCAACCTATAGTCCAGCCGCTCGGTCCGCTGACCCGAGGCGTTGCGCACCCCGGCAAGCGCCCAGCCATAGGTGCGGCTCTGCCGGTCGTCGCCGGTAATGCGTGCCTCGGTCGGACGGCCGACAAGACGCTTAAGGATCGGGTCAAAGACCTCGATCCGGCCCTCTTTCGGGCCAGAGGTCTGGCGGGTCAGCATGATGAACTCGGGCACCCAGCCGGTGCCGCTTTGATCGACGATCTGGCACATCATCACGATAGGTGCCTCTTGCGCGCGGTCCTGCGCGCTGGAGGCAGAGACCGGCATCATCAGACCGGCAAAAGCAAGGGCAGGCAGGAACGGGACGGAACGCATGGAATCAACCGGATGGCATCAGCCCACCATCCATACGCCGCCCCGCCGCGACCACAAGCCCTAGCGAGGGTCCAGCTGCGTGCCCGGCGCCGCCGCAGTCGTCAGAAGGTTGCGCAGATAATCGGCAACCGAGCGGAAGCCGATCAGCACATAGCCCTCGGGCTCACGCCAGATGCCGCAGGCGACCTGCGCGGCACGGGTACGGCGCAGCCCGTCCTCGGGCATCGAGGACAGATCCGTCGGGCACAGTTTCATCAGCACCTGACGGGCCCTGGCGCCATGGATGCGGAACACCGCGCGCATATCGCTGACGTCCAGAACCAGCGCGTGTTCGGTCGACAGCGCATCCCGCAGGGCGGTCAGCGTCCCGGCCATCTCTGAAAGCGGCAGGACCAGCAGCAGCTCATCCGGGGACATCCAGCCCAGCTTGCGGCTGCCGTCCGAGGTGACGCGGCCGCGTCCGGGCACGGTGAGCCCGGCTGCGCCGGCAATCGCATCGCCCGCGCGCTCCAGATCGGCGCGGATCTGGATCATGCCCCAGTCCTGGACCTGCGAAATCCTTGCCAATGCCTCAGCCATTCGCCCGGCTCCCTTCCTTGTCGTAGAACACCGGATCGACGATCCGCGCCTTGTAGCTTTCCTGACCCGCAACGGGGAATTCCAGCACCTCACCCATGCGGTCAGGTCCATGCCTGACCAGACCCATGGCAATCGGCCGGTTCAGCGTCGGAGACATATAGGTCGAGGTCACCCTGCCCTGCGTCTTGCGCTGACCATTCGCATTCACGCCCTCATCGACAGCATAGACGCCGTCGGGCAGCACCCGCCCGTCAACGCTTTCCAGGCCGACGAGCTTCCAGCGTTCGGGATCGGTCATGTGGCTGCGCTCTTGTGCACGCTTGCCGATGAAATCGGCCTTTTTCTTGCTGACCGCCCAGCCAAGGCCCAGATCCTGCGGGATCACCGTGCCGTCGGTTTCGTCGCCGATCATGATAAAGCCTTTTTCGGCCCGCATGATATGCATGGCCTCGGTACCATAGGGCGTAACGCTCAGGTCCTTGCCGGCCTCATGCAGCTTTTCCCAAAGCTCAAGCCCGCGGTTGGCAGGAACGGCCACCTCAAAGGACAGCTCACCCGAGAAGCTGATGCGATAGACGCGGGCCGGAATACCAGCAATCTCGCCCTCGGCCCAGCCCATAAAGGGCAGCGCCTCGGCAGACAGATCCATGCCGCCCAGCCGCTCAAGCAGAACGCGCGCCTTGGGGCCGACCACAGCGATCTGCGCCCATTGCTCGGTCACGTTGGCAGTCCAGACCTTCCAGTCCCACCATTCGCATTGCAGCCAGTCCTCCATGTGACCATGGATGCGCTCGGCCCCGCCAGTGGTGGTGTGGACCAGCCAGGTGTCCTCGCTAAGCCGCGCGGCGACGCCGTCGTCGATCAGAAAGCCGTTCTCGTTACAGATCAGGCCATAGCGGCATTTGCCGACCGGCAGTGTGGACATCATGCCGGTGTAGATCATGTCGAGGAACTTGCCCGCATCGGGACCCTTGACGATGATCTTGCCCAGCGTCGAGGCGTCCAGGGTCCCGACGCTGGCCCGCACCGCCCGCACCTCACGCGCCACCGCATCGGCATGGCTTTCGCCCGCCTTGGGATAGCAATAGGGGCGGCGCCAGTGACCGACCGGCTCAAAGAAGGCGCTGCGCGCCTCGTGCCAGCCATGCATCGGAGTTTTGCGCAGGGGCTGGAACAGCTCACCCCGCGCCTCAGCAGCGATGGTGCCAAGCGTCAGGGGCGTATAGGGCGGGCGGAAAGTCGTGGTGCCGGTCGCCGGGATCGGCTGGTTCAGCGCGTTCGACAGAACAGCAAGGCCGTTGATATTGCTGACCTTGCCCTGATCGGTCGCCATGCCAAGCGTGGTGTACCGCTTGGTATGTTCGACGCTGTGATAGCCCTCTTGCGCAGCAAGTTCGACATCCGAGACCTTCACGTCGTTCTGAAAGTCGAGCCACATCTTGAACTTCATCTTGCGCGTGGCCTGCTGCGGCATGACCCAGACCGGCATGATCGCCGCCTCGGCCTGCGCACCGGTCAGCCCGGCGACCAGCAGATCGCCCGCAGCGGCACCGGCACAGCTTGCCATTGCCTTGCCGTCTGCCCCGGTCGGGGGACGGTTCGGGTCGGGGGCGAACATCGCCTGCGCGTCATCCCAGTTCAGCTTGCCGCCGCAATGGCTCCAAAGGTGAACCACCGGGGACCAGCCGCCGGACATTGCCACGCAATCGGCGTCCACCGTCTCGGTCACATCGCCCGAGCCGGAATGGGCGCAGATCTTGACCGCCTCGACCGAATGGCCACCCTTGATCCCGGCGATGGCGCTGCCGGTCAGGACGCGCACGCCCCGGGCACGCACCGCCGCGGGCAAAGCACCCTCGACCGAGTTGCGCGCGTCGATCACCGCCGGCACCTCAAGCCCGGCCTCAAGGGCCACCAGCGCGGTGCGATAAGCGTCGTCATTATTGGCAACGACAACGATCCTGCGCCCCGGCGCGACGCCATAATCGTTGATGTAATCGCGCACGGCCGAGGCCAGCATCACACCCGGCACATCGTTGCCGGCAAAGCTTAGCGGCCGTTCAAGCGCGCCGGTCGCGACGATCACATGACCTGCACGGATGCGCCACAGGCGCTGGCGGGGGATGCCTGCGTTCGGGTCGTGATCGGCCAGCGATTCGCGCGCCAGCAGATAGCCATGGTCGTAAAGCCCGGTCGCCTGGGTCGAGCGGCGCAGGGTTACGTTCTGCATCCCCTGCAGCTCGGCTACCAGAGCGTCGACGTGGGACTGACCATCAGCGTGGTCGGTGGGGGTGCGGCCGCCGAAATGGGGCGTCTGCTCGACCAGCCAGACCGATTTGCCCTCGCGCGCCGCGTCGCGGGCAGCGGCCAGACCAGCAATGCCGCCACCGACAACAACGACATCCACATGGGCATAGGCCTGTTCGTATTTGTCGGGGTCGGCTTCGGTCGGGGCCTTGCCCAGACCGGCCGACCGGCGGATCACCGGCTCAAACACATGTTTCCAGAACGCGCGGGGATGGATGAAGGTCTTGTAATAGAACCCCGCCGGGAAAAAGCGATACAGCCAGTTGTTTACCGCGCCGATATCAGCGTTCAGGCTGGGCCAGCAGTTCTGGCTGGTCGTGACCATGCCGCCGATCAGCGGCGTGGTGGTCGCACGCTGGTTCGGCTCGAACCGGCCCGCCTGACCAAGGCCCAAAAGCGCGTTCGGCTCTTCCACGCCCGAGGCGATCGGGCCGCGCGGGCGGTGATACTTGAAGCTGCGGCCCATCATCAGCTGGCCATTCGCCAACAGGGCCGAGGCAATGGTGTCGCCCGCAACCCCACGCATCTGGCGCCCGTCAAAGCGGAAGGGCAACGGATATGCGCGATCAATCAGGCGGCCGCCGCGCGGCAGTCGGAAGGGTCCGGTCTCGGTCATGCTTTCGGGCTTTCGGCAGAGGTTTCGCCAGAGATGGCGGCAGGGTTGGAAGCAGAGCTTGCGGCAGCCGGTGCGCTATCCCAGTCGGGTTGCCAATCAGGGCGATGCACCCGGATGGCGGCAACGATTTCGTCCGTCGGATGCGGGGTCTGGGCACTGTAGGTGCCAAAGACCTGCAACGTTGCGGTGTCGCGGGCGGCAAGGAACCACTTGCCGCAGCCATAGGCGTGACGCCAACGCTCAAAATGCACGCCCTTGGGGTTCTTGCGGGCGAACAGATAGCTTTCAAATTCGGTGTCCGAGGACCCGGGGCCGACGCGCTTCAGATGCGCTTCGCCGCCCGGCTGCAACTCGGTTTCCTCGGCCGAAATGCCGCAATAGGGACAGGTCAGGATCAGCATGGGTCACTCCTTGGGCGGCAGGTCGCGCAGACAGGCCCGCGTCCCGGCAAAGGGCCGGACGCGGATCATCTGTGTAATGGGCTGGGGGTTGCTGAAGCTTCCGCAGCCGACTGCGGGCGCGTGGCGCACCGGCAGGGCTTGCAGAAGGAAAGCAGGTTTGGTCAGCGCGGGCCCGGCGGCAAGGGTCGCAGCAGGACCCGGCCAGAACGCGCAGCAGGAAACCGAGGGACGAACCGCCCCCCGGCCAATGCAGGAAAAGGCGCCCCCTGGCGCCGGATCAGGCGCCTTAGTTCGTAGAAGGCGTCGCGGGTTCAGCCGGAGCCGCAGGCTCAGCCGGAGGTTCGACCGAAACAGCGCCGTCATCTGCGGGCGCGCTTTCGGACGAGGCTGCCGGTGCGGCAGGCGGTTCAGTCGCGGCCGGTTCGGTTCCCGAGGACACGAACCAGTAAATGACGACCAGCACGACGACGACAACGCCGCCGATGAGCCAGAGGTTGCTCTTGTTCTGTTCGGCCATGAAGAAAACTCCTTGGTCATGGTGACGTACTGAGACAATTCACCAGACAACGAAGAGTTTCCCAAGGCTTGGACGAAATTTTCTGCGCCGGCGCGGAATTTGGCAAGAATTGGCCCAAATTCCGCGGACCCCGGCAGGATCGCGCCCGGCATGAGCATTAGTGCGCCACCCCCGCGGCGACGCTTTCGTCGATGAAGCGGCCTTCGGCAAAGCGGTTCAGGCCAAAATCAGCAGCCAAAGGACCAGGCTGGCCCTTGGCGACCAGTTCGGCCATGGCCCAGCCCGAGCCGGGGATGGCCTTGAAACCACCCGTACCCCAGCCGCAGTTTACGAAAATATTGCCCACCGGCGTCGTCGACAGGATCGGAGAGCGATCGCCGGTCATATCGACGATCCCTCCCCATTGCCGCAGCATCTTGAGCCGCGAGAGCATGGGGAAGGTCTCGATCAGCGCGCGCACGGTTTCTTCGACATGATGCCACGAGCCGCGCTGGGTGTAGTTGTTGAACCCGTCTGTCCCGCCCCCGATCACCATTTCACCCTTGTCGGATTGCGACAGATAGCCGTGAACGGTGTTGGCCATGATGACCAGATCACAGCAGGGCTTGATCGGCTCGGACACCAGCGCCTGAAGGGCAAGCGATTCGATGGGCAGGCGGAAGCCCGCCATCTCTGCCAGAACCGAACTGTGGCCCGCCGCGATCAGCGCCAGCTTGTCGCATTCGATCCGGCCTTTGCCGGTGTTCACCGCGACAACCTTGCCGCCGGCGGTCTCAACACCGGTCACCTCGCAGTTCTGGATGATATGCATGCCCATGGCCGAACAGGCGCGGGCATAGCCCCAGGCGACGGCATCGTGCCGGGCGGTACCGCCGCGTTCCTGATACAGACCACCCAGAACCGGATAGCGCGGCCCGTCGATATTGATGATCGGCAGCATCTCTTTGATGCGCTTGGGGGTGATCCACTCGGTCGCCACGCCTTGCAACTGGTTGGCATAGGCGGTGCGCTTGTAGCCGCGCACCTCGTGTTCGGTCTGCGCCAGCATCAGCAGGCCGCGCGGGCTGAACATGATGTTGTAGTTCAGATCCTGCGACAGATTTTCGTAAAGCTTCAGCGCCTTGTCATAGATCGCCGCAGAGGGGTCCTGCAGATAGTTCGACCGGATGATCGTGGTGTTGCGACCGGTGTTGCCGCCGCCCAGCCAGCCTTTTTCCAGAACTGCAACATCGGTGATGCCAAAATTCTTGCCAAGGTAATAGGCGGTGGCAAGGCCGTGGCCGCCAGCACCCACGATGATGACCTGATATTTCTTGCGCGGCTCGGGGCTGGCCCAGGCGCGCTTCCAGCCGGTGTGAAGCCGCATCGCCTCTCGCGCGATGGCAAAGACCGAATAGCGGCCGGTGCTGGAACTTGCGGGGGCAGCAGGCATGACAGAACCTCTTTCGACTCAATGACAGCAGAGTGAAACGGCAGCCGTTTTCGGGCAAGCCGGGTTGCGACGCGGCGGTTGTCAAAATGCGTCAGGGCGGGGCGCAGATCTCCCGTCGGGGCGCTGTATTTTTGTCGCAGTGCTTTGACTTTTTCCGCCCGGCGAAAACGGCTATCACCGGAACCAGCCACAAGGGGAAGCCGATGTTCTGGATTATCTGTGCCGCGCTGGCAGGGATGGTGACCGTCGCCATCGCAGCACCGCTTCTGCGACGGCAGGGCGACGAGGCCGAGCCCGCCGCCGCCTATGACCTGCGGGTCTATCGTGACCAGCTGCGCGAGGTCGGCAGGGATCTGGAACGCGGGGTGATAGATCAGACCGATGCCGAGCGTTTGCGTGTCGAAATCGGCCGCAAGGTTCTGGCCGCCGACCGTGCGCTGCAACGTGCCGTCAGCGGCCAACGCTCGCCTGGGGGGTGGGTGGCGCTGGTCGCACTGGCACTGCTGCTTGTCGGGGCGTTCTTTCTTTATCAGCGGCTGGGTCAGCCTGATCGCCCCGATGCCCCTATCGCGCAGCGCATCGCCGATGCACAGGCCCTTTACGACAGCCGCCCCACTCAGACCGAGGCCGAGGCCAGGGGCCCCCAACCCGAACGGCCCGAGCCCGATGCCGAATATACCGCGCTGATCGACCAGCTGCGCGAAGTGGTTCAAAAGAATCCCAACGATCCGCGCGGGCTGGAACTGCTGGCCGAGCATGAAGAGCGGCTGGGCAATCTGGTCGCGGCCAAGGATGCTCAGCGCCGTCTGGTCGCGCTACGCGGCGATCAGGCCAGCGCCGAGGATCTGGCGCGTCTTGCCGGGCTGACAATCGAGGCGGCAGGCGGGCTTATCACCAGCGATGGTGAAAAAGCGGTTGCCGAGGCGCTGGCGCGCGACCCGCGCAACCCGCAGGCGCGTTTCATGGTCGGGCTGCTGCACTTGCAGAACGGCCGTCCCGACCGCGCCTTTCCGATCTGGGCGGGCCTTTTGGCCGAAGGGCCGGAAAGCGCGCCGTGGATTGCCCCCATCCGCGCCGCGATCAGCGATCTGGCGTGGCTTGCCGGGCAGCCGGACTATACCCCGCCCGAGCCCTCGACCCTGCCCGGCCCCGACGCGGATGCGATAGCAGCCGCGCAGGACCTGCCGCCCGAAGAGCGCCAGAAGATGATCGAAGGGATGGTCAAGGGGCTGGAATCCCGGCTGGCAACCCAGGGCGGTACCCCCGAGGAATGGGCGCGGCTGATCTCTTCGCTGCCTGTGATCGGGCAGCAGGACCATGCGAAAGCCGTGCTTGGCGAGGCGCGGCAGCGGTTTTCAGGCAATCAACCGGCGCTGGATCTGATCGAGGCGGCCGCAAAGCAGGCGGGGCTGGAATGATCTGCGAGACCGTCGAGGCTTTTGCCGAAGCTCTGCCCCGCAGCGGCGCAATCGTCGGGCTGGATCTTGGCACCAAAACCATCGGCGTTGCGGTCAGCGACGGGCTGCGCGGTGTCGCATCCCCGCTTACCGTGATCCGGCGGACGAAATTCACGCTGGATGCACAGGCGCTGTTGAAGATCGTCGATGAGCGTGCGCTGGTCGGGCTGGTGCTGGGCCTGCCTCGCAATATGGACGGCAGCGAGGGGCCGCGCGCCCAGTCGACCCGCGCCTTTGCCCGCAATCTTGAACGGCTGACGCCGCTGCCGATCACCTTTTGGGATGAGCGACTGTCCACCGTCGCGGCCGAGCGGGCGCTGCTTGAGGGCGATACCTCGCGCAAACGCCGGGCAGAGGTAATAGATCAGGTTGCGGCAGGCTATATCCTGCAAGGGGCGCTCGACCGGCTGCGCTTTATCGGATGAAACCGTCCAGCCCCTGCATCCAGATCTGCCAGATCTATGCAGACAGCGGCCTTTGCCGCGGCTGCCTGCGCAGTCTTGATGAGATCGCACGTTGGGCCAGCATGACCGAGGCCGAGCGGCTGGCAATCATGGCCCAGCTGCCTGACCGCCAGCTGACAGGGCGAAGGGCGGATTAACGCGTCACCACACGCACTTCGCGGATCGCCGTCTTGAGCCGCAGCCGGGTTTCAGCCGGCTCACGCGCCACGGCATCCAGAATCGCCCGCATGTCGCCACGCAGTCCGTGAAGCTGGTCTATCAGCGACAGAACCAGCGCCAGAGCCTCATCATCCAGATGATAGCCTTCGGCCAGGTCAACCACGAGATTCAGCCGCGCAAGGTCGATTTCACGAAACAACGGCCCCTGCTCGGACTGAACCGGCACGACGACACCGGAACTGACGTAACGCTCCAGCTGCTCGGCCGTCAGGTCGCTGACGGCCTCCAACGTTTCGGACAGGGTGTAATGCCGCTGGGTCATCTTCTCCCCCTTGGATCATAGGCATGGTCGCGGCGCCATTGTTCCATGAAATGTTCCAGTTCTGCGTCGATGCGCGACGGCATGACGATTTTCAGGATCACATGCTGATCGCCGCGCCGGCCGCCCTCGCCCCGCAGGCCGCGGCCTTTCAGCCGCAGCTTTTGACCGGAACTTGCGCCGCGAGGGATGGTCAGCATGACAGGGCCGTCGATGGTCTCGGCCTCGACCTTGCCACCTAGCACGGCCTCATCAATGGTGATGGGCAAAATGGTTTCGACATCGTCGCCGTCGCGCCTCCAATCCGGGTCCTCGGCAACGATCAGGGTCAGCAGCGCGTCGCCCGGGGGGCCGTCGCCCATGCCCGCCCCGCCCCTGCCGCGCAGGCGCACCACCTGACCGTCGTGCGCGCCTTCGGGGATTTTCACATCCAGCACGCTGCCATCAGGCATGGTGATCCGGGTCGATCCGCCCCGCGCGGCGGTCATAAAGTCGATTTCCAGCGTAAAGCGCTGATCGGGACCGCGCATATCAAAGCTTTTCGCACCGCCGCGCCAGCTGCCCCCTCCGCCCCCGCCGCCACGGCCAAAAAGATCCGAGAACACATCCGACAGATCGTCAAAGCCCTGATGTTGCCGATAGGGATTGTCGTCCGATTCGGCATATTCGCGGTAGTAATGCCGCTGCTGACGTTCTTGCCCCGAGGCGTCGATTTCACCCCGGTCAAAGCGCGCGCGCTGTTCGGGGTCCCTGAGCAGTTCATAAGCGGCGGCGGCCGCCTTGAAGCGATCATGCGCGACGGGATCAGAGTTCAGGTCCGGATGGTCAGTCTTGGCGATCCGTCGATAGGCCCGCTTGATGTCGTCCTGACTGGCGTTCTTGTTCAGCCCCAGCGCCTTGTATGGATCGTCGGCCATGGCCGGGTCATCCTTTCTTCACCTGTCATCGGGGGAACGCAAAGGCGCCCCCTGGGTTTCCTGCCCGATCCGGCCCGGACGGGGGGCAGAGAAGGTGCCGCCCGGCATGAACCCCGCCCCCAGCGGCAAAGCAGCAGCGCCCAATGCACGGGCACTGCGGCCTAGGGTTCCGGCGCGTACCTCGGGCAAGGTCACGCCGTGGTGACGCATCCGGGCCAGACTGGCGGAGGTCGCCTCGACCAGCGCAGCGCGCAATTTGTCCGGCATTGCACCGTCGATCACCACCAGCGGAAAGTCCAGAGCGGCCACCGCTCCTAAGGCTGCATGGGACAGCACCTGTGCCGATTTGTCCAGCCATTCACACAGGATATCAGGCGGCAGGTCCCATGCCGCGTCATCCAGCGGCAGGTCATGGCCCAGCGCCGCCTCAAGCACCGAAACCGAGGCCACATCCAGCACCTGGCGCCCGCCCGGTACCGGAAATGAACCCATTGCCCCTGCATTGCGCGACGGCCCAAGCCGCAAGCGCCCGTCCAGCACGACGCCGCCCCCGGCAAAATGGGCAATGTAGAAATACAGGAAATTTTCGGGCAGCTCGGCCGTCCCGAACATCATCTCGGCCCCGCAGGCACAGGAGCCGTCGTTTTCCAGCCAGACCGGCATGTCCAGCACTTCGGCCAGCTCGGCGCGCAGGTCGCGGCCGCGCCAGGGCTCCATCTCTCTCGCCCAATCCCACAGATAAAAGGGGCTTGCGATGCCCATGCCCGACAGACGCGCACGCTGCGCCTCGGTTAGCCCGGCAAGAATCTCGCCCGCGCTGGCGATGGCAAAGTCGCGGATCGCGTCAGGATGGGGAAAGGCATGAGGCAGCACCCGCATCTGTCTGATCTGCCCTGCAAAATCGACCAGCACCAGCTCGGCCAGCCTGCGCCCGACCTTGAGACCCAGAAACAGCGCCCCCTCGGGCGCAAGTGCCAGCGGCAACAGCGGCTGACCGACCTTGCCGCGCCGCCGCTCGCCCCCTGCGTCCAAGAGACCCGCAGCGATCAACTCACGCGTGATGTTTGAGACGGCCTGTGCCGACAGGCCCATTGCCTGCGCAAGCGCGGCGCGCGGCATCGGGCCATTGCGGCGGATCAACCACAGAATCAGGCGCTCATTCTGGCCCCGCACCCCTTGGGGGGTCGATCCGGCTGGCATGGTCGTGGGCATGGCTTTTCTCCTCTCACCCTATAAATCAACGAAATTGATTTATTGACAAGCCACCTTTTGTTCGGCAGCCTTCCGCAGGCAATGGCGGCCCCTATGGCCGAGAGGAGGAAAACCACATGACCAAGACTGGATTGCTGCGTGCAGCGCTGGCGGGCACGGCACTGACCCTGCTGGCGGGTATGGCGCAGGCGGAAAGCGCCTGCCTGATCACCAAGACCGACACCAACCCCTTCTTCGTCAAAATGAAAGAGGGTGCCCAAGCCAAGGCGGCCGAACTTGGGATCGAGCTGAAATCCTATGCCGGACGCATTGACGGCGACCACGAAAGCCAGGTCGCGGCGGTCGAAGCCTGTATCGCCGACGGCGCCAGGGGCATCCTGATCACCGCTTCGGACACCAAGGCAATCGTCGATTCCGTCAAGGCGGCGCGGGATGCGGGCCTGTTGGTCATCGCACTGGACACACCGCTCGACCCGATCGACGCGGCGGATGCGACCTTTGCCACCGACAACTTCAAGGCGGGTGAGCTGATCGGCCAGTGGGCAAAGGCAACGCTGGGCGACAAGGCCGCCGAGGCCAGGATCGCCATGCTGGATCTGGGCATCTCGCAGCCCTCGGTCGATGTGCTGCGCGATCAGGGCTTCCTGCAAGGTTTTGGCATTGAACTGGGCGACCCGAACAAATGGGGCGATGAGACCGATCCGCGCATCGTCGGTCATGAGGTCACCTCGGGCAACGAAGAAGGCGGGCTGAAGGCAATGGAGACCTTGCTGGCCAAGGATCCCGACATCAATCTGGTCTATACCATCAACGAACCGGCCGCCGCCGGGGCCTATGAGGCGCTGAAGGCCATTGGTCGCGAAAAGGATGTGCTGATCGTATCTGTCGATGGCGGCTGCCCCGGCGTGCAGAACGTCAAAGACGGGGTAATCGGCGCCACGTCGCAGCAATATCCGCTGGATATGGCGTCGAAAGGGATCGAGGCAATTGCCGCCTTTGCGAAAGATGGCACCCGCCCCGCACCGACCGAAGGCAAGGATTTCGTCGATACCGGCGTGCAGCTTGTCACCGACAAGCCGGCCGAGGGCATCGAATCCATCGACAGCACCAAGGGCACCGAGCTTTGCTGGGGCTGATGCCCGGCTGAACCGCGGGGCGGGGCGCGAAGGCGCGCCCTGCCCGATCACAGGCAGCGGGCGCCGCGGGGGGTGGCGTCCTTCAAGGGAGAAGACCGTCCATGTCATCCGACACCAAGACGGCCGCCAGCTACGAGGAGGGCCTGCGCGGCGCCTCGGACAAGGTTGCCGAATTTCACGAACCAAAATCCGCCCTGAAGCGCCTGCAGCACTGGCTGCATATGACACCCTCGGCTGTGCCGATGATCGTGCTGATCGCGGCGATCATCATCTTTGGCCTGAAGGAGGAAAACTTCTTCAGGGCCGTCACACTGTCCACGATCCTGCAGCAACTTGTCATCGTCGGTATTCTGGGCTGCGCCCAGTCACTGGTGGTACTGACTGCCGGGATTGACCTGTCGGTCGGGGCGATCGCCGTCTTTTCATCGGTGCTGATGGGACAGTTCACCTTTCGCTATGGCATCCCGGCGCCACTTTCGATCGCACTGGGGCTTGCAGCGGGGACGGCGATGGGCTTTGCCAACGGCTGGCTGGTCGCACGGGTCAAACTGCCGCCCTTTATCGTGACACTCGGCACCTGGCAGATCATTCTGGCGGCGAACTATATCTATTCCGCCAATGAGACGATCCGTTCATCGGAAATCGCGGCCGAGGCACCGGCCCTGCAATTCTGGGGCTATTCGATCCAACCCGGCGGGGTGAAGATCCTCTACGCCGTCTTTCTGATGATCGCGCTGGTCGCGCTACTTGCCTATGTGCTGCGCCACACAGCCTGGGGCCGACATGTCTATGCCGTGGGAGATGATCCCGAAGCGGCCGAGCTGGCCGGCGTACGAACCCGTCGCGTGCTTATTCAGGTCTATGCGCTGGCCGGGCTGTTCTGCGCCATCGCCGGCTGGGTAATGATCGGCCGGTTCGGCTCGGTCTCACCCTCGGCCTCGACCGGGCAGTTAGGCAATATCCAGTCGATTACTGCCGTGGTGATCGGCGGGATCAGCCTCTTTGGCGGGCGCGGTTCGATCGTCGGCATGTTCTTTGGCGCGCTGATCGTCGGCGTCTTTGAGATGGGGCTGAAGATGGTCGGCACTGACCCGCAATGGACCTTTTTCCTTATCGGCATGCTCATCATCATCGCCGTGGCGGTGGATCAATGGATCAGAAAGGCATCGGCATGACCCGGGAACCGCTTTTGAAGGCGCGCGGCCTCGTCAAGCGCTATGGCAAGGTCACTGCGCTGGACCACTGCGACTTTGACCTGATGCCGGGCGAGATTCTGGCTGTCATCGGCGATAACGGCGCGGGCAAATCCTCACTCATCAAGGCCCTGTCAGGGGCGATCCAGCCCGATGAAGGCGAGATCATGCTGGAGGGACGGCAGGTCCGGTTCGCAAGCCCGCTGGATGCGCGGGCGTCAGGGATCGAATGCGTCTATCAGACGTTGGCCATGTCCCCTGCCCTGTCCATCGCAGACAACATGTTCATGGGGCGTGAACTGCGCAAACCCGGCATCATGGGCAAGTGGTTTCGCAAGCTTGACCGTCCGGCCATGGAAAAATTCGCCCGCGAAAAGTTGAATGAACTGGGGTTGATGACCATCCAGAACATCAATCAGGCGGTCGAGACGTTGTCGGGGGGCCAGCGTCAGGGCGTCGCGGTGGCCCGGGCCGCGGCGTTTGGTTCGAAAGTGGTGATCCTTGACGAACCGACAGCAGCGCTGGGGGTCAAGGAAAGCCGCCGCGTGCTGGAGCTGATCCGCGACGTGCGCGCGCGCGGCATCCCGATCATCCTGATCAGCCACAATATGCCGCATGTCTTTGAGGTCGCGGACCGCATCCACATTCACCGGCTGGGCCGACGGCTGTGCGTGATCCGGCCGCAGGATTATTCGATGTCGGATGCAGTTGCCTTTATGACCGGCGCCAAGGTACCGGACGAGGCGGCAACGGCAGCCTGAGTTGCGTGGTCGCGGGGGGCTCTGCCCCCCGTCCTTTGGACTCCCCCCGGGATATTTTTGCATGGAAGAAATACTGGATCGGATTGCACAGTTGGGCCCCGGTCGGCGGGTGGTCGCGATTGCAGGCGCGCCGGGTTCGGGGAAGTCGACACTGGCCGCGCAGCTGGTTGCGAGACTATCCGGCGCGGTTCTGGTTCCGATGGACGGGTTTCACCTGGACAATCGGCTGTTGGACCGGGATGGCTTACGCAGCTGCAAGGGCGCGCCCGAGACATTTGACGCCGCCGGTTTCGTCAAGCTGATCGAGCGCCTGAAAACCGGGGGCGAGGTGATCTACCCGCTTTTCGACCGCGAGCGGGATCTGGCCATTGCCGGTGCCGGGCGGGTCGAAGCGGAAACCCGGCTGATCGTGGTCGAGGGCAATTACCTGCTGCTTGATCGCGTGCCATGGCGACAGCTGGCCGGACTTTGGGATCTGTCGGTGATGCTGGATGTGCCCCAGGACGAGTTGCGCCGCCGCCTGACCGCGCGCTGGCAGGGGCTGAGTCGTTCGCCGGCCGAAGTGACGGCGCATCTGGAAAACGACCTGGGCAATGCCGAGGTGGTGCTGCGCGAATCTATGACGGCCGATCTGGTTGTGCAGCCAGAGTCTATTTCTTTGGCCGAAACGCCTTGATGTACGCCGGGTCGGTTTCGATCCAGGCAGCGCCGATCAGGTCAAGGCAATAGGGCACTGCTGCGAAAACCGCATCGAGGCAGGTGGCGATGGCTGAGGGTTTGCCCGGTAGCGTTATAAGCAACGAAGCCCCCCGGATGCCGGCAGTCTGGCGCGACAGGATGGCGGTCGGAACCTCGCGCAGGCTGGCGCGGCGCATCTCTTCGCCAAAACCCGGCAGCTCCTTTTCAATCACATCTGCGACAGCCTCGGGCGTCTGGTCGCGCGGGGCGGGGCCGGTGCCGCCGGTGATCAGAATGAGATCGGCGCCCTGATGATCGGCAAGGTCACGCAAACAGTCGGCGACCGTTTCGCGCCCGTCGGGGATGATGCGGCGGCTGACGATCATGGGCGAGGTGATGGTCGCGCGCAGCCAATCCTCGGCCCCAGGCCCGCCTTTGTCCTCATATTCCCCGCGAGAGGCGCGGTCCGAGACGGTGACAATGGCAATATGGGCGGGGCGGATGGCGGAACTTTGGGTCATGGCGATATCTTGGCCCAGCCCGCGTCCGAAGAAAAGCGGATCTCAGCTGCGCCGCGCCGCCTCGATGCCCGCGACGTCGATGCGGGTCATCTGCATCATCGCCTCGAATGCGCGCTTCGCCTCATCCCCTCCGACGGCAAGTGCCTCGGTCAGCACTCGGGGAGTAATCTGCCACGAGATGCCCCATTTGTCCTTGCACCAGCCACAGGCGCTTTCCTGGCCGCCGTTGCCGACGATCGCGTCCCAGTAACGGTCGGTTTCCGCCTGATCCTCGGTCGCGATCTGGAACGAGAATGCCTCACTATGCTGAAAGACCGGACCGCCATTCAGCCCGATACAGGGAATGCCCGCGACGGTGAATTCCACTACCAGCACATCGCCTGCCTTGCCTGAGGGGTAGTCACTTGGCGCCCGTCGAATTGCGGTGACAGCGCTGTCGGGAAAGGTTTCGGCGTAAAAGCGGGCGGCCTCTTCTGCGTCCTTGTCATACCAGATGCAGACGGTGTTCTTGGGTACGGTCATCGCAAGCTCCTCCCTGAACCGTTGGCTGGGGGCAAACGTTTCAGGAGTGGCGAGGTTCCAGCATATGAAAGGCCGCGGGTTTGTCCGCGGCCTTTGAGGTAAGGATCTGGCTGCGGTTACTTGAACCGCGCGTTCCGGTTCGCGACCAGCTTGAGCCGCAGCGCGTTCAACCGGATAAAGCCCGCCGCATCTTTCTGATCGTATGCGCCGGCGTCATCCTCGAAGGTGACGTGACGTTCGCTATAAAGCGAGTGATCCGACCAGCGGCCAACCGTATGAACGCTGCCCTTATAGAGTTTGAGCCGCACGGTGCCGGTCACATGTTCCTGACTTTTGTCGATCAGCGCCTGCAGCATCTCACGCTCGGGGCTGAACCAGAAACCGTTATAGATCAGCTCGGCATAGCGCGGCATGATCGAGTCCTTGAGGTGGCCCGCGCCGCTGTCCAGCGTGATCTGTTCGATACCGCGATGGGCCTCTAGCAGGATCGTGCCGCCGGGGGTTTCGTAAATGCCACGCGACTTCATCCCGACAAAGCGGTTCTCGACAAAGTCGAGCCGGCCGATACCATGCGTGCGGCCGTATTCGTTCAGCCGGGTCAGCAGGGTGGCGGGCGACAGTGCCTCGCCATTGATCGACACGGCATCGCCACGCTCAAAGCCGATCTCGATATATTCGGGCTGGTCGGGTGCGTCCTCGGGGCTGACCGTGCGCTGATAGACGTAATCGGGCGCCTCCTCGGCCGGGTTTTCAAGCGCTTTGCCCTCGCTGCTGGTGTGCAGCAGGTTGGCATCGACGCTGAACGGGGCCTCGCCGCGTTTGTCCTTGGCAATCGGGATCTGGTTCGCCTCGGCGAATTCGATCAGCTTGGTACGCGAGGTCAGGTCCCATTCCCGCCACGGCGCGATCACCTTGATCGAGGGGTCAAGCGCATAGGCGGACAGTTCGAACCGCACCTGGTCGTTGCCTTTACCTGTCGCGCCATGGGCGACGGCATCTGCACCGTGACGGTGCGCGATATCGACCAGATGTTTCGAAATCAGCGGGCGCGCAATCGAGGTGCCCAGCAGATACAGCCCCTCGTAGACCGCGTTGGCGCGGAACATCGGGAAAACAAAGTCGCGCACGAATTCTTCGCGCACATCGACAATATGGATGTTTTCCGGCTTGATGCCCAGCAACTCGGCCTTTTGGCGCGCCGGCTCCAGCTCTTCGCCCTGGCCAAGGTCGGCGGTAAAAGTGATGACCTCGCAGCCGTATTCGGTCTGCAGCCATTTCAGGATGATCGAGGTGTCGAGCCCACCCGAATAGGCAAGGACGACTTTCTTCGGCGCGTCGGACATGCAGATAACCCCCAATGGAATTTCGGCAGGGAATAGGATCATTCGCGGTGTGTCACAAGAGGAGCACGACAAAACGCCCTTTACCCGTGCCATCGTACCCGTTTTGATAGGGCTATCAGCCCCTGTTCTCTCTTGCCAATCGGGAAAAAACGGGTCATTCGCGAATTCATGGAAAACTTTGCCGCCTCTGTCCGCCAGGCAGAGATCGCGCTGCGCGACCTCTTCGAGCCGACGCCCCTGCAAAAGAACGACCACCTTTCGGCCAAATACGGGGCCGAAATCTGGCTGAAGCGTGAAGACCTGACACCCGTGCGCAGCTACAAACTGCGCGGCGCCTTCAACGCCATGCGCAAGATCAGCGGCGGGGCAAAGGGGCATTTCGTCTGTGCCAGCGCCGGCAACCATGCCCAGGGCATGGCCTATGCCTGCCGCCATTTCGGCACCAAGGGCACGATTTTCATGCCGGTCACCACGCCGAAGCAAAAGATCGACAAGACCCGCATCTTTGGCGGCGATGCGATCGAGATCGTGCTTGCAGGCGACTATTTCGACCAGACGCTGGCCGCTGCGCAGGACTTTGCCCGCGCCCAACGCGCGACCTTTCTTTCGCCCTTTGACGATGCAGACATCATCGAGGGCCAGGCCACAGTCGGGTTGGAGCTTCTGGACCAGCTTGGCGGGGCGCCGGATCTGATCATCCTGCCGGTCGGCGGCGGCGGGCTTGCCGCAGGCGTCACCCGGCTGTTTGGCGAGCTGGCCCCCCGGACCCGCGCCGAATTCGCCGAGCCAGAAGGGGGCGCGAGCCTGCGCGAGGCCTTGCAATCGGGCGCGCCCGTCACCCTGCCCTCGGTCGATAATTTCGTCGATGGCGCCGCCGTGGCGCGAATCGGTGATTTGCCCTTCCGCGCCCTGTCGCACTTTGCGGCGAACGATGTCCATACCGCGCCCGAAGACCGCATCTGCGCCACTATGCTGGAAATGCTGAACATCGAAGGGATCGTCCTGGAACCTGCTGGGGCGCTTGCCATCGACGTGCTGCGCGACATGCCCGATCTGGCAGGCAAACGCGTGGTCTGCCTGTGCTCGGGCGGGAATTTCGATTTCGAGCGCCTGCCCGAGGTCAAAGAGCGCGCCCAGAGATTTTCGGGACTCAAGCAGTATTTCATTCTGCGTATGCCCCAGCGCCCCGGCGCGCTGCGTGATTTCCTGCAGTTGCTCGGCCCCGAGGACGATATCGCCCGTTTTGAATATCTTAAGAAATCGGCCCGCAACTTTGGCTCGGTCCTGATCGGTATCGAGACTACGGCCCCCGAAAACCTCGACCGGCTGCGCGAGCGGCTGGAGGCTGCGGGGATCGGCTATCGCGACATCACCCGTGATCCGGTACTGGCGGAATTCCTGATCTAATCGCATCTCAGACACGGCCGCCTTGCTGACAGGTCCGCCGTGTCCCGCCAAACCGGCCCATCAGCGCCTGTTTTGATTCCGAGTAACAGGCAAGCAAGGCCTCAACATCGACCTTTTCCGGGTGCCCTTCGGCCGCCTGACGCTCACCCGCGTCACAAAGACAGCCGAAAACCGCAAAGCCCAGGCTCCAGGCGCAGCCTTTGAGGAAATGCAGATCGGTTTCCAGGCGCAGCGCATCCAGAGGCGACAAGCGCATAATGACCCCTTCGACCTCGTCCAGAAACAGCTCCAGAATCAACTGAAACTCGTCATCACCGACTTCGTCACGCAGTTCGTTGATACGGTTCCAGTCCAGCACGGACACCCTCCGACAGAATCACGCGACCTTCGTAACAGCGAATCCGTCTACATCCGGTTAATACTGAAAATGGTATAAATTAACCGAACATTCAGCCCGGTGGAGCTAAACCCGTCAGCATGATGATCGCTGATGGCCATGCACCGAATCCTGCGCCCCAGACCCAAAGGCTGGTGCTGATTGTCGATGACAGCCGGGCACAGCGGCGGACACTGGCGGTCCAGATGACCCGCGCAGGCTATCAGGTGGCAGAGGCCGCAAACAGCCGTGAAGCGATGCGCCTCTGCCTTGAGCGACGGCCGGACATCGTGATTTCGGACTGGATGATCCCCGGGCATAGCGGGCTTGAATTCTGCCGCCGTTTCCGTGCCATGCAATCGGACCGGTACGGCTATTTCATCCTGCTGACCTCGCGCAACGACAAGAAGGACATTGCCGAAGGTCTGCGCGCCGGTGCCGACGAATTCCTGACCAAGCCGGTCTCGGGGGCCGAGCTGCTGGCGCGGCTTGCAGCCAGCGAGCGCATCCTGCGCATGGAGGAAAAGCTGCGCAGCGCCAACACCCGCCTTACCGCTGCACTGACCAAGCTGCGTGAGACCCAGACGGCAATCGAACGCGACCTGCGTGAGGCACAACGCCTGCAACAGGGGCTGGTTCGCGAATGCCACGGCAGTTTTGGGGATTTCGACCTGTCGCTGCTGATGCGGCCCGCCGGCCATGTTGGTGGCGATCTTGTCGGCTTTTTTCCAATCAACGCGGGACGGGTCGGGCTGTTTGCACTGGACGTGGCGGGACACGGGGTCGCCTCGGCCCTGCTTTGCGCCCGTCTGGCGGCGCTGCTTTCGGGGACAAACCATCAGAACGTCGCAATACGCGCCTCTGACAGCGGGGGCTGCGATCCCAAGCCCCCGGTCGAGGTCATGCGCCTGCTGAACTCGCTGATGCTCGATGAACTGCGCATCGAATCGTATTTCACCATGATCTATGCCGATCTGAACCTGTGGACCGGGCATTTGCGGCTGGTGCAGGCGGGCCATCCCCATCCGATGGTGCAGCGCGCTGACGGGCGGATCGAATCCATCGGGCAAGGGGGCCTGCCCATCGGGGTCTTTTCGCAGGCCGATTATGAGGAATTGCAAGTCACACTCGCCCCTGGGGACAGGCTGTTCATCTATTCGGACGGGCTGACCGAATGCGAAAACGCCCGCGGCGACCCCTTGGGAGAAGAAGGTTTGCACGCCATCCTGCGCACCAATGCGACGCTGCATGGCGACGCGTTGTTGGAATCAATCTGTTGGTCAGCAGCACATTACAGCAGTGGCCAGCGAAGTGACGACATCTCGGCCGTGCTGGTCGAACGGCGAAGCGAGGGCGCGTCTTGCAGCTAGCCCGCGACCCCGAACCTGCGCAATGCCGCCCGAACCATGGCCCGCGACCCAGGGTCGGGCAACAGGCCTGTGACTTGGGCCAAGGGCACCCAATGCGCCTCATGGCCCGGCTCCGAAGGTGTGCCGAGCCGGGCAACGGGACGGGCCAGCCAGATGCTGCACAGCTTTTCGGCCCAGAAACCGTAATCCGGCATGTAACAAAAACGCCGATAGGCCCCAAAGCGGCGCGGATACCCGATACGCCAGCCGGTCTCTTCCCGCACCTCACGGTGCAGCGCAGCCAATGCCGACTCGCCGGGGTCTATGCCGCCGCCCGGCAGCTGAAACTCCGGCTCGGGTGCGTGCTGAAAGGTCAGCAAGGCCGCGCCATCCCGGATCAGCAGAGCATAGGCGCCCGGACGCAGGCGATAGGCGCGGCGACCGGGCGGCGTTCCATAACGCGGTATCATCGGGCGTTCTTCCCCATTCTTCTCGGCGTAACGCATCGCAGTCGCAGCAACGCACCTTTTTCGGATCCAAGGCGAAGGCACGCTAAGCGTGGGCCGCGCATGGGCACAAGAGGTATGGCAGTCTGGCCTGAAACGCAAAAGCCGCGCAAACCCAAAGGCTTGCGCGGCTTTTGTTATGGTGCCCAGGAGAGGACTCGAACCTCCACGCCTTGCGGCACACGGACCTGAACCGTGCGCGTCTACCAATTCCGCCACCTGGGCAGGTCGCGTGAGCCGGGTGATTAAGGCCAGCCGCGGGAGGTGTCAACGGGGGTGACGAAGAATCTTCGCACTGCCATCATCTTTTTTCGCCCCGCCCGTGATGCGGATGCTGCGCAGGTCATGCTGCAGCTGCGAAATCGCGCAGGGACAGCCGGAAATCCTGTCCATTCGGCCAGCTTGCTGAGGCAAATCGCACGAGGCTACAAAACCTCGACCAAGGGGCATGGCCCGCGATCTCCGCCGCCTGATGGAACTTTCATGGACGAACTGACGCGCCAAGAATGGGATGTCATCGTGATCGGCACGGGAATCGGCGGAGGCACCGCAGGCCGCCATCTGGCAGAAGCGGGCTTGTCGGTGCTGTTCGTCGAAAAGGGCCCCGATCTGGGCGATGCCCCCCTGCCAGCACTTGGCATCGACACTCATGATCCCGAAAAACGTCTGGCAAACGGAGCGTGGCCGCGGTTGCTTGAGGCGCAGCTTGACGGCAACTGGTGCGAACTTGACGGCATGATCGGCGCCGGGGTCGGCGGCACCTCGGCCTATTACGCCGCGACGCTGGAACGCCCCGAGCGGCACGATCTCGATTCCTCCCAGACGCTGCCCCACCCAACCGGTGGCTGGCCCGTCAGTTATGACGAGATGCTGCCCTGGTTCGCTCTGGCCGAAAAATATTTTCACGTCAGCGGCGAAAGCGATCCCCTTGCGCAAGAGAAATCCGACCTGCTGCCACCGGGCCTGCCGCTGCCACCGTCGGACGCGGCGCTGATCGAGGCGCTGCATCGCGCCGGAATGCACCCCTATCGCACCCATATGGCAGCGCGCTTTCTGCCGGGATGTGAAAGCTGCTTTGGCCGCCGTTGTCCGCGTCGCTGCAAGATGGATGGCCGTACCGCAGGGGTTCTGCCGGCGATCGAGACTGGTCGCGCCACGCTGATCGACCGTTGCACCGTCATGCGGATCAAGGCCGGTCACCACAACGTCCAAGGGCTGGTTTGCCGCCGGGACGGACAGGAATTCACCCTGCGGGCGCGAACCTATGTGTTAGCAGCGGGGGGGCTTGGCTCACCGTCACTTCTGCTGCGCTCGGGCAGCGAGATTTGGCCGCAAGGGCTTGGCAATGGTAACGGCATGGTCGGCTGTAACCTGATGTTTCACCTTAGCGAGATCATCGCCATCTGGGCCGCTCTTGGCCGCGACGAAAACGGAGAGGCTCGCTCGGTCAGCATACGCGACCTCTATTTCATGGATGGTCAGCGCTTTGGCACGGTGCAATCCATGGGCCTTACTGCCGGATATGGCGAGATTTTACATGCGCTGAACAGACGTTTCGACCAGTCGGCGCTGCGCCGGTTGCGCGCGTTGCGCCACGGGTTGCGCCTGCCCGCGATGATCGCAGCGCGGATTCTGGGACGCGCCAAGCTGTTTGTCGGCGTCCTTGAGGACCTGCCCTATGCGCATAACCGCGTGCTGCCTGATCCGCAGGACCCCGACCGCCTGCGCTTTCGCTATGACATCTCGGACGAGCTGCGGGCGCGACGGGCCGCATTCCGCAAGGCGATGCGGGCCGCATTTCGCCCACATCGCGCGATGTTCATGGGCACGACGCCCCAGCTTAACTTTGCCCATCCCTGCGGGACACTGCGATTTGGCGACAATCCGGCGACCAGCGTGCTGGACCGTGATTGCCGCGTGCACGGGATAGACAACCTTTATGTCAGCGATTCGTCATTCATGCCGACCTCGAACGGGGTCAATCCCAGCCTGACCATCGCGGCAAATGCGCTGCGGGTCGCGGACGCTATCGTCGCAGGGCTGCGGCCACGGCTTGCCGCTGGCGACAGGCTTGGCTATTGAACGGGCAAGCACGCCACGAAGGGAGCGACGCATGTCCACAGCCAAGCTTGTCACCATCTATGGCGGCTCTGGATTCCTGGGCCGGCAGATCGCCCGGATCATGGCCGCCGAGGGCTGGCGCATCCGTGTCGCCGTCCGCCGCCCCTATGAAGCCGGAGTCGTCCGCACCTATGGTGCCCCCGGTCAGGTCGAACCCGTACCCTGCAACGTCCGCGACGACATGTCCGTCGCCGCCTGCATGGCGGATGCGGATGCGGTGATCAACTGCGTCGGCATTATGGTCCGCGAGGGCAAGAACACGTTCGACGCCATTCACGAAGAGGCGGCGGGCCGTGTCGCCCGCATCGCTGCCGAGACCGGGGTGAAACATTTCGTCCATGTCTCGGCCCTGGGCGCCGATCCCGACGCCGCCAGCAATTACGCAGCCTCGAAAGGCCGGGGTGAAGCCAAGGTGCTGACCCATCGCCCCGATGCGGTGATCCTGCGCCCCTCGATCATCTTTGGGACCGATGACCGCTTTTATAACCGCATTGCCTCGCTGACCCGTCTGGGGCCGTTTCTGTTCGTGCCGGGCGCGGGGACCGAGGTACAGCCGGTCCATGTTCTGGACGTGGCCCGCGCCGCCGTCATGGCCGCCTCGGGCGAGGCCGGATCGGGCATCTATGAACTTGGCGGCCCCGATGTTCTGACCATGCGAGATGTCGCCCGGCAGGTGCTGACCGCCACTGCACGCCGCCGCGCAATCATCGGCGTGCCGCATTGGCTGGCCGGACTGATGGGCTTTGCGCTGGACACCGTGCAGGTCGTCAGCGGCGGGTTGCTGACAAACCGGGTGCTGACCCGCGATCAGGCGCGGCAGCTGCGTCAGCCGAACCGTGTCTCGGGCAAGGTCAGGACTTTTGCCGATCTGGGCATCGAACCGACCGCCGCGCCCCCGATCATCGAGGGCTATCTTTGGCGCTTCCGCCCGACCGGCCAATATGAGGCGATCACGGCCTCGGCGAAAAACCTGCGCAACAGCTGATGGATCATAACACTCTTGTCGCTGCCGCACTCGGTCTGCTGGAAGGGCTGACCGAGTTCATTCCCGTGTCCTCGACTGGTCATGTCCTGCTTGCCGGGCATTTTCTGGGCTTTGATTCGCCCGGCCGCGCATTCGAAGTGCTGATCCAGCTGGGCGCGATTCTTGCCATCCTTGGCGTCTATGCCGGGCGGTTGTGGCGGATTTTCTCTGCCGCCCCGCATGACCCGCAGGCACGCCGCTTTATCCTTGCGGTGCTGCTGGCGTTCCTGCCCGCCGCGGTGATCGGGGTCCTGACCCACAAGATCATCAAGGAGATCCTGTTCGAGACCCCAGCCCTTATCGCCACGATGCTGATCGTCGGGGGCGTGGTGCTGTTGTTCGTGGACCGGCTGGCCTCGCGCCCGCGCTATTTCGCAGCCGAAGATTTTCCGCTGCCAATGGCGCTAAAGATCGGCTTTATCCAGTGCCTGGCGATGATCCCCGGCGTCTCACGTTCGGGCGCGACCATCGTCGGGGCGCTGCTCCTGGGGGCGGACAAACGCTCTGCGGCCGAGTTCAGCTTTTTCCTGTCCATGCCGACGATGCTGGGCGCCTTTGTCTTTGACCTCTACAAAAACCGCGATGTTCTGGACGCCGCTGCGACCGGAAACATCGTCATCGGCTTTGTTTGCGCCTTTCTGGCCGCCATCGTCGTGGTCCGCGGGCTGCTGAATTATGTCTCGGCCCATGGCTATGGCTTCTTTGCCTGGTGGCGAATCGTGGTCGGAGTCGTGGTTTTACTGGCTTTACAGGCTGGATGGTAAGCAATGTTGACCTATTTTCCTGCCGCTCAGCGATAAAAAATCGCGCTCAGACCGGAAAATCGTTAAATGAGTCAGTATTGCTGACTTTTATTTGACTGCAGGCTGCCGTATCAGGCGGGGAATTCCCTCGCCATCCAAGGACGCGCAGCCATGGCCACGCAGAAGATGCTTAAATTCGTCACCATTGGGCGCGAGATGCCCGAAAAACGTGACGCGGCATCCCGCTCGGGAGATTTCCACGAAATCTATCGCGAATTCGCCGATGCCAAGGCCAAGGAGCAGTCCAGCCGGTGCAGCCAATGCGGCGTGCCTTATTGCCAAAGCCACTGCCCGCTGCACAACAACATCCCGGACTGGCTGCGCCTGACCGCCGAGGGGCGCACCCGGGAAGCGTACCTGCGCAGCCAGGAGACGAACACCTTCCCCGAAATCTGCGGCCGCATCTGCCCGCAGGACCGGCTGTGCGAAGGCAATTGCGTCATCGAACAATCGGGCCATGGCACCGTCACCATCGGCGCGATCGAGAAATACATCACCGACACCGCATGGGAAGAGGGCTGGGTCGCACCGATCACCCCGGCTCAGGAGCGTTCGGAGTCGATCGGCATCATTGGCGCCGGCCCGGGTGGCCTTGCCGCAGCGGACCGCCTGCGCCGCATGGGCTTTCAGGTCACGGTCTATGACCGCCACGACCGCGCCGGCGGGCTGCTGATCTATGGCATCCCCGGCTTTAAGCTGGAAAAGCACGTGGTCGAGCGTCGCACCCGGCAACTGGCCGAAGGCGGGGTCGAATTCGTTCTGAACGTCGATGTGGGCACCGATATCAGCTTTGACGCGATCCGCGGCAAACATGACGCGGTGCTGATCGCGACCGGCGTTTACAAGACCCGCGATCTGGACATCGACAATGCCGCCGCGCGGGGCGTGGTGCGGGCGCTGGACTATCTGACCGCCTCGAACCGGGTCGATCTGGGTGACGAGATCCCCGATTACGAGGACGGAGAGCTGAACGCCAAGGGCAAGCGCGTCATCGTTATCGGCGGCGGCGACACCGCCATGGATTGCGTGCGCACCGCCATCCGTCAGGGCGCGCAATCGGTGAAATGCCTCTATCGCCGCGACCGGGCCAATATGCCCGGCAGCCAGCGCGAAGTGCAGAACGCCGAAGAGGAAGGCGTCGAATTCGTCTGGCTTTCGGCCCCCGGCGCCTTCTCCGGCCATGTCACGGGCGAGGCGATGGTTGCGCAGGAACGCGATGTTGACGACACGGGCGAGGTTCCGACCATCAGCGCCGTTCGCGTGCAGCGGATGCGGCTGGGCGCGCCCGATGTCTCGGGCCGGCAAAGTCCCGAACTGATCGAGGGTGCCGATTACGACGAACCCGCCGAACTGGTCATCAAGGCCCTGGGCTTTGAGCCCGAGGAGCTGCCGCGTCTTTGGGGCGTGGACGGGCTTGAGGTGACGCGCTGGGGCACGATCAAGGCCGATTACCAGACCCATCAGACCAGCTTGCCCGGCGTCTTTGCCGTGGGCGATATCGTACGCGGCGCCTCACTGGTCGTCTGGGCAATCCGCGACGGGCGCGAGGCCGCCGACAGCATCGTCAGCTATCTCTCGGGCGCTGCCCGGGTCGCTGCGGAATAAGGGGGCGGACCATGCGGATATATTCCTTCAGGACACAGGCGCAGCACTCCTGCCCCATCCGGCCGGCCGGCGCCATGGCGCTGGCGGCAGGTATGGCGATCTGGCTGTTGCTGCCCGCAGGACCGGCGGCGGCGGCGAATTTCACCCCGCCTTCGGGCTGCAAGCTTGAGGTCACGGTGCAAAACCGCGGCTGTACCGTCTCGCAGCATTATCGTTGCGACTCGGACGCGCCAGGCGACCAGCGCGTGACCTATTTCACCCAGGAAGGGGCGACCTTTCAGTCGCGCATCGACCGCGAGACGCGCTGGATGGAAAGCACCGACCTGCGTACCGGCCTGACCGATGTGCTTGAGGACGAGGCCGAGGATCATGCCTCGTTCAGCACGCTTTTGCGCAGCGGCCAGGACGATTTCGACTTCTGGACCCGCTCAAACAGCGGCGAGCGGCTGCACCACGTCGGTCAGGACGAACTGACGGGCGAAAAGGTGCAGATCGACGGCATGGCGCTGGATGTCACCCGGTTCGAGCTGACCACCTACAGCGAATCCGGGCAGGTGCTGATCCGGCGCCGTGGCCAGCAATTCATCAGCCGCACGCAAGGGCGGTTCTACGGGGGCGTTGAGACCTCGGAGGACTGGACCGGCGCAGTGCAGCAGACCAACGACAGTCCGGTAACCTTCGCGTTCCCGGGACACCCCGGCTTTGGTTCGACCACACCGGAATATGATTGCGACCTGCAGATGGTGGGCGGCGAGGGGGCCGACATCCTGAGGCAGCTTTTGAAGGAGGCACGGACGTGAAGGACTGTGACATGACGAGCTGGGAACAGCAGGAACAGGCCCGCCGCGACTGGATGGCGGAACACTCCCTCTACCGTGCCGAGGATGAACATTCGTCCTGCGGCGTCGGGCTGGTGGTCAGCATCGACGGCAAGGCCAGCCGCAAGGTCGTCGAAAGCGGCATCAATGCGCTGAAGGCAATCTGGCATCGCGGCGCGGTGGACGCGGATGGCAAGACCGGCGATGGCGCGGGCATCCATGTGCAGATCCCGGTGCCCTTCTTTTACGATCAGGTGCGCCGCACGGGGCATGAGCCCGACAATGACAAGCTGATCGCCGTCGGCCAGGTCTTTCTGCCACGCACCGATTTCGCCGCACAAGAACGCTGCCGGACCATCGTGGAATCCGAAGTGCTGCGCATGGGCCATTACATCTATGGCTGGCGGCATGTGCCGGTGAACACCTCGGTTCTGGGGGAAAAGGCCAACGCCACCCGCCCCGAGATCGAACAGATCCTGATCCGCTGCGAAAAGGACATCGACGACGAGCAGTTCGAGCGCGAACTGTACATCATCCGCCGCCGGATCGAGAAAGCGGCGGTGGCGGCTCAGATCGCGGGCATGTATATCTGCACGCTGTCGTGCCGCAGCATCATCTACAAAGGCATGATGCTGGCCGAGCAGGTGGCCGAGTTCTATCCCGACCTCAAGGATGAGCGGTTCGAAAGCGCCTTTGCGATCTATCACCAGCGGTATTCGACCAACACCTTCCCGCAATGGTGGCTGGCCCAGCCCTTCCGCATGTTGGCCCATAACGGCGAAATCAACACGCTGAAAGGCAACGTCAACTGGATGCGCAGCCATGAAATCCGCATGGCCAGCCGCACCTTTGGCGACATGGCCGAGGATATCAAGCCGATCATCCCCGGCGGCTCTTCGGACTCGGCGGCGCTTGATGCGGTGTTCGAGGTGCTGGTCCGTTCGGGCCGCAATGCGCCGATGACCAAGACCATCCTTGTCCCCGAGGCCTGGTCCAAAGCGACGACCGACATGCCCAAGGCATGGGCGGATATGTACGCCTATTGCAACTCGATCATGGAGCCATGGGACGGTCCCGCGGCGCTGGCCATGACCGACGGGCGCTGGGTCTGCGGCGGTCTGGACCGTAACGGGCTGCGGCCGCTGCGCTATGTCGTGACCGCCGATAACCTGCTGATCGCGGGGTCAGAGGCTGGCATGGTCCCGGTCAATGAAACCACTGTGCGCGAAAAGGGCGCGCTTGGTCCGGGTCAGATGATCGCCGTCGATATGGCCGAGGGCAAGCTTTACCACGACCGCGAGATCAAGGACCATCTGGCCGCCAGCCAGCCCTTTGGCGACTGGGTGGAAAAAGTCGTCCAGCCGTCCGAGCTGATGGCGACACTGCCCGAAACCGCCCTGCACGAAGATGAAGACCTGCGCCGTCGCCAGATCGCCGTTGGCTACAACATCGAGCTGATCGAACAGGTGCTGGTGCCGATGGCCGAGGACGCCAAAGAGGCGCTTGCCTCGATGGGTGACGACACGCCACCTGCGGTGCTGTCGCGCCAGTTCCGGCCGCTGTCGCACTATTTCCGCCAGAACTTCAGCCAGGTGACCAACCCGCCGATCGACTCGCTGCGGGAAAGCCGGGTGATGAGCCTGCGCACGCGGTTCGGCAACCTCAAGAACGTGCTTGAGGAAAGCTCGACCCATGCCGAGATCACCATGCTGGAAAGCCCCTTCCTCGCCAATGGCGAGTTCGAAGAGCTGACCCGCATGTTCCAGGATCAGGCAACGCAGATCGACTGTACCTTCCCGGTCAATGGCGGGCAGGACGCGCTGGCCGATGCGCTGGCCCGCATCCGCGCCGAGGCCGAGGATGCCGTCCGCTCGGGTCACGGTCACATCATCCTGACCGACGAAGGTATCTCGGCCAGCCGCGTCGGCGTACCGACGATCCTTGCGACCAGCGCCGTGCATAGCTGGCTGACCAGCAAGGGGCTGCGGACCTTCTGTTCGCTGAACGTCCGGTCCTCGGAATGCGTGGACCCGCATGACTTTGCGGTGCTGATCGGCTGCGGCGCGACCACAGTGAACCCCTATCTGGCCCAGGACACGCTGGCTGACCGGATCGGGCGCGGCCTGCTGGAAGGCAACCTGATCGACGTCATGACCCGCTACCGCGAGGCGATCAACGCCGGCCTGCTGAAGATCATGGCCAAGATGGGGATTTCGGTCCTCAGCTCTTATCGCGGCGGCCTGAACTTTGAGGCCGTGGGGCTGAGCCGTGCGATGGTCGCGGAATATTTCCCCGGCATGCAGTCGCGCATCTCGGGGATCGGTCTGCACGGGCTTCAGGCCAAGCTGGAAGAGGCTCATGCCAAGGGCTTTGGCGCGCCGCTTGTCGATCTGCTGCCGGTGGGCGGCTTTTACAAGGCGCGTCGTTCGGGCGAAAAGCACGCTTGGGAAGCCAACACCATGCGGCTGTTGCAGCTTGCCTGCGAGAAAGCGTCCTATGATATCTGGAAGCAGTTCACCGCCACCATGCGGGCGAACCCGCCGATCCATATCCGTGACCTTCTGGATATCAAACCGCTGGGTAAGCCGGTGCCGATCGAAGAGGTTGAATCGATCACCTCGATCCGCAAGCGCTTTGTGACCCCGGGCA
Organism: Paracoccus kondratievae; assembly: GCF_009301415.1. Taxonomy (GTDB): domain Bacteria; phylum Pseudomonadota; class Alphaproteobacteria; order Rhodobacterales; family Rhodobacteraceae; genus Paracoccus; species Paracoccus kondratievae. Next base: position 334,557 of record NZ_CP045072.1, on the reverse strand, counting down.
TGTCTTTGGGCGCCCTGTCGCCCGAGGCGCATATGACCCTGAACATCGCCATGAACCGCATCGGCGCCAAGTCCGACTCGGGCGAGGGCGGCGAGGATCCGGCCCACAGCCATCCGCTGCCGAACGGCGACAACCCCTGTGCCAAGATCAAGCAGGTCGCCTCGGGCCGTTTCGGCGTCACCGCCGAATACCTGAACGCCTGTGAAGAGCTTGAGATCAAGGTCGCACAGGGCGCCAAGCCCGGCGAAGGCGGCCAGCTGCCCGGCATGAAGGTGACCGAGCTGATCGCCCGGCTGCGCCACTCGACCAAAGGCGTGACGCTGATCAGCCCACCGCCGCATCACGACATCTACTCGATCGAGGATCTGGCGCAGCTGATCTATGACCTCAAGCAGATCAACCCACGTGCCAAGATCACGGTAAAGCTGGTCGCCTCGTCCGGTGTCGGCACCATCGCGGCGGGCGTTGCCAAGGCCAAGGCCGATATCATCCTGATTTCGGGCCATAACGGCGGCACGGGCGCCAGCCCCGCGACCTCGATCAAATTCGCGGGCCTGCCGTGGGAGATGGGTCTGACCGAGGCGCATCAGGTGCTGGCGATGAACCGCCTGCGCGACCGGGTGACGCTGCGCACCGACGGTGGCCTGCGTACCGGGCGCGACATCGTCATGGCAGCGATGATGGGGGCCGAGGAATACGGGATCGGCACCGCCGCCCTGATCGCCATGGGCTGCATCATGGTCCGTCAGTGTCAGTCGAACACCTGTCCGGTGGGCGTCTGCACGCAGGACGAAAAGCTGCGGGCCATGTTCAACGGCTCGGCCGACAAGGTGGTGAACCTGATCACCTTCTACGCCACCGAGGTGCGCGAGATCCTCGCCAGCATCGGTGCCCGCTCACTGGACGAGGTCATCGGCCGCGCCGATCTGCTGACCCAGGTCAGCCGGGGTGACAAATCGCTGGACGACCTTGACCTTAACCCGCTGCTGATCACCGTCGATGGCTCGGAAAAGATCGTCTATGACCGCTCCAAGCCGCGCAACGCCGTGCCCGACACGCTGGATGCCGAGATCATCCGCGATGCTGGCCGCTTCTTCTCGGATGGTGAGAAGATGCAGCTGAGCTATGCGATCCGGAACACCCAGCGGACGGTCGGGACCCGGACCTCGTCGATGATCGTGCAGACCTTTGGTATGCGCAACAAGCTGCAGCCCGACCACCTGACGGTCCGGCTGACCGGCAGCGCGGGCCAGTCCCTGGGCGCCTTTGCCGCGCCGGGGCTGAAGATCGAGGTCTCGGGCGATGCCAACGACTACGTCGGCAAGGGGCTCTCGGGCGGCATCATCGTCGTACGTCCGCCCATGGGCAGCCCGCTGGTCGCCCATGAAAACACGATCATCGGCAACACCGTGCTTTATGGCGCGACCGCCGGCTATCTTTTCGCGGCTGGCCGGGCGGGCGAACGCTTTGGCGTCCGCAACTCGGGCGCCACGGTGGTGATCGAGGGCTGCGGCTCGAACGGTTGCGAATACATGACCGGGGGCGTTGCAGTGATTCTTGGCCGCATCGGCGCGAACTTTGGCGCCGGCATGACCGGGGGCATGGCCTATCTCTATGACCCCGAGGGCATCGCACGCGACTACATCAACCCCGAAACGCTGGTGCTCTGCCCGGTTACCCAGCCCCATTGGGAAGCCGAGCTCAAGGGCCTGATCGAGATGCACGTGAAAGAGACGGGCTCGCGCCGTGCCGACGAGATCCTGCAAAACTGGGAAGAAGAGCGGCGGAATTTCCTGCAGGTCTGCCCCAAAGAGATGCTGCCCCATCTGAAGCATCCCATTGCCCCGGTCGAGGATCTGTCAGCGATCCCGGCGGAATGAAACGAATACGGGGGCCTGCGGGGCCCCCGTTTCACATCCCCCGTAACGTGGGGCTACTGTGTCAGACCGAACTGGATCTCGATCTTTTGCCGCTCGGCCCCGGGTCCGGTCCAGTCGTGATAGATCTCGCGGCTTTCGCCGGTAAGCGCGCGCCCCGCAGCAGAGATCTTGGCCAAAAGCGGCGCATAGCCGTCAGAAAACAGCGCCGCCAGCGGCCCTTCGTGCAGGGCAGAGGCGACAGGTACGGGCGGCAGGTGGTGCAGCCCGGCAACGGCGCTGCCCGATGCGGCGACCGGACGGCAGATGCGCCAGTCAAATTCGGTCTCGCCATCCTTGGGCAAGTTCTGCGCAATGAATATCCACGGCCCCGCAACCTCAAGGCCGGCGTCTTTGATCTGCTGCCCGATCTCGGGGGCAAGCTCGGCGGCGGCATTGGCGATCTCGGGGATGCGCAGCCGCCGCTCGCGCTGCACCACCCACATTTCGGGCGTTGTGCTGATCTGCATGGGATGTCCCTCATCTGAACGTGGTGGTTTTACAGCAAGACCGCGACGGTTCTGCAAGCCAGCCATACATCCCCTTTCGGGCCGGTTGCGGTTGGCCTCACCTGCAATCAGGGGTAAAAGCCGCCGGGCGACGGAATCGGAAAAGGAAGCGCGCCCATGTCCGCGACCGAAAAAATCGCCCTTGGCAGCATCCTGACCGGCATCGTGGTGCTGGCGCTGAAGGCGCTGGCCTGGTGGATGACCGGTTCGGTCGCGCTGCTGTCGGACGCGCTGGAAAGCACGGTGAACGTGGCGACTGCCGTCGCGGCACTGATCGCGATCCGGATCGCGGCCAAGCCCGCCGACCGCGGCCACCCCTATGGCCACCACAAGGCCGAGTTCTTCAGCGCCGTGCTGGAGGGGGTGATGATCATCGTCGCCGCATTGCTGATCCTGCGCGAGGCATGGCACGGCTTTCAGAACCCGCGCATGCTGGACGCCCCGCTGGAAGGGTTGCTGGTGAACGGCGCGGCCAGCATCCTGAACGGGCTGTGGTGCTGGGTGCTGATCAGCCGGGGCCGAAAGCTGAAATCCCCGGCACTGGTCGCCGACGGTCACCACCTTCTGTCCGATGTGATCTCATCAATCGGGGTCATCGCCGGGGTTGGGCTGGCCGTTATAACCGGCTGGGCGGTACTTGACCCGGCGCTTGCCGCATTGGTTGCGCTGAATATCCTGTGGTCGGGCTGGAAGGTAATGGCTTCGTCGCTGTCGGGCCTGATGGACGAAGCCGTGTCCGAGGATACTTTGGCCGATATCCGCGCCACCATCTCGGACACCGCCACCGGCGCGATCGAGGCACATGACCTGCGCACCCGCCACGCCGGGCCGCGCACCTTTATCGATTTTCATCTGGTGGTCGAAGGGGGCACCACTGTCGATGCCGCCCATGACATCTGTGACCGGATCGAACAGGCGCTGAAGCAAAAACTGCCCGGTGCGCTTATCACGATCCATGTCGAACCCGAACACAAGGCCAAGCACTCGGGCGTTGTGGTCATCTAGCGCAGGCGCTTGCCTTCTGCGTCAAAGTGGAAGGCACGGTTCGGATCAAAGCTTAGCCCCACCTCTTCATCCACGGCATAATCCTGTTCGCCGAACTGGCGCACGGTCAGCAAGCCATGATCTTCGGTGGCGACATAGACCAGCGTCTCGCCGCCCAGCTTCTCGACATGGCTGACGCGGCCGCTGATCTGGCCGCTGCCCGGCTCAAGATGTTCGGGGCGGATGCCCAGCGTGTCCGAGCGCAGCCCCAGCTTGCCAGCCTTGAGAAAGTTCATCTGCGGGCTGCCGATGAACCCGGCGACGAAGGTGTTGTCGGGATCGTTGTAAAGATCCATCGGACGGCCCACCTGCTCGACCACGCCACCGCGCAGAACGACGATCTTGTCGGCCAGCGTCATCGCCTCGACCTGGTCATGGGTGACATAGATCATCGTCGCGCCCAGTTCGCGATGCAGGCGCGCAATCTCGATCCGGGTCTGCACGCGCAGCGCCGCATCAAGGTTCGACAGCGGCTCGTCAAAGAGAAACAGCTTGGGCCGCCGCACGATGGCGCGGCCGATGGCGACGCGCTGGCGCTGACCGCCAGAAAGCTCGGCCGGGCGGCGCTCAAGCAGATGCGAAAGGTCCAGCATCTCGGCCGCTTTCTCGGTCGCCTGTTCGATCTGGACCCGCGGGGTACCGGCCTGTTTCAGCGCCAGCCCCATGTTGTCGCGCACGGTCAGATGCGGGTAAAGCGCATAGCTTTGGAACACCATCGCGATTTCGCGCCTGGCCGGGGCCAGATCGTTGACGCGCGCGCCATGGATGGTGACATCGCCCGAGGTCACATCCTCAAGCCCCGCGATCATGCGCAAGAGCGTGGACTTGCCGCAGCCCGAGGGACCGACAAAGACGCAGAACTCGCCATTCTCGACATTGAGGTCCACGCCCCTGATGACCTGGGTGGCGCCGAAGGACTTGGTAACTTGGCTAAGGGTCAGGGCTCCCATCAGGGTCTCCTTACTGCGGGACGGATCATTTGACGGCGCCGGCGGTGATGCCGCGGATCAGCTGGCGCGAGAAGATGAGGTAAAGCACCAGCACCGGCAGGATCGCGAGGCTTAGCGCCGCCAGCACCGCATTCCAGTTTGTGACGAACTGGCCGATAAAGACCTGGCTGCCCAGCGTGATGGTCTTGGTCGCCTCGCTTGGGGCAAGGATCAGCGGGAACCACAGGTCATTCCAGATCGGGATCATGGTAAAGACGGCGACGGTCGCCATGGCGGGCCGGACCAGCGGCAGGACCAGCCGGAAAAAGATCGTGTATTCCGACAGACCGTCGATACGTCCGGCGTTCTTGAGATCATCCGAAACGCCGCGCATGAATTCGGACAGGATGAATACGGCTAGGGGCAGCCCTTGCGCGGTATAGACCAGCACCAGGGCAGTCAGCGTATTGACCAGCCCGGATGCCACCATCATTTGCAGGATGGCGACCGTTCCCAGCCGGATCGGGATCATGATCCCAAGCGCAAGGTAAAGTCCCGTCAGCGTATTGCCGCGAAAACGGTATTCCGACAGCGCAAAGGCTGCCATGGCGCCGAACAGCAGGACAAAGAACAGGCTTGCCACCGTCACGATCAGCGAGTTCTGGAAGTAGAGAAAGAAATCCCCCTGCGCCAGCACCGTACGATAACCGATCAGGTCGAATGTGTCGGCTGTCGGCACCGCCAGCGGATCGGCAAAGATCGCGCGCCGGTTCTTGAAACTGTTCACGACCACGACAAAGACCGGGAACAGCGCGATCGCCGTATAGAGGATCAGCACCGCATGTGCGGCAAGGCTGCGGGCAGTTGAGTTGCGGGCCTGGCTCATGCTTTCCCCTCAGAACTGATAGCGGCGCAGCCGACGGTGGACGGTGAAGAGATACAGGCTGACGCCCAGCAGGATGATCCCGAACATGGCGGTGGCGATTGTCGCGCCCATATGCGGGTCGCCGATTTGGAGCTGGAAGCCAAAGAACGTCCGATAAAGGAAGGTTCCAAGGATATCGGTCGAGAAATTCGGCCCCGCCAGTGCGCCCTGCGTCACATAGATCAGGTCAAAAGCGTTGAAGTTGCCGACAAAGGTCAGGATCGAAATGATACCGATCGAGGGCAGGATCAGCGGCAGCTTGATTTTCCAGAACTGCGACCAGCCGGTGACGCCGTCCATCTCGGCCGCCTCGATCACCTCGTCGGGGATCGACAGCAGCGCCGCATAGATCAGCATCATGGGAATGCCGACGAACTGCCAGACCGAGATCAGCGCCAGCGTCGTCAGCGCCGAGCCTTCGCGGCCAAGCCAGGGCGCAAACAGCCCCTTCAGCCCGACGGCATCCAGCATGCCGGGGGCGATGCCCCAGATCGGCGACAGGATCAGTTTCCACACAAAGCCGACGATGACGAACGACAGAATGGTCGGAATAAAGATCGCGGTGCGGTAAAAGGCGGCCCCGCGCAACCGGGGTGAGGACAGCAGCGCCGCCAGCGCCACCCCGACCGGGTTCTGGACCAGCATATGGACAAGAAAGAACCAGGCGTTGTTGCCAAGGGCGTTCCAAAAGCGTTCAGACCAGCGCGGATCGCCAAACAGCGTCGCAAAGTTCTTCAGGCCGACAAAGACGCGCCCCTCTTCTGTCGTGTTGAACAGCGACAGGTTCAGCGTCCCGAACAGCGGAACGATCATGATCGCGGTATAGACCAGCACCGCAGGTGCAAGAAACACCATGATATGCCAGCGAAACGCTTTCCGCTGCGCCATGACGCCCTCCTTCTCGGTTGAAACTACCCTTGGGGGTGCAGGGGGTTTCGCCCCCCCGCCTTGTGCCGGGCCAGACAGCCCGGCCGATTATCGCGTCGGTCCCCCGGACCCGGCAGACGGTTACTTCTGCTGCGGTTCATACCACGAGGCGAGGCCCTTTTGCAGCCGCTCGGCAGCAGCCTCGGGCGTCTCGGCACCGGTGATGACATTGGCCGAGGCGGTCCAGGTCTCATTTTCCAGGTTCGGCGTGCCGCGCGACAGGATCTGATAGGTCGAGCGGATCGTCGGTTCGCAATTCTGACGCCAGGACACGAATTCCTTGGCCAGCGGGTCCTGCATCTCGACCGGCGTCGAGTTCAGCGAGAAAAAGCCCGGCAGCGCGTTGGCATAAAGCTCTGCGAACTCCGGCGAGCCGACCCATTCCAGGAATTTCCTGGCCTCTTCGGGATGCTTGGTCGCAGCATTCAGGCCCAGACCGATATCAGTGTGGTCGCTGATATAGCACTTGTCCCCCTCGGCCGGGACCGGAGGCGGGAAAGCGCCCATCTCGAACGCACCGCCGATCTGCGGGCCGAAGACCCCGATCTCCCACGAGCCGGCGGGATAGATCGCGGCACGGCCCAGCGTGAACAGGTTCTGGCTGTCGGGATAGGTCTGGGCCTCGAAACCATCGCCCAGATAATCTTTCCATTTCGCAAGTTGACGGAAGGGGGCGACCCAGGCCTCATCGGTCAGCTTTTGCGTCCCGGCAAGCAGCGCCTTGCGGCCTTCTTCGCCCTTCCAGTAGTTCGGGCCGATATTCTGATAGCCCATGGTCGCGGCTTCCCACTGGTCGGTGGTGCCCATCGCCATCGGAATATAGGTCCCGTCCTCTTTGATCTTGTCGAGCAGGGCAAAGAACTCTGCCTCGGTTTTCGGCGGCTCAAGCCCCAGCTCGGCAAAGGCGTTCTTGTTATAGATAAAGCCGTGGATCACCGAGGCCATGGGCACACAGAAGGTCTGCTTGCCATCGTCGGTCTGCCAGGCAGATTTCGCCACATCCGAGAAATTGGCCATCGCCGCCAGATCGGTCAGATCCGCCAGCTTGCCCTTTTTAAAGAGCTCGAGCGAGGCGTCGAAGGGCCGGCAGGTGATCAGGTCGCCCGCCGAACCAGCATCCAGTTTGGAGTTCAGCACCGCGTTATATTCCGGCGGGGCCGAGGGGGCGAAATTGATCTTGATGCCGGGGTTCGCCGCTTCGAAAGCCGGGATGATCTTGTCCTTCCAGATGGCAAGGTCATCGTTGCGCCAGCTTTCGACGGTCAGCGTCACGTCCTCGGCCCAGGCGGCGGTGCCCAGCATCGTGCTGGCCAGCAGCGCCAGGCGGATGGTCTTGGTCATGGTCTTCTCCCTTCGGCATCGGGTCTCTCACGGACCCTCTGGTTGAAATCAGATCAGAGGGGCCAGCAGGCCCCCATTTTCGGTCAGCTGCGCCTCAGCCTCTTCGGGCGTTGCGCCGCGCGCGACCAGAATCGCGGGTTTGACCACGCCACCCGTCCGCGACAAAGCCTCTTCGGCCACGTCGCGCCCGACCCCCGCCACTGCGGCGACGATGCGGGCTGCGCGATCGACCAGCTTGATGTTGTCGGCAACCACATTGACCATATAGCCGTCATGAACATGGCCCAGCCGGATCGCCACCAGGACCGACAGCATGTTCAGCGCCACCTTTTGCGCTGTTGCCGCCCCCATCCGGGTCGAGCCCGAGACAACCTCTGCCCCGGTCTCGATCAGGACCGGAATATCTGCGATCCTGAGCAGCGCCGAATCCGCCACATTGGTCAGGCCGACGACGGTCACGCCGCGTTCCTGTGCCGCCGTGCAGATCGCCAGCGCATAGGGTGTGCGCCCCGAGGCCGAAAGGCACAGCAGCACGTCCCCCCTGCCCAGCCCTGAACGGTCCAGATCGGCAAGCGCCAGTTCCGGATCATCCTCGACACTGCCGGTCAGATGCAAAAGCGCCCCGGCGCCCCCGGCAAACATCATCGGCGTCCGTTCGGGCGCGATGCCGAAAGTGCCGGCAAGCTCAAGACAATCGGCCAGTGCCATCAGCCCCGAGGAACCCGCCCCGGCATAGCCAAGCTTGCCGCCCTGGCGCAGCGCCCCGGCAGCAGCGTCGGCCGCGCGTTCGATGGCCGGCAACGCAGGCCGCAGCGCACCAAGCGCCGCCACCTGCGCGTCAAGCAGGATGCGCAGCACCTCGTCGCCCGTACGGGCGTGAAGCCCTGCGGATGCCGGATGCCTTGCCTCGGTGCCAGATGCGGTCATGTGATTCCCCCTGTTTCACCGATAATGCCAAAACAATACCACTTGTAAAGACTCATCTGCATAAGATATCAGAAATTGACGTTTCCCAGTGGTTTTGAAATTTACCCTTCCCTTTTGGTATTGCTTTGGTATCATCCGTTCAAAGGGAGTCGCCATGTCATATTTTCTGGGCATTGACGGGGGAGGAACCGGCTGCCGCGCCGCTATTGCAGACGGCTCGGGCCGGATTATCGGCGAGGGCGCATCGGGGCCTGCCAATATCTCGACCGATGTAAAGACAGCCTGCGCCAATATCCTCGCCGCCGCCCGCGCGGCGCTGGAACAGGCCGGGCGCGGCCATGTGGATGAGCTGACTGCGGTGCTGGGCCTTGCAGGCGCGAATGTCACCGCCGCCGCGCTCAGCCTGCAATCCATGCTGCCCTTTCGCCGCACGCGCATCGTTACCGACGCCGTCACCGCAGCGACCGGCGCGCTGGGTGCCGATGACGGGATCGTCGCCGCCATGGGCACCGGCTCGGTCTTTGCTGTCCAGACCGGTGGCGAGATGCGGCAATACGGCGGACGCGGCTTTCTTTTGGGCGATGAGGGCAGCGGCGCGGTTCTGGGCCGGGCACTGTTATCCGAGGCCCTGCGCGCCGAAGACGGTTTCGTGCCCATGAGCCCGCTTTTGCAGGCGGTGCTGGACGAGCTGGGCGGAATCGAGGGCGTGATTTCATTTGGCCTCAGGGCACGACCGGCCGAGTTCGCGATCTTCGCGCCGCGCATCGTCGCCGGGGGTGATCCGGCGGCCGAGCGTCTTTTTGGCAGCGCCGTGGCCGAGATCCGCGCCATGATCGACACCCTTCAGGCGGGCCGCGACCTGCCGGTGGTATTTCTGGGCGGCCTTGGCGCGCATTACGCCCACCGGCTGCAGGGGCTGTGGCCAATCCGCGCGCCCAAGGGCTCGGGCCTTGACGGGGCACTGCATCTTGCCCGGCAGGAGGTGTGATGGGAGAGCTTTTCACCGCCGAGGCCTTTGAGGAAACCGGCGGCGGGCCGCTGTATCTGCAACTGCACCGGTTGATCGCCGATGCCATCGCCTCGGGGCGGCTGCAACCGGGCGACAGCCTGCCGTCCGAGCGAGAGCTGGCAACGATGACCGGCCTGTCGCGCGTCACCGTGCGCAAAGGGGTGGCCGAGCTGGTCGCCTCGGGGCAGGTGATTCAAAAGCGCGGCTCGGGCACCTTTGTTGCGCCCAAGGTCGAAAAGCTGGAACAGGCGCTGTCGCTTTTGACCTCGTTCACCGAGGACATGGCCCGGCGCGGCCGCAATGTCGAAAGCCGCTGGATCGCGCGCGGATTGTTCACCCCCGCCCCCGAAGAGGTGATGGCGCTGGGGCTGGGCGTCGGCGCGCATGTGGCCCGGCTGGAACGGGTACGCAGCTCGGACGGGGTGCCGCTTGCCATTGAGCGCGCCTCGCTGCCCCAGGATATCCTGCCCGATCCCGATTGCGTCACCGATTCACTATACGCGGTGCTGCAATCGCGCGGGTTGCGGCCGGTGCGGGCGGTGCAGCGGATCTCGGCCGCCAATCTGAACGCCAAGGACGCCGATCTGCTGGGCGTCAGCCCCGGTGTGGCCGGGCTAAGGATCGAACGTATCTCGTACCTGCCCTCGGGCAAGGTGGTCGAGTTTACCCGCTCGCTCTATCGCGGCGATGCCTATGACTTTGCCGTGGAACTGAAACTTGCCCCTGAAGGCGAAAGGAACCCGTGATGAGCCAGACACATATGGCGCGCGAAGTGGCCGAGATCCCCGAGGCCACCGCCCGTTTCCTTGATCGTTCGCGCGATGCGGTCATGGACGCTGCCAATGCCCTGCGCCGCAAGGACCCCGACCTGCTGGTCACCGTGGCACGCGGCTCGTCGGACCATGCCGCGACCTATCTGAAATACGCCATCGAGCTTGAGGCCGGGGTGCCGGTCGCCTCGGTCGGCCCGTCCATCGCGTCGATCTATCGCCGGCCCCTGCGGCTGGGCAAAGCGGCCTGTATCGGCATCTCACAATCCGGTCGCAGCCCGGACGGGGTCGAAATGATGCGCGCCTCGGGTCAGGGCGGCGCACTGTCGATCGCCATCACCAACGTCGAAGACAGCCCGATGGCGCAGGTCTCGGCCCATTGCCTGCCCCTGCAGGCGGGTGAGGAAAAAAGCGTCGCCGCCACCAAGACCTTTGTCTGCTCAGTGCTCGCGGGCCTGTCGCTGCTGGCCGAATGGCGCGAAGACAGCGCACTCAAGGACGCCGTCGCCGCCTTGCCCGAGGCCTTTGGCAAGGCCATCACGCTGGACTGGTCGCCGCTTTCGGCACGTCTTGCGCGGGCGAACTCGGCCTTTGTGCTGGGGCGTGGCCCCAGCTTTGCCATCGCCTGCGAGGCAGCACTGAAATTCAAGGAAACCTCGGGCATCCACGCCGAGGCCTATTCCGCCGCAGAGGTGCTGCACGGCCCCGCCGCCATCGTCCGATCCGGCTTTCCGGTGCTGGCGCTGGGGGTCGAGGACGCCGCGCTGCCCCAGCTCAGGGCCACCGCCGAGCGTCTGGCGGCACAGGGCGCAGATGTGTTTGTCACGGGAACCGAGGCCGACAACGCTGTCACCCTGCCCTCGGTACCCGACCTGCACCCGCTGGTCGCGCCCCTGGTCACCATCGCCGGTTTCTATGCCTTTATCGAGGGGCTGGCCCGGCGACGCGGCTTTGACCCTGACACGCCCCCGCATCTGCGCAAGGTGACGGAGACGGTGTGATGACGCGCGAGGTTCTGACGGGCGCGCGCATCTTTGACGGTACGCGCTTTCTTGACGGTCATGCGCTGGTGATCGAGGACGGCCAGATCGCCGCCATCCTGCCCGAGGCCGAGGCCCCGGCGGGGGATCGCCGTACCGTAACAGGCATCCTTGCCCCGGCCTTTCTTGATTTGCAGGTGAATGGCGGCGGCGGGCTGATGCTGGACGGCTCAACCGATGCCGATGGGCTGCGCCGCATCTGCGCCGCCCATCGCTCACTTGGGACAGCGGGGGTGCTGCCGACGCTGATCACCGACACGCCCGAGGCGACTGCCCATGTCATCGCGCTTGGCATTGCTGCGGCCGAAAACGAGGTGCCGGGTTTTCTGGGCCTGCATCTCGAAGGGCCGCATCTCGACCCTCGCCGCAAGGGCGCGCATGACCCGGCGCTGATCCGGCCGATGACGGATGAGGACCTGGCGCGGCTGTGCGACGCCGCCCGCCGCCTGCCCGCACTGATGGTGACGCTTGCGCCCGCGGCAGCAAGCCCCCAGCAGATCGCCGCCCTTGCCGGGGCGGGCGCGGTGGTCAGCCTTGGCCACAGCGAATGCACCTATGAAGAGGCACAGGCCGGTTTTGCTGCGGGCGCCCGCTGCACCACGCATCTGTTCAACGCCATGAGCCAGATCGGCCACCGCGCGCCGGGACTGGCGGGGGCGGTGCTGACCTCGGATGTGGCGGCGGGGCTGATCGCGGATGGCATCCATGTCCATCCTGCGGTCATGCGACTGGCGCTGGCGGCACGGCCCGACGGCATCTTTCTGGTCACCGACTGCATGGCCTTTGCCGGCACCAACCTGACCGAGATGGAACTGGGCGGCCGCAAGGTGCTGCGCCGTGACGGGCGGCTGACGCTGGCGGATGGCACCCTGGCCGGGGCCGATCTGACGCTGCCGCAGGCAATCGCGCTGCTGGTCAGTCAGGTCGGTATCGCACCCGAGCGCGCACTGCGCATGGCTTCGGCCATCCCGGCGGCACTGCTTGGGCTTGAGGACCGTTATGGCAGGCTTGCTCCGGGTCGCGCGGCGGATCTGGTGCTGCTTGGCCCCGACTTCAGCCTGCGCGAACACTGGCTGTCATTGTGACGCATCGGCAAGGCCACGTGTCCGCGTGGTCTTTCCCTTGGCGCGCGGTCGTGCGAAACTTGTAAACTCGCCGAACCGTGAAAGAGGTCACGATGAGCGCCCCCCCGCCCGAAGCAGTGAAAAAGTCCGTTCTGCTGAACGGGCTGACGCCCGAGATGCGCGACAAGCTGCTAAAGGACGCCCTGCGATGCAGCTATAGCGAGGGCGAGACGATTTTTCTGCAGGGCGATCCGGCGCGTTCGGTGTTCATCGTCCTGAATGGTTTCGTCAAACTGTCCCGGCTGACGCCCAGCGGGGCCGAGGCGGTGGTTGCGATTCTGGGCCGCAACCGCAGCTTTGCCGAGGCGATGGTGCTGCGCGGCGAACCCTATCCGGTCTCGGCCGAGGCGATCTCGGACTGCACGCTGCTGCAGATCGACGGCGCGCGGTTGCGTCAGTTCCTGCTGGAAAATCAGGAATTTGCCATCGGCCTTTTGGCATCGACCTTTGTGCATCTGCAGGGGCTGGTGGACCAGATCGAGCGGCTTAAGGCCCATACCGGCGTCCAGCGCGTGGCGCAGTTCCTGGCCGATCTGTCCGATGCCGAAAGCGGCGGCGCCGAGGTTCGCCTGCCCTATAACAAACGTCTCATCGCCGGGCACCTGGGTATGCAGCCCGAAAGCCTGTCGCGGGCCTTTGCCCGGCTGCGTCAGCATGGGGTCGAGGTCGAGGCCAACCGCGCTATCATCGCCGATATCGCCGGGTTGCGCGCGCTGGCGATGGATTAGCGCCGCGCAGGATCATAAGGCGTAAAGCCCCCAGATCAACACCAGCCAAAGCGCAAGAGGCAGGGTAAAGGCCGTCCTCCACTCCGGTGCGCGGTCAAGGTGCAGAAAACCCGACATGATCGCGCGGGCCTTAAGGAAAGCCAGCGCCACCAGTCCTGCTGCCACCACAGCGCCCGAGCCAAAAGACAGGGCCGTGGTCGCCGCCGTCAGCGCCAGAAGGGTCAGCCAGATGCGATGCAGATCCATCCCCTACCCCAGCAGATAAACCGGCGGCAGGATCAGCACCCAGACAAGATCGACCATATGCCAAAAGGCCGCGCCGGCCTGCACCTCTTCGGCACGCAGGCGGATTGCGACCAGCGCCAGAACCCCGATCCCAAAGAGCACATGCGCGGCGTGAAAACCGGTGATGAGATAGTAAAAGGTAAAGAACGGGTGGGTTTCAAGGCCAAGGCCTGCGCGCAGGTCGGCGGCATATTCGGCGATCTTGACCGCAAGAAAGCCCACCCCGCCCAAGGCCGCCAGCGCCAGCGTCATACGCGCCCGCCTGCGGTCGCCACGCCGGCAGGCACGCTCGGCCAGGGCTGCGCAAAAGCCCGAGGTGACAAGGATCGCCGTATTGAGCGCCGCCATCCATCCATGCAGCTGCGACTGCGCGGCGGCAAAGCCCGCGGGATCGGTCAGCCGCACCGCCGCCATCGCGGTAGCAGCCGCAGCAAAGACCAGCAGTTCCGAGGCGATCAGCACCCAGATCACCGGCTCTCCGGGAAGGTCCTGTATCCGCATCAGCGCACCAATTGCCGGTAGATCACCGGCAGCGCCGCCAGCAGCCGGTCTGGATGCGGGACAAGGGAAAAGCCCCCGGGCCCAAAGATACGTGGAAACCAGCTTTTCGCGTCGCGGTCGACGGTTATGCCATGAACCGCGTGTCCGGCGCGGCGGGCCTCACGCACGGCCATGGCGCTGTCCTCGATGCCGTGGCGGCCCTCATAGTGGTCAAGGTCGTTGGGCTTGCCGTCGGTGATGACCAGCAACAGCCTGCGACTACCCGACTGCCGTGCAAGCCCGGCCGAGGCATGGCGAATGCCCGCGCCCAACCGGGTGTAAAAGCGTGGACGCAGCCCGGCGATGCGCTGCTCGACTGCGACGCCCATTGGTTCATCGAAATCCTTGCAGGTGCTCAGAAATACCCGGTCGCGTTTCAGCGACGAAAAGGCGTTGATCGCGAAACGGTCGCCGCAGGCGTCCAGCCCCCAGGCCAGCGCCGCCAGTGCCTCTCGCTCAACCTCGATCACGGCGCGCCCGGTCACCGCGCTTTCCGTCGAGCGCGAAACATCAAGCAGGATCGACACCGCCAGATTGCGAGCAAGCGGCCGGGACTGGCGCCAGATGCGGTCGCTGCCCTGTCCGGTGGCACGCAGATCGGCGGCGGCGCGGACGGTCAGCTCGGCATCCAGATCATCCCCATCGCGGTGGCCGGTGGTGGTAAGGCGTCCCGGGCGCAAAGCCTCGAACTGGCGGCGCACGGCGCGGATGCGCGACTGCGCACGGGGGTCAGGCTGCGGTGCCTCGTCCTGTTCGGGCGCGCGGTTTTCCAGCACCCGCACATGGCTGGCCAGATAGCGCCCGCGCCGGGCGTCCCATTCGGGATAGGTATGAATGCCAGCGACTGCCTCAAGATCCGCATCCTCGGGCGCAAGATCGAGATGCAGCCGCAAACGCGTCGCCGGTGCCTTTGACACCTGGCCAAGGCCCAGTTCTTCCTGATCCTCGGCCGCCTTCTTCGCATCATCCTGGTCATCATCATCGACATGCCGGTTGAGATTCATCAGGTCGGCCCAGCTCAGCAGAGCCTCAAACTTATGCAGGATCAGGCTGTCGCGGCGCTGGGGCTGATCGCTTTGCCGTCGGCGGGCGCGAAAGATGCGCCCGTTGGCCGGATCGGCGGTGATACCGTCAGGCGCATCGCCGGGGGCGGCGGCCTCGGCCGTCTCGGGCGGCGCCAGATCGGGCCAAAGCGCCACGGGACGCATCGGACGATAGCCACGTGGGACCCGCTGCGCCGTGGGATCGTCTAACACCGCCAGCCAGTCACGGGCCAGACCCGGCAAAGGCGCGGGGTCGCCAAGCAAATGACGTATCAAAGCCTCGACTGCGGCCTCGGCGGGCGGCAGGGGGGCGACGGGGCGCAGGGTCAGGACCAGCCGGGACAGATCAGCGTAAAGTCCGGCCAGACCCGGCGCGTCCCTTAGCGTGGCATCGACCGCGCGTCGGGCCGCACCAAGCCGCGCAAGATCGCGGCACAGCGGATCGTCATACGCAGGCGTCAGGTCAGCATGGGCCGCGCAGGCCGCAAGCCACAGATACAGCGCCCCGTTCGCCTGCCGCGACGGCAAGGCCGACAGGCGTTCGGGCAGGCGCAGGATTTCGCCGTCAAAACTTGCGTGCGGGACTGTTTCGGCCACTGTGCCAAGCCGCCGCAGCCAGCCGATACGATGCGCAGATGAACGGGCAGCGGCGGGCCGGATCTCAACCGAGGCGCCGCCGCCCAAAGCGCGAAACAGCACCGCAAGCCTGCCCGAAACCTCGGCCAGCGCCACCGCCTGATCATCGAACTCTTGCGGGGCGCCAAAGCCGCTGGCCCAGACGTGCCAAAGCTTGCCGACAGTTTCCTCGGGCTCCCATGGTTCAAGGTGCAGACCCATGCCGCGACCCCTTAGCCAAAGATGGCCGCGACCAGATCGCGCAGCCCGCGCCTGACCTCGGCCTCGTCGGTCAGGGGCTCGATCATCGCCGCCTCGATGGCGCGGTCCAGCGCCATGCCACCGGCGATCAGACTGGCGGCATAGACCACCAGCCGGGTCGAGACGCCTTCTTCGAGGTCCTGGCCCTTTAGCCCGCGGATTTTGCCCGCCAGCCGCACCAACCCCAGCGTGCGGTCAGGATCAAGGCCGCTTTCGCGGGTGACGATCTCGGCCTCGCGGGTGGGTTCGGGAAAGTCGAACTCCATCGCCACGAAACGTTGCCGGGTCGAGGGTTTCAGGGTCTTGAGGATATTCTGGTAGCCCGGGTTATATGACGCGACCAGCATGAAACCGGGCGCGGCCTCGATCTCTTCTCCGGTGCGGTCGATGGGCAGGATGCGACGGTCATCGGTCAGCGGATGCAGGACGACAGTGACATCCTTGCGCGCCTCGACCACCTCGTCGAGATAGCAGATCGCACCCTCGCGCACAGCGCGGGTCAGGGGACCGTCGGTCCAGACCGTCTCGCCACCTTTCAGCAGATAGCGCCCGATCAGATCGGCCGCCGACAGGTCGTCATGACAGGCGACCGTATAAAGCGGCCGCCCCAGCCTCGCCGCCATATGGGCGACGAAACGCGTCTTGCCACAGCCGGTCGGCCCTTTCAGCAACACCGGCAGATCACGGGCGGCGGCGGCCTCGAACACCGCGACCTCGTCGCCCTGCGGCAGGTAGAAGGGGACATCCGCCCCCTTCCCTTCTGCGGGTTTCACATGCGCATTCATGGCTTACCCGGCCGTTTCCATATGGCCGTCCCTGTGCGTCTGCACCGGACCGGCGATCACAACCTCGCGCCGCGGGAAAAGCACAGCGTAGATAAAGAGCAGCGCCCCCAAGACCACTGCGACACCCGAGCCAAAGCGCATCCAGTAAAACAGCGCCAGCCCGTCCTGCACGTCCATGTAAAGGCCGCCCTCGACCCGCTGCAGATGGGTCTGCACCGTGCCTGCAAAGGTCAGCGTCACGGTCATGAACACCATCCCCGCCGACATCAGCCAGAACGAGGCCATGTTCAGCACCTGGTTATAGGGATCGCGCCCTTTCAGCACCGGCATGGTGTAGCTGACCAGCGCGAGCACAAGGCAGACATAGGCGCCGTAAAAGGCCAGGTGACCATGCGCTGCGGTGATCTGCGTGCCATGGGTATAATAGTTCACCCCATGCAGCGTATGCAGAAAGCCCCAGACCCCGGCACCGAAAAACGCCAGCACGGTGCAACCAAGGCTCCAAAGCAGGGCTGCCTTGTTTGGGTGGTCCCGCCGGCCTTTCCAGACCATGACGAAGGCAAAGGACATCATGGCAAAGAAGGGCACGATCTCGAAGCTGGAAAAGATCGAGCCGATCCATTGCCAATAGGCTGGCAGGCCGATCCAGTAGTAATGGTGCCCGGTACCAAGAATGCCCGAAAACAGCGCCGTGGCGACGATGACATAAAGCCATTTTTCGACCACCTCGCGGTCAACGCCGGTCAGCTTGAGCATCAGAAAGGCAAGGATGGCGGCCATGATCAGCTCCCACACGCCCTCGACCCACAGGTGAATGACCCACCACCAGTACTGCTTGTCGAGCACGAGGTTCGCCGGGTTGTAAAAGGCAAACAGCCACAGAAGCACCAGCCCCCACAGCCCCATCAGCAGGACGTTGGTCACCGCCGTCCGCCGCCCCTTCAGCGCGGTGACGCTGACGTTATACATAAAGATCACCGCCGCGACGGCGATGCCCAGCTTGACCCATTTGGGCTGTTCAAGAAATTCGCGCCCCTCTTTGCCAAGCAGCCAGTGCCCGTGAAAGAGGTCGAAAAGATAGGTCACGACCACGCCCAGCGTGCCCAGGACAAGGATGCCCAGCTGGATCCAGGCAAGCAGGGGCGAATGCAGCTCGCGCTCTGCCTCTTCGGGCAAGATGTAATAGGTCGCCCCGAAAAACCCGAGCAGCAGCCAGACGACAAGGCTGTTGGTGTGCAGCATCCGCGCGATGTTAAAGGGCAAAAGCTCGGACAGGAAATTCGGGCTGACATAGATCCAGCCCATGATCAGGCCAATCGTGACCTGCACGGCAAACAGCGCCATGGCCACCAGAAAATACGCATAGGCGATGCGTTGCGATTGATATCTCATCGTTGTTCCCCCTCAGCCAGCGTCGTTCGGCGGCCAGTTCTGGGTGTTGATCGTGCCGGTCCACAGCAGGAAATCGGTCAGCGCCCGGTATTCCTCATCCGTCAGCTCGAACCGGGGCATCTGGCGGCGCCCCTCGATCCCCGAGGGCATGGATTCCATCCAGCCGCGCAGGGTCTCGACAGCGGCTTCGGGATCGTCCTGCACGCCCCAGCGCCGCATGACATTGCCAAGCTCGGGCGCGAAATAGGCACCTTCGCCCAGCAAAGTATGGCAGTCGATACAGGCGTTACGTTCCCACACGTGCTTGCCGAGAACGACCGAAGGCGTAAGCTGGGCCTCATCCACGGCCTTGGTGCGGGCGTAGATGTGGCTGTGTATGGTCAATGCGCCAAAGACCAGAAAAAAGAATATGGACCCGCCGTAGAAGACGTTCCGGGCCATGTTCTTGGTCATGATGTCGCTCATGACGCGGGTCCCCATCAGTTATTGTCAGATATTTCCTGACTGGACCCGGGGGACGAGTCGTTCATTGATGAAAGTCAAGCGTGGCAGGTGGCCGGCATTTTCCCCGAAAATTCCGCGCCCTGCGCTGGGACGGCAAGCTCGATCCGGCAGCCGGGCAGACGCCTCAGCGCCCCACAGGCAGCATCGGGCTGCATCAGGCACAGCGCGGTGGACAGCCCGTCCGCCATTGCCGCAGTCGCCGCGCTGACCGAGATCGTGTCCCACAACACCCCACCCCCGCCCGGCGCAAGGATATGAGGCAACCCGCGCGGCCCGATCAGCGTGCCCGCAGGCGAAGAAGTCGCCACCGCCCGGTCGCACAGGCGAATGCGGCGATAGGCAGCCCCCGCCGTATCGGCCAAAGTCACCGGCCAGCGGCGCGTGCCAAGCGCCCGGATTTCGCCCGTGTCGATCAGCAGATCGGTCAGGTCGTGACGCACCGCCGCCCCGGCCAGCCGGTCGGCAGCCCACCCCTGCGCCAACCCGTTAAAAGTCAGGGCCATGCCGGGGCGGGTCAGCCGCACCTCGGTCCGCGACCATCTGACCGCGTCCCATCCAACCAGCGTGCGGGCAGTCGTCTCATCCTCGCCCCGCGCCCGCACCACCCACAGGGGCTGCACAGTCGGGTCAAAAGCGCCCCCCGTCGCCTCATGCAGCCGCCCGGAAAGCGTCAGCAGTTCGATCATCCCCGGCGCGGGAAAGCGCAACCGCCCGTCCCGGTTCAGCCGGGTCAGATCCGAATCGCGATGCAGCGAGAACAGGCTTTCGACATGGGCAAGAACCCGCGCCGCCTCGCCAAAAAAACTGCGCGTCTGCGTGGGGCTGGCACCCCGGAGCCGCAGCGTGACATCGGCCCCCATGGCGCGACCCCGCCATTCCTGGGGCGCAGCCCATGCCCGGGCGGGCAAGGCGGCGCAGGCGGTGACAAGCAGAAAGCGGCGGCGGTTCATGGCGCATCTCCGGGACTTGCAGCCGTTCGGGCGCGGCGTTTCAGCACAGGACAGGTGCCGGGGTCGTTCATCACCACCTGACAACGCAGGCACAGCACGCATTCATTGGGATTGATCCGCCCCAGCGGGTCGATGGCGCCGACGGTGCATTTCACCTCGCACAGCCGACATTCGCGCCCGCATTGCGGACGGCGGCGCAGCCAGTCAAAGATCTTGAGCTTGGCGGGAATCGCCAGTCCCGCCCCAAGCGGGCACAGATAGCGACAGTAAAAACGCTCGATGAACAGCCCGCCCGCCAGCACCGCCAACGCGAACAGCACAAAGGGCCATGCGCGCAGGAAACGCATCGAGATCACCGTCTTGAACGGTTCGGCCTCGGCAAGGATCAGCGCCTGCTCCATGCTGTAAAAACTCAGCGCGACGATGGCGACAAACAGCGTGTATTTGATCACCCACAGCCGTTCGTGCAGGGCCTGAGGCAAAGCAATCTGGCGCACCCCCAGCCTTTGCGCGACAGCATTCGTCAGCTCCTGCAGCGCACCAAAAGGGCACAGCCAGCCGCAGAACACACCGCGGCCCCAGAAAAGCAACCCCAGCGCCACGGCGGACCAGATCAGAAAAATGATCGGCTCGATCAGAAACGTCTCCCACCGGAACCCGGACAGAAGCGCATTCAGAAAGGCCACCACCTGCACGACTGAAAGCTGGCCGTTCAGCCCCCAGCCAAGCACCAATAGCGTCACCGTCAGATAGCCCAGCCGCACCCGGCGCCACAAAAGGGGCCTGCGCACCAGCGCCTCTTGCCCGAAAAGGATCAGCGCCAGCACCAGCAGCATTGCGCCGACGATGGCGATGCCGGGCACCTTGTCCCGCCAGAACTCCTGCCACAGCGGCACGGCAGGTGGATCGGTCAGGATATAAGCCTCTGACAGGCGAATCGTGGCGCGGACCGGTAGCACCGCCTCACCCCCCGCCGCCAAGGGCCGGGTTGCTGTCACGACCAGATCAAAGGGCTGACGCGGATCGATGCCCCCGGCAACGGGGTCGATGTTCAGCCGGAACAGGCTCATTTCCCTGAACTCGGGCGCGTCCGGCAAGGCCAGCTTTTCAATCATGGTGAAATCGCCGTCGCCGGGCCCGATACGCAGCGCGCCCTGTTCAAAGGCGATACGCTCAAACCGGCCCGAGCGGTGCCATTCAGTCCCACGTGGACTGTAAAGCCCGCGCGACAGCACCGCGACCAGCGCCTGACCGGGTTGCAGCGCGCCTGCGGCGGCGGTGAATTCGCGCGCACCCAGCAGGTTGCGACCCACGGTCGGCGGGTCGATCAGCCCGGCATAAAGATCCAGATAGGGCGCGTCCGACGGCTGGACCGGTACTTTGGCCCCGGCAAAGGCGCGCGCTGCATCGGCCATCGAGACAACGGCATGAGCCAACGCCCCCTCAGCCATCAGATCGGCCCATGTGGCGGGGCGGTAGGTAACGCGGTCGATCCCGCCCCCGCCGACC
The DNA here is from genome assembly GCF_009301415.1 of Paracoccus kondratievae. GTDB lineage: Bacteria > Pseudomonadota > Alphaproteobacteria > Rhodobacterales > Rhodobacteraceae > Paracoccus > Paracoccus kondratievae. The sequence continues at coordinate 313,484 of NZ_CP045072.1, read as the reverse complement.
CCCTGAGCCTGCGCCAGTACCCGGGCGCTGCGCAAAATGCCGTCGCGGATCACCCCGGTCGAGACGGTGGCGCGCGAGATCACCTCGGGCAGCGCACTGTCCCAGCCCGGGGGCTGCGACAGGTCGACGCCCCGGAAGCCGTCCACATAGGCGGCGATATGCGCGTCCGAGATGCCAAGACTCAGCACAGGCTCGGTCTGGCGAACCAGCAGCGCACCGGCGATAATACCCTGTGGTGTGACCGCGACCAGCACATCCAGCGGCTTGCCGGAATAGCCAGTGGTTGCCGCGATTTCCCAGGTCGAGCCTATCATGCCCAGCGCCCGGCCCTCACGGCTGACACCCCAGCCGGGCACCGGCGTTTCGCGGCGGTCCAGCACCACTGGCACATCCGCCCCGAAAAGTGCCTGCGCCTGCACCGCATCGGGGGCGGCAGGCGGCGCGGCCCACATGGGCAGGCTCAGCAAGATCAGTGCGATCAGTGCCAAAAGCAGGCGGCAAGGTGCGAAAGGATGGTGTCCGGGCATAAAGGTCCGCGTCCCAGGTCTTTGCCCGCTGATCGCCGAAATGCCGCACCCCGGCCTTAACATAGATCAAAGCCGCTGGCGCGAAATCCGCTCAGGAACAGCGTGAACGCGCGCCAGCAAATAGGAAAGCCAGATGAGACAAAGGACTTTCTTCGCCAGACCCGGCCTGATGGCCTCGGCAGCCCTGGCCCTTGTCCTTGGGCCGCTTGCGGTCTCTGCGCAAGAGCAGGCCCCGCCGGCCAAAGACCCTGCCGCCGCACTTGAGGATCACAAGACCAAGACAGACAACCGCTACGAGCCCTCGCTCGACAATCTCGCACAGCAAGAGGTAGCCGCCCCCGGCGCGCCCGAGGGCATCCCGGCGTTGAGCGAGGCGCAGTATAACGAGGCCAACAAGATCTATTTCGAACGCTGCGCCGGCTGCCACGGCGTGCTGCGCAAGGGCGCGACCGGCAAGGCGCTGACCCCCGACCTGACGCGTGAGCTGGGCTTTGACTATCTGCAAAGCTTTATCACCTATGGCTCCCCGGCGGGGATGCCGAACTGGGGCACCTCGGGCCAGCTTTCGCCCGAACAGGTCGACCTGATGGCGAATTACCTGCTGCTGGACCCCGCTGCTCCGCCGGAATTCGGCATGAAAGAGATGCGCGAAACCTGGAAGGTCCACGTTCCCCCGGAACAGCGCCCGGCCAAGCAGGAAAACGACTGGGATCTTGAGAACCTCTTTAGCGTCACACTGCGGGACGCAGGCCAGATCGCGCTGATCGACGGCGCAAGCTATGAGATCAAGTCGATACTCGACACCGGCTATGCGGTCCATATCAGCCGCATGTCCGCCTCGGGCCGTTATCTGTTCGTCATCGGCCGCGACGGCAAGGTCAACATGATCGACCTGTGGATGAAAGAACCGACCACCGTGGCCGAGATCAAGATCGGGTCGGAAGCGCGCTCGATCGAGACCTCGAAGATGGAGGGCTGGGAGGACAAATACGCCATCGCCGGGGCCTACTGGCCACCGCAATATGTCATCATGGACGGCGAAACGCTGGAACCGATGAAGATCCAGTCCACGCGCGGCATGATCTATGACGAGCAGGAATACCACCCCGAGCCGCGCGTTGCCGCGATCCTGGCCAGCCATTACCGGCCCGAGTTCATCGTTAACGTCAAGGAAACGGGCAAGATCCTGCTGGTCGATTACACCGACCTCAGGAACCTCAAGACCACCGAGATCGAGGCCGAACGTTTCCTGCATGACGGTGGGTTGGACGGCTCGCACCGTTACTTCATCACCGCCGCCAATGCCCGCAACAAGCTGGTGGTGATCGACACCAAGGAAGGCAAGCTCGTCTCGATCGAGGATACCGGCGGCCAGACCCCGCACCCGGGGCGGGGCGCGAACTTTGTCCACCCGACCTTTGGCCCGGTCTGGGCGACCTCGCATATGGGCGACGATTCGGTGGCGCTGATCGGCACCGATCCCGAGGGCCATCCCGACAACGCGTGGAAGATCCTCGACAGCTTCCCGGCGTTGGGGGGCGGGTCACTGTTCATCAAGACGCATCCGAAATCGCAGCACCTTTATGTAGACGCGCCGCTGAACCCCGAGGCCGAAATCTCGGGCTCGGTCGCGGTGTTTGACACCAAGGCGCTGACGGGCGACGGCTCGGACCCCGAATTCACGACGCTGCCCATCGCCGAATGGGCGGGCATCACCGAGGGCCAGCCTCGCGTCGTTCAGGGTGAGTTCAACAAGGACGGTACCGAAATCTGGTTCAGCGTCTGGAACAGCAAGGACCAGGAATCGGCGCTTGTCGTCGTGGACGACCAGACGCTGGAGCTTAAGCACGTCATCAAGGACAAGCGGCTGATAACCCCGACCGGCAAGTTCAACGTCTATAACACCATGACCGACACCTATTGATCAGCACGGTTGCAACCACAGGCAGGGGCGTTCGCGCCCCTGCCCCGGCAGCATTTCAATGGGGGTTCGGACATGGCCGGCAAGACGGTGACGAATGGGGCCGCGCGTTGCGGCCTGAACGGCGCGGCGCTGGACAGGCCGCAACAGGGCAAGACGGGCATGGGCCGCGTCGATCTGATCGGTGCGGGCCCGGGCGATCCCGAGCTGCTGACACTGCGGGCACTGCGGCTTTTGCAGCAGGCGGACGTGGTGGTCCATGACCGGCTGGTCTCGGCCGAGGTGATGGCCTGCGTTCCGGCCCATGTCCGCCGCATCCCCGTGGGCAAGGCGGCAGGGTTTCACCCTGTTCCGCAAGAACAGATCAACGCCCTGCTTGTCGAGCTGGCACGCTCGGGCCTGACCGTGGCGCGGCTCAAGGGCGGAGATCCGACGATCTTTGGCCGTGGTGGCGAAGAGTTTGAGGCCGTGACCCGCGCGGGCATCCCCTGCGACTATATACCCGGCATCACCGCGGCACAGGGTGCGGCGGCCTCGGCCCGGTTTCCGCTGACACATCGCGGACTTGCGACCGGGCTGCGCCATGTCACCGGCCACCGGGCACGGGATGCGGCGCTGGATCTGGACTGGGCGTCTCTTGCCGATCCGCAGACCACGCTTGCCGTCTATATGGGCGCGGCGAACTTGGCCGAGATAGCGCGGGAACTGATCCGCCACGGCATGCCCTCCGACCTGCCGGTGCTTGCCGTTTCGCAAGCCAGCACCCCGCAGGAAAAGCGGCTGCTTGCGACATTGCAGGATATCGCTGCGGCGCTGGCACGCAAGCCGCTGCCCACCCCGGTCCTGTTCATCATCGGCCATGTCGCAGCCATGGCCGATGACTGCGACCTGCCCCATGAATCCTACCGTCCGGAATGGCGGCTGGTGGCGCATGGCTAGGCTGGCGCTCATGCCCATGCTTCTGGCCGGGGCGGCAATGGCAGCCCCGCCCGATGCCACGCGGCAGGATGAATTGCGCCATCTGGTGCGGCAGGATTGCGGCTCGTGCCACGGGCTGCGCCGTACCGGCGGCCTTGGCCGCCCTATCACACCCGAGGCACTGGCAGAGCGCGAACCCGGAGATCTGGCCGAGGTCATCCTGGACGGCCTGCCCGGCACAGCGATGCCCGGCTGGCGCCCCCTGCTGACCGAGGATGAGGCGCGCTGGATCGCCGATTACCTGATGAAGACGGAGACGGAATGATGCTCAAGGCTGTTCTTGCCGCCCTCATGCTTACCATCACCCCGGCCCAGGCCGATGAGCTACGCGGCACTGGCGATCTGGGGCTGATCGTCGAGCGTGAAACAGGCTCGCTGCTGGTGGTGGACCGCAGCGAACGCGCCGCACTTGGCCGGATCGAGGGGCTTGGCGATCTGTCCCATGCCAGCCTCGTCTATTCCCCGGACGAACGTTTCGCCTATGTCTTTGGCCGCGACGGCGGGTTGACCAAGGTCGATATCCTGACCCGTCAGGTGGTCCGGCGCGTGGTGCAGGCCGGCAATTCGATCGGGGGCGCCATCTCGGACGATGGGCAGCTGATCGCTGTGGCGAATTACGAACCGGGGGGCGTGCGGGTCTTTGACGCCGAAACGCTGGAACTGGTTGCCGATGTGCCGATGGGGTCGAAAACCGTGGGCATCGCGGACGCACCCGGTTCGCGCTTTATCGTTGCCACCTGGGACACGGGCGAAGTCTGGATCATCGACCACTCGCACAGCCCGGCACAGCCCGGAATCACCCGGCTCAAGGGTATCGGCGCCAACCCCTATGACGCGCTGCTGACCAGCGACGGGCGGCGCTATATCGTCGGGCTTTTCGGCGAAAAGGGGCTGACGCAGATCGACCTGTGGCAGGATCCGCCCGAGGTTACACGCTTTCTGCCCGATTACGGCCGCGACCAGCCCGATATGCCGGTCTACAAGATGCCGCATCTTCAGGGCTGGACGCTGGCCGATGGCGTCTTTGCCCTGCCCGCCGTCGGGCTGCACCAGCTGCTATGGGTTGATGCCGACAGCCTGACCGAGATTGCCCGCACCGAACTTGCCGGTCAGCCGGTCTTTGCACTTGCCCGCCCCGACAGGCGCGAGGTCTGGGTGAATTTCGCCCCGCCGGACAATGACAAGCTGCAGGTCGTCAACACCCTGACCCATGAGGTTCTGGATACCCTGACCCCCGGCAAGGGTGTGCTGCACATGGAGTTCGCCCCGCGCGGGCGTGAGGTCTGGCTGTCGGTCCGCGACGAGAACCGGGTCGAAATCCGCGACACCCGCAGCCGCGAGGTTCTGGGCGAAATCGAGGCTCGTGCGCCTTCGGGGATCTTCTTTACCGACCGCGCACACAGGACGGGGCTTTGACATGGAAGATCTGGATCTGCGCATGCTCGACGGCTTTCAGCGCGACCTGCCGCTGGTGCCCCGTCCCTTTGCCGCCATGGCCCGCCGGCTCGACACAAGCGAGGCCGGGGTGATCGCCCGCCTCACCCGCCTGCAGGCCGAAGGTATCGTCTCGCGCGTAGGCGCCACCTGCCGGCCGAACACCGCCGCCGCCTCGACGCTGGCCGCGCTGCAAGTACCCGCGCGGCGGATTGAAGAGGTCGCGGCAATGGTCGGGACAGAGCCCGGCGTCAACCATTCATACCTTCGCGAGGACGACTGGAACCTGTGGTTCGTCGCCACCGCCCCGGATGCCGAGGCGCTGGCGGCAAGCCTTGCGCGGATCGAGACCGCGACCGGCCTTTCCGTCCTGTCCCTGCCGCTGGTGCGCGCCTTCAACATCGACCTTGGCTTCCCCCTGACCGGCGCGCGCCGGGCGATGGCGCTGGACCGGCCTGCCGATCTGGAGGCGCTGCGCCCACGCGACAAGCCGCTGATGCAGGCGCTGTCCTCGGGTCTGGCGCTGATACCGCGCCCCTTCGTCGCGCTGGGGCAGGCCCTGCATCGCAGCGAGGCCGAGATCATCTCGCGCATCCGCGCCCTGGCCGAAGCGCGCCTGCTGACCCGGGTCGGCGTGATCGTCAAGCACCGCGCCCTTGGCTGGACGCAGAATGCCATGGTCGTCTGGCGCCTGCCCGACACCGCGGTCGAGGCCGCAGGCACCGCTTTGGCGGGGGTGCCGGGCGTTACGCTGTGCTATCAGCGGCAATCGGTGCCGGGACGCTGGAGCTGGCCGCTCTTTTGCATGATACACGCGCGTTCCCGTGCCGAGGCGATGGAGGTGCTGGCCCAAGCCCGCGCCCTGCCCGCACTGATGAATGTCCCGCATCGCATCCTGTTCTCGACCCGTTGCTTTCGCCAGCGCGGGGCCACCATCACCGGGATCGCCGCATGAAGAACCTTCGACGCCACAGCCTGCCACCCGAGGCATTGGACACGGCTGACCGCGCCATTCTCAACACGCTGCAAGAGGGTTTTCCCCTGACGCCCCGCCCCTTTGACGACGCAGGCGCGACGCTGGGGCTGACCGGCGCCCAGCTGATTACACGGCTGCAACGGCTGCGCGAGATCGGTGCGATTACCCGCTTTGGCCCGTTTTTCGATGCAGAGGCGATGGGCGGGGCATTCTGCCTTTGTGCGCTTTCGGTGCCGGAGCCGGATTTCGACCGCATCGCCGCGCTGGTGAACGCCCACGCCGAGGTCGCCCATAATTACGCCCGCGACCATGCACTGAACATGTGGTTCGTGCTTGCCACCCCTACACCCGAAGGCATCGCCAGGACCGCCCACAGGATCGAGGCCGAGACCGGGTTGACCGTATGGCAGTTCCCAAAGCTGCGCGAATTTTTCATCGGCTTTCGGGTGACGGCATGACAAGGCTGGACGATACCGACCGCCGGCTGATCGCGGCTACTCAGGCCGGGCTGCCTCTGGTTCAGGCTCCCTATGCCTGCATAGCCGCCGATCTGGGCTTGACCGAGGCGCAGGTCATCGACCGGCTTTCCCAACTGCAAGCGCGCGGGGTGATCCGCCGCATCGCCCTGGCCCCCAATCATTACGCGCTGGGGATGACCGCGAACGGCATGAGCGTCTGGGACGTCGAGGATAAAGTGGCCGGGACCTTAGGCGAAATGATCGGCGCACTTGATTTCGTCAGCCATTGCTATCTGCGCCCGCGTGCACCGGTCTGGCGCTACAACCTTTTTGCCATGCTGCACGGGAAAAGCCGCACCGAGGTCGAGAACAAGCGCACCCGGATCCGCGCCCTGCTCGGCCCCGCCTGTCTGGCCGACGACATCCTTTACTCCACCCGCATTCTGAAGAAAACCGGCCTGCGTCTTCGGGACGGCCAAGAAAGGTAAACCATGTTCCGCCTGACCGAATATATGCGCGAGCTTGTGTCCCCCTCACCCCCGCGTCGCCGGACACGGCCGGGCACGGTCCGTCCGGTGGTGATCTGGAACCTGACGCGCAGCTGCAACCTCAAATGCCGCCATTGCTATACAGTTTCGGCCGACCGGCCCTTTCCCGGCGAGCTGACGCATGACGAGGCGATCTTGGTCCTGCGCGATCTGTCGGATTTTCGTGTCCCGGCCCTGATCCTGTCCGGGGGCGAGCCGATGGCGCGCTTTGACTTTTGGGAACTGGCCAAAGAGGCGCGGCGGCTGGACTTTCGCCACCTTGCTCTTTCGACCAATGGCACAAGGATCGACGCCGGAAATGTCGCGCGGCTGGCCGATCTGCGCTTTGACTATGTCGGTATCTCGCTTGACGGAATCGGGACCGTGAACGACTGGTTCCGCGGCGTCGAGGGCGCTTTTGATCAGGCGCTTGCCGGGGTGCGGGCCTGTAAGGCGCAGGGGATCAAGGTCGGCCTGCGTTTTACCATCACCGAGAGCAACGCCCATCACCTGCCCGCCATGCTGGACCTGTGCCGGGATGAGGGCGTGGACAAATTCTACCTGTCGCATCTGGTCTATGCCGGACGCGGAGACAAGCACCGGGGCGAGGACACCGCCCATACCCGCACCCGCCACGCGATGGACCTGCTGATCGACCGCGCATGGAAGGCGGTCGAGAAGGGCGAGCCGCTGGAGATCGTAACCGGCAATAACGACACCGACGCCGTCTATTTCCTGCGTTGGGCCGAGACCCGCTTTCCGGCCCAGACCATCGCCCACCTGCGCAAGCATCTTGAGGCATGGGGGGGCAATTCCTCGGGTCTTGGCGTCGGCAATATCGACCCGCAGGGCAAGGTCCACCCTGATACCTATTGGTCGGATTACACGCTGGGTTCGGTCAAAGAGCGGCCCTTTTCAGAAATCTGGACCGGCGACGATCCCATGCTGGCAACACTGCGAACCCGTCCGCGCCCGTTAAAGGGCCGCTGCGGCGCCTGCGCCTATCAGGCGGTCTGTGGCGGCAACACCCGCATCCGCGCGCTGCAACTGACCGGCGATCCATGGGCCGAGGATCCGGCCTGTTATCTTTCCGCAGCCGAGATTGGCGCAGAGAGTGCCGATCTTGACCGTCTTGCCGTGACACCTTTCCGGGGAAAAAGCCATGATCCGGCCCATCGTTTTTTCTAGTCTGCTGGCTGCCCTGCCACTGACCATGCTTGCATCTGCGGCAGCACAGGCCGATGCCGCCGCAGACTATGCCGAACATTGCGCCGCCTGCCATGGCGAGGACCGGCTGGGCGGCACCGGCCCCGCGCTGATCCCCGAAACGCTGGGTCGGGTGCGGGGCATTGATCAGGTGATCGCTCAGGGTCGCGTTTCGACCCAGATGGAGGGCTTTTCCGACCGTCTCTCGCCCCAGGCGATCGCGGCGCTGGTCGAATATGTGACCGCCCCACTTGGCCATCGCCCGGACTGGGACGCTGCCCGGATCGCCGACAGCCGCGAGATGAACCCCGATTACCAGCCCGCCGACAGTCCGGTTTTCGCCGCCGATCCGCTGAATATCACGCTGGTCGTCGAAACCGGGGACCATCATGTCAGCGTGCTTGATGGCGACAGTTTCGAGGTGCTGGACCGTTTTGCCACCCCTTTTGCCGTCCATGGCGGGCCAAAGTTCAGCCCTGACGGGCGCTTTGTGTACATCATGTCGCGCGATGGCTGGGTGCAGAAATACGATATCTGGTCGCTGTCCGAGGTCGGCCGCATCCGCGCCGCCCTGAACAGCCGCAACATTGCGATCAGTCCGGACGGTCAGCGTATTGCGGTGGCGAACTATCTGCCGGAAAGCCTGACCATCCTTGATGCGGACCTGAACCCCGTCGGCCTGATTGAAACGCGGGTCAAGGACAGGCCCAGCCGGGTCAGCGCCGTTTATCAGGCCCCGCAGCGCCACAGCTTTGTTCTGGCGCTGAAGGATGCGCCCGAAATCTGGGAGGTCGGGACCACCGACCTGGCAATCCGCCGCATCCCGATCAATGAGCCGCTGGACGACTTCTTCTTTTCGCCGGACTACCGCCAGCTGATCGGCGCCAACCGCGACGGCGACAAGGGCGTGGTGATCGACCTCGACGACGGGCACAAGGTTGCGGAACTGCCTCTGCCGGGCATGCCGCATCTTGGCTCGGGCATCACATGGCAGCGCGACGGCCGCCGGGTCATGGCGACCCCTCATCTGGGCGAGGGCGTCATCTCGGTCATCGACATGCAGGACTGGAGCCTTGTCGGGCAGATAAAGACCGCGGGTCCGGGCTTTTTCCTGCGCGGTCATGCCTCCAGCCCCTATGTCTGGGCGGATGTGTTCTTTGGCCCGCACAAGGATCAGATGCATGTCATCGACAAAGAAACGCTGGAAATCGTCAGGACACTGGCCCCCTTTCCCGGCCGGACCTTCGCCCATAGCGAATTCACCCGCGACGGCAGCCATGTGCTGGTCTCGCTGTGGGAGGATGAGGGCGCGGTCGTCGTCTATGACGCGAAAACGCTGCAAGAGGTGAAACGGCTGCCGATGCGCAAGCCTTCGGGGAAATACAATGTCTGGAACAAGATCACATTCGAGGACGGTACCAGTCACTGACGGCTGGCCGGCATGGAAACTGGCGCTGCTGTTTTACCCATTCGCGGCGGCGGCGGTCTGGATCAACCTTTTCATGCTGTCGTTGCTGGCAAGCTGGACTGGCCTGCCTGTACTGCCGCCCGCCCGCGCAATGGCAGCGGCGGCGGTGCTGGGTATGCCCGTCGCCTATGCCGCAGGGCGCTGGATCCGCGGTCTGATGGACAAGGCGCAGGGCCCTGAATCCCGCCCGGATGATAATCATTGATTATCTTGAATATCAAAATTAATAAATTTCAATAATTCAACTCTCCCGCTATACAAGTCTCAGCAGACTGTTAAGAGTTATCGGAGCCATCCGTTGCGGTCCCCTGAATGGGCGCAATCCGCATCCGGTCACGCTGCCTCGCCCAGCGACGCAGCCCAGCAAAAGGAGAGCCAACATGGACGGGAACAATATCGCCAGTTCGGGAAAATGCCCGGTGATGCACGGCGCGAATACCGCGCTCGGCACTTCGGTCATGGACTGGTGGCCGAACGCGCTGAACCTGGACATCCTGCATCAGCACGACAGCAAGACCAACCCGCTCAGGGGGTTCAACTACCGCGAAGCGGTCAAGACGCTGGACGTCGAGGCGCTGAAGGCTGATCTGCGTGCACTGATCAATACCAGCCAGGACTGGTGGCCGGCCGACTGGGGCAGCTATGTCGGCATGTTCGTCCGTACCGCCTGGCACGCCGCCGGATCCTATCGCGTCGGCGACGGCCGGGGCGGCGCCAATACCGGCAACCAGCGTTTCGCGCCGCTGAACTCGTGGCCTGACAACGTCAACACCGACAAGGGCCGCCGCCTGCTGTGGCCGATTAAAAAGAAATACGGCAACAAGATTTCCTGGGCCGACCTGATCGTGCTTGCCGGCACCGTCGCCTATGAGGCCGCCGGCCTTAGGACCTATGGCTTTGCCTTTGGGCGTGAGGACATCTGGCACCCCGAAAAGGACACCTATTGGGGTGACGAAAAGGAATGGCTTGCCCCCAGCGACGGCCGCTATGACGATGTGAGCAAGGCCGAGACGCTGTCGAACCCGCTGGCCGCTGTGCAGATGGGCCTGATTTACGTCAACCCCGAAGGGGTGAACGGCAAATCGGACCCGCAGGCGACCGCGAACCAGATGCGCGAAACCTTTGCCCGCATGGGCATGAACGACGAGGAAACCGTGGCGCTGACTGCGGGCGGCCACACCGTCGGCAAATGCCACGGCAATGGCAGCGCCGCTGATCTGAGCGCCGACCCCGAGGCCGCATCGCCCGAGTTTCAGGGCCTTGGCTGGATCAACACCAAAGGCCGCGGCGTGGGGCGCAATACCGTTGTTTCCGGCCTTGAAGGTGCGTGGACGACCAAGCCGACCGAATGGGACAACGGCTTCTTCCGGATGCTGTTCAACCATGAATGGACACTGACGCACAGCCCTGCGGGTGCCTCGCAATGGGTGCCGATCTCGATCGCCGAAGAGGACAAGCCCGTGGACGTCGAGGACCCCTCGATCCGGGTAATGCCGATGATGACCGACGCCGATATGGCGCTGAAGGTCGATCCGATCTATCGCGAAATCTCGTTGCGCTTCATGAACGACTTTGAGGCGTTCAGCGATGCTTTTGCCCGCGCATGGTTCAAGCTGACCCACCGCGACATGGGCCCGCGCAGCCGCTATATCGGCCCCGATGTGCCGTCCGAGGATCTGATCTGGCAAGACCCGATCCCCGCCGGGACCAGCAACTACGACGTCGCCGGTCTCAAGGCACGCATCGCCGCCAGCGGGCTGAGCGTGGCAGAACTGGTCTCGACCGCATGGGACAGCGCCCGGACCTATCGTGGCTCGGACATGCGCGGCGGGGCCAACGGTGCCCGTATCCGCCTTGCCCCGCAAAAGGACTGGATCGGCAACGAGCCCGGGCGCCTGCAAAAGGTCCTGTCGGTGCTTGAGCCTCTGGCAGCCGAGTTCGGCGCCAGTGTCGCCGACACCATCGTCCTGGCCGGCAATGTCGGGATCGAACAGGCCGCCAAGGCCGCCGGTTTCGATATCGAGGTCCCCTTTGCCCCCGGCCGTGGCGACGCCACGCAAGAGATGACGGATGTCGAATCCTTTGCGGTGCTTGAGCCGATCCACGACGGCTATCGCAACTGGCTCAAGGCCGACTATTCGGTCAGCCCCGAAGAGCTGATGCTGGACCGCACCCAGCTTTTGGGTCTGACCGCGCCCGAGATGGTGGTGCTGGTCGGCGGTATGCGGGTTCTGGGCACTAACCACGGCGGCACCAGGCACGGCGTGTTCACCAGCCGCGAAGGGGCGTTGACGAATGACTTCTTCGCCAACCTCACCGATATGGCGAACACCTGGGTACCGGCCGATAACGGGACCTATGAGATCCGCGACCGCAAGACCGGCGCGGTGAAATGGACCGCAACGCGGCTTGACCTGGTCTTTGGCTCGAACTCGATCCTGCGTTCCTACGCCGAGGTCTATGCCCAGGACGACAACGCCGAGAAGTTCGTAAACGACTTCGTCGCCGCCTGGGTCAAGGTGATGAACGCCGACCGTTTCGACCTGCGGGCCTGATCATAGCCGGGACCGTGGGTCCCGGATCGCCAGAACAAGAACCGCCCGGAGGCCTGTCACCTCCGGGCGGTTTCGTATCTGGCTCAAGGCGCAGGGCGCAACGCTCCGAACGCACAAATTTGCCGAACCAATCATCCCGCCTTGGCTCAGTAACGAGCCGGAACAAGACGGACAACAGCATCTGGCGCCAGGAAAAGCGGCATCCGGCGCATGGCGTCACAACACGGATTGCCGGACGGTGGCGTTGATGGTATTCAGCGCAACGCAACTGGTTCTGAGAGGTTCTGCCCAGCCAGTATTGAATATTCGGGGTTCTTGCCGCGCACACGTAGCTTGCGCACAGGGTCGCATAAAACTGATGCTGATACGTTACATAGTTCTTTGCGACAGACAAGCCGGAAAAAGAGCTTTGAACAGCAGAAATACGGCCAGATCGGCATCATGATCAGCATGGATAGTATCGTTCCCCGGAAAAGCGATTGTACAGATATCCGCTATCAGACCGATCGCAGAACCCTAAGAAAACAGCCGCCAGAAACCCTAAACGCCATCATCGCCAGTAAGCATCCAACCCACCAGGAAACCAATGCTCAGGTTTTCGTTAGCGCCATCATTTGCAAGAACCACAATGGCCACGCCCGGCAATCAAATCATGAAGATGATGGCATAGCATACCGCCCCCCTGAACTGGCCGAGACAGATCGGAAAGTAACGAGCCGGAAATCTCTGATACGCTACGTGGAATCGCCCCCATTCCGCTCAGACGCTGGTGAGATTTTGAAACAGCACAACACTTTCAACGCTGAATCTTAAGCCAAGAACGAAAACACGGACTGCGCCAAGGTGTGCGCGATATCCGGCCACGAGAATGAGGACGTACTGAAATGGACAATCAGGCCAACGAAAAATACGACGTAGCTATTATCGGGGTCGGCGTCGGAGCTAACTACGGCTCGGTTCTAACCTATTACAGCCTTTATCAAACGGTTCAGTCGTTTGGAAACAAGGTCCTTATGGTGTCAAAGATCGGCGCCAGCGCGGATGACCCAGAGATTCAGAATACACATGCGATCAAGTTCGCAAGAAAGCATTACAATCTCAGCAAAATTTACAGTCAGACGACCGTTCATGAACTTAACCGGATCGCCAATACTTTTGTAATCGGTTCGGATCAGGTCTGGAACTACGGGATCTCGCAGCATTTCGGCAAAGCCTTTTATCTGGACTTTACCGAGGATTCCAAACGCCGGATCTCTTATGCGGCGTCCTTTGGCCACTCAAAAGATTTCTCGCCGCCTGATGAAGTACCCGTCATCTCCGAGTTGATGCGCCGCTTCCACGCGATCTCGGTCCGCGAAGATTCCGGCGTAAAAATCGCACGCGACATCTATCAGGTGCCGGCCAAGCAGGTGGCCGAGCCGATCTTCCTGCTTGACACCCAGCGCTATCTTGATCTGGCGGCCCAATCGACACGAGATGTGTCAGGGCCCTATCTGCTGGCTTATATTCTGGACCCGACGCCTCAGAAAAAGGCGGCGATCGAGCATGTTGCAAAAGAAAAGAACCTGAAAATCAGGATCATTCTTGACGCATGGCCGCACCTGTTTGAAAAAAACAAGCAGAGCATGGGTATCGAGGGCGCGGTCGAGGAGGGCATCGACACCTACGATTTCCTCAAACTTTATGCCAACAGCTCGTATGTTCTGACCGACTCGTTCCACGGCACGGCCTTCGCACTGAAGTTTGGTAAACCCTTTGCCTCGATTGGCAACAAGCGTCGCGGTGTGGCTCGTTTCCATTCACTGTTTGGAATTGTGGGCCATAAGGAACGTTTCACGCTGGATGCAAACGACATCCTGACCAGAAGCGCCGATTTCCTGGCTCCGCTCGACTATACCTCCATTCACGCAGCTCTTGACGCACATGTCAAAGAATCGAAGCTGTGGCTGAAATCGGCACTTAAGACGCCGATCCGGAACACGATTGCCGCAGTGGAGAAAAAGAAACTTTCTCCGTCCCTGGGTGCACGCCTGCGCAATGGCAAGCTGGAGCGGGCGCTGAGAAAATCTGCCGAACTTATCAAGTTCCAGATGAGCAAGCAGAAGTTCAGCCTGAGGGCGCCGCAATTCACCGCCAATAGCGACGCATGGACAGTTACCCACACCGGTCAGGCCACGCAGTTGAAGGCTGTATCTCCAGTCCGGGGCAATCTGGTATGGACCGACCTGCCCGAGCCGCTGAAGGAAGATTCCGCATATGAACTGACGATTGACTGGACAGTGCGCACAGCATCCGACCTCGTCAATGTTCACATCCGCAACCCGCAAACCGGAAAGTTCCGCGTTATTGGTGCCGTAGCACCAAAAAAGAAAACGAACGTGCCGCGCACCGACAAACTGAGCTTCGTCGTGCCTACCTCAGGCTTTTCTCAGATCATGTTCGGGGCAGTTCATTTCATCGGCGTAAATGCCGGAGCCGATATTACCGGGATATCTCTGCGCTCGATCCCCAAAGAGGCTGTTGTGCCGAATGCGGCGCCTGCCGCACCGTCCAAACGCAAGAAGGACGCGGCAACGGTCGTGCGAGAGCTGGGCGAACACGATATCAACCGCTTTATCAACTTCTATGCACAGCACCGCATCTCCCGCAATGTCGAGAATGCGCGTTCCCTGCTGATGTTCTATAGCCACGGTTTTGAAAAGGGGCTGAGCCGGTCCGAAAGCTTCCGCCCCGGCTTTGGCAAGGACTACATGCTGCCGCTGGCCGAAGAGATGAATAAGTGGATCAAAGCGGGCCGTGATCCAAAAGATTCCTTCTTCCAGATCGCTGCATCGGTCATGCACAACTATTTCGAGCGGCATCGTGAGATCGGCTTTGACGTATCTCACTTCTGGAAGCTGTTCCACGCGCCTGTCCAGGAGGCGATTCAGAAAGCGGACAAAGGTACCGGCGGGGTCCAGGCCGCCCATCTGACCCGAGAAGCCGAGGTCGACAGGTTCCAGAATCGCAGTTTTGTAGATGTCGTCTTTTCGCGGCGCAGCGTCCGTGAATTCACATCGGATCCTGTCCGCAACGAGGATATCGAGCGCGCCATTCGGATTGCGCAGCAAGCGCCATCAGTCTGTAACCGCCAACCGGTCCGGGTCCATCAGTTCACCAACCCCGATGCCATCAAGGCCGCGCTTGAGCTGCAAGGCGGCTTCCGGGGCTACAAAACCCCGCCAAAGCTGCTGCTTATCACAAGCGATCTGTCAGCCTTTGTCGGCGCGGTTGAAAGGAACCAGGCCTTTATCGATGGCGGCCTCTTTATGATGCTGCTGTTGCTTGGGCTCGAACAGATGGGTCTGGGGGGCTGCAGCCTTAACACCGCCATGAACGCCGAGCGGGAAAAAGCGATCCGGAACATTCTGAACATCCCTGAGAACGAAGTCTTTATCTCCTTCGTCGCCGTTGGGCATTACGACCCGGCAGTCCTGACGCCGCGTTCGAAGCGCATACCGGTCCAGGAAGTACTGGCATCGCACGAAAAGGCCTGACTGTGGGCCCCGGAGAGCAACTGTGGAAAGAGCTTCGCCAATGAACAGCATGCCGAAAGAGGCGTTGGGACGTCCCAGCCTGAGCAAAGGACAGTATCCGATTCAGTCCGCAATCTGGCCTGAGCATGGAATATCTACGGAAGTGCCTACCTATGTGCACCTGTCCGGTCCTGCAGGTATTTCGCTGAAACAGGGTGGCATCCACTTTGCTCCCGGAGGAAGGGCGTCCACCGACTGCTATTACAACCTCTTCAACCTTGGCAAATGGCGTGCTCTGTGCGGAGATCTACCCATCTCGCTATGGCTGCTGGGCAAAGGTCAATTCCAGCTGACCGTCTGGCTGGCGGCGCAGGACAAGTCGTGGAATCAGCTCTACAGCGAGGCAGTTTCCATCAACGGCAGCCTGTCACTGCCGCTTGACCTGACGGGGTTTGATGATCCTTGCATCGTTCTGTTTTTCGAACTGGTTGCGCTTGGTGATGGGGAATTGCAGGATTTTGCCTGGACCACCTCGGCCCCGCCGCGCCAGTATCCCGAGCTGATGCTCTCTGTTACCACCTTCCGGCGCGAAGAGGCGGTAACCTCGACCATCGAACGCTTTGCCCGTTTCCGCGAAGCCTCGGAGCTGCGCGACCATATCCGGATGAATATCGTCGATAACGGCCGCTCGATCCCGGAAAGCTCGGTTGCGGGCATTACGGTCATCCCGAACGAGAATCTGGGCGGCGCCGGTGGGTTTGCCCGCGGCTTGCTTGAGGCTCGCAAGGCAGGTGCCACCCACTGCTTGTTCATGGACGATGATGCCTCGATCCATATGGAGGCAATCACCCGGACCTGGTGGTTCCTCGCCTATAGTACCGACCCACGGACCGCAGTTGCGGGCGCAATGATCAATGCCGATCACCGCTGGCAGATATGGGAAAACGGCGCGATCTTTGATCGGGGCTGCAAACCGCAATATTTTGGTCTTGATGCCAGATCTACAGGCGACGTTTTCAAGATGGAGTTTGAAACCACGTTTCCTGCTCCACGCGGGTTCTACGCGGGCTGGTGGTTCTTTGCCTTCCCCGTCGATCAGGCGACGCACATGCCATTCCCCTTCTTCGTACGGGGGGATGACGTCAGCTTTGCGCTTGCCAATGATTTTAGGATCGTCACCCTGCCGGGTGTCGCTTCCATTCAGGAAGGCTTTACCGACAAGGCATCACCGATGACCTGGTATCTCGACATGCGCAGTCATCTGGCCCACCACCTGAGCCTGCCTTCAAAGCATGTCAGCTGGTTCAAATTGCAGCGCATGTTTTTCAGCTTTTACCTGCGTACAATCGTGCGGTTCCATTATGAAAGCCTGGCTGCCGTCAATCTTGCGATCGAGGACGTGCTGAAGGGGCCGCAGTTCTTTTCGGATAACGCGGACATGACCCAACGCCGAAAAGTGTTGCAGGAGATGACTAAATCCGAAGCGTGGAAATCTGTCGAGATCCCCCCGCAACCACGGAACGGCCGCTGCTCGCGCCCACTTCGTGCATTGCTGTTGCTGACACTCAACGGACACCTGCTGCCTTTTGCCAATACGCTGGGCAGCCGTTTGGTCATGTCAGCCGCAAATCGTGACAACTTCCGCGAGATGTATGGCGCAAAGGAAATCACTTTTCTGAACACGCAGAGGACGAAAAACTATACCGTGCAGCGCGATAGAAAGGCTTTTTGGCGTGAAAGCGTACGAATGATCCGCAACAGCCTGAAGGTGCGGTCAAGCTATGCAAAGCTCCGCGCTGATTGGCAGGGAAAATACGACACCTATACCTCTGAAGATTTTTGGCAGGAAAAGCTGATCAAGGATTCCTGACTGTCCTGCCTGTTGAACGGCACGCAACGTTGCTTGCAACGGGCGGGCCCTCACAGCCTTTTCGTTTTTGTTTTGTATCCCATAAGGGCACGGCGTCCGGTTCTGATTGCTTGGACCAGTGATTCCATCACAAAAAGCTTTGCGGGTCGATATCCACCGACAGCCGCAGGTTTGTCGGCGCCTTTGGTGCGCTGTTCAGCCACTGCGCAATAGCGCCCTGCACCGGCGCCTGACGCGGGGCACGGATCAGCATGCGCACCCGGTAGCGCCCGCGCACCCGCGCGATCGGCGCAGGCGCGGGACCAAAAAGCTCAGCACCGACCGCGCGCAGGGGCT
The DNA here is from genome assembly GCF_009301415.1 of Paracoccus kondratievae. Taxonomy (GTDB): domain Bacteria; phylum Pseudomonadota; class Alphaproteobacteria; order Rhodobacterales; family Rhodobacteraceae; genus Paracoccus; species Paracoccus kondratievae. The sequence goes on along the minus strand of NZ_CP045072.1, from coordinate 295,713 downwards.
CTGTCCGGCGGGCCAGCTCGCGGGCGTAATCCTCGACCACGGGCTGATCGGGATGGGACAGGATAATCCCCGCCAACCGGCCAAAGGGCGGCATACCCGCCCCCTGCCGCGCCGCTGCCTCGGCGTCCCAGAATGTCTCATCCTCGCCCGACAGGATCGCGCGAATGACAGGGTGGTCAGGCTGATAGGTCTGTAACAGCGCCAGCCCGCGCGCATCGCCGCCCTCACGCCCCGCCCTGCCAGCAACCTGACGCATCAGCTGGAACGACCGCTCGGCCGCGCGCAGATCCGCACCTTGCAGTCCAAGATCCGCGTCGATCACGCCCACCAGCGTCAGCCGGGGAAAGTTGTGGCCCTTGGCGACAATCTGGGTGCCGATAATGATATCCGTGCCGCCTGAGCCGATATCGGCAATCGCCTCTTTCAGCGCCCGGGCCGAGTGGAACAGGTCCGAGGACAGGACTGTCGCCCGCGCCTCGGGAAAACGCTCGGCCACCTCTTCGGCCAGCCGTTCGACGCCCGGGCCGATTGCGGTCATCTTGCCCTCGACCCCGCAACTGGGACAGGCGGTCGGAATGGGTTTGGTGGCTCCGCATTGGTGACAGACAAGCCGGTTCTGAAAGCGATGCTCGACCATGCGCGCATCGCAATGGTCGCAGCCAATCTGCTGGCCGCAGGCACGGCAGGCGGTGATAGGGGCGTAACCGCGCCGGTTCAGAAACAGCAGCGATTGCTCACCCCGTTCGTGCCGGGCGCGGATCTCGGCCGCAAGGCGCGGGCTGATCCAGCGGCCCTTGTCCATCTCCTGCTGGCGCAGGTCGATTGCGGCCATCTCGGGCAGTTCGGCGCTGCCGTAGCGGGCGCGCAGATCAAGGCGGCGGTATTTCCCCAGCCCCGCGTTCACCCAGCTTTCGACCGAGGGCGTGGCCGAGGCCAGCACCACCTGCGCCGCCTCGATGCTGGCGCGCAGCACGGCCATGTCGCGGGCGCTGTAATAGACCGTATCCTCTTGCTTATAGCTCGGGTCGTGCTCTTCATCGACGACGATCAGGCCCAGATCGGCAAAGGGCAGGAACAGGGCCGAGCGGGCGCCGACCACCAGCCCGACATGATGCGTCGCGGCCATGGTCCATAGCCGACGCCGTTCACCCCGGGTGATGCCGGAATGCCATTCCCCGGGCCGGGCACCGAAACGTGCCTCGACACGGTCAAGAAATTCGGCCGAAAGCGCGATCTCGGGCAGCAGCACCAGCGCCTGCCGGCCCTGACGCAGACATTCGGCCACCGCCTCAAGATAGACCTCGGTTTTGCCCGAACCGGTAACGCCGCGCAAAAGCGTTGTGCCATAGCCGCGCGCCTTCAGCGTCGCGCGCAGGCTTTCGGCAGCCTCGGCCTGATCGGGGGCCAGAGGCTTGCCCGGCAAATCAGGGTCAAGTCGGGGATAGGGGGTGTCGCGCGGGGCCAGCACCTCGGCCAGCGTCCCGGCTTTGACCAGCCCCTGGACGACCGAAGAGCTGACCCCGGCAAGCTGCGCCAGCTCAGAGGGGGCAAAGCCTGCCCCGCCGTGATCCTCGATCACCCGCAGGACGGCGGCGCGGGCGTCTGTCATACGCTCAGGCTCGGGTCCGGCACGATGGATGATGCGCCGCGCCGACGGCGGCTGATCCAGATCGGGCGCCCGCGTCGCCATCCGCAGCGCAAGGGGCAACGGCGTCAGCGTGTATTCCGCCATGCGCGTCAGGAACTCGATCATCCCCGGCCCCAGCGGCGGGGCGTCGATCAGCCGCGCGACAGGTCGCAGCCGTGCTGCGTCGAAATCGCCGACACCCGGCCCCCAGACGGCGCCCATCACCCGGCGCGGCCCCAACGGCACGATGACCAGCTGTCCCAGCCGCACGCCCCCCTCGGGCGCAAGATAGTCGAGCACGCCGACCACCTCTTGCGTCAGCACCGCGATCCGCGCGCCATGAGGGTAGAAAAGCGGCTGAGACATCACACCGAGATCGACGGTCAGACAAACATCAGAAGAACCGGCCAGTTCGCCAGCAGCAGCGGCCCGGCGGGCAGGAACGGCAACAGATCGGCAAGATTGGGCTGAAAGACTTCCACGGGTGTTCTCCTGCAGCGATGGCGGACGGAATCTGACCCAGACCATGCGGCCGGATGCGCGTCACTAGTGACACGGCAGCGCCCCGGCCCGCAAGTCGCGCGCCGGACTTCACGCGCGGACTGTTATGCGCTAAACCCACGGTAAAACCGCAAGAAGGGCTCCTCCACATGAAATTCTTTGTCGATACCGCCGATGTCGCCGCCATCCGCGAACTGAACGATCTGGGCATGGTGGATGGCGTCACCACCAACCCGTCGCTGATCCTGAAGTCGGGCCGCAACATCCTGGAAGTCACCAAGGAGATCTGCGACATCGTCGAAGGCCCCGTCAGCGCCGAAGTCGTCGCCCAAAAAGCCGAAGACATGATCCGCGAGGGCGAGCATCTGGCCAAGATCGCGCCGAATATCACCGTCAAGGTGCCGCTGACCTGGGACGGGCTCAAGGCTTGCAAGGCGCTGTCCTCGGCCGGTCACAAGGTCAACGTGACGCTGTGCTTCTCGCCCGCGCAGGCGATTCTGGCCGCCAAGGCCGGCGCGACCTTCATCAGCCCCTTCATCGGCCGTCTGGACGACAACAACTTTGACGGCCTGGACCTGATCGCCCAGATCCGCGAGATCTATGACAATTACGACTTCCAGACCGAGATCCTTGCCGCGTCGATCCGCACTGTGAACCACATCACCGATGCCGCCCGTATCGGCGCCGACGTGATCACCGCCCCGCCCGCCGTCATCAAGGCGATGGCGAATCACATCCTGACCGACAAGGGGCTGGAACAGTTCAACGCTGACTGGGCCAAGACCGGACAAAAGATCGTCTGATGACCATCGGGGCCTCTGCGACCGGACTGACCGAAGAGACACGCGCCCGGCTGCTTGCCCAGCCCGAGCTGATCCTGTCCGATCGTGACCTGATGCGCGCGCTGATCGGCGCGCGCGAGGCCGAGCTGGGCGATAATGTCGTCGACATCAGGGGCCGGGCCATGCAGGCGCTTGAGTCGCGGCTGGACCGGCTGGAGGCGGCGCATGAATCGGTGATCTCTGCCGCCTATGACAACCAGTCGGGGATGAACACCGTTCACCGCGCTGTGCTGTCATTGCTTGAGCCGACGGATTTTCAGGAGTTTCTGGAAAATCTCGACATGGCGGTCGCACCGATCCTGCGGGTCGAGACGCTGCGCCTGATCATGGAATCGGGCGGTACCATTCCCGAACCCGAGGGCAGCGGCCCCCTGTTGATCGCCCCTGCGGGCACGGTGGCGCAGCTGATCTCGGGCGGGCGGCGGATGCCACGCGGGGATGATATCGTGCTGCGCAGCGTCGCTGATGCGACCCTGCCCTTTCACGGCCCTGCCCGCGCGCCGATCCGGTCCGAGGCGCTGTTGCCGATCGACCTTGGTATCGGGCGGTTCCCGGCGCTTTTGCTGATGGGCTCGGCCGAGGCGGGACGGTTCACGCCTGCTCAGGGCACCGATCTGCTGCGCTTTTTCGGGCAGGTATTCCGGCTGGTCCTGATTTCGTGGTTGAGGAAATGAACGGCGCGCCGGAGCCCCTTGCTCTGGCCCCGGTCATGGCCGATGCGCTTGCGCGCTGGCTGGATAGCGAGCGCGCGACCCGGGGCCGCTCGGACCACACGATCCGCGCCTATCAGGGCGACCTTTTGGCGTTCCTGGCCTTTCTGGGCAGCTATCACGGCGCGCCCGCCTTGCCCGCAACCCTGGCGGGGCTGACCCAGACCGATATGCGCGCCTTTGCCGCCGCCGAACGTGGGCGCGGGCTTTCGGCGCGGTCGCTGGCCCGGCGGCTGTCGGCGACGCGCAGCTTTATCCGCTGGATGTCGGACCGCCACGGTTTCGATGCGTCAAAGGCGCTGGCGTCACGCGGACCAAAGTACACTCGGTCCCTGCCCCGCCCCCTTGCCCCCGAACAGGCCGAGGCGCTGTTGGACATCACCGCCGACACCCACCCCGAGGCATGGATCTCGGCCCGCGACGTCGCGGTGCTGACGCTGCTGTGGGGCTGCGGGCTGCGGATATCCGAGGCGCTGGGGCTGAACGGCAACGATTGGCCGCTGCGCGAAGCCCTGACCATACGCGGCAAGGGCGGCAAAGAGCGGCAGGTGCCGGTCCTGCCCACCGCACGCGACGCGATTGCCGATTATCTGCGCCTCTGCCCCTACCCGCTGGAGGCCGACGGCCCGCTGTTTCGCGGTGCGCGCGGCGGACGGCTTAGCCAGACACTGGTCGCCGGAGTGATGCGTCAGGCGCGTCAGGTGCTTGGCCTGCCGCCGACGGCCACACCCCATGCGCTGCGCCATTCATTCGCCACACATCTGCTGGCAGCCGGCGGCGATCTGCGCACGATCCAAGAGCTTTTGGGCCATGCAAGCCTGTCCACCACGCAGGTTTATACCGGTGTGGATGATGCCCATATGCTGGCCGTCTATCGCGCCGCCCATCCCCGCGCCTGAGCCCTGCCGTCCCTGATCGCGCCCGCTTTACATTTCCCGCGGTTAAGCCCAAAGCGGCGGAATGCTGCTGGACCTTTCCCTTGATCTCGTTCTGCTTTTGGCCGGAGCCGCCTTTGCGGCTGGTTTCGTCGATGCCATCGCTGGCGGGGGCGGGCTGATCACCGTGCCTGCGCTGCTGCTTGCGGGCCTGCCTCCTGCGCAGGCGCTGGCCACGAACAAGGTGCAGGGCGTGTTCGGGGCGGCAACGGCGGCGATCTCTTATGCGCGGCGTGGACTTGTCGATCTGCGCCATCAGATCAGAGCGGCGGCGGTCGCCTTTCTGGGCGGTCTGATCGGCGCGCTTTTGGTGACCTGGATTCCGACGCAGGCGCTGCGCTATGGCCTTCCGGTGGTGCTGATCGGCATTGCTGCCTTTTTCGCGCTAAAGCCGGGGCTGGATGATACAGATCGCGTTCGCCGCATCTCTCCGGCGCTGTTCACGGCAACGGTGGTGCCGGTCATCGCCTTTTATGACGGGCTGCTTGGACCGGGGACCGGATCGTTCTTCATGCTCGGCTTTGTCATGCTGGCGGGTTACGGCATCCTCAAAGCAACGGCACATACCAAACTGTTGAACTTTGCCTCGAACCTTGGCGGGCTGATCGCCTTTGCCGTGGTGGGCAAACCACTGTGGCTGCTTGGCGCCATCATGGCTGTGGCGCAGATCGCCGGCGCGATGCTTGGCGCGCGGCTGGCCATGCGAATCGGCGCCAAGGTCATCAAGCCGCTGCTGGTCGTCACCTCGACCTTGCTGGCACTGCGGCTGATCTGGCAGTTGCTCTAGGGCCGGTCAGACCGGAAAACCCCGTGCCCGGCGCAGCTCGCCCGTCGCAAGGCCACGCCAGTTGCGGTGGGGGCCGCTCAGGTATTTCTGCACCACCGGGTCCCCTTCTTCGAGCAGGCCCAGATGCACAAGCAGCGCGGTTATCGCCGCCTCGGCCGCGCGGGTGCCTCCGTCCAGTATCTTGATCGCGATGCCAAGACCCCGTTCGGGAATAATGCCGGTGAACACCGCCTCGGCCCCGGTCTTGACGACGGCACGGCCTTTGGTCGCACGCATCAGCTCAGTGCAGGCGCGCCCCTCGCCCGCGACCAGTTCGGGATGCAAACGCATCGCCTCAACCAGCCGCGTCTGAGCCTGCCCGCGTGCACCACCCTTGGGACGCGCAAACCCGGCCATGGCATGGGCAAGCCCCTCGATCGTGCAGGCAAAGTTCGGGGCAGAACAGCCGTCGATCCCCCAGCGCGCCACGGTCTCGCCCGTCACTTCTTCAAAGGCGCGGCGGACAGCACGCTGCACGGGGTGATCAATCTCGACATATTCCGGGCCGGCGTTCACGTGCCGGGACAGCGTCAGAAAGCCCGCATGTTTGCCCGAGCAGTTGTTATGGATCTGGCAGGGGCTGTCATCGGCACAGATCAGCCGCTTACGCTCATCCGGGTCGCGGGGCAAATGCGCGCCACAGCGCAGATCGCTGTCCTCAAGCCCCAGCGCGGCAAGCCAGCTTTCGACCCGCTCGACATGCTGACGCGCGCCATTATGACTGGCGCAGGCCAGCGCAAGTTGTTCAGAGTTCAGCCGTGCCGCATCGGCTGCACCGCTTTCGACAAGGGGCAGCGCCTGGATCATTTTGCAGGAAGAACGGGGGTAGATCACGGTGCCGGGGTTGCCCCAAGCTTCGACGATACCATCGCCATCAGCGATCACCACATGGCCCATATGGCTGCTTTCGCACATGCCGCCTCGCCACAATTCGATCAGTCTGGCTGCGGTCATGGGTGCATTTTCCTCTGACAATCGCGCGATTTTCCGCAAACGGGGGTTTTTCACGGCTTCCTTTTCGCATTATCTTGCCCCCAGATGGTTGAAAACGCCACCATCATCGGCAACAAGCCGGATTGAACCGGACCATGGCAGGAGGCCAGAGCATGTTGAAATTCGCGCCGCGCGCCGCAGCGGCAGCCGCCGCACTCGCAATCGCCGCGTCTTCGCCGGTCCTGGCCCAGGACTCGACGAATGTGATCGGGACCGAGGGCGACTGGACCGTCTTTTCGGCGAGCAGCCCCAAGGAATGCTGGGCCGTGTCGGCACCGAAATCGACCCAGAACCTCGACTCAAGCGGCAATCCCAAAGAGGTGACACGCGGCGATATCCGCCTTTACGTCGCCTATCGTCCCGGCCAGTCGGGCGAAGTGTCCTTTTCGGGCGGCTATCCCTTCGCCCCGGATTCGGCGGTCGAGCTGAATATCGGTGGTCAGGTCTTCAAGCTGTTCACCGAAGGGGAAAGCGCGTGGACCGGCTCTCCCGCTGACGACAGCAAACTGATCAGCGCCCTGCGCGCCGGTTCTTCGGCGGTCGTGACCGGACGTTCCTCGCGCGGGACGGTCACCAAGGACACGTTCAGCCTGTCGGGCATCACCGCTGCGACGAACAAGGCGCAGGCCGCCTGCAAGTAAGCAGCGGCCACAGTAGCGGACAAAGACAAGACAGGGGCCCGGGCCCCTGTTTTCTTTTGGGCCGCCTTGCACTATATAGGCCTATCGCCTTTCCCCGCCCGGACACCCCAGCCTATGAACGCCCCGACTGCCGCCCCGATCACTCAGGACCTGCTGACCATCCCGCGCAAGCTGCCCGAGACAGGTCGTGTCAATATCGTCGGGCTGACCCGCGACCAGCTGCACGATGCCCTGATCGAGGCTGGCACGCCCGAGCGTCAGGCCCGCATGCGCGTTGGCCAGATCTGGCAATGGGTCTATCACTGGGGCGTGCGTGACTTTGCCTTGATGACCAATCTGGCCAAGGATTATCGCGCCCTGCTTGCCGGGAAATTCGAAATCGCGGTGCCCGAGATCGTCACCCGCCAGGTCAGCGCTGATGGCACGCGCAAATACCTGCTGCGCATCGCTGGCGGGCATGAGGTCGAAACGGTCTATATCCCCGAGGAAGGGCGCGGCACGCTGTGCATCTCAAGCCAGGTAGGCTGCACGCTGACATGTTCTTTCTGCCACACCGGCACGCAGAAACTGGTGCGCAACCTGACGGCGGGCGAAATCGTCGGTCAGGTCATGGTCGCCCGCGACGATCTGGACGAATGGCCCCAGCCCGGCGCCCCCAAGGATGAAACGCGGCTGGTGTCGAACGTCGTGCTGATGGGCATGGGCGAGCCGCTGTATAACTTTGAAAACGTGCGCGACGCGATGAAGGTGGTGATGGACGGCGAAGGCATCAGCCTGTCGCGCCGCCGCATCACCCTGTCGACCAGCGGCATCGTGCCCGAGATTGCCCGCACCGCAGAAGAGATCGGCTGCCTTCTGGCCGTCAGTTTCCACGCCACCACGGACGATGTGCGCAACCGGCTGGTCCCGGTGAACCGCAAGTGGAACATCGAGGTGCTGTTGAACGCGTTGCGCGAATACCCCCGCCTGTCGAATTCGGAACGCATCACCTTTGAATATGTGATGCTGGACGGCGTGAACGACAGCGACGACGACGCACGCCGGCTGGTCAAGCTGATCCGCGGCATCCCGGCCAAGGTGAACCTGATCCCGTTCAACGAATGGCCCGGTTCGCCCTATCGTCGTTCCAGCTGGGACCGGATCGAGGCGTTTGCCGATATTGTGCACAAGGCAGGCTATGCCTCGCCCATCCGCACGCCCAGAGGCGAGGATATCATGGCCGCCTGCGGCCAGCTGAAATCCGCAACTGAACGGGGCCGGAAATCTGCCGCCCAGATCGCTGCCGAAGCCGGGGCCGGTGCCTGAAACTGTCCGGTCCGTGCCTTTTCATCCCGCAGAACCGTTGCGGCAATGACTCGCACCGGGCTTGGCTCTCATCACGATTCCGCCACGACCCAGCCCAAGCTTGCCCCCCGCCGCCTGCGGTCGTAGAAGCGTGACGACCCGCGTAAGAGGTGCCGCATGACCCAGCCGAACCGTCCGAAACCCGTCGTCCTGTGCATCCTCGATGGCTGGGGCATTTCCGACCGGCCCGAGCAGAGCGCACCCGATCAGGCGAGGACGCCAAATTTCGACCGGCTGATGCACGACTGCCCGCATGCGCGGCTGGTGACCTTTGGCCCGGATGTCGGTCTGCCGAAAGGCCAGATGGGTAACTCTGAGGTCGGGCATACCAATATCGGCGCGGGCCGGGTCGTAGCCATGGATCTGGGTCAGATCGACCTCGCAATCGAGGATGGCAGCTTTTACGAAAACCCGGCGATTGGCGAGTTCATCCGCAAGCTCAAGGCCTCGGGTGGCACTGCCCATCTGATGGGTGTCATCTCGGACGGCGGGGTGCATGGCCATCTTGAGCATGTGCTTGCCGCAGCGCGGGCCATCGCTGACAAAGGGGTGCCGGTCGTCATCCACGCGGTGACAGATGGCCGCGACGTGGCGCCTGAATCGGCCTCGGGCTTTATGGCTGACCTGCTGGGCCGGATGCCCCAGGCAGCGCGTATCGGCACTGTCATCGGTCGTTATTACGCCATGGACCGCGATAATCGGTGGGAACGCGTCTCGCGCGCCTATGCCGCCATGATCCGCGGCGAGGGGCTGCACGCCGCAAATGCGGCCGACGCCGTGGCCGAGGCTTATGCCCGCGGCGAAACCGACGAATTCATCGAACCGACCGTGATCGGGGATTACGCCGGGGCGCGGGACAATGACGGGTTCTTCTGCCTCAACTTCCGCGCTGACCGCGCGCGAGAAATCCTTGCCGCCATCGGCCAGCCGGATTTCTCGGCCTTTGACACCGGACGGCGGCCAGAATGGGCGGCGTTGCTTGGCATGGTCGATTATTCGGCCAGACATGACGAATATATGACTGCCGCCTATCCCAAGCGGCCGGTTGTGAACACGCTGGGCGCCTGGGTGGCGCAAAAGGGTCTGCGGCAGTTCCGTCTGGCCGAGACCGAGAAATACCCCCATGTCACCTTCTTTCTGAACGGCGGCAAGGAAACGCCCGAACCGGGCGAGGACCGCTTTATGCCGAACAGCCCCAAGGTCGCGACCTATGATCTTGCCCCCGAGATGGCCGCACCCGAGGTCAGCGCCAAACTGGTCGAGGCGATTGGCGCGGGCTATGATCTGATCGTCGTGAACTATGCCAACCCTGACATGGTCGGCCATACCGGCAGCCTGCCCGCCGCAATCCGCGCCTGCGAGGCGGTGGACCAGGGGCTGGGCATGATGCTGGCGGCGTTGGAGAAAGCTGGCGGCGCGGCGGTGGTCATCGCCGATCACGGCAATTGCGAAACGATGATCGACCCCGAAACCGGCGGCCCGCACACCGCCCATACCACCAACCCGGTACCGGTGATCGTCTTTGGCGGCCCAAAGGGGGCAAGGCTGCGCAATGGCCGGCTGGCCGAAGTCGCGCCCACGGTGCTTGACCTGATGGGTCTGGACCTGCCGCCCGAAATGACCGGCACATCACTGATCGAGCGCGCATGAAACCATGGCTGTTCCTGCCGGTGCTGATGGCTTTGGCCATCGGCTCGATCGCCCCGGCTCAGCCGGCGACTCCGGGACAGGGCGATTCGCAACTGAATGATGCGGCAGAGCAGGCCGCCGAGGCAGCCAACATGCTGCGCGAGGCGGTCAGCCAGCTGGACGAGGCCCTGACCGAGGACGATCAGGTTGCCTCTTTGACCCGCATGATCCGCGCCTATGAGCAGGGCCTCTCGGCGCTGCGCGAGGGGCTGCGTCGTGCCGGTATCCGCGAACAAGAGATCCGCACCGAATTCGATTCGCGCCGCGAACGGCTGGGCCGGGTGCTGGGCGTGATGACGTCGATGCAGAAATCACCCGAAACCATGCTGCTTTTGCATCCCGCCGGACCGGAATCCTCGGCCCGGGCGGGAATGATCCTGTCCTCGGTTGCACCGGGACTTGAGGCCGAGGCCCGCAGCATGCAGCAAAAGCTTGAGGAAATCCGCACCGTGCGCGCCATCCAGCTTAGCGCCGCGAACACGCTGGCGCAGGGGCTTGGGCAGGTGCAAGAGGCGCGGCGGCTGCTTGCCTCGGCGGTTACCGACCGTTCAAACCTGCCGGTGCGCTTTGGCGAGGACCCAAAGGAGCTGACGGCACTGGTGCAATCGGCCGACACGCTGGAGGCCTTTGCCTCGGGCATCGTCGGCATGGAACAGGACGTCGGCGCGCCCATGGCCGATTTCGAGGGTGCACAGGGCAGCCTGCCCCTGCCGGTGCTGGGCAGGGTACTGCATCGCTATGATGAACCCGATGCCGCCGGTGTACGCAGGCCGGGACTGGTCATCGCGACCGCCCCCGCCGCGCTTGTCACGACCCCCTGGCCCGCCACCATCCGCTATCGCGGACCTTTGCTTGATTACGGCAATGTGATGATCGTTGAGCCCGCGCGCGGGTATCTGATGATATTTGCCGGTCTGGCGCAGGTCTTTGGCGAGACGGGCGACGTGCTGGCGGCGGGCGAACCGGTTGGTCTGATGGGCGGACAGGAACCCCCCGCGCAAGAGTTCGGCGCCGAGTTTGTCGCCAATGCCGCAGCCGGAGGTGGCGCTGGACAGAGCGAGACACTCTATGTTGAACTTCGCAACGGCAAGGAAACACTGGACCCGGCCGAGTGGTTCATGATGAATCCAATCGTCGGAGAAGCCACGAACGGCATGGACCGCAGCAACGCAACCGGGCAGGACGGAACCGAATGAGACATTATCTTCTGGCAGGGGCGATCGGCACGCTTGCGGGCATCACCGTCGCCACCCAATTCGCGGGTCCCCTGGTCGCGCAGGAATCCGGCAAGAACGCCTCGGTCTATGAACAGCTTGACCTGTTCGGCAATGTGTTCGAGCGCGTCCGTGCCGATTACGTCGAACAGGTGGACGACAAGAAGCTGATCGAGGCAGCGATCAACGGTATGCTGACCTCGCTTGATCCGCACAGCTCGTTCCTGTCGGCCAAGGATTACGACGACATGCAGACCCAGACCCGTGGCAGCTTTGGCGGCCTTGGGATCGAGGTCGGGCAAGAGGACGGGCTGGTCAAGGTCATCTCGCCCATCGACGACACCCCGGCAGCCGAGGCCGGCGTCAAGGCCGGTGATTACATCACCCATGTGAACGGCGAATCGCTGATGGGCCTGAACCTGGACGAGGCGGTCGAAAAGATGCGCGGCCCGGTTGGTTCGGAAATCAAGATCACCATTCTGCGCGAGGGCGAAAAAGAGCCCTTTGATCTGACCATCACCCGCGACGTCATCAAGCTGACGGTGGTCAAAACCCGCATCGAGGGCCATGCCGTCGTCCTGCGCGTCACCACCTTCAACGACGAAACCTTCTCGACGCTCAAGACTGAGATGGCAAAGGCTATCGAGGATGCGGGCGGCATCGAGAAGGTCACGGGCTTTGTGCTGGACCTGCGCAACAACCCCGGCGGTCTGCTGAACCAGGCGATCGAGGTTTCGGACGCATTCCTTGACCGCGGCGAGATCGTCTCGACCCGCGGCCGCAAAACCGAGGACAGCGAGCGATGGAATGCCAAGACCGGCGACCTGGCGCAGGGCAAACCGATGGTCGTGCTGATCAACGGCGGCTCGGCCTCGGCCTCGGAAATTGTCACCGGCGCGCTGCAGGATCACCGCCGTGCCATCGTCGTGGGCACCAAGAGCTTTGGCAAAGGCTCGGTCCAGACGGTGATGCCGGTCACTTCGGACAGCGCCATCCGGCTGACGACGGCACGCTATTATACGCCCTCGGGCCGCTCGATTCAGGCCCTTGGCATCCAGCCCGATATCATCGTCGAGCAGCCGGCACCCAAGCCCAAGGACGAGGATGAGGCCAACAAGCCGCTGACCGAGTCGAAATTCCTCAGCTCCGAAGCCGATCTGCGCGGGGCGCTGAACAACGATTCGATCAGCGACGAAGAGCGCAAGCAGATCGAGGAAGAGGCCAAGCAGGTCGCCGCCACCGCAAAACTGCGGGAAGAGGACTACCAGCTGGCCTATGCCGTCGACATCCTCAAGGGGCTCGCTGCCGTGGATTACCACGCCCAGGCCGTGCCCGAGGCCGCGAAACCCGCCAATACCGGCGAGGATTCGGGTCAGGAGGGGGCGAAGGCCGAATGAGCACAGAGCTGCTCGGCCCGTCGGGCCTGCCCTATCGTCCCTGTGCGGGGGTGGTGCTGATCAACCCCGCCGGGCTGATTTTTGCCGGGCAGCGCATCGACAATCCCGGCCCCGCCTGGCAGATGCCTCAGGGCGGCATCGACAAGGGCGAAACCCCGCGCGAGGCCGCGTTGCGCGAGCTGGTCGAGGAAACCGGCGTCACCCCCGATCTGGTCGAGGTGGTGTCCGAAACCCCGGACTGGGTGACCTATGACCTGCCGCCCGAGCTTTTGGGCAAGGTCTGGAAGGGCAAATACGGCGGGCAAAAGCAGAAATGGTTTGCCATGCGCTTTCACGGTGCCGACGACGCCATCCGTATTGAGACCGAACACCCGGAGTTCGACCGGTGGCAGTGGATGCGGGCCTCGGACCTGATCGAGAGCATCGTACCTTTCAAGCGCGAGGTCTATGCCCGCGTCCTCGCCGATTTCCGCGAAATTCTGGCTTGAAGGCAGTCCGTCCGGGGCCGGGCGGGCTTGCTTTGGGTCGGATCGGGAAGGGTTTCCCCGCCTGCGCGGGGATGGACAGGTCACAACCTTCAGGCCCGCATCAAGAAAGCGCGTCCCCGATGTGCGGGGATAATCCGCCAGCCCGGGACCGGCCTGCCCGTTTTCATAGTGTTCCCGGCATACGCCGGGATAAGCGGGCCGGTTCGGGATCGTCGGCGAAGTGATCGCCGTATTCCCTGTGTCAATGGGGATAAGCCGCGTTCGCTGCGATAGCGCACACACCGGATATGCCGTGTATATACATGACCTTGCCGTCATCCCGGCGCCATCATGTCAGGCCAGGGTCACAGGCGCCCGATTCTTTCGGATGTTCTGGCATGGAGAAACGCCACCTGCGGATTGCATAGCCCCTGCTTCGCCAAGGGGCGGTCCTGCCGCCCCCGCACCAAGGCCACACCGCAGGTAATGACCGCTGGTTCCGCGCTCTCAGCCTCGCAGCATCGCCAGCAAGCGGGTATCGGCATAGCCGTCAGGCGTCACACCGCGCGAGCGTTGGAAGGCCTTGATGGCCTCGGTCGACTGGCTCCCCAGTTTGCCGTCCACCCCGCCGGTGTCAAAGCCCTTGGCCATCAGCAGGCGCTGGATCTCGGCCTTTTCGGTGTTTGACAGGGTGCGGTCTCCGCGCGGCCAGTTGCCCTGAATGCCGGGACGGCCGGCGATGGCCTCACCCAGATAGGCAACGGCCAGCGCATAGCTGTCCGAGGCATTGTATTTCAGGATGGCGCGGAAATTCCCGGTGATCAGGAAGGCCGGACCGCGCGCACCCGCCGGGGCCAGGATCGAACCCGAAGGCACCGGCGCGCCGCTGACCGTGCGCACACCCATAGACGCCCATTGGCTGCCGGAATGCTGCACCGATTTACCGGTCTGGTTGAAGTCAAAGCCCGGAGGCAGGATCACCTCAGCGCCCCAGCTTTGACCCGAACGCCAGCCGTTCTGGCGCAGATAGCTTGCGGTCGAGGCCAGCGCGTCGGTCGGATCGTTCGACCAGATGTCGCGGCGGCCGTCCCCGTTAAAGTCTACCGCATGGGCAAGGAAGGATGACGGCATGAACTGCGTATGGCCCATGGCCCCCGCCCAGCTGCCGACCATATGGGCGCTGTCGACATCGCCGGACTGGATGATGCGCAGCGCGGCGACCAGCTCACCCGCAAAGAACTCACCCCGGCGGCCGTCATAGGCCAGCGTTGCCAGTGCCGGCACGATGCGGGTATTGCCACGATTGACGCCAAAGTTCGATTCCATCCCCCAGACCGCCAGCACGATTTCACGTGGGACGCCATAGCGGGATTCAATTGCCGACAGTGTGCTTGCATATTGCGCGGCCTTGCTGCGACCGGTCGCGCCGCGCGTCCCGATGGCACCGTCGAGATATTCCCAGATCGGCTTGGTAAATTCGCTCTGCTTGCGATCAAGAGCGACAAGGCTGGGCTGATAATGGGCATCCGCCATGGCGCTGTCAAAGACCGTGGGCGAGATCCCGGCAGCCAGCGCGCGCGGACGGAAGCTTTGCACCCAGTTCCGGAAACCTGCCTCAGAACCCTGCCCTCCCGCAGTGGGCAACCCGCTGAAATTGCCGCCAACCGCGCCGGGGGTCCTGTTCAGCGAAACGCCACAACCGGCCAGCGTGCCGATCAGCAGGGCGGCGGTCGCAATGCGCATGATGCGTCTGGTCATTCTGCCTGTCCGTTCCGTGCTTTTGTTCTGGTTTCGGTCAGTCTAACCCAGCATGGGCCGGCTGGATAGGGGCGGATCAGTCCTCGTGGTCATAGAGCGTCTCCATCTGCGCGACGATGACGGCATTCTCTTGGCGGGCACGCTCCATCAGGGCGCGTTCTTCGTCGGAGATCTCATGCCCCTCGGCCAGACGCTCTTCGATCGTGCCGTGGCCGGTGACCTCCAGCGGTGCAAGGCCGGCCTGTTTCAGGATGGCGACGGTCTCGCGCACCGCCTCATCTTCGTCCTTGCCCGATGCGTAGCAGACCAGCGCCGCGCCGGTCGCACCTTCGGGCAGCCCGTCCTCTGCAGCGCGCCCGACCTCGACCAGAAGCGTATAAACCTGTTGCATGGCTTTTCCTTTGCGCCAACTTGCGGTCATATCGCCCGAAACAGATGGAGGAGGCAATGAGCAAGAGCTTGCGGCGGGTGCGCACCGCACTGCAAGAGGCGGACCTGACCGCCGAGATCCGCGAGACCGACGACAGCGCCCGCACCGCCGAAGGCGCGGCTGCAGCAATCGGCTGCGAGGTCGATCAGATTGCCAAATCCATCATTTTCCGGGGCGAGGACAGCGGCCATGTCGTGCTGTTCCTGACTGCAGGCGGCAACCGGGTCGATCCGGCCAAGGCAACTGCGGTCGCGGGACAGAAGCTGGGCAAGGCCGATGCCGAGCTGATCCGCGCCGAGACCGGCTTTGCCATCGGCGGTGTGGCGCCGGTCGGGCATCTGCGCCCGCTTGAGGCATGGATAGACCCGCGCCTGCTGGAGTTTTCGACCGTATGGGCGGCGGCTGGCACACCACGCCATGTGTTCTCCATTACGCCACAGGACCTGATCCGCGTGACCGGCGCACAGACGGCGGATTTCACCGCCTGACCCCAAAGAAAAGGGGGCGGAAAATCCACCCCCCTTTCCTGTTTTCGTGCGGGCGCCCTAACCCGCGACCGCGCGATAAAGCCAGATCAGCAGCACCGCGCCGACCAGTCCCGCCACGCCCTGGGCAAGCCAGCTGCCCGCCTGCGCATTCAGCCCGACAAGGCCCAGAAGCGCATTGCCGACCACCGCGCCGACGATGCCAAGAATGACGTTGAGGATGATCCCCGTATCGGCCTTCATGATGCTGCTGGCGATCCAGCCCGCCAGACCACCGACGATGATCGCCGCCAGCCAACCCAAACCCTGCATGTGATACCTCCGCTTTCAAGATGTCATGCGGACAGAACGCACAAACCCGGCTTCGGTTCACGGCCGCCTCGCAACTTGGTGTATGCGACGCGGCCGGATTGGCGGATCAATCGCGCAAAAGCTCGTTGATCGAGGTTTTTGAACGGGTCTGCGCATCGACGCGCTTGACGATCACCGCGCAATACAGGTTCACGCCATTCCTGGACGGCAGCGAACCCGAGACGACGACTGAACCCGCCGGAACCTCGCCATAGGTGACCTCGCCGGTTTCGCGGTCCACGATCTTGGTCGATTTGCCGATAAACACGCCCATCCCGAGGACAGAGCCTTCGCGCACGATCACGCCTTCGACCACCTCAGAGCGGGCGCCGATAAAGCAGTTGTCCTCGATGATGGTCGGACCGGCCTGCATGGGCTCCAGCACGCCGCCAATGCCGACGCCGCCCGACAGGTGCACGTTCTTGCCGATCTGCGCGCAAGAGCCGACGGTGACCCAGGTATCAACCATGGTACCTTCATCGACATAGGCGCCCAGGTTCACAAAGCTGGGCATCAGCACCGCGCCCCTGGCAATATAGGCCGAGCGGCGGACGACACAGTTCGGCACGGCGCGAAAGCCCGCCTCTTTCCACTGGGCTTCGCCCCAGCTGGCGAATTTGCTGTCTACCTTGTCCCACCAGGTACCGCCCTGCGGGCCGCCGCTGTGGATCTCCATATCCTTCAGGCGAAAGCCCAGCAGCACCGCCTTTTTCGCCCATTGATTGACATGCCAGTCGTTATTGTCACGTTTTTCGGCGACGCGCAGCACGCCCTTGTCCAGTGCCTCCAGCGTCGCCTCGATGGCGTCGCGGACCTCGCCCCTGGTGGCCGGGGTGATCTGGTCACGGTTCTCCCAGGCGGCTTCGATGGCGGCTTCAAGGGCGTCATTCGACATGGTCTGGCCTCTCAACGGTGGAAACTCCTGACCAAGGGCTATAAGCCGAGGGCTGCGGCCGCGCAATGTGCGGCAGTCCGTGCCAGAGGTTTGGATGACAGAGTTTGAAGAGCGCAGCAATCCGTTCCGTGACAGCCATCAGGATGTCCAGGTAACCAGGACCACCCCCGATACGCCGCAGACGCGCGCACCGGCTTATCGGCTGGCCTTTACTGATACCGAGTTCCTGCTGCGCGAAGAGCTGCGTCCGGTCCGGCTGCAGCTTGAGCTGCTGAAACCGCAGATGATCATGGATGCGCGCGGCATCCGCTCGACCGTGGTGATGTTCGGCGGTGCCCGGATCCCGGCACCCGATCAGCGCGAGACGGCCCGCACGCCGACGCTGGCCGCCCTGTCGCATTACTATGACGAGGCGCGGCGCTTTGCCCGGCTGATGACCGAGCGCAGCCTGAAAAGCTATGGCGCCGAGAATGTGATCTGCACCGGTGGCGGTCCTGGGGTGATGGAGGCCGGCAACCTTGGCGCACATGAGGCCGGCGGCACCTCGATCGGCCTGTCAATCGTGCTGCCGCATGAGCAGGCTCCGAACGCTTATGTGACGCCGGATCTGTGCTTCAACTTCCATTATTTCGCGATCCGCAAGATGCACTTTCTGATGCGGGCCAAGGCGGTGACGATCTTCCCCGGCGGCTTTGGCACCATGGACGAGATGTTCGAGGCGCTGACCCTGATCCAGACCGGGCGCATGAAACGCGTGCCCTTCATCCTGTTCGGGTCCGAGTTCTGGAACGAGGTCATCAACTGGGAGGCGCTGGCCAAGGCGGGTACCATCAGCCCCGAGGATCTGGAGTTGATCAGCTTTGTCGAAAGCGCCGACGAGGCGGTCGAGATCATCGACAACTGGGTCGAGCCCTGCTCCTGACGGGGCGGGCGGTTGTCCCCATCAGGTGGGGGGACAGATCATTCCCGGTGATAGGGGCTGCCTGCAAGGATGGTGGTGGCGCGATAGATCTGTTCGGTCAGCATCACCCGGACCAGCATATGCGGCCAGACCATCCGGCCAAAGCTGATCGCCAGATCAGCACGGTCGCGCAACATGGGGTCGATGCCATCTGCCCCGCCGATCACAAAGGCCACATCCCGCGCCTGATCGCGCCAGCCGGCGATTCGGCTGGCTAACTCAGGAGAGCTGAGCATCTGCCCGCGCTCATCCAGCACCACCAGCGCGGCACCTTCGGGGATGACTTTGGAAAGCAGCGCCGCCTCGGCGGCCATGCCGCCGCCGCGCTTGTCCTCGACCTCGGCCAGGGTGACGGGCGGCAAACCCAAGGCGCGGCCCGCCTTGGCGTGACGTTCAAGATAATCGGCGACAAGCTTCGCCTCGGGGCCCTGCCGCAGCCGCCCGACCGCGGCAATGACCATGCGCATATGTCAGTTCTCGGGCTTGCCTGCCTGTCCGGCGGCGTGTTCGGCACGCATCCGGTCCAGCGTGGCCGAACGCAGCGCATCAGCCGGCATCCACATCTTTTCCAGCTGATAGAATTCCCGGACCTCGGGGCGGAATACGTGCACGATCACGTCATCGGTGTCGATCAGCACCCAATCGCCGGTCTCTTTCCCCTCGATTCGGGCAGAGCGGCCGGATTGCTGCTTTAGCCGATCGACCAGCTTTTCAGCGATCGAGGCTACCTGGCGCGCGTTCCGGCCCGAAGCGATCACCATGTGATCAGCCATGGCCGAGCGACCGCGCAGGTCGATGGTCACGACATCCTCGGCCTTGTCGTCGTCAAGCGAAGCAAGAATGCGGCTTAGTAGCTGATCGCTCGTCAGCTGGGAATCCGCGGTGGTCGCAGCCGGCGTGGTAGCCGGCGAGACGGTATTGGACAGGGGTTCATCCTCCGGTCATCACGCCGATCTCCCCCGGCGCCGGGGTTTTATTAATTTAGCACGGAATTCCGTCCGCTCAATGAGGGGACGTCGGTTTTCTGGGCCTCAATGCCGCCGGGACAGGCAGAAACTGGCAGATTGCCCCAGGGATCGGCGCAGCGCACCTGCCCCGCCGCCCAGGTCAGCGGCCTGTTTGCCAGATGTGCCATTTCCCGCGCACGTTCCGCCGGTGTGTGGGTGACATGCACCGCCAGCGCGAAAATCGCCACGCAGATCAGCGGGATCGCCCGCAGGACAAAGCGAATCAGCATGACCGGTCCCTTCCCGACTCATTTGCCGTGGAAGATAGGGCCAAACTGCTGAGATGGAATTAACAGCCCCGTGTAGAGCGGTTGAACATGATTGAACACACGGGCAAATGAACCTATTACTGGGCGCATGCGAGGATTCGTCTATTTCGACATCCATGACCGTGCCCGCCTGCCGGGTCGGTTCTACGGGGAAACCCTGTCCGTCACCGCCCGACTTTGACGGGCGCGGGCGCCTGCGCGCGCCCTGCCGCCTGCTGCGGCCCGAATTTCGCCTTTTCCCAGCTAGTCTTCCAGAAAAGAGACAGCCATGACCGGCAACACCAACGCGGGCGCGCCCCGCACCCTGTACGACAAAATCTTTGACGCCCATGTGGTCGAGCGTTCTGATGACGGGACCTGCATCCTCTATATCGACCGCCACCTCGTGCATGAGGTGACCTCGCCCCAGGCATTCGAGGGCCTGCGCATGGCCGGGCGCAAGGTGCGCCGCCCCGACCAGACCATCGCCGTGCCGGACCACAACGTCCCGACCACCGCCGACCGCGTGAACGGCATCGAAAACCCCGAGGGTCGTATCCAGGTCGCTGAACTGGACAAGAACGCCCGCGAATTCGGGCTGAACTACTACCCGATGAACGACATCCGTCAGGGCATCGTTCACATCGTCGGCCCCGAACAGGGCTGGACCCTGCCCGGCATGACCGTGGTTTGCGGCGACAGCCATACCGCGACCCATGGCGCTTTTGGTGCGCTTGCCCACGGCATCGGGACCTCTGAGGTCGAGCATGTTCTGGCCACCCAGACGCTGATCCAGAAAAAGTCCAGGAACATGAAGGTCGAGATCACCGGCAAGCTGCGCCCCGGTGTGACCGCCAAGGACATTACGCTGTCGATCATCGGCCACACCGGCACGGCTGGTGGCACCGGCTATGTCATCGAATATTGCGGCGAAGCGATCCGCGACCTGTCGATGGAAGGCCGGATGACCGTCTGCAACATGGCGATCGAAGGTGGCGCCCGCGCCGGCCTGATCGCCCCTGACGAAAAGACCTTTGAATACGTCAAGGGCCGCCCGCACGCGCCGAAAGGCGCCGCGTGGGAGGCCGCGCTGGCCTGGTGGAAAACCCTGTATTCCGACGAAGGCGCGCATTGGGACAAAGTCATCACCATCCGCGCCGAGGACATCGCCCCGGTCGTGACCTGGGGCACCTCGCCCGAGGACGTTCTGCCGATCTCCGCCAACGTCCCCGCGCCCGAGGATTTCGAAGGCGGCAAGGTCGAGGCCGTGCGCCGCAGCCTTGACTACATGGGTCTGAAACCGGGCACCCCGCTGAACGAAATCAAGATCGACGCGGTCTTTATCGGGTCCTGCACCAATGGCCGGATCGAGGATCTGCGCGCCGCGGCCTCGATCCTCAGGGGACAGAAACTGGCGCCGGGTGTGCGCGGCATGGTCGTGCCCGGCTCGGGTCTGGTGCGGATGCAGGCTGAGGAAGAGGGGCTGGACAAGATTTTTATCGACGCCGGCTTTGAATGGCGTCTGGCCGGCTGTTCGATGTGTCTGGGCATGAACCCCGACCAGCTTGCCCCCGGCGAACGCTGCGCCGCGACCTCGAACCGCAACTTTGAGGGCCGCATGGGCCGTGGTGGCCGCACCCACCTGATGTCGCCGGTCATGGCGGCAGCGGCGGGCATTCGCGGTCATCTGACCGATGTGCGCGAGTTTCTGACCGAGACGGTCTGATCGCTTGGGCGGGGTCCTTAGCGGCCCCGCCGCAACAGCATCAGCGCGTTAAGGGCAATCAGCACAAGCCCCGCGTTTTCGAGCCAGAAATTGAACTTGATGTCCGCAAAATCGGCACTGATCAGCCTGTCCACATGATGAAAGCCAGCCGCGCGCACCAGCACAAAGCAGCACAGCACCGCCAGACCCAGCAGGGCCAGGCGGTTGTGGCTCATGTGTCCGCGCAAGGCTTTCGTCGCCCAGATCAGCGCCAGAACGGCCCCCAGAACCAGCCCGGCGATAAAGGCCAGCTGCACGATATAGCGGCTGTCATACCAGCCCTGCGCCCGCGCCACGCACCGCCCCGCAGCGGTCAGCGCAGTTTGCAGATCCAGCTGTTTGTTCAGGGCCAGAAAGGCCATCAACCCGGCAATGACCAGCCACAATTTGCGTGCGGCACCCGCCGGACGACGGCGCAGTACCAGCACCGCCAGCCACAGGCAGACAAGATAGGACAGAACCGTCAGCCAACCGGTGAACCCGGGGTCCCCGATCTTTGGGGTCCAGTCGCGGGCAATGCAGGCACGCAGGTCGTGAAAGCTCGAAAATCCAAAAAACATCTGAAGGACCCGTTTCGTCGTGGTGCTATGCGCCCAGTCGGCCTGGGTTAACGGGGACGCACTCCCCCAGTCAATTCGCGAGGATCAACACATGGACAAGTTCACCACCCTGACCGGCATCGCGGCCCCCATGCCGCTGGTCAATATCGACACCGACATGATCATCCCCAAACAGTTCCTCAAGACGATCCATCGTTCGGGTCTGGGCAAGAACCTGTTTGACGAGATGCGCTACAATCCCGACGGCACCGAGATCGCCGATTTCGTGCTGAACCAGCCCGCCTATCGCAGCGCGGAAATCATCGTCGCCGGGGATAACTTTGGCTGCGGCTCGTCGCGCGAGCATGCGCCCTGGGCACTGCTGGACTTTGGCATCCGCGCGGTCATCTCGACCAGCTTTGCCGACATCTTTTACAATAACTGCTTCAAGAACGGCATCCTGCCCATCGTCATGCCGCAAGAGGCGGTGGACGTGCTGATGGAGGACGCCCGCAAAGGCGCCAACGCCCGCATGACCATCGACCTTGAAAACCAGACCGTCACCACTTCGGACGGGCAAAGCTTTGGCTTCGACATCGACCCCTTCCGCAAACATTGCCTGCTGAACGGGCTGGACGATATCGGCCTGACCATGGAAAAGTCCGCGTCGATCGACACGTTCGAGGCGCAGATGCAACAGAGCCGGCCTTGGGTCTGAATGCTTTCGCCGGGCTGGCGCTGATCCTCGCGCTGGCCCAGGGCACGCTGGCAGAGCCTTTGCGGATCGCCACCTATAGCCCCGGCCTGTCACGCGACGGGCCGGGGTTATTGCTGCGCGATCTGACCCGCAAGGACAGCCAGATTGACGCCGTAATCCGCGTCATCGCCGGGACACGGCCCGATATCCTTTTGCTGACCGATTTCGACTGGGACTACGACAGCAAGGCGTTGGATGCATTTGCCGCAAGGCTGGCCAAGGCGGGGCTGGATTATCCCCACCGTTTTGCAGCACGCCCAAATTCCGGCATGGCGACCGGGCTGGATCTGAACGCCGACGGACGGCTTGGCACAGCAGATGATGCGCAGGGGTTTGGCAATTTCACCGGTCAGGGCGGTATGGCGATCCTGTCGCGCCACCCGATAGGCTCAGTCCGGGATTACAGTGGTTTCCTGTGGCGCGATCTGCCCGGCAACCTGATGCCGCCCCTGCCGCCCGAGGTCGCGGCGGCGCGGCGCCTGTCCTCGACCGCGCATTGGGATGCTGAAATCACCATTGCGGGTCAGCCGCTGCACCTGCTGGCTATGTCAGCAACCCCTCCGGTCTTTGACGGCCCCGAAGATTTGAACGGGCGGCGCAATCACGACGAACTGGCCTTCTGGCTGCACCATCTGCCCAAAGGTCCCTTCGTGCTTGCCGGAAATCTGAACCTTGATCCGATGGACGGCGACGGCCGACCCGAGGCTTTGGCCCGGATCATGGCCCATGTCACCGACCCCCTGCCCCGCAGCACCGGAGGGACGGCGGCCAGGGGGGGCGTGAACGACAACCATAAGGGCGACCCCGCGCTGGATACCGGCGACTGGCGCGACGACCGTCCGCCGGGCAACCTGCGCGTCGATTACGTCCTGCCCGCCAAGGGGTTAGAGGTGCTGGGCTCTGGCGTCTTCTGGCCTGCCGAGGGGCCACTGGCCGAGGCCGCGCTGAAAGCCTCGGCGCATCGGCTGGTCTGGGTCGATGTGGATTGGCCACCCGCGCCCTGACCGGCCTGCGACGAGACGGCACCCGATTCCGCTTGCCGCCGGCGCGATCTCGCAGCTAACATGCCCACGTATCGGTGCCCCTTGATCGGGGCCCAAAAGGGAATGCGGTGCGGCCCGGAACATCCGGTGCCAAATCCGCAGCCGCCCCCGCGACTGTGAGCGGAGAGCGGACGCCCATCACGCCACTGGCCCGTCATGGCCGGGAAGGCGGGCGTCAGCTGTGACCCGCAAGCCAGGAGACCTGCCGGTGCATGAAACCGTAACGTCGTCGGGTTGGACGACTACAGGAAAGGGTCAAGAATGACCGCAAAGACCATGACGACCAGCAGCGCCGCAGGCGCGCGCTCGGTCCTGCTTCCTGCCATTGCAGCGTTTGCCATCGGCTTTGGGCTGATCTTTGTGTCGGGGCTGGTGCAGGCCGAGACCCTGCATGATGCCGCGCATGACACGCGTCACGCCGTCGGCTTCCCCTGCCACTGAGATGTTTTCGCGCATAGTGACCAGCGGATTGATCGCTGGCGCTGCAGCAGGGCTGATTGCCGCCCTGTTGCAGCTTTGGTTCGTGCAGCCGGTGCTGCTGCATGCCGAACTGTATGAATCGGGCCAACTGACCCATTTCGGGGCCGAGACCGTCAGCGCCCATCAGAACCTTGGTCCGTTTGAATGGAGCCGCAACATGCTGTCGGTTCTGTTCACCATGATGGTCTATGCAGGCTACGGGCTGATGCTGGTGGCACTGATGGCGGTGACCGAGGTGCAGGGAAATACGGTATCAGCCCGGCAGGGGCTGCTGTGGGGGCTTGCAGGTTTTGTCACCATGCAGCTTGCCCCGGCCTTTGGCCTTGCACCCGAGGTGCCGGGCGTTGCCGCCGCTGATGTGCAGCTTCGCGCAATCTGGTGGCTTGGCACGGCGGTTGCGACCGGGCTTGCCCTGTGGCTGATCGTCTTTGGCAAAGGCTGGGCGGCATGGGGCGCGGCAATCATCCTGATCATCGCGCCGCATCTGATCGGAGCACCGCAGCCCGACAGTTACGCCGGCCCCGTCCCGCCGGAACTGGCAGCCGAATTCGCCGGCCGCTCGCTAGGCGTAGGCGCCATGGCATGGACCCTGCTTGGGCTGCTTTCGGGCTGGCTCTGGCAGCGCGAGGCGCAGGGCGCCCCAGTGCCGCAGGCGGCCTGATCGGGAATGAAGCATTCGCAGCCGGGCGGCCATCGTCCGGCTGTTCCTATGAACAAGGATAGTGACATGGATCGCTCGATCCCGATGCTGCTGATCGGTCTGATCTTCGGCGGCGGCATGGGCTTTGTCATCGCCGCCGCGAATGGCGTCACGCTGGACGGCCACGACCACGGTGCCAATGGCCATGGCGCACAGACCGGGACGCATCACCACGGCACGGCCATCGACCTGCCCGCTGGCAGCGCAACTGCCTCGGCGCGGCTTGAACCCGACAGCGTCACCGGCTGGAACCTGTTCGTGCAGGCGCAGGGCTTTTGCTTTGCGCCCGAACATGCAGGTCTGGCCCACCGCGCGGGTGAAGGTCACGCCCATCTTTACCTGAACGGCACCAAGATCGCCCGTCTTTATGGCCCCGCCCATCACCTTGGGTCGCTGGCGCCCGGCGATCAGCTGCGGGTCGAACTGAATGCCAACGATCACAGCCCCCTGACCGTCGGCGGCCAGCCGCTTGCTATCGAACTGACAGTCCCCGAACGCCCGGTCGCCATCCGCGCCGGGGCCGAGGGCCTGCCCGACAACGCAATCTGCGCTACACCGTGATGGAGTTCGGCCCCGAAGATCGCGCCACGCTGGACCGCATCCTGCGCTGGCGCCGCGATATACGCCATTTCCGCCCCGATCCTGTGCCCGAACCCCTGCTGGATGAGCTGCGTGCCGCGATGGAGCTTGCGCCATCCGTCGGCAACTCTCGTCCCTGGCGGGTGGTTCGCGTCGAAACCCCGGCTCTGCGCGACCGGATCCGGGCCGAGTTCCAACGCTGCAATACCGAGGCCGCCAGCCACTATCGGGGCCAGCAGCGACAGGAATATGATGCATTGAAACTGGCAGGTCTTGATCGCGCACCGGTGTGGCTGGCCGTCTTTACCCGTCTCGACCCCTCTGAGGGGCACGGCCTTGGCCGGGCAACCATGCCGCAAACGCTGCAACAATCGACCGCCATGGCAATCATGGCGCTATGGCTGGCGGCACGGGCGCGCAATCTGGGGATGGGGATGGTCTCGATCATCGACCCCCAGCGGATCACCGCGCTTTTGCAGGTGTCGCCTGAATGGGAGTTCTCGGCCCTTCTCTGCCTCGGCTGGCCTGAGTTTGAGGATGACACGCCATTGCTGCATCGCAGGGGCTGGCAGGAAAATACCGCCCCCGAATGGCAGCGGCGCTAGGGCCTTACATCTTCAGCCCCGGCAGATGGCTGGCCTGCAGCACCCAATCGGCGAATTGCTTTTCGTCGAACGGGCCTTCGGGAATATGGACATAGCGCACGTCGGGCTGTTTCGAGGCGACAGGCGGCAGCGGATCCAGCTCTGCGCCGCGAAAAAAGCCGACTTTGATATATTTAGTCATGCAGTGAAAGCTGAGGAACCAGACCCCTTCCTCGACCCCGTAAAAAGGCGAATTCCACTTTACCGCCTTTTTCACACCCGGCACGGTGCGGGTGATGATCTGATCCAGCTTTTCGCCAACCTGATGCTTCCATCCCGGCAGCGCGTCGATATAGGCGCGAACGGGGGCTTCGCCATATCCCTTTGGGATCTGCGGATTGCCGCCCGAAAGCAGTTTTGGCTTGTTCTGCGGTTCGGTCATCGTCCTAGAACTCTACCCCCGGCTGGGCCTTGATACCGTCGCGGAACGGATGCTTGACCTGTTCCATCTCTGTTACAAGATCGGCAAGCTCGATCAGTTCCGGCCTGGCGTTGCGCCCGGTCAGCACGACATGGGTCATCGGCTGCTTTTCGCTGCGCAGAAAGACCAGCACCTCGTCCAGATCCAGATAATCATAGCGCAGGGCGATGTTGATCTCATCAAGCAGTACCATACGGATGCGGGGATCGCGGATCAGCTCTTTGGCCTTTTCCCAGCCGGCGCGGGCGGCGGCGATGTCACGCTCACGGTCCTGCGTTTCCCAGGTAAACCCCTCGCCCATGGCATAAAACTGGCACAGATCGCCGAAATGTCCGGTCAAAAGCCGACGCTCGCCCGTGTCCCATGAGCCCTTGATGAACTGCACCACGGCGCAGGGCATCTCATGGGCGATGCAGCGCAGGATCATGCCAAACCCGGACGAGGACTTGCCCTTGCCCTTGCCGGTATGGACGATGATCAGTCCCTTTTCGCCCTGCTTTCCAGCCATCATCCGGTCACGCGCAGCCTTGATCCTGGCCATCTTCTCGGCATGGCGAAGGTTGTCTTCGGTCGGCATCGGGCACTCCTTTGCTTGACAAGTCGGGACCGGGCGCGCACAGACAAGGGGCGCTGGTTCCTGTCCTACGACAGGCTAAGAGGGAATGCGACAGGCAACCGCCTGGAAGCAGCCGCCCCCGCGACCGTGACCGGAAAGGTCGCCCATAAGCCACTGGCCAAAAGCCGGGAAGGCGGGACGACCGTGGGCCCCACAGGCCCGAATCCGCAAGCCGGGAGACCTGCCCGCGCAAAGGATTGACCGGCGGACGGGGTGTTCCTGCTGGGGCTTGGGGCATATGTCGCGCCCCCGCGCCCTGCCGCCATAACGGATGAAGGGCGCATGACAGTCACCTTGCACGTCTGCATCACCTGCCGCGCCGGCCTGCCCGTCCCCGACGGCGAGCCCGTGCCCGGCCTGCGTCTGCTGCAGGCGCTGACCGCCGAGACCCTGCCCCAAGGCGTGCGTATCGTTCCCGTCGAATGCCTGTCGGCCTGCGCCAATGGCGCGGCGATCGCGCTGTCGGGCCCGGGCCGGTGGACCTATGTCTATGGCAGCATGTCGGCTGATGACGCCCCCGAGATCATGCAGGGCGCCGCCGCCTATGCCGACGCATCTGACGGCATCGTCCCCTGGCGCGAACGCGTCACGATTTTCCGCAAGCGCAGCCTCGCGCGCATTCCTCCGATTGGGTAGCACATGACCGACCTGACCAAGACCCCAGTGACTGTCATCACCGGCTTTCTGGGCGCCGGCAAGACCACGCTGATCCGCCACCTGATGCAGAACCCGCAGGGCAAGCGGCTGGCAGTTCTGGTCAACGAATTCGGCACAATGGGCGTGGACGGAGAGATCCTGAAATCCTGCGCAGACGAAAACTGCCCGGCCGAAAACATCATGGAGCTGTCGAACGGCTGCATCTGTTGCACCGTCGCCGATGACTTCATCCCGACGCTTGAACGGCTGATGGCAATGCCGGTCAGGCCCGACCACATCCTGATCGAGACCTCGGGCCTTGCCCTGCCGAAACCGCTGCTTAAGGCGTTCGACTGGCCGGCGATCCGTTCGCGCATCACCGTGGACGGGGTGATTGCACTGGCCGATGCCGAGGCGGTTGCGGCAGGCCGTTTTGCCCCCGACGTGGCGGCAGTCGAGGCCCAGCGCGCCGCTGATGACAGCCTTGACCACGAAACGCCGCTTTCCGAGGTGTTCGAGGACCAGATCGCCTGTGCCGATATCGTCCTGCTCTCCAAGGCTGATCTGGCGGGCGAACAGGGGCTGGCCGCCGCCCGCGCGGTCATCGAGGCCGAGGCCCCGCGCAAGCTGCCGATCCTGCCGCTGGTTGACGGGGTGATCGACCCGCGCGTCATCCTGGGCCTCAATGCCGCGGCCGAGGATGACCTTGCCGCCCGCCCCAGCCATCATGACGGGGCCGAGGATCATGAGCATGACGATTTCGACTCGGTGGTGATCGAACTGGCCGAGATCGCGGACCCGGCTGATCTGGCCACCCGCATCGAACGGCTGGCGCGGGAACAGAACATCCTGCGGGTCAAAGGCCATGTCGCCGTCCTGGGCAAGCCCATGCGGTTGCTGGTGCAGGCGGTGGGTGAACGGGTGCGCCACCAATACGACCGGCCCTGGGGCGATGCCCCCCGCAACTCGCGCCTCGTCGTCATTGCCGAGCATGACGATATCGACGAGGCCGCGATCAGGGCGGTTCTGGCCGCATAAGCGCCGAATAAGCCATGCATGTCGTCTTTCGCGAAAGCCGTGGGCTGGAAGAAACCGAGGTTCCGACCGACCCCGGCCAAAGCCCCGCCGAGCTGATCGCACTGTCCTATTCGGACAGCGATCTCGGCGCTTTCGCGGCAGGCTGGCACCGTGCGTCAGGGGGGCTGCCCTCGCTGCGGCTGTGCAATCTTTCGGCGCTGCGGCACCCGGTTTCGGTCGATCAGTACTGCGAGACGACGCTTGCCGGGGCGCGGGCGATTCTGGTGCGGCTGATCGGGGGTGAACCCTATTGGTCCTATGGAGTCGCCAGCCTTCAGGATCTGGCGCGCAGACGGGGTATCGCGCTGGCCTTTCTGCCCGCCGACGGGCGGCCTGACCCGACGCTTGACCGTTATTCGACGCTGCCGTTGCCGGTGCTGCGCCGGCTGACCACGCTATGCGATCAGGGCGGCGCGGTCGCCGCGCAGATGGCCTTGGCAGAGCTGGCGCATGCTGCGGGCCTGCACACCGCGCCGGTTCAGGGCGAGGCTGCGATCCCCGAGTTCGGATTTTACGACCCCGATCACGGCGTTATTCAGCGGCCAAAGCCCGGGCTGCTCGTCAGCTTTTACCGCAGCTATCTGACCTCTGCCGATCTGGCGCCAGTCGATGCGATGATCCGCGCCCTGCACGCCGCGGGACTGGACGCAACCGGAGTATTCGCGCCCTCGCTCAAGGCACCGGGCTTTGCAGAATGGCTGGCGCCACATCTGCCGGGGGTTGCGGCGGTGGTAAACCTGACCGCCTTTTCTGCCCGTGACGATGCTGGCGCGACGCCCTTTGACGGGGCCGACGGCCCGGTCTTTCAGGTGGCGCTTTCCACTGCCCCGCGCGAGCTATGGGCCGCAGAAGAACGCGGCCTTTCCGCCGCAGATCTGGCGATGCACGTGGTCCTGCCCGAGGTTGATGGCCGCATTTTTCTGGGCGCGATCAGCTTCAAACAGGCGCAAGAGCGCGACCCGGATCTGCAATTTTCTCGCATGATCCACGTCCCGGATGATCAGCGCATCAATGCGGCGGCGGCACGGGTGCGGGCTTGGCTGAACCTGCCCGCAAAACGCCGCGCAGTGGTGCTGTCGACCTATCCCGGCAAGACCTATCAGCTGGCCCATGCGGTTGGGCTTGACGCCCTTGCATCAGCCGGGGCGATGCTTGGCATTCCACATGACGATCTGGGCCGCAGGCTTAAGGCCGGGCGTCTGCACTGGCCGCAGGCGGATTACCTTGCCACGCTGGCCCGCCTGCCGGCGCGTCTGCGTGACGACCTTGCCGCCGCATGGGGCGCGCCTCCCGCTGGTGGCTTTCACTTTGCCGCCCTGCGCCATGGCGCCGACCTGATCGCGCTGCAACCCGAACGCGGAGAGGTCGCGACAAGGGCCGAGGATTATCACGACCTGACCCGCACCCCATGCCACGAATATGTTGCCTTTTACCTGTGGCTCAGGACACAGGCGGACGCGCTGATCCACATGGGCGCACATGGCACGCTTGAGTGGCTGCCGGGCAAATCGGTGGCACTGTCAGATGAATGCTGGCCCGAGGCACTGCTTGGCGATCTGCCCGTCGTCTATCCCTTCATCGCCAACGATCCGGGCGAGGCGGCGCAGGCGAAACGGCGGCTTTCAGCCGTAACGCTGGGCCATCTGCCGCCGCCCCTTGTCGATGCCGCCCTGCCGGAGCGCCTGACGCATCTTGAGCGGCTGCTTGACGAATATTCCACCGCCGACGGGCTGGACCCACGCCGCCGCGACCGGCTGATCCTTGCCATCCGAGACGAGGCACGTGCCGCCGGGGTCGAGGCGGATCTGGGCCTGCCCCCCGACGCCGCCCCGGCCGAGGCGATCCCGCTGATCGACCGTTTCCTTTGCGATCTCAAGGACAGCCGCTTTGGCGACGGGCTGCATGTCTATGGCTCTGGCGCCTGTGGCAAGGCCGAGCGTGAGGGGCTGACCCGCGCCCTTTCGGGGCAAAGGGTCGCGCCCGGCCCCTCGGGCTCTCCGGCGCGCGGGCGGCAGGATGTGCTGCCGACGGGGCGCAATCTTTTTACCGTCGATCCCCGCGCCGTGCCTTCGCGCAATGCCTATGCACAGGGGGTAAGGCTGGCCGAAGAGCTGCTGCGCCGCCATCTTCAGGATCATGGCGACTGGCCGCGTGGGCTGGTCGTGGACCTGTGGGGCAGCGCAACCATGCGCACGGCAGGCGAGGAATTTGCCATGGCGCTGCATCTGGCCGGGCTGCGCCCGCGCTGGGACGCCGCCTCGGGCCGGGTATCGGGGGTCGATATCCTTACGCTGGCCGAACTGGGCCGGCCGCGAATTGACGTGACGCTGCGGGTCTCGGGGTTGTTTAGGGACGTTTTCCCCGGTCTGGCGCAATTGTTCGAGACCGGGGCCGCAGCGCTGGCGACTCGTGGCGAAAGCCCGGATGACAACCCCTATCGTCACCGCATCCCGCGCGTCTTTGGCCCCAAGCCCGGGCTTTACGGCCTCGGCCTTGCCGATCTTGCCGAAACGTTCAGCGATGAGGCGCGGCACGCGGCGGGCGAGGCATGGCTTGCCGCGTCCTCTCATGCCATCGGGGCGGATGGGCGCATCAGCCATCAGCCACAGGCGATCCGTGAGCGGCTTTCGGGGGCTGACGCCTTTGTCCATGCGCAGGACCTGCCGGAATCCGATCTGCTGCTGGCCAGCGATTACGCCGCACATGAGGCGGGCTTTGCCGCCGCCATGGCGCGGATCGGGGCTGCGCATCCGGCGCTTTACCACCTTGACGCCACGCGCCCGGACCAGCCGCGCGCCCGCACCCTGACCGAGGAAATCGCCCGCGTCACCCGTGCCCGCGCTGCCAATCCCGCCTGGGCGGACGGCATGATGCGGCACGGCTTTCGCGGCGCGGCCGAGATTGCGGCAACGCTGGATCACATGGCCGCCTTTGCCAATCTGGCCGGCGTGGTGCCGGGCCATCTGTTCGACCTTTATCACGAGGCGACGCTGGGTCGACCCGAGGTGGTGGATTTCATGCAGCGCGAAAACCCCGCCGCTCTGGCCGCAATGCGGGCGCTGTTTGCACGGCTGATCGCCTCGGGTCTGTGGGTCACGCGGCGCAACTCTGTCCTTGCCGGGGTGGCACCATGAGCGGTTTTGAGATCAAGGGCTGGTGTCCCGGCGCGCTGCGCCCGATGGAATCGGGCGACGGGCTGGTGCTGCGTATCCGGGCGCGAAATGGACGGCTGACACCCGACGAGGCGCGGCTGATCGCCGGTCTTTCTTCGCGCCACGGCAACGGGCTGATCGACCTGACCAGTCGCGCAAACCTGCAATTGCGCGGGCTGACCCCCTTGGGCCATGCGGCGACCATCGCGGCGCTTCAGCCTTTCGGCCTGACCGACCGCGATGCCGGGACCGAGGCGCGGCGCAATGTCATCCTGTCGCCATTTGCCCCGGTCGGCGGACCGGCGTGGCAGGTGGCCGAGGCGATCGCCCGCGCAATGACAGCACCGGATGCGCCAAAAGTTCCCGCCAAGTTCGGATTTGCAGTCGATGCAGGAACTGCGGTGCTGACCGATGTGCCCGCGGATATCCGGCTGCGCCCACATGGCACGGGCTGGTTGATCCTGCCTGATGGTGCGGATTGGGCACTTGAGGCCGCAAACCCCGCCGAGGCTGCCCGCCGCGCCGTCGCACTGGCACATTGGTTCGTGCAGACGGGCGGCGTGACCGAGGGTCGTGGGCGGATGCGCAACCATCTGCGCCGGGGGGCGCCAAAACCCGGGGGATCGGTCGCAGGGACCACCCGCCCCGGTGCCTCTGCCACGCCAGGTCCCGGACCGGCAACGAATGGCTGGATCGTCGGCTTTGCCTTTGGTCAGATCACGCCCGGCCAGCTTGAGGCAGCAGCAGCTTTGGGTCCGCTGCGCCTGACACCGTGGCGCGCCTTGCTGATCGAGGGTGCTACCTTGCCCCGTATCCCCGGTGCGATCCTTGATCCGTGCGACCCGCTTACGCGCGTCCATGCCTGCACGGGCGCGCCCGGCTGCCCGCAGGCGCAGGCCGATGTACGGACGCTGGCGCGGCATCTTGCGTCTCGCCTCGCGCCGGATCAGACGCTGCATGTCACCGGCTGCGCCAAGGCATGCGCCCATCAGGGACCGGCCTCGGCGACGCTGATTGCGACCGGGCGCGACCGCTTTGACCTGATCCGGGATGGCAGCGCGCGCGATCCTGTCACGCGGGCGGGGCTGGCCGTGCATGACCTGCCTGCCGCACTTGCCAAAGCGTGTCCCCAATGAAATCGCCTCAAACCCAGTGGAGCCGCCCGATGCTGCACCAATATGAAACCGACGGCGCCCGCATCTATGCGCAGTCCTTTGCCACCATCCGCGCCGAGGCCGACCTCGCCCGCTTTTCCCCCGAAGAAGAGCCGGTCGTCGTTCGCATGATCCACGCCGCCGGGCTGGTCGGGCTTGAACGCGACGTGGAATTCTCGCCCGGGATGGCCCTGGCCACGCGCAAAGCACTAGAGGACGGCGCACCAATCCTGTGCGACGCGCGCATGGTCAGCGAAGGGATCACCCGCGCCCGGCTGCCCGCAAAAAACCGTATCATCTGTACCCTGCAAGACCCCCGCGTACCGGAACTGGCGGCGCAGATGGGCAACACACGCAGCGCCGCCGCGCTTGAACTATGGCGCGAGGATCTGGCCGGGGCGGTGATCGCCATCGGCAATGCTCCGACCGCGCTGTTTCATCTGTTGAACATGCTGCGCGATCCGGCCTGCCCGCGTCCCGCCGCGATTATCGGCTGTCCGGTTGGCTTTGTCGGTGCCGCTGAATCCAAGGCGGCGCTGATCAAGGACCTGCCCGCTCCGGCACTGATCGTGCGCGGGCGGCTTGGCGGCTCGGCCATCACGGTTGCCGCCGTCAACGCACTTGCCAGCCGAAAGGAATAGCCATGGGCAAGATCATCTGCGCGGGTCTTGGCCCCGGCGATCCCGACCTGATCTCGGTCCGTGCCGACCGCGCCATCCGCGGGGCACGCCAGATCGCCTATTTCCGCAAAAAGGGCCGCGCCGGACAGGCCCGCCGGATCGTCTCGGACCTGCTGGCGCCGGATGTGATCGAACATGCGATGGAATATCCGGTCACGACCGAAATCCCCTTTGACAGCCCCGAATACAACCGGTTGCTTTCGGCCTTTTACGACGACTGGACGGGGCGGCTTGCAGGGCTGGCGGCTGACGGCGACGTGGTCGTGCTGTGCGAGGGCGATCCGCTGTTTTACGGCTCGTTCATGCATCTGCACGCCCGGCTGCAGGATCTGGCGCCGGTCGAGATCATCCCCGGCATCCCCGGCATGACCGGTTGCTGGAACGCCATCGGCCGTCCGATGACCTGGGGCGATGACGCGATGACCGTGCTGATGGGCACCCTGCCCGAGGCCGAGCTTGCCCGCCACATGCGCGCCGCTGATGCGGTGGTCGTGATGAAAACCGGCCGCAACCTGCCCAAGATCGCCCGCGCGCTGAACCTTGCCGGACGGATGACCGATGCCTGGCTGGTCGAGCGTGGAACGATGCCGAACCAGCGCGTGACCCCACTTGCGGACGCCGATCTGCAGAATTGCCCGTATTTCGCCACCGTTCTGGTGCATGGCAATGGCCGCCGTCCCCTGGCGGACGCAGCGGAATGAGCGGCTGGGTCGTGGTGGCGGGTCTTGGGCCCGGGGCCGATCACCTCGTCACCCCCGAGGTGCGCGCGGCACTGGACGAGGCCACCGATGTTGTCGGCTATATCCCCTATGTCGCCCGTGTCGCTCCGCGCAAAGGGCTGACGCTGCACCCTTCGGACAACCGGGTCGAGGTCGAGCGCGCGCGCCTGGCCCTTGATCTGGCCGAAAGCGGGCGGCGGGTCGTGGTGGTCTCATCGGGGGATCCGGGGGTCTTTGCGATGGCCTCGGCGCTGTTTGAGGCGCTTGAGGACCGCACCGTCATGCCCGAAATCCGCATCCTGCCCGGCATCACCGCCATGCTCGCCGCCGCAGCACGGATCGGCGCACCGCTTGGCCATGATTTCTGCGCGATCAACCTGTCGGACAATCTTAAACCATGGGCCCTGATCGAGCGGCGCTTGCGGCTGGCGGCCGAGGCCGATTTTGCCATGGCCTTTTATAACCCCCGCTCAAAGGCACGGCCCGAAGGCTTTGCCCGCGCGCTTAACATCCTGCGCGAATGCTGCGGGCCTGACCGGCTGATCTCATTCGCGCGGGCCGTCTCGACCCCGGATGAGGTGATCCAGACCACGACGCTGAGCAAGGCATTGCCCGAGATGGCGGACATGCGCACCGTCGTCATCCTTGGCAACAGCGCCACCCGCCGGGCTGGCAGCTGGGTCTATACGCCGCGATCCGTACCATGAAGCCAGACCATCACCTCGGCCGGGGTTGCGACGACGCGGCGGGGCGGCAGCTCAGGGCGGTCGATCATCACCACTGGCAGGCCCAGTTCGCGCGCAGCCGCGATCTTGGCCTCGGCCGCCTGACCTCCGGCATTCTTGGCAACGACATGGGCGATGTCATGGCGGCGCATCAGCGCCACATCACCTGCCACGGTGAAGGGGCCGCGCGAAACGATCAGCGTCGCATCCCGCAGGGGATGGGCCGCCACCTCGGCAAAGCGCAGCATCCAGATGTGATTGATCCCGACAAAGGGTTGCAGGTTCTGTCGCCCGATGGCCAGAAACACCCCCGAGCCATCCCCCGGCAGAACACGGGCGGCAGCCTCATAATCGCTGACCCTGACCCAACGGTCACCGGGCGCGGACACCCAGGGCGGGCGTTCCAGCGCGATCAGCGCCGTGCCCGTCGCCGCGCAGGCAGTAATGGCATTGCAGCTCATCCCCTTGGCAAAGGGGTGGGTGGCGTCGATGACATGGCTGATGCGTTCGGTGCGCAGATACCCGGCCAGCCCCTCGGGACCGCCAAAACCGCCGATCCGCGTCGGCAGGGGTTGTTTGACCGGGCGCGCGGTGCGGCCGGCGTAAGAATACACCGCCTGCAGCCCGGCAGCGGCCAGCGCGCTGGCCATGGCTCCGGCTTCGGTGGTGCCGCCCAGCAAAAGGATGCGCGTCATGGCTGATCCCTGGCTTTCCATCATCGGTATTCAGGAGGATGGCCCTGCCGGCCTGTCGCCTGCAAGCCGCGAAGCGCTGGATCGCGCCGAAATCGTCTTTGGTGCCCCCCGGCACCTGGAACTCGCAGGGCTTGCCGCGCCACGCGGCAAAACCTGGCCGGTCCCCTTTGATCTTGGCCCCCTGTTGGCCCTGCGCGGGCAAAAGGTCGCCGCGCTTGTCTCGGGCGATCCGTTCTGGCATGGCGCGGGGGGCAGTATTGCCGCTGTTCTGCCCCATAGCGAATGGCGCGCTTTTCCCGCGCCCGGCACCTTTTCGCTGGCCGCCGCAAGGCTGGGCTGGCGGCTGGAGGATGTGACCTGTCTTGGCCTGCACGCCGCACCCTTTGCCCGGCTGCGCCCGGTCATGGCACGGGGAACGCGGACGATCTGCCTGATGCGCGACGCCTCTGCCCCTGCCGCCCTGGCGGAATGGCTGGTGGCACAGGGGTTCGGGCAGATGCGCATGGTCGTGCTTGAGGCGCTTGGCGGCCCCCGCGAACGTATCCGCGAGGCGCGGGCGCAGGAGTTTGCGCTTGACTGTGTCGCCCCGGTGGCGGTCGCTCTGGACGGGGCGGATCTGCCACCGGGGGCGGGCCTGCCACGTGGTTTCGGCCTGCCGGACGAGGTCTTTGCCCATGACGGCCAGATCACCCGCCGGGCTGTCCGGGCGATGACTCTGGCGGCGCTTGCCCCCCGTTCGGGTGAAATGCTGTGGGACATCGGCGGCGGCTCGGGCTCGATCAGCGTCGAATGGTGCCTGAACGGCGGGCGGGCCGTGACCATTGAGCCGCGCGCCGACCGCATCGCCAATATCGCCGCAAACATCGACGCCTTTGGGCTTGCGGAACAGATGCGCACCATCCACGGCGCCGCGCCCACGGCACTGGCTGGCCTGCCCCCGCCTGACGCGATCTTTGTCGGCGGTGGGGCCAGTGCGGCATTGATCGACGCCCTGCCCCCTGCACGACTGGTCGTGAACGCGGTCACGCTTGAAACCGAGGCGCTGCTGATCGATTTGCATGCCGCGCGCGGCGGATATTTGACCCGGGTTGCCCTGCAAGAGGCCACCCCTCTTGGCCGGATGCGCGGCTGGACCCCGGCGCGCAACGTCACGCAATGGAGCTGGCCATGAGGGTGGCAGGCATCGGCTTTCGCAAAGCGGCCACGCTGGCTGCGCTGCGCGAGGCGCTGACCCGTGCAGGCCCGGCCGAGGCGCTGGCGACCACGCCCGCCAAGGCGCAGGCCGCCCCAATACGTGCGCTTGCTGCCGAAACCGGCCTGCCCCTGATCGCGGTCGAGGTCGCAGGCATCGCCACGCCCACCCAATCGCCACGCATCCTTGCCCGCCACGGCACCGGTTCGCTGGCCGAGGCAGCCGCCCTTGCCGCCCTTGGCCCCGGCGCGCGCATCATCGCCCCGCGCGTCATCTCGCAGGATGGCACCGCCACCGCCGCCATCGCAGAAGGAGACCCCGCATGACCGTCCATTTCATCGGCGCTGGCCCCGGCGCGGCCGATCTGATCACCCTGCGCGGCCGCGACCTGATCGCCTCTTGCCCGGTCTGCCTTTATGCCGGCTCACTGGTGCCGCAGGAACTGCTGAGCCATTGCCCGCCCGGTGCGCGTATCGTGAACACCGCGCCCATGAACCTTGACCAGATCATTGGCGAGATCCTGAACGCGCATCGTGACGGTCATGACGTCGCGCGACTTCATTCCGGCGATCTGTCAGTGTGGTCGGCCATGGGCGAACAATTGCGGCGGCTGCGCGAACTTGGCATTCCCTATGACGTGACGCCGGGCGTACCTTCGTTCGCCGCCGCCGCCGCCGCGCTTGGGGCTGAACTCACGCTGCCCGGTATTGCGCAATCGGTGGTCCTGACCCGCACCTCGGGCCGGGCCTCGGCCATGCCAAAGGGCGAGCAGCTGGCAAATTTCGCGGCCACTGGCGCGACGCTTGCCATTCACCTGTCGGTGCATGTGCTCGACCGGGTACAAGACGAACTGCTGCCCCATTACGGTGCCGATTGCCCGGTCGCGGTAGTGTTCCGCGCCAGCTGGCCTGACCAGCGCATCGTCAGGGCGACGCTCGGCACGCTTGACCCGGCGATCGGCGAGGGCGAGCGCACGGCGCTGATCCTTGTCGGTCGGGCTCTCGCAGCCAGGGATTTTCTGGAAAGCCGCCTTTACGCCGGCGATTACGACCGCCGGTTTCGGCCGGTCGGCACCACACCCCGGTTCCCCGAATGAAGGGCCTTGTCATCAGCGCCCCGGCCTCGGGCAGCGGCAAGACCACGGTGACGCTGGGACTGATCGGCGCGTTGCGGGCGCGCGGCCTGACCGTGCAGCCCTTTAAAAGCGGGCCTGATTATATCGACCCCGCCTTTCACCGCCGGGCGGCGGGGCGTGACTCGTTCAATCTGGACAGCTGGGCCATGGGACGGGCACAGATCGCACATCTGATTGCGCGCACATCGGACGCCGATCTTGCAATCGCCGAGGGCTCGATGGGGCTATTTGACGGCGTGGCCCAGCGCGGAGGCTGCGGCAATGGCGCCAGCGCCGATATCGCCGCGCTGACCGGCTGGCCGGTGGTTCTGGTCCTTGACTGCAAAGGTCAGGCGCAATCCGCCGGGGCCGTGGCACTGGGGTTCCGCGAGATGCGCCACGACGTGAAACTGGCCGGGGTGGTGCTGAACCGCGTCGCCTCGTCCCGGCACGAAATGCTGATGCGCCACGCGCTGGACCCGCTGGGCATCCCGGTGCTGGGCGTGCTGCCGCGCGAGGCCGGGATCGAACTGCCCGAACGTCACCTTGGCCTCGTGCAGGCGCAGGAGCTCGCCGCCCTTGACTCCTTGCTTGCCGCGGCTGCCGCAGCGGCAAGGCTGCATCTGGACCTTGGCGCCATCATCGCGGCGGCTGGGGGCGGCGTCGTGGCCGGGCCATTTTCGCCACTGCCTCCGCCCGCACAACGTATCGCGCTGGCACAGGATGAAGCGTTTTCCTTTGTCTATCCGCATCTTATTCAGGGCTGGAGGACAGCCGGGGCTGAGATCCTGCCCTTTTCTCCCCTTGCGGATCAGCCCCCCGACGACAGTGCCGGGGCCTGCTGGCTGCCCGGCGGCTATCCAGAATTGCACGCAGGCAGGCTTGCCATGGCCGAACGCTTTCGCGCCGGGTTGCAGCGTTTTTCCCAGACACGGCCGGTTCATGGCGAATGCGGTGGCTATATGGCCATGGGCGCGGGGCTGGTCGATGCTCAGGGGGTGCGGCACCAGATGGCGGGCCTGCTGGGGCTTGAAACCAGCTATGAAAAGCGCCGGATGCATCTGGGCTATCGCCGGGCTCAGCCTTTGGCCGGGCTATACCGCCAGCCGCTGGCCGGGCATGAGTTCCACTATGCGACGATTCTCGCGCAGCCGGACGAGCCTTTGGCGCAGGTCACCGACGCTAATGGCGACAGGGTGGCCGAGACCGGCTCACGCCGCGGCCATGCCACCGGCACCTTCTTTCACCTGATCGGAGAGGCGCCATGATCGAGCTTGCGTTGATCGGCATCGGCACTGGCAGCCCCGGCCATCTGACCCGCGAAGGCATTGCGGCAATGGCGAATGCTGACCTGATCCTTATCCCCGCCAAAGGTGAGGATAAGGCCGATCTGGCCGAGTTGCGCCTTGCGCTTTGCCGCGATGCGCTGGTGAGCCCGCCACCGCTGGCGATCTTTGACATGCCGCAGCGCGGCGCCGCAAACGGCTATCGTCAGGGCGTCGAGGAATGGCACGACGCCATCGCGGCCCGGTGGGAACAGGTGATCCGCGATCATGGCGCCATGCGTCCGGCGCTGCTGGTCTGGGGTGATCCTTCGCTTTACGACAGCACATTGCGCATCGCCGGGCGGGTCGCGCACCGCCTGCCCATGCGCGTGAAGGTCATCCCCGGCATCACCGCAATTCAGGCGCTTTGCGCGGCCCATACGATCCCGCTGAACGCGGTGGCCGCCCCGGTGCTTATCACCACCGGCCGCCAGATCCGTGACCATGGCTGGCCCGGGACCGCAGAGCGGCTGGTCGTCATGCTGGACGGCGAATGCTCGTTTCGCCATCTCGACCCGCAGGGCGTGCATATCTGGTGGGGCGCCTTTCTGGGCATGCCAAACCAGATCCTGATCAGCGGCCCCCTGTCCGAAGTCGCCGGCCGCATCCATGAGACCCGCGCCACGGCGAGGGCCGAGCACGGCTGGATCATGGATATCTATCTGCTTGACCGATGCCCGTCACCCTGACCCTGCCGCCCGGGGTCAAGGCCGATGCGCTGGCCC
This sequence comes from Paracoccus kondratievae, assembly GCF_009301415.1. Lineage (GTDB taxonomy): Bacteria > Pseudomonadota > Alphaproteobacteria > Rhodobacterales > Rhodobacteraceae > Paracoccus > Paracoccus kondratievae. The sequence goes on along the minus strand of NZ_CP045072.1, from coordinate 255,654 downwards.
TGGCGCTTGGCACGCTTGACCCGACCGTCACCCTGCGCCGTACGGCCTTGCAGGCAAAAGACGCGCGGCCGGTCTTGATGGCTGTGCAATCGCCGGGGCGCGGCTCATATCTTTTTCACGACCTGCGCCCCGAGGATGCCGGTGACGTGGCCGCTACAATCCGCGCCTATCTTGCCGCCCCCGACGGCTGGATCAGCGACGCCCGACCCTGCGGACGGCTGCGGTATTGCCTCAAGCTGCGCATCCCGGCGGGATGAAAAACCCGCCGTTCATGTCCGCGCGGAGGGAGGAAACGCGGCATGAACGGCGGTCACTGCCATGAGAGCCCCGTGCGGCCCGGGGCGACGGGAGGTGCATGGACCCCGTCCCCTTCAGCCTGCGCTGCATCGCAGCATCGCGCAAGCACAGGCCGCGACAGCGCCACCCGAAAGCACGGATGTGCCCGTTTTATGGGTGATCTGGCCCGGACTGCGACGAAAAGCAGCAGTCCAAAACCCCCAAAAGCGCCGGAAAACCGCCCAAGACCAAGGGTTTTCACGAAAATGATATCGTCGGCGCGTTGGCAGTTTGGCCTGGTTGTGCAACCCTGCCCCTGCGCGAACCCCAGTGCAGCTAGACGCCACACAAAAAGGAAGATGACATGCGCCTGATTCTCATTGCCGCCGCCCTTGCCGCGGTTCCTCTGGCAAGCTTTGCCCAGGACGATCCGGCCAAGCAGGCCGTCAAGGCACGCCAGGGTTTCTATCAGATGCTCGCCATCAACATGGGCACCCTTGCCGGTATGGCCAAAGGTGATATCGCCTATGACGAAGCCGCCGCCAGCCGCGCCGCCGCCAATATCGAGGCGCTGACGCAATATGACATGCCCGCCCTCTTTATCGAAGGCAGCAGCTCGGCCGATACCGAAGGCACCGCTGCCAAGCCTGATATCTGGACGAACTCCGAGGACTTCCAGGCCAAGTTCGCCGGTCTGGGCGAGGCCGCCTCAGGCGCGTCCGAGGCCGTCAAAGGCGGTCAGGGTAATATCGGCCCGGTGGTCGGGAAACTGGGCGCTGCCTGCAAGGCCTGCCACGACAGCTATCGCGAAAAAAGCTGATGTCGCGGCGCGGCCCCATCCGTGAGGTCCGGCTATGGGACCCGCTTTTGCGCGGGTTCCATTGGCTTTTGGCGTTTTTCGTGATTGCGGCCTGGTGCCTTGGCCAGTTCGGCCCGGCAAAGATGACCCTGCATTTCTGGTGCGGCTATGTCGTGGCGGGGCTGCTGATCTTTCGCCTGGTCTGGGGCTTTGTCGGCCCGCCCCCGGCACGGTTTGCGCATTTCGTCCGGGGACCGGGGGCCGTGGCCCGGTACATGCGCAGCATGTTCCTGCCCGAGCCCAGCCACTGGCCCGGCCATAACCCCTTGGGGGCACTGTCGGTCATCGTCATGCTGGCGGTGCTGGCAGCGCAGGTGACGACCGGGCTGATCTCGGACCCCGACGACTATATCAACGTCGGCCCACTGGCATCTTATGTCAGCAGCGCCACCCGCTCAAAAGCGGTGGGCTGGCATAATCTGGGTGCCAGCATCATCCTGATCCTGGTGCTGCTGCATGTCGCGGCGGTGCTGTTCTATCGCTTCTGGAAGCGTGAGGATCTGGTCAGCCCGATGATCAACGGCCGCAAGGCGATCCGCGAGGAATAAGCGGCGCATTTGATCGAATCGCCCCTTCGTGCGAGGCTGGTTCATGCCGGGCCTCGCCTATTGACAGCCTGGCATGGCTGACCCGCATGAAGGAGCCGATGATGATCAGCAGGACCTTCGCCCTTGCGCTGGCCTTCTCGATGGCGGCGATCCCCGCATTCGCGGATTGCAACGGCCACAAGAAAGTCCCCAGCGACCAGACCACACAGATCGAGCGCCCGGCCCCAGCGCCGAGCACGAACAGCTAAAGGAAAAGGGCGGGATCAACCCCGCCCTTTTTTCAGTTGAACTTGTTATCGCGGGGAAAGCCCCGTGGCGCCATACGTCCCGCTGTTGCCCGTTTGCCCAGCCATTCGGTCAGATCGGGCTCGGTCCGGGTACGGCCACCGCTTTCCTGCCAGCGCAGACCTTCGGCCAGGGTGATGCAGATCGCGTCCGACAGGCCGCCGTCCTTGAACTTTTGCAACCGGACGCCCTTGCCCCGCGCCATTTCGGGCAGCTCGTCCAGCGGAAAGACCAGCATCTTGCGGTTCTGACCGACCACGGCAACATGGTCACCGGCGACGCGGCGGCAAAGCGCCGGCTCGCCATTCAGTACCTGTTTGCCGGCACGGGTCTGCGCAAGGATATCCGCCGCACCAACGATGAACCCGTCCCCGGCCTTTGAGGCAACAAGGTAACGCTCGCCATCGCGCCAGGGGAACATGTCGATCACCGCCGCATCATTCGGCAGGTCGATCATCAGCCGCAGCGGCTCACCCATGCCGCGCCCGCCGGGCAGGTTATTGGCGGGCAGTGTGTAAAAGCGGCCATTGGCGGCAAAGATCATCAGCTTGTCGGTGGTTTCGGCATGCAGCGCCATGAAGGGGCCGTCGCCGTCCTTGAACTTGACCTCGGCATCCAGCGGCTGATGACCCTTAAGCGCGCGAATCCAGCCCATCCTGGACAGAATCACGGTGATCGGCTCGCGCTCGATCATCGCCTCCATGTCGATTTCGGCCACCTCGCTGGCTTCGCCGATCTCGGTGCGGCGCTGGCCTCCGGGCGCGGACTTGCCGAACTTCGAACGCGTTTCGCGCAGCTCTTCGGCAATCCTGGCCCATTGCGCGCCCTCGTCAGCCAGCATGGCCATCAGGCCCTCGCGCTCATGGGTCAGCTTCTCATGCTCGGTGCGCAGCTCCATCTCTTCGAGACGGCGCAGGGCACGCAGGCGCATGTTCAGGATCGCCTCGACCTGAACCTCGGTCAGCCTGAACTCGGCGATCATCACAGCTTTCGGATCATCCTCATTACGGATGATCTCGATCACGCGGTCGAGGTTGAGGAAGGCGATCATGTAGCCTTCCAGCACTTCCAGCCGGGCCGCGATCTTGTCCAGCCGGTGGTTCGAGCGCCGCACCAGAACCTCGCGCCGGTGGTCAAGGAATGCGCGCAGCACCTCTTTCAGCGAACAGACCTTGGGCACGCGCCCGTCGATCAGCACGTTCATGTTCAGGCCAAAGCGCACCTCAAGGTCGCTGACCCGGAACAGCGCGGCCATCAGCTGTTCGGCATCGACGGCGCGGGTGCGCGGTTCCAGCACGATGCGGATATCTTCGGCCGATTCATCGCGCACATCGGCAAGGATCGGCACCTTCTTGGTCTGGATGATCTCGGCCAGCCGCTCGATCAGCTTGGATTTCTGGACCTGATAGGGGATCTCGGTCACGACGATCTGCCACTGGCCGCGGCCCATATCCTCGACCACCCAACGCGCCCGCAGCCGCAGGCTGCCGCGGCCGGTGCGATAGGCCTCGGCAATCGTCTCGCGCGATTCGACCAGCACGCCCCCGGTCGGGAAATCCGGCCCCGGCATGATCGAGATCAGCGTGTCGTCGCGGGCATCGGGTGCCTTGATCAGATGCAGACAGGCGTCGATGACCTCATGCAGGTTATGCGGAGGCACGTTCGTCGCCATCCCCACCGCGATCCCGCTGGCACCATTGCAAAGCAGGTTCGGGAATGCAGCAGGCAGCACCACCGGCTCTTGCAGCGTGCCATCATAGTTGGGGCGGAAATCGACCGCATCCTCGGCCAGCCCCTCCATCAGCGCCTCGGCTGCTGCGGTCAGGCGGGCCTCGGTATAGCGGCTGGCGGCAGGGTTGTCGCCGTCGATGTTGCCAAAGTTGCCCTGCCCGTCCACCAGCGGATAGCGCATGGCGAACGGCTGGGCCAGACGCGCCATCGCGTCATAGATCGCGGCATCGCCGTGGGGGTGATAGTTGCCCATCACATCGCCGCTGATCTTGGCCGATTTACGGAAAGCTCCGGTCGGGCTCAGCCGCAATTCGCGCATCGCGAACAGGATACGGCGGTGCACCGGCTTTAACCCGTCACGCGCATCCGGCAGCGCACGGTTCATGATCGTGGACAGCGCATAGGTCAGATACCGCTCGCCAATGGCGCGCGACAGCGGTTCGGACGTGGTCTGATCCGCGTTGGGATCGGGGGTATTCGGATCGTCGGACATGGTCGATTGAATAGGCCCGCGAACCGCATCGGTCCAGCCGGAAATGCGCGGCTTGCGCATGAGCTGGCCCTGGCGCAGAACCGGGTAGCAAGGAGGCGCGCATGAAAACCGTTCTGATCACCGGCTGTTCTTCGGGCATCGGGCTGGACGCAGCGCGCCACATGCGCGAACGCGGCTGGCGCGTCATCGCCACCTGTCGCAAGCCCGGGGATATCGAGGCCCGCCGTGCCGAGGGCTTTGATACCCTGCCGCTTGAGCTTGGCGACGAAGACAGCGTCGCCCGCTGCGCCGAGGCCGCTCTGGCGCTTGGCCGCATCGACGCGCTGGTCAACAACGCCGCCTTCGCCATCCCCGGCGCGGCCGAGGACCTGCCGCGCGGCGCGCTGCGTGCGATATTCGAGGCGAATCTGTTCGGCACCCATGACCTGACCCGCCGGCTGCTGCCGCATTTCCGCGCCCATGGCGGACGGGTGGTCAATATCAGTTCGGTCCTTGGCCTTGTCGGCATCCCCTGGCGCGGCGCCTATGTGGCGACGAAATTCGCGCTTGAGGGACTGACCGATGTGCTGCGCGTAGAAATGGCAGATACCGGCGTCCGCTTTGTTCTGATCGAGCCCGGCCCCATCGGCACGCTGATCCGCCAGAACTCGATTCCGCATTTCGAACGCTGGATCAACTGGCAGGCAAGCCCGCGCGCCGACCAATACCGCCGCACGCTGCTAAAGCGGCTTTATGAGCCTGCCGCGAAAAAGGACCGGTTCGAGCTGCCGCCCTCGGCGGTCAGCGCCCGCATCGCCGAAGCACTGGAAAGCACAAACCCGCACCCACGCTATTACGTCACCACGCCGACCCGCATCGCAGGCTTTGGGCGCAGGCTCTTGTCCACACGCGCACTGGACTGGTTCGCGCGCCGCAGCTAGGTTGCATGCCGAAAGGGCTTTTCATGCACGACAAACCGCTCTTCTATCTCCTCGTGATCTGCTGCCTTGTGGTCCTGGTGATCCTTGCCACCGGCATCGGCGGCTTTGCCCGCGGGGGCGAGTTCAACCGCAAACACGGCAATCGCCTGATGCGCTGGCGCATCATCGCCCAGGCGGTCGCTATCGCGGTCTTTCTGCTGTATCTCTGGATCAGGAGCGGCTGATGGTCGTGTTGAACAAAATCTACACCCGCACCGGCGACAGGGGCGAAACCGCGCTGTCGAATGGCGAGCGTGTGCCCAAACATTCGCTGCGGGTCGAAGCCTATGGCACCGTAGATGAATTGAACGCGACGCTTGGCCTCGCCCGGCTGCATGCCGGGGGCGAGATCGCGACCCGTATCGCGGTGATCCAGAACGATCTTTTCGATCTTGGCGCGGATCTGTCGCGGCCGCGCATGGAAGAGGACGCCGATGCCCCCTATACTGTCCTGCGCATGATCGACGCGCAGGTCGAGCGTCTTGAGACCGAAATCGACGCAATGAACGCGGCGCTTTCACCCTTGCGCAGTTTTATCCTGCCGGGCGGTTCGGCGCTGGCGGCGCATCTGCACCTGTCGCGCACTGTCGCCCGCCGGGCCGAACGTGCTGCCGTTGCGCTGATGGCCGCCGAAGGGGCCAATCCGGCCGCTGTGAAATATCTCAACCGCCTGTCGGACTGGCTGTTCGTGGCGGGGCGCGTGGCCAATGATAACGGCGCGCAGGATATCCTGTGGGTGCCAGGAGCCAGTCGTTAGCGCGAACACGACAGGATGGAAATGTTACGACGCGTTACGGTCGTTTTTTCCCTGTTATTGCCGCTGATGGCCAGCTAACAAACCTTCCGAACAGGTGACACAACCAAAGGGGAGCGGCCGATGAAGGTTCTCGTGCCATTGAAGCGTGTGATTGACTACAACGTTAAGGCCCGTGTTAGGTCTGACGGCACTGGTGTTGATCTTGCGAACGTCAAGATGTCGATGAACCCGTTCGACGAGATTGCGGTTGAGGAGGCGATCCGCCTGAAGGAGTCCGGGAAGGCCTCTGAGGTGATCGCGGTTTCGATCGGTGTGAAGCAGGCAGCCGAGACGCTGCGGACGGCGCTTGCGACGGGCGCGGACCGTGCGATCCTGGTGGTTGCGGCCGATGATGTGCATCAGGACATCGAGCCCCTGGCGGTGGCCAGGATCCTGGCGAAAGTGGCGCAGGAAGAGGGCGCGGGCCTGATCATCGCCGGCAAACAGGCGATCGACAACGACATGAACGCGACCGGCCAGATGCTGGCGGCGCTGCTGGGCTGGGCGCAGGCGACCTTTGCCAGCAAGCTCGAGGTTGATGGCGGCAAGGCCCGGGTCACGCGTGAGGTTGACGGCGGGCTGCAGACGATCGAGGTCAGCCTGCCTGCGGTGGTGACCGCCGACCTGCGTCTGAACGAGCCGCGCTATGCGAGCCTGCCCAATATCATGAAGGCCAAGAAAAAGCCGCTCGATGAAAAGACCGCCGGTGATTACGGCGTGGATGTTTCGCCGCGGCTTGAGGTTCTCAAGACCCGCGAGCCCGAGGGGCGCAAGGCCGGCATCAGGGTCGGCTCGGTCGATGAGCTGGTTGGCAAGCTGAAAGAAGCGGGGGTGATCTGATGGCTGTTCTGCTGCTTGGAGAAGTGACGGGTGGTGTTCTGAACCGCGATGCGACCGCCAAGGCGGTCAGCGCGGTCAGGGGCCTGGGCGATGTGACGGTGCTCTGCGCCGGCGCCTCGGCGAAAGCGGCCGCCGCGGAGGCCGCGACGATCGCCGGCGTGTCGAAAGTGCTGGTGGCGGAAAGCCCGGTCTATGGCCACCGGCTGGCCGAGCCGACGGCGGCGCTGATCGTGTCTTTGGCGGGTGACTACGACCATATCGCCGCGCCTGCGACGACGGATGCCAAGAACGTCATGCCGCGGGTTGCGGCGCTTCTGGACGTGATGGTGCTGTCGGATGTCTCGGCGGTGATCGGCGCGGATACGTTCGAGCGGCCGATCTATGCCGGCAACGCGATCCAGACGGTCAGGTCGAAGGACGCAAAGAAGGTCTTCACCATCCGCACGGCCAGCTTTGATGCGGCGGGCGAGGGTGGCTCGGCCGCGGTCTCGGATGTGGCTGCTGCTGCGGATCCCGGCCTGTCGTCCTGGGTCGGCGACGAGGTGGCGCAATCGGACCGCCCCGAGCTGACCTCGGCGAAACGTGTGGTCTCGGGCGGTCGCGGCCTTGGCTCGAAAGAGAGCTTCGGGATCATCGAGGCGCTTGCCGACAAGCTGGGCGCCGCGGTCGGCGCCTCGCGCGCGGCGGTGGACTCGGGCTACGCGCCGAACGACTGGCAGGTTGGCCAGACCGGCAAGGTTGTCGCGCCCGAGCTTTACGTTGCGGTCGGCATCTCGGGTGCGATCCAGCACCTCGCGGGGATGAAGGACAGCAAGGTCATCGTCGCCATCAACAAGGACGAAGAGGCCCCCATCTTCCAGATCGCAGACTACGGCCTCGTCGGGGACCTCTTCTCCACCGTACCAGAACTCACGCAGAAGTTGTAAGTCTCTCTCGTCGCCCGGGGGGATCCCTCTCTCCGGTTAAAAGGACCTGAAAACCGCCCGGCAGCAAACCGGGCGGTTTTTGCATTGAACCTGCGCCCCGCTTAAGCCTATCGTCCCGCCTGACCGACGAAAGGATGAGATTCATGGCGATTCAATCGGTGGGCGTGATCGGCGCAGGCCAGATGGGCAATGGTATCGCCCATGTCTTTGCATTGGCCGGATATGACGTGTTGATGACCGACATCTCGCGCGAGGCGCTGGACAAGGCGCTGGCGCTGATCGATCGCAACCTTGAACGTCAGGTCAGCCGCGGCAAGATCTCGGCCGAGGACAAGGCGGCCGCGCTGAAACGCATCACCACGACGATGACGCTGGCCGATCTGGGCCAGACTGATCTGGTCATCGAGGCCGCCACCGAACGCGAAACTGTCAAGCAGGCCATCTTTGAGGATCTGCTGCCGCATCTGAAGCCCGAGACGATCCTGACCTCGAACACTTCGTCGATCTCGATCACCCGGCTGGCCAGCCGCACCGACCGGCCCGAGCGTTTCATGGGTTTCCACTTTATGAACCCGGTTCCGGTCATGCAGCTGGTCGAGCTGATCCGCGGCATCGCTACCAACGAAGAGACCTACAAGGCTTTGGTCGAGGTGGTCGAAAAGATCGGCAAGACTTCTGCCAGTGCCGAGGACTTTCCGGCCTTTATCGTGAACCGCATCCTGATGCCGATGATCAACGAGGCGGTTTATACGCTTTATGAGGGCGTTGGTTCGGTCAACTCGATTGATCAGGCGATGAAACTGGGCGCGAACCACCCCATGGGCCCGCTGGAGCTGGCGGATTTCATCGGCCTGGACACCTGCCTCGCCATTATGAATGTGCTGCACGAGGGGCTGGCGGATACGAAGTACCGCCCCTGCCCGCTGCTGGTGAAATATGTCGAGGCGGGCTGGCTGGGCCGCAAGACCGGGCGCGGCTTCTATGACTATTCCGGCGAAACGCCGGTCCCCACGCGCTAAGGCGCTGGCGCAGGCAAACTCGTACAACAACAGGAAGGGGCGACGCAGAGATACCGCGCCGCCCCACAAGAAAGCGCCAAGAGGGAAAGCCTGGCGATGCTAAGGCAACGCCGGGACCTCGGCTGGGGTTCATCACAAATCCTCGATCCCTGCAATATTGCGGCGGCTTGCGTTGCGCACGCAAACGCGCAAGCCTGCATCCGGCCGAATTGGAGGACTTTTTTCATGACGAACCATCCGACGGATCTGCGGCTTTTGCTCCGGGACCCCACGCTTTTTGAAACGCGGGCCTATGTTGCTGGCGAGTGGATCGCGGCCGCTGACGGCAAGACCTTCCCGGTGGTGAACCCGGCGCGCGGCGATGTGATCGCCGAGGTGGCCGACCTGTCGCGCGCCGAGGTCGCCCGCGCCATCGAGGCCTCGGCTCAGGCGATGAAGGGCTGGGCCGCCCGCACCGCCAAAGAACGCGCACAGGTGATGCGCAAATGGTTCGACCTGATGATCGAAAACCAGGACGATCTGGGAAAGATCCTGACCGCCGAACAGGGAAAACCGCTGCCCGAGGCCAGGGGCGAGATCGCCTATGGCGCCAGCTTTATCGAGTGGTTCGGCGAAGAGGCCAAGCGCATCTATGGCGAGACCATTCCCGGTCATATGCCCGACAAGCGCCTGACCGTGATCCGCCAACCGATCGGAGTGGTCGGCTCGATCACGCCGTGGAACTTTCCCAACGCGATGATCACCCGCAAATGCGGCCCGGCCATCGCCGCCGGCTGCGGATTTGTTGGCCGCCCCGCCGCCGAGACACCGCTTTCGGCGCTGGCGCTGGCCGTGCTTGCCGAACGCGCGGGCGTGCCCAAGGGGTTGTTCAGCATCGTGACCTCATCGCGATCGTCCGACATCGGCAAAGAATTCTGCGAGAACCCGCTGATCCGGAAACTGACCTTTACCGGCTCGACCGAGGTGGGGCGCATCCTGCTGCGTCAGGCCGCCGGTCAGGTGCTGAAATGCTCGATGGAGCTTGGCGGCAACGCCCCCTTCATCGTCTTTGACGATGCGGATCTGGATGCCGCGGTCGAAGGCGCCATGGCCTCGAAGTTCCGCAACAACGGCCAGACCTGCGTCTGTGCCAACCGCATCTATGTACAGGCTGGCGTCTATGACGAATTTGCCCGGCGTCTGGCGGCGGCGGCGGACAAGCTGCGCGTCGGCGACGGGCTTGAAGACGGCGTCACCACCGGCCCGCTGATCAATCAGGCTGCGGTCGAAAAGGTGCAGGAGCACATTCAGGACGCCCTTGAAGGCGGCGGACAGGTGCTCACCGGCGGCAAACCGCGCGAGGGGCTGTTCTTTGAGCCGACCGTCATAACCGGGATCACCGACAAGATGAAGGTCGCGCAGGAAGAGACCTTTGGCCCGCTTGCCCCCCTGTTCCGCTTTGACACCGAGACAGAGGTGATCGAGCGCGCCAATGCGACGATCTTTGGCCTTGCGGCCTATTTCTACGCCCGGGACATCGGCCGTATTACCCGGGTTCAGGAGGCGCTGGAATACGGTATCGTCGGCGTGAACACCGGGATCATCTCGACCGAAGTCGCGCCCTTTGGCGGTGTCAAGCAATCGGGCCTTGGCCGCGAAGGCTCGCGCCACGGCATCGAGGACTATCTTGAAATGAAATACATCTGCCTCTCTGTCTGAATCCGTCAGAGCCAGAGAAGCGGAAAACCCCGGAGCATCGCTCCGGGGTTGCCGGGATCAGCGATCCTCGTCTTCGTCGTCGCCATCCGCATCGGGCAGGTTGAAAAAGCTGTCCGCATCCAGATCTTCTGCGGGCTTTTCGTCCTCATCGTCCCGGGTAAGGGTGAAATTCTCAAGCCCCGCGATGGACGAGGGCAAGCGCGGCTCATCCGACATCGCAAGCGAAGTCTCGGTCGACAGCAGTTTGCGACGTTCATCATCGGTCATCATGCCGCCCTCAGCAGCCTTGCGCTTGGCTGCCTTTTGCACGGCAGCATCAAGCTCGGACTGGCGGCAAAGCCCCAAAGCAACAGGGTCGATGGGCTGGATGTTCTGGATGTTCCAATGCGTCCGGTCGCGGATCGACGCGATGGTCGGCTTGGTGGTGCCAACCAGCTTGGCGATCTGCGAATCGGCCAGTTCGGGATGGAACTTGACCAGCCACAGGATCGCCGCCGGACGGTCCTGACGCTTGGACAGCGGCGTATAGCGGGGGCCGCGGCGCTTTTCCTCGCCCTCGGCGGCGGGGTTATGCTTGAGCTTCAGCTTGTAGGCAGGGTTCTTTTCACCCTTCTCAATCTCAGTGGCGTCCAGCTGGTTCGAGGCAATCGGATCGAATCCCTTGACGCCAGCCGCCACGTCGCCATCGGCGATGCCCTGAACCTCAAGCTCATGCATACCGCAGAAATCGGCGATCTGCTTGAAGCTCAGCGTCGTATTGTCGACCAGCCAGACGGCAGTGGCCTTGGCCATCAGCGGCTTGTTCATGACCTTCTCCTTAACAATATCTCTTCCGGCCGGAGAAAACGGCTTTCGGCGGGTGCCATTCCATTTTCGGGGGATTGACAGGTTATATAGGGCCAGAAAGGGCCAAAATAAAGTCTGAATTTCGTAGCGTGACACCAGGCGCAACGCTAGGTTCGCGACCATGAAGCTTATCTCCGTGATCGCCACCCTGCTGCTCACCCCCGCTGCCCTGGCCCAGGACATCCCGGGACGTTTCGATTATTATGTCCTGTCGCTCAGTTGGTCGCCAAGCTGGTGCCGTGCCGAGGGCGAAGAAAGCGATGCCGAACAATGTGACACCGGTCGACGCCTCGGCTTCGTAGTCCACGGCCTGTGGCCGCAATATGAACGTGGGTGGCCATCTGATTGCCGGACCGACACCCGCGATCCCTCGCGCCGCGAAACTCGCGCCATGGCAGATATCATGGGGTCGGGCGGGCTGGCTTGGTACCAGTGGAAAAAGCACGGTCGCTGCTCAAGCCTATCAGCGCAGGATTATTTTTCCCTTACGCGCAAGGCGGCCGACAGTATCATCGTACCCGAAGCCCTGCGCCACCTCGGCAGGGACATCGCCCTGCCCGCCCGCGTGGTAGAAGATGCTTTCATCGAGGCGAACCCCACCCTCACCCGTGACGGTATCACAGTCACCTGCCGCAACAATGCCCTCCAAGAAGTCCGCATCTGCCTGACCCGTGAGCTGCAACCCCGCGCTTGTGCTCCCGACGCGCAGCGCGATTGTCGTGGGGACTTCCTGCTGCCAGCGCCCCGCTGATGGGACTGTTGTGATGCCTCCGGCGGGGATATTTAAGCACGCAAGAAAAGCACACACCCCGCCTGCCGGAGCTGAGGCCAGGGTGTGGCTTCTTCCGTGACGGTCATCGGCGTCCCCACCTGTACCGTGATTCCAGATTGCCCTAAAATCCTTGCGATTCGGTTAACGGCTTCTTTCGTGTTCAAATATCCCCGCCGGAGGCACCGGGCCGGGCAACAAGGATTGAAGCGTTCATTCCTTAGATGAGACCTGCAACAGGATCTTTCCGATATGGCTGCTGCCTTCCATGCGGCGATGCGCCTCGGCGGCCTCTCGCAGAGGATAGGTGCTGTCGATCAGCGGGCGTACCGCCCCCGCCTCGATCAGCGGCCAGAGCCTCGCTTGCAGTTCATCCGCGATACGCGCCTTGGCAAGGTCAGATTGTGGGCGCAGGGTCGAACCGGTTACCGTCAGCCGTCGGGCCATGATCTGGGCAAAGTTGATCCCGGCCTTGGGCCCGGCAAGAAAAGCGATCATTACCAGCCGGCCATCATCCGCAAGGCATCTGATATTGCGGGCAATGTAGTCACCGCCGACCATATCAAGGATCAGGTCAGCTCCCCCAGCCTCGCGCAGCAAGGTGACGAAATCCTCTTCGCGATAGTTGATCGCGGTTGCGCCCAGTTTTGCACAAGCTGCGCATTTCTCGGCCGAACCTGCGGTCGTCCAGACCCGCGCTCCCAATGCCCGTGCGATCTGGATCGCCATGGTGCCGATGCCGGAAGAGCCGCCATGGACCAAAAACCGCTCACCCGGTTGCAGCCCACCGCGCATGACCACATTGGACCAGACGGTAAAGGCGGTCTCGGGCAGAGCTGCGGCCTCTTGCAAAGACAGCCCCTTGGGAATGGGGAGTGCGTGTTCAGCGGGACAGCTGGCATATTCCGCATAGCCACCCCCCGGCAACAGGGCGCAAACCCGGTCGCCCGGCTTCCAGCGCGTCACGCCTGGGCCCACCGCCGCGACCTCTCCGGCGCATTCCAGCCCCGGCAGGTCTGATGCCCCCGGCGGTGGCGCGTAAGAGCCGGCGCGTTGCAATACATCGGGGCGGTTCACCCCGGCCCATATGATCCGGATCAGGATCTGACCATGTCCTGCCACCGGGACCGGACGGTTTGCCGGGCGCAGCACCTCTGCCCCACCCGGTGAGGATATTTCAATCGCCTGCATCATATCGGGAATCACCCATCGCCTCCCTTGGCCCCGGCATGCCGGGTCGTGAACAGCTTTCCGGGCAGATTGCGGCTTTCCGGCCGCCGGATCCAGCCCGTCGCAAGCCGCGTGAGCGTCGGGACACCTGGCAAGGCCGAGGCGCGCCCCTTAAAGGTTTCGAACCGCATCACCCCCTCGATACGCCGATCAAGAAAATGGCGCGTCTCTTCAATCTCGGGCGATTCGTCGCCGAGCCAGTAAAGCGCCGTCGCACCATAAACCGCCGAGAGGGTCGCGCGCTTGGAATACCAGTTGACGTCCCCGGAGCGGTCGCCAAGCCCTTCCCAGATCGCATCCGCTGTCTCCCAGATCAGCCGGGCCCCAAGGGGGGCGTTCTGGGGCAGCGCCAGAACCGACGCCGCCGAGCGCGCCAATTCACGGTTGCTGAGTGACAGCCGGTGCAGCACTGCGGCGCAGATACGGTCGCGGAACCGGCCTTCTGGCGGGTGTTCGGCCAACCAGGCACGCAGTCCGGCATCCCCCCTGCGATGATAGGCCGCGGCCAGATCGGCCCCGCCACGCGGCAGATAAACCCGTGCCAGTGCCGGCGCCATGCCGATGTCGCGCGCGCCCTCGGCAATCGCCCGCTCACCCATGCCTTCGAAGACGACATGAGGCAGGGCCGCCTCGATCAGCCTTTCCCGTTCATCCGTCATGGCAGTCTCCTTTCCTCACGAGGGCTCTGGCCCGGAAAATCTGGACAAAGCCGATTCGCCTTGCTAGAAGGTCGCGTCCTGCAAATCAGATCAACTCTAACTTAGGAAGGTGGTGACAACCACATGCAGGTAAGTGTTCGCGACAACAACGTCGAACAGGCGCTTCGTGCTCTGAAGAAGAAGCTTCAGCGCGAGGGGGTGTTCCGTGAAATGAAGCTCAAGCAGCATTTCGAGAAGCCCTCGGTCAAGAAGGCCCGTGAAAAAGCCGAGGCCATCCGCCGCGCCCGCAAGCTGGCGCGCAAGAAAGCGCAGCGTGAAGGCGCGCTGTAAGGCGAGCGATCACATTGTTTATGAAAACCCCCGCCTTGCCGGGGGTTTTCTATTTTCAGGGCATCAGACCGGCAGCGCCGTCGTAAAGGCCACCGTGCGCAGCGAAAATGACGAATGCATCTGCTGCACCCCGGGCAGTTTCGCCAGCCGTTGACGGTGGATACGGGCAAAGTCGTCGGTATCCTGGGCAACGACTTTCAACAGATAGTCAGCCGAGCCCGCCATCAGATGACATTCAAGCACATCGGGAATGGTGCGCACCGCACGCTCGAATGCTTCAAGCAGCTCATCCGCCTGACCTGAAAGCGTGATCTCGACGAAAACCGTGGTCGGCCGCTCAAGCTTGCGGGCGTCGAGCAGGGCGACATAACCACGGATCACCCCCGCCTCTTCCAGACGCTGGACGCGGCGGTGACAGGCGCTGGGGGACAAGCCGACCTCAACCGCCAGTTCGGCGTTGGTCATGCGCCCATCGCGCTGCAAGACGGACAGAATACGACGATCCGTTGCGTCAAGCTCGATCATCCAGGCGATCCTTATGTCGCAAGCGCGTTACAGCGCCGGTTTCTGCGACGATACCGCCCCCGGGCCCCGGCGATAAGCAAAACCTTGAGCTCGGGAAAAAACAGCCTGCAGCGCGGGTCAAACGCGGCGCGCGCGCAGTTCGTCCCGGATCTCGGTCAGAAGCTCTTCTTGCGTCGGACCGGCAGGTGCGGGCTCCTCCTCTTTCTTGCGGTTGGTGGTGCTTTGCACTTTGTTCACTGCCTTGACGATCAGGAAAACCGCCCAGGCGACGATCAGGAAGTTGATGACCGCCGACAGGAAAGCGCCCCAGGCAAAGATCGAGGCACCGGAATCGCGCGCGACCTGCAGGCTGGCACCCGGGGGAACTTCGCCTTTGAGCACCAGATAGTGGCTGCTGAAATCCGTGCCACCGGTCAGCAGACCGATCAGCGGGTTGATAAGATCCGTCACCAGCGAACTCACGATTGCCGTGAACGCCGCCCCGATGATGATGCCGACAGCAAGGTCAATGACATTGCCCCGGGCGATGAATTCCTTGAACTCCTTGATCATGGGCTTACCTTTCAGACCCTGTTGCGCGTGTTCCGGCAAAGGCTGCCACATCACGCTCGCTCCTTGCAATATGAGACAGGAAACGACATGGGAACACTATCCGACTTTCCGATCACACGGCGCTGGCCGCCGCGGCGCGACGATGTGCTGCAGCTTTACACGCTGAACACGCCAAACGGCATCAAGGTTTCGGTGATGCTGGAGGAATGCGGCCTTGAATATGACGCGCATCGCATCTCGATCGGTGACCCTGAAGACCAGTTTACGCCAGAGTTTTTGTCGCTGAACCCCAATAACAAGATCCCGGCGATCGTTGATCCGGACGGCCCTGAGGGCCAACCGATGGGTCTGTTCGAAACCGGCGCGATCCTGATCTATCTGGGCGACAAGACCGGCAAGTTTCTGCCGAAATCCGGCGCGGCGCGCTATCACACCATCCAGTGGCTGATGTGGCAGATGGGCGGCGTCGGGCCGATGTTCGGCCAGGTCGGCTTTTTCCACCGCTACAAGGGGCGTGAGATCGAGGACCCGCGCCCGCGCACCCGCTATTACAACGAGGCGCGGCGGCTTTTGGGCGTGCTGGATCGCCAGCTTGAAGGGCGCGACTGGATCACTGGCGAATATTCCATTGCCGATATGTCGGTCGGCCCGTGGCTGCGTACCGTGCGCGTGAACTATGAGGCCGAAAAGGAAACCGGGATGGATACGTTCCGCAACGTACAGGCCTATCTGGACCGCTTCCTTGCCCGCCCCGCCGTTCAGCGCGGGATCGAGGTCGGTGCAGCCTGACCAGCCACAGCCCCGCCGCGACCGCAGTTGCGGCGGGCAGCATCATCAGCGCCCGGCGTCAGACCTCGTGCCGCTCAAGAAACCCGCTAAGCACCGCCGCCAGACGATCAGCCCACAGCTGCTGGCCAGCTGCGTCGGCGATCAGGTCGTTTCTGACCTCGATCAACACATTCGGGCGGCCGTAAGCAAGCGCGTGGCGGTCGATGGAATCACCCTCCAGATGGCCGGAATAGGGCTCATTCTCGCCGGTGATCCAGCCCTGATCGCGGCATTCGCGCACCAGCGCCGGCCCCAGCCTTTGATCGCGGTGCGAAAACAGCACCCCCACCGCCCATGGCCGACGCGGTCGCCCGCGCAGCTGGCAGGTAAAACTGTGGATCGCGCAGATCGCACGGCGCGGATGTGCGGCCGCCAGCCGCGCGTAAGCGTCGTGATAGGGGCGGTAAAGCAGCGCCAACCTCCGCTCTCGCTCGGCGGCGTCGATACGGCGGTTCGCTGGAATAACCGTGCCGTCATAGATGCGCATGATCAGCGTCGGGTCATCCTCGCCCCGGTTCGGGTCGATCACCAGACGCGAGAAATCGGACAGGATCGCCGGGGCCTCCAGCCGCTCGGCCAGCGCCCGCGCCAGGGCGGCCGCGCCGATGTCATAGGCGATGTGGCGCTGCATATCCTCGGCCGCGATGCCCAGATCGCCGCCACCGATCCAGTCCGGCACCCGGTTGGTCGCATGATCGCAGGTGATCAGCCAGCGCGAAGGCCGATCCTCTCCTATGATTGAATAGGGCTGTCCCGTCATTCGTCCGTCGCCTTTCCGCTGCAAGCTTTAGGCAATAGCAAGACCAAGCGCCAGTTGCCGCAGGCCAGCCAATAGGCCATAAATGCAGAGACGATAGCGCAAACATGCACGGAGAGACGGATGAGACGGCATCGCAAGGTCAAGATCGTGGCAACTTTGGGTCCCGCCTCTAGCGATTTCGCCACTATTCGCTCCCTTTTCGAGGCCGGCGCTGACGTCTTTCGCCTGAACATGAGTCATGGCACCCACGAAGAGCAGCGCGCCCGCTATGAGATCATCCGCCGGGTCGAGGCCGAATCAGGCCGCCCGATCGCCGTGCTGGCCGACCTTCAGGGTCCGAAACTGCGCGTGGGCACCTTTGCCAACGGGCCCCACGACCTGACCGAGGGGCAAAGCTTCCGCTTTGACCTTGACCCTGCCCAGGGCGACGCAAATCGCGTGCAGCTGCCCCACCCCGAAATCTTTGCCGCGCTGGAACCGGGGGCCGAACTGCTGGTCAACGACGGCAAGATCCGCCTGCAGGTGACCGATTGCGGTCCGGACTTTGCCGATTGCATGGTGACGGCGGGTGGCGCGATCTCGAACCGCAAGGGTGTGAACGTTCCCGATGTGGTGCTGCCGCTGGCGGCCCTGTCTGAAAAGGACCGCGAGGATCTGGAATTCGCCTGCGAATTGGGCGTGGACTGGCTGGCGCTGTCCTTTGTCCAGCGTCCCGAGGACGTGATCGAGGCGCGCGAACTGGCCCGCGGCCGCGCCGCCATCCTGTCGAAAATCGAAAAGCCCGCCGCTGTCCGGGCGTTCAGCGAAATCCTCAAGGTCTCGGACGGGATCATGGTGGCGCGCGGCGATCTGGGGGTCGAACTGCCGGTCCATTCTGTTCCGCCGATCCAGAAACGTCTGGTACGCGCCTGCCGCGCCGCCGCCAAGCCGGTGATCGTCGCCACCCAGATGCTGGAATCGATGATCGAAAGCTCGATGCCGACCCGGGCCGAGGTCTCGGACGTCGCGACCGCTATTTATGAAGGTGCCGATGCCGTGATGCTGTCGGCAGAAAGCGCCGCCGGTGCCTATCCGGTCGAGGCGGTCGCCACCATGGATAACGTCGCCCGCTCGGTCGAAAGCGATCCGACCTATCGCGATATCATCGAAAGCTCGCGCAGCGCCAAGCGTCAGACGGTTGCCGATGCCATCGTCGCCGCCGCGCGCGAGATTGCCGAGAATACCGATATCTCCTGCATCTGCGCCTTTACCCAATCCGGCACCACCGCCAGCCTGACCGCGCGGGAACGGCCCCGGGTGCCGATCGTCGCCATGTCGTCCGAACAGGGTACGCTGCGCCGGCTGTGCCTGACCTGGGGGACGCATTGCGTCAAGACCCCCTCGCTTGAGCGGTTCAAGCAGGCCGTGGTCAACGCAGCCAAGGCAGCGCGGGATTTCGGCTTTGCCGATGAGACGAACCAGATCGTCGTCATGGCCGGGGTGCCCTTCAATGTGCCCGGCACCACCAACATTCTGCGCATCGCCCCCTGCGACGAGCGCTTGATCTATCGCACCGATCCGGAATAAGCAGCACGATCAAACAGATCCGAAACGGAAAGGTGATCCGATGATCGACATCCTGCTGCTGGCCGGCGTGGCGCTGTGCGCCCTCTCGGTCCTTTTGGCCATCATTTCGGTGGCTCGCACGCAGGCTCCGCGGGGCGCTGCCGTCCTGCTGGTGCTGGGTATCGTGCTGCTGCTTGTCGGCGGCTGGCGCGATGACCGTCCCTTTGGTTTGGAAACGCTGAAGGAAAGCTGGCAGCGACTGGTGAAGGGCGAAGTGAGCCTCAGCACTGATCCGGTCACCGCTCCTGCGCCGGCAGAACCTGCAGCGACCGAAGCCGTGCAAGAGCCTGCCGAACAACCCGCCGCGACCGAGGCGACGCAACCCGCTGCCGAAGAGCCTGCGGCTGAACAACCCGCCGCGACCGAACCGCCTGCCGCGCCTGCGGCTGAGGAACCCGCTGCCGAGCAACCCGCCACAGAGGAAACTGCGACGGAAACCCCGGCCGGGGCTGCGCCCGAGGGTGAGGCCCAGACCGATGGGCAAAGCCAATAAGCCTTGCCAATTCGCGCACGCCCGCTTATAGGGCGTGCTTCCACCCGCGCGGCCGGCCAGAGGCATTGCCGAGTCGTGCGTTCACTCTGACCGCAAGGAGAGTAAAATGCCGAAGATGAAGACCAAATCGGCCGCAAAAAAGCGGTTCTCGATGACGGCCACGGGCAAGGTCAAGGCCGGCCCGGCTGGCAAGCGCCATGGCATGATCAAACGCTCGACGAAATTCATCCGCGACGTGACCGGGACCATGATCCTGTCCGATGCGGACGCGAAGATCGTCAAGAAATACATGCCTTATAACCGCTAAGGAGAACCGGACATGGCACGAGTCAAATCGGGCAAAGTCACCCACGCCCGCCACAAGAAGGTTCTGGACGCGGCGAAAGGCTATTACGGCAACCGCTCGCGTAACTTCCGTACCGCGACCCAGGCCGTCGACAAGGCCAATCAATACGCGACCCGCGACCGCAAGACCCGCAAGCGTAATTTCCGCGCCCTGTGGATCCAGCGTATCAACGCTGCGGTCCGCGCTGTCGACGCCGAGATGACCTATTCGCGCTTCATCGCCGCTCTGGCGAAAGCGGGCATCGAGGTGGACCGCAAGGTTCTGGCCGATCTGGCCATCCACGAACCCGAGGCGTTTGCCGCCGTGGTCGCCCAGGCGAAAGCTGCTGCCTGATCCTAGGCGACAGGCCGAAACGGATAAAACCCGCGCTATCTGGCGCGGGTTTTTTCTTGCGTTCTCCGGATAGGCCAGCGGGCAAGACGGAACCCCGACCACGTCTTGCGGGTTTTGCCTATGATGCCTTTTGACCGTCAGCCCCTTTACCCTGCCCGCGTCGCCCTGCATCGCAAGCCGATGGGCGTGATTGCCAGTGCGATGACCGCACGACGCAATGTGCTGGAGCTGATCCCCGAAATCGCCACCCGGCAACCCATGGTTTCCGGCAAGACTGGCAAGCGCTGGCATATGGTCATGGACCCCGATGCCCTGCGCCGTGTGCTCAAGGACCGGGTCGAGGACTATCCGAAATCCATCGTCACCCGGCTGATTCTCGAACCTGCGATCGGCAATTCGATGTTCGTCGCCGAGGGGGCGCATTGGCGCTGGCAGCGCCTTGCCGCAGCCCCGGCCTTTGCCCAGCGTCATGTCGAGGCGCTGGGGCCGGTGATGACCGCCGCTGCAGAGGCCTCGGCCCGCCGGCTGGCCAACGCGCCGGGGCCGGTCGATGTCTTTGCCGAAACCGTGGCCGCAACCTTTGAGGTCATCTCGGAGGTGACGTTTTCGGGTGACGAGGGCTTTGACCGCAGGGCGGTACACCATGCCATCGACGCCTATATCGCCGGAACCGCGCGGCTTTCGGTCATGGATATCCTTGGCCTGCCGGGCTGGATTCCGCGCCCCGGCAGGCTGTTTTCCGGCAGCGACCTGCGGCGGATGAAGCGCGTCGCGGATGAGGCGATCACCGCACGCGCCCGCTCGGGGCCGCGTCAGGTACCGGACCTTCTGGACCTGCTGCGCGCGGGCGAAGACCCCGAGACCCACCGCCGCATGACGCCCGCCGAGCTGCGCGACAACCTGCTGACCTTTATCGTCGCCGGGCATGAAACCACGGCGCTGACGCTTGCATGGGCGCTTTACCTGCTGGCCTTTGACCCGCAGGTGCAGGCGCGCGCGGCGGATGAGGCTCAGGCGACGCTTGACGGTCGCGCCGCCGCCGCCGCGGATCTGCCCCGCCTGCCCTATATCCGGCAGGTCATCGAAGAGACGCTGCGCCTTTATCCCCCCGCCGCCTTCCTGTCGCGTACCGCCCGTGCACATGACATGCTGGGCGGACGCGAGGTACTGCCGGGCGACACGATCATGTTGCCGATCTATGCGCTGCACCGCCACCACCTGCTGTGGGATGACCCCGACCGTTTCGATCCCGAACGCTTTGCCCCCGGCACGACCCGCGACCGCTTTGCTTTCCTGCCCTTTGGCGCCGGACCCCGGATCTGCATCGGCGCAAGCTTTGCCCTGCAAGAGGCGGTGATCATCCTTGCCACGCTGGTATCGCGCTTTCGCTTTGACCTGTCCGCACGCCAGCCGCAGCCGCGCATGATCCTGACGCTGCGCCCGCATGGCGGAGTGTGGCTAGCGGTCTCGGATCGCTCTTGAAAGCGCGGACAGGCCGGGCCAAAGTCGCGCCATGATTACCATTTATCACAAGCCGACCTGCTCGACCTCGCGCAAGGTCTTGCAGATGATCCGCGATGCGGGGCATGAGCCCGAGATCATTGATTACGCCCGCGAAGGCTGGACCCGGGCCCAGCTTATGGGGCTTTTCGCCGCTGCCGACGTGACCCCGCGGCAGGCATTGCGGGTCAAGGGCACCGATGCCGCCGAACGTGGGCTGACCACGGCCAGCGATGATCAGATCCTTGCCGCCATGGTTGAAAACCCGCTGCTGGTCGAACGGCCGATCGTCTGCGGTCCCGGCGGCGTACGCCTGTGCCGCCCGGCCGAGCTGGTGGCCGAGACTTACAGCCGCTAAGGCTTTTCCCTGCGCCGCCCGCGTGCTAATCGGCGCGGGCAAACCGCAAGGAAAGCCCGCCATGTCCGACCTGAACGCCCTTCGCCAGTCCTATCTCGACCGTATCTCGACCGCCGCCGACGCCGAGGCGCTTGAGCAGGTGCGGCTGGCCGCCCTTGGCAAAAAGGGCGAGATCAGCGGCATGATGAAGGAACTGGGCCGGATGACGCCGGAAGAGCGTCAGACCCGCGGTGCCGAGCTGAACCGCCTCAAGGACGAAATCGACGCCGCCTTGCGCGCCCGCAAACAAGGGCTTGAGGATGCGGCGCTGGACGCCCGGTTGAAAGAGGAATGGCTGGATGTCACCCTGCCCGGCCGCCCGCGCACGCAAGGCACGATCCACCCCATCAGCCAGGTCACCGAAGAGGTCACCGCGATCTTTGCCGATATGGGCTTTCGCGTCGCCGAAGGTCCGCAGATCGAAAGCGACTGGTTCAACTTTGACGCGCTGAACATCCCGCCCGAGCATCCCGCACGACAGGAACACGACACGTTCTTCATGGCCCGGGCCGGGGGCGACAGCCGCCCGCCGCATGTGCTGCGCACCCATACCTCGCCCGTACAGATCCGCGCCATGCAGGCCAGCGGCGCGCCGATCCGCGTGATCTGCCCGGGCCGCGTCTATCGCATGGACATGGACCAGACCCATACGCCGATGTTCCATCAGGTCGAGGGGCTGGCACTTGGCAAGGGCATCTCGATGGCGAACCTGAAATGGACGCTCGAAGAGTTCTGCCGCGCCTTTTTTGAGGTGGACGAGGTCGAGCTGCGTTTCCGCGCCAGCCACTTCCCCTTTACCGAGCCCTCGGCCGAGGTCGATATCCGCTGCTCATGGGAAGGCGGCAAGCTGACCATCGGCCAGGGCGAATCCTGGCTTGAAATCCTTGGCTCGGGCATGGTCCACCCCAAGGTTCTGGCGGCGGGCGGCATCGACCCCGAGGAATGGCAGGGCTTTGCCTTTGGCATGGGTATCGACCGTATCGCCATGCTGAAATACGGCATCCCCGACCTGCGCGCATTCTTTGAAAGCGATCTGCGCTGGCTGCGGCATTACGGCTTTGCCGCAGGCGATGCTCCCAGCATCTCGGGCGGGCTCAGCAGGTAACCTGCCCGCTGCACAGTATCTGAAAACGCCCGTCAGCAGGCCCGCTGGCGGGCGTTCGCAGTTCACCCGCCGCGCACGGTCCTGTCAGATGACAGCCCGTGCGCGCGTGGCTATCCTGCGCCCCAAACCACGCCAGCAGCTAAAGGGCCAGCATGTCGCAACCGACCACGCTAACCACCTATGCCACGGCCTTCATGGCCTCGATCAGCCTTTTCGGCCTTGTCGATGCCGCACAGGTGAACAGCGGGGCGGCCGTCGCCCCGGCCATCACCCGGGCCTATCTGCTGCCGGTGCTGGGCATCGCCTCGGCAACCTTTCTTGCCGCGACCATCATCACCCTGTCGCGCAGCTATCTTGCCCGTCCGCAGATATGGAACGACGAAAAGACCGAGCGCCGCGTGCTTGAGGTCGGCCTTGCCGCCACCTGCTATTTCGGCCTGCTCGCGCTTATCAGCTTTCTGCTGGCGGTGCTGGCACCGGACTGGGCGACAGGCATTGCGGTGGGACTTGCGCGCCACTGGCCGTGGCTGCTTGCCCTGCCCTGTCTTGCCCTTGGGGCCTTTGCCGCGCGGAACAAGCCCGCGTGGCTGGTCGCGGGGGCGATCTTTGTCACCATCGGGCTGTTTACCGGCTAGGCCCTAGCCCAGCAAAGAGCCAAGGCGGCGGCGCAGATCGTCCTTGTCATCCTGAACCATGCCGGGGATCAGGAACAGGTCGATCAGCGCCCACAGGCAGACAAAGCCAACGATGGGCCAGCCGATCAGCACCGGCACCAGCAGCCAGCCAAGACCCCAGAGCATCAGCATGAAGATCCCGCTAAGCCAGCGTCCCAGATACATGCGATGCGCGCCAAATCCCCACAGCAGGATCGCCAGCAGATAGGCGACCAGCGGCGATTTGGCGTCATTCGCGACCCTTTGCTCGATCAGCAGTTCCCTTTGTGTGTCCATCCGATGCGATGCCTATGTTAATCTGATTAACATATAGGGCGCGCCAGAACGGCAACAAGGGGCGCACCACCCTACCAATTCGCCGCGCCATGCGCTAAGGGACGCGCAAACGTGACGGAGCCGTCCCCATGAAGTTCACCCTCTCCTGGCTCAAAGAGCATCTCGACACCCAGGCCTCGCTGGCAGAAATCGCCGAGGCGCTGACCGACCTCGGGCTTGAGGTCGAGGGCGTCACCGACCCCGCCTCAAAACTGGGCACCTTTACCATCGCCAAGGTGCTGCATGCAGAGCAGCACCCCGATGCCGACCGGTTGCGGGTTTGCCGCGTGCTGACCGATGAGGGCGAAAAGCAGATCGTCTGCGGCGCCCCGAACGCCCGCGCCGGTATCACAGTGGTCCTGGCCAAGCCCGGCGACTATGTCCCCGGTCTGGACGTGACGCTGGGTGTGGGCAAAATTCGTGGCATCGAAAGCCATGGCATGATGGCCTCGGAACGCGAGCTTGAGCTTTCCGATGAACATGACGGCATCATCGAGCTGCCCTCGGGCGAGGTTGGCGACAAGTTCGTCGACTGGCTGGCCGCGAACCGCCCCGAGGCGATCGATCCGGTGATCGAGATCAAGATCACCCCGAACCGGCCCGACGCGCTTGGCGTCCACGGCATCGCCCGCGACCTTGCCGCGCGCGGTCTGGGCGTGCTGAAGCCGGTGCAAGAGGCGACGGTCCCCGGCACCTTCGCATCGCCCATCAATGTCACCATCGCGGCAGAGGTGGCGCAGAAAGCGCCCTTCTTCTCGGGCCGGCTGATCCGGGGTGTGAAAAACGGACCCTCGCCCGAATGGCTGCAGAAACGGCTGGTCTCGATCGGGCTGCGGCCGATCAATGCGCTGGTCGATGTCACGAACTTCTTCACCTTCGATCTGAACCGGCCGCTGCACGTCTTTGACGCCGACAAGATCCGGGGCAATCTGACCGTCCGCCCCTCGACCGAGGGAGAGGAGCTGCTGGCGCTTGACGGCAAGACCTATGCCTTTCCCCCCGGTACCATGATCATCGCCGACGAGGCAGGCCCCGAAAGCATTGCCGGCATCATGGGCGGCGAACATAGCGGCTGCTCGGAAGAAACGGTGAACGTTTTTCTGGAAAGCGCCTATTGGGACCCGATCGCCATTGCGACCGCTGGCCGGGCGCTAAAGATCAACTCGGACGCGCGCTACCGCTTTGAACGGGGCGTCGACCCGGCCTTTACCCGGCCGGGGCTGGAGCTGGCGACGCGGATGATCCTTGATCTGTGCGGCGGCGAACCCTCTGAGGTCGTGACCGCCGGGGCGGTGCCCGACACCACCCGCAGCTATCGCCTTGATCCTGCCCGGGTCAGCAGCCTCGTGGGCATGGACATCCCCGAGGCAGAGCAGCGCGCCACGCTGACCGCGCTTGGCTTCCGGCTGGACGGCGATCAGGCATTCGTCCCAGGCTGGCGCCCCGACGTTCAGGGCAGCGCCGATCTGGTCGAAGAGGTCGCGCGTATCGCCTCGCTGACCAAGCTGCAAGGCCAGCCCCTGCCCCGCACACAGGCGGGTGTGCCCCAGCCGGTGCTGACGCCGCTGCAACGCCGTGAACAGGCGGCGCGGCGCATGGCGGCAAGCCTTGGTTACAACGAATGCGTGACCTACAGCTTTATCGACCAAAAGGCGGCGGCACTTTTCGGCGGCGGCTCCGAGGCTGTGCGGATCGAGAACCCGATCAGCAGCGAGATGACGCATATGCGCCCCGATCTGCTGCCGGGTCTGCTGTCGGCAGCGGCGCGCAATCAGGCGCGCGGCTTTGCCGATCTGGCGCTGTTTGAATGCGGACCGGTATTCAACGGCGGCGAGCCGGGCGAGCAGGACCTGTATCTTTCGGGTCTGCTGGTCGGCTCGAACGCACCGCGTGACCCCTATGGTTCGCGCCGCAAGGTGGATATCTATGACGCCAAGGCCGATGCCGAGGCGATCCTTCAGATCATCGGTGCCCCGGCCAGGGCCCAGATCAACCGTAAGCTGGACGAATGGTGGCATCCGGGTCGTGCGGGAAATATCGCGCTTGGGCCGAATACGCTGGCGACCTTTGGCGAGATCCACCCCCGTGTGCTGCGCCATTTCGGCATCAAGGGCGCGGCTGTCGGCTTTACGGTCCGTATCGCGGCCGTCCCGCTGCCCAAGGTCAAGACGCCCTCTCGTCCGGCGCTGGTCCTGTCCGATCTGCCGGCGGTCGAGCGCGACTTTGCCTTTGTGGTTGACGCTCAGATCGAGGCGCTGACGCTGGTGAACGCCGCTGCGGGTGCCGACAAGGCGCTGATCGAACGGGTGACGGTCTTTGACCAGTTCACCGGGCTTGAAGGCGGCAAAAAGTCGATCGCCATCACCGCGCGCCTGCAACCGCGCGAAAAGACCCTGACCGATGCCGAGATCGAGGCCGTCAGCGCCAAGATCGTCGAAAAGGTCAGCAAGGCGACCGGCGGCGTCCTGCGCAGCTAAACCACGGGACGACCGGGGCCGCGCCTTCGGCCATATCCGCCCGGCAGGCGGTTGGCGTCGGGCCTTGCAGTCAAATAACGTCATGCGGCCTTGCAAATGACAGGCCGCATGACAAGCGGATTGGCGATCACGCCGCGCGCTCGTAGCGGGCTTTCTGAGCAGGCCGGCAGATATAGATGTAATGCATCGCATCGACGCGCCCCGGGATCAGGGCGATGTCGTCCCGTTCCCATTCCCAGCCAAAGGTATCCAGCGCCTCTTCAAAGCCGGGGCTGACGGTGGCCGACCAAAAGGCGACAACGCCTTTCGCCATGGTGGCCGCGTGAACCGCCTGCATACCGTTTTCGCCGTATATCTCGGTATTTTCGGGGCGGATCACGATGTCGGGGCCGTTGTCGGTATCAAGCAGGACAAGGTCATATTGATCCGAGACCCGCTCCAGATGGTCGCGGATATCGCTGACCACCACCTTTACGCGCGGATCATCCAGCGGATGACCGGCCAGATGCGCAAGGGGCCCCCTGTTCCACTCGACAATCTCGGGAATAAGCTCGCAAACGGTGATCTCGGCATCCTGCCGCGCCACGTCCAGCACAGCGCGCAGCGTATAGCCAAGGCCCAGACCCGCGATAAGGATCTTTCTGGCACCAAAGTTCATCCGGCGCAAAAGACGCAGGGCCAGCTGATCCTCTGAATGATGGTTGATATTCGACATCAGCTCGATGCCGTTATAGCGGATCTCGAAAATCTCGCCACGCTGTCGCAGATGGATATCGTCGCCGGTCGCGGTGTTCACCCGCGAGATCGTCTGCCAGAGGTTCATGAATTTCATCCCGAATAGATCATCCACCCCGCTCAAGGCAGGGTAATCAAAGCGTCACATGTCATTCAGGGTTGCCGGCCTTAGTGGCGCAGCAACCCCAGGACATTGTTCGCCCTGGTCCCGATAAGGATGGGATGAAGAGCCGTTATGTTGAACAGAAGCTGCGACAACTTGATATCCGGGGTTACGGCTCACGAGCGGGCCATTATGCACCACAGGAATATTTTGACAACCTTGGGGGGCGGGACCGTACCCCCGGGGGCAAGCAATGCGGTCCGCGCTGGTAATCTGTAATGGGCAAGGCCTGATCATCAATGCACATGCCGTGGGCGACGTGATCCATCCCGGCGAACCGGTGCGGAAACATGTCGGGCCTGACGATGGCAAGGCCAAAGCCCCCGTCGGGCACGCGGGCAGGCTGCAAATCAAACCCCTGCAAGACGGGACACGGCTGATCGCCCGTGTCCCGATGGGCCCTCACGATGGCGAAACAGTGGCAGAGGCAGACAGTGTACCGGAGAGCGTCTGACGGATCGGCAATAGCCTGCTGGCCCGCGGGTTCTCGGATCATACCCCGGCCGAGCGGACAGGCGTTCTTCACCGGGTCCGACCCGGCGCAAAGGGGACGATCAGATCCGCCGCCCGATCTGCCCCCATGCCGCTTAAAACGCTCAGGCGTCCAGCCAGCGCTCGACCAGCCGCGCCCATAGCGCCGCACCTGTCGTCAGGCTTGCATCGTTGAAGTCATAGTTCGGGCTGTGCAGGATGGCCGAATCCTCGCCGTTGCCAAGACGCAAGAACGCGCCCGGCTTGTGCTCAAGGAAATGCGCGAAATCCTCACTGCCCGGGATCAGCGGGCACAGGCGGACATTTTCGGCCCCGATCAGTTCCCGCGCGACCTCTGTGGCGAATTCGTTCTCGGCCTCGCTGTTGCATACGACCGGGTGCCCTTCGTCATAGTCAATCGTCGCAACCGCGTCGAAGCCCTGGGCCACGGCCTCGACGATCGCGGTGATCCGCCGTTTCAGGGTCGCCCTGACCTCGGGTTCAAAGCTGCGGATCGAGATGGCGAATTCGGCGGTTTCAGGGATCACATTGACCGCCTCACCCGCATGGATGGTGCCGACGGTGACGACCGCCGCCTTGGTGGGATCGACGCTGCGCGACACCACGGTTTGCAGGGCGACAACGATCTGACAGGCGACGACGATCGGATCGACCGTCAGGTGCGGTCGCGAGGCATGGCCGCCCTTGCCCTTGATCCGGATCACCGCTGCATCGCTTGCTGCCATCAGCGGGCCGCTGCGGGTCAGTATCGTCCCCGCTGGCGCGCCCGGGTGATTGTGCAGACCAAAGATCGCATCGAACGGAAATCTTTCAAACAACCCGTCGGCGATCATGCGCTTTGCGCCGCAATCGTCGCCAGCCTCTTCCGCAGGCTGAAAGATCAGCGTGACGGTGCCGTTGAACCGGCGGGTGCGCGCCAGATACTCGGCCGCCCCCAGCAATACGGTGGTGTGACCGTCATGCCCGCAGGCATGCATGACGCCGGGCACGCGCGATGCATGGCCTGCCCCTGTCGCCTCGGTGATTGGCAGCGCGTCCATATCTGCCCGCACCGCGATCGAGCGCGTACCTGAACCCGCCGTCATCCGCGCCACAACCCCATGGCCGCCAACGCCCCGTGTCACCTCGTAGCCCCAGCTTTCCAGCTTGCCGGCGACAAAGCGGGCGGTTTCAGCCTCTTGATGCGAAAGCTCGGGGTTCTGATGCAGATGATGGCGAATTGCCGTCAGTTCGTCTTTCTTGTCCTCGAAATCCGAGAGCCGCGCATAGGCGTTGTCTTTGAGCATTTGGGTTCCAGTCAGATTGGCGCCGCGCCATACCGCACGGCATTTCGTCAGATAAAGCGCGACAGAAAGGCCTGCGTCCGCGGATGGCGCGGATTGACCAGCACATCCCCGGGGCGGCCCTGCTCGACCACAACCCCGCCGTCCATAAAGACAACGCGGTCGGCGGCCTCGCGTGCAAAGCCGATCTCATGGGTGACCACGATCATGGTCAGGCCCTGCGCGGCCAGATCGCGCATAGTGGCCAGAACCTCACCCACCAGTTCGGGATCCAGCGCCGAGGTCGGTTCATCAAACAGCATAAGCTTGGGCCGGATGGCCAGAGCACGCGCGATGGCGACCCGCTGTTGCTGCCCACCGGAAAGCTGTCGCGGATAGGCCGGGGCCTTATCGGCCAGCCCGACACGGTTCAGCAGCTGCATGGCATGGGCTGTGGCATCCGCCCGGCTTTCCCCGTGAATGCCAACCGGTGCCTCAATGATGTTCTGCAGCACCGTCATATGCGGGTATAGGTTAAAGCTTTGGAACACCATGCCGATTTTACGCCGCTGGCGCGCAATCGCGTTCTCAGAAAGCTTTAGCAGCTTGTCGCCCTGCAGCCGGTAGCCCATCTGCTCTCCATCAACCAAAATCGCGCCTTGCTGGATCGATTCCAGATGGTTGATGCAGCGCAGAAAGGTGGACTTGCCCGAGCCGGACGGCCCCAGCATGACGACCACCTCTCCGGGTGCGACATCAAGGTCGATGCCTTTCAGGACCTCTAGCTGATCATAGGCTTTGTGCACATTGCGGGCCTGTACGATAGGTTGTGTCATCACACCTCTCCTGTCGGCTGCATGGCCGCAGCCGCGCTGTTGCGGCGGTCGCTGCGGCCATAATAGCGTTCGATATAGCCCTGCCCGATGTTCAGCACCGAGGTGATGATCAGGTACCAGAACACCGCAACCAGCAGCATCGGCACGATGTCAAAGGTGCGGTTATAGATAGACTGCACAGCATATAGCAGGTCCGACATGGCAATCACGCTGACCAGCGAGGTCGCCTTGACCATCGAAATCAGCTGATTCCCGGTCGGCGGAACGATGGCGCGCATGGCCTGCGGGATCACGATACGGCGCAGCGCGCGCCCCCGGGTCATGCCGAATGCCGATGCGGTTTCCGCCTGCCCCTTGTCGACCGACAACAGCCCGCCCCGGATGATCTCGGCCATATAAGCGGCCTCGTTCAGCGCAAGACCAAGGATTGCGGCCGTCAGCGGGGTAATGACGCTGTTGGTGTCCCATCCGCCAAGGCCGAGACCAAAGAGGTTGATCCCCAGCGTCGGGAAAAGCGTCGAAAGGTTATACCAGAAAATCAGCTGCACCAGCAGCGGCGTTCCCCGGAAAAACCAGATGTAGATCCCCGCCAGACCATTTGCCAGACTATCGTCGGACAGCCGCATGACCGCAAGGATCAGTCCAAGGATCGTCCCCAGGATCATGGCAACGACCGTCAGGCCCAGCGAAACCCACAGACCGGCGACGACCTCGGGGTGAAAGAAATACTCGCGTATCGTGGCCCAGCCGAAATTCTCATTATTGGCGATGGCCCAGAGGAAATCAGCCGCCAGCAGCACGACAATCAGCCACAGAGCCGTCTTGCCCCACCTGAATTGCTGGTGCGCCGTAGACACGTCGCGAAAGGTGACGTCCCCGGCTTTGGCAGAGTTTACCCTGTCTTTGCCGATCATCGCGGAATATCTCCGCCCAGGTTCATACCGGGGGTTTCGATCATGTTATTCTCAAGACCCCATTTGCGCATGATCGCCTCATAGGTGCCGTTTTTCATCAGTTCGGCCATGGCATCGGTCAGGACCGGACCCAGCTCTGACCCTTTTGGAACGACCGCGCCCTGAAAAATGTCGTCAAAGCCGTTCGATTGGCCAACGCCCGTCAGCTCAAGATCTCCGCCAGCCTGCTGGACGAAATAGGTCAGCGGCGCTTGCGAGGAAAAGAAGGCGTCGGCACGGTTCGACCGCACTGCCAGAACCGACTGGGGCTGGTCGGTATAGGACTGGACCTTGATCGCGTCCTTGCCCTCTTCGGCACAGCGGGCGCTTTGGGCTTGGATCACCCGTTCAGCCGAGCCGCCCGCCATGACCGAGATACGCTTGCCACAGGCGGTATCCAGCGAAACGATGCCATGCGGATTGCCTTTTTTCACCGCAAAGACCACGAACTCCTGAACCCAGTCCACGAAATCGTTGTTCTCTTGACGGGGTTTGTAATCCCCCACCGGGCCGAAAGCGAACTGGTATCGGCCCGAGTTCACCCCGGTCAGCAGCGCGGGCAGGCCGCCCACCGTTTCATGGCGGATCTCGACCCCCAGCAATTTGCCCAGAGCATCGGTCATGTCGGCGCTGGCCCCGGTCATTTTCGTTCCCTCGACGATTTCATAGGGAGGGAAAGAGCCGTTGTTCACCGAAATCATCGAACCGGCGTCGCGGATTTTCTGCGGCAACCGGTCATGAAGCGACTGATCCATGGTGACTTCAGGCAGATCCTGAGCAGCGGCAGCAGATGCCAGTACAGCACCCGAAATCAGGGCAGCGGCGAAGGTTTTCATTGTTTCTCTCCTGTCAGACAAAACGGGGAAATAGTTCAGCGGCGCTCAGCACGCGGGGCATGATGCCCTGCTGATGCAGCTCTTGCGCAAAATCGTTGATCATCCGCATATTCTCATTCACGCCGCTGGCGTTCCAACCCGCGGGAAGGTCGGCTTTACAGCGGCGCAGCTCGTCAAAAAGCCACGGGGTCGTATCCGCGTATTTCTGGCGCTTTTCATCCCAGATACGCTGCGAGGTATCGAGCATGTCCGAGATTTCCTGCGCAACCCAGGGATGGGCATCGGCGATCCCGGATTTGATGCTGATCAGATGCATGCCGGGGACATATCCGACATCATCCAGATAAGCCTTTTCCGCAGCGCGAAAATCGGTCTGGACCTGACGCAATCCGCTGTCGGGCGCAAAAAACCCCGCGGGCATGAAGGGGGTGAAAATCGCGTCCAGAAACCCCTCTCTCAGCAGGTCGGCCATAGGCCGCTCATCGGGGCAAGCCTCGATACGCCCGGGGCGGCCAAAGCCGTCCAGACGATCGGTGATCGGATGTGTTTCGGTCAGCCGCCCCGCATACCAGAACGCATCCTCGACCCCCACGCCATCACGGCGCAGCACGGCCCGCGTCCAGGTATTGCCACTGTCGCGCCAGCCGGTGACGCCGATACGGCCCCCCTTCAACTGGGCAAATGAGGTCGGGCCGTCATTGCGGGTAATGACGCAGCGATTACGGAAACCGCGCATGATGAAATTGGGAATGCCGGTGATGCTGTCGTCGCCGTCGTGGCACAGCTGCGCGTAGCGGCTGAACGAAGTCTCGGCCACGTCATAATCGCTGCGCCCGACATGGGGCACCAATGTGCCGACACGATCTACGATCAGTTTCAGCTTTTCAGAAGCAACCTCACCAAGAACCAGAGGCGTAATGTAATCCCAATCGCGAAGGGCGATGCGCAGTGTCAGCAAGATGTGGCCTTTCTTAATTCCTCCATGAGTATTTTTTGTTTGACTGCTACTGATCAATAGATTTTATGTTACTGAACATTTAAAGACAGAGTTTGGCTTGTGGAAGAACCGGTTACGGTCGAGAAAATTGCCCAAAATCTGGGCGATCCGTCAGCTCGTGGCATTGCCATGCATGTTCGCGCCCTGATTCGAGCGGGCGTTATTCCGCATGGCGCGCGCCTGCCCCCGGTCCGCGACATCGCCTTTGTGCTGGGGATCAGCCCGGCGACCGTCTCTGCTGCATGGAGCGATTTGCGTAAGCGTTCGGTGCTGGAGGGGCGCGGTCGGAATGGCATCCGCGTCGCCGATCGGCCGGTAGTGACCCAGCCCACCCGCTTTGCCTCGGCCGGGCGCTATGGCTCCGGGGTGCTGGACCTGTCTTTCGCCGTTCCCG
This sequence comes from Paracoccus kondratievae, assembly GCF_009301415.1. Classification (GTDB taxonomy): domain Bacteria; phylum Pseudomonadota; class Alphaproteobacteria; order Rhodobacterales; family Rhodobacteraceae; genus Paracoccus; species Paracoccus kondratievae. Next base: position 222,812 of record NZ_CP045072.1, on the reverse strand, counting down.
ACACAGCCCTGTTGCCGCCGCTTGAGGCCGCGTTGGCTTATGGGGCCCGGGCGCAGGGTCTGAACAGCTACAGCCGGGTTCAGGTGCAGCCCGAACTGGAAGAGGTTCTGCGAAACCAATGGCCCTATCAGCCAGAGGCGATGCTGGCTGTGAACGGCGGCTATAGCGCGGTTCACATGGTTCTGGGTGCCCTGAGCCTGTCGGATGCAGTTGTCGCGGTCGAGGACCCGACACCGATGCGCCATCTGGACATTCTTGAACATCTGGGCGCGATCATCGTGCCCGTTGCCAATGATGGCCAGGGACCCCGGCCCGACATGCTGGCCCGCGTGATGGAAAAGCGCCCTGCAGCTTTCCTGTTCCAGCCCAGGCTCAACTCTGTCACGGGATATGAACTGACGCCCCAGCGGCTGCGACAGCTGGGCGACGTTCTGGCGAATGCGGACACCGCGATCATCGAGGATGACGGCCTTGGGGGGCTGTCCACCAACCCGCCACAGTCGTTGGGCAGCCGCTTTCCGGACCGCACCACCCATATTCTATCCTTTTCCAAACCATATGGTCCCGACCTGAGGCTTGCCGTGCTTTCGGCCAATGCCGACCTGGTGGCGCGACTGCGCGCCTATCGCAGCTTCAATTCGGGCTGGACCAGCCGCATCCTGCAATCAGCCACCGCCTGGCTGCTGCGGGACTCCCAAACCGCCGAGGTAATCGCGCACGCCAAACAGACCTATGCCGAACGCAACCGCACCCTTTCCCACGCCCTGCAAACGCGGGGGATAACACATCGGCTTGGCGCAGGGCTTGCCACTTGGATGCGCGTGTCAGAAGAATCCTTTGCAATGATCACGCTGGCCGCGCATGGAATTGCGGTCATGCCGGGCAGCCGCATGTCTTTGCGCAACGAACCTCATATCCGCGTGGCGACCGGGATCATCTCAAAGGACTATGACCGGATCGCGGACGCGCTTGCGCTGGCCTGCGGTCCTGCCGGCTGATCGAGCAGAAAGGGCAGGTCTGCGCCTTACCAGCGTATCTGCCAGAATATCAGCGGTAATAGAACTGGCCAAAGACCCCGAAAGCAGGCCCCCCGGCCATCGCACCCTTGGTCAATGCGCCATCAGACTGTCCATCGCGCCGGGCTTGTCGTGAATGGCAAGCTTATCCACGATGGTCTCAGAGGCCTGGTTCATGCCGACAACCTCGACCTCTGCCGCGTTACGGCAGAACTTCAGGATCGCCGTATCCAGCGCCTGCACCGAGGAAGTGTCCCGGATATGGGCGCGGCTGATGTCGATGATCACCTTTTTTGCCGCTGGACCAAGGGCAAGGCATTCATGAACGCCTCGACCGAACGGTAAAGCAACCGGCCCTCGATCACATAGCCGCGCACCCGGCTATCCGGGTTGAGTGGTGACCCGGAACAGATGGGCGATCCTGGCAGCGAAAAATATCCCAGACAGCAGCACTCCGATGGCAAGGTTATAGGTCCGGACCACCGCCGCCATCATCGCCAGCATCACCACAGAAGAGGACCGCGGATGGGTTCTGAGGTTCCCAAGCGACGACCACGAGAATGTGCGGGCCGACACCACGATCACCACGGCCACCAATGCGGGCATCGGGATCTGCGCCACCCATTCCCCCAGAAAGACCACAAGAATCAGCAGCACAAACCGGCGACAAAGGGCAATAGCCTGCCTCGCCCGCCGGATTTCACATTGATCATGCTTTGCCCGATCATCGCACAACCTGCCATGCCACCGATAAAGCCGGTAGCGGCATTGGCGATACCCTGCCCGATACATTCCTGATTGCGGTCGGATCTCGTATCGGATCAGGCTCTGCGTCATCAGGCTTTCCGGCAGCCCACCACGGCGATGGCTGCCGAATAGGGCGGGATGATCAGCAGCATCTGCAGCGTCAGCACCCGTGATCGCGTACGAGTGTGACCATCAAAACCGCCGTCGCAGCAATCGCGGCCGAGATCATGCCCGACCGGCCACCGGCAGGGGCGATCAGCACCGCGATGGAAAAGCTGGCGTAAACCCCCATCTTGGGGTCGACGCCGGCTATGGTGGAAAAGGCGATGGCCTTGGGGATCGGCGCCAGTGCGACGACCGGCCCGGACAGCAGATCGCCCCGGACATTGCCGGACCATTCAGCCCGGTAAGTGCCAAAAGCAAGCATGTCATCCGTTCCTGACCGATCAGAGCCCCGGAACGGGCCATGTCGATATCCAGTCCTTGGTATAGGTTCGGGTTGTCCGGCGGACAGGCGGCCGGAAAACCCAGCCGGAAATTTCACCCTGCTCCATGTTAAATGGCGCACCGCATAAAGAATGCCGGCCAGAATGCCAGGACGCGAAGGCAGCACCAAAGTCCGGGTCAGCGATGGCGCGCACCGACCATCCGGCTTAAAGAGCTTGTCGCGAAACCAACTGCCGGAGCCAAAGCTTTGCCATTTACCGCCATCATAAACAGCGTCAGCTCACTGCTGTTCATCCTGCTGGTCGCGCATACAACCGCCTATCAAGAGGCAAACTGGCCCGCGGGCCGCGTCGTCCATGTCCGTGAATGGGTTGTCTATGCCGCCTATGCGCTGGGGGCGGTGTTGCTGTGGCTGACGGTCTTTCCGTTGAAAGATCAGCAACGCCGGGCAGCCCTTGCCGCATGGTACCCATGGGCATGCTGGGCGCTGCTGATCGTCGGTGTCGTCATCATGCCGATGTTTTTTCCCACCCGATAACGAGCTGCACACCGATCTGCAGCAGGTGCTTACCCCGTTACGCGGCAGGCTCATACCTTACAGGTCCGCGCTTGCCGGCCCGTTATGGTTCACGGAATACCCCCGGTGCCCGATCGGGGAAAATGGCCGACGCCGATTCGGACAGAGCGCCGCGTGCCCGGTCTCACCCCCTGTCCGTAAGGTGATATTGGCAATCACTGGCCCGGGCAAAAACCGGGCAAGACAGGCCGCGCTGTCCTGACGCCGCCATGAAAGGCCACTGCCGGTACGGGCATCGAACCGGCAGCAGCGCCTTGGCTTACGAAGCGGTCCGGACCACGCCCGCCGGCTCTGCCGTCAGGGCAGAGAGGCCCGCCAGATCTTCGGCATCCTCACGCTCGGCATTCGAAAGCTCACGCGCATCCGTTCCGGTCATCCGCAGCACGATCAGCACGCAAATCAGCGACACCAGCGCATAGCCGCCCGAAACAATGGCGACCGGGATGATGCTGCCGGTCTTGTTCAGCAGGAACTGCAGCAACACGGGGGTACCACCGCCGACCGTCACCGCGCCCAGCTGGTTTGCAAGCGACAGGCCCGAATAGCGCACCCGGGCAGGAAAGGCGCGCGCCAGCACGCCGGCAATCGCGCCATAGTACATGCCGTGCGGAATGGTCGCGAGCGCCATGGTGATCATCGCGAACCAATAGTTCATGCTGTAGATGCCGTAAAACATCAGCGGCACCAGAAAGAACTCGGGCACAGTGAACATCAGCACCGCCTTGCGCATATCCATGCGGTTCATCAGGATCGCGCCAAAGGGCTGAGTGATGCACTGCACAATCACCGCGACCGAAATCAGGCTTAGGAACGTACCTGAATCATAGCCCAGCGTCTTGGTCGCCCAAGACAGCGCAAAGCTGGTCTTGATATATGTCACATAGATGATCGGCAGCGTGCCCGCGCCAAGCAGGATCAGCGGCCAATGACCCCGGATCGCCTCGCGTACCGGCTGAACATTCTGCTCGCGGTTCTCTTTCAGCAGCTTGCGCACATCCTGCGCATCCTCGATGCTCAGCCGGATGATCAGGCCGATCGCGATCAGGACCGAAGACAGCAGGAACGGAACGCGCCACCCGCCGTTCAGCAGGAAATCGGGCGTATCAGCCATGCTGAGCAGGAAGAAAACGCCAATCGCCAACAGGTTCCCTGCCGGAGCACCCTGCTGGGCAAAGGCGGAATAAAGCACGCTTTTACCCTTGGGCGCGTTCTCGCTGGCGATCAGAACCGCACCGCCCCATTCACCGCCAACCGCAACGCCCTGGATAAAGCGCAAGAGCACCAGCAGCACGGGCGCCATGACCCCGATCGAGCCATAGGTCGGCAACAACCCGATACAGGTGGTCGCCAGCCCCATCATCAACAATGTGATGACCAGCGTCGTCTTGCGCCCGATCCGGTCGCCCAGATGACCAAAGATCACCCCGCCGACCGGACGCGCCAGAAAGCCGACCCAAAAGGTCACAAAGGACATCAAGGTCGCAACGCCCCGGTCCATATCGGGCGAAAAGAACAGATCGCCAAAGACCAGCGAGGCCGCCAGACCATAGATGTAAAAATCATACCACTCGATCGTCGTTCCGACGAAAGATGCGATGCCAGCACGCCTGGCCTTGATGGCCTGGGTCTGGGTCTGGGTCGGGTTACTGGTCATGGGCGCATCCTCCTCAAGCGCGATGGGCGGGTCGGCCTGCGGCTTCCAGTGCCGCAAGCTGAGAACATTCCTGTGGTGGTGAACAGCGTTTATCTGCGGCGGGTCGGGGCCACGCCGCTGTCCCGCAGCTCTGTGATCTGCTGATCAGAAAAGCCGTGTTCGCGCAGGATCTCGTCTGAATGCTGCGCAAATTCCGGAGGCGCGGCGCGGTAATCCGGCCCTGTCCGGGTCAGCTTTACCGGGGCGCCAAGGCCGCGATAGCCGTCCTTGCGCACCACCATGCCGCGATGTTCGGTATGGGGCAGCGCCAGCGCCTCGGCCACGTCCAGAACCGGCCCTGCAGGTACGCCCGAAGCGATGAGATGAGGGGCAAGTTCCTCGGCCTTGAACCCGGCCAGTGCTGCCTCCAGTTCATGGCGCAGGGCGTCCCGATTGATGAGCCGGTCAGCGTTGGTCGCAAAACGCGCGTCCCCGGGCAGTCCGGGCACACCGATCAGTTGGCAAAGCTTGCGGAACTGTCCGTCATTCCCGACAGCCAGATAAAGCGGCCGCGTCCCCGTCGCATAGGTCGAATAGGGGGCGATGTTGGGATGGCTGTTGCCACTGCGCTGTGGCACCTTGCCCGAAAGGAAATAATTGGCCGCATGGGGATGCAGCAGCGACAGTGAGGTATCAAACAGCGCAGCCTCGACATACTGGCCCTTGCCGCTGTGGTTGCGTTCATGCAGCGCCATCATGATGCCGATAACCGCGTTGAGCCCGGTCACCATATCGACAACCGGCAGCCCGACCCGTGTCGGCTCTCCGTCAGCCTCGCCGTTCACGCTCATCACCCCGCCCATGGCTTGCAGGATGGCGTCATAGCCCGGCAGCCCGCCAAAGGGGCCGTCGGCACCAAAACCCGTCACACAGCAATGGATCAGGCGCGGGAACCTCTCGGCCAGCACATCGTGGCCGATGCCCCATGCCTCAAGCGTGCCGGTCTTGTAGTTTTCCAGCAGCACATCGGCATCTTCGAGCAGGCGCAGCAACACCTCGCGCCCCTCGGGCTTGCGCAGGTCCAGCGCGATCGCGCGTTTGTTCCGGTTCAGCCCAAGGAAATAGGACGCGGTATCCCCCTGAAACGGAGGGCCCCAGGTCCGGGTATCATCGCCTGCCGGCGGCTCGATCTTGATAACATCAGCGCCGTGATCCCCAAGCACCTGTCCCGCATAAGGCCCGCCGAGGATCCGGCTGACGTCGATCACGCGGATCCCGTGCAGCGCACCGGTCATTCTGCGGCCTCTGCGATTTCGGCATCCCCAAGCGTCGTGTACACCAGCGAGATCAGCTCGTCATCCGCGGCGCCCTGCACCGTATCCAGCGGATCGCGGCTGCTCAGCTTGTGGCGCAGCACACCATGGGCCAGGGTCAGCCGGTCTGTGCTGCGCTCATTTGTCATTTCCGACTGGCGGGCGCTTTCCCAGGCCATGACCACAGACGAGGTGGCGTTATAAACCGCGCTGGCGGCCTGTCGCGTTTCGATCTCGCGCGCGGGATCATGGGCAACGGCATGCAGCAGGTCGGCCGAGCGTTTAAACGCATCGGTGATGGCCGGTTGCGGACCAAGGATGGACTGCGTTTCTTCGTTCAGGCCGGTGAGATAGCTTTCAAGCGCGGTCAGGGCGTCCTCGCGCCGCACCGCCCGGGCCACATCCAGCGCGACGATGTTGCTGGTCCCTTCCCAGATCGAGCCAAGATGCGCGTCGCGCAGGACGCGGGCATCCGACCATTCCTCAATATAACCACAGCCGCCGCGCACCTCCATTCCGTCGCCCGTCACCTTGCGGGCATCGCGGCAGGTGCGGAACTTGACCAGCGGCGTCATGATCCGCAGCACCTTGGCCATGTTCTCGGCCCCACGGTCGGCTGCATCCAGAACGCGCGCAGTGTGGAACACCATCGAACGGCCCTGCTCTGCCGTCAGCAGCATCTTGCTGAGCTGGCGGCGCATCAGCGGCAGGTCGATCAGCCGCTTGCCGAATGCAGTACGGTTGGTTGCGATGAACACCGCCTCATTCACCGCACGGCGCATCAGCCCGGCCGAGCGGACACCATTCGCCAGCCGTGAGTTGTTGATCATGTCGGTCATGTGCTTAAAGCCACGGCCGGGATCACCAACGATATAGGCGGTTGCCCCCTCAAGCGCAATTTCGCCGCTGGCCATCGAGCGGGTGCCCATCTTGTCCTTCAGCCGCAGGATCCGATAGTCGTTCTTGCGCCCGTCCGGCAAAATGCGCGGCAGCAGGAACAGGGTCAGACCACGCGTGCCGCCCTCGCCGCCCTCGGGACGCGCCAGAACCATCGCCAGCGCGGCATCAGGGTTCGAGCAGAACCACTTGTCGCCGTAAAGCTTCCACTCACCATTCTCTTGCCGGGCAATGGTGTCGATCGCTCCGACATCCGACCCCGCGATCTGCTCGGTCATGAACATGGCGCCCTGAAACAGCTCGTCCATGTCCTGACTGGTCAGCTGGTCGAAATAGCGGTCGATCAGGTCCTGAGAGCCGAACTTGACCAGCGTGCGGGTCAGGGAATCGGTCATCGACAGCGGACAGCAAAGCCCGAATTCGGCCTGCACGAACAGATAGACCAGCGCATATTTGACCAGCGGCGGCAGTTTGGTGTCGAGCCCGAAAACACCCGGGCGATGCGACATCGCAGCCAGCCCGAATTCGCCAAAGGCGACATCCTCAAGCGCCTCATAGGCGGGGTGCTTTTCGATCCGCTCGACCGGGGCACCGTTGCGGGCGCGGATATGCAGCACCGGCGGGTTCTTGTCGGCAACCAAAGCCAGCTCTTCCAGCCAGCCACCGACCAGATGGCCCATGCGGTCGGCCTCACGCAGGACGGTGGGCAGGATGTCCGACGGCAGATAGATGCGCAGCAGGTCCGCCATGGCCGGATCGGCGGAAAAGACGTTCATGCCAACACTGTCAGGAATATTGCGGTAGATTTCGGCGGACATCACAGCCTCCCCCCATCGAATTCAACAAAGAAGAGCCATAGCCGGGTATATCTTTTCTAATACTATTTACCTAATATACGATACGTAAAACCATATCACGGATCAGGCATGACCGTTACCCTGCGACAATTGCGTTACTTTCTGGTTCTGGCCGAAGAGCTGCACTTTGGCCGGGCGGCCGAAAGATTGCACATTTCTCAGCCACCGCTCAGCGCGAGCCTCAAGCAGCTGGAGCAAAAGCTGGGCTTTGAACTGCTGCAACGGAATCAGCGCGGCGTGCGGCTGACACCGGCGGGACGGCTTTATGCCCAGAATGTGCGACAGATCCTTGCCCAGCTAGAAGCGGCTGAGGTCGAGGCCGCGCAAACCGCGCAGACGATCTCGGGCCGGCTGACGGTGGCCTTTGTGCCCTCGATGCTGTTTCGCAACCTCGACACGACGCTGAAAGAGTTTCACGAGGCCTACGTCGATGTCGAGCTGCAACTGCGCGAGATGAACACGATCAAGCAGATCGAGGGGCTGATGAACCGCAGCATTGATCTGGGCTTTGTCCATTCGGTCAGCCTGCCCGATCAGATCGCGGAACATGTGCTTGAGACCGAGCGCCTGATGTGCTGCGTTCCCCGCGACCATCGCCTTGCGAGACGCGGGCGGGTCCGGCTTGCTGATCTTGAGGGGGAGCGGGTCTTGCTGTTTTCCCGCGAATTCGCGCCGCAATTCTATGATAAGATCGTCAGCCTGCTGGCCGGTTGCGGCAACCAGCCCTATTCCAGCTACCATATCCAGCACTGGTTTACGGTGGTGGCGCTGGTCGGTCGGGGCATGGGTGTCTCACTGGTGCCGCAATCGCTAAGCCGGTCCAGATTCAGCAATGTCCGCTATATCGAAGTTGAAGAGGCCGAGGCCGAGCACCGTGTCTCGATGCTATGGCACCGCGACAATCGCAACGAGCTTGTGACGCTGTTCAGCAGATTTGCGGCCGAGCGGGTGAGTTAAATGGCGCGTTTTTCCAACCCGGCATGCGGGGTGGGCTATTACGCCAGAAAGAATATTCCATTGCGCTTGGATCATCTGGCGGAGCCATTTTCCAGATCGCCTGGGCAAACCTCTGCATTCAGCCAAACGATTTTTCCTCCTTATTGCCGTGTCACTGAAGCCGCTTCAGACTGAGTGACCGTTCAGGGTCTTTCGTGGCACTGTCCTTCAAGAGAGGCCTTACCCGATACCAGCTTCGCGGGCAGCTTCGGTTCGCAACGGGGGGTGCCCGCCTCTCGTTTACCGTCACGGCACCCTGTCCCGGCCCGATCTGCTTGAGCAGTTTACCAGCCCCCCCATCCTGTAAGATGTGATGGAATTGGCATTTTGGGAAAATGGCACTGCGAAATCCGGCAACATGCGATCCGCCACCTTCCGTAAGCTATTGGAGAAAAATCGGGGAAAGAGAGAACACCAGATCTGCCTACGTAACGGCAAATATTCATCTTTTCAGATTGAATTGGTGGAGCCGAGGGGAATCGAACCCCTGGCCTCATCATTGCGAACGATGCGCTCTACCAACTGAGCTACGGCCCCATTGACGCGCTATCTCGCCTACCTTCCCGGGCTTGTCAAGTGGCCGAGGAAAGGGAAACACAAGCCTTTCGCACCGCCAAAAAAGCCCCGCCAGCAGTGCCGGCAGGGCCTCGGGGCCGGGTCATTCGGCCGCTTCTGCATAGTCTTCGACCGGAGGACAGGTGCAGACAAGGTTGCGGTCGCCATAGGCGTTGTCCACCCGCCCGACCGGGGGCCAGTACTTGTCCACCCGGAAAGCCCCGGGCGGGAAGCAGCCCTGCTCACGCGAATAGGGACGATCCCAATCCGCCACCAGATCCTCAACCGTATGCGGGGCATGACGCAGAGGGCTGGATTCGGCGCTTATCCGACCCCCAGCGATATCACCGATCTCTTCCCGGATAGCGAGAAAGGCTGTGATCAACCGGTCGATCTCGGCCTTGGTCTCTGACTCGGTCGGCTCGACCATCAACGTGCCGGCGACAGGCCAGCTCATCGTCGGGGCGTGGAAGCCGTTGTCGATCAGCCGCTTGGCGATATCGTCCACCGTCACCCCATGCTCCTGAAAAGGCCGCATATCAAGGATGCACTCATGCGCCACCCGCCCACGGTTACCCATGAACAGAACCGGATAGGCCCCTGAAAGGCGGCTGGCGATATAGTTCGCATTCAGGATCGCAACGCGCGTTGCCTGCGTCAGCCCTGCACCACCCATCATCAGGATATACGCCCATGAGATCAGCAGGATCGAGGCCGACCCCCATGGCGCGGCCGACACCGCCCCCGCACCGTTGCGCGGATCGGCGGGCAAGAAGGGCGCCAGATGCGCCTTGACCCCGATCGGCCCCATGCCGGGTCCGCCGCCGCCATGCGGGATGGCAAAGGTCTTGTGCAGGTTCAGGTGGCTGACGTCGCCGCCAATCTCGCCCGGGCGGACCAACCCGACCAAGGCGTTCATATTGGCGCCGTCGATATAGACCTGCCCGCCATGATCATGGGTGATACGGCAGACCTCGCGCAGGGTGTCCTCGAACACGCCATGGGTCGACGGATAGGTGATCATCACCGCCGCCAGCCGATCACCGGCCTTGGCCGCCTTGTCGGCAAAATCCTCAAGGTCGATGTCGCCGTTCGGGGCAGACTTCACCACCACGACTTTCATCCCCGCCATCTGGGCCGAGGCAGGGTTGGTGCCATGGGCCGAAACCGGGATCAGGCAGATGTCACGCTCTTCCCCGCGGGACTTGTGATAGGCGGCGATGGTCAGCAGCCCGGCATATTCCCCCTGCGCACCGCTGTTGGGCTGCAACGAAAAGGCGTCATAGCCGGTAATCGCGCACAGCTTTTCGGTCAGATCGGCAAAGACCTCATGATAGCCGGCGGCCTGATCCTCGGGCGCAAAGGGATGCAGCGCGCCGAACTCGGGCCAGGTGATCGGCATCATCTCGGCCGCCGCGTTCAGCTTCATCGTGCAGCTGCCCAGAGGGATCATCGCCCGGTCCAGCGCCAGATCGCGGTCCGAAAGGCGGCGCATATAGCGCATCATCTCGGATTCGGCGCGGTTCATATGAAAGACCGGATGGGTCAGGTAGTCGGTTTCGCGGATCAGCGCCTCGGGGACCGCAGGGCTTGAGGCCGACTCTGCGGGGGCCGGGATGCCAAAGGCGTCCAGCACACGGCCCAGAACATCCGCATCCGTCGTCTCGTCAACCGAGATGCCGACCCGGTCATTGCCAACCTTGCGCAGGTTGATGCCGCGATGGCGGGCGGCGGCAAGGATGCCTGCTTGCCCCACGCCGACCCGCACGGTGATGGTGTCAAAGAACGCCTGCGGCTCAACCTCGGCCCCGGCGGCGCGCAGGGCATCGGCCAGCGTGACAGCATTCAGATGCACCCGCTGGGCAATGGCGCGCAGCCCGACCGGCCCGTGGAACACGGCATAGAACGAGGCCATCACCGCCAGCAGCGCCTGCGCGGTGCAGACGTTCGAGGTCGCCTTTTCGCGGCGGATATGCTGCTCGCGGGTTTGCAGAGCAAGGCGATAGGCGCGGTTGCCCTTGGCATCGATCGAAACACCGACGATCCGCCCCGGCATGGCACGCTTCATCTCGTCGCGGCAGGCCATAAAGCCAGCATGCGGCCCACCATAGCCCATGGGCACGCCAAAGCGCTGCGCCGAGCCGATGGCAATATCAGCGCCCATCGCGCCCGGTTCTTTAAGCAGACACAGCGCCAGAAGGTCGGTCGCCATGATCGCGACCCCGCCTGCCTCGTGCAGGGCCGCAATCTCGGCGGTATAATCGCGGATCTCACCAAAGGTGCCTGGATACTGGAAAATCGCGCCAAAGACCTGTGAAGGGTCGCATTCCGTGCCCCGGATGATCTCGATACCCAAAGGCGCAGCCCGGGTCTCGATCACGGCAATGGTCTGAGGATGCAGGTTCTCGCTGACAAAAAAGGCGCGGGCCCTGGACTTGGCAACGCGCTGCGCCATGGCCATCGCCTCGGCCGCGGCGGTGGCTTCGTCCAGCAGGCTGGCATTCGCCACCGGCAGACCGGTCAGATCGGCAACCATGGTCTGAAAGTTCAGCAGCGCCTCCAGCCGGCCCTGGGCGATCTCGGGCTGGTAAGGGGTATAGGCGGTGTACCACGCCGGGTTTTCAAGGATATTGCGCTGGACTGCCGGGGGCGTCACGGTCCCGTAATAGCCCTGCCCGATCAGGCTGGTCATGACCTTGTTCCTGGCTGCAACCTCGCGCATGCGCTGCAGCAATCCCGCCTCGGACAAGGCCGGCCAGTCCAAAGGCTGGTCCTGCCGGATGCTCGCCGGCACGGCCTGAGAGATCAGGTCGTCCAGCGTCGCTGCGCCCACAACCTTCAGCATTGCCTCCATCTCGGCCGGCGAAGGTCCGATGTGGCGGCGATTGGCAAAATCGTCGGGATTATAATCGGTCGGGGTCCACTTACCCATCACAGGCCTCGATGCATCTAATGTTCACAGAGATTTTCGAAAGGCTGCGCCGCATTCCCGGCGCAAGGCTCGCGCTCATTCGACAGGCCGGCCACCGGGCGCCCCGCCGGGCTTCTTTCGTGTTCAAATATCCACCGCCTGCCGGGGCGGTCAGCCCCGGCAGGCACCGGGCCGCAAGGCCCGGCCAGTTCAACCGATCAGCGCCTGATAGGCCGCCTCGTCCATGAAACCGGACAGATCGACCGAGGCCGGTTTGATGCGAAAGAACCACGTTCCCGCAGGATCGGCGTTCACGGCACCGGGGTTATCGGGCAGCCCCTCGTTCACCGCCGTGATCACCCCCGCAACCGGAGCAACGATATCCGAGGCCGCCTTGACTGATTCGATCACCACGATCTCTTCGCCCTCTGCGACTTCGCGGCCGACCTCGGGCAGTTCGATAAAGACGACATCCCCCAGCTGGTCGCTGGCATGGGCGGTGATGCCGACGATGATCTCATCGCCGTCCTGTTTCAGCCATTCGTGGTCTTCGGTGTATTTCAACATGCCTGGCCTCTCAGCGCCTGTAGCTTGGTTGATGGAAAGGAAGCGGGGTGATGGCCACCGGAATGCGCTTGCCGCGCAACTCGGCCCAAAGCGTCGTGCCATCGGCCAGAACGGCCGGCAGGATCGCCATGGCAATCGGTCCTCCGGTCGAGGGACCAAAGCCGCCAGACGAGACCCGGCCCAGCAATTCGCCGCCCTCGGGCGCGTCAAAGATCTCGACCCCTTCGCGGATCGGCGCACGCCCTTCCGGACGCAGACCGCGGCGCAAACGCGACGGACCATCGGCCAGTTCGGTCAGAATTTCTTCATCGCCAGGGAAACCGCCCGAACGTGCACCGCCCGCGCGGCGCAGCTTCGGAATGGACCAGCCCAGACCAGCCTTGCCGGGCGTGGTGGTGGCGTCCATGTCATGGCCGTAAAGCGGCATCCCGGCCTCCAGCCTCAGGCTGTCGCGGGCACCAAGCCCGATCGGCGCCACCTCGGGTTCGGCAAGCAGCGCCTCGGCAAAGGCGACGGCGTGATCGGCGGGGACCGAGATCTCGAACCCGTCCTCACCGGTATAGCCCGAGCGGCTGACCCATAGTGTCGCGCCCTGCCAGTCGAACTCGGCCACATCCATAAAGCGCATCGCCGCCACGCCGGGGACAAGGCGGGTCAGAACCGCCTCCGCCTCGGGGCCCTGCAGGGCAAGCAGGCCGCGATCCGTCACTGGCTCGACCGAGATGCCCTGCGCCTCAAGCTGACGCAGATGCCCGACATCCTGTTCCACGCAGGCAGCGTTCACCACCAGGAGCAGGTGATCGCCCTTATTGGCGATCATCAGATCGTCAAGGATGCCACCCACAGCATTGGTGAAAAGACCATAGCGCTGCCGTCCCTCTGCCAGCCCCAGAACATCGGTCGGCACCAGCGTCTCCAGCGCCTCGGCCACGCCCGGGCCGCGCAGGATCACCTGGCCCATGTGGCTGACGTCGAACAGACCGGCATGGGCGCGGGTGTGCAGATGCTCGTTCAGAACGCCCATCGGATATTGCACCGGCATTTCCCAACCGGCAAAGGGCACCATCTTCGCGCCACGCGAAAGGTGCAGATCATACAGCATCGTACGCCGAAGCTCGGCCATGGGCATCCCCTGTCTTGCGGGCGGACCAATCCCGCCCGGTTAGATGCCCCCTCTGTCCCTACCCCGAACGGGGGCGCCTGAGATCGTTATCCCTTCGGCGGACGGCGGATGCCGTCTCTCTCCAGAGCGTACATAGGAAAACGGTCCCTTTGCCTGAGAGATTCCCGGGGCGGTTGCTCCTTCGGCCCTGGCGGTGCGCCAGCGTCTCCCGATTTCCTACTTTTGTCGTAGCCGGACGGCACCATTCTGGCAAGAGGCTAATGCCGCCCGCAAGCCTCAGACGGTGACGTTCAGTGCTCCACCATCAAGCAGGATGTTCTGCCCGATGATAAACCGCGCATGCTGGCTGCAAAGAAACGCGCAGGTCGCGCCGAAATCCTCGGGCTGGCCATAGCTGCGGGCGGGAATCGTTGCCTCACGGCGGCGGCGTGCCTCGTCAAGGCTGATGCCCTCGGCCTTGGCAACGCCACTGTCCAGACTGTCCGCGCGGTCGGTCGCATGAATGCCGGGCAGCAGGTTGTTCACCACCACACCATGGGGAGCCACCTGACGCGACATGCCCGCAACAAAGCCCGTCAGGCCCGCACGGGCAGTGTTCGACAGCCCCAGCACCGGGATGGGCGAGCGCACCGATTGCGAAGTAATGTTCACCACCCGCCCCCAGCCACGCTCGATCATACCGGGCACAAGGGCCTGCATCAGCGCGACAGCTGTCAGCATATTGGCGTCGATGGCTTTAATGAAATCATCCCGGCTCCAGTCCGTCCACACACCAGGCGGGGGACCGCCGGCATTATTGACCAGAATATCGGCCCGCCCACCCAGCGCCTCAAGCACGGCGGCGCGGCCTTCCCCGGTAGTGATATCGGCGGCAACCGGCGTGACCGAAACGCCGTGTTTCGTGGCAATTTCGTGTGCTGCGGCCTCAAGCGCGTCGGCCCCGCGGGCGTTGATGACCAGATCAACCCCTGCCTCGGCCAGGGCCTCGGCGGATGCCCGGCCCAGCCCCTTGGACGCGGCGCAAACGAGGCCACGCTTGCCTCTGATCCCCAGATCCATCGCTTATCTCCTGTTCGTTTCGCCGTCAGGGAAGCGCGGGATGCCGGCATTGTCCAGATTAGAAGCAGAGGATCTCGGCCTCGGCCTCGGCACGGTGAAAATTCGCCACCTTTTCATTGGTGCCCATATTGCGAAAGACAGCGGCACGTTCGCCGCCGACCTGACGCATGGCCAGCACCGTCTCGGCCGCGACGTAATCCTCATAGGGCAGGATCTCGGCGATCTGATCTATGGCACAGCTGCATTTGTCCAGCATTTCGCGCGTCTGGCCGTTCGCCGCCATGCAGACGAAAACGTAATCGGCCCGCGCATTGGTCGGATAATCATTCACCGCCTGCGCCCAGGCCATGCCGGCCGAAAGCGTCAGGGCGGCTGTCAGGGTTGCCCGGATCATTTCAACACCATTTCGCTGCGATAGGCTGGCAGGCCGCCTTCAAGGGGGCCAGTCTGCGCCAGCATACGCCGGATCGGCTGCTTGGGGTCACCAAAGGTAAAGCTTAGCTCCAACCTGTCAAAGCCGTGCATCCGCCCACTGTTCTGGTCACCGCGAAAAGGGGCAAAAACCGCCACGGTCGCATCGCCCTCTTGCCGGACTTCTCCGCCGCGAAACAGCGCGTCCTTGAGCCGGTTGCGAATGTAAAAGGGGCTGCCACCGGTCAGCATCGCCATATCGCGCGAAGTGTTTTCCAGAAAGAACACCAGCGCCGGATCGCCACCCGAGACAGGGAAAGGACCGATGCGGCGCGTGATGCGATCGGTCTTTTCGGCCAGTTCCAGCACCGGTTTGCCATCAGCAGGGTCGGTGACCGCCTGCAAGGTAACCGTCCCTTCGCCCAAGGGTTTAAAATCCCCTGCCTCGGGCCCGGTCTGGCGCAGCACCCAGGTCAGCCCTCCCTGCGACAGGTCCCAGGGGCCGCGGTCGGCAAAGACAAGGTCACCCGCCTCGCCCGCCCATAGCGGCACGGCCAGTAGTCCGATCAGCGCAAGGCCCGGCCATAATCTCATGCGATGTCTCCCCTTCCCTGTTCGCGACTCTGCCCCCGCGAAACGCGCGGCGAAAGCCTGCCGCCGGGACTTTCGTGCTTTGGTCTTAGGTCAGCAGCTTTTGCAGCATGGTCAGCAGATCCTCGGGGCGGATCGGTTTTTCCAGCACCGGCACGCCCATCTGGCCGCAGGCCCGGCTGAGTTCCGAGGCACGCCGGGCCGAAACGACGATGGCCGGCAGCGCGCGACCCGCCGCCTCGCGCAGCGCCATGATCGCATCCAGCCCGGTGTCACCATTGTCGAGATTGTAGTCAGCAATCACCACATCCGGGGGCTCATCACCCATCTGCGCCAGCGCCTCGGCAATGCCGCCTGCGACGCGCGGCACCATGCCCAGCTGGTCCTTGAGCACCAGTTGCAGGGCGCGGCGCATCGCCTCGTCATTCTCGACCACCAGCGCAACAAGGCCGCGCAGCAACGGCGCCGTATCAAACCGCTCGGGCCGCGTCGGCTCGCATCCGGCCAAGATCAGCGGCAGGCTGACACGGAACACGGTGCCGCGCCCAGGTTCGCTGTCCATTGCGATCGGGTGGCCAAGCTTGGCACAGGCACGGCGCACGATAGACAGACCCAGCCCCATCCCCGGCGCGCTGTTTTCGCGCCCCAGGCGCTGAAACTCATCAAAGATGCGGGCACGGTCTGCGGCGGCAATGCCGATACCGGTGTCATAGGTTTCCAGCCAGGCGCGCTCACCACGTTTGCGAACACCTACCAGAACGCCACCGTGCTCGGTGTATTTTATCGCATTCGAAATGAGGTTCTGCGCAATCCGCCGCAGAAAGGTCGGATCGCTTTCCACCACCGCCGAGGTCGGCGCAAAGCTTAGCCGCAGGCCTTTGGCTTCGGCCATCGGCGCATATTCGACGGCAAGGCGGCGAAACAGCTCACCCAGATCGACGGGCTTGCGCTGGAACTCGATGCGCTGACTGTCGAGGCGTGAGATATCCAGCACCGCGTGCATCAGCTCTTCGACCGATTCAAAGGCACCGGACAGGCGGTCGGTCAGTTCGCGCTGCAACGGATCCAGCGAGGTGTCCTTGAGCGCCGACAGAAACAGCTTGGCCGCCGAAAGCGGCTGCAACAGATCATGGCTTGCCGCGCGCAGAAAGCGGGTCTTTGAGCGGTTCGCCTCTTCGGCGGCAGCGCGGGCGACGGCCAGTTCACGGTTGCGCTCGGACAGGTCGGCCAGCGCCTGCTCAAGCTCTCGGGTACGGGCCTGAACCTCTTGTTCCAGCGCCACGGCGGCCTGAAACATCGACCATGCCGAGCCGCGGCTTTCCTCAAGCCGGTCGATGCGTTCGACCAGCACATCGGCGATGCGTGTCAGCTTTTCGACCCGCCGGTGCGGGCTGTCGTCGTCGCGCAGAAACATCTGTCAGCTCGGCGCCGGTGGCATCAGCGCCATGCCGACAAAGGTCTGGTTCACATGCATGCCGCTGTATTGCTCACCATAGGTGTTGAAACCAGCCACGCGATAGCGGGCGAAAAGCTCGGACATCTCCTTGTCCATTCCCGCCCGCTCCAGCGCCAGTCGCCGCAGCACGCAGTCAAAGCCCAGAACCATCAGCGGCGGACGGGGCAGCGCGTCCAGCGTCTCGGCAAAGCCGCGCGTCATGTCCATCGCCTGCCCGATGGTCAGGATATGGCCGGCCTCGATCCCGGACAGCAGTTGCAGCCCCCCTTCGGGCGTAACCGCACGGATGGCACGGACGTGATGGCGCCGCCCGGTCTTGAGAAGCAGCGGGTGGCGGGCGAATTCGGTCGGTGTCAGGGCCTCGACGGGGATACCGGCCAGCCGGGCATATTCCTGTGCCGCGGGTTCGTCGTTCAATTGCTGGATGACACGGCTGTGCCGGTCAGCCGCGGTCACCACCGCGCGCCGGTCCGTGGGGCTGAAGTGCTGGAATGAAACCTCGGTCGCCACAAGGTCGGTCTCGATCAGCAAGAACAGCGCCGCACCGGGATGGGCCACGCCATCGACCATCTGACAGGTCGGCTCAAAGCGCATGCCCTCGGCACTGGACCCTCCGACGATAGGCAGGCCGGGGATCGCCGCATCAAGCGTCGCGGTCAGCACATCCTCTTGCCGGGCCAGCGCATCAGCCAGCAGGACGCCAAAGCTGGAGCGGCGCAGATCAGGGCGGAAATCGGCGTGAAAGCTGCGCAGCGTCGCCATCCATTCCGACACCGGCACCAGCGCCTGATCGCGCAAAAGGCAGACCCCGACCCGGAAACTGGCCGAAGGAAAACCCAACGCCGTCACCGTCCTGGCGCAATAGCCCTGTGGCCCGATCTCGCCCACGGATGAGCAGCCGACGACACGGCACCCCTCGCCCATGGCTTCGCGCAAGGCCGTGCCAAGGGCGGGCAGCCCCTCGGCGGGCATGCCGAAAAGCAGAACCAGCGCCGGTTTCAGCGGCGCCATGGCGGCGGCGATGCGCTGCGCGGTATCAGGACCGTCGGCCGGTTCAGACACGGCAATCGGCGCAGGCGGAGGCCGCCTGACCTGCTGGTCGGCGGCCTCGTTTTCGCCGGACCCCCGGCTGCCCGGCCATGGTTCGGGCGAGGCAGAGCTCATGCCGGGTCGAACAGCCTGACGCTATTGGCCAAAAGCACCGCCTGAGTGCGGCGGCGGGCGTTGATCTTGGACATGATCGCGGTGATGTGTGTCTTGACGGTGGCCTCGGCGATGGACAGCTCATAGCTGATTTCCTTGTTCGCCTTGCCCTGACAGATCAGCCGCAGGATTTTCATCTGCTGCGGCGTCAGCGTTGCGAATCGGCGCGCCAGCTCGGCGCGGGCCGCGTCCTCTTCTCCGTCATGGTCGGGCTGATAGCTGTCGGGGGTTACCCGCTCACCCTCCCACATGCGGCGCAGGCTGTCGACCAGCGCCTCGCGGCCCAGGGACTTGCTGATATAGCCCTGTGCACCTGCCGCCATGGCGGTCGAGATCATCGCATTTTCCAGATCGGCCGAGATCATGGTGATTGGCACATCCGGGATCTGGCGCCGCAGGATGACAAGCCCTTCGGCACCCTTGGCATCCGGCAGGTTCAGGTCCAGAATCACCGCATCCGGCGCGCCCTGGTTGCGGATCTGCTCTTGCGCGGCAGCCAGGCTGCGCGCAGTGCGCACATTCCTTAGCCCAAAGCTGATCTTCAATGTCAGGGCTAAGGCGTCACACATCAGCGGGTGATCGTCCACGATCAGGATTTCGCGGACTCGGTCAGCGGTAAGCCTTGGCGTTGCGGCACGGTCATGCGACTGCATTTCGGCTGAGGCCATCGTTCTCCTCCCAAAGAAACGACAGAGGGCCGGGGATTGGCAAGCCGGCCTTGATGCGGCCATCTTAAGACCGCAGCCCGCTGGCGCAAGCCTGTTGGACCGTCGGGTACCATCTGTCTACAACTTCGGTGGTATTGGACGAAACTCCGGGCCATGGCAATTTGACCGTATCGATGGGGGAAAAGACCATGCAATTCAGCCGCAGAACCACCCTCCTGGCGGGGGCCGCGGCCCTTGTCGGGCTGGCCCTGCCTGCCTACTCACAAGGCAATGCCCGACTTCCCACCATCCGCATCGGCACGCTGGAGAACGGTACCGTCAACTGGGAAATCGAAACGATCCGCCGGCGCGGCCTTGATGTCGAGAACGGCTTTCGCCTGCTGCCGCTGATTCTGGCCGGCAATCCCGCCACTCAGGTCGCCATGCAGGGCGGAGAGGTCGATACCATCGTCTCGGACTGGCTGTGGGTGGCCCAGCAGCGTTCGCGCGGGACAGGGTTCCGCTTTCTGCCCTACTCTACTGCCGTTGGCGGGGTAATGGTGCGCGCCGACAGCCCGGTGCAGTCGCTGGCTGATCTGAAGGGCAGAAAGATCGGCATAGCCGGCGGCCCGGTCGATAAAAGCTGGCTGATCCTGCGCGCATGGTCGCGCGAAAAGCTGGGAGAGGATCTGGCAGGCGTCACCGAGCAGGTATTCGGCGCGCCGCCGATGATCCTGAACGCCGCCGAAACGGGCGAAGTCGATGCCGCGATCAACTTCTGGCATTTTCAGGCCAAGATGAAGGCACGTGGCATGCGCGAGATCATCAATGTCGAGACAGCGGCCAGCGATCTGGGGCTGGATCCTTCGACGCCGCTTCTGGGCTATGTGCTGCGCGATGAATGGATCACCTCGAACCCGCAATTGGCCGAAGGGCTGGCCCGCGCCTCGCACAGCGCCAAAGACATCCTCGCCAGGGATGATGCCGCATGGCAGGATCTGCGCCCGATCATGGAGGCCGCCGATGATGCCGAGTTTGAGGCGTTAAAGGCAGGCTGGCGCGCCGGTATCCCCGCCCATGGCCCGGTCGATGCCGAAAACGCGCAAAAGATGTTCGCCACCATGGCCGAGCTTGGCGGGAACGAGCTGACCGGAGGCGTCACCGCCCTGCCCGAAGGTCTGTTCTGGTGGCCGGAGTAAGGCTGGCGTGACGCAGACGCAGAACTCTCGTCCATCGCGTCCCGGTCTTGTGCCGGGGGTGCTGTCGGTCCTTGCCATGCTGGTGCTGTGGACGCTTGCCTCACAGCTGACCGACCGGCCCCAGACCCTGCCCGCACCATGGGAGGTAGCGGCGCGGATCCTGCGGCTTGCCTCGGGGGGCGAGCTGTGGCTGAACGGCGGCATGACCCTGTTCCGCGTCGCGGCAAGTTTCGCGCTGGCGATGGCGGCGGGAATGGCGCTGGGGCTGTGGATGGGGCGCAGCCGGGCAGCGGATCATTGGCTGAACCCCGGCCTGATCATCCTGCTGAATGTGCCGGCGCTGGTGGTGATCGTGCTGTGCTACATCTGGATCGGCCTGAACGAGACCGCCGCCATCCTGGCCGTCGCACTGAACAAGATCCCGGTCGTAACGGTAATGATCCGTGAGGGCACGCGGGCGCTGCGCCCCGATCTGGACGATATGGCCCGTGTCTTTCGCATGTCACCCCTGACCCGGCTGCGTCATATCGTGCTGCCGCAGCTTGCGCCCCATATCGCCGGGGCGGCGCGGGCCGGTATCTCGCTCATCTGGAAAATCGTGCTGGTGGTCGAATTCCTGGGCCGCTCAAACGGGGTGGGGTTCAAGATCCACCTGCTGTTTTCCAGTTTTGATGTCGAGGGCGTGCTGGCCTGGGCTTTGGCCTTTGTCGCCGTCATGCTGGCGATCGACCTGTTCCTGCTGCGCCCGGCAGAACGCCGCGCCAATCGCTGGAGGCAGGATGCGGCTTGACCTTGAAGCGAAATCCTTTGGTCCCCGGCAGGTGCTGGGGACGCTGACACTGTCCGTCACGCGGGGCGAGCGGCTGGCTATTCTGGGACCTTCTGGCATCGGGAAATCGACGCTGCTGCGCATCCTCGCAGGGCTGGACCGGCAGTATCAGGGCCAGTTGCAGGGTGCCGAACGCCTCGCCATGGTATTCCAGGAGGCGGTGTTATTGCCATGGCGCGATGCAGTAGCGAACATCACCCTGCCCACCGGCTGCGACGCAACGACTGCACGCGACTGGCTTTCAGAGGTCGGGCTTGAGGGGCATGAGACGAAATTCCCCCGCCAGCTTTCGGTTGGCCAGCAGCGGCGGCTGGCGCTGGCGCGCGCCTTTGCCGCCGGACCGGATATCCTGCTGATGGACGAACCCTTTGCCTCGCTTGATGCCGCGACAGCGGCACGAATGCTGGCCCTGACCGATGCGCTGCTGAACCGGACCGGCGCGGGGGCTGTACTTGTCACCCATGACCCGGCCGAGGCGCGCACACTGGGGGTGCTGGCCCTGCATCTTGGCGGCTGTCCGGCCCGGTTTCAGAAAGACTGATCCCAGACCCGGCCTTCGGTATCCTCGGCATGAACCGTGACCGGCCCCTGCCCGGGTGTATGCGCAAAGCGAAAGACCGGATCCTCGGAAATCGAAATCCCGGCATCCATGGTGAACAGCATGGCATCACCCTGTTTCACCTCAAGCGTCTGGATGAACTCGGCCGGGATGGTCAAAAGCGTCACCTGATCGCGCTGCAGGCCCGAAAAGTTGGGATGCCGGATCATCAGCGTGCCAATCTGGCGGCCTGCGTCCTCGGCCTGACGAAAGCGCATCTCGCCCATGGTGGCGCGCACCTCGTCCATGCTTTTGCCCGCCGGGGCCGCACAACCGCCCGAAGCCTTGACATAGCGCCCCGCCATCACCTTGCGCCCGTCGGCAAGCGTGGCGATGGCGCGCAGGTCGGAATAGCTGTCGACCCGCACCCGCACCTCAAAATCCAGGGGCATCAGCGCCTCGCCAAAGGTAAACTCGGCCGCGACCGGGGCGGGGTTGCCGTCCACCACCAGCGCCAGGGACCGGATCGCCGGGGCCCCGGGCGGCTGGGTGATCCGCACCGGCACCAGCGCCGGGTTGTCGGCGCGCGGCGGCGCGTCAAGGTCAAAGATCGCCGGGTCGGTCGGCGGCTCTTCCTCGGTGCCGATGACGGCAAGCCGCATGTCATCCCACAGGGGCGAGGGCTGCATCGGGTTCGTCACCCCGGCCACCGCAGCACCCGAGGCAAGGATCAGCGCCGTCAGCAGAACAGCCGGTCTCATGATCGCTTCTCCCTCGTCATGCGGCGATAGACCAGAACGGTGGAATCGCTGGCCGCCTCGGCCTCGGTGTTGGCGCGCAGCCGGGCGTTCAGGGACGAGCGTGAACAGACCGGATCGGTCGCCCGCGGGTCATTGGCCAACGCCATGGCCTGACAACGGCAGCCGCCAAAGTCGATCTCGCGCCGGTCGCATGAGGCACAGGGCTCGGGCATCCAGCCGGTACCGCGAAACGCGTTGAATGCCGCGCCGTCATGCCAGATCCGCGCCAGCGGCACCTCACGCACGTTTTCAAACGTCAGCCCCGCGATGGTCTGCGCGGCATGGCAGGGCAGGACCGTGCCATCGGGCGCCACGTTCAGCCCGGTCGATCCCCAGCCGCCCATGCAGCTTTTCGGATAGGCCGCCAGATGGTCGGCGGGCACATAGTCGATGACCATACGGCCCAAAAGACGGCGGCGGGCCTCATCCACCACCTCGCGCGCACGGACTGCCTGCGCCTGCGTCGGCATCAGCGGGCGGCGGTTGAGGTCGGCCCAGCCATGAAACTGGACGGTCGCCACCTCGATGCGGCGGCAGCCCAACTGCTCGGCAAGGTCGATCATCTCGGGCAGGCGGTCGAGGTTCTGACGATGGACCACCGCATTCAGCGTCAACGGAAAGCCCAGCGCGCGCACCCATTCGGCCACCTGCATCTTGCGGGAAAAGCTGCCGCCATAGCCGCTGATCCAGTCGGCCGTCTCGGCGTCGATCCCCTGCAGCGACAGCTGGACGTGATCCACAATACCATCCAGTTCACGCAGCCGCGCCTCGGTCAGGCCGATGCCCGATGTGATAAGGTTGACATATAACCCCGCATCCCGGGCCGAAGCGGCGATCTCGGTCAGGTCACGACGCGAGGCGGGCTCACCCCCCGACAGATGCACATGCAGCACCCCCAGATCGGCGGCCTGCCGGAACACATCGGCCCATTCCGCGGCCCTGAGCTCGGCACTGACCCGCGTCAGCTCGACCGGGTTCGAGCAATAGGGACAGGCCAGCGGACAGCGATGCGTCAGTTCGGCCAGCATCGCCATGGGCAGGCCGACGCTGACCGGGTTGCCGTCGATGTCGCGGGGAACGCAATCGCCTCTCATGCCGCGCCTCCGTCCAGAAACACCATACGCCGGTCGACCAGATCACGCAGAAACTCCTGCACATCGCCCTCGATCTGTTCGGCCGGGGCGTCATAGCGGGAACAAAGCGTCAGGATCACCTCGGCAAGGCTGCGCTTGCCGTCCAGCTCTGACAGAATGGCGTGGCCGACCGGATCAAGCTGGATCACCCGCTCGGGCGCCAGCAACACGCGCAAACCGCGCACCCGGTCGTCATGCAGCCTGACCCCGCGCGGCAGATAGGGCACCGCAGCGCCGCTGATGCGCGCGCCGCTCATGAAACCGCAGCAGCAGCAAGCGCCGGGTTCAACATCCCCTCGCCCGGCTGCCATGCGCCCGGGGGAATACGGCCTTCGACATAGCCATGCCACAAAGCGTCAAGCTGGGCCCACAGAACGTCGGTCTTAAAGGTCAGCGCCGCCGCCGCCGCGTCCTGCTTTTCCCGCGTGTCAGCATGGTCAAGCACATAGGTCAGGCCAAATTCGACATCTTTCGGGGCCTCGCTCAGCCGGTTACGGAAATAGGCAAGACTGGCCTCATTGGCGAAATCGTAATGCCTCAGCAGACCCTCGATACGCTCGGCATGAATCCTGGGCGCAAACATCTCGGTCAGGCTGGCGGCCACCGCATCAAGCAAGGGCATGTCGCGCACGAAACGGACATAGGCATCAACGGCAAAGCGCGTTGCCGGCATCACGCCCACCCCGCTTGCGACGTAATCGGGATCAAGCCCGACGGCATGGGCCAGCGCAAGCCAGCGCCGGATTCCGCCGCCCTGATCGGGATCACCGTCGTGATCCTCGATCCGGTGACGCCAGATGCGGCGCAACTGCGGGTCCTCGACGCGCGACATGAAGGCGGCGTCCTTCATCGGGATGCGCGACTGATAGTACCAGCGGTTGATCACCCATGCCCGCACCTCGTCCGGCGTGCATTGCCCGCCGTGCAGGCGTTTATGGAACGGGTGACGGTCATGGTAACGCTCGGCGCCGATGCGGCGCAGACGCTCATGAAATCCGGCGCGGGTCTGCGCGTGGCGGTCGGCTGATGTCATGGCACGATCTCCATGCCGTCATGGCCAACCTGCCAGCCTGCCGCCTGCGCCTCGGCGCGCTCGGGGCTGGCCGGATCGACCAGAGGGTTGGAATTGTTCAGATGCACATAAATGCGCGCGCCCAGATCAAGGTCGCGCAGCGCCTCAAGGCTGCCGCCGGGACCCGAGACCGGGACATGTCCCATCCGCCGCCCGGTCTTGGCGCCAAGACCCGCGCGCAGCATCTCGTCATCGGTCCAAAGGGTGCCGTCAAACAGCAGCGCATCCGCCCCCGAGATCCGCGCCCGCAGCCAGTCAGGCACCGAGGCACAGCCGGGGATGTAAAAGACGCGGCGCCCTTTGGCAGTCAGCTCGACCCCGACGGTCTGTTCTCCGACAAGATCGGTTCGGACTTCGTCGCCCTCAAGGTAAAGCGGCACCTTGCCCGGCACGGCAAAAAGCGTCGCGCCAAGGCCGGGCGCAAGTTCAAAGCGGGTGTCAAGCGTCACCGCCCGCCGCAAAACCAGTTGCGGGTTCAACGCCGACAGTATCGGATTAGCCGCCAGCACCGCATGGATAGCTGGCGTGGCGAACAGGTCGAACCCCTGCCCTTCGCGCAGGGTCAGCAATCCGGCGACATGGTCGATATCACCATTGGTCACCAGAACCGAACAAATCGGAGAGCCGCGCAACCCCTCGGGCCGCAGGGCAGGCGTCACGGCCAATTGCTGGCGCAAGTCGGGCGAGGCGTTGACCAACGCCCAGTCCCGGCCATTTGCGGAAACGGCAATCCCGCTTTGGCTCATGGCGGGAATGCGCCCTGCACGCGCGGCGTCACAGTTGCGGCAGCCACAGTTCCACTGCGGCACGCCACCGCCAGCGCCGGTGCCGAGAATCACGATGCGCATGGGAAAGGCTCCGGCAGGCCCGGCACCCGATCAGGTGGGAACCGGGCCCGGGTTGTCACCGGCGGGTCAGAACAGGACCGGCTCGTCCTCGGCCGGGGCATACATGTTGATTTCCATGCCGCAGGTGATTTCCTTCGGCGCGGGTTTGGTCCAGGCCATATGGGTCTCCTCCTCCAAAGCGTCCACAGCAGATGCGGACAGCCCGATGCTAGGCTGCTTGCGCCATCAGTCAACGCGCCAAAGGTCGTAGATGGAACACGGCGCGACGCTGTGCTAGCCTGCCTGTCCGAAAGGAAAGCGGATGTTTCATCTGGTGCTTGCGGCCTGTCTGGCCGCCCACCCCGACGCCTGCGAATCGCGCCTGCTGCCCGCTGGCGATGCCCAGACGCGCGAGGATTGCGAGGCGCGGGCCGATCCCATTGCCCGCGACTGGCTGGCCCGCCACCGCGATCTGGTGGCCAACGGCGGGACGCATTGCGTCGAAGCCTCGGAACTGCCTGCCCTGACCGTGCAAGAGGTGGCGCCGGGGGTTCATGTGCATCAAGGCGTGATGGCGCAGATTTCACCCCAGAACCGCGGGCGGATCGCCAACCTTTCGTTTATTGTCGGCGATACGGTGGCGGTGATCGACGCAGGCGGCAGCCGGGCCGAGGGTGAGGCGCTTTACGCCGCGATCCGCCAGATCACCGACAAGCCGGTCAGCCATCTGATCCTGACCCATATGCACCCCGATCACATCCTGGGCGCCGAGGTGTTTTCCGAGGCTGGCGCCACCATCATCGCCGATGCCCGCCTGCCCGAGGCGGTGGCGCGGCGCGCGGAAAGCTGGATGGCCTCGACCGGGCGGCAGATCGGCGCGGCCGCCTTTGCAGGCACCAAGATCGCCCCGGTGGATCAGAAGGTCGAGGCACCGCAGACCCTTTCCCTGGGGGCTCGTCAGTTACATCTTGCGCCCGTCCCAGCCGCCCATACCGGCAGCGACATGACCGTGCTGGACGAGGAAACCGCGACGCTGTTCACTGGCGATCTGGTGTTTCTGGGCCTTACCCCCTCGCTTGACGGGACGCTGGCGGGCTGGCTGAACTGGATCGGGCAAAAACCAGACCCCGAACCGGCACTGATCGTCCCCGGCCATGGCCCGGTTTCCGAAAGTTGGGACGAGGCCGTGACGCCCGAACGCCACTACCTGACGACGCTGCGTGACGAAACACGCAAGGCGATCGCCGATGGCCTGCCCCTGTCGCAGGCGATTCCAGCCATCGTCACCGGAATGAAACCCGTGTCAGAGGGCTGGGCAGATTTTCAGGCCACCACGGCGCGCAATGCCGCCGCTGCCTATGCCGAACTGGAATGGGAATAGATTGCCTCGCCCGCGCTCAGGTGTAAGAAGATTGTTGCGCGCATAACGGAGTACGGGCAATGGCATATCTGGTTCGGCAAGGTCTCTTCGCCGCAATCCTGGGCGGTTTGATCGTCTCGGGCAGCGCATGGGCGCAGGACTGGCAGATTCCCGACCGACGATTGTCGCTGCAGCCGGATACCGACCTGCCCGGAGGCGATCTGGGCCCGATCTTTGACACCACGCTGCAAGCCTGCGTGCAGGCCTGTCTTGCCAATGCCGACTGCCGCGCGCTGACCTATAACGAACGCGCAGGTGCCTGTTTCCCAAAGGGCGCTGACACCGGCGCGCCCACCGCTTTTGTGGGGGCGATCTCGGGCCGGGTCGTGGCGACCTCGGCCGAAGAGCGTCTGCGCGCGGAATCGCGCTCGGCCGCCGCACCCTTTATCGCCGCGACCGATCACGAAGCCGCACGTAATCAGGCGCGAACCTTCCCCGCCATGCATCCGGCAATCGACCCAAGCGCCACCGCCCAGATGGCCGTCGAGGCCGAGAACGGCGGCGGCCTGCTTTACGCCTCACAGCTCATGGCCTCTCTGGTCGCGCGCGACGACCGGGCCGAGGACTGGACGAACCTTGCCCGGCTGACGCTGTACATCAGCGATCAGGGCGACCGTCAGGCGTCGTCCTCGATCGCCAATATGGCAATCAACGGCTATCTGCGCGCGGGCGAGGATGCGGTCGCGGCGCGGGCGCTGTCGTGGCTGGCCATGGCATGGGAGCGGCTGGATCGCGGTCGCGATGCGCTGGCGGCACTGCGCCTGGCGGCAAAACTTTCGCCCGGCGACGGCTCGATCGCGCAGGCGCTTGAGGAATCCGAAGCCCGCAACGGCATGCGCATCACCAATACGCAGATCGAGGCCGAGGGCCGGATGCCGCGTTTCTGCGCCATCATGTCCCACAAACTGTCCGAGGCCACCGATTACGCACAATTCCTGCGCCTGCCCGGTCGCGACCTGACGGTCGAGGCCAGCGGCGACCGTCTTTGCGTTGCCGGGCTGACCCACGGGCAAGAGGTCGAACTGACGCTGCGCGCTGGCCTGCCCTCGGCCGATGGCGAGGCACTGGCACGCGATGTCACGCTTAAAGGCTATGTCCGCGACCGCGCGCCCTCGGTGCGTTTCCCCGGCCGCGCCTATGTGCTGCCCGCCTCGGGCGATCAGCGGCTGTCGATGGTCACGGTCAATGCCGACACGATCAGCCTGCGCCTGCTGCGCATCTCGGACCGTAACCTGATCCGCGCCATGGCCGAGGACATGTTCGCCACACCTCTGGACAGCTGGCAGGCGGATTACTTCAGCGACCGCATGTCGCGCGAGATCTGGAAGGGCACGGCACAGGTCGCCAAACCCATGGGTCAGCAGACCATGAACCAGGAGCTGACGACCAGCCTTGCCATCCCCGCAGAGGTCGGTCCGCTTGAACCCGGTATCTATATCCTCGAAGCCGGGATCGAGAATGAAAGCGTGCAGGACACTGGCCTTGCAACGCAATGGTTCGTGATCTCGGACTTTGGGATTTCGACCTTCTCGGGCGCGGACGGGCTGACGGTCGCGGTGCGCAGCCTTGCCGATACTTCGGCCAAGGCCGGGGCCGAGGTGGCGCTGATCAGCCGCTCGAACGAAGTTCTGGCCAAGACAGTAACCGACGATCAGGGCGTTGCCCATTTCGCGCCGGGCCTCGCGCTTGGCAAAGAAGGCGCCGCCCCAGCACTGGTTACCGTGACCGAATGGCAGGGCGACGGGGCCGAACGCGCGCCGCGTGACATGGCCTTCCTGTCGCTGTCCGATCCTGAATTCGACCTGTCGGATCGCGGGGTCGAGGGCCAGCCGCCTGCGCCGCCCATCGACCTGTTCGTGACCACCGACCGCGGCGCCTATCGCGTCGGCGAGACGGTGAATGCCACCATCCTTGCCCGCAATGCCGAGACAAGGGCGCTTGAAAACCTGCCGCTGACCGCCGTGATCCTGCGTCCCGACGGGGTCGAAGCGACGCGCCTGCCTGCACAGGACGCCGGCGCGGGCGGCAGCACCGTCAACTGGCAGATCCCCGGCAACGCCCCGCGCGGCACCTGGCGGCTGGAACTGCGGACCGAGGCGGACGGCCCCGCTTTGGCGACCGCCCGCATACTGGTCGAGGATTTCCTGCCCGAGCGGATCGACTTTACCCTGCGCCTGCCGGAAGGCCCGGCCCGCGCGGGCGACCAGCTGGATCTGTCGCTGTCGGCGCACTGGCTCTTTGGTGCGCCGGCTGGCAACCTGCCGGTCGAAGGGCAGTTGCGCCTGTCGCCGACCCGCAGCCTGCAAGGATTTGATGGCTATGTCTTTGGCCGCCACGACGACGACACAGCGCCTGTGACCGAAAGCCTGCCCGCCGGTGTCACCGAGGCACAGGGCGGGTATGAGGCGCAGATCCCGCTGCCCGAGGCTGAACAGCTTGGCGCACGCCCCGTTCAGGCCGAGGTGGTGGTCGACATCCGCGAAGGCGCGGGCCGCCCGGTCGAGCGCACCGAATCGCGTATCGTCATGCCCGAAGCCCCGGTCGTCGGCATCCGTCCGATGTTCGAAGGCGATACAGTTTCAGAAGGCACCGAGGCACGCTTTGCGCTGATGGCGGTCGGCCCCGACCTGAAACCTGAGGCTCAGCCGGTGCGCTGGGTCCTGAACCGCATCGATACCGAATATCAGTGGTACTCGCTCGGCGGCCAGTGGAACTGGGAGGTCATTACCAGCCGCACCCGCATTACCGAAGGCGTGGCAGAACCGGGCGAGTCCCCGGCCGAGATTTCGGCCCCCGTCGAATGGGGCGAATATGAACTGGTGGCGGAGCTGGCCTCGGGTCAGGGCGGTCCCAGCTCGGCCCGGTTCTATGCTGGCTGGGGCGCTATCGCCAATTCCGGCACCGAGACACCAGACCGGTTGAAGGTCGTTCTGGACAAGCCCGCCTATCGCAGCGGCGACACCGCACGCGTCCGGGTCGAGGCCGCCAGCGACGGGCTGGGCCTCGTCTCGGTCCTGTCGAACCGGCTGGTGTCGATGCAGACCGTGGCGCTGAAGGCGGGCGACAATACCGTGGACCTGCCCGTCACAGATGAATGGGGCGCCGGCGTCTATATCACCGTCAGCGCCATCCGTCCGCTGGGCGACACCAAGCCCGGCGACCGCCAGCCGGTCCGGGCGCTGGGTCTGGCCCATGCCGCAGTTGACCCGGGCGATCGCCAGCTTGCAGCCAGCTTTGAAGCCCCGGCCGAAACCCGGCCGCGCGGCGTGATTCCGGTCACGCTCAAGGTTGATGGCGCGGCAGGCGAAACCGTTCATGCCACCATCGCGGCTGTCGACCAGGGTATTCTGAACCTGACGCGCTTTCAGCCGCCGAACCCCTCGCAGCACTATTTCGGCCAGCGTCGTCTGGGCGTCGCGCTGCGCGATCTTTACGGGCGTCTGATCATGCCGACGGGCGCCCCGGATGGCGCGCTGCGCGAAGGGGGTGACGCAAACCTTGCCGGCAGTACCGAGGCACCTCCGCCCACCGAAAAGCTGATGAGCTGGTTCTCGGGGCCCGTCACGGTGGGCGCGGATGGCACCGTCACGGTCGAGATCCCGGTCGGAGACTTTAACGGCGAAGTGCGCCTGATGGCCGTGGTCTGGTCCACCAAGGGCGTCGGCCAGACCGATGCCTCGGTTCTGGTGCGCGATCCGGTGGTGATGACCGTCACCGCCCCCGCCTTCCTTGCCCCCGGAGACCGGGCACAGGTCGGGCTGCGCCTGACCCATGCCTCGGGTCCTGCGGGCGAGGTGCGGCTGGCGGTCGAACAGGTCAGCGGCTCGGCTCCGCTGACGACCAGCCTGCCCGTGGACAGCGTGACGCTGGCCGAAAAAGCCGAGGCGCAGGTCCAGATGCCCGTCACAGCAGGCGAGGCCGAAGGGATTGCCAATCTGCGGCTTACCCTGACCACGCCCGATGGCGAGGCACTGACCAAGGATATCGCCATCCCCGTTTCGCTGAACGAGGCCGATATCCAGCGTCAGGACCGTCTGGTCATCGAGCCGGGCCAAAGCCTGACCATCCCGCCCACGCTGATGCAGTCCATGCTGCCAGGGGCCGAGGTGACGGCCGCGCTTGGCCCCTATGGCCGGCTGGATGTGGCGGGCGCCCTGATGCGGCTTGCGCGCTATCCCTATGGCTGCACCGAGCAGCTGACCTCGGGCGCGATGCCGCTGCTTTACCTGCCAAGCCTTGCCGCCGCCGAAGGGATGGAGGGCGAGGACACCTCAAAGCAGGTCCAGCGGGCAATCGACCAGATCCTGACCCGCCAGAGCTCGAACGGCGGTTTCGGCCTGTGGTACGCGGATTCCGGCGATCTGTGGCTTGAATCCTATGTCACCGACTTCCTGTCGCGGGCACGGGCTGCTGGCTATCGGGTTCCCGACACCGCATTCGACATGGCGATCAACAACCTGCGCAACCGCGCCAATTACGCTACCGAACCCGGGGCCGCCTCGGCCGATGAAAACGCCGCCCTTGCCTATGCACTGACTGTACTTGCGCGTGAACGGGCGGCGACGGTGGGTGATCTGCGCTATTATGCCGATACCGCAGCCGGGTCATTCTCGACCCCGATGGCGGCGGCGAACCTTGGTGCGGCACTGGCCTCTTACGGCGACCAGCAGCGGGCGGACCGGATGTTCACGCAGGCGCACAACCTGCTGAACCTCGGCGCGCCCGAGGCCTATTCCTATCGCGCCGATTACGGCACCAAGCTCCGCGACGGTTCTGCTGTTCTGGCACTGGCGGCCGAGGCAAAAACGCAGGCGATTGATACTACCGACCTGTCCGGCCAGATCGCCCAGCGTATCGCCCACGCCGAAGAGGCCGGACGCAGCCTTTCGACGCAAGAAGCGGTCTGGACGGTGCTGGCGGCGCAATCGCTCTTTAGCTCGACCCCGGCGGCGACGCTGAACGGGGTGGCGCTGAATCAGCCGGTGGTGAACCTGCCTGCGGACGCCAGCATCGCCAATAACGGCGACCGCCCGCTTGAGGTGACGCTGACCGCGACCGGCAAGCCGCAAGGCCCGGTTGCGGCGGGTGGGAAAGGCTACACGATCTCGCGCAGCTATTTCAGCATGGAGGGCAGCCCGCTTGACCCCGAGACGGTGAAGCAGGGCACCCGCATGGTGGTGGTGGTCGAGGTCTATCCGCACTCCGAAGGCGGCGGGCGTCTGGTCATCGCGGACCCCTTGCCCGCAGGGTGGGAAATCGACAACCCGAACCTGCTGCGCGCAGGCGATGTGTCGTCGCTCGACTGGCTTGAGGCAGAAACCTCGACCGAAATGTCCGAGTTCCGCGCCGACCGCTTTGCCGCCGCGCTGACCTGGACCTCGGCGGAAAGCTTCAAGCTGGCCTATATCGTCCGCGCCGTAACGCCCGGCGATTTCCGCCAACCCGCCGCCAGCGTCGAGGATATGTACCGGCCCGAATACCGCGCCTGGTCGGACAGCGGCACGGTGACGGTCACCCCTTAAGCCAAAAGGGGGACGAAAGCATTGCTTGCCCCGCGACGTCGGGGCGGGCAATATTCCGGGAATCGTGTAAGGAAGGGAGGAAGCCTTGCCCGAGACCCGCCCGGTTGCATCACCCCCGCTGCGCCACGAAGACCGCGTGGTGCAGGCCTTGCAATCGCCCGCCGCCGTCAGCCGGCTGGCGGCAAGCTGGCGCCGCTCGATGCTCAAGCACGGGCTGGACCCGACGCGTCCGCCCGAACCCCGCCGCCTGACCGAGCGTGAACTGTCCGGGCGGATCGAGCGTATGGACCGTTTCATCGCCGTCGCCCGGCCACAGCTTGACCAGCTGTTTCAACTGGTCTGCCCCACGGGCTGCAACCTGTTGCTGACAGATGCGGACGGCATCGTGCTGGAACATCGCGTCAGCGAGGGGGATGCCGCGACCTTTCGCGGCTGGGGCCTGTGGCGCGGCATGGACTGGTCCGAAGAGGTGCAGGGCACGAATGGCATCGGCACCTGTCTGGCCGAAGGTCGGCAGGTCACCATCCACCGCGATCAGCATTTCTATGCCCGCAACACCGGCCTGTCCTGTATGGACGCCCCGATCTGGGGACCGGACGGGCGGATCATCGCTGCACTCGACGTCAGCTCTGCGCGCGCCGATCACACCGAACGCCTGAACGCGCTGATCGCCGCACAGGTTGCCCATAGCGCACGGGCAATCGAGGCCGCGTTCTTTCGCGCCTCGTTCCCCGGCGCGCGCATCATCACCGCCGGGGCCGAAGGTGCCGAGGACGGAACGCTGCTGATCGCGGTGGACAAGGATGATCTGGCCATCGGCGCAAACCGCGCCGCACGCCGCGCCTTTGGCCTTGAGAAAGAGGGGCAGTTGCGCCCCCGCCCGGCCGCCGACCTTTTAGGCCGCCAGGACGAAGGGTCAGGCTTTGAACGCGCCGAACGTGCAGCCGTGATTCGTGCCCTTGCGCGGACACAGGGGAACGTCTCGGCCGCGGCGCGTGCGCTGGGGGTCGGGCGTGCGACGCTGTACCGCCGCATGGCACGGCTGGGGATCGAGGAAAATCCGGGGCGAGTGTCTCGCCCCTGAAACACATCGGCGCGGCGATGCAGCCCCCCAAGTTGACCGGTTACGGCGCGCACCCCACCCTTTCAGGCAACCGGCAGGAGGAGCCGGGATGAGAGGAGAAACAAGATGCCGAACGATCAGACGCATCCCTTCCGGGGCGTGAACGCGCTGCCTTTCGAGGCACGCTATGACAACTTCATCGGCGGCAAGTGGGTGGCGCCTGTCTCGGGCAAGTATTTCACCAACACCACGCCGATCACCGGGGCCGAAATCGGCCAGATTGCGCGTTCGGATTCCGGCGATATCGAGCTGGCGCTGGATGCCGCCCATGCCGCCAAGGAAAAATGGGGCGCAACCAGCCCGGCCGAGCGCGCAAATATCATGCTGAAGATCGCCGACCGGATGGAGCAGAATCTGGAACTGCTCGCCACGGCCGAAACCTGGGACAACGGTAAGCCCATCCGTGAAACCATGGCCGCCGACCTGCCGCTGGCCATTGACCATTTCCGCTATTTCGCCGGGGTGCTGCGCGCTCAGGAAGGCGCGATCAGCCAGATCGACGATGACACCGTAGCCTATCACTTCCATGAGCCGCTGGGTGTCGTCGGCCAGATCATCCCGTGGAACTTTCCGCTGCTGATGGCGTGCTGGAAGCTGGCCCCCGCTTTGGCTGCCGGCAACTGCATCGTGCTGAAACCCGCCGAACAGACCCCGGCCAGCATCATGGTCTGGGTGAACCTGATCGGCGATCTGCTGCCCCCGGGCGTCCTGAACATCGTCAACGGTTTTGGGCTTGAGGCAGGCAAACCTCTGGCCTCGTCGAGCCGCATCGCCAAGATCGCCTTCACCGGGGAAACCACCACCGGCCGGCTGATCATGCAATATGCCGCTGAAAACCTGATCCCGGTGACGCTGGAGCTGGGCGGGAAATCCCCCAACATCTTCTTTGCCGATGTGGCGCGCGAAGACGACGACTTCTTCGACAAGGCGCTGGAAGGCTTTGCGATGTTCGCGCTGAACCAGGGTGAGGTCTGCACCTGCCCGTCGCGCGTGCTTATCCAGGAATCGATCTATGACCGGTTCATGGAGCGCGCAGTCCAGCGGGTCAAATCCATCAAGCAGGGCGACCCGCGCGAAAGCGACACCATGATCGGCGCGCAGGCGTCGAGCGAGCAAAAGGAAAAGATCCTCAGCTATCTCGACATCGGCAAGAAAGAAGGTGCCGAGGTTCTGACCGGCGGCAAGGCAGCTGATCTGGGCGGCGAACTGTCGGGCGGCTATTACATCGAGCCGACGATCTTCCGCGGCCATAACAAGATGCGCATCTTCCAGGAAGAGATCTTTGGTCCGGTGGTCTCGGTCACGACCTTCAAGGATCAGGCCGAGGCGCTGGAGATCGCCAATGACACGCTTTACGGCCTTGGCGCCGGTGTGTGGTCACGCGACGCCAATACCTGCTACCGCATGGGCCGCGGCATCAAGGCGGGTCGGGTCTGGACCAACTGCTATCACGCCTATCCCGCCCATGCGGCCTTTGGCGGCTACAAACAGTCGGGCATCGGGCGCGAGACGCATAAGATGATGCTCGACCATTATCAGCAGACCAAGAACATGCTGGTCAGCTATTCACCCAGGAAACTGGGCTTCTTCTGACCGACAGGGCGGCCCCGCGATGGGGCCGCCTTTCCCCCCTGATCGGGACCAGAACCATGGACCGCGTTTCCGCCACCCCCGCCGCGCTGGCGTTTTTGGCCGAGATCGTCGCCGAGCACGGCCCAGTCCTTTTTCATCAGTCCGGGGGCTGCTGCGACGGGTCCTCGCCCATGTGCTATCCACAGGGCGAATTCCGCATCAGCGAACGCGACGTGAAACTGGGCGAGATCGGCGGCATGCCCTTTTATATCTCAGCCAGTCAATACGATGCCTGGAAGCATACCCGCCTGATCATCGACGTCGTGCCGGGCCGCGGTGGCATGTTCAGCCTGGACAACGGTCGGGAGCGGCGCTTTCTGGTGCGGTCCGAGATCTGCGGACTCTGACCGCGGCGCGGGCGTGCGAGCCTTCCCCAGCTGCTCGTGCGTCCGCCCCTGTTTTCCGGCCTCAGGCGCGGGTCTGACGCGCCTCGTTCAACAGCATGATCGGAATACCGTCGCGGATCGGAAAGGCCAGACCGGCAGCATCCGAGATCAGTTCCTGAGCCCGGGCATCATAGCGCAGCGTCGTATGCGTCACCGGGCAGACCAGCGCCTCAAGCATATGACGGTCATAGCCGCGTTCGGTCGTCTCGGTCACTGAAGCATCTCCTCATTATCGCCGCCATGCAGGGCGTATTCCAACAGACCTTCCAGCAGCGCCCGACGCTCGGCCAGCGTCGGCGCCTCCAGCAGCGCCTGCTTTTCCTCGGGCGCCAGCGGCAGCAGCATCGACAGCGAATTGACCAGCGTTTCAGGATCCGAGGCTTCGGCCGCCTCCCAATCGGTGGACAGGTCGCGCTGCTCCATATAGCGGCCCAGGCGCGCCATGAAGGGCTGACGCTCAAAGCCCGGGTCCTCTTCGGCCTCAACGGCCAGATCATCCTCATAGCCGCGCCAGTCCACCTGACCGCGCAGATAGGGGGTAAAGCCCGGTCGCACCTCGCCAAGCCGGAAACGAGACTGCGCCTTCAGCGAAATCATCAGCCGCCCGTCGTCCAGTTCGGAAAAGGCAACGATCCGTCCCGCGCAACCGACCAGGGCCAAAGCCTCAAGCCCGCCCTCGGCCGGCTGGATCATTCCGACCAGCCGCGACGGGGTCTTCAGCACATCCTCGATCATCTGCAGGTAGCGCGGCTCAAATATCTGCAAAGGCAGGCGGGTGCGCGGCATCAGGACCGCGCCCGGCAACGGGAACAGCGGAACCGTTTCGGGCAGGTCGATGCCCCGCGCCATCTCAGGCAAAGATCAGCGAGGACAGCCGCCGCCGCCCCTTCTGCGCCACCGGATCAGTGGGCTTGAGCGCATCAAAAATGGTCAAAAGCTGGGCCTTGGCCGCGCCATCGTTCCATTCCCGGTCACGACGAAAGGCCTCAAGCAACTCATTGATCGCCTCTTCGACCTGACCGGCGGCATGCAGCGCAGCAGCATAGTCGAACCGGGCCTGCTGGTCAGCGGGATCGGCCACGACCTTCTGGCGCAACTCGTCCAGAGGGCCCGCGCTTGCGGCCTGACGGGTCAGCTGCAATTGCGCGCGCGCGGCCTCGACGGGCCCCGAGCCCGCCACGGCGGCAGGCACCTGCGCCAAGGCCTCTTCGGCGCGGTCCGCAGCGTTGGCGGCCAGATGTGCGCGGATCAGGCCACCCCAGGCGGCGGCATTCTCGGGCTCTTCGCCAAGGATAGCGGCAAAGGTCTCGGCCGCATCCTCGGGCGCACCTTCGGTGATCATGCTCTCGGCCGCTTCCAGCGCCTCGGCAAGCCCGCCGTCATCACCACCCAGAGCGACCAGCTTGTCAACGAACTGCTTGATCTGGCTTTGCGGGATCGCACCCTGGAAACCATCGACCGGCTGACCCTGGAAAAAGGCGTAAACGGTCGGGATCGACTGCACCCGCAACTGGCCAGCGATCATCTGGTTTTCATCCACATTGACCTTGGCCATGCGGACACGGCCCTTGTGGCGGGCAACCTCGGCCTCAAGCTGGGGACCAAGCGTCTTGCACGGGCCACACCATGGGGCCCAGAAATCGACAATTACCGGCACGTTCATCGAGGCTTCGACGACATCGGCCATGAAGGTCGCCTCGGTCACGTCCTTGATGATATCGGCCGGGGCGGTCGCGTCTTTAGGGGCAGAGCCAAGCTCGAGCATCAGATTTCCTCATTACAAAGGGTTGCCTCTTAGATGGCGCAGCCATGGACACGATGCAAGGTTACCCACCCATGAGGCAAGCCGCCTCAGAGGTCAAAGCTCGCCAGTACCGGCACATGATCGCTTGGCTGTTCCCAGCCACGCAGCGGCCGCAGGATGCGGCTGCCATGGCCCGCATTGGCGATATCCGGCGTCGCCCAGATGTGATCCAGACGCCGTCCCTTGTCGGCGGCATCCCAGTCACGGGCGCGATAGCTCCACCAGCTGTAAAGTAAGCCCTCAGGGATATCCTTGCGGGTGATATCCACCCATTTCCCGGCATCCTGCGTAGCCGAAAGATGCTCGACCTCGATCGGAGTGTGGCTGACGATCTTCAACAACGCCTTATGGTTCCAGACGTCATCTTCGCGCGGAGCAATGTTCAGATCACCCACCATGATCGAACGCGCAGGTTTGTCGGCATGAAAGACGTCCCGCATCTCGGTCAGGAAATCCAGCTTCTGGCCGAACTTGATATTCTGTTCACGGTCGGGAATGTCACCGCCTGCCGGAACATAGAAATTGTGAATGGTAACGCCGTTCTCAAGCCGCGCCGCGACATGGCGGGCATGGCCCAGCCCCGCATAGTCGCGGTCGCCCGCATCCTCGATAGGCAGTTTCGACAGGATGGCGACGCCATTGTAGCCCTTTTGCCCACGCGCGACGAAATGGCGATAGCCAAGGGCACGAAAACCCTCCAGCGGGATATTCTCGACCGGACTTTTCGTCTCTTGCAGACACAGGATATCGGGCGCCTCCTCGGTCAGGAAGCGGGCGACCAGCGCCTCGCGCAGGCGAACCGAATTGATGTTCCAGGTGGCGATGGTGAACATGGCGGCTCCTTTTCCGGGACGGACCCTAGGGGCACAGCGGCCCCTTGTCCACCGGCCGAACCAGGGCAGCCGGCTTTCACCGGCCCATGACTTCTTCCGTGTTCAAATATCCACCTGGACCGCGCCAACGAAAACCCGGCCGCCGGCAGGGGCCGGGACCGGGCAAACATGTGGCCGCATCCTCCGGCCACTGGGCTTGGCGTTAAAACCCGCAAACCACGCGTGGGTTCCCTGACGCGGGCTGTGTGATCAGGCGACCAGACGATAGCCGCCGGATTCGGTCACCAGCAGCCGCGCGTTCGAGGGATCGGGCTCGATCTTCTGGCGCAGGCGATAGATATGGGTCTCCAGCGTGTGCGTGGTCAC
Organism: Paracoccus kondratievae; assembly: GCF_009301415.1. Taxonomy (GTDB): domain Bacteria; phylum Pseudomonadota; class Alphaproteobacteria; order Rhodobacterales; family Rhodobacteraceae; genus Paracoccus; species Paracoccus kondratievae. The sequence continues at coordinate 184,322 of NZ_CP045072.1, read as the reverse complement.
ACCCGCATTATAGCCCCAGACCTCGTGCAGCAGCACATCGCGCGGCACCACCCCGTCCTGAGCGCGGTAAAGGAACTTCAGGATATTGGTTTCCTTTTCCGTCAGGCGGATCTTGCGGTCCTTGGCGTCGATCAGCATCTTCATCGCCGGCTTGAACGTATAGGGACCAAGCTGGAAGATCGCGTCCTCGGACTGCTCATGCGTGCGCAGCTGCGCACGCAGCCGGGCCAGCAGGACCGGGAACTTGAACGGCTTGGTGATATAGTCGTTCGCACCCGAGTCGAGGCCAAGGATCGTGTCGGCATCGGTGTCATGTCCGGTCAGCATGACGACAGGGCATTTGACCCCCTGCTTGCGCAGGCGCTTGCACAGCTCGCGCCCGTCGGTATCAGGCAGGCCGACATCCAGCACCACAAGGTCAAAGATCGCGCCTTTGGTCTTTTCGACCGCCTCGTGGCCCGAACCGGCCTCGAACACCTCGAAATCCTCGGTGGCGACCAATTGCTCGGCCAGCGCCTCGCGCAGGTCCTCTTCGTCATCAACCAACAGGATCTTTTTCAGTCCGGCCATTCTTGCCTCCTATGGCGTTATGGCGGAAAACTGCGGCGGGGCGCGGTATGCGTCCAGCGGTTTGCAGCAATTCTCACATGGAGTTGTCGGAAATCCGTCCTATGTTTCAGATTGTTTCAACCAAGCTGGCCCGATGACCCTTATCCCGACCCTGACCGAAACACTTTCGCGCGCCCGCGCCGATCTGCGCATCGGCCTGCCGGTGATCATCGGCAGCCAGCTTGTCGCTGCGGTCGAAACGCTGCGCCCCGACCGGCTGGAGACGATACGCGCCCTTGGGCCTGCGGTTCTGGCGATCACCGAACCGCGCGCCAGAACGCTGAAGGTACGGGTCTATGACCGGGATCTTGCACGGATCGAGGTGCCGCCGGATGCCGGTCTGGCGTGGCTCAGGGCCGTGGCCGATCCGGCTGGCGATCTGATGACGCCGATGAAAGGCCCCTTTCGCAGCCCCCGCGACGGTCAGGTGGACGCCCATCGCGCCGGGATCGCGCTGGCGAAATCTGCCCAGCTTTTACCCGCCGTTCTGGTCGTGCCGGTCCCCGAGCCACCCGAGGGGCTGACGCGCCTTTCGCCCGGTCCGGCGCTTGCACAGATGGCAACCGAGGCAGTGATGGCACCTGTCGCCGACGCCCGCCTGCCCCTGCTTTCGGCCGAAAATTCCCGCCTGCATATCTTTCGCCCCGACAATGGCGAGGCAGAACATTACGCGGTCGAGATCGGCGCCCCTTCGCGTGCCAAACCGGTGCTGACGCGGCTGCATTCAGCCTGTTTCACCGGCGATGTGCTGGGCAGCCTGAAATGTGACTGCGGACCTCAGCTGCATGCCGCGCTGACCGCCATGGGTCAGGCCGGCGAGGGCGTATTGCTATATCTTAACCAGGAGGGGCGCGGCATCGGCCTTGCCAACAAAATGCGCGCCTATTCTTTGCAAAATCAGGGATTTGACACGGTCGAGGCCAATCACCGCCTTGGCTTTGAGGATGATGAACGCGATTTTCGTATCGGCGCGGGCATCCTTAGAAAGATGGGCTTTTCCTCGGTCCGGCTGATGACCAACAACCCCAAAAAGGTCGCCATGCTGGAAAGTCACGGCATCAGCGTAGCCGAGCGTGTGCCGCTGATCACGCCCCGGAACCGCCACAATACGGCCTATCTTGATGTCAAAGCCGCGAAATCGGGTCATCTGCTGTGAGGCTGCTGCTGACGCCGATGGGATTGCGTGCAGGGTCGCGGGTCATTCCCTGCTCGGTCGGGCGCGGAGGCATCCGGGCCGACAAGCGCGAAGGAGACGGAGCCACCCCCACCGGCCGGCATCGGATCGTCGGGCTGCTTTATCGCCCCGACCGGCTGCCCCCGCCCAATGGCTGGGCGCGGCCTATCGTGCCGGGGGATCTGTGGTGCGACGCATCAGGCCATCCGGCCTATAATCATCCGGTCCGCGCACCTTTCGCCCCCAGTCATGAGGCGATGCGGCGGCCTGATCCGCTGTACGATATCGTGCTGATCACTGACTGGAACTGGCCCGATACCCGACCCGGCAGGGGTTCGGCGATCTTTCTGCACCAATGGCGGCGGCCGGGCTTCCCGACCGCCGGCTGCATTGCCATGGCGCGGCGCGACCTGATCTGGCTGGCCTCGGCCGTCACGCCCGGCGATGTGCTGGAAATTCCCGCCCTTCCGCGTTGGCCGGCGCGCAAACGCGCCAGCCGACACGACAAGGACTGATGCGGCCTACTGGGCCGTGTAGCCGCCATCCACCAGATGATAGCTGCCAGAGATGAAGCTGGCGCGGTCGGACAGCAAAAAGACAACCAGGCTTGCCACCTCTTCCGCGCGGCCAAGCCGGCCGATGGGATGGCGGGCGATCATCGCCTGCCTGACCTCCTGATCCATGTGGGACAGCAGCGCGGTGTCGATAAAGCCCGGGCCAACCGCGTTCACGCGGACGCCCTTGGACGAATATTCCAGCGCCGCGTTCTTGGTCATACCGACAACGGCGTGCTTGGCCGACACATAGGCACCGGCCCCCTGAAACCCGACCGAACCGAGGATCGAGGCCATGTTCACAATCGCGCCTCCGCCAGCTTCCAGAATGGCCGGGATGCCGTAGCGCATGCCGTAAAACACCGCGTTCAGGTTGATGTCGATGACCTTTTTCCAGCCATCCAGCGGGTAGTCGCCAGTCGGTTCGACAGGACCGCTGATGCCGGCATTGTTCACCATAAGATGCAGCCCGCCCAGCTTTTTGGCAGCCTCGACAGCTTTGCGGACCTGTTCCGGGTCCGAGACATCGCCCACTACGGCCTCGGCCTTGCCGCCAGCCGCAATGATCTTGCCGGCGGTGGCACGGGCAGATTCCTCGTGCAGGTCGGTGACGACTACGGTCGCCCCCGAAGCGCCAAGCTCCAGCGCAATCGCTTCGCCCAGTCCCGAACCGGCCCCGGTAACAAGCGCGACCTTACCATCAAAACGAATATCCATTGCTGTTCTCCTGCGCTTATTAGTTAACCATCGTACTTGCCGCCGGGTGCGCAGTCCCGCAGCAGATCGTATAAATGCGGCAATTTCAAAAAGACTTTCCCGACCTAAAGAGGCCCGGTCTGCCACAAGCGGATCTTTAACCCGCCATGAGCAATATAGGGTCCCGGCTCGTAGAATGGTAGTCCCGTGGCCCGGGCAAGGGCGGCATCGCTGGTCACAAGTCCGATACGCCAGCCGGAAAAACGCTCGCGCAGCACCTCGCCCAAGGCGGCGTGCAGACCGAACAGCGGCCCCTTGTTTCCGATGCGGGCGCCATAAGGCGGATTGATGATGACCAGGCCGGGCGGACCTTCTGGTCGCTGCAAATCGCTGATTGGCAGATTCTCGAATTGGGTCCAGCTTTCCAGCCCGGCGCGACCCGCGTTTTCGCGACTCATACGGATCGCCCCTGCGTCACGATCACTGCCGTGATAGCGGATCGCTGCGGGCGCAGGCGGAATGGCGGGGGCGGCGCGCATACGTTCCCACAACTGCGCGTCAAAGCCGGGCAGTTGTTCAAAGGCGAAATGCCGCATCCGGCCAGGGGCAAGACCTGCCGCGATCTCAGCCGCCTCGATGACAAATGTGCCCGAGCCGCACATCGGGTCCAGCACCGGCTCGGCCCCGTTAAAGCCGCACAGACGCAAGAACATCGCCGCCATGGTTTCGCGCATCGGAGCTTTGCCGACCGCCTGCTTATGGCCGCGCCGGTGCAGCGACTCGCCCGAGGTGTCAAGGCTGAGGGTGCAAAGGTCGTCCTCGATCCGGACCTTTAGCGTGACCGGCGCGTCCTCGGCGATCGGCGCACCGATACTGTCACGTATGGCGGCCTCGATCCGTTGGATGATTGCGCCAGCGTGATAGATGCGGGATTTGCGGCTGGTGGCCTCGATCCGCACCGGCACGTCCGGGCGCAGCCAGTCGGCCCAGGGAAAGCGGCGCGCCCGTTTGTCCAGCTGCGCCGGATGCATGGCGCGAAACGCACCGATGCGTGCCAGCACCCGCGTCGCGCCGCGAATTTTCAGGTTCGCGCGCCAGACCTCAGGCCAGCCGCCGGTAAAAGTCACACCGCCGGGCTGGATCCGGGCATCAAACCCAAGCTCGCGCGCCTCGGCGGCCAATGGCTCTTCCAGCCCCGGAGTGGCGACCAGAAATATCTCCATCCGCCCCGGATCAGCGGCAAGTGGCGCGGGTTCGGGCTGCGGCCGGGGTGCAGTTTTGGGTGCGGTTTTGGGTGCGGTTTTGGGGGTGCGGGGCTTCATCGGGGTCCGGCAAGCGAAAGGCCCCGCATCATGCGTCGGCGCGGGGGCGAAGGCAACCGCACCAATTATCCCCTGATTGGGGACAGTGTTCCCCGATTGCCGCCATTTCATGCCATCATGGCTAAGCCTATCTTAGCACCAACCCAGATAACGGAGACCTCAAATGGCTACCAGTGATGCCCCCATTCAGGTCAGCCGCGTGGCGCTGATCGTCAACGACCTCGACCGTGTCGGGGATTACTACCGCTCGGTCATCGGGCTTGAGCGTATCTCTGGCAGCGGCAAAGAGACGGTGCTTGGTGCCGCGGGCCTGCCGTTGGTCGAGTTGCGCCAGGACCGAGCCGCCCGCCACCGCCCGCGCGAGGCCGGGTTGTTCCACACCGCCTTTCTTTTGCCGGACCGCGCCGCTTTGGGTCGCTGGCTGCGGCATGTGGCGGAACTGGGGATCGCGCTGGACGGTGCTTCGGACCATCTGGTCAGCGAGGCGATCTATCTGCGTGACCCGGAAGGCAACGGGATCGAGATCTATGCAGACCGCCCCCGTGACAGCTGGCAGCACACCGGCAGCGGGGTGCAGATGGATACCATCCCGCTGGACCTGCAGGGTCTGCTGCGTGCAGCAAACGGCCCCTGGACCGGCGCGCCCGAAGGCAGCGTCGTCGGCCATGTCCACCTGCAAGTCGGCGACGTGGCCGAGGCCGAGCGCTTCTACATGGACCAGCTTGGCATGGACCGTATGGCCCATATGCCCGGAGCAAGCTTCTTTGCCACCGGTGGCTATCACCACCATCTGGCCGGCAATATCTGGCACAGCCGTGGCGCCGGGCTGCGCAGCACCGATTCCACCGGCCTGGCTGAGGTAGTGCTGACCGCCGACCCGGATCGGTTGCAGGCCCTTGGGGCCGAGACCTTCCGCGATCCCTGGGGTACGGCGATCCGGATCGAGCCCAAGGGCAAAGCCGCCTAACCGGGCAGCCACAGCCCGTTCTTGCGGGCAAAGCGCAGATGCTCGGGCGGGCGAAAGCCCTGCTCGGTCATCGGGGCAACGTGACGCTCGACCAGCAGGTCGGGGCCAGAAAACTCCAGCACGGCAAATTCGTTCTGGCGATCTCCGGGCCGGTCGCACAGGGCAGTGCCGGCCTGCACTTGCAGGACCGGCCTGCCGCCCGGCCCCAGAAACGCCCCGATCGCCCACAGATGCAGATGGCCGGTCAAAACCAGCTGGACGCCCGCGCGCTCAAACCGCGCCAGCGCCGGTTCGGCCCCGTGCATCAGCGCCTTGTCGACCTGCGGACGCTGCTGCATCGGGTGGTGCAGGGCAACGATATTGACGCAGCCCGGATCAAGCGCATTGATCACCCGGCCAACCTGAGCGGACGAGATGATGCCCCGCTGCCATGCCATCGGATCAACGCTGTTCACCCCCTGAACACGTACCTGACCGACGCTGCCGATGGGTTCAAGGTTTTCGGCAATCGTCTCGCGCCAGCGGCGATAGGGACGCATCATCCGCTCGGTCAGACGAAACAGGGGGATGTCGTGATTGCCGGGCACCGCCATAAGCGGAGCCTCGATCCTGCGCAGAAAAGCGGCCGCCTGCGCAAATTGCGCCGAGCGGCCCCGATGGGTCAGATCGCCGGTCACCACCACCAGATCGGCGCGCGCAGCATTGACCCGGTCAAGCAGCGGCTCGACCAGCGACCTGCGTTCAAGCCCGAAATGCAGGTCGGAAAGATGCAGGATCCGCGTCATTCCGCGTCCTGCCCCTTGCTTTCCGCCGGGACCAGAACCTTCAGCGCGCCATGACGCACCCGCACCTGAAAGGGCGAATCCATCCAGGTCTTTTCGCCGTCATGGGCAACATATTCGTGGCGGGGCACGGTCTCGATCTGGAATTCCTCGGCACAAATCAGGTCGAAATCGGCATAACGCGCCGTCTTGCCCAATGCGAGCCGCAGGGCCGAACGCACCAAAGGCCCCGGTCGCCGCGCCCGCGCCACCAGCAGCGCAAGCTGGCCGCGGCGCACGCAACCGGCACCCTCAAGCAGCCCAAAGCTATCCAGTTGATAGGCGCTTTTTGCCACAAAGGCCAAGGCCGTGGCCAAACGCTGTTCCTTACCATTCGCCCGGACGGTCAGGTGCAGGGGGCGGCGCAGGTTCCACAGCGCCGCCACCGCCGACCAATAGGCCGCGATCCGCGAACGGCCCCAGCGGCGATAGACGCTTTCACGGTGCTTGAGAATCTCCGGATAGGCACCGAAGCTGACATTGTTAAGAAAAACCATACCGTTCATCTCGCCGATATCGACGGGGCGCACACGGGGGGCATCAAAGATCCTCAGCGCCTCTTCCACCGTTTCACCCGAGCCAAGATCGCGGGCAAAATAATTGAAGGTCCCTCCCGGGATCACCGCCATGACGGCATTACTGCCCGCAACCGCCCCGGCGACGGCGGATTGCGTGCCGTCACCCCCTGCGGCAATGATCAGGTCAAAGCCCTCTTCCACCGCACGACGCGCGGCGGCAGGCAGGTCCTCACCCCTGGCGGTACGGATATCCAGTGCCGCAACACGGCCAGCCAACGCCTCGCGCAGTGCGCCTGCGATATCGCCGCCTGCCTTGCGGCCCGAACCCATATTCACAATTGCGCAAACGCGCGCCGTGGACAGCTCGAACGCTGCATCGGGACCCGTGCCGGTGATGTCGTTCTCTTGCGTGCTCATGTCCCGGAACCTCTGAAAACGCTGACCGGTTCCACATGCCCAGACCCGGAGCGGGCAGCATTTTGCCTGCGACGATATACCTGATCTTTTTACTTGCCTTTCCTGGGGCGCTTTGACAGATTGCGCCCGGGCAGCCAAGGCGGGGTCCCAATCCCTTCCACGCCCCGCGTGACCGCCGGGACCGCGGCGGCGCGCCCCCCGTGTTGGTGCAAATCTGTGCAGGAGAGTTCTGCCCCGAAAGATCTGACCGCAGCATGGCTCATGACTGCGTGCCCCGCATCATGGGTAATCGACCCAGTTCAACGGACGATGCCCGCCAAGAAAAATTGAGATGGAACATGAACATCCGCCTGTCCGAGGCGCCGAACGAGACAGCGGCGCCAGTGCCTGAACCGGCTCTTTTTGGTTTCGATGGCCCTGCGGGCTGTATCCTTGGCCGGGGTCCAGCGCGGCGGCTGGAGCCGGGAAATGCCGCAACCCTGCAATCGCGAATCTCGGCTGCGCTGGCGGCGGCAGCGCCAGATGACCTGATCGGCGGCAGCCTGCCCTTTGACCGCGAGGCCGATGATTGCCTGTGGCAATGCGCCCGCGCCGATACCCCCGCCCCCACGGGCATCGCTCCGCAGGGTCTGCCACTGGTGGATTGGCAACTGCGTGCCGAACCCTCGGCACAGGTTTATGCCGCCAGCGTCGCCCGCGCCCTTGATATCATGGAGCAAGAGGCAGGCAGCGCCGATGCGCTGGCCAAGATCGTGCTGGCACGCACCCTGCTGGTCGAAGCGCCAGCCCCGATCCCGGTCGAGGCGCTGATGTCGCGGCTGCATGCCGACCGCAGCGTGACGGCATTTCGTGTGGCCCTGCCCTCGGGGCCCGATCACCCGCAAGGCCGGATGCTTTGCGGGGCGACGCCCGAACTGCTGATTGAAAAGCGGGGCCGGCAGATCGCCTCGCATCCTCTGGCAGGCTCGGCCCGCAGGCTGGCCGATCCGGTCGCCGACCGCGCCGCCGCCGAGGCTCTCGCCCAATCGGACAAGGATCACCGCGAACACGCGCTGGTCGTCGAATCGATTCTCGACACCCTTGCCCCGCATTGCCGCGAACTGGGCTGTCCCGAGGGCACGCGCGTCACCTCGACCCGCAGCATGTGGCATCTGGGCACGCGGATCGAGGGGCGGCTCAGGGATGACAGCACGCCCTCGGTCCTTCTGGCCTCGGCCCTGCATCCGACGCCTGCGGTCTGCGGCATGCCCATGGCGCGGGCGGCGGATCTGATCCGCAAGCTTGAACCCGTGGCACGGGATTTCTATGCCGGTGCGGTCGGCTGGTGCGACGCAAACGGAGACGGTGCATGGTATGTCGCCATCCGCTGCGCCGAAATCAGCGGTCGGCAGGCACGGCTTTACGCGGGTGCCGGGATCGTTCCCGGCTCTGACCCGATGGCCGAAGCCGCCGAAACTGGCGCGAAATTCGGCGCGTTCCTGGCCGCATTGGGCCTGCCACAGGATGCAGGTCTGGCCGGGGTCGCCCGCAGGAACGGAGAGAACTGATGGCCCTGCCCGGCATCGCCCCCTACGCCCCTCTGGCCGAAGCCGAGCTGCCCCGCCCGCGCGGCCCCTGGCAGCCCCGGCGCGACCGGCTGGCGCTGCTGGTTCATGACATGCAGCGCTATTTCTGCCGCATCTACCCCGAGGGTCAGCCGATCACCCCTGTGGTCGAAAACATCGCCCATCTGATCAGTGCTGCCCGCGCGGCGGGCGTGCCGGTGTTTTATACCGCGCAGAAAGGCAATCAGTTCCGCCCGGATCGCGGGTTGCAGGCCGATCTGTGGGGACCGGGGATGAGCGCGACCCCCGAACACGAAGAAATCCTGCCCGAGCTTGCCCCGGCTGGGGGCGATATCGTTCTGGTCAAGCACCGCTACAGCGCCTTTCAACGCTCGAACCTTGAAACCCTGATGCGGGCGCGGGGACGCGACCAGTTGATGATCTGCGGCGTCTATGCCCATATCGGCTGCCTCGCCACCGCCGTCGAAGCCTTCCAGCGCGATATCGAGGCCTTTGCCGTCGCCGATGCGCAGGCCGATTTCTCGCGCGAGCGGCTGGGGATGGCGATGGACTGGATCGCTGCCACCTGCGGCGTGCCGATGTCCACCCGGCAGGCGCTGGAAGCATTGCAGGAGCAAGGGTGAAATCATGCGCTTGACCGGATTTGAGGGAAAGACCGCGATCGTCACTGGCGCGGCGGGCGGTATCGGCCGTGCCGTCGTGCGCGCTCTGCTTGACGCAGGCGCAGCGGTCGTCGCCACCGATACCGAGGCCGCGCTGGCCAGCAATCCCGTACCGGGGGTCGAGAACCGCGTGCTTGATGTGCGCGACAGCGCGGCAGCCGAGACGCTGGTAACCGAGGTCGAGGCGGCGCATGGCCCCTTGGGCCTTGGCGTCCATGCGGCAGGCGTGCTGGCCATCGGACCGCTGCTGGATCTGCCGGTCGAGGAATGGGAACGGGTGATCAATGTCAACGCCCGCGGCACCTTCAACGTCACCCGCGCCTTTGGCCGGGCGATGGTGCGCAATGGCGGCGGCTCGATCGTCGCCGTCAGTTCGAACGCCGCGGGGATCCCGCGCCTGAACATGGGCGTCTATGCGGCCTCGAAAGCGGCGGCGACCATGCTGATCCGCTGTCTGGGGCTTGAGCTTGCCGCACAGGGTGTGCGCTGCAATATCGTGGCCCCCGGCTCGACCCTGACGCCGATGCAGACCGGCATGTGGACCGAGGACGGCGGCGCGGGCGAGCGTGCGGTGATCGAAGGCAGCCTTGAGGCCTATCGCACCGGCATCCCGCTAAGGAAACTGGCGACGCCCGAGGACATCGCCAGTGCTGTCATGTTCATGCTGTCGGATCAGGCGGGCCATGTCACCATGGCCGACATTTACGTGGATGGCGGGGCGACGCTGCGCGCCTGATAGCCCCGCCCGCCCTGGCCTATAGCCGCGACGAAATCAGCGCCCACCAGTTATCCAAAGATGGTTCGCGGGCCAGTTCTTCGAAACTGGCCTCGATACCCATCTGCTTCAGCTCTGACGAAAAGGTCATTACCGCGATGGAATCGAGCCCGTAGAGGACGAGGTTCTCGGCAGGGTCGATCTCGCAATCGTCCTCGATCATCTTCCGGACCCGGGCGGCCAGCCATTCGGGGCTCAGGTCGGTCTTTTCGGCAATTTCCATCATCGGTCCTTTCAGGCGGCGGTTTCGGCCACGAGGCTGTCGCGCAGGCGGCGCTTGTCGATCTTGCCCACCGCCGTCAGCGGCAGTTCGGGCACAAAGCGGAAACGGTCGGGCAGCTTGTATTCTGCCACGCCCAGTTCCAGCAGATGCCGGCGCAGCGCCGGGGGCGACAGTTTCCCGGCCCCGTCACGCAGAACGAGGAAAGCGCAGCTTTTCTCGCCCAGATGCGCGTCGGGGGCGGCGACCAGCGCCGCGTGGGTGATGTCGGGATGGCGCACCAACAGGTTCTCGATCTCTTCGGCCGCGATCTTTTCGCCGCCGCGGTTGATCTGGTCCTTGATCCGGCCGACCACGCGCAGATTGCCGCCCTGTCGCACCACAACATCACCCGAGTGATAGAACCCCTCGGCGTCAAAGGCTTTGGCGTTGTGTTCGGGGGCGCGGTAATAGCCCCGGAACGTATAGGGGCCACGCGTTGCCAGCGCACCCGGGGTGCCTTCGGGGACCTGATTGCCGTCCTCGTCCAGAATGCGCACCTCGTCATCGGGGCTGATCGGGCGGCCCTGAGTGGTAAAGATCACCTCTTCGGGATCGGTCAGCCGGGTGTAGTTCACCAGCCCCTCAGCCATGCCGAAAACCTGCTGCAGGCGACAGCCAAGCAGTTCGGGCACCCGCCGCGCCATGGCCTCGGCAAAGCTGGCGCCCCCGACCAGCATCAGGTCCAGACTGTCCAGCCCGGCGCGGCGCGAAGGCTCTTCTTCGACCGCGCGCAGCCACAGCGCCACGGCAGGCGGGACCAGCGGCACCATCGTCACCCGTTCACGTGCCACGATGTCAAAACAGGTCAGCGGATCGGGGTTCGGCGCCATGATCACCGTGCCCCCGGCATGGAACACCCCCAGCGCGCCGGGTGAGCTCATCGGAAAGTTATGCCCCGCCGGCAGCGCACAAAGAAAGCGCGTGGCAGAGGTGACACCGCTGATCTCGACACTGGCACGGATGCTGTAATCATAGTCGTTATGGGTGCGCGGGATCAGCTTGGGCGTACCGGTACTGCCGCCCGAAAGCTGGAAAAAGGCGACCTGATCGGCTGGGGTCGGCCCCACGCCTTGGGGCAGATCACCGCCAAAGGTCAGCCAATGGGCAAGGCTACGCTGCGGGTCGTCCTCTTCCAACAGCAACAGATGGACGACACCACCCGCACGCAGCTCATCGGCAAAGGCATCGTCGCGGAACAGCTCATGCCCGCGCGAGGCGATGACAAGCCGCGGCGAGATCTGGCGGACATATTCGGCAAGCTCCAGCCGGCGATGGCTGAAAAGCGCATTCACCGGCACCACGCCGATTCGCAGCAGGGCAAAGAATACGACGTAGAATTCAGCCACGTTCGGCAGCTGCACCACCGCCGTATCACCATGGCCAAGTCCCTGCGCCGCCAGCCGGGCGGCAAGGTTGCGCGACAGTCGATCCAGACCGGCATAACTGAAACGCCGGTCACCGCAGACCAGCGCCTCGGCCTCGGGGTTGGCGGCCAGTTGCGCGTCCAGAATATGGGTCAGCGGCTGGTCGATCCAGTAACCGGCCTCGCGATAGCGCTGCGCGAGGTCCTGAGGCCAAGGGCTGAATTCAATCATCGGGATACCTGTCCTGACAGCAAAGACCCGCCACAGGCGCCCACGGCACCTTGACGGAGATCAATAGTTGAGTATTTTTATCTTGCTTTCTCTCTCGAAGCAAGCCAGCAGCGCCCTCGCCCCCCGGGGGCGTAACAAAGCCAGCCTCATTCAGGTCAATAACAGCACGTCCGGCAACAGGGACAGGACTTAATGACGCATCATCTGCCCGAGGGGCTTTGGCTGCCTCTGACCCTGGCTCAACTGGATTTCTGGGAAGAGTTCCGGCTGCATCCTGGCGAAGCGGTTTCGACCGTCGCCCATGCGGTCGAACTGCGCGGCGTCGCCCAACCCGACGCGCTGATTCAGGCGATCCGGACGACAATCGCTGAAACCGACATCATGGCGCTGCGCTTTGCACTGGGCAGCGATGGCCAACCAGTGCAGCGGGTTGATCCCGCCTACCGGCCAGAACTGCGCGTCCTTGACCTGACAGAGAGGGCGGATGCACGCGAGCACGCCTTTGCGTTGATGCAGGCCGATGTCGAGGCCCCGCTGAACCTTATGGAGCAACCGATTGCCGCACAGTGGCTGATCCGGCTGGCCGAGGGGCATTACCTCTGGTTCAACCGCGGCCATCACATTGCGCTGGACGGCTATGCGATGAGCCTGATCGAACAGCGATGCGCCCGGCTTTATGCTGCGGCACTTGGCGGTGCCGATGCCGGAGCCCCCCTGCGCCCGCTTGCCGATTATCTGAACGAAGAGCTGGATTACCGCGCCAGCCCACGCCACGCCGCAGATGGCCACCACTGGGCCGAGGTGCTGGCAAATGAACCGCGCCCGCGCGTGCTGCGTAAAGGTTCGGAAAATTACCCGACCGAGGCGCTGTCGGTCATGCACGACCTGTCGGACCTGCACCCGGCACTGATGCAGCAGGCACAGTCGGTCCAGATGGGCTGGCCCGATCTGCTGACCGTGCTTTGTTCAGCCTGGACCGCGCTGTGTCTGACCGATGCTTCGGCCCAGCGGCTGCGCGATGGCGAGGGTCGAATCTCGATGCCGGTCTGGCTGCCTTATATGAGCCGGATGGGCAGCGTCAGCATCTCGGTCCCGGCGCTGGTGGTGAACATCCTGCCCTTTGACGTGACGTTGCACGAGGCCGAACCCTTATCCGAGGCGCTGGCCCGGCTGGGCACACGGCTGCGCAAGCTGCGCCGCCATGGACGCTATCGCATCGAACAGATCGCCGGGGACTGGGGTATGGAGCCGCGCAGCCGGTTCTTCTTTTCCCCGCTGATCAACGTTTTGCCCTTTGACGAGCCGCGCTTTGCCGGATGCGAAACAACCAGACATGTGCTGTCGAATGGCCCCGGCGACGGTTTCAACATCACCATTCGTGGCGATGGCGAAGCGCGGGGGTTGGATCTGTTGATCGAGGCCGATCCGACCCTGACTCCACCTGCCGATTTCGCGCGCCTCTCGGCAGCACTGCCGCACTTTCTGGCACTGGCGGTTGCACCGGAAAGCCTGTCGCGCCCGCTGGCAAAACTGGCGTCCTGGCAGCCCTAGCCGCGCGAGGTGGGGGCAAGGCGGATGCCATGCCGCTCTGCGCCGGTAGGGATAAAGAACCGGCTGGTACAGCCTTGCTCATCGCGCACCGCCAGTCCCGAGGGGTGGTGCGGCAGCAGCTCAAAATCCGCGCATAACCGATAGCTGCGCGGTCCTGTCACCTCATAGCGATAGGGTTTGCCCGTAAAGGGATCGGCCAACTGCACCTGCCAGTCACATTGCGGCGTGATCTGCAATTCCTCGGGCAGACGGTTGCCGTTTTCGCGCGCAAGGCAGCCGACAAGGCGACTGAGATGGGCGATATCGCTTTCACGTTGGCGGTCGCGCCGCTCTTTGCGGGCCTGAGCGGGACCTCCGGTCAGCACCAGGCCGACTATGATGGCAAAGGCGGCCAAAAGCGCGATGGCAATGGCGACCCGGCCCTTAATCATCCAGCTCATCCCGGTAATAGGCAAAGACCAGCGCAGCAACCCCCGCCACCAGCACCGCCTTGGCGGCAAAGCGCAGGGTCAGATCGCCGTTCAGCAGCGCAAATATGGCAAGGACTCCATCGCCCAGAAACACCAACGCAACAACCAGCAGCGTCAGTGAGGCGAACCATTTGCGCACCAGCGAGCGGCGCTTGCCGGCGTCGCCGACACTCATCCGCGCCACCTTGCGGTTCAGCCCCAGAAACAGCGGCACAAAGGCGATCAGCGAGGCGATGGACCACCGCACCGAACTGTCCCAGCCGTAATGCGGGCCGTCGAACGGGTCGGGAATCAGCCAGTCGATCAGGACTGCCCCAAGTTGGCAAAGGTGCCAGACGATCACGCCCAGCGACAGAAACAACAGGCCATATAGCAGCGCCTCTTGCGCCGAGGCATAGGGGCGCGGCCGCGGCACGGGCGGCAGGCCGGGCACCGAAGCCCAGCTTTCCAGCGCCTCTTCGATCTCGGGTGCGGACCAGCCGGCAGCGGCAAGCGCATGGGCGATACCGTCGCGGTCCCCACCCTGTGCAAGCGCGTGCTGGACAAACTCCGAGAGCTGGTCGGACGGTTTCATCGGCCCCTCCCCATTCCTGGCGTCGCACCTTTCGGCAAGGCGCGGCTGCGGTCAAGTCGTTACGATCACAGGGCCTTTGCGGGTCCTTTGTGAAAAATTTTCGGCAGGCCGCTTTTTCCCTCTTGCATCCCCCTGCGCGGTCCCATAAATGCCGCCTCACCGAAGGCGAAGCGCCATCGGAACGGAGTGCGGGCGTAGCTCAGGGGTAGAGCATTACCTTGCCAAGGTAAGGGTCGTGAGTTCGAATCTCATCGCCCGCTCCAAAATTTTCCTTCGGGAATGGCGAAAAGCGGCCTCCGGGCCGCTTTCGGCGTTTCCGGTCCCAGCACAAAGCGCTCATCGCAAAGCCCGCCGCCACACCGCAAAGTCAGCGCGTTGCTGACAGGTCTTCCTGCCTCTGGTCATTTTCCGGGAATCAGGGCTAGTATGGTGGAGAGGTTGCCCCGGCAACAGCATCCGGGACAGACGTCAGGAACACGCTGCCGCGCTTTGCGTCCCCTCCACCCCTGCATCGCGGCCAGCCCAAGCGTGAGGTGATCATGCCGGCTCTGGAAACTTTGATCGAACGAAAACTTCAGCAACTCCCGGTCCCTCTGGCGGTGCGCCTGCCCTCGGGACGGCGGCTGGGTCCGCAGGATGCACGCGTAACCATCGCCTTTCAGGACGTTACTTCTTTGGCGCTGCTTGCCTCGGCTAAGCTGGGGCGGCTCGGGGATGAGATCGTGCGCGGGCGCGCCCGGATCGAAGGCTCGATGCGCGATCTGATGCGGGTCGTCGCCGCGCTGATACCCCAGGAGGGGCAGATGATTCGCCCCAACGCCTGGCAGCGGCTGATCAATCGCCTGAACTCTGTCCTGCGCCACAGCCGCGAACGCGACGCCCACCAGATTCGCGCCCATTACGATGTGTCGGACGAATTCTATGCCCTGTGGCTGGACCCGCGACGGGTCTATTCCTGCGCCTATTTCGCCGATCCGCAGATGACACTGGCCGATGCGCAAGAGGCGAAACTGGACCTGATCTGCCGCAAGCTGGACCTGCGCCCCGGCGAGCGTTTCGTTGATATCGGCGCAGGCTGGGGCGGGCTGCTGATGCATGCGGCGCGTCATTACGGCGTCGACGCAACCGGCATCACCCTGTCGCAGAATCAGTTCGACCATGTCAGCCGCCTGATTGCCGACGAAGGCTTGGGCGATCGCGTGCGCATCCTGCTGTGCGACTATCGCGACCTGACGCCAGACCGGCCTTTTGACAAGCTGGCCTCGGTCGGAATGTTCGAACATGTCGGCCGCGCCAATCTGGGTCTTTACAGCCAGACCCTGCGCCGGCTGCTGAGGCCGGGCGGCATGGCGCTGAACCACGGCATCGCCGCCTCGGGTCTGGACGACGCGATGGTCGGCGGCGGCCTTGGCGATTTCATCGAGAAATATATCTTCCCGGGCGGTGAGCTGGTGCATGTCAGCCAGGCGATCCGCAGCCTGTCGCAAGCCGGGCTTGAAATGGTCGATACCGAAAACCTGCGCCCGCACTACGCCCGGACCCTTTGGGCCTGGTCCGACGCGCTTGAGGCGCGGCTGCCCGAGGCCGAGCAGGTGCTGGCCCGCTCGATGCCCCCTGACCGCGCCGCCGAAGTTCTGCAGGCCTACAGGCTGTACCTTGCGGGCTGCGCCCTGGCCTTTGAGCAAGGCTGGGTGGCGCTTTACCAGATCCTGATGACCCATCCCGATCAGGGGCAGGTAACGCCCGATCTGCCCGGCGCGCATTCCGCCTATCCCTTCCGCCGCAACTATATCTATCAGCCCGCAGGATCAGAGAAGGAGGCCTGGCGCAACAGTGCCGAATGACCCTCTGGCAAACCGGCTCCGCACGGCGTAGTTAACGGTAACATAAGCCCGGATGGGCTAAAGACCTGTAACCTCCATTGTCCGGAAAAGCGCCGGGCGATGCCAAGCGGAACGGAGCGGAACCGTCATGACACAGGCACGAATCGGCCTTATCGGCCTTGGGACGATGGGCGCGGCGCTGGCGTTGAACATCGCCGAAAAAGGCTTTCCCATCGCGGTGTGGAACCGCACCACCGAGGTCACCCGCCGTTTTCACGCCGAAGCCGGGGCTCTGGCCGAACGCGTCATCCCGACCGAAAGCCTGGCCGATCTGGTCGCCGCCATCGCCCCGCCGCGCGCCATCATCCTGATGGTCCCCGCCGGTCAGGCCGTCGATGACCAGATCGCTGCGCTGGCCCCGTTGCTTGACCCCGAAGATCTGGTGATCGACGCCGGGAACGCCAATTTCCATGACACCAACCGCCGCGCCGCTGCCGGCCTGCCGATGCGCTTTCTTGGCATGGGTGTTTCGGGCGGCGAAGAGGGCGCGCGTCACGGACCGGCCATCATGGGCGGGGGTGCCCGCGCCGACTGGGATCGCGTTGCCCCGATCATGGAGGCCATCGCCGCCCGCGCCGAGGACGGCACCCCCTGCGCGACCTGGATGGGCGAGGCTGGCGCCGGCCATTTCGTCAAGACCGTGCATAACGGCATCGAATATGCCGATATGCAGATGATCGCCGAAATCTATGGACTGATGCGTGACGGGATGGCGATGCCCGCCCCAGGCATTGGCGAAACCTTTGCCACATGGAATCAGGGGCCGCTGAAGTCCTATCTGATCGAGATCTCGGCCGCCGTTTCTCGCGCTGCTGATCCGTTGACGGGCGCGCCGATGCTCGACGTGATTCTGGATGCTGCGGGGCAAAAGGGCACCGGCCGCTGGACCGCGATCGAGGCGCAGCATCTGGCCGCACCGATCCCGGTAATCGACGCGGCTGTGATGGCACGCAACGTCTCGGCCCGCGTCACAGAACGTAAGGCCGGCGAGGCGCGTTTCGGTGCCGGTCCCCAGCCGCTGGATCTGGCCCTGACCGAGCTTGAGGCCGCGCTGATTGCAGGCAAGATCCTGTGCTATGCGCAGGGTTTCGCGATGATCGAGGCCGCTGGCCGGGCCTTTGGCTGGCAACTCGACTTGCCGGGGATTGCACGGGTCTGGCGCGCTGGCTGCATCATCCGCTCGGCCATGCTCAACGACATGGCGGCTGCCCTGGCCGAAGACCCGTCGCGCAACCTCGTACTCGCGCCCTTCTTTGCGCAGCGGCTTGAGGCAACGATCCCCGCATTGCGCCGTGTGGTGGCAACCGCCCTGCTGAACGGTCACGGCGTGCCCGCGTTGGCAGCTGGCCTTGGCTGGTTCGACCTGATGCGCACCGGCCGTGGCACCGCGAACATGATCCAGGCGCAGCGCGACTTCTTTGGTGCCCACGGCTTTGACAGGCTGGACGGTCAGGACAGCCACCACGGACCGTGGGGTAAGACGAGCTAGGCCGGATCGGACATTCACCACATCCGGGGCATAGCGGCAACGAGATAAACGAAGCCCCGGAAGGTGAACGGCTCTTCGGTCGTATCGAGAGGCGAAGCGGCGGAAGAGCTTCATCTGGCTGAAGCAACGTCCGATGTGGTTGCGACGCGCACAGGCGCGCTCATTGTGTGGAATGATGATTTTACGCAAGCCGTTTGACGGGATGACCGCTTCGGCTCCGATGCCGGCAATGATTTGCCGCAAGGCGTTGCTGTCACAGGCTTTATCGGCCAGCACGAGATCACCGCTCTGTCCCTGCGGAAGGGACGAGGCCTGCGTAATGTCGCCAACCTGGCCGGCCGTTATGATGAACCGCGACGGCCTGCCCAGAGCATCGGCCAGCATGTGGATCCTGGTGGTCAGCCCGCCTCGGGAACGCCCCGGCGCCTGATCCCTGCCCCCTTTTCCAGATGCCGCCTGCTGATGAGCACGCACAATCGCGCAGTCGATCATCAGTTACTGATTGTCACGATCGGCCGTCAGCGTCTTGAAGACCTGCTCCCGAATACCGGCATGGCGCCAGCGGCTGAAGCGCTTATGCACCGTCGTCCATTTGCCGTAGCGGTCCGGCAGATCGCGCCAATGGGTGCCAGAGCGCAAAACCCACAGGCAGCCATTGATGAATATCCGGCTGTCAGCCCCCGTCCTGCCGGGATCGCCAGCTTTGCCAGCAAGCAGCGATGCGATCCTGTCCCACTGTCCGTCGCTCAGCTCATATCGTTTCGCCTCCACTGATAGGCCTCCGTGCTCAACACGGAGGCCTGTGAAGCACTCATCGGTCGATTTATGAACCTTGAATGACGATCAGGTCTAACCCTGCGGGGTCATGGCCTTGCGCTGGCGGTTGCGTTCAAGCCCCAGCTGACGCTCGCGCCAGATGATCAGGATACCGGCCGTGATGACCAGCGCTGCCCCGGCCAGCATCACCACGGTCGGTGCCTCGTCAAAGATGAACCAGCCGATCAGAATTGCCAGCAGCATCGAGGCATATTCGAAAGGCGCGACCAGAGACGCATCTGCATAGCGATAGGCCGAGGTCAACAGGATCTGACCCAGCCCGCCCAGCAGCCCTATGGTGACAAGCAGCGCCGCGGTTTTCGCATCGGGCATCACCCAGCCAAAGGGGATCGTCAGCAGCCCCAGCAGCGTCGAGGTGACCGAGAACCAAAAGACGATGGCCGAGGTCCGCTCTTCCTGCACGAGTTTGCGGATAAAGATCTGGGCCAGCGCCGTGCAGGCGGCGCCCGACAGCGTGACCATGGCACCCAGGCTTTCCTTGTACCCCATTCCGGCATTGCCAAAAGTCAGGCGGGGGGACAGCACGATCACCACCCCGATCAGCCCCAGCACCACCATCGAAAGGCGGAACAGCCGCACATCCTCGCCCAGAAACATCGCGGCAAAGATTACAGTCAGCAGGGGGGCGGCATAGCCGATGGCCGTCACCTCGGGAAAGGGCAGCAGGGCCAGCGCCCAGAAGCCCATCCCCATGGCGGCAGTACCTATGATGCCCCGGTACAGATGTCCCATCGGGCGAAAGGTTTTCAGCCCCACGCCAAGTTCATGCCGCCAGGCGAGCCAGATCAGGATCACCGGGATGGCAAAGAGCGAGCGGAAAAAGACCTGTTGGCCCGGCGGCACGCCAAGCCCGTCGCGGGCGGTTGCCTTGACGATCGAGGCCATCAGCGTGAACACCACTACGCTGAGACATTTCAGCACGATGCCTCGCAGCGGGCTTTGCAGCGGGCGCTGAACCGCGCTTGGGACCCGGCTGTGGTGCAGGCTTTGTGACGGGCTGTCGGGTTGGGTCATGGCAATTGCTCACAAGCCCAGCGTGCCGCATCGGCGACCGCCGGGTCGGGGTCATGCTGCAATGCTTCGGCCAGCGGGCGCAGTTGCGCAAGCCCCGAGTTGCCTATCGCATAAAGCACATTGCGCACCATCCGGTCGCGGCCGATGCGCTTGATCGGGCTGCCCGAGAACCGGGCGCGAAAGCCGGCGTCATCAAGCTGTGCCAGCTCGGCAAGCGCCGGGGCTCCATGGGGACCGTGATAGCGCAGCTCGGTCGCGGCCCGTGCAAATTTGTTCCACGGGCAGGCGGAAAGGCAGTCGTCGCAGCCATAGATGCGATTGCCAAGCAGCGGGCGCAGTTCGGCATCGACCGGCCCTTTGTGCTCAATGGTCAGGTAGGAAATGCAGCGCCGCGCATCCAGCTGGTAGGGTGCGGGAAAAGCCGCAGTCGGGCAGGCGTCAAGACAGGCCCGGCATGAGCCGCAATGCGAGTGCCCGGCCTCGTCCCGGGGCAGGTCCAGCGTCGTAAAGATCGCGCCCAGAAAGAACCAGCTGCCGAGGTCGCGCGACAAAAGGTTCGTGTGCTTGCCCTGCCAGCCAAGGCCCGCCGCCTGTGCCAGCGGCTTTTCCATCACCGGGGCAGTGTCGACAAAAACCTTGATCTCGCATCCGGTCAGCCCGACCAGCCAGCCGCCCAGCCGCTTGAGGCGCTTCTTGACCAGATCGTGGTAATCCTTGCCCTGAGCATAGACGCTGACTGCGCCGCGATCCTTGTGACGCAGCACCTCGATCGGGTCATGTTCGGGAGTGTACAACTCGGCCAGCATGATGATCGAGCGCGCTTCGGGCCACAGGCTTGCGGGTGAGGCGCGCCAATGCGTCCGCTCGGCCATCCAGCCCATCTGGCCGTGGCGGCCGTGATCCAGAAACTCGGCCAGGCGTCGGGGCAGTTCGGGGGCGGCGTCGGGGGCGCAAATGCCAAGGGCCGAGAAACCCTCGGCCCGTGCCTGTTCCTCGAGCCGCGAACGGATTTCTGCCGGATCGGTCAGCCTAGAAGTCGAGCAGCGCATAATGCGGCGCCGGGTGCACGCCCGGCAGGTGGTCGGCCAGAAGGCTGCGGAACGCCGGCCGCGACTTGATCTTGGCGTACCATTCCTGAACCTCGGAGGAATAGGTCCAGTCCACGTCCGAGATATAATCCAGGCAGGACAGATGCGCCGCCGCGGTGAAATCGGCCAGCGTCATCACATCGCCAGCCAGCCAGCGGCGATGTTCAAGCAGGCTTTTCATGTAATCGAGGTGATAGCGTATCGCCGACAGCCCCGCCTTGACGGTGCGCGAATCGGGATAGCCCAGCCGCATGACCTTTTTCCACACCCGTTCGGTCATCACGGGTTTGGTCACCTCGGCGTTGAACTTGTCGTCGAACCACGAGCAGAGGCGGCGAACCTCGTACCGCTCGATCGCCATGGCGGGCATCAGCGGCGGCTGGGGCTGGATCTCGTCCAGATATTCGCAGATCGCCTGGCTTTCGGCCATCAACCGACCGTCCATGCGCAGAACCGGCAGCTTGCCCGCCGGGTTGCGGCGCAGAATTTCCGAGCCCGGCTCCCAAAAGCGGTCCTCGACCAGCTCGACCTCGATCCGCTTTTCGGCCAGCACCAGCCGCACCTTGCGGCAAAAGGGCGACAGGGCGACGTGGTAAAGGCGAATCGTGGAATTGGGCGACGAGGTATTCATCAGGGGGAAACCGCTTCGTTCTCGGGCCTGTGGTTGATACGCCCCGGGACGTATAGTTTCAACTGTCATGGCGCGGGATGGGCGGATCAGCGCGGCAGGAGCAGACAGGAATCGCGGCCATCCGCGCGGATCGTCTCGGCCCCGCTGACGATTGAACGGGTGCGCGCCGATCCGGTCTGCGGGTTGCGCGTGCGGGGCGAGGGCAGGATCGAGGCCAGTGCTGCCGCCTGGCGCAGGGTCAGCCTGTCAGGCGTCGTCTGGAAATAATGCGCCGCCGCCGCCTTGATGCCAAAGATGCCACGCCCGAATTCCGCGATGTTCAGATAGACCTCGACGATGCGGCGTTTGGACCACAGTGCCTCGATCATCGGGGTATAGATCGTCTCCATCACTTTGCGGGGCCAGCTGCGCCCCTGCCACAGAAAGACATTCTTTGCCGTTTGCTGGGTCAGGGTGGAGGCGCCGCGAGATGAACCCGAGGCGATGACACGCCGGATCTCGACCATGTCGAAACCCCAGTGATTGCAGAAATTGGCGTCTTCGGCCGCGACGAGGGCACGCAGCATATGGGGCGAAATCTCGTCCAGATCGGTCCATTCGCGGGTCGCCCGGCCGGGAAATTCACGTTGGCCCTGAATGATGGTCCAGGTGGTAGGCGGGTTGATGAAGGAAAAGAGAAAGACCAGCACGAACATCAGCGCCAGAAGTCGCGCCCCGATCCAGCGCACCCATGACCACAGCCAAAGCACCAGCCGCCGCAGCGGCCGCGCGCGGCGCTTGGCTGGGCGGGGATGAGGCTGCGCCTCGGGGTGGTCGATGATGTCCATGCGGCGGGGCATGGAGGCGTCCTGTCACGCCCATGCCCCTTGCGTCAAGCGCTCAGGCCAGGGCCCGATCTGCTTGATTACCCTCAGGCTTCGGGTTTGGCAGCCTCTGTGGGCGTGCCAGCCGGTTGGTCCGCCTGGGGCAGGCCCAAAGCCGAGCCGAGCTTGCCGCCGGCGAAAGCCTGACGCAGCCGTTCCTCTTCGGCGTCGGGCAGTGAAGTTTGCAGGACCCGGCCGCGCAGGTGGAAACCTTCGAGCCGCGCCAGCACCTTGTCAGCGGTCATCTTGCGCACAAGGATAAAGACCGCCGAGCCGCCCGGCTGGATCGAATGGCCAAGTTCACGCATGAAATCGTCGTTGATGCCGATGTCGGACAGTTTGCCGGCGATTGCGCCCGCCCCGGCACCCACCGCTGCGCCAATCAGCGGGTTCAGGAATACAAGCCCGACCAGCGTGCCCCAGAACCCGCCGCCAAGTGCGCCCGCGGCGGTCAGGTTGACGGCCTGATGCAACTGAATGTCGTCGGCCGAGGGGCGAGTGACGACAACGGCGTCCTCAAGCTGGATCAGATATTCCTTTTGCATCTTCACCAGCTCGGTGCGCAGTTCAAAACCGGTGGTCTCGTCGTCGAAAGCAATAACAAGCAGATCGGACATGGGAGGAATCCTCTTGACTGGTAACGGGGCAGTAACGCCCTGATGGTACTAAGAGTTCCGAAAGCAGTGCGGCTTGTAAGGGGGTGTTTCGGCCTTTGGCCGAGGATATTTGGGCACGAAAGAAGCGGATGGGTTTATCCCTTGTCCGGCGTTTTGTGCACAACCAGCTCGGTACAGCCCGAAAGGGGACAGGGCGCGCGGTTGAAGGTCAGCCCCTCCAGGATCACCACCACGATTTCCGCGGTCGTGTAGACCTGTGATCCCGGCAGGAGGTGGCCGCCGAAGGCGCGTCCCTTGCTGTCCGCGATGGTCAGGTGCAGGTGCTGGCCGGCAGGGTCGATCGTGCCGACCAGAGACGTGATCTCAAAATGGCCCTGATAGCTGGTACTGTCGGGCTGGTCTGCATGGCGGATGACGGCACGGGTCAGGCTGCCGACGCAGGTGACCAGTGCCATGGCCTGCGCCCCGGTCTGACGTTGCAAGGCGCGCAGCGCGGTCAGAGGATCTTCCCCCGGCGTTAGGCGGATGGCCGCAAATCTGCCGGGGGAGAGCGGGAGCATTCATTCGCCCCTTGGATAGCGCTTGGATTCCTCAAGCACGTTCAGATCCATATGGTTGCGCATGTAACGTTCGGACGCGCGCATCAGCGGTTGGTAGTCCCAGGGGAAATAGGCACCGTTGCGCAGAGCCTCATAGACCACCCAGCGGCGGGCCTGGCTTTCGCGCACCGCCGCGTCGAAGGCGGAGAGATCCCAGCGCTCTGCCGCTATTGCGCGCATACGGGTAAGCACCTCGGCTGCAGCTGGGTCGTTTGCACGGTTGATGCGTTCGGCCGGGTCCTCGGCGAGATTGTAGAGGATTTCCGGGTCGGCCTGACAGGCGATGTATTTCCAGTCGCCGTCACGCAGGCACACCAGTGGGGCGATGCTGCCCTCGGCGGCATATTCCATCGCTACCGGCCCGCGCCCCTCGGCCCCTTGCGCAAGAGAGTAGCCATCGGTCCAGGGCTTGACCTCGGACATCGAGATACCTGCAAGGTCGCACAGTGTCGGCAGCACATCTATCGTCGAGACAGGCTTGTCGACGCGCCCCGTCTTGCCGCCTGGGACCGAGATCATCAGCGGAACCCGGGCCGAGCCTTCAAAGAAGCTCATCTTGAACCACAGGCCACGTTCACCCAGCATCTCGCCATGGTCGGATACGAAGAGGATGATGGTGTCATCCTCCATCCGGCTGCGACGGAGCACGTCCAGCAGCTCGCCGATCTTGTCATCGACATAGGAGATATTGGCGAAATAGCCGCGCCGCGCCCGCCGGATATGATCGGGTGTGATCTCGAACGCGCGCCAGTCGCAGGCGTCCATAAGGCGTTGCGAATGGGGGTCCATCTGATCGTATGGGATCGCCTCGGGCGGCTCAAGCTCGGGCGCGCCTTCGTAGAGGTCCCAGTATTTCCTGCGCGCGACAAAGGGGTCGTGAGGGTGGGTAAAGCTGACCGTCAGGCACCATGGCCGGTCATCCTGACGCCGCGACAGGTCGTAAAGTTTTTGCGCGGCGTGGAAGGCAACCTCGTCGTCATATTCGTATTGGTTGGAGATCTCGGCCACTCCGGCGCCGGTGACCGAGCCGAGGTTGTGATACCACCAGTCGATCCGCTCGCCCGGTTTGCGATAGTCGGGGGTCCAGCCGAAATCAGCGGGATAGATATCGGTTGTCAGCCGCTCTTCGAAACCATGAAGCTGGTCGGGGCCGACGAAATGCATCTTGCCCGACAGGCAGGTATGCCAGCCCGCGCGCCGCAGGTGGTGGGCATAGGTTGGAATGTCGCTGACGAATTCTGCGGCGTTGTCATAAACGCGGGTCCTGCCGGGCAACTGCCCTGACATAAAGCTGGCGCGTCCCGGCGCACAAAGCGGGCTGGCCGTATAGGCATTCGAATAGCGCACCGAGCGTTCCGCAAGCGCCCTGAGGTTCGGAGCATGCAGGAAATCCGCCGGGCCGTCGGGGAACAAAACCCCCGACAGCTGATCGGCCATCAGGATCAGGATATTGGGACGTTTCAATTACTTCACCGCTGCCAGAACTGCCTCGGCGCCGGGTTTTCCGTCCAGCGTCGTAACCCCGTCAAGCCATTTCCCTACGGTCTCATCATTTTGGCTGATCCACTCTTTCGCGGCATCGGTCGGGTCCGCGCCATCATCGAGGATATTGCCCATCAATTGGTTTTCCATATCGACGGTAAAGGTCAGCTGGCTGAACAGTTTGGCGGCATTGGGGCAGGCCGCGACCCATTCCTTGCGCGCCAAAGTATGGACGGTCGCACCGCCGTAATCCGGGCCGAACTCTTCGTCTCCGCCGGCAAGATAGGTAATTTTCAGTTTGATGTTCATCGGATGCGGCGCCCAGGCCAGAAAGACCGAGGGGGTGCCCGCCTTGTCGTTGCGCTGTACCTGCGCCAGCATGCCCTGTTCGCTGGATTCGACGAGTTCCCAGTCAGCGAGGCCGAACTTGTCCGCCTCGATCATCTTCTGGATGCTTTGGTTCGCCGGGGCGCCGGGCTCAATACCATAGATCTTGCCCTGGAAGGCATCCTTATGCGCGTCAAGGCCAGCGAAATCCGTCACGCCCAGATCTGCAGCCACGTCGGTAACGGCAAGGGTGAATTTCGCGCCAGTCAGGTTCTGGACCAGTTCCTGAGTCTTGCCCGAGGCGTCGAGGTCGTCGCGGAATTTCTGCTGAGCGGGCATCCAGTTGCCCAGGAATACGTCGATATCGCCGGTTTTCAGTGCTTCATAGCCGACCGGAACCGAAAGAGTGGATATCTGCGGCTTGTAGCCCAGCCCCTGCAGCACGGTCGTAGCAACGCCGTTGGTGGCAGTGATATCCGTCCAGCCGGGGTCCGACAGGCGGACGGTTGCACAACTGTCGGGGTCTGCCGCCAGCGCCGGCCAAGCAGCCATCAGCGCCAGGGTCAGCGGGGCAATCAGGGTGGGTCTGGACATGATCTGATCTCCGTTTGGTGCCGCAATCTGCGGATCGATGCCGCTATCAACCCATAGGAGCGGCAGCTGTTCAAGCGCATATGGATTGTCCGGCTTTTCGTGAACTCTGGCGTTCTCGTCCTTGACGAAGGCGCTTTCCTTGATCAAAGGTGGCGCCGGTCAGGGCCTGTAGCTCAATGGTCAGAGCAGGGCGCTCATAACGCCTTGGTTGGGGGTTCGAGTCCCTCCGGGCCTACCAAACCCCATCGTTTTCACCTTTATATCAACAAGTTACGCTGTTTCTTGACGAACCTCCCAAGGAGGTTCGTCACGTGGTCTCGTATTTTGCGCCATTTGGCAGCCCTGCGATTGCAGAGTCGGCCTTGCCTTTGCGATTGAAGCGGTCGCAATATTTCTGCGCTTCCCTGATGTCAGTATGGCCGCTAACGGCCATAACCTTGAAAACATCCCCCTCGACCTCGGCGATGCGGCGGCAAATCGCCTTGCGCAGCCCATGTGAGCTGCAATGTGGCAATCCCGCCTTATCACACCATTTACGCATCGAAGTGCCCAACCCGTTAGCGGAACGGCGCCCACCGTCTTCGGTTTGAAGATAAGTGGCGGCATCCGCCGGTACATGAGCCAGGGTCTCGGCGAGATAGGGATGCACCGGGATGTTGACCTCGAAACCATCCGGGTTTTTCCTGGTCTTACGCCTGCGGTAAACAATCCTGCCGTCGCGGATATGCTCTCGTCCGAGTGCAACGGCATCACATTTTGCAGCCCCTGTATAAAGCATCAGCGAGTACACCCAACTTTTCTGGATGCGGATAAATGACAGGAAACCTCAGCAGACCGGATTTAACTATATTTTAAATAATAATCTTAATTCAACGAGCACTGCTGAGGTTTACTGAACTCCGCAAGAAATCGTCAGGCGTTGAACAGGAAGTGCAGCACGTCGCCGTCCTGCACCACATAGGACTTGCCCTCGACACGCAGCTTGCCAGCCTCGCGCGCGCCGGCTTCGCCCTTGTAGGTGACATAATCCTCATAGGCGATGGTCTCGGCACGGATAAAGCCGCGCTCGAAATCGCCATGGATCACACCCGCCGCACGCGGGGCCGGCGTACCCTTGTGAATGGTCCAGGCGCGGGCCTCCTTGGGGCCGATGGTGAAATAGGTCTCAAGGCCCAGCAGCTTGTAGCCTTCGCGGATAAGACGGTCGAGACCGGCCTCATGCAGGCCCATTTCCTCAAGGAACATGGTCGCTTCCTCGGCGGGAAGCTGGCTGATCTCTTCCTCGATCCGGGCGGAAATCACCACATGACCTGCACCCTGCTCGGCCGCCATCTGCGCCACGCGGTCGGATTGAGAGTTGCCGGTTGCGGCCTTGTCCTCTTCGACGTTGCAGACGAAAAGCACCGGCTTTGCGGTCAGAAGCTGCAGCATGTCCCAGGCCTTGCGATCCTCATCCGCAACCTGAACGGTGCGGGCGGGCTTGCCCGATTCCAGCGCGGCCTGCGCGGCCTTGAGCAGCTTTTCCTGCGCCACGGCATCCTTGTCGCCACCCTTGAGCTTGCGCTGGATATTGGCCAGCCGGCGCTCGACAGATTCGAGGTCGGCAATCATCAGCTCGGTCTCGATGGTATCGGCATCGGCAAGAGGATCGACGCGGCCCTCGACATGGGTGACGTCGTCATCTTCGAAACAGCGCAGCACATGGGCTATGGCATCCACTTCGCGGATATTGGCCAGGAACTGGTTGCCCAGCCCCTCGCCCTTGCTTGCGCCCTTTACCAGACCGGCAATGTCCACGAATGTGATGCGGGTCGGGATGATCTGCTTTGAGCCCGCGATCTCGGCCAGCTTGTCCAGCCGCGGGTCGGGCACCGCCACTTCGCCGACGTTCGGCTCGATGGTGCAGAAGGGAAAGTTCGCAGCCTGAGCGGCTGCGGTTTTCGTCAGCGCGTTGAACAGCGTCGATTTGCCCACGTTCGGCAGGCCGACGATCCCCATGCGAAAGCCCATGATGCACCCCTTTTTCCCGGAATTTCGCGCTTATTATGGGTCCATGACGCCCAAGTCCAGTGGCGGGCCGTTGATCTTGCCCCTCAAGCCGGGCTAGGGCTGTGCGGAACAAGAGGGAACAGGCGCATGACCAGAATCGACGACACTTTCGCGCGGCTGGCCGAAACCGGCGGCAAGGCCTTTGTCGCCTACATGATGGGCTGCGACCCGGATTTCGACCGCTCACTGGAAATCATGCGCGGCCTGCCCGACGCAGGCGTGGATATTATCGAGCTGGGCATGCCCTTTACCGACCCGATGGCGGATGGCGCCACGATCCAGGCGGCGGGCCAGCGTGCGCTGGCGGCTGGGGGCAGCGTCAGCCGGGTGCTGGAGATGGTGCGGGCCTTTCGCGCCGACAACAACAGCACCCCAATCGTGCTGATGGGTTATTACAACCCGATCTATGCGCGTGAAGGTGGCGTTCCGCGCTTTCTGGCCGATGCGGCCGAGGCCGGGGTTGACGGGCTGATCGTCGTCGACCTGCCGCCCGAGGAAGACGCCGAACTGTGCCTGCCCGCGCGCGAGGTGGGGCTGAACTTCATCCGCCTTGCTACGCCGACCACTGACGACCGTCGCCTGCCAGCGGTGGTCAAGAACACCAGCGGCTTTGTCTATTACGTCTCGGTCACCGGCATCACCGGGGGCCCCGCTGCCAATGCCGCCGAAGTCGCGCCCGAGGTCGCCCGCATCCGCGCCAGCGCCAACCTGCCAGTGGTGGTCGGCTTTGGCATCTCGACCCCCGAAGCGGCGCGGGCGGTGGCAAGCGTTGCCGATGGCTGCGTCGTCGGCTCGGCCATCGTCAAGCTGATCGGCGAGGGGCGCCCCGTGCCCGAGATCCTGTCCTTTGTCGCCGAACTGTCAGCCGGCGCGCATAGCGCCTGAGGGCTGAACCGCTCCTCCGTCGGCGCGTTCGATAGGGCAGAACACCACGTTCCCTCCCTTGCGGGTTGGAGAAACACGGTGCAACGCTATCTTGAACGCATCTGATGACGGAGGATTTCATGCCCACCCTGTTTTATCACGCCGGCGCATGTTCGCTTGCACCGCATATCGTGCTGGAATGGACCGGAACGCCCTATGAGGCTGTGGCGGTCGAGTTCGGCTCGCCCGAACTGTTGGCCGTGAACCCGGCTGGCGCCGTTCCGGTCCTGCGCGAGGATGACGGCTGGACCCTGACCCAGGCGGGCGCGATCCTGCATCACCTCGTGCGCAAGCACCCGCAGGCCGATCTGGGCGGCGGCGACGATCTGCACGCCTCGGCCGAATTTGACCGCTGGTCGAGCTTTTTCACCGGCGATTTGCATCCGGCCTTTTTCCCGGTCTTTACCCCCCGGCGCTATACCACCAGCCGCGAACAGGCCGACCACGACGCGGTACAAGAGGCCGGGCGCAAGCTGGTGCGCAAGCGGCTGGCGCAGCTTGATGCGCATCTTGAGGGGCGGGAATGGGTTCTGGACCGCCGCTCGGCGATCGACGCCTATGCTTTCCCGATGCTGCGTTGGGCCATGAAAGTGCTGCCCGAAGGCATCAGCGGCTGGGCCAATGTGCAAGCCCTGCATGACCGTATTGCGGCCGATCCGGCCGTACAAACCGTTCTCGCCCGCGAAGAGGGCGCCTGAGGAGACAAACCATGCTGTCTGGCATCCATCACGTCACCGGCATTACCCGCCGGGTTCAGGCCAATGTCGATTTCTACGCCGGTTTTCTGGGCCTGCGTCTGGTCAAGCGCACCGGAGGCTATGAGGATGCCGAACAGCTGCACCTGTTTTATGGCGATGCGCTTGGCTCGCCCGGCTCTCTCATCACTTTTCTGGTGTGGGAGGACGGCGCACCCGGCCGCGTCGGCCATGGGCAGGTCTCGGAAATCGCGCTTGCCGTGCCCCCTGACAGCATCGGCGACTGGCTGACCCGCGCCATGACCGCGCGCGTGCCGGTCGAGGGGCCGCTGCGCGAACAGGGCGAAACCGTATTGCGGCTCAAGGACCCCGATGGCGTGATCGTCAAGCTGGTCGGGATAGCCCTGCCTGCGGCGGCTCCCCTGCCTGATCCGATCGCCCCGACGCGGCTGCGCGGCGTGACCATCCTGACCGAACAGCCCGTCGCGACACGTGAATTTCTGACCCGCTTTGGCTATCAGCCCGGCGCGGCAGGCGGCGCGATCCAGCGTATGGAATCGGACACGGATATCATCGACGTCCGCGATGCCACCGGATTTTTCCCCGGCATCCCCGGCACCGGCATTCTGGATCACGTCGCCTTTCGCGCAGCCGATGCCGATGCTGTGCGTCAGATGCGGCTTGCGCTTAAGGGCACCGACGCGACCAGCGTGCACGACCGGAAATATTTCCTGTCGCTTTATGTGCGCGAACCGGCGGGGACACTTTTGGAATATGCGACCGACGCCCCCGGATTCACCGTGGACGAGGCCCCCGAACATCTGGGCGAGACGCTGTTCGTCCCGCCCCATGACGCGGCCCGCGCCGAAGATCTGCGCGTGATCCTGCCGCAATTCTCCCTTCCGGGAAAGGAAAGGCAACCGATGCGAGACCTGCATTTCGTCCATCGCTTTCACCGGCCGGACAGCCCGGACGGCAAAACCATCGTCCTGCTGCACGGTACCGGCGGTAATGAATCCGATCTGATGCCGCTTGCCCATCGCATGGCACCGAATGCCACGCTTTTGGGCGTGCGCGGCCGCTCATCCGAGGAAGGCATCAACCGCTGGTTCCGCCGCCATGACGCCGTGACCTATGATCAGGCCGATATCCGGGCCGAGGCCGAAGCTTTTGCCGGCTTCATCGCCGAGGCGGCGCGGGCCTATGATCTGGACCCGGCGGCACTGACCTATCTGGGCTATTCGAACGGCGCGAACCTGCTTGGGGCGCTGATGCAGCTTTATCCCGGCCTGATCCGCAGTGCGGTCCTGCTGCGGGGCATTCAGGTGCTGGAAGAGCCCCCCACCCTTGAGCCGCAGGCGCTAAAGGACAGTCGCGTGCTGATGCTGACCGGGGCGCGTGACCCCTTTGCGCGCATGGCACCGGCGCTTGAACGGGCCTTGCAGGATGGCGGCGCGGCGCTTGAGGTGCAAACGCTCGACGCCGGGCACGAGCTGCAGCCCGAGGATCTGGCACAGGGGAAAAGCTGGATCGACCGCGCCTGACAGGCACCCCGGGAATGACAGCGGCAGGCGGGTCAAAAGGCCCGCCTGTCCGTTTCTGCCCAGACATCAGGCCGTTCCAAAATATCGAACACTGTATCCGATGCCGGTTGGCTTGCCCGGAAACCCCGCAGGGGGCAGGTTAAGACCACGACAGTTATCCAAGGCCGCAACCGGCCCCCGAAAGATCATCACAAAGGATCACGAACATGACCCGCAAACCCCATATCGCCATTATCATCGGCTCGACCCGCGCCGCACGCTTTGCCGACAAACCCGCCGCCTGGCTGCTGGAGAATGCGCAAAAGCGCGAGGACATGACCTTTGAACTGGTCGATCTGCGCGACTATGACCTGCCGCTTTTTGACGAGGTCGCCTCGAACCTGTGGGTGCCGTCGCAGGACCCACGCGCGGTGAAATGGCAACAAAAGCTTGCCGAGTTCGACGGCTATATCTTTGTCACTGCGGAATATAACCACTCGGTCAGCGGCTCGCTCAAGAACGCGCTGGATCAGGCTTATAAGGAATGGAACCACAAACCGGCGGCAGCCATGGGTTATGGCGGCGTCGGTGCTGCCCGCGCCATCGAGCATTTGCGCGGCATCGCGGTCGAGTTGCAGATGGTGCCGCTGCGCCATGCCGTGCATCTGGGCGGGGGCGATTTCTTCAAGGTCTCGCCGCTGGGCGCCAATGGCGAGATGACCGAGGTCGAGGCGAACCTGCTGCCCTCGCTCAACGCCATGCTCGATGAACTGAACTGGTGGGCCGAGGCGACCATCGCCCAGCGTGCCAAAACCGCCTAAGGCGGTCAGATCAGCAAAAAGACGGGGCGGTCATTCTGGCCGCCCCTTTTTCTTGCTCTGGTTCAGGGCCACGGCGGCACGGATCAGCGCCTTCAGCGCCCCGGCGTCGATCTGGTCACCCGCGCGCAGATCGATGGCGCGGCGGGTGTTACCCTCCAGACCGGCGTTAAACAGACCCGAGGGATCCTCAAGCGACGCACCCCTGGCGAAGGTCATCTTGACCACCTGCTTATAGGTCTCGCCCGTGCAGATGATGCCGTCATGCGACCAGACCGGCACGCCGCGCCATTTCCATTCCTCGACCACCTCGGGATCGGCCTCGTGGATCAGGGTGCGCAACTGCGCCAGCGTCTCACCCCTCCAGTCCCCCAGCTCTGTGATCCGGGCGTCAATCAGCTCTGAGACAGGCTTGTCCGTGTCCGGCTGGATCATTCCCCACTCCCCCTATGTCCTGTTGCGTGTGTCAGGATGGAACCAAACACCCGTCGGTCGCAACCGTTCCCATCGGCGCCGGGCCATATGAAAAAGGCCGCCGGATCGCTCCGACGGCCTTTCATGTCAGGGGGTACGTCTTAGTCCAGCGGTTTCAGTCGCGCCTCGATCATCGCGCGCTGACCTTCCAGGAAGGGCGGCAGCGACAGCGTTTCGCCAAGGCTCTCCAACGGCTCATCCACGGCGAAACCGGGGTCGTCGCTGGCGATCTCGAACAGGTTTCCACCCGGTTCGCGGAAATAGAGCGAGCGGAAATAGTAACGCTCGACCTCGCCCGAGTTTGGCACCCGCATATCGGACAGACGCCGCGCCCATTCGTGGATCGCCGGTTTGTCGGGCACGCGGAAAGCAACGTGATGCACCCCGCCCGCACCCGGACGCGCCACCGGCAGATCGGGCTGGACCGCAACATGCAGCTCGGCCGAAGGGCCGCCCTGCCCCATCTCATAGACATGGACCGTGCCCTGCCCGTCGGGGCTGGCATAGTCGCGGACCTTGCGCAGGCCCATGACCTGGGTCAGCACGAGCTCGGTCGGGGCAAGTTCAGGTACCGAAATGGTGATCGGCCCCAGCCCGTGGATCTGATGCTGCGCCGGCACCGGGCTTTTCTCCCAAGGCGCGGTCACGGCATCGGGTGCATCCTCGGTCAGACGGAAACGCTGGCCCTCGGGGTCCTCGAAATCAAGGCTCGCGCGACCGTCGAGGGATGCAATCTGCCCAAGGCTCAGCCCGCGGTCAGCCAGCCGCCCGGCCCAGAAGTCCAGACTGTCGCCCGCAACCCGCAATCCGGTGCGGCTGATCGAATGCGTCCCGCGCCGCTCAGGCGCTGCCGGCCAGTCAAAAAAGGTCAGGTCAGTGCCGGGACGGGCCAGCCCGTCAGCATAAAACAGGTGATAGGCGCTGGTATCGTCCTGATTGACGGTCTTTTTCACCAGCCTCAGCCCCAGCGTGTCGGTATAGAACCGTTTGTTGCCGGGCGCATTCGCCGTGATCGCCGTCAGGTGGTGAATTCCGGTGAGCTCCATGATGGGCCTCCTTTCTCTTGGCACCAATATCGGGCATGGGGGCCGTTTCCACCACAGCAGCGGCGGCGAACCTTGTGTTCGCCTATTGCGAACGCCGGCACAGCAGGTAAGCTTGCGCCATGCGCTATGACCTGAACGATCTTGAGACATTTCTGACGGTGATGGAGCTTGGCACCGTCACCGCCGCCGCCGCCCGTCTGAACCTGTCTAAATCTGTGGTCAGCAAGCGGATCACCGATCTTGAGGGCACGCTGGGCGCGGCGCTGTTTCGCCGCAACGCCGGCCGCATCACCCCGACCGAGGCCGCTTTGCGTCTGGCCGAACGTCTGCGCCCCGCGCTGACCGAGCTGATTGCCGCCGCCGAAAGCACCGCATGGGATATGGACGGGCTTGCCCCCTTGCGCGGCAGCCTGTCGATTGCCGCACCGATGACCTTTGGCGTGATGCATCTGGGTCCGATCATCGCCCGTTTCGCCGCCCTGAACCCCGAGCTTGAGATCAGCGTCGATTACGACGACCGCGCCCGGGACCTTGCGCGCGAGGGTTTCGACATCGGCATCCGCATCGGCAAAATGCGCGACAGGGCGCTGATGCAGCGCAAGCTGTGCGAAGATGAAAGCGTCGTCTGCGCCAGCCCCGCCTATCTGGAACGCAAGGGTCGGCCCCGGACACTGGCCGATCTGCGCGATCATGAGGTGATCGGCTACAGCCACCTGCCTAACAGCCAGCTATGGCAGTTTCAGGACCGCGACCGCTTTGTGTCCCCGGTCGTGCAGGGACGGCTGTCGATGAACAATGGCGAGGCGATCCGCGACATGGCGATCGGGGGGCTTGGTCTGGCCATCCTGCCCGGTTTCATCGCCGCGCCCGCGCTTGCCGACGGGCGGCTGGAGCGGGTGCTTGAGGGCTTTGACACAAGGCCGCTGCCCGTGGTCGCGGTCTGGCCCCCGGTTTCCCCCATGCCTGCCAAGCTGCGCCGGTTTGTCGACCATCTGGCAGCCGAGCTGCACCGCCCGCCATGGCAGGCCCCCCTGTCCCAGCATCCCCCCGCAACCACCGAGGCGACCCCGTGAAAAAGATCGGATTTCTGTCCTTTGGTCATTGGTCGGACGAACCCGGCTCACAAAGCCGCAGCGCACAGGACACGCTGCTGCAATCGATCGAGCTTGCGGTTGCGGCCGAGGAACTGGGCGCGGACGGTGCCTATTTCCGCGTCCATCACTACGCCCGCCAGCTTGCCTCGCCTTTCCCGCTGCTGGCGGCAGTAGGCGCGCGTACCAGCCGCATCGAGATCGGCACAGCCGTCATCGACATGCGCTATGAAAACCCGCTTTACATGGCAGAGAACGCCGGGGCTGCCGATCTGATTTCGCAGGGAAGACTGCAACTTGGCATCTCGCGCGGCTCACCCGAACAGGTAATCGAGGGCTGGCGCTATTTCGGCTATTCGCCCGCCGATGGTGAAAGCGATGCCGACATGGCCCGCCGCCATGCCGAGATGTTTCTGAACGTGATCGAAGGTCACGGCTTTGCCCGTCCGAACCCGCGCCCGATGTTTCCCAACCCGCCGGGCCTCTTGCGGATCGAGCCGCATTCGGCCGGTTTGCGTCAGCGCATCTGGTGGGGGGCGGCGTCGAACGATACCGCCCGCTGGGCGGCGCGGCTGGGGATGCATCTGCAAAGCTCGACCCTGAAAACCGATGAGACGGGCCAGCCATTTCACATCCAGCAGGCCGAACAGATCCGCGCCTTTCGCGAGGCATGGGCAGCGGCGGGGCATGAACATGAGCCGCGCGTTTCGGTCAGCCGCTCGATCTTTCCGCTGATCGACGACCGCGACCGCCGCTATTTCGGTCGCGGCGGGCAGGACAGCGACCAGGTCGGCTTTATCGAACGGACCCGCTCGATCTTTGGTCGCAACTACGCAGCCGAGCCCGACCGCCTGATCGAAGAGCTGCGCGCCGATGAGGCCATCGCCGAGGCTGACACCCTGCTTTTGACCGTGCCGAACCAGCTTGGCGTCGATTACAACGCCCATGTCATCGAGGCCGTGCTGAAACACATCGCCCCCGCGCTTGGTTGGCGCTGAGCATGGTGCTTTGTGATCGGCAAGGCCCGGTATAGGCTGACCCGAAACAGAGCGCGAACGGAGGGTAAATGGCAACAGAGGTAACAGCCGCCGCCGAGGCGGCAGGGCATGGTGGCGGCCTGCCGCTGCTCAGCGTGGTGGTCTTGCTGGCGGCAGCGGTGCTGGCGGTCCCCCTGTTTCGCAAGATGGGCCTGGGCTCGGTCCTGGGCTATCTGGCGGCGGGGCTGGCGATCGGACCCTTTGGCCTTGGCTTTTTCCACGACCCACAGGCGATCATCCATGTCGCCGAACTGGGCGTGGTGCTGTTTCTGTTCGTTATCGGGCTGGAGATGCAGCCGTCGCGCATCTGGGCGATGCGGGGCGAGATATTCGTCCTTGGCTTTGCGCAGGTGCTGCTGGCCATCGCATTGCTGACCTGCGTGGGGCTGGCGCTGGGTTTCCCGGTCGCGGCCAGCTTTGTCTCGGGCACCGGCTTCGTGCTGACCTCGACCGCCATCGTCATGCAGATGCTGGCCGAGCGCAATGAAATCGCCCTGCCCAAAGGCCGCCGCATCATCGCCATCCTGTTGTTTGAGGATCTGGCCATCGTCCCCCTATTGGCAATGGTCGCCTTTCTGGCCCCGGGAGGAGAAGAGGTCACCCTGCCCCAGCGCCTTGCCGGCGTTGCCATCGGGCTGGGCTGCATCGCCGCGCTGGTTGCGGCGGGGCGCTATCTGCTGAACCCGATGTTCGCCTTTCTGGCGCGCTTTGGCGGGCGCGAGGTGATGACCGCCGCGGCGCTGCTGGTGGTGCTGGGCTCGGCACTGCTCATGCAATGGGGCGGGCTGTCGATGGCGATGGGCGCGTTCCTGGCCGGGGTGCTGTTGTCGGAATCAAGCTTTCGCCACCAGCTTGAAGCCGATGTCGAACCGTTCCGCGGCCTGCTTTTGGGCCTGTTCTTCCTTGGCGTCGGCATGGCGCTGGATTTGCGCATCATCGCCGGAAACTGGGCACTGATCGCAATCTGCGTGCCAGCCTATATGCTGCTGAAGATGCTGGTGATCTATTGCGTAGGCCGGACGCTGCGCGCCAGCCGGTCCGAGGCGCTGGAACGCGCGGTGCTGATGGCGCAGGGCGGCGAATTCGCCTTTGTGCTGTACTCCAGCGCCATGCAATTCGGCATTATCAACGGCCAGAACAACGCGGTGCTGACCGCCATTGTCATCGTCTCGATGGTGCTGACACCGCTGATGGTCATTCTGCATGATCGTCTGGCACCGAAACCCGCACCATCGCTTGACGGGGTCGAGGCCGCGCAGGGGTTAGAGGCACGGGTCCTGATGATCGGATTCGGCCGTATGGGTCAGATCATCAGCCAGCCGCTGATCGCGCGCGGCCACTCCATCTCGATCATCGAGAAGGACCCCCAGACCATCCGCGACGCCAATGAATTCGGCTTCAAGATCTGGTATGGCGACGGGGCGCGGCTGGACATCCTGCACTCTGCCGGGGCGGGGAACGCCAGCCTGATCATCGCCGTTCCCGGCGACCGCGAGGCCACCACCCGCATCGTCGAGCTGATCAAGCACGAATTCCCGCTGGTGCCGGTCATCGCCCGCGCCTTTGACCGCGAGCATGCGCTGGAACTGATCGAGGCCGGGGCCGATTTTCAGCTGCGCGAAACGCTGGAAAGCGCCTTTGTCATGGGACGCGAGGCGCTGTTGCAGCTGGGCGATGACCCTGACGAGGTCGACGAGGTCATGGAAGAGATCCGCGGCCGCGACGCCGAACGCTTCAAGATGGAATGCGTCGGCGGCATATTTGCCGGCCGCGATCTGTTGCTGAGCAACCGGGCCGATTAGGCGTCGTCGATCTCGATCAACCAAAGGTCAGGGGCGGGGCCGACCGGCAAGGCCGCCTCGGCCCCCTCACAATAAAGCGCATCCAGCGGCTCCAGCGCCATCGTCTTACCCGCGAATTCCAGCGTTACCGGCGCGGTGGCAAGTAGCAGCCGCCACTGCGGCGCGCCGGTGGCCTGCGTGCTTAGCCGTGTCAGCCGGTGGGTAAAGGCGCCGCGCCGGGTCATCACGTTCAGATCGGTGATCGGCCCGGCCAGCAGCCGCGCCGAGGTCGGCACATCGGCGGCAAAGGCCATCGGTTCGGAATCAGGCGTCAGTTGCCGGGTCGGCGTACCCTGAACATGCAGCTCGATCCCCTCGCCGGTCAGCACGGCAAGCGTCCGGTCGATCTGGGGAAAGATCGAGAAATCACCGTCCTCGCTCACTCCGGCCATGCTGATACGCCAGCCGAAATCAGCCAGCCCCGCGCCGTGGGGGTGAACGGCGACCTCGACCGTCTCGCCCCGACCATTCTTCCACGGCATGCGGCGGTGTTCGGCGGCTTTCAGGATGCGATGACTCATGCGGATACTCCCCTTTTTCCCTGGCCCGCGGCTAACGCCGTCCCAGCAGCTTACCCACCACCGGACCCAGCAGGATGACGATGATCATCCGCAGCAGATGGTGACTGACGACATAGGCCAGATCGGCCCCGGCGATCAGGGCAATGACCACCATCTCGGCCTGTCCGCCGGGCAAAAATGCCAGAAATGCGTCCAGCCCCGAGGCAAGACCCAGATGCACGATCGCCTCGATAAAGATCAGGCTGATCGCGGCCAGAAACAGCGCATAGACGATGCCCGCCGTCACATGCAGACGCAGTTCGCGCAGGGTAATGCCGGCGTATTTCACCCCCACCGCGATGCCGATGAAAAATTGCGCGGCCTGTATCATCTCGGCCGGAGGGCGATGCGTGATCAGCCCCGACAGCGACAGCGCCGCAGTCAGCACCATCGGCCCAAGGATCGAGGCCCCGAACAGGCCCAGCCGCTCGGCGACCTTCCAGCCGATCAGGCCCGCAGCAATCATCAACGCGATCTCGGTAAGGCCGGTGGCACGCATCGGCGCACCGGGGGGCTGGGACAGGTCCACACCCCACCATGTCGTCATGATCAGCGGCGCGACGGTGACGATCACCAGCACCCGAGTCGCATGGATCAGCGACAGAGCGCGGATATCACCGCCCGCCTCTTCGCCAAAAACCAGCATGTCCTGCAACCCGCCGGGCATTGCCCCGTACCATGCCGTCGCATGATCAAAACCAAAGACGCGGCGAAACAGCGGATAGCCGACCAGCGCGATCACCGCGATGAAGCCCGGCACGAACAGCAGCGAGGCAGCGACATCGGGCAACTCGGCCAGAACGCCGGGCGTGATCGAAGCACCGACCGCCACGCCAAGGATGGTGCGCATGAAGATGCCGAACTGTCCCGCCCCAGCCAAAGGCACGCCCACAAGCGCCGCGATCAGACAGGCCAGCATCGGGCCAAGCAGCATCGGCAACGGCAGATGCAGCAGCAGAAAGACCACACCGCCAAAAGCGGCCAGCGCGAAGGTCAAAAGGCGGCGTTTCGGCAGGCTCATGATCTTTCCCGGCGGGCACCTTGACGCCGAATTGGCACGGCCCGCCGGGGAATGTCAAAGCGCCTTAGCTGATCCGCGCCAAGGGCGCCCCAAAGGCAAGGACCGCGCCCTGTTCGGCGATCCGAGTCAGCTTGCCCGATTGATGGGCCTCGATACGGGTTTCCATCTTCATCGCCTCGATCACAGCGACAAGCTGACCCTCTTCGACCTCGGCCCCATCCTCGACCTGCCACAGCGTCAGCGTGCCGGGAACCGGGGCTGTCAGCACTGCGGCATCCACCTCGGCCTTGGCAACCTGCGGGACAGCAGCGCCCCCCGCCGGCAACGCGGCCAGCAGATTCGCTGGCAGGCCCAGTTCGTGCCGCTTGCCGTCGATTTCGACCGCAAGACGCAACAGCGGTGCCTGCGGGGCCGGGGCGACGCGGGCATGAGGCGCGACCGCCTTGGCCAAGGCGTCGGCAAAGTCGGTCTCGATCCAGCGGGTATGAACGCGGAAATCACCGCCCTCGGCGCGGAAATCGGACTGGTCCAGCACCGCGCGGGCAAAAGGCAGGACCGAGGCCACGCCTTCGATACGGAACTCGCGCAGCGCCCGCTGGGCCCGTTGCAGGGCCTCTTGCCGGGTCGCTCCGGTAACAATCAGCTTGGCCATCATCGAATCAAAGCTGCCCGGCACCACCGAACCCTGTGTCACGCCGCTGTCCAGCCGGATGCCCGGCCCAGAAGGGGCATCGAACACCTCGACCGGCCCGGGAGTGGGGAGGAACCCCCGGGCCGGATCTTCCGCATTGATGCGGAACTCGATGGCATGGCCGCGCGGCTCGGGCACCGATTCGTCGGCCAGCCGTGCACCCTGCGCGACGCGGATCATACCGCGGACCAGGTCGATACCGGTGGTTTCCTCGGTCACCGGATGTTCGACCTGCAGGCGGGTGTTGACCTCAAGAAATGAGATCGTGCCATTCGCGGACAGCAGATATTCGACCGTCCCCGCCCCCGAATAACCGGCATGAGCACAGATGGCGCGGGCGGAATCATGCAGCCGCGCGCGCTGGTCGTCACTCAGGAAGGGGGCCGGGGCCTCTTCGACCAGCTTCTGGTTGCGCCGTTGCAAGGAACAGTCACGGGTGCCGATCACCTTGACCGTGCCGTGCTTGTCGGCCAGCACCTGCACCTCGACATGGCGCGGACGGTCAAGGAATTGCTCGATGAAGCATTCACCACGACCAAAGGCTGTCAGCGCCTCGCGCGTTGCCGATTCGAAAAGCTCTTCGACCTCTTCCAGCCGCCATGCGACCTTCATACCGCGCCCGCCACCGCCGAAAGCGGCTTTGATGGCGATCGGCAGGCCGTGTTCGCGGGCAAACTCCAGCGCATCGGCTGCGCTTTCGACCGGGCCGGGCGTGCCGGCAACCAGTGGTGCACCAACGGATTCGGCAATGCGGCGGGCCTCGATCTTGTCGCCAAGCGCCTCGATCACGCTGGGGTCCGGACCGATCCAGATCATCCCGGCATCCTGCACAGCCTGGGCAAAATCCGCGCGCTCGGACAGGAAACCATAACCAGGATGGATCGCATCAGCCCCCGCCGCCCGGGCGATGGCGATGATCTTTTCCGCATCCAGATAGGTCTCGGCCGGGATATCGCCGCCAAGGGCATGTGCCTGATCGGCCATGCGCACAAAGATCGCATCGCGGTCGGCATCGGCATAGACGGCGATGCTTTCGATACCCTCGTCACGGCAGGCGCGGATCACCCGGACGGCGATTTCGCCCCGGTTGGCGATCAGCAGGCGGCGGATCGGGCGGGTGGGGCCGGTGGCGAAAATGGTCATGCGGGCCTCTCTGGCGTGATGGGTGCGAAATCGGCGCGGGCGGTAAAGCGGATGCGGGCGCCGGGCGGGATCTGCCCGGCCAGATCCAGCGCCTCGGGGCGCAGGGTGGCAATGACCGGATAACCTCCGGTCAGGGGATGGTCGGCCAGAAACAGCACCGGCTGACCGGAATGGGGGATCTGGATCGCCCCGGTCTCGGTCCCTTCCGAGGGCAGCTCGGCCGCGTCCTCACGCGTGATCGCATCGCCCTGCAAACGAATGCCAACGCGCGAGCTTTGCGGCGTCACCAGCCATTCCTGCGTCAGGAAATGCCGGATCATTGCGGGCGTGAACCAATCGGCGCGAGGACCCAGCATCACGGGCAGTTCGACCAGATCACCGGGTTGGGGCAACTCGGGCTCGATCCCCTCGGCCACCACGGCGACGGCCGAATGATTGCCGGGGGCAAGCACCGCACCCGCCGTAACGGGATCGGGGCCGACATGGGCCAGCGTATCAGTCGCGGCCGAGCCAAGAACCGGCGCAACCCGGAAACCGCCACGCAGGGCCAGATAGCTGCGCATCCCGGCCTGAGGCGGATCAATCGTGATCTCATCCCCCGCGTCCACGGCAAAGGCCGCGCCGCGCGGGATGGAATGTCCAGCCACGCTTGCCTGTCCCGCGCCGGTCAGCGCCAGGGTCATGGGCAGGTCGGCACATAGCCGGACAGGACCCAGCGTGATTTCAAGAACCGGCAGGTCCGAGGCATTGCCAACCGCGCGGTTTGCACGCCGAGCCGCGCCCATATCAAGCGCGCCCGAGGCCGAAACCCCCTGCCCGCCCTGACCGGGCCGTCCTTCGTCCTGAAAAACCATCGGAAAGGCGGTCGAGATCACGCGCAGCCCTTTGGCAGGCCGCGGCTGGGGAATCGCGGCAGAGGGGTGGACCTCGGCCCTTCGCGCCACGAAACGGCAGCGCACGCCGGGACGCAGCAGCGCGGGTGGATCGCGGTCCAGATCCCACATCGGCACTTCGGTCTGGCCAATCAGCTGCCAGCCGCCGGGGGTTTCCTGCGGATATACGCCGCAAAAACGCCCGGCCAGCGCCACCGAACCCGCAGGAATGCGGGTGCGCGGCGCAGGACGGCGCGGCAGATCGAAACGCGCATCATCGCAGGTCAT
Organism: Paracoccus kondratievae; assembly: GCF_009301415.1. Classification (GTDB taxonomy): domain Bacteria; phylum Pseudomonadota; class Alphaproteobacteria; order Rhodobacterales; family Rhodobacteraceae; genus Paracoccus; species Paracoccus kondratievae. Next base: position 142,293 of record NZ_CP045072.1, on the reverse strand, counting down.
ATAGGCAAACCCGGGCGCAAAGCCGCAAAAGGCGACCTGCCAGGTGGCCTCTTGATGGGCTGTGATAACCTCGGCCTCGCTTAGCCCCATATGGGCGGCGACATCGGCCAGATCCTCGCCACCATAGGTCACGGGCAGCTCGACCGTTTCGCTGGCGCGCGCATTGGGCGGCGTGCCGGGGGCGGGCTGGCGCGCCAGAATTGCGCTGGCCAGCCGACCATCGGCAAAAACGCCGGGGGCAGTGCGAATCATCAGCGTCCGCGCAGCCGGGATGATCTCGGCCACGCCGGGCACCGGATCGGCCAGCAGCGCGTCAAACAGCGCCAGCGTCTGATCCAGATCCTCAAGCTCGGCCAGAAATGTGCGGGGACCGACAGGCAGAAAACGCATGCTCATACCTGCCAATGCGTGTCCGGCACGTCGGTAATGAACATGTAGCCCGGCGCATGGGTAATGGCAAAGGGCGGTTTCGACGCCATGACCGCTGCCTGCGGGGTCACGCCGCAGGCCCAGAACACCGGCACTTCGCCCGGCCTGACCTCGACCGGATCGCCGAAATCGGGCCGCGCAAGACCGGCGATGCCCAAGGCCTCGGGCGCGCCGATATGGACAGGCGCACCATGTACCGCCGGGGTACGGCCCGAGATCATCGCCGCCTCGGCCACGCGCGCAGCCGGGATGGGGCGCATCGAGACGACCATCTTGCCCTGCAACCGCCCCGCCGACCGGCAATCGCGGTCGGTCAGGAACATCGGTACGTTGCAGCCCTGCGAGATGTGGCGGATCTCGATCCCTGCCTGTTGCAGCGGGGTTTCAAAGGTGAACGAGCAGCCGATCAGAAAGGTCACCAGATCGGGATGCTCGGCCCATGCTGCGGTCGCGTCGGGGGTTTCTTCGACCAGCTCACCGTCACGCCAGATGCGATAAAGCGGGATATCGGTACGCAGATCAGCGTCCGGAGCCAAAGCCGTACGGTGGCTGCCGGGGTCGGTCACGTCCAGCACCGGGCAGGGCTTGGGGTTACGCTGCGCATAAAGCAGGAAATCCCAGGCCCAGTCCCTGGGCAGCGAGATCATGTTGCACTGGGTGAACCCCGGTGCCATGCCCGCGGTCGGACGCGCAGCGCCCTCGCGGCAGGCCAGCCGGGCCGCACGGGCCAAGGCAGGATCGGGCAGCAACGTCATGCCGCGCCCCCCGCGGCCGGGGCAATCGCTACCCCACCCGCCAGCAGCACCTCGCGGATACGGGCAGCCATGGCCACCGCCCCGGGACTGTCGCCATGCACGCAAATGCTGTCAGCATGAAGATGCAGGGTCGAACCGTCTGCCGCCTCGATCTTGCCCTCGGTGGCAAGGCGCAACATGCGTGCAGCGACCGCCTCGGGGTCGTGCAGGACCGCCCCCGCCTCGCGGCGTGAGACCAGCTGGCCATCGGGACGATAGGCGCGGTCGGCAAAGGCTTCGGCAATGGTGGGCAGCCCCGCTTCGGCCGCTTGCGTCAGGATCTGCGACCCGGCAAGGCCCATCATGGCAAGCCCCGGATCAACGGCCTTGATCCCCTCGATCACCGCCGCGCCCTGTTTGGGCTCAACGGCGATGGTGTTGTAAAGCGCGCCATGCGGCTTGACGTAGCTGACGCGGGTGCCGGCGCTGGCACAGATGCCTTGCAGCGCGCCGATCTGATAGATCACATCCGCGACCAGCTCGGCATGGGTCACATCCATCGGGCGGCGACCAAAGCCTACACGGTCGGGATAGGAGACATGAGCCCCGACGGCCACGCCACGCGCCGCCGCCTCACGCACGGTGGCAAGGATGGTCAGCGGATCGCCGGCGTGAAAGCCGCAGGCAACATTGGCCGAGCTGACGATGCCCAGCATTGTGGCGTCATCGCCCATCTTCCAGGCGCCATAGCCTTCCCCCAGATCACTGTTCAGGTCGATGTTGCGGGTCATGTGTTCCTCCGGGAATTCGGGCGGCAGGCCCGGACGGGCCCACCGCGATCATGGTTCAGGCGCCCAGGAAGGCAAAGATCGGGCCGATGGATTTAATGCCCATATACCAGGTCAGGGCGCAGACCAGCGCGCTGGCGACAAGCAGCGGCCGGTTATAGATATGCCCGCCCATCAGATCGGCGCGCGCAAAACCGATATAGGTAAAGATGGTCAGGCCGATGGGCAGGATCAGCCCGTTGAAACCGCCGACAAAGACCAGAATGGCGGCCGGCGCGGTGCCAAGCGACAGATAGACCGCCAGCGAGATGGCGATAAAGATCACCGTGGCGATGTTGCGGTCACGATCGCTCATATTGCGGAAGGCAACGAGGAAGCTGACCGAAGTATAGGCCGCGCCGATGACCGAGGTGATGGCGGCAGCCCAGAAGATCAGGCCAAAGATCCGCATGCCCCAATCGCCCAGCACCACGGCAAAAGCCTGCGCGGCGGGGTTCGCAGCCTGACCCGACAGATCCAGCGTCACGCCCGAGGCGACGACGCCAAGAATGGCGAGGAACAGCACGAAACGCATCACGCCGGTCACCGCGATCCCGGTCAGCGAGGCGCGGGTGACGGCGGCAAGATTGTGCTCGCCCACCAGCCCCTTGTCCAGCAGGCGATGCGCGCCGGAATAGGTGATATAGCCGCCCACAGTGCCGCCCACGATGGTGGTAATGGTCGCGAAATCGACGATCTCGGGCAGCACCATCTGGCGCAGCGCCTCGCCCACCGGTGGGTTCGACACAAAGGCGACGATCAGCGTCATCACGATCATCAACAGCCCCAGCGCGATCAGCGAACGGTCAAGCAGCAGCCCCGCCCGGCGCGACAGAAAGATACCGATGGCCAGCGCCGCCGACAGTGCACCGCCGATCTTGGGCTCAAGCCCGAACATCGCGTTCAGACCAAGCCCTGCCCCGGCGATATTGCCGATGTTAAAGGCCAGCCCGCCGATCAGCACCAGAATCGCCAGCAGATAGCCCGCGCCGGGGATCGCCGCATTGGCGGTGTCCGAGGCATTGCGCCGCGTCAGCGCGGTGATGCGCCAGATGTTCAGCTGCACCACAAAGTCGATCAGGATCGACGCAAGAATGGCAAAGGCAAAGGCAGCGCCCAGCTTTGCCGTAAAAGTCGCGGTCTGGGTGATGAAACCCGGCCCGATGGCCGAAGTCGCCATCAGGAAGATCGCCGCCATGAACCCACCGCGCGCGGCGGCTGAGGCGGCAGAGGGGGAGTTGACGGATTCGGCCATCGGTCTTGCTCCTGCTGCAAGGGTGGAGTGCGTCTTGGGAATACCTGAATGTGAATTCAACAAGACAATCCGTCAACGATAATTTGACATTCCATGCGATATTGTTGAACAATTTTTTTCGAAGACAAGAACGATTTGCCCATATGCTGGGCATTTTGCCAGTTTTTTGTCCCATCTCCTGATACTGTTCCCGCTTGCGCAGGACCAGAAAAACCGTCGAATCGTCGTACGATGCCTTGTCTGCCCTGCGCCTCTCGGCCAAGATCGCCGGACCTTTCTCGCACGAGCCCCAGACCGCCAGTCCATGACCAAGGAACCCGCCGCGCCAGCGGACAGCCGCGACTCTTCCCTAAGCCTTGCCGAGGGCATCGCTGCCCGGCTGCGCGATCAGGTCACCGGCGGGACCCTGGTGCCCGGCCAGCGCCTGTCCGAGGCACGGCTTGCGGCCGAACTTGAAATCTCGCGCAATACGCTGCGCGAGGTATTCCGTCTGCTGACCCGCGAAGGCATCCTCAGGCATGAGCCGAACCGGGGGGTTTTCGTCGCGGTACCCTCGATGGCCTCGATCCTTGATATCTATCGCGTGCGGCGGCTGATCGAGGTGCCGGCCCTTGCGCAGGCGTGGCCCGGCCATGCCGCCGTCACCCGCATGCATAACGCGGTGGAACAGGCGAAAGAGCTGCAAAAGATCCCCGATTGGCGCGGCGTTGGCAGCGCCAATATGGAATTTCACGCCGCGATCGTCGCCCTGACCGACAGCCCGCGACTGATCCAGTTCTTTACCCAGATCATCGCCGAGCTGCGGCTGGCCTTTGGTCTGCTCGACAGCCCCGAACTGCTGCACCAGCCCTATATCCCCCGCAATGCCGAAATTCTGGGCAAACTTGAGCGTGGGGACCCCGCCGCAGCCGCACGGATGCTTGATGATTACCTGAACCAATCCGAACGCGCTGTGCTGGAGGCCTTTGCCCGTCTGGGCTGAGGTCATTGCCGCTCAGCCCTTCCGGGGACTTGCAACCTGCCCGTTCCTGCGACAATTAGGCGCATCGGAAGCCCGTTTTCCGGGCAGGCGCGAAGGATTAACCCAGATGACCAGACCGGCCGGGGCCGTGCTGCATCAGATTGCGCAGGCACTTGGGCCGGCGATTGCGCCCGGCTCGGCGCGCGAGGCACTGCGGGCGGGTATCGGCGCATTGGCAGGGCTGGGCATCTCGGGCCTGTTTTTGCTGTCCCCGGCGATTGACCTGCAGCTGGGACTTTACATGATCGCCCCGTTTGGTGCGACCTCGGTGCTGGTCTTTGCCGTGCCGAACAGCCCGCTGGCGCAGCCCTGGTCGGCAGTGGTCGGCAATGCGATCGCCGCGGCCGTCGGCGTGCTTGCCTGTATGCTGACGTCTGACACGGCGCTTTGCATTGCGCTGGCTGTCGGGGCGACGATCACGGCAATGATCCTTTTGCGGGCGGTGCATCCCCCGGCGGGTGCTGTCGCCATGACGGCGGCGCTAAGCCCCGATGCAATCCGCGAGCTTGGCTTTCACTTTGTGCTGGCCCCGGTTCTGGCCGGGACGGTCGCGCTGGTCGGCTTTGCGATGATCTATGCCCGGCTGACCGGGCGGCGCTATCCTTTTCGCCAGTTCGACGAGCCGGGACCACATGGCACCGCCGATCACCCGGCGATGGAGCGGCTGGGCCTGTCCCGAGAGGAACTGACCGAGATCCTGCAACGCTATCGCCAGTCCCTGAACCTGGGGGTCGAGGATCTGGCCCGGCTGATCGGAGCCGCCGAATTGCAGGCAGCCACCCATCATACCGGCCCGCTGACAGCGGCGGATGTGATGTCGCGCGACCTTGTCACCGTGTCGCCTCAGACCCGGCTGGTGCAGGTCGCCGATATCTTTCGCCGCCACGGCTTTACCTCACTGCCGGTGGTCGAGGATGACAATCAGTTTCGCGGCGTCATCTTTCAGCTGCATCTGATCCGCCGCGCGCGCGAGGACGCCTTTCGTCACGACCGCCGGTTCCTGTCCGCCATGTCGGACCTGCTGAACCCGCGCCGCTCGAACCCCACCCGCGCCCATGAGATCATGCAGACCGATTCTCCGCATGTTGCGCCCGATACGCCCATCGCGGCGCTGCTGCCGCTGCTTGCCTCGGGGGAATGCGACGCGGTGCCGGTGCTGGACGGGCCGCGAATTGTCGGCATCGTGACCCAGACCGACCTGATCTCGGCGCTGGCCCGCCAAAGCCTGCGACAGGAACTGGCCGCGCCCGACATCACCCCCTAGTCGGCGCAGATCGCCCGGCGATGTGCGATCCGGCACAGTCACACACCGGAACATGACGATAACGACAGGTCCTGCCGCATTGTAGAGCAAGCGGCGGCGCGGCTAGCTTCGCCGCAGCATCAGACCGGGGGAATCATGGGCGAACCGACACTTGGTGCGGTAGCCATCGGCCGCAACGAAGGCGACAGGCTCAGGGCCTGCCTGCGCTCGCTGGTGCCCCTGTGCCAGCGGGTCGTTTATGTTGACAGCGGATCGGGCGACGACAGCGTTGCCTTTGCCCGCAGCCTTGGCGTTACGGTGGTCGAGCTGGACCGCAACCGCCCATTCACCGCCGCCCGCGCCCGCAATGCCGGGTTCGAGGCGCTGCTGCAGGGCGGAGAGCTTGATCTTGTGCAATTCGTCGACGGCGATTGCCGGGTCGAGGCCGACTGGCTCGGGGCCGGTGCCGCCGCCTTGCAGGACGACCCCGAACTTGGCCTGGTGACCGGCTGGCGCTCTGAGATCCGCCCAACGGCATCTGTCTATAACCAGATGTGCGAGGTGGACTGGCACCGCCCCGCCGGCCCCATCGCCACCTGTGGTGGCGACATGATGGTGCGCGTCGCGGCCTTTCGTCAGATCGGCGGCTTTGACCCGGGCGTAATCGCGGCCGAAGACGACGAATTCTGCCTGCGTCTTGCCAAGGCAGGCTGGAAGCTGTTGCGCCTGCCCAAGCAAATGACCTGGCATGACGCCGACATGACCCGTTTTGGCCAGTGGTGGAAACGCACCATCCGCAATGGCCACGGCTTTGCGCAGGTCGGCGCGATGCACCCGCCGCATTTCCGCCGCGAAAAACTGCGGGTCTGGGTCTATGGGCTGGTGCTGCCACTGCTGTTCCTTTTGGGGCTATTTGTCAGCGGCTGGTTGTCAGTGGCTGTGCTGGCGCTTTACGCCCTGTCCTTCTGGAAGACATGGCGCGGACTAAAAGACCGGCCTATGGCGGTAGAACAGGCCGCGCTGCTGACGCTGGCCAAGATCCCCAGCCTTTGGGGAATGCTGACCTATTTCCGCCGCCGTCAGCGCGGCGATGACATGCATATTATCGAGTACAAATAGGGGTTTGCCATGACTTCGGAGCTGCGCGTCGGAATCATCGGGGCCGGCTATATCGCCTCGTGGCACGCCGATGCGATCAAGGCCGCGCCGGGTGCGCGCCTGGTCGCCGTCTGTGACCCGGCCGGCGACGCGGCCGGGGCACTGGCCGCCAGCCACGGCATCGCCGCCTTTACCGATCTGGACCAGATGATCGCGGCCGGAGTCTGTGACGTGGTTCATATCCTGACCCCTCCGAACCTGCATTGCGACCTGGCGGTGAAATGCCTGGGTGCAGGGCTGTATGTGCTGGTTGAAAAACCCGTCGCCCTGTCGGTGGCCGAAATCGACACCATGCGCGCCGCAGCCGATGCCGCTGGCCGTCAGCTTGGCGCCTGCCACAACTTTCTTGGCCTGCCCGGTTATGGCCGGCTCAGGCAGGCGGTGCAGGCAGGTGATCTGGGGCTGGTCTCAAGCGCACAGATCAACTGGGCACTGCCGCTGGTTCCGCTGCGCTCGGGTCCCTATGGGCTGTGGATGCTGCGCGAGACGCAGAACCTGCTGCGTGAACTGGGCCCGCATCCGTTTTCCTTTGCGGTGGACCTGTTCGGCCCACTTGAGATCGAACATGTCAGCCTTGGCCAATGGATCACCCTGCCCGGCGGCGACAAGCGCCCGCAAAGCTGGCGCATCCTTGCCCGCGCCGGTCAGGTGGATGTGACGATCAACCTGTCGCTGGTCGAAACCTTTGACGACCGCTCGGTCTGCCTGCGCGGCTCGGCCGGGATGGCGCGGCTGGATTATGCGGCGGACGCGCTGGTCATCACCCGCGACAACACCGCAGATCTGGTGCTGAACCCGCTGATCAAAGAGATGTCACGTGCCGGGTCGCATCTGCGCGAAGGGCTGCGCAATGCCTTCCGGCAGGCTGCATCCCTGAACCAGAAAAGCCCTTATGGTCTAAGTTTCCGCGCCACGATCTCGGCCTTTTACGACGGCATCCGCGCGGGCGAGCCTGATCCGCGCTTTGCCCCCGCATCGGCCCAAGACGTGATGCAGGGCATCGACGACGCGCTGGCACGCCTGCCCGCCCTGCCCGCTGCGCCGGCCCGCCCCGCCGGGATGCCGCAGCCCCGCGTCATGGTAATCGGCGGCACCGGCTTTATTGGCCGCAACCTGACCCGCAGGCTGGTTGAGCGTGGCCATGAGGTGCGCGTGCTGTCCCGCGGCGGGAACGGACCCTTTGCCGACTTGGCCGATCACGTCCAGACTGTCGGCGTTTCGCTGCGCGACGAGGACGCGCTGACCGAGGCGATGCAGGGTATGGACTGCGTTTTCAACCTTGCAAAATCGACCGACAAAAGCTGGCAGGCCGCGCTGGAGAACGACGTCGCCACGACCGAGCATATCGGCCGCGCCGCGCTTCGCGCAGGGGTCGGGCGCCTGATCCACACCGGCACCATCGCCTCATATGATATGTCCGACCCTGCCCGTACGATCACCGAGGCGACCGATTTCGGCGAAATGGAAAGCCGTAACATCTATGCCCGTTCAAAGGCCGAGGGCGAACGACGGTTGCTTGCCATGCAGGCGCAGGGCCTGCGGCTGGTCATCGCCCGTCCCGGCATCGTGCTGGGCGACGGCGGTCCGTTGCAGCATTGGGGCATCGGGCGCTGGCATGGCGCCGGTGCGGTCAGGCTGTGGGGCAATGGCCGCAATATCCTGCCCTTTGTGCTGGCCGATGATGTCTCGGACGGGCTGATCGCGATGATGGAACGCGACGAGGCCATCGGCGAAAGCTTCAACCTGATCGGTGAGCCGATGTTTACCAGCCGCGACTATTTCAAGGCCATCCATCGCCGCACCGGGGCCAGGATCGGGGTCAGCGGCTCAAACCTGACTGCGCTATGGCTGGTCGATGCAGCGAAACAGGGGCTCAAACGCTACGCCCTGCGCCGCCGTGACGCCGCACCCGCATCCCGCGCGGATTGGAAGTCACGCGGCCATCTGTCGCCTTTCGACAACGCCAAGCCCAAGCGCCTGCTGGATTGGCAGCCCGAAAGCGACCGCGAGGCCTTCTGGCGCCGCGCCATAGATGAGGCGCATCTGTTCTGGTGATCAGATCAGCCCATCAAGCAGCAGAAACCCCGGCAGCCAGCCGGTAAAGATCCCCGCCAGCAGCGTGACCCACGCCGTCTGGCGCTGGATCGGCCGGCCAAGTGCCAGCAGCATGAAGTACATAAACCACAGAACACCCCAGACAGCCCAGTTAGCGGCCAGCCACAGTTCGGTCCCCGAACCTGCCGCCGCAAGTGCGCGCAGGAAAACCGGCACAGTGGTTACGGCAACGAACAGGCTGAACCAGCCAAGCCCGCGCCCGTCGACACCGCTAAGCCGGTTATAGGCGACCCACAGGTAGGTGGTGCAGAACAACAGGCTTAGCGCGCCATTGCGGATGCTGGCGGCGCTGGCGCCCGCGCCAAAGGCGTCATGCAGCACCGCCGCCCCTGAAACCAGCGCGGTGATAATGTTGATGACGACGATCTCACGATCGGCAATACGGCCCATCAGCCACAGCCCGTTCAGAAACAGAACGGCACCGACATAGAACAGCACGAACCCGGTAAGCATCGAACCTCCTGCGCAGGGCTGACCGCCGATCGGGCAGTTGCCCGCCATGCAATCAGTCATGCCTGCCAAGAAGGCAGAATCAGCGCCGGATCAACGGGATTATTTTCAATCCAGCGTAAAATCAGCGTTCGGATTTCATGGATTAATGCCAGTCAAAGGCTCGGCCAGGACCACTTCCCACACCAGTTCCTGCATGCGCCGCGCCAATTCCGGCGAAGGCGCATCGGCGGGGGTGCCATCGGCACGCAGCAACTGATGCGGCAGGCCGACCGGGCTTTTGCCGTAAAGCACCGCATAATGGGTCAACGCCACCAGATAGATGCCCAGATCATTAGGATGGATCGTATCAAGCGAGCCGTCGGGATTGCGGGCAAAAAGATCCTCGCGCGAGGTCAGCTCAGCGATACCGCCCGCCTCGGCCTCGGCCACCAGACGCGCCATCACCTGCCCGGCGGGGATCAGCCAGACCGGTCTGCCCGCCGCCCGCGTGGCGGGCCAAAGCAGTCCGGGCTTCCACATGGTTTCCAGATCATCTGGCAGACGCCCCAACCATTCGGGCCGATCGTCCAGCGCATGCCAGCTTTCATACAGAAAGATCTGGGTATCGGGATTGCCTGCCGCGGCCTCGGCCGCCCATTTCCCCGCGTGTGCACTGCTGTCTTTGTAACGCAGCGCATCCTTGAGCCGCACCATCTCGGTCATGACAAAGGCGTCGTATTCCCCCGATTTCAGCGCCTCATGCGCATCACGGTAATGCGGGGTGGCGTTCTCTTGCTCAAAACCGCTGATCGCCCCGCTACCCTGAAAATGTTCGCTCAGCGCCGTGCCCCAGCCCAATTGCAGCGCATAATCATGCCCCTGCCCGGCCAGTTGCGCCAGCATGGCCGGCATGTCGCGCCCCACAAGGCTGTGGCCCAGATGATAGACCCGCAACGGCCCCGATGGCAGCACCCGGCCAGACTGGTAAAGCGCCTGCACATCGGCATCGTCATCCGCCGCTGCCCGTTGCACATGACGCCAGTAAAGCAGCGCCGCCACGGCAATCACGACCAGAAAAGCAACCAGATAGCGCATGTCGCCCCCGTCCCGAACCAGTGACAGGATAGCAAAAGGGCCGCCACCCCGAAAGGCGGCGACCCCGAAAGGCATATATGAGGCGGGGCGTTTTAGCCCTCGGCCTCGGAGTTTTTGCGGTTCCAGCGGATCGAGGACCAGAGCGAGATACCGATCAGCGTCGCGCCGCCAAGACCAGTCACGACCTCCGGGATATGCACGAGCGGTTGCACGAACATGATCACCGACAGGGCGACGATTGCATAAAAGGCGCCATGTTCCAGAAAGCGGTATTCGGACAGCGTCCCGCGCTCGACCAGCATGATGGTCATCGAGCGGACATACATCGCGCCGATACCCAGACCGATGGCGATGACGAACAGGTTGTGGGTCAGCGCAAAGGCACCGATCACCCCGTCAAAGCTGAATGAGGCGTCCAGAACCTCGAGGTAAAGGAACGCGCCCAGACCGCCCTTGGCCCCGGCCTGCAAGGTCTGCTGCGAACTGTCCAAAAGACCGCCCAGCACCTCGACCAGCAAAAAGGTCAGAAGGCCCCAGATCGCGGATTGAAAGAACACCTGCGATTCGGCCCCCTCCAGAAAGCGCGAAAAGATCAGCACCGTCACCAGCACAACCGCGACCTCGATGCCGCGGATGGTGGCATAGCGCTGCATGCGGTCCTCAAGCCAGCGGACCCAGTGCACATCCTTTTCGTGGTCAAAGAAGAAGCTCAGGCCGACCATCATCAGGAAGGTGCCGCCAAAAGCCGCGATAGGCAGATGGGCATCCTGCATGATCCGGGAATATTCGTCGGGCTGGGTCGCAGCCAGGATCATCGCCTGCCACGGGCCGATATTGGCAGCAATGACGACGATCAGCAGCGGAAAGATCACCCGCATGCCGAAAACCGCGATGACGATACCCCAGGTCAGAAAGCGGCGCTGCCACTTCGGGGTCATCTCTTTCAGCTTGTTGGCGTTGACGATAGCGTTGTCGAAGGAAAGCGAGATTTCCAGCACCGCAAGCACGGCACAGATAAAAAAGACCGTCAGTGCACCACCGACAGTACCTGTGGTCTGCCATCCCAGCACCGCGCCAAGCGCGAGACCAAGGAAGGTGACAATGAACGACCATTTGAAATATTGCAGGGTCGGACGATGGGTTCCATTCGTCGAGCCCGCCGCAGACGGGGTGTTTCCTTGCTGCATGTCAGAACAAGATCCAGGCGGCTGGTAAAAGATCGATGCCGACATCACGAACGTGCCGCCACGTCCGCCAGAGGGGCCCGGACATCAAACTGCGTTCACGAGGACGCGAACGGGCGAAAGATGGCGAATCACAGTCACGATTGCAAGGGTTTCCCATCAATCGCGGCATTTTCCTGCGCGAAGAATTCGCTCGCCAACACCGGCAAGGCGATCTGCGCCAGCAGCCCACCACCGCCCGCGCCTTCGCCCAAAGTCAGCCTGCCCCCGAAAAGACTGGAAATTTCCAGCGCCACCGGCAGGCCCAGCCCCATGCCCGGCCCGGTCGTCTCACCCCGGCTGAAACGGCTGACGGCGGCGGCACGCGCCCCGGTCGGGATGCCGGGGCCGTTGTCCTCGACCTCCAGAACCGCCGCGCCGCCGTCGCGCCTGACGCGGACAGTCACCACCGCCGCCCGTCCTGCGTGAAGCAGCGCGTTCGAGATCAGGTTGCTCAGTGCCTCGCCCAGCAACAGGGGTTCGGCCCGGACCAGCAACGACCCCTCGCCCTCAAAGCCAAGGTCGATCCCGGCCTCGGCTGCGGCGGGGATATGTTCGGCGGTCAGATCGCGTGCCAGAGCCACCAGATCCAGCGGGGCGGCCAAAGCCGCGCCCTCGGCGGTATCCACCCGAGCCAGCAGCAAAAGCTGGGCAAGGATACGTTCTGCATGTGCCACCGCGGCATCGCCCTTGGCGGCGGCGGCCTGCGCCTCGGGCAGGGTCGCGGCCCGTGCCGCCAGCGCCAGCTGGGTGCGTACCACAGTCAGGGGCGTTCTGAGCTGATGCCCGGCATTGCCGGTGAAATTGCGCATCCCGTCCAGCGCCGCCCCCAGCCGGCGCATGAACCCGTTGACCGTCCCGACCAGCCCGCGCACCTCGGATGGCACCTGCGTCCCGATCGGGCTCAGGTCATCGGGGCTGCGGGCCGCGATCTCTTCGCTCAGCCGGTAAAGCGGGCGCAGGGACAGGGTCACCGCGATCCAGACGATCAGCGCCGCCCCGGCAATCATCAGCCCCAGCCGCAGGGCCGAGCGCATCAGGATTGCCCGCGTCAGTTCGCGCCGGGCATTTGTGGTCTCGGCCACGGTGACCACAAAGGGCACCTCGTCGATCCCGGTCGAGGCGGCACGGGCAAGGCTTGCCACCCGCACCGGCTCGCCCCGGAAAACATCATCGGCATAGGCCGGTCCGCTGCCCGGACGCGCCGGTGCCATGGGCAGATCGCCATAGCCGGTGACGATATGGCCCGGCGGACCGTCGACGCGGTAAAACACCCGGTCCTGCGCGGCGGAACTTAGCATCTCCAGCGCGCCATAAGGGATCTCGATGGCGATACGGCCGTTTTCGTCAAGCGAGGCGCGCTCGGCAATGACAAGGGCCGAGCCCGCCAGCACCCGGTCGGCCAGCGCGTTGGCCATGCGCACCGCCTCGCGCCAGGTGTCGATCAGGGCCGCCGTTCCCAGCACCAGCGTCGCCAGCAACAGCCACGCAAGCAGGCGGCGACGCAGGGAAAAGGGCCGCCGGATCAAGGCGCCGCCCGGTCAAGGAAATAGCCGATGCCGCGCGCGGTGCGTACCGTCAGCCCGGCCGGAGCCAGCCGCTTGCGCAGCCGGCTGACATATTGCTCGATCGCATTCGCGGACAGGTCATCCTCAAGCGAGGTCAGCGACTGCACAATGGCGTCGCGCGTCACCACCTTGCCGGCGCGCATGATCAGCAGCTCCAGCAACCCGCGTTCCCGCGCCGGCAGGTCCAGAGGCTGCCCCGCCAGCATGAAGCTGCGTGCCGTCTGGTCCAGCACCAGATCGCCAAAGCTGACGGTCGAGTTGCGCAGCCCCGCCTGACGCCGCAGAAGCGAGCGGATGCGGGCCTCGAACTCTCCGATGTCAAAGGGTTTGATCAGGTAGTCGTCGGCGCCAAGGTCAAGGCCGCGCACCCGCTCTTCGGGCGCGCCACGGGCGGTCAGGATCATCACCGCCGCCGGGTTGCGCCGCGCGCGCATTGCCCGCAGGACCTCCAGCCCGTCCATCTGGGGCAGGTTCAGATCCAGGATCACCAGATCAAAGCTTTCCGCCGCCGCCAGCGCCTCGGCCGAGGCCCCGTCATGGACCACATCCACCGCATAGCCTGACTGCCGCAAAAGGGCGGTCAGCCCCTCGGCCAGCGACAGGTTGTCCTCGACAAGCAGGATGCGCATGGTTTCCCCCCTTGCGACGCACCCTAGCGGCGCAAGGCAGACTTGTGAACGGCCCACCGCTTTGGCAAAGTCGCAGATCATGCGCCTGTTCGACCGTATCATGCCAGCCATCGCCACGGCACTTACGCTGTGGGCAGGCGGCGTGTCCGCGCAGGTTACCCTGTTCCCGGCCCCCGACGATCAGACGCAAGAGCTGTCGATCTATTCCTCGCTCGACAATGATCTGGCCGCACCGCTGATTGCGGCCTTTCAGGCCCGGCACCCGGACGTCACGGTGCGTTATGAAAACCTGCTGACGACCGAGCTGCACGACCGCATCGTGGCCGAGACCAGATCAGGCACAGGAACGGCGGATTTTGCCTTTTCCTCGGCCATGGATCTGCAGGTCAAACTGGCCAACGACGGCTATGCCCGCGCGGTCGAGACCCCGGACACGCCCGACTGGCCCGATTGGGCAAACTGGCGCGACACCGCCTATGCGCTGACCTTTGAACCCGCGGTCTTTGCCTATCACAAGCCCAGCTTTGCCGGGCGCGAACCTCCGGCCACACGCGCCGATCTGATGCGCTGGATGGCCGAACACCCGGCCGGGGCGCGGGGCCGGATCGGCACCTATGACGTGGCGCGCTCGGGCGTGGGCTATCTGTTTCTGGCCCGCGATCAGGAGCTTTATCCAAATATCTGGTCGGTGGTGCGTGCCATGGGCCGGGCAGAGGTGCAGCAATTCCCGACCTCGGCCGATCTGCTGGAACGGATCGCCGACGGACGGCTGGCGGTGGGCTATAACCTGCTGGGCTCATATGCCGCCGACTGGGCGCGGCGCCATCCCGACGTGGGTGTGATCCTGCCGCGCGACTTTACTGTCGTCGTCTCACGCGTGGCGCTGGTGCCTGCGGCGGCGCGTCAGCCCGGGCTTGGCGCGGATTTCCTGGCCTTTCTGATGTCGCCCGAGGGGCAGGGCCTGCTGTCACGTACTCTGCGGCTGTCAGCGGTCAGCCTTGAGGTCTCGGGCCAGCCGGGACCGGCGGGCGGCATGCAGGATCTGGCCGGGCTGCGGCTGAAGCCGGTGCCGGTCAGTCCCGGCCTGCTCGCCTATCTGGATCAGGCGACACGGGCGAGCCTGCTTGGCCGCTGGAACAGTGCTTTGGCCGGGCAATAGCGCCGACGACGATTTTCGCCACCATGTCAGGTCCATGACAGCTTTCTGTGCTGGAAAGGTGACAGGACCCGCCTGCGCGCGGGTTCAGGAGGACGTCCGCATTCCGGGAGAAATGCGGGCCAAAGCCAGAAAAACGAATGATGGGACCGGCGCCGATGCGTCCGGCCCGATGCGGAGGAAGACCATGAAGCAATTCGTTCTTGCCAGCCTGTTTGCGGCGGCCACTGCCCTGCCGGCCATGGCCGATTACACCATCATCGCGCCCGCCAACCCCGGCGGCGGCTGGGACCAGACCGCGCGCACCATGCAGACCGTGATGCAAGAAGAAGGCATCTCGAAATCGGTGCAGGTACAGAACGTGCCCGGCGCCGGCGGCACCATCGGGCTGGCGCAATTCGCCAACCAGAACAAGGGCAACCCCGACACGCTGATCGTCGGCGGCTATGTCATGGTC
Source organism: Paracoccus kondratievae (assembly GCF_009301415.1). Lineage (GTDB taxonomy): Bacteria > Pseudomonadota > Alphaproteobacteria > Rhodobacterales > Rhodobacteraceae > Paracoccus > Paracoccus kondratievae. Next base: position 126,951 of record NZ_CP045072.1, on the reverse strand, counting down.
GGCGCGATCCTGACCAACAATTCGCCCGTTTCGCTTAAGGATGTGACGCCCATCGCCCGCCTGACCGGCGAATATGAGGCGATCGTGGTTCCCGCCGCCTCGCCCATCCAGGACATCAACGGCCTGGTCGAGGCGCTGAAGGCTGATCCCGGCGCGGTCAGCTGGGCCGGTGGCTCGGCCGGTGGCACCGACCATATCGCCGTTGGCCTGATCGCCAAAGCCGCAGGCGTCGATCCGACCAAGATCAACTACATCGCTTATTCCGGTGGCGGCGAGGCTCTGGCCGCGATCCTTGGCAATCAGGTGACTGCGGGCATTTCCTCTCTGGGCGAGTTCGAGGCCCAGATCCAGGCTGGCACCCTGCGCCTTCTGGCCGTCACCTCGCCCGAGCGGCTTGAAGGCGTCGATGCCCCGACCCTGCAAGAGGCCGGTCTGGACGTCACGCTTGAGAACTGGCGCATGGTCGCCGCTGCCCCCGGCCTGAGCGACGAGCAAAAGGCCAAGGTGACCGCCGATGTCGAAAAAATGGTGAAATCCGAAAACTGGCAGAAACAGCTGGCCGACAAGGGCTGGATGGACACATATCTGGCCGGTCCCGAATTCGAGGCCCAGCTTGAAAAAGACGTGGCCGCGACCGGCGCCATCCTCAAGGACATCGGTCTGGTGAAATGAGCGTATCTCGCCATGAACCGCCGCGCCGCCGTGATACGGCGGCGCTCATCGTCGCCGCCGGTCTGGTGGTGATCGGGGCCGTGCTGCTGTGGGACAGCAGCCGGCTTGCCGATCTGGGCGGCTATTCGGGCGTCGGCCCGGCCAGCGTGCCGCGCGTGGTGGGCGTGGCGCTGATCGGTCTGGCCATCTGGACCGCCGTCGAGGCCATGCGCGGCGATTTCCCCTTGCGTGCACCACAGAACATCCCGCCGGTGCTGTGGATCGTGGCGGGTCTGGCGGCACAGCTGATTCTGCTGAATGTAGCGGGCTTTTCCATCGCCACGGGGCTGCTCTTTGCCTTTACCGCCCGGGCCTTTGGCAAGCGCAATCTGGCCATGACCATCCCGATCGGCATCGCCGTTTCCTTTGTGGTCTGGACGATTTTCTCGCAACTTCTGATGCTGCACCTGCCTGCCGGGCCGCTTGAGCATCTGGTCTTTCCGCGGGGCTGAGCGATGAGTGCATTCGAATTTCTGCTGCAAGGCCTGGCCACGGCCGCCGACCCGATGATGCTGCTTTACGCACTGGTCGGGGTGACGCTTGGGACCGCTGTCGGCGTTCTGCCCGGCATCGGCCCCGCGCTGACCGTGGCGCTGCTGTTGCCTGTCACCTATCGGCTGGACCCGGCCGGATCGCTGATCATGTTCGCCGGCATCTATTACGGCGGCATGTACGGCGGCTCGACCACCTCGATCCTGCTCAACACCCCGGGCGAAAGCGCCTCGATCATCACCGCGCTCGAAGGGAACAAGATGGCCCGCAAGGGGCGCGGCGGCCCCGCGCTGGCCACCGCCGCCATCGGCTCATTCATCGCCGGGCTGATCGCGACGCTGCTGCTGGCCTTTCTGGCACCCACTATCGTCAAGGTGGCGCTGGTTTTTGGTGCGCGCGAATATTTCGCGCTGATGGTGCTGGCCTTTGTCACCGTCTCGGCCGCATTTGGCGATTCTGCCCTGCGCGGGCTGACGTCGCTGTTTCTGGGGCTGGCGCTGGCCTGTGTCGGTATCGACCAGCTGACCGGACAGGCACGGCTGTCCTTTGGCGTACCCGAATTGCTTGACGGTATCGAGGTCACGACCATGGCCGTCGCCATGTTCGCCGTGGGCGAGGCATTGTTCATCGCCGGTCAGCGCGTGCAGGTCGATGAGGAGGTCACAGCGGTCCGCGGCTCGATCTGGATGAGCCGCAAGGACTGGGCCCGCTCGTGGAAACCGTGGCTGCGCGGCACGTTCATCGGCTTTCCCATCGGTGCCATGCCTGCAGGCGGGGCCGAGATCGGCACCTTCCTGTCCTATGCCGCCGAGAAAAAGCTGACCAGACACCCCGAAGAGTTCGGCCACGGTGCAATCGAGGGCGTTGCCGGTCCCGAGGCCGCGAACAACGCCAGCGCCGCCGGTACCCTGGTGCCGCTGCTGACGCTGGGCCTGCCGACCTCGGCCACCGCGGCGATCATGCTGGCCGGGTTCCAGCAGTTCGGCCTGCAACCGGGACCGCTGCTGTTTGCCACCAACCCGACGCTGGTCTGGGGGCTGATCGCCTCGCTTCTGATCGCGAACGCGATGCTTCTGGTGCTGAACCTGCCCATGATCGGTCTGTGGGTCAAGCTGCTCAAGGTGCCGAAACCGTGGCTCTATGCGGGCATCCTGCTGTTTGCCACGCTGGGCACCATCGGGGCCAACCCCTCAAGCTTTGAACTGGGGCTGTTGCTTGCCTTTGGTGTGCTTGGCTATCTGATGCGGCTCTTTGGCTATCCGATCGCGCCGATCGTTGTCGGCCTGATCCTTGGCCCGATGGCCGAGCAGCAGTTGCGCCGGGCCTTGTCGATCAGCCAGGGCGACTGGCTTTACCTGATCCAGTCACCGATCGCGGCCACCCTGCTGGCCATCGCCGCACTGGCGCTGATCGTACCGCTGATCCTGCGCGCACGCGGCAAGGGCGAGATGCTGAGCCAGCTTGCCGCCGAAGAGGACTGATCCAAAGGACCAGCCCTTTTTCCGAACCAAGGCCGCCCGCCATGTCCTGACCGCATGGCGGGCTTGCCATTTTGCTGCGTTGCAGAACAGCCGTCATGGCCCCATCTGTCTGGTGTCGACAGTTCGACAGATTCACATGACACACAGGCCGTAAAATGCACCGCGCCCTTCACTCGCTTACCTCGGTTCTTTCGACCATCCGGGCCGCCATCGCCGTCGCCTCGGCGACCGAGGCACATCGTCACCCCGCCGCCGCAGACCTGCGCCGTCTGGGTATCGACGAAGCCCGCTTTGCCAAGATCCATCTCTGATACCTTGCCGAAAGGCGCGGCGCCCTCTGGCGCCCGCGCCTGACAGGCACCGCCGGGCAGTTCCCCCGGTCAAAGGGACAGGGCGTAACATCTGCATATCACACAAATGCAGGTGCCCGAGCTTGTTCCCGGGACGATCATCCGGTATCTATCCCCGGCAATACGGTCCGGGGCGCAGTGGCAGCCGTGGGCGTAGCCCTGAACAGCAAGCCGGATATGCGTCCCACCCACGATCCGCCCGCCACATCAGCCTTGTCCCGCCAGACCATCGCCGCGCTTGTCGTCACCCACAACCGGCTTGACCGGCTGCGCGAGACGCTAACGCGACTGCTTGCCGAGGATCTGGATCAGATCCTTGTTTTTGACAACGCCTCGGGCGACGGTACGCGCGACTATCTGGACGCAATGGACGATCCGCGGCTGATCGTCATACATCACCCTGAAAATCTTGGGGGCGCAGGCGGTTTTTCCCGTGGCCTGCGCCTGTTGGTCAAAGGTTACGACCCTGACTGGGTTGTTCTGATGGATGACGACGGACGCCCCGCTCCCGGCCAGATCGCCCGTTTTCGCAGCCTTGATCTAAGCGGCTGGGACGCGCTTGGCGCCGCGGTGCTGACACCTTCGGGTGAGGTGTGCGAGATGAACCGCCCCTATCGCAACCCGTTCTGGCACCTGCCCGAGTTTCTGCGCACCCTGACCCGGGGCCGCAAGGGCTTTCATCTGGGTAATGACAACTATCGCGCCGATGCCGCGCCGGTCGGGATCGACATGACCTCATTTGTCGGTCTGTTTCTGTCGCGCGCCAGCATTTCCCGCGCCGGATATCCCGATGAGCGGCTGTTCATCTATGGCGACGACCAGCTTTACACGCTGGAAATGCGGCGCAAGGGGCTGCGCATCGGCTTTTTGCCCGCGGTCCGGTTTGAGCATGACACCGGCTCGATCCAGCCCGGCGGGCATCTGGTGCTGCGCCCGCTGTGGAAGGTCTATTACATGTACCGCAACGCGCTTATGGCCTATCGCGTGGCGGCGGGGCCCTGGTTCTGGCCATTGCTGCCAGTGCTGGCGCTGAAATGGCTGCGGCAGGCACGTCGCTATGGCCCCGACGCGGGGCGCTATCGCACAATCCTGCGGCAAGCCTTCATGGACGGGCTGTTGCGCAGGCTGGACCGGCCGCATGCCCAAGTCGTCGCGATGGCGGAAAAGCCGGACTAACCGCGCACCGCAAACCGCATGATCGCCGACAGGATGGCCTGAAAGCTGCGCCGCGCCCGGTCGCTTTCGCGTCGGGCACGCAGATAGCCATGAGGCAATTCAGGCTCATTGCGCCACTCGGCGGCAACACCAGCCGCGCGCAGCCGCTGCACATAATCCCGTGCGTCATCGCGCAGGGGATCGACATCGGCGCTGACGACAAAAGCAGGGGCTACACCGGCCAGATCCTCGACCTGCAGGGGCAAAGCCAAGGGATCAACCGGCCCATCGCCATGCAAGGCCGCGTGATAGGTGGCCAGATCCTCGGTCCGTAGCAGCGGCGCCCCGGCATTTTCGCGATAAGAGGGCGCGCTGCCATCTCCGCCAAGCCCCGGATAGATCAGCACCTGCCCCAAGGGCTGGCGCTGCCCGCGCCGCGACAGGCACAGCGCAGCGGAAAGCATCCCACCCGCACTGTCGCCCGCGATCACCGCCGGACGGTCCAGAGCATCCCAGACAGCCTGCACGTCCTGGATCTGGGCTGGCCAGCGATGTTCGGGCGCAAGGCGGTAGTCGATGGCGATAACCTGCAGGCCGGTCGCATCGGCGATTTCGGCACAAACATCGTCATGGCTGTCCAGCCCGCCGACCACAAAGCCGCCGCCATGCACATAGACGACCGAAACCGCGCTATCCGCACCATAAACGCGGCAGGGCACGCCGCCGATACGGCGATCCCCGACCACAAGGCCCGGAGGGCGCGGGCCGCGAAAGACCGCGCACATCGCGTCGTAAAAGCGGCGGTTATCAGCGGCGCTGGCGCCATTCGCCTCGGGCGGATAGGCGGCCTCGGTCCGGGCGATAAAGCCTAGCACCTGCGGGTCCGAAATCATGGCTCATCACCTGCAACACGGCCCTCGGCGATGCGGTGGGTCAGCCAATCCGGGTCCATCTGCGGAACCGATGCCAGCAGTTCGCGCGTGTAATCATGGCGCGGCGGGTCCAGAACGTCGGGCTTGGGACCGCGATCCATGACCCGGCCACCCTTCATCACCACCACCTCATCGGCAATGGCGCGCACCGTGGCAATGTCATGGGTGATGAACATATAGCTGACCCCGGTTTCGTCCTGTACCTTGCTGAGCAGGCGTAAGATCCCCTCGGCCACCAACTGGTCAAGGGCGCTTGTCACCTCGTCGCAAATGATGAACTCGGGGTCGGCGGCCAGGGCGCGCGCAATGCCGATACGCTGCTTTTGCCCGCCCGACAGCTCACCCGGCAGGCGGTCCAGGAAACGCGCGGGGTCCAGCTCGATCTGCTCCATCAGCTCCATCAGCCGGGTCTCGCGCGCCTTTCCGGTCAGGCCCAGATAGAACTGCAAGGGGCGCGACAGGATCTGACGGATGGTCTGGCGCGGGTTCAGCGCCGTATCGGCCATCTGATAGATCATCTGCACCGCCCGCTTTTGCTCAAGCGTGCGCTGCGCGAGACGCGGCGGCAAAGCGGTACCGTTCAGCGAGATGCTGCCCAGCCGCGGCGGCAGCAGCCCGGTGATGACCCGCGCCGTTGTCGACTTGCCCGAGCCGGATTCGCCCACCACTGCCACCGTTGCCCCGCGCGGGATGTCAAAGCTGACGTCCGAAAGCACATCTAGCGTGGAATAGCCCGCCGTCACCTCGCGGATACTGATCGCCGGCGCGCTGGCCTGAGGCAGGGCACGCTCGGGCCGGCGGAACTCGCGCACCGCCCAAAGCGAGCGGGTATAGTCCTGCTTTGGTGCCCCGATCATCTGACGGGTCGGGGCCTCTTCGACCTCGCGGCCGTGGCGCATGACCTTGATGCGATCGGCCATCTGGGCCACCACCGCAAGGTCATGGGTGATATAGATGGCCGCCGTTCCGGTTGTCTCGACCGCCTCGCGGATCGCGGCAAGAACGCCGATCTGCGTGGTGACGTCCAAGGCCGTCGTCGGCTCGTCAAAGACGATCAGGTCAGGCTTGCAGGCCATCGCCATGGCGACCATCGCCCGCTGCAACTGCCCGCCCGAGACCTGATGCGGAAACCGCAGGCCGAAATGTTCGGGATCTGGCAGATGCATTGCGGCGTAAAGCTGGCGGGCAAAGTTTTCAGACTCTGCACGGCTTGCTGTGTGATGGATCGCCGGCCCCTCGCAAAACTGGTCAAGCAACCGCCACGCCGGGTTGAAACTGGCCGCCGCAGACTGCGCAACATAGGCAACGCGGCGACCGCGAAAGGCGCGGCGCTGGCGCTCGGGCAATTGCAGCAGGTCGGTGCCGTCAAAAAGCACCCGCCCGCCCGCAAAACGCAGCCCGCCCTGGACAAAACCCAGCGCAGCAAGACCCAGCGTCGATTTCCCCGCGCCGGATTCGCCGATCAGGCCGACCACCTCACCCCGTGCCACCTTCAGATCGACGCCGTGCAGAATCGGGGTCCAGCCTTCCTCGCCCCGCGCCTCGACCTTCAGGTTTTCGATGTTCAGCAGCATGGTTCAGTCCTTCAGACCCGAGGCGCGGTGCAGCATCCAGTCCACCACGAAATTGACCGAAACCGTCAGCACCGCGATGCAGGCAGCCGGCAAGAGCGGGGTGATATCGCCAAAGGTGATCAGCGCCGCATTGTCGCGCACCATCGCACCCCAGTCCGCCATGGGCGGCGGCAGGCCAAGTCCCAGAAAGGACAGGGCCGAGATGGTCAGAAAGACAAAGCAGAAGCGCAAGCCGAATTCGGCAATCAGCGGGGCCGAGATATTGGGCAGCACCTCACGCGTGATCGTCCACCAGATACCCTCACCCCGCAGATGCGCGGCCTCGACGTAATCCATCACCATGACATTCATCGCCGTGGCCCGGGCAAGGCGAAAGACCCGGGTGGAATCCAGAACTGCAACCACCGCGATCAGGTTCATCACCCCCGGCCCCAACGCTGAAAGCGCCAGCAGCGTCAGGATCAGCGCGGGCACCGCCATCAGCACATCGACGAGGCGCGACAGCACCAGATCGACCCAGCCGCCCAGCGCCGCCGCCAAAAGCCCGGCGATGGCCCCGATACCAAAGGCCAGCGCGGTCGTGACCAGCGCGACGCCCACGGTATTGCGCGCGCCCCAGATCAGCCGCGACAGCATGTCCCGGCCAAGCGTGTCGGTGCCAAAGGGATAGGTCGCGCTCCACGGTTCGAACTGCGCGCCGACGATCTGCGCCTCGCCATAGGGGGCGAACAGCGGCGCAAAAAGTGCAATCACCGCATAGGCAAGGATGACCAGCACCCCAAGGATTGCCGTCGGCGGCATGGTTTTCAGCATCCGCATCATGGCGTCACCTCGGATGCAGCAGGCGCGGGTTCGTGGCGATTGCCAGAACATCGGCCAGCAGGTTCAAAAGGATATAGACGGCGGCAAAGATCAGCGCACAGGCCTGAACCACCGGAATGTCGCGGTTGGTGACACTGTCCACCATCAGCTGGCCCAGTCCGGGATAGACAAAGACCACCTCGACAATGACGACGCCGGTGATCAGCCATGCGATGTTCAGCGCCACCACATTGACGATCGGGGCAAGGGCGTTCGGCAGCGCGTGCCGCGTCACCACCCTCCAGCGCGAAACACCCTTGAGCCGTGCCATCGTCACATAGGGCGCACCCAACACGTTGACGACGGCCGCCCGCGTCATGCGCATCATATGCGCGGTCACCACCAGAACCAGCGTGATCGCGGGCAGGAAGGCGCGGCTCAGCATCTCGCCCAGCCGGGGTGAGGCGCCGGGATCAGCGATCGAGGGCAACCAGCCCATACGGACCGACAGCCAGAACATCAGGATATAGGCGATGAAGAATTCGGGAAACGAGATCGCCGAAAGCGTCGCCACATTGGCGATGCGGTCAAACCAGCTGCCGCGCCACAGGGCGGACAGCAGGCCAAGCCCCACCGCCACCGGCACCGCGATCACAGCGGCATAGGCGGCAAGAAACAGCGTATTGCCCAGCCGCGCCGCCAAAAGTTCGGCCACCGGCCTGCCATTGGCGAGCGAGCGGCCAAAATCGCCCGAAAGCACGCCCCCGACCCAGTCGAGATAGCGCCAGATCAGGGGCTGATCGAGGCCAAGTTCGCGCCGGAAAGCTGCAACCGTCTCGGGCGTGGCGGACTGGCCCAGCACCTGCTGGGCGATATCGCCGGGCAGCAGGCTGACGGCCAGAAAGATCAGCACCGAGATGACGAACAGTGTAAACACCCCGATGCCCAGCCGCCCCACGATCATCCGCAGGATGGGCCGCTGTCGCCGGGCAGCGGGGGCGCTCATGCCGTTGCCTCCTTCTGGCGGACAGAACGGATGCCCGCGCCGGCATGGTCGGGATGGGGGGCCGTATCCTGCGCCGCCACCCGGTCAAGCGCCTCAAGCAGCGTGAGCGGCATCGGGATGGTGCGCCCCTCGTCCGTATCGACATGCAAGAGCATATGCTCACCCGTCGCGGCCTCGGTCCCGTCCTCGCGCAGGATGGCGTGATGCAGACGGAACCGCTTGGCGTCATGCCCCAGCAGCCGGGTCTCGACCGTCAGCAGCTCGCCGGCCTTTACCTCGGCCAGATGGCGGATATGGGTTTCAACCGTATAGGCCGACCGACCCTGCGCACGGTATTCCGCATCCAGCCCGATATGGATCAGAAAGGCATCGGTCGCGTCACCCAGCACCTGAAGATAACGGAACTCGGTCATATGGCCGTTGTAATCGACCCAGCCACCGGCGACGCGGGCCTGATGAAGACGCAGGGGATAGCCTTCGGCCCGGGCCGGGGCGCGCGCATAGAAACCGTCCTCTTGCGCCCGGACAGTCTGGCCGACGCCCCAGTCATTGGCCTTGAGCGCATGAAAGATGCCGACAAGGTTGTCGTCACGGATCCGCTCTAGCTCGCGGATACTGTGATGACCCGATTGCGCGTCGGATTGACCGGCGATGCGGTCGATCAGCGCGTCATCAAGGTCGGGCACATCCATCAGCTTGGTCCAGGGCCATTTCAGCGCCGGGCCGAACTGGCCAAGGAAATGACGCATCCCGGCTTCGCCCCCGGCGATGCGATAGGTCTCGAACAGGCCCATCTGCGCCCAGCGCAGACCAAAGCCAAAACGGATGATATCGTCGATCTCTTCGGTGGTTGCGATACCGTCATTGACCAGCCACAGGGCCTCGCGCCAGACCGCTTCCAGCAGGCGGTCACCGATATGGGCATCAATCTCGCGCGCGATCCGGACCGGCTTCATGCCGATAGCGGTCAGGATTTCGCAGGCGCGGGCCGCCGCCTCTCCGCCACCCACGACCTCGACCACCGGCAAAAGATAGACCGGATTGAAAGGATGGGCGACAAGGATACGATCAGACAGACGCGCACCCTGCCGCAGTTCCGAGGGTTTGAAACCCGAGGTTGATGAGCCGATCAGCGCCGTTTCAGGCGCGGCATCCTCGATCTCGGCAATGATGCGATGCTTGAGATCCAGCCGCTCGGGCACGCTTTCCTGAATGTAATCGGCTTCCCGGACCGCCTCGGCCACCGAGCCCGCCCAATGGATGCGCCCCGGCCGGGGCAAAGGTGCCTGAAACAGCGCCTCCCATGCCCGGGTTGCGTTCGCCAGCACCTCTGCGATGATGCGCTGCGCCTCGGGGTGGGGATCATAGACCGCGACATCATAACCCGAGAGGATAAAGCGGGCGATCCAGCCCCCGCCGATGACTCCGCCGCCGATTGCCGCAATCTTCATGCCTGCCACCACCGTTCCACGATCTTCCAGCCATCGAGGAAGCGGTTCGACGCCACCTCGCCATGCGCGACCTTGTCATTGGCCACGTCGATATAGTTCACAAAAATCGGGATGATCGTCCCGCCATCCTGAGAGACCAGCCCCTGCATTTCGCGATACATCTCGGCGCGCAGGCTTTCATCCAGTTCGGCCCGCGCCTTTAGCAGCAGCTCGTTGAAACGCTGGTTATCCCAGTGGCTTTCGTTCCATTCGGCCCCTTTGGCATAGACAAGGCTGAACATGTCATCCTCGGTCGGGCGACCGTTCCAGTAGCTGACGCAGAAGGGCTTTTTCAGCCAGACATTCGACCAGTAGCCGTCGTCCGGCTCACGCTTGACGGTCAGGTCGATGCCCGCCGCCTTGGCCGATTGCTGGAACAGCTGCACCATGTCGAGCGCCCCGACCGAGGCCGCGTCCGAGGCCGAGATCTCGACCTTCAGGCCCTCCATCCCCGCCTGTTTCAGGTAATGCCTGGCCTTATCCGGATCATAGCTGTTCTGGGCCAGATCGGCGGCATAAAAGCGGTTTGCCGGAGCGATGGGGCTGTCATTGGCGATCTGGCCATGACCGCGCAGCACCTTGTCCAGAACCTCTTGCCGGTCGATGGCATATTTCAGCGCCAGCCGCACATTCGGATCGGTAAAGGGCCCCTGATCACAGAACATCGGCATGGTGTAATGGGCGGTGCCCGTCACCTCGACCAGCTGCAGGCCGGGGCGGCGCTGCAACAGGTGCAGCGTGGCCAGATCAGGCGAGTTGATGACATCGACTTCGCCCGTCATCAGCGCATTCTGGCGGGCGGTGGCGTCGTTGATGGTCAGCAACACCGCCTCGTCAAACCAGGCGCGGTCGGGTTTCCAGTAGTCATCGCGGCGCTTCAGCGTGATGCGCACGCCCGGCTCAAAGTTTTCCAGCACATAGCCGCCGGTTCCCAGGCCGGACTGCCAGTCCAGCGTGCCATCCTCATTCGCGGGCATGATGACAAAGTGATAATCCGAGGTCATATAGGCAAAGTCGGCATTGCCCGAGACCAGTTCAAAGATCACCACATTGTCGCCGTCAGCACGGATATCCTTGACCTGTTCAAGCGAGCCCTTGGCACCGGATTTGGTCTGATCGCCGCGGTGGTGGTTGAACGAGGCGATAACATCCCGCGCCGTCAGCTTGCGCCCGTCGGAAAAGGTCACGCCGTCCTTCAGCCGGAAGGTCCAGACACGGGCCTCGGCATCCGGCTCGAACTCGGCCAGTTCGGGGACGGCACGGCCCTTGGCGTCGATCTCGACCAGGTTGTTGCAGACCGCCAGCATCGCCGTCACCACCGGCCCCGCCGCGTAGGTCGCAGGGTCCAGCGTGTCCGAGGTCGCGCCGCCCAGATGGCCGATGCGCAGCCTGCCGCCACGCTTGGCCGTTTGGGCATATGCGCCGCACGGCAGGATCAGCCCCGCCGCAGCCATCCCCGCCGCGCCGGCCAGAACCCCGCGGCGGGTCAGCCCTTGCCTCGTCAGATTGATACTCATGATGGACCCCCTGTCTTGATGTTATGAATTGGTTCGGTCTGTGGCTCAGCGCCGGGTCAGTTTCAGCTTTTCGCGCACCTCCTGCGGTCCAAGGATCCGGCAGCCCATGGCGGTCAGGATGGTGGTCGCACGCTCGACCAGATCGCCGTTACTGGCCAGCACACCCTTGTCCAGCCAGATGTTGTCCTCAAGCCCGACCCGGACATTGCCGCCGGCCAAAGCGGCCTGTGCCACATAAGGCAGCTGCATCCGCCCGATCGAGAACATCGAATAGACCCAGCCGGGCGGGATGTTGTTCACCATCGCCATCAGGCTGTTGGGATCAGATGGCGCGCCATAGGGGATACCCATACACAGCTGGATCATCACCGGATCGTCAATCAGCCCCTCATCGACCAGCGTCCTGGCAAGCCACAGATGGCCGGTGTCAAAAACCTCGATCTCGGGGCGGACACCCGCGGCCTGAATGCGTGCAGCCATGGCGCGCAGGGTGCCGGGGGTGTTCGTCATGACGTAATCGGCTTCGGCAAAGTTCATCGTGCCGCAGTCAAGTGTGCAGATCTCGGGCAGCAACTCTTCGACATGCACCAGACGCTCACTTGCGCCGACGATGTCGGATTGCGGCGACAGGGGCAGGGGCGCTTCGGCCGAGCCAAGCACGATATCGCCGCCCATCCCCGCCGTCAGGTTCAGCACCACATCGACATCGGCCGAGCGCACACGGTCCACCACCTCGCGGTACAGCGCGGGATCGCGCGACGGGGCGCCGGTTTCAGGGTTGCGCACATGTACATGGGCAATGGCCGCGCCCGCTTTCGCCGCCTCGATGCAGGAATCGGCGATTTCTTTGGGCGTGATCGGCACCAGATTCGATTTCTTGTGGCTCTGACCCGAACCCGTCACCGCACAGGTGATGAAGACGTCACGGTTCATTAGTAACTCCGGCAATTTATGGCTTGGAAATCAACGTGACAGCAAATTTGCTGGCATGATTGGCTGATTTCGCCATAATCTTTGCCTATGCCGTCAAAATCTCCGCTGCATCTGACCTTTCTGCTGTTCGATGGATTTTCGAACATGGTGCTGGCCAGCGCCATCGAGCCCCTGCGGGCGGCGCGCGACCTTTCGGGGCAGCGGCTGTTTTCCTGGCAGATCACATCGCTTGACGGAGGGCCGGTGACCAGTTCGTCGCGGCTGGCGATCTCGGTCGATCTGCCGCTGGATCGGGTAGGGGCAACGGATGCGCTGATTCTCGTATCGGGCTACGGAATGCGCGACCATCTGCAGCGCGATTCGGCGCAGGCAGTACTGCGCAAGGCACGTGGCCTGCCGGTCGTGGGTGGTATCGATACCGGGGCCTGGCTGCTGGCACGGCTGGGGCTGCTTGCCGGACGCCGCGCCGCCATTCACTGGATGGAGCGTGAGGCGCTGGCCGAGGCATTTCCAGAAATCACAGTGGTTCCAGACCCTTATGCCACCGATGGCAATATCGTCACCTGCGGAGGCGCGCAAAGCGTGCTCAGCTGGTCGTTGGACCTGATCGGCGCGCAGGCAGGTGAGGCGCTGCGCTTTGACGTGGCGAATATGTTTGGCCGGGTCATGGGACGCAGCACCGACCCGGTCGAGTGGCAATTGCCCAGCCGGATGACTGACAGCGCGCTGCCACCTTCGCTGCAGCGCGCCATCGTTGCCATGCGTGAGACGGCCGAGCAGCCGTTGCCCCTGCCCCGGATTGCCGAGCGTGCGGCCCTGTCCACGCGCAGCATGGATCGGCTTTTTCACGCCCATCTGGGCCTGTCGGCAGGCGGATATTACCGGCAGATCCGGCTGTCCCACGCCCGGGCACTGGCTTTGGAAACCCGGCTGACGCTGGGCGAAATCGCCTCGCGTACCGGGTTTTCATCAGCAGCGACCCTGGCGCGGGCCTATCGCCGCGCTTTTGGGGAAACGGTGCGCAAAAGCGCCCCGCGCTAAGGTGCTACCAAAGGTGACGACGCAGAGCGTCGCCCTCTTGCGGGGCCGGAGTGGTATCGCTGCGTGCATCAGACGCGCCGATATCGCGCAAAAGATGGGGCGGCAGTTCGGCCAGCGCCTTGCGGGTTTCGGGATGATCCAGCGCCGCCATGCGATCAGGGCATGAGGATAGGCCGGGCTTATCCCGGCGCAATACACCGAACAGCATCCTGGCCAGTCCCGAGAACAGCGGACGTTGACGCTCGCATGCAAGATTGTCGGACATTTAAGTCCTCCTTTCGGTGATCGTTATTGAACAATGACCTGATCATGCTAGGTTTCCTCGACGATGGCCAACAAAGCCTCAGTACGCTTTCATAAGGCAGGCTTATGTCTATTCCCCCGCTTGCCGCCCTGCGCGCCTTTGAGGCGGTGGCGCGGCACCTGAGCTTTACCCGCGCCGCACAGGAGCTGGGCATGTCCCAGGCGGCAGTCAGCTATCAGATCCGCCTGCTGGAAGAGCGGCTGGGCATGCCGCTGTTTCTGCGCAAACCGCGCGGAATCACCCTGACCGAAACGGGGGCATTGTTTGCCCGCCCGACCATTGATGCCTTTGACATGCTGCGCGAGGCTTTTGCCGATCCTTCGGCAGATTCGGTCTCGACCCTGTCGATCTCGACCGTGCCGACTTTTGCCGGGGCCTGGCTGTCGCCGCGGCTGGGCAAATTCCAGATGAACCACCCCAACCTTGCCGTCAGACTGGAGACCAGCGACAATCTGGTCGATTTCGGGCGCGAGGATATCAGCGTGGCGATCCGCGCCGGTGACGGAGACTGGCCCGGGCTGGAATCACATTTCCTTATGTCGATCGAGTACACGCCCATGCTGTCGCCTGAACTGGCGAAAAAGCATGACCTGCGTGAACCCGCCGATCTGCTGAAACTGCCGCTGCTGGATCGGGTTGACCCGAACTGGGCGGTGTGGATGCGCGCGGCAGGGGTGGATTTCTGGGAAACGCCGCCGCGCCCCGGCCTGACCCTGTCGACAGACCTGCACGAGGCGCGGGCGGCGCTGGAGGGTTACGGCGTGGCACTGCTGACGCCGCGCTTTTTCCGGTTTGAGCTGGCAACAGGCAGCCTGATCCAGCCCTTTCCGCTGGTGGCACAGAACGGCCGCAGCTTTTGGCTGGTCTATCCCAAAGGCCGCCGCAACCGTCCCGCTATCCGCAAGTTCCGCGCCTTTCTGCTGGACGAAATATCCTGCGATCCGGCCTAGGCCGGCTGACCCTGCCCGGGCCGGTGATCGTGGGGCAACGGAAACAGCCGGTCGTAAGCGATGTTAAAGACAAAGTTATAGACCAGATAGAACGCCACGATGAACAGATCGAGCATGAGCGTCTGCCACAGCGTCATGCCCAGATACCACGCCATCGGCGGCAACAGCATGATCAGCAAACCCAGCTCGAACAGCATCGTATGCAACAGGCGGTGGTGAACCGCCTTTTGGACATGCCCGACCCAGCGCCGCATGGCATGGTCGAAACCAAGGTTGAAGACAAAATTCCAGACCGTCGCCGCCGTCGCCGCGCCCACGCCGACGACGCCCATGTCGAGCATCGGTTTGTCATAGATCCAGGCGGTCAGCGGGGTGACAATCACCAGACCGATCAGCTCGAAGCTGATGGCGTGCCGTACGCGGTCTGGAAAACTGCGCATCGTCATAATGATTCCTCGTTATTGCTTGATGCGCTTTCTATCTGTATTTCCCGGAGTACCAAGTTAGATACCATCTGATTTTCTGATAGATGACTGTCACACTGGATCAATTGCAGGCTTTTGTCGCCACCGCCGAAAGCGGCTCGTTCTCGGCCGCCGGACGGGTGCTGCGCAAGGCTCAGTCGGCAATCAGCACACAGGTATCGAACCTTGAAGACGACCTTGGGATCGAACTTTTCAGCCGCCAGGGCCGCAACCCGGTCCTGACCCCGGCCGGCGAACGGCTGCTTGCCGAAGCACGGGTGGTGCTGGACCGGCGCGAGCATCTGATTGGTGTCGCCGCCAGTTTCACCGCCCATGTCGAGCATCGGCTGGTCGTTGCCGTGGACGAGCTTTATCCGGAAAAGCCTCTGGCTGCACTATTTGCCGATTTCGCCGCCCACTTCCCGCATGTAGAGCTGGAGCTGCTGTTTCCGATGATGGAGGACGTCAGCCGGCTGGTGCTGGATGGCAAGGCCGATATCGGCGTGATGTGGCGGCAGGAGATTCTGCCGGCCGAGATCGGCTTTCACACGCTGGGCTGGGTGCCGCTGCAACTGGTCTGCGGCAAGAACCACCCTTTGGCCAATGGCGCGATTGATTTCGAAGAACTCAAGCGACACCGCCAGCTTATGGTTGCGGTCCGCAGCGAAGGCCCGGAAAAACAGCGCCTGCGCACCGCGGCCGAGGTCTGGTGGGTCGAAAGCCACTGGGTGATCCTGCAACTGGTCCGGCAGGGTATCGGCTGGGCTTTGGTCCCTGACCATATCATCGAGAACTCTCCCGTCCGCGAGGATCTGGTCATACCGCCGCTGCGTTTTGACGGGGCCGACTGGCCGGTTGCGCTGGAGATGGTCTGGCACAAGCAGCGGCCCAGCGGACCGGCGGCGCGATGGTTGCGCGAACGCTTTGCCGCCATGCGCATCAGCGGCCTGCCGGGTTAAGACCTAGCAATAGGGCCGGGTCGAAGCCGCCCCGACCCGCAGCCTGCGCCGCAGCGCCCGCGACCCCCAGTCGACCAGCGCCGTCAGCAGCATCATCGCCACGACCAGCACCGCCGCGCGATCAAAACGCAAGGTGGCAATGGCACTATCGACATAAAAGCCCAGCGTGGCGATGCCCAGAATGCCCAGGATCATGCTTTCACGCAGGATGATCTCGCCGCGATAGAACAGATAAGCAATCAGCCCGGACGAAACACGCGGCACCAGCTCATAGGCATATAGCCCGGCGCCCTTCGGGCGGTCGGGACGCAGGCCGGGCACGATCCTTGTCGCCTCCCGGCCGATCAGATGGGCGATGATCGCGCCATTGTGCAGCCCCAGCGCCAGCACCGCCGGCAGCATCGAGGGGCCAAAGACCTGCACCCCGACAAAGACCAGCATATATTCCGGGGTAGAGCGCAGGATCACCAGCACCACATGGCCAAAGCCCGAGCCGATCCTGCCAGCCAGTGCCGGAACGATCAGCGGAAAGGCAAAAAGCGCGATGATGCCGCACAGAACAAAGGCCAGATAGCTGACCAGCACCGTCGCCCATGCCCCCGGCAGCACCTCGTGTGAGACGAGCCGCCACAGCCAGTCGCCAAAGGCGCGCCAAGTTCCGGCCGCGCCCGGATCAGCGCCTCGCAGAGGGGCCGGGACCATATCGACCCCGATCAGCTGCCACAGACCGGCAGCCGAGACCGGCCCTTGCGACAGTGAGGCGAGATAGGCCAGCGCGCCCAGAACATAAAGCGGCACCAGCCTGCGACGCAGCCACAGCGACTGGCTGAGGATCAGCGCATAGATCAGCAAAAGCACGGCCGCCGCACCGTCGTAACGGCCTTGTTTGAACAGGGTATCAAGCTCAAACCCCAGCGTCGGCAGGCCGACAAAGCCCAGCACCGCGCTGGAGCGGATGCCGCATTCGATACGATAGCAGAAATAGCTCCAGAATGCCGGCAGGCTGGGCACCAGCCGCGCATAGATCAGCCCCGAAAGAGTCATTCCGCGCCCGGGCAGGGCGTCGCGCGGGCGCGGGTCAGCCTCGTCAAGGATTTCGCCAAACACCTTGGCAAATATGCCGCTATAGGACAGCGCCAAGGCCAGCACCGCCGCGATGGGTTCGGGCCCGGTCACCGTCATGATGAACAGCGCCCAGATCAGCTCATGCACGCTGCGCAGGGACAGCGACAGCATCCTGACCGCACGCCAGCCCCAAAGCAGTGCCATGGCAAAACCCGCAACCGCGCCAATGGCGACGCCGCCAAAGGCCACGGTCAGCGTCAACAGCAGCGCCTGCCTCAGGTTTTCCAGCGCCGCGAAATCGGGGCGGGCAAAGCCCATCGCCAGTGCCTTGAGCACCGCCCCGGGGGACGGCGCGCTGATCTGCAAATCGGCCGCGAACAGTGCCAGCGCGGCCAGCGTCAGCGCGATCCAGACGACCTGCAACCGGCGCAGGGACGGCTTGGCCTCGCGCTCAGCGGGCATAGAGATGATCGATGTCGGCAGCATTCTGTTCGCCTGCCGGCATGTCAAAGATGATGCGCCGGTCCTTTAGCCCGACCAGTCGCGTGCAATATGCCTGCGCCAGCCCGACATCATGCAGCGAGATCACCGAAGTCGGAAAACGTGAGATCAGCGTCGCCAGCACCTCAGGTGCCTGCTTTTCATCCAGCGCCGAGACAGGCTCATCCGCCAGCAGCACCTCGCCACCGCCATGAATGGCCCGCGCCACGGCGGTGCGCTGGCGCTGCCCGCCCGAAAGCCGCTCGACCGGCTGATCAACCGGCGGCTCAAGCCCCAGTTCGCGGGTCAGTTCGGAAACTTCGGCCCGGTCGCGACGAAAGGGACGCAACAGCGTGACCAGATTGTATAGCGCCGAATGACGATGCAGGCGGCCCATATGGACGTTGTGAAAAAGGCTTAGCTGCGGGACCAGCGCATTGTCCTGGGGGACCAGTGCCACCTCTTTTCCCGCGACCATGGCCTTTTCGCGGATCGCCGCCAGCAGCGTCGATTTGCCCGCCCCGCTGCGGCCAAGCAGTGCCACACGCTCACCCTGCCGGATCGTCAGGGTAACGTTTTCCAGCACCACAGCGGGGCCATAGGACAGGGTTTGCCCACGCAGCTCGATCATGGGCGACCTTCAGTCCAAAAGATCAAGCTGGCGCGCGACCTCTTCGATGGGCTGGTAATCGGCATTGCTCGCCGCGATAAAGCGGCTGCGCGGAAAGGCGCCAAGGATCTCGGGGTCATCCATCCCAAGGATCGCCGTGGTCAGCCGCTCGGTAAAGCCCGCGCCAAATTTCTCATCAGCATCGCCGCGCAGGGTAAAATTGTAGTCGGGATAGGCCGGGGTGCGCCAGATCACCGGGACCTCGGCCGGATCGACCTGCCCCTTGGCCACCATGTCGTCATAGGCGGTGAAGTTGACCGCGCCGATCTCATAGGCGCCGCTTTGCACCAGCTCGACGGTTTTGGTGTGATCGCCCGAAAACCCGACCCGGGAAAAGAACTCTTCCGGCGCCACCCCGGTGTTCCGCCTGATCTCATATTCCGGCATCAACCGGCCCGAAGTCGAGGTCTTGGCACCAAAGGTAAAGCTGCGCCCCTTGGCGGCCATGGGGAAGTCCGGCCCCTCAGTCAGGCCGGTCGCCTTATTGGCAATGAAATAGCTGACGAAACGCGCATCCTCTTCGCCCTGCGCAATGGCGACCGAGCCTGGCAGCGCCAGCCGCGCCTGCACGCCCGACAATCCGCCGAACCACGCAAGCTGGATCTGATCGTTGCGAAAGGCCACCACAGCGGCAGGGTAGGATTTCACCGGAACGAACTCGACCGGAACGCCCAGCTTGTCGGACAGATATTCGGCAACCTTGGTAAATCGACCCATCAGCTTGGTTGCGTCCTCGTCGGGGATGGCCGAAAAGCGCAGCACCTCGGCAGCGCGGCTGGCAAGCGGGGCAAGCGCCGCAGCGGCGGCCAGGCCCCCGACGAGTTGCCGGCGATTAAGACGGAATTCCATGGTTCGTCCTCCTGTCCAAGGAAGGGTTGGGATGCGCCCTTTGCCACACTAACCGCAACGGACTCAAGCCGAAGGCGCGACGAGAGTCAGTCGGCCCAGCTGAGCAAGAAAGGGCTCTGCGTTTTCAAGACAGCGCAGATCCAGCAGGAACCGGTCCTTGTGGATCCGCCCGATCACCGGCAGTGGCAGTTCGCGAAACGCCCGCGCGATAGCTTGGGCCGAAACGCCGCCGATCCCGTCAAAAGCCAGCCCCGCGCTTGGCAGCAGATCCACCGGCCGCGCCCCGCTGCCGATCTGGCTAAGGCATTCGATGACCGAGACCCCGGCCCACCCGGCAACCGCCGTCCCGACCTGCGGGCACAACCATTCGGCCAGGGCACGGATCTCATCCGTGGGGCGGGTCAAAAGGCGCAGGGTCGGGATCTCGGCCCGGGCGCGTTCAGGATCGCAGTGGCTTTGCAGTGTTGCGGTCAGCGCGGCAAGGATGATCTTGTCCACCCTCAGCGCCCGTTTCAGCGGGTTGGCGCGCATACGGGCGATCAGCTCACGCGAACCGGCGATGATGCCGCATTGTGGCCCACCCAAAAGCTTGTCACCGCTAAAGGTGACCGCATCAGCCCCATCACTGATCGCTTGCCGCGCCGTCGGCTCGGCAGGCAACCCGAAAGCGCCCAGATCCAGCAACGAGCCGCTACCAAGATCAATCAGGAAGGGGATGCCCTGCCGCCGCGCGAGTGCTGCCAGATCGGCCTGAGGCACCTCGGCCGTAAAGCCCTCGATTGCGTAATTGCTGGCATGAACCTTCATGAAGGCGGCAGTTTCTTCGTTCACAGCCTGAGCATAGTCACGCAGATGGGTGCGGTTGGTGGTGCCGACCTCGTGCAAGCGGCAGCCCGCGCGGGCCATCACATCAGGGACGCGGAATGCGCCGCCGATCTCGACCAGCTCGCCACGAGAAACGACGACCTCGCGCCCCAGCGCCAGTGTGTTCAGCATCAGCATGACCGCCGCGGCATTGTTGTTCACCACGGTCGCGGCCTCGGCCCCGGTCAGGCGGCAGATCAACGCCTCGACATGGCTGTCGCGGTCGCCGCGTGTGCCCTGATCAAGGTCGTATTCCAGATTGGTCGCGCTGATCATCGCCTGACAGGCCGCCTCGGCAGCCCGCTGCGACAGCAGGGCACGGCCCAGATTGGTATGGTTGACCGTGCCCGTCAGGTTCAGCACCGGTCGGAGCGAGGGCTCGGCCTGCTCTGCCAGCCGCTCGGCACATTCGGTTAGCAGATTGCCGGCTGCTGCCTGACCCTGTCCGATTGCCCGCCGCCGGTCCTGAAGCAGGCTGCGCAGCGTCTCGACCACGGCGTCGCGTCCGTGATTGGCGATAAGGCGCAGGATCTCGTCCTGACGCAAGAGTTTGTCGATCGAAGGCAGGGCGCTGCGAGGATCCATGGCTGTTCTGATCTTGCTGGGAACGGGCTGCGCGTGGGGTTCCAGAGCATGCCCCCGCCGCGTCAACTTGCGGTCTTGGGGGCGGGCTTGTCAATCTTGGGGGCCAACCCATGTCGCAGGCCGATCTGCATCACGACCATGGCGCCCTTGTCGGGATCTATCGCCGCCTGTGCGGCAGAGCCGACGATATCCAGGCCAGATTACCCCCCCTCCCTTCGTGCGCTGAGGCTCTCTCAGGGGCATTGTGGAGCTTGTCGATGGCCGGATCGCGATATGCGCGTGAGGATTGGCTTCATCCTCGGTCCCGGCCTTGTCGTGGATAGCGGCAAAGAAGGGTCGGCGCAGCAGGCGGTGGTGCGGGTGATGTATCCGACATGCGCGCCAGCGGTTCCGGCGTCATGGGTCGAACGTCCAACAATGCGATGCGTCAGATGACTGATCGCCATGCGAAAACGCTGGTGGGGCGGTTCCTTCGATGCAAGAGAGGGCGCATTTATGGGTTCTGTGTCAAAACCCGTGCGGCATGGAGCAGTTGCCCCCGCTGCGGATCGGAACCACCTCGCGGCGACAGCTTTGCGGCGTTGTAAACATTCCGCATTTTCTGCTATGTTCTATGCTAGGTTTTCGGCTGTTCCGGAAGAACGCGGCGGGCAGCAGAGTGTAAAAAATTTCGGATGCATTTCTTGCCAATGTGACAGGTCGATTCTGTTCTAGGGATGCCAGGCGGCCGAAGCGGTGAGGGATAGGCATCTGGACTCCGACGTGTCAGGCTCGAGACTCATTGATTTCAGACCTTTGGCGTGATTCAGTCTCCGCAAGGAGACCTGATCTATGAGCAATCTTGCTGGTTGAGCGACGCCCGGATGGAGCGGCTACGGCCCTTCTCTCCCAAGAGCCATGGCAAGCCGCGCGTGGATGACCGCCGCGTCCTCAGCTGCATAATATTCATCAATCGCAATGGCTTGCGCCGATGTGACGCGCCAAAGGAATACGGCCCGTCCAAGACCCTCTGCAACCGTTGGAAACGCTGGAGCGACAATCGGGTCTTCGCCCGGATCATGGTCGGCCTGGCCGCCGAGAGCGCCGAACACAAGAAGATCATTATCGACGCGACCAATCTCAAGATACACCGCACGGCGCTGAGCCTGTACATGAAAAAAAAGGGACGCGCGGGCACCAGATCGGGCGCACCAGAGGCTGCATCATCACCAAGCTGCACGCCGTCGCCGATGCCAAGGGGCGCCAGATCGGGTTCTTCATGTCGACCGGCCTGGTCAGCGACTACACAGGTGCAGCGGCTCGGCCCTGCCGTTGTGCATTGGAAAAGATCTGCGGGGTCATGTCCTCGGACTTGAACGCAAACTCCTGCACGATGACCGGTCGCGCGCCCTGTTCGATCATGTATTCCGTCATTTCCGACACCGCCCCTTGGACATGCCGCCGTTGTCGGAAATGACGGCAATCTTCTTCACGCCCATCATGTCGATGGCATAGCGGATCGCCGCGATCATCTGGTTCAACCCGGTGAACGAGTTCGAAAAGTGGATGGGGAGCCGCCTGCGGCGTCAGGTCGGGCGAAGCGGCAGTCGAAATCTGGACGATGTTCGCCTCGGTCGAGACAGCCGAGATCGGCATGGTTTCCTGCCTGGTGATCGGTCCCAGCCGTGCGACGGCGCCTTCATTACCGATCAGCCGCCGCACCTCGGCCACGCCACGTGTGGGGCGGTCTGGCTGTCGCCCAGAGCCAGTTCCACAGGTTTGCCGCCGATGCCGCCCGCGGCGTTGACCTCCTCCACCTCTACCTGCCAGCCCAGCCGGGCAACGTTGCCGACCGTGGTACCCGCTCCGCTCATCGAGGCGATGCCACCTAGGCGGATGGTGTCCCACCCGAGGGCCGCTGTGGGAATTGCGGCAAACGCCGTTCCCGCCAGATAGGCCAGAAGCCTGTTTCCAATCATGTTGCATCCTCCCCAATGACTGTCTGTCGGTAGCGGAGTTCTGCGGTTTCGCGCCTCGCGCACGGCCCGAAAGAACTAGGCGGGCGACATCGGGACAAGATTGCCCCGACGCTTATGCACGTCGACCAGCGCCATCAGCCGCGTGCTTTCCGCAACCGGCAGGTCCGCCAGCAAAGAGACGGGGGTTCGCGCGAAGCGCAGTGCCGCGCGCGCGCCGCGATCCAGATCCGCAGGGGCAACCACGCCGGCGGCCATGGCATCGGCTGCAGACAACAGCAAGGCACCGGTCAAGCGATCCGCGATGGTGCGCTTGACCGTCTCGGACGTCGTGGCGGGCTGCTCGTCGATCTGCCAATCAGCCAACGCAGCACCCAAGGCACGCAAACCGTCGGCAGGTCGATAGAATGGCCCAAGCACTGCAAGACTTTCCATCGCTTTCAGCATGATGACCGGCTTGGTCAGGTTCATCACCCGGAATGGTCCCGCCGCCACACCAAGCGCCTCACAGGCAACGGCATCAATCTGACCCATGGTCGCCACCCCATCGTCCAGCAGTCGCACCGCCTCATTGCAATAGGGGCAGAAAAACCGGTTGAGTGCAAAGCCAGGGCTGTCCTTACAGGGCAACGGCGATTTCCCGGTTGCGGCCAAAAAGGCCAATACCGGCTCGCTCAGATCTGGCCGCGTGGCCTCGGTCGATATCAGTTCGACGATGGGGCTGATTTCGGCGGGGCTGAAGTAGTGCAACCCCAGCATCCGGCCCGGATCATCCAGCGCGGCCGCGATGTCGCGCACCAGCAGGCAGGACGTATTGGTCGCTATGATCGCCTGCGGCTTCAGCAAAGATTCGATCCGCCGCATGAGGCCACGCTTGACCTCCAGATCCTCATGCACCGCCTCGATAACCAGATCGGCCCCGGAGACAAGATGCGGGTCGCGGGATAGCACCAGATGCTCAACCGCATCATCGGCCTGATTGGCGCCAAGCCGGCCCTTTGCCATCTCGCGTGTCAGATGATCGTGAATCCGTACCCGCAGAAGGTCCAGCGCGCCATCTGTGGTGTCGATGACCGTGGTCCGCAGCCCGACCTTGGCGCAGGACAGCGCGATACCGCCGCCCATCGTGCCGCCGCCAAAGATCGCGACGGACCGGATCATCGGGCAATCTCCACCGCCTCGACGATCACGGCGATGCCCTGTCCGCCGCCAATGCACATGGTGGCCAGCCCGTAGCGCCCGCCGATGCGGCGTAATTCGTAAATCAGCTTAATCAGGATGATGGCCCCCGAAGCTCCGATGGGATGGCCAAGTGCCACCGCACCACCGTTGGGGTTCACCTTGTCTGCCGGAAAGCCGAGTTCGGCCGAGACCGCGCAAGCCTGTGCGGCAAAGGCTTCGTTCGATTCGATCACGTCCAGATCAGCGACGGTCAGCCCCGCGCGCACCAAAGCCTGCCGGGTCGCAGGCACCGGACCAAGCCCCATAACGTCGGGCGCAACCCCGCCAAGACCGGTAGCCACGATCCGCGCCAGCGGCGTGATGCCGCGCGCCTGGGCCACCTCCGCCTCCATCAGCACCAGCGCGCCTGCACCATCGTTGATCCCCGAGGCATTGCCCGCTGTTACGCTGCCATCCTTGCAGAAGGCCGGGCGCAATTTGGCCAGATCATCCGTCGTGATACCAGGGCGGACATGTTCATCGGTGTCAAAAACCCGCTCGGTCCGGCCCACCCGCACCGTCACGGGCAGGATCTGGTCGCGGAAATGCCCGGCCTCGATGGCAGCCGCAGCACGGCGGTGCGATTCGACCGCAAAGACGTCCTGCGCCTGCCGGCCGATGTCGGCACGGCCTGCGACATTCTCGGCCGTGACGCCCATGTGTCCGTTGCCGAACGGATCGGTCAGCGCGCCGGTCATCATGTCGGTCGCGGTCACCTCGCCCATCTTCTGGCCGGGGCGCGCCTGCATCAACAGATGACCGGCGCGGCTCATGCTTTCGGCCCCGCCCGCCAGCGCGATTTCGGCGCGGCCAAGTTCGATCTGTTCGGCCGCCGTCACCACCGCCTGCAGCCCCGAACCACAGAGCCGGTTCAGCGTCAGCGCCGGCACGCTGTCGGGCACCCCGGCCTGCAGGGCGACAACGCGGGACAGATACATGTCCTCGGGCGCAGTGTGGATGACATTACCGAATACGGCCTGCTGGATCTGATCGGGTGCGATTCCGGCGCGTGCAATAGCCTCGGCCGCGACCGCTGCCCCCAGATCGCAGGGCGACAGCCCGGCCAGCGCGCCCCCGAAATCACCGATGGCCGTCCGAACGCCCGAGGCAATGACAACAGTTCTGCCCATGATATGTCCCCTTACAACTTCTGCGTGAGTTCTGGTACGGTGGAGAAGAGGTCCCCGACGAGGCCGTAGTCTGCGATCTGGAAGATGGGGGCCTCTTCGTCCTTGTTGATGGCGACGATGACCTTGCTGTCCTTCATCCCCGCGAGGTGCTGGATCGCACCCGAGATGCCGACCGCAACGTAAAGCTCGGGCGCGACAACCTTGCCGGTCTGGCCAACCTGCCAGTCGTTCGGCGCGTAGCCCGAGTCCACCGCCGCGCGCGAGGCGCCGACCGCGGCGCCCAGCTTGTCGGCAAGCGCCTCGATGATCCCGAAGCTCTCTTTCGAGCCAAGGCCGCGACCGCCCGAGACCACACGTTTCGCCGAGGTCAGCTCGGGGCGGTCCGATTGCGCCACCTCGTCGCCGACCCAGGACGACAGGCCGGGATCCGCAGCAGCAGCCACATCCGAGACCGCGGCCGAGCCACCCTCGCCCGCCGCATCAAAGCTGGCCGTGCGGATGGTGAAGACCTTCTTTGCGTCCTTCGACCTGACCGTCTGGATCGCGTTGCCGGCATAGATCGGCCGCTCGAACGTATCCGCGCCGATCACCGCCGAGACATCCGACAGCACCATCACGTCCAGAAGCGCCGCAACCCGCGGCATGACGTTCTTGGCATCCGTCGTCGCAGGCGCGGCGATATGGTCGTAGTCACCCGCCAAAGACACGATCAGCGCCGCCGTCGGCTCGGCCAGCCGGTGGCCATAGACCGGGCTTTCCGCCACCAGCACTTTCGACACGCCGGCGATCGTCGCGGCCTCCGCGGCGGCCGCTTTCGCCGAGGCGCCGGCGCAGAGCACCGTCACATCGCCCAGGCCCCTGACCGCGCTGACCGCCTTGGCGGTCGCATCGCGGTTCAGAACACCACCCGTCACTTCTCCAAGCAGCAGAACAGCCATCAGATCACCCCCGCTTCTTTCAGCTTGCCAACCAGCTCATCGACCGAGCCGACCCTGATGCCGGCCTTGCGCCCCTCGGGCTCGCGGGTCTTGAGAACCTCAAGCCGCGGCGAAACATCCACGCCGTAATCACCGGCGGTCTTTTCATCGAGCGGCTTTTTCTTGGCCTTCATGATATTGGGCAGGCTCGCATAGCGCGGCTCGTTCAGACGCAGGTCGGCGGTCACCACCGCAGGCAGGCTGACCTCGATCGTCTGCAGCCCGCCGTCAACCTCACGCGTGACCCGGGCCTTGCCGCCATCAACCTCGAGCTTGCTGGCAAAGGTCGCCTGCGCCCAGCCCAGCAGCGCCGCCAGCATCTGGCCGGTCGCGTTCATGTCGTTGTCGATCGGCTGTTTGCCGGCGATGATCAGGCCCGCGCCCTCTTCCTGCGCCACTTTCGCCAGGATCCTGGCCACCGCCAGGGGCTCGATGTCCTGATGCACATCATCGGCCGCAACCACCAGGATCGCACGGTCCGCGCCCATCGCAAGCGCCGTCCGCAGCGTCTCGGCTGCCTGCTTCACACCGATCGAAACCGCGATCACCTCAGAGGCCTTCCCGGACTCCTTCAGGCGGATCGCCTCCTCAACCGCAATCTCGTCGAACGGGTTCATCGACATCTTGACGTTCGCAAGATCAACACCAGAACCATCAGACCTAACACGGGCCTTAACGTTGTAGTCAATCACACGCTTCAATGGCACGAGAACCTTCATCGGCCGCTCCCCTTTGGGTTGTTCCGCCGTCATCGTTCCGGCATAAACATGTCGCGGGCACGCTGGTGTGGAACGACGCCCCAAGACATCGTCCGATCGAACGAGATCCATGGCTTTTTCTGCACCTGCAAAAAGACCGGCTGACCCGTCCGGGCAATGCGACGCTCTGCAAGATCCGCAAAGATGACGCCAGATCACGAGAAGAGAGGCAGATGACCGACACCTCTAACACCACGACCGTCGGCCATGTCGCACTGCATTATGGCAAGCCCGAAGATGGGCCGCTGACCGCAAAGCTTTTCAAGCTGATGGGTTTCGTCACGCGCGAAGAGACCGCTTACCCCGACGGTACTGTCTTCCATTATTTTCTGGTCGATCCCCATGCGATCAACGCGGGCGACGGCATTCTTTTCCTCGTGCCGCGAAAGAACGTCCCGCGCGCGCTCTACGATGCCATCCGAAAGACTTTCCGCGCAAATCAGCAGGACGAGGACGAGGTGGTCAACGATTCCCGCGCCGCTGCGCGGGAAAACCCGGAACTCGGCGTTCACGTCGGTTTTCTGAAAAGCTCGCTGGAAGAGTTGGAGGGCATCGTGCAGAGGGTACAGCACGTGGTCGCCTGAAGGACAAGACTGCGCAGCTGGAAACCCGCAAGGCCGAGCTGACGGAGAAGCTGGCCAATGCGAACGAGCCACCACCCCTGCTGCACCCGAACATGGCGGCGCTCTATGCCCAACGGATCGCCGCGCTTTCCGAGAACCTGCGGCACGAGGACAGCCGCGCGCAGGCGGCGGACATCCTGCGCTCGCTGGTCGACCAGGTGACGCTGGTGCCGGAGGAGGGCGAACTGGCCATCGTGCTGCGCGGCGATCTCGGCGCCATCCTGGGCTTCGCCGCGGGAAAGAAGGATCCTGATTTCCTGTCGGAAGCCGAGGCGCTGGACAACCTGCTGGCGCAATCGGGCAGCTCGCGGAAGCCGCCGCCCGGACGGCAAAAAGCCTCCGCAGCCCGGGCGTAGAAACGCAAAAACCTCCGCGCATTATGCTACGGAGGTTTCGCAATTATCGTTGGTTGCGGGGGCAGGATTTGAACCTGCGACCTTCAGGTTATGAGCCTGACGAGCTACCGGGCTGCTCTACCCCGCGGTAGTTTGTTGAGAGAGTTACGCTTCTTTCCAGGTCTGGCGGTGACCTACTCTCCCACGTCTTTTGACGCAGTACCATTGGCGCTACGGCGCTTAACTGCCGAGTTCGGGATGGGATCGGGTGTTTCGCTCGTGCTAAAGCCACCAGACCGGGAAAGGAGCGTATCGGCGTGACCCATTCGGGTTGGTTGTCCAAGGATGCTTTTTGGAAGCTGACGTGCAGGTAGTTTTTTCTGGTCTGTCTTCTTCCGGATCAAATCAAGCCAATCGAGCGATTAGTACCGGTCAACTGAACGCATTGCTGCGCTTACATCTCCGGCCTATCGACGTGGTGGTCTTCCACGGCTCTCAAGGGATACCTTGTTTTGAGGGGGGCTTCACGCTTAGATGCCTTCAGCGTTTATCCTTTCCGTTCATAGCTACCCTGCACTGCGGCTGGCGCCACAACAGGTCCACCAGTGGAACGTTCACCCCGGTCCTCTCGTACTAGGGGCAACTCCTCTCAAGTATCCTACACCCACGGCAGATAGGGACCGAACTGTCTCACGACGTTCTAAACCCAGCTCACGTACCTCTTTAAATGGCGAACAGCCATACCCTTGGGACCTGCTCCAGCCCCAGGATGAGATGAGCCGACATCGAGGTGCCAAACGATGCCGTCGATATGGACTCTTGGGCATCATCAGCCTGTTATCCCCAGCGTACCTTTTATCCGTTGAGCGATGGCCCTTCCACTCGGGACCACCGGATCACTATGGCCGACTTTCGTCTCTGCTCGACTTGTCAGTCTTGCAGTCAGGCTGGCTTCTGCCATTGCACTCGACGAGCGATTTCCGACCGCTCTGAGCCAACCTTCGCGCGCCTCCGTTACTTTTTGGGAGGCGACCGCCCCAGTCAAACTACCCACCACGCAGGGTCCCGGACCCGGATAACGGGCCGCGGTTAGACATCAAGAGTGCGAAGGGTGGTATCTCAAGGGAGGCTCCACCGGAACTGGCGTCCCGGTTTCAGCGCCTACCACCTATCCTGCACATCACAATCCTGATGCCAGTGCGAAGCTATAGTAAAGGTGCATGGGGTCTTTCCGTCTAACCGCGGGAAGTCTGCATCTTCACAGACAATTCAATTTCGCTGAGTCCACGTTTGAGACAGCGGGGAAGTCGTTACGCCATTCGTGCAGGTCGGAACTTACCCGACAAGGAATTTCGCTACCTTAGGACCGTTATAGTTACGGCCGCCGTTTACCGGGGCTTCAATTCAAGGCTTGCACCTCTCCTTTTAACCTTCCGGCACCGGGCAGGCGTCAGACCCTATACGTCGCCTTACGGCTTCGCAGAGCCCTGTGTTTTTAGTAAACAGTCGCCACCCCCTGGTTTGTGCCCCCCGCCGGCAGTTGCCTGCTGACGGGGCCTCCTTCTCGCGAACTTACGGAGGTATTTTGCCGAGTTCCTTAAACGTGGTTCTCTCAAGCGCCTTGGTATTCTCTACCAGTCCACCTGTGTCGGTTTAGGGTACGGTCTGATGGAGGGCTGTTTCCAGGGACCGCTCAGCTGCCCGGCCAATCCGATAAGGCCGAACAACACTTGCGATCCGTCACCATCTCCTGGCCCAGGAATATTAACCTGGTTCCCA
>NZ_CP045072.1:0-92500 GCF_009301415.1 Paracoccus kondratievae | reverse complement strand
CCGGTCGCAAGAATGGTCAGGGGGTGCATGGCTTCGTCCAGCCGCAACCCCTCGCGATAGGGCCAGTCGATGATTCTGCTGCGCTGCCCGGGCATCTGCTCAGGATCGTGCAGCGTCTCGAATGCGACGAATTTCGCGCCGGACTGCACGCCCGCCTTGTCGAGCACCCCGGAAAGCGGCACGCCAAGCCAGGGAATGACCATGGACCACGCCTCGACGCAGCGCAGTCGGTAGATGCGCTCTTCCAGCGCGGCCTCGGGCACCAGATCCTCGACACCATAAGAACCGGGGCGATCGACCAGCCCGTCGATCTGGACCGACCACGGAGAGGTCTTCAGGCTGCCGGAGTTCTGCGCGGGATCGGTCTTGCCGGTCCCGAATTCGTAGAAGTTGTTGTAATTCGTGATCTCTTGCAGGCTGTTCGGCTTTTCGTCGGTAGAAAAGGCCGAGGGCTTTCCGCCCAGCCCCAGCGCCGGTGTCGCCACCGCTGCAATGCCTGCCGCGATAAAGGCCCTGCGGCTGAGGTAGGCCGCCTCGGGCGTTACATCCGACCATGTCAGCTTCATGCCGGTCCCTCCTGCACGCATCATCTCACCCAGAAGCGGTTAGGACGATGAAACTTCGCGTGATTGGACCCGATGCCAATGTGAAGAAGATCAAGAAAGGGGCGGATGCCGCAGCACCCGCCCCGATCCGCTTAATGCAACGGCACCCGGGGTCCGCCCTCGTCCAGACTGGACTGGGCCACGCGGTTGCCAACGACCAGCCCTTCGGGTCCGGCAGTGACATGGACGGTCTGGCCGTCCAGAACCTCTCCGGCGAGGATCATTTCGGCCAGGGGGTTCTGCAGGCTGCGCTGCAACACCCGTTTCAGCGGCCGGGCCCCAAAGACCGGGTCATAACCTTCGTCAGCCAGCCATTTCCGCGCAGCCTCGTCCAGATCCAGCATGATCTTGTGCTGGGCCAGACGGCCTTCCAGCTGGGCAAGTTGCAGCCCGACAATGGCGTCCATGTTGTCGCGCGTCAGGCGGTGGAAGATGATGATCTCGTCCAGGCGGTTCAGGAACTCGGGCCGGAAATGCGCGCGAACCGCATCCATGACCTGCGCACGTGCCTGGCTGGAATCGGCCCCTTCGGGCAGGGTCGAGAGCGCCTGCGCCCCAAGGTTCGAAGTCAGGACGATCAGCGTCTGCTTGAAGTCCACCGTCCGGCCCTGCCCGTCGGTCAGCTGACCATCGTCCAGAACCTGCAACAGCACGTTGAACACGTCCGGATGCGCCTTTTCGACCTCGTCGAACAGGATCACCTGATAGGGCCGGCGCCGCACCGCCTCGGTCAACACGCCCCCCTCATCATAGCCCACATAGCCCGGAGGCGCGCCGATCAGGCGGGCAACCGAGTGTTTCTCCATGAACTCGGACATGTCGATGCGGACCATGGCGCTGTCATCATCGAACAGGTATTCGGCGATCGCCTTGGTCAGCTCGGTCTTGCCAACCCCGGTCGGACCAAGAAAGAGAAAGCTGCCAAGCGGCCGTTTGGGATCGTTCAGCCCCGCACGCGCACGCCGCACGGCATTTGCAACCGCGCCCACCGCCTCGGTCTGGCCGATGACGCGCTTGCCAAGCACCTCTTCCATCTTCAGCAGCTTGTCACGCTCACCTTCCAGCATCTTGCTGGTGGGGATGCCGGTCCAGCGCTCGACCACCTCGGCGATCTGCTCGGGGCGGACGGTTTCCTCGACCATCAGCCCGTCCTCATTGCTTTCAGCATCGGCAAGCTGACGTTCAAGCGAGGGGATAATGCCATAGCTCAGCTCACCCGCGCGGGCCAGGTTGCCCTCGCGCTTGGCCTGATCCAGCTCGGCGCGGGCGCGGTCAAGCTGCTCTTTAAGCGTGCGCGAGCCCTCAAGCTTGGCGCGCTCGGCCTGCCAGCGGGCGGTCAGACCGGCCGATTTCTCTTGCAGATCGGACAGCTGGCGCTCCAGCTTTTCCAGCCGGTCCCTGGAGGCGGCGTCGTCCTCTTTCTTCAGGGCCTCGGCCTCGATCTGCAATTGCAGGATCTGACGGTCCAGCTGATCCAGCTCTTCGGGTTTGCTGTCGACCTCCATGCGCAGGCGGCTGGCCGCCTCGTCCACAAGGTCAATGGCTTTATCGGGCAGGAAACGGTCGGTGATATAGCGATGCGACAGGGTCGCAGCCGCCACCAACGCCGCGTCGCTGATGCGTACGCCGTGATGCAGCTCATATTTCTCTTTGATGCCGCGCAGGATGCTGATCGTGTCCTCAACCGTCGGCTCTTGCACCAGAACAGGCTGGAAACGACGGGCCAGGGCCGCGTCCTTTTCGATATACTTGCGATATTCGTCCAGCGTCGTTGCGCCGACGCAATGCAGCTCACCCCGCGCCAAAGCGGGCTTGATCAGGTTCGCGGCATCCATCGCACCGTCGGTCTTGCCAGCACCGACCAGCACATGCAGCTCGTCGATGAAAAGGATGATCTCGCCAGCGGCGGTCTCGATCTCTTTCAGGACGGATTTCAGACGCTCTTCGAACTCGCCGCGATATTTCGCCCCGGCGATCAAAGCGCCCATGTCCAGCGCCCAAAGCTGCTTGTTGCGCAGCGATTCCGGCACATCGCCGTTGACGATGCGCAGGGCCAGACCCTCGGCGATGGCCGTCTTGCCGACGCCGGGCTCACCGATCAGCACCGGGTTGTTCTTGGTACGACGGCTCAGCACCTGCATGGCGCGGCGGATTTCCTCGTCGCGACCGATAATCGGGTCGATCTTGCCCTCGGCAGCCGCCTCGGTCAGATTGCGGGCGTATTTCGACAAGGCCTCATAACTGTCCTCGGCACCGGCGCTGTCAGCGGTGCGACCCTTGCGGATCTCATTGATCGCGGCGTTCAGCGCCTGCGCAGTGACCTTGCCAGCCGTCAAAGCATCACGGGCATTGGTGTTGACGACGGCAAGCGCGGTCAGCACCCGCTCGGCCGGAACAAAGCTGTCGCCGGCCTTTTTCGCCAGATTCTCGGCCTCATCCAGCACGCGCACCAGCGAGGTATCAACATAGACCTGGCCCTGCCCGCCGCTGATTTTGGGCTGTTTGGCAACCGCCTGATCCACGGCCTGACGGACTGCCTGGGCATCACCCCCGGCGCGCGCGATCAGGTTGCTGGCAAAGCCCTGCTCGTCATCCATCATCGCCTTGAGCAGGTGCTCTGGCATGACGCGCTGATTATCCTCGCGGATGGCGATGGTCTGCGCCGCCTGCAGGAAACCACGCGACCGTTCCGTGAATTTTTCCATATCCATATGAAGTTC
This sequence comes from Paracoccus kondratievae, assembly GCF_009301415.1. Taxonomy (GTDB): domain Bacteria; phylum Pseudomonadota; class Alphaproteobacteria; order Rhodobacterales; family Rhodobacteraceae; genus Paracoccus; species Paracoccus kondratievae. Next base: position 89,175 of record NZ_CP045072.1, on the reverse strand, counting down.
CTTTCTTCAGCCCCCGCGTTGGATCGCCCGCATTGGCACGATCCGGCTCGGGTCCTGCCTCAGAAATGGGCAGGGACAAACAGGCTTTCAAGTCGGCAGGCATGGGCCTATAAGCGGGTCGTTTGTCGCAGGCTGAGGGGATCCATGGACGACCGTCTGATCGTGGCGCTGGACGTGCCGAATGCGCTTGCCGGGCTGGAACTGGCCCAGAAGATCGGCGACGCCGCCAGCTTTTACAAGATCGGCCTTGGCATGCTGACCGGGGGCGGACTTGCCCTTGCCAATGAGCTGAAGCAGGAACATGGCAAGCGCATCTTCCTTGACATGAAGTTCTTTGACATCGGCGCCACGGTCGAGGCAGCGGTCAGGGGCATTGCCCAATACGATCTGGATTTCCTGACCGTTCACGGCGACCCGCATGTGGTGCGCGCGGCCAAGCAGGGCGCGGGCAGTTCGGGGCTGAGGATCCTTGCCGTGACGATCCTGACCTCGCTTGACCGGGCCGACCTTGACGCCGGACTGATCGTGCCCGGCGATCTGGCCGAAATCGTGACCACCCGCGCCGCCCGAGCCTTTGAGGCCGGGGCCGACGGCGTCATCGCCAGCCCGCGCGAGGCGGCACTGATCCGCGCCCTGCCCGAAGCACGGGGCCGGCTGATCGTCACCCCCGGGGTGCGCCCGGCAGGCAGCGCAGCCGGTGACCAGAAGCGGATCGAGACCCCTGCCACCGCCATCGCCAGCGGCGCCGATCACATCGTCGTCGGCCGGCCGATCTGGCAGGCCGAAGACCCGCGCACCGCAGCACAGGCCATTCAGGCCGAACTGGCCGGGATCTGATCAGCCGAAATTGCGCTGAAAGACCGGGGCAAGATCCTCGCGCGCCGCAGTTGCACGCGCGATCGACCAGATTTTGGGCGTATGCTGCTGAAACCACTCGGGACCGGGTTTCCAGTTTGTCATCACCGCCAGATAGATATCCAGAGCCGAGAACCGCTCGCCAAGGAAATGAGGTCTTCTGACCGCGCCCTCAACGGCAGTCCACAGCTCTTTCAACCGCTCGCTGGTCGCCTCGCCCAGCTCTTTTTGCGCGGTGGGGTCGCTTAGAAAGCGGGACGGATCATCGCCAAAGGTAAAACAGGGATAGACCTGCGCCACCAGAAAGATCAGCCAGCGCAGGAAACGGGGCCGCTCGGTTGCGGTCGGCTCGGGTACCAGATCGTCGCGTCCGGTCATCTCGGCGAGATAGAGAGTGATCGCCGCGCTTTCCGACATCACCCGGCCATCAGGCAGGATCAGCACCGGAATCTGCCCTGCGGGGCTGATCCGCATCAGTTCTCGCCGGGCGGTGGCGTCCAGAAACAGGTCTGCGATCTCGATGCTTTCAGCCTCAAGCCCGTAATGGGCAAGCTGCGCCTCGATCAGCGCCGATCCCCAGCCGTTGCGGCGGTAAAGCTGCATCCGGGACATGCGTGCCTCCTTGCTGTCGATGCGGCGATCATGCACCCAGGCCGACGATTTTCAAATCCCGCATCCCGTCCCGGCAAGAACAAGCCGTACCCGATCCCGGAAATGCGGCACCGCGCGCGGATGGGCGACGAATTCGGCAACCGGCATCATCCGCCACTCTTGCCCCTCATCGCCGAAACGGATCGCCGCGATCTCATCCTTGCTGATCAAGCCGTGAAACAGCCACGAATCCCGGCCCACAGACGCGGACGAATCGAAAACCCGCGCCGTCAGCCGCCCGGGGTCGATCCGCAGCCCGAATTCCTCATGCAATTCGCGCAGGGCGCATTCGATGGGCGATTCGCCCGGCTCGGCCCCGCCACCGGGCAGATCCCAATGCGCCGGAAACGGGATCCAGTCGTAATCATCGCGCAGACATGTCAGCAGGTGCCCACCATGGGTAAGCACCAGCTTGGCACCGACGAAATCTAGTTGTCGTTGATGTCGCGGGTCCAGATCCGCACCTCGCTTCGGCTGGTGCCGAAAATGCGCCGCAGCACCAACCAGATCACCCCTGTCAGGATCGCCGTGACGACAAGCGCCAGTGGCAGCCCGCCGCCCCAGAGACCGGAAAGCAGGGCCAGACCCATCAGCAGAACCGCGGCGGCAAGCCCCAGAAAGAACCAGCCCGGCAATGCCAGCTCAAGCGCCGCGAAAACCAGCGCGACGATGATCCACAACCAACCGTTCGACCAAACCATCGGCTGTCCCCTTATTTCGCGCCGCGGAACATGCGGAACGCGTCGCCAAGCGCCTCGACCGCCGAGGCCGGCACGATCACGGTCTGACGGCCCTGCCCCTTGCCGACCTCGGCCAGGACATCGACCTGACGCATCGCGACCTGATATTGCGCGGCTTCAAGCCCGCCTTCGCGGATCGCAGTGGCGATGGCGGCGGTGGCATAGGCATCGGCATCGGCAAGCATGCGCTTGGCCTTGGCCTGCTGCTCGGCAGCGTAAAGCTCGCCATCGGCGGCCAGCTCGACCGCGCGGCGGCGGCCTTCGGCCTCGGTGACCTGAGCGCGGCGGGCGCGCTCGGCATTAAGCTGTTGCAGCATCGCGGCCCGCGTCGCCTCGTCCAGATTGACGTCCAGGATCTCGGCCCGCGTCACCTCGATGCCCCAGTCATCGACGATATTGGCCAGCGCCTCGCGGATCCGCTCGATCAGCTGGGCGCGGTTCGACTGGACCTGATCCAGTTCCATCGTGCCGATTTCCGAGCGCACGATCCCCGCAACAGTGGTGCTGATCGCCGCGTCCACGTCGCGGATGCGATAGACGGCCTTTTCCGGCTCGATGATGCGGTAAAAGACGCTCGTCTCGACCTGCACCAGCACGTTGTCAGCGGTGATCGCATCCTGACGCGCAGTCGGAAGCTGACGTTCGAGGATCGAGATCCGGTGCGCGACCCGATCAAGGAAGGGCACAATGAAGTTGATCCCCGGCCCCAGCACCGAATGCAGCCGGCCAAAGCGTTCGACCACGTATTTTTCAGATTGCGGAACGATTCGGACAGCGCTGCGGACCGCAAAGAGGATCACCACAGCCAGAATGATCAGGGCGAGGTTCCGGCTGATCAGTTCGGCGATTTCAGGCGGCATGAGGAGGTCCTTTCGTTATCATTCAGCCGCAAAGGCCGAATCGCATTCATCAGGGCGCAGACGCGCCAGCCGCGCGATGACGCGGGCAAAGCGAGCCCGAAACTGGTCGAAATCGGCGCGCGGCTCAATCCGGTGTTCATCCATGTACAGCGAGCGGTCAAGCTCTAGCTGCACCACATGCACATTCTCGCGCGGGCGGCCATAGGTCTGGGTGATATAGGCCCCCGAAAAGGGAGAATTGCGCCGCAGGCGGAAACCTTCGGCCGCCACCGCCTCGGCCACCCCGGCGCTGATGCGGGGCGCAGCCGAAACACCGTTACGATCACCCAGCACCATGTCGGGACGCGGACGAGGCAGATGCGTCAGCGCATCGCGCGGCATCGAATGCATGTCGATCAGAACAGCACCGCCAAAGCGCGACACCGCCTCCTGGATCAGGGCAGAAAGCGCCTGATGATAGGGACGCCACAACCGGGCGATTCGCTGATCGGCCTCTTCGCGGGGAATCGGGCGGTCGTGAATCGCCCTTCCTTGCGAGACGACACGGGGAATCACCCCCAGCCCGGCCATGATCCGCGGGTTCATCATCCCGGGCGCCCCGCCCGAAACGACGAGCGGGTCGATTTCCTCGGGGCCACGGTTCAGATCGACAACGCAGCGCGGCACCCGTGCCGTCAGTACCACCGCACCATGGTCAAGCGCAGGCGCGATCAGGCGATCGACGAAAGCATCCTCGGACGAGCGCAACTGCTGCGGGTCCAGCCGTGATTCGGCCAGAAACCAGTCAGGATAGGCCCGGCCCGAATGCGGCGAGGCAAAGATCACCCCACCCAGCCACCGCTGCGGCAGCATCAGATCGAAGGTCGGCTCAGCACTTTTCATTTCTGGCGTTTCCCGGCGGCGCGTCCGGCGCCAGTTCTGGGTGACAGACAGAAATGTTTATAAACCATGAATGAGAAGCGCCAATAGCTGTCGATTGAGGGCTTGAAAGCCGCACGCGAGGTAGCTATAGACACGCGGACCAAGGCGATATGACAGCGAAAGCTGAAAGAATCACCTGTTCGGGGGGCGGTTAGCTCAGCGGTAGAGCACTACGTTGACATCGTAGTGGCCACTGGTTCGATCCCAGTACCGCCCACCATTCAATTCACGCCCCCGGGGCTTAACCGGGGGTATTTCGTTTCCAAGGCGCGACCTAGCGATGCGCCGCGATAGGAGAAGACCGATGAAGGTTCGCAATTCGCTCCGCTCGCTGAAGAGCCGTCACCGTGATTGCCAGATCGTGCGCCGCAAGGGCCGTATCTATATCATCAACAAGACCAACCCGCGCTTCAAAGCCCGTCAGGGCTGAGAACCGGCGAATCATCCGATTCGTGAACGCCCGTCGGCCCTGCGCCACGGGCGTTTTCCGTATGCGCGGGAAACCCTGTCATGTGGGGCTGACTGCCCCACACCCCGTGGATATTTGAACACGAAAGAAAATCAGAAGCGCGAGAGAATGAGCCCGCCGCCGACCATCAGGGCCGCAAGAAGGCGTGGGATAGACAGGTCGCGCACCGGCAGGCCAAAGGCCCCGATCCGGTCAAGCAGGATGGCCGCGATGATCTGGCCAAGCGCCAGGGCGCAAAGCGCGGTAAGCGTGCCGAGGCGCGGCAGGCTCCAGACCATGGTCCAGACGTAAAAGGCACCAAGCACGCCGCCTGTCCACATCCACCAATCTGCGGAGACTGCGCGCAGGAAGGCGCGGCCCTGTCCCATGGCGAGGGTTCCGAGCGTCAGCAGGACAAAGCCGATACCAAAGGAGATCGCCGCGGCAGCAAGCGGGCTTTGTACCCCACGCCCAAGGGCGGCATTGATCGGGGCCTGCACGGCAATGCAGACCCCGGCCAGCGTGACAAAGATGGCAGTGAGTAGCGGAAACTGCATGGATGCTCCTTTTACCGGAGGGTCAAGCGGATCGCGCGCGGAATGCGCGATCCCGATAGCACCATGGCAGCCCGGCTTCCAGAGCCGCAGCCCGCTGGGGGCTGTGCCTTAGTCGTAGCTGCGGCGATCCTCGATCACCTTGCCGTCGTTTGGCAGCGAACCCGGTGCCACCAGCTCGACCCGACCGCGAAGCTTCAGCGTGTCGAGCACAGTGCCCTCGTATTGCGCGGCGTCTTCGGCCGGGGTTTCCAGCAGAACGGTCATGACATCCATATCCCCGCTACGGTCTGCGACCACGCGGGCGCGCGAGATTTCGGGATGGCGGGCGACCAGTGCCGCGACCTGTTCGGGGCGGACAAACATGCCCTTGATCTTGGTCGTCTGGTCGGCCCGGCCCATCCAGCCCTTGATACGCATATTGGTGCGGCCGCAGGGGCTTTCCCCCGGCAGAACCGCCGAGAGATCGCCCGTCGCAAAGCGCACCAGCGGATAATCGGGGTTGAGCGTAGTCACGACGACCTCGCCCACCTCGCCCTCTGGCACGGGATCACCGGTGCCGGGACGGACGATTTCGACGATCACGCGTTCATCGACGATCAGCCCCTCCATCGCCGGGGATTCATAGGCGATCAGCCCCAGATCGGCGGTGGCATAGCATTGCGCCGTAGCGATGCCGCGATCAGCGTAAGCCTGGCGCAGACTTGGAAACAGCGCCCCACCCGAGACAACGGCCCTGGTAAAGCGCAGGCGCTCACCCATCTGATCGGCCTTGTCCAGCATCACCTTAAGATAGTCGGGCGTCCCGGCGTAAACCGTGGTGCCGATATCGACAGCGGCGCGGATCTGCAGTTCGGTCTGACCGGTGCCGGCAGGCAGGGTCGCGGCCCCGACCGCGCGCGCAGCGCTTTCAAACATCATTCCCGCCGGTGTCAGATGATAGCCAAAGCAATTGTGCAGGATATCGCCCGGACCAACGCCCGCCGCATGCAGAAAGCGACCCAGCCGCCACCAGTCGCCATCGCGGCGGCCTGGTTCGTAGATCGGGCCGGGACTTTGGAAGATATTCTCAAAGTCATGGGCCGGACGGGTGGTGAAGCCGCCAAACGGTGGCGTCTTTTGCTGCGCCTCGGAAAGGGCGGATTTACGGATCACAGGCAGGCTGGCCAGCGCCTCGCGGCTGGTGATCTGGCCGGGCCCGACATCGGCAAGGATCTCGGCCAGCGCCGGAGCTTGCCGGGCGCGCATCAACGCAGCGGGCAGTTCAGCCGCCAGCCAGGATGCCCGCGCCTCGGCGCTGCGGGTTTCCAGTTCATCATAGAATGTCATGGGGATGCCTTTCTGCGCTCAGGCCAGCCAGCGTTTGCGCCGGCGATAGGATCGCACGTCGCGAAAGCTCTTGCGGCCCTGATCGGACATGCCGAGATAGAATTCCTTGACGTCGGGGTTCTCGCGCAGCGCATCCGCCGGCCCGTCCATCACCACGCGGCCGCTTTCAAGGATATAGCCGTAATGGGCATAGCGCAGCGCGACATTGGTGTTTTGCTCGGCCAGCAGGAAGGTCACGCCCTCCCCTTCGTTCACGGCCTTGACGATCTCAAAGATCTGCTCGACCAGCTGCGGCGCAAGACCCATCGAGGGTTCATCAAGCAAGATCGTCTCGGGTCGTGACATAAGCGCGCGGCCCATGGCGCACATCTGCTGCTCGCCCCCGGACGTATAGCCGGCCTGGCTTTTGCGACGCTCTTTGAGACGTGGGAAATAGGAATAGACCATCTCAAGATCACGGGCGATCTCGGCCCGGCCATCGGTGCGGGTATAGGCGCCGGTGAGCAGGTTTTCTTCGATCGTCAGGTGCTCAAAGCAATGGCGGCCCTCCATCACCTGAATCACGCCCTTCTTGACCAGTGCGGCGGGATCAAGCTCCTGTACCCGCTCGCCGCGGTAGCTGATCGTGCCTTTGGTGACCTCGCCCCGTTCCGAATGCAGAAGGTTCGAGATCGCCTTCAGCGTCGTCGTCTTGCCCGCGCCATTGCCGCCCAAAAGCGCAGTGATGCCGCCCTTGGGCACCGACAGGCTGACGCCCTTGAGCACCAGAATGACGTGATTGTAGATCACCTCGATATTGTTGACCTCCAGCAGGGTTTCGCGGTCAGGTGCGGCGTCGAACATGGGGTTCTCCCTCAAGGCGGGTGAGTGGCCCCGGCGGCGGACCGCCGGGGCAATAGGTCAGCAGCGCGGCGAAATACCGGCTTCCTTGGCATAGGCCTCGCTATCCTCAAGGATCAGCGGGTCCAGAACCTCCTGATCGGGCTGGGTAAAGTCCGAAATCAGCGTCCACTTGCCTGCCGAGGCGTCCCATTGCTGCAGCCGCGCCATCCCGCTGCCGCCATGGTTGTCGCAGGTCATGCGGATCTCGGGGCCAAAGTCGGGCAGGCCCAGTTCGGACAGCCGCTCGGGCGTGATCTCCAGCGCCTCGAAACCATCACGCAGCTGAGCTGCGGTGATATTCGATGTGCCCGACAGCTCTTGCGCCTTGCGGATCGCCTCGGCGATGACGACGGCGGCATACATGCCACGCGAATAAAGCACCGAACCGACGAATTGCCCGCCTTGCGAAGCCTTACCCGGTTCGATGACGAACTTCTTCATGTCCTCATAGATCGGGTAGCCGGTGCCGACACCGTGGAAGGTCAGCGCCTTGTAGCCGTTGGCGCTTGCGCCCACCGGCTTGACGTCCACCTCAGAGCCCGACCACCAGATCCCGATAAAGTTCTCCATCGGGAAGCGGATGTTGGCAGCCTCCTGAATGGCAGTCTGGTTCATCACGCCCCAACCCCACATCAGCACGTAATCGGGCTTGTCACGGCGGATCTGCAACCACTGGCTTTTCTGTTCCTGCCCGGGCGGGTCGACAGGCAGCTCGGTCAGGCTGAAGCCATGTTTCCTGGATAGTTCTTGCAGGGTGCGGATCGGCTCTTTGCCATAGGCCGAGTTGTGATAGATCAGCGCGATCTTTTTGCCTTCCAGGCTGCCGCCGTTCTGGTCTAGCAGGTATTTCACCGCCACGCTCGCCCCGTCCCAATAGTTCGCAGGAGCGTTAAAGACCCATTCGAACACCTTGCCGTTCTTGGCCGAGGTCCGGCCGTAACCCGGGGTGTAAAGCGGAATCTTGTCCGCCGAGACCTTGGGGATCAGCTGATAGGTGATACCAGTCGACAGCGGGTTATAGACCAGCGCACCAGAACCTTTGGTCGCCTCGTAACATTCGACGCCTTCTTCGGTGTTATAGGCGGTCTCGCATTCGGGGGTCTGGACCTTTTCGCCGCCGATGCCGCCGTCACGCTCGTTCAGCAGGGTAAAATAGTCGTTGAACCCATCGGCATATTGCGTGCCGTTCGCACCATAAGGTCCGGTCCGATAGCTGAGGTTCGGCACCACCAGATCGGCCATGGCCGGCGCCGCCGCCATAAGGGCCCCCAGCGCGACAGTTGCAAGCTTCAGTTTCATCTTGGTCTCCTCCCCAAGGGTGTGTTTCGCCGGTTGTCCGGTCGTTAATGCGGGAACGGCCACAGCCGCAGCTTCTCTTTTGCCAGCTGCCACAGCCGGGCCAGGCCATGCGGCTCAACGATCAGAAAGAACACGATCAGCGCGCCAACAATCATCAGCTCAAGATGGGCGGCGAGGTCGGTTGGCCAGCCCAGCTGCACAACCAGCAGGTTCTTAAGAAAGACCGGCAGCAGGACCAGAAAGGCCGCGCCGGCAAAGCTGCCAAAGATACTGCCAAGCCCGCCGATGATGATCATGAACAGGACCAGAAAGCTCTTGTTGATGCCAAAGGCCTCGGTCGCTTCAGCCGCACCCAGATAGACCGCAAAAAGCAGCGCCCCTGCGATGCCGACAAAAAAGCTTGATACGGCAAAGGCCGACAGCTTGGCGGTCAGTGGGTTAACCCCGATGATCTCGGCTGCGATATCCATGTCGCGGATCGCCATCCATTTGCGCCCGACACTGCCCCGGGTCAGGTTCCGGGCCACCCAGGCCAGCACGACAGCGAATACAAGACAGATCAGATACTTAGCCGAAGCCGTAGTCGCAGGCCCGGTCACCGCCCAGCCAAGAATGGTGCGCTCGGGTGCGTTGATCTGGCCCGAGGCCGAATAGTTGTAAAACCACGGCACCTTGTTGAACAACCAGACCAGAAAGAACTGTGCCGCCAATGTCGCCACCGCCAGATAAAAGCCCTTGATCCGCAGGCTCGGCAGACCGAACAGCACCCCGACCACAGCGGTAATCGCCCCGGCCAGCAGAATATGGATGATGATCGGCACCGCTGGCAGGGCAATCATCAGCTTGTAGACGGCATAGGCACCCACAGCCATGAAGCCGCCGGTGCCCAGACTGACCTGCCCGGCATAACCGGTCAGGATGTTCAGCCCGATGGCGGCGATGGCATAGATCAGGAAAGGCACCAGAACCGCATTGGCCCAATAGCTGTCGATGACCAGCGGCACGACCAGAAAGGCCACCGCCAGGATCGCGTAATAGCCCCAGCGGTCCAGCCGGATCGGAAAGGTCTGGCCATCGTCACGATAGCTCGTCTTGAAATCACCCGCCTCACGGTAAAGCATCCGTTCCTCCCAGCGTCACGCCTTGCCAGCAGGGGCCATGCGCCCCCGCAATCCCGCCGGGCGGTGGCTCACGAAGGACAGGCCCGCGCCCTTCTTTCGTGCCCAAATATCCCCGCCGGAGGCATAGAAAGTTTTCATGTTCAGACCCGCTCGATGATGCGCTCGCCAAACAGGCCCTGCGGCCGAAAGACCAGAAAGATCAGTGCCAGCACATAGGCGAACCAGTTCTCGGTCGCGCCGCCGACCATCGGGCCAATGAAATATTCAAACAGCTTTTCGCCCATACCGATGATCAGCCCGCCGACAATGGCCCCGGGGATCGAGGTGAACCCGCCCAGCATCAGCACCGGCAGCGCCTTGAGCGCGATCAGCGACAGCGAAAACTGCACCCCCGATTTCGTGCCCCACATGATACCCGCGACAAGGGCGACGAAACCGGCAATCGACCAGACCATGATCCAGATGAATTGCAGGCTGATGCCGACGGACAGCGCCGCCTGATGGTCGTCGGCGACGGCGCGCATCGCCCTGCCCTGTTTGGTATATTGTGAAAACCCGACCAGCGCCGCGACCAGAACCGCCGCGATCATCGCCGCCCAGATATCCAGGCGGTCTATAAAGAAACCATAGCCCAGCCAGTCGTTGGTCAGCGTCTCGACAGTTTCGGAAATGCCCTGCGGCAGGCCGACGTCCAGCACTTTGACGTCCGCGCCCCACATTACGTCCCCAAGCCCCTCCAGGAACCATGCAAGACCGATGGTTGCCATGAACAGGATGATCGGCTCTTGCCCGACCAGATGTTTCAGCACCAGCTTTTCGATGGCGATGGCAACGCCGACCATGACCAGCGCGGTCAGAAGGATCGCCACGGCCCCCGGCACGGTCCAGCCAAAGCTGGACACATGAATCCCAAAGACCGCCCCCAAAAGATGGGCAAAGGGCACCCTGCCCTCCATGATGCCAACCAGCGTCATGGCGGCGAAAAGCGCCAGCACCCCCTGGGCATAGTTAAAGACGCCAGAAGCCTTGTAGATCAGCACGAATCCCAGGGCGACCAGCGAATACATCACCCCGGCCATCAGGCCGTTCAGCAGGATTTCGCTTGCATAGAGAAATTCCATCGCCGCCCCCTTACTCGTGCGCCACGCCCAGATAGGCGCTGATCACCTCGGGATTGTTGCGCACCTCGTCAGGGGTGCCGTCACCGATCTTGCGCCCGTAATCCATCACCACCACCCGGTCGCTCAGATCCATGACCACACCCATGTCGTGTTCGATAAGAGCGATGGTGGTGCCGAATTCGTCATTCACATCGAGGATAAAGCGGCACATGTCCTCTTTCTCTTCGACATTCATGCCCGCCATCGGCTCATCAAGCAGCAGGATCTTTGGCTCGGCCGCCAGCGCCCGCGCCAGTTCGACCCGCTTTTTCAGACCATATGGCAGCCGGCCCACCGGCGTCTTGCGGATGTTCTGGATTTCCAGAAAGTCGATGATCTTCTCGACCTGCTCACGGTTTTCGACCTCTTCGCGCTCGGCGCGACCCCACCACAGGGCCTGGCTCCAGATCGGCGCCTTCATCATGTTCAGGCGCCCGGTCATGATATTGTCCAGAACGGACATGCCATCGAACAACGCAATATTCTGAAAGGTGCGGGCAATGCCCAGCCGCGCTACCTCATAGGGTCTCATCGGGCCGCGCCGCTCACCGCGAAACCGGATCTCACCCTCTTGCGGGACGTAAAATCCGGAAATCACGTTCAGCATCGAGGACTTGCCCGCACCGTTCGGGCCGATGATGGCGCGGATCTCGCCCTCGCGGATGTTGAAGCTGATGTCCTTGATCGCCGTCACGCCGCCAAAGCGCAGGGTGATGTTTTTCAGATCCATCAGCACATCGCCGATGCGGCGGCCGTCGGGGGTAAGTTCTTCGGTCATTCGGCAGCCACCTTCTGCGATTGGGCGGTCGGGAAGGTCCGCGCGCTCTCGATCTTCAGCGTCGCGCGGATCTCACCCTTGCGGCCGTCCTCATAGGTCACTTCGGTCCGGGTGCTGACCGTGTCGCGCCCGTCATAAAGCGCATCAATCAGATCGGCGTATTTCTCGGCGATGATGTTGCGGCGGACCTTGCGGGTGCGGGTCATCTCGCCATCGTCGGGATCAAGCTCTTTGTGCAGCACCAGAAACCGGCTGATCTGACAGCCCGAAAGCATCGGGTCACGGGCGACCGAGTCATTGACCGCCTCGACATGCTCTTTGATCGTTGCATAGACCTGCGGATGGCCGGCCAGCTCTTGATAGCTGGCATAGGCGATATTATTGCGCTCGGCCCAGTTGCCGACCGCCGTCAGGTCGATGTTGATAAAGGCCGTGCACATGTCGCGGCCAGCGCCAAAGACCACCGCCTCAAGGATGTTGGGATAGAACTTCAGCTTGTTCTCGACATATTTGGGCGCAAACATCCGCCCGTCGGCCATGCGGCCCACATCCTTGGCGCGGTCGATGATGCGCAGGTGCCCGCTGCCTTCCTCAAAGAACCCGGCATCGCCCGTCGCCACCCACCCCTCGGCGTCCTTGGTCGAGGCGGTGCTTTCCGGGTTGTTGTAATATTCGACGAATACCCCGGGTGAGCGATAAAAGACCTCGCCACTGGGGGCGATACGCAGCTCGACCCCCGGCGAAGGCACGCCAACCGTATCCGAACGCACCTGCCCGTCAGGCTGCTGGGTGATAAAGACCGAAGCTTCGGTCTGGCCGTAAAGCTGCTTGAGGTTGATCCCGAGACTGCGGTAAAAATCAAAGATCTCGGGGCCGATCGCCTCGCCCGCGGTATAGCCGACACGAATGCGCGAATAGCCCAGCGTATTCTTGAGCGGGCCATAGATCAGCACATTGCCCAGCGCATGATGCAACCGGTCCAGCAGCCCGACCGGCTTGCCGTCAAGCAAAGCCGGACCAACGCGGCGGGCAACAGCCATAAAGTGCCGAAACAGCCAGCGCTTCAAACGACCCGCGTCCTCCATGCGGATCATCACACTGGTCAGCTGACCCTCAAAGACCCGGGGCGGAGCAAAGAAATAAGTCGGCCCGATCTCGCGCATGTCGGTCATCATGGTATGCGCACTTTCGGGACAGTTCACCGTAAAGCCCGCCCAATAAGCCTGGCCGACCGAAAAGATGAAATCGCCGACCCAGGCCATGGGCAGATAGGCGAGCACCTCTTCACGCTCGGTCAGATGATCAAAGGCCGCGCTGTTCTTAGCCGTTTCGATGATGTTGCGGTTGGACAGCACCACGCCCTTGGGCTTGCCGGTGGTACCCGAGGTGTAAAGCATGACGCAGGTGTCGTCATAGCCCAACACGGCGGTGCGGCTGTCCAGTTCGGCACCCAGCCGCTGCTCGGCGGCGCGACCCTCGGCCTGCACATCGGCCAGCGCATTCATGTGGGAATGGTCGTATTTCCGCATCCCGCGCTTGTCGGTATAGACGATATGCTCGACCGAGGGCGCGCGCTCGCCCACCTCCAGTACCTTGTCCACCTGTTCCTGATCGCCGCAGACGACAAAGCGCGCGCCGCAATGGTGCAGCACATAGGCCATCTCTTCGGCGACCGCGTCCTGATACAGCGGCACCGGTACCGCGCCGCACATCTGCGCCGCGACCATGGCCCAGTAATGGGCAGGCCGGTTGCGGCCGACGATGGCGACACGGTCGCCCCGGTTCAATCCCAGCACCAGAAAACCCAGCGCCAGAGCACGGATTTCAGTTGCAGCCTCGGCCCAGGTCCAGCTTTGCCAGATCCCGAATTCCTTTTCCCGATAGGCGGGCCGGCCGCCGAAACGCACGGCATTGCGCGCCAGCAACGCCGGAATCGACTGCAAGCCGGCTTGTGCCGCCTCAGCGTTCTGCATGGTTCCTCCCCTTGCCGTCCGGGCTCCTCTTCCCTCTGGCTATTGCAGCTTATTGCGGCAATTCTTGCGTCAGTTTTTCCTGAATCCTACGAATTGTTACAGGTGCCGCGCAATGCCAGCGACTGACATGCCATCCAGCGACCGGCACGCCGAGCTGACCAGATCGGGGCTGAACCTGATCCAGCAGGCGATCTCGATCTTTGATGCGGACCTGCGACTGGCGGTCTGCAACCGGCCCTATCAGCAGATGTTCGGCCTGCCGGATAAGCTGACCCGCACCGGTGCGACTTTTCAGGATACCATCCGCTATCTGGTCGATCGCGGCGAATACGGCCCGCAAGAGGACCCCGAGGCCGCGATCCGAGAACGTGTCGATCAGGCCCTGACCTTTCAGCCGCATTATCTGGAACGCAGACGCGCCGATGGCCGCTGGATTTCGGTCGAGGGGGCACCCTTGTCCCAAGGCGGCTGGATCGCCGTCTATACCGACATCACCCATATCAAGCGGCAAGAGGCGCTGTTGCGCGCCCGTTCGGCCGAACTGTCCGAGCTGGTGCTGGAAAACGCCGAGCGGCTTTCTGCTGCAAACCGGGCGCTGGCCGCAACCAATGCCGCGCTGGAAGAGGCCAAGCGCATCCTGACCGAATCCGAGGCGCGGACCCGCCATGTCACCGCCATGGTCCCGGCCCATATCGCCCATATGGATCGTGAGTTCCGGTATACATTTTCGAACAACCAGATATCGCTGGTGTTTCCGGGCACCGATCCCTCGGTCATCGGCCGACGGTGCGAAGATGTTCTGGGGGCGGAAACATTTGCGCGGCTAAGACCCCATCTTGACCGCGCGGTATCGGGCCAGTCGCAGGTGTTCGAGATCACGCACCCGCCTTCGGGCCGGCGTATCCGCATCGCGCTGACGCCCGACCAGAACGGGCGCGGTGTCTATGTCCTTTCGACAGATGTCACCGCCGAGGTTCAGGCGCGCGAGGCGCTGACCCATGCCGCCAAACGCGCTGTGGCGGCCCAGATGACCTCGGGGCTCGCGCATGATTTCGGCAATCTTCTGACCATTATCCTTGGCCTGCAGGGACGGCTTGCCCGCGCCAGCCTGCCACCCGAACAGGCCGAGGATGTACAGGCGACGCTGGCCGCCGCCCGGCGCGGGGTGCGGTTGCTTGACGGTATCTCGGCGCTGACCGGCCGGCGCGAGCATCAGCCGCAACCGGTCGAACTGCGCTCGATGCTGAATGATCTGGCCGCCATGACCCGGCCGACGCTGGGCGCAGGCGTGACGCTGGACACGCATATCGGCGATCTGCCCGCGCGGGTGATGCTTGATCCCGGCGCGTTACAGGATGCGCTGCTGAACCTGATCCTGAACGCGCGTGACGCCATGCAGGGACAGGGCCGGATCGGGATCAAGATCCGCCCCGCCGGAAGGTGGCTGGAAATCATCGTTTCTGACAGCGGCCCCGGTTTCTCGCCCGAGGCGCTGGCCCGCGCGACCGAACCGTTTTTCACCACCAAGGGCAGTCAGGGCACCGGGCTTGGCCTGTCGATGGTCTATGACCAGATCAAGCTGTCGGGCGGGACACTGCGGCTGCTTAATACCGAGGGCGGCGGCGCGCAGGTCATCATCCGCCTGCCGTTGCGCGCTGCACGTCCGCAACTTGTGCTGCTGGTCGAGGATGACGATGCCATCCGCGCCCATATCCGCGAGATGCTGACCACGCAGGGCCATTCGGTGATCGAGGCGGGTTCGCTTGGCGAGGCACGCGGCCTGACCGATCTGCCGGGGCTGACGCTGATCCTGTCGGACCTGCAACTGGGCGATGGATCGGGGGCGGATCTGCGTGGCCGCGGGCTGCCGCTGGTGCTGATGACAGCGCTGCCTCCGGGCGATCCGCGCAGGTCAGGGCTTGACTGTCCGGTCCTGACCAAGCCCTTTGACGAAACCGAACTGGCCGTCGCCATGGCAAGGACCGATGACTGACGCACCTCTGATCGCCATTCTCGACGATGAGCCCGAGATCCGCCGCCTGCTGTCCTCGGCGCTGGAAGAGGCGGGCTTTCGCACCGTCGGCTTTTCCCGCGCGACCGAGTTCGAGGCCGCCCTGCGCCGCATCCAGCCCGATGCCTGTCTGATCGACCTTGGCCTGCCCGACCGCGACGGGCTGGCGCTGGTGCACCGGCTGGCCAGCGAATCCGGCACGGCAATCATCATCATTTCAGGCCGGGCACAGGTACAGGACCGGGTAACCGGGCTGGAGCTGGGGGCCGATGATTACATCATCAAACCTTTTGAACCGGCCGAGGTCGTGGCCCGCATCCGCGCCCGGTTGCGC
This sequence comes from Paracoccus kondratievae, assembly GCF_009301415.1. Classification (GTDB taxonomy): domain Bacteria; phylum Pseudomonadota; class Alphaproteobacteria; order Rhodobacterales; family Rhodobacteraceae; genus Paracoccus; species Paracoccus kondratievae. Next base: position 73,259 of record NZ_CP045072.1, on the reverse strand, counting down.
AAACCCCAGCGCGAAAGCGGCCCGGGTCGCCAGCAGTTGCGCTTTGCCGGCTGGTCGGCGGATTTCGACCGCTACACGCTGACCTCGCCCGAGGGGGCCGAAACCCCGATCAGCCATGCCGAGGCCGAGGTCCTGCGCCTGTTTCTCGACAATCCTCGCCGCCTGATCTCGCGCGCGCAGATGCTTGAGGCGCTGGGCGGCACGGCAGGCGAAAGTTTCGACCGGGCGATGGATGTGCGTATCTCGCGCCTGCGCACAAAGCTGGGCGAGGACCCAAAGAACCCCCGCCTGATCAAGACCATCTATGGCGCAGGCTATATCTTTCTTGCCGAACTGGGCTAGATTGCCCCCACTTTTGCGGAGAATGACATGCCCACCGTCTATGTCCTGAACGGCCCGAACCTGAACCTGCTTGGCCAGCGCCAGCCCGAGATCTATGGCAGCACCACGCTTGCCGATATCGAGCGTGACTGCCGCGGGCTGGCGGCCGATCTGGGTCTGGACATCGCCTTTCATCAGTCCAACCACGAAGGCGTGCTGATCGACCTGATCCATGAGGCACGGCAAAAGGCCCAGGCGATCGTCATCAACCCGGCCGCCTTTACCCATACTTCGGTTGCGATTCTTGATGCGCTGAACGCTTTCGACGGGCCGGTGATCGAGGTGCATATCTCGAACGTCCACAAGCGTGAAAACTTTCGCCACCATTCCTATGTCAGCCTGCGCGCCGAGGGTGTGATTGCCGGCTGTGGCTTTCATGGCTACCTGCTCGCGCTGCGTCATGTTGCAAGGCTGATCAGCTAGGAGGCGGGACGCCAGATTCCCCGGTTGCGGCGAAACCAGTCGTAACAGGCGGCATCGGCGGCACCCCGACCTTTGCCCTGCCACGAAAACCTTATAAGCGCGTCGCGGCGGGCAATCCTTCGCTTGCCCCGTATGACGCCCAAGGCGTAGAGCCAGATCCCGACCCCGTTCCGCGCAAAATTGCCCGATGGCCACGGATCATCCACGGTCCACAGCAGTTTCGGAATATCAAAGGCGCAATCAGGCTGGAATCAGCGCGCAACATGGCCCCGCCATAGCCTTTGAACATACCAGCATACCCCGATACTACCCATGCCGAGGGCTTGTGCAGCCCCTGCGTGGCCAGCCGTAGCAACCGGCACAGGCTGCCTTTCTTGCGTGGCACGGCACCACGGGGCAACGACCCTTCGCGGCGACCGGGAACAAAGGCCCCCGCCCCGGCAATCACGCGATCGGGGTGTTCCCGGCGCGCTGCAAGAAACCGGCTGGTCCACAGCGGGTCGTAGCGCCGGTCATCGTCGCAAAGCAGCAACTCGCAATCCTGCCCCCGAAACTCGTGCACCGCAGGCAGGATCTTGGTCGCAGGGCCATAGTCCTGATCGGTCCTGACCACGGTGATGCCTTGGGGAACCTGCGGCAGGCACCCGTCCCAATCGGGAAAACGGCGATAGCGGCGCGGCACGCAAAGCCGCACCTGATCCGGGGGATACGCTGGTTCAGCACCGATTTCAGCGTCGGCCCGATCCCGGCAAAGCGAGGCGGGGTCGAAGTCAGGGTCACGCGCAGGACTGCCTGATTCGGATCGTTCCCGGCCGCGCCCATCTGCCCTGCTGCAAATAGATCAGGGTACAGTCGCGCCGGCTGTGCGGACCTGACCCCATCAACCTGACAGGGGGCTGCCCCCCGCTGTCAAGAATACTTCAGAACAACCCGCGCCGCGCCAGCTCGTCGCCCAGCGCGCCGGCCCCGGTGAACTGGATCGCATCGATTCCCAGCCCTCGCGCCGCTTCGACATTCGGCAGACTGTCATCAACGAATACGCAATCCTCGGGCCGCAAACCGTTGCGATCCATCACCATGCGATAGATCGCCGGGCCTGGCTTCATCATCCCGACGCGGCCTGACACAAGAATGTCCGCGAAAACCGCGCCCAGCCGAGGATGCAGCTCCAGCGCATGGGGCCATGTCTCGGCCGCCCAGTTGGTCAAAGCATATAGCGGAACGCCGCGCGCAAGCAGGGCCTCGGCGACTTCCCACGTCCCGGGGATAGTCTTTTCGATGGTCAGCGGAAAAGCCGCGAGATAGCCCGCCAGATGCCGCGCCTCGTCGCCATGCTCGGCCCGTGCGGCGGCAAGACCGTCCTCAAAGCTGCGCCCGCCGTCCTGCAACCTGTTCCAGCCGGCAAAATCGATGCGCTGCATCCAGGCCTCGGCCTCGGCCCGGCTGGTAAAGATATCCGCAAAGGCCAGCGCAGGGTCCCAGTCGATCAGCACCCCGCCAAGGTCGAAAATCACGCTTTTCATGGCATCCTTCCGCTTCGGTTGCGCCCAGATCGTCCGGAATGCCCCGCCAAGTAAAGCCCCGAGCCGCCGATTCCCCCGATGCGGCCCGATCTTACCCCACGCGGCAAAAATCTGCGCGACAGCTCTGACAGATCCAATCTGAACTGGACTGTTTTCTTCAGAGTGGATAGGACCCCGCACATGCGTATTTCTGTCGCCGGGCTAGGCTATGTAGGAATGTCGATCGCGGTGCTGCTGGCGCAGCACAACGAAGTCATGGCATTCGATCTGAACGCAGAGCGCGTGGCATTGGTAAATGCCCGCCGCTCACCCATTCAGGACCCCGATCTCGAGGAATGGCTGGCTGGAAAGCAGCTGTCCCTGCAGGCCACGACCGACCAGGCCGAGGCTATGGCGGGGGCGGATTTCGTCATCATCGCCACGCCGACGAATTACGACCCGCGCACGAACCGCTTTGACACCCAAAGCGTCGAGGCTGTGATCGCCCAGGCCCGCGACCACGCCCCGCAGGCAACGATCGTGATCAAATCCACGGTGCCCGTCGGATTCGTGGCACGGATGCGGCAAGAAACAGGCAATGAGAACATCATGTTCTCACCCGAGTTTCTGCGTGAAGGCCGCGCGCTTTACGATAACCTTTACCCGTCGCGCATCGTCGTCGGGGATCATGGCCCCGCTGCGCATAAGCTGGCCGATCTGCTGGCACAGGGCGCGATCCGCAAGGATATGCCGGTGCTTTTCACCGGCCCCGCCGAGGCCGAGGCGATCAAGCTGTTCGCCAACACCTACCTTGCGATGCGCGTGGCCTATTTCAACGAGTTGGACAGCTATGCTCTGGCCCGCGGCCTGAACCCGCGCGAAATCATCGAGGGCGTCGGCCTCGATCCGCGGATCGGCGATCAGTACAACAACCCAAGCTTCGGCTATGGCGGCTACTGCCTGCCCAAGGACAGCAAGCAGCTTCTGGCCAACTATGATCAGGTCCCGCAGAACCTGATTGCGGCGGTGGTGGAAAGCAACCGCACCCGCAAGGACTTCATCGCCGACCAGATCATCGCACGCGAACCCAAGGTTGTCGGCGTCTATCGGCTGGTGATGAAGGCCGGCTCGGACAATTACCGCGACAGCTCGATTCAGGGCATCATGAAGCGGATCAAGGCCAAAGGCATTCCCTGCATCGTCTATGAGCCGGTGCTGACCGAGGATCACTTCTTTCACAGTCCGGTCATCCGTGACCTCGACGCCTTCAAGGCCGAGGCCGATCTGATCATCGCGAACCGCCTTGGCCCCGAATTGGCCGATGTGGCAGACAAGGTCTATACCCGCGACCTCTTTGGCGTGAACTGAACGCAGGCAGGGCCCTGCCCCCAGCTTCCCTGACACCCGGACCCCGCAGCCCTTGCAACCCGGGGCGCGGGGCCCTAGTGTCATGCAAACGACTCATACACTTGGGGGGCCCCGCAACGGGGCTGAGAGGTGCAAGGCACCGACCCATCGAACCTGATCCGGGTCATGCCGGCGTAGGGAAGGGTAGAGTGAAGCGGCAAGACCATCCGCAAAACTGTCCCGACCCCGTCTGCATGCCCGGCTGAACTGAAAGGCGGGCCATGCCGGGATTTCCTTCCCCACCTATCGCGCTGACGATTGCCGGATCGGATAGCGGCGGCGGCGCCGGGATTCAGGCCGATCTGAAAAGCTTTTCAGCACTCGGCGTCTTTGGCGCTTCTGTGATCACAGCCATCACCGCCCAGAACACCCGCACCGTTGCGGCGGTCGAAGCCGTCAGCCCGGCGATGATCGCCGCCCAGATCGATACGGTCTTTGGTGATCTTGATGTGCGCGCTGTCAAGATCGGCATGCTGGGCGGCCCGGATGTGATCACGGTGGTGGCCGACCGTCTGACCGCGCTTCTGGCAGCCAATCCGATCCCGGTGGTGCTTGACCCGGTGATGGTGGCAAAGTCGGGCGACCCGCTTTTGCCGGACGAGGCAGTCTCGGCCCTGCGTGAACGGCTTATCCCGCTTGCGACCGTTCTGACGCCGAACCTGCCCGAGGCCGCGCGGCTTCTGGATCGCGCCCCCGCGCAAACCCCGGATGAGATGCGGGCGCAGGGCAAGGCACTTTGCGCCCTGGGCGCCACACATGTGCTGATGAAGGGTGGCCATGCCAGCGGAGAGACCTGCACCGACCTGCTGATCGGAGCCGAACCGCTGACCCTGACCGCACCGCGCCAGCACACAGCGAACACCCATGGCACCGGATGCTCACTGTCCTCGGCCATCGCGGCAGGGCTTGCGCAGGGGATGACGGTGCCGGATGCGGCAGACCGCGCGCATGGCTGGTTGCAGGGTGCAATTGCGGCCGCAGATGAGCTGGCGGTGGGGCTGGGCCATGGGCCCGTGCATCATTTCCACGCGCTATGGAGGCAGGCATGACCGCGATTACCATCCTGGGCGCGGGGGTGATGGGTCTCTCGATTGCGACCGAACTGGCCGCGCGTGGGAAACAGCCGCGTATCATCGACCCTGCCGGCAAGCCCGGCTCACATGCCTGCAGCTGGCGCGCGGGCGGCATGCTTGCTCCCTATTGCGAGGCCGAAAGCGCCGAGCCGGTGGTGCTGCGCCTTGGCCTCGATGCCGCCGATTGGTGGGAAGCAAATGGCGCCGAGGTCACCCGGCGAGGCACGCTTGTGCTTGCCCCCTCGCGCGACCGGACCGAACTTGACCGCTTTGCCCGGCTGACCAAGGCGCATCAGCCGGTGACCGGTGACGATATCGCGACGCTAGAACCCGAACTGGCCGGCCGCTTTTCGCGCGGGCTGCATTTCGGCACCGAGGCGCATCTGAACCCCCGCGCCGCCCTGCTGGCTCTGCGCGACCGGCTGGAACAGCGCGGCATCCGTATCGAGACCGAGGGCGCACCGACCGGCATGATCGTCGATGCGCGCGGCCTTGCTGCCAGGGACGAGCTGCCCGATCTGCGCGGCGTGCGCGGCGAAATGCTGGTGCTGCGCTGTCCCGAGGTCACGCTGACCCGCACCGTGCGGCTTTTGCATCCGCGCATCCCGCTTTACGTCGTGCCGCGTGGCGACGGGGTCTATATGATCGGCGCGACCATGCTGGAAACCGGCGGCAGGTATCGCGTCACCGCCCGTTCGGCGGTCGAGATGCTGTCGGCTGCCTATGCCCTGCATCCGGGCTTTGCCGAGGCCGAGATCCTTGAGCTTGGCTCGGACGCGCGCCCCGCCTTTCCCGACAATCTGCCCCGCCTGCGCCGGCGCGGTGGCACGCTTTTCGCCAACGGCCTTTACCGCCACGGCTACCTTCTGGCCCCTGCCGTGGCACGTATGGCCGCCGATTATCTGCTTGAGGGCCGGAAACCGGAGTTCATGGATGAAGATCACCCTTAACGGAGCGCCGCGCGACCTGACCGGCCCGTCCGTGCAGGACGTGCTGACCGAAATCGGACTTGGTACGGCCAAGGTGGCAACGGCACTGAACGGTGCCTTCCTGCCCGCCGCGGCCCGCCCGGAAACGACGCTCAGCGACGGCGACGCGCTGGAAGTCGTGGCCCCCATGCAAGGAGGCTGAGATGCCGGTCTTTTACGGAACCGAGGTCGCAAGCCCGCTGATGCTGGGCACCGCGCAATACCCCTCGCCCGCGATCATGGCCGAGGCATTCCGCGCCTCGGGCGCTGGCATCGCCACCGTCAGCCTGCGCCGCGAAGGCGGCGGCGGGCAGGACTTCTATCGCCTGATCCGCGATCTGGGCATCCCCGTCCTGCCCAATACCGCCGGCTGCCATTCGGTGCGCGAGGCCGTGACCACCGCCCAGATGGCACGCGAGCTGTTCGAGACGCCCTGGATCAAGCTTGAGGTCATCCGCGACGACGACACACTTTGCCCCGATGTGATCGCGCTGGTCGAGGCGGCACGGGCGCTGTCCGGGGACGGCTTTCAGGTATTCCCCTATTGCACCGAGGATCTGTCGGTCTGCGGACGGCTGCTTGATGCGGGCTGCGAGGTGCTGATGCCCTGGGGCGCGCCCATCGGCTCGGGCCGGGGTCTGAACAATCCCTATGGGCTGCGCAGCCTTAGGGCGCATTTCCCCGGTATCCCGCTGGTGGTCGATGCAGGCATCGGCCTGCCAAGTCACGCCGCGCAGGCGATGGAGCTGGGCTATGACGCGGTGCTGCTGAACACCGCCGTCGCCAAGGCAGGCGATCCGGTCGCGATGGCCCGCGCCATGGCATCGGCGATCGAGGCCGGAAAACTGGCCCATGGCGCAAACCCGATCGAGGCACGCGACATGGCCGCGCCTTCGACCCCTCTGTTTGGAATGGCGGTGCTGGGATGAAACTGCCGCGCTTTTACCCGATCTTTGACAGCGCCGATTGGCTGCGCCGCGCCCTGCCTCTGGGCGTGAAACTGGTTCAGGTCCGCATCAAGGACCAGCCCCCGGCCCAGCTGATGGGCGAACTGGCATTGTGTCGGGAACTTTGTCGCGATCACGGCGCGACGCTGGTCGTCAATGATCACTGGCAGGCCGCCATCGACCTTGGCTGTGATTTCATCCATCTGGGACAAGAGGATCTGGACACCGCCGACCTGCCGGCGATCCGCCGCGCCGGGCTGCGGCTTGGCATCTCGACCCATGACCATGCCGAGTTGGAGCGGGCGCAGGCCCTTAAGCCTGATTACATCGCCCTGGGCCCGGTATGGCCGACCATTCTGAAAAAGATGAAATGGGAACAGCAGGGCCTTGACCGCGTCCGCGAATGGCGCAGGCTGGTGGGCGAGACGCCGTTGGTCGCCATCGGCGGCATGACACCCGGGCGCGCGCTGGAAGCCTTTGCCGCGGGCGCGGATATTGCTTCGGTTGTCACCGACATCACGCTGAATCCCGACCCCGAGGGCCGCATCCGCGAATGGCAGCGGGTGGCGGCATGACCCGCTATGCCCGCCAGATGGTCCTGCCCGAGGTCGGCGCAGCGGGGCAAGAGCGTATCTCTGCCGCCCGCGTGCTGATCGTCGGCGCGGGCGGTCTGGGTGTGCCCGCACTGCAATATCTTGCCGGGGCAGGCATCGGGCAGATCACCCTGATCGACGCTGATACGGTCGAGGAAACGAACCTGCACCGCCAGCCGCTGTACCGGATCGACGACATCGGTCAGCCCAAGGTCCGCGCCGCCGCGCAGGCGCTGGCGCGGCTGAACCCTGCCGTTAAGGTCGAGGCGCTAAAGGACCGGCTGACACCCGTGAATGCGCCTGCGCTGATCGCGGCGGCGGATGTGGTGCTGGATTGCGCCGACAGCTATGCGGCCAGCTACACCTTGTCTGATGGCTGCCTTGCAGCGGGAAAGCCGCTGATCTCGGCCTCGGCGCTGGGGCTTTCGGGCTATGTCGGCGGGTTCTGCGGCGGTGCGCCCAGCCTGCGCGCGCTTTTCCCCGACCCGCCTGACAGCGGCCAGACCTGTGCGACCGCTGGCGTGCTTGGCCCTGTCGTCGGGATGCTGGGCTGTATTCAGGCCCAGATGGCGCTGCGGCTGATCCTTGGCACCACGCCCTCGCCCTTGGGTGAGTTCGTTCGCTTTGAGGCCGGCCGCTTCAGTCAGTTCCGCTTTGACGCCGCGCCCGAAACCACCGGCCCCCGCTTTATCGCACGTGATGAAATCACCCCAGCTGATCTGGTCATCGACCTGCGCCCCGAAGACGAGGCGCCGCGCAAGGCCACCCCGCAGGCGCTGCGCCTGCCCGGATATGGCCCAACCGGTCCCCTGCCCGAGCCCGGTCAGCGTGTGGTGCTGGCCTGCCGTTCGGGTCTGCGTTCCTGGCGCGCCGCCGACGCGCTTTCCCACCGTTGGGATGGCGAAATCGCCCTTCTTGCCCTTGGAGACGAGAATTGATGAAACATTTCACCCTTGCCGCCGCCTTTGCCCTGCTGGCCCAGCCAGTGCTGGCCGAGGATAAGGTCACGCTGATCCTTGACTGGTTCGTGAACCCCGATCATGCGCCGATCATCGTTGCGCAGGAAAAGGGCTTCTTCAAGGACGAGGGGCTTGAGGTCGAGATCGTCGCCCCCGCCGATCCTTCGGATCCGCCCAAACTGGTCGCCGCGGGCAAGGCCGATTACGCCATCAGCTACCAGCCGCAACTGCATCTGCAGGTGCATGAGGGCCTGCCCCTGCGCCGCGTCGGCACGCTGGTCGCAACGCCGCTGAACTGTCTGATGGTCAAGGCCGATGGTCCGGTGCAAGAGATTGCGGATCTCAAGGGCAAAAAGATCGGCTATTCCGTCTCGGGCGTCGAAGAGGCGCTGGTGGGCCAGATCCTTGCCTCGGCCGGGCTGACGATGAACGATATCGAGATGGTCAACGTAAACTGGTCGCTGTCGCCCGCATTGATTGCCGGTCAGGTCGATGCCACCATCGGCGCCTATCGCAATTTTGAGCTGACGCAGATGCGGCTCGAGGGGGCCGAGGGCAAATGTTTCTTTGTCGAGGAACAGGGCGTTCCGACCTATGACGAGCTGATCTTTGTCGCCAACCCCGACAATCTGGATCGCGACCGCACCCTGCGCCTGCTGCGCGCGGTCGAACGCGGCGCACAATATATGGTCAACCACCCCGGCGAAGCGTGGGAGCTGTTCTCGGCCACCGCGCCCGACCTCAAGGACGAGCTGAACTCTGAGGCGTGGAAGGAAACGCTGCCGCGCTTTTCGCAAAGCCCCGCCGCACTGGATCAGGGCCGTTATGCCCGGTTCGAGGAATTCCTGCATAAGGCCGGCCTGATCGACAAGGTGCTGCCCGTCTCGGATCTGGCGGTGGATGTGGGGGCCGCGCAATGACCAGCTATGGCCACGCCTTCGCCGCCTGGCGCGCCGCCTGCCAACCGGATTGGGATGCCTATACCCGTCATTCCTTTGTCGAAGGATTGCGCGACGGCACCCTGCCGCAATCGGCTTTTCTGACCTATCTGGTTCAGGACTACCTGTTCTTGCAGAACTTTTCGCGCGCATGGGCGCTGGCCGTGGTCAAGGCTGGTGATCTTACGGAAATGCAGACCTGCTCGACCACGGTTCACACGCTGCTGAACTATGAAATGGACTTGCATGTGCGCACCTGCGCCAGCGCCGGCATGGATCGCGAGGTGCTGAGCAACGCCCAAGAGGCGGTGACCAATATCGCCTATACCCGCTATGTGCTCGAGGCAGGCTATTCGGGCGATTTTCTGGACCTGCTTGCGGCGCTGATGCCTTGCGTGCTGGGCTATGGCGAAATCGGGCTGCGGCTTGCACGCGAGGCAGCGCCCGACACGCCCTACCGGAACTGGATCGACACCTATGCGGGCGAGGAATATCAGGCGGCCTGCGCCGAGGCCGGGGCGCTGCTTGACAGCGCGATCCGCAAACGGCTGGGCGACACCCCCGAACAAAGCCCCCGATGGGCCGCGCTCTCTGACCGCTTTGCGACCGCAACCCGGCTTGAGGTCGCGTTCTGGGAACTGGGCAAGCCATGACCGCCGCGGCAGCGCTGGTCCGTGGCCGTGCCTGGGTGGGCGAGGCCCCGTTGTTCGCACCGGTCGACCTGCGGCTTGAAGATGCGGGCTGGACCTGCCTGCTTGGCCCCTCGGGTGTCGGCAAATCAACCATCCTGCGGCTGATCGCCGGGCTTGAAACCGGAGCACGCTTTGAGGGTGAGGCGACGCGCGACAAGCCCGTGGCGCTGATGGCGCAGGACCCGGGCCTGATCCCCTGGCTTGATGTGACAGGCAATGTCACGCTTGGCGCAAGGCTGCGCGGCACGCTGCGACAAGGGGACGAGCCCGCCGCCCGCGCGGCCGCGCTGATCAAGGCCGTGGGGCTTACCGACCGCGCCCATCACCTGCCGGCGAATCTTTCGGGCGGGCAGCGCCAGCGCGTCGCCCTTGCCCGGACTCTGTTCGAGGACCGGCCGCTGGTGCTGCTTGATGAGCCCTTTTCGGCGCTTGACGCGCGGACGCGGGCACAGATGCAGGACCTGGCCGCGCGGCTGCTGGAAGGGCGTGCGGTGCTGCTCGTTACCCATGACCCGGCCGAGGCAGCGCGGCTTGGCGACCGGATTCTGCTGCTGCGAGAGACGGGGCTGACCGAATGGCCGGTCCCGACCCTGCGCCCCAAAGGCGCCGCCCGCCCCTATGACGCACCCGAGGTCCTGCAATTGCAGGCCCGGCTGATGCGGGGGATGATGGCGTGAGAACAGTTATCGCGCTGATCGTCACCGTTCTGGTGCTGTGGCAGGGGGTCATCTGGCTGGCCGGCATGCCGCCCTTTCTGCTGCCCTCGCCCCGCGCGGTGCTCGAGGCGCTGTGGCTGAACCGGGCCGAGATCACCCGTCACGCCGGTTTCACGCTGGCCGAGGTGGTGCTGGGCTTTACCCTTGGCTCGGCCCTGGGGGCGGCGCTGGCGGTGGTGATGGGCTTTTCGCAAAAGCTGACCGGTGTGCTGCGCCCCATCCTGACATTCAGCCAGACCATTCCGGTCTTTGCGCTGGCGCCGATCCTGACGCTGTGGCTGGGCTTTGGCATGTCGCCCAAGGTCGCCATGACGGTGCTGATTGTCTTTTTCCCGGTGGTCAGCGCCTTTCTGGACGGGCTGATGCGGACGCCTCAGGCTGCGCTGGATCTGGCGCAGGTCATGGGCGCCAGCCCCATCCGTATCATGCGCCACCTGCGCATCCCTGCAGCACTGCCAGGCCTTGCGACCGGGCTGCGCCTGGCGGCAGTCTATGCCCCGATCGGGGCGGTGATCGGCGAATGGGTCGGCGGCGCACGCGGCCTTGGGGCGCTGATGATCCACGCCAACGGCCGGATGAAGACCGATCTGGTCTTTGCCGCCCTGTTGGTGCTGTCGGTAATGACCGTAGTCTTTGCCCGGCTGGTGGCACTGGCGCTGCACCGCCTGCTTTCGCGCTATGGGGTCTGAGCGCCTAGTCCAGCGTCCGGCGGAACCGCAACAGCGCCAGCGCCCCCAGCACCACCACCATGACCGAAAGCGCGCCGAATTGCGCCAGCACATCGGGCAGCCCCGCCCCCTTTAGCATGATGCCCCGGACGAGGCGCAGCAGATGGGTGACCGGCAACAGTTCACCCAGCATCTGCGCCCAGCCGGGCATGCCCCGGAACGGGAACATAAACCCCGACAGCAGAATCGAGGGCAGAAAGACGAATATCGCAATCTGCATCGCCTGCATCTGCGTACGGGCGACGGTCGAGATCAGATAACCAAGCAGCACCAGCGCCAGTACAAAGACCATCACCCCGGCAAGCAACAGCGCGGGCAAACCCATGAAGGGCACATCGAACAGCGCCCATGCCACACCAAGGATCACAAGGACCTGCACCGCCCCCACGCCAAGAAAGGGCGCGATCTTGCCCAGCATGATCTCGGCCGCGGTGGCGGGCATGGCAAGCAGGTTCTCCATCGTGCCGCGCTCGATCTCCCGGGTCAGGGCCATGGCGGTCATCATCACCATGGTCATTTGCAAGATCACACCCAAAAGACCGGGGACGATGTTGTAATGGGTGATGCCCTCGGGGTTATAGCGGCGGTGGACGACGATCTCGGGTCCTGCGGCCTCGGGCACCGCAAGGTCGCGGCGAAAGGCGCTTTCGGCGATACCACCCAAAGCGGCGATTGCGCCGCTGGTGGCCGTCGGGTCCGAACCGTCAGCCTCGACCAGGACCTGCGCCCGTTCGCCACGCAGCAACCGCTGGCCGAAATCAGCAGGTACGGTGACGACAAATGAGACCTTGCCTTGCGCGATCAGCCGCTCGGCCTCAGAGGGCTGCGCATCGGGATGGGTGATGCGATAATAGCCACTGTTTTCAAGCGCGGCGACAAGGCTGCGGCTGAACTGATCCTGAACCGGGGCGATCAGCGCCGTCGGCATGTGGCGCGGATCGCTGTTGATCGCATAGCCAAACAGCAGCAATTGCATGATGGGCACGCCCAGCATCATCGCAAAGGTCACCCGGTCGCGGCGCATCTGGATGAATTCCTTGCGCAGGATCGCCCACAGACGTGTCAGCGAAAGGCTCATTGCATATTGTCCTGCGACTGATCCATCAGGCGGATGAACACATCCTCAAGGCTTGTCTCGACCGGCTGGCCCGAGACCCCTTCGGCCGCCAACGCCGCCTCAAGCCTTGCGCGGTCGGGCCCGGTCACATGCAGCGAGGTGCCAAAGGGTTCGACCTGCCCGACGCCCGGAGCCTTGCGCAACCGCTCGGCCAGCGCACCGGGCCGGGGCGACTGCACGGTCATCGTGATCAGCCCTGCCCCCGCGATGACCTTGGCCACCGTACCCGAAACCACCAGCCTGCCATAGGCGATGTAATTGATGCGGTGACAACGCTCGGCCTCGTCCATGTAATGGGTCGAAACCAGCACCGTCATGCCCGACAGCGCGCGGGCGTGGATTTCATCCCAGAACTGCCGGCGCGCCTTGGGATCGACACCCGCCGTCGGCTCATCAAGCAGCAAAAGACGCGGCTGGTGCATGATGCAGGCGGCAAGCGCCAGCCGCTGTTTCCACCCGCCCGACAGGCTGCCGGCAAGCTGGGCGCGACGCGCGGTCAGGCCCAGATCCTCAAGCGTGTCGCGCACCGCCTGGCGCGGCAGGCCATAAAGCCCGGCGACGAAACCAAGGTTCTCTTCGATCGACAGGTCTTCATAAAAGGAAAACCGCTGCGTCATATAGCCGACCTGTCGGCGGATCGCCCGCTGATCGCGGCGCACGTCAAGGCCCAGCACCGTACCGCTGCCCGCATCGGGGGTCAGAAGGCCGCAGATCATGCGAATGCAGGTCGTCTTGCCCGAGCCGTTCGGGCCCAGAAACCCGGCAATTTCGCCCTCGGCGACCTTCAGGGCGACGTCATCGACCACCTTCCTGCCGCCAAAGGATTTCGTCAGGCCCGAGACATCAATGGCGGTCACCACGGTCATGGCTCAGCCCAGACCTCAACGATCTGGCCGGGCTTCAGCGCATTGCCGGGGTCCGGGACGGCCTCGACCAGATAGATCAGCTTTTGCCGGCTGTCGCGGGCATAGATGACCGGAGGCGTAAACTCGGCCTCATCCGCGATGAATGAAACGGTGGCCGAGACGGGCGCGCAACCGTCGCAACCGACCGTCAGCCGCGTCCCCAAAGCCAGCGCCGAAATATCCGCTTCGCTGACGTAAAAGCGCAGCCGCAGCGCCCCGTCCGGCAGAAAAACCAGCACAGGGGCCGAGGGTCCGGCCATTTCACCCGGATGGCGCAGGATATCGGTGACAATGCCCGGGGCTGGGGCGGTCAGGCGACGCTGCTGAAGCTGCCATTCCATCGCCTCGCGGTTTGCCCCGGCCTCGGACAGCGTGGCGCGGGTGGCGGCGATGGCATCGGGACGGGCGGGCAAGGCGACCACGGCCAGCCGGGCCTCGGCCTCATGCAGCGCGGCCTGCGCCATATCGGCAGCAGCGCGGGCATCGTCCAGCTGAGCGGGCGAGCTGACGCGCTGTGCAAGCAACCGCTCTTGCCGCACGGCCTCGCGCGCCGTCTGATCGGCATGGGCGCGGGCCGAGGCGACGGCGGCCTCGCTGGCGGCAATCTCGGGCGTGCGGCCACCTTTTTCCAGATCAGCTAATGCGCTGGCCGCGCGGGTATAGGCCGCCTCTGCCCCAGCCAGCGCGAACGCAGCGTCGCGGTTTTCCATCTGGACCAAAAGCTGTCCCGCCTCGACCCGGTCACCGCGCTGGACGTCCAGCATCTCGACCCGGGCTGCCACTATCGGTGCGATGTGGATATACTCGCCCTCGACATAGCCGGTGCCCAGCGGTGCGGATGCCCCACAATAGGGCAGCAACGCAGCAAGAAAGCCCAATGCGCACAGCAGGTCAGCCATCCCCGCCCCCGATCATCCGGTCAAGGTTGATCAGCATGCGGCGCATGATCGCACGGGCCTCGGTGCGGGAATACTGGCTCCACCCCATCCGGCGCTGAACGATGGGCGCGGCGACACGGAAATAGACCGCCTGCCCGAACAGCGAAAATACGGCAAGCTTGACGTCCTCATCCTCGGCATCAGCACCTGTCGCGGCGGACCACAGCGCGCATAGCCCCCGGTGGCGCGGCTCGACCAGCGTCAGGTAAAGCCGGTCCAGCACCGGGCTGCCCGGCTGGGCCAGTTCGCGCAGCACAAAGGCTACCGCGTCGCTGGCACCGGGGCTGACAATCAGAAAGGTCACGATCCGGCGGACCAGACGCCGCAGGATCAGACGCGCCAGACGCGCATCCGGCCGCTCTTGACCTGCGGGCAGAGGGCGGGCGACATGCGCCACCCATTCCGCCACCATATCGGCACAGGCAAGGCGCAATCTCTCTTTGCCGCCGAAATGATAGGCGATCGAGGAAATATTGACCCCCGCCTGCGCAGCGATGGCCCGGGTCGAGGCGGCCTCAAAGCCGCCATGCCCAAACTGCTCCATAGCAGCGCGGATCAGCGCGACGCGGGTCGGATGCGGTTTCATGGCCGACATACCAGAAATCAATCAATCGATTGATACAGGATTTCCGCCCTTAAGTCGAGACCATCACGCAAAGCGCCCGCACCCATTGCCTGCAGGAAAGCAAAAGATCACGAAACCCTGTCTGGCCCGCATGGCGGAGGGAGGAGAGGCGGCCAGACAGGGCTCGCGGTCAATGCAGACCGAACTCCGCCATCAGACGGCGGCGCATGGCAACAAAGCCCTGCTCGCTGCGATCCCGTGGTCGCGGCAGGTCCACATCAATCAGACGGGCGGGGTCGCTATTGTCGCGGGACAGGACCAGCACCCGATCGGCAAGAAAGATCGCTTCTTCAAGGTCATGCGTAACAAGAATCATGGTCACGCCCTCTTCACGCCAGATGCGGGCCAGCTCTTCTTGCATAGTCAGCTTGGTCATGGCGTCCAGCGCGCCAAAAGGCTCGTCCAGCAGCAGGATTTCGGGCTGCACGGTCAGGGCACGGGCGATGCCGACGCGTTGCGCCATGCCACCCGAAAGCTGGCGCGGCCACGCCTCGGCAAATTCGGTCAGACCGACAAGGTGAATGTAATGGCGCGCCCGTTCGCGGGCCTGAGCGGCGGGAACGCCCCGCACCTCAAGCCCGAAGGCGACGTTTTCCAGTACCGTGAGCCATGGCAGAAGCCGGGGTTCCTGAAAGATCACGGCCCGTTCCCGCCCGACGCCGGCTACCGGATGGCCGTCGATCAGCACCTCGCCCCGGTCGGGCGATTCAAGTCCGGCGAGTACCCGCAAAAGCGTGGTCTTGCCGCAGCCCGAGGGGCCGACGATGGCGAGGATCTCGCCACCGTTCACGTCCAGATCCAGATTACGCAGCACCGAAAGCGAACTGCGGTTCAGCGCATAGGATTTGGACAGGCCCCTGACCTTGACCTCTCCGCGCAGGATGGAAGGTTGCAGATCCGTCATTTCGCCGCCACCGCTTCGCCGCTGACCAGCAGAATGTCGGCTGCCTTGAGCTTGCCCTTTTCGACCTTGCCTTCGCGTTCAAGCACGTCGATCCAGAACTGGATGTCACGCTCGACCGGCAGGCCGCCTTTGCGCACACCGTAGCCGGCGAAATACTGCGCGACCTCGGGGTTTTCGCCCCGCTCGCTCAGCACCTTGGCGAATACCTTTTTGGCCTCGTCAGGGTTCTCGCGCGCCCAGTCCAGCGCCTTGGCCGCACCATCGACAAAGGCGCGCGCCTCTTGCGGATGGGCATCTACCCAGTCGCGGCGCAGAACGACAAAGCCGCCCGCGATCTCGCCCAGCACGTCGGTATCGTCAAAGATCGCGCGGATGCCGCCACCCTGACGGGCCGCGCCCTCAAAGGTGGTCTGCCAATAGCCAAATGCCGACACATCCACCTGTTTTGAACGCAGCACCTGTTCAAGCTGCGGTCCCGGGACGACGACAAGGTTAACCGCATCCTGCGGCAGCCCTTTTTGGTGCAGCGCCTCGCGAACGGTATAATCCAGATGAGCACCCAGAGTGTTCACGGCGACAGTCTTGCCCGCGATATCCTCGATCGACTTGATCGGGCTGTCTTCGAGCACGTAAAAGATCGACTGGACCTCGTCATTGATGCCCTGGGTCGGATAGGCGGCGACAAAGTCATTCCCGCCGATAATCGAGTTCAGCACAGCCGAGGTCGCCGCGCTGCCGATATCGGCACTGCCCCCGGCAAGGGCGATCAGCGATTCAGGCCCGCCCGAGGCATAGCCAAGGTTTTCAAGCTTGATCCCGGTGCCTTCGTAATAGCCCAGTTCTTCGGCCAGTTCATGGGCCGACAGGCCGCCATGGCTGGCCAGATAGCGTAGGGTCACCTCGGCCTCAGCAGCGGTGCCGAACGAAAGGCCAAGCGCGGTCGTCAGCGCAAGGCTGCGCAGGGAAAAGATAGCAGTCATGGGGTGTCTCTTTCTTGAAAGGGGGGTGATCAGCGGACGGGCGCGGCCCAGCGGCACAGGCGGTTTTGCAGCGCAACAAGGATGAAGTTCGCCACAAGCCCCAGACCAGCCAGCAAAAAGATCGACGCGAACATCAGCGGGATCTGGAAATTGTACTGAGCGTTCATCACCTGAAAACCCAGGCCCTTGTTCGCGCCGATCATTTCAGCCGCGATCAGCAGCAATAGCGCCGTGGTCGCCGACAGTCGCAGTCCGACAAAGATCGACGGAACCGACGCGGGCAGGATCACACGCCGGAACACCGCAAGGGGCGTCGCGCCATAGGTCCGGGCCATCTCGATCAGCTTGCGGTCCACCTCTTTCACGCCGCCGATGGTGGCCAACAGGACCGGAAACAGCGTCGCCCAGAAGATCACAAAGATCTTGGAGGTCTCACCCAGTCCCAATAGCAGGATAAAGACCGGGTAAAGCGCCAGTGCCGAGGTCTGACGGAAAAGTTGCAGGATCGGATCAAGCGCCCGTTCCACCGCCGCGATCTGGCCCATGAACAGCCCCAAAGGGATGCCCAGCACCACCGCCGCAGCAAAAGCGATACCCGAGCGTTGCAGACTGATCGCGATGTCATCGACCAGCGCACCCGAGGCGATCCCGTTCCACAGCGCCGATGCGATGGTATCCAGCGGCGGCAGCACCGAGGGGCTGACCCAGCCGGACCGGCTTGCCACCTGCCAAAGGATCAGGAAACCGGCAAGAAGGCCATAGCGCGACAATGCCTCACGGGCAAAAGCCGCCCCGCGACGGGTCAGGCCCGGCTCTGCGCTTTCGCCGGATACCTGCACGGTGGTGCTGTCGAGATGCTGATAGGTCATCGTGTCACTCCGCCGCATGAACCGAACGGCGCTGCACCGTCCAGCGGTTTTCAGGGAAGGGCAGGCCCAGATTTTCGCGCAGGGTCCGGCCTTCGTATTCGGTGCGGAACAGCCCGCGGCGTTGCAGCTCGGGGATGACCAGATCGACGAAATCGGTCAGCCCGGTCGGCAACCAAGGCGGCAGGATATTGAAACCATCCGCACCCTCGTTCTCGAACCATTCCTGCAGGGTATCGGCGACCTGCCGGGCGCTGCCCACAATGGTGAAATGACCGCGCGCCGAGGCGATCCATTGGTAAAGCTGACGGATGGTAAAGCCGTTTTCATCGGCGATCTGGCGGATCAGCGTCTGGCGCGACTTCATCCCCTCGGTCGGATCAAGCGGCGGCAGCGGCCCATCCAGATCGGCGCCGGTCAGATCCAGCGTACCGCCTGTCAGCCCCTTGATCAGCGCGATTCCGTCCTCTTCCAGAATCAGGCTGGTAAGGCGCTCATACTTTTCGCGCGCTTCGGCCTCGGTCCGGCCGACAAAGGGCGAGACGCCCGGCATGATCAGGATGTGATCGGGGTTACGTCCCAGCCCACGCGCCCGGGCCTTGATATCGCGATAGAATTCCTGCGCGGTATCAAGACGCTGATGGGCGGTAAAGATCACCTCGGCGGTGGCGGCGGCAAGGCCGCGGCCGTCCTCGGACTGGCCGGCCTGGACGATGACCGGATGCCCCTGCGCCGAGCGCGAAACGTTCAGCGGCCCCCTGACCTTGAAATGTTCGCCCTGATGATCAGTGAAATGCACCTTATCGACGTCAAAGAACACCCCGGTTTCCTTGTCGCGGATAAAGGCGTCGTCCTCGAAACTGTCCCAAAGTTTCTTGACCACATCGACGAATTCCGCCGCCCGGCGATAGCGCCATGCATGTGGGTGCTGGTGGTCAAGGCTAAAGTTATGCGCCGCGCTTTCCGTGGCTGTTGTCACCACGTTCCAGCCCGTACGCCCGTCCGATATCAGATCAAGCGAGGCGAATTTGCGCGCAAGGTTATAGGGTTCTTCGTAGGTGGTCGAAGCGGTGGCGATAAAGCCAAGGTTCCGCGTCAGCGGCGCAAGCGCCGAAAACAGGGTCACCGGCTCAAAGCCCGCGACCTTGGCATTGCCGCCCTCGATACTGCCGCCAAAGGCGATGGCAAGCCCGTCGGCAAGGAAATAGGCGTCAAAAAGGCCGCGCTCGGCCTCTTGAGCAAGCTTGAGATGGAAATCAAAACTGGTCGCCCCGTCGGCGGGCTGGTCGGGGTGGCGCCAGGCGGCAATATGCTGGCCGCCACCGGGAAGAAAGGCACCAAGGCGGATCTTGCGGGTCATCTGTGCTTTCCTTTTGGCAATACTCGGCTGGTCCCGCGAGAGGGCGGGTCAGCCTGGATCAGGGGATGAGATCTGGTGTGAGGGTCAGGCAGTCGCGGCGAACATGTGCCGCCGCATACATCGCGGTGCGGCAATGGCGCAGATTGCGGCCTCATCTGCCATCAGAGCGACCGCCAGCATGGCTTGCGGCAGGCCGTCTGAACGGCCGGGATAACCGGCGATGCAGAGGGTCATGGGTCTCTCCTAATGACGATCTGATTTGTCGTCTAATATCCCTGACCAGAACGGCCGCGGCCATTCCAAAAACCCCGGGTCAGGGAGAAAGCTTTTATCGTCCGCAACCACGCGCAGAGATAAGGATGGCGGATTCGCCGGTCACCGCTGCCCAAAGGGCCGAGTCAGAGCAATGTTTTCTAAAGCGGCGCGGCCCTGACGAATCCGGCTGCGCGGGCCAGATCCTCGGGCGTGTTAAGGTTCATGAACGGATCGACGGGATGGCTGTCGAACACCGCGCGCCCCGGGTCATGGGCGGCGGCGAACTGACCGACGCGATGCAGGCCCGATTCCAGCGCGGCCCGCAATTCCCGTTGCAACGTGACCGGCCATAGCGCGCAGGTCGGATGGTCGTACAATTGCCCGGTTTCATCCGGGCTTGCTGCAATGGCGACACCCGAGCGTCCCCGCGCCTCGCGCAGCCTGTGCACCAGATCGCCGGGCAGAAAGGGCGTATCGACACTGACGCTGACGACGCTGTCCGCCCCCTCACCGGCTGCCCATTCCATCCCGGCCAGAATACCGGCCAAAGGCCCGGCGAAACCGGCAATGCCGTCTGCGATCACCGGCAGGCCGTATTCGGCAAAGCCTTCGGGATCGCCATTGGCGTTGATGGCAAGCCGGCCGCATTGCGGCAAAAGCCGGGCGATCACCCGGGCAAGCAACGTCTCGCCCTCCAGCATCCGCAGCGCCTTGTTCCCCCCGCCCATGCGTCTGGACAGACCTCCGGCAAGAATGACGGCGGGGGTGTGCTTCATTTCAACCCTGCTGCGATGGCGCGGGCCAGCGCAAAGACCCGCTGTTCAAGAATGACCGGAGTTTCACAGACATAGGTCAGCGCCTGCTGGCGATCCTGAAAGATGCGCGTGTCCCAGTCGAGCTGCTCTTCCTCAGCGTCAAGGGCATCGAAGTCCGGTTTTTCGGCCTTTTGCATCTCTTCCATCTTCTGGCGGTGATCCCCGATCCGCTTGGCCAAGTCTACCTGCTTGTTGCCATAACGGGCAATGCCCGCGATCAGCGCCGCACGATGCGGGTCGATCCGGTCGAAAATCGCCACCATCAGCGCTGTCAGCTGCTTGTTGTCAGCGGTCTTGGCAAATTCCGCAACCTCGGCCTCGGCCTTTTCCAAAGGCAGGCGCCGCTGCTCAAGACGGTCGGCCAGCGCCGCGATTTCAGGCGTGCGCGCCAGTTCACGGACGGTCTCGTCCGGCTCGGGCCCGCTCCACATCTGTCCCAGCGACAGATGCGGCTGCTTGCGCTGGACACAAGGCCAGTCCGGGTCCGCGCCTGTTTCCGCCTGCGCCGCGCCTGCGACAAGACATAGTGCCAGAACCAGATATTTCATGCTCCCCCCTTTCGCCGCGCCCATAGCCCCTTACCCGGATCATACATGATCACGGCCCCTGCAAAGAACAGGACCAGACAGCCCGACACCACCAACAAGGACAAAAGATCCAGACGCGCGTAAAGGGCAAAACGGATCAGCTCAACCGCATGGGTGAAGGGGTTCACCGCGCAGATGTCGTGCAAGAGGGGTGAGCTTTCGTTCATTCTCCACAGCGGATAGAGCGCGCTTGAGGCAAAAAAGATCGGGAAAATGACGAAATTCATCACCCCGGCAAAGTTTTCCAGCTGCCGGATGGTCGAGGACAGGAAAAGTCCCATCGCCCCAAGCATCAGCCCCGACAGAAACAGCGCAGGCAGCACGGTCAGATAGCCGACAGGCGGCGCCTCGATCCCCCAGAGCCAGGCGATGCCAAGGAAGGTATAGACCTGGATGATCGAAACGATCACCCCCGCGACCAGCTTGCTTGCCAAAAGAAACCAGCGCGGAAACGGGCTGACCAGCAGCGTGCGCATCGCCCCCGTTTCACGGTCATGCACCATCGACAGCGAACTTTGCATCCCGTTGAAAAGCTGGATCATCGCGCAAAGACCAGGCGTCACATAGACCTCGTACAGAACATAGGTCTGATAAGGCGGCGTGATCGACAGCCCCAGGACGGCGCGGAAACCAGCGGCAAAGATAAACAGCCAGACCAGCGGACGGACCAGCGCCGCCAGAAAGCGGCCACGCTGATTGATGAAACGCAGCGTCTCGCGCCGGGCAATACCCAGAAAGGCGATCAGCCACATGCGGGGTGTCAGGCGGCGGCTCATACCTGTTCCCCCGTCAGGCGCAGAAAGGTCCGGGTCAGGTCCCCATCGCCGATCTCGCCCGCATTGCCATGGGCCAGGACCTCGCCTTTGTGCAGGATGATCAGCCCGTCCCCGGGGCGGATCTCGTCAAGGATATGCGTGGCCCAAAGCGCCGAAACCCCATCCTGCACCAAAGCGCGGGTCAGGGCCACCACCTCGGCCCGCGACCTGACATCAAGGCCGACCGTCGGCTCGTCAAGCAGCAAAAGTTCGGGGCGGTGGATCAGGGCACGGGCGATCTCGGCCCGGCGGCTTTGACCGCCCGACAGGGACGAAACCCGCGCGTTCAGCCGGTCGGCCAGATCGACCTGAGCCAGCACCTCAGCGATGCGCGGCCGCGCCTCGCGCCGGGAAATGCCATGCAGCGCGGCGTGATATTCCATATTCTGCGCCACGGTCAGGTCGGGATCCAGCGCGCGGGACTGGAACACCACCCCCAGCCGCGCCAGCGCCGCGCCCGACTGGCGGCGCAGGTCATGGCCCGCGACCTCGATCCGGCCCGAGCGGTTGTCGTAAAGCCGGGTGATCAGCGAAAACAGCGTCGTCTTGCCGGCACCGTTTACGCCCAAAAGCGCGGTGAACCCACCGCGCGGCACGGTCAGAGACACATCCTTCAGCGCCTGAAAGCTGCCAAAGCTGTGGCTGACGTTCTGAATCGAAAGCGCGTCCTGTTGCTGCATCTGACAGAGGCGGGGCCCAAAGGCCCCGCACCCCTCGTCACTGGATGTTGAACACAGCCTGCTGCGTTTCACCATGCGAGCCGGGGACCGACAAAGTGTAGCGGCCCGGCACGATGGCGATAAAGCTGATCGTCGCAGTACCGGCATCGTCGAATTCCAGCGAATGCACGCCCATCGGCCGAATTTCGATATCGTTGATCACGACCTCATTGATCCAGATGGCGCGGAAGAAATCTCCGCCCGACAGCGCCAGTTCCTGACTGCCATCGGCATTGATGGCGATGCGGTAGAAGCCGCCCGATTTCAGCTTGTATTCCGCGGTGGCGACCGGCTTGCCCGCGCCCAGCGTCAGCGGGGCAAGATCAGTGCGGTTATCACGCGCCATGATCCCCGAGAAACCAAAGTCGAATTTCGAGCCGGCCTCGTGCACGCCCTCTTCGGCGGCGGCCTCTTCCTCATCGTCGTCGTCATCCTCGTCGCCATCGGCTTCGGGCGCGGCGGCCTCGGCGGCGGCAGCATCGTCGGGTTTCGGCGTCTCTTCCTGGGCGACTGCGGGCGCGGCAAGGCCAGCCATGATCAGCAGGATGGTCAGGAAACGGGTCATGTGATTCTCCTCCCTCGTTTTTTGGATCAGTTCGGTGCGACGACGACACCCCAGGGCTGCTGGCCCACGGGCACGGATTTGATGACCTTGTTTGCGGCCACGTCGATCACCGAGACATCGTTGGAATTGCCATTTGTGGTGAACAGGTATTTTTCGTCGGGGGTAAAGGCCATCTGCCAGACGCGCTGACCGACAAGCAGATAATCCTCGACCTCATCCGTCTCGCCATTGATGACCGCGACGCGGTTGGCAGGACCCAGGGCGACAAAGACCTTTTTGCCGTCTTTGGTCACGCGCACGCCGACGGGCTGGATCGCCTCGGGCAGAACGCCCGGGATTTCAAAGCTGATCTTCTTGGTGATCTGCTGCGTTTCGGGGTCGATCACGCTGACCGTGCCGCCAATTTCCGAGCTGACGTATAGCTTGTTCCCGGCATCGTTGAACTGGGCAAAGCGCGGACGAGAATCGACCAGCACATTGGCAAAGATCTCAAACGTCTCGCTATTGATGAAATGCGCCATATTGGTGGTTTCAGAGGTGTTGATCACCACCTTGCCATCAGGGCTGACGCCCATCCCCTCGGGTTCGACCCCGACCGGGATCTCGGCCAGAACCTTATGGGTCCGGGTATCGACCACGGTCACAAGGTTGTCGTCCTCATTGGCGATGTAAAGCGGGTTGCCCGAGGGATGCAGCACGAACAGTTCAGGGTCCGGACCCGAAGGCAGCGTATGCGTTTCCTCCATGGTCTCGGGGTTAAAGACCCGCACAAGGTCATCGTCCGAGGCGCAGACATACAGTTCCTTGCCATCGGGGCTGATGGTGATGCCGCGCGGGCGGGCGCCCACGGGGTAGGTGCCGATCACCTCCAGCGTCTCGCTGTCCAGAACGGTGACGTCATTGCCTTTTTCATTGCTGACAAAGACCCGGTTGGCGGCGGCCGGCAGGGCAAAACCAAGGCACAGAGCCGAGGTCAGGATGGCGGTTGCAGCTTTCATCTTACACCTCAGAACTTGCATTCGGTTTCGGGCCGGTCAAAGCCCAGCGTATCCAGTGCGGATGTCTGGTGCAGGTATTGATCCTGCGGGCTGACCGATGCGGTTACAGAGCCGGTTGTCAAAAGGATCGGCTGGCGCAGCTGATGGTCCCAGTCGCGCATGGTCAGTTTCTGCCCCTTGAAGCCCGCGACCTCAAAGTTATCCGAGAGCATGAATTCTTTGAGCTTGGCAGGATCGGTGCTTTGCGTGCGGGTCGCCGCCTCGCCGATCATGCGCAACGCGACCCAGGTCTGGTAGTCCTCTTCGCGGATCGGGCGGCCTGCCAGCTTTTCAAAGCGGTTCTGGAACTGCGTCGCCCCCCATGCCTCAAGCGAGGGCGCCCAGGACCGGGGCACCAGTCCGGACGAGCCGGTAACCGGCCGCGGGTCCCAGGTCGCATAGGGCAGCCAGTCGGCAAAGACGCCGTTTTCGTCGGCTGCGATCACAACGTCATGCGACGCCGCGCGCTGGGTAAAGACCGGCATCTGCTGCTGGACCTGAACATGGCCGCTGTCGCTGCGGCGGCTGCCGCCGGTATCCTCATAGGTCCGTTCCTCGACGATCTTGGCGCCAAACTTGACCGCTGCGCGACGATAGGCGTCGGCCAGTGCGACATCCTCGGGGTGACTGCCGGCGATCAGGAACCAGTTCGACCACTTCTTCCACATCAGGAATTGTGCCAGCGCATCGGCAAGCATCGCGTAGCTTGGTGCGGTATGGATCACGTTGATGCGGCAATCCGCGCCCCGCAGGTTGTCGCCCCGCGCCCGCGCGTTCAGCACCAGCGCCCTGTCGCCCACCTGATCGGCCAGCGCCAGTGTCTCGGCATCATCCGCCAGCGTGACGATAAAGGGGAACCCCTCGGCCAGCAGCTTATCCATTTCCGCTGCGGCGGTTTCAGGCGTGGCCGTGACCTCGACCGCCTCGAAATCCTGTCCCATGAAGCGGCCGGTGGTGTCGTTATCCTCGATCGCCAGCCGCGCACCGGCAAAACCCAGATCCTCGGGCGCCGCGTCCAGCCGCGAAATCGGCGGCAAATGCGGCGCATCGACCCGCAGCACCGCCGCCCGCACGGTCTGAGGCTGCGCCCCATCCGCGGAATTTTGTGCAAAGGCCTGGTTTGCTATGGACAATCCAGCCAAAAGTATGATGATTCTGCCTTTCATGGCGCTCCTCCCGCCTGCATCATGCCGGGCCAATCCGCCCGCGCCAACCCGGCAAACTCCCCTTGTCTGATCGGGCAGATTCTCCTGAAACTTAAGTCGCACGGACTTTCGTCTTATGGACGGGCAGGCTGCGGCGACGCATGATTCCCGCCATGGCATTCCTGCGGCACATCCTGATCGCCTGCGCCGTGACCCTGACCCTTGCGGGCATCGGGGCGGCAGAGCCGCTTCATGGTGCCGGGCCCGCGCCGGATAGCGCGGTCTGGTTCGGGCTGTACTTTATCGACACCTCGACCGAGGGGGCCATCAACGGCGTGCGCGAGGATGAAACCTTGCGAATCGAAATGGCCGAGGACGTTATCGCCGAGGACCTGCAGGCCCGTGGCTTTACCCTGATCGAGCCACCCGCCGATCAGGTCGTGCAGATCAGGAACCCCTCGCAATCGAACGGCAGCGACAGCCGCATCGCGCGCGAGATGGGCGCAACCTATGCCATATCGGGCGAGGTGCAAAAGGTTTCGAACCTGATCCTGTCGTTGAACCTTTATATCCGCGAAGCCGCCAGCGGAGAGATCGTGCGCGCCGGTACGGTCGATATTCGCGGCAATAACGACGAAAGCTTTCGCCGTGGCTATCGCTATCTGTTGAAAAACATCATCTTTCGGGAGGAACAAGGATGATCCGACTGCTGATCCTGACCATGGGCGCGGCGATGGCGCTGGCTCCGGCGGCCGAGGCGCATGGCCCACCCCGCCTGAAGGTGGAGCTGCAGCAAAAGCTGGACGCTACCCCGGACGAAGTCTGGGCCGTGATCGGCAAGTTCGACGATATGAGCTGGCACCCGGCTGTTGCAAGCCTTGAGCTGACCGGCGACGGTTCGGCCGACCAGCCCGAGAAATCGACCCGCGTGCTGCATCTGAAAGCCGACGGGGGTGATCCGACGATTACCGAGGTGCTGTCGAAGCTGCAGCCCGAAAAGCGCTGCTATGCCTATCGCATCGAGGCGGTCGAGCTGACCGTCCTGCCGGTGACAAATTATGCCTCGACCCTTTGTGTCAAGGATGAGGACGGCAAGGCGCTGGTTCATTGGAAGGGTGGCTTCTATCGCGGCTATCCCAATAACGAGCCCCCGCCCGAACTGAACGACGACGCCGCGACCACGGCGGTGACCGGCGTCTATCAGGCCGGGCTTGATGCGCTGTCCGAGAAATTTGGCAAGGCAGAGTAATCTGCCCTGCCCGCCTGAAAACGGGCGCTAGAAATCCACCGGGGTGGCGGGTACCAGCTCGCCACCCTGTTCTTGCCAGCCTTCGATTCCGTCGGGAAACCAGATGATGCCCTGATAGCCCAGCGCCACGGCGCGTTTGGCGGCATTCCAGCTCATCCAGCAGTCTCGCTTGCAGAACATGACCAGAGGCGCCGCCTTGTCACCGCCTGACAGACGTTCCAGCCCCTGCGCCAGCCGCGCCTCTTCGGCTGGGGCAAGCCGGTCATAGCCGGTGTTGTAAAGCCAGATCGCGCCGGGGATAGACAGGTGCGGCGGCTCATTCCACAACGTACCTTCAGGCAGACCCTCGGGCCGCGCGGTACGGGGCAGCACGTCGATAAAGGGCACGCCATCGCCATGCAGACGCATTGCCTCTGCCGCGTCGATCACCCGTGCACCGGCCAATGTCGCTGGGGTTTCCGAACGGTAGGGCTCTCCGTGGAAACCCTGCGGCCCGGTCACCTCGGCACGAAGGTGGGCCGGGGCAGCGCCGGCCAGAACCACCGCCAGCACCGCACCCAGCCGTCTCATTCCCTCAGCGCCTTGCCGTAATCGTCAAGCAGCGGCACACCGGCATCACGCAGGATCGCGTCGATTTCATCCTGATGGCGGCGGATCAGGCTGTTCAGCTGCCGCTTCCAGACATCCTCGCCCGGCCGCACACCCATGGTGATACGATAGAACATACGCGGCCCGGTCGTTTCCTTAAGCAGCGGAGTGAATTGCAGATCAGGGTCCTGCTTGACCAACGGTCCCGCCAGCGGTCCCCAGATCACGGCGGCGGCAAGCTCGCCCGATTTGACCTGAGCAAGCATATCGCCGACCGGGTCTTCGACCCGCCTGTCCACAAACAGATCCCAGCCGCGCATATCCTTGGCCAGCCCCGCCCGCGCGAGGTTGGTGGCCGGAGGCGTCCCCGCCACCACGCCGATCGGATGATCCTTCAGCGCCGGGTCCTCAAGCATATCGACAGGGGCAAGCGGGCTATCCTTGCGCGTCACGATACCATAGGCCGAGGTGTAATAATGGTTGGTGTTTTGCACCAGCTCATCACCCTGGGCATAGCCGATGACGACATCGCAGATCCCGGCCCTGAGGGTCTTGCGGATAAAGCCCGGCCCTTGCGGAAACCAGGTATAGACCACGGGCAAGCCCAGCTTTTCCCCGAAAAGCCGGGCGATGCGGTTTTCAAACCCGGCCTCGTCGCGCGACGACATCGGCACGGCAGCCGGATCAGCACAGACCCGGAATTCGGTCTTGGAGCGCAGATCGGCAACCTGCGCCGTGGCCGGAGCCACGGCGCAGGTCAGCAGTGCGATAAGTGAAAGAGCGCGTCTCATCCGCTCATGCAGGAATCTTCCTGCGCCGCGAATTCATCGGACTTGCTCTCTTTCTTTGCCGGACGTCCGCGCGGCAGGTCGCCTGCGCCCCGCGCCAGCAGATAGACGTAGATATCGTCGATATAGCACCACACGTTGCGGTTGGTGCCAAAGGCCGGCATGACGAGATTTGCCGCCGTGTTGACCTCTTGCTTGCCCGAGGCGACGATTTCCTGAAACTCGTAATAATCCAGCTTCAGGACCGAGTTCTTCAGCGCCGGAGCATAGGTCGAACCCTCGCCGTCCGGGCCGTGGCAGACATGGCATTCCGCCGAATAACGGCGATAACCCGAGAATGCAGCGTAATCGATCGTCCCGTCCTCGGCGATCTTGAAGGTCGGGATGCCTTCGGTCGTGTACCAACGACCGTTTTCCATATGGTCGGGGGTGATGTCCTGGCCGTTCGGCAGGACAAGCTTGCCACCCTGTTCGACAACCTCCAGGTCCTCCTCCTGGGGTGCCGCGGGGGCTGCTGCCCCGGCTGTGGGGTCCGCAGCAGGCTGCTGCGCATCGCCCGACACAGCGGCGGCTGCTCCTGCCCCGGTCTGAGCCGGTGGTGTCTGGTCTGTCTGCGCAAGGGCCGTTCCGGTGATGGCGCCGGCCGCGCATGCGACACAAATCGCCATCAGGCTGGCGGTCGTCTTGCTGGTCATGAATTTCCTCCCTGGGGCTGTCACCCGAAGATGATGGCTTCGCCCCAAGGTTACCCCTGGGGCGATATGTTTCGAGCTCACTTTTCGGTTTTCTGCACCAAAGTATTAACCCGGCAGCTCGAACACGGTCAGCTGACCGCCCAGTTCGGTGTATTGTGACAGCGAGGCATAGCCGCCGACGGCGCCAAGGCCGTCGTTGGGGTTGGTCAGGCCCGCCGCAAGGCCGATCCCGGCCCAACCGCCGACGCCCGACAGGACGCCGATGTACTGTTTGCCGCCATGCTCATAGGTCATGATGTTACCGATGACGCCCGAGGGGGTCTTGAACTTGTAAAGCTCATCGCCCGTTTCGGCATCGACCGCCTTCAGATAGCCCTCAAGCGTGCCATAGAAGACCACGTTGCCGGCCGTCGCCAGAGCGCCCGACCAGACCGAGAACTGTTCCGGGATCGACCATTTGATCTCGCCCTTGACGTTGTCCCAGGCGATAAAGTTGCCCATGCCGCCATGGCTGTTCGGGGCAGGATACATCGACAGCGTCGCGCCGACATAGGGCTGACCGGCGCTATAGGCGACGCGGAACGGCTCATAGTCCATGCAGACGTGGTTCGTCGGGACGTAGAACAGGTTCGTCTTGGGCGAGAAGGCCGCCGGCTGCTGGTCTTTCGTGCCGAGCGCCGCCGGGCAGACGCCGGTGGTGTTGGTGTCTTCGCCGTTCTGGTCGGTCGAGTATTCGGCGACCACTGCCGGGCGGCCATAGGTTTCCGAATTCGGGTCCATATCGACGCCGGTGGTCCAGTTCACCGCCGGATCGTATTTTTCGGCCACCAGCAGTTCGCCCGATTCGCGATCCAGCGTGTAGGCGAGACCGTTGCGGTCAAAGTGGGTCAGCAGCTTGCGTTCCTGACCGTCGATGGTCTGGTTGGTCAGGATCATCTCGTTGACGCCGTCATAGTCCCATTCGTCATGGGGCGTCATCTGATAGAACCACCTGGCCACGCCGGTATCGGCATCACGCGCCATGATGGTCATCGACCACTTGTTGTCGCCCGGACGCTGCGCCGGGTTCCAGGTCGAGGGGTTGCCGGTGCCATAGTAGATCAGGTTCAGCTCGGGGTCATAGGAATACCAGCCCCAGGTGGTGCCGCCGCCGATCTTCCACTGATCGCCTTCCCAGCTGCTCAGCGAGCTGTCCTTGCCGACCGGTTTGCCCAGATGGGTGGTCTTTTCCGGGTCGACGAGGAGTTCTTCGTCCGGGCCGGTCGACCAAGCCTTCCACACCTCTTTGCCGTCAGCAAGGCTGTAAGCCGTCACCCGGCCGCGCACGCCGTATTCGCCGCCCGAGACACCGACGATGACCTTGTCCTTGACCGGCATCACGGTCGCGGTGTTCGTCTCACCAATGGCGGGATCGCCGGTCTTGACCGACCATTTCACCTCGCCAGTCTTGGCATCAAGAGCAACCAGGGTCGTGTCAGCCTGATGCAGCAGAATCAGGCCATCGGCATAGGCCACGCCGCGGTTCACGGTGTCGCAGCACATCACCGCGATGACGTTCGGATCCTGTTGCGGCTGATAGCGCCACAGGATCTTGCCGTTGTCGTTCAGATCCAGTGCATAGACGTTGTTCGGAAACGGCGTGTGGACATACATGATGTCGCCGATCACCAGCGGCGAGCCTTCGTGCCCGCGCAGCACCCCGGTCGAGAAGGTCCACGCGACCCGCAGGTCCTTGACGTTATCCTTGTTGATTTTGTCCAGCGTCGAATAACGCGTGTTCGCGTAGTCGCCCGTCTGGATCGCCCATTGCTCGGGCTTGGCAATCTCGGCCAGCACACTGTCATTGGCCAGCGCCGGGACGCCGGACAAGAGCAGCGCAAGACAGGCACTGTTCATCAGCTTTTTCATGAATTTTCCTCCGCCATGACGGTGACTGCGCGTCTCCTCCCGCGCGGGCACCTTCTGTAGGCCAAGGTTCAGGCTCAGCTGGCTTCACGTCAACGCGAGCGGCTGGCTGTTTGGACCAAAGTATTAGGGAAATTAGGTAATAGGTATGGGGCAAACGCCCTGCCCCATACTGTCTAAATCGCCCGGACCTCAGCCCAGCCGTTCAGCGTGCCACTGGATGTGGTCGGCCATGAAGGTCTGCACAAAGAAATAGCTGTGGTCATACCCCTGCTGCATGCGGAAGCAGCCGGGCTGACGACGCCCGGTCATCGCATGGGCCAGCGCCTCGGGCTTGAGCAGGTCAAGGAACTGGTCGTCCGTGCCCTGATCGATCAGGATTTCGCCCGGATAGCCACGCTCGCGCATCAACAACGTCGAGTCATGGCCCCGCCATGCCGCCTTGTCCGCCCCCAGATAGGCGGTCAGCTGCTTGCGGCCCCAGTCAGATTCGCTGGGGTTGGCGATCGGGGCAAAGGCCGAAACGGACTTGTAACGCTCGGGGAATGTCATCGCGATGGTCAGCGCCCCATGCCCGCCCATCGAATGGCCGGTAATGCCCTGCGCATCACGATCAAGCGCGAAGTTGTTAAAGACCAGTTCGGGCAGTTCATGGGTAACATAGTGCCACATGCGGAAATGCGGTGCCCAGGGCGCCTCGGTCGCATCGACATAGAAACCCGCGCCCTGCCCCAGATCATAAGCCGGATCATCAGCCACCCCTTCGCCACGCGGAGAGGTGTCGGGAAAGATCAGCGCGATTCCAGCCTCGGCCGCCCATTCCTGTGCGCCGGCCTTGGTCATGGCGTTTTCATGCGTGCAGGTCAGGCCCGAAAGGTACCAAAGCACCGGCACCTTACGATTCCTGGCCTCTGGCGGCAGATAGACCGCAAAGGTCATGGCCGTACCGGTCGCCTGCGACTGGTGGCGATAGACGCCCTGAATGCCGCCAAAGCTGCGGTTCTCCGAGAGGGTTTCATAGGCCAGCGTCATGAGTTCTTCCCTTCTGTCAGGTCGTGGAACATGACCAGCGCGTCGACATAGCCATGTCTGGGGTGAAGAAACGCGCCGGGCAGGCGGCCGACAATGGCGAAACCTGCTTTCTGCCACGAATGAACGGCATCGGAATTGGTCGACACCACGAAATTGAACTGCATCGCCCGGAAACCCTGCGTGCGCGCCCAGTCCTTGGCATGGGTAACCAGCCGGCTGGCGATACCACGACCGCGCGCCTCGGGGTGGGTGGCAAAGCTTGCATTTGCCACATGCGATGCAGGACCGGGCCGGTTGCGGCCGACGTGACTGGCGCCCAGCACCTTGCCGTCCAGTTCAGCGACAAAAGCGGTAAAGGGCGCGGCGAACCAGTCGGCCAGCGCCTCTTCCCGCGTGATGTCAGTCGGGATGCAATAGGTTTCGCCTGCACGATAGACAGGCTCAAGGATCGTCCAGATCGCCTCATGATCCGCAGGCGTTGCGGGACGGATCAGGATATCAGCCCCGCCCCGCATCAATGCGTTCCCTTCATTTCAGCTCATCCACCGAGCGGATGACCTTGCCCAGCAGACCGTAATCCAGCGCCTCTTGCGTGTTCAGCCAGAAATCACGCTGGGTGTCTTTTTCGATCCGCTCGACCGTCTGGCCGGTGGCATCAGCAAAGATCCGGTTCAGCCGATCGAGCATCAGGCGCATCTGTTCGGCCTGAATCATGATGTCGCTGGAAGTTCCGCCGATCCCACCCGAGGGCTGATGCAGAAGGAAACGGGTGTTGGGCAGGCAGTAACGGTTTTCCCGCTCGGCACCGACAAAGATCAGCGCCCCGGCCGAGACCACCCAGCCCGAGCCGATAGTGCGCACGGTCGGACGGATGAACTTGATCACGTCATGGATCATGTCGCCGGATTCGACATGACCGCCGGGCGAGCTGATCAGCATGTTGATCGGGGCGTCGCTGTCCTCGGCCAGGGCCAGCAGATGCGCCACGGTGCGTTGCGCCAGCTTGTCGGTGATCTGACCGGCAACGATTACCGTGCGGGACTTGAAATAGAGCTTGCCGAGCCGGTCGCCTTCGGGAAGGCCAAGCCCTTCGTCCTTCTGGCCCTCCTGGCGGCGCTCGTCCTCGTTGTCGTCATCGTCGTCCAGGCGGAAGTGCTTTACCATGATCGGTCCTTTCATGTTGACGGCGGGACCGGTTTCCCGCCCCCGCCGTCCTTTTACCTAAGCAGGCCTTTACGATCAGTAAAGGACGACCGAGCGGATAGACTCGCCCCGGTGCATCAGATCAAAGCCTTTGTTGATCTCATCCAGCGTCAGGGTGTGGGTGATCATCGGGTCGATCTCGATCTTGCCTTCCATGTACCAGTCGACGATCTGCGGCACATCGGTGCGGCCGCGGGCGCCGCCAAAGGCCGTGCCCTTCCACACCCGGCCGGTGACAAGCTGGAACGGACGGGTGCTGATTTCGGCCCCCGCCGGCGCCACGCCGATAACGACCGAGACACCCCAGCCGCGATGGGTGCATTCCAGCGCGTCGCGCATCACCTTGACGTTGCCGGTGCAGTCAAAGCTGTAATCCGCGCCGCCGATCTGGTCGAAGGGCGTCTTGGTGACGTTGACGATTTCCTGCACCACGTTTTCGCAGTTCTTCGGGTTGATGAAATGGGTCATCCCGAAACGCTCGGCCATCGGTTTTTTGTCGTCGTTCAGATCGACCCCGATAATCATGTCAGCCCCGGCAAGGCGCAGCCCCTGAATCACGTTCAGGCCGATGCCGCCAAGACCAAAGACAACCGCCTTGGCACCGATTTCGACCTTGGCGGTGTTGATCACCGCACCGATGCCAGTGGTGACGCCGCAGCCGATGTAGCAGATCTTGTCGAAAGGCGCATCCTCGCGCACCTTGGCCACCGCGATTTCGGGCAGCACGGTGTAGTTCGAGAAGGTCGAGCAGCCCATGTAGTGATAGATCGGCGTACCGTCGAGCATGCTGAAACGGCTGGTGCCGTCGGGCATGAGCCCCTGACCCTGCGTGGCGCGAATCGCGGTGCAGAGGTTCGTCTTGCGCGACAGGCAGGACGGACATTGGCGGCATTCAGGGGTGTAAAGCGGGATGACGTGATCCCCCGGCTTGACCGAGGTGACGCCGGGACCGACCTCGACCACGACGCCCGCACCTTCGTGACCAAGGATCGAGGGAAAGATCCCTTCGGGATCAGCGCCCGAAAGGGTGAATTCGTCGGTGTGGCAAATGCCGGTCGCCTTGATCTCGATCATCACTTCGCCCGCCTTGGGGCCCTCGAGATTGACTTCCATGACTTCCAGCGGCTTGCCGGCTTCCAGCGCGACGGCGGCACGGGTTCTCATATCACATTCTCCTTAAGTGTCGGCCCTGGGCCTGCTGTTTTCTCATGGATTCGGGGGCCGGTAAACCGACCCCCGCCATCTGTCACGACCGTCGGACACTCAGGCGGCAAGAACGCCCGAGCGCTTGGCGATATGGGTGGCAATCGCATCCATCAGCGGCGGCGACAGCGCGTCATAGGGTTCCAGCCCCAGTTCACGCAGTCGGGCGCGGATCGCGTCCATGCGGCTGGGATCGACACCCGATTCAATGACCGAGCTGACAAAGGCCGCAAACTCGGGTTGCGACCAGCCGTCCTCATCCGACAGTTCGGTATGGACAAAGTCCAGCCCATAGAAGGGATGGTCCTTGTTTTCGATCCGGCCATACATATGCGCACCGCACCCTTTGCAGCGATGACGCTGGATCGGCGCCTCGGCATTCACGATCTCAAGCTTGTCGGCGCCTTGCACCACCTCAAGCGCGTCGCGGCTGACGACCGCGACCTGTGAAAAGATCGCGCCCTCGGGCTTCCAGCATTTGGTGCAGCCGCAGACGTGGTTATGCGCGGTTTGCGCGCGAATCGCGACCCGGACCGGATCGGTGCTGCACTTGCAATGCAACTCCCCACCCGAGAAGCCGGGTCTGGCCGGTTTGATGCCGTTATCCACGGCGGGATGTATCTTCACCCCCGAAGTATCCACCATAGTCCCGTTCTCCCCCTCAAAGCTGATGGGTCGAGGTTCGCGCGGCACCCGCTTGGGAACAAGTGGGCAAAAGGTTGTATTCGCTGGCAGTCCGGCTGCGTAGCCGGACGGGGCCGCACCTCATACCTCGGGCCGGGTGACAAGCCAGAGGCCGATCACCGCGCAAATCAGCGTCTGGGCGGCGACAAGCCGGGGATCAAGTCCAAGCCACAGCGACCAGCAAACACCGGCTGACATGGCAGCAACCGCCCAGATCTTGGCGGCGCGCCCGATGACGCCACGCTTGCGCCAGGCGCGGATCGGCGGCCCAAAGCGCGGATCGCGCATGATCCGGGCGCTGATGCGCGGGGACGAGCGCGCAAAGGCCCAGACCGCGACCAAAAGGAACGGCACCGTCGGCATGACCGGCAAGAACACCCCGATCACGCCCAGTGTCAGGGCGAGCCAGCCCACGGAAAGCCAAAGATAGCGCATTTTTATCCTGCCAGTTCGCGCAGGATCGCGTTCAGCACCGGCCGTCCGGCCTCGGTCGCCATCAGCCGGTCACCTTCGACAGAAATCAGCCCCAGTTCGGTCAGATGCGCCAGCCGCGCCTGCGGCAGTTCAGCCCCATGGGCAAGATAACGCGACATCTCCATCCCCTCGGACAGACGCATCGACATCAAAAGATACTCCAGCGCCCGGTCGGCAAGACCAAGAGCCTCGCGCCCGTTTTCACCGTTGCCCCGCGACTCGACCGCCTCAAGCCAGGCCGCAGGGGCGCGATGGGCCTCGGTCGCCCAGCGGCCCGAGGGCAAGGTCAACCGGCCATGCGCGCCGGGACCCGCCGCCGCCCAGTCGCCCTGCCGCCAATAGATCAGGTTATGGCGGCTTTCCGAGCCAGGCCGGGCGTGGTTCGAGATTTCATAGGCGGGCATCCCGGCAGCAGCGCAGACCTCTTGCGTATCAAGATACATATCCGCCGAAAGATCATCATCCGGCAGGCCCCTGAGCCCACCCTTGGCGTGACGTGCGCCAAAGGCCGTGCCGGGCTCAATCGTCAACTGATAGGCCGAGAGGTGATCGACCGCCATGCCAAGAGCCTGCGTCAGCTCGCGCCGCCAATGGGCGCGATCCTGATCCTGACGGGCATAGATCAGGTCAAAGCTGACCCGCGTGAAGCAATCCCGCGCGATATCAAAGGCGGCGCGGGCCTCGGCCGCTGAATGCATTCGGCCCAGACGGCGCAGATCCTGGTCATTCAGCGCCTGCACACCCATCGACAGGCGATTGACCCCCGCCGCAGCATAGGCGCGAAAACGGCCCATCTCGACACTGGTCGGATTGGCCTCAAGCGCGATCTCGATGTCATTGGCAAAGGGCCAGGCCTCGCGGGCGGCCTCGATCACACCGGCGACGGTTTCAGGCGCCATCAGGCTGGGCGTGCCACCGCCGAAAAAGATGCTGTTCAGAACGCGGCCCGGGATCTCATCGCCCAGACGCGCGATTTCACGCCGATAGGCGGCAAGCCAGCGGCCCTGGTCTATCACCGCCGCGACATGGCTGTTGAAATCGCAATAAGGGCATTTGGCTGCGCAAAAGGGCCAGTGAACGTAAAGGCCAAAGCCCCCGGCCCGCCAGTCCTCGGCCAGCGTGGCGGCGGGATGCGCGGTGCCGTCTGGCGCAAAGGCTGGCGCGGGGGCTGGCATGGGTTGGGTCATTCCCGATAGGCGGTCACTTCGATCTCGACCTTCATTTCGGGTCTGATGAGCCCCGCTACAACCATTGTCGCGGCAGGTAACGCATCCTTCATCGCTTCGCCCAGAACCGGGGTAATCTCATCAATGATCCGGGGATCGGTGATCGTGTATTGCACCCGCACGATATCAGCGGGTGCAAAACCGGCCTCGGCCAGCGTGGCAAAGATGGTGGCAAATGCATTACGCGCCTGATCTGCCGCACTTTCCGGCATGGTCATGGCCGTGTAATCATAGCCCGTGGTTCCCGAAACAAAGCACCACGGCCCCCTGACCACCGCACGGCTGTAGCCAAGTGCGGCCTCAAAGGGGGAACCGGTCGAGATTCTACGCAAGGAACGCCTCCAATTGACGAAAGGCGCGGGCGCGGTGGCTGATCGCGTTCTTTTGCTCGGCAGGCATTTCGGCATAGGTCACGTCATGACCTTCGGGCACAAAGATCGGGTCGTATCCATGGCCCTGTTCCCCACGCGGCGGCCAGACCAGATGGCCCGGAGCGACACCCTCAAAGATCTCTTCATGCCCGTCAGGCCACAGTAGGATCAGCGTAGCGCGGAATTGGGCGGTGCGTGGCTCGGGCACGCCGCGTTCATCAAGCTCGCGCCAGGTACGTGTCATGGCCTGCATGAAATCGCGCCCGTTCGGCGTCTCGGCCCAATCGGCGGTATAGACGCCGGGTGCACCATCAAGCCCGTCAACCGTGATCCCACTATCATCGGCAAGCACCAGCAGGCCAGTCGCCTGCATCGCGGCCAGCGCCTTGATGCGGGCATTACCGATAAAGCTGTTTTCGGTCTCGGCGGGTTCGGGCAGACCCAGCTCTCCGGCGCTGACGACCTCGATCCCGTGCGGGGCCATCATGGCGCGGATCTCTTCAAGCTTGCCGCGATTATGGGTGGCAAGCAGCAGCTTTCTTTCGGTCAGCTTGCGCATGAGATCGCCTCGTTCTGGGCACGGACCAGTTCGGCGACGCCTGCCTCGGCAAGATCAAGCAGCTGGTTCATCTCGGACCGGGTAAAAGTCGCACCCTCGGCCGACATCTGCACCTCGATCAGGCGGCCCGCGCCGGTCATGATGAAATTGCCGTCCGTGCCTGCCTCGCTGTCCTCGGCATAGTCCAGATCCAGCACCGCCTGACCGGCATAGATCCCGCAGGACACCGCAGCGACATGGTCCACGATCGGATCAGAGGTGATGATCCCGGCCTTGAGCAGTCGGTTGACCGCCAGCCGCAGCGCCACCCAGCCACCGGTGATGGAGGCGCAGCGCGTGCCGCCATCAGCCTGGATCACGTCGCAGTCGATGACGATCTGCCGCTCGCCAAGGGCGCGGCGATCGACGCCGGCGCGCAGGGCGCGTCCGATCAGGCGCTGGATTTCCTGAGTGCGGCCCGATTGGCGGCCCGCCGCAGCCTCGCGCCGGTTGCGGCTGTTCGTGGCGCGCGGCAGCATTCCGTATTCCGCCGTCACCCAGCCCTGTCCCGAACCCTTAAGAAAGGGCGGCGCCTTATCCTCGATCGTGGCCGAGCAAAGCACGCGCGTATCGCCACAAGAGATCAGGCACGAGCCCTCAGCGTGGCGCAAAACCCCGGTTTCGATTGAAATCGGGCGCATATCACTTAAATTCCTGCCTGAGGGACGCATCTTTCATTCCTTTCGGGGGTTTTGCTGTTCAGATACAGGTCTGACGCTATCGACTGCAACCCGTGAACGACCTGACCAGATTGCCAATGCCTGAAACTCCGCTGCTATCCGATCTGAACGACCGCTCGCGCGAAGTGTTTCGGCGCGTGGTCGAAGCCTATCTCGCCACTGGTGAGCCCGTCGGCTCACGCACGCTGACCCGGGAAATGACCGAAAAAGTCAGCGCAGCAACAATCCGCAATGTGATGCAGGACCTTGAGCTTCTGGGCCTGCTTGATCACCCGCACATCTCGGCCGGGCGTATGCCGACCCAGCTGGGGCTGCGGCTGTTCGTCGACGGGCTGATGGAGGCCGGTCCGGTCTCGTCCACTGATCGCGAGATGATCGAGGAAACGCTTGGCGATGAAAGCGGCGACACCGGCGCGATGCTTGACCGGGTCAGTACGGCACTGTCGGCGCTGACGCAGGGTGCCTCGCTGGTGCTGATGCCCAAGCAAGAGGCCCCTGTCCGGCATATTGAGTTCATCGGCCTTGCGGCCGACCGGGCGCTGGTCGTGCTGGTCTTTGCCGATGGTCGGGTTGAGAATCGTATATTTACCCCCCCGCCCGGCCATACCGCCAGCGCCATGCGCGAAGCAGCGAATTTCCTCAATACCGTGGCCGAGGGCCGCACACTGGCCGAACTGCGGCGCAGTGTCGCACAGGAGATCGAGGCAAGCCGCCGTCAGCTGAACAGCATGGCGGCCGAGCTTGCGTCCTCGGGCCTGGCGATGTGGGACGGGGAAAACAACGATCCGCGCCTGATCGTGCGTGGACGCGCCAATTTGCTGGCCCATGAACAGGCCGATCTGGACCGCGTCCGCCGGCTTTTCGACGATCTGGAGCGCAAGCGCGACATCGCCGAGTTTCTGGAACTGGCCGAGCAGGGTGAGGGTGTGCGTATTTTCATCGGCTCGGAAAACAAGCTTTTTTCACTTTCCGGTTCCTCTCTGGTCGTTTCGCCCTATATGAATGCCGACCGGAAGATTGTTGGCGCGGTCGGTGTAATCGGTCCGACGCGGCTGAACTATGGCCGCATCGTCCCGATCGTGGACTATACTGCGCAGCTTGTCGGCCGGGTGATCTCTGGCCGGAAAGGATGATGAGGATATGACAAAGGAAAACGCGAACGGCAGCCCGCTGGACGAGGAAACCATCGACCCGCTGGCCGATGAACAGGCCTCGCCCGATGTCGAGGCTCTGATCGCCGAACGGGACGACTATCGCGACCGGTTTATCCGCGCGCTTGCCGATGCAGAGAATGCCCGCAAACGCGCCGACAAGGACCGCCGCGAAGCCGAGCAGTACGGCGGCTCGCGACTTGCGCGTGACCTTTTGCCGGTACATGACGCACTGACCCGCGCCCTGGAGGCCGCCGGCGAAGAGCAGCGCGCCGCGGCAGCCGCACTGAT
Source organism: Paracoccus kondratievae (assembly GCF_009301415.1). Lineage (GTDB taxonomy): Bacteria > Pseudomonadota > Alphaproteobacteria > Rhodobacterales > Rhodobacteraceae > Paracoccus > Paracoccus kondratievae. The sequence continues at coordinate 34,161 of NZ_CP045072.1, read as the reverse complement.
CGAAGGCGTGGAGTTGACCCTGCGCGAGCTGAACAACGTCTTTGCCAAGCACGGAATTCAGGTCATTACCCCCGAAATCGGCGAGAAATTCGACCCGCAGAAACATGAGGCGATGTTTGAGGCGCCGGTTCCCGGCACCATCGCCGGCAATATCATTCAGGTTATGGATAACGGTTTCATGCTGCATGACCGTCTGCTCCGCCCGGCCAAGGTTGGCGTCAGTTCAACCCCTGCCAGCTAGGAACTACCCGTCTTCCCAGACAAAACCCCCGGGAGCTAACCCCGGGGGTTTTTTCATGCGTAATTGATTGATCTGGCTGGTTTTGTGGGAATATAGACCAAATATACCAGATATAGTATCAGTTCCCGGCAAGAATCTGGCAAAGACGATCAAGCTGATCAAGGTCGCGATAGGAAATCACCAGCTGACCTCCGTCAGTTCCCGAGTGACTGATCGTCACTTTCATCTTCAGATGCGCGCTCAGATCACCCTCGAGGGCGCGGGTGTCTGCGTCCTTTTCCTGCTTGGGCGCCCTGGGCTTCTGGGCCCTCGGACCCTCGGCTTGCCGGCGAACCAGTTCTTCGGTTTCGCGCACCGACAGGTTCTTTTCAATCACCCTGCGTGCCAGCTCAACCGCATTCGGCGCAGTGATCAGGGCACGGGCGTGACCGGCAGTCAGTTTGCCTTCTTTGAGCCAGGCCTGAATCTGATCGGGCAGGTTCAACAGGCGAAGCAAGTTGGCGATATGGCTGCGGCTTTTGTTCAGTGCTTCGGCCAGCTTTTCTTGCGTATGGCCGAAACGCTCCATGAGCTGGCGATACGAGCTCGCCTCCTCGATCGCGTTCAGATCTGCGCGCTGAATGTTCTCGACAATCGCAACTTCCAGCACTTCGGTATCGTTCAGGTCACGAACGATGACCGGAACTTCATGCAGCTGGGCAATCTGTGCTGCACGCCAGCGACGTTCGCCGGCGACAATCTGGTAAAGCCCCCGATCAGTCGGATGCGGACGCACGATCAGCGGCTGCAGCATGCCGCGGTGGCGAAGCGAATCGGCCAGCTCCTGCAGCGCCTCAGGCGCAAAACTGCGGCGGGGCTGGTCGGGGTTGGGGGTGATCTGTTCGACCGGAAGCATCTGGCGCGGTGCCGGACGCTCGGACGGAATCAGGTCCACATCGGCCATCAGCGCCGAGAGGCCACGGCCAAGACCACGTCTTTCTACCCTGTTCTCTACCATGATTCCTCCTCAGGCGGTCGCTAATTGACGGGACAAGAATTCCTTTGCCAGCTCACGATAGGCCTGGCTTCCTTTGGAATTCGGATCGTAATGCAGCACTGGCTTTGCATGAGAAGGCGCTTCGGACAAGCGGACATTACGCGGAATCACCGTGCGATAGACAAGGCCAGACAGGGTGTTACGCGCATCAGCCTCAACCTGCTGGGACAGGTTGTTGCGGCTGTCGGCCATGGTCAAAAGCACGCCTTCGATCCGTAAATCGGGATTGGCGGTCTGACGCACCTCGCGCACCGTCATCAAAAGCTGCGACAGCCCTTCAAGCGCGTAGAATTCTGCTTGCAGCGGTACCAGCACACTATGCGCAGCCACCATCGCGTTAACCGTCAGCAGTCCAAGCGCCGGCGGACAGTCGATCAGGATATAGTCGAATTCCATCGTACCCGAAAGCTTGCGCCGCAAAAGCTGCGTTCGGCCGGCACGACTGGACAGCTCAAGATCCGCTGAGGCCAGATCACGGTTTGACGGCACGATTTGCAGGTCGGAAATATCGGTGTCTTGAAGGGTGTCCTGAAGTGTCTGCTCCCCGGTCAGCAGATCATAAGAGGTAAGCTCGCGCTCTTCCAGCGGCACACCTAATCCTGTGGATGCATTGCCCTGAGGATCAAGGTCTATAATTGCAACTTTCTGGCCCTGCTCGGCCAGCGCCGCACCCAAGTTGATGGCCGTGGTGGTTTTACCAACCCCACCCTTCTGGTTTGCAACGGCAATAATGCGAGTATCAAGCATGGCGAATTCCCGTGATCTCCAGAATGGCCGCGTCAGGATCTGTCGCGCTTGGGTGTGCTTTCAGGTCAAATGACCAGTCTTTCCGGGCCTCGGATACCTCGGCTTGCCAGTTACGACCCTTCATCAACCAGGCAGTTCCATCAGTTTCCAGATGCCGTTCCACATATGACATGAGGCGTGGAAGAGGGGCAAGCGCCCTTGCACTGACATGCGCTGCTTCGAGCCGATCCAGGACTTCGATCCGCTGGGAGATCACCTGCGCATTTTTCAACGACAGCTCACGTATCGCAGTACGAAGAAAGGATGCTTTCCGCTGATCACTTTCGACCATCGTTACATTAAGATCGGGGCGGGCAATGGCTAAGACAACAGCCGGTAAACCGCCTCCGCTACCTAAATCCGCCCATTTCCCCTGTGCCCCAACTGAAACTTCAGCCAGATGGGTGCAATCCGCGATATGGCGGGATTCGATCTGATCGACCGTCGAGGGGGCGATCAGATTGATAGCGGGATTCCACTTCCGTAGCAGCGCGGCATAACCCGCCAACTGCCCGGCTGTTTCACGTGAAACACTCAGCATGCTTTTTGGCGCATCCCAGTGCGTATAACGGCGAGAATGAGTGTCAAAGCTGCCGGGGTCATCCCCTCAATTGTCGCTGCTGCAGCCAGACTAGTTGGCTGATGCTGTTTGAGCTTTGATTTCAGTTCATTCGATAGCCCAGAGAGGGCATCATAATCAAAGTCAGTCGGGATAGCGACGGCTTCTTCCTTGCGCAACAGCTCAGCATCCCGACTCTGGCGATCCGCATATTGATGATACAGCGCATCAACGGCCAGCTGCTTGATGGTCGCTGCATCGTACGAACTAAGCTCCTGATCAAGTTCAAGTACTTGATCTTGAGGGATTTCATGCTGCCCCAAGAGAGAGAACAAACTGCGGCGCACGCCATCCTGACGAACCTCGATTCCTGCCCGCCGCAGATCCGACGGAGAGAGGGTGATCGCCTCCGCACGCTGGCGGGCAAGAGTATAGCGTCTCTGCTTCTCGGCAAAAGCAGCCTGACGCTCTTGTCCCACGCATCCGGTTTCGATTCCGAGTGAGGTAAGTCGTTGATCGGCATTATCGGCACGAAGCGACAGTCGGAACTCTGCCCGCGAGGTGAACATGCGGTAGGGTTCGCTTACCCCGCGGGTAACCAGATCGTCGATCATCACCCCAATATAGCTTTGCGACCGGCTGAAATGCAGCGGACCCCTGCCCTGAGCTTTCAGCGCAGCGTTTAGGCCAGCAACCAGCCCCTGGGCGGCCGCTTCCTCATAGCCGGTAGTGCCGTTGATCTGTCCGGCAAGGAACAAGCCCGTTAACGCTTTCGCCTCTAGCGCTGGGGTAAGGGCGCGCGGATCTACGTAGTCATATTCCACAGCATAGCCAGGCTGGACGATTTCGGCCTGCTCCAAGCCGCGAATCGAGCGAACATAGGCAATCTGTACTTCTTCCGGAAGGGAAGTTGAGATGCCGTTCGGATAGACCAGATCGCTGTCCAGCCCCTCTGGTTCAAGGAAAATCTGATGCGAATCTTTGTCAGCAAAGCGGACAATCTTATCCTCGATCGAGGGACAATAGCGCGGCCCGACGCCATCGATTCGTCCCCCGTACATCGCCGAACGACCGAGGTTTTCGCGGATCACCCGGTGGGTTTCAGTATTGGTATGAGTGACTGCGCAACTGATTTGCTGAACCATTGGCGCCGAGTTCAGGTAAGAGAACATCGTCGGCTCGTCATCGCCGGGCTGCTGGTCGAGACTATCCCAGTCAATACTTCTGCGGGCAATGCGCGGCGGCGTCCCGGTTTTCAACCGACCCAGAGGCAGGTCCAAGGGCTTCAGCGAAGCCGCAAGTGAGACAGAGGCAGAGTCACCCCAACGGCCTGCCTGTTTGGTAACCTCTCCGATATGGATCAGCCCATTGAGGAAAGTCCCGGTCGTCAGAATAATCTGTCGGGACAGAAGCTCCCGCCCATCCGCCAGCCGCAGCCCGACAACCTGGCCATTTTCTTGAACTAATTCAGCCGCTTCTCCCAGAAGAACGGACAATCCCGATTGCGCTGCAACCGCTTGCCCCGCCGCCTGACGGTAGAGTTTGCGATCAGCCTGCGCGCGCGGCCCCTGCACAGCGGGACCTTTGCGACGATTAAGAAGGCGGAACTGGATTCCAGCTGCATCTGCCAACCGCCCCATAATCCCGTCCAGTGCATCAATTTCTCGCACCAAATGACCTTTTCCAAGACCACCTATTGCAGGATTGCAGGACATAGTGCCGATATCGGTCTGGTTCATCGTCACCAGAGCCGTTTCGACGCCCATACGGGCAGCGGCCATGGCGGCCTCGACGCCGGCATGGCCTCCACCAATCACGATTACGTCGTAATGTTTCACGTGAAACTCTACTTTCCGATGCAGAACGAGCTGAAGATCTCGTCCAGATAATCCTCGGCCCCGACCCTGCCAACCATCATCGCCAAAGCTTGAGCTGCCTGACGCAACCCTTCTGCAAGCAGCTCTGGCGCCATATGTTTGTTAACTTCCAGAGCAAGCAGTGCTCGCTGCAAAGCTTCTGCTTGGCGACGATGACTGACCAGACCTGAATCAGCAGCCCTGACTCGCAGGCGATCATAAACCATATCCAAAAGCTCTGCGACCCCTTCCCCGGTCATGGCCGAAATCGCCATTCCCTCACCTTGTCCCAGATCGGATTTGGAGCGAATGACAATATCTCCGTCCTTCACCTCCTCGACAGGCATGCCATCGACCGAAAGATGAATACGCAGATCAGCCTCTTCAGCGCGCTTCAGAGCTCTGGCCACGCCCATCGCCTCGACCGGATCACTGCTTTCACGCAAACCAGCCGTGTCCAGGAAAGTCACCGGCAGGCCACGCAGGTCAGTGCGCAGCTCAAGAATATCCCGTGTTGTCCCCGCAATATCGGAAACCAAGGCTACTTCGCGCTGTCCGATCCGGTTCAACAGTGTGGATTTACCAGCATTCGGAGGACCAATAATCGCTACCTCATAACCCTGACGCAGCCGTTCAGTGGCAGGATAAGTTGTAAGCATCTGCTGAATATCCAACCGCACTTTATCGATCAGATCAAAGACCTCTTCGGGAACATCCTCGGGAACATCCTCATCAGCAAAATCTATGCTGGCCTCAACCAGAGCTCCGGCCCGGATCAACCCCGAGCGTAGCTCGTCAGCTTTCTGCCCAAGCTCCCCCTCAGTCGCCCGCATGGCAAGTTTGCGCTGCGCCTCGGTCTCGGCTGCCAAAAGATCTGCCAGACCTTCAGCCTCGGCAAGATCCATACGGCCGTTCAGGAATGCACGCCTGGTGAACTCACCTGCCTCAGCCCGCCGCAGACCACGTGCCAGCAAAGCCTGAGTCAGCCGGTTCACTATGATCGGTGCACCGTGAATATGCAGCTCGGCCACTTCTTCGCCGGTAAAGCTGTGCCCTTCCTCGAACCATAGAACCAGGGCGCGGTCGATCAGATCTTCGCCATCCCTTAATGCGCGCAGCACCGCAATTCGTGGTGCTGCTATCGGTCCGGCAAGTGATTCCAGTGCCGCACGTGCCTTCGGCCCGCTCAGGCGGACAACCGAGACGCCTCCCCGACCGGGAGGCGTCGCCTCGGCAAAGATCGTGTCCACCGCATCCTCCGCGCCATCAGGCGTTCATTGAATCGAAGAACTCGCCATTGGTCTTGGTCTGCTTCAGCTTCGAGATCAGGAACTCGATCGCATCCGTTGTGCCCATCGGGTTCAGGATACGCCGCAGCAGATAGGTTTTCTGCAGATCTTTGGGATCGACCAGCAGTTCCTCTTTACGGGTGCCGGACTTAAGGATGTCCATCGCCGGGAAGACACGCTTGTCAGCGACTTTACGATCCAGAACGATCTCGCTGTTGCCAGTGCCTTTGAATTCTTCAAAGATCACCTCGTCCATGCGCGAACCGGTGTCGATCAGGGCTGTCGCGATGATGGTCAGCGAACCGCCCTCTTCGATATTCCGCGCCGCGCCAAAGAAGCGTTTTGGACGCTGAAGCGCATTCGCATCGACACCGCCGGTCAGAACTTTACCCGAGCTGGGCACGACGGTGTTGAACGCCCTACCAAGTCTTGTGATCGAGTCAAGCAGGATGACAACATCTCGCTTATGCTCGACCAGACGCTTGGCCTTTTCGATCACCATTTCCGAAACGGCAACGTGACGGCTGGCCGGTTCGTCAAAGGTCGAGGAGATCACCTCACCCTTAACCGAACGCTGCATATCGGTCACCTCTTCCGGGCGCTCGTCGATCAACAGGACGATCAGATAGCACTCGGGATGGTTCTTTTCGATCGAATGCGCAATATTTTGCAACAGGACCGTCTTACCGGTGCGCGGCGGTGCAACGATCAGCGAACGCTGCCCCTTACCAATCGGCGCCACCAGATCAATGATCCGGGCCGAACGGTCTTTGATAGTCGGGTCTTCGATCTCCATCTTCAGCCGCTCATTGGGGTAAAGCGGGGTCAGGTTGTCAAAGGCGACCTTATGACGGGCTTTGTCAGGATCCTCAAAATTGATCCGTTCTACTTTTGTCAGGGCGAAATAACGCTCATTCTCGCCGGGCGCACGGATCACGCCTTCGACCGTGTCACCGGTGCGCAGGCTGTGCTGGCGGATCATGTCGGGGCTGACATAGATATCATCAGGACCGGGCAGATAGTTCGCCTCGGGCGAGCGCAGGAAGCCAAAACCGTCCTGCACCACCTCAAGAACGCCGTCACCGCCGATTTCATAGCCTTCTTCGGCATGTTCTTTCAGCAACGAGAACATCATCTCGCCCTTGCGCATGGTCGAGGCGTTCTCGATTTCCCATTCCTCGGCCATGGCCAGCAGGTCAGCGGGGCTCTTGGCCTTGAGATCGAACAGATTGAGGCGTTCTTCGGTCATGTCTTGCCTATGGGCGAGCACCGCCTGGCACTCAGGCCGGCCGGCGCAGGAAAAATGTATCTGGAGAATCCCCGCCGGACGGCGGTTCCGGCTCACATAGGCAGAATTGGGCCGCGAGTCAATTCTTTCAGAACTTGACGATCACGGACAGGACAATAACCGCCATGAAAAGCGTCGGCAGCTCATTCATCATGCGATAGCTTCGCCCGCTCAGCCCTTTGCCTTGCAACAGTGCCTTGCGCTGACCAGCAAGCCACATGTGAAACCAGGTCATCCCGATGACGCCAAGGGCTTTGCTCCATGGCCAGATCATCGTCCAATCGACGATCCCCGGTGTCAGTACAAGGGCAAGCCCTGCCCCCCAACTGACGATCATCGCTGGATTCATGATCATCCGAAGAAGTTTTTCTTCCATGATTTCAAATGATTGAACAGGTTCATCGCCAGTTCCCGCTCGTTCGGCATGATAAACGAACAGCCGAGGCAGATAGAACAGTCCGGCCATCCACGAAATCACTGCCATCACATGCAGTGATTTGATCCATGGATAAGCAAGGGACAGGAAATCAGTCATGAGGAACCTCCGGCACGTCCTCTCTCTATCAAAGAAAGAATGAAGATAAAGAAAGGATGTGGTTGTAATAGGGCCTGTGGATGACTGGAAATCATTGTTTCAGGGCAAAATTCCCCAGCTGAGATCCTCTGTGGAAAACAAGAGTCCTGATCCGCCTTCTTTGAAAATTTATCAATAAAACATAGAGATATAAGATATCGTTCTGTGGATAAGTTTGTGAAAATTATTCTTTTCCACAGCTTGTGGAGGATTCCTCGTCAGTTTTAGACATGTGGAGAACCGATCTTCGTTCGTGCTCTGTTCAGGGCGGGAATGCGGGGATGGGAAAAGGGTGTGGGATCTCCACAGATTCTGCCCCCGGATGTCACGGAGTTATCCCCAGACTTGTTCCAAAGCTCTGCCCGACAGCTGCCTGCACGGTCCGCACAGGGATGGTTTATACTTGGTTGCTACAGGCAGCAGACACGCCGGTACCCCTCCGATGTCTGTTTCCGTCATCCGAGCGTCGTATTTGGCGAATTACGCCGCCTCAAAGGGGTGCAATGCTTGGGTTGGGTTAGCTCTCTTGTGACGGAATCGAGCCATGTTGAACACAGCCGAAATTCTCAACCAGATCACCAACCGGCGAAAGGATCACGCCCTGACGCGTGATCTTTATTGCGATGAGGGAGTGTTCCAGGCGGATCTGGAACAGATCTGGTACAAAGAATGGATCTACGCTATCCCGGCCTGCGAGATCCCCAAGACCGGCAATTATGCCACCCTTCAGGTCGGTTCCTATCCGGTGCTGATCGTGCGCGGTGGTGATGGCAAAATCCGCGCCTTCCACAACGTTTGCCGTCATCGCGGCCAGCGCATCTGTTCCAAGCCGAACGGCTCGACCGCCAAACTGGTCTGTCCCTATCACCAGTGGACCTATGAGCTGGACGGCAAGCTGGTCTATGCCCGTGATATGGGCGACGACTTTGACGCCTCGAAATTCGGCCTCAAGCCTGTGCATTGCGTGGATCTCAGCGGCATGGTGTTCATCTGTCTTGCGCAGGTGCCGCCGGCGATTGCCGATCTGGCCAGCAAGCTTGCGACCTATCTCGCGCCCAGCGGACTTGCAGATGCCAAGGTCGCATTCTCGTCCAGCATCATCGAAAAGGGCAACTGGAAGCTGGTGATCGAGAATAACCGCGAATGCTACCATTGCGGCGGCAGCCATCCTTCGCTGTGCCGGACCTATTCGGACAACCCGCGCATGACAGCGATGGAAGGTCCCGACAGCGCCAGCCCCGAAATCCTTGAGCACTGGAACCGCTGCGAGGCGGCCGGCCTGCCCTCGCGCTTTATCAATCACCCGCGGATGCAGTGGCGTCTGGCGCGCATTCCGCTGTTGAACAACGCTGAAAGCTATACGCTCAGCACCAAGGCCGCGGTGTCAAAGCGGATGGGCCAGATGCCCTTCAACGATGCGGGCAGCCTGTTGTTCTTCCACTATCCCAACACCTGGAACCACTTCCTTGCCGATCATTCGATCGTGTTCCGCGTCCTGCCGCTAAGCCCGACGGAAACGCTGGTCACGACCAACTGGCTGGTTCACAAGGATGCGGTCGAAGGTCAGGATTACGACATCGAGACCCTGACCCGCGTCTGGCTGAACACCAATGACGAGGACCGCCAGGTGGTCGAGGAAAACCAGCGCGGCATCCTGTCGCCCGCCTATGAACCGGGTCCCTATTCGATGATCCAGGAAGAAGGCGTGGTCCAGTTCATCGACTGGTATTGCGACACGATGGCTGAACGTCTGTCCCCGACCCCGGCAATGGCGGCTGAATAATGGCAGTACTGGTCAAGGCATTCGGCGATAAGCCGTGGAAAGACGACGAACCGCTGGAATGCGCGATGGTGGTGCCCGAGACATCGGACACCGCCACCTTTACGTTCCGTTCGCCGTCAGGGGCGTGGTTCGACTATCAGCCCGGTCAGTTCATCACGCTTGATCTGCCCGTGCCCGGCGGCAATGTGCAGCGGACCTATACGATCAGTTCAAGCCCTTCGCGGCCGCTGTCGATCTCGGTCACGGTCAAGGCGCAGCCGGGCAGCATCGGCACGCGCTGGATGCTGGACCATCTGCGGCCGGGGATGCGCATCAAGGCCTTTGGTCCGGCGGGTATTTTCTCGTTCGTCCGGCATGAGGCGTCGAAATACCTGTTCATCTCGGCGGGGTCGGGCATCACGCCGATGATGTCGATGACCACATGGGCCTGGGATTCGGGTGAAATGCCCGACATCGTCTTTGTCCATGCGGCGCGGACGCCCAGCGACATCATCTTTCGCCAGCGGCTTGAGGGCATGGCGGACCGGGTGCCGGGGCTGCAACTGCGCTTTTCGGTCGAAGAGGGCGACCCCTTCCGCAGCTGGCACGGCTATCGCGGGCGGCTGAACCAGATCATGCTGGGCCTCATGGCCCCGGACTATCTGGAACGAGAGGTCTTTTGCTGCGGTCCCGAGCCGTTCATGCAGGCGGTGCGCGACATGCTGATCGCGCTTGGCTTTGACATGGACCGTTATCATCAGGAAAGCTTTGGCGCGCCGGTCCGTAATGAGGCCGATGCCCCTGTGCTGGACGATGTTGTCCCTGATGAGGAAAGCGCGGCGCAGATCACTTTTTCGGCATCGGGCGTCACTGCGAAATGCCACGAGACGGATACCGTTCTGGCAGTTGCCAAGGCGAACGGGCTGAACATCCCCTCGGGCTGCACCTTTGGCCTTTGCGGGACCTGCAAGATCCGCAAAACCTCGGGAGAGGTGCATATGGTCCATAACGGCGGTATCACCGACGAGGATATCGAGGAAGGCTATATCCTTGCCTGCTGCTCACATCCCATCGGGGCGGTCGCCGTTGATGTCTAGAACGCAGGATCAGGGCAAAACCTGACGAAAAACCTGTATTTTTCAAAGGCGCGGGCGGTTCCTTGGGGGACCGCCCGTTCCCGTGCCTGCCTTGACATTTCTACCATACAGGGCGCATCCTTGAGGGTACCTATCTACTCGACAGGCAAAAGGAGGGCACGATGAACATCGACCTCTCGCGGCGCGGTTTTCTAAAACTGGCCGGCGCGGGTGTCGCGGCGACATCGCTTGGGGCCATGGGCTTCGGCGGGGCAGAGGCGGCAGAGCAGGCGCGGGTCCGTGCCTTCAAGCTGGCCTCGATGACCGAGACGCGCAACACCTGTCCCTATTGTTCGGTCGCCTGCGGCATCATCATCTATTCGAACGGTGATCTGAAGGCCGGCGAAGAGGCCAGGGTCGTGCACATCGAAGGCGATGCCGACCATCCGACCAACCGCGGCACGCTGTGCCCGAAAGGTGCGGCGCTGAAGGATTTCGTCAATGCCGAAACCCGGCTGACGACGCCGCGCATCCGGCGCCCCGGTTCGGCAACCTTCGAAGAGATTTCCTGGGAAGAGGCGCTGGACAAGATTGCCCGTGCCCTTAAGGACGACCGCGACGCCAATATGGTCCTGACCAATGATGATGGCGTGACGGTCAACCGCTGGACCTCGACCGGTTTTCTGGCTGCGTCGGCAACCACCAATGAAACCGCATGGCTGACCTACAAGACGGTCCGGGCCATGGGGATTGTCGGATTCGATAACCAGGCGCGCGTCTGACACGGCCCCACGGTGTCCAGTTTGGGCCCGACATTTGGCCGTGGAGCGATGACCAACTCCTGGACCGACATCAAGAATACCGACCTCGTGGTCGTCATGGGCGGCAACGCTGCCGAAGCGCATCCCTGCGGCTTCAAATGGGTGACCGAGGCCAAAGCCCATCGTGGCGCCAAGCTGATTGTGGTGGACCCGCGTTTCACCCGTACGGCTTCGGTGTCCGATTACTATGCGCCGATCCGCCCGGGTTCGGACATCGTTTTCCTCATGGCTTTGATCAACTGGATGATCCAGAACGACAAGGTCCAGTGGGAATATGTGAAGGCCTTTACCAACGCGCCTTTCATCGTGAAGGAGGGTTTCGGCTGGAACGACGGCCTGTTCACCGGCTATGACCCCGAAAAGCGGGATTACGACCGCTCAAGCTGGGACTATGTCCTCGGCGAGGACGGATATGCCGAGGTTGACCCGACGCTGGAGCATCCGCGCTGTGTCTGGAACCTGCTGAAAGAGCATGTCTCGCGCTATACGCCCGAGCTGGTCGAGCAGGTCTGTGGCACGCCAAAAGATCGCTTCCTCAAGGTCGCCGAGATGATCGGAGAGTGCTCGGCCCCCGACAAGACCATGACCTCGATGTATGCTCTTGGCTGGACGCAGCACTCCAAGGGTTCGCAAAACATCCGCGGCATGGCGATGTTGCAGCTGATCCTTGGCAATATCGGTGTCCGGGGCGGCGGGATGAACGCCCTGCGCGGCCACTCTAACATCCAGGGTCTGACCGATATCGGTCTGATGTCGAACCTGATCCCGGGTTATCTGAATATCCCGACCGAAAAGGAACCGGACTGGCAGACCTATATGTCCAGCCGCAGCTTTAAGCCGCTGCGGCCGGGTCAGACCAGCTATTGGCAGAACTATCCCAAGTTCATGGTCAGCTTCATGAAGGCCATGTGGGGGGATGCGGCCACGGCCGAAAACGACTGGGCCTATCATTACCTGCCCAAGCTGGATGTGCCGACCTATGACATCCTGCGCATGTTCGAGCTGATGGATGCGGGCAAGGTCAACATCTATTTCTGTCAGGGCTTCAACCCGTTGCTGGCTTTCCCGAACCGGGGCAAGCTGACCTCGGCGCTGAGCAAGCTCAAGCTTCTGGTGGTGATGGACCCGCTGGCCACCGAGACGGCGCATTTCTGGGAAAACCACGGCGAACATAACGACGTGGACACCGCCTCGATTCAGACCGAGGTGCTGGAACTGCCCTCCAGCTGCTTTGCCGAGGACGACGGTGCGCTGGTCAACTCGGGCCGCTGGCTGCAATGGCACTGGGCTGCGGCGACGCCGCCCGGTCAGGCAAAGCACGACACCTGGATCATGGCGCAGATCTTCCTGCGCGTGAAAAAGCTGTATGAGGATGAAGGCGGGGTCTTCCCCGATCCGATCCTGAACCTGACCTGGGACTATGCCGACCCCGATGAGCCCTCGCCCGAAGAACTGGCCAAGGAACTGAACGGCAGGGCGCTGGAGGATGTCCGCGACACCGCCGACCCGGCCAAGGTTCTGACGGCCAGGGGCAAACAGCTGCTGAACTTTAGTCAGTATCGCGACGATGGCACGACCATGGGCGCCTGCTGGATTTATGCCGGCTGCTGGAACGAGGAAGGCAACAACATGGCCCGCCGGGACAATAATGACCCCGACGAGACCGGAGCCTATCCGAACTGGGCGTTCGCCTGGCCGCTGAACCGCCGGATCCTTTACAACCGCGCCTCTGCTGATGTGCAGGGCCGGCCCTGGGATCCGTCGCGCAAGCTGCTTGAGTGGGACGGCCAGAAATGGACGGGCTATGACGTGCCCGACATTGCCCCCGCCTCGAGGCCGGAAGAGGTCGGCCCCTTTATCATGAACCCCGAAGGCGTTTCGCGCCTGTTCACCCGGGGCATGATGCGGGACGGACCTTTCCCGACCCATATGGAGCCGTTCGAGTCGCCGATTGCCAACGTCTTTAACCCGGAGATGCGCGGCAACCCGGTGGCGCGGGTCTTTGCCAGCGATGCCGAGCAGTTCGCCACCAGTGACGAGTTCCCCTTTGTGGCGACCTCGTACCGGTTGACCGAGCATTTCCACTACTGGACCAAGCACAACCGCATCAACGCGGCCCTGCAGCCCGAATTCTTTGTCGAGATCAGCCGTGAGCTGGCCGCTGAAAAGGGCATTCAGCCTGGCGCTTCGGTACGGGTCTGGTCCAAGCGGGGCGAGGTCCGTGCCAAGGCGCTGGTGACCGGGCGACTAAAGCCCATGCAATGTGGCGACAAGCTGGTGCATGTCATCGGCATCCCGCTGCACTGGGGCTTTATGGGGGCAGCGCGCAAGGGCTGGGGGCCGAACAGCCTGACGCCCTTTGTCGGCGACGCCAACGTCGAAACGCCTGAATTCAAGGCGTTCCTGGTCAATATCGAACCCGCCACAGGGGAGGCCGTATCATGACGACGGATGCGAACCTCGATAGTCCGCGCACGGCGGTTTCAAACCCGCCTGTACAACCGATGCAGGCCAATCTGGGGCCGGGCGATGTCGTCCGCGCCTCGGCCATGCCTGATCTGCCGCCGCCGACGCGCGAGTTGACGCCGGTGGCCAAGCTGATCGACGTGTCGAAATGCATTGGCTGCAAGGCCTGCCAGTCAGCTTGCGCCGAGTGGAACGACACCTCACCCGAGATCGAACATAACGTCGGTCTCTATGAGAACCCGCATGATCTGACGCCCGACATGTTCACCCTGATGCGCTTCTCGGAATACGAGAACCCGCAGACGGGCGATTTCGAGTGGCTGATCCGCAAGGACGGCTGCATGCATTGCGCCGATCCGGGCTGTCTCAAGGCCTGCCCGGCGCCGGGCGCCATCGTGCAATACTCGAACGGTATCGTGGATTTCATTCACGAAAACTGCATCGGTTGCGGCTATTGCGTCACTGGCTGTCCCTTTAACATCCCGCGGGTCAGCAAGACCGATCACAAGAGCTATAAATGCACGCTCTGTTCGGATCGGGTGGCGGTGGGTCAGGGGCCGGCCTGTGCCAAGGCCTGTCCGACCCAGGCAATCGTCTTTGGCACCAAAGAGGATATGCTTGCCCATGCCGAAGCGCGGGTCGAGGATCTGAAATCGCGCGGCTATGACAATGCCGGCATCTATGATCCCGAAGGGGTTGGCGGCACGCATGTCTTTTACGTGCTGCACCACGCCGATCAGCCCTCGCTTTACTCGAACCTGCCCGAAGAGCCGCGCATCTCGCCGGTGGTTCAGGGCTGGAAGGGCGTGACCAAGACGCTGGGCCTTGCCGCCATCGGCGCTGCTGCTGTCGGCTCGGTCCTGCATGGGCTGCTTGCGCGCGCCAACAAGGTCTCGGCCGAGGATGAGGTCCATGCCGAAAAGCTGGTCGAGGGCAGCGAGTCCCCGACCACGCCAGAAAAGGGGGTGGTGTGATGTCGAGGCGTGTATTCTCGGCCAGGGGTGATCACATCGAAAGCCGCCGCCCGGTCACCGTCAGCCGTTATCGCGGCATCACCCGGCTGAACCACTGGGTGACGGCGGCCAGCCTGATCGTGCTGCTGGTCTCGGGGCTGGCGCTGTTTCACCCTTCGCTTTACTTCCTGACCGGCTTGTTCGGTGGGGGGCAGGTGACGCGCTGGCTGCATCCTTTCGTGGGTGTGCTGCTGTTTTTCAGCTTCCTGCTGCTGTTTTTGCAGATGTGGCGGCTGAACCTGCCCCGCCCCGAGGACCGGACCTGGGTCAGTCAGATCGGTGATGTCGTGCGCGGCGAAGAAGAGAAACTGCCTGAACTTGGCAAATACAATGCCGGACAGAAATTCGTCTTCTGGGCCATGTCGGTGCTGATCGTGGTGCTGATCGTATCGGGGGTGATGATCTGGCAGGAATATTTCCCTGATCTGGTCACCATCCCGGTGCGGCGCTGGGCGGTGCTTGTCCATGCGCTTGCTGCGATTGCGATCATCCTGACCTTTATCCTGCATGTCTATGCGGCGATCTGGACCCGCGGCACGCTGCGCGCCATGACGCGTGGCACCGTGACCGGCGGCTGGGCCTGGCGACACCACCGCAAATGGTTGCGTGAACTGGCTGGACGCGGGGAAAGCGGCCCGGCAAAGTAGGCCCAAGCGATCCGAAAGGAAGCCATGTCCACCGCTCTGAAACCCGACCCCTCGATGATCGGCGGCGTCGCCAAGGTTCCCTTGGCGCGCCTGCCCGATCCCGTGGCGCTGTTTACCACCCGGGCCGAGCGGTTCGATTTTCTGGCCGGGCACAGCCCGAACCTTGCGCCCTATCTGCGCTTTCTGGCCGGGATCTGTCGCGCTCAGGCCGATCTGGCTGGCGAACTGCCCCGGCCCGAGCCCATCCCGGCCGAACGGATCGAGCTTGCCCGCTCCAGCCGCATGCCGCCGTTGGACCGCAATGCGATGCGCAGGGGGCTGGCAGAGGCCCTGCCCCTGCTGCTCAAGCGGCTTTCCGGGCTTGAGATGCCCGAACCTGCCCGGCTGGCGCTGGCTGCTTTGCAGGCGGCCGAGCCTTCGGATCTGGACTGGGTGATGGGCAATGTCCTGACCGACACCATCCCCGAGGATAGCGTTGCCCCGCATCTTTTTGCTGCTGCCGCGCTACAGGTCCTTGCCGCGACGCAGGCCGCGAGGCTTGATCCTGAAAAGCTGGTGCGCATCCGCACCGGCACCTGTCCGGCTTGTGGCGGGCGCCCCGTATCAAGCGTGGTGACCGAGAATATCGGTGCCGAGGGCGCGCGCTATTGTTCTTGCGCGACGTGCCAGACGTTGTGGAACGAGGTGCGGGTGACCTGCCTTTGCTGCGGTTCGACCAAGGGCATCTCGTATCGCTCGGTCGAGACGGACGAGGCGACCGTCAAGGCCGAGGTCTGTCGCGAGTGTGAAAGCTGGGTCAAGATCCTTTATCAGAACCGTAACCCCTCGCTTGAGCCGGTGGCAGACGATGTTGCCAGCCTTGGGCTTGATCTGATGATGCGGGATACCGAATGGAAACGGGGCGGCTTTAACCCCTTCCTGATCGGTTACTGACGGCGGTGCGGCGCGGACGATGATCGTCGGCACGGCGGGGCATATCGACCATGGTAAGACCGCGCTGGTCCGCGCCCTGACAGGGGTCGAGACCGACCGCCTGGCCGAGGAAAAGGCCCGCGGCATCACCATCGAACTTGGCTTTGCCTACGCCGATCTGGGCGGTGGGACGGTTACTGGCTTTGTCGATGTGCCGGGGCACGAGAAATTCGTCCACACCATGCTTGCCGGCGCGGGCGGCATCGACATGGCGTTGCTGGTCGTGGCTGCCGATGACGGCATCATGCCGCAAACGCGCGAACATCTGGCCATTCTTGACCTGCTTGGCATCTCGCGCGGGATGGTGGCGCTGACCAAGGCCGATCTGGCTCTGCCAGACCGCATCGCCCGGCTTGAGGCCGAGATTGCGGCGCTTCTGGCCCCGACCGGCCTTGCCGGTGCGCCGGTCTTTGCGGTTTCGGCCCTGACAGGCGCGGGCATCGACCCTTTGCGTGTCGCGCTGATGCAGGCCGAGACCGAGACTGCCATACGTGCGACCGAGGCGCGGTTTCGTATGGCCATCGACCGCAGCTTTACGCTGGCCGGGACCGGTACTGTCGTCACCGGCACCGTTCTGTCGGGCCGGGTGGCGGTGGGGGATCAGATCGTGATCAGCCCCTCGGGTCTTGCTGCGCGGGTGCGCGGCATTCACGCCCAGAACCGCAAGGCTGGTGAGGGGCTTGCCGGTCAGCGCTGTGCCCTGAACCTTGCCGGAGAGGGCGTGGCACGCGATGCAATCCACCGCGGCGATGTCGCGCTGGACCCGGTGCTGCATGCGCCAAGCCAGCGCATCGACGTGGCCCTGCGGGTGCTTGGGACCGAACCAAAAGCACTGACCACATGGTTTCCCGCTCGCCTGCATCTGGGCGCGGCCGAGACCGGGGTCCGCGTCGTGCCGCTGGAGGGGCCGATTGCGCCCGGTGCTGAGAGGCTGGCGCAGCTTGTTCTTGACCGTCCGCTTGCCGCTACGGCGGGTGAGCGGTTCATCCTGCGTGATGTTTCGGCCCGGCGCACCATCGGCGGGGGACGGTTGATCGACCTGCGCGCGCCCGCCCGACACCGGGCCCGGCCTGAGCGTCTGGCAGCCTTGCGCGCCATGGCCATGCCTGACCCGGCGCGGGCGCTGACGGCTCTGGCTGATCTGACGGTGATCGACCTTAACGGCTTTGCCCGCGACCGTGCGCTTGCTTTGCCCGAGCTTGATCGCGCCGTCACGGCCTCGGGTGTCGCCACCATTCCGGGCAGCAGGCAGGCTCTGGCCCCTGCCCGGCTTGATGCGCTGCGCGAGGCGATGCAGGCAGAGCTTGCTGCCTTTCACGCCGAAAACGCCGATCTTCAGGGTGTGGGCCGTGAAAAGCTTCGGCTGATGTTGACCCCGCGCCTGCCCAAGGCTGATTTTGCGGCCCTGCTGCGGGCTGAGGCCGAGGCGGGCCGTATCGCGCTGGACGGTGCCTTTATCCGCCTGCCCGGCCACCTGCCCCGGCTTTCGCCCGAGGATGAGGCGCTGTTGGAGCTGATCCTGCCCCGGCTGAGCGGGGAGGAACGTTTTCGCCCACCCCGCGTGCGTGATTTTGCCCATGAATTCGGTGCCGGGGAAACCGAGGTCCGCCGCATCCTGCGCATGGCCGCCCGTCAGGGCCGCCTTGACCAGATTGCGCATGACCATTTCTTTGCCCGCGCCACCACGGTCGAGATGGTGGGCATCATCCGAGATCTGGGGGCGCGATCGTCAGACGGCTGGTTCACCGCGCCTGCCTTTCGCGACCGGGTGCAGAACGGGCGCAAAGTGGCGATCCAGATCCTTGATTTCTTTGACAAGCTGGGGCTGACCCTGCGTCGTGGCGATCTGCGTCGCATCAATCCGCACCGGATCGACCTGTTCACCCCCGATGGTCAAGGCGGCCAGCCCTGAGCGCAGGCGAATGACCAGAAAGGCTGGCGCTTAAGCGTTCCCTCGATGCGTTTGCGTCTGAGTTTCTATCTTGCCGTGACCCAGACAATGCACGGGCCGGCCGAGAAGGCCGGCTTCCGGTCAGGATGTGCTGGTGACTTTCAGCAGGTGTTGATGGGGACTACCCCTCATCCCCTTTGGTAGATCGGCGTCAGGGAATGATCTGGCAGGCAGGACCCCTTAAGCGTGGGATGCATGTCGGGTCACCCCTGCTGCTTTTGCGTCAGTCACCGGGGGATCGCTGCCCCTGTTGCCTGCGCCGCATTATGCTGGTTCCGTTCGCTGGAACGCCCGTGTTAAAGAGGCTCAATCGCGCCGGGAACGGAACGGGACCGTGACATGAACACACCGAACGTTGCGGGACCGGTAAGCTTTCTCTGGCGGGGGGGCAGGCGCTATGCCATTGAAAACAATGGCAATGGAAGAGAATCGTCCCCGGTGGGGCGGCCGGATTTCAAATCCGGTTGGGGCAGTGAGCCTGTCCCGGGTGGGTTCGACTCCCACTCTCTTCCGCCAATTGCGATGAGGGGACAGAATGGACAGCACGACGCTTGGCGGCAGCGATATCCGGGTCAGCGAGGTGTGCCTTGGCACGATGACCTTTGGCAATCAGACGGCAGGGGCCGATGGCCACACCCAGATGGACCGGGCGCTGGCCGCAGGCATCACCTTCTTTGATACTGCCGAGCTGTATCCGGTGAACCCGGTCCGCCGCGAGACCGTGGGCCAGACCGAGGAAATCGTCGGCAACTGGCTTGCCTCACGCGGGGGCCGCGACCGGGTACAGATTGCGACCAAGGCTGCCGGACCGGGTGACAAGGTGCGGGCCGAAGGGTTCAACGGCGCGATCCTGCGTCAGACCGTCGACGCCTCGCTGAAGCGGCTGAAGACCGATTACATCGACCTTTACCAGCTGCACTGGCCGGTGCGGGGCAGCTATGCGTTCCGTCAGAACTGGCGCTATGACCCCTCGAAACAGGACCGTGCCGAAACGCTGGCGCATATGGAGGACGTGCTGACCGCGCTGGACGAGGTTGTGCGCGCCGGCAAGGTTCGCGCCATCGGCCTGTCCAACGAATCCGCCTGGGGAACAGCGCGCTGGCTTGATGTGGCCGAGCGTCTGGGCGGACCCCGCATGGTAAGCATCCAGAACGAATATTCGCTGCTTTATCGCGCCTTTGACACTGATCTGGCCGAACTTGCGGTGAATGAAAAGGTGACGCTGCTGGCTTATTCGCCGCTGGCGGCCGGACTTCTGACCGGGAAATACCTGAACGGAGACGAGCCCGTTGGCAGCCGTGTTGCCACAGACCGCGCCACCGGCGGGCCGGGTGATCTGGGCGGGCGGCGCACTGTCCGCGCCGATCAGGCGGTCGCCGCCTGGCACGGGCTCGCGGCCGAGCTGGGGCTGGATCCGATCCATATGGCCATCGCCTTTACCCGGCAGCGGCCATTTCACTGCATCCCCATCCTTGGCGCGACCGATCTGGGGCAGCTGGATCACCTGCTGGCCGGGCTGGATCTGCGGCTGTCGGACGATGCGCTGGCACGGATCGACAGGCTGCATCGCAGCCATCCGCTGCCCTACTGAGCCACCGCGCGACGCCACGGCACGGTTGGCAGATCGACCGGGCGCGGGCAATCTGCCCGCGTCACCAAGACACGAGGAACCCCATGCTGCCCCCGATCCTGTCGCGCCTGCGTCTTCCCGTCGTTGCCTCGCCCATGTTCATCGTCTCGGGGCCCGATCTGGTCATTGCGCAATGCAAGGCCGGGATCGTCGGCAGTTTCCCCGCCCTGAACGCGCGTGAAAAGGATGGTGAGCCGCCGCTGCTGGATGTCTGGCTGACCCGCATCCAGGAAGAGCTGGACCGCCACAATCAGGCCAACCCCGACAATCCCGCTGCACCTTTCGCGGTGAACCAGATCGTCCATCGCTCGAACGCGCGGCTGGAGCGGGATATCGAGATCTGTCACAGGCACAAGGTGCCGATCTGGATCACCAGCCTTGGTGCCCGGCCCGAGGTCAACGCGGCCGCCCACGACTGTGGCGGCATCGCGCTGCATGACGTGATCAACAATACCTTCGCCCGCAAGGCGATCGAAAAGGGTGCAGACGGGCTGATCGCTGTCGCGGCCGGGGCTGGCGGTCATGCCGGGCCGCAATCCCCCTTTGCGCTGGTGCAAGAGATCCGCACATGGTTCGACGGGCCGCTGTTGCTGTCAGGCGCCATCGCCACCGGGCGGGCGGTATTGGCGGTGCAAGCCATGGGTGCGGATCTGGCCTATGTCGGCAGCCCCTTCATCGCGACCGAAGAGGCGAACGCCCAGCCCGAATACAAACGCATGATCGTTGAAAGCGGCGCCGAGGATATCGTTACCTCATCGCTCTTTACCGGCGTGTCGGGGAACTATCTTGCGCCGTCTATCCGTGCGGCGGGGCTTGATCCTGACAGGCTTGAGCGCGGCGATGTCTCGGATATGAATTTCTCGGACGCCTCGTCGCGTCCCAAGGCGTGGAGCCAGATCTGGGGCTCGGGTCAGGGCATCGGTGCGGTGCGCGAGATCGTTCCGGCGGCCAGCCTGATCGACCGGCTGACACGGGAATATACCGAGGCCAAGACGGCGCTTTGCGCCTCGTGACCGGGGGCAGGCCCCGTACGGGGCCGCCCGTCAGGGGTCGTCAGGCGGCGCTCAGCCCTTCGGTCGTGGCAAAGAACATGGCTTGGCTGACTGCCGAACGCACCTGCTCTTCGGAATAGGGCTTTGAGATCAGGAAGGCCGGCTCGGGCCGGTCGCCGGTCAGCAGCCGCTCGGGGAAGGCGGTGATGAAGATCACCGGGATGTCGCCAAGGTCGCGCAGCAGTTCGTTCACCGCATCAATCCCCGATGAACCGTCTGCCAGCTGGATATCGGCAAGGATCAGGTCGGGGCGCTTTTGCTTGGCCAGATCGACGGCGGCGCTATGGGTGCGGGCAATGCCGGTCACATCATGGCCCATCGACTGAACAATGCCCTTCAGGTCCATGGCGATGATGGTTTCATCCTCGATCACCATGACCTTGCCAGCAATCGAGCGGCTCATTTCGTTCAGTGCGATCTGCACCAGCTCTTCGGCTTCGGGTTGGGTGCATTGCATGACGCGGGCGATCTGGTCGTAGCGCAGTTCCTCGATCGTACGCAAAAGCAGCGCCTCACGCGAATTCGGGGTGAGGCTGCGCAGATGGGCCTGGGCGCGGGCTTCGCGAGGGGACTGGGCCTCGATATCGACGGGCTGGCCCGAGCTTTGCCAGATCGCGTGGAAGGTGCGGAACAACCCGATGCGGGTGTCATCCTCGCCATCCATCAGGCTGCGATCGGACAGGATTGCTTCTAGCGTCGCGGCGGCGTAATTGTCGCCGGCGGTCTGACTGCCGGTCAGTGCACGCGCATAGCGCCGCAGGTAGGGAAGTTCCCGGCTGATGGACTGGGCAAGATCCGCTGCGGTCATTTGGGATACCTCAAAAAAAATGCGTCGTGTGATGGAACCTGATTGGATAGGTAACGGTTAGGCAACGTGCGCACAAGATTACCGGGAATAACTAAAAAATGAATACCAGGCGTGAGGAACGCAGGCGAGCAGCCATCCAGAAGCAGATCGACGAAAATCTGCGCCGCGTTTACGAACAGGATGTATCCCAGCAAGTTCCTGACAAATTCCTGCAACTGCTGGAAAAACTGCGCGAGCAGGAGTGAACTGGATGACCGATCAGAAATCGGCGCGCCCCGCCCGTCCCGAAGGCCATGCAGATCCTCGGGACGAGTTGGTCGAGCACCTGCCTGCGCTGCGCGCCTTTGCCCTGTCGCTGACGCGTGACGGGTCCTCGGCTGACGATCTGGTGCAGGACACCATCGTTAAGGCCTGGGCAAATATCGAAAAATTCCAGCCCGGAACCAATCTGCGCGCCTGGCTTTTCACCATTTTGCGAAACACCTTCTATTCTGCCCGGCGCAAGACGCGGCGCGAGGTGAACGACACCGACGGCATCCATGCCGCCCGGCAGGCCACCCGCCCCGACCATGACGGCCGTCTTGCGCTCAATGATTTCCGCGTGGCCTTTGAACAGCTGCCCGACGAGCAGCGCGAGGCCTTGATTCTGGTGGGCGCTTCGGGCTTTTCCTATGAGGAAGCGGCGGCCATGACCGGTGTTGCCGTGGGCACGGTCAAGTCGCGCGCCAACCGGGGCCGCCGTCGCCTGGCCGAGCTTCTGCATCTGGAAGAGGGCGAAGAAATCGAGATGACGGATCGTACCACTCTGGCTGTCATGGCACTGAATACCCCGATTCTGCGCTGAGTTTCGATCGTGCTGCGGCGCTTTCTGGACAGGCTGGAATTCAGCAAGGGCCTTGGTTTTCGGCTGGGCGGCCTCCTGTCGGTGGCGATTTTGCCCATCGGCCTGATCTCGGTCATTCAGACGCTGCATCTGTCGCGTGAATATGAACGTTCGGCCGAGATCGCGCTTTTGGGTCGCACCGCCACTTCGGCTGCGGGTGAGCGGGCGTTGCTGCAAAGCGCGCTCGGCACCGCAGATGCGCTGGGTCCGGCGGTGCTTGAGACGATGGACCGTCCGCAAGCCTGTTCGGATATCATGCGCGGGCTGGTGCAGCGCACGGTGAACTTTGTCTATGCCGGCTTCACCCGGCTGGACGGGGTGACGGAATGTTCCTCGGTGCGGGGGGTGCATGATCTCAGTGGCACGCCGGCCTTTCAGCAATTCATCGAAAGCCCCGGCACGCTGGTCACCACCAGCGAGCACGGTCCGGTCACCGGAAGGTCGGTGGTGGTGGTTATCCAGCCGCTTTACAGCGGGGTAGAGCTTTTGGGCTTTGTCACCGTTTCGATGTCGCATGATCTGCTGCGCTCGGCCCATGTGTCGGGGCTTGAGACGGATGGCGCGCGCATCCTGACCTTTAACAACCAGGGCGAGGTGATCTCTTCGGACCGCGAGGGTGACGGTGACATCACCGAGGTTCTGCCGCGCGGCAAATCCCTGCCCTCGCTTTTGTCGCGCAGCGAGACCACCTTCCGCGACATCTCGAACTCTGGCGAACGGCGGGTTTATAGCGTCGTGCCGGTGGTGCCGGGGCTGGTCTATGCGCTGGGTTCGTGGAACCGCGCCGAATCCGGCATCACCGGCATCGACATCACCCGGCGCACGGCGCTGATCCTGCCGCTGATCCTGTGGGCGGCTTCGCTTGCCGTTGCCTATTTCGCCGTCTACCGGCTGGTGTTGCGTCATATCCGCGAATTGCGTGGCCAGATGCGCCGCTTTGCCATCGGCGACCGCTCGGCCCCACCCCCGGTTCTGATCGACGCCCCGGCCGAAATCGAGGATATGAGCCAGACTTTCCACAATATGGCCCGCATCCTGATCCGTGACGAAGAGGCGATGGAGGCGGCAGTCAACGAAAAGACCGTCTTGCTGAAAGAGGTCCATCACCGGGTCAAGAACAACCTGCAACTGATCGCTTCGATCATCAACATGCAGATCCGGGTAATCGACCACGACGACGCGCGCCGGGTGCTGCGGTCGGTTCAGGACCGGGTTGCGTCTTTGGCCACAATCTATCGCAACCTCTATCAGGCCGAGCATCTGGACTCGGTCCATGCCGACCGGCTGATCAAGGACATCATCAACCAGATGGCCAATGCGACGCTGGGTCCGGGGGCGGGGCTGCGTATCGACACCCGGCTTGAGCCGCTTGAGCTGATGCCGGATCAGGCGGTCCCGCTGAGCCTGCTTGCGACCGAGGCATTTACCAATGCGCTGAAATATTCCGGCGCGTCAGACCCGGAGGGTGAGCCTTGGGTGCGGGTCTCGCTGCGCGCAGACGGGCCGCAACATGCGGTTCTGGAGGTCGAGAACTCGCTGGGGACCACCAGCCTTGCCGAAGGAACGGGGCTTGGCAGCCAGCTGATCGAGGCCTTTTCGACCCAGCTTGAGGGCGAGGCGCGGCAAGAGACCGGTGATGGCCGTTTCCTTCTTACCCTGCGTTTCCGGGTCGAGCATATGCACAAGCGTGAACCGGTCGAGACGCCGCCGGTGGTGCTGACCTCGGCCGCACGACCGGGTGCGCGACATTAGGCCCCCTGGTCTTTCTTGCTGACTGGAATGCTGGCTTCGCGTGCTGCCTGGCGCAGTTTTCGTGCGGCCACGACTCGGCGGCGGCGGGCCAGCTCGACATTGATAACCGCCCCCAGCATGACGGTGAACCCGCCCAGATAGAACCACATCAGCAGTGCGATCACCGCACCGATCGAGCCATAGATGCGGTTGTAGCTGTTGAAGCTGGCAAGATAGGCCGAAAATCCATAGGACGCCGCGGCCCAGGCCAGAGCCGCAAAAACCGAACCCCAGGTAAAGATCGGGGTGCGCGGCGCCTTCACGTTAGGGCCGTAGCGGTAAAGGATGCCGATCACCAGCAGCACGATCAGAAAGATCGCCATCCACGGCAGTGCACCGGTCAGCCAGCCAGTGGGCAAAAGCACTCCGGGCAGCAGGGTAAAGGCGATGGGCAAAATGACGATCATCGCAAGGCCAAGGGCGCAGACCGCGACGATGACCAGCGTCAGCACATAGGCAAGGACAAAACCCATGACCGTCGAATGTGAGCGCACACCATAGGCGGCATTCAGCCCCCGGATCAGCCCGTCAACGCCCGCGCGGGCCGAAACGGTGGCGATCAGAAAGGAAATCGCCGTCGCCCAGCCCAGTTGCGTGCGCCCGGCCGACGCCAGCGCTTTGATCTGGCCATAGATGATATCGGCGGCGCTGGGCGGGATGAAACCGTCGGTGGCGTGGACATATTCCTCGATCACCTGGGGGTCGTACCACAGGCCCCAGATCGCAAACAGCGCAGCGAGACCCGGAAAGACTGCGAACATGGCGTAGAAGGCAACGCCGGCCGCGATCAGGCTGAGGTGGATTTTGTCCATCCGCTCAAAGATCGCCAGAAGGAACTGCCACCATTCCCTGATCAATAGCCCGCCCTCGTTAATCGGTTGCATGAAACGGCGGGGAGGAAAGGGTTTCCCCGCAGCAAAGGTTCCGCTGGTCAGTTGGTCCCGGCACTGAGATAGCGCAGCCATACCGCCTTTTCGCCCAGCTTTTCGACAAAGGCGGCATGGGCCTCGGCCTCGGCGGCGGTGATGCGGGGGGGGAGGGGGCGTGGACGTGCGCTGCGTGGGCCGTTGCCCTGCGACACAGCTCCCGTGCCCGAGCGGCCGCGCAGCGGCCCGCCCTCCAGCACCAGCCCCGGCTGGCGGCCCCCGCGCAGGGCCAGATAGACCTCGGCCAGCAATTCGCTGTCCAGCAGCGCCCCGTGCAGCGTCCGGTTCGAGTTGTCGATACGAAAGCGCCGGCACAGCGCATCAAGCGAGTTTTGCGCCCCCGGAAACTGACTGCGCGCGATTTCCAAGGTGTCGATCGCGCGGCTGTAGGGCATGGTCGGATAGCCGCACAGCTTTAGCTCGGCATTGAGGAATTTCATGTCAAAGCTGGCGTTATGGATCACCAGCTTGGCGTCATCGCCGATGAATTTGACGAAATCGGCGGCGATTTCAGCGAATTTGGGCTTGTCGCGCAGAAAGTCGTCGCCAAGACCGTGCACCTCGAATGCCTCCTGCGGCATCGGGCGTTCGGGGTTGATATAGACGTGAAAGGTCTGCCCGGTGGGCAGGTGGTTCATCAGCTCGACCGCGCCGATCTCGACGATGCGGTCGCCGGTATCGGGGTCAAAGCCCGTGGTTTCGGTATCCAGTACGATCTCACGCATGGGCCTTACCTGCCATGATCAGGTTGCAGATGTCCACAATGGCGGCGCGCGCGCCTTCCAGCGTGTCCGAAGGGATTACCCAGTCGGCGCGCTTGCGTTTTTCGGCGTCAGGCATCTGGCGCGACAGGATCATCTGGAAATTCGCCTCGGTCATGCCGGGTCGGGCAAGGACGCGGGCGCGCTGCACCTCGGGCGGGGCCGAGACAACCGCCACGCCGTCCATCTGCGCCTGCATCCCGCCTTCGAACAACAGCGGGATGTCCAGGACCACAATGGGCGCATCGGCATGAGTGGATATAAAGGCGGCGCGATCTTCGGCCACCAGGGGATGAACGATGGCTTCAAGGCGGCGAAAACCCTCGGGCCTGACCGCCAGCTTTTCGCGCAGGGCGGCGCGATCAATGCTGCCATCAGGGCCGAGCACACCGGGAAAGGCCGCCGCGACCGGAGCGACCGCCCGGCCGCCCGGGGCATAGAGGCGATGCACCGCCGCATCCGCATCCCAGACCGGGTGGCCAAGGTCGCGAAACATCCCGGCGGCGGTCGATTTGCCCATGCCGACCCCACCCGTCAGGCCAAGACGGAAGCTCATGCCAGAACGGCCCGGCGCAGTTCGTCATCGACCTCGGGGCGGTGGCCGAACCAGCGTTCAAAGCCCGGGGTTGCCTGATGCAACAACATGCCAAGCCCGTCCACGATCTTGCATCCGCGCGCCTGCGCCTCTTGCAAAAAGGAAGTCATCAGCGGGGTATAGACCAGATCGGTGGCCAGCGTTCCGGATGCCAGCGCGTCCAGTGGCACCCGCAGCGGAGGCTTGCCCTCCATCCCCATCGAGGTGGCGTTCACCACGGTCACCGCGCCCTCCAGCATGTTGCCGGCCTGTGCCCAGTCATAGACCACGACCTTGGCGCCGAACTCGGCCTTGATCTGCTCGGCCCGGATGCGGGTGCGGTTGGTGATGCGCAACTCGGGTACGCCGCTTTCCAGCAGCGAGGCGACCACCGCCCGCGCCGCACCCCCGGCCCCGATCACCGCGGCCGGGCCAAGGCCGGGGATCCAGTCCGGCGCATGCTGGCGGATATTGGCAATAAATCCGTAACCGTCTGTATTATCGGCATGAATCTTGCCATCTGGGCGGAAAATCAGCGTATTCGCTGCGCCGATCAGCGCCGCGCGGTCGGTGACGACATCGGCCAGCGCCAGCACGCTTTCCTTATGCGGGATGGTAACATTTGCACCGACAAAACCCATGCGCGGCATGGCGCGCAGAACCTCGGCCAGATGTTCGGGCATCACCGGCAGGGGCACGTAATGGCCTGTGATACCATAGCGTTGCAGCCAGTGCCCGTGCAGCCGGGGCGAGCGGGAATGTGCAATCGGCCAGCCTATGACGCCGGCAATCGGCACGTTACGTGAGGCAGAGGGGGTATCAACCATGGCGAACCTGCGGCGCTTTCCAATGGGGTCATCACCCCGGCATCGGACAGATATGTTGCCTCACAACTGCCGCCCGCCCGTGCCGGGGTCAAGCGGCATCGCCCCTTTGTCCCCCGCCGCCATGGCAGGAATGCAACCAATGTCTCAGGCCAGGCTGATTTCCGGCAGGTCGCCCTCGGCCACCAGATCTTCCAGCGTCAGCGATTCGATCAGCAGCAGGTAGGACCAGAACACCTGTCCGAACATGCGGCGCAGGCGGCAGGTCGCCTCGTCCTCGCAATCCTCGCAGCGTTGGTAGGACCGGCGCGACAGGCAGGGCAAAGGCGCGATAGGCCCGTCCACCTGACGCAAAAGCTCGCCAATCGAGATTTCCTGAGGTCGCTTGATCAGCACATAGCCGCCTGCCCGGCCACGCCGCGAACCGACATAGCCGGCGTTGCGCAGTTCCAGCATGATATGTTCGAGAAAACGTTTGGGTGCGCCGGATCGCTGCGCGATCTCTTCGATCGTCAGGGCATTGCCGCCGGCGGCTACCTCATCTGCCAGGGCCATCAGAGCCTTGATGGCATATTTCGTTTTCTGCGAGATCATAAAGGAAATCCTTAGTGTTCACTGTCTCATCATGCAATGATTTCGGCAAGAATTTGCAGGCAGGGTTTTATTTCGTCTAGGAACCGACACCAAAGCGTTATCGTTTTGACACATTGCCAGCGCATTCCTGCCGGCAAAAGCGAGGAGAAGACCATGCGTATCGCAGTTCTTGGCGGTGACGGTTTCGTGGGCTGGCCGACGGCCCTGCATCTGTCGAACCTGGGCCATGATATCCATATAGTGGACAATCTGTCGCGGCGCTGGATCGACACCGAGCTGGGGGTGCAATCGCTGACGCCGATGGATTCGATTCAGGAACGCTGCCGCATCTGGCAGGAGCAGACCGGGCGGCGCATCCATTTCCACCTTTTGAACCTTGCCACCGAATATGAGCGGCTGAAGGCGTGGCTGGCCGAATACCGTCCCGACGCGGTCATCCATTTCGCCGAACAGCGCGCCGCGCCCTATTCGATGAAGACCGACCGCCACAAGGTCTATACCGTCGACAACAACATCAACGCCACGCATAATCTGCTGGCTGCGCTGGTCGAAACCGGCATCAATGCCCATTTGGTTCATCTGGGTACCATGGGGGTTTATGGCTATTCGACCGTTGGCGCCCCGATCCCCGAGGGTTATCTGGATGTCTCGATCGACACGCCCGCCGGCCCGCGCGAACAGCAGATCCTGTACCCGACCCGTCCCGGCTCGGTCTATCACATGACCAAGAGCCTCGATCAGATCATGTTCCAGTTCTATGCCCAGAATGACGGGCTGCGGATCACCGACCTGCATCAAGGGATCGTCTGGGGCACCCATACCGATCAGACCCGCCGGCACGAACAGCTGATCAACCGCTTTGACTATGATGGCGATTACGGCACGGTGCTGAACCGCTTTCTGATTCAGGCGGCGATCGGCTATCCGCTGACTGTGCATGGCACCGGCGGCCAGACGCGTGCCTTTATTCATATTCAGGACTCGGTGCGCTGTATCGAGCTGGCCTTGAACGACGCCCCGCAGGCCGGGGAACGGGTGCGCATCTTTAACCAGATGACCGAGACCCACCGCGTCCGGGACCTGGCCGAGATGATCGCGCGCTTGACCGGGGCCGAGGTCGCCTATTTGCCGAACCCCCGCAAAGAGGCCGATGAGAATGAGCTGGTGGTCAAGAACGACCAGTTCCTGGCGCTGGGTCTGGAACCGATTACTCTTGCCGAAGGTCTGTTGTCCGAGGTGGTCGAGGTGGCGCGCAAATATGCCCATCGCATCGACCGTTCGCGCGTGCCGGCGGTCTCGGCCTGGACCCGCGATCTTGCGCGCCGGATTGAGCATGATCCCGAAGGCAACAGGCTGCGTTCCGTATCGTGATTTCCCAAGGCATTCACCCAGAAGGCAAGGCGCGGTCCGACCGCGCCTTTGTCACGCTGGCCACCAACCCCGACTATGCGACCGGGGCGGCGGCGCTGTTTCGTTCGTTACGGCGGACCGGGACCAGCGCCGATCTGGTCCTGCTTTATACTGACCTGCCCTCGGATGCGGTCGAGGGGTTGCGGGCACTGGATGTGCGGCCGGTGCGCGTCGATCTGTTGCCGACCTCCGAGGGGTTCAATGTGCTGCATGCCCGTGACCGGCTGCATGGCGCAGCGCCCTTTACCAAGGGTGAAAAGCCGCCCTTTCACACGCCCCTGGACAATTTTGCCAAGCTGCGGCTGTGGCAGCTGGATTATGCGCGGGTGGTCTTTATCGACGCCGATGCCATCGTTTTGCAAAACATCGACCGGCTTTTCGACTACCCCGAGTTCTCGGCCGCGCCGAATGTCTATGAATCGCTGGCCGATTTTCATCGGCTGAATTCGGGTGTGTTCACGGCGAGACCTTCGGCGGTGACCTTTCAGGCAATGCTGGCTCGTCTGGACCAGCCGGGGCAGTTCTGGCGGAGGACCGACCAGACGTTCCTGGAAAGCTTCTTTCCGAATTGGCACGGCCTGCCGGTGTTCGACAACATGCTGCAATATGTGTGGCTGAACCTGCCCCAGCTCTGGCGCTGGCAGGATATCCGCGTGTTGCATTACCAGTATGAAAAACCGTGGCAGGACCATGCCAAGGCCCGGCAGCTTGCCTCGCTGATCGAGCTGTGGCGCGCCCATGCCGGCGACGGTCCGGTTCCTGATCTGCGCGATCTGCCACCCCCGCCCGGTGCGGCAGGGGGCGGGGCATGAGGATCGCGGTGACCGGGGCTTCGGGCCTCGTCGGGCGCTGGCTGCATCGCGCCGCGCTTGGGGCGGGGCATGAGGTGCTGACACTGCCCGGTTGGCGGCTGGGCGATCTGCCCGGTCTTTCGGGCTGCGATGCGCTGATACATGCTGCATTTCACCACCTGCCCGGGCGCTATCGCGGCGGTGAGGGTGACGATCCGCAGGGATTTTTGCGCGCGAACCTTGATGGCTCGCTGATGCTTTTCCGTGCGGCCCGGGATCAGGGGGTGGGCCGGGTGCTGTTTCTATCCTCGCGCGCAGTGCATGACGGCCACCCCGAGGGGATGGCGCTGCCCGACGATCTGCCCCCCGCGCCGACCAGTCTTTATGGCGAGGTCAAGGCACGGGCCGAGGCGGCGCTGTTCAAAATGGCGGATGCCGCTTTCCTGACCGCCAGCCTGCGCCCGACCGGCGTTTATGGCCCGGGCACGCCGCAGAAATGGGCCGGGCTGATTGCGGATTTCCTGCAGGGCCAGACCCCCACCCCCCGCGTCGCGACCGAGGTGCATGGTGCGGACCTTGCCAATGCGGCGCTGATGGTACTGGCCGATCCCGCGATGGCGGGCAGCTATAACGTCAGCGATCTGGTGCTGGACCGGCAGGACCTGCTGGCCGAGGTGGCGCGGCTGACCGGCTGCGGAACGGTCCTGCCCGGGCGCGCCGATGCCTCGGTGCTGCGCCTGCCGCTTTGCTCCCGGCTGGAGGCTTTGGGTTGGAGGCCGGGCGGAAGGGCGTTTTTACGGCGCGAGATGCCCGCGATCCTGCGTGATCTGCAGGGTGACAGTGCCGCGAGCCGTGGTTAATCTGGCCATATGCCAGATTATGATGACCTTGCTGCCCGCATCCGTGCCCTGACCCATGGCGAGACCGACGAGGTCGCGCTTATGGCAACGCTGGCCTGCGAAATCCACCACTCGGACGACCGTTTCGACTGGACCGGCTTTTATCGCGTGACCGAGCCCGGATTACTTAAGATCGGCCCTTATCAGGGCGGGCATGGCTGTCTGGTGATTCCGTTTTCGCGTGGGGTCTGCGGGGCGGCGGCGCGGACGCGGCAAACCCAGCTTGTCCCCGATGTGGACGCTTTTCCCGGACATATCGCCTGCGCCAGTTCGACAAGGTCCGAACTGGTGATCCCGGTCATTGCCAGCGGTGAACGGCTGGTCGGCGTTCTGGATATCGACAGCGACCAGCCCGACGCCTTTACGCAACAAGACGCCGGCCGCCTGCAGGAGATCCTTGATGCCACGTTCGGACGCGACTGAATTCACTGGCCATTGCCTTTGCGGCGCCATCCGCTTTCACGGCACCTATGACGCAGGGCATGACCTCAAGGCCTGCCATTGCAGCCAGTGCCGGCGCTGGTCGGGGCATTACTGGGCTGCGATTCTGCCCCGGTCGCTGCAGATCGAGGGCGAGGTGAAATGGTATCGCGCCTCGGACATCGCCCGGCGCGGCTTTTGCGCCGAATGCGGCAGTTCGCTGTTCTGGCAGCGCGACGGGTCCCCCGTTATCGACGTGGCGGCGGGCGCCATCGACAGCCCGACCGGGTTGCAGTTGCAGGGGCATATCTTTGTCACCGACAAGGGTGATTATTATCAGATCATCGACGGGCTGCCTCAGGATCCGCACGAGTAGTTGACGCCGTGCGCCGCCCGGCATAGGCGGCGGGAAAAAAGGGGCGCGCGATGATCTGGGACACGCTGGCGAATTTTCCGTTGCAACAGCTTCTGGCCTTCATGGCCGGGGCATTGGTGCTGAATTTTGCGCCGGGGCAGGATGTGTTCTTTGCCAGCGCCTGTGGCATACAGAACGGGCCGCGCGCGGGGGCTTTGGCCGGGTTCGGGGTCGGGCTTGGCGTCGTCTGCCATGTCGTCATGGCGACGATCGGCCTGGGCGCGCTGGTTGCCGCCCATCCGGGCGCGCTTGCGGCGATCAAATATGCCGGGGCGGCTTATCTGTTGTTTCTGGCATGGAAAAGCTGGAACGCCGGGGCGATCACGCTACAGACCAGCGCCGCCAGCCGCAGCTGGAACATCATTCGCCGCGGCGCGCTGTCAAACCTGCTGAACCCCAAGCCGGTGCTGTTCCTGCTGGCCTTTCTGCCCCAGTTCACCCGCCCGGAATACGGCCCGATATGGCAACAGATTCTGGGGCTGGGGCTGATGTTCACCCTGTCGGGGACGCTGGTCACCATGGGCTATGGCGTGGTCGCGGGGCTTGCAGGCAAGGTGATCGGGCAAAGGCTTGGCGTCGTCAATCGCATCGCGGCGGTGATGTTTGCCGGTCTGGCGCTGCGGCTGGTCTGGAAATGAGCTTTTCCTATCAGCCGACGGCCGAGCAGCCGCGCGTGATCCATGCCGATCACGAAATCCTCGTGGTAGAAAAGCCGGCGGGCCTGTTGTCCGTGCCCGGCCGGGGCGAAGATCGCGCCGACTGCCTGATCGAGCGGTTGCGCACGGCCTTTCCCACCGTGCTTTTGGTGCATCGGCTGGACATGGACACCTCGGGGGTGATGGTTTTTGGCCTGACGCCCCATGCGCAGCGGCATCTGTCCAGACAGTTCGAGGACCGCCGCACGAAAAAGACCTATGTCGCCCGGCTCTGGGGTCGGCTTGAGCCGAAAAGCGGCATGGTGGACCTGCCGCTGATCGTCGACTGGCCGAATCGCCCGCGACAGAAGGTCGATCATGAACAGGGTCGCCCTGCACAGACCGAATGGCGGGTGGTCAAATCCTCGGATGCCGAGACGCGCGTGCGGCTGATGCCGATCACCGGCCGCAGCCATCAGTTGCGGGTGCATATGGCCGAGCTTGGCCACCCGATCCTTGGCGATCCGCTTTATGCGACGGGCGCGGCGGCGGATTTCCCGCGGCTGATGCTGCATGCCGAAAGCCTGCGTTTCAAACACCCGGAAACCGGTGTCATGCAAAGCTTTTCCGCGCCCGTGCCGTTCTGAGCCTTAGCCCAGATTAAAGACTCGCGATGGCTGGACCTCGCCACCCATGTAACGGCCGATGCACAGGGCGCGACCGTTGCGGCTGACCCAGACCTCTTCGCCGAACTCGGCATGGCCCAGAACCTGACCGGGGTTGCCGTTCAGGATACGGGTGGCGCCGATTTCGGTCGCCTGCATCTCGGGCAGGTCGGTCAGGGCGGCTTGTACGGGCAGCAATGCGGCCTCGATCTCGGCCTGATTGGCGCGGTCGATGCGGTCAAAGGCAAAGCCGTCCCCGGCGTCGAAGGGGCCTGACCAGATGCGGCGCAGCTGTCCGACATGGCCAAGGCAGCCCAGTTTGCGGCCAAGGTCGCGCGCGATCGAGCGGACATAGCCGCCTTTGCCGCAGACCATGCGCAGATCGGCGCTGTCGGAGGTCGCTGCCAGCAGCTCAAGCGATTCCACCCACAGCGGGCGGGCGGCAAGCTCGACCGTCTCGCCCTCACGAGCAAGGTCATAGGCGCGTGCGCCATCGACACGGACCGCCGAAACGGCGGGGGGGACCTGCATGATCTCGCCGGTGAAATCGGGCAGTGCGGCGCGGATCGCGGCCTCGTCAGGGCGCATGTCGCTGGTCCTTGTCACCTCGCCCGAAGCGTCGTCGGTCGTCGTCTCGGCACCCCAGAGCACGGTAAAATCATAGGCTTTCAGCGCCTCGGTCAGGACCGGCACGGTCTTGGTCGCCTCACCCAGCGCCACGGCCAGCACGCCGGTCGCATCGGGGT